>NZ_FTNM01000010.1 GCF_900156415.1 Pontibacter lucknowensis | reverse complement strand
GGCAACGCCGCCGCAAGACTTGCCGGCCTAAACTCCATTTATGCCTTTGGCTCTTCTGCAGGCATTCCCTTTTTTATAGCCTGTGATTCCTCCCCACCGGTAAAGCCTGAAAGCTTCGCCATTTTAAAATTTGAAAATAATCCCAATGACGGATTTAACGTCTCGTGCATAATGTGGGTGAGGCGTAGCCGAAGCCTGTATTATGAACTGTGTTGGGTTTTGTAGTTTTTATGGCTCACTCGTATATTCCCGACCTTTGATTTCCTTGTTCTTGCCAGCCTTGTTTAACTCCAAAGCTTCTTTGAGTCGGTCATTAAAGTCTTTGACTTCTTCAGCCACTACTTTATCACCAACTATCTTCGCTAAGTACACAGAGTTTTGAATGCTATTATCCTCCATGAGCGTCTTTTGAAACCAAACAATACCACTCACACCTTTGAACACTTCCCCATAAAATGCTCGTGCTTCATATAATAATGAGTCAGTTTCATAGTCTCTTTCCTTACCTGGATACAGATACCTGTTTTCCCCGTAGCTTACATTCAAGTACCCATTTCTTGGGGAGTGGAAGTAAAGGGATGTGTTGGCGTCACATTCATCGCAATGCCTGCCTGAAAAGACTAGGAATGGAGCTTTACCGTCAATGTCAATCTGCCCAATGTACTCAAGCTCGTGAAGTTCTGTGTCGAACACAGGTCCTTCTTTGAATACTAAGTTACTGTCATCCATTTTTTCAAAAGTCCAAGTGTCATATTCTGGCACTTCTGACACTTGAGATTTTGAACTTTCAGAAAACTGAGCCACTTCTTCAGAAACCTGTACCTTACTTTCTTCAACAATGTCACCTTCAGGTAGCTTTTCACTTTGGCTACAAGCAAACAAACACATGAACAGAAAGTAAGCTGTCTTTTTCATTTTTGATTTCTATTGAACCCAACGGGCTGGGCTTTGCGTTGGCGTAGCTAACGCAAAGCTATTGTTGAGTATCGGTTTTTTTCTTCGGCAGTTCTTCGTTGGGATCGAATTGAGCACCTAGCCGTTTTGCGTCCTCCTCCACTGTGGTTGTAAATCCCACTTCTTTCCTTCTCTTATTCACATTTTTCACATCTTCTATGGGCCAGATAACCTGCCCGCCTTCTGCTCGTACCCAACCCGCTGTCTGCGTACCGTAAATCTGCTTCTTTCCCTGGAACATGAGGAGCCTGTCCCGCATTTTAGCAGCATCCGTTGCACTTGCCTCCCCGTGCTTTGCCAGTTGCTCCATCTGGGGCAGGTACTTTTCTATAGTGACCAAGTTAGAATGCTGCACCACATAAAAAATGGCTTTAGCGGCTTTATCGCCCACCTTACTCCTCGGCAACCACCCGTGCTGTTCCAGTATAGGTATAACCTTGGTCTGATTTACCGAGTCGAGGGTCATCACTTTCATGGAGAACGCAACACTTGCCTCTGGGCTGCTGATGGTGTCCCAATCTATACTTCGAATACTTTGGTCAATGTCATAGATTTCTTCCAATTCTTTTGCTAGAACTGCGTAATCCGGTTGCTCTTCCTGGATTGCTGTGTGCGATGTGCTTACAATTGAGGGCTGGCATCCAACCAATAGAAATAGGATGATGAGTGATTGTTTTATATTCATTTTTATAAATGTTACTCAACGGACTTGGCTTTGCCATGGCGAAGCTATGGTAAAGGTGTGGTTGTGCCGAGTTATTTTATTATAATTTTAGTGTTGTCTGGAATTTCTTCCTTCATCATTTCTTCAGCCTTTTCAATTTCATCTCTTAAGAAATCGTTGAAGTCGTACCACTTATTAATTGTCTCACCATTTTGCCTAATGCTGATTATTTCATCTTTCTTATAAAAATATCCAACGTTTTCATCAAAAGTATAGGCTCTGCCTCCAAAATGGAAGTACTCTCTCTCAATTTCATAATTTATAATCCAGCTATTGTTTGCTGAAGTTAAGTCATGACATTGAATTACTGTCCTCGATAGTAATCCAGTATTATACAGTGAAGGTGGTAAGCCATACAATGACAAATCATAGATAAACCCACCATTAGTTGTTAGCAGGAAGCTTTCATAGAAATCAGGTATTACTTTGTTTGTTCTTTCTTGAAAATCCTTGTACCAACTACTTTTAATAGGTTCAAACAGTTTAATCCCCCAGTTCTGTGGAGCAATCCAAGGTCTGTGGAATATTTTGATAGTGCTATTATTGTCAATAGTTGAGTTATTCTCGATATACTTCAAGCATTGGTTGGCAATCGCAGGATACTTTGTATAAATGTCTTCTAACTTTCTTTTTATCTGGTCAACCATATTTACTTCTTAGTTTCAAGCCAACTGATATTTGCGAAACATTGCCTAAAATTTGGCACAACGTGCTCGTGCAGCCGAAGCCCGTAGCGTAGCAAGGGTTAAAGCTGCACCTTGTTGGGCTGTCGTTGTTTTTAGTTATATACAGCGAAATGGTAGAAGTCTTCTTCAATATTCTCAAACAGGTCAAATCGGGTCGAGTCTTTTGGAATCTTTCGACTGCTGTAGAGAATACCTTCTTCGCCATACATGGCTGATACTTTCCATCTATAAGAGATTCCTTCTTTACGTATGCCTACATCACTTATTCCAGCGTCCTTCATTCCTTTAATAACAGCCATAGCTTTTACACTATCAATTTTAATACTATGAGCATTTAGAAGGCTGTCTAGAGAAGTATAAGGTGTTCGGTCTCCTTCTTCGTAGTAGCTATTGTAGAAGCCTAGCTCTGGTGAATATCCAAAAGTCTGTTTAGCTAAATTGATTACTGTTCCATTTATAACAATATAGTTCTTGTCAGGCAAGACTGCGATATTTTCTATGTTATCGAGAGAGACGACAGATTGATGTAAGCTTCTGAATTCACTACTCTTCAGCAACACATTGCTGTCAACCGCTTTTTCATTGGAGCCAAACATAAAATGAGCAACTACAACCAGCCCAATAAAAAGAACTACCAAAGTGAAGGCTGTAATTCCAAATAGCTTTAATATGATTTTAAAAAACTTCATTACTTATCTATGTAGCCCAACGGGTCACGTATTGGCAATGGGCGGGATTTTTAGCACCGAATTTGATACGAAGAACGAAAGTTGAATTTTGCACTTCCGTTGATACGAAGTCGTTCAGCCCGCCTATTGCCAATACGATGTTATGTGCCGTATTTCTGTTCTTAGTTGTCAATATATTTCAATAATTCGTTAATGTCGTCAGTTGATGAAATTCCTTTTTCTATCGCTATAAACGAAAGTAAAGTTATTTCAGAATTTAAGTCACTCGCAGCTTTAATTTTATGGTGTCCGTCAAGTATGTAATGAGCAACACACCAATGAGAAGTAAAGTCGGGCTTGATGTCATCATCAGGCCAAACAGCAGGTTCTTTAATGTCTAAAATTGATAAGCTAATTGCTGTTGGTTTATTGCCTTTTAAAATTTCTTCTTTATAAAAGTCAACTCTTGTCTGGTCTAAATTATCAGTTGATGTCAATGGGATAAAAAATTCAAATAGTTTTCTTTCGTCACCGATTTCCTTGTCCGTTCCACGATAGTAATTCACTTTAGGTGAATGAGGAACACCATAATATCCGTCTATTCCCCATAAATTTACTTGTTCATTTGCAAAGTAGTCACCTGATTGTCCAACTTCAGCAAATTTGGGTTTAATTGTCAGCAGGGCAATTTCGTAGAATCCGTTGGGAATTATTTCTCTTAAAGTGTCAATTGTATTATCTCCAATAGAAGTCAGTCCAACATTTAGTTTGTCAATGGTCTCTTTGGGATTGATTGATTTTTTGTTGTCTATAAGTTTTTCAAAAAAGAAAGAACAAGTTCCGCAAACATTTCCAATGTGATAAATATTTTGTCCGTTAACTGCAATAAATCTGTCCCATACTTCCCAAGAACCACCACCTGTCGTCTCAAAAGTTAGAGGCGAAGTTGATGATACAATTTTTGTTGTTCGTTTGTTAAGCAGTCGGTTCATAATATGGCACATAACCTTTAGATTAGCCTGATATTATTTTTCTAATACACCCAGCACCCTTTTACCAGGTATAGGAGTACAGCTTTTATACCTTCAAAGCAGCCAG
>NZ_FTNM01000008.1 GCF_900156415.1 Pontibacter lucknowensis | reverse complement strand
TAAAGCCGCCATTTAGAAGGAGAAAATAACCCAACGAGCAGCTTGTTTTTCCCTCAATAAAAATAGAAATTCCACACAGTAACTACAAAAAAAGGAAAAACAAGCACGGATAACTACCCGAAGAAGACATCAATCCCTACAAAACCAACAGGACGTCTCCTTCCAATGATTGTTGGTGGTAATTTTAATCAATAGAAGAATGAATTTATACCTGTACCTTTCTTTCTTATCGCTTATTCTATCGTCCTTCACATTACAAAGTGAAAATAAGAAAGAAGTTGCGGGAACCTATGGTATAGGTGCATTTGAGTTCCTGTCCGTCTTGAAACTGAACGAAAATAAAGAGTTTGAATACAGGTATGCAGTCGGAGGGTGCCAAGCTGTGGTTACTGGTACATGGATGGAAGAAAGCGGAATAGTAAAGCTGACAAGCAATTCAGAGTTTTTGCCAAAGGACGATCCAGACCCGATGGCTCCTACTTATCCTGTTTTTGATAATACCAAGTGGAAGGTTAAAGCTAAAGGATTAAAACCAGTAGAAGAAATAGATACAGGTTGCTTTAAAACAAAAAAGCTCCACAAGAGAATAAAGAAGAAAGAATAACTTCCACCAACAACTAAGGCTTCGTTGGGTACGGAGTGCCGACAATGAAGCCGTGGTTGCACTAACCGTGCGACGCGTTATGGGTTTTAAGTCGGAAGAGGCTTGCCCCTGCGCTACTTGCCCCGGGCTTTCTGGTAGCCGGCTGGCCCATCGGATGTGGGCCTGGAGGGGTTGTTAAAGATACTTTCTGTTTTTCCCGGGAGAAGTTTCCTGCTCTTTACAAGGCCTTTGCTGCCGCAGGGGCATAGCTTCGCCAGGCCGCCTTCTCGGGCGGCTTTTTTTAACTTCTTACTCGAACTCCCGGTACCTGTGCTGCGTCCTCATCCCCTGTGGCGGCCCCCGTTTGGCCAGCACCTGGAGGGTGAGCATCGTCTCCTTTTTGCAGCAGGGGCAGAGCAAGGGGTTGTATTCCTCGAGGTCCCGCACTTCAACTTCCCGCCTTTTCTCCCCGGGCAGCTGCTCCCGGATCACGGGAATGGCCGCGCCCTTGCTAGTGCCGCTCAGAATGCCGTAGTGGCGGATGCGGACAAAGCCCCGTGGCAGGATGTGCAGGGCGAAGCGTCGGATAAACTCCATGCCTTCCAATTTCATCTCCAGCTTTTTGGCCCCCTGCCGGTAGTCCCTGTAGGAGAAGCTCACCGACTGCTCGCCCACCTCCTTTATCCGGTGGTTGGAGATGGCGATCTTGTGGGTATAGCGGCCCAGGTACTCCACCACGTGCCCGGGACCTGCGAATGGGCGCTTGGCATACACCACCCACCGTTTGCCGAACAGCGCCCTGATCAGCTCCTTGTCCGCCTCGGGCAATTTTTCCCTCAGCAGCTGCACCTACTTGGCACGGAAAACCAGGCTCATGGCCTTGACCGGGAAGAGGTACTTCCCCTTGCCGCGGGCTCCTTTCCACCTGCCGTTTTCACTGAGCCCGCCGCCGGGCACGACGCAGTGCAGGTGCGGGTGCAGCGAGAGGGTCTGGCCCCAGGTGTGGAGCACGGCCACCATGCCCGGCCTTGCCCCCAGGTGCTTTCGGTCAGAGGCGAAGGCAAGCAGCGTTGCCCAGGCGGCCTCAAAGAGGGTGTCGTAGACGAGCCTGGGCTGATGCATAGCCAGCTGGTTGAGCGTGTCGGGCAGGGTGAAGACCACGTGGAAGTAGGGCACGGGCAGGAGCTCGGCCTGCCGGGCCTGTATCCACTGCTCGCGCCTGCGGCCCCGGCACTTGGGGCAGTGGCGGTTGCGGCAGGAGTTGTAGCTGACGCGCACCTGGCCGCAATCAGAGCAGGCGTCCACGTGCCCGCCCATGGCCCGGGTGCGGCAGCGCATCAGGGCCGCCAGCGTGCGCAGCTGCCAGGAATTGACGCCGCCACAGTTCTCCACCTGGGGCCAGTGCGCCTGGAGCACATGGGCCACCTCGTGCTTGGCCCGCACTAGCAGTAGAGGGTATCCAGCGGGGAGAAGGGCTTTTTCCTGCCGCTCTGGGCCACGTGCAGGTAGACCATGGTGGTGTCGATGCAGGCGTGGCCCAGCAGGTCCTTGATCGAGACGATGTCCAGGCCGTCCTCCAAGAGGTGGGTGGCGTAAGTGTGGCGCAGGGTGTGCGGGGTGAGCTGCTTTTGGATGCCGGCCGCCTTTCTGGCCTCCCGCACTACCCACTGGATGCCAGCCGTGGTGTAGCGCCTGTCGCGCAGCCCCTGCTCGTTCTCCTGCACCTGTCCGTTGAAGAGCCACTGTTGCGGGCACTCGGACAGGATGTACTTTTCAAGGCCGCGGACCAGGTGCCCGCTCAGGGGCAGGTAGCGGTCCTTGCCCCCTTTCCCCTGGCGCACGTGCAGCATCCTGCGGTCAAAGTCCAGATCGGAGAGCTTCAGGTTGCACACCTCACTGCAGCGCAGCCCGCAGCCATAGAGGGTGGCGATGAGCACCCGGTGCTTGAGCAGTTTGGGCGCAGAGAGCAGTCTTTTGACCTCGGGTTTGCTGAGCACCACGGGCAACTTGCCCTCGCGCCTGAGGGCGGGCAGCTCGATGCGCTTGTCTTTCAATCCCTCCATGCGGAAGACGTAGCGCAGGGAGTAGACGGTGAACTTGAAGTAGGAGTTGGAGGGGGTGTTGTGCTCCTCTTTGACCAGGTAGAGGTAGTCGTTGAGCTGGTCTGGGTCCAGCTCGGTGGGCAGGCAGTTAAAGTGCAGGGCCACCCTGACCAGGTGGTGGCTGTAGTTTTTGAGCGTGCTCTGGCCCCGGCCCGAGACGGTGATTTTTTTTCGGAACTTCTCGTAAAGCTCGCGGAATCCCGCTACATTAGTACAGGCAGTCTGGATAAGGGTAGGCGCTTTTTTTTCATCTTATGTAAGAGTTAAGTGTGAATCAAAAGGTAACGCTTATCCGCTGCTTTTTAAAACCAGCTACCGAAGGTTTAGTGCAACACAGCACAGGCACCATGTTCGGCTAATGCCTCACCCGTTGCCTGTACGAGACCGTTAGAAAATATTTAATATAAAATCTTGCCTTTAAGTTACCAATATGGTAACTTTTTTGTTTAGTTTTGAGTTTTAAAATAAAGAAGTGAGAGTAATAGCAAAACGGACACTGCGGGATTTTTGGGAAAAGCATGCTGATAGTGAACAACAGCTAAAAGCCTGGTATAACGAGGCCGAGCAGGCAAATTGGACATCCCCAAACGACATAAAGAAAGACTACCCTTCAGCTAGCCTACTGGAGGACAACAGAATGGTCTTCAACATCAAGGGGAATAATTATAGGTTAATCGTCAGAATCAACTACAAGTATGGCATTGTTTGGATACGGTTCATCGGAACGCATGCCGAATATGACAAGGTTGATGCAACTAAAGTTTAAAGAATAAGAAATGAATATTAAGCTAATAAAAACAGAAGAAGACTATCAATTGGCCTTGCAAAGGTTGGAGGAAATATTCGACGCGGAACCCGACACTCAAGACGGCGATGAACTGGAGGTGCTTTCGTTCCTGATTGACTCCTATGAAAAGGAACATTTCCCGATTGAAGCACCAGACCCGATTGAAGCAGTAAAATTCAGAATGGAGCAACTCGGAATTAAGCAAAAGGATTTAGCCCAAGTTCTGGGTTTCAAAAGCAGGGTAAGCGAAGTATTGAATAGAAAAAGAAAGCTTACGCTGGAAATGATAAGGAGTCTGCATAAGACCTTGAATATTCCTACAAACGTGCTTATTCAGGAATACTAAATGAAAAACACTTTTCTAACACTGTATATACAAAATCCTTGCTCCGCTGCGGGTTATGTATATACTAACCGAAATCTATGATTAAAACAAGGGTTTTGCTCTAAATATTCTTCAATTTCAGTTCATAGGGCGTCCTCCGTTTCACCACCGCCACGATCTGGTGGAGGAGCTTGTTACGCACGGCATTGATGACGCTCATCTTGCTCTTTCCTTCTCCCACTTTCCGCTCGAAGTAGAGCCTGAACTCCTCATTGAAACGGACACTGTTGATGGCGGCCATGTGCAGGATGTGCTTGAGTTCTTTGTTGGCGAACTTGGAGACGCCTGTTCTGCCCATCACGCTCGTGCCGCTGCGGTACTCGAAGGGCGCCACCCCGCAGTAGCAGGCCAGCTTTCGCCCGTCGTCCATTTTAGTAAAGCCTTGCGTGTAGACCAAGAGTGAGATGGCCAGCACCTTTCCCACGCCCTTGATGCCCGTGAGCAGGTCGTATTTCTTCTTTAGCTCGCCGTCTTTGGCGATGAACTCCTGCATCTTCTCCTCCACCTGCTCCATGCTTTCCTCTATTCCTTTGATGGCCTTCTTATTCACCTGCTCGAGTGTTTTGCCAGACACCGGATCTACCGCTATGAGTTCTTTGATGGTGACTTTAATACTCTGCAATGCCTTTAGCAATCTGCCCCTGTTTGCCTGCAGATCCTTTAAGCGTTCCAGCGTCACACCAGAGAGGTTCAGGCACCTGGCCTCGCGCTGGTGCAAGAGGGCGTAGCGGGCGATGCGCTGGGCGTCCACCTTGTCATCCTTGCCGCGTACCATGCCGATGCTTCTTTTGATCTGCAGGGCGCTCTCCATCCACACCTGCACATCCCGAGCCAACAGATAATGGACCACCTGTCGGGTGTAGAGGCCCGTGTGCTCCAGGCAGCAGAGCGTGTCAGCTCCCGCCTCGCAGCCGTGCTGCTTGAGCCAGGCCTTCATGCGGCGGAAGCCCGAGGGGTTGTTGTTTAGCTTGTGGCAAAGCTGAAGTTTGTCACTGACTCTGACCAGGCACACATCCAGGCTGTCTTTTGATACATCGATGCCCAAGATGAAGGACGGGGCTTGCAGATTGATAGGCTTTTCCATATCTTTTGTTTAAGTTATGCAAGCTGCGGATCGAAACCTTTATAATGGGCCCAAAGCGTCCCGAAAATCTATATGACCCCTGCCTGCGGGTTTATAAAAAGAGCAGCCAGTCTGAATCGGCTGTTAGGACCAGTCTCGCCTTGTTAGCGGGTAGTGCACTGGCTGCTCTGAAGGTATAAAAGCAATACCTCTATACCTGGTAAAAGGGTGCTGCGCGTATAGGAAAAATAATATCGGGTTAATCTAAAGGTTATGTTCAATTGGTAAATAATGAATGAATTGGAATCAATCTGGGAAAAGCCTGCCTACTTACCTTATCTTCAACCACCATTGACAGCTGAGATACTTGAAGACGCAGAGAAGAAAATCGGGTACAAACTGCCAAATGAATATATCGAACTTGTAAAAACACAGAATGGCGGTTATATCAGGAAAACGCTAGCAGATTTTGAACATAATCTTATTTATGGTATCGGACCACATTACCCTTCCTTAACCAATGTTGATTGGTCGGAATATTATGACTGGGTAGGTTTCGAATTAGACGGGCTTATCCCATTTGACGACGACGGGCATTTTTTTATGTGCCTCGATTACAGACAGAACAGGCTAAATCCGCAAATTACTCTGACTGTACCAGAGAGTGGGATTCAAACCGTGGTAGCAAATTCTTTCGCTGAATACTTATCTAAGTTAGTTGTTAAAACTAATGGAGAGTTCGTGATAGAAACCAACGAATCAATTGAGGAAGTTGCTAAAGATATAGAGCAAAGTTTAGGTATCGAATTTGAAGATCCTAACTCTTATGATTATGGCTATCCGACGTATCGGAGTACTATAAATGGACAATGGGTGTGGCTCAGTCCAAACTTAGTACCTAAAGGATTCGTGAGAAGAGATGATGATAGGTATAACGAACTGAAGCAACTGGCAAACGGTGAAGCTACAAGGTTCCCTGAAATTGCAAAAGGTAGTTTGTTGATTAGTTTTTCAGATGAAGAAACTGAAAAAAGGGCTTTAGCTAAATTAAGGAAAAGCTTTAAAGCCGTCAGACCTATAAGTGAGTTTGTTTAAAAACAAAAGAACATAACCCAGCCTATAAGTTATGCTTCGGCTTCGCCTTGCACACCTTATCAGGCAAACCCGTTGTGGCATATCAAGATTAAGAAATTTGGTAGTATTAAGGACAAAAGCAGCTCTAATTGAAGGGAGGCATCTTCCAGAATTTGAACTGAATCAGGGAGAGCTTATGTCGCTGTTGGTCGACTCTATGGAGATCGCGCTAATTCTGAAAGACTACCTGATTGGAAAGAAGCAGCATCCCAATGTGCAGCTTTTAAAATCCTTTGCCTTTGTTGAGCAACTGTATTATCTATGATGTTACAGGTATGGACCCTTTAGGAGCAGAGCGACTTCACAACATTGTACTGAAAGAAATAAAGATTCACGGGGGAGCTGCAATAGAGATGAATGTACCGACCTTCAACGGGAAGCGCTATTTCCCAAAAGCAGACAAATTGGTTGAAGTAACAATACCAAACCAAAATAGAGTATAGCAGGTTTGCTGCGGCTACGCCTCGTTCACAGTTTGCAATAACAGGCTAGCTATCAATCCCTGAAGCCATATTAAAATAATAACCAGTTCATGCACAAACTGATTCTGATTACCGTCATTCTAGCAATTTTTTCGGTTAGCTCGGGCTATTCACAAAACAGACAAAGCAAAACCGTAAAACTCAACAAGCAAGCTGTCATCAAACGTAATGAGGGAATACAACTCTTTGTGTTAAATGGAAGTCAGATAGAAAAGGGCAACAAAAGTGTTCCTGTTAAATTGCCGGTGAACTTCCCAAGTTCTGCAGAGAATGCCTATTTCTTCTTCCAGTATGAGGCAGCCGGTTCAGATTTGGGTGTGGTACTGGTGGCAGACTACAAATCTGCTTCGCCTGTTCTTTACTTTGACAGCAACAACAACTCCGACTTTAGCGATGACGGGCAACCCGTCACTTTCAGAGATGGGAAAGCGGAGTTAAGTTTTCATAATCAGAGGCAGCCTAGAGGGAAAACGACTCTGTCTTTCGCCAAACATATAATGGATGATGAAACGGAGAAAGGATACCTTGAGATGCAGAAACTTCTTTACAAAAGCCCGAAAGCGCAGTTCACGCTTCCAAGATACTGGCTCTCCATGAACCCGATTGCCAAAGTGGGGTACTTTCGCTTAAACGGCATAGATTATACCATTGGCTTCTGTGATGTGAACAATGACGGCATCATATCCAAAAAGTACATTGATGGAGAATTTTATATCGGGGACAGGCTACTCCTGGCTGAGGGCAAGCAGGATACACTCGATGAAAATTTCCACAAGAATGGTTATAAAATCTTTGAGGACGTGATAGCCTTTAGCAAGGCGAACATAAAGATAGAAGAGTTTGACTCACTCGGTTCTTATGTCAGAGTTAGCTCAACTGAGCAGCCCGCCACTGTGAGCAGAATTAAGGAAGGTGACATCCTGCCCAGCTTTAGCTATAAACTTATCGATAATACAACTACCCATGACGTCTATGCACTGAAGGGAAACGGGAAGTACAAGCTGATTGAGTTTTGGGGCACGTGGTGCAGGGGCTGTGTTCAGCTAATCCCTGATCTCCGCACTCTGTATGCAGAATACGGGGACAGGCTCGACATCCTTTCCCTTAACTTCAATGACAGTGATTTGGAAAAAGTGGCTAAGTTCATTGATGCAAAAGAAATGACTTGGAAGCAGGGTTTGTCCACACTTGAGCTGAACAGGAAGCTTGGGGTGAACATGTTTCCTTACTCCATTCTTGTGGATGAGAACTTCAAAATTATAGCTATAAAAATTCAACCCTCTCTTGTAAAGGAGCATATTTCAAAAGCATCAGCAAATACTAAATAAAAGGCTGTTGTACATTATCGGCTGCGCCTCTTTAGTGGCCTTTACAAAACTTTACCCTCCTTATCACAATCAAAATATTCTTGTTCTTAGTAGCCTATTATTCCACTCACTTTCACTACCTTAAAGGATGTTTTAGTGCTTTGCAAAAACTGGCAGGTATAGCATTCAGCCTCTTATACGCACATTAATCTGAAGCAAAACAGAAAACTTATATGGACGAGATCAAAAAGGAAGATATTAAACAGGAAGTGTTTGACCTGTACGACGACTATGCCCACGACCGCATCAACCGGCGCGATTTTATGCAAAAGCTCTCGATCTATGCCGTAGGTGGACTCACGGTGGCCTCGCTCGCGAGTTTTCTGATGCCGGATTACAAAAACAAAGTCCAACTGGCTGCGGACGATCCGCGCATTATATCCGAGTACACCACGTACCAGTCTCCTAAAGGTGGCGGCCCGATTAAGGCACTTTTGTCGATGCCGGCGGATGCGAAGAACCGGCTCGGGGGTGTGGTAGTGGTGCACGAAAACCGAGGGCTGAATCCGCATATAGAGGATGTGGCCCGGAGAGCAGCACTCGCTGGATTCATCTCCCTCGCACCAGACGCCCTCACGCCGCTTGGAGGCTACCCGGGCACGGATGACGAGGGTCGTACTTTGCAAAGCCAGCGCGATCGTAACGAAATGCTCGAGGACTTTATAGCAGCACACGAGTACCTCAAGAACCATAAAAACTGCAATGGCAAAGCCGGTGTGGTGGGTTTCTGCTTCGGCGGTTGGATTGCCAACATGATGGCCGTGCGTATACCTGACCTGGCAGCAGCCGTTCCGTTCTACGGGGGGCAGGCGCCGGTTGAGGATGTGCCGAAAATAAAGGCTCCCCTCCTGCTGCATTACGCCGAGCACGATACCCGTGTAAATGAAGGTTGGCCGGCTTATGAAGCGGCTTTGAAAACCCACAACAAGCAGTACACCGCACACTTTTACCCAGGCACCAACCACGGCTTCCATAACGACACCACACCCCGTTACGACAAAGCAGCCGCCGAACTGGCCTGGCAGCGTACCGTTGATTTCTTCAAGCAGCATTTAAAGTAACATCACGCAGAAAGTGATTTTTAAAGCAGGTAGATGATGAATTTCAAACTGCGTCCCTGGACCATGGATGACCTTGACAGTCTGGTAAAATACGCTGACAATTTCAACATTGCCCGAAACATGGCGGATGTGTTTCCGCATCCTTATACCTATGAGAAAGGCAAGGCTTTTTTGGAGATGGTGACACAGGGCAACCCGCCCCATATTCTTACAATCGAGGTGGAAGGCGAAGCCGCAGGCGGTATAGGCATACACCTTCAGGCAGACATCTACCGGAAAAATGCGGAGATGGGCTACTGGCTTGCGGAGCCCTTTTGGGGCAAAGGCATCGTAACGGAGGCGATCCGCCAGATGGTGGATTACGGCTTTGCCAATTGGGACATCAACCGCATTTTCGCCCGTCCTTTCGGGTATAACATCGCCTCGCAGCGGGCACTTGAAAAAGCCGGTTTCGTGCTGGAAGCAAAGCTGGAGAAGACCTTTTACAAAAATGGCGAGTATCAGGATGAGCTGATCTATGCTGTCAGGCGGCCTGCGTGATGGCTAAGGTATAACATAAGGCGTTTAGCAAAAAAGCTGAGCACACATGTGCTTCAATAGCTATATGTTTATACTTTAATAACTACATTTACAGGACAATAGCCTTTTTATTTTTAGCCTATGAGGACAACTTTACAAGCTTTAGTATTTCTTCTTATCCTATTTCCATTCTCTTTTACCTACGCTCAAGAATCATCCTTTGAGTACAAATGGACTATCGGAACACCTATAGGATACCCTAGGGACGTTGCGGTGGACAGAGCTGGTAATGTTCTCATTCTGCAGAGTGACCATATCACGAAAACCAGTCCAGATGGACAATATCTTGAACGAATAGATATTAAGAAAAACCGACCACTTATGTCTGCTCGCTCTATTGTGCTTGACAGCGAAGACAACATTTATGTAGATGAGTCCTACTCTAAAAGTGTAATCAAATACAGCCCGTCCGGTGATCCTCTTTTTGCGGTGGGCAAGGTTGATAATCCAACTACAACGCAAACGTATACAGGCAAGCTGGCTATTGATGAAGATGATAATTTGTATATAGCAAATAGCTCAAAAAAACACATCGATAAATTTGATTCACAAGGCCGATTTATAAAAACGTTAGGTTCAGGGACTGATGTCGGTGGGGAGATAGAATACATTATAGAAATTGGTGTTGACGGAGCTGGCAACCTTTATGTCCTAGATGCTAAGAGTGTCTTTAGCACCACTCAATCTGTCCATAAATATTCCTCTACAGGCGAATATTTACAAAAATTCGATGTAAAGCAGGCAGGGCCTAGCTGGAACCCTAATGATATAACAAGTATGGCTGTCAGAAAAGATGGCGGCTTTTACACTGTGTATGATTATCACAGGCAGATACTACAATTTGACGCTAATGGGGTTTTAGTAAAAAAATTTGCAGGTCATGGTGGGGGTGTCGATGGCAATTTACATGGCACAGCTGTGAGGTTAGCTGTAGACCGGGAAGGAAATGTTTATGCTTGCGACGATCACTGGTCAGAAAGAACGGTAAACAAATACACCCATGATGGCAGGTATATTCGGAAATATGGCCAGGAGTATAGATTTGAACCTCCTATCTACGACAGGAAGAATAATATCTATGCCATCTCAGGAAATATCTCTGCTTACGATATTGAGATTCATAAATACAATCCATCTACAGAACTTGAACTAAGATTTGCTCCTGTTTTTGAGAAAGAGTACTTTTCAAGCCCTTCGTCTATGCTCCTTGCAGTTGACCAGGATGAAAACATCTATTATCTAAAACAGAATTCAGATAAGCAGCAAATTGATAAGTACAATAGAACTGGCCAGTTGGTCAATACTCTGCAAGTGTCGCTTGTTCATGAGAACACCACGTATGGATCAGTGAAGGGTATGTTCGTCGATAGTAAAGGCATCATCCACTTAGTTAAAAAGACGACAGATAAAGGTGGTATCTATTTATCCAGACTAAACCAGCAGGGTGACATGGTCGGCCAACCTATAAGGTTAGGGAAAGGTAAAATCCATTTTTATTCACTGGGTTACATAGTTTTTGATGACTTGGGATTTGTATATACCCAAGACTCCAGGGGGCATCGAATACGAAAATTCAGCCCTTATGGTGACTTGCTTTTAGCCTATGGAGACACATCTCTCAACAAAGAACACAACGGTGGTAATTTCTCAGTAGATAACCATGGAAATGCTTACTGGTCAGTGCAGCACAATTACTCGTCTGAAAGAGCTATCGATATACATAAACATAATGGAGAACCGAGTGAGCGATTAGTAGTAACCAACGGGAAAGTTGGCGTGAACAAATCTGGAACTGTGATCGCTGCCCTACTATTTGACGGTACCATTGCACTCTACAAAAGGAAACAAGCAGTCCCTCAGAGTTATATTACGGGTAAGATATTTACTCCTACCAACAATTTATGCGAACCTGAGTCTTCAACAGGTTTAGCTGGTATAGTTGTGAAAGCAGAACCCGGGCCCTATTACGGAATCTCTGACGAATCAGGCAGCTACACGCTTGCGGTAGAACCTGGTGATTACAGAGTAAGTCAGATGCTTGGAAATCAAGTTGGAATAGATGTTAGGGAATTATGCAGTACAACTATTGATGTAGCAGCAACTCAGGCTGGTAATTTTGCTAAAGGACCCGATTTCTGGAATAAGGTAACGCTCTCCCCCTACCTGTCGGTGAGCGTCTCCTCCACCCGCCGTCGCCGCTGCTTCGAGAGCACCACCACCGTACGCTACGAAAACGCCGGCTTCGCCACCGCCCCCGACGC
>NZ_FTNM01000018.1 GCF_900156415.1 Pontibacter lucknowensis | reverse complement strand
TAAAGCCGCCATTTAGAAGGAGAAAATAACCCAACGAGCAGCTTGTTTTTCCCTCAATAAAAATAGAAATTCCACACAGTAACTACAAAAAAAGGAAAAACAAGCACGGATAACTACCCGAAGAAGACATCAATCCCTACAAAACCAACAGGACGTCTCCTTCCAATGATTGTTAGCGGTTACTTCAAAGTATGAAGAAAATTTTCGAACAATACCATGAAAAATTCTCAATAGAGATTAACCAACCTAAGTCTAAGGTAATGGAGACTATCGCACGAGAAAAAGGAAAGAAAAGAGACTTAGCAAGCATACTTGGTATTGGCCTTATCGACTACAAAGAAGTGAAGCTTACCAGTGAAAATTCAGTGGAGATAGAAGTAAATCCTAAGATGTTCAATCCTTATAGAGGCGCAGGCAAAATAAACATCACATTCAATGAAGGAGAGAGTGGTTCAGAGACAACAGCGGAAGGTGAAATGATTCCTTATACTGGAGCTTATTTCCTTGCTATCTCCATATTTTTAAGTTTTCTCGTGTTTTTGACTTTGTTTGCTCTTGTTACTGATAGTGGCACTTTGGGTGTGGTTATAGTGGTCGGTGGGTGGTTTGTAATTCTAACATTCTTGTATCTACTCCCATTCTGGTACAGACGCAAACTAAGGGAGTACAGAGATTCGTTTATGACTGACCTAAAAGCAAATAGAAATAAGAAGAAAAGCATCCGCTAACCCTGCACATAAACCAAGCTGCGGCTGCGCCTTGCCCGTTTTATGTACCAGACCGTTGGGTGTAATTTAAAACATAATGAATCAAGACTTCGATTTCTTTAAAACAACTATGCCTGAAACTCGCAAGGCAGATTATTATTTAGGATGTCTTGATGGTTCTGTTTTTATAGATTTTAATCGAACTAAGGATAACCGTATTTATTTAGTAAGAATTTCTTTTGATGGATATGGGTGTTGCAATCTTGAAGAGCGAGCCAAAGGTTTAAATCCTGAAGATTCTAAAAGATTTGTAGAAGAGATTGAAAAGAAAGATTTGAATCAGAAAGCAATAGAAGTATTAGTCAAGAAAGCAGTGGAGATGAATAAAGAACTTATTTGGGCTGATGCGATAGTAGAATACGGTCTGATAGAGTAAAAATAAGAAAACCTTCACCCAACAACACCTATACGGCAGCTATGCAGCCGCATAGCCAAGAACGTTAGCCAAAATGAAAGTTATAGAATGAAGGGACTTACTTTATCAATACTTACCATTTTAACAGTTCTTTACTGCCTTCGCTTCGGGTATATCTG
>NZ_FTNM01000006.1 GCF_900156415.1 Pontibacter lucknowensis | reverse complement strand
GGCAACGCCGCCGCAAGACTTGCCGGCCTAAACTCCATTTATGCCTTTGGCTCTTCTGCAGGCATTCCCTTTTTTATAGCCTGTGATTCCTCCCCGCCGGTAAAGCCTGAAAGCTTCGCCATTTTAAAATTTGAAAATAATCCCAATGACGGATTTAACTATAGTATATACGACAACATACGCTTATCTGCACTATGTGCGCAGTTGCTACAGCGCGCATTCGCGCTCATTTGCTTGCTGGATCTGTTACTTGTGGCTGTGGTGCGCATGAGTCTATATCGTTAAGCTAATATAGGTGATTGCTAGAGATTATCCAACGGGCTGACAATTTTATCCAGCGCATGGGTGGTGATGTGGGTGTAGATCTCGGTGGTCTTGCTGCTCCGATGTCCCAGCAGCACCTGGATATACCTTAAATCTGTTCCCTGCTCCAGCAGGTGAGTGGCAAAAGAATGGCGCAGGGTATGTGGCGTGGCGGGTGCTTTCACGCCCGCCTTCTCCTTGCTGGCTCTGAACACGCTGCGGATGCTCTCCACCGTGTACTGCCCGCCCGTCTGCCCCTCAAAGAGCCACACCTTGGGCCTGTACTGTTTGTAATAGGCCCGAAGACTTTCAAGCAGCTTTTGGGAGAGCAGCGTGGTGCGGTCTTTCTTGCCTTTGCCCCCACGGATCAGCAGCAGGTTACGTTCTGACTGCACGTCCGTCAGCTTCAGGTTGATCACCTCACCGATGCGCAGGCCTCCCGCGTATAGCAACTGAAGCATGCAGCGGTGCTTGAGGTTCTCGGTCACGGACAGGATTTTGAGCACGTCCTGTTTGCTCAGGACCTGGGGCAGGCGCTCGGGCTTCTCGGGCCGCTCCACCTGGCCCAGCTGCACCTCGTGCCGCAGCAGCACGCGCTGGTAGTAGAACTTCACCGCGTTGATCGACTGGTTCACAAACGACACGGAATAGGTGCCGGCCTGCACCATCTGGCGGTGGTAGTGGTTAATGGCCTCTTCTGAAAAGGCGTGTATGCCCTCCAGCCCGCTGGCCTTGTGCGCGTTCAGAAAGCGCAGGAGCAGGCTGTGATAGGTGCGGATGGTACTGAGGCTGTAATTCAGCAGAAACAGCTTCTCCACGTAGGGAAGCGGGCAGGCAATATAGCCGTCGCCCTTTAGGTAGCATTGTTCCCAGAGCCGGGCCTGCAGGGCCATGTCCTTTACCTGCATGGTCTGCGCCAGCCACACCTGGGCTACCCCCTCCAGCTCCGTTAGAAGCCTGTGGAGACTATTGCTTTCGGTGCCGGTGACAAAGCACTGCATGTCTTGCAGCCACCTGGCCACTTTGCTTTGCTTCAGGCAGGTATAGATTTCCTGGTTGTACTGGTAGCTGAGTTGTACATACGGCCTGCCCTGGTGTTCCAGGGGCTGCAGGCGCACGACGGGACGTGCAGGCGCCTTTCCCAGTGGCTCTGCCAGCTGCCTGTCCTGTTGCAGTATAACGGCTCCTTCCGCCGGGCGCAGGCGCCTGGGCCGATATAAATACCGTGTATCAACTTTGGCCAGCCCCTGGAAGTGCTGGTGTGTCATTTCGATGGCCTGGCTGCTGCGGTGCATCACAAAGCACTTGTAGGTTTTGCTGTACTTGATCCAGCCAGCCTCCTTCAGTCGTTTGGAGAGGAAGGGGTTGGGCTTGTGCCAGATACGAATATAAGCCCTGCCTGCGTGCTCTAGCGGGTTCAGGTACAAAATAGGTTGTTGATCGGGATAAGCCATGGTAAATGAGATAGTTACTGAAGGCAAAAGTAAAACCTTTCTAAACCGTAGCCGTGTTATTACGCGAGTATACACGGATATACGCGAGTACAAACGCGGGTAAGTTATGAGCCAAGCCAGAACATGCACTCAGTGCGGAACAGCCATCGTGGGCAGAAGCGATAAGCGCTACTGCTCTGACTCCTGCCGCCACCTGGCCAACAACACAGTCAAACTACAGAACCAACACGAACGCAGGATTCTCCAAACTAACGCCGCGCTAAGAAAGAACCGCAGCATCCTCAAGCAGCTCAGTCCGCAGGGTAAGACCACCCTCCCTCGCCAGTACCTGGAGCTGGCAGGCTTTGATTTCCGATACCTGACACAGGTTTACCGCACCCAGAAGGGAAACACTTACCATCTCTGCTATGACTATGGATATATGCTCCTGCCTGAGGAGAAGGTGCTGATCGTGAACTGGCAGCCCTACATGGAGCAAAGCAAGGTTTAAGGCAATTTGTACTCAGGTATAGCCGCACAAAAAAGCCATACCCTTGGCAGGTATGGCTTTCTGGTTTTCCGGGTATCAGGTATAGCCCTTACGCTTCCGGCATCAGGCGCACCACCAGTCCGTCGAGGTCAGGGTTCACGCGCAGCTGGCACGAAAGGCGGCTGGTTGCTGTGGCATGCGGAAGCGTCTCGAGCATGTAAGCTTCGTCGTCGCCGGGCTCGGGCAACTCACCGCTCTGCAGCACCTCCACGTGGCAGGTGGCGCAGATGGCCATACCGCCGCAAATGGCCGGCACGTCCAGTTCGTTCGCCTTCATCACTTCCATCACCGAAAGACCCATGTCAGTAGGAGCCTCCAGTGTCACGCGGCTACCGTCGGGCAGCTCCACGTGTATGTTGATCAGCTCCTCCATTAGCTCAACTCCTGAATGCCGTTCACGGTCGTGTATTTGAGCACGAACTTCTTGTCGGGATAGATAATGTTATAGGCACTCTGCGCCATCAGGGCCGACTCGTGGAAACCGCACAGGATCAGCTTCAGCTTGCCCGGGTAGGTGTTGATGTCGCCGATGGCGTATACGCCCGGTATGTTGGTGGAGTAATCGAAAGTGTTTACTACAATAGCGCCCTTCTCCAACTCCAGCCCCCAGTTCTCGAGCGGTCCCAGCTTTGGCACCAGTCCGAAAAGCGGAATGAAGTAGTCGGTTTCGATCTTGTGCTCGTCCTTATTGTCGATCAGCACGGTTACAGCGTCTACTTTGCCGTTGCCCTGCACATCCGTCACGTTCGACTTTAGCAGCAATTTGATCTGGCCTTCCTCGGCCAGGGTCAGCACTTTCTCCGCCGACTCCGGCGCTCCCCTGAAGGTGGAGCCGCGGTGCACCAGCGTCAGTTCTTCGGCTACACCAGCCAGGTAGATAGCCCAGTCCAGGGCAGAGTCACCGCCGCCGGCCAGTACCACTTTCTTGCTACGGAACAGCTCCGGGTCGCGCACCATGTAGGTCACGCCTTTGCCCTCAAAGCTCTCCAGACTTTCGATAGCCGGTTTGCGTGGCTCAAATGAGCCCAGTCCGCCGGCTATGGCGACTACCTTGCAGGCAATTTCGGTGCCTTCGGAAGTGCGCACAATGAACGTGCCGTCTTCCTGCTTGTCCAGTTCCTCCACACGCTCACCCAGGGTGAAGGTCGGGTGGAAGGGCTCGATCTGCTTCATCAGGTTATCTACCAGTTCACCAGCCAGTATCGACGGAAAACCAGGTATGTCGTAGATCGGTTTTTTAGGGTATATCTCGGCCAGCTGGCCACCTACCACTGGCAGGGCGTCCACCACATGGCAGCGCATTTTGAGCAAGCCGGCTTCAAACACAGCAAACAGGCCCACTGGTCCTGCCCCCACAATGCATATATCAGTTGTTATTCTGTCCATTTAAAATTGTTTTTTGATCAATCAATTTTCTACCGTAAAGATACGGCCATGTGTTAAGCATCCATAGTAATTTCTGCTATAAAATGGGGGTGGTCAACAGCACATGCTGCTAACCACCCCCATTTCACATGTTTTATGGTCTGATTACAATTTGTCGATCATATCGCCCAGGTCGCTCACGCCTAAGGTAAACATGAACAGCACGATAGCCAGCACCACTTTGAGCACCACCGGAATGGAGAGGCCCAGATATCGCTTCAGGTATACATTGACTGGCGGAAGATAAACAAGCGAAATGAGCAGGTAGGCAATGCCCGGCACAGGGTGTACCAGCACCAGGTTCAGTACACCCACTATTGCGATTACCAGGCCGACAAGCCAGCCGAGTAGGGGATAAGTCAAGGTATGCGCTTTCATGAGACTGTTGCTTAGCTTCCCGCAAACGGACTTCCGAAGATACCAACAGCCAGCTCAGCCCAGATGAGGAAGAAAGCCAGCAGAATGATCCCGATGATGACGAGCCGTGATTCAGTGCTTTTCACTTTTCGGATGACAAACTCAGCCGCAAGTCCGGTGCTGAGCAGCAGGATGCCCATGATCACAAAGTCACGCAGATCCCAGTCTACTTCGCTGGTGAACTGCATCGCGATAAGTGGGATAAATAAGAGCAGTGCCACGCCGAGCACAATGCCGATCAATCTTTTGTTTTGCGTTACCATATCTGTTTTTGTTTATGATGAAAATGATTTGTTTTAAGTAATGACTGGTTAAAAGTCCTTCAGCATCAGGTCGATCTTTTCGGGCAGTTCGGCCACACCCAGCGCAGACCACAGAATGAAGAGGCCCAGGATGATCTTGGCTGCCAACGGCACAGAGAAGCCTGTCGTCTCTTGCAGAATAGCGGTCATGGGAGGGAAGTAAACGAGTGACAGGATGATGATAAAAAGGCCATATCCGGCATCATTCTCCCAAAACGTATTGATGAATCCGATAGCCAGAAAGAGGAAGCCAAACAGCCAGCTGACTACACTCCCGATTTGAAATGTTTTTTCCATGATGTGTTTTTGATTTTATAGTGAAGAGAATATTTCTGCTGCTTACTCAAACCCGAACATAATCGGGAAAAGGAATACGACCACAATCGTCCAGGCAAAGTAAACCGGGATGTAGAGCACAATGGAACGCCCCACCTCTGTGATGGCTGCCTTTCGGGTGGCTGCTTTGAAAAGCATGACCGTGACGATGAGCAGGTGCACCAGCATGAGCACATTGCCGCCCAGCACAGCCACTCTGTTAGGTGTGATACCCCACTCCGAGATGCGGAACGAAATAGCCGATAAGGCAATGCCATTCACGACCACCGTCACAACCGAGAGCATGAGCAGCACCCACACCGCTGATGGAGCGCTTTTCCGGTTCGTGCTTTCGGCAACGGAAAAGAAGATCAGCGCCATTACCCCGATCAGGAGCACGTTGAAGAGTAGTAGAAATTCCCGGTCGTTGTAAGGGTCTTTACCGGAGTAGATGATGGCTCCGAGGTAGATCACTAGCATCACCAGCACCAGCGGACTGAAGATCCGGGCAATGACCGGCGACACCTTGTTGACAAGCTGGGGGTTGTTCTGCGTCAGGTATGAGGCCACGATCGGGACAGCCGGCAACCCGAAGGCGACGATGTACTCAAAGTAAAACTCCTCGATCCGGAGCCCGATCAGTGCAAACAAGCCGATTGTTATACCTGTCATCATACCGCCCGCTATGACCAGCAGCGCCGACATGACCGCCAGGTCGCCGTTGAAGCGTAGGAAGCTGAGTCGCTTGTCAGCCAGGTGAAGTTCGTTGCCAGCATAGGACACCCCTAACAGTACCCACAGCAGCAAAGGCAGGTGAATGCAGGCGAGCGCAAGGGTGTCACTCTGGTTGTCGGGCAAGGCATTAATGTATACCAGGCAAACGGCCGTGATCCCGGCGATAATGCCTGCACTGTATTCAGGCATTTTGTTTCTCCAGGCAAAGTAGGCCATCAGAGGCGGCAGCACAAAGAAGCTGAGGTTGCGCGGGTAGTAGAATGCCTCGCTGATCGGGAAGATAGCGGGCAGCTTGACCAGTATACCTGCCACCAAAGCGGCGATCACCACAAACAGAAACTCCCGGTTGAAGCGCCAGAAAACATCCTCTGCTTCATAGTGCAGTCTTGCGTGCCAGAAGTCAGCCAGCGCAGTGCCGCTGAGCTGCGGGTATATGCTGCTGAACTCCTGTTTGAAGCCTGTCTTGTTGGAGCGGTAAAGTTTCTCCAACTGTCCGGGGTTGTCAAGGTGCGATAGTATTTGCTCTTTCATGGGTCTATACCTTCAGGTAAGTTTTTTTGATCATGTAAGTGTGTTAGTGCCTGCCGCTTAGTGCCACAGCGTACCTACCAGACCCAGTACAAAGCCTAGCCACAGACCTACTACAAAAATCAGCACACTGAGCACGATGGCGATGGCTTTGTGCACCCCGAACCGATGGTGATACTGCAGCAAGAAATAGTTGATCAAGCCTCCGAGTGCACCAGCCATAGGAACGATCAGCAGTGGCCGGAGCATCCATAACTTGCCCCATGCCGGGTCAGGCGAATTGACACCCGCCAGAAAAAGTGTGATCAAGGCTAATCCGATCGCGGCGCCTGTCAGTGCCCGCTTACCTGCTGCAGCAGGCTGCCAAGGCTGGTTTTGATAATCATGTTGCTGTACCATTTTAATCTGAGTTAAGGTTATGAATCTATTTTGTGTGTCATTAAAGTACTTTGAGTTTCAAAGTAAAGCGACAAAAAAAATTAGTCGCTCTGCCTGTTGTTCAAAATAAGTTGCTCCAGCGCATCCAGGTGACTTTTGAAAGCCTCACGGCCCGCGTCCGTCGCATGGTAGGTGGTATTGGGTTTGCGGCCCACAAACTGTTTTTCCACACGCAGGTATTGGGCTTCTTCCAGCGCCCGCAGGTGACTGGCCAGGTTGCCATCGGTCAGTTGCAGGGTTTCTTTCAGGGTGTTGAAGTCCACCTTGTCGTCCACCATCAGCACTGACATAATGCCCAGCCGCGCCCTGCTTTCGAAGGCCTTGTTTATATTTTCAAGATACTCTTTCACAGGTCTGCTAGCGTTCGTATTTAAAGTACACCAGCGCGCCATATACAATGTGCAGTATACCGAATCCCAGCGTCCAGAGCATCAGGCCATAGCTTACAAACACACAGGCAACCAGGCCAATGATGATCTCGATGATGCCCAGGTAACGAATATCACCCAAGGTATACTTGCTGCCATTGAGCAGGGCCAGGCCATAAAAAACCAGCATGGCAGGCGCTACCAGGTATAGAATGCCGTGGTAAAGCAGCACGGCGCAAAACACACCGCCGGCAGCCAAAGGTATAGCCAGGTTCACCAGCAGTCGTTTCGACTGGTTGTCCCAGGTGCGCTGGTTCTTCTTGCGGGCATTGCGTGCCGTAAAGTAAGTGGCGGTACCGAAGGCAAGTATCAGCACAGCCACAGCCACAGCCAGCAAAAACAGGATGTTGTCGCGGCTGAAGTTGCCTGCCAGGTCACTCACGTAATTGATGTTGTGCTGTGTCAGATACCACTTGACCACCGCCGCCCCGGCCAGCGCCGACAAGCCTGCAAATACGCCGGACAAACCGCTCAGGGAGATAAAGCGGGAAGAGCGATCCATGATGTTGCGGATCTCGTGCAGGGCTTCTAACTGGTCTTGCTGCTGATTCATTGTAAAGTACTTTGAGTTTCAAAGTTAATAGTGCTTTACGGAAAGTCAAGCGTTGAGGATAAATAATTTTGAAAAAATATAAGGCAGTGAAATTCCAGTACAACGTTACTTCGTTTCAGGCTATTTTTCCATCTCCTTTAACTTAGCAGGCTTCCTGATCTTTTCAGACTCCCACAGGGCCACAAAAGGCGCTTCATCTGCTGCCTGGTAGCCACGCTTCATAAAGCCGGTATTAAAGCCAAAGGCTACTTTTCCGGTGTTGTCCATTGACAAAATACCCCGGTCGCCCTGCAGTTTATCGGCATGCAGTTCAATAGCCTTGTCGGTGGCTGTCTGCAGGGAATTACCGGCATATTTCATCATGGCGTATACCTCGTGGGCGAGCACGCCACGCATGATCGCCTCGCCCTCGCCGGTGCAACTCACGGCGCATGCCTCGTTGTTGGCAAAGGTGCCTCCTCCGATAATGGGCGAATCCCCGACGCGTCCTTTCAACTGGTCTGTCAGCCCGCCGGTGGATGTAGCGGCCGCCAGGTTGCCATTCATGTCCAGAGCTACGGCGCCCACTGTGTCGGACATGGAACCAGGTTGCCTTTTCTTGGCTGCTTTTTCCTGCTGCTTGTCAAGCCAGGCATCTTTTTTCTCGGGCGTCACAAAATACTCCGGACCCTTTAGGGGAAGGTTGTTGGCAAGGGCAAATTCCTCGGCACCAGTTCCTGCCAGCAGGCAATGGTCGCACTTTTGAAGGACCACTTTCGCCAGACTGATTGGGTGCTGCACATAGCGGACGGCACCTACAGCTCCCACCCGGAGGGTGCTGCCATCCATGATGGCAGCATCAAACTCAGTCTCGCCGCGCTGTGTCAGGCTGGCGCCGCGGCCCGCGTTGAACGCCGGGTTACGCTCCATGCTGTTGACGGCCGCCTCTACTGCATCCAGGGCGCTGCCACCTTTTTCCAGTACGTCATACCCTGCTTTCAGCGCATCCGCCAAACCTTCTCTGTATTCTTCTTCCTTCTTCTTGTCAATTTCGCTGGGCTTCACTGTTTCAGCCCCGCCGTGAATCGCAATTGCAAATTTTTTCATCGTTGTTTGTTTCCGTTTAATTGAGCCCCTGGTAGTACGGGACGATTTGTACCTGGTTATTACAAGGTATAGCCGCCGGAGGAGGTACCCCGCGTTAAAATGAGTCCTGCTCCAGGGAGGAAATGCGCCGGTGATCGATGATCCGGAAACTCTCCACCAGCTTGATCGACTCCGGTATATCCTCTGAGAACAGAGTAATAAAGGCACCCTCAGGGGCATATTCCATGGCATGGGCCAGTGCACGGGTTTCCTGGTTGATCTCTGTGAGCTTCATGTTGGGTTTAACGGCCATAATGCCCTGCTTGATCAGGCTGTTGATCTCCTGCCCGGATTTGCCGCGCAGGTCTTTGTCCTGCCGGATGATGATCTCGTCAAAGGTTTCGGCAGCAATGCGCCCGATCTCGATGGTGTCTTCTTCCTGACGGTCGCCTATACCTGCCACAATGCCGATCTTGTAGGTGGCCTGCACATTGTCGATGAAGTCGGCGATGGCTTCCATGCTGGCAATGTTGTGGGCATAGTCGATGAGTACTTCGTAGCGCGGGAGTTTGAACAGGTTCATGCGGCCCGGTGTGGTTTCTGCGGAAGGAATAAAAGTGCGTAGGGCCGTTCTGATCTCGGCAATCTCAAAGTGGTTGATATACCCGGTCAGGGTAGCCGCCAGCACATTGTGGATGTTAAAGCGGGCACGGCCCCCGAAGGTCAGCGGAATGTCAGCCACCCGGTCCACCCGGATCTTGTAAGTATTCTTGAAGATAGAGATGTACCCGTTTTCAAGCACGGCCGCCAGTCCGCCTTTGCTGATGTGCTGCAGGATGCGCGGGTTGTTTTCGTCCAGGCTAAAGAAAGCTACTTTGCAGGAGAGGCCCGTCGCCATTTCAAAAACCAGGTCATCGTCTGCATTGAGCACGGCATAGCCATTCTGGCATACCGTGCGAGGGATCACGGCTTTTACTTCGGCCATTTCCTCTACGGTATTGATATCACCCAGCCCCAGGTGGTCCGCCGACACGTTGGTGACGATGCCGATGTCGCACTGCCGGAAGGCCAGGCCGGAGCGGAGCATACCGCCCCGGGCACACTCCAGTACGGCGTAGTTCACGGTGGGGTCTTTGAGCACAAACTCACTGCTGTAGGACCCGGTGGTATCGCCTTTGATGATCTTGTTGTCCTGTATGTAAATGCCGTCGGTGGTGGTATAGCCGACCTGGTAGCCTTTGAACTTGAGCATGTGCGCCACGAGGCGGGTAGTGGTGGTTTTGCCGTTGGTGCCTGTGATGGCCACAATAGGTATCCGCGTCGGGGTGCTGTGCGGAAAAAGCATGTTGATGATCGGTTCTGCCACGTTGCGGGGCAGGCCATCAGTAGGGGAGATGTGCATGCGCAGACCGGGAGCGGCGTTCACTTCGATTACGGCGCCCTTTGTTTCAGGCAGCGGGATGGCAATGTCGGTCGTCATCACATCGATGCCACACACGTCCAGCCCGATGATACCGGCAATGCGCTCTGCCATGAGCACATTATAAGGGTGCACCAGGTCCGTTACATCGGTGGCTGTGCCGCCGGTGCTGAGGTTGGCTGTGCTTTTCAGGTATAGCACTTCGCCCTCCGGCAATACAGATTGCAATGTCAGCCCTTTCTCTTTGAGCAGGCTGCGCGTATGCTTGTCTATTTTGATGTGCGTGAGCGCCTTTTCATGGCCTATACCGCGTCGCGGATCCTTGTTGACCTCTTTCACCAGTTGCTGGATGGTCGAGATGCCGTTGCCGGTGACCATGGCCGGTGTACGTTTGGCGGCGGCTATAAACTTGCCGTTGATCACCAGCAGGCGGTAGTCGTCACCCGTGATGAACTGCTCTACCATTACCTTCTTGGAGTAGCGCTGTGCCTCGGTCAGGGCACGCTGCGCTTCCTTCCAGGTATGGATGTTGATGGTAGCGCCCTTTCCCTGGTTGCCGTCCAGCGGTTTCACGACCACGGGGTAGCCCAGTTCCTGCACCGCCTCTTCCAGTTCATCGGCATCATGCACGATATGGCCCCGGGGCACCGGTATACCTGCATCTTCCAGGATGAGCTTGGTGGCGTTTTTGTTACCGGCATTTTCCACCCCGAAGCAGGAGGTGCGGGAGGTCATGGCAGCCTGTATGTGCTTCTGGTGTATGCCATACCCGAGTTGTATAAGCCCGCTGCGCTGGTTGTTGATATAAGGTATACCGCGGCTTACCGCCTCCGATACAATAGCTTCCGTGCTTGGGCCAAAGTACTCGTCTTCCCGTATCTGGTGCAGCCGGGCGATGTCCTGCACAATGCTGGGCTTTTTGCCTTTGGCCATCAGTTCGGTAATGCGCACCGCGGCATGTGCCGCATATTCCCCGGCACGCTCCTGCTGGTAAGAGAAGACGACATAGTCCACCCCGGGGCCGGGGCCGGCGTAGCGGCGGCCATAGCCACTGTTCATGCCGGCCAGGGTCTGCAGCTCGAGGGCAATATGCTGCACCACCTTGCTGAACGTAGTGCCTTCGCGCACGAGCCTGAAAAAACCACCGGGTGTACCCTTGGACGAGCGATGCTCATACATGCCCGGGAATAGCTTTTCCAGCCGCTCCGGAAACTGCGGGACCTCATTTGTAAGCACATCCTGGAGACCTTCCAGGTCAAGTTTCAGGACAATTATTTTGGGATGCTTGATAGACCAGTAGTTAGGTCCACGCATGATCCTCAGTTCAAGTATTTTCATTTGCTTTCACACATCAGGTTTGAGCCTGTGTCAACAGGTAGCGGGCCGCAAGGGCAATGCCTAAGATTAGTACGGATTAAGAGAACTTTGGGAGAACACCAGGGCTTCAAATGAAGGCTGATATTTCTAAAAATGAGTAGTTAAAACAGCTGTAGCGTGGCAGGAGGTGTTTTGTACCAGCTCGTTTTCCGTATTTGTACGTCTTTTGGGTAAATGGCGGTTTTGAGTCCGTTAATATAAAACCCAGCCCCACCTAAAACGTTTAATAAGTGCGTGTTTTGTCTAAATTCATATTCAATAAGTTCTATAATTAAATTAAATATACAGTTATGGCAAGAGATTATCAGGATGACTATGGTAGGGGAAGCTATCGCTCTCATGACCGCGACCGCTCTCAACACGATGAAGGAGGCTTTTTCAACCGGATTGGAGAAAAGATCAGCCATGCCTGGGAGCGTATAGCAGGAGATGAGGACGATCGTGGAGAGAGACAGCAGCGAGGCAGTACGCATCATCCTTATTCAGGAGAATTTGACCGTGGCGGGTACCGCTCATCAGGGTATGGTTCGGGCGCTTCAGGAAGCCAGGACCAGCGCTACGGCCAGTCCCAGATGGGCAGGTATAGCCCACAGCGCTCACAAGGGGGCTCTTACCGCTCCGGGCAGAGCGAAAGCAGTAGTGGCTACAGTGGCCGTATGTCTGATTACGGGTCATCATCGCAGGGCAGCAGCTACGGCCGCACCGGCTCTCCATATGGAGCCGGCTCCAGCGGAGGGGAGTACGGCGCTTCAGAGCACACAGGTTATGGCAGCTCACAGCGTGACTACGGCAGCTCATCCGGTTACGGCGAATCTTCAGGAGGCTACGGGCGTAGCTCTATGGGCTTCCCGCGCGGCTCAGACTACGGCAGTGGCGGCTCCGGCTCTATGGGCGGCGGCTACTTTGGCAGTGGGGCAGGGCCGTGGAGTGGTGGTCCGTACGGTGACACCGGCAATGCAGGCTACAGATCGCGCAGCGGATCGCAGCGCGACTCCGGCCAGGACTTCCAGGGCAGAAGCAGCTCAATGGGTAGCACAGGTGGATACGGCAGCTCAGAGGGCTACAGCCGTTCTGACTACGACTACTCCCGCCGCGAGCAGCGCCGTCGGGGCCAGTCTGACCAAAACTTCAGCAGTGATTGGGACAGATAACCAGGAAATGTTCAAAAGAAAAGGGACCGTACAAAGCGGTCCCTTTTTTATTTACTTGGCAATCATCTGTCGTGCTTCTTCCACAGTTTCGGCTGACTTGATCAGGCGGTCAAGCCCCAGAATCTCGAACACGTTGCGGATCTTAGGCTGCATGTTCACCATAACCAGGTCCATCTCCTTCAGGTTGCAGGCCTGAAAAGCAGCCAGCAAAACGCCCAGGCCGGCAGAAGAGATATAGGTCAGTTCGCTGCAATCGATCAGCACAAAACCTGACGAAGCAGCAATCGTCTCCTCCAGGGCATTGTCGGCGTAAACAGATGAACTGGCGTCAAGCTCTCCCTTAAACCGAAGCAATACTCCCTTACCAATCGCATCTGTCGTAACGCTAAAAGTTTTCATCTATCGTTGTTTTCCTTTGGTTGACCAATCTCCAAAATTTCGGGCGCATATCCTCCCGCAACAAGGTGATTGATTAGTGTTATTGGCTCTCATACGCAAAAACGTTTCCCGGGCTGTCCTACTGCAGTAGCCAACAGCTCATGAAACGCGAATCAAAATACTCCTGCTATGGCATGCGTGATGATCGGAGACATATCTACTCCTTCATTTCGGTTAGTTCCGTTGTAAATACGTATACTATCATGCTGGAAATACTGATTTTTTACTAATGCTTCAAATTTAAGTTAAATGTTCGAGAGGTACGATTGTACATTCAGTTATTTATTGTGAAAATTGTCTGCAGGCAGGTATGTCAGATTAAATCGCCTTGGGACCGGGTGCAATCCATTTTTCTTCTTTACATCACTCCTGACTTTTTGTGCTTCGATCCTGAGCCCTGAATATGCCGGACCATGAGGTGGATGTTAGCCTCTCATTTAAAATTATAAAATGATAAACCTTATAATCACCGATGACCACAAAATAGTGCGTGACGGCCTGAAAGCATTGCTGCAGGACCACACGGCTGTACAAGTGGTAGGAGAAGCCGCCAGCGGCAGTGAGTTGATGGAGTTATTGCCTAAAGTTGACGCAGATATTGTCCTGATGGACATCAGTATGCCAGATATGGACGGTTTTGAAACGGCTGCTCATATTTTCAAAAACTATCCCGGGCTGAAGGTGGTGGTACTCTCCATGCTCAGTCACGAGAAATATGTGAGCCGTATGTTGGAGCTTGGTGCTTCAGGCTACATCCTTAAAAATGCAGGCAAAGATGAGCTTTATTGCGCCCTGCAGCTTGTCTCGCAAGGCTGTCGCTACATTAGCCCGGATGTGACGCTGGAGCTACTGCGCAAGGTAAAGCAGTTGCCAAATGAGCTACAGCATACAAACGGGAACGGAGAGTCGCATCGTGAACTGTCCAAACGGGAATTGGAGGTGCTGGCATTGATTGGAGAGGGCTATACCAATGCCGAGATATCAGAAAAGCTTTTTACGAGTAAGCGCACCGTCGAAACCCATCGCCAAAACCTGCTTGAGAAGACCAAGGCCCGAAACACGGCTGCACTTATTAAATATGCCCTGCAGCGCGGCCTGATCTCCTGACGAGATCCAAAGCAGTGCCTCTGCAAACAGGTAAGACAGCCGCAACGGAACGTAATGATTACGGCAGGGCTCCCTGGCACAGGTATTTTCGTATCTTGATATGAAACCATAGCCCGACAGCGCCAATGTATCAGAACCGAAGCGTCGCACGACTTCTTTATGCAGAGGAAACTGACATGGGTGGGCTGCCACTCCGGCAGCCACTGCCCACTAGTCAGGTAGAGCAGCACGACCCCTTTCTGCTACTGCATCATCATACCACCATTATTCCGCAGTCAGATTATCCCTATAAGCTAGGGGTGGACCCGCACCCGCACCGCGGTTTTTCGCCGGTCACCTTTGTGTACCAGGGGGGCGTGCATCACCGCGACTCCCGTGGCAACGACAGCGTCGTGTATGCCGGCGGCACCCAGTGGATGAATGCCGGCCGGGGCATTGTGCACAGTGAGCGCCCTCCCCGTGAAATGCAGGAGCAGGGTGGCGTGCAGGAGATCGTGCAGCTATGGGTGAACACTCCTGCAGCCCTCAAAATGGAACAGCCCGCCTACTATGCCTTGCAAGCTGAAGACACGCCGATGATCAGTGAAGAGCGTGTGCAGATAGCCGTGGTGGCAGGAGATTACAAAGGCACAAGAGGTCCTGTAAAGACTCCCAGCCCCGTGATGGCACTCCGCCTCACCCTGCAGGCCGGTGGGCAATGCGCTATACCTATACCCGCTGATTTCAATGCCATGCTATACCTGCTAGACGGACAGGTGATGCTCGAAGGCTACGGCCTGGTGGATGGGCTGCACCTGGCGCTCCTGAACAGGGATGGCGAGGTCTGCACCATCACTGCCCGCCAGGACACCCGCCTGCTGCTGCTGGCAGGAATGCCACTGCAAGAACCCCTGGCCATGCACGGCCCTTTTGTGATGAACAACCAGACCGAGGTGATGCAGGCCATGCGTGATTACCAGATGGGCAAAATGGGTATGTTGTTCGAGTAAAAGACCGCCTTGTACGCTTACCAGGGCAGGCCCTGCAGGTCAATGTGCGCAGGAGCCTGTCGGTTGGTGTGCGCTGGGCTGAGCAGCATTACATTCGAGTCATACTCCTCCCGGCCGGCCGGCTGATCATATACTAGTTGGCAATCCACAGTGTACCATCCTAATCGCTCGTAAAAAGGCACCAGGGCATCAGCGCAGAGCAGGAGACCCATATTGGCCTGTAGTTTCCGGAACAGAAAGGCGTTTGCTTCGCGCAGTACCTGGCTGGCGTAGCCTTTGCCCCGGTGCGCCGCAGGGGTGATCACATTATTGATTCCTGCTGCCTTCCGGCGCTGACCATCTACCAGAATTTCCCGCTCCACAATGTTACAGAAAGTGGCAACCTCGCCATCTGTTTCCCATAGCACCACCCAATCCGGTGTGGCCCAACTGCGCTGCTGCACAAAGGGTACATGGCCGAACTCCATAGCTATGCATTCATTTAATGTCCGCAGCAAGTCCGGGGTAAGTGCAGGGTAGGGTATAAACTGTATCATGAAATGTATAAGGTGTGAGCTGCTGTTTGCAGCGACTGCAAATTAGCAAATTTGACAAATCAGGTCACAAAAGCCCTTACCCTTACAACTGATTTTTTAGACAGGCTACTACAGTCCTGGACATTAAATGCTCCATTTAGGAGCAGGACCGTTTCATTCTGAGAAAACATACTCAAAACTTACTGTCATACTGTAAAGAAACTTGGTTGGAAAAGAGGGCCCCTACCCCGCGAGGTCAAGCCAATGCTACTTGCGGTGTAGGAGCCCTCTTTTTCAAGATCCTTACAGGATGACAAAAAAAGCATAAAACAACCCTGATTTTAGGAGGGGTCTGATGAGTTTACAGACTAGTGTTATAACACGATTTGTAATATGATAATTTGAAGGTATAACACAGGATTAAAAAAGCTTATTATTCTGATATTATCTGTTTTAGATGCTATACCTTATTTTTAAAATATTATTTTTCTGTGACAACGTTCCGTATTACACTTCTTATAATGACGCCTTAATTAACCTGAATTCTTTCTTCACCCTACTGCCATCCCTGGAGGGTATGGCAGTCTATTTACCTTAATACACCTTATGTAACACGTTTAACTAATCCTTAATTTATGAGAAAACTCTTAGCAGTTGTTGCGCTCAGCCTGTTGGCAGTAAGCAACGTTTTTGCACAGGCTTACATGGACAGTAAGCTCCGTGCTGCCATCACCGATAAGACCAGGTTGGTGCAGGTGGTTGTAACCTTCAAAGGTGAAAGCGCACCTACTTTGCTTGACCTGTCCGTGCTAACCCAGGCGGGTATTACAAAGGGCCTCACACTCAAGTCACTGCCCATTGCCGGCGTGCTGGCTACTGGTCTGCAAGTAGAACTCCTCGCCAAAAGTCCCCGCGTGCTCTCGCTCTACCTGAACGAATCGCTGCAATATGAAAACAACTCCGGCACCGCCCTGACCGGGGTAGACAAGCTGCGCACCGAACCGGTTTTTATGAGCCGAAACGGCGGACTCCCGCTTACCGGCAAGGGTGTTGGGATTGTGGTGAACGACAGTGGTGTGGATGGCACGCACCCTGACCTGCAGTTCGGCCGCAACCTGAAGCAAAACGTTACAGCTGCCACGAACCTAAACGCAGTTTCGTCGCTACTGCCCTACCTGATCCTGGAGAATGTACCGAACACCGATGCCACAGGTGGCCATGGAACGCACGTGGCAGGTATAGTGGGTGGAACCGGACAGGCTTCGCAGGGTTTGTACGAAGGCGTGGCGCCGGGTGCGGACCTGATCGGCTACGGCTCCGGCGCGGCACTCCTGCTGCTCGACGTGCTCTCCGGCTTTGACTATGCCATCACCAACCAGGCCCGCTACAACATCCGCGTGATAACCAACTCATTTGGGACCACCAGCGACACCGGCACGGAGGTGAACCCGGCCGACCCGATCACATTGGCTACGAAGCGCTGCGTGGACCGCAACATCGTGGTGGTATTCTCGGCTGGTAACTCCGGTCCGGGGTCCGGCACCATCACAGGTCAGTACAAGAAAGCCCCATGGGTGATCGCAGTGGCGGCCGGCGACAAGTCTGGCCGACTGGCGGACTTCTCATCCCGCGGTATCAAGAACAAAGGAGGCACTTTCAACCTCGATGGCAAGACCTATACCTGGGAGGACCGTCCGACTGTGACTTCGCCGGGAGTTGACATCATTGCGGCCCGTGTGATAGCGCCTGTTTCGTCGCTTTCCATTGACAAAGATGTGCAGGAGCTGGATCCGGCGCACGTACCTTATTACACCCACATGAGTGGTACTTCTATGGCTGCCCCGCATGTGGCAGGTATAGTGGCCCTGTTGCTGGAAGCCAACCCGACATTGACTCCTTATCAGGTAAAAGAGATCCTGCAGCAAACAGCTACCAACATACCGAACAAAGAGAAATGGGAAGTAGGAGCCGGCTATGTAAATGCCTACGCCGCAGTAGACAGAGTGTACCGTGCTTCGGCACCTTACGGCTCCTCACTGAACATGACACGCACGTTCCGTAGCAATGTGAACGCCAACAACGTGAGCGAGAACTTCACCATAGATTATAACCCTGCGACCACCGCCACAAACGAATATACCTTTAACGTAGCGGAAGGAACTACTGCCATCGAAGCGAAGATCAGGACAACTGGTGTACTCGGTGAAACAGGCAATCCGGTGAACCTCTCCCTTATTTCTCCATCCGGTGCCGAGACGCGCTCCGGTATACCGGTGCTGTTTGCGCTGAGCTATGACCGGGGTGTGGCCGTGGCCTCCCCTGAGGCAGGTACCTGGACGGTACGTATCTCCGGTCTGAACGGGGCCGCCTTCCCGGAGCAGATCAGTGGTGCCGTGAACATGATGACGGCCGCTGGTACCTCCGGTCTGAATGACATTGCAGGCCACCCGGCCGAAGCGTCGATCATGATGGCAGTAAGCGCTCGTCTGGCTGACGGCCTGAGCGGCGGCGGCTTTAAGCCCGACGAGTTGCTCAAGCGCATCGACATGGCCGATTACCTGATGATGGGCGAAGGCATACGCCAGTTCCTGCCTGTGAATGGCGCCTATACCCTTACTGATGTGAAAGAGCGCAACCTGATCGCTGAATCGGTAACGGCTCATGGCGCTGCCCTGCGTGATCAGAAACATGTGCAGAACGGCATTATGCTGGCAGCTGCTCCGGGTAAGTTCAACCCGAACGGCAAAGTAAACCGTGCGGAAGTGGCTTATTCGCTGGTGCAGGCGCTTGGTTTACAGGAGTATGCTCTGCAGCGCAATGGCAAAACACCAACCGTGACTTATAATGGCAATACCTATCCGATAGAAGATGCTGCTGCCATACCTGCCGGACTGGAAGGATATGTCAGCATAGCACTGGAACTGAATATGATCAATGCCTACTTTACCGCTACGCAGGGCCCGTATGATCTGGAGCCGGTACTGCATGCGAGCTTCAAGCCTTTGCAGGACGTGACCCGCGCTGATTTTGCTGTGATAATTACCCGCACACACGGGCTTTGGAACAGTGGCGAGCAGCCATTGGCAGCGGAAAGCACCTCCAATTTGGCTGTTTCGGAAGCAGGCAAACTTGTCAGCTATCCGAATCCGTTCTCTGAGGTGACCACCATTCGCTACGCCGTAGAGCAGGAGGGACCTGTAACGGTTGCAGTGTATGATATACTGGGCAAGAAAGTGCGCACGCTGGTATCGGAAAGAAAGTCAGCCGGTGAGCACCGTATTGACTTCAGAGCCGGTAACCTGCCAGCCGGTACCTACATCTATAAAGTAGAGGCTGGTAGCAAGGTATACTCCAATAAGTTGCTGTTGGCAAAATAAAGACTCAATGAATAAGTGTTAAAAAAGGCTCTCCTATTTGGGAGGGCCTTTTTTGTTGGGAGCGGAAATGCTCCCCTGAAATAAACTGAATCACTTTGGTAAGGTTATAAGTATATTGTACTTAAGCTTTTTCGAGCGTGAGACCAGGTGTTGTCCATTTTGGCGGTATACTACCACAGTGGCTTACCCTCAGAAGGGCATAAAAGCAGTTGAACAGGTGATGCCTTCAGCGTTTGTTGCATTTCACCTTTCGCTGCTTTCATTTTAATTTTCAGCCGGGTCTCAGGACACCTTAAAAACATGAACATTTAATTTATGAAAGCATACAGCAAGTGGTATCATCCGTACGAAATCAACGAGAAGTATCAGAAACGTGTGGCGTATTTCAGCATGGAATTCGGTATACACCAGGCGCTCAAAACTTACTCTGGTGGTCTGGGTTTTCTGGCGGGTTCGCACATGCGCAGCGCCCACGATCTGCGGCAGAACATGATCGGGATCGGCATACTCTGGAAGTATGGATATTATGACCAGGTGCGCAACGACGACCAGACCATGCGGGTACAGTTTCAGAAAAAGTACTATACCTACCTGGAGGATACCGGCATCGTGGTGACGGTGATGGTGAACGGCCATCCCGTAAAAGTGAAAGCCCTGGTACTGCGTCCTGAAGTGTTTGGTACGGTGCCCATGTACTTCCTGACCACCAACATTCCCGAAAATGACCACCTGGCCCGCACGATCACGTATCACCTGTACGATAAAGAGCCGTCCACCCGCATCGCACAGAGCATTGTGCTGGGTATAGCGGGTGCCAAGGTGGTGGAAGAACTGGGTGGTGCGGACATTTACCACATGAACGAAGGGCATGCCCTGCCGCTGGCGTTTTACCTGCATGAAAAATTCGGGAATACCGAAGACATGCGGAAGCGCATCGCCTTCACAACCCACACACCCGAAAAAGCCGGCAACGAGGTGCACGACATTCACCTGCTCAACAACATGTCTTTCTTCAACAAGACCTCACTGGAAGAGGCTCGCCGCATGACGGGCATGCACGGCAATTTCTTTGACTATACCCTGGCTGCCCTGCGCATTGCCAAAGTCGCCAATGGAGTGTCGCAGCTGCATGGGCAGGTGGCCCGCGACATGTGGTACGAGAATGACAACGTGTGCGAGATCAAGGCCATTACCAATGCCCAGAACGCCCGCTTCTGGATGGACAACACCATGCGCCAGGCTCTGGAGCGGGATGATAACCAGTCCCTGATACAACGCAAGGCAGAGATGAAGCAGGAGCTGTTTGAGATCGTGGCCGATCAGACAGGCAAGCTCTTCCGGAAGGATGTACTCACGGTGGTATGGGCCCGCCGCTTTGCTGCCTATAAGCGTGCTGATTTGCTGGTGCATGACATCGAGCGGTTTTTTGACATGCTCACGCAGAAAGACCAGCCCGTGCAGGTGATCTGGGCCGGTAAGCCTTACCCTTTTGATGAGGGAGCCGTGAGTGTGTTCAACAGCCTGGTAAATCTGTCGTACCAGCGCAAGAACTTTGCGGTGCTGACAGGCTACGAAATTGGCTTGTCGCGCAAACTAAAGCAGGGAGCTGATGTATGGCTGAACACGCCGCGCAGACCCCGCGAAGCGTCGGGCACCAGCGGTATGACCGCCGCCATGAACGGAGCCGTGAACCTTTCGGTGCTGGATGGCTGGCTGCCGGAGTTTGCCCGCCACGGCGAGAACAGCTTTGTACTACCGGTAGTAGACAGCAACCTGCCCGATTCCATGCAGGATGAGATCGACCATAAGAACCTGATGAGTATCCTGGAAAATGAAGTGATCCCGACTTATTACAAGGATCGCGGAAAATGGATGGGCATCGTCAAGCAAAGCATGCGCGATGTGATTCCTTTCTTCGACTCAGACCGTATGGCGCGACAGTACTACGAGCTGATGTATTAGGTATAAGCAGGGGCATATGTGACATAAGAATTAAAACAAAAAGGCCAGTCCCGAAATCGGAACTGGCCTTTTTATATGATGGTCGCTTACAATTGTCGTCCGAAGCGGCTTCCGAAGAAATCGCCTGCTTTCCAGCTTGGTCGCTGCGGGTTATTGGCCACCTGGTAGCTGATCAGGAAGTTCAGCTGCACGTACTTTTTCCCGGCCTTGTAGTCGAAGGTATCGTTGAAGTTATCCTGTGGCTTGTGGTAGTGCACGGCACGCCATTGCTCCACCTGCTTGTTCAGGTTATTGAGACCGTCTTTGGTCTTGTTGCCATACTTGATGTGCAGGGCAGGTATACCTTGCATCACAAAGCTGTACTGGTCGCTGCGGATGAAGCGCATCTGCTCCGGCTCCGGGTCTTCCTCTACTGCCAGGCCAAGGTGGTTCGCTGCGGCGGCTACTTCGTTTTCGAGCGAGGAGTGGTTCGCTCCCAGGCCTACAACTGACAATAGCGGTGCAATGATGGTTGGCATGTCCGTGTTGATGTTGGCCACGATCTGCTCCACCGGCACAGTCGGGAAGCGGGCGAAATAAGCGGAGCCCAGCAGGCCCATCTCCTCAGCAGTTACCATTACAAATAGGACAGAACGCTTTGGTTTTTCAGACAGGCGGGAGTAGATTTTCGCGATCTCGAGCACGCTGGCTACACCGGAGGCATTGTCGTGTGCGCCGTTGTAGATGGAGTCACCATTCACGGCACGGCCCACGCCTACGTGGTCGAGGTGGGCGCTGTGCACTACGTATTCGTTCTGCAGCTGCGGATCAGCACCGGTGATCTTTCCGATCACGTTGTGGCTTTCAAAATCCTTGTAGGTAGAGGTATAGTTGGTGCGCAAGGTATGGGCGAGTGGGGTAGAGGCTGGCTTGCCTTGCTGCAGTTGCTCGCCCACTTTGGCCATCTCTATACCTGTGCCTTTAAGCAGCTGCTCGAAAGTGCTACTGTTAATGCTGGCCAGCACCCGGATTTTATCCGATACATAGTTGCGGGAAACGGCCACTTTGCCATTCGGGTCCATCACGCTGTACGTACCGCCCTGCAGATTAGGCACACCGGCTTTCGGGTTCGTATTGGCCACGATCACACCCACGGCGCCTTTCTCAGCAGCGATCTTCAGCACCGTCATCATGTCGCGACTGTAGGCCGACACGGTGGAAGGGAAGCTGGCAGGGGCGCCGCGCAGCACGACTACAATTTTGCCGGTCACGTCTATGCCTGCGTAATCATCATAGCCCAGGTCAGGAGCGCTGATGCCGTAACCAGCGAACACCAGCGGAGCTTCTATACTGACTTCAGGCTCTTCGGCATGCGGGTATACTGAGAAGTCCTTGTTGTAGGTCAGCTGCATTGCGGTGCCCATTGAATCGGCAATCACCATGCTGGCTTCTTTGCCGGGGAATGACTGGCGCAAACGTACCAGTTGCAGGTAGGTGCCGTTCTCACCACCGGGTTCTATACCTGCCTTCTGGTAATGCTCCACTACATAGTCCACGGCCATCTGGTAGCCTTCGGTGCCGGGCTTGCGACCCAGCAGGCGGTCATCGGCCAAATACTTGATATGGGCCTTTATATCATTCGGCTTTACTTTTTTGAGCGATTTCTCAACAGGTTTTTCAAGTGCCAGCGACTGGGCGGAGGCACTTCCTTGTAGCAGAAGGCCACAGGAAAGGGCCAGGAACAGAAAGCGTTTCATTCAGATCAGATTGGTTGTTTCACCAAATATAAGGGAAATGCAGCATAGCGCCTATGCTACACCTGCCCGAAAGGTATAGGAGGAGAAGTATAGAGTTAATCTCTACGGTTTTTGCGATGCTCGATCTTTCTCAAAATGAAGGTCAGCGCAGTCAGGAACATCAGAAACAGAATCAGGCTCAGGATTTTCATACCTTATGCAACTGTTGGTAGAGTTACACACAGCTGACTACTCGTCTTTTCTCTCCTCCTGGTGCACGAGGTAGCTGGTAAGCTTGTCCCATTGCAGCCCCTGAAAACCGGCCCAGCCGCCTTCTGCTATCAGGGTGTTCAGCACCGAGCGGTCACCGGATTCTTCGCCCTGGTTGTTGATGTACTCATTCTTACCGATCTCGGAGGCGATGAGTCTGGTGCCCTGCAATTCTACCCGAAACGTACTGCTGGCCTCTTTGGTGAAAAAGTGCTCGGTTACTTCCTCCTCATCCACAGGCGGATTGGGTTTCTCGCTGGGATGTACCGTAAACTCGGCCAGGTTGTCCTCGATGCGTATGCTGGATATGTTCACCCAGTTTTCTACATTGGAGGCAGGCAGCGTAATCTTCACAAAATAGCCAATCTCCGGAATTTCTGCCGTCGTTTTCCGCCCCCGGTCATCATGCAGTTCGAAAGTGGAATTGATGCCCTCCAGGTTTGACCAGAGGTTTACGTTGAAAAGCTTCTTCTTTGATTCCTCAAAAGCCGTTCGCGCAGTGGTCATATCCGGGTAGTTCTGTTCGTTCTGGTAGACTTTGTCCTTGGACTCTTCGCCCTTCAGCACTTTTACTTCTTCTTTTACCTTATCAACTACTTTCTTGATGCCCATGTTGTCTTGTTTTAGTTTGTTAACTGAACTAGGTGTATACGTTAGATATGTCGATCTGAAGGATATAGGAGGACTAAAACGATCCGAATTGTTTTACATAAACTAATATCAGACCAGCACTGTCATGCGATAAGCAGCGCTGGTCTGATATTATGATTCTGAATGTCCTTACCGTTTGGAGAGTTTGACCTTATAAGATTCTCCTTGCCGATCTACACAATACAGCATGTAGATGCCTGAGTTCAGTTTTAGCGCTCCTAAGTTGATTTCCAGCTTGTTATCCGGGGTTTTTATTTCTGAAGCTGACCGGTATACCTGTCTTCCTGCCATGTCATAGATGGTCAGCTGCCGGACCTCTGCCATGCCCTCTGGAAGCTGTAGCGTAAGCTCATCCCGGAACGGGTTAGGGTATGCGGTGATCTCCTGGCTGAGCAGCGGGTCCGTTGAGCCGGTAACAGCTTGCGTTGCAGTAGCGGCTATACCTGAAACGACGTATGGTGACAACCTGCTGCCAGGTATAGGGCGCTCGAGCGTGCCATTCGGCAACTGCCAACCTACGGCCAGGTGATCTGAGCCGCCGCCCTCCAGGTGCACAGCCTCAATGTAGTAGCGTTTACCGGCTTCCAACGTGATCCTGGCTGACTGCTGACTTGGCGACTTCAGCCATTCCCGCTCATAGGTCCACCCCGGAACAGAGGCAATGCGTACTTTTTGTGCCGGATTCTCTGAGGTGCTCAGGTATAGCTCGGCCACATCGTCGCCGGCAATCCAGAAAGTATACTGGCCAGAGGCAGGGGCAGTCACGTAGCCTCTGATACGCTGCCCGTAATTAGTGCCCACATTGACTGGCGCTTCGAAACTAGTGAGCTCAGAGGTGCTGGTCGGCGTAGAGTTAACGGGTACGGCACTTACGCTCGAACCGTGCACATTGGTCCAGAAGTCGCGGGTGATTTTGCCGGCGGTAGTGGGAGGTGTGCTGCCAAAAGGCGAGAGCCTGCTGCCGGGTATGGGCCGCTCGAGGGTGCCGTTTGGCAGCTGCCAGCCGACAGCCAAATGGTCACCACCGCCGCCCTCCAGGTGCAGGGCTTCTATATAATAGCGCTTGCCTGCCTCCAGCGTGATCTTTGCTGACTGCTGGCTTGGGGCCTTGGTCCACTCCCGCTCGTAGGTCCAGCCTGGAACTGTGGCGATGCGCATCTTCTGCGCCGGATTGTCGGTCGTACTCAGCCACAACTCCGCAAAGTCGTCGGCAGCGATCCAGAAGGTATACTGTCCTGACACCGGCGCGGTGACGTAACCCCGCACCCGCTGGCCATAGTTGGTGCCTGCGTTCACGGGCGCCTCAAAGCTTGTCAGTTCGCTCACGCTGGTAGGCGTGCTGCCAACAGGTATAGCCGTTACGCCGGAGCCATGTACGTTGGCCCAGAACTCCCTGGTGATCTTACCTGAGCCGGACGTTGTTCCTCCGGTGATGTTGACGGTGATCGGATTGGAAGTAGACGTGTGCCCCTGGCTGTCGGTGGCTCTTGCCGTGATGCTGTAGCTGCCTGCCGTGGTGGGTTGCCAGGTATAGCTGAAGGGCTGTGTGCTTGAACTGCCGATGACGGTGGTGCCGGCCAGGTATTCGACTTTCGTCCAGGTGCGGGCCAGGTCCGTGAAACTGACTTTTAGCTCCACATTGCTGCCCACTGCAAACGAGGAATTGTTGGCAGGCGAGGAAATGGTAACCGGCTTGGTGGTGGTGGTGCCGCAGTCAGGGTATAAGTCCACGAAGGACGAAGCCGACAAGCCCGCAGGGTCTGTCACTTTCAGGTTGATGCGGTAGAAATAGGTTTCGCCGTCGCAGCCAACCGGAGTGATGGTGGCAGAGGTGGACGGGTTGGTGTCGATGGCCTCGGGGTGAGTGTGGGTGTTGTGGTGCAGCACTGCCTGCCATTCGTATTTTAGCTGCGCTGCCGTATGCTCCCGGTCCGTTACATTGGCCGTCAGTTTGTACACGGTGCTCTGCGTCATGGGGTATTTTGTGCCGGCTGCCGGGCTGGTGATCTGCACCGTTGGCGGGGTGTTGTTCACCGAAATGGTCAGGTTGGTAGTATTGCTCAGTCCACCAGCGTCTGTCACCTTCAGCACCACCTGGTAAGAGGCCAGTCCGGACGCGTTGAAGGTATGGCTCGGGTTGGCCTCTGTCGATACAGGGGTGCCGTCACCGAAATTCCATTCATAGCGGAGCGCCTGTCCTTCAGGGTCTGCAGAGCCAGTGCTGCTGAACCTGACGGTGAGCGGGCTCGGGCCGAAGAGTTTGTCGGCTGAGGCGGCTGCAGTAGGAGGCTGGTTGGTGCCGGCGCCATAGCTTATTTTGCGCAGCTGGGCGGCGTAGTTGATGTAGTAAAGCCCGCCTGTAACCGGGTTGGTAGCCATGGCTACCACTGCAGCTCCGTTATCTACAAAGTTGCTAATTGATTTGGGGTTATCAGACGCATCAAACGTAGAGGTTTTGATCCAGCCGCCTACATAGTCCCCAAAGAAATAGGTGTTTTTATACTGCGCCGGAAAGTCGTTTCCGGTGTACCAGACACCCCCTGTGACAGAGCCGCCTCCGAACTGCGGACCTGAGACAGGAGAACCGGCCGCTCCGATGTTTATTACGGTGGCGTCTTCGCCTGAGAAGGTACCAGTGCGGGAGCCGCCTCCTTTCTGCACGTGCAACCAGTCAAAGGCAGGACGGGCGTGCACAAACAATCTGAAGCTGGAAGCAGGTATAGCCACGCTCCAGTTGCAGGGGTTACCGAAATATGGTTGTGTGGTGGCTCTGGGCTGCATGATCAGATCACGGTACATAAAGTACTGCTGGGTACAGCCGCCCTGTCCGTAGAGCGGGTTCTGGGCGATTTGCGTGTTGTATACCTGCCGGTGATAGTGCCACTCCTGTTGCTCCAGCCCTTCGTAGATGGGCCAGCCGAAGTTCATGCCCGGTCTGGGAGCAACGTTTATTTCTTCGTAGTTATACCAGCCCACGTCGCCAATGTACAACGTACCGGGATTGCCGGAGCCCCCTGAGCCCGGTTTGATGGTGAAGCGAAACGGGTTCCGGAAGCCCAGCGCCCATACCCTGGAGGCAGGAGCCCGCGGATCAGCAGAATTATAGAAGGGGTTGGATGGCAGTCCATTTCCAGTCGCTGGGTCTATGCGCAGAATTTTACCGTTTAGCGAATTGACCTGCTGCGCCCTGTAAGCGCCAATGTTGTCGCGCTCTGTGATGATGCCGTCCCGCAGCGCCTGCGGGATGTAAGTATCGTTGGGGTTGGCGGGGTCATAGCCGGTATCCACGTAGCCAGCAGAGGCCGCATCGCCAGTCGAAACCAACAGGGAGCCATCCTCCCCGAAAATGAGCGAACCCACGCCATGACCCATATAAAGGATCGGTATACCTCTGGAGATGGATTCCCCGATCAGAATCTTACGGGTGCTTAGGTCGGTGGTTTTGCGGTTGTCGGAAGAGCGGGCCGTATAGCGGGTCAGGCGACCGATGGTGGCATTGTTGTACTCATTGGCTGAGGCGCTATAGCTGCCGGAGCCATGGTAGAGCAGGTGGTGCCTGTCGACTACATACAGCAGGTAGAAATAGCCGTTGGAATCGAAGTTCGGGTCCAGCGCAAAACCCAGTAAACCGTGATCTACCCAGTTGCCGACCTCTTCGCTGATGTCGATCAGTGGCGTAGGAAGTTTCTGTCCGTTCTCCACAATCCATACCTTCCCACCTTTTTCCCAGACATAGATCCGGTTACCGTCTTTTGAGAAAGTGAGGCCTACGGCAGCATCCCAGGTACCGCCGATCTGTACATTGGTAAAACCGGAGGGCTGCGCCTGCAGTGAAGTAGAAGCTAAAACCAAAAACAGGAGGTATAGGCAGCAAGTATAGAAGTTAACATTCCGAGCAATAGGGGAAATACCAGCGATGCGCAGGCGCAAACGGGCACAGCCCCGGCAGAGGCCGCCAAGCGTGTAATCCTGAAGCATAAGAATAAGAATTAAGGTGAGAAAAAAGTTGAAAGAGCAGGAGCAAGTAAACTACCAGCCGCAGGCCGATAAATATTTGCTAAAAATACTACCTGACCGAGATGTCAGGAGAAAGGGTAAGCACATTTAGGACATTAAAACTGCTGATAGCATCCGCCAGCCAATATCGTGTTATATCTGAATATTTATTTAAATAGTATAAATTTCTATGCAAATAACAATATTGTATACGACTGAGGATAAGGCTTGTTTCGGCAGCAGCTATAGCTGCTACTCGTTAGTTTTAGTTGAATGGCAATCAGGAGATTTAAGCAAAAGTCAAAATACTGCCTCCTGTGCTGTGGGCAGCGGTACGGGAACTGCTTTCAGATACCAGCATAGAATAAAACAAGCCCTCCCGCCAAAGGCAGAAGGGCTTGTTAAGTAAAGGGTATATGTATAATGAGCGGTTTGCTCGGAGTTCAGCTTTTGGGTATAGCCGAATTTAATTTAAGAACGAACCTGTTTTGCAGTGGCTTCTTCTTCAATCAGCGGTGCTACGTCCTCGTCCTCTTCCAGCGACCAGCCTGTTTTGAGACCGATGATGAACCAGGCCAGGGCCAGCACACCACCCGCGAAGATCGTATCACCCACCACACGCAGCCAGCGCAGGATGTTCATGGTGTCTGTCTGCATGAACTCCATAGAGCGGGCATACCACAGACCGTGCTCCACGCTTGCCCAAGTTTGCATCAGACCGATTGGCAGCACGCTGATGAGTACCATCAGGATCAGACCGATGTTAATAGACCAGAAAGCGAAGCTGATCACCCCGTCTTTCCAACGACGGCGGGCTGACAGGCCTTTGAGCACGAAGAGCATCAGACCGATACCCAGCATACCGTATACCCCGAACAGGGCGGTGTGGGCGTGCACCGGCGTGGTATTCAGACCCTGCATGTAATAGAGCGCGATCGGCGGGTTGATCACGAAACCGAACACACCGGCACCTACCAGGTTCCAGAAAGCCACAGCCACGAAAGAGTAGATTGGCCACTTGTAGGCTTTGATCCACTGCGTGAGCTTGCTGATCTGCAGGTTGTGGTAGGCTTCAAAACCGATCAGCACCAACGGCACCACTTCCAGTGCACTAAAAGTCGCGCCGAGGGCCATCACCGCCGTAGGAGTGCCGCTGAAGTACAGGTGGTGGAAAGTACCGATGATACCGCCAAACAGGAAGATGATAGTCGAGAACAGCACCGTAGCCGTCGCCATTTTGGTGTCGAGCAGGCCCATGCGCACGAACAGGAAGGCGATCACTACCGTGGCAAACACTTCGAAGAAGCCCTCTACCCACAGGTGCACCACCCACCAGCGCCAGTACTCGGCAATGGCCAGGTTAGTATGCTGACCCCACATCAGGCCAGAGGCATAGAAGATGGCAATAGCAGCCGAAGAAATCAGGAACATACCCAACAGGTGGCGTCCATCTACGTCTTTTTTAAAGGCCGGTAGAATAGCGCGCACCATCAGACCCAGCCACAGGAACAAGCCCACGAGCAGGAAGATCTGCCAGAAACGACCCAGGTCCACATACTCATAGCCTTGGTGACCGAACCAGAAGTTTTCGGTATAACCCAGCTTCTGCATGATGCCGTACCACTGACCGGCCAGTGAACCAGCTACAATTATGAGTAAGCAGACAAACAGGAAGTTCACGCCCAGTTTCTGGAATTTCGGTTCGTGACCTGATACGGCAGGCGCTATGTACAGACCGGTTGCCAGCCAGGAAGTGGCGATCCAGAAAATGGCCAGTTGCACGTGCCAGGTACGGGTAATGGAGTAGGGGAGATACTCAGCCAGCGGGAAGCCGTAAAGTGCCTGTCCCTCCACACCGTAGTGCGCCGAAACCACCCCGAGCGTGACTTGCACGAGAATCAGAGCCGTCACGATCCAGAAGTACTTCAATGTCGCCTTCATAGAAGGAGTAGCCGTCAAGCCCAACAATGGATCCTGCTTCGGCAATTTAGAGTGGTCGATCTCCTCTTCACGGTTAGACGCATAGTAGTAGGCCAGCATTCCCACGCCTGCAATCAGGATGATCACAGAGAAACCGGTCCAGATGATGAGGTCAGAGCTAGGCTCGTTAGCCACTAGTTTCTCGGCAGGCCAGTTGTTGGTATAAGTGATTTTTTTGCCCGGACGTTCGGTCACACAGGCCCAGGAAGTCCAGAAGAAGAAGGTGTTGAGCTTCTCCATGCGCACCGGGTCTTCTACGGTGTTGTCTTTCATGGCGTAGGCATCGCGGTGCTTGGCCAGCGCCGGGTCGTTCATGAACAGGCCAGTGTAGTGCTTGCCCACCTCTGCAATCGCCTCGGCACGCAGGTCTGACACGGTCAGGATGCCTGTCTCCGGGTCATACGTGTTGGCACGGATCTGCTTCTGCAGACGGGCCTCCAGCATCGCTTTTGTCTCTTCGTCCAGGTCTTCGTACAGCACGCCTTTTTCCTGCTGCGCCCAGTAGTCCAGGAAGTACATGGCTTCCTTGTGCAGCCAGTCTGCGCTCCAGTCAGGGGCTATATAGGCACCGTGGCCCCACACTGAGCCCAACTGCTGACCGCCCGTGGACTGCCATACGTTCTGCCCGTCTTTGATGTCATCCCCGGTAAAAAGGACTTTTCCGGACGTAGTGACCACCTTAACAGGTATAGGTGGTGCTTCTCTGTAAATCTCGATACCGTAGTACCCGAGAACGGCGAAGGAGCCGACAATTACGGCAATGAACCCCAGCCATAGGTTTCTGTATTTCATAAAAGGTAAAGGTTTGAGTGGTTATAGTTGAATTTGAGTTGAAAATCAGTAGCTGAGGTTCTGGCCATGAGCCTTAGAACATGTAGGTCAGGTTAACCATAGTGCGTCGGTTGCCTTCGGTGTGGTGGTGCGCCTCGGTGCTGCTCACAGGTAACTGTATTGTGCCGCCTACCGCGATGTTTTTCACATACACGCTCATGCCCAGGTTAGTGAAGAAAGAGTCGCCGCCTTTCTGCAGGTTAGAGGCCCCTTCGTAGCGGTCGCCTTCGGCATGCTCATAGTACACACCCGCGCTAGGCAGCAGGGAGATGCCTTTCACATTCTGCCAGTAAAACAGGTTGGAAGAAGCGCTGACACGGTTGCCGAAGCGGTAGCCGTTGCTGTTCTCGCTGTTGAAACGGTAGGTCACATCATTGCTCAGGCCCAGTTGCTTGTAGCGGATGGTATAGATACCGTTTGCCAGGTAATCGGTGCTGCCAGTGCCGGGTTGCATGTTTGGGGCCAGCTGCTCGCCATGCTCCTGGTTGCGGTAGGCGCCTGTGGCAAGTTTGACACCGCCACCCACCTGCAGCGTGTGCTTCAGGTTCTTGTCCATTCTGTCGCCTGTGTTGATAAGCGAATAGTTGGCCATCAGGGTCACATCCCCAAAGCCTCTGCTTTTGATGGCATGGTGACCACCGCTCTGTTCATTGAGCATGTAGGGCACGAAGGCGAAGATCTGCACGTTCCTGACCGGCACAAAGCGGCCCCACAGCTCGGCCGTGGCAAAGCGCTCATCGGTTACCTGCACATGCTGGCCGTGTGTGGCTGTAGTGGTATATGAGCGTGTGGTATAGCGCAGACCCATAAAGTTTTTATGGAATTGAGGCAATATGCCCATGTAGCTGCCGCCCATGGTGCAGCCTTTGTCGCAGGCCTGGCTGCTGATGTTGATGGATAAAAGGGCGATGACGATTAATAATATCTTTTTCATGACTTAGTACTCTTTGAAATTTTTAAAATAAAAAAGGAGGGTGCCGAAGTGGCACCAAGATCAGAGACTAAGCGATGAAGCGTGGGGGATGAAAAATGGAAAAATCGGGTGAGGTATAGGCAACTGCCTGGTATAGGGAGTGTCCGCTGGTTTCTTCTGGTGCTATGGCAGGCGCCACAGGAAGTAGCTCTGCATTAAAAGCAATCAGGTCGATCACGCTGTGCTGCTGACGCTGCGACTGCTGCTCACGTTCGGTGTCTTTTTCCAGCTCTTTGCGCAGGTGACATTTTCCATTGCATTCGGAGCCAGGTATAAACCTGTTCTCACACAGCTCACTGGCGATATAGGTCTTATTCAATTGGTATACCAACAAGATACCCTGCTTGCTCAAGGGCTGCACCAGCACACAGATCACACACATTATAATAGCAAGCCGTTTCATGGCATCTTCTCTACACTTGGTTTTGAACTGTTGCAAAGGTCATACAGGCAGGCAAGGAGAAAAATGACATAGATCACTAATAAAAGAGATTAAGGTCTTCTATTGTAAGGTCTGCTTGGAATACTTTTGTACAAGGTCAAGGCGGTAAGAAATACCCCACCTACTCTTATATAATAATAGAGACATGAAAGAAACAGAAAACTCACAGCAATCCGGCAACTCTCTTCCCAGGGATAGTGTCGGGGCTTTGATCACTACCGATCTTGTTGCCCTGGCACTTGAACTGAAAGGGGAAGAGAACTGGCAGAAGAGCGGGCGAGGGTCCAGGACGATCTATAAGTCTGAGGCGATGCGCATCCTGCTGAATGTGATGCAGGCGGGCGCGGAGATAAAGCCGCACCAGGCACCGGGTCCCATCAGTGTGCAGGTGGTAGAAGGAAGCATCCGGTTCAACACCGAAACGGAAACTGTAGTGCTGACTAAAGGACAGCTGCTGACGCTGCAAGAGCATGTGCGTCACAGCGTGGAGGCACTCGAAGAGGCAGCTTTTCTACTGACTGTTTCACTGCTCACTTCAAAAAGATGACAAAGGTCACTATTAAAAGAGATAAAGGTCTTTTATTTCGCGACACGCTGAGAATACCTTTGTATTGTAAATGAAAGCCAAATAGTACTGATTAAAGAGGGGGTCAAAACCTGAAAGTGAGAGTCTGCAAACACAAGACAACAACGGAACCTGATCACCTCATAGTTAAACAGGTAAACATCATGAATTTCAAAAAACAAAAACCAACCATCATGAAATCTATTAAATCCGTCGCTTTCCTTTTCCTGGCTGCTATGACACTCTATAGCTGCTCCTCTGACAACACCACAACTACTGAAACCAAGCAGGAGTCGGGCCTTGCCCATCAGGCACCTGCTGCACCGGTAGAAGATGACGGAAAAGGTATAGGACCAGTTAAGTCAGTTGAAGTGGGTGCAGACATAGACCAGGCATTGGCTTCTGAAGGTCAGTCTATTTTCGAAGGCAAATGCTCTGCCTGCCACCAGTTGTCAGACCAGAAAGTGGTTGGCCCAGGTATGGCAGGTGTGACCGAGCGTCGCAAGCCGGAGTGGGTGATGAACATGATCATCAACCCAGAGGAGATGACCAAAAAAGACCCGACTGCTAAAAAACTGCTGGCTGAGCACTTAACGCAGATGACTAACCAGAACATCAACGAAACTGACGCCAGAGCCCTGCTGGAGTTCCTGCGTCAGAATGACAAGAATTCTTAATCTGAAACAACACGCAAATCATAATCATCATGAAATCTTTATTCAATAAATTCAAAAATGTCGCTCCTGCAGCCGCCTTTATCATGGCGGTGGGCGGTGGTGCCGTGCTGCAGGGTTGCAGCAGCGGCCCGGGCGAAGGAAGCGCTACTGCTGCAGGCGTCTCCTCTGATGCTGCGCAGGCAGTGTATGTAGCTCCTGGCAAGCACGACGAGTACTACTCTTTCCTGTCAGGTGGTTTCAACGGACAGATGTCTGTGTATGGTCTGCCTTCCGGTCGACTGCTGAAGATCATCCCTGTGTTTACACAGCACGGTGAGAACGGCTACGGCTACAGCGAAGAGTCTAAGGCGATGCTGATGACCTCGCACGGCTTCGTGCCCTGGGATGACTTGCACCACCCGAAACTGTCGCGCACCAATGGTATGACGGACGGCCGCTGGTTGTTCGCCAACGGTAACAACACCCCGCGTGTGGCCCGTGTCGACCTGACTACCTTCGAGACTGTGGAGATCATGGAGATCCCGAACTCTGCCGGTAACCACTGCTCACCTTATCCAACTGATAACAACGAGTATGTGATCGCAGGTACACGTTTCTCTGTGCCACTCGACATGAAAGGCGGTACGGCTGACGTGAGCATGAACGAATATGCCGACAAGTTCCGTGGCTCTATCTCCTTTATCAAGGTAGATCAAGACAAAGGCGATATGGAACTTGACTTCCAGATCCTGGTACCAGGCTTCGACTACGACCTGGCGAACGGTGGCAAGGGCCCGTCTTCTGACTGGGTGTTCTTCACCACCTATAACACAGAGCGTTCTGGTACGCTGAAAGAACTGGGTGCTTCACAGAACGACCGCGACTACCTGGCTGCTGTGAACTGGAAACTGGCTGCCAAGTATGCTGCCGAAGGCAAGGCGAAGGAAATGCCAGCTTACTACTACCACAACAAAATGGACAAAGACTCGCACATGGCGAAGTCTACTATCAAGAAGTCTGTTCGCTACCTGCTTCCTGAGGATTGCCCAGGTATGATGTACTTGATCCCGGCTCCTAAGTCTCCGCACGGTATCGACGTGGACCCAAGCGGCGAGCACATGGTGGTGAGCGGCAAACTGGCTGCAACTATTCCGGTGTTCTCTTTCTCTAAAATGCAGCAGGCAATTAAAGACAAAGCGTTTGACGGCGAGATCAATGGTATCCCAGTGTTCAAATACGAGTCTGTGCTGAAAGCTGAAGTGCCAGAGCCAGGTCTCGGACCATTGCACACTGAATTTGACGGCAAAGGCAACGCCTATACCTCTATGTTCGTGTCTTCTGAGATCGTGAAATGGAAATTGAGCGACTTCACAGTAGTGGACAGAATGCCGGTGTACTACTCAGTTGGTCACTTGATGATCCCTGGTGGTGATACGCACACTCCTGACGGCAAGTACCTGGTGGCGATGAACAAGATCACCAAAGACCGCTACCTGCCAACTGGTCCTGAACTGGCGCACTCTGCCCAGTTGATCGACATCAGCGGTGAGAAAATGCGCATGCTCCTTGACTTCCCAACCGTAGCTGAACCGCACTACGCACAGGCTATCAAAGCCGACAGAGTAGCGCCGAACAGTGTGAAATTCTACGACCTGGCCAAGAACACCCACCCTCATGCGGTGAAGAAAGAGTCTGACGCCAGCGTAACCCGCGAAGGCAATGTCGTAAGAGTGAAAATGACGGCCATCCGAAGCCACATGACACCGGACAACATTGAAGGTGTGCAGGTAGGTGACACCGTACTCTTCCACGTGACGAACCTTGAGCAGGACTGGGACGTACCGCACGGCTTCGCAGTGATGGGCGCCAACAACGCCGAGACGCTGATCATGCCGGGCGCAACACAAACACTGCGCTGGGTACCGAAGAAAGCCGGTGTGTTCCCATTCTACTGCACAGACTTCTGCTCTGCGCTGCACCAGGAAATGCAAGGTTACATCCGCGTATCTCCTAAGGGATCAAACGTACCGATTACATTCTCTACAGGCAAGAAAAAGCCTGCCGCTTAACCAAAAGGTATAAGCCGGGCATAACACAAGCGGAGGTTGCCCGGGGCAGCCTCCGCTTATTTTTTAAATTTTCACCTTAAACCAAAAAAGGATGAAAGCTTACCACAAAGTGCTGATGATGATAGCCTCGCTGTCACTCGGTTTGTTATTCCTCTTCCCGATGTGGAAGATTTACCTGCAGGCTCCACAGTATCCGGAAGGACTGGAGATGCACATCTGGGTGAACAAGATTTCAGGTGACACTGAAGGATCGCTCCAGAATTTTAACATTCTCAACCACTACATTGGCATGGAGCCAATCCACGCCGACTCATTCGCTGAACTCAAAATCATGCCTTATATCGTCATCTTCTTTATAGTGGCAGGTATACTGGTAGCGCTGCTGGGCAAACGAAAACTGGTTCTTTCCTGGGTTGTGCTGCTGATGATAAGCGGTGCCGTAGGTATAGCCGACTTCTACATGTGGCTCAACAAGTTCGGCACCAACTTAGACCCAAGTGCCCCCATTAAGGTACCCGGTATGACGTATGTGCCACCGCTACTCGGAAGCAAGACGCTGCTCAACTTCGATGCCTTATCGCTGCCTGCCATGGGTAGTTTAGGAATAGGGCTTGCAATACTGCTGGCAGGTCTGGTCTACTTCTTCAGCCGCAGCACAGTGCATGTGAAAACAAAAAGAAAAGTAATGGCATGAGACGCTTAATCCAAAATATACTGCTGGTGGCCATGGTGCTGACTTTGCTGGCTGCCTGCCAGGTAGAGCCAAAGCCCATCGCCTACGGGGAGGTGAACTGTGCCCACTGCCAGATGACAGTGTCTGACAGCCGGTATGGCGCTGAGCTGGTCAATGACAAAGGCAAGCCATTTTATTTCGACTCCGCAGAGTGCCTGGCAGCATACCTGCAGGATAACCCGGAGCAGCAAGAGAAGGCAGCCTATCTGCTGGTGACAGACTTTACCCGACCTAATCAATTGATTGACGCTCGCAATGCCAGTTTTATACAGAGTAGGGAGCTTCCAAGCCCCATGGGTATGTACCTGACCGCTTTGTCAGATGAGGGAACTGCCACCAAAATGCACCAGGAGGTAGGCGGCCGCCTGCTGAACTGGGATCAGGCCATGATAGCCGTACAGAACAATGAAAAACCTGAGTAAATATATTGTAGTTTGGACAGCATGCGCTTTGGTGTGGATGCTGGGTAGCCCGACGGCTCTCGGCGACACACTAAAGGTATGCAACACCTGCGAGTACCACTCCGTGAAGGAGGCCGTGAACCGGGCGAAGGCCGGTGACGTGGTGTTGGTGGACGGCGGCGTATACCTGGAGTCAGGTATAGAGATCACCAAACCCATCAGCCTGATCGGGCGCAACAACCCGGTGATAGATGGCCAGAATAGCGGCCAGATTATCACCATCACCTCATCCAACGTGAAAGTGGAAGGCTTTACGGTGCAGAACGTGGCCGTGAGCTACATGCGTGACGATGCTGCCATACGGGTAGCTGACCGTGAAAATATACAGATACTAAACAATACCGTCCTGAACACCTACTTCGGTATATACCTGCAGAACGCCGACAACAGCATCGTGAAAGGCAATGTGGTGAAGGGAGTCAATACAGGCAAGATAGAATCGGCACTGGGCAACGCCATACACGTGTGGCGCACTGACGGAGCCGAAGTAAGCGGCAATAAAGTGGAAGGTCACCGCGATGGCATCTACTTCGAATATGTAACCAACAGCCTGATCCATGAGAACATCAGCGAGCGCAACAACCGTTATGGCCTGCACTTTATGTTCTCGGACGGCAACGTGTATACCCGCAACATCTTCCGGAAAAACGGGGCCGGTGTGGCCGTGATGTATACCCGAAACATCCGGATGGAGCAGAACACCTTTGAAGATAACTGGGGAGCTGCCGCCTATGGCCTTCTGCTGAAAGATATCTCGCAGAGCACGATCCTTAACAATACATTCCGCAGAAACACCACCGGCATTTACATGGAGAGCTCCAGCCGGTTATACATAGAAAACAACGATTTTGACCGCAATGGCTGGGCGATCCGTCTGTTGGCGAGCTGCATCCAGGATACGTTTAGGTTGAACAACTTCACCGGCAACTCCTTTGATGTGAGCACCAATGGCAGCCCGACCATGAACCTGTTCGAGCACAACTACTGGGACAAGTACAACGGCTACGACCTGAACAAGAACAGGGTAGGGGATGTGCCTTACCGCCCGGTAAGCCTATACTCCATGCTGGTGGAGCGGGTGCCGCCTTCGGTGATGTTCATGCGAAGTTTTATGGTCGATCTGATGGACAGCATCGAACGCGTGCTGCCGAGTTTTATACCTGAGAGTCTGGTCGATGAACGGCCTTTAATGAAGAAAGTGAATCATGATAGCGATAGAAAACTTGTCCAAAACCTACGGTAACCTAACCGTGCTCAAAGACCTGACGGTGCGCTTTAGTGGTGGCCGTGTGGTGTCTATTATCGGGCCGAATGGTTCTGGCAAAACCACCATGAGCAAGTGCATACTGGGCATGGTGCTGCCTGACAGCGGCGATATCAAATTCAATGGCGAGAGTGTGCTGAAACAGTATGCTTACCGCAGCCAGATCGGGTACATGCCCCAGATCGGGAAGTACCCCGAGAACATGAAGATCCGGCAGGTGATTGAGATGATCCGTGACATCCGAAAAGACGCTGCCGTGATCGATGAGGAATTAATAGGCCTATATGGCTTACAAAATATGTACGATAAAAGAATGGGCTCCCTGTCGGGCGGCACGAAGCAGAAAGTGAGTGCGGCACTTGCCTTCATGTTCGACCCGCAGGTGCTTATTCTCGATGAACCAACCGCCGGCCTCGACCCGATTTCGGCGGAGATCCTGAAGTGCAAGATTCTGAAGGAAAAGAAAAGAGGCAAACTGATCCTGATCACGTCGCACATCATGAGTGAAGTAGAGGAAGTGGCTGACGAGGTGATGTGTCTGGTGGACGGTACGCTCAAATTCCACGAGACGATCAGCAGCATCAAGCAGCACACCAACGAGGAGCGCCTGAGCCGCGCTATTGCTAAAATTATGAACGAGGAGGACTAAGCCATGAACAAGATCATCAAATACGTACTCTACGACATTGTCCGCAACAAAATCATCGTTGCCTATACTCTGTTTTTGCTGTTGCTCTCCATCGGGTTGTTCAACCTGGGGGGCAGCCCGGACAAGGGCCTGCTGAGTTTGCTCAACCTGGTGTTGCTCACCGTGCCGCTGATCAGTATTGTGTTTGGCACGACGCACTTTTACAACTCTTATGAGTTTATGGAACTGCTGGTGTCGCAACCGATCCGGCGCAGCAAGATCTTTATGAGCGAGTACCTGGGGGTATCGCTTTCCCTGTCAGCCGCATTTATGATCGGTGTCGGTATACCGGTGCTGCTCTTCGCACCCGGCGCCACCGGGCTATACCTGGTGCTGACAGGTATCTTTATCACCTTTATCTTCGTGGCGCTGGCCTTCCTGGCCTCGGTCATCACCCGCGACAAGGCCAAAGGGATAGGTATAGCGCTGCTGCTCTGGTTCTACTTCGCTTTGATCTACGACGGTATCGTTTTGTTTATTCTCTACTCCTTCGGCGACTACCCATTGGAGTACGCCACCCTGGTACTAACGGCGCTCAATCCGGTGGATCTGGGGCGTGTGATGGTGCTGCTCAACCTGGACGTATCGGCCATGATGGGCTACACCGGGGCCCTGTACAAGAGCATCTTCGGCAGCCTGTGGGGCATAGGCATCGCCTTCGTGGTGATGGTGCTCTGGGTGCTGGTGCCGGTGCTGGCTTCCAGAAGAGCTTTTACCAAGAGAGATCTGTAAATAGCGATAAATACCCGCAGTTTGGGTGGCTAATCAGACAGCATTAAGCAAAAGAGCGCAGGCCTTGAGGTCTGTGCTCTTTTGCTTTTGGTGGATTTGGATATTGATATCGTGGCGCAGGGGATCCTGGTTCTGGAAGCATGCATTTGTTATCCGTATTGAGGGAATTGGGAAAAGGTACAATACGCTGTTGATCTGCGGTATATACTTGCCCAAATTGAACTGAAATGAAAGGTCTGCGTAAACAAGGGCCAAGAATGTTTAACGATTGCTCACCTTAACTATCCAGAACTATGACAAATCAACTCTTTTCATTAAACAGAACGCTACGAGATCTTATGCCAAGTTCTATCAGGTATAGTGTAGTAGCACTCTTCTGCGGCTCTTTACTTTTTAGCTGTTCATCAGGTGATAACGAGAATAATTCTGCCGAATCACAGGAACAAACCGGATTGGCTCACCAGCAGGAACAGGCCCCTGTAGAGGATGATGGCAAAGGTATAGGACCTGTTTCTTCCATTGAGGTAAGTGAGAACATTGATGATGCCCTGGCCGCAGAGGGTAAGTCAATTTATGAAAGTAAATGTTCTGCCTGTCATACCCTCACGGACGAAAAAGTAGTGGGCCCGGGGCTGCTGGGTGTAACTGAAAAACGCAAGCCGGAGTGGATCATGAACATGGTGATCAACCCGGAGGAGATGACCAAGAAAGACCCGACCGCCAAAAAACTGCTGGCTGAGCACCTGACGCAGATGACTAACCAGAACATCAACGAAAAAGATGCCAGAGCCCTGCTTGAGTTTATGCGACTCAACGACCTGCAGGCACAAGGAAAGTAAACTAAACCCCTAGGATCATGGAAGTACTAAAGCAGAAGTTAAAAAGAATAGCACCAAAGTTAGGCTTTATGTCAATGATGATGGCAGGCGCGGTATTGCAGGGATGTGGAGGAGGAGACGCCAACCAAAAATCCGGCACAGTTGACTCTGATGCCGCCGCCGCCGTTTATGTTCCGCCTGGGCAACACGATGAATATTATTCTTTCCTATCAGGAGGTTTCAATGGGCAGGTTTCAGTCTACGGACTTCCATCGGGCAGGCTGCTGAAAGTTATACCTGTCTTTACGCAGTTCGCTGAAAACGGCTACGGTTACAACGAAGAGACAAAGCCCATGCTGATGACCTCACACGGCTTCGTGCCCTGGGATGATCTGCACCACCCCAAACTCTCCCGCTCCGACGGTATGGCCGATGGCAAGTACCTGTACGTGAACGGCAACAACACGCCGCGTGTGGCAAAGGTGGACCTGACCACATTTGAGACGGTGGAGATCATGGAGATCCCGAACTCTGCCGGTAACCACTGCTCGCCATACCCCACCAACAACAACGAGTACATACTGGCAGGTACTCGTTTCAGTGTGCCGATAAGCACAGATAAAGCCGGGATGGGAGATGCCAGCCTGTCGGAGTACAAGGAAAAATTCCGTGGTTCTATCTCTTTTATCAAAACAAATGAAGACGATGGCCACATGGAGCTTGATTTCCAGATCCTGGTACCCGGCTTTGATTATGACCTGGCCAATGGCGGCAAAGGTCCTTCCGGTGACTGGGTGTTCTTTACGACTTACAACACCGAGAAGTCTTCCACACTGAAAGAGCTGGGAGCATCCCAGAACGACCGCGATTACCTGGCGGCCATCAACTGGAAACTGGCAGCCAAGTATGCTGCCGAAGGGAAGGCACACGAGATGCCAGCCAACTATTACCACAACACGATGGACCACAACTCCCATATCGCCAAGTCTACCGTGAAGAAATCAGTGCGCTACCTGCTGCCGGAGGAGTGCCCGGGCATGATGTACCTGATCCCGGCACCAAAGTCGCCGCACGGTATCGACGTAGACCCGACAGGGGAGTACATGGTGGTGAACGGAAAACTGGCCGCCACGCTTCCTGTGTTCTCTTTCTCTAAAATGCAGCAGGCCATCGAAAACAAGGACTTTGACGGCGAGGTGAATGGTATACCTGTATTCAAGTATGAATCGGTGCTTTACGGCGAAGTACAGGAGCCTGGTTTAGGACCATTGCACACGGAGTTTGATGGCAGAGGCAATGCGTACTCTACCATGTTTGTGTCGTCGGAAGTAGTGAAGTGGAATGTGAAAGACCTGCAGGTACTGGACAGAATGCCGGTTTACTACTCCCCAGGCCACCTGATGATTCCGGGCGGCGACACGAGAGAGCCAGATGGCAAATACCTGGTCGTGATGAACAAGATCACCAAAGATCGCTACCTGCCAACCGGGCCTGAACTGCTGCACTCCGCACAGCTGATCGACATCAGCGGAGATAAAATGCGGATGCTGCTCGACTTCCCGACCCTGGCAGAGCCGCACTACGCCCAGGCGATACAGGCAGACAAGGTGGCACCAAATAGCGTCAAGTTCTTTAAGCTGGACGAAAACACGCATCCGGAGGCTGTCAAAAAAGAATCAGATGTGAGCGTGACGCGGCAAGGCAGGACCGTTAAAGTGAACATGACCTCGATCCGAAGCCACTTTACACCGGATAACATTGAAGGTGTGCAGGTAGGTGATACAGTGATCTTCCATGTGACCAATCTCGAGCAGGACTGGGATGTGCCGCACGGCTTTGCGATCATGGGTGCCAACAATGCCGAGACGTTGATCATGCCAGGCGCCACGCAGTCGCTGAGGTGGGTGCCGAAGCAAGAGGGCGTTTATCCGTTCTACTGCACGGACTTCTGTTCGGCCCTGCACCAGGAAATGCAAGGCTACGTGCGGGTGTCGCCAAGGGGATCCAACGTCCCTATCAAGTTCTCGACAGGAGAAAAGAAACCGGTTCCCCCGGCTCAGGCAAGCGTAAATTAAGATAAGCTGATTGTGTAAGACAGCGGAGTTTGTTAAAACCAGGCTTCGCTGTCTTTTTATACCTCCAACCTAAACAGGAAAGTATGCGCATATACCTGAGAATACTGATGGTAATAGCCGCTTTGTCGCTGGGCACACTGTTTTTCTTTCCGATGTGGAAGATCTACCTGGAGGCGCCGCAGTACCCCGAGGGGCTGGAACTGCACATCTGGATAAACAAGCTGGGCGGAAGCTCTGACCACGTGCTGCAGAACTTCAATATCCTGAACCACTACATCGGCATGGAGGCCATTCATCCGGATTCATTTGCCGAGCTCAAGTACATGCCCTACATCGTCATCTTCTTTATGATGACGGGCGTGCTGGCTGGGATTCTCGGGAAAAGAAATCTGGTGCTGTACTGGGTGATTCTGTTGGCCATAGCTGGTGCAGCTGGCATCGCAGACTTTTACCTCTGGCTGCATAAGTTCGGCACCAACCTCGACCCGACTGCTCCCATCAAAGTGCCGGGTATGACCTATATCCCGCCGCTGCTTGGCCACAAGGCGCTGCTCAACTTTAATGCGCTTTCGCTGCCCGCCTGGGGGAGCCTGGGCATCTTCCTGGCTATCGTTATAGGCGGACTCGTATACCTGTTAAGCAGGCGTAAAACTTATTTTACTTAAACCGAAAATCTTCGACATGCTACACAAAACCACCCTTTACACACTGAGCCTACTACTCCTGCTGATAGGAGCCGCGGGTTGCTCGGTGGAGCCGAAACCCGTGCCCTATGGTGAGGCTAACTGCGTCCATTGCCAGATGACCGTGTCTGACAGCCGATATGGCGCTGAGCTGGTAAACGACAAGGGCAAAGCTTTTTTCTTTGATTCGGCGGAGTGCCTGGCCGCTTACGCACTGGAGCAGCCAGAACTGAGCGATGCTGCGGCTTACCTGCTGGTAACGGACTTCACCAACCCTGATAACCTGGTTGAGGTAGACAAGGCACACTTTCTGCAAAGCCGGGAGCTGCCCAGCCCTATGGGCATGTACCTGACAGCCGTGGCAGACGAGGCCACAGCCAGCAGACTGCAACAGGAGTATGGAGGCCGCCTGCTGAACTGGGAAGGGGCAAAAGAAGCCGTTAAAAACAATGAAAAACCTGAGTAAAAAGATAGTAGTTTGGACAGCATGCACTTTAGTGTTGCTGCTAACGAGCCTGCAGGCGGTTGGCGGCACGCTAAAGGTATGCACCAACTGCACCTATACCTCCGTGAAACAGGCCGTAAGCCAGGCGAAAGCCGGCGACGTGGTGCTCGTGGACGGCGGCGTGTACCTGGAGTCAGGTATAGAGATCACCCAGCCCATCCGCCTGATCGGGCAGAACAACCCGGTGATAGATAGTAACAACAGCGGTCAGATCATCACGGTGTCGTCTGACAACGTAACCATTCAGGGTTTCACGCTGCAGAACGTGGCCACCAGCTATACCCGCGACGACGCTGCCATCCGGGTCAGGCAGCAAAACAACATCCAGATCCTCGACAACACCATCCTGAAAACCTATTACGGGATATACCTGCAGTATTCGAATGGCATCGTTATTAAAGGCAATGTGGTAAAAGGGGAGAACGTAGGCAGAACCGAGTCCTCGCTGGGCAATGCCATTCATGTGTACTACACAGACGATGTGCAGATAATAGGAAACGAGGTGCAGGGCCACCGGGACGGCATCTACCTGGAGACGGTGAAGAACAGCACCGTGGAGCGTAACCTCAGCCACCAGAACAGCCGCTACGGCCTGCACTTTATGTTCTCGGACGGGAATGCCTATACCCATAACATTTTCCGGAAAAATGGCGCAGGTGTGGCGGTGATGTACACCACCAACGTCCGGATGGAGCACAACGTGTTTGAGGATAACTGGGGTGCAGCATCGTACGGTCTGCTTCTGAAAGAAATAAACAACAGTGTTATTTACAACAACACATTCCGGCGCAATACCACAGGTATACACATGGAAAGTTCGAGCCGCCTTGATTTCAGAAACAACGATTTTGAGCGCAACGGCTGGGCCATTAAACTGATGACTACCTGTATACAGGACACCTTCCGGCTCAACAACTTCACCGGAAATTCCTTTGACATCAGTACCAACGGAAATGCGCAGCACAACCACTTTGAGCACAACTACTGGGAGAAGTATAGCGGCTACGACCTGGACAAAAACGGAGTAGGCGATGTGCCCTACCGGCCGGTGAGTCTGTACTCCATGCTGATCGAGCGGGTGCCGCCTTCGGTGATGCTGATGCGTAGCTTTATGGTAGACCTGCTCGATAACATGGAAAGAGTGCTGCCAAGTATCATTCCACAAAACCTGGTGGACGAGCGCCCCTTGATGAAGAAAGTGAATCATGATAACAATAGAGAATTTGTACAAGTCCTACGGCAAGCTGCAAGTGCTCCGTAACGTGAGCGTTGAGCTGGGCAAAGGCAAAGTCATATCCATAATAGGGCCGAACGGCTCTGGCAAAACCACCATGAGCAAGTGCATACTGGGCATGGTGCTGCCTGACAGCGGCGATATCAGATTCAATGGCGAGAGTGTGCTGAAAAAGTACGCCTACCGCAGCCAGATCGGGTATATGCCCCAGATCGGAAAGTACCCCGAGAACATGAAGATCCGGCAGGTGATCGAAATGATCCGTGACATCCGCAAGGATGCTGCCGTTGATGATGAACTGATTGGTTTGTACCGGCTGGAAGAGATGTACGAAAAGCGGATGGGCGCACTGTCAGGCGGTACGAAGCAGAAAGTGAGTGCGGCACTTGCCTTCATGTTCGACCCGCAGGTGCTTATTCTCGATGAACCAACCGCTGGTTTGGACCCTTTTGCAGCTGAAATACTGAAAGGCAAAATCCTGAAAGAGAAAAAGAAAGGTAAACTGATTCTGATTACTTCGCATGTGATGAGCGAAGTGGAAGAGGTGGCGGATGAGGTGCTGTGCCTGGTGGATGGCAGTGTGATGTTCTATGAAACGATTTCTGACTTAAAAGCGCAAACACAGGAAACCAGATTGAGCCGAGCCGTTGCCAAAATCATGAACGAAGGATACAAGCCATGAACAAGATCATCAAATACGTACTCTACGACATTATCAGAAACAAGATCATTGTGGCCTACACCCTGTTTCTGTTGCTGCTCTCCATTGGCTTGTTCAACCTGGGGGGCAGCCCGGACAAGGGCCTGCTGAGCCTTTTGAACCTGGTGCTGTTGACCGTGCCCTTGATCAGCATCGTCTTCGGCACGACCCACTTCTACAACTCCTACGAGTTCATGGAGCTGCTGGTCTCCCAGCCCATCCGGCGCAGCAAGATCTTTATGAGCGAGTACCTGGGGGTGTCGCTTTCCCTGTCAGCCGCCTTCATGATCGGGGTGGGTGTACCGGTGCTGCTCTTCGCGCCCGGCGCCACGGGCCTGTACCTGGTGCTGACGGGGGTGTTCATCACCTTCATCTTCGTGGCCCTGGCCTTCCTGGCCTCGGTCATCACGCGCGACAAGGCCAAGGGCATCGGCATCGCGCTGCTGCTCTGGTTCTACTTCGCTTTGATCTACGACGGGCTGGTGCTGTTTATCCTGTACTCTTTTGGCGACTACCCGCTGGAGTACGCCACCCTGGTGCTGACTGCCCTTAATCCGGTGGACCTGGGCCGCGTGCTGGTGCTGCTCAACCTGGACGTGTCGGCCATGATGGGCTACACCGGGGCCCTGTACAAGAGCATCTTCGGCAGCCTGTGGGGCATAGGCATTGCCTTCGCGGTGATGGTGCTTTGGGTGCTCGTGCCGGTGCTGGCCTCCAGGAGGATATTTAAGAGGAGGGATATGTGAATCAGGTTGCTATACCTAATGCAACAGCTATACCTGGGCCAGAGACCCCACGATACATAACGCGTGCGTTGACACTTGCGCCATGACCGAGACCGCCGCTACACCAGTACAACATACAGTGAAAGCAAAACCAACTTTACTGATTATTCCGTCTTGGAGTCGTCACCGTATCAACTTCAAATGCGGCTGTGTCGTCCTGCATTTCCAGTTGTGGGTTGATCTCTTCGCCAGAACCAATCTCTACACTTTCATCCATACTTTCAGTGCCACGTGTATCAGTAGCGGTATCGTGCGTGGTATTGTCCGAGCTGCAGGAGAAGAAGAAAATGCCAATAAAAATTATAAATGCCTTTTTCATAGTCGTGTTCATTGGTAACAGACTTTACAACGGATAACAGGCGGCTTCGTTTCATGGTATGGCGTTGGGAATCAGGTAGTACTATTCTGAAACATATAAAACAAACCGCCCTGTCCGTTGCTTTTGGCCTAACGAACAGGGCGGTTTAGCTGGAGGTAAGATTTACTTACAGGTTATCTGAAGCGTACCATTCTGCAAAGGATTTCTCTGTTTCCCAGAGCTTGAGGCTATGCAGCCTGACCTGCGGCGGTAACAAATGCCTGAGCTTCTGTTTGAAATCGATCAGCATATTCTCGCATGTCGGCTGGAAGGGCGTGAGCACCAGTTTATGACTAAGGTGCCGCAGCGCCTCCACCAGCTCCAGCGGCGCATCCTGCCGCAGCAAGAGCGCATGGTCGATCGGCTCGATGATCGTTTCCTGGACGATCTTTTTCAGCTCCTTGAAGTCCATCACCATGCCGTCGTTCGGGTGCGTCTCGCTCACGATGGGTGTGCCGATGATGGTTACTTCCAGTTTGTAAGAATGCCCGTGTATGTTACGGCAGCCCCCTTTGTAATTCTGGAGGGCATGTGCTGCCTCGAATGTGAACAGGCGGGTTAATCGTATGCTACTCATGTTCGGTTTATATCTTCTGATTCGCCAACTGTAATTGGTCTTCTGCGTCCAGTAATTCATCCAGCATCAGCACGCGCTTCTCCAACTGATCCTTGAACAGAACAGGCAGCTGCTCTTTGTAATAGCTTATACCTTGCTGCAGGTTCTGCCAGAAGTTCTGCAGGTATTTCTCCTGCTTGTCGGTCATGCTCTCCTGCAACTCTGCCTTCTTGTTCTTCCAGTAGTCCACGTACATCCGCAGCTCGTTGACGAACACGTGCGGACGGTAGGTGTTGTTGAGCACGTTCATGCGGCCGTAAATATGGTCCACCATCTCCTGCAGCTTGAAGATGTTAGAGAAGTAGGCCAGATTCGGTCCCGGGCAAATGGCCACCGGTCTGGACGCAACAGCTTTGCGTGCTATACCTAGTTTTACGAGGGCTGTGTTGGCAAGTCCTTCACAGAGGCACTCTTTCTCCAGTACTTTGGCTTCCTGGGCTTTGTATTCCGCTTCCGGCAAACCTAATCCCTGCAACTGCACGAGCTTGTTGCGCTGGTACTTGCGGGAGGCGGTGCAGATGGGCTCTTTCGTGAAGTCTGTGTTGGAGACAAGGTGCTTCTTCTCGCACGGACTGCCCGGCTTGCCTTTTTCAATGCGGGACAGTGTAAGAGCTTCAGAACTTGTGCCGCGTAGCGAGTTGAAGGGTACTCCAAGCGGGGAAATCGGGCTCAGGTACAGGTCTTCTTTTTTGGCACGTGCCAGCTTCTCCATTGTTTCTACGTCTACCGTAGTGGCTTCGGGTACAAGCAAAAACGGTGTGCCCCAACCGGCTGCGTCCATGCCGTAGTGCTCCAGCAGGAAGCTGTGCTCCTCGGCTGTGCCAATACCCCCCTGCATCGTAATGTGCATGCTTGGCGCAGTGGCTGGCACGGTATAGCCTTTGGTTGTGAGGGCATTGCTAAACAAGGTATAGAGCTCCTCCTGCATCGCCTGTCGGTTCTGCTTGAACTCCTCCAGGATCGGGCCGATCAGGTAGCCGTCTGTGGCAAAAGCGTGCCCACCGCAGTTCAGGCCCGACTCAATACGAAACTCCGATACCCAGATACCTTTCTTAGCCAGTATCTTGCCCTGCACAAATGCCGAGCGGTAATCACTCACTTTGATCACCACCTGTTTCTCCAGGTAGCCGTTTTCATCAGGGAAGAAGCATGGGAATTGTTCGAGGTAGCTATACAGTCGCATGTTCATACCAGCCGAGAAAATCACCGAGGCATGCACGGTACTTTTAGCAAAACCACGCAGTGCGGCCAGTGCGTCGGAGTACTCCGATGGCAGCGGATTGCCGTCTTTGTCGTAATTGGTTTTGTCGAGCTTCGTCATGATGTTCACATCGATACTTCCTGGTGCCACAGCCTGGCGCAGCTCATCCTGCATGATCTTTTTCAGCTCCGGATTGTTGGTCTGCACCATCTTCTGATATAGAACCTTGAGCGGCGCCTGGTCAGGCAGCAGCAAAAAGTACTTGGTCAGGCGCGACTCCGCATCAAATGACTCCTGTTTCAGGCTTTCCACTTGCTGCTTCACAATACGGTCGGCCAAATTGAGGTACTCTGTGATGCGACGGGCGCGGTAATCCTCTTCTTTAGGGGTGATGGGCATGAAGCGCTCCTGGTATACCTGACTGTAGTGCTGTCGCATCTGTTCGATCAGGGTATCGTCGCTGAGCGAGATAACCGATGAAATGCCGTACTGCGCCACTTTCATGGGCGAGTCGATGGAAAAGGCCAGTCCCATAACCGGGATGTGAAAGGTGTGCGGTGTGTTTTTGATCATGAATGAAAATGCTGTATCGGTTTTACTGATTGGTTACTTTTTGTTTTATCTCTAGCCCATTTTGTCTGAATCTCTACATAGGGCCCCTACCCCAAGGATTTACAGGATTAGAGGATTTTCAGGATTCTCGCATATACCGGGTCATCCCCCTGCCCCCTTCAAAGGGGGACTTTCTTGCAAGATGATTCCCCTCTTGAGAGGGGCAGGGGTGTGTTAATCGTTCCAAGAGCTCCCCCTTTGAAGGGGGCAGGGGGATGATCACTCTCTGCGAACTTACAACCCCCGCCGCTTCATCTCCGCCTCCAGCAAACTCAACTCCCTGCCCATCTGCCCGGCAATGGACGTATTCTCCTCCGCCCGCCGGATCATATAAGGCAGCGTAGTGGCCACATCGCCGTAGGGCAGATATTTGGAAGCGTTGAAGCCGGCGCTGGCCAGGTTGTAGGTCAGGTTGTCGCTCATGCCGTAGAGCTGCGAGAAGTAGATACACTTGCGGTGGTCAGCTACACCCCGGCGGTTGATCTGGTTGACAAGGTAGCGGGTGCTGGCTTCGTTGTGCGTCGCGGCGCAAAGTTCTACTCTATGTAGATTTTGCAGACAGATGTCGATGGCTTTGTCAAAGCTGTGATCGGTGTCGGCTTTGATGCTGAATACCGGGCTCGGATAGCCATACTCTGCGGCTCGTTCCTGCTCTTTCTCGATGTAGGCGCCCCGCACAATCTTTATACCCAGCACCACATCATAGCCTTCGCTTCTTTTGAGCAGATCGGTGAGGTAAGCGATGCGGTCCGTGCGGTACATTTGCAACGTGTTGAACACCACGGCACGGTGCTCGTTATAGCGCAGCATCATCTTTTCGGCCAGCTCATCCATGGCCTGCTGCAGCCAGCTTTCCTCTGCGTCAATGTATACCGTAATGTTGGCCTCGAAGGCGGCTTTGCAGATCAGGTCGAGCCTGTTTTCTGTGCGCTGAAAGGCAGCTGTTTCCTCGGCTGTAAGCAACTCGCCTTCCTGCAATTTCTGGAAAATGTCGCGGGAGCCTATACCTGTCAGTTTCACACTGATATAAGGAATTTCCCCAGTGACTTTTGCCAGCCGGATGTTGCGCATGATCTCGTCGAGTACGTAGTCGAAACCGTCTTCGTCTTCCTTCGCTTCAGCGGCGTAATCGAGCACGGTGTATACCTTGGCTTTGGCCATGCGGCGGATGGCTAGCTGTGCCTGCTGCGCCGTTTCTCCTCCGCAAAAGTGACGGTAGATCGTATTTTTTACCAGGCCTTTTATCGGCAGCCCAAGCTTAAGCGCCCAGACTGTGGCGATGCCGCCCAGTTTGACTAGCGTGGGCTTACCCATCATCCTGAATAGGAAGTGGGCAAGTTTAAGTTCTTCATCCGTTTTATTGCTAAAAGCGATTTTAAGATCTTCCGGATCGAATAATGTAGTTGGTTGTATGGTAGTGACGCCCATGTGTGTAATTTGATAGGATAGATGCCGTCTTAACAGGATATATGGCATGACAAGGTAGGCTAATTTCAAGCCCTCAGAAATGAGCATCGTTAGTCAAAATAATGACATAGGTCATTTTCTATGTATTTATTTTTACATCCGGTTAGAGGTTTGTTAATTATTGTATGTGAGTGACTTAAGTCATTTTATAAGCAGGTATAGATGGGTAGACTTGCAGTATAATTTAACCTAAACGTCTCATGAATACCCCCGATATATTGACCCCCGAACTCATCAACCCGCTGACCTACCAGAGCTTCAGACAACTGGTTGATGAACTTGTAGCCAACAACCAAACTTCAGGTCCGGAGCAAACCGAAGAGCGCATTGGCTATACCAGGCTGAACCAGCAGCGCATGAAGCGCGTCGAGAAGCAATTTGCCATCAACCCTGACTTGCTTGCAGCCCTGCAGCAACCGCGCCCTGAGTGGCATTGGGTAGTGCTGGTGGAGTCGTGGTGCGGCGACGGAGCGCAGCAACTGCCTGCTCTTGCCGCTATTGCTGACGCCGTGCCGACCATCGAACTGACTATTATTCTGCGCGACGAAAACCCGGCCTGGATGGACACCTGCCTTACCAACGGAAGCCGCGCTATACCTAAGTTGATTTGCCTGAACGCCGAAACGAACGAGCGCCTGTTCACCTGGGGGCCGCGACCGCTGGCGATACTCGAACAAGTGCTGCACTTTAAAGAGGAGAACCCAAATGCGACGAAAGAGGAGATAGGTACACTGGTGCATACGCAGTATGCGAAAGACCGCAGCCAATCGCTGCAGCAAGATTTGCTGCGCCTGGCACAACAGGCTATACCTGTGCAGGAAAAAGAGGAGGGAGTGGTATCATGAAGCTAATCATCATCGCCATATTTCTGGCCAGCCTGACCTCGATGTGCGGACACGAGCGCGATCTGGAAACAGAGCATACTGAAGTAATTCACGAAGAGCAAACGCTGGCCCTGAACGGCACTGAGCGTTGGCAGGCCGACGAGCCGACCAACCGCCACATCGCCCAATTGCAAGCTATGCTGCAGGAGTTTAAGCTGCAGGCCGAGAACAATTCGGCAGAAGCTTACAACGATTTGGGGTCTTCGATGAAAGCCGAACTGCAACAGCTCTTCAAAGACTGCCGCATGAAAGGGCCCGACCACGACATGCTGCACGTATACCTGGTGCCGCTGGTGGAGGATGTGAACGTGCTGGCCGAAAAAGACGAGCACCTGTCTGAACAGGCATTAGCACGGGTAAGCACGCGACTAAAAGAATACAACACCTATTTTAAATAAACGATGGTGGAGGTAAAGGCGCAGCGGCAACCTATAACGGAACAGGACACCCTGGTGCGGGCTCGGCTTGCGCTCGGGTATTTTGTGCTGGTGGCAGTGCTGGGCCTTTTCCTGCGCTGGCTGATGGTGTCGCCGGTGGTGGGGGTGAACTACAAGAACTTCCTGCACGCGCATTCGCATGTGGCTTTGCTGGGCTGGCTTTACTGCGCCTTTTTTGCAGCTTTGCTATACATTTTTCCAGCCACTACTTCCGCTGACCGCAAATCTTTCCGACGGCAGTTTTTCCTGACGCAGGTCTCGGTGCTGGGCATGCTGTTCACGTTCCCCGTGCAGGGCTACGCGCTCTTCTCCATCATCTTTTCGACCATGCACATTTTGCTCAGCTACTGGTTTGCCCGCAGCTACTGGCAGCATGTGCAGCGCAACGTCGATACCAGCACGCACGCCACTTCCCTGAAGTACATCGGGGTGGCCTTGCTGTTTATGGTGGTGTCTTCCATCGGTCCTTGGGCCATGGGGCCGATTATGGCGAAAGGCACCATTGGCGGTGAACTCTACTACTCGGCCATCTATTTTTACCTGCACTTCCAGTACAACGGCTGGTTTACCTTTGCCGTGCTCGGCTTGCTGTTCTGGTTTCTGGAGCACCACCACATCACTTTCAACCGAAGCTGGGCCATGCGGGCTTTCTGGTTGTTGGCGCTGGCCTGTCTGCCCGCCTATGCGCTGTCGGTGCTCTGGACCAAACCTGCGGACTGGGTATACGCCATCGGGTATGTGTCGGTGGCTATGCAACTGGCGGGCTTGCTATACCTGACAAAAGTACTGCGGCAGGTATGGGCAGAGGCAGTGCCTTTGCTGAAGCCTTGGGTGCGGCCGCTGGCAGGTATGGCGCTGTTCTTTTTCGTGCTGAAACTGGCCTTACAAACGGCCTCCGCTTTCCCGTACATGGCCGACCTGGCCTACAAACTCCGCTACTTCATCATCGGCTACCTGCACTTGTCTTTACTCGGCTTTGTGTCGCTCTTCGTGCTGGGCTTCCTCCTGCAGCAAGGCCTCTACCGCCTCGGCCGATATGGTGGTATCGGGCTGGTGCTTTTCCTGACGGGCTTCTTCGCGACGGAATTGCTGATGTTCGGGCAGGGCACTTTGCTCTGGCTCGGGCTATCGGCTTTGCCGAGTTTCAACTGGCTGATGTTCTGGGCGAGTGTGCCCATGCCGCTGGGGTTGGGGCTGTTCTTTCTGGGGCAGCGGGGGCTGAAGGTGAGTGGGATAGGGAGGATTAGTCATGCTTCGTAGGGACAGGTCGCGACCTGTCCGAATCGTGCACAAGCATTCTTGCCTTCGAGCCTGTTCTTATCGAGCTATTAAAGGAAAGTCAAGCCGATTTTCTTATTCAGTCCTTTTTCAAATATTCTAATCAAGGTAGAAAGCTGGATATCGCCTCTTGCGTTTTCAATTCTGGAGATATAGCTCTTCTTGGTTCCAGCTTTTTCCGCCAATTGCTCTTGCGTCATCTTAGCTTCTTTACGGGCTTCCTTCAGCATTTCACTCACAATAAATAGCTGGGCGCTTTCTTCATAGCTGTTGCGGCTTTCGGTCCCGATTTTGCCGTGCTCTCTTTCAATCAGCTCGTCAAATGTTTTGATTCCTTTATAATCTGTCATGGCTATTTTCCTTTCAATTTAAAATACTCGTTCTTTAGTCGCATTGCCTTCTCTAATTCTTCTTTGGGTGTTTTTTGTGTCTTCTTTTGAAATCCGTTGAAGAGGACCACCAGCCTCCCTTCGTCGAAGCAGCAGAAAATTCTATAAATGTTAGATTGATACTCCACCCTTACTTCATAAAGTCCTTCGTATCCACTCATCGGGGCAAGGAACTTGACGGGCACCCTTTCAACTTGCTTAATCAATTCTAACACGTACTGAATTTTGGTCTTCACCTTAGCGTCTAGGCTTTGGTAAAAGTCTATGAAGTAATCCCCGTGAAAGATGATTTGTCTTATCATACGACAAAGTTATCTTATAAGATAACTTTTGCAAAGAATATCGTACCTATTTGAAATAAATTTCATCATCGGCTACCTGCACCTGTCTTTGCTCGGTTTTGTATCGCTCTTCGTGCTTGGCTTCCTCCTGCAGCAAGGCCTTTACCGACTCGGCCGATATGGCGGTATCGGGCTGGTGCTTTTCCTGGCTGGTTTCTTCGCCACGGAATTGCTTATGTTCGGGCAGGGCACTTTGCTCTGGCTCGGGCTATCGGCTTTGCCAAGTTTCAACTGGCTGATGTTCTGGGCGAGTGTGCCCATGCCGCTGGGGTTGGGGCTGTTGTTTTTGGGGCAGCGGGGGTTGAGGGTGAAGATTGTTTGAATCAGGATTTGCGGGCAATATATTATGAGAATGCAGAGGTCTTTATGATTCAAGTTTGCTCTAAAATTGAATCATAAAGACCTCTGTACTAAAAGTGCTTATTAAGTTAAATTTTAATTAAAAGCAATTCATTTTGCATGGCAACTAAGATGAACAATTACCACTGTTAATTATTTGACCATCATCCAGCCAACCAGTTAAGTGCTTCTTGATTAATTCCATTATACCAATCTATTTCGTTATCTGTGGAGCTTGCTAATTCATTTGAACGTTCAAAAAACCGTTGAACGTGCCTTGGTTCGGGTACATAATTTGCGTTATAAGAGTCCTCAACCATTTTAATGAAAACACTTAATGGTAATGGTACTATCGTTGAGGTGCCACCATAGTATTGGATATTCATTTTGTGCAAAGCGTAAAAATGGGCTTTACAAGCGTCGTTTATGTTCGGTGCAATAAATAAACAGTAAGCAGGTTTTTCTGTTTCTCTCTTAAATTTAGCAAGGTGTCTAGTTACTGGTTCACCTTCTGTTTCATACTGCCTTTGTCCGCTTTGCATGGTTACTTCAACTGTCAAACCAAAGTCTCCATAATCGCAAACAATGTCAGCCATATTACCCTGTGCCGTTGACATGGGATTTCCAAAGTCATCAAATTTGAGATTGGCTTTAATGCTGCCACCGTCTAACATTGTCATTGCTCGCCAAGTATTCCACTCTAAAATCAAAGGAGTATCATATAGCGAATTATCGAGAATTTGTTCAAATGTTGTATTTATATCCTCAAACAGTCGGTAATCTTTAATTGCTTCAACTTGTGCTGTAAGTATTTGCTCTTTTCTGTTTTCTAGCTCGTCAGCAAATATATTTTTAAGGTCTTGTAAAGTTGAAGTAGCTTGGAATTCAATCCGCGGAAATTCAGAGCGTATTTTTTGTTCAAGTAATTCTCTGTTGTCAGTTAGCAATGTCGGAATTTGGGGGTTACCTAGATATGCAACATACTGACTTTCATTATCGACGAAACAAGGTTCTCTATCTGTATGTTGCAAGAAGTAATCAACTTCTTGAATTTTTTCTGGAACAATTGATATTGATTTTCCTAAATGTGAAATGTTAACTAATCCTGTAGCTCTCAAATAACGGAAGCAAGCATCAGCGTAATCACGCATATTGCTAGCTTTTGTTTTAAGAAATTTTGTAATTGAAGCATCATTAGTTTCTCTGGTTCGCGTATTCCCTGAACTAATATCAGCGCTATAAATTTCTCTTAATTCTCTATCAAAAAATTCAGCTCGAAAACGCTTGTAGTTGCCTTTATTCTGCGCTTTTGCTATTCTAAATTGATTGATTTTTTCAATTATTGTCTCGAATTCTCGGTAATTAACTAACTGTAAACCGAAAATCATTAATTCATCAAACTTTAATGAACCTAACTGCCTAATAAGTCTGAAAAGCTCAAGGTAAGGTTTTACCCAAAAATCTGCAGAGTTTTCAGTCGGTTTATGAAATGGGGATGGAACTTGAAATTTGAGTAATTGTCTTAAAAATATTTCATCCTTTCGTCTTGAATTTACTAATTCAACTCCTGCGGGAGTTAGTTCTATCCTAGGTGAAAGAACGACAAAGCCAAGTGCCTTTGGTGCTCTATTTATTCTGTCCCTTGCACTAAATGCAGGGTCATTAGCACCTTCGCCATTGAAAAAGTTTTCCTCTCTCAATAGCTCCATAAAAGCTCTTTGTGTTTCGTTATTCCATTTTTCTCCTGCGAAATGAGTATGTAACAGCCCAATTTCAGGAATCATTTTAGCTGGTGTCCTTGGAGAAGTAGTTACGAAAATTACCTTGCTATCAATTCTAGCCATACCTTATTACTGAACTAACACTTTGTCAAATTCTAAACTAGGGAAATTTTTTTTAGCAACGTTGCCATAATTTGAAATTAATATATGGCTAGCTTCTGATTTGAATCTATTTCTTATATTCACTGCATAGGATTTTCCATATTCATCAACAATCAAATCTCCATATAGCTTTTCTGTTAATGGAGTTCTTCCAATTACCATAAGTGCTTTACATTTCAGCTTCTTGTATTGATTGGCAAGTTCAATTTGATTATTTTCATTAAACCCATCTTTATGTTCTACATTTCCATAGTCTGAAAAAACACAATCGTAGGGTGGGTCTAGAAACATAAAATCATCTTCGGTTGCCATTTTAAATATTTCTGAATAGTCAAGATTATAAATTTCTGTGTTTGCAAGTAAATTGCTATGAGACTTTGTAACTAAAGAAGTATTTAAGTTGGCATATCGCCCGTAGGGCACGTTAAACTCTCCTTTTGAGTTATATCGAATCATCCCCGAATAAGCTGTTTTATTAATGAAGAAATAAAGCAATGCATCAGAATATTGCTTTATTTTTAAATCATTGAACATATCTCTAATTTGATAATAGAGATGTTCATTTTTGTCTTCAACCCTATTTTCAGGAGCTTCACTTTTGAGTTTTTCGAACTTTTTACGATTTATTGTATAAATTTTTTCGATTTCGCTCAATTCAGTTTTAAGCGATTCAAAATCATTTCTAACACCCAAATAAAACGATATAAGTTTTGAGTTAATGTCGTTAATAATTGCTTTTTTAGGTTCTAAATGGAAAAATAATGCCCCTCCGCCAAAAAATGGCTCAATATACCGTCCATTATATTGCGGTACATGTTTAATCAAATGAGGAATTTCTTTTGATTTACCCCCTCTATATTTTACTAATGGCTTCATATTTTGGCAGATTTATAATTTGCGATACTTTCGGCAACTACATTTAAAATTTGTGTTGCATCTTCCTCTTCAGCTATTATTTCATAAATTTTGTCTGCCGACCATAATCGAATTAGTTCTTTTGCTTCAACTTTAAGTAATTTTGCAAGAACTAAAACTTGTTCTCGTTTTGCACGTCTGTCGCCTTTTTCAATCTTGCAGTAAGTTGCTGTGTCAATTTCCAGTGCAGCAGCTAGCTGTCGCTGCGGAATTTGCTCCTCTTCCCTAAGCTTCCTGATTCTGTTTCCAAACATTGTTGACATATTTTGTCTTGACATTATTTGGCAAATATATAATTAATATTTTTGCTTTCAATTATTTATTTTTTTTGTTTTTTTATTAATTCCCATTTAAAAATCATTGCTTTAAAAAAATGCATTAACTAGGCGGGGATGTTTATATTCAAATTCTCTTTCTTCTCTACCCTACCAAAAGTAACACATTAGGAATTTAATAAAGCTAATATAGTCCTTTTTCTATAATCACCAAGTTCAAACATCATACAATAAAAAAACAGGAGCGCCTATATCCAGACGCTCCTGTTTCATTTCCACTCAACTCCCTCAACTACACCCCAAACTATTCCCACAGTTCAGGCATTTGTAGCACGTGCCCGAGCGGATGGTGATGTGGCCGCAGACGTTGCAGATGGGGGCGTCGCCCATCATGTTGGCCAGCACCTGTTGGGTCTGTTCCAGTAGAACGGTGCGGCTCTGCGACACCAGGGTATAGCCATTGGTTTTCACGTCGGTGACTGGCTCGGGCTGGGCCGCTGGCCTTGCTACCGCAGGTATAGCCGCGGCCACGGGCGGGGCGGGTGCTTCTGTTTTCTCACGCGGCACATGCACGAGGTCCTCGCGCTGCAGGTACTCGTAGCCGAGGAGGCGGAAGAGGTAGTCGAAGACCGAGGTGGCGGACTTGATGTTGGGGTGCTCCACGCGGCCCGCTGGCTCGAAACGGGTAAACGTAAAGCGGTTCACAAACTCTTCCAGCGGCACGCCATACTGCAGGCCGAGCGACACCGAAATGGCGAAACAGTTGAGGATGGAGCGGAACGAGGCGCCCTCCTTGTACATATCGATGAACACTTCGCCCAGGTCGCCGTTCGGGTACTCGCCCGTGCGGATGTACACGGTGTGGCCGTCAATCTTGGCTTTCTGGGTGAAACCGCTGCGCTTGTCGGGCAGTTTGCGGCGCTCCACCATGTGGGCCAGTTGCTTGCGGAACGGCTCGTTGGCGGCGTCTTCCAGAATGGCCTTGGCCGCCTGCAGCACCTGTTCGGCGCTAATGCTGTTGTCGGTCTGCGGCGCTTCCGCGTCGGGCGCTTCGTCGGTTTCGGCTTTCTTGCTGCCCGACGAGAGCGGCTGCGAAAGCTTGCTGCCGTCGCGGTAAATCGAACAGGCTTTCAGGCCCAGCTCCCACGACAGGAGGTAGCAACGGGCCACTTCTTCGCGGGTGGTTTCGTTGGGCAGGTTGATGGTCTTGGAGATGGCCCCCGAAATGAACGGCTGCACCGCCGCCATCATCTGGATGTGCCCCTCTGGTCGGATAAAGCGCTTGCCTTTCTGCCCGCACTTGTTGGCACAGTCGAACACGGGGTAATGCTCCTCGCGTAGGTAGGGCGCGCCCTCGGTGGTCATGGTGCCGCAGATGTAGTCGCTGGCTTCTTCTTGCTGGGCATAGGTATAGCCGAGCGCCTTTAACAGGTTGAAGTCAGGCTGGTGGTACTGTTCGGGTCTGAAGCCGAGTCGCTGCAGGGTGGCGTCACCCAGGGTATAGGCACTGAAGAGCGAGGCCACGTCGTAAGCCGTCGGCAGGGCCGCTTCCAGTTTCTGAATCTCTTCCTGTTTGAATCCTTTCGCCAGCAAACTTTCCGCGTTGATGTGCGGAGCGCCCTTGAACGTAGCGTGGCCTTTGGCGTAGTTCACAATGGCCTGCAGCTCGGCTTCGGTATAGCCCAGTTTGCGCAGCGCGGCAGGTATAGACTGGTTGATGATTTTGAAATAACCGCCACCTGCCAGCTTCTTGTACTTCACCAGCGCAAAGTCAGGCTCCACGCCCGTGGTGTCGCAGTCCATCAGCAAACCGATGGTGCCCGTCGGGGCGATGACCGTGGCCTGCGCATTGCGGTAGCCATGTTTTTCGCCCAGTTCCAGCGCTTCGTCCCATGCTTTGCAGGCGGCTTGGTGCAGGTAGTCGGGGCAAAGGGTAGGGGCGAGCGGCTGTGCAGGTATAGACAAGCCTTCGTAGGCTTCGGGCTGGTTGTGCGCGGCCGCACGGTGGTTGCGGATGACGCGCAGCATGGTTTCTGCGTTGGGTTTATACTTCGGAAAAGCCCCTAGTTCGGCGGCCATCTCGGCAGAAGTCGCGTAGGACGTACCTGTCATAATCGCGGTGAGCGCGGCGGCCACCGTGCGGGCTTCGTCGCTGTCGTAGGCGAGGCCCTGCACCATCAGCAAAGCACCGAGGTTGGCATAGCCGAGGCCAATGGTGCGGTAATCGTAGGAGCGCTGCGCTACTTCTTCGGAGGGGAATTGCGCCATCAGCACCGAAATCTCCAGCACCATGGTCCAGAGGCGGCAGGCGTGGCGGTAGGCGTCCACATCAAAAGTCTGCGTGGCTTCATCGAAAAAGCGAATCAGGTTGAGCGAGGCCAGGTTGCAGGCCGTGTTGTCGAGGAACATATACTCCGAGCAGGGGTTGGACGCCCGTATCGGTCCCTCGGAGGGACAGGTATGCCACTCGTTAATAGTAGTGTCGAACTGCAGTCCAGGGTCGGCGCAGGACCAGGCGGCGTCGGCTATCTGGTCCCACAACTCGCTGGCATGTATAGACTTCATTGCCTTGCCAGTGGAGCGGGCGTGCAGGCGCCAGGGTTCATTATTATGGAGGGCTTTAAAAAAAGCATTCGGCACACGCACCGAGTTGTTCGAGTTCTGGCCCGACACGGTCTGGTAGGCTTCGCCGTTGTAGTCGGCCGAGTAGCCCGCCGCAATCAGGGCCGCCACTTTTTTCTCTTCTTCTTTTTTCCAGTTGATGAATTCCACAATCTCGGGATGGTCCAAATCGAGGCACACCATCTTGGCCGCCCGCCTTGTCGTGCCCCCCGACTTAATGGCCCCCGCCGCACGGTCACCAATCTTCAAAAACGACATCAGCCCCGAAGAGCTGCCGCCACCGCCCAGCGCTTCGTCCTTGCCACGGATGTTCGAGAAATTGGTGCCCACACCTGAGCCATACTTAAAAATGCGTGCTTCCTGCACCCACAGGTCCATAATGCCGCCTTTGTTCACAAGGTCATCGTCCACGGCCAGTATAAAACAGGCATGCGGCTGGGGACGCTCGTACGCCGAGGTCGACTCCTGCAGCTTTTCGGTTTCGGGGTCTACATAATAGTGTCCCTGCGCCTTGCCCTTTAATTTATAGGAGTTGTAGAGGCCCGTGTTGAACCACTGCGGCGAGTTGGGCGCGGCGTACTGCCCGAGGAGCATGTACACCAGTTCGTCGTAGAATGCCTGCGCGTCTTCTTTGGTCTTAAAATAACCATGGCCTTCGCCCCACGAGCGCCAGCAATCGGCCAGACGGTGCACTACCTGTTTCACCGATTTCTCGGGGCCCTTGCTGCCGTCGGGCTGCGGAACGCCCGCCTTGCGCAGGTACTTCTGGGCGAGTATGTCCGTGGCAATCTGCGACCACTGGGCAGGCACTTCCACATCCTTTATCTCGGCCACAATGCCGCCGCTCGGGTCGCGGATGGTGGAGGACCGTGTTTCGTAGTCGAACAAGGCATACGGGCTCCCACCGTGTTGGGTGAAGAAGCGGGAAACAGCCAGACCGCTGGCTCGGGGACTTCCTTTTTTCATAAGGCTTGTTTTAATTTTTTTCGTTGATTTTTAATAAGTTATGGTATATCGTGATTGGCTATATAGGCTGGAGTAAATGTAGAAATTAAATAATTAAGAAAAAAAGACCTTTTTATCTTTTATTTAATTATTTTCGTACATACTTTTACATCGGCAATCATTTACAACCCATTATTCATTTAAAACAACACCATGGAAACCATAGAAAAATTAGACGTAACGGTACTGGAGCCACGCATGAAGCACCCGACCATTTTTAACTGGTTCGACAACCTGAATGGCGGCGAGGCTTTCGTGATTCACAACGACCACGACCCGAAGCCCCTGTACTACCAGTTGCTCGGCGAGCGAGGCAATACCTTTAAGTGGGAGTACCTGTTGCAGGGTCCCGAAATCTGGGAAGTGAAAATCTCAAAACTGACTCCCGAAGAGGGGGAGACCGTGGGCGAACTCGTAGCCAAAGACTACCGCAAGGCGCAGGTGTTCAAAAAATACGGCATTGACTTTTGCTGCGGAGGCAAGAAATCGCTGAAACAGGTATGTGAAGAAAAAGGCATTAGCCCCGAAGTAGTTGAAAGCGAGCTGAACGCTATACCTGAAACAGGCAGCGCCACCACACGCGGCAACGAGTACGAAAAATGGAGCCTGAGCTTCCTGAGCGACTACATCGTGAACATGCACCACAGCTACGTGCGCGAGGCTATACCTACGCTGTACGAGTACACCACCAAAGTAGCGCGTGTGCACGGCGGCCGTCACCCAGAGGTAGTGGAAGTAGCCAAGCACTTTGTGAACATCGCCAACGAGCTGGAGGCCCACATGCCGAAAGAAGAGCGCGTGCTTTTCCCATTCATCAAGCAACTGGAAGAAGCCCAGAAGAGCGGCGTGAAAATAGACCGTCCCGCATTCGGCAGCATTCAGAATCCGATCAACATGATGGAGATGGAGCACGAAGCCGCTGGCGACGAACTGGCTGCCATCCGCACTCTGACCAAGAACTACACGTTACCAGCCGATGCCTGCGCGACTTACAGAGTAATGTTCTCGAAGCTGCAGGAGTTCGAAGAAGACCTGCATCGCCACATCCACCTCGAGAACAATGTGCTGTTCCCGAAAGCAGTGGAGCTGGAGAAGGAGGTACTGAAGTAAGGATCAGGATTTTCAGGATTTTTAAAGGGGCCCCCAACCCCCAGGATTAACAGGATTCTCGTGCACGATTAACCCACCCCCAGCCCCTCCCAGGAGGGGAATTTTGGGGAATGATTCGGACAGGTCGCGACCTGTCCCTATAACTGGGAAATCATTTGTTGAGAGTCCCCCTTTGAAGGGGGTAGGGGGATGTTAATCATACACAGGTAAACAGTAGCCCCAGCGCTTATACCTGAAGAAAAGGAGCAACCGAAGATTCCCCTCTTGGGAGGGGCAGGGGTGGGTTTACATCAGTGAGCAAACATCCAGATGACCAAGAGCAAAGAAAAACAACCCTTTCCAACTCCCCCTCCTGTTTTAGGGGTAGGGGCCCTTGAAAAAGGAGGGGGTCGGGGGAGGTAAAACACTACCACTATGACAACTGCAACCAAACCACTGAAACGCGACAAGAGCCTGGTGCCGCTCTCACGGGAGCACCACTTCGGACTGTTGTTCTGCTGGAAGCTTAAGCAAGGCTTAGCCAACGGCACTTCGCTGGAAGTCATGCGCCAGTACATCCAGTACTTCTGGAAAAATGTGCTCAAAGCGCATTGCCGCGAAGAGGAGATCATCCTCAAAAGATTGCTGCCAGAAGACGATGTAAATTCGCTTCGGCTGCACGAAGAGCACCAGTTGATCGAAGCCATCATCGGCCTGATCAACAAACAAAAAACCGTGAACACCTCGCTGGTGGCCACTCTGCAACAGGACCTGACCGACCACATCCGTTGGGAGGAACGCGAGCTGTTCCCCTACCTGCAGACCATGGCTGACCCTGAAGAACTGGCCGATGTGGGCAGGCTGCTGGAGCATGACCTGCAGGAGCCGAAAGACGAGTTCACGCCCGCTTTCTGGGAGCACAAAAAGGTAGCCTAGCCATGGAGCTTTCTGCCACCACCCGCATCTCGACTATTCTGCGGGAGAACCCTGCGGCGATAGAGGCTATCGTGTCGATCAACAAGCACTTTGAAAAGCTGCGTAACCCCGTGCTACGCAAAGTGCTGGCATCACGGGTCACCATCGCCGACGCTGCCCGCATAGGAAAGTGTAGGGTGGAGGATTTTTATGAAAAGCTGCAGCCGCTGGGCTTCAGTGTCGCGTCAACACCAACTCACAACAAAAGGGCAATACCCATGGAAACCGATGTTTTGGAAAGACCTGCCTTTATGGAGAATCTAAAGGCAACAGACACCATCGTGCTGGACGTGCGCGAGACCATTGCCAAGGGCGACGACCCCTTCCTGCAGATCATGGATGTGGTGAACAAGCTGAGTCACGAGCAGGTGCTTTGCATTGTGAACACCTTCGAACCGATTCCGCTCATCGCGATCGTGCGCCCCAAAGGCTTCGAGTACTATACCGAAACGCTGGGACCGAATTTGGTGAAGACCTATTTTAAGCGAGAGGGTGTAGGAGAGAAATTGGAGGTCGCTAATTCCAGGACCGAAGAGAATTTCGATGAGGTTTTGGCCAGGTATAGCGACACACTGCAGCACATCGATGTGCGACAAATGGAAATGCCTCAACCGATGGTGTCTATACTTAGCGCATTGGAAACACTTCCAAAAGACGGGGCGCTGTACGTGCATCACCGTAAGGTACCGCAGTTCCTGTTGCCGCAACTGGCGGAGAGGGGATTTAAAGTGAGTATAAAAGAAGTAGGGCCAAATGAGGTATACCTGTTGATATATAGATAAAGCCCTCGCTCGCGTCCCTCGAATGTGAGCTATCCAGTGGCGTCCCGCCACTTGTACTGACAGGTATAACTCCAAGCGGCCAGAGTCCGCCAAATAGCTCACACTCGCCAGAGGCGAGCGAGGGCAAGAGTATGGATAGGCTAAATGCCGGACCAATGCTGTCTTTTTAGATGACTTATGTCATTTCGACCATCGGGAGAAATCTGGAAATTGTGAACAGAAATTAATGATCCAGATCTCTCAATTCTTTCGAGATGACATATACGGCTTATAGCATGTGATACCAAACCATTAATAACCAGCAATTAACAATAAATAATTACCATCATGAGCGCCGCAACTACTTCCAATTCACCATCTAAATGGCTTGTGCTGCCGCACTACGCCTTCGCGGCGGTGACCTTTGTGGTGCTTTGTCTGCTGCTGGTATTCTCCACCGATTCCTTCGGCGGACACTACTTTCATCCCAAGCTGCTCACGATGACACACGTGGCGGCATTGGGCTGGGCTACGATGATCATCTTCGGTTCGGTTTACCAACTGCTGCCGGTGGTGCTGGAAGTGAGACTCTACAGCGATAAATTAGGTATGGTAGCATTTGCGATGCTGTCAACAGGTACAATCCTGCTCTCCATCGCCTTCTGGAATTTCTGGGTGGGTACCATCATGCACCTTGCGGCCTGCCTGCTTTTTGTCTCATTTTTACTTTTTGCCTATAACGTGGTGCAAACTGCCCGGCAAGTGAAGAAGTGGGGGGTAGAAGCAGATTTTATGGTTACTTCAGTTGTATGGCTGGTGGCTACGGGGCTGGTAGGCGTATTGATGGTCTTCAACTTTCAGTATCCTTTTCTGCCGCAGGACCATGTGCATTATTTGAAACTGCATGCGCACTTAGGTATGGCGGGTTGGTTCCTGCTCCTGATCGTGGGCGTAGGTTCCAAACTGATTCCGATGTTCCTGCTGGCACACCCTGAAGATACCCGAAGCCTGAACTGGAGCTATTACCTGATCAACGGTGGATTGGTCCTCTTCGCGGCAGACCACTTGTTTGTACACAAAGGCTACTATGCGCTTTATGCGGCTATGGTAGTGTCCGGTATAGGTTGCTTCCTCTACTTTCTGTACCAGGCCAAATGTCTTGCCAAACGGCCTGACCTGGATCTGGGCATGAAACAGACCTTCGTGGCGCTGGCTTTGCTGGTGCTGCCTATTGTGCTGGTCTTTGTGGTGACATTGCAGCTTGGCTTACCACAGCACCTGTTGTCTTCGTTATACCTGGTGTATGGGCTGTCCATCTTCTTCGGCTTTGTATCGGCGCTGATTCTGGGGCAGACCTTCAAGACGCTGCCATTCATCGTCTGGATGCACAGCTACGAAGACTATGTCGGCCGCTTCAAAACGCCCATGCCCAAGGACCTGTATAGCGTGACGCTGCTGCGCTGGCAGAACATCGCCTACATCGTGGGTCTGGTGGGTTTGCTGGGAGGGGTGCTGCTGGCAGAGCAAACAGTGATCCTGCTTGGGGCGATACTGCTGAGCATAGCAGCGGTGCTGTATGCGGGCAATGTATTTAAGGTGCTGCTGCACAAGGTGAAAGATTTAAAACCATTTGGATATGAAAACGCAGGAACAGGAGCTCGTCAACGAAGCGTATGAGGCGCTCAAGTATATCATCGACCCTGAAATAGGTATAAACATTGTCGACCTCGGACTGGTATATAAAGTAGTGGTCGACGAAGACAAGGAGGCACTGCGGGTGGAGTTGACACTGACAACGCCGGGTTGCCCCATGAGTGGCACCATTACCACAGCGGCAGAGCAAATGCTGCACAAGCGTTTTCCAAATCTGGAGATAAAGGTGGAGTTGGTATGGCTCCCACCATGGACACCCGAGATGATAAGTGAGGAAGGAATGCGATTACTGGGAAATACCTGATAAATTTGCGATCCGAGCACAGGATATAAAGACAAGGTTATGCTTTCAAAAACAACAGAATATGCCCTGCGGTCCATTGTATACATCGCGATGGCCGACGATGAAGGCAAGCGGGTAGGCATAAAGGAAATAGCGAACGAACTGGAACTGCCGGCCCATTTTATGGGCAAGATCCTGCAGGACATGGTGCGCAAAGGCGTGATCGCGTCTATCAAAGGTCCCCATGGTGGTTTTTTCCTGCACCGTCCCGCCAATGAAATCAGCATTCTGGAAGTAGTGCGCCTGATCGATGGGCTCGAAGCTTTCAAAAAATGCGGTATGGGCATGAAGCAATGCTCTGACAAGCACCCTTGTCCGCTCCACGATGAGATCAAAGTATACCGCGATCACCTCTTACAGGTGTTCCGCGACAAGACTATACAGAGCCTGGTAGACGACGTGAAAACCGGAAAATATTTCATCAAAAACCAACCTGAACCAGTGCTGAACGGCTAAGCTCAAGCTGACCTGAGGCACAGCTCAAACAATTCTAACACATAACATGACAGCGACCCTGACACAGGGTGCCTTCTCTGAAAAATTCAGAGCCATGCACCCTTTTGCCCAAACCGAAGAGATTGCCGCCCTGCAGGAGGCGGTGGAAGAGATCCGGGAACTGAAGCGTGAGAAGAACGCGGTGATCTTGTCCCACTTCTACATGTCGCCCGAACTGCAGGTGCAGCACGCTGATGGCGGTATAGCCGATTTTGTGGGTGACTCGCTCGGACTGAGTGTGGCCGCCAAAAGTGTGGAAGCTGATAACATCATTTTCTGCGGTGTGAAGTTCATGGCCGAAACCGCCAAAATACTCAACCCGGCCAAGCAGGTATTGCTGCCGAGTTTTGAGGCCGGTTGTTCGCTGGCTGAGAGCATCACAGGTGCCGATGTGCGCAAACTCAAGGCGCAGTACCCGGGTGTGCCGGTGGTGGCCTATATCAACACCTACGCGGAGACCAAAGCCGAAGCCGACATCTGCTGCACCTCTCGCAATGCCCTGGACATTGCCCGTTCCTTCGACTCCGACCGGCTGATTTTCCTGCCGGACTTGTTTATGGGCCGCAATCTGCAGACCCGCATCAAAGCGGAGACAGGCAAAGAACTGATCCTTTGGGAAGGTAAATGCGAGGTGCACGAACAGTTCACACCACAGCGTATTAACGGACTCAAAATGATGTATCCCGAGGCCCAGGTACTCGTGCATTGGGAAGTGCCGGACGACACCGTAGCCGATGCCCTGACAGGAGCCGGCGGCGTGGTGGGCAGCACATCGGATATCCTGCGTTTTGTAGGTGAGAGCCAGTCACGGCAGTTCATCTTGGGTTCGGAGTGTGACTTAGGGGCGACCCTGCGCGGCATGTATCCGGAGAAAGAATTTATAGTGCCATGCATCAAGTGTCCGCACATGAAGCAGATTACGATACAGCGTACGCTGCAGGCATTGCGGGCCATCGGCACGGAAGCGGAGCGGATGTATACCGTAGATCTGGCGGAGGATATTCGTCAAAGAGCCTTGCTGCCGATCGAGCGCATGCTGGCCTTTTCTTAGAATTTGAAGTTTTGAAATTAAGTGAGGTCGATAGGTGAGGCAACAATCAGTTATGGTGAGAAATCCTATGGTCCTTTGCCAACACAACCCTAGTCCAGTTCATTAAAAATGAAAGTGCCAGATTTTGATTTCGTGGTGTTGGGCAGTGGCATTGCAGGGCTTACGTTTGCCCTGCAGTCCGCTGCCCATTCCCGCGTACTGGTGCTTTGCAAAGCTACCCTTTCCGAAACCAATACGGCCTACGCACAGGGCGGTGTAGCCGCCGTGCTCGACCCTAACGACACCTTTGAACAGCACGTGCAGGACACGCTCGAGGCGGGCGCAGGACTGTGCCGGGAAATGGCTGTGCGCTTTATGGTGCAGGAGGCGCCTGCCGCTATCCGCTGGCTGCAAGGTATGGCCGTGGGCTTCGACAAGGACGGATCTGGCGATATGGCCCTTGGGCTGGAAGGCGGCCACAGCCATCACCGTATTGTGCATGTAAAAGACCACACGGGACGCAGCATACAGCAGGCCTTGGAGGAGGCGGTGCGGCGACATCCGAACATTTCGGTGCAGGAACATCAGATGGGTATAGAACTACTCACGGATACCAGCGACACAGGTACGTTTTGCTATGGCGTACAGGTGCTGGATCTGCACACCAACGAGGTTCGGTCTATACAAGCGCAAGCGGTGGTGCTGGCTACCGGCGGGGCGGGACAGGTATACCAGTACACCACCAACCCAGGTATAGCCACCGGCGACGGACTGGCCATGGCGGCCCGAGCAGGAGCCGAGATCCGGAACATGGAGTTCTTCCAGTTTCACCCGACAGCGCTTTACCAACCAAACGGGGAGGTATTCCTGATCAGTGAGGCGCTGCGGGGAGCGGGGGCGGAGCTGGTCCTGCCCGACGGCAGCCACTTTATGCACCTTTATCACTCCATGGCTTCGCTGGCTCCCCGCGATATCGTGGCCCGCGCAGTGCTCACCGAAATGCAGCGCCACAACAGTCCTTGTCTATACCTGGATGTGCGCCATCTTCCGGCCGGAAAGGTGCGACAGGGTTTTCCTTCTATTTATCATAAGTGTGCCACTATTGGCATTGATGTAGAAAAGCACCTGATACCCATCGTGCCGGCAGCGCATTACCAGTGCGGCGGCGTGAAAGCAGACCTGCGCGGACGAACTTCCATTGACCGCCTGTATGCGATAGGAGAGGTGGCCTGCACAGGCGTGCATGGGGCAAACCGACTGGCCAGCAACTCGCTGCTGGAGGGGGTGGTGTTTGCCCGGAGTGCAGCAGAGCATGTAACGGACATCGTCGCAAATCAGGAAGGGGCTATACCTGATAGTACTGAAGAAAAAGAGTATGTCGGTGCCTTGTGGTTGGGTATGCGGGCTGAGGTAGCACGCAGCCGTGCTAAATTACAAAAGTTACTTTGGGAACAGGCCGGCATTGTCCGTTCAGTCAAAGGCCTGCTGCGCTGCCAATCCGAAATTGAGGCGCTACAGCGGAAGGCGAAAGGTATACGGGAACTGACAGGTATACAGCAGGAGGTGCTGGAGCTCCAAAACCTGATCACAGTGGCCGGGCTGATCACAGATGCTGCCTTGCTTAGGCGTGAAAATGTGGGTGGGCATTTCGTAAAGGAAAACTTATCAGAATTATGCGCTGTATAAGACCAGAACCAAATGAAGCTATGGTATAATATGGGACTCTGCGCTTCCTTTGACATTAAGGCCGTAGTGCGTATATTTAGCAAAAGAAATACGCGTGAAAGAACAAGACCATTCCGATAACCACCAAATAGACAGCGAGTCACGCTTAAAAGCCATCATCGAAACGGCTATTGACGGCATCATTACCATTGACCGGAGAGGTGTCATCGAAACCGTAAATCCGGCGGCAGCCCACATTTTTGGCTACCATCCTGAAGAAATCATCGGACAGAACGTAAGCGTACTCATGCCGGAACCCGATCATAGCCTGCACGATACCTATCTTGAAAACTATCACCGCACAGGGGTAGGGCAGATCATTGGAAAAGGGCGCGAGGTACTGGGTAAGAGGAAGAACGGTAAGGTCTTCCCGTTTCTGCTCAGCATCAGCGAAGTGAACCTGCACGACAAGCAGATCTTCACAGGTGTGATCCACGACATTTCAGAACTCAAAAAAACGGAGGCTGCCCTGCGTGAAAGTGAGAGCCGCATCAACTCCATCATCCAGACGGCAGTAGACGGCATCATCACCATCGACACGCGTGGCGTCATCGAAATGGTTAATCCCTCGGCATGCAGGCTATTTGGTTACGACGCTTCAGAAGTACTGGGCCGGAAGATCAATATGCTGATGCCGGAGCCGGACAAGAGCCTGCATGACAACTACATGCATCACTACCACGAGACGGGTGAGAAACGCATTATCGGAATAGGACGTGAGGTATCCGGCCTGAAAAAAGACGGTACCATTTTCCCGCTATACCTGAGCATCAGTGAAGTGCAGCTCTCAGACCGTAAGGTATACACTGGCTTCATCCACGACATCACAAGACAAAAAGTAACAGAAGAGCGCCTGCGCCGCTACGCTGCCGAACTGGAGCGAAGTAACCGGGAATTGCAGGACTTTGCCTACGTTTCGTCACACGACTTGCAGGAGCCGCTGCGCAAGATACAGGCTTTCGGTGACCGACTCAAGATGAAGGAGTACGAGAACCTGAGCGAGCAGGGCAAGGACTATGTGGACCGGATGCTCAACGCCGCCAACCGCATGCAGAACCTGATCAACGACCTGCTCACGTTCTCCAGGGTGACGTCCCAGGCGAAGCCTTTCTCTAAAACAGACCTGAATCAAATTGCAAGGGAGGTCGTTTCAGATTTAGAAATTGCCATAGAGCGCAACCATGCCAAAGTAGAGATAGGGCCACTACCCACTATCCAGGCCGAGCCGACGCAGATGCGCCAACTGCTGCAGAACCTGATCAGCAATGCCATCAAGTTCCGCAAAGAGGAGGTAGACCCGGTAGTGAAGGTATACGCGAAGGAGCTGCAGCTGAAAGCCCACATGACCTCCACGCCAGGCGACGAGCTGGTGGAGCTGCACATCGAGGACAACGGCATCGGCTTTGAAGAAAAGTACCTGGACCGGATCTTCAACATCTTCCAGCGACTGGAAGGGCAGAAATACGAAGGCTCCGGCATTGGACTGGCCATTTGCCGCAAGATTGCGATCCGCCACGGAGGTGATATCACAGCCAGGAGCAAACCGGGGGAAGGAACGCATTTTATTGTTACCTTAGCAAAAACTCACCTGAAGGAATAAACGCCTATGAAATCGAATAGACCAATCGTGATACTGATAGCTGACGACGATGCCGAGGACCGCATGCTCATAAAAGAAGCGCTTGACGAGAACCGGCTGAGTAATGCGATTCAGTTTGTGGAGAACGGCGAGGAACTGATGGACTACCTGCACAACCGCGGAAATTTCGCTGACAAAGGCAAGTACCAGACACCCGGCCTGATCCTGCTTGACCTCAACATGCCCAAAAAAGACGGTCGTGAGGCGCTGAAAGAGATCAAAGCTGACGATCACCTGCGCGTGCTGCCGGTGGTGGTGCTGACTACATCCAAAGCGGAAGAGGACATCCTGCGCACCTACGATCTGGGCGTGAGCTCCTTCATTACCAAACCAGTTACTTTCACAGCCCTGGTAGACGTAATGAAAACCCTGAGCAAGTACTGGTTTGAAATAGTAGAACTGCCGAAACCCTAGTAAGTTTAGGAGTTGGGGAGTTTGAGAGTTTAGGAATTATGAATTTTCAGTTTTGAGTTGATGAAAGAATGAGACTCAATCACTTAGTTAAGTCAATTCAACTTTCTAAAGCTGTTACCCTACTCTTAACCCCCTAAACTCCCCAACTCCTAAACTCTCTAACTCCCAAACTCAAAATATGCCTGACAGAATTCGTGTTTTGCTGGTAGATGATGATGAAGATGACTTCATCATTGCGCGTGATATCATGGACGATATACCCGGGCGCAATTACGTGCTCGATTGGGCGCCGTCCTTCAACGAGGCCATCAGCATAATCAGGGAGCAGCGACACCATGTATACCTGGTCGATTTCAGGCTGGGGGCGCATGACGGACTGGAGCTGATCACGCAGGCTGTGAACGAAGGTATAACAGCACCGTTCATTTTGCTAACAGGTCAGAGCGACCGTGAAACGGACGAAAAAGCCATGCGGGCCGGTGCGCAGGACTACCTGGTGAAAGGCACTTTCAATCCATACGACCTGGAGCGCTCGATCAGGTATAGCATAGAGCACGCCAAGAGCCTGGCTGAGATTCAGAAGCTGAACACGGAACTGGAACAACGGGTAGAGGACCGCACACAGGAGCTTGCCGCTGCCATACAGAACCTGGAGAAGGCCAATAAGACACTTAAAAAAGCGCAGCAGGAGATTTACAAAGCCCTGCAAAAGGAGAAGGAACTGCATGAGCTGAAGTCACGCTTCGTGACCATCGCCTCACACGAGTTCCGGACTCCGCTCAGCACCGTGCTTTCATCGGCCTCACTGATCACCAAATACAAGTCTGCCGAAGATGATGAAAAACGCCTGAAGCACGTAGGCCGCATTAAGTCCGCCGTTCATAACCTGACCAATATCCTGAACGATTTTCTGTCGATCAGCAGGATGGAGGAAGGTAAGATTCACAATGTGCCGAGCACGTTTGACCTGCAGAGTTTCGCAGCAGAGGTAGTCGACGAAATGCAGGGCTTCCTGAAAGAGGGGCAGCGCATTGATTACCGGCACGAGAGTGAACAAATTACCGTATACCTGGATAAGCAACTCATGCGCAACGTCATGATCAACCTGCTCTCAAACGGAAGCAAATACTCAGGAGAGGACAGCACGATCTGGTTTACAACAGACATCAAGGGAGACGCAATAAGGCTGGTTGTGCGTGACGAGGGGATCGGTATACCTGAAGGGGACAAAGCACACCTGTTTACGCCGTTTTTCAGAGCGCAGAACGTTACCAATATACAGGGAACGGGTCTGGGCCTTAATATTGTAAAAAAGTACGTAGAGATAATGGGCGGCGAGCTGCACTACGAAAGCGAACTGGACCGCGGCACTACTTTCACCATCACATTGCCATACACTACCGCATAAGTATGAGAAAAATATTACTGATTGAAGACAACCAGGAGATCCGCGAGAATACCGCCGAGATCCTGTCGCTGGCCAACTACCAGGTCATCGAAGCACCTAATGGAAAGATAGGCGTGGACCTGGCCAAGAAGGAGCATCCCGACCTGATCATCTGCGACATCATGATGCCACAGCTCGATGGCTACGGGGTGCTGCACATGCTCAGCAAAAATCCGGAAACGGCCAGTATCCCCTTCGTCTTTTTGACGGCCAAGTCAGAGAAAGACGACTTCCGCAAAGGCATGAACCTGGGCGCCGACGACTACCTGACCAAGCCTTTTGATGACGTGGAGTTGCTCGACGTGGTAGAAATGCGCCTGAAGAAAAACGAGATCCTGAAAGCTGAATTTCAGCGTGACGTGCAGGGCATTGATAACTTCATACAGGAGGCAAAAGGTTATGAAGAGCTCAACAAGCTGATCTCCGAAAACCGTCGTGTGACGGTGTTCCGTAAGAAGCAGCATTTGTTCTCAGAGGGCAATTACCCGAGCAACCTCTACTTCCTTAACAAAGGCAAAATCAAGACATATAAGTCAAACGAAGAGGGACGTGAGTACATTACCAGCCTGTACAAAGATGGTGATTTCATCGGCTACCTGGACCTGCTGGAGGAGAAGACCTACCGCGAATCAGCCATGGCGCTGGAGGACTCAGAGGTATACATCATCCCGCGTGAGGACTTCTATACCTTGCTCTACCAGAACCGCGACGTAGCAGGCAAGTTCATCAAGATACTGTCCGATAACCTGGCTGACCGTGAGGAGCGACTGCTGAAGCTGGCCTACAACTCCGTACGCAAACGTGTGGCAGAGGCCCTGCTGTTTGTAGAAAAGCAGTATAAGGAAGACCCGAACTATAAGTCAGAAGTGTCAATCACGCGTGAGGACCTGGCCAGCATTGTAGGTGCTTCCAAAGAAACGGTGATCCGTACTCTGGCTGATTTCAAAGACGAAAACCTCATCGATACCCGCGGCAGCAAGATCACGATCCTGAACTCGCAGAAGCTGGAGCGGATGAGGAATTAAGGGTGACATTTCTCCTACACGAAAGTGACCAAAGTCATACTTTCCGACCCCAGCTTTTAAGACCTTTGCATTGTATCTGAGAGAAAGACATGCAAAATCAGTTTAAAGCCCTTACATTATCTTACAAGCAAGCACCCATTGCCGTACGTGAAGCCGTGTCGCTGAACGAAATCGGCTGCCGTAACCTGCTCGATAAGATCAGCGAGTTCACCAATGCGCAGGATGTCATGGTGCTTTCTACCTGCAACCGCACAGAGGTGTATTATTCTGCTGCGCAGGACCTGTCACGCGAGATCATCAAACTGATCGCGATTGAAAAGGGCTTTATCGCTACTAAAGAAATTGCATCTTATTTCCAGAACATCACCGATCACATGCAGGCGGTACAGCACCTGTTTTATGTGTCGCTGGGTCTGGAGTCGCAGGTAGTGGGCGATATGCAGATACTCAACCAGGTGAAAAAAGCCTACCAGTGGGCTGCTGATGCCGATATGGCCGGTCCGTTTCTGCACAGGCTGATGCACACCATCTTCTATACCAACAAGCAGGTATTCAACCAGACCGCCTTTTTTGACGGTGCCGCTTCGGTATCGTATGCCACGGTAGAGCTGGTAGAGGAGCTGACCAGAGGGATGGCTGATCCGCGTGTGCTGATGATCGGGGTAGGGGAGATCGGGGCCAATGTGTGCGACAACTTCGGCAAGTCGAAGATCAGCAATATCACCATCGCCAACCGAACACACCACAAAGCACTCGAGCTGGCTCAGAAGACCAATGCCCGTGCTATTTACTGGGAAAACGTTTGGGAAGAGATGGCCCAGGCAGATGTGGTGATCTCTTCTGTACCGGGCGACTGCTTCTTTATCGGACAGGCTGATATTGCGCAGCTAGGTGAAAATGCACCTCAGTTCTTTGTAGACTTGTCTATGCCGCGCAGCATCGACGCCGCCATTGAAGCTTTACCAAATGCCAGGGTATACAACGTGGACAACATCCGTAACCGCGCCACCGAAGCGCTGACCATGCGTATGGCCGCTATACCGCAGGTAAAGGACATCATAGCAGAAGCCATGACTGAATTCAACGCCTGGACCCGTGAAATGGCCATGTCACCTGCTTTGCAGCAGTTCAAGAGCCGATTAGAGGAGATTCGTCAGCAGGAACTGGCCCGCTATACCAAGAAGCTGGGTGACAGCGAGAAAGAACTCGTAGAAGCGATCACTAAAAACATCCTGAACAAGATCGTGAAACTGCCTGCCCTGGAGCTGAAAGCAGCCTGCCAGCGTGGTGAATCAGAAGCACTGCTTGAAGGACTGAGTGCGCTCTTCAATCTGGAAGAAAAGCAGGAAGCCTAGATTATACCTGTTAAGCTTCCGAATTAGTAGATAAACTTATTGAACAATGGCGAAACTCTCCCACTGGGGAGAGTTTTTGTTTTTATGGCTTCGCTTAAAGCAACACTAATAGTACTTGATCGGGATTGAAAACACTTTCAGAATATCCGGTACCCTGAAGCGTGCCTCACGCTGTCCCTGCTGTATTCCCTGACCGTACCTGTAATTTGCATCTGCATCCATAGCTGGCATGTCTGTAATGGACTTATAGACTACTGGTGGCGGAATAACGGGTAATTGCTCCGTAGGGTCTTGGGGAAGTTTAGTTCTCAGGACAGCCTGCTTCAGGTCATATTCCGTTGCCCATGGCATCACATCCACAGTGGGTAGGGTATTGCGCCTTTCTTCCAGCCTGATGCTTAAGGTAAGACTACTCTCTTTGATGTTAGCAGGTATGGTCATGTATAGCTTTTCGAAGCCCAGCGCTGCAAACACCACCGTATCTCCTGCCACTACGGGCATCGAGAAATAACCACTTTTTCGGGTGTGCGTGCCTCGGGTAGTGCCCGGTACATACACCGCCACCCCTTCCAACTCCGTCAAGCTATCGCCTGCTACCACCCGACCGGAGAATTGCAGAATTTGCTTGTCTTTTATAAGACGCAACTGTGCCTCTGCCGCAAAGAACTGCATCCAGCAAAGTGCTGTCAGAAAGAGAACACGACCGGCTAGCTTTTTCATACAGCGTGGTTGAGCCCGGTGCCCTATTGTCTTACTGTCACGTAAGCCGCCAGCCGGCCTCCAACCCCTTTTTCCCAGTCTCCCAGGCTGGCTTTTCTGGAATAGAAGCTGCCGCCCAGTGCTGCGCCGTAAATGAAAATGTACTTTTCGTGATTGCCGTATTCGGGTAGGTATTCTATACCTAAAAAGAAGTCCTCATCCACTACCAGGCCATATTGCTCGAGCGGAACAGTGACCCAGCCTTTTGTAAGCGGCAACCGCCTGATGATGCTTTTCTCGATCAGACGCTCACCCGGCATACCTGCTTCGTTTTTATACAGGTTGATGCGGAAGGAAGCGGAGTCGCGTTTGATGCTGCGCAGGTATACCGTGGCCGATAAGATCTCAGATGTTTTATTGTTGAGGTTGATGAATTTGCCCAGCTCCGAAATGTCTTCTGAGTGCACTGTTTCAGCTGAACCATACAGGAGAGGGTTGCGCGAAGTAGTGCCAAATTTCTTGACCTTAGCAGCCTTGTTGCTGATGACAATTTCCCGGAGCGCCGTGGTTTTTTCAGAGAGCTCAAAAGCAGTCAGGCCACCGGAGAGTATGCTTGAAATGGGCAGGGAAAGCTCATGGTACCCAATGGCCGAAAACGTGAGGGTGTCGTGGCGGTACTCCTCTTTCAGGTTGAGCGTAAAGCTGCCATCCGGTCTACTGGCGGTGCCCAGGTTCTTTTTCTTGATACCGATGTTCGCATATGGTATAGCCTCTTGCTGCGCAGCGTTTGTGACCGTTCCGCTTATCTGAAGACCCTGGCCAAAAGAGATACTGGCCATGAAAAGGAAAAAGAAAGTGATGAGCAGACGGCTTAGTTTGTTCTTGGGCATAGCTTGAATCTTTTGATAGTTTTGGTGAGGCTATACCTTGTTTAGGTATAGTTGCTATCAGGAAGATTCCATATCTATAACATAGGTTGCAAGTCATAGAACAAATTTCTCACGGTGTATCTACATTCGGTTAGACATAAATGAATTTGAAATGCTGAGTCGCTTTATCAGCAATTACTCTAGAGGATACTCGTCTTATATACCTAGTGTCGATGCCTCAGGTATCTCAATCAGGTAAACCCGCTCCACCCAGTACCTCCAATACCTGTCCTTTTTCTGGTCTGCCAGCCAGTAGCGGCATGGCCTGGCCGATCAGCTCTTTCACGCCAGCCACTTGCAGGGAGTTGTCGTGGTCCTCTTTGCTGTCCCATACTTCCGTCACCCATACCCCATCTGGGGTCTCCTGATCCTGACTTACCAGGTATAGGAGGCAACCCTTTGCTGTGGAAACCAATTGAGCGGCTTGTAAAAGTATTGCAGCAAGCTTGTCGCCGTTTCCGGCTGTTGCCTGTAGTTTTCCGTGCAGACCGTATTTGTTCATGGATGTGGATTTAAGATGAAGGTATGTTTCAACTGATACTATGCCATCGGGTTTGATTTGGGAGGTATAGCGTTACAATATAGAAATTCCCGATGTATTTGTTGACCTGAAGTATAGGAGGTAAAAACTAAAATGCCTTTTCTGAGAACTTAGCTTAATTTATACCTGAAATGTAGGACAAACCGGGAAAAGCTGCTTATTTTAACCTTAACCCGATCACCTCCTGCCATGAAAAAGACACCCCTTAATTCGATGCGCAAGTTGGCGCTATACCTGAGTTTGGTCGGAAGTATCTCCGTGGCTTCCTGCGCTGGCAGTAAGCAGGGAGCAAGCAGACAAACTAATATGATCGAAAAAATTCTTGCGGCACAGCCCGAGCGGTTCAAAAGCATTCTCGATAATCCGGACCATTACCGGTTGCAGATCCTCTATACCCAGATCGACCGCGACGAGCAGAACCAGCCGCACTTCACCTCCTATACCTACCGCGTCAATCCGCAGGAGTATTTCTACCCGGCAAGTACGGTGAAACTGGCAGGAGCCATTACAGCGCTGGAGAAGCTCAATGAACTGGGTATAAACGGCCTGGACAAGTACACGCCCCTGCAAGTGGACAGTGCCTATGCCGGTCAGAGCACGGTGCAGGGCGACAGTACTTCAGCGGATGGACAGGCTACCATTGCACACTACATCAAAAAGCTGTTTCTGGTGAGCGACAACGATGCCTACAACCGCCTCTATGAATTTGTGGGGCAGCAGCAACTGAACCAGTCGTTGCATGAAAAGGGTTTTAAAGACGTGCAGCTTGTACATCGCCTCAGTATCTTTTTGAGTGCAGACGAGAACCGGCATACCAATCCGTTCCGGTTTTACAAAGACGGGCAGTTGATCTACGAACAGCCCTTGGCTAATAACCCAACTCCATTCACGCAGGCAAAGTTTGGGGGCATGCTGGGCAAGGGACACATAGTGGACGACAAGCTGGTAGATGGGCCTATGGACTTCAGTGTCAAAAATTACATTTCATTGGAGGCTCTGCAAGGCATACTCAAGACTGTACTGTTTCCGGAGGCAGTGCCGGCGGAGCAGCGCTTTAACCTGACCGATGAGGACTATACCTTCCTTTACAAGTATATGAGCATGTTGCCCCGTGAGAGCGACTACCCAAGTTACGACCCGAAGGAGTTTCCGGATGGCTACGTGAAATTTCTGATGTATGGCAACTCAAAAGAGCGTATACCTGAAAACATCCGCATCTTCAACAAGATCGGCAATGCCTATGGCTTCCTGATTGACAATGCCTATATCGTGGATTTTGAAAAGAAGGTAGAGTTCATGCTGTCGGCAGTTATTCTGGTAAACGAAAACGGAATCTTCAATGACGGCAAGTACGAGTACGAAACTGTAGGCTATCCTTTTATGCAGAATCTCGGCCGCGCGTTCTATGAGCACGAAGTGAAGCGCAAAAAACAGCACCTACCTAACCTCGATAGATTCAAACTGGAATACTAAGCTCTTCCTTGATTAGGAGAAAACAAAAGCCGGTCCACACAAGCAGACCGGCTTTTTAACTGCTACTGGTCCCACCAAAGTGGTTCTGACAAGGCAGGAGTGTTCGGTGTATTCGGATTCTTGCTGGATTCACCCTGCGGATAAGCGACTCTGCGGATAAAAGTGGTCAGTTCAGCATTGGCAGGAAGGTCGAAGTCAGCGTACTGGTAATCGTAGCGCCGGGCATCCGTCCAGGCTTCGGCATTGAGGTACGTCACAACGTATTTCTCCTTGAAAATCAAATCAAGTGTTAGGTTGGCGGCTCCCACAGCTACGGCAGGGTTGCTAAGGTAAGCATTACGCTCGCCCTCCGGCACACCCAGCTTATTCATATGCGCTGTTATCCCTGCTAAGTAAGCAGCGTAGGCCCGTTCGCGGTTGCCGGCTCTGAAAGCGGCTTCGGCCTCGATGAACTTCATCTCGGCATACGAAGCGATGGTGATGGGCGAAGTTTCTCCCGTCAGTGGGGAAGTGATGGAGATATATACCTCATCACGATCCGTGTTACTTCTTGTACCCACGTTGCCTACGCCGTTTGGCGTACCTATGTAAGGGGCTATTGAAAACTTAGGGTCGGTCGGTTCGGTAATGCGTGGTAAGCGTGGGTCAAATACGCCATATGTCGTGCCGTTGAGGTGGTCTACGAACTGCTCCGACAGCCAGCCGCCCAATACCAGTTGCGTGTTGCTAATTGCTACCTGGGCCCAGGGGTTGCGTACTTCAAACACCTCCATCTCCGCATCATCAGCATTGGACTGGTAAGAGTTGTCGACGGCAGTCAGTACGGCAGTAGGGTCGTAGCTGGGAAGCTTGCTGACTTTATTGAGCATGCGTGCCTTAAAGGCATTGGCCGTGCGAATCCATTGGGTCTTGTTGCCCCCGTGTATCAGGTCATCCGCTGCCCTGAGCGGGATGCGTGAATCTGTTTTGTTCAATTCAGCTATACCTTCGTCGAGCAGGCGCAGTGCTTCAGCATACAGGTCCTGCGAGGAATCAAACCGAGGTGTGAGGGTTGTGTTGTCGAAAGCCTGCGTATATGGGGCATCTCCCCAGTGGTCAACGATCAGGTTGAGGTGATAGGCCATCATGATGTTGGCAACGCCCACATAGTCGGTAGCGCCTTCTTCCATTCCTTTCTGCTTCATGTCCTGGATGTCAGCCATGGCCAGATAGATCGCATCCCAGGTGCCGGTGAGGTCCACCTCCTGGTAGGTATCGGTGGCGTTGCCGGCAACCGGACTGGCCAGGTACTGCACGTAAAAAGCAGTAGTGGCGGCTATGCGTTGGCTGTTCAGCCCGGTCTTGTGAGTGGTGGTGGAAAGCATGGCGTTCAGCGGCGGATTCGACACCAGGTTTGGATTTTCATGCAGGTCGAAGTAATCCTCGCAGCTTTGCAGGCTCAGCGATGCCCCTATCAGTGTGAAGGCAAGCGCAAATCTATATATCTTTCTCATGTTCGTTCCTCTTTTTAGAATCCTATATTCAGCGTAATCAGGTAGCTTCTCACGGCCGGGTATGTGAAACCGGCAAAACCAGTGACATTGCTACCACTTGGCGTGGAGCTGTTCTCAGGGTCAAAGCCAGAATATCTGGTCCAGAGCCACAGGTTGTTGCCGGTGAGTGCCACTGAGCTGTTTCGGATAAATATGTTTTCGAAGAGCCTGCTTGGCAGGGAGTAGCTGAGGGTCAGGGAGCGTAACCTGATCCAGGAGGCATCTTCCACAAAGTTTTCGGAAACGCCGCGGTGGAAGCGGCGGTAAAAACCGTCACCGTAGTCTACGCCGTCAGGTCCCACGCCTTGTCCGAGCCATACCTGTTTTGTGTTAGGTGTTCCGTCTGCCAGCACACCTTCAAAAACCCTGAAATCCTCTCTGTCTTCTGTATAATCAGCTATACCAAACGCAGAGAAGAAGTTGCCCATCTGGTTGTATTTCTCGTGTCCCCACTGGGCATCAAACAAGCTAGTCAGGCTCAGACCTTTGTAACTAAAGGTGTTCGTAAAACCACCAATCCAGTCAGGCATGGAATTGCCCAGGATCTTCTGGCTGGTAAGCGGCGCACGTACCGGAAAGCCATTCTCACCGATCACGATTGGCCGGTCCTTGTCAATAAACAGCGGATCCTCTTCAGCCCCACCGTAATAGCGCTGCCAGTGTGAACCATAGATATTACCATATGGCTGACCGGGTATCAATTTCATAGTAACCGTGGAACCTACATAACCGAACTGGGAGGCGTATGTAATCTCCTCGAGTCCTTCCCGTATGCTCAGGATCTTGTTGCGGTTTGCCGAGAAAATCAGTTTGGAGTCCCAGGTGAAATCCTGCGTTTGAACAGGCACGGCGTTCAGAACGATCTCCACACCCTTGTTGCGCATTTCACCGGAGTTCACGGCAGCGCGCACATAACCTGTTGTAGAGGCGACGGCAATGTTGATAATCTGGTCTTTGCTGAGTGAGTAATAATAAGTGAAGTCAAAACCCAGGCGATTGTTCAGAAACGACATCTCCAGACCAGCTTCATAAGTGTCGGTAAATTCGGGGCGCAGATCCACATTGCCCAGCAGCGCAGCGCGTGTAAAACCAGTGTTTCCTGTCGGCAGACCTGTGTAGGAAGCGAAACCGGATGAAGTGGCATATTCCTCCGCATCCTTACCTATCTGCGCATACGACAACCTCAACTTAGTTTGGTTGATGAAAGAAGGCAGCTCCATATGCTCAGAGAACACATAGCTCAGGCTTGCAGAAGGGTAGAAGAATGAGTTATTCGGTTTTCGCAGGGTAGAGGTGATGTCGTTGCGGCCGGTCAGTGTCAGGAAAAGGAAGTCCCGGTAGTCGACAGAGGCCTCTGCGAACAAGCCCATCAGGCGGTATTCCCTTAAATCCTGAGTAGAGGTAAGCAGACGTGCGTTTGGCAGGAAGAACCAGTCGTGCACCGTCAGCTCATTGCCGAATACCCCGAAGCTTTTGACTCTTCTGTCGTACAACTCGTGCCCCAGGCGCAGGGTAGCGTTAAAGTCTTCTCCAAAACTTCTGTTCGCGGATGCCAGGAAAGTGGAGTTGATAGCACGGAACTTGGTGGTATACTCCCCTACGAAGCCTTGTCCGTTGTCTTCGTACACACGCTCCCCCGCCACACCCAAGGGGCCCGGAGCCGTTCGTGTGCGGTCATCGTTGTAGGTGTCCAAACCGATGCGGTAGGTCAGGTCAAGCCAACTGGTGGGAGTGTAGCCAAAGCTCAGGCCACCTATGAATCTGTTTACGTCATCTTCCAGTCGGTTGGTCGCGGCTCCGTATATCGGGTTGTTGTTGCCGTAGGAGTTCATGGTGCCGTCCGGCTTCCGGTAATCCGTCACATCCCATCGGGGCGACCAGTAGCTCAGGCTTTCATTAAAGCGGTCGGCGTTGTAGCGGGCCCCTCCGGAATTCACATAGTTGAAATTGGCGCCGGTTCTAAATTTATCGCTAATCTTTACTTCGGCGTTCAGGCGAGCCGAGGTATTGCTGAAGTCCGTGAATGGCAGCACTCCCTCATGTGTAAGGTGGGAGATAGAGGAAAGGAAGGTGATGGCCTCGGTACCGCCCGAAAAGGAAAGTGAGTTGCGGAACTGGTGTCCCATCTCGTAAGCGTCTTCAAAATGGTTGTAGAGTCTTTCGGGGTGTGTCGGATCTAGCTGACGGGCTTGTTCTACACGGGGACCCCACGATGGAAAGAAGTTTGTTGCGTCATATACACCCCGGGTTCCCTGGCTATAGGTACTCTGCATATCCGGGAATTTGTTTACCTCTTCTATACCTGCTGTGCTGGTAAAATTCACGCGTAGCGAGCCCTGCTCACCCCGCTTGGTGGTAATAACCACGACACCATTAGCACCGCGCAAACCATACAGCGCTGTTGCGGCTCCACCCCGCAATACGTTGATACTCTCAATGTCATCGGGGTTGATGTCAGCGAGGCGGTTACTCATGCCCCTGAGTTCGGCACCGGCCCCCACAGTGGAGGTGGAGTTGTCCATCAGCACCCCATCAATCACAAAAAGCGGCTGGTTGTTACGGCCCACGTCAATCGAGTTGATGCCCCTGATCTGGATATTGGTGCCTTGCCCCGGTGCGCCGCCTGTGCTCGAAATAGTAGCGCCGGCTACTTTTCCCTGCAGGGCATTGAGTACGTTGGGCTGACGGTGCTGTGTCAACTCTTCCGATTGGACGGACTGCGCGGCATAGCCCAATGCCTTTGTCTCACGGGTAATGCCCAGCGCCGTCACCATCACTTCCCCGAGCTGCTGCGCATCGGTGTTGAGGGTCACATTGATCGTGGACTGGCTGCCTACTGTAATCTCTCTTGTCTGGTAGCCCAGAAAGCGGAAAACTAGGACTGCGCTGTTGTCGGGCACCTGGATCTGGTAACTGCCTTCGGAGTCTGTTGCTACACCGGTGGTGGTGCCTTTAACGGCCACACTTACCCCCGGCATGCCCTGGCCTGTGTCAGAGGCGGTCACACGGCCGCTGACTTGCCGCTGCTGTGCCCAGGCACCTGTGGCACCAAGCACAAATAGCATCAACAAAATGAGTGTAAAGGTGTTCTTCATAAGTTTCTCATTTATTGCATTATAATATTTATTTAAAGCGCATCATCTGTCTGTTATCCAGCATAACGGGTGGTCTAAGTCATGATGAAGCTAGTCCGCTCATGAACTACAGGGTATTGCCTTGTAGGACGTGAACCTGCTGCTATATTCTGGCTTAGTGTCATCTGGTAGAGTGGAATAGAAGTAATGGTTAATGTATGTTATATGAATAATTTATAAAAAAGTTGTCTTATCTGTGTGAAATACGCAGATATAGGAATAGCTGCTACTGGAAACTTGCTGCTAGCTGCAAGTTTTGAGTTTAATCCGATAAAGTTTGGCAGCTTAAATAGGAGGTGTGTTACTGGGGCTGTATGAAAGACCAAATTGGGATAGTACCAGTTTTTAAATAGGACCTACTACACCTCAAGGATAGCAGCGATGAGATATGCATTAGTATTACAAATAGATTTCCAGCTGACACATTGGACTTGACAAGCTGTGCCAACGGGTTATATGCTCCTTTGATCCTTTGCAAACTGGAGTGGTATCCGGGATTGGCTTATCGGTTTGAGTTATAAACACTTCGCTTGTTAGCGGGTACTAACCTTTTAAAATGGGGGAGTTTAAAGCAGGATGCCTTTTGTGCAGGTTTTACGTATAGAAGGGCATGGAGATCATCATCATCGCATCGGTACTCGCCCTTTATGCCGTTGGTTACTTCGTGTATTACATGTATGGCAGGGACAGAAAGAAAAAACGCAGGAAGAAGTTTTACGATCACTTCTGGCCATAAAAAAACAGGCTGCCCTTTGAAGTAGGACAGCCTGTTCTGCGTAGCGGCTTGATAGAAAGATGCTTATACGTGTACTTTCTTCTGTAGCACGGCAATCTGCTCGTTTAGTTCTGCAACAAGGTTCATCTCTGTCTGTAGCTCACGCTTGATCTTGATCTCACGCTCACGGGCATTCTTCTTGAAGTCTGCAAACTCACGGTCGATATCGTCAAACTCTTTCTTCTTCTGGTCTGTCACCTTTCTGCTGCTCTTGAACTGCGTATACACTACACCCAGCGCAATCAGTAGCAGGGCAATAATAGCTGTGTTGATGACCACGTATACCTGCTTGTGGATGGGAATGCCCAGTACATGCAGGTTGTTTACTGCATCTTCGCTCTGCTGCACGGCAGCTTCTTTTTGGGCGTTGTCAAGCTTCAGGGCTTCAATTTCCTTTTCCTGCTCGGTGATGCGCGCCTGTGCTGTTTCCAGGTCCTGGCGGGTGGCGTTCAGATCTTTCATCTGCTTCTGCTCCACTTCCTTGATGGTGGACTGCACACTTTGCCAGAATGAGTTAAGCAGGCCTACATTCACCACTTTATACTCCCTGTTGCCCTCCATGTAGGAATTGGACTTGCTCTTAAGATCGTTGAACTGTCCTGTCAAGGCAGTAGCTGACTTGTTCTCATCTTTAGCAGTTCCCTGCGCCTGCACTGCTTGTGCCGCTGTGGTCAGCACGATCAATAAGGAAAGAAAGAATGCTTTCATGTTATTTTGAATAATGGTAAAAGTTGAATTGCGGTAAATATAAAAATAATATTTTTTTGAGAAAGTCGAATGCTTGATTTTGTGCTCCAAATCCAAAAACCTTTTTACACTAACTTTAAAAGTTTATTTTTTATTGCCAAAACTGACTCAAAAAGATAGGCCGTGTCATCTTGCAAATTCAGGAGGCGCACCGCCTTTACATTCCCGCTTAACACTCGCCGTTCCGGTAAAGTTCTGATTATTAGCGGCAATTAATCGATTGGGGCTCTACCACACTACCGCCAGGGTAAACACCAGCACGATGGCCGGAAAGATATAATGCTGGTAAACGCGTGCCAGGCGGCTTTCAGTGTTATATTTCTTGCGCTTAACAAACTGCAAAATGGAAGTGCCGATGAGGGAGGTGATCATCACATAAGTGAAGATAAAGATTTTGTCTGATACAGTAGCGTACTCCATCTCAGGTTTGTAAGCCGAGAAGTAGAGCGCTATGGATGCGAGCAGCGACGTGACCTGTATAGCCTCCTGTGTTTCGAAGCGGTGCAGCGGGATGAAAACCGAAAAATAGGTGATCGTCAGGATAACGAGGAGCGGGGTAAACACTTTCAGAAAGAAGTCGATGCGCGCCCTGGCAAGCACAAAGGTATAGTTGAACTTATAGAACGGAATAGTATGGCGCGAGGACTCAAAGGTGTTCACTGAACTGATGATGTCGTGATCGAAGCCAACATAGTGACTGTTGTAGTTCCAGCCTTTCACCTCAAACACCGTATCGCGGGAGGCAGGGTGGGAGGGTTGCACCAGAAAAGGCCTCAAAGCACTTGCTGGCTGAAATGAAATAGGAAAACGCTGGGTGTCAAAGGGGTATTGGCGCAGGTCAGGCTCAAAGATGAACTTGCCGGAAATTTTGTAGAGGTAGTTATACAGGGGGGTGACGCCCTCAAGTTGGCGCTGTCGCACCAGTTTGATATCCAGCAGGTAATTATGACTGATTTCACTGCGGGCGGCATTCGTAAAATCGAGTTGCTCTACCATGAAGCGCCCTGCCGATGTCACCTCCAGGTAAAAAGTAGCATAAAAGCTTCCATCCGTATCGCTTACCCTGTTAATCTGTACCAGGTCCATGTGGGTATAGAGCACTGGCACGTTACGCAGGGTATCATCCAGGTGCATGTACTGTCGAGGGGCCAGTATATGCTGCGACGTGTTAGGCGGTTTCCAGGCAAGCAGTACATCCCCAGCGATGGCTCTTTCAGGAGTAAAGTACCAGTCGTTGAACCAGCCCCTGTAAATGCGGCCTGCCCCAATATACTGCTGCATGCCCTGGTTAATACGTTCTCTGATGGGCAGGTCGGCACTGTCTGCCGTACCTGAAGACCGTGCCGCCTCCGCCAGTATACCTATACTATCCGCAAGGCGAGCGCCGAAGCTCAACTGTAGCTCCAGTGTTTGACCATACCTGATCTCCTTCTTAAAAGCCGGTACCTGCTCCTGTAGCCGCAGGTTGAAAGTGCCCGGTATACCTACCACGTTCAAGTCGTACAACTCGCCGGCTTCCTGTCCGTCAGCCTGTGACGCTACAAAGCCCAGGTCGCCCAGGGCTGTGTAGATGGGCATGGTCAGGCCGGCCTTCCGGAGCTCACGGACAAGATATGAGGTGATGCCACTCTCAAAAGATAGCACCAGAAAGTCAGCCTCATTGGAAAGCAGCGCCTGGCTAAGGGAATCGATGTCGGCAGGGGTATAGCGGTGTTCTCCCGCAAACCACTTTTCATGAACAAGCTTCATCTCTGGACTTAGGTCCGCTGTTTCCTGCATTTTTCTGAAAATGGCAATCGAGTACAGGTCCTCTGCCTTACCCACAAAAGCCGGACGGCGGTAAGCTGCAAGCAATTCATTGAAAACTGTGGCTAGGTCCACGATGCTGCGCTCGGCTGTGTACATGGTAGGGTAGGCGGTGAAGAGAGGTGTAAGGGCATAGCCACCGACAAAAGGTATACGGGCTGGCCCCACCAACTCGGATATAGCTTTGGAGCGGGTAGAACTCCAGCAGCCCACATAGCCGATCAGGCGCTTGTCGTCCATCGTTTCCCGCACTATTTCACGGGCTTTTTCAGAACTACCTTCGTCATCCAGGTACTTTACGCGCAATTCCCGACCCTGCACGCCTCCCTGTCTGTTTATTTGCTCCAGTTTTTTGCTGATGATCAGTTTGACAACATCCATATCACCGGGCGTGAGTTCGATCGTGTTGAGAATTACTCCTATCGTATAGTGACCACGCAGGCGGTCAAAGCTTGTAAAGTGTCGGAAGATGATATACAGGACTAACAAGACGCCTGCCAGCAGCACGACTGTTTGTTTGGGAGATGGGACTTTTGTGCGCATGCACAGCGATGAGAGAACCGATACAGGTATAACAGCAGGTATGGCATGGCGCGTGAGCCATGATCCGGGGAGTATGCTTTTATACGTAGTTTGGCGGCAGAATGCTAAAGCGGGTGTTCTGCCTCAGGTCTTCTGGGCTGCCAGGGAAAACGACCCTCGAGTTCTACCTGCAGGGAGAGGCTCAGGAATGTCCTGATCAGCACAATCAGGCCAAGCGTGACCACCCGATCCATGGAGGGCTCCGTGACTACAGTGGCGATGATATCGGCGGCCACCAGTATTTCAAGCCCCAGCAGGATGGCTTTGCCGAGTTCGTGGCGCAGCACTTTGTAAGAACGGCGGGAGTTGTGCCGCAGCGGAAAAATGAAGCGAAAGAGCGCAATGGCTGCCCCGCTCGCAATGATCAGGACGCCAATGGCTTCTATAACACGGGCAACATATTCAATGTACAGCCTGGATTCGTGCATGTAGTGGGAGAGTCGTTTTTTTACTTTTTATCTGTTTCCGGGTACCAGTTGCGCAGGCGCACGTCTATATCCCGGTTACCTTCGTTTACCTTTCTTTTGAATGCCTCAACATCGCTCAGGCCATCCTGACCCCGGTAGTGGTAAGGGTATACGATAGCAGGTTTGAACTCGAGCACAGCAGAGGCAGCCTGGTCGATATCCATGGTATAAGGCAGGTTCATGCAGACAAATGCCACATCGATGTTGCGCAGGGCACGCATCTCCGGTATGTCTTCGGTGTCACCTGACAGGTATACGGTCTTGTCTGCAAACTCCAGCACATAGCCATTGCCCCGGCCTTTGGTGTGGCGGGAGTCCTCAGTTTCGGGAAGGTTATACATGGGGAGAGCTGCAATGGCAATACCGAGTTGCTGTATGTGTTCATTGTTACCCAGCACAACAGAACGCTTTTTAAAGTTTTCAGGTAATTTGTCGGCCACCGCCTGCGGCACTACAAAGGTCGCTTTGTCGGTATTGATAGCCTCTAAGGTTTTCAGATCGAGGTGGTCGCCGTGGATGTCGGTGATCAGGATCAGGTCAGGGGCGGCTATACCTTGGAATACTTCTGCTCCTCCGTAAGGATCGACATAGATCGTTTTGCCATCCCAGGTGAAAGCCAGTGTGCCATGCAAAATGGGCTGGATGGTAAGCGGACCTTTCTCGGTTTCGATCTGGTCTGTTGTTTCTGCTTGCTGGGCATGTGCTGCCACATACAGTAGCATACCTGTCAGTAGCAAAGTCAATTTTAATTTCATAGTCTTAGCTTTTGGATGATCATATTTTTTCAGTGTCGGATTGCTAACAAGCCAAATGGTGTTTGGTTACATCCGCTTGTTCACCTTGTCTTTTCCATCTTCTTCAGTTCCTGCTTTATATAGGTCTCGGGTAGATAGGTATGGCCAATCACTATACCTGCTATACGTTGGGTTTGGGAGATATCGTTGAGCGGGTTGCCATGGAGGAGAAGCATATCTGCAGTGGCTCCTACTTTCAGCACGCCTATATCGTCACGGTCGAAATACCTGCCGACATTGACCGTGCCCGTACGAAGCGCTTCGTATGGGCTGAGCCCTGCGGCTACCAGGTATTCGAGTTCCTGGTGCGTAGAGATGCCGGGCACGTTAAATACCTGCGGTGCATCACAGCCAAGCAGCAGGCCCACCTGGTTGTCGTTGCAGGCTTTGATCAGTTTCCGGCGGAGGTCCACATACCTGTTAATCGCTTCTGCATCGTAGCGTGGGTCTGCCATCAGCTTCTGTTTCGTAGCCACCCAGTTCTGTACTGTTTTAGGATTCATATACTTCATTTCAGGCTTGTTGCCCAAGGTTTCAGGCGACTCTGCTGGTGACATCCAGCGTTCGGCGAGGGCCTGTGTGGGCACTACCCAGATGTTCTTCTCGCGCAAGGCAGTCATCAGTTTAGGTATACGTGTTGTATCTGCCTGGTCTGCAATGTACATGGCAAAGAGTCCGGCCTCCTGCTCAGGTATAGCCTCCAGGCCCGGCACGAGACTCTCCACAAAACCATCCATGTGGTCGATCGAAGCGTAGCCCGCCTCAATGGCACGCCAGACACCTACATCATAAGACACATGGCCGGCAAAAGGCATCCCGATCTGGTTTGCTGTGCTGGCGATAGCACCAAAGGTTTCGTTGTTAAGCCCGGGATGAAGCTTCAGAAAATCATAGCCCGCCTGCTTTTGCTGTCGCACCATCTCAGCACCGGCTTCCGGCGTTTTGACGCTGTTGCCATTCAGGGAGGGGCCGGAGGTATAGAACCTTGGCCCAATCAGTTCACCGGACTGCAACTTGCTGCGCAACTCCAGGTGGCGCGGGTGACCCAGCATTCCCCGGATGGTAGTAATGCCATGGAGAGTAAACAATTGAAGCACTTCTTTCATTGGCTCCAGGTCATCTACGGGGGGGACGTGCGCATGCATCTCAGCCAATCCTGGCATCAGGTATTTTCCTTTGCCGTCTACGATCAGCGCATTTTTACTATGCTTCACTTTTGAGGCGTTACCAATGGCAGTTATTTTTCCGTCTTTCACTACTACCGTCTGGTTTTCGATCACCCGCTCTTTGTCCATCGGTATCAGGCTGACTCCCCGAAACACTACCTCCCGATCGCGGGAGTTAACAGGCTGCTGTGCCAGGGTCGGGTATAAGCTGACAATCAAAAACAGGAGTAGAAAGTATGCCTTCATAATAGAATATTATAACGGTTATATTTGTTTTGTTAAAGTCAAAGTTGGCTGATTTATATTGTCTGTATGCTTAAACGTAAAACAGGCTATTAAGTCGATATGTGTTCGGAGCAGCCTTCTCCAGAAAGCAAAAGCCACCTGATCCGGGATAGGTGGCTTTTAGTGTTGGCTATGATACTAGAATTAAACTGTAAAGTAGGCTTCCAAAGCCTGTAGGGTATTTTCGGTGGTCTGCATATCCTGCACAATCTGCCCTTTCTCCAATATGACAATGCGCTTGCATACCTCCGTCACGTGGTTAAGGTCGTGGCTGGAGATGAGCATGGTCATGCCGTGCTGTTCGTGCAGGTTGCGCAACAGGTTCTTCAGCCTGATCTGGGAGCTAGGGTCGAGGTTGGCGAATGGCTCATCGAGAATTAGGAGTTCAGGGTGGGAAAGGGCAGCTGCCGCTATACCTACCTTTTTCTGGTTACCTTTCGAAAAGTCGCGGATATACTTGCGCTGCTTCAGTACTTCGCCGTTGAACAGGTCAGTAAATGGCTGCAGCCGCTCCTGTATGTCGCCGGTGGATAGGCCATGCAGGTCACCGATAAACTTAAAGTATTCTTCCGGCGTCAGGTAGTCTATCAGGAAACCCTCATCGAGGTGTGAACCGGTATAGTATTTCCAGGCGTCGGTGTGAGCCACGGGTATACCTTTGGAGGTAACTACGCCGTCTGTAGGGCGCACCAGGTCCAGCAGCATCCGGAACAGTGTGGTTTTGCCTGCCCCGTTGTTCCCCACCAAACCAATGGTTTCGCCGGGCGCAATGTACAGCGCAGGTATATTTACGACTGTGGCACTGCTATAGGACTTTACAAGATCTCTTACTTCAATCATATTCATTTCTTTTCAGGTATAGCTGATGTTTTCTTCTTCAGGTAAGGGTGGCGCTTAGTGTTGTCTGAAACCAGCTGCCAAAGTATACTTCCGGTCTTGAAGTCGTTTGGCCATCATGCTGAGCAGCTGGCGGTGGAAAACGATGCCAAGTGCACCGCTCAGCGCGATGGCGAAAATGCCCCATTGCGGTATGTCCATGAGCGAGAAAGGCAGGAAGATCGCAATCGGCCCGAGCACCATAGGCAGCATCATTACAAATCTGGAGGCTCCCACGCCTTGCCAGTTAAAGGCAGAACCATTGCTCAGGTCGAGCCGGTCTTTGTTGAGTGCTGCAAAGTAAAGCACCACAATGCTGTTCACCCCAATGTTAAAGAGGCAACTGGCCAGGTTAATGAGGAGTACTTTAGAGCCGAACAGCGCATAAGGGAGTGTCAGGACTGTGACAAGAAGAATAGAAGGCACAAACATCAGGTATTTGGCTTTCACATACTGGTACGTGGTGATGGGTCTGGTGAGCAGGGCATCGTAATGCGCGCTTTGCCAGGCTGGCACAAACTGACCGTAGTTGAACATCGGAGAGCCCGTCACAAAGATACCCACGAAAATAAGCATGCCCCAACCTTCCAGGTATACCTTGTTGGTGTAGAAGATAAGGCCATAAAACAGCAGAAAAGCGGAGATCATTACCATCGATTTTGGTCGCTTGTGACGCCAGATCAGTTTTAACTCCAGCGCGATCAACTTTCCGGTATCACCAAACCTGTTCAGGAAAGCCATATCATTGCCTTCCACTGTAGCTACTTTTTTAATAAAAATTTCTTCCGGGTACAGATGCTGCATCAGGAACCGGTAGTTGAGCAGGTACGTCCCCGCCAATCCAAGCACAGGCACAAACAGGAGCCAGGGCTGCTGCAACAAGGCGTCAAATGCGGCTACCGAAGCCTGACGCAATGACAGCAGCTGCAGGTAGTCAAGTAGTATGAGGCCACCGACCACCAGAGCGAGTATGAGCGTAAGCTTTGGGTTAGAGGTAAGCTGACGCTTAAAATAAATGAGGATGAAATTATTAATGAATGTGAGTAGCAGGAGAGCGGCCAGCCACACCAGCGCTATACCTGTACCATGCACCGGTACCACCGCACGAAGCATAAATGGCACGAATACGAGCAGCATGAGCAGATTAAACACACTGGGTATGGAACGCAGTAGTACGAAGTGCACAAGTTTGTTCCGTTTCAGGGGCAGGTGCAGGAAAGGCTGAATGGCCAGTACGGGCAAGTCCTGCAGCATGAAGCGCGAAACCAGGTCTATCAGAAAGTAAAACAGCAGGAAGCTGTTGAACGACACAACAGGACTTTGGTCCGGATAAATCTCGGTAAGGAGTTTATGACTAAAGAAGCCAAGCGCAATAAAGATGAGCGCAAAGTAGACGATGAAAAAGCCGAGTATGATCTTTACCACCAGGCTTTTCTGGTAAGCTGGTGATCGACGGCTCTGCTTCCATTGCAGACTAAGGAGTGTTCCGAGCATAACTGTGCAAAAATATATGACTTACTAAATATTATAAAATATGCTCAGAATGCCAAACTAAATGCACTACATGCCTGAAAATTATTGGGCAGCTATGATGCTCACATTGATTTCGTCAATAGCATTTTCCTCCTCAGGGTCATAGATCACTTTATCAATCACAATACTATTGCCTTCCTCCGTGCTTAACAGAATATCGATAAATTCTCCTACGCCAAAGCTGCCTAAGGGGGCATCATGCATGCGGGCGTAAATGATAGCGTCAGGAGAGAAGTATTTCAGGATTTGTGCGCGCCAACGGTCGCGTACCTGCAGGGGAATCTCCTCGTTGAGCAAGCCGTTCAGGTAACCTTCCAGACTGGTGGGCTGTGGGTAGGCCGGTTGCACCGATCGTGATGAGGCAGGTTTGGTAGTAGTCGGGGTTTGTTGTGTCTTGGTACGGGCTTGCGGCTTCCGGACGGCAGCCTGCCTTTTGACCGGAGTGGCTGGCTTAGTCTCCTCCGGTGTGCGGACCGCAGCTGTGGTGTCCGTGATGGCCGACTGGGCAGACGTTGTATCAGTGGCGGTCACAGCAACATCAGCAGCCATCTCCTCGCCAGGTGCCTTCCATACAAAAAAATAGTAAGCGGCAGCCAGCGCACCTGCCAGCAACAGTATGAGCAGCACTGGCCATAAGCGTGATCTCTTCTTATACACGATCGACTCTGCCGTCACATTGCCAAAAGCACCATAGGATTTCCAATTCCCATACTCGAGGTAATAAGTAGCTTCTTCAACCAGTACCTGTGCCGAAGGTCTTCTTTCAGGGTCGGGGTGCAGGCAGGCTCGTACGAGATTGCTCAATATACGGGAGTAGGGCGCTGCAATGATTGGAATCTCTGCCCCCTGGCTCAGGCTCAGCCCCCCATTGCCGAGCCACGGAGTTTCTCCGGTGCATAGCTCGTACAGACTCACACCTAGGGCAAACACGTCGCTTGCTCCCGAGTGCACGGGATGGGGGCCAAACAGCTCAGGAGCAGCATAGGCTGTGCCCTGGGCCAAGGGAGTACCGGTAGCCCGGTGCAGGAGCGTGCGCAGTTGATTGCTTAACGCAGGTACGGCCAGGAGGTAATTGCCCTGTGCATCCAGTATGATATTGTCCGGGTTGATCTGCCGATGCAACACGGGAGGTTGCTGTGTGTGCAGGTACTCCAGGGCGCTACCTACCTGGGCGATCAGTCGGGCTATCTGGTTTTCCGGAAGCGGTGCGGCCTGTGCCACGGTTTGCTGCAAGTGAAGCGGAGCCACTTCAAAAGGTATACCTTCATAGACCCCAAAATGGGTAGGCGTAAGCAGGTGTGGATGCTGTAGCTGTGCCCGTTGTTCCTGTTCCCGTTGCAGCTGTTCCAGGCTGTGATGATCGAGCCGGATATGAGGCGCATACAGCCTCAGCGTGACAGGAGCCCCTTCCGCAGTCCAGTCTTCTGCTTTCCAGACTTCTTCAACCCTCCCTGAACTAAGCTGTTCCTTCAATAAATAATGTGACGCAAATATGCCGTTCGTTTCCGGTATGCTCATAAAACCCCTGTATTCACATGGGGTAATACGGGAATGAGTGATTAAGGTGGTAAAATGGGGGAGGAGTAGCGATTGGAATAGTAAAATGCGTTTAAAATTACATGCTAGATGAAAGCTAAGCATGTAACTAATACTCATAAGAAAAGCAGGAGATCAACCAAACGGTTGATCTCCTGTTGCTTATACATTTTAAGATTATTTATCCAGCATCAGTTTAAGTGTCTTAGTCTTGCTTTGAGTTTGAAGTTTGATGAAATATAATCCCTTAGGGAGGTTGGCTCCATCTACTTCAAGCTTGTTTAATTTACTTGAAGAGGCGTTTCCTTCATGAAGCTTTGTCACCACCATTCCCTTGACATCATAAAGAGTTACGGTATAATCACCTGCTTCCTGTATGGAGAAGTCCAGAGTTGCTTTATTTGTGAATGGATTTGGGTATACTTTAAACTCTTCAGTCTGAAGCTCTGCCTGCTCTAACCTGGCAGAGTTACTTCCTGCGAAGCTCTCAGACACTATATGGAATGTAATGGTCAGCGGTATACCTGCGGTACCTCCGCCGTTAGCCTGGGAGTAGGGGGTGGCCCTGAGGGTGTAGGTGCCGTTGGCCGGCGGGTTCCAGTTGCCGAAGTAGTAGTTGCCGCGGCCGTCGTCACCGAACAGGGCGTAGGGGGCGGCATTGTCGGTGTAGGTCCTGGACTGGGTGCCCGAGAGCTCAAGCTTGACGCTGCCCACCGCACCGGGCGAGGTGTTGGCCCGCACGTTGAGCTTGGTGCTCGACAGGGAGGAGACGTTGACCGTGGCCCCGTCCTCGAGCTGGAAGTGGTCCTGCTCGGTGTGGGAGTTGACCAGGGTGAAGCTCACTACCTGTTGCTGGGCGGTGGTAGCCGTAAAGGTGGCCGTCACTGCCTTGTTGCGGTCCATGATCAGTGAGAGCGGGTTGGCAGAGCCCGAGGCATCGCCGCTCCAGCCAGCGAAGGCATAGCCGGGGGCAGGGGTCGCCGTCAGGGAGACGGTGCTGCCAGCCGGATATGAGCTCTGTTCAGGACTTCTGGTCACCGTGCCGCTGCCTGAGGTGCTGACTGCCAGTGTGTGCTGCTCTGCAGGAGTTTCCTTATCTACGATGGTGAAGGTGATCTCAAGTGGTATACCTGCGGTACCTCCGCCGTTAGCTTGGGAGTAGGGGGTGGCCCTGAGGGTGTAGGTGCCGTTGGCCGGCGGGTTCCAGTTGCCGAAGTAGTAGTTGCCGCGGCCGTCGTCACCGAACAGGGCGTAGGGGGCGGCATTGTCGGTGTAGGTCCTGGACTGGGTGCCCGAGAGCTCAAGCTTGACGCTGCCCACCGCACCGGGCGAGGTGTTGGCCCGCACGTTGAGCTTGGTGCTCGACAGGGAGGAGACGTTGACCGTGGCCCCGTCCTCGAGCTGGAAGTGGTCCTGCTCGGTGTGGGAGTTGACCAGGGTGAAGCTCACCACCTGCTGTTGGGCGGTAGCATCAGTGGTACTGAAGCTCCAAACAGAAGACCAGGCACTGCTCCCGTTGACATTGTTTGCCCGCACTCGCCAATAGTAAGTAGTGTTGTTGCTCAGGCTGCTGATTGAAGCGGAAGTACTTTGAATGTTAGATTGATTAAAGACGGTACTTGAAAAGTCAGACGTGGTCGATACCTGTGCCTGATAGGTGCTTGCCGCTTGTGCCGCTCCCCAGCTTATGTTTACAGGTATGTTCAGGCCGGAGGCGTTGTTTGCAGGCATGGCCAGTACAGGGGTAGCAGGTAATGTGATGGTTGTCTGGTCACTGGCCAGTACGCTAACTACACTGCTACTGCTAGTCGCCATTACTACCACATCCGATGTGTAATTGTCTTTGCTGCTGGAGGCATCATTGTAGTTACCTCTCATGAGTGTCATCTCCGAGCTGAAACTGATAGTAGAAGTAGAAGACTCTTTGTATTGAATATTGCCTCCGTTATTTGAAGCTGTATAAATCACCTTTACTTTGCCGACCTCCTCATTCAAGATAACAATTGGGCGGGTGCCTCTGTCGGTCACTCCATATAAGTTGTCCCATGTGCCGTTCGGGCGACGTACTAGCAGCGCTATTTCAGGGTAGCTTCTGGTGCCGTATTCTGTTTTAACTGCACAATATAGTGTGCCGTCACTGGCCAGGGCCATATTCAGGTGGTCATCAGCCATGCCATTTCCTACGTTCTGCGCTGACTGCGAGGCCGGCACTTCGTCAGCGGACCAGTTATCAGGTGCATCGCCATCCTGGTGCGTTTTAAAGCCAAACCTTTTCGTATTCTGGTTTGACCATAGCACGCCAATTTTGCCGGGCATGGCGATTACGGCACATATATCATCATCATCTACGCCTGAAGCAATTGTCACAGGCTGACTCCAGTTGTTGTAGGGCGAATCACTCCATCGGACATTTATATCACTCACGCCTGCAGAAGCGAGCCACATTCTACCAGTTCCGTCGATATCAATAGTTGCAGTTTCAACACCCTGATCCATTGTCAGGCCGACGGTTGAAGTTCTTCTAGACCAAAGCTTGTAAGTACCTTGTGCATAATCATACTCGATAGAGGCCATTTGGGAAGAAGCACCCTGATATAATAAAATATGCGTTACATCTCCTGCCACCTTGCAATCTGCTTTAGAAGAAGTGCGTGTTGTAAGTCTTAGTATATTAGTCCAGGTGGTGCCATCTAATCGCCAAAGGTGGGTGCCGCTGGAATTTGGAAACACAGCCCACCATTTTCCGGCATGCTTCCAGGGTTTAGACTGTGGTTTTTCGCCAGTGCTGGCAGTGGTAGGCTCAGGACTGAGGTTTTGGATGGAGCTAAAGCCCGCGGATTGCTGCGCTACAGCCTGGAAGCTAAGGAACGCTGAAAGAAATACAAGAAAGGTAAATTTGATATTCATTTTCATAGGAGCTTGTAATGGAAATTGTATTTATAAAATGACGTTCAGGGGAAATATGAGATTTATGCCGGTAAATAAATTCATATTAAAAAAGAGATAAGACTTAGTGTTGATTTATTAATATGATTATATCAAAATAAAGTTGTTTTTAATCTATTGTTTTTAGTGAAGGAGTTACAATTTTGAGTATATATACTGAGGTGGGAATACCATTTGGAGAATTATACTTAACTGATATATGACTACAGGGGCAGGTGCAAATAGATGAAACGACATCATGTCTTATCTCTCCTGAATCACTTTGAGGGCCCTCACAGACTTGCTGGTCTGTAACCTCACCACGTAGAGTCCCCGGGCTACATCTTTCAGATCGACTGTATTGAGTTCTCCGGACTGAGCTCTTCCTTTGCTGAGTGTGGCAATGCGGGCCCCTTTGCTATCAAAAAGTAAGAGTTCGTAATCGTCATCTTCCTGCAGCGTGAAGTAGACAGTGGTTTTAGCGATAAAAGGATTGGGGTATACTACAAATGACCTAAAGGAGGGTACAAAGTCAGGGCACTTCACCAGGGAAGGACTGCCATTACTAATAAGCACTCCGTGCGCATGCGTTTTGTTAGATACCAGAATTGCCGCCTCGGACTTGAAAGCAGCTTTGCTACTGCTCACATTATCAAATTTTCCATCCATCAGTCTTAGTTGGGGTCCGAAATTTATGGAAGCAAGCGAAGTAGATTTGTATAGAATATCCCCTCCGCCTTCTACAGATGAGTAAATGACCATGAGTCTGTTCAGTGTTTCATCCAATAAAGCAACAGGTCGTGTTCCAAATTCTGATATGCCATACATTTTATCCCACTTACCCCAGGGGCGACGCACCAGCAGCGCGATAGTGGGATAACCTGGCATATCATAACTGGTTTTGACAGCACAGTACAGGGTGCCATCACTGGCTATTGCAAAGTTGACGTGGTCATCAGCCATGCCCTTACCAACATTAAGAGCCGAATGGGAGGCTGGCATTTCATCTGCAGACCATTGGGAGGGAGAAGCACCATCCTGGTGCGTTTTAAAACCAAACCTTCTGGCATTTTGATTCGACCAGAAAACGCCCACCTTTCCAGGCAAGGCGACTACACCTGCTATATCATCATTCTTCACACCTGTGGCGAGTGTAATAGGTGAGCTCCAGGAGGTATAGGGTGCATCGCTCCAGCGCACATTTATTTTATTTACAGCATCAGAAGCCAGCCACATCCTACCTTTGCTGTCAATATCGATGGAGGCGGTTTCTACTCCGTTGTCGAGCTTTATATCGAGAGTTGTGGGTCTTTGACTCCAGCGTTTGTAAGTATTCTGCGACTCTTCATATTCTATGGATACCAAAAATGCCTTGTTGTTCAAGGATTTAGTTGAGTCTTCTGCTTCTGATACAATATTGGTAATCGGGGTAACCTCCTCAAAGAGTAACACATGCACCACAGCATCTTTCACCTTGCAATCGGCTTTGGTTACGGTACTAGTGGAGAGGGTCATCACACGTGTCCAGCTATTATCGTCGAGGCGCCACAAGTGCGTGCCACTAGTGTCGGGTAGTACAGTCCATTGCGTGCAGGCATAGCTCCATACCTTCGACTGAGGTTTTTCGCCTGTGTTTTTACTAACAGCTAGTCCGGTTAACCGTTCAACAGAACTTATGCCCTGAATTTCCTGTGCAGACAGGGTCAGAGAAAAGAAGGATGTAAATAAAAATAATACAGTAATAAATTTATTCATAAAATCCTTTATAAACTCACAACCAATAGAAAATAAGCAGCTTGATAGAGCTTATTCATCCACACAAGATTATATTTATACCCAGTTGCCTGTAATAATTCAACTGTACTGTTAGCGTTCACCACAATCACCCAAATGTTAGCTTAGCACTGACATGAGCAGAAGTATACTAGTATAGTATATATGCTAATTATGATAATAAGTTGTATTTAGTGGGTGTTAAATTTGTAATTCGGGATATTTTTATATAAAGATGTGGTTAGGAAAGAATGGTGGCTTTGGCTTAACCGGCAGTCTGCATATCAATCAGAACTTTAACAGGCTGTTTAATACTTTTTTTTTGGAGAGCTTCCTGATTGAACTTAAGAATAGTCTCGAAGTTCTGCTTCATGTTTTTGTAATTCTTAAAAGAAAGAAGCTTTGTTTTGAGTGATACCAGTTTGATCGTGTTGAGCTTTGCTGCCTCTGAATCACCTGGAAGGTATAGCTTGGCTGCCAGCAGCGGCAGCGTCTTTAATAAGTATGAGCCTACGATGCGCAGGCACATGAGTCGGAAAGCAAAAGTATTTTTGCTGCCCATATTCACATGGATGCGGTAAGGCATGATTACCTCAAAGCACCTGGCTCCTTCTGAAATGAACCGGATGAAGTAAGCCCAGTTAAGTCGGGCTGCCGGCATAAAATGCTTGAACTTAAGCTTGTCTTCGTACCAGATGGTGTAGCCTGCCATAGCGATCGCATAGCAAAGCTCGTAGTCACCACCGGCAGTTAGTGTGCCTGCCATCCGATCGGTCAGCAGTGGCTTAAAGCCAGCATGCAGGAGGGTATCATAGGCTGACTTCCGTATGACGCAACCTGCGCCATACACAAACTGTCTGCTGACCGGGCCTGGTACTTTTGCCTGAGGGCCATTTGCAAAAAAACCATGTCCGACCGCCCATTCAGGTGGAGGTGATTCAAACACTAGTTCGCCGTTACCTCCGAGCACACCAATTTCCGGATGTGCTATCATAAGCTGATAGGCCAGGCTAAGGTAATCAGGGCAGAGCCAGTTGTCATCGTCGCAGAACAAAACAAACTCATAATTTGCATGGCTCAGCGCGAGCTCACGGGCATACGTCAAGCCCTGCCTTGGCTGGTGAAAAAGGTGTAACAGAGTTGGCTGGCCCTGCTTCTCCCATTCTTCAAGTACTACTTCGGATGTTTTGTCAGTAGATGCATTGTCCACAACCAGCACCTCCCACTTTATGTGTGAGCTAATGCGCTGGCTGGCTATGTGGCGGATTGTTTCCGGCAGAAGTTTCGCCCCATTGTATGTACAAATCACAATTGAAATACCTAACCTCATATCCTGCTGAATTTTAGTGTAAAGTAAAGTTTTGCTGCCATCAGGTAAATAAGGGGGCTGTTGTGAAACCGCAGTGCATTCTTGATATGAGCCTCCACCAATTGCTCGTTGCGTAGGCTATGCCATAGCCGTGCTGCTATGTTGAGCGCATAAGTAGCATAGTGTTTTTTTGATCTCTGAAGTATAGTGTGCTTTTGGTCTTCGGGCAAATGGGTTTGAATAAGTTGCATAGCTTTGTAGAGATCCTGCAAGTGCTCTCCTTTCAAAAATTTGCTACTGGTGATTGAAGTAGAGTGCTGCCTGTATTCCGCCAGTGTAAGTGGCGTATAGGCCGTCGGGTAATGGCGTGCTATCCGTACCCACATCTCCCAGTCCTCTCCGTAGTTCACTCCATAGAAAGCCCCTAGTTGCTCGTATACCTCGCGGCGCACTGTCATGGCAGCATACTGAATCAACTGTTTTTCTCCGATCCTCGCCAGCCAGTCTGGCAATATGCCATCCTGCTTCATTTCTGGCTTCTTATGCGATACGACCTGACCTTGCTCGTTAATACTGCAATACCCGCTAAAGGCAGCACCTGCTGATGGGAATTGCTCAAAAAGCTGTTCTATCCTGGTATAATAGCCTGGCCTGACCTTATCGTCCCCGTGCAGGAGATGCACAAGCTTGCCTCTTGAGCGATTGATGCAGGTTTCGAAGTTTCGCAGACTACCAACGTTCTGCTCCTGTTTGAAATATTGGATTCGTCCCTGACCAACCTCAGCAACCAGCTTTTCTATATCGGCGTCCGTGCTTGCATCGTCTACAACTTCAATCTGCATTTCTGCTTCAGGTATACCTTGTGCCAGTACGCTATTTAGAGTGTCCTTCAGGTAGATGGCACAGTTATACACCGGTATCATCACTGACCAGGTAGGTCTGTTAAGTGTACCTTGAAGCGGTGCGATTTGGGGAGGAGAAGGAGGTATGCTAAGCATCAAATAAAAGAGTCATATTAATGTAAGTAGTTCTTCCCTGATGTAATAGTAATACGATGTGTTATTAAATTTAATAAGATAAAATGTGATTATTTTATTTAAGTAACTAATTGTTTTTGGTCAATAGTGCTGTTTTATACCTGAGTTTGCTTTTGAGCAGAGATTTGATGCTCCTTGCCAGGCTGCGCATTGGTTCAACTCTCATTCTAAACCATACCTGGGTATGGAGGGGGAGGTGTTGGATCAAAGCGCTGATGATGAACTCCCTTTTATATCTGGCGGCCAGTTTCACGCTTTCTTCCTCCAGATTAGGGTTAAGTTTTTCTAAAATGCACTGGGTTATATAATCGAGCTCCCGGATGCAGCTGATCCATCGACGCAGATCCTGCTCTGCGATGAGCGGCTCGAAGTTATGCCTGTAACACTGAATAAAACTGCTCGGGATAGTGTAATGGCCGCCGGCGAAATAGCGTAAATTGCGCAGTACCTGCTGCTGCTGGGCCGATTCGTACTCTACCTTCTTTAATACCTGGTGCAGGCTCTGGTCAGTTACTCTGTAGTCCAGCAATACTTCCGGCAGATTGTGGAAACTGTATTTCCGGGTGAGCTGCCAGAAGAGCTCAAAGTCTTCTGAATAAGTAGCAGTATAAAGCCCTACTTCCTGCACCGCTTCTTTCCGGTACATAACGGTGGGGTGGTATAGCCAGCAGATGAATGTCAGGTTGTAATAAACGTGCTCACTCCTCATCTTATCCTGCCTGATAAAGCGCCCGTCTTCTCCGATCACCCTGACCATGGACGAAACAAGGGCGCAATCCGGATTGGCCAGCATGTAGCTGTACTGAACCTGTAACCTGTCCGGGTAACTGATGTCATCGGCGTCCATTCTGGCTATCAGGCTGGTACTGGCCAGGCCTATACCTTTGTTCAGGGTGGCTGTGATACCTATATTATCCTTGTTCAGGTATAGCCTGATGCGGGGGTCATCATAAGACTTTATGATAGCTACACTGTCGTCAGTTGAGCCATCGTCGATGATGATGAATTCAAATTCCCTGAATGTCTGTTGCAGTATGCTGTCAACAGCTGCTGCCAGAAACTTCCCGGCGTTATAGACCGGCATCAGGACCGTTAGCTTTGGTAACATCATCTGACAAGTGACTTGAATCCTTTCTTAATAGCACCTTTTACCTTGGAGGGAAAGGTGACCGCTGCAAAATAGCGGCGCGGATAGCGGTAAGGTAGAAGCGCCTTCTCCAGCAGGCGCGACGTCGAGCTTTCTTCTTGTTGCGACTCCTGCAGATAGTTTTCCAGCCACTCCAGAAAATAGCGGCGGACCATGTGGTAGTGCCCATCAGATTTCACCTTCTCTACAATAGAGCCGGTGCGCTGCCGGTACATATTCTGGCAGGCAGATGAAATGTACACCTTCTCCTGCAGGTATATCTTATGAAGAAATGCCTGGTCTTCATACAACTGAAACTCCTTTGTGAAGGACTCCTCAAAACCTCCGGCCCGGACAATGGCCTCTTTGGTCAGCATAAGTCCTGAAGGGCATGGGGCGGCGCCTGTGTGAAGCGGGTACAGGTATGAGGTGAGCGATCCGGGTGCGTAAGCCCTGTCCTGGGGGGCACCAACAGGTATAGCGATGTCCTGCTGTTCCGGGTGCTCCCAGCTATACCAGTAAAAGGAGGCCTCTGCCACCATGGCAATTCCTTGCTCTTCTTGAAATAATGCGACCTGTTGTGACAGTTTGCAGGGGAGCCACACATCATCGGCATCCAGGAAAGCGACCAGCTTACCCCGGGCCTGTTCTATACCTGCGTTGCGGCTGGCACTCAGGCCCCTGTTGATATGCCCCGGATGATCATAATAGAAAACCTTGCCAGGGTAGCGTGCTGCATACGTTTGTGCTATTGCCGTACTATGATCTGTTGAGCCGTCGTCTACAAGTATCAGTTCCCAATGTGTGTAATCCTGCTGCAGAACACTCTCGATGGCCTCGCCCAAGAACTTCTCTTCATTGAGGAAGGCTGTGATCACAGAGACAAGAGGGGTAGGGTTTGTATGCATAGCTGTGTTAGGTTAGTGCCCATTTCTGAAGCGTTTTTGCAAATGCCGCTCCTGTCATATCGTTCACCTGGAATCTGCCGATGCGGTACTGGTGCGTTCGTTTGTTGACCGTGCTGCCTTCCGTAGTAAAGGCGGCGTCAAATGAAGCAGCTTCCGCCGCCTGTAAGGTATCGGCATTGTAGTGTCCATAGGGGTAGGCCATTAGTGAAATGCGATTGCCGGTCAGCTCCTGGAGCAAATCTCTGTTAGCTGCCATCTCAGCTTTCTGAAAGTCAAAGCCGTGATGCCCCAAAGCAGGATGCGTCACGGTGTGGGCCCCTATAGCGAATAACTGCTGCTTTGCCAGTTCAGCAAGCTGGCCTGTTGACATGCTTTTGTAGGCCGGCCGATTTACTGCCTCCGATTTGGTCCAGTCCCTAACCTGTTGTAAGAGCTGCTGGATTTCACTGTCCGCAAGCGCCCGCATTGCGGTCCACAATGCCAGAAACAGCTCGCTGCGCCTGGTGGTTGGAGGGGTAAGACATGCCTTCCAGTGCATGTGCTGTTGCTGAAGCTCATACGATAATTCAGCTTCCTGTTTCAGGTCTCTTTTTATCAGCACTCCCTTTACTTTCATGACGAATGTAGCAGGCAAATGCGCTGCGTGAAGTATAAGATTTTCCAGTTCGTCCCACCAAAACTCCCGCTCTGTTCCCAAGTTACAGGACGTCACAAAGAAGGTAGCCGGTAACCGGTATTTCTCCAGTAGCGGCTTCGCCGTTTCATAGTTGTCAATGTAGCCGTCGTCAAATGATAGTGCGATCAGGTGCTTGCGGCGTCTTTTTTCTTTTGCTCTGGCGGCAAGCTCGTGCAGGGGCACGACCTCACCTGTCCGGCTTAACACCTGTAACTGTTCCTCAAAGTTTGCAGGGCTGACAGCAAGGTCCCATATATCCGTTTCCGGTGCTGCTATGCGGTGGTACATCAGCACAAGCGCTTTCGGTTCCAGGTATTTTTGTATGAAGTGGCGGATCATAGGTATGCGCTACAGCTTTTGGGCTTTCACTGTCACGATCACCTGGTAATGCGGATCATGAAAGTTGAGTTTGGTCGGCGGCACCTCCTGCAGGCCCATGCCATACAGAAAAGCGGCAGCCGTCAGTACGTTGCCATAAGTGCCAACCTTCACCTGGCTCTCCGGGAATGTTTCGTCCATGACTTTGCGCATGGCTTTGTCTGTAAAAGCCCAGTACCAGGTGTCCTTCCATTCGCCATGGTCAATCGGAGTGATACCCGGGACAGTAAGCAGCAGGACGCCCCCCGGCTTCAGTATTCGGTGGCAGGTACGGAGTGCAGCCTTAAAATCGTAGATCAGATGCAGGGTCTGGGTGAGGATGATGCAATCAAACATACTGTCAGGTATGTGTGGGGCATCGCTTATATCACCAATATAGGTCGCGGCTTTGTTTGTCGAGTCCACATGCAGGATGTCGCTTTTGGTGACCTGCTTTCCACCGAACTGCAAGGTATAGGCATTGTCGCCGATCTCGAGCACATTGCCTTGTATGCACTGCGATTCGCTGCGAAGGAAACCCTCGATGTAATGCCGGTCCACGGGACCTCCACGGTCATAGCCAAATTCTTTGCTGAATGGGGTGACTCTGTCAAAGTCTCCCAATTCAACCGCTCCCGGAGCAGGAACATGGTTGTTGTACAGCCCTATGCTGTGCAGCATTCTGAGTGTGAAGGCAGGCGCGTATTTTTTAACTTGAGCTTTAAACATGGCTGTGTTTTTTTTCAGGATGTATTTATAATATAGTGGCGGTCTGTGCAGCTTCAGGAACTGAAGACTTTCTGTCGAAACAGTGCCTTTCGGTTGACCGAGGCTTTTCCATAATTCAGAGCAGTAGTAGCTTCGCCACACTTCCTGTCCGCGCAGGTAGGCCTTCTGCTCACTTTCAGATTTCAGTTCTACTTTCTGGCGATCCAGCACCCTCAACACACCTCCCAGCATAGCCGGAATGTTGTTTGACATATTGGCCGTGTGTATACGATAGGCCGCGATCTTTTCCTGGTGATGGAATACCGGGTATTTTCTGGTTATCTTCAGGTATAGGTCATAGTCTTCGCAGTTCCGCAGCATAGTATCGTACTGAAACTCTGAGAACACCCATTTGCGGAAAAGCACTGTCGAGATCATGCCTATGTAGTTGCCCTGTAGTAAGTGCAGGTAGTGGTCCGCGCTGACCTGAGATGTCTCTTCTTTGACGAGACCTTCTTCCACATATACTTTATGGTGAGCGCCCGACACAAAGGCCAGCTGCTCATGTCGGAGCAGATATGCTACATTGGTCGTTATGGCGCCCGGCAGGAGCCAGTCGTCTGCATCCAGGAAAAGCAGGAAGTCGCCGGAAGCGTTTTTTATTCCTGTGTTCCGGGCCGATGACAGCCCCTGGTTAGGCTGGTATACATATTTGACAGCACGGTATGCGCCTGCTATCTCCTTCGTAAAGTCAGTAGATCCGTCATCCACTACCACTACCTCTACAGCAGGATAGTCCTGCGTGAGCGCACTTTCAATCGCTCCAGCCAAAAAGTGTCCCTGGTTGTAACAGGGTATTACAACGGACACCAACGGGTTCAACTGAGGACCTTTTTTGCTCATACCTACTGTCTGGCATGCTGCCTGTTTTTGAAATAATAATTTAGTCCGGATAACACACCGAGCATTTCTACAAAGAGTGTTTTGTGACGATAGCGGTAGTTAGGGAAGCCTGATTTTAAGAGCTGTGCGTACTGCTTGGGCAATCGCCAGAACAGGTGCCTGATGTAGCCCGCCTTCTGTTGGCGTTGCTGGATCAGAGCAGCAGCGGCGTGCCCCCGCATATAGTAGAAAATCTGCTTCTTCAGTCCTTCGATCTCCCTGCGGTGCTCATGATAAGCGATCGCCCTAGGGTTGTAGTGTATAGTATACCCCTTGATCAGGATTCTATACCACATCTCGGAATCGCCACTACAGCCGGCCGCGCCCACATCCAGAAGTTCATCAAAATACCCTACCTGTTCAAATAACTCTTTCCTGAAAGCCATGTTTGCCCCGGCCCCGATCACCCAGACTGGCGGCCCCTGTGACAGTGTGGCCTGTATAAAGTCGGGCGTATAGAAGATGTCTGTGTAGCCCCGGTTAAAACTCCAGTGCTTCTCAAAAATAAACTGCGCTTCGGTTTTTAATTCAGATGCGATCACCAGGCCAGTCATAGCCGCTATACCTGGATCCTGAAAAGTTTTCCATACCTGGTAGGCCCACAAGGGATGAACCGTGACATCATCGTCCACATAGGCGACGATCGAAGCCTGGGCATCTCTTGCGCCTGTGTTTCTGGCAATATCAAGCCCTGGGCGCGGCTCCTTTATGTAAGTTACCTCCCCGAACTGCTTTACAACCTCTGCTGATGCGTCATTTGAAGGGGCATTGTCAACGACAATGATCTCTTGCGGACGGCAGGGTAGGCTTAGCAACATAGACAGACAGTTCTGCAGTTGAGAAGGCCTGTCGCGGGTGCAAATAACCGCTGCTATCGGCACCCTGTCAGGTATAGCATCCTGTGAAACCGGAGAAAACAGGTTGTTCAGCCTCGTTTCCAAAGCGAGTGATTTCTTTTGATAAACCCACTCTTTCCAGGCAGTTGGAGACATTTTCGCCTGATTCTTATAAAATGTTATGGCAGGCGAAATCGCCTCTATCAATTTGTCGTGATAGCTTGTCTCTGTTAAGCTTTGCTGGGGGGCTACAAAAACATGTCCTAAAGCCACGTCATGCCACCAAAAAACAAGGTAATTGCCTTGATCATGGGTGGACAGAGAAGGAAGTGACAGTCCTTCGTGCAGGTAGATGTGGCTGATCTGATAGGGTAAATGGTTACGCATAGGGTGTAGTTTAAATGCCTTCCTGCGGAATCATGATCTCTGCCTGCCGCAGCTGGATGGGAAACTGAGGGCGCACGGCGCCCCACCACTTGCCGTACCACTGAATATTCTCACGATAGTCCTCCAGTTCGAACCTGAGGCACTCTTCGTGGTAGTAAAGCGAAATGGAGGTATCCCGCACGATGATGACCGAAATGTAGTAGGAACCGTCATTCAGAAAGTTGCCAGGTATCGTACACTCGCCCTCAACGAGGCCTTTGGCGCAGGTAACAGCCGGGGAGGGGAGGTCAAAAATGCATTCGCCGCCTGCTGTGAACAAGTGCAGACCAATACTCAGAACAGCTTCCTCCTGCATGTTCCAGAATTGAACCCGGACTGTGAGTGGTGTACGGATATCGAGTGGCGCATCGGGAGTTGCAAGCTGAGGCTCTAGCTCTACTGACCGCATGCGTACCAGATCATTTCCGGGAGCTTCGTCCGGTGTTTGCCATACCTGCAGGAGGTGGGCGTCCTGGGTGCTGGTCAGGTACTTGTTTACTACGGTGGTCGAAGGACCAAATGCCTGCATTTTGCCCTGGTTCAACCATACTGCTTTGTCGCACAGGTTTTTGATGGCTTGCATGCTGTGGCTCACAAAGAGGATCGTTCTGCCCTCTGCCTGAGAGACCTCCCTCATTTTGCCGAGGCACTTTTTCTGAAAATCAGCGTCACCCACCGCCAGAACTTCATCCACGATCAGAATATCTGGTTCCAGGTGGGCTGCGACAGCAAATGCCAGCCGCACATACATACCCGATGAATAACGCTTGACAGGAGTGTCGATAAACTGCTCAACCCCTGAAAAGGCAACGATCTCATCGAACTTGCGCTTGATCTCAGGTTTGCTCATACCTAGTATATACCCACTGATGTAAATGTTCTCTCTGCCGGTAAGCTCCTGGTGAAAGCCTGTGCCCACTTCCAGCAAGCTGCTTACCTTGCCCTTACCTCGCACTACGCCGTGTGTAGGGCGTACAATCCGGGAGATTATTTTGAGTAGGGTGGACTTGCCAGAGCCATTCTTGCCTATAATACCGATCGCCTCTCCGTGTTTTACCTCCAGGTTGATGTCCTGCAATGCCATGATAGTATCAGGCAACGCTTTGTGCTGGCACTCATGGTTGACCTGAAAGAATGGATCCTCTTTGCGAAGAACATTAGCGGTCCACCAGCGCTGCAAGTCCTGCTTGAACGAGCCGGTACCAATCACGCCGAGGCGATACATCTTGTACAGGTTTTCTATTTCTATAACAGTTTCAGACATGTGGCGCAGATTTAGACTACATCGATCAGTTTATCACCCTGCTTATTGAAAAGCAGCATAGAGCCTGTAAGTAGCACAACTGTAAAGAACAGGCTATAGATGAAATGGACCGGCGTTAAGGTGCCTTCCCCCAGGATCGACAATCGGAACAGCTCAAAGACAGGGGTAATGGGGTTCAGTTCTACCAGCCAGCGCATGTTCTCAGGAACGGCCGCCAGGGGGTAGATAACCGGTGTTACAAACATGAGAAGCCGAATGCCTAATGCCACAAGATTTGACATGTCGCGGTACTTGGCTGTGAGGATAGAGAACAGCAGACCCATACCCAGGCTGATGGCTGCCGTCAGCAGAATTGCCACAGGAAACGCTAAGAGCCAGAGCCCTGTCTGTAGCTGTAAATCTGTTGTGATGCTATAGTATAAGACGATTGCCAGGAACATAAGCAATTGCATCGCAAAGCGCAGTAACTGTGTACCGATTACCGATATAGGCATGATGATACGGGGGAAGTAAACTTTACTGAAAACCTGCACATTTTCCTTGAATGTGCTGGCCGTGCCGGTAAAACTGTCGCTCAGGAAATTCCAGAGCACTATACCTGCAGCATAGAACAGAACAGGTGGTAAGGTGCCAGTAGAGATGCCGGCGATTTTATGAAAGACGACCACAAAAGTTACCAGTGTCAGAACCGGTTGAAACAAGATCCAGATGGGGCCTAAAACAGTCTGCTGGTAGTTGAGTATAAAGTTGCGCCTTATTAAACCAACAAGCAGATGACGATAGGACCAAAGCTCATTTAAACTATGATTCCATACGCTGGTTTTGCTACCAATCTCCCATTCCCACTCCTGCGTAGCTATAGGCATATTTCAAATTTTTATAATAATATAACCATTATTACTCTGATTTGCCTAAAATGTTCTGGTCAGACTTAAGAATTTCGGCTAAGCCTTCCTCTGAATCTGATGCTTTGCCATTCGTCATGTCGAGTATACTACTGCCTCGTGCTTAGGATCTCAAATACTGTGATTTAATAAACAAATCTGAACTTCAGTCATTGGGCCGCCTCCATAAATTCCTTTCATCAATGTGAAAAAGATTACCTGTTGAATATAATAATCTGGAAGTGTTATTCGTTTTGTCCTAATTTGTCTTGTGTTATGGAATACAGTGCGTTTTGCACTGAAATATTTAGTTGGATTTTGTGATAAAGTGTATCCAATATCCTGAATATGTTATGTGCGTTAAAGATTTGATTTAGTTATACATATAAGTCAATATTTATTTATCTGATAAATTTTATAATTGAAAAGTTATAAATTAAAACGAGGTTAAAGAAGTGATTTTATATAGTATATATGAAATAGTTACACGATTTTTTGTGCTTAAATAATATTAAATAAGAAACTTGGTGGAAATAAGTGGTTTTAGAGCTAGTGGATTTTCATTTTTGAAATTAAGTCTTTTACATTTGTCAAACGCTATTAACGAAAATATTCAAAATGAATGAAGCGGATAAATTCGTTGAGAGCAACTTGGAAGAGGATGTAAAACCTTAAATGAGAGTGTGTATGATGAGACTTTTAAGTGTGGGCAAATTCTAATTGCCATATAAAATTTTTGTTAAACTTACTAAAAGCATTGGCTGCTAGTGCTTTATAGAGAATTATCCTTAGTAGTAAAAATACAATAACCAATTATTAAATTTTCAACTTTAGCCAAAACAAGATGAAATTGAGATTCCGCAACATGGTGCTGCCAATGCTGGCCGGCGCCCTAGCCTTTTCATGCGAGAAAAAAGAAATGGAGGAGCTTTCTCCTTCAGCAGCGATGAGCGCTGAGACCTCTCAGAACGCGACCGCCAACCACATATTCGAGGAGACCTTCGAGGGCAGCACGGCCTTCGCCGGTCGCCACAAGCAGTTCGGCACATCGTATGCTTTTCAGATGGTCACCAACCCGGTTTTCCGCGGCGCCAAGTCTGGCCGTTTTGAGCTGCGCAGCGGTGATGCACTGGTAGCCAACGGCACCCGCGCCGAGGTGATCGTGGCCGACCCGGCCACCAACAAGGACCGCTGGTACAGCTTCGCTGCCTACTTCCCGGCCAAGGACTACGCCTCTGACTCCGGCTCTGAGCTGATCAGCCAGTGGTGGCAGACCTCTGGCAGCACGCAGGCCACCTCGCTGCGCGTTCGCCAGGACCGTTTGATCCTGCGCACGGGCAACAACGCCAGCTCCCTGAAGGAGATCGACCTGGGCCAGATCACCAAGGACACCTGGCAGGAGTACGTGTTCCACTTCATCCACTCTTACGGCTCGGACGGCCTGATCGAGATCTGGCGCAACGGCACCAAGATCCTCACCCACAAGGGCGGCAACATGTACGACACGAAGATGCCTAACTGGAAGATCGGTATCTACAAGGCTTCCTGGAACAGCGGCTCCACCTCAACCACTAAGCGTGTGCTCTACTTCGACAATATCCGTGTGGGTAACGAGCGTGCGAGCTTCAACGAGATGTCTTCTTCGGGCAGTAACACAACTGCACCGGTAGAAACTGCGCCAGCTCCAGCACCAACTGAGCCTGCTCCAACACCAACTCCTACACCTGATACAAACACAGGTGGTAGTACTCCGGCGACAGGAGCACATAGTGTAATTCTGGTAGACGCTGGTACTGAGAAAGACGTGATGACAGTTACAAATGGTTCTACACTGAGCTTCAGTGAGTTGCGCACCAAAAAGTTTAACTTCCGTTCAAATGTTGATCCTTCAACAGTAGGTAGCGTGAAGTTTGAGCTGAAAGGTGCCATGGGCCGCACCTATACTGATAATGCAGCACCTTATGCGTTATTTGGTGACGACGGAAGAGGTAACTACTACTATGGCAACCTGACTATGCCAACTGGAAGCTATACCCTGACAGTTACATCATACTCTGGTTCAAATGGCTCTGGTACGGCCGGCACACCGGTGACAGTAAGCTTCAATATCGTTGAGTCTGGATCAGGTTCGACAGCGGAGACTTCTCCGGTAGCGCCAGTTCCTGCACCAACTCCTTCTGAGCCAGTAACAACTGCTCCAAGCACATCAACTTCTTCACAGATATCAAGCCTTACACTGGTTGATGCGCACACAGAGAAAGACGTAATGAAACTGGCTAACGGTGCTTCACTTAGCTTCAGCGCTTTAGGTACAAAGAAGTTTAACTTCCGTGCTGACCTTCAGTCTGGTGTAGGCAGTGTGAAGTTCGAGCTGAAGGGCGCCATGAACCGCACCTACACTGACAATGCTGCCCCGCATGCACTGTTCGGTGACGACGGAAGAGGTAACTACTACTATGGTAACCTGACCATGCCTGCCGGCATTTACACCCTGACAGCTACGCCTTACTCAGGCAGCAATGGTTCAGGTACTGCAGGTACACCGGTTACTTACAGCTTCACTGTTAAAAACTAGATTTCCAGAACGATACCTTGTAAGGTATACTACTTCAAAGCAGCTGGCCATTGGTCAGCTGCTTTTTTTATAAGTGCATAACTGACAATAGGTTAAGTGGAGGGTTTCATGATTTTTGAAAAATCCAATCTTGATAACTACTATATAGAACACACACGCCTTGTTACCGAGTATGTTTAACACAGGACGTGCTTAATAAGGAGTAAAATGCAGAATTCACTCTATTCCTGAAAGCCTATTTTGAAAATTTCAATATGTAAACTAAGTACCGGAACATAAGAAAGGGTTAAAGTTTACTTGGATATAATTCAATATAGGATCCCAATAGTTGTTTTTTTATATATATAAAGTTACATGCAAAACAAGTCATTTTATATAATTTAAATTATTATAAATCTGAAATAACTAAGAAAATCACTTTTTTTGAGGATGACCGCTTTTAAAAGTTGATAAAAGTCATTTACATTTGTGACTGTCGATTGAGAAAAATATCCAATAAATAAGTGGTTTGGTTTCTTGATTGATTAGTGTTCTAAAATATTGATCATTAAATAAATAAGCAGAAAGCTAAGATTGATAAAAAAGGATCCGGGGTTAGGTTAAATACTATTGCTTATCCAATCTGGTTTCAAAAGCACCTTATTAGTTAATAAAAGAGTTTAGCAAGTAATATTATATAGAAAGTACCAACATTAATTAAATTTTTAGCCAATTAAATTTTCAACTTTAGCCAAAACAAGATGAAATTGAGATTCCGCAACATGGTGCTGCCAATGCTGGCCGGCGCCCTAGCCTTTTCATGCGAGAAAAAAGAAATGGAGGAGCTTTCTCCTTCAGCAGCGATGAGCGCTGAGACCTCTCAGAACGCGACCGCCAACCACATATTCGAGGAGACCTTCGAGGGCAGCACGGCCTTCGCCGGTCGCCACAAGCAGTTCGGCACATCGTATGCTTTTCAGATGGTCACCAACCCGGTTTTCCGCGGCGCCAAGTCTGGCCGTTTTGAGCTGCGCAGCGGTGATGCACTGGTAGCCAACGGCACCCGCGCCGAGGTGATCGTGGCCGACCCGGCCACCAACAAGGACCGCTGGTACAGCTTCGCTGCCTACTTCCCGGCCAAGGACTACGCCTCTGACTCCGGCTCTGAGCTGATCAGCCAGTGGTGGCAGACCTCTGGCAGCACGCAGGCCACCTCGCTGCGCGTTCGCCAGGACCGTTTGATCCTGCGCACGGGCAACAACGCCAGCTCCCTGAAGGAGATCGACCTGGGCCAGATCACCAAGGACACCTGGCAGGAGTACGTGTTCCACTTCATCCACTCTTACGGCTCGGACGGCCTGATCGAGATCTGGCGCAACGGCACCAAGATCCTCACCCACAAGGGCGGCAACATGTACGACACGAAGATGCCTAACTGGAAGATCGGTATCTACAAGGCTTCCTGGAACAGCGGCTCCACCTCAACCACTAAGCGTGTGCTCTACTTCGACAATATCCGTGTGGGTAACGAGCGTGCGAGCTTCAACGAGATGTCTTCTTCGGGTAGCACGACAACAGTAGTGTCACAGCCAGCTCCTACTACAACTACATCACCGACAACTACTACTGCGCCTAGTACTACTACATCGCAGGTTGCTGGTATCACACTTGTAAATGCAGGTACAGAGAAAGACGTATTAAAGCTGACTAACGGTGCTACTTTAAGCTTCAGCGCTTTGGGTACAACAAAGCTTAACTTCCGCGCTGATCTGAACGCCGGCGTAGGCAGTGTTAAGTTCGAGCTGAAAGGCGCCATGAGCCGCACCTATACTGACAACGCTGCCCCGCATGCACTGTTCGGTGACGACGGAAGAGGTAACTACTACTATGGTAACCTGACCATGCCTGCCGGCACTTACACCCTGACAGCTACGCCTTACTCAGGCAGCAACGGTTCGGGTACTGCAGGTACGCCAGTAACTTATAGCTTTACTGTTAAAAACTAATAGCATATTATAACGCCTCTTAGTAGGCATCACTAAAAAGAGCAGCTGACCAATGTCAGCTGCTCTTTTTTTGTCCGGTGTTTTAATTCGAATTGAATATCGCCTGACTTACCTGCAAGCTATATAGCTGTTTAATAATGTACAAGCTATGTTAAGATCCAAGCTTTTATTCTGGTAATATTTGAAGGGATGTGTTTGTTAAATAACACTGATAACCGGATTACTGTATCATAATGCATCCCGTCTGATAGTAATCACCATTGAAAAAAAATATCAGTCCTTTATTAGTTGCAAATTCCGTTTACCCTTAAATAAAGGCTGTTTCCTAATAAAAATAAAAAGTTAGCACCTAATTTTATTAAATTAAGTATACTAAATATAAAATTCATATAAATAATGCATAAATAATATTATTTGAGTTGTAACAATTTTTCTATAATTACTTATATACATAAAGAACTCCGAAAGAGCCTATTGATTGAGTATCTGAGAGATACTAATGTTTGAACTTTTACACTACAATGTCTATGGAAAAGAACTATACTTTCATATCTGTCATACACCTCAATCCTGGCTTTTTATCGGACACCAAGCGAGTAAGATCTAGTAAAGCTACATAATCTATTAAACCCTAGGGATGGCAGCCAGAAAGTCGTAAGGTAGAAAGAAGTTACTCCTTCTATTGGCTAAGTTATACCCGTTTATCAGAAGTATTTCATCGCTGACATAGTGTACCCAATTTATTGAGTAGAAACCATTCTGCGTGTATGTTGCCCATTTGATTTTAGTTTAAGATTATGATTAAATCAAAACAAAGACTTCCCATACTCTACCTCGGAGGGGATATGTTTACTATCGTTCTTATCTCGTGCTTCGCTTTATATTTTATCAATGATAAAGAATATCAGCAAACCGCATGGATCGTGCTGATTGGCACCGTGTTTACCTGGACTCTGATTAGTTACTGGATCAGGTTACAGGAATCAGAGTTGTACAATAGGATCAACTTACGGGTGGTGAACTATATTAAGATCTACATTCTTCTGATCGGTTTTGTAATTGCTTTCTATACATTTCTTCCATTTTCAGTAGAGACAAAGAACATAGTAGCAGCTATTGTGCTGGGTTTTCCGATACTAGGGATACCTGTAAACCTACTAGTAGTCAATACAATTGACCATTTGCGTAGCAGCAATAGCAATACGAAATACACGCTTGTAGCTGGTGTTGGGGATATGGCCGGCACTGTGGAGAAGCACCTTTTGCGGCATAATGGATCACACGTCAAGCTTAAAGGATTCATTAAGTGTAAGAAAGAAGAATGTATAGTAGGAGAGGATAGGGTAGTAGGGGATCTGGATCATATAAACGATTACCTCAGAAATAACCCTGTTGACGAAATCGTTATTGCGATTCCTGTTAAAGTTTCGAAAAAAATACAGAGTATCATTACGGCAGCTGATTATCATGGCGTGCGGGTAAAGTATATACCAGATTACAGAGGTCTGTTTGGGGAAAATTATAAGGTGACCAGGTATGGTGAACTTGATGCTATCAATGTCCGGCAGCTACCTCTTGATGAAACTTACGCATTCTTCTTGAAAAATACTTTTGATAAAGTTTTCTCAGCCTTTGCGCTTCTGGCACTTTCCCCTCTGATTGTGGTGCTTGCCATCCTGATTAAACTGGACTCACCTGGTCCGGTGTTTTACTGCCCTATAAGGATCGGGAAGGGTGGAAGACCATTTAAAGTGTTTAAGTTCAGAAGTATGCGTGAGAATGACGCTTCAACAGGTGGCACAAAGTCCACCCAGAAAGATGACCCACGAATAACCAAATTGGGCAGGATCCTCAGAAAGTATAGTCTTGATGAATTGCCACAATTTATGAATGTGCTCCTTGGAGATATGAGTGTAGTTGGACCGCGTCCTCACAGGAGTTTCCTGAACCAGAAACTTCAGGAAAGTGTGGATAAGTATATGATTAGACATTACTTTAAGCCTGGCATCACAGGCTGGGCACAGGTAAACGGCTGGAGAGGTCCAACCGAAACTGACGAGCAGCGCAAACAAAGAACGATGCACGATCTGTGGTACATGGAGAAATGGTCTCTTTGGCTTGACATCAGGATAATCTATAAAACTATTTTCAGCAGGAAAACACATAAGAGTGCTTATTGAACACAAGCAGCATTGATGCTAAATAGTGAAGCGAAAAAGACACATGATGAGGGAGTATATAGTTGGGTTGGTTGCTGTTGTTAGTATACTCGGCTGGAGTACTCTAAGATATGATAGCCCATACCCAGCCTTTTCGCTACAACATAACTATGTGAGCGTTTCAGATCTACAAAATCAAATAGCGAAAATAAGCCATAGATCTAAGTCTGTCTTCTGGCGTACGGCAGAGGAAAAGCCTCTGAGGAACCATCTGCTTTTTGAAGAAACCTTTGAGGGGAGTGACCCGCTTCATACTGCTGTCAATTTGCAGACAGATACAGAGCATGGCTTCCGCGTAGTAACTGATCCATTAAACAATGAAAATAAGGTCGCAAGGTTTGAACTGCGTGCATCTGACCCGATGATTCATCGGGGGATGCGGTCTGAGTTGTTCGTGGTTGACAGGGTGACAGATAAAGAGATGTGGTATAGCTTTGCCGTCATGTTTCCTGAAGATGGTTATGCCCCGGATTCTTCTAATGAACTTATTAGCCAGTGGCACCAGGAAGGAAGTCCTCCAATTTCACTGCGCACTGTAGACAATGTTATTTACCTCAGGGTGCGTCACAATACCAAGGAAGATAAGTGGAAGGTCATGGAGCTCGCTCCTTTGACAAAGGATGTATGGCACGAGTTTGTTTTCCATATTATCCATTCTGCTGGCTCCGATGCAATACTGGAGGTGTGGCACAACGGGGTAAAACGTGTTTCTTACAGTGGGCGCAATCATTTTGAAGATAAAAAAATGCCCTATTGGAAAGTTGGCGTGTATAAAGCAAAGTGGAACAATAGCAGAACTGCGTCAGAAAAAAGAGTTATATATTTTGATAATGTAAGAGTGGGGAATGAGCTGGCTTCATATGAGAGTATGCGGTCACAGAGAACAAATGATAAAACCAACTCTGATTTATAGATCGGGTTATAGTACTGATCATAAAATTAGCGCTGGGTTCCTGCTCATCGCATTGAGCATACTATTGTGCAATTAATCATACTACTAAATTCATAACGGCATTTCACATGGAACTGAGTATCAGAAACGTATTCACCTGGTTGTTGGCAAACCTGCTGATAATGTGCGGATTTGTAAAGAGGGCTAAAGGAAGAGCAATGAAAGCGGACCACATTTTATCAATGTACTTTCATGATCCCTCCAAGAAGGAGTTCGAAGCTTGCGTCAAGTGGCTGAAGCATAATGGGTTCACTTTTATTAGTCCCGAAGATTTAAAGAACATTATAGATAAAAACCTCCCGCTGCCAAAAGGTGCAGTACTCATGACAGCAGATGACGGTTGGAGAGGAAATGTATCCAATCTGGTGGCTGTAGCAGAAAAATACCAGGTGCCTGTCACCATATTTGTATCTACGGAGGCGGTAGAGGAGGGAGCCTACTGGTGGTCTTACCTTGAGAAGGCCAAAGACCTCAAAATCACTATACCTTCCAAATCCTCATTAAAACTGATAATGAATGACAAGCGGGCTGCTTTAATCAATGAAATAAAGCGACAAACAAAAGTAGAAAGGCAGGCGATGACAATCAAGCAGATAAAACAAATTTCTAAATCGAAGTATGTCACCATAGGAGGGCACACGCATACGCATCCTATCCTGGTCAATTGCAGGAATGAACAGCTCTACAATGAACTGTTAATCTCAAAACTTAAGCTGGAATCCTGGATAGGAAAAGAGGTGAAATACTTTGCGTACCCTAATGGTGATTTTGGGGACCGCGAGATGCGCGCACTAAAAGAGCTGGGGTATAAGCTGGCATTTTCAAGCGAACCTCGTCACATCACTTCAGAAGAGTTGAAAAACACATTCTGTCTGCCTCGTTTTGGACTGCTGGAAGGAGCATCACTGGCGGAGAACATCTGCCGTATGACGGGTGTTTGGAAACCAATCATGTTGAAATTCAGGTTACCAGAGTTAGCTAAAGATGAATTAAAATACGGTGGAGATCATAGTAGGAGGATACCTTCTCCAGCTTAATTTATTAGCATTCGCTATAACAGAAAAGCCAGCTTCAGAAGCTGGCTTTTCTGTTATAGCGAAATAGATGTGAAGTTCATCAATGCTTTCTGTTTGCAATTCTCCAGCTTAGTAGGAGGTGTATACCTATTTGGGTCTTCCAGAATTGAAATAATTTGTCCGATTGTTTTTTGAATTTCCTGCATACCATCTCCGATTCTGTAAGCCTCCTTATATCCTACACTCTCCAAAAAGTCGCTGCATTTTCTGTGATACTCCAGTAGAAAAAACGGAACGTTGCCAAAGCAGGCAAACATAGATGCATGCAGCCTCACCGATATCATTAGGTTACACTCTAAAACCTTATTGTATATATGATTTATGTTAGGATTATAAGGTATAAGTTCCACATTGCTCACCTTATTCTCCTTCAGGAAATCAATAATAGAAGCAGTTATTTGCAGATCGCCCACAGTTGAGTTCCCATTGAATTCGAAGAATCTGAGCTTTGCGTTTGTGATTTTGGATACTTCTAGCAGAAGCTGCTTGAGGTATCCTGTCCTACGCTCTTCGTTACAGAGGTTTGTATAACCTCTGTACCTTTCAAAGAAACATGCACTAACACCAATGATCTTTTCCTGATAATAGTCTCGCTGGCTCTGCTTGGAGTGATCATAAATACGTGGAAGTAAAGCTGCCAAATCAAAGGCATTGACTGGTTTGTATGGGAGTTGATAGCTTAAAGCCAGTTGATAAGAGTGCTCATCCCTAAGCGCCAGGAAATCCAGTCTTTTCAGGTATTCAATGATAGATTTTTCATCTGAGGCGTTCTTATAAGGCCCTAGTGACACCCCGATTGCACCGATTTTAAAGTTCTTGATTAGTATTTTCTTAATAATAGACAGATTGCGGATGTGTAGCATTTTCTGAGGCTTTTCAAATGTTGATCCTCCGGAAGATATGACCGCATTAGTGTTTATCAGCTGATATAGCTGCTCCAGGACATGTTGACCGGTAAAAATTTTCTTCTGAAAATGGCTGGCTTCATGCTTAATCAGTGGAAGTGACTTTGCCAGAAAAAAGTTATTCGCCGTATTCCAGTAAGTCTCAGCTCCCCAAGCGCTAACTTCTACGAATGCATCATCACCTGTGTTCAGTTGTCCATAGTAGCCGTCAAATATGATTTTATTTGCAGCTGCTTGTTGTGTATTTAATTGGTATGTCTGTTTGAGAATCACTTGGGAGCTCATAATCAGGCTAGTTATTGTAGTGAAGTTTTACTTTGGAAATTACTTTCTTTGCAGGTACCCAAAAGAGCTCTCTTTCATAATTATTAAGCCCTTTCCACCAGATTGCGTTGAGGTATAGAATACTGAAAATTAGTACTTTTATGAATAGTGAAATGAAAGTAACCTCAGGGGATAGATAGTTGAGGAGTACACCTACTGGTATTAATACTATAACAGGAAGTGACATGGAGCCTATCTCTCTCCAAAAGCGGGGTATGTCAATTCTCACCCGCTTATAATAGTAAATATTCATGACGATGATATTGCCTACAATAAGCGAGAATGAGGTGCCGATGGCGCAGCCTATGCCTCCATATACCTTGGCCAGTGGAATGCTAATAGCCAGGCTTGCCGTGGCCACCAGAATATAAACCAGCGAGCGGAACTTGTGCTGGTTACGTGCCTGAAGTATGGAAATGCCGAGGGTCTGTATCAAGGGAATCGTCAGCGGAATCATCAGCAGCACGGCGATCAGGTAAGCATCGGCGTAGTCAGGCCCAGCCCACAGTATGATAAAGGTTTTCCCGAACAGAATAAAAACACTCAGGACAAATGCCATCACGATAAACTGTATCCTGCCTGTCCGGATAAACAGATCAGACACTTCCCTGTCAGAGGTGTTGCGTGCGACCATGGCGGTGATTTTTGGTAAAAATACACCTGATATGGCAGTCGAGAGGCTCATATAGTACATCTGCAGCTGCACGGCAATAGCGTACACAGCCACCACAGCAGTACCTGCTACCACGCCAAGCACAAACTGACCGGTGCTCCAATAGATTTTGTCCACTATCACCCCCAGGAAAATAAAGAAGGAGTAAGTGGAAATTCCCTTCAGCACTTGCCACTCCATCTTTCTGAAATGCAGCTTGATCTTGAGCTTAGTAAAACAGTACCAGCAGTTTACGAGTAAGCTGATGATATTCAACAGTGTGATAACCAACACAATACCAATGGCTTTGTATCCCAGCAGGAGCAAAGGTATCATCAGGCAGGGTGTGATCAGAGCCCGTACAATATTAACTAGCTTCTGAAATACATAGTTTTCATAGGCGACTATGATCGAACCAAAGATGCTGAGTGGAAACGTAGCGGCCAGGTTGAAGATCAACAGCACTACCATTATGCGGGCTTTCTCGAGTTCTGCCGCAGTTAGTGCGTTGCCAAACAGGACTTCCACATTATGATACAGCAAGGTACCAGCCAGAATGACGAGCAGACTGATACTACAGTAAAGCATCAAAAACATACCAAATAGGGAGTACTGTTCCTGTTGCCTGTTTTGTGCCCTGTATTTGGCGGTATAACGAACCACTGCATTGCCCAGGCCCAGGTCTAACACGGTAAGGTATGCTACTACGGAGGCGACAAGAGAGTAAAGTCCAAACTCTGATTTCCCCAGCATCCGCAACATGAAAGGTGTAAAGAGCAGGCCCACTATATTGTTTATGCCGATAGAGGCATAAGACAGCAAGGCGCCTGCTTTCAATTGATTGATAGCCATATAAGGTATAGGGTAATACCTACTGCTAGGCAGGCAATGGTGTAATGCGCTCATTCAGCGCATCTGCTGGTTGAGGAACTTCCTCCTGCAGGTCCAGGTCTATGAATGTTCTGAACCATAGCTCGAGGTGCACCCACTTCCAGATCTCCTTCGCAATATTAGTTTGTCCTGAGAGGTGCTCCTTATACTTTCGCATGGCAATCTCCGGGTCGATCAGGTTGCGCCTTCTAAAAGAATCGCTGCTCAGGATGCCTTCTACCATGTTCTGCCAGGCAGGCTCTCTGAACCATTCGTCCTGTGGCGTGCCGAAGCCAATCTTATCCTGCCGCATCCTGATTTTTTCGGGAAGCACGCCTTTCATAGACTCCCGGAGTATGAACTTGGTGATGCCGTGGCGTATAGCCCAGTCTTCTGAACTGGCCAGTGTTTTCTCCACCAGACGGTAGTCCAGAAAAGGTACCCGCGCCTCAAGAGAGAAATGCATGGAGTTCAGGTCTTCCCATTTGAGCAAATGCTCCAGCTTATTTTCAAAGTGGTCCAACAGGGCGTCTTTCAGCGAGGTGGAACCATACAGCTTGCCGGCTATACCGTTGGACTTGCTATATCTTTCTACAAAAGCGTTCTGCAAATACCCTTTTTCTCCTACCCTTAACTTCGTGCGCATACCTTCCGGAAGCAGAAAATAGGCAAATGATTTGACACCGTACAGGCTGCGGTGGTTCTTCAGGTAATGGTACATCTCACTGAAGAGCTTGCCGATACGGCCGGAGCGGAGCAGGTCTTTAAAGTAAAAGCCAAAAAAGTAATGATAGCCGGCCAGTTCTTCATCGGCTCCCTGCCCATCAAGTGTCACCACCACGTTATCCTTGGCCAGCTCCATCACCTTGTATTGCGCATAAGGTGAGGTGGATGGGATCGGCTCGGCATGTGTTTTTATGAATTGCATCAGATCGTTTTCAAGCGTTTCGGCATTGGGATAGATGTAATGCATGTTCTTTAGCAGCGGTTTGTACTCATGTATAAACTGCTTTTCATCCCCCGTCTGGCCATTTTGATAGATGGCCGAGAACGTGTTGAGATCTTTTTTTTGATAGCTGTTGAGTAGTACGGAGGTAATGCTGGAAGAGTCAAGGCCGCCACTTAGACAGACACCTACCGGTACATCACTTCTGAGTCGTAAGCCAACCGCCGAAGTGAACAATTCTTTATACTCTTCCGGGTTCTTGAATTTTTCGGCTTTCGCTACTCTCTCCCTTAGATCATACCAGCGGCTTGTCTTTACGTTTCTGCCGCGTACGGTCAGCTTCATGCCGTGCTGCAGCTTTCTAACCTCCTCAAAGAAAGTAGCCTCTGACTGGTCAGTCCTGTTGAAGGCCAGGTAATCAAATATGCTTTGGTAGTTAGGCTTGGGCTTTCCGTCAAGTAAGCTGAGTAGTGGCGGAATCTCAGAGCAGAAAGCAAAATAGTTGGTTGTGTGGATATAGTAAAAAGGTTTGATGCCATACCTGTCTCGGGATGCGAAAACAGTTTTGGTCAAGCGGTCATAAATCGCGAAAGCCCACATGCCGTTAAAGTGGTTCATGCAGTCCTCGCCCCAATGAATGTAAGCGTTCAATAAAACCTCTGTGTCAGTTTTCGTTTTAAATTCAATACCCTCTTGCTGGAGTTCTTCGCGCAACTCCACGTAGTTGAATATCTCGCCATTGAACTCGAGCACGTAACGACCGTCGGCAGACACCATGGGCTGGTGGCCGTCAGGCGAGAGGTCAATTATACTGAGCCGGACAAATCCAAGTCCTATTTCATCTTCTATAAATACGCCATTGTCGTCAGGACCTCTGTGTTTCATTTGTCGCATCATTTCTCGCAATGCAGACTCTTTGGGAGTTTCCTGATTAAAGTTGATAATACCAGCTATTCCACACATGTCTTAAAGGGTTTGTTGTTGGAAACTTTATTCTATTAATTGCTTGAAGCGGGGGTAGAAGGGTACAGTAATTCTAATACTCTGCATACAGCTTTATCAGTTGATTTTGCAACGGCGTAAAGTGGCAGGTCATTTGATACGTTCGAATGAGCGACTATAGCCCGGATAAAGGCGGCTGTTTTTGCATGATCCAAAGAGGGACAGTAAAAACTGTGCAGCACAATTGCCTGTTCGGGTAACTCCAACTGAAAAAAGGTGGTCGGTTTGGAGGCTTTGGGTTCGCTTAACCAGGCATAGCCTAACAAGTGCCCGTTCTTCTGCCAGGTATACACATGCTGACCGGACTCGAGCCTGCGCATCGCATCGATCAGGAACTCCCACTTTGAGGTAAGGCTTTCTGCAGGTGTATAGCAGAGTAAGTCCTGCAATTCATTTTTATTAACAGGTACTTCCTGAACCTCTTTCTGAACAGGCTGCACGGAGTATATACTCAGATCATTGGATTTACTTATACTCCGGATAGATTTCCTGAGCAGCGTTGAAAGACTCTGCCTTTTGATAAGCTTGAATTTTTCTTTCATTATAGCTGTCTCATGGCTCATCTGCTTGATCTGACGGCCCGCTATACCTAGTTTGGGAAGTGTATCCTTCAGGTACTGAGTCAGGTTGTATTTCAGCTTCCTGTTCATAACGACGGCCTTGTTTCCGAAAACCAATTCGGTTGCATGCGTAAAGTCTGTGGCAAGGCTTTCTTTGTATGGATCGTTACCTGGGGTCAGGTCAAAAACTGCAATACCTTCCTCTGCCAGCATCACGCCAAGCATCAGAAAGTGGAGAATGCCTGGCGAGTGTTTCGCCTGCATTGGAGAGTGGGTGTTAATGCCCTGCAGGTGCACCCAGTTTTGCCCGGTCACCCCGACATTAGATGCAATGATGGTATTATCTACTCTAAGCAGGGTGACGTGAAGCAGACCCTCCGAGAACAGCTTTTTCAGAAACTCTTTGCGATAGCCGTCCTCCTGAAAAGCACACTTATTATACATGGCACCTTTCCTGAAATCACTTTGTATGGCAAGTTCATCCAGTACGGAGGAAAACTTCTGCGCATCAGTGACTTTCATAAAAGATAGCTCCCCCTGTCGTTTCAGACGATTGAGTTTTTCCCTTCTATTCTTCTTTCGAAGTTCCTGTGACAGGTTTTCCTTATTCAGGCTGAGCAATGGCTGCTTCACTTCTCTGCGGAAGTACACTTTTTGCAATTCAAGGTCAGTTTCGAGCCACTGCAAGGGTGTGTTGGCTGGCACAAATTTCAGACTGATCTCAGACTGAGGAAACTGCTCCAGCAGATCGTTCAGTGTCTTTTTTATAAAATAAGAATCCGTTTGCTCCCTTGTAAGCCATACCTGATATTCTGCCTGATTAGCTCCGGCACCAACAAGCCGGCCACTGTCATCTTGTGCCAGTGTTAACAGTCCGGTGAGCTTTTCCCCGCAATATGCGACAGCCAGAATAGGTGAATAAGTTGTATGATAAGATTGATACCAGGTATAAACGAAGCCTCTGCTTTGAAAGACAGTCGACCAGGGGCAGGAGGTATAGAGTGTATCCCACTGCAACTGGAAACTTTGCTCAGCGAGCAATGCCAAAGCTTTTTTTCCTGTCAGTATTTTTACGACATCTTCTTGTTGGAACGTAGCTTTCTGTAACAGTGTATTCATAGGCGATCCGGGGTAAGTAAATTATTAACAAGCGCTTTGCCTTGCCAAACAAAATGCAGCTACTGATGGGCCAGTGATCAGGTATATTTGTTTGCCTGGCTGGTTTTTTTCAATTTCTGCAGCTACAGCTTCTATAAACTGGGGCAGCTTATTGTTGTAATCGGAGTGGAAATAAAGGCCGTGAAGCACAGCCCCTTCTGTTGGATAATCAAGCTTGGCAGCATATATGTTTTGTTTCTTAGAGTAACAGCTCATCCAGACACAGGCTTTTAGTACATTGTCCTCGGAGTAGGTATAGGCCTGCTCACCTATCTCAAGCCTATACATGGCTTCAATCAGAAATTCCCAACGAGTTTTTAAAGATTGACCTTCGGAAAAACGAAGTAGGTCTTTTAAGCTGTTTTGACTTATACATGCATACGTGTTTTTGAGAATGGTTATGCTGTTTTTAGTGTTTATTTTATATATTTGTTCTTTTTCCCTAGATATGGTGAATTTCAGGGAGTTGACTAAGCATCTCGTAATACCTTGCTGCTTAAGGAGATGCCACTTGGCTTTTAGCATCTTATTATTAGCTCTGAGTTTCGCTCTGAAAGCTATATAGTCAATGCCGGCTTCTGACAATCTCCCAATGACTTGCTCTTTGAGAGGGTTCGGTATTTTGAAAGTCGATTTATTCCTGCTCAGGATTACAAGGGCATATACTTGGTCCTGTGTGTTGGTCATACGCTTTTTGTATTCCTGGTCTCCGGTAGACAGGTCAAGCATGTGGTACTGCTTATTTGCCAGTTGCTGCGCTAGCATAATAAAACTAATGAAACCGGGAGAGTAGGCTGCATAAGTAGGGGCATGGGTATTGATCCCGACGCCATGGACCCACTTGTCTTTGCCAATTGTAGCAATAAGCGAAGCTACGATTATGCCATTCATTTTCAGCACTGCGACATGGAGCATGTCCAGCCGGAACAGCTCCATCAGGAATTCTTTTTTCTGAGGATCTGATCTGAACGGCAGTGTATTGAGGGTAGCCCCTTTTCTGAAGTCGAACTGATCCATCATTTCGTCAAAAATGTCAGATAGTTGATCGATGCAGGTGATATGCTCGAATGTGACTTCGCCTAAACGCTTCAGCCGGTTACGACATTCTTTAAACTGCTTTTTGGTGTAGAGTTTTGACAATTCAGGGTGTGTTAGGTCCACCAAGGGGCGGTCATAGGTTTTTAGCACAGCCAGATTCAGCCACTTCTTATCGGTTTCAAGCCACTTGATTGGCGTATGCTGTGGGAGCTGGAACAGGCGGATGTTATATCCCGGAAAATGTTCCCTTACTTTATGAAGCGCTAATTTTATGAATGACTCTTTATTATACTCCTCGGCTAACCAGGTATGATAGTAAGCGTCTGACGCGCCTGTGCCGGTTATTTCGAGTTTCTTAAGGCTCATACTCAGGTTCAGTATACCTGTGAGTTTGTTCCCTTTGTAAGAAGTAATCAGGATAGGAATGTACTGTTTCTTGTATAGTTTATACCAGGTATTGGTATAGGTAGTTCCTTGAAACACGGTAGCCCAGTAGCATGATTGGTAAAGTGCCTCCCATTCTGCCTGAAATTTTTCATCTGATAGTATTTTCAGGGCGTCTTCACCCACGCTTATTTCGATTTTATCCTCAATTTCAGGATACAGAACATTACTTCCTTTGTCGGTACAAGTGCCTTTCATACTAAGACGATTTGAGGGTTAAGAGTTTATGTGACGTTTGGGAAAGTGGTTATGTGACTACTTGAAATCCTGACCTGATCAGTGCCTGACTGTTCGGCTTATGTACCGCGTACAGCTTGGGTTCGTTGATCTCCAGGGTGATGATAGAGGTTACATGCTCCAGAAACTGTTCAAATTTGTCGTTCGCCTCAGGGTGGCAGTATAGGTGCATCAAGGCAGGTATATTAGACAGTTGGGGCTGCTGTTGATTTGTGAAATCAGTATAGGCAAACCAGGCGCAGGCCATCAGGCGTCCTTCTTTTGCCCAGGTATAGGCATGATGCCCTGTTTCAAACAGCCTCATAGTGTTTTCCATAAACTCCCAGCGTGTAAGGGTCTCGTCCTTCTCGAAATCGAGTATATCGTTTAAGTTATTCTTTTGAATATGCATCGCTGAAAAGCGACTGTTTGCCTCTAGGTCCTTAACATATAATTGCTCAGGAGAGCCTTTCTTGTCGCTGCTTAATAGCTGTCTGATCACCTTTACGTAGCCAGACTTCTTGGCTCTTCTAAGATGGTTTTTCAATAGGTATACCTGTTTCTTGATCTGAAGCTCTACCGTCATAGGGCGTCTTCCTGTTCTAACGAGGTAGTCTTGCAGCTCTTTCTTGATCAGCCTTTTGAAGCGGAAGCCTTTACTGCCTGTTATAAGCAGTCCATATACTTGGTCATGACTAGTAGCAAGGCGCTCCTTATAAGTGTCACCACCAGGGGTTAAATCAAATACGTCAACTCCTTCATGCGCCAGCAACTGACCTAGATTGAGGAAATGCAGAATACCAGGTGAGTGTCTGGCATAAAACGGGGAATGGGTGTTAATACCTTGCAGGTATACCCAACCTCTGTCTGCTACCGCTACCATGGAACCGATAATATCATCATTCACGCGGAGCAGCGTGACATGAAGCAAACCGTTCTTAAACAGCATCTTCATAAACTCGGCTTTCAGCGGCTTGTCTCTGAACTGATTTTTGTTGAAAAGCCCTCCCTGCCTGAAGTCGTATTGCAGAGCAAGTTCAGGTAGCACGGCTTCGAACACTCCGGGATCTGTCACCCGCTCAAACTTCACAGTTCCCAGCTTCTTCAGACGATTGAGTTTGGTCTTATACTGATTGTTGATACGAAATGCTTTCTCGGCTTCGGGGCTTTTTATCTCTAGTAATGGACGTCTGAAAGCCTGTTTCACACTAAGACTTTGCCATTTGGGGTTCTGGTCGTGCCAGGCCAGGGGTGTCCCGGGTGGCATAAACCGAAACATGATTCTGGCTTTCGGGTAATGCTGGAGAAGTTTAGTAAGCGCATTCGTTATGAAGAAATCATTAGTATCCGGCTCAGCGATCCAACAATGATATTCGGCCTCATATTCGCCTGCTCCCACAATTCTAACGCTACCTTGCCTGCCCTCGGCATTAGATCTGTCTGAGGCAGGAATAGCCATCGCCAGCAAACCAGTCAGCCGGCCTTCTTGCTCTGACTTGAGCAGCACAGGTATGTAGTCGCTTCTGAACACATGATACCATGACACGATAAACTCCCAACTTTGAAAAGCAGTAGCCCATGCGCAGGCCGAGTACAGGTTGTGCCAGGACTCTTTAAATGTGGCATCGTCCAGAAGTCGATATACCTGATCACCTATCAGCAAATCTACTTGTTTAGGTTGCTCAATAAGTGGGGGCATATCGATTGCGCTAATTACATTTTCCATCATCTTGTTGTCTTATAAGGTGTGTAACAAGTAGAGCTACTTTAGCTCAGACAAGGGGTGCCGAGCAGTACTGAAGATTAAGGCAATGGTTCCCTGGTTTTCTGAAGGCCTGCACGCTTCATAGCCTTCGAAAGCAGCTTATCTTGATCAGGTACCGACAGGTATACCTGCGCACTTGATAGATTAGGGGTGATAGCTGAAATTACAGCTGCCAAAAACTCCTTGAGTTGTGCCACTCCAAAAGGATGCACATAAACATCCTGCAGGTAAATGGCTTCTCGACCAGCAGCTATAGCTGCTTCTGTAGCAGTGTCTGTAGCTGGCGTGGTGTACCAGGCACAGTAAAGTAGCGTGCCTCTGTCAGAGATAGTAAAGCACTGTGCGCCCTGCTCCAGTCTTCGCATCGCATTCTCCAGAAACTCCCAACGGGTACACATGCTCCCCTGCATCTGGTAATCAAGCAGATTGCTGAGGCTATTTTTATTAATAGAGAAATCACAGCTGAATTTTTTCAGCTCAAGTGTGGCATGATAGATTTTATCCTGATCGTTGGCCCATAGCTTTCTCAGACCACGAACTATTTCTTGTGCAAGACCACGCTCCTTTACTAAATACAGGTGTCTTTTTAGACTAAGCTCTACTGACATTGTTCTGATCCCCATCTCTGTCATGCGCTGATAGAGCAGTTTTCTGAACTGGCGTTTAAAGAAGTACAGTCTGGAGTTGGTAGTAACCAGTATATGTACCTGATCATGCTGTGTGGCTAGCCGGTCTTTGTAAGGGTCACCACCGGGCGTCAGGTCAAAAGAGCTTATGCCTTCGTGCACAAACTGTTGCGAAAGCATTAGGAAGTGCACATAACCGGGGGAGTAACTAGCAAAAAGCGGTGAATGAAAATTAATGCCGCCTAAGTTAGCCTTGTTCTTGCTTATTACAGCCGCTACAGAAGCGACCATTTCTTCACCTGCCTTCAGCACTGTGACATGCAGCAGTTTGCGCCTGAACAAAGCGAGCAAAAACTCTTTGTTGACCGGGTCGGTTCGGAATGGGTTTTTGTTGTACATCGCTCCCTGTCTGAAGTCATAATAGATCGCTAGTTGATCAAGCGCATCACGGAATGCCGCTTCATCAGTCAGGTGTATAAACTCACCGATCTGATTCATACGACTTACCCTTTTTCTGTCCCTCCTGGATACGGTAAAGTCCGACATGACTACCAGCGGGCGGGTCAGTGGATAGAGTATGCAGGAGCTTTGCCAGCGCGGCTCTGACTTTGCCCAGTCAGTGGGTGTGTTTGGCGGCAGGTGCCGCAGCATCAGGTCTGTGGTTGGGAATTTCCGCATCAGCACTTTCAGGGCGGAGCTGATAAATGAATTGCCATTACTGTCGGAGGCCAGCCAGGTATGGTAATCGGCTTCATAATGGCCTGCGCCAACAATAAATGTTCTGCCGTTTAATCTGTGTAGAGGCAGTGCCAGTGTAAGTAAGCCACTAAGCACACCTTTTGTGTACTCTCTTATAAGGATTGGTTGATAAGCATGCTGGTAAAGCCTGTACCAGGTAGTGACAAAATCAGGACTTTGAAATACAGTGGCCCAATGGCAGGAATGATAGAGCGAGTCCCATTCAGTCAGATAAGTGGCATCTTCCAGTAAGTGCATTACTTCCTCACCAGCCAATAGCTCTAAGTTCTTTTCGCTTTGTCCGATTTTTACATTCTCGTAGGCAATTTCTTCAATCATGATCTAGGGAGTCAGAACAGAGTGGAACATATCAGGTTAAGTTGACTATTCGGTAAGAGACACATTTGTATAGTGCTCAGCGGGCACAGTTTCTTGGCTCAGGTTATAGCGGAGTACCTGCTCTACCATGAACTCCGTGGTATCAATGCATTCTGACACGATCCGGTCCCGCACTTTTTTGAATTTATGCTGGCTGCTTTCGTCTTCCAATATGTGAACGGCCTGGTGAATGGCACGCTGCTGGTCGTCCTCACTTTCGCTGAAGTTGAAGACAATGCCATACCTGCTTTCCTCTTCATCTGTATAGCCCCTGCCGTCATTATCCATGAAAATGGAAGGCGTACCCAGAACTGCCGCCTCGGAAGCCATGGTAGCGCTCTCCCCGAATAGCAGACTGCTGTAGTAGATGGCGTCGTGCATCTTGTCGAAGGGGATGGAGATGCGATACTGCTCCAGGTCTGCTGGTAGCTCTCCTTCGGAAGTGATAAAGACCCGTGCCAGCTTCGAGAGTGCCTGCACGGCTTTTCGCTTGTTATCGAGCGACATACCTGTGTGGTCAAAGTCATGGGCGGCTGCCCAGGAAACAAAGCGCACAATCACATACTTTTCTCCTGCTGCTACCTGCAGCAGCTCCAGTATTTCGGGGTTTGGCATGAAGTAACGCGGGTGAAGATAAGCCAGCTCCATGTACCCCCTGAAGCGCACCTGTTTGTCGCCCAGATCTGTGCGGTAGCAGGCAGGTGTAAATACTTTCGTAGCAAAAGGCACTGTCAGTTTATGATGCAGGGTAGCGTGCTCTGTGTCACTGAACACAAGCGATGGCTTGCCCAGTAAGGCAGCTACCTGAGAAGGGTAAGGGTGCAGGAAGTTCAGAAAGAGATCGGGCTTGAAAGAGGATGCGATCTGCAGCAGTTTGTAATCAGCATACAGCAGGTATAGAAACTTGCCGATCTTGCCGTCTTTGCCTTTGCCTCTGTTGATGTATGGGATCTGGTAAAGATTAAGCAGTCTCTGAGCCATCTCCTTGTCCCGCGAAACGAAGAGAACAGCATGGCCTTTCGCTTCCATCAGACTCGTGAAATTTCTGAAGTAATGCACATGGGCAGGGTGATTGATGTCGATAAGTATCTTCATGGCGGGGGCGGATTTGTTCAGATAGACCGGGTAGGTGATACTGTGTTAGCGGTTACGTTTCTGGTAAGCTGAGCAGCTGCTTCATGCACTGTAGCCGCGGGTATGGGCACATGCTTTCTGTAAATACTGATCACCTTCTGAGCGATGGTGTCGGCGTCAAGGCCCAGCCGCTCGATCCTTTGACGGCCTGTGGTTCTTCTTTTCGTTTGGGCAAATTCCAATGCGCGGTGAATTTTTTCGGCGAAGTCCTCTACCTGGAACGAAGCCAGGTAGCAGCCTTCCGTGTCGCCCATCACCCATCTGATGTCGCCCACATCCGTGGCTACAATAGGGCAGTTGCAGGCCATCGCCTCTTTGATCACATTCGGGGAGCCTTCCATAAACGAGGGCACCACCAGCACGTCTGCCGAATTCATGTATTTAGGTATGGCATCATGAGGGATCGGGAAGGGGTTGATGAGTTGCACATCTGGCAGGTTGAGGTGCGCAACTGCCTGCTGCGCCAGCGGGTAGTTTTTACCGACTCTTTCCTGACTTCCCAGAAACAGAACCAGCTTTTTCGCCGGGTCCAGCCCCAGTTCTTCCCGATAGCCTGCCGGATTCGGAATGAAGGTTTTGGTATCTATCCCATTCGGGACAATGTAGGATTTGTGTTTTTGGTACACATACTTCTCCAGGTTGGGGGCCTTTGAAATGATGGCTCTTACAAAAGGCTGAATAAGGATAGATGACAGCATAAAGAACCTGCTGCTGAACCTTATTTTGTTTACGCCAATATAATCTCCCTGTGCGTCATCTCCCATGAGAGAGAGTATAACCGGTGTGCTGCCTGCGCCCAGCACGGCAGACCATCCTGAAAGCGAAAAATGAGCATGAATAAGGTCATAGCGATGATACTTCAGGTGTTGACGCAGTTGACCGCCTGCCTGCAGGTAGCCGCGCAGTCCTTTGCCCTTGATTGGGAAGTATGCTACCTCTATACCTGCTTTTTGCAATGACTCACCCTGCGCTTTTATAAATGGCGCTACTTCAAAATTTTTAGAATTGCCGCTGCACACAAAAAGTACCTTCATAAAATTGAAATGTAGTATTGAAGAGCTTTGGACGGATTTGCCTAAGCCCTGGTTGAAAAATAGGTGTATCAGGAACTGCCAGGCTTACCTGGGTAAAGCTCAGGCGTTCATCTCCAGCAGTTTTTCCTCTTGAACTGTTTCTTCTTTTTCGGTTTCTGTTTCTTCCACTGGCCGGTAATACTTGATGGCTGAAAGCAGCAGCATCAGAAGCGGGGCATAGGTAAAGGTGCCGATAAAGCGCCCAGGTATTAGCACCATGACAAACATGGCCAGAATGGGATAGTATGCTTTCCTGTTTTCAGGTGTGATCTTGCCGTTTCCGAGCAGAAAGTAGTGCACGAAGAACAGCGTAAACAGAAAGAGGCCAAAGAATCCCGTGCTGTAGAAGATCATGTTAATGTCACTGTGGATGGGACGGTCTCGGCCGAAATATTTTATTCCAAAGCTGAATGTGTCCCACAGTTTGACACCGAACATAAGTTCCAGCGGATCTTCACGCTTATCATGGTAGTCAATGATGAACAGGGTCTCGAGGTATCGGCCCTCTTCCTCGTATGTTTCGAGATCCTGTATCCTCTCGCGCTTCTCGAGTTGCGCCGCAAGCTTGGCCTCATAAAGCGGGTAACTGAAAATAAGGGCGGCAACCAGGCAAAATACCAGTATCACCATTTTGAAGATCAACTGCCGGTTCAACAGCATGTAGACAAACAGCGCCCCGACAGTCATCACAAGCGACGTGCGCCGGGTGATCACAATCAAAAGCGCTATATTGAACAGAATCAAGCCGATATCGAAGAGCTTGATCATGGCCCCTCTGTTTTTATTTGTGAAAATATAATGGACACCCAGAAAGATCAGAATGGGGGCAATGTACATACGGGAAGTACTCAGGAAGCCTGTTGTAAAGGACTCAGCATATGAGCGCCCAACATTGAAAATATTCGCGTAAATAATGTACAGCGGGATCAGGATAAGCAGGTAGCGGTTATATTTTTCAAATTCCTGCAAAAAGTTTCTATTCTCTGCTATCTCCCGCCCAATGGGGATCATCAGCAGGGCTATTAGGATAGCCAGCGTAGTTTTGGCCGATAGAATGATGTCCCCCGGGATATAGATCATCAGTAAACCCAGGTAGGTAATAAGCACCAGAAAGATACTGTCGGATTTGCGAAGGCCCCCATGTGCAAACAGGTACACAAGCATGAGCGAAAGCGGGATAATATAGCGTATCGCCGCAAAGATCTGATCATCTTTGTAGAAGCCGTCGAACATATCAAACAGCAGAAAGAATAGAACCAAACCAATAGGGAATAGCTTCTGATTGACTAAAAAAAGAAGTATAAGCAGTATTCCCAGAGCAATCAGAATCATAATCAGGCAGATAAATAGCGGGGACCGAAGAATCGAATTGTAACGAGCTTCTTATAGAGAAGTAAAATCCTCACGGCAAACAGAGGTGTTCTGTTCAGACAGAATAACCGTACAAACCGTTGGTTGAAGAACTTGTCGTTGTACGTTCTGGCAAAATTAAGCTGACGTTCGATTAATTTGCTTTTCCTCTTTTGTCCGGCCCAGGCGTGGCGCAGGCCATTTTCAACGGCCTTATAAGCAATAAATTTATTCAGGTACATGTCATGGTCACTGTACAGGTCAGACCAGGACTCCTTGCAGGAGTCAGGCTTGGCGATCCTGCTGTAAGCGCCGCTCATCATCATGTTGTAAGTAGCCATGATCTTATGGGTATAAGCCACAGGATAGTGCATAGCTACCTTGCACCACATAAATGAGTCCTCACCGCTGATCATGCCAACCGGAAACAGACCTGCTACGGTAGTGACCTCTTTCCTGATGATGGTGGCAGAGGTCCAGGAGATCATGTTATCCAGGGTCAGGGTGGTTTTGAAGTAATTATCGATAACGCCGTCCGGTATATTAGGGCTCTCTATGAGGATTCTGTCTCCTTTGACACCTCTGTAGGCACAGTTATACATACCGCATTCCGGGTGACGTGCTATCAGCTTGCTCATTTCTTCCAGGTAGTTGCTGTCCCAGGCGTCATCTGCATCCAGAAAGGCGATGTAATCATAGTTTGCTCTCTCTATGCCGTAGTTGCGGGCATGCGACACACCTCCGTTTTGTTTGGAATAAACTTTTATCCTGCTGTCGGTGAATGACTGAACAATGGAGAGGCTCCTATCCGTTGATCCGTCATCTACCACAATCACTTCATAGGCAGTAAAAGTCTGGGCGAGCACAGTGTTCAGTGTTTCTGCGACACTGGCTTCCTTGTTATAAAGCGGTATGATGATACTAAACATTCTGCTTGATAGAGGTGGTAAGGTGAGTTAACACAGCGTTGTACTTGTCTATCTGGCTAGCCGGGACTAAATCTGTTCTTGGAAACTGGCTGGCTTCTCCGGCTATTCTGTTGAGGGTGTAGACTATACTAAGAAGCCCTGGCTCTGTGCTCATGTGGCTAGCCAGTCTGCGGAGGTAGTCGCTGTCTTTTTGAATAGCTACCGTCCAGCTTTCGTTGTGTTTTACGGCTTCAGCAAAATTGTAAAAGTGTATGTAGTCGGTGATAAAGCTACCGCTCCGGTTATACATGCACCAGTCGATTATTCTGATCTCTTCGTCAATCAGTATCATGTTTTCGATGTGCAAGTCTCCATGGGCACTTGTAACGGGTAGTTTTAAGTGACGCAACAGATTGTGGCAAACCTCAATCAGCCGTAAGTCAAGACCCTGTTGCCCTAGCTTCTGCAACTTCATCAGATTATAAGTCATGTGAGCCTGTTGCCACTCGTGGTTCAACGCCTCTTCCAGTTTGGCTGCCATGAACTGCTCCGCCTGCTCCATCCTGGATTCAGGTACAGGTGTGCCCTTCACCATAGCCAGGCATAGCACAAAAGGATTCACCTGTATGACAGTGTCTGACCAGAACTTTGTTTGCAGTGCTTTTTGATTACCGCATAGTTCAGCGTTCTTTATAGCTCCCCCCATTGGCGTGAAGAGTTTGTATGTGGTATCTCTCCAGTGGAATATGTAGGAGTAGCATCTTAAAATCCGGGAAATTGAATCTAAAGAGAATGGCATAAGTAGATGTTTATGATCAGGAAAACTCGTCAGGAATACACTCCAGTTCTGGCAGGTCCGCTGGATGTATGATAGTGAGTAGAATCCCCAATCCAAGGAGTCTTTTACTTCCTCGTATTGTTTTTTAAAGTTTGTCATTTGGTAAGGGTTAAGTGCGAGGCTGGAATTTGCTTATACACTTTCCAGGTGGAGAGCGCCTCAGGATGTATTACGCCTAATTGGGCAGGTATGCTGCTTAACTGCAGTACCTTGGCAATGGCTAACCGGTGTATCCCACCGCCGCCAAATATCACTTGGTTTTGCCGGCCTATATGAATAAAAATTCCGCCCTCTTCATTATAGCTGCGAGGATTCAGTTCCCGCTGTGTTTTCAGTTTACCGGTTGATTTTACATGTTCAAAGAGTTGATCCAGTCGCTTATACCTGGTCAGGATCTCATCCAATGTGCTACACTTGTCAACCGGCTTGTTACGCTGCAGTATGAAATCTAGCATGAACTCATAGATGCCGGTGTCTTCCCAGCTTTTGTTTAATTTCCATCGTTCAATGCAGGCATTATACTTGAAGCGTGAACTTATCTCAGTCATGTTCTCCTCCCGGTCCCAGTCTCCCCCGATTACACGGCCCGAGTCTTTCTGTTTCCAGGCGAAGGAGTAATGGTTAACCTGCATGGGGTCTACAAAAATCAGCTCAGCGAATGCAGGTGCATTGGCTCCATACCTGATTTTGTTTAAAGCACTTCTTATGTATTTTTTTACCATGTTACAGGAGAAAAGAAAATACAGAGTTGACTTAGTACTTCTTAATCAGCTTTATACCTTGTTTTAAATCGTCTAAAAAGAACATTAGATAAACCAGACCGCCTATAATACCCGCAACGAGCAGTTCCACTAATACAGCCATGCCCACCAGTGTGATCAGGTAGATGATGACAAGCATCACAAGTGCAGCCAGTGCTGGGTCTTTTAGCGCATACATTACCTCCAGGTCAGTAATGTGAATGTACTTTTTCATGAAATAATGGAAAGCGATGCGAGAGGTGGTATAATGGATACACACGGCGTATGCCACACCATCTATCCCAAAGTATTTCTGTCCGAAATAGATAAGCGGTAATGCGATCACAAAGGTGTTGATTGTGTTCAGGTAAAAACTCACAGACGGCTTTCCAATCCCTTTGAGCACCTCGGCAGGTGTGCCGGAGATGGCAAAAATCATGGCGGCTACGGATAGTATGCGAAGTGGGGAAGCCGCCTCCAGCCATTTGGCACCGAAGAAGAACAATACGATCTCCTCTGCCAGTCCGATGAAGAGGACTGAGATCGGAAACGTAATGATCGCCGTCATCCGCATGGTTTGCAGGTAGTACATTTTGATCTTCTCCGGATCGTCCTGCAGCTTGCTGTACACTGGGAAGAACACTTTGTTGAAGATGGAGTAAAGCTGTGACTTCAGCGTTAGGCTCAACATGAATGCCAGGGTATAGATACCGAGCAAATGTGAGCTGACCAGCTTGCCAATAATCAGGTAGTCCAGGTTCTTGCGGAGGAAGTGTAGTACGTTGTTGAGCTGTGTGTAAACGCTATACCCGGCCATGTCCAGCAATACATCTTTGCGAAACACAAACTTCGGAGACCAGCCAACTTTCACCCAGTAGGAGACCAGGATCACGCCTGATCCGGCTATGTATTTTGTAACCAGACTCCATACGCCAAACCCCAGCAAAGCCATGACAACAGCAGCTACTGAACTGATAGCAGTGCCCAGGAAGGTGATGGTCACAAGAGACTTGAAGTTCAGCTTCCGGGTGAGGATCACCCGCGGGATGATCGACGAGATATTGAAGAACAGGTATATGCTCAGTGCGTTCAGAATAGGTACTAAACGGGGTTCGTTATAAAAGGCGGCTCCCGCCGGTGATATGAACAGAAAGAAGCAGAGCACAAGCAGAAGCGAAACGACAAGCAGAAACCACAGCGCACTTGAGTATCGAACCTCGGTCAGTTCGTCTTCTTTTTTTTGTATAAGCGCATTGTAAAGACCCATGTCCGAAACCACTTCCAGAATGCCCACCACCAGCATGGCCATACCCACGATACCATAAGCCTCCGGAACCAGCAGCCTGGCCAGGATCAGCATTACCAGAAAGTCAGTACTTTTGGTGGCAACCACACTGATCGTGTTCCACTTTATACCAGATAGTACCTTACCCCTCATGCCCGCTAATGCCATAGTCTAGTTGAATTGCGCTGTTAACAGATTGTCGTATACTTTGCGACTTTTATATATCTCAGAAATGATGGCATCGGCCGCTTCACTTATGGAAAGGTGAGAAGTGTCGATGCCGATGTACTGCCCTGCGGAAACCAGCTCTGCCACTTTCCTGAATTTATTTATATCAATCCGGCTTCTCTCTAAAGTATTCTCGGCTGGTTTCCTTGCTACCAGTACCTCCGGAGAGGCATATAGGAAAAACACAAGGTCAGGTGTCGGCAGGATGGAGCGGTAGAGCAGATTTTTCCCCATGCCTTTGTCCATCAGGAAGGCTCCCGGTACGCGGTCAATCAGCACAATGCTATACCTTGATCTAAGCTTAACCGGCAACTGGCGAAGCAGGAGTTCAGCCGGCAGCACCACAAATGACTTCAGAAAACTGAAAGCCTTGTCAAGCACTTTGGGTTTGAGCCTTTTGTTGTAAACCAATTTTACCCAGGGTGAAGTCCAGCCGTTTTCTCCCATGCCCAGGTATAGCTTGTTTGTTTTGAGGTTCAGCTTTTGCTCTACAGCCTCTATCAGTGTGGATTTGCCTGCACCGTCAGTACCCAGAAAGAGCACCTTCATGCCATAGCCATACCTTCTGAACTTACTATTATACACCATCCTTCTACGCTGCTGGCTGAAATAGGGGCGAAGCATTGCTTTGAGCTGCTCTGTGTTATGGGGGAAGCCCTGGCTGAGCCATCTCTGTAGGCCGGCTACCATTTGGCTGAGTTGTGCTGTTAGCTCAGCCTGGTACATGCTGATGTACTGGCTCAGGTATACCTGATGCTTTGGCTCCAGTCTGCCCCTTTCCCTATAAGCCAGGTGCGCTGCATATAGCAGAATCGCATCCACTCCATTTGGTCTGTACACCCCTTTGGCGTTAAGCACAGCAGCTGAAAGTGCCTGATCCATGTTGGAGTAGGTATAGCATTGGTCTTCGCCATCGGCAAAGGTTAAACTGTACTTCACATCCAGGTATAGCTCAGACTGCGGGGAATAGTAAAAGTGGTGATTGGTATGATAACTTGGCTCTTTTCTTTTGAACCAGCCTAAGGTGCGCAACCGCTTCTCAAATTCACTTTTGCTTTCAGGGGCGACAAACAGATCGATATCGCCGGACTGAGACTCAGATTCAAAATCTGAAAGCAGAAAATAGCTGATGCCATCTTCGTGCAGCGTACGGAATAAGGTCTGTAATGTAGTGTTCATTGACTTTCTGAAAGAATAAGGAATATCGGTAATGTGCTAGGCGAGTACTTTGGTGACACTGGATTTTTCAAGATTGGCGTACATGACATACCCAAGGGATGGCAGTGCAACACGCACGGTGTTGTTCTTAATGGCAACCACAGTGCCTTCTTTGTCCTGCAAAAAACCCCTGGATACTTTCACCGGATCGTTGACGCATACACTTGTTTTCTCGAGCTGCACATTGCTGTGCTCGTTCAGGAAATTTCGGATCGCTTCTATTTCTTCGTCTCTGATCACAGCCGGCTTGCCCAGCCAGTGCACCAGGTTGATTACACCATCCACTTCCTTTACTTCCCGGATTTGCTTATCGGATAGATGCACGAATACATAAGAGGTAAAGAGGGGTTCGTGCAGCACTTTCTTCCTGTCGCTCCACTGGCGGGTAACCTTGTTCAGTGGGCAGTAGCTCTGGATTTCTTTCAATGTAAGCAAGTCTGCTACTTTCTTTTCCCAGCGAGGCTTAGTGTAAACGGCATACCATCTTTTTTCCATCACATCTTCGTTTTTAAGCTAATCTTTTGAATCAGGATATGGCTTCGCCTACCTCAGTCCCATTTCGGTGACCGGGAAAAACTTTAAGCCATACTTATTTCAGGCAGGAGAAAAACCCCCGTGTGTGTTTGCTGTGCTTTTGACTACTACAAGGTATCCTAACGATGGATCATCGCAGACACGCTGTCAGGCTTTTGTACCTATGGATCTGGTTCTATACACCTTGTCGCTATACCTGCTTTCGTAGCCGTAGCCATATCCATAGCCGTACTGGCCTTTCACAAAGCCTCTGGCTTTCACCCCGTTGAATACAATAGCCACATTGTGCAGAGTGCTCAACTTATTGTTTTGCGCCAGGCGCTGTACCAGGCTTTTTGGGGTATAGGCATGCCGCATAACAAGCAGCGTAATATCACAATACTGCGAGAGCAGATAACCGTCAGATACCAGATCAACAGGAGGCGTGTCAATGATCACGTAGTCGAAAGCTTCTTCTAAATAAGAGAAGAATACCTCCAGCTTTCCGTTCAGCAAATGTTCTGTATGATCACCGATGTCTATGCCTGCCGGTACAATACTTAGGTTTTCGATAGAGGTACTCTTGATAATATCATCCGGTTTTAAGTCGCCGATCAGGTACTCAATGATGCCCGGGTGTTTGTAGCTGTCAAAAAGCGCTGAAGTGGTAGGATTTCTTAGGTCAAAGTCCAGTAGCGCCACCTTTTTCCCAGATGAGGCAAGGCTGGATGCCAGGTTTGTGCTCACAAAGCTTTTGCCCTCGCCAGGTATGCTGGAGGTGACCATGATTTTCTTCTTCGTAAATGTTCTTCCGTAGAGCCCCATCGTCACCCGAAGCTGTCGGAACTGCTCTACATCTGCTGCCTCGCTTGGCTCTATGAACATGCCATTGTTTTGCTGTTTCACGCTTGACAGCTCAGCCACGATTGGCACATTGGTATAAGCCTCAATTTCAGATCTGAATAACAGTTTGCTGTTCAAGATCTCTCTGCTGGAGACAATGGCAATGCCGATGATCAGAGATAAAACAAAGGCAGACAAATAGGCCAGCAGGGGCCGTGGACTGATAGGTCCTCTGGATGACTGAGCCAAATCCACGATGCGGATATCTTCTGAAGTAGGAGCGGAGGACAGTACAGTTTCTTCACGCTTCTGCAGTAGGAAACTGTAGGCATTGTTTTTAATAAGCTGCTGACGACTTATCTCGAGCAGCTCTCTTTCCTGGTGCGGAATCGTTTGTAGCACAGAATTATAGCTGTTGTTAGTGGCAACCAATCTTGACCTGCTGGTGATCAGGTTGTCACGCTGGTTACGCAGGTTTTCCAGTATACCCGGTCTCAGGTTGGCTATTTCCTCTCTTACCGATATCAGCATAGGGTTGTTCTCGGCCGTAGTCCGGCTTAGCTGCTGGTATTGCGTTTCTGCCAACTGCAGTTTCTGAAGCAGCTGCGACAGCACTGGGTCGTTCACACCGAGCGTGGAAGGAACTACCCCCGAAAGGCCTTCTTTAGAGATCACATATTTCTCGATCTTATCAAGTACTGCCAGCTGTATGTTGATCTCTGAGATTCTTTTGTCGTTGTCGCCTACACTCTGCAAAAACAAGCGGCCTTGTTCTGTCAGGTCGATAGCTCCTTTAGAGGATCTGTATTTCACTATGCTGTTTTCAAGCTCCTCCAGCTCACTTTCAATCAATCGAATCCTGTTTTCGACAAAATCCAGGGTTTGTGATGCAAGCTTGTTCCGGTCGGTCATAATGGCCTGTTGGTAAGCGTGAATCAGCGAATTGAGGATGTCCTCGCCTCGCTCCGGCACCTCATCCTCAATATATAGGGTAATAACACTTGACATCTTGCCTGGTGTTTCGATGCTAATGGTCCGCAGCAGTTTACTCACCTCTTTTTTAGGACTTGAAATAGAGAAGTAGAGGGGAGAGGTCGCTATATCATTCTTCTTCTCATTTTTAGAGAAAAACATTTCACCGTAAGGTGTTTTCACCCATCTGTTAAGTGGATAATCTACATCATCGATTTTCACCAGTTGCTTATTGTAATCAAAGGTGAAGTACACGGCAGGTTGTTCGGCAACGTCGTAGGGAGACTTGAGCTTGATGTTGATAGGAGAGGTGTTGTAAGCAGAGGTAGATTTGAATTTGCCTTCTTCATATATTGAAGCATATAGGTTAAGATCCTTCACTACCTCATGCATGAGGAAATGTGAGCTTAGTACATTTATTTCGTTTTCAACGATTTTGTTGGTTGTGAAGGCATCAATAGACTCCGTCATTTTGGAGTCATTCACCCCTTTTTTCTCATCTTTTACAATAATAGATGCCGAGATAGCATAGGTAGGCACAGCGTAGTAGCGCAGGTATGCCCATGCTCCCAGAGAGCATATTGCAAATAGCACCACAAAAAGAGGCCAGAAGGGCAGGAACTTAAAAACGAGGGCAGCCCCTAGGTTATCTTCAACATTTGACCTTTTATTCTCCATAAACTTATTTTGTAAATTACCTCGTTAAGCGATCAATACTCACAACTACAAATGTCAGAGAGCTCAGCACGAGCGGCAGCCACTGTCTGGTAGCACTGGCGCTTGCTATTTTAGCTCTGTTCGGCTCTACATAAATAATGTCATTGGATCGGAGGTAATAGTAGGGGGATTTGAAGATCTCATCTGTCGTAAGGTCAAGCCTTACCAGTTTTTTTACACCCGCTTCCTCTCTGATCAACAGCACATTATGGCGGCTCGCGAATATGGTGAGGTCACCGGCCAGACCGAGTGCCTCCAACAGTGTCAGTTTTTCGTTTGGAACCGTGAGCACCGAGGGGCGTGACACCTCACCCAGTACTGAAACTTTATAGTTGAGGTACCTGACATCCACGATTGGGTCCTTCAGCAGTTTACGGCTCTCTATTTCTCTTTTAATACCTTCCTGAAATTCCTTTTTGGTTAATCCGGCTGCTTTGATTCTGCCCAGGAAAGGGAACTGTATATAACCCTCCGGATCAACGAGGTAGCCTGGTGACTGTGCTATCGTATTGGTGGCGCTGGAAGCTCTGAAGCTGTTCTCAGAAGAGGCATTAAATATTTCAGTTGCAGTTGGGTTTAGGCTGCTGACTGTGATATTAAGTAAGTCATTAGGCTGAAGGATAGGCTCCAGGCTTTCTGCTTTACTTATGATCTCAGACGTGGAAACGTTATCGAAATATACTGCATGATTGGTAGAGGCGCAGGAGGATAAAAGAACACAGCATACCAAGATAAAAACAAATGCTTTTACTTTATAGAGCTTCATAAGGGTTAATGGGAAAAGGTGGTATTAAATTGTCATGCACAGAAGTAAGTTTATTGTCAAGTTTTGATTGAAATAGTTAAAATTAATAGTGTTCAATTACAATACGGAAACAATATATTCAAGTTGCTTGCATAACTGTTCTGGTAAAAAAAATATTTTGAGGGGTTAACGGACATAATTTAAGGGTAAAAATTAGTAGTCATATTATATATAATAATAGTTATAGAATCTAGTTTTGTATTAATTAAAATTAGTAAAGTTATAAAGACTGTATTTGTAATACGGTTAGTATTAGAAAAAAGCTATTCTAATTGCTTGATTTTAGTGAAAGTTTTTAATCGAAATTTGATAATTTTTATCTGAAAGGGATTTAATTGAAACTCCTTAGTGAGCAAGCGGAGCTAAAATCAGAAATGGAGAGGCAAAATATAGAGACAGACATACCTGCTTAAGATAAGCAGCTCATTAATAAAGCTACTATCTATCAAGCCAGTTATAACTGACAGCAGGGAACTAATGGATATTCGGATTAGGAGCTTTACGTCCTGCTAAAGACTATTTTGTGAGTACGAGGCCTGCACCTGAAGAAGTTGCTTTTTCACCCTCTCTCACAACCTTCCCATTCACCACTATATACTTAAACCCACTGGCCTCCTGGTGCGGGTTTTCATAGGTGGCGTTCTCCTTTACTTCCTCCGGTCTGAACAGCAGCAGATCCGCTTTATAGCCCTGCTTAATTAAGCCACGGTCTCGCAGGCCAATGGTCTCAGCGGACAATCCCGTCATTTTATGCACAGCTTCCTCTAGTGATAGTAGTTTTTTCTGCACCACGTAGGTCTCCAGTATACGGGCAAAGGCTCCAAAGCTGCGGGGGTGGCGCATGGTGGGGCTGCCGTCTGTGCAGACCATCACATGAGGGTCTTTCAGAAAGGTCTCCTGCAAGGTTTCGTCCATGATAAAGTAAGCACCGTCAGCACCGTAAGGCCCGATATCTTCCATTAGTGCCAGCTCGAAGGGTTTGTTCAGTTCCTCGGCCACCTGTTGCAGTGTTTTACTTTTATAGGGGCCGGAGCCGATCAGGGTCGCTTCCGGTCCGTTACGCTGTATGATCTTGTTGCGCAGGAAAGTGGCAAGCTCCTGGCGGCGGGTCTTCAGCACTTCCTGGTAGTCATGAGGCTTTTTCGCCCAGTCTGGAAAGAGGATGGCGATGCCGGTGTAGCTGGCGGTGTAAGGATAAAAGTCGGCTGTCACCTGTATACCTTGCTGACGGGCAGAATCCAGCACCTGCAGCACACGGTTGGCACGCTTCTCACCCTTACCATACACTACTTTAATGTGCGACACGTGCACCGGACAGTACCTGCCCTGTTCCAGTAACTCGCGTATGGAGGCCTCTACAAAGGCGTCGTCCTCGTTGCGCATGTGGCTCATAATAATACCTCCTTTATTACCCACAATTTCAGCAAGCCTGTTCAGCTCAGCTGGGCGGGCGTAGTAGCCGGGGTTATACTCGAGACCGGTAGTCATACCGAAGCAGCCTGCGTCGAGTGCATCTGTGAGGAGCTGTTCCAGTTTGGCCATACCATGCTCTGATGGGATGGAATCGTACTCAATACCCGACAGCATGCGCAGGGTATTATGACCGGCAAACATGGCCACGTTTACACCGAGCTCTTTCCCGTCTACTTCACGCATCCATTCTTTCAGGTTTTCGCGCTGGGGACTGAAGCCGTCCTGGCCCAGGCAGATCGTCGTGATCCCCATCGAAAGGAAGTTGGAAAAGTCAGGGGTCTCAAGCGGATCGCCGTGTGCGTGCGTGTCAATAAAGCCCGGTGTCAGGTATAGGCCAGCGGCATCGATGGTGCGATTGGCTGTGTAAGTTTTGGAGGTATCCGTATCGATCAGCGCAATGGAGTCGCCGTTTATCAGGACCTGGGCCGCATAAGCGGCACTACCGGTACCGTCTATCACCATGGCATTGCGGATCAGCAGTTCATACCGGTTTTGATCAGAAGCGACCTGCTGACAGGATGCGAATACGAGCGATGCAAGGACTAACGTGGCAAACAGGGCGGCGTGACGATACAGTTTTTCCATGCTTAAAGATAATTTATTAGCAATGAAAAGCAATGCATTTCCTGTTTCGTTTGCACCTCTGCTGTAGAAAACTACCAGACCTTGAAAATATTTTTTCTTCATTCTTGTAAATTTTTTCAAGAATCAGGTGTGGATGTAACTTGCTGTAAACCAATGTTGTACTATTGGTCTTAATACGATTATTTATGAAGATTTACAGGAATAGCGACTAGCGGGTTTAGGCGATTTTTATTGCACTGGCACGCAAGTTGTAATTAGACCATACAACAGAGTTTAATTGTTTTAACTAAACTGAAATTGTTATGAAAAAGGTAAGCTATATCATGAGCCTGGCACTGATGGCATCAGTAGCTTTTGGCGGATCGGCTGAGGCGCAAGAGAAAAGAACAGGCTGGAGCCCTCAGGCAAAAGGTGCTGTGATTGGTGCCGGTACAGGTGCAGCAGCAGGTGCTATTATACATAAGCGTAACCGCGTAGTAGGTGGTGTTGTAGGTGGTGTAGCCGGTGGCGCCGTAGGTTATGGTGTAGGCAAGGTGATCGACAACAAGCAGAAGGAGCGTGAAGCTGAAGCAGCTCGTGTAGCGGCAGCCGAAAGAGCAGCCGCAGCCCAGCGTACCGCAGCTGCAGAACGTGCGGCGGCTGCCAACAGAGCGACAGTTGCTAAAAACAAGCCGACTCCAGCTCCAGCTAAAAAAACAGCTGCTCCTCAGACAAGTCTGGCAATGGCCACTCCAGCTGAAACAGCAGCAGCTAATTCACTGGCGATGATGTATGCATCTGAAGACGGACCAACGCCACAAGTAGTGTACGCTAACTTCCTGCCTAACCTGGACTATGGTGACCGCAGCAAACCTTACTATACTTCTGAGGTTCGACGTAAGAGCTGGTAACACGTTTACCCTTGGCCTTCTCCCGGTGCTGAGCCGGGAGAAGGTATAAATCCAACGACGCTGTTTTCACGTAATGCGTCGTGGTTTAACACCAAAATTTAGAAATCATGAAAAATATACTTTATACCCTATTTGCCCTTTTTTTCCTGGCTTCCTGTGCGAAGTCTGAAGGTGAATCGGTGGATGTCCGCGAACTGAACCAGGAGTTTATCAGTGCCTGGAATGCACGGGACTCTGACAAAGTGATCTCGATGATGGCCGAGGATGTGCAGTTTCTGCAGGGCGAGGTGATCTACAGAGGCAAGTCCGAAGTGTCAGATAAGTGGGTGCGCGAAACCATGGGCACCATTGCCGACCTGAAAACCTACCCGGTAAGTTCAGGCACCGATACGCAGATCGCCTACGAGGCTGGTACGTTTTCAGTAGACGTGTTACCGGTTAGTCCCGGCGAACCCCGCGGACTTGGAGAAGGCAACTTTATGCTGCTATGGAAGAAGAGCAGTGACGGTAACTGGAAACTAAGCTATGCGCAGCTGGAAGGTCATCCGGTTGTTGCCCGAAATTAAGAGGTTAAGAATTGAAAATAAAAAAAGCGGCTGCTCCCATGGGGCAGCCGCTTTTTTATGGGTATACCTGCTGTTAATGGAAGAACAGGTAGGCAATAAAGATAGCGGCAATGGCACCTGCCAAGTCGGCCAGCAAACCACAGGTCAGGGCATAGCGGGAACGCTTGATACCAACAGAGCCAAAGTATACCGCCAGTATGTAAAAAGTCGTTTCCGTCGAGCCCTGGAAAGCAGAAGCCATACGTCCCACAAAAGAGTCTACGCCGTATGTGTTCATGGCTTCCACCATCAGGCCACGGGCGCCGCTGCCGCTCAGTGGTTTCATAAAGGCTACTGGCAGGGCAGGAACAAAGTCTGTGTTTACACCGGTGAGCGCAATCAGGTAGCCTATGCTATCCACGATCATATCCAAAGCACCAGAAGTACGGAACACACCAATTGCCACTAGTATCGCTACCAGGTAGGGGATAATGGTGATGGCCACTGTGAAACCCTCTTTAGCGCCTTCAATAAAAGCCTCGTACACATTTACCTTCCGGATAAGTGCCAGACCCACAAACGAAATGATAATCGAGAAGAGGATCACATTGCTGGCCACCTGTGAGATTACGCTGACCTGTTCCTGGGAAATAGTGCTGAAGTAATAAATCAACCCGCCTATTAGCAGCAGCAAAGTGCCTATATAAGCCATGATCACAGGATTGAACAGATTGATGCGCTGGTACAGAGCCACTGCGATCAAACCGACCATCGTCGAGAAAAAGGTAGCCAGCAGAATAGGGATAAAAATATCAGAAGGGTCAGCCGCGCCCAGCTGCGCCCGGAATACCATGATACTGATCGGGATAATCGTGAGCCCGGAGGTGTTGAGCACCAGGAACATGATCTGGGCATTCGAAGCGCGTTCTTTGATCGGGTTGAGCTCCTGCATCTCTTTCATCGCCTTCAGGCCCAGTGGTGTAGCGGCATTATCAAGGCCCAGCATGTTAGCTGAGAAGTTCATCAGGATAGAGCCAAACACGGGGTGGTTCTTCGGGATCTCCGGGAAGAGACGGTTGAAAAATGGCGCCACCAGTCGGGAGAAAATGGCGATGATGCCGCCGCGTTCGCCCACTTTCATCAGTCCCAGCCACAGTGTCATCACGCCGGTCAGGCCGAGCGAAATCTCAAAGCCGAGCTTGGCATTGTCGAAGGTGCTGCTAACGAGTTTCTGAAAGATCTCTACATCGCGAAACACGATGAGCTGGAACAAAGCAATAGCAAAGGCGATCAGAAAGAAGGCCGCCCACAGATAGTTTAATACCATGAAGCAAAGGTTGGTCTGGAATCAGTCTGTAAGATACAAACTGATTCCAAAAGGGAAGGGCTTTAGGCGACAAAATTATATTGCTGCCTAATGTAGTATTCCATGAAAGAGCTCCGGCCGGTCGCTCTGCAGGTCATACAAAAATCCGTTCAGGACGGCATACCTGGGCTGGTCTTGCGCATCTTTCAGGACGAAGTTGGCCGACTCGTCAAGTGCCAACTGGTGATTGACGATGCTGGCTATACCTGTCACGTTGAGCGGGAGTGAGGTCGGATCGGGCAATACGCCGGGCAGGTGACGCACCCGGATGGTGGTATAGCCCTGCCTGAGCAATTCGGCTCCCAACTCGTCTGTCAGTTCGTCCAGGCTGTCGATGGGCTGCTCGTATACTTTGCCGGGCACCAAGGTAAGGCCTTTGGCGTCGAGTTCTTCGTAGCCATGGAACACACTCATGTCGCCGATCTCTTCTACCGCACTGCTATGATAAAAGCCGAGGTGGTTCGGAGCGTCCACTTCCAGCCGGTTAATGCCAATATCAAGGATAGTATCGCGGCCGTTTTCGGTATGGCGGACATGGCGCAGCACCAGGTCGTAAAGGTGACGCTGGTTTTCAGGTATACGGTCATAGGCGTCCACTCCGAAGCTTTGGTAAGCTTCCTCGGCAATCAGGTATAGCCCCGAAAGGATGGCCGTGAAGTTCAGCTGGCGGATGTGCTGTTTTTCCGGGTCGCCGTGCTGCCCGCCAGACTCCACGAGGATCACGCTGGTACCCCATTTTTGGATGTTGTCGCCAAAAGCCCGCGGCTCGTGCTCGTCATTGAACTTAGCCACCTGCCCAGGTATAAACTGCTGCAGCACATGGTCCATACCTGCGATGGTGCGCATGGCCCTTTCACGTACTGTATTGATGTTGCGGGCATGATCATATGCCGGAGCCAGAAAAGAGATTGTGGCCGGCCGTGCTGTGTAGCCGGCTGTGTAGTAGCGACTCTGGTCGTGCAGGTTAAAGCCAAAGGCAGGCTCCAGCTTGTCGCGCAGCTGTTTCAGCAGCTCTGATTCCGGACTCTGCAGGCGCAGGGCGTCTCGGTTCATGTCTATGCCCAAGGCGTTGCGGCGGGTATACATTTCGGCCCCATCCGGGTTGAGCATCGGCACGATGTATAGTGTCAGGTGCTCCAGTATATGCCTGCGTATAGAATCCAGTTCGTCCGTCTGGTTGAGGAAGTGCAGCAAGTCAAACAAAGCCATGGTGGCGGTGGGCTCATCGCCGTGCATCTGGGACCAAAGCATAACTTTAGTTTTGCCAGTACCCGCCTTGATCAAATAGATCGAACGACCCTGCACCGAGTGGCCGGCCACCTGCACTTCGAAGGCTGACTGCTCCTGCAGCCGCTCGATCAGGGGTACAATATCGCGGTGTCGGAAGCGCCGGTGCCGCAGAGCAGACTCCTTGTACTTGTGGTGGCTATGGTAGAGTTGCTGGCCCAACTCCTGAATGGCAGCTGGCATATTGCTGTTTGAAGATGTCGTATTCATCATACTAATTTAAGATGCTCTCTAAAAAAAGTGCCTCCCGCTTCAGGGCTATACCTGAAAGGGGAGGCGCTGCCCATTAGCGGGCTATACCTGTTGGTGGCTTAGTTGCCAGGCCATGCACCCCACGGAATGCGAGCCAATACCAGAATCAAAGCGATGGTGTAAAAAATAGCAATGCTGCTGAAACGCTTCTTGTCATCCGGCAGACGCTTGGCACGGGCATAACCTACGGTGATCAATACAACAGCGATGATCATAGTCAGCGGGTGCTCCAGCACGTAAAGTCTTGAAGTGGAATCCTTCATGAAGCCTTCGTTTGCAAGTTCAATTCCAAGTGGTGATACAAAGTAGAGAATCACACCGATCACCCACTGCAAGTGCGCAGGTATAAGGCCCAAAAGGCCCATTTTTCTATCCTTATCAGTGAAGGGTTTGTTACCAGACATGCCCATGAAGGCAAATATGATGCTTACAAGAAGGCCTAGAATTACCAGATAGGCCATGAATGAGTGAAGATGTTGTAATCCTGTATACATTTCAGAGATTGTGGTTAGTGTCAGCTGTAAATATAGGGATTAAATTATCAATTCAGATGCGGTAGCCCTATTTTAGATGTATAGATAGCACACAAAAGAAAACCCCGCACACATGAAGTGCACGGGGCTTTTTAGTAGTTTCGGTGGTTATTAGCGACTTTTGCCGATTTTCTTGTTCTCAGGAACAGTCCACAAATAAATGGTAGATCCGTCTATCACCTGGGTCTCTTCCGGCTCCCAGTCACCCATGTCGAAGGCGTGCGACACAATGCGGGTGCCAGGCTTCAACTGCTCGAGCAGCACCGGACGAAGCTTCATGTTCACGTTGGGCAGCAGGTATAGCGTCACTACAGAGGCTGGTCGGTAGTCCACTTTGAACAGGTCCTGCTCCACAAACTTCACCTTATTGGTCACGCCGGCCTCACGGGCATTCTGATTGGCTTCTTTAATGCGCTCCGGGTTTATGTCAAAGCCAGTACCCGTGGCACCGTGCTCCTTTGCCGCCGTGATTACAATGCGACCATCGCCACAACCCAGGTCATAAAGCACATCCTTGTCCGACACATTTGCCAGTTTAAGCATGGCGTCTACCACCTTTTGAGGAGTAGGAACATAAGGGACATCCAGCTTAGGTGTAGCAGTGGTTGTTTGGGCGAATGCCGCAGAAGCGAATAGTGTCAGCACGAGTGTGCAAAGCGAGTTTCTGATTGCTCTCATCTTGTTTTCATTAAGTTAGTAATCCATTTAAGAAAATATCAGGTATAAGGTGAGCGATTTTGTGATGGCGTATCTTATCCGGAGAAGAGAAACGCGCACAGGCTGTATTTACGTGCAGCAGGGATCAGTAGTTCTTAATTGTGGCATTTTATGAATATTTTAGTAGGACTTCTTTAAGCGATTGCGCTGTTATGCTGCCTGTTCTTTCTGTTTTTGGATGCGAGGTATAGCCAGCAGCACCAGTACCCCCACCACCAGCACGCCTATACCTACAAGAGCCCCTAAGCCGGTGTACATCAAACTGGAGTAGAACAGATAGCCACTTGTCAGGCAGAAAATAAGGGGCAGGACAGGGTATAGCGGTACTTTGAAAGGCCTCGGGCGCTCTGGCTCTTTGCGGCGAAGCACAAACAAGGCGATACCTACCAGCAGCAGAAAAAACCAGAAAACCGGCGCCGTATACTCCACCATCGTCTCGAATCCGTTGCGGGTAAATAGTGCCAAGCCAACCAGCGCCAGCGACACGACTCCCTGGACTACATAGGCATTCACCGGAGAGGATGCTTTGGTATTCCATTGGCCTAAGAAGCTGAAAACCGGAAAGTCACGCCCCAGCGCATAATTGGTACGGGCACCAGTCAGAATAGTGGCATTGGCGGAGGTGAGGGCAGCCAGTGTCACAATGATGCCGATGAGCACCATGCCCGTGTCCCCAAGCGTCACCCTTACAAGGTCAGCTGCTATGGCATCAGAGGCAGCCATCCCCTCCAGCCCCAGCACATGCAAGTAGGCCAGGTTGATGAGCAGGTAAATCAGGGTGATAACGGCAATACTGGCAATCAGGGCGGTTGCCATGCCCCGGCGTCCGCTCTTGAGCTCCGCAGAAATATAGGCTGCCTCGTTCCAGCCGCCGAAGGTGAGCAGCACAAACACCATGGCCAGGCCCATGGAAGTGCCGTTGCCCGTGCCTGCATTGCCTGCCGCTACTGCTTCATCGGGCGTAAAGAGGAAGGCTGCGCCCAGTACGATCAGGATGCCCAGTACTTCCAGTATGATCAGAAAGCGCTGCACACCTGTGCCGAAGCTCACACCCACAATGTTAATCGTAGTGAGCAAGACCACAACCAGTCCCGCATAGATAACTGACGAAAGCTCCCCGATGCTGTAAATCTGGGCCATGTAGTCGCCGATGATAAAAGAAAGCAGCGCAATAGAACCTGTCTGGATGACACTCATACGCGCCCATGCAAAGAGAAAAGCCAGCCGTTTTCCGAATGCCCTCGTCAGGAAGTGATAGTCACCCCCGGCATGCGGGAAGGTGGTGGTCAGTTCAGCGTAGCAGAGTGCCCCGATCAACGAGACCAGCCCACCCAACACCCAGGTGGTCAGAAACATGGTGCCGCTCTCCACATTGGCAGCCACCAGCGAGGGCGTCCGGAATATGCCGGCTCCCACCACCACGCCCACAATCACGGCGATGGCGTCGAACATGCTCAGGGCGGGTCTGGGCTCTGCTTTGGGCTTTTCTTCGGCTGAAACTTCTGGTTGGGTTGAAGCGAGCGTCGCGTCTGCCGCAGGATAGTCTTCGTTCAGGTTAGGCATAGTTTTATTGTTAGGTGTAGGCTTTATCGTCTCTGACCCACTGTTTACGGAGTGTAACAGGATCTAAGTTGTAAACCATGCGCTTTTTTAAAGAGTAAGTAGTATATAGGAAGGTTTACTGGTTGGGACAAATCAGGTATAGCCTTTGAAGAAAATGTTCACTTCATTCTCAAAAACAGCTGTTATGAACTCTAATCTGCCTATCAGCCAACCCGGTCGTGCGATAATCGGTAAAGCAAGTGGTAAAACATCAATATTTATGGGAAAAGCTGTCGGCACTTTTTTGATTGCCATCCTTTCTGCCGTGCTGGCCATTGTGGGGTATAAACTCTTCGAGGGCAATTCACAACAAAACGGCAACTTCAACAACAATAACAATGCTGCCACACCGGTGGTCTCATCAGTTGGTAACCCGGATTTTGTGCCGGCCGCTGCCAATGTGACGCCTGCCGTCGTGCACATCAAAACGCTCTATAACGTCAACCAAACCAGTCGCAATCCGATCTACGAGTTGTTCGGCATGCCACAGCAATCTACCCCGGCACGCGGCTCGGGCTCAGGAGTACTCATATCAGGCGATGGCTACATCGTGACCAATAATCACGTGATCGACCGGGCCTCAGGTATAGAAGTGGTGCTGCCTGACCGCCGTACCTTCGAGGCCAAGCTAATCGGTACGGACCCAAGCACGGACCTGGCTTTGCTGAAAGTGGAGGCAAGTGACTTACCGGTGGTGCCGCTGGGTGATTCAGATAAAGTGCAGGTGGGAGAATGGGTGCTGGCCGTAGGTTATCCGCTTTCGCTGAACTCGACTGTAACAGCCGGTATCGTCAGTGCCAAGGGCCGCAGTATCGGCATCCTGAACCGGCCAGGGCAGGGCGGATACGTGGATCCGGCACAGGTAGCCAATACCGCCATCGAGTCTTTCATTCAAACTGACGCGGCCATTAACCCCGGCAACAGCGGTGGTGCACTGGTGAACACTTCCGGGCAGCTGATCGGCATCAATACAGCCATTGCCTCGCAAACGGGTAGCTACGCTGGTTATGGCTTTGCTATACCTGTCAACCTGATGCAGAAAGTTGTGGGCGACATACGGAAGTACGGCCAGGTACGTCGTGGCTTTTTAGGTGTGAACTTCCCTGTTCCTGCCGTAGAAGATCAGATGCTGCGGGCACGGGGCATCGATCCGGGTGAGGTGAGTGGCGTGTACATCATGGGGGTTCAGCCTGGTAGCGGCGCTGAAAAGGCAGGTTTGAAAGAAGGCGACATTATACAAGGTATAGACGACATTGAAGTGAACACATCAGCAGAGCTTTCAGAACGCATTGCCCGCTACTACCCCGGCGACAAGGTGGAGCTGGCGATATTGCGGGATGGCAAACAGCGAAAAGCTACGGTCACATTGCAGGGAGAAGAAGAGGAGACAGTTACCGAGGGCGCTGCCAAAGGCTTAGAGGCAAGGTTAGGTGCCACTTTTGCGCCAATCAACGACCGCATGAAGCAGCGCTACGGTCTGAGCGAGGGCGTGTACGTCACCAAGATTCAGCCAGGTGGTTTCTTCGACTCAGCAGGTATACCGGAGGGTACCGTGATCGCCAGAGTGAACGGCCGCCCTGTGAACAGTCTTGCTGACATTAGCAAATCGCTGGCAGCGTCGCGCAGCGGTATGGTGCGGCTGGATGGCATTACGCCAGACGGTACGGCCTTTGTGTTCAACTTCCCGCTGGGTGCGTAAGGGCTCATGACGGATACAATTTCAAGTAGGCTGTACATCGGTACTTCCGGCTGGAGCTACCGTTGGCGGGAAGTGCTGTATCCGCCTGAGCTTAAGTCGGCGGACTTCCTGAGCCACTATGCCACTCGTTTCAACTGCACGGAGATCAACAGCAGTTTCTACCACTTCACCATGGCCAAAACCATTGAGAAGTGGCTGGCGCAGACACCGGCGCATTTTAAGTTCGCACCCAAGTTGCACCAGGAGATCACGCACAAGCGCAAGTTTAAGGACATCGAAGAACCGCTGCAGAAATTTATGTCGCGCTACCAGCTGATGGGAGAGCGATTGGGTCCGGTGCTGGTGCAGATCCCCGGTAGTTTCCGTTTCGACAAAGGTATAGCCGGTGATTTTTACCATACCTTGCGGGAGCTGTACCCGGAGCAGCCTTTTGCGCTGGAGGCACGCCACGTCTCGTGGTTCACAGAGGAGTCTTTTGACCTGATGCGCGAACACAACATCTCCACCGTTATCGCCAATGCCGGCAAGCGCTTTCCGGGCACAGAAGTCACGACCACCGATATTGCCTACCTGCGGCTCCACGGCGATGAGAAAATGTACGCTTCGTCCTACTCCGACGAAAAGCTGGAGCGTTATGCCTACATGGTGAAAGACTGGCTGGAAGATGGCAAAGAGGTATGGGTATTCTTTAATAACACCATCGTAGGCAATGCCGTGCTCAATGCCGACAGGCTACGGGAGTTGATTAACGAGCTATAGTTAATATCAGAAAAGGATGATTCTAAGTGTTTAAACTTCAATGAATTAAATTTGATGTTAACGCTCTGAAAATGTAGTCACTAAAAATATATAGTGTTTTCAAAACATTTCAGCTAGAAGTGTGTAATACCTGCGATATGATTTAGCCTTTCAACCATGCGCTTATTCTTCTTTTTCTTACTGCTTTTGCCAACACTTAGCTTTGCACAGTCTGGTGTGATTACGGGTACTGTGCGCGACGCCAACACCAGGGAAACCCTGATTGGGGTGTCGGTGCAGGTGGTAGGCACGCAGCTGGGTACGGTCACAAACGAGAGCGGCTCCTACCGGATCGACAACATTCCGCTCGGCAGTTATACCTTACAGAGCTCGTACATCGGTTACCAGCCACTGAGTAAATTCAACGTGAACGTGACCTCAGGCAATGCCCAGATCATCAACTTTGAGCTGGTGCCGGCTTCAAGTCAGTTGGGTGAGGTAGAAGTGGTGGCACGTCGCCGGCAGAGCGCGGCCATCGCCGATATCGTGACGCCGCTGTCGGTGCAGAGCCTGAGCACAGAAGAGATCCGCAGCAACCCGGGCGGGAACTTCGACATCTCGAAAGTAGTGCAAGTACTACCGGGTGTGGCCACCAGTGGCACAGGCGGGGGCAGCCGCAACGACCTCATCATCCGTGGCGGCGCGCCGAGCGAGAACGTGTATTACCTAGATGGCATCGAAATACCGCTGATCAACCACTTCACCACGCAAGGCAGCGCCGGCGGCGCGACAGGTATACTCAACGTGTCTTTTATCGAGGACCTGAAACTGAGTTCCTCTGCTTTCGACGCCCGTTACGATAATGCCCTGGCCTCAGTGTTTGAGTTCAGGCAGCGTTACGGCAACCCGGAGCGTTTTTCGGGCAACGTGCGTCTGAGCGGTTCGGAGTTTGCGACAACGCTGGAGGGGCCGCTTTCTTCTAAGACAACCTATCTGGTCTCAGCCCGACGCAGTTACCTGCAGTTTCTGTTTAAGCTGCTTGACCTGCCCATCCGGCCAAATTACTGGGACTTCCAGTATAAAGTAGACCATAAGATTGACAGTAAAACCTCACTTTCTTTTATTGGCGTCGGGGCCATAGACGAGTTTGCCTTTGGGGTGCCGCGCAACAGCACGCCAGAAAGTGAGTACATCCTGCGGTCTATACCTTCCAACAATCAATGGAACTATACAACCGGCGTGGCGATGAAGCGACTGGTGCGTGATGGTTACGTGAACCTGGCGCTGAGCCGTAACGCTTTCAACATTGATCTGGAAAAGACGGAGGCGGCGCAGGAGGGAGGCGCTTCGCAACTCACGCTCAAGTCAACTTCACGTGAAACGGAGAACAAGCTGCGTCTGGACGTAAACAAATACCAGAACGGATTCAAATACGCTTATGGTGTGTCGGGGCAGTATGTGCAGTTCACCAACGATATCTTCAGTCTGATCCGCAACGAGGTGCGCGACGAAAGTGGCAATCTGGTGCAGCCTGCTGTTACGGTTGATTACGATACTAACCTCGACTTCTTCCGGTATGGCGCATTCGGGCAAGTATCGCGTTCAGTGCTAAACAACCGGCTCGGGCTGTCTTTTGGTTTGCGCACCGACATGAACACCTTCACAGACGAAGGCCGCAATCCGCTGAAAACGCTCTCGCCGCGCCTGTCAGCCTCATACCTGCTCACTGATAAATGGACGATCAACGGCTCCTGGGGCACCTATTATAAACTGCCGACCTATACCGTGCTGGGTTATCAGGAGAATAACCGATTCCTGAACCGCTCAGCTGATTATATCCGGTCCATCCACTATGTGCTGGGCACGGAGTTTCTGCCTCGCGAGGATCTGCGCTTCACAGTGGAGGGCTTCTATAAAGACTATGACAACTACCCTGTGTCGCTGCGCGATGGTATTTCGCTGGCCAACCAGGGAGGTGATTTCGGTTCGATTGGTAATGAAGCCGTAAGCACCACCGGGAAGGGGAGGGCTTACGGAGCGGAGTTTTATGTACAGAAAAAGCTGACGGGAACGGTGTTCGGTGTGCTGTCCTATACCTATGTAATCAGTGAGTTTGCCGGTACCGACGGTCGCTATGTGTCCAGCGCCTGGGATTACCGCCACCTTGCCTCCGGTTTGCTGGGCAAGAAGCTGCCGCGCAACTGGGAGTTTGGGGCCAAGTACCGCTTCGCAGGCGGCGCACCTGCCACGCCCTTCGATCTGGAGGCTTCGCAGCGCAACTATGCCTCGCTGGGTGTAGGCATACTCGACTATACCCGCCTCAACTCGGAGCGCCTGCGGCCGTTCAGCCAACTGGACGTGCGCATCGACAAGAAGTGGAATTTCAGCCGTATCACCCTCGACCTGTTCCTGGACATTGCCAATGTGCTGGCCAGCAACACACCAGGCTTCGACCGCTATACCTTCCAACGCAATGAGGACAATACAGGCTTCGCGACCACCGACGGCAATCCGCTGCGCAACGATGGAAGCAACGCCATACCTGTCATCCTCAAAAACAATGATGGGAATCTAGTGCCTACGTTAGGGTTTATTGTAGAATTTTAGGACTGTAAATTTAGGCCGTTGCTGTGCCTTATTTCTTAAAAGACGTACCTTTGAGAAGTATGTCCTAACATCAGAGAAAGACACAGCATGAGCAACAGAAACTCCGTATTATACAGTATCTTTTTCAACAGATGCCCGCGTTGCCGTGAAGGCAAAATGTTCAAGAGTGGACTCTATACCACCAGGTTTTCTGATATGCACACCAACTGCCCCTGCTGTGGGCAGGAGTTTGAGCCAGAGCCCGGCTTTTATTATGGCGCCATGTACGTGAGTTTTGCCTTCAACGTGGCTATTTTCATTGTATGCCTTTTTATCCTGTACCAGTTCGTAGAGGAGATCACGATGGGCATGATGATCGGTGTAGTAGCAGCTGTGGTAATCGGTTTATTGCCTGTGATCTTCAGGTGGTCGCGTTCGCTGTACATCCACATTTTTGTGCGCTACGAAGGACCCTGTAGTGAAATCCCCAACAAGCTGCATCGTTAGTAACGCTAAACATACTAGCGCACAGTAAAACCCTGCATGGTGTAGAGTATACCCAAACCGAGTGACTGGTTATACTGCACGTCGCTATCCTGATCGTAGTCGTAGATGAAGTTGGCCATCAGGTTGACATTGATGTAGCGATTTACCTTAGCCGTGAGGGTAGAGTTGAGCATGTGGTCAATGCGCTTCCCGGATAGCTCCTCGTAATTGATGTATGACATATAATTCAGCCGGAGGTTGACATTAGTGAAGATGTCGCGGTTATAAGTGGCCTGCACCATGGCCGCCAACCACTCTGTGCGTACACTTTTGCCCTCCGGCACGCCGTATCGCTCATTAGCTGCCACGGCATCGTCTGCCAGAAAAGTAAAGCGGGGTGCAAAGGGGCTCAGGCGAAGCGAAAAGTAAGGGTTTGGCTTATACTCAGCCCCCAGCGCAAACGTCAGGAAGCCCGGAGACAGGAAGTTTGAAATAAGCCGGTCGTTGCCGTCGGCGTCCACGTCATATTCATAGCCCCTTGTGAACTGCGACAGGAAGTTAGCCGACACAAAAGTGTTCCAGTCCGAAGAAATAGCATAGCCATACTTGGAGTCCAGGAAGATGCGGTCGATACTCTTGCGCTGTTCCTCTCCCTTGTTTTTAAGCAGACCGTACTGCATTTGCACGGCGTTGTCCCAGGAGGTTTTGCCCAGTTTGTAATCGGCGCGTGCATCCAGGTGTGAATTAAAAGCGATTGAGCTAATGCCGCCTGCCTTCCAGTTGTCGCTGAAGGCGGCCTGGTTCAGGTTGATGCCCGCTGAAAAAGTTCTGCGCCAGGTGGTGTCGGCTTCTACCTGTGCCGAAGCTGTAGTTACCGTTAAGAAGATGATCAGGAAGGAAAATAGAATTTTCTGCATGTGTAAGCTTTGTATGGCAAAGGGTTATAAAAAGTCAGGCAAGCATAGGATAATAGCTATGCTTGCTGGTTGCTATATAGCGCTTACGCAATTTTGCAGGTATGGGTATGTTTTTTCAGATAACGCTGCCTAATCTATTCTACTTTAATTCGGGATGAAGGGTGATTACCGCTGTCCTTCCCTTGTAAAGGGGACAAATACGACAGGCATCAGGTTGCGGGTCACAGCTTTGCCCTTTTTCTTTTCGATCAGCTTGAGGGTTTGGGTACTGTACACAGGACCGACAGGTATAACCATGCGGCCGCCTTCTTTGAGTTGTTCAAACAGGGGAGGGGGAACTGACTCGGCACCGGCCGTCACGACTATGGCGTCGAAAGGCGCGTGCTTCGTCCAGCCAGCATAACCGTCGCCTATTTTGACTTCCACATTTTCATAACCCAGTTGTTTTAGTCGTGCAGCCGCTGCCCGCCCATGCTCCGGTACAATTTCGATGGTGTATACCTGCTTTACGATTTCAGCCAGCACAGCAGCCTGATAGCCAGATCCTGTGCCGATTTCCAGCACTTTCATATCTGGTTTAGGTCTGATCACCTGCGTCATGTAAGCTACCATGTAAGGCTGTGAGATGGTTTGTTTGTGCCCAATGGGTAATGCGCCATCAGAGTAGGCTTCGGCAGCGATGGAGGGAGGCACAAAGAGGTGCCGTTGCACGGAGCGCATGGCATTTAGCACGGCTTTGTCACTTATGCCCCGTCGCTTGATCTGCTGCTCGACCATTTGCTCACGCTGCACTTTGTAAGCGTCTTCCTGAACGGGCGCAAACAGCAGTATCAGAAAAATGAATATGTTAACCGGAGATCCCATCACACCATCAATCGTCACATCAAACCTCTTCCTTTATATACTTTAGATATAAGAAGATGTTGGCACATATTATACGACAAAAAATGCCCCGACTTAGCTGGAGTCGGGGCATTTCAATAGAATTATTATACCTCTATAGCTTATCGCTTCAGAACCAGCTTAAAGGTTTTAGAACCGGAACTACCTACCAGTCGGGCAAAGTACATACCCTCCTTCAGGTCTTTGCCGTTCACCTCAACACGTGTCATTTCGCCGGCTCTGGCGGTGCCTGACTGCAGTTGCTTTACCAGCATGCCCTGCGCGTCGTAGAGGTTGATGCTGTAGTTTTCTGTCTCACGCACAATGAACTCTACAGTTGTCCGGTCGCTGAAAGCGGTAGGATAGGCCATCGCATGGGTAAAGTTCTCCACAGCTACAGTGCAAGGGCTGCTTGTGACGCTCTCTGTGTGGAACTTGATGTTGTCGATAGCGGCTGATCCAGCAAAATCGCCAGACCCGTCTCTGCCATCCAGCACTACTTTCATTTTCATAACGCCTCTGGTATTCCCCAGGTTGACAAGTTGCTTGCTGTTCATGCCGAGCGGCTTCAGGTATACCTTGTTCAGCTCCTTGCCATTCGCATCGTAGAGGTATACCCAGGATAGATCCTCAAATTTGTCCATACCTACTACTCTGAACGATTCCATCGTCACAGGTCCGATGGCCGAGAAGTCCAGGATCAGTTCGCCGCCCCACTGTGTGGCATCCGGGTAGTCATTCTGGTACTGGTTGATGATGAGCACCTGGCCCCAGTCTGTAGTATAGAGGTTGGTGTCGTCGCCTGTCGGGTCTTGGGAGTCGAAGATGGCGGCATGGTTCTCTGGTGCGTATGTACCATCTGGGTTGCGTTTTCTTCCCGTTATCGCCACTGGTCCTGCTTCGGTGTCAATGCTCGAGATCAGGCCTCTTGGCTGGTCGTCGAAATCAATCAGGTGCTGCGTCATGGTCACCTCAGTTGAGCTAGGCGTTACCACCACACTGGTCGAAGCAGAGCATCCACCATCAGGGTCAGCCACGGTGAGGGTATAGGTGCCCGCCACTTTCACCACAGGGTTTTGTTCTGCTGAGGTATAGCCATTTGGGCCTGTCCAGCTATAGGTCGCATTTTCAGCTGAAGATGAGCTTGTAAGTTGCACGGTTCCAGTGGTGCAATCCAGCTGGCCGCCTGTAGCGTTTACCGTCATATCTTCCTCACGGATAACTTTTACAGTAAAATAAGATACGCAGCCACCTCTCATCAGATTAAGTTCCATCGTGTAAATACCTGGGGCATCTACTACTGGGTTTAAGGTATTGTGTCCTGATACAATGTTACCTCCATGGCTTGCAACCCATTGCACCATGCCATGACCTGAACCTTCCAGAGTGACGGTGCGATTCTTGCAGGTCAGCACTTTTTCTGGACCGGCACTGCCCTCTGGCAAGGTATACCTGCTTACTCTAATCGGCTCAGATGTGGCGGTAAGATTACGGGCCGTATATGTAACCATTAAGGTATAATCGCCAGCCTCAGTAACAGACACGTTTTTGTCGTTGGATGTATAGCCATTAGGGCCGTTCCATTTGTAAGTGATTCCTTCTGTCACGGTCTGTCCATCGAGCATGGCAACGCCCATCATATAGAAAGAATCAGCAGGGTCACAACCAAGTTGCGGAACACCTGAAGTGGAGATACGTGCTACTAGTGGACTCTCCCCTTCTTCGCGGGTAACTACAACCTCATCAACAAATGTGCATTTGCCTAGACGGTCGGTAATTACCATACGATATGTACCAGGAGTATCAACTTCCGGATTGAGGCTCCATGGTTCCTTTATGGAAGCACCAACATTATTAAACCACATTACTTCATAAAAATCATTGGGTACTGACCCTGGTACTACTGACCCTTCGAGTCTAACAGTAGGGTTTTCGCGTGTCAGTACTTTGTCGGGGCCTGCACTTCCTTCGGGAGAAGGCATTCGAGAAACAGTCATTGTCGCGGTTGCTGTTGCTCCTGTGGCAATGTGTGTAGCCACAAGTGTATAATCCCCTGGCTCATAAATGATTGCTTTCTGTTGTATTGACGTGTAACCAGTAGGACCAGTCCAACTGTAAGTAATACCCTCTTTTATTTCCTCTCCATTAAGTGTAGCGTAGGCATTCAGTGTAATAGGATTTCGATCACAATCCAGTTGTTTTGAAGAGCCATCACCAATGCGTGCAATGAATTGATCTTCTGCTTTGGTAACTTTTACGGTGTATTCTGTCTTGCATCCTCTTCCATCCTGAAGTACTAAGGTATAGGTGCCTGGGGCATCCACAATCGGATTAAGCGTTCTGTAGCCCGAAACAAAATTACCCCCATCGCTGGCTAACCATGTAGGTTGCCCGGAGTTATTTACCACTGATCCCTCTAGTGTAACAGTAGGGTTGTCGCGTGTCAGTACCTTGTCGGGCCCAGCACTTCCCTCAGGTCTGGGTCTCTGAGAAATTTCACGTGTCGCTGTTGCCGTTAAGCCAGTAGCAAGGTATGTTACTACAACTGTATAATCACCTGGCTCTGATATGGTTGGCCCTGATCCTTCTGAGGAAAAACCATTAGGACCAGACCACTTGTAGGTAAGGCCCTCAGTAACCTCATCCCCATTCAGGTAAACATGCGTGTATGCATGAATAGGTGTGCCATAACAATCAATTTGTAAGACACTCCCGCGGCCGATATATACCTCCAAAACATCTTCTCCCTCAGTTACCTCTACCTGATCCTCCATGGTGCAGCCAGAAGTATGGGTGAGGGTTAAGGTATACGTGCCTGGTGCGCCAACGCTTGGGGTAAAGGTGTCAGCACCAGAAACTATGTTGCCTCCGTTGCTGGCAGTCCAGGACGGTGTAAACCCAAATGTTTCCCATGGGTGGGATTCAGCAGCCAATTGTACTGAGGTTTCAGATGTTCTAATCACTTTGTCAGCACCTGCAGCTCCGGCAACACCTCTTACCACGTATTTGGCAGAAGCGGTCAAACCTGCAGCGTTTTGGACCGTGAGTACATACTCGCCTGCTACTGTCACAGCAATCCGAGAACCAGTTGACTTGTAGCCCTCAGGTCCCGTCCAGCTAAAGGAAATGCCATCAGGGTTCTGTTGAACTCCGTTCAGATAAACTGTGGCCACCAAGGTTACTTTCTCGTGATTGCAGCTGATCCAGCCCGGGCCCAGGTGGTTTTCGATGGTCACTGTCAACTGATCCGCTACCATATTAGCATTAGCTGTCGTGTTTGCTTGCAGCCCAGTAGCCGGGTATAGTAAAAAGCACAATAGGCTAAAGGCAAAAAGACGCCAAAGCCGGGAGGAGGTGTGGTAGCTTTGAAATTCAGGAATTGTGTAAGTGTAATTTTTTTTCATAGTCGATGATTTAAAATATATGCTGGTAATTGAAATTAAAATGAAACAGACAAGGCGCTGCCAGGCAGGGATTTTTATGTGTCCCGCTCAGTTGGTGAAGTATGTGCCTTGATATATGGTGCCCCTAAAAGGGAAGGTCAATCAGCCCTTAGCTTGGTGGTGAGGTAAGATAATATGGGCTATTTAGCGGAAGAAGTAAGTTTTTTTCCATAGTAGAGGGTTACGTGTACTGGTTAAAAATATTATTAAAACTATATACTGATTCTGCAGCTGATTTTAAATGTACTGTAAACGTTGCTATTAAAACTGCTTTTAGTTTACATGCCTTGCTGTACGGGATTGCATTAATTTTATTTACATGATTTTATGAAATTTTTTAATTTGATTAAAAGCATGGTCAGAATGCGCTTTTAATTAGTGAATACAAGATTAATTTGAGTCTAATAAGAAGAGAGGTGCTAGAAGAGGATTACTAAAGTTGTACAGTTAAGGGTCTGATGGTTATTTGGTTATGCTGATTCAGGAGTAAGGAAACATCCGTATGATTTAAAAATAGTGCAATTAAACAGACTGATATAATTTAAATAATATAGGGCTTCAAAAGTATTCAGGCCTGTCTAATTCATCCTGATCCCGATTTTGCTGTAGTCAGTTATGGTGAATTTACTAGTGGACCTTCTTTTACAAATTTGTGAAACTTCCTTTCCTAAAAACCAGAAACTTCCTTTATATTTAAAGCTCATTTCCCTTGTTGGTATATTTCAGGTATGGCTTTTAGTAACATTCAATCGCTTTTAATCCGGAGCGTAGTGGCATGCGCTTTATTTCTATCTTTTAGTGCCTGCTCCGGCTTTCAGAACGAAGAGCTGATCGTCGAGGAGGACTGTGAATTACACGTAGAGGTACCTGAAACCTTTACACCCACCATTGCGACCAAACTTGGTAAAGAGGTCGATTCCCTTTTCACGCATTTGCACAAGCGCAAGGGCTTTAACGGGACAGTACTCGTGACCAAGTATGACCAGATCATTTACCGTGGCGCTTTCGGGTATGCTGATTTCAAGACGAAAGACACCCTCAGCACCCAGACGGTTTTTCAGCTAGCCTCCGTATCGAAGCAGTTTACGGCCATGGCCATCATGATGCTTAAGGAGCGAGGTAAGCTTAGCTACGATGACAGCCTGCAGGTATACATCCCTGATTTTCCTTACAAAGGCATAACTGTGCGCCAGCTACTCACGCACCGCTCCGGCCTGCCCAACTATACCTATTTCAGCGAAGAATTCTGGCCAGACCGTAAAGTGGACCTGAGCAACGATGATGTACTGAGCATGATGGCTGTGCACAAACCCAATATTTATTACCAGCCTGACCGTACCTTCAGCTATAGTAACACAGGCTATGCGCTGCTGGCTTCCGTGGTAGAAAAGGCTTCCGGGCAGCCTTTTGCAGAGTTTATGCGGGAGCATATTTTTGAGCCGCTCAAAATGCATGACACCTATACCTTCAACCACGAACTGGTCACCCAAACCGGTCGTGTGGCTACAGGGCACATTGGTGGTCGTCGCAAGCGCCTGCCCGACTACCAGGACACCGTGCTGGGTGATAAGGGTATGTACTCAACCGTAGAAGACCTTTATAAATGGGACCAGGCGCTCTATACCCAAAAACTGGTGAAGCGCGAAACGCTGGAGGAGGCCTTTATGCCAACCGGAAAGATCAACAAGCGGGCAGAGTCCTATGGCTTCGGCTTTCGTCTGAAGCAGGTGGAGAGTGGCGATACTGTAATCTACCATGGCGGCTTGTGGCATGGTTTCAACACTTATTTCCTGCGCAACCCAAAAGACCACAGTTCCATCATTGTGCTCAGCAACCTGACCAATGGCAGCCTGAACTACATGAAGGATGTGCGCAATTTTATGTATCCGGCCCAACCAAAAAGTACAAAGAAACAGGTGCGGGTAGCCAGTGCACGCTAAATCTCATCAGATACAGATCATGAAGCAACAACCCTTCCCGACTGATTTTATAGCCTACCTGGGCTCCTCCACATTAGTAGGTATAAAAGGAGGCGTAGAACGTGAAACTTTTCTGAACATCTGGATGGTCGAAGTAGCAGGAAGGGTTTTTGCCCGAAGCTGGACCAAAAGTAACAGAAGCTGGTTCACTGCTTTTCTGGAAGAAGGCGTCGGGCAGATTCAATACGGCCAACATGTGCTGAACGTAAGAGGAGAGCAGGTAAGTGATACTGACCTGAACCTGCAAGTAGACCAAGCCTACAAAGCGAAGTACACACAAGAGCACAACCTGCCGTATGTAGCTGGTATCACGCAGCCCGAGTACCACACCTATACCATGGAATTCATTTTTGATAACCAGTCGATTTAGCAGATACTGGCTTCTCTCCCGAATAATATTTTCTGAACGAACAGCCAATCCTTAGGTACTGGCTGTCAACTAAAAGTGGGTTGATGACTCGCCTGATCCCGCTTTTTACATATCTACCTGTGCTGTGCTGCGTAGTTAAAGGCACCCTCAACCAGTCCTGATATTTATGATTACAGCAATCGTTAGTTTTTTGGTAATGCTCAACCCTTTTGCGCTTTTCCTATACCTGAAGCCCATCATGAAAGACCTGTCGGATGAAGACTTCCGATCTGTTTTTATTAAAGCCAGCAGTATTTCCTTTGGTATCTACCTGGTTTTTCTGCTGCTGGGCGACCTGGTGTTTCAGAAAGTGTTCCGCATCAATTTTGAGTCATTTCGGATATTCGGCGGCGTTGTGCTGTTCTCCTTTGCCTATATGTTTATCGTGCAGGGCAAGAAAGCCTTCATCCAAATAAAAGGCGATCTTCACGATCTGGCCTCAGAAATTGCTCTGCCCTTCATGGTGGGTGCCGGTACCATATCGCTTACCGTACTGATGTCGGAGCAACTGGTGCTGTGGCAAGGGGTGCTTTCGCTCGTGAGTATCATGCTGATCAACTTTGGCATTATCATGGGGCTGAAATATATACGCCGGAGTATGCGCTCCAAAAAAGTGCAGGTTGCTTTTGACAAGAACATGGAGTTGTTACTGCGTATCAACGGCTTTTTCCTGGGTGCCATCGGTATCGACATGATTGTGTCAGGTATACGCAACCTGGTAACACCTGAGGTCATGTGATGGCAGTCATATTTGCTTCTATGGCAGCATCCGGCTTTCTGTAAAACGTATACCTGAAGCTATGTTTGAAATAAATGACCTCCCTAAGTTTTTCCTGGCTTTCTTTCTTGTACTACCGATCATTTCTTTTGTGCACGAGGCAGGGCATGTGTTTTTCGCCTGGCTGATGGGAGGGAAGAACATAAAAGTTTCTATAGGCGCTGGTAAAGTGCTTTTTAGGATAGGTATAGTGGAAGTTCGAAAGTACTACTTTTGGTATGGCCTCTGCACTTTTGAAAACCTGAAGCGAAACGAACGGTTTGCCAACATCCTCATATTTTCTGGAGGAGCATTGTTTAATACACTTGCAGCGCTCGTGGTAATTTACCTCATCGAGAACAAGACACTGGAACCAGGTATACTCACTTACCAATTCACGTACTTCTCGCTATACTATGTATTCTTTGCCCTGCTGCCCATGCCTTACCCGGATGGCAACGAGAGCGATGGTAAAGTGATACTTGACCTGATTCGGAACAAAGCGCAGTTTAAAACATACCGGGTGGAATGGAATAAGGAAAAAAAGCAGTGGTGCGTGCTGGACCATGACAGGGAGCTGGTACAGGCATTTGAAGGCGAAGAGCAGGCCCTGGAAAAGGCACATGAGGTAGCGCAGCAGAATAGGCCCAGCCGGCTGAAAATCTTCAAAAGCGGCAAGGAAACAGAAGTGCAGAATTATCCGAAAATACCCTTGTAATAAATGGGTTGATCCTAATCGTTTCAGGTATACCTGGGTGCTGCTGCGCTAGCCCTTAGGTATGAATTGTCGGACTCTCTCCATATGGATTTAGCGGCTTTGCGTAAATATTTGAAGGAAGCTCAGCTGTGCAATAAGATTATTATGGAAATTGGGGCTTAGTAAGATTCGAAAATCAGATACTTTAAAAATAAATCAGGTTATGAGTACCAGAGCAAGGGACCAACAGAAGAAGCAGCGCCAAAAAGAGTTTCTGGAAAGGAAAAAACATCAGGAGTCTCTTAAAGCTGCGGCGAAAAAAGCTAAACGCAATGCATCTAAAAATGATGATGAAATTGATCGGTTACCTGCATCCGAAGACTAAACTTGTACCTCTCTTTTGCAGAAGATTATGCGGTAGCCTTCTTTGGTGTTGAAGGCCTCCGAATAACCAACAGTAGTAGTGTAGCATCTTCTCAATCAGTTTAAAACTAGGCAGGAAGTTATATTTTCTACTACTTTGTATTTTATAGCTTACCTCAAGATAATAATTATGGAAGGAAATAAAGTGCTTCATTATATACAAGGTGTATTAGAAAATATGCCAGCTGATTGGTTGAAGCTCACCACCCACCGACTGGATATTTACAATGAACAATTAGCCAAAACCCAATTCTTAGAGCAGTTTGAAAAACTGTACAAAGACAGCAATTCTGAAACATCAGCGCTCAGTGAATTGCCCACTGCATTTGATTATATCCGGTTAGGGCATCCCTTATCTTCTGTACTGGAATGGAGTGTTGCCAAGTTGAATAATCTGAAACCGGAGAATGTTATCAGTTTCTCTTCCAGAACGGTTCCTGTCTTAGCAATTCTCAGAAAGAACTTACTGGATCGTAAGAACACGCAGATTCTTTATTCCGGCGATTTACCAGATGCCTTCGATGCTGAAGTGCTGAAGCAAGTTTATGGTTATAAATTTGACTTAAAGCAGGTTGGGAAAATAGAAGAGGTTTCTGAATTTAATGGTAGTACCATTTTCATTTCGCAGGATGATGAGATTGGTAAAGTGGAACTCAACCCGATGATTGATTTCTTTGTTCAGGTTCACTCTCAGTTTGGAAGTATCTTATTGGTGAATGGTGAACAAAAAGAGCGCTATATCTCCGAAATTCAGCATGTGCGCAGAAGAGAAACCATTGCCATGACGCCGGCCAATAGTTTTGCTGCCTTGCAGCAGCTGACAGGAAAACCTTCTTCCGATCATAGGCAGCGTGATGTAGCCAAGAACAAAGCCCGTGTAGTAGAGTCAATCAGAAAAATCACGGGAACTAATACAAAAGCGCTCGTTGCTTCATCCGGCCTGTCTATGCAGTATGCCATCATGATGGGGCTGGTACACGAGGCCCTGGAAAGACATAAAGGAAAGGGTATTCGCTTTATTGTTCCCCCCAATTGCTATGGTGGAACAAACGACCAGGCAAGACGGGTAGCTGCCTGTTTGGATAATGTGGAAATAGTGGACTTACTTGTTGATGGGGAGCACGATATGGTTCAAAGTATTGATACCGTGCTGGACAGGATTGCCAACCAGGACGCTGTCCCTTACATCATCGCTGAGATTCCAACAAACCCGAGGGTCGAGGTTCCGGATCTTCAAAAACTAAGAGATGTCTTAAGTAAAGAGCGTAGGAATGCAGCCGGTGAGGTTGCGATCGATCCGGTCTTTATCCTGGATCAGACATTTTGCCCGAATGTACAGTTCGCAAGTGAAGGAAGTATCCTCTCCACGATCAGAACAATTTCATATGTTAGCGGATCGAAATTCCCGAGTGGCGGAAAAGTTACTGCTGGCTACTGTGTAGCAAACAAAAAGGCAGAAGCTTTGCTCGAAAAAATAGAACAGCACCTGATACTCTGTGACAACGAGGCTACAGATCTTCAGATGGAGATACTCGCAGAGCAGTTGCCTTCCATGAATCAACGGATTGCAGATGCTTATAAGAACACACGTGACTATGTAAACTTCATCAAGGAAGTTTTGCCAGCAGCTAAAATCAATTTTGTTTCCGAAGAACTGGCGCAGGAAGGATTTACGCCATCCGTGTTTTCACTGGATCTTCCTACGAAAGGGGATACCGATGCAGAAAGGGAAGCCTATAAAAGGGAGTTGAATTTAAAGCTGATCAATTTAATGATCGAAGAAATTCCCCACGAAAGTAAATACTGCGTGAGCTACGGGCAACTGAAAGGATGTTATTGGACAATACCTGCTACATCCACTCAAGGGACAACGAAAGAAGACGACAAGGACTACATAGCCCGTGTAGCACTTTCACCTGACATGGACCTTGAGCTGCATAAAAAGGTCTTTTTAAATTTTGTGGAGCAGATTTGAGTCTTTCACAACGCCCCATTGCTACAGGTTGCAATGGGGCGTTGGTGTTCAGGCCAGGTAGACCAGGGAAGTCTGCACGGGTGCTTGACATTGGAAGAGGTTGAAGAAACGGTAGCTCGTATAAAAGGCACCTCCGTAGTGGCAGGGGACTTCAATGTAAGGGATGTGGCGTCTAAATAACTCCTTTGATGCAACATCTCTTATCTTTCGGTGGCTATTGAACCACGTGTACGTCCCCAAAGAAATCAGAATGGTTGAGCTAGAGAGACTAAGAGAGTTCGGATCCTATCACTTTCCTATATTCCCAAATACCTCCTATACCTGACCTGATTTGAAAATCGACTAAAAAGTAGGCTGATTTTATTAGTTGAGCGTTTGAAGACAGGTAGATTACCAACCTTAGCACAACCTGACAGTTTTCTGTAACTTCTATTGAATTGTTTGGAGCGCCCCAAAGGCAAGCCAAGCATTTTCAGTATCACTAAAGGCTATAATATAGTTTCAGAAGTTAATGGTGATGGAACCGCAACTTATATTGGTGATGTAAATCGAACCTCTATGAACAATTGGCATACAAAAACAAGCGAGCAGGTCCTTTCTGAATTGAGGACATCAGCCACAGGTCTTACAGATGCCGGTGCAGAGGCTATTCTGAGGGAGGTGGGGCCAAATAAGCTGGAGGAAAAGAAAGGGAAAAGTCCTTTCAAGATGCTGCTTCAGCAGTTCACAGAGACCATGGTGGTTATCCTGATAGTCGCCGCGTTGCTTTCTCTTTTCCTTGGCAAGACCACCGAGGCGGTGGCCATCCTCGCTATCGTGCTGCTCTTCGGGCTTCTCGGCTTCTTCCAGGAGTACCGCGCAGACCGCGCCATGGCCGCGCTGAACCGTATGGTGGTTCCGAAAGTGCGGGTCAGAAGAGGCGGGAAAGTCAGGGAAGTTTCGGCAACCGATTTGGTGCCTGGAGACATAGTAGAGCTGGAGGCAGGCAACGTGGTACCTGCAGACCTCCGGGTGATAGACGGATTTAACCTCAAAATACAGGAGGCAGCCCTGACAGGTGAGTCGGAGCCCATAGACAAGGACACCGCCCCTATCCCCAAGGAAGACCTCCCGCTGGGTGACAGGAAGAACATGGCCTACATGGGCACGGTGGTGACCTATGGAAGAGGGGTCGGTGTCACCGTCTCCACAGGGATGCAGACCGAGCTCGGGACAATCGCCAACCTCATAGACTCCGTTGAGTCAGGCAAGACCCCTTTGCAGGAAAGGCTGGACAAGCTCGGCAAGATGCTTGCCCTGTTCGGCGCCGCGGCGGCCGCACTGGTATTCGGTGTGGGGATGCTTATGGGGGAGGCTGCCGCAGACATGTTTCTCACAGCTGTGAGCGTGGCAGTGGCTGTCGTTCCCGAGGGACTTCCTGCGGTTGTCACCATCACACTGGCATTGGGAGGGCAGCGCATGCTAAAACGAAACGCGCTGATCAGAAAGCTTCCTGCAGTTGAGACATTGGGCTCCGTCACGGTCATCTGCTCAGACAAGACAGGCACCCTTACCCAGAACAAGATGACGGTGACGGTGGTGGACCTGCCGGAACGGTCGGTGGAGATAGACCCCTCCGCCATGACGGAAATGGACAGCGCGTCAGCAGATGACCTGGATTTCGCCCTTGCCGTTTCGGTACTATGCAATGACGCCACCCTCGACCACGGGGCAGAATATGATAGCGGGAAGGTCATAGGAGACCCTACAGAGGCCGCCTTGCTCATAGCCGGCGCGAAAAGAGAAATCAGTAAAGAGCATCTCTACGAAACCCTGCCGAGGGTGGATGAGGTGCCTTTTGACAGCACCAGGAAAAGGATGTCCACCATTCATAAAGTGGAAGGTGGGTTACCCGGTTATTTACTTCCGCTTCAGAACACTCCCTTTTTGCTCTGCACCAAAGGCGCGCCCGATTCTCTGCTGAGCGTTTCGGAGTATGTGTGGGTGAACAACTCGCAGGTGCCGCTGAACGCTGAGTGGCGGGAGCGAATTCTGGAGGCCAACTCGAGGCTGGCCCAAAATGGCATGAGGGTGCTGGGGCTTGCTTTCCGCAGCCTGGAGGCGCCGAGCAGTGGAACGGATGCGGAGCAGGGGTTGGTCTTCGTAGGCCTTGCAGGTATGATAGACCCGCCACGTGAAGAAGTGAAAGCGGCCGTGGAGAATTGTAAACTAGCAGGTATTCGCCCTGTCATGATTACCGGCGACCATCCCCTGACTGCCTCGGCAATTGGCCGTGAGCTGCTGTTCACGGAGCAGTATGATGCGGTGACAGGCCAAAAGCTGCAGCAGGCAGATGAGGGTGAGCTCCTGGGTTTGGCCAAAACCACCTCCGTCTATGCCCGCGTCTCCCCGGAGGACAAACTAAGGATTGTAAGCGCACTGCAGAGCCAGGGGGAGGTCGTGGCCATGACGGGCGACGGGGTGAATGACGCCCCGGCACTGCGAAGGGCTGACATTGGGGTAGCCATGGGCATAACCGGAACCGACGTGGCCAAGGAAGCGGCGGACATGGTGCTACTCGACGACAACTTCACAACCATTGTCGCTGCTGTGGAGGAAGGCAGGGTGATATTCGATAACCTGATTAGGTTCATCAAGTTCTCCCTGGCAGGCAACATCGGCAAGGTGCTGATCATGCTCCTTGCTCCCCTGTTTGGTATGGTCATCGCCTTGCAGCCCTTGCAGCTGCTGTGGCTGAACCTGCTCACAGATGGCTTGCTCGGCCTGGGCTTGGGCACGGAGCCTGGGGAGAAGGACACCATGAGAAGACCACCGAGAAATCCGGAGAAAGGGGCGCTGGAGAGAAAAGACTTCTACCAGATGGGAGTAGTCGGCGTGACCATTGCGGCGGTTTCGCTGGGACTGGCCCTGTACTACTACAACCCAAACAACCCTGAGGACCTGACCTGGCAAACGATGATTTTCGCGACCGTAGGGTTTGCGCAGGTTTTCCAGGCCCTTGCTTTGCGCTCTTCGGCCCATTCTCCGCTTGCCATCAGCACAAACCCACTGATGGTAGTGGTGGTGATATCCGCTATCCTGCTACAGCTCGCCGTTATTTATCTGCCGTTTATGGAGAGCTTTTTCAGGCTTGTGCCTTTGTCAGCACAGGACCTGCTGATTTCTATTGCAGCAGGGAGTTTGGTTTTTATTGTTGTAAAAATAGATAGGAAAATCTTCAGAAGGTAAGGTTGAGTCTAGTACTCCTCAGCCACTGTTCCTAATCCATCCGGGACAGGGCAAGATGAAGGCTTACTAAATCACCTGATAAATCCTCAACCTACAGTATTGATACTTTTCGGGCTGGAGTAGAAAGTGGTTGAAAAAGAAAAGGGGAAAAGCGATTCTCAAAATCACTTTTCCCCTTTTGTAGTCCGTAGGGGAATCGAACCCCTGTTGCCAGAATGAAAATCTGGAGTCCTAACCCCTAGACGAACGGACCGTGCTACTGTATTGCGGGTGCAAATATACAAGCTGATTTTTAGTATGCAAAATTATTTTCCGAAAAAGTGGAAGTTCTGCATCGTCCCCCCTTTTGATGCCTTAGCAGGTGATTCTTGCATATGACGAGCGGTAACTTTTGTAAACTTCATCTTATCTTGTGCCGTTATACTTTCATTCATAAAAGAGATAAATACTATGTCAAAAAGAGCACTATATACCGGCGTAACGCCTGAGGCTTACAATGAACTGAAAAGCAAACTTCAGACCTATGGCATGAACTTACAGGGCAACAGCGGACGCATAAACGAGAAGGGGGTCAATGCCAGTTTCAACTATAATCCTGAGGCAAAGTCGCTTGAGATCAGTGACCTGTCAGTAGGATTTCCGGCCAGCATGATGATCAGCGCCGAAAGTCTGATGCAGCGAATGAGCGAGATGATCACCAAGTACGGTGGTCGTGCAGAGGGGTAGGTCATATCCTGTCGCGCATAATGCCGTATAAGAAAATCACTTGAACTTAATACCTAAACGAAACCGAGTATAACTATGGAAAACGATAACAAGAGCAACCAGAATGCCGGCAATGGCGGACAAAGCCAGGGCAAGAAGGAACAAAGTGCTCTCAAACTTCTACAGCCACATGATATGTCTAAAACAGTGGAGTCGGCTATGCATGTGTTCCAGGGCAAACATGATAAACTGCCTGAGCTATTGCACGATGTTGGCAAACTGGTGCTGCAGGGTGCCCGCCGCATGAGCACGACACAGCTTATCCTGACGGCTGGTGCTGTGACACTGGGCGCTGTGCTGGTAGCCAAATATGTAGCTGACCAGGATTTTGACTTAGAGGCTTAGTAAGCAACTCATGCTATTAGAAACCCTTCGCTTAAATCGTGAAGGGTTTTTTTGTGCAAATCCATTTCTGGTACGGCCTTTGTAATTGGTTCTATATAGCAAGTAGCTATATTTACCAGAGTGTTTCTAACCTTTTTATTCAATACTATGAAAAAAGTATCTTTTATCGCCCTTGTGTTTTTGCTGGCAGCTATGTTTCCGGCAATGGCCCAGCAACAGATCATGCCTCCGCTTATCAGTGTGAACGGAATAGGGGAGGTGAAGCTTGAACCAAATGAAGTTGTGATAAGCCTGGGAGTGGAAACACGTGAGAAGACCCTGGATCAGGCCCGGAAGCAAACCGATAAGCAAGCCGCTGCCATTATTGCCTACCTGCGCAAGCAGGGAGTGGATGCCAAGGATATCCAGACCTCTTTCGTGAACCTGCAGCCTATTTATTCAGGTAACGAATTTGGGAAAGCACAGCCCGAATTTTACATGGCGCAGAAAACCATGACCATTGTCATCAGAAAAATCAACAGGTTTGACGAACTGCTTTCTGGTTTGTACGACAATGGGGTGAATCGCATCGATAACATTTATTTCAGAGTTTCAGACATTGAGAAGCACCGTGCTGAAGCCCGCAAGAAAGCGGTGGCCGATGCCAAACAAAAAGCCAATGCCCTGACAGCTGAACTAGGTGCTAAAGTGGGTAAGGTATACTCCATCAACGAACATACTTCTAACGGCTCTCCGCGAATAGGCTATGCTAAAATGTCGATGGATATGGAAATGGCACAAAGTGGCGGTCCGTCCATAGCAGGAGGGGAAGTGACGGTGACTTCTAATGTTAACGTGAGCTTTGTGATAGAGCAGTAGAGTATAATAGTAACCAAATTAAAAAGAGCTCCCTGGCACAGGCCGGGGAGCTCTTTTTAATTTTGGAACAGGTAGAAAGCGAAACGGATTCAGCTTATTTCTGAAAACGCTCCATTGGTTTAAGGTTTTGCTGATCATCCAGTAGAAAACTTAGTGGTTTGCCAGGTTCAGCGAGTATCTCTTTTTCGCGGATGTCCCAGGGTTTGAGCATTTCCTCCAACATATGGGTATAAGCAGTCAACTCCCAGGGGTTGAAAATCTCGTTCGTCACATCATCGATAATGGTGTCAAGGGTAATATGTGTATCCTCCGGCTTGAGTGGTCGCTCAAAGTACTCGGGCACTACATTGAAGATATAAGCAGCATAAAATACACGCGCTTTAAACTCAGCCACCTGTACCGGATGCAGCTGTTGATCCTGTGTCAGGCGGTAAAGTTTGCCAAGGGCTCTGCCAATGATGCCATTGTCGAGAAGCGTGCATACGAGCACGACCGGCCCCAGCTTGATACTAAAAGCCATGGTTGTCAGTTCGTCCTGGTATTCAAAAGGTAGTTCGTCCTCTTTAGGGCTTACCTCCAGCATAAACAGGGAGCAGGGTAGAAAATCGGAAAACTCCATCGGCACCCGCATGGACTGCAGCACCTTGAAGAATTCACGGAATTTGCCCAGCATTTTCGGGTTCTCACTCACCGGGTTCTGCGGCATAATCAGCGGGTCTGCTTCCTTGATCAGCTCCGTGATCAGCGTACCATAATACATTTTTCCAATCCACTGGAACAGCTTTTTAGGATCCAGCGCCTGCAGCCCGGCCATGCCTGTTTCTGTGGCTTTGGCTATTTCTTCCTCCAGTGGAATAACGTGCTGGGTATGGCAATGGTCGCAGCAGGGGATGGTGAGCTCACCATAGGTGCTGACGCTCTTGTCGAGCATAAGCAACTCCTTGTCACGCAGCTTATACCTGTCCTGCAGCCAGGTGGCGAATACAGGTGTTCGGTTCTCGGGTCCGGTATGTGCCCCGCACAAAAAGCAGTGCTTATCGCTGAACTGCATGTTCGGGAAGGGGTCGTATAATTTCAACTCAGTCATAATCGCGTCATTTGAGGGTGCAAAGATACGAAGAAGAGCTTGTCTGAATCAGGATTTACAGGATTTTAAGAGGGCCTTTACCCCACGGACAAATAGGATTTTCATGCATGATTGTCATCCCCCTGTCAAGAGCGTTCAGCGATTGGGGGTAGGGGCCCTCGATTTTTGCGTCAAGACAAAAAGTAAGGCCCGCCCGGCCAGGGCATAAGGTACCCTCCGCACAGGCGAAGCAATGAAACAAGTTAGGTTGCTATGCCTGCAAATGTCGCCGGCACGCCAGTTACAAACTGGCCCCATGCACAACCACATTTGCGCTAACGCTAAACTTGCGGTATACCAATGTCGCCGCTATATCTGTAACCTACTCTACGCTAGAGAAAAAGAAGAAATGAATTGAAAAGAAAGAAAAGTTTAACAGCAAGCCTGTAAGCCGGGTTCTGTCGCTGTGCCGAAGCCCAACGTCTTATCATTTATCTAGGCCTGCACTCGCGCACAGGCTCCATCGACCTACCCACTGACATCGGACGAGCAGCCCTTAGCCCCGCCGAAGCGAGGCGCTGTCAGCCTATTTGGTCTTTCAACTCCTAAGGTTTACCCAGCCGGACTGGTCACCCAGCCGCTGGTGCGCTCTTACCGCACCTTTTCACCCTTACCAGCTTTGCAGCTGGCGGTTATTTTCTGTGGCACTGGCTGTAGCCTACCCGTCTCCCGGAAGGCCCCTTCCCGTTAGGAAGTAGGATGCTCTGTGTTGCCCGGACTTTCCTCTCCTCCAAGCGGAGCAGCGATAAGACGGCTTGCTGTTAAGCTTTCTATACCTGCAAAGGTATGGCAAATTGTTGAATTGCTTACAGGTTAAATTGTTGAAAGCAGGTATAAGTTCCCTTCAAAATAGGCGGTCAGGGCACAGATTTCCAATCAAGCACGGACGATACCGTGTAACGCTACTAACTTCTACCTTCTAAACTCTCAAACTCCTCAACTCCTCAACTCACCTCAGTCTCACCAGGGTAGCGCCATACCCGAACTTCTCTTTCTTGGCATCCTCGAAGAAGCGGATGCCAGGGGTGCGGCTCAGTATCTTTTGGATCTCCTTGCGGAGCACGCCGTTGCCGGTGCCGTGGATGAACACGATCTCGTGCATGTTGGCGGCCATGGCGCGGTCCAGTGCATCCTGAAAACGATCAAGTTGTAGCCTCAGCATGGCGCTGTTGCTCATACCGCTGTAATCTTCCACCAGCTTGTCGATGTGCAGGTCTACTTCGTGCTCAGGCGCCTGTACTTTTATATTCTCCTGTGCTGCGGGCTTTTCGGAAAGCTGTTCTTTTATCTTGTCGGTGTCTACGGCCACCGGTTTGGTGTCGAGCTGAAACAGGTAGGCCTCTTTGTTGAGGACAGGAGCGGTTTTCTTGCTCTTATAAAAGGAGTTAGCGCGGAACTGCACCTTCTTGGTCACCGGCTCCAACAAGCTCGGACTGCCATTGCGATGCTGCAAAAACTGCACGATCAGCGTGGGCCATTTCTCAAAGTCTTTCATGTGGTAATGACTCACAACCCGGCTGGCTTTCGGAGCCAACTTATCGTTCTGCAAACCGCGGTACTGATTGTTGCGCTCTTCGCCACAGGTGAACAGCACGTCGTAGTCGGTATTGTTCACCACCGTGGCGGCCAGTAGTTCGTCTGACTGGTGCACCATGGCCAGGTATATGCCTTTTTCGGCCAATACGGGCGCAGGCGGTTCCTTGCGGGCAGATGGCTTTGCGTAGGGCTCAAGCTCTGCATTTCGGAAAGCCTTGGCTTCTTCCGGCGCAATCAACACAATCTCACGACGTGACACAGGTATAGTGAAGTCGTTGTCGATGGCGACCTCTACTATGTTATTATCCAGTATGCGGGTGATGATGCCTTCTTCTCGTCCTGACATCAGGCGCACGCGATCTCCTACGTTCATATTTTCGTTGCTTGTTATCGTTAATGGTTGTTCATTAGTCACAAGTATAAAGCCTGTGCTGAGGCATAGCGTTGTTTGCTATACCTTATTATACAAGTACAAATTGACTTTACACAAAGATACGATTTGTGCGGCGGAATAATCGTGCCGAGTTAGAAGTATACAGGATGGAAGCGCAGCCCGTCTGTGCGATTGTACTCCAGGGCGGGAGCCGGGATTTTGATGATGCTAAGCACGTATAGCGTGGTGTTGAGCACTTTGCTGCGTCCTTTGAAGTGCATCAGGTTGAGGTCGGGGCTGAGGTAGAACTGGCGGCGGGCATTGAAACCACGTACCTTATTCAACTCCGGATCATTGTATACCATACCTTGTGCACCATAGCCAACCGCGATGCTCAGCCACTTGGGGTATCTGCTCTCTTCTTTCAGAAAGCTGCCTACATTGACGGAAAGCCAGTAGGTCTGCCCATTGTAATCTTTGAGCACTTGCTCCGGCAGGGTACTACCCAGCACATTGGGACGCTCTTCGGCGTACCGGGTGGTCTGGAAAGAAAACTTTGGCATGATGCGCACCTCCCGCCAGGCCAGTTCCTGCGCCACCACAGCAGCTGAGCCCACCGTGTTAGCAATCGCATCGCCCACTGAAGCGCCGTAGTCAGACTGGAAACCGTCGAAGATCTCGATGGGCGTTTGTAGAATAATACCTGTCAGGCCGCCGTACCAGATTGCTTTTTTGTCAGGTACGCCTGCCCAGCGCAGCAGGTCTATACCTGCCCGGCTCTGGTGAAAGGCACCCCAGAAATGACCGGCTTTGTCCATCTGCTTCCATTGCCGGTTGTCGTTGAAGAAGTGGAAACCCGTACGTTCCTGATCGCTGTACCAGGCCTTGTTCAGTGAAACCAGCATGGCCGTGTAGCCGACCGTAAAGCCACTGCCGAGTAGCAGCAGACGTCCTTTGTCTGGCGCTGCATTGGTGCTGTCAGGTATAGCGGCCATGCCCTGCAAGGGTTGGAGCAGGAGCAGACAAGATAGCCAGAGAAGAAGCAGGTTTCGCGACATTGCGTGGCAAAGATACACATACCTGTCAAAAACAGTTTGTCTGCCTGCCTCATATCAGCTGCTTTAATCTATTTCTAATCTATTTTTAATATGCCTTTAATAGTGCCGTTCTACTTTCGCTCATATTTCGGTTTAACCCTTTTATGAAACGGACTTTTTTTCTTTCAGCTTTTATTACCACACTTTCTTTTACTGCTTACGCACAAGAAACAGCCATACCTGACACAAGCCAGCAGCAAGCTCCAAAACCGCTCAAACTGAACCACGCAGAGCCCCTGTACATTGACCTGATCCGGGATCTTGGCGCACACAAAGGGGAAAAGGAGTGGAACATCGGTGCCGGCATGACCGACAACCTTGGCTACGACCGCTATGAATTTCTGGTGGAGTACGAATGGGCGCCGATCGACAGGTTGGGTCTGGAAATCGAAGTGCCTGTATCGGTTTACACAACCAATAGTAAAGACCGACGCCCTGAGGTGAACCGACCCTCTGACCGCATCGAGTCGCTGAAGCTGGCGGCGCAGTATACCTTTCTGGTGAACAAGCGGTTCAATACGTCCATGGCCTTGGGCACCATCACTGAGTTCGAACTGACAGACCTCGACCGCATCCGGAGGGATGACGTGTTTCAGGGATTTCTTTTTAACCCTTTTCTAGTGGCGGCCAAAAAGTGGGGCAGCAACTTTCACTCGCTGATCTATACCGGTCCGCGGGTGTTCAATCACTTTGGCCACAGCGGGCTGGAGACCAGTTACGAGATCAACACCAGTGCCCACTACATGATACCGAACAGCCGCAACTTTGTAGGCCTTGAGGTAAACAAGGAAATGCAGGGCGGACACATGGACATGGTGCTGCGTCCGCAGATGCGATTGGTGATCAACGAGGGCCTGATGATCGGTATTGTGACAGGTATACCTGTTACAAAAGAGCGGGAGCGCATGAGCACCTTTTTCCGACTGATCTACGAACCGGGGCACAAAAAGCACTAAGGCTAGACAAGTATAGCTATAGGTTTTCTAATCAGATTAAAGTTTAGGTTGTTGTTTATTTGGTAGCGTCACTGATTAACGGTGGCGCTATTTTTTTGCTATCTGCCTAACTACAGGTATATTAGTGTTTTGCAATATGTTGCATGTGCTTTAATCTATAAGGTATAAATACCGCTGTATATCCTTCGGATTTGCAATATAACCTTATCCGGAAAAAGCCTGTATTAAGGGATGTTTTCAAAACGGCAGGTCGCTTCATTTCCCGTCTGCCATTCGTCTATACTAGATTATTATAGTGTTGCTTATACCTGTGGCGCATCGGTGTTCCCCTTTTCGCCCTTTATCCATAAAAATATAGTGCAGCTATACCTTACATCTCACCTTATATGAAAATCAAAAAAGTACTTGTCGCTAACCGCGGCGAAATTGCCATCCGTGTGCTCAGAGCCTGTACGGAGCTTAATATCCAGACGGTGGCCATTTATACCTATGAAGATCGTTACTCCCTGCACCGTTACAAGGCCGACGAGGCTTACCAGATCGGCAAAGACAACCAGCCGCTGCAGCCTTACCTCGACATCGACGGCATCATCGCCATCGCCAAAGAGAACGGAGTAGATGCCATTCACCCGGGCTACGGATTCCTCTCTGAAAACCAGCATTTCTCTCGCAAGTGCGCCGAGAACGGCATCATCTTCATCGGTCCACGACCAGAGGTGATGGGGGCGCTGGGCGACAAAGTATCGGCCAAAAAAGTAGCCGTAAGCTGTGAGGTGCCCATTATCCAGAGCAACGACCTGGATCTGAACACCTATGACACCGCTTTGGAAGAAGCGCACCGCATTGGTTATCCGCTTATGCTCAAGGCAGCTGCCGGCGGCGGCGGTCGCGGTATGCGTGTAATCCGGGACGACGAGCAACTGGAGAAAGGTTTTTTTGAGGCGAAGAACGAAGCCCTGAAAGCCTTCGGCGACAATACGCTCTTCCTGGAAAAGTACGTCGAGAACCCGAAGCACATTGAAGTGCAGATCGTGGCCGATAACTTTGGCAACATCACCCACCTTTTCGAGCGCGACTGCTCGGTGCAGCGCCGCTTCCAGAAAGTGGTAGAAGTGGCCCCGGCCATCAGCCTGAGCGAAGAAACCCGTCACCAACTCTACGACTACGCCATCCGCATTTGCAAAGCCGTGAACTACAACAACGTGGGCACAGTGGAGTTTTTGGTGGAGCCGCACAACAATAACATCTACTTCATCGAGGTGAATCCCCGCATACAGGTGGAGCACACCGTGACCGAGATGATCACAGGCATCGACCTGATCAAAACGCAGATCTTTATTGCCGATGGCTATACCCTGGATCACGAGGAAGTACTGCTCGGGCCGCAGCACACGGTTCGGGCAAACGGTGTGGCCATCCAGTGCCGTATCACCACCGAAGACCCGGAAAACGATTTCAAACCAGATTATGGCACCATCATCGCTTACCGCAGTGCCGGTGGCTTTGGCATTCGTCTCGACCAGGGCAGTGTATACCAGGGTGCCAAGATCAGTCCGTTCTTCGACTCGCTTCTGGTAAAAGTATCAGCACAGGCACCGACTTTGCGCCATGCCGCTATGAAGATGTCGCGCACGCTGGACGAATTCCGAATCCGAGGCGTGAAGCAGAACATCCAGTTCCTGCAGAACATTATCAACCACCCGACCTTCATCTCCGGTGACGCGACTGTGGATTTTGTGAAGAATCACTCAGAGCTCTTTGTGTTCCGCAAGAGCAAGGACCGCGCAACCAAACTTCTCAGTTTCCTGGCTGATGTGATCGTGAACGGTCACCCGGACGTAAAGAAACCTGATCCGGACAAAGTGCTTTCCAAACCGGATTTCACAGGCTTCAACCTGAACAAACCCTACGAGCGCGGTACAAAAGACCTCCTGACAGAACTGGGCCCTGAGGAGTTTTCGAAATGGCTGCGCAACGATAAGCAAATCCACTATACCGATACCACTTTCCGGGATGCACATCAGTCCTTGCTGGCTACCCGCATGCGCTCTTTCGACATGCTCAAAATAGCCGAAGCCTATGCCAAGGACCATCCACAGACCTTCAGCATGGAGGTATGGGGTGGGGCGACTTTCGACGTGTGCCTGCGCTTCCTGCACGAGGACCCGTGGCGTAGACTTGCCGAGATCCGGGAGGCGGTGCCGAACATCCTGCTGCAGATGCTCATCCGCGGCTCTAATGGGGTAGGGTACAAGGCCTATCCGGATAACCTGATTGAGTCGTTTGTCGAGAAGTCCTGGGAGACGGGCGTGGATATTTTCCGCATCTTCGACTCGCTCAACTGGATGAAGAGCATGGAGCCCTGCATCGACTTTGTGCGAAAGCGCACAGGCGGTCTGGCGGAGGGTACGCTTTGCTATACCGGCGATATTCTCAATCCGAAGAAAACCAAGTATAACCTGGAGTACTACCTGCAACTGGCCAAGCAATTGGAAGATGCCGGTGCCCACATTCTGGCTATCAAAGACATGGCTGGCTTGCTCAAGCCATACGCTGCGCAGGTGCTGGTAGAGGCGCTGCGAGACACGGTGAAACTGCCTATTCACCTGCACACACACGACACATCAGGTATACAGTCAGCCACCTATCTCAAAGCCATAGAGGCAGGCGTGGATGTGGTGGACGTGGCTTTGGGTTCTATGTCGGGCCTTACCTCACAGCCGAACTTTAACTCAATGGTGGAAGCCATGCGTTTTCAAGAGCGACACCGCGAGTTCGATCAGAAGAGCCTCAACCGCCACTCCAACTACTGGGAAACAGTGCGCGAGTACTACTATCCTTTTGAGTCTGGCTTGAAAGCTGGCACGGCTGAGGTATACCACCACGAAATTCCAGGTGGTCAATACTCCAACCTTCGTCCGCAGGCCAATGCACTGGGCTTGGGTGATAAGTGGGAATTGATCAAAGAGACTTATGCGGAAGTGAACCAGTTGTTTGGCGACCTGGTGAAAGTAACGCCGAGCTCCAAAGTAGTGGGTGATATGGCGTTATACCTGGTTTCCAATGGTCTGACCACGGTGGATGTTCTCGAGCGTGGCGAGCAGATTTCCTTCCCAGAATCAGTGCAGTCGCTGTTCCGCGGTGATCTGGGCCAGCCGGTGGGCGGTTTCCCGAAAAAGCTGCAGGCTATCGTGCTCAAAGACGAACAGCCATACGACGGTCGGCCGAACGAGCACCTCGAGCCAATTAATCTGGACCAGGAATTCAGGGAGTTTCAGGAGAAATTCGGGGAGCATACCAAGTATACCGACTTTCTGTCGTACCAGCTCTACCCCAAGGTATACGAGGCCTATCACAAACACTTCGAACAATACGGCAACGTCTCCAAAATCCCGACGCGCCTTTTCTTCTATGGCATGAAGCCCGGTGAAGAGGCCATCATAGACATCGCCCGCGGCAAGTCCATCGTGATCAAGTACCAGTCGCTGGGCCACGTGGACGAGGACGGTATGCGCACCGTGTTCTTCAAACTAAACGGACAGACGCGAAACATCGAAGTGCGTGACAAGTCGGTGAAAGTGGAGCGGGTACAGCACCAGAAAGTGGACAAAGGCAATCCGAAGCACATCGGGGCACCGTTGCAGGGGCTGCTTTCAAAGATACTGGTGGAGAAGGACCAGGAAGTGAAGAAAAACACGCCGCTGTTTGTGATCGAGGCCATGAAGATGGAAACGACCATCACCGCTTCAGAAGCCACCAGGATTGCCGACCTGCATTTGCCGGAAGGCTCTTTGGTGAACACCGACGATCTGGTGGTTAGTTTATCGTAGCTATCCAAAGTATAAACAGGAAAAGCCACCAAACCTGCAAAGGCGGTGGCTTTTCTTTTTGCTATCGTAAACCTTCGGGCGCTATATCTAGTACGCTACAGAAGCCATTAGAAAACATTTCGGCATAAAAGCCTGTTTTATACTTGCAGATATGCTGCATGCATACTATTTTTGATCTGTAGCGCAAAAGGTGCTACTCGTCTTCGTAGTCAAGGCCCGCAAACTTGTTGTACGCCTGTTGCAACTCTGCAAATGCGTGCATGTTGCCTTCCTGACGGCTGATCAGCATGCCTTTTTTGTAGGTCTGCTCAGCTTTTTCAGGTTGCCCAAGTTCTGCGTACAGACTGGCAGCATGGTAATAAGTGCCTACGTAGCGCTCGTGTTCGTTGAGCAATATTTCGTAGTACTCCATTGCCTTTTGCGGCTCGGAGTTGCGCAATTCTGTCGCAATCGCATATATCGTGAACGGGTCGTTGGGGTCTTCTTTGTAGAATTGGAAGAGTTGCAGCAATCTATTTTGAGACATTTCCATTTGGCTATATTTTAACTAACTTCGCATCAAATTTAACTTTTAATAAGCTAACATTTTATTATATGAAAATATTAGTTTGCATCAGTAACGTTCCGGATACTACTTCCAAGATCAACTTTACTGGAGATAACAAAGAGTTCGACAAGAACGGGGTGCAGTACGTAATCAACCCTTGGGATGAGTACGCTCTGACCCGCGCCATTGAGCTGAAAGAGGCCAAAGGCGGCAGCGTAACCGTGCTGAACGTAGGTGAAGCTGACGCTGAGCCCAATATACGCAAGGCACTGGCCATTGGAGCCGACGACGCCATCCGCGTGAACGCACACCCGAAAGACGCTTACTTCGTGGCGCAGCAGATTACTGCCGTAGCCAACGAGGGCGGTTACGATATGATTCTAATGGGCAAGGAATCCATTGATTACAACGGCTTCCAGGTGCACAACATGGTAGGCGAGATGATGGGCATTCCGTCTGTGACGCCAGCCTTTAAACTGGACATGGTAGACGACAGCACGGCCCGTCTGGAGCGTGAGATTGAGGGTGGCAAAGAAGTGGTAGAGGTAAAACTGCCATTTGTAGCCAGCGCCCAGCAGCCGATGTGCGAGCCACGCATACCAAACATGCGCGGCATCATGACGGCCCGCACCAAACCACTCAAAGTTGTGGAGCCTACGGGCGGCGAAGCCAAGTCGGAGTACGTGAACTACAGCAAGCCCGAGAAAAAGAGCGGCGTGAAGCTGATTGAACCGGAGAACGCCGGCGAATTGATTAAACTATTGAGAAACGAAGCTAAAGTACTGTAATATGTCTGTATTAGTATTTGTAGAAGGTCTGAACGGAGAGATCAAGAAGTCCTCACTCGAGGCAGCATCCTACGGCAGCCAGGTGGCGCAGGCCATGGGCACAACCGCCACAGCGGTAGCCATTGGTGATGTACACGAAGAGGCTCTGGCCAAACTAGGCGAGCAGGGCATCAGCAAGGTATTGTACGACGCTGACGACCGCCTGAAGCAGTTTGTAGCCGACGCGTACGTGAAAGTAATCGCAAAGGCAGCGCAGCAGGAAAGCGCCAAAGTACTGGTGTTCTCCAACTCTAACATTGGTGCTGCGGTAGGCTCTAAGCTGGCTGTTCGCCTGAACGGCTCACTGGCTACCAACGTAACCGAACTGCCGAAGATAGATGGCGGTAACTTTACTGTGACACGCGGTGTGTTCTCAGGCAAGGCGTTTGCGCAGGTAAACCTGACTTCCGATGTGAAGATCATCGCAGTAAAGAAAAACAGCACCGACATCATCAGCAACGGCGGTTCTGCTGCTACGGTAGAGAAGCTTTCCGCTGATCTGGCGGAGTCTGATTTTGCTGCTGCTCCAAAAGAGACGGTGATGCAGGACACCGGTGGAGGCGTGCTACTGCCAGAGGCGGAGATCGTCGTATCCGGCGGTCGCGGTATGAAAGGCCCTGAGAACTGGCACCTGATCGAGGAACTGGCCAAAGAACTGGGTGCGGCAACGGCCTGTTCCAAGCCTGTTTCGGACATCGGCTGGCGCCCTCACCACGAGCACGTGGGCCAGACTGGTATCACCGTAAGCCCTAACCTGTACATTGCTGCCGGCATCTCTGGTGCCATTCAGCACCTGGCGGGGGTTAACTCTTCTAAAGTGATTGTCGTTATTAATAAGGATCCGGAAGCGCCGTTCTTTAAAGCCGCTGATTATGGCATAGTTGGCGATGCGCTCGAGGTACTTCCTAAATTAATTGAAGCTGCAAAAGCTTTAGACAAATAGAATAGAAGAGCTTAATTGTGAAAAAAATACAGCTAGAGATACTCGGGCTCTCCTCCAGCCAATCGCAGACGGGATCGTTTGCGCTGGTGTTGGGTGAGCGTGATGGAAACCGCAGGCTACCGATCATCATTGGTATGTTCGAGGCGCAGTCCATTGCCATACAGATAGAAAAAATCAACCCAAACCGTCCGCTCACGCACGACTTGTTCAAGACCTTTGCCGAGCAGATGAACGTGAACATCACCGAGATCCTGATCTCAGACCTGAAGGAGGGCGTGTTCTATTCCAAGATCATGTGCACCGACGGAGAAAAGGAGTTCGAACTGGATGCACGTCCGTCCGATGCCATTGCCATCGGATTGCGCTTTGGGGTGCCTATCTACACGGTGGAAAGTGTGCTTTCGGAAGCTGGCATTATTTTGAGCGACCTGGAAGAAGAAGAAGATGAAAATGAAGAAATGGCCGTAAAAAGCAGTTCTTCATCGACTCCGAGCGCCAAGGAGCCACTCAACCAGACGTCAGTCGATGACCTGAACAAGATGCTCAATGAAGCTCTTGAAAAAGAGGACTACGAGCGTGCCGCCAAGATCCGCGACGAGTTGAACAAGCGAAACTAGCATAACATACGCTATACTTTAAAAGTCCTGCCCCTAATCGGGGTGGGACTTTTTGTTTTAACAGATATTCGCCTTACTTTTGGCCAAATTTTGTCCCACAGCATGTTCGATATTTTCAGAGGGCTTCTTGGCCTACTAGCCATTATTGCCATCGCCTTTGCGTTCTCTAAAAGCCGCAAAAACATTGATTGGAGACTCGTAGGTTACGGTGTCTGTCTGCAAATCCTTTTTGGTGTGCTTGTTACGCAGGTACCTGTGGTGGCAAAAGGCTTTGCCTACGTAAGCGAGGGCTTCGTTACTTTTCTGGATTTCTCACAGGCGGGCGCACAATTCCTCTTCGGCAATCTGGCCGACCCGTCTAAGAACAGCGGGCTAGGCTTTATCTTTGCTTTCTCGGTTCTTCCGACCATTATCTTCTTTTCCACAGTATCGGCTGGTTTGTACTACCTCGGTGTGCTCCAGAAGATCGTGTACGGCATCGCCTGGGTGATGTCGAAGGTGATGCGCCTGTCCGGTCCTGAGAGCCTTTCTGCTGCTGGCAACATCTTTTTAGGACAGACAGAGGCACCGTTACTTGTACGTCCGTTTATAGCCCGCATGACGCGTTCCGAACTGATGTGTCTGATGACAGGTGGTATGGCGACGCTGGCCGGTGGTGTACTGGCGGCCTACGTTTCTTTCCTCGGCGGTACTGATCCGGCACAGAAAGCCATCTTTGCGGCACACCTCCTCACTGCCTCTATCATGAACGCCCCGGCAGGTATCGTACTGGCTAAAATCCTGGTACCAGAAACAGAACACGAAGAAATCACGAACAAGCTCGAAGTAAACGAAGAGCAGCTGGGTGTGAACCTGATTGATGCTCTCTCAAGAGGAGCTGGTGACGGTCTGCGACTAGCCGCGAACGTAGGTGGTATGTTGCTCGCTTTCATTGCCGTGATTGCTTTGGTGAACTATATCCTGACGGATATGATCGGTGTTTGGACTGGTCTGAACGGGATGGTGGCCAGCAGCACAAACGGTCAGTTCAGCGGTTTCTCTTTACAGTATATTCTGGGCCAGATCTTCCGCGTGTTTGCCTTTATTATGGGTGTGCCATGGGCCGATACTTTGCAAGTGGGAAGCTTGCTCGGACAGAAAACGGCTATCAACGAATTCGTGGCCTACCTCGACCTGGCTAACATGAAAGAAGCGGGCACATTGGGTCCGAAAGCCCTGGTGATGGCAACCTATGCCTTGGCTGGCTTCTCTAACTTTAGCTCGATTGCCATCCAGATTGGTGGTATCGGTAGCATGGCGCCCAACCAGCAGGGACAGCTTTCCAAACTCGGCTTTATCGCCTTGCTCGGAGCTTCGCTTGCCTGTATGATGACGGCTACCGTGGCAGGTATGCTGTTCGGCTTGAACTTCTAAACAAGAAGCTATACTAATAAAAAAGGCTCCCGCTATACCTAAGCGGGAGCCTTTTTTTATGATTTAAAGTTTTGTAGCTCTTTGCTTATACCTGTACCTGGGTTTATACTTTGTCGTTACCGGTTTGGGTAGTAGCGGCAGGGCCTTCCGGGTTGTCGGGATGTGGCTCCTTCTCTGTTTCCACTGATTCTTCAGAAGGAGCTTTTTCTTTGCCCTGTGAAGCCAGCTGCCCATTGTATCTGCGCTCTTCCTCTTCTTCGCGCTCTTCTTCTTCTACCTTCTTGGCATCACGCATCAGACGGTTGGCGAATATAAAGTCGTTGAGCTCTTTGATATCTGTGTCCATGATGTCATCGCGGGTGCCTTCCCAGAGCTTCTTGCCTTCGTAAAGGAAAAAGATCTTGTCACCGATCTCTATCACCGAGTTCATGTCGTGCGTCACGATGATCGTGGTGATGTTGTATTCTTCGGTAATCTCTTTGATAAGTTCGTCAATCTTGAGTGCTGTTTGTGGGTCAAGGCCGGAGTTAGGTTCGTCGCAGAACAGGTAGGTACAGTGCGGGGCAATGGCGCGGGCTATGCCGACACGCTTCTTCATACCGCCACTGATCTCGGAAGGCATTTTTTTATTGGCACCCTCCAGGCCGACACGCTTCAGGCAAAAGTCAACACGCTCTTTACGCTCCTCCTTAGTCATGTCAGTAAGCATCTTGAGTGGGAACTCCACATTCTGCTCTACCGTCATGGAGTCAAACAAGGCGGAGCCCTGGAAGAGCATGCCGATCTTGCGGCGGATCTCCTGCCGGATATCGAGCTTGTTGTTGGTAAAGTAAGTCCCGTCGAAGGTCACACTGCCAAGGTCGGGCTTGATGAGACCCACGATGCACTTGAGCAGCACACTTTTGCCGGTACCACTGGCACCAAGAAGCAGATTGGTTTTGCCCGTCTCAAAGACGCCGCTTACACCGTCCAGTACTTTCTTGCCGTTAAATGCTTTATGTATGTTATGTATTTCAATCATGTTGATTCTTGTATTCGGGAGCTAAAGGCAAAGACGCGATGAACTCCAGTAGATTTTTTAATGGTCAACAAACCTACAGTAAGATATATGCCAGCACAAAGTCACCGATCAGAATGGCGATGACGCTGCTAGTTACAGCTGAGGTACTGGCAGCTCCGACTTCCAGCGCCCCGCCTGAGGTATAGTAACCGCGAAAGGAGGAGATAGACGAAATCAGAAAAGCAAACACTACTGATTTGATCAGTGCAAATGTGATGTTATACGGAATAAACCCGTCACGTATACCTGTAATGTACTCCTGAGGTGTTAATTCACCTGAAAGCGTTCCGGCTAAGTAGCCTCCCAGTATAGAAAGGAACATGGCCAGTATCACCAGCATCGGAAACACCAGGATGGCTGCGACCACCTTAGGCAGTACCAGGTACGAGGCCGAGTTGATACCCATTACTTCCAGGGCGTCTACCTGCTCGGTGATCTGCATGGTGCCCAGACCACCGGCGATGCTCGAGCCAACCTTGCCTGCCAGTACAATAGAGGTGATAGTAGGAGCCAGTTCCAGAATAGTCATTTCGCGCACCATAAAACCAATGGTGGAACGGGGTATGAAAGCATTGTTGAGGTTATATGACACCTGCACACAGGTAACCGCACCGATAAAGGTGGAAACGATGGCAACGATGAATATAGAGTTGATGCCGATCAAAATAGCCTCGTCGACGGTGCGCCCGAACAGAATCCTGGCGGATTCTTTACGGATGAAAAGGCTTTGCATGAACAGCAGGTATTTCCCAAAGGATTGTAGCATACAGGCGTTACGTGTTAAACAAGGTATTAAACGTGTTTCTAAACAAAAATACTGTTTAAATGCCTATATTACGGTTAAATTTTGAAAACGTATTATCTAATATCTATATAGAGCACATGCAGCAGTATATTTTGGTGACAGGTGGCACAAAAGGCATTGGCAGGGCCGTGATCGAACAATTTGCAAAAGAGGGCTTTCATATCATTACTTGTTCCCGAAACGAAAAAGACCTAAAAAAGCTGAAACTGGAAATTGAGGAGCGCTATACCTTTTCCAAAGTATTCTACCAGGAGGCCGATCTGAGCGATATGGGCTCACTCAAAAACTTTATCGCTTATGTGAAAGGCCTTGAGGTCAAGATCGAGGTGATTGTCAACAACAGTGGGCTGTTTATACCTGGCAAAGTGCACGAGGAGGACGATGCTGCCCTTCCAATGATGATTAATACGAACCTCTACAGCGCCTACTACATCACCAAGGCTTTTGTGCTGGATATGAAGAAGCGCAGAAGCGGGCATGTCTTCAATATGTGCTCCACGGCCAGCATCACTCCTTATACCAATGGCGGCTCATATTGTATTTCAAAATACGCCTTGCTCGGGATGTCAAAAGTATTGCGTGAGGAGATGAAAGAGCATGGTGTCCGTGTTACGGCTATTTTGCCCGGCGCAACCTTAACAGCCAGTTGGGAAGGTGTGGACCTGCCACCGGAGCGCTTTATGCGGGCCGAAGATGTGGCTATGGCTATTTACGGTGCCTATGCCATGTCACCTAACAGTGTGGTAGAGGAGATCCTGATCAGACCGCAACTAGGTGATATTTAATTTAAGAAAGTAAAGAGGGAAGGCAGGGTTGATTTGAATTAGAAAACAAACTTATACCTATATGAAAAAAGTATACCTGCTTTTGCTTGCGCTAGGTAGCGCTACTGTAGTATTTGGCCAGAAAATGGAGTACAGCGCCCAGCTAAACTCTGGTTTGTCAAGGTTTACAGGAGAATCGTCTACCAAAACGACTGTAATGGTCCTTAATGATACCTGGGGCAGCGCTCCAATGGTGATCAATCCGTATGGCAACAGGTATAACGTGACATATGGAGGTAGTTTGCAGGCGCAATTTGTTGCAGCTGGTGGCTTTATACTGGGTACTCAGGCAGGGTACGAGCAACTGCGAACACAGGCTAAGATAGACAGAGCCCATGGCTTTTGGTCGCACAGTTCTTCTATGACACATCCGGCTGACGGTAAAGCTGTCATCATAGCCGATTATATCAATCTGCAGCCTTACATTGGCTGGCGGATCAAGCAAAGCCCTATAGACCTGGACCTAACCCTCGGTTCGGATATTGGTTTCAGTCAGCAAATGAAAGAGAGATCGGAGGCGACACTGGAAGATGGAACTGAATTTAAGACAAGAATAGACCGCAACGAATCGATCACTGATTTCAGACCTAGACTGGGTATAACAGGCTACCATGGTCACTTCGGCCTATCCTTGAGTTACGCCCATGGTATCAAGAACTACAAGGCTAACATGGAAGGCGCCAATATGAAGCTATATACCCAAGTAATCCGGGCAGGCCTGCTTTACAGATTATAAACTCCCTATAAACATAAAACTATGAAACTGGAAAATAAGATAGCCGTGGTAACCGGCGTGAGCAGAGGCATCGGACTGGCAGCTGTGCATGCGCTGCTGGAGCAGGGCGCGAAAGTAGCAGGCTGGGGCAGAACTAACCCAGATGTGCAGCATGAGCATTTTGAGTTTGTGGAGTGCGATGTGCGCCGTGCCGACTCGGTGCAAATGGCCTACAAGCACACCGTGGAGCATTTCGGTGGACATATTAGTGTGCTGATCAACAATGCCGGACTGGGTCGCTCGGCTACGCTCGAAGACCAGGACTTGGAAGAGTGGCACCTGATGTTCGACACAAACGTGCACGGCCTCTTCTACTGCACGCGTCTAGTAGTGCCGGGTATGAAGGAAATGGGAGAGGGGCACATTATCAATATCTCATCCATCGCCGGTACGACAGGTATAGAACAGATGTCAGCATACTGCGCCACCAAGCATGCGGTGCGCGGTATTTCGCACTCGCTCTACAAAGAGGTGCGCGACTATGGCGTGAAAGTAACCTGCATCTACCCCGGCTCCGTGCAAACCAACTTTTTCGACAACATCGATAGCGTAACGGTAAACGATAACATGATGCGTCCGGAGGATATCGCCTCCACCATTGTGCACTGCCTGGAATCGCACGCCAACTACCACCACGTAGACATTGAGGTGCGTCCGCTGATGCCAAAAGGCAGAAAACAGGTATAGCCATAATGTGGAACAGCTTTTGTAGCTTTGCATACCTAATTAAAGCTGAATTCAGAATGGTAAATGAATAATGGTCAGGCCTGAAGCCGATTGTCATTGTTCATTATGCATTCATTACTGTAAATAATGTCTGTCGAAGTAAAAAACCTTACCAAGCTTTTCGGGTCGCAACGGGCTGTCGATGATATTTCGTTTTCGGTCTCGCAGGGGCAAATACTTGGCTTTCTGGGACCTAACGGTGCCGGCAAGTCCACGACCATGAAGATTGCTACCTGCTACCTGCCCCCAAGTGCGGGTACCGTACAGGTAGCCGGCTATGATGTGGTGCAGGATCCTATTGCGGTGCGCCGCCATGTGGGCTATCTGCCGGAGCACAACCCGCTCTACCTGGACATGTATGTGCACGAGTACCTGCAGTTTGTGGCTTCGGTATACGGCCTGAAAGGACGCCGGGCGAAGGAGCGGGTGCAGGAGATGGTGGAGCTTTGTGGCCTCACCCTGGAGCAGGGCAAGAAGATCGGAGCCCTTTCCAAAGGTTACCGCCAACGGGTAGGCCTGGCGCAGGCGCTGGTGCACAACCCGCAGGTGCTGATCCTCGACGAACCGACCACCGGCCTCGACCCTAACCAGATCGTGGAGATACGCTCCCTCATCAAGCGTATCGGGCAGGACAAAACCGTGATCTTCTCTACACACATCATGCAGGAGGTGACCGCCATCTGCGATCGCGTCGTGATCATCAACCGCGGCAAACTGGTGGCTGACAGCGATGTGGCCAGTCTGCAGGCTGGCTCCCGCAATGAAAAGACAACCTTGGTGGAGTTTGAGCAGCCTATACCTGTGGAGGCGCTTGAGCAAGTGCCTGGAGTTCTGACAGCGACTCTAGTTGAGGGTGCGACCTACCGGGTGGTTTCCCGCAAGGATACTGACATCCGCGCGACCCTTTTCCGGGTGGCTGCCGAGCGCAACTGGCCACTGGTAGGACTGCGCCACGAAGAAAACTCCCTCGAAAAGATTTTCCAACAACTGACGAAGTAGGTATACCTAATGCTCGCTATACTTAAAAAAGAATTTAACGGCTTCCTGAACACGCTGATCGCCTACATCGTGATCACGGTCTTTCTGGTGGCCATTGGCATGTTCATGTGGGTATTCCCCGAGAGCAATGTGCTCGATTACGGCTTTGCCGATATGCAGACGCTGTTCAACATGGCGCCCTGGCTGTTCCTGTTCCTGATTCCGGCGATCACCATGCGTACCTTTGCCGAGGAGAAACGGGAGGGCACGATCGAACTCCTGCTCACCAAGCCGATCTCGGACTTACAGCTTATTATGGGTAAATACTTCGCTGCGCTCCTGCTGGCGCTTTTTGCCCTTATACCTACGCTGATCTACTACTATAGCGTGTACGAACTCGGCAATCCGCAAGGCAACGTAGACTCAGCCGCTGTGGTGGGCTCATACCTTGGCTTGGTGTTCCTGGCTGGCGTATTTGCCGCTATCGGGGTTTTTGCCTCCTCTGTCTCAGACAACCAGATCATCTCTTTCGTGATCGCTATTTTCCTGTGCTACATCTTCTACGCAGGTTTCGAATTGATTGCCTCTATACCTGTGTGGGGTGGCTATAGCTACTTCATCAGCCAGTTAGGTATAGAATACCACTACATGGCCATCAGCAAAGGGCTGATCGACTCGCGCGACGTGCTCTACTTTCTGAGTGTGATCGCGATCATGATTCTTTCCACCAAACTTGTATTGAGCAGCAGAAAATGGTAACAGAGCAGGCAACGACACACAAAAGCAAGCGCAGCCGCGACCTGACCCGCTTTCTGATCGCGTTGGCAGCCATTGTGCTGCTCAACATACTAGCCGCCAATTTCTTCTTCCGCCTCGACCTGACCGAGGATAAGCGCTATACCATTTCGCCTGTTACAAAGCAGATGCTGGCAGAGCTTCCGGAGCCGGTCTTTGTAGAGGTATACCTGGAAGGGGAGTTCCCGGCCGGATTCAAACGCCTGCAGCAGTCGGTACGGGAAACGCTCGACGAGTTCCGCATCTACGCGGGCGGCAATGTGCGCTACGAATTCATCGACCCGAACGAGATTTCTGACGAGAAGCAGCGGGTGGAGTTTTTCCAGAAGCTAGCGCAGGCAGGTATACAGCCTACTAACCTACGCGCTAACGAAGGCGGCAAGCAGGTGGAACGACTGGTATTTCCGGGTGCTCGCGTGATGTACAAAGGCAAAGAAACCGGCGTAATGCTCCTGAAAGGCAACCTGGCGGCCTCTCCTGACGAACGCCTGAACCAGTCAGTAGAGGGAGTGGAGTACGAACTGGCCACGGCGATACGCAAAATGGCCTTCCAGGGCAACAAAACAATTGGATACATCAGTGGGCAGGGGCAGTTAGAAACACAGAACGTGACTGACCTGCTGGGCTCTCTGCAGGAGTTCTACCGGGTGGCCCGCGGCGAACTGCGTGATATCCCTACCTTGCAAGGCCTGGACCTGATCATCATTGCCAAACCAACCCAACCTTTTACCGAAGCCGACAAGTACAAGATTGACCAGTTCATCATGAACGGGGGCAAGGCAGTATTTTTTGTAGATGCCTTAAACGCGAATATGGATAGCGTAGGAGCAGGAGGGATGTTCGCCATGCCTTACAATCTCAATCTGGATGACCTGTTCTTCCGTTATGGCGTGCGCCTGAACCCAACCATGATCATGGATCTGAATTCTGGCTTTATACCCATTGTAACAGGCTATACCGGTGAGCGGCCGCAAACCGAGATGATCAACTGGCGTTTCTATCCACTGCTCAACACCTTTGCCAAGCACCCAATTACGCGCAACATCGATGCGGTGTATTCCAAGTTTATTGGAACGATGGATACTGTAAGAGCTGACGGCATTCGCAAAACACCGCTGGCCTTTACCTCAGTTTATTCCCGTGTGTTGCAGGCGCCGGTACCGCTAACGCTTGAAGAAGCCCGTATGGATGTAAAACCGGAGCAATACCAGGCGGGGCCTCAGCCTGTAGGCTATCTGCTGGAGGGCGCCTTTACATCGCTCTTCCGTAACAGAAGAGCTCCGGAGGGAGCGGCTGATCCACAGGTGAAAGAGACAGGCGTACCAACCAAAATAGCAGTTTTCTCGGATGGTGACCTTGTGCGCAACGATGTGAACCCACGTACGGGGCAGGCTTACGAGCTGGGTTTTGACAGGTACAACAATGTAACGTTTGCGAACCGTGAGCTGGCCATGAACACCATTCATTACCTGCTGGACTCTGAGGGTCTGATCAATGTGCGCAGCAAAGAAATACAACTGCGGCCACTGGATAGGGTGCGTGTGAAAGAAGAGCGTACCTATTGGCAGCTGCTCAACATCGTGGCTCCGATCGTGCTGCTGGCCCTGTTTGGGGTGCTGCGCTACTACCTGCGCAAGCGTCGCTACGAACGCTTCTGATTTTTTTGCCCTGTATGTAAAGAAATTGTGAAAAAGCCGGGCCCGTGCAGGTAGCATAAATGCGAAAAATTTTTAACTTTGTCCAAATAACATTATAGCTATACATAATGAAATTTATCGTCTCTTCCTCTGCTCTTTTGAAGCAGTTAGCCAGCATAAACGGTGTGGTAACCAACAACCCGGTGGTTCCTATCCTTGAGAACTTCCTGTTCGAGATCAACGACAGCACCCTCACCATCACAGCCAGTGACCTGGAAACTTCCATGATCACTGAACTGCAGGTTGAGGCGAAGGAGAGTGGCCGCATTGCTGCCCCTGCCAAGATCCTGATCGAGACGCTGAAGAACCTGCCAGACCAGCCGGTGACTTTCACGATTGACGAAGAGACCTATACCATTGAGATCAGTTCAGCAAACGGACGCTACAAGCTTTCCGGTGAGAACGCAACCGATTTCCCGCGTGTACCTGTGGTGAAGGGTGGCAGCGCCATCGAGATCCCGTCTAACGTGCTGGCTCGTGCCATCAACAAGACGATCTTTGCAGTAAGCAACGACGAGCTTCGTCCAGCCATGACGGGTATCTACGTGCAACTGCGCCCTGACAATGTAACGTTCGTAGCCACAGACGGTCACCGTCTGCTGCGTTTCCGTCGTACGGACATCGCTACGAGCCAGGAAGCATCGCTGATCATTCCACGCAAGGCTTTCACGCTGCTGAAGTCTACATTGCCATCTGAGGCGACTGCCGTGCGCATGGAGTTCAACCAGTCCAACGCTTTCTTCAGCTTCGACAACATACGCATGATCTGCCGTCTGATTGACGAGCGTTATCCGGACTACGAGAACGTTATACCTGTACAGAACCCGAACAAACTGGTGATCGACCGTTCTGCATTGCTGAGCTCTGTGCGTCGTATCTCCATCTACTCAAACAAAACCACGCACCAGATTCGTCTGAAGCTGTCCGGCTCTGAGCTGCAGGTTTCTGCCGAAGACCTCGACTTCTCGAACGAAGCGAACGAGCGCCTGACTTGCCAATATGACGGTGAGGACATGGAAATCGGCTTTAATGCGAAGTTTTTGATCGAAATGCTCAACAACATCGACGCTGACGAAATCTCGTTTGAGCTGTCCACACCGAACCGTGCTGGTCTGTTGATGCCGCTTGCAAATGAAGATAATGAAAATGTTCTGATGCTGGTGATGCCTGTAATGCTGAACAATTACGTATAAGAAGATAATTTCTCCTAATGCAGAAAGGCGGACCGTTATGGTTCGCCTTTCTTGTTTTTAGGGTGTCGTCTATCTCAGTGTATAGCCTACTTTTGCAGTTTGATGTATACCGGGAAGTGGTCGCTGTACCCGCCGATGTAAAGGGTACCGGACCAGGTCTGACGAGGCGTATCCTTATACCTGCCGAAGGTGAATTTGGCAAACTCCGGATCGTGGATGAAGGCAGAGCCGTGCGCGTAGTGCAAACCACCTCTGGTATTCAGGAGCGACTTGGACACCAGGATCTGATCTCGCATTTTGTTGTCGTTGCGGGTATGGAAGCTGCCGTGCCCCTGCACGTACCACAAATAAAAGGTGTTAAACAGCTCTTCATTGTAAGACGGATCAGGGCGGCCTGTCGCTCTCAGTACCTTTTCCATGTTGGAGGACTTCGGCTCATCAGTAAAATCACCCAGCACGATTATTTTGGCATCCCTGTCTGCTTTCTGCTGCGCATCCAGCTGCCGTCTGAGTTCTACCGCTGCCTCTCTTCTGCGGGCAGTACCGAGCGTCGTGCTGCCACGGTCTTCCGGCCAGTGATTTACATAAATCGTCACAGGCTCGCCTGCCAGCGTTCCTTTTACCTGCAGTATGCCCCGTGAGCTAAAGCCCTTTTCGGAGAACTTGATAGGTAGGTTTGTATGGGTCGTTGGTTTGAAAACCCTGGGGTTGTAGAGCAGGGCCACATCCAGCCCCTCAGGGTCGGGAGAGTCGTAATGAATAATATTGTAGCGGCGCTTGCGAAGAGGAGAGGAGCTGACCAGGTCCTCCAGCACCTGCCGGTTCTCCACCTCGCTGACACCTAATAGGTCAGCTCCGTTTTTGCCGCCAATGGACTCAATGACTTTCGCAATATTGCGAATTTTGGTCTTATACCTGTCCTCATCCCACTGCATGATACCTTCAGGGGTGAAGCCGTCATCATCTGTTTTGGGGTCATTCTTCGTGTCGTAGAGTTTCTCTGTATTATAAAAAGCGACTGTGTAGAGTTTCGTTTTTTTAGTAGAGGAGGTTAAGCTGGCACACCCCGAAAGGATGGTCAGGCTAAAAAGAAAGAAGAAGGTTTTTATTACGTAGCGCATCGCGTAACTTTGTACTTAGTTTGAGTATTCAAGCATAGTACGAGATATATATAGCACAAAGTTTAACAGAAACGAAAATGAAGAAGTCAGAAATATACTTTAGCATCGCGCTGGACGAGCAGCGTGTACCGGAAGCCATCAGCTGGAGAGCCACCGATGCAGGCGAAAAAATCCATTTTGCGAAGGCCATCAATATTTCCCTATGGGACCGTGATGAAGCAGGTACCATGAAAATCGACCTGTGGACCAAGGACATGCCTATCGATGAAATGAAATACTTCTACATCGACACCATTGGTGCTATGGCCCAGAGCATCGCTACGGCCACCAGCGATAAGGTAATGGCTGATAAAATGCGTGCTCTTTGTGAAGACTTGATGAAGCACGTAGAAGAGGAACGCAAGAAGGAAAGTAACTAGACTAGTCCTATAAACAACGAAAGCCACCCTTTGAGGTGGCTTTTATGCTTTTATTTAAAATGTCGAATTAGTTTACGTTTGAGGCAGTCGTGTTTTCAGTGGCCTTTTCGTTCGTAGCCAGGTTCTGAGAACCTTGTTCGTTCAGGCTTGCCATAAACTCACGGTCTACTTTAGAATATACTTTACGGTCACCGAAGTAATCGTTATACTGCACGGTGCTCAGGATGTCTTCAAACTCCAGGTCACGCACGGCCAGTACTTCTTTGCACTTCTCTGTGATCAGTTGCTCGTTACCTTCGTGCTTCTGCTCGATCTCAGTGATCTGGGCAGCTACGTCCAGGTTGATCTCTCTAATCTTGTTGGCCTGGTAGTTATTCAAACGAAGCTCACGAATCATCTGGTCAGTGAGGTGGTTGGCACGCTTCTCAGCAATCACTGTTACATTATTACCTGTAGCAAATGCGCCGTATACGGTTCCGAATACCATCAATGTTATTACCAGTAGCTTTTTCATAATCTTAGTGTTTTTGGTGTTTTCAATGCTTTTCATTCTCTCCTGAGGCATTGTAGTTTTAAAACGCAGGCCACCGTGAAATGATTCCGGCATTTAAAAATTTTCCTGCTTGCCTTTCAGTGTCGAATACGTGTAATATAGTGCAGGAATTATGCCAAAAAAGGCCAAATAAGCTAATATTTGACCTTTTTTTAATGTTTTTTAGGTAGAAATTACCATTCGTTGCGCCACATCATCGATTCGACAGGCTTGGTTGTGCGGTTGTTATACTTGGCATTGTCTTTACTGTTGTAATAGTTTTCAATGCCGCCTTTTACTTCAAAATAAATCAGCTGACCAATCGGCATGCCATGGTATACACGTACCTGCTGCGTTACAGAAATTTCCAAAGTCCATGTGTTGCAGAAGCCTACATCACCTTTACCGGCCGTTGCGTGGATGTCGATGCCAAGACGACCTACGCTTGACTTACCTTCCAGAAAAGGTACGTGCGCATGTGTTTCGGTGTACTCCAGCGTCACACCCAGGTATAAGGTGTTAGGTTGCAGGACAAAGCCTTCCTCCGGGATTTCAAAGACATCAATCTGATTGTGCTGACGGGCGTCGAGTACTTCGTCGCGGTAAGTGGCCAGGTAGCGGCCCAGGTGTACATCGTAAGAGTTGGTGCCAAGGCTGGAGCGCCTGAACGGCTCAATTAAAATAGTGCCTTTCTCAACCTCTTCTAAAATCTGCTTATCTGTAAGAATCATGGGGGTGCAATGTTACGACCGTAAAAGTACGGAAAATGGGCGAATTGTTGATTGTGAAATGTTAATTAGCTAAATGGTTAAATTGCAAAATTGTTGAAAAGCTAACCGGAGGGGGATAACGGTGCTGGAGTTAGAATGCATGCCCGCCGGAAAAGATGGTCTGGCTGTACCTCCCTATAATAATAACGGCAGCCTTGGTGTAAGCTGCCGTCTCTTTTATAATCACTAAGGTATAGCTTACTGTTGTACTGCCTCCTGAAGTGCTTCTCGGTTTGCCTGCAGGTACTCCTGCACCAAGTCATCGGTAATGGCTGTAGACACGAACAATGATTCGTATTGGGAAGGAGCCAGGTATACGCCGCGCTGCAGCATGCTGTTGAAATAGCGACCGAACATGGCGGTGTCAGATGTCTTGGCACTTTCGAAATCGGTAACAGGCTGCTCTGTGAAGAAGATGCTGAACATAGAGCCCACATGGTTGATGGTGAAGTTCATCCCCAGTTCTTGCATGTTCTGCTTCATGCCGTTTATCATTTTGGTAGTCGTCTGCTCCAGGTTCGTGTATACCTCTGGATGTCCTTGCAGGTACTGCAGCATGGCCATACCTGCTGACATGGCAATCGGGTTACCGGACAGCGTGCCGGCCTGGTAAACCGGTCCTGCTGGCGCTACAAAGTTCATGATCTCTTTCTTGCCGCCGTAGGCACCCACTGGCATACCGCCACCTATGATCTTGCCCAGGGTCGTCATATCCGGCGTTACGCCGAACAACTGCTGTGCACCGCCCGGTGCCAGACGGAAACCGGTCATCACTTCGTCAAAGATCAATACGATGCCTTCTTTGGTGCAAAGGTCACGCAGCCCCTGCAGGAAGCCTTGTTCCGGCAGTACGAGACCCATGTTACCAGCAACCGGCTCCAGAATGATAGCCGCTACCTGGTCTTTGTTGGCTTCCACTAGTGTTTTTACAGCCTCCAGGTCATTGAATGGGGCCGTAAGCGTATCAGCTGCTACACCCTGCGTTACGCCCGGGCTATCCGGCACGCCGAGTGTAATAGCACCACTACCGGCAGCGATCAGAAAAGAGTCGCCGTGGCCGTGGTAACAGCCTTCAAATTTGATCATCTTGTTGCGGCCGGTATAGCCTCTGGCCACCCGCACTGCCGACATAGTCGCCTCGGTACCGGAGTTCACCATGCGCACCTTCTCAATCGAAGGCACCATGTCCACGATCAGCTCTGCAATCTCAATTTCTTTGCGGGTTGGAGCTCCAAAAGAAAGCGAGTTCGGTATAGCCTTTTGCACGGCCTCCTGCACTATTTCCGCTGCATGACCCAAGATCATAGGCCCCCAGGAGTTAATAAGCTCTATGTAGCGGTTGCCGTCCTCGTCGAACATATAAGGGCCTTTGGCTGATACCATAAAACGTGGATTTCCGCCCACGGCTCTGAAGGCTCGTACAGGAGAGTTTACCCCGCCTGGTATGGAGTGCTGTGCACGCTGGAAAAGTTCTTCGCTGATTGGTGCTATTTTCATAATTCTGATTTCTTTGAATTTAAAAGCAATGATATGGGCAGGGTGCTATACCCTGATGTGTAATGCCTGGAGCATTAAAAGATCGGGTTTACAACAGTTAGTTGCAGGTTTTCCAGTTTGGTAATCGGAATGTACTGGTTGTCACGGCGCACTTCATTGAGAGCTGCACGATCGGTGTAGCCTATGCCTTTGTAAAAAACACCCGGGCGGAGTCCCTCTGAGCCAAGCGCCAGATTAAAGCGGGGACCGTAATTTTGGAGCAGTGTTCCAAAATAATACATCATTTCAAAACCGGCATAGGCATACTGTGAGGGTGGCATGTTATACCTGGCCGTATACCTCTTACGGAAGTGACGCGCTGCCGAACTCATCTGATCGATGTATTTCGGGTTTACAAAATAGATCTCCAGATCGTCTAACTGGCGCAGGGTCAACTGCCCTATACCCAGCCACTTTTCGAATGTCACGAGTGGCAGCGTGGCTGCTCTGGACTGTAAGGTACTAACCGTATTTGCCGCAGCCGTCATCTGATCAGAGAAAACTGCCAGATGGCCAACATTCTCCAATTTCAGGTCTTTGAAAACAGCGGCGGTGGCAGCGCTTTGTGCAGAGTTTATCTTTTTGTAAGCTGCCACTTTACCCCCTAATTTCAGGAACTGCTCGCGGTAATGCTGGCTAAACGCGATGTCATCTTTGTTGTCTTCATACAGGATGACAGCCGTTTTAGGCTCGAAAGTGTGGTAAGCGTAGGTAGCAGCCTGTCGTGCCTGCGTCGCTACAGAAGACTCAAATAGAAAAATATTGACATTATCAGCAGCTACTTCCAGGTCCTGAGTAAGCGGGTTGATTACATTCACATTATTCTGAGTGGCAAAACGGGCTGCAATCTTGGCCGATGACCTGTAAACAGGACCGATAACCAGATCCATGCTTTTGAGCTCCGAAGTTTCCAGGATTCGCTTTACAGCGGTTGTATCGGTGCCTGCATCGTAAGCATAGAGGTTTATATTTATTCCCTGACGTTTGAGGGAGTCCTGCGCCATCTTCATGCCTGCGAAAAGGTCGGTGGCAAACTGATTCTTACGTGCTGCCTGCCCCAGGTCCTGGTCCAGCTGAAACGGCATCAGGGCTGCTACATTATAAGCCTGCTTGCGCATGGCATTGGCGCTCAGGTAGCGGTTGCGGTCCAGGCGGTGCTTCGATACAATGCTTTCCAGCGTGGTTCTGTCCTCAGGACGATACCAACCTGCCAGCAACTTGTCAGCATAGGTCTGTGCGACAGCTTTATCTTCCGGATAGCGCTGCAGTAACTGCTCGAAAATTCCGCGGTCCGTGATGCGCATCAGGTAGTGACGCTTCAGATTTTCGGCATCGGCTTGTAGTTTAGCGGAACGAAGGCTACTTAGTTCAGCCAATGCCTGCTCATACTCGCCTTGTTCAAAAAGTACATTAGCAAGTAAATAGCTTGCTTCAGGTTGATTGGGCCAATTGGGGTGCTGGCCTTGTAACTGTTGCAGCATACGCCGCGCTTCAGGCAGTTTGTTTGCCTTGAGCGCCGCTACGGCATACAAGTAAGAAGCTTCGGGAGCATATTGATTTTTGGGACCAGCCTGCGTGATAGGTAGTAACTCGGCCATGGCCTTGTCATAGCGCTCCTGCTCTATCAGTACCTTGCCATTGCTATAGGTCGTGCCATAATCCTGCTGGGCCTGTACCGGCAGCGCAAGCGCAGCCATTAGCAGCATACCCGCTGCATGCTTCAATAAGCTTCTCTTCATGTTGTTCTATTTTTGAATTAGTGATTGAGTGATTAAAATAAAGTCGAAGGCCGAACTAACCTATTTCTTAGCTGCAGCCTTACCCAAGCTAAACCAAGTTTTCACCAATTCACTCAATCACCCATTCACTAATTCACTCAATAATATTACTCCCACTCGATGGTTGCCGGTGGTTTCGAGCTGATGTCATATACGACGCGGTTTACGCCTTTTACCTTGTTGATGATCTCATTGGATACATCGGCCAGGAACTCATACGGTAAACGGCTCCAGTCTGCTGTCATGCCGTCGATCGAGGTCACAGCACGAAGGGCCACCACATTTTCGTAAGTACGCTCATCGCCCATTACACCTACTGATTGCAAAGGTGTCAGGATAGCACCTGCCTGCCACACCTCGTCATACAGACCTGACTTTTTCAGGTTGCTGATGAAGATGTGATCTACCTGCTGCAGCACGTGTACCTTCTCCGGTGTGATGTCACCCAAAATACGGATAGCCAGACCAGGACCAGGGAAAGGATGACGACCCAGGATAGCATCATCTATCTTAAGGGTCTTACCTACCAAACGCACCTCATCTTTGAAAAGTGTTTTGAGTGGTTCTACCACTTTCAGTTTCATGAAGTCAGGCAGACCGCCTACGTTGTGGTGCGATTTGATCGTAGCCGAAGGACCTTTCACGCTCAGCGACTCAATTACGTCCGGGTAAATAGTGCCTTGTGCCAGCCACTTCACGTCCTCAATCTGATGCGCTTCGTCGTCGAATACCTCAATAAACACACGGCCAATCGCCTTGCGCTTGCCTTCGGGGTCGGAGATGCCGGCTAGTGCTGCGTAGAAGCGGTCTTTGGCGTCAACGCCTTTCACGTTCAGACCCATGTGCTTATATGAATCAAGCACAGTCTCAAACTCGTCCTTGCGCAGCAATCCGTTGTCTACGAAGATGCAGTACAGGTTTTTACCGATCGCCTGGTGGATCAGCATGGCCGCCACACTGGAGTCTACACCGCCAGACAGGCCAAGTACCACCTTGTCATTGCCCAGCTGCTCTCTCAGATCAGCCACCGTGGCATCCACGAACTGCTCGGAGGTCCAGTCCTGCTGGCAATCGCAGATGTGCACCACAAAATTGCGGAGCAGGGTTTTGCCTTCGTCGGAGTGGGTTACCTCTGGGTGGAACTGAATACCGTAGGTTTCCTGGTCGCGCAGCTTGTACGCGGCTACACGTACCGTTTCCGTGCTGGCTATAACTTCAAAATTGTCTGGAATTTCTTTGATCGTGTCGCCATGCGACATCCATACCACAGAACCTGGGGTAAGTTCTTTCATCAGGCGGTTTGCCGTATGCAGCTCCGTAAGTCTGGCACGACCGTATTCGCGAATGGTAGATGGGGTTACTTCGCCCTGGTGCTCGTAGGCGATCAGCTGTGCGCCGTAGCACACGCCCAGCAAAGGGAGCTTGCCCATAAACTGGCTTAGATCAATGGTAGGGTGTTCGTGGTCGCGCACCGAGCAGGGGCTGCCCGATAGAATAACGCCTTTGACATCTTCCGTGAGTTCCGGAACATTATTGTAAGGGTAAATCTCACAATACACATTTAGCTCGCGCACCCGTCTTGCAATCAATTGGGTGTACTGGGAGCCGAAGTCGAGAATCAGTATTTTTTCTGGCATGCGCAAAGGTAAGGTGTATTAGGCTTTTTTGCCAAAAATAGGGGAGATATGTTTTTGAGGGGTGTTGAAAGTGGGGGGCTGAAATGGCGGCGAGACTTGTAGTATGGTTCAAGCATCCCCGCTTGTGTCTGTTATAGTGAGTCCTCTGGAACACTTAAGCACAATTTGTGGATATGGATGAAAGGAGGAACTCACTTCAACACTATAGGTATAGCTATGATCAGAAAATTCTTTTCTGCATCAAATCCCCTGACCGTAAGAAACATGTGTTCACAATAACGTCTGTCAAACATAATTCCGAAGAATAAATTTGCACTTCAGGATAATCTTCGTACTTTTGTAACGGCAAATCGGCACGGCCAGCTCCCGTCGAACTCCCCCAGGGCCGGAAGGCAGCAAGGGTAGATGGTCGAAGCGGCGCGATGTTGGTTTGCCACTTTTTTTTGCCCATACTTTTCTGATCGGCTCCCTGCCGGTCTTTTTATTTAAAGCCCAGCTGCTCCTGCTGCGCCTTCCTATACCCTGCCATACAATAGGTTAACCTGCCTTTGAGGGCTTATACCTCAATTGTCCCGCATCTTTTATACAATGTCTTTTGACTTAGGGCATATTGCGTTAGATTTGTAGGAAAATCTACATCCCCAGCATTATGAAATTCTTTGTTGATACTGCAAACCTGCAGGAAATTCAGGAAGCGCACGACCTCGGTGTGCTCGACGGTGTTACCACCAACCCATCGCTGATGGCCAAAGAAGGTATCTTCGGGCACGACAATGTGATGGCGCACTACAAGCAGATTTGCGAAATCGTGGATGGTGACATCAGCGCCGAAGTGATCGCAACGGACTTCGACGGCATGGTACGCGAAGGCGAACTGCTGGCCGAACTACACCCGAACATTGTAGTGAAAGTGCCGATGACACGTGAAGGTGTGAAGGCGATCCGTCACTTCAGCGAGCGCGGCATCAAGACCAACTGTACACTGGTATTCTCTGCTGGTCAGGCTATTCTGGCAGCCAAGGCAGGTGCTACTTATGTGTCTCCTTTCGTAGGTCGTCTAGATGACGTGTCAACGGATGGTTTGCAACTGATCGAGCAGATCGTGCATATTTATGGCAACTACGGTTACCAGACGCAGGTACTAGCCGCTTCTGTACGTCACGTGATGCACCTGGTGCAGTGCGCTGAACTTGGAGCTGATGTGGTAACTTGTCCGCTTTCTGTGATCACGGGCCTGCTGAATCACCCACTGACTGACATCGGTCTGCAGAAATTCCTGGCTGACCACGCCAAAGGAAATAAGTAATAACTAATGAATAATGAGTAATGATTAATGGGGTAAAGTGAATAAGGGGCAATACTTAAACATTTTACTTCATTAATCATTATCCATTCTATACCTGGCAATTCTTCATTAGTCACTACTCATTATTCATTAAAAAAAGATGTACATCATCAAAGTAAAGGGCAAGGCCAAAATTCCGGATTATATTCAGCTGCGCGACGATAATTTCGTGCTGATTGCTTACTTTAGGGCAGACCGGCCACTCAAGAACCTGGACCGCTATGGCCTGGAGGGAAAAGAGGAGGCTTTGGCTGCGCTGATTGAGTCCCTCGAGTTTGGTAAACTGCAGCAACTAGACATTTAATTTTCTTATGAGCTTTTCTTCATCTACACCCGTGGTATCGCTACGCGACGTGGCTATCTATCAGGACGTAAACACCGTGTTGAGCAGTGTCAACTTCGACATTGACAAAGGCGAGTTTGTATACCTGGTGGGGCGCACTGGTAGTGGAAAAAGCTCATTGCTCAAAACTCTTTACGGTGATTTGCCGCTTCAGACCGGCGTAGGCACCATCGCCGATTTTAAACTCACGAAGCTCCCGCGTAAGCAAGTACCATTTCTGCGTCGCAAGATCGGTATCGTGTTTCAGGACTTTCAGTTACTTTTCGATCGTACAGTGGCTGAGAATCTGGCCTTTGTACTGAAAGCTACTGGCTGGAAAGATAAGTCGAAGCGCAAGCAGCGCATTACAGAAGTGTTGATGCGTGTTGGTCTGGATGCCGCCGCTAACAAACTGCCGCACCAGCTGTCCGGTGGTGAGCAGCAGCGCATTGTCGTGGCCCGTGCCCTGCTAAACGAGCCTGTGATCCTGCTGGCCGACGAACCGACTGGTAATCTCGACCCGATCGTAGCCGATGGCATCATGCAGCTCTTTAACGAGATCAATAACAGCGGTACTGCCATCCTGATGGCTACGCACAACTACGAGATCATCAACCGCTACCCACACCGCGTACTCAAGTGCGAAAACGGCAAAGTACTCGATTCAAAAGTGGAGTCCTTTAATTTAACAACAGGGTACTAAATCTAATTTTTTTGGTTTTATAATAGTGGAGTTTTTACAGAAAGCTCCCCGCACAGGTGTACCTTTTTCTATACCTGTCACAGTTTTCAGTTAATGAACCCTTCTACTTATTTAAGTCTGCGCCACTGGGCAAACATCCACTGGTTCATGTCCGGATATACCCGTAGGCTGAGCATCAGGCCCATGTAAATAGCAGTGATCAGCAGGGAGCGCACCAGGATGTCCAGGTATAGGTTGCCAAGGTATGGCACCAGGTAGGAGACTCCCAGCGCAACGGCTGCAATGGCTGTCACACCCAGCGAATTCCAGGCAAAAGGTTGCATTTTGTAGAGCCACTGCACAAAGAACAGGCGCAGCAGGTTGATCGTCACATACGAGATCATGGAGGCCATTGCTGCACCGTTTATCCCATAGAGCGGAATGAACACATAGTTCGTCCAGATGGTCAGGCCGGCCAGCACCACATTAAAAAGGAGATCCCAGCGGTACTTCTCGGAAGTAGCCAGAATGATGCCGTTTATACCTGTGGCCAGGTCGATGATGCGAGCCATGGACAGGAACAATACTACATACTTACCTGCCCGGTAGGTTTCCGGCATAAAAGAGAAGAGGTTGTCAATGTTGGCCCAGATGCCTATGAAGAGCAGCAAACCAACGATCAGGTTGATCAGGGTGATTTGCTTGTAAAGCCGCTCCATACCTGCCATGTCCTTGTCTTTCCAGTACTCGGCCACTTGCGGAAAAGCGATCTTGAAAATAGACCTGGCTGGTACCATGATGGCGCTGGTGATGAAAAAAGCTGTGGTGTAAATACCGTTGTCGCCCAGGCTGTAAGAGCTGATCATGATTTGATCGACAGTGGTAATGATGGTAACAGAAATATTGCCCAGGAAGGTGAAAAAACCGAAGTACAGCATTTCACGCAAGGGTACAATACTGAGCGCTGCCAGGCGCGGCTTCAGGAACAGTTGCTTTAACCAGAGCGCATACACTACCAGCGAAAGCGTGATCACCGCATTGATGACAATGTAAAGCAGCACGAACTGCCTGAATTCGATCCAGCCAAGCGCATAAAGACCAATCAGTGCCGTCGTGAGGATGCGCAGCAGAAAGTCCTGGGCGAATGACGAAATGATGGTCTTGAACAGCGAGCGCAGGTAAGCTGTGAGCAGATTGAAAAGCAGTGTGAAAAAGGCCAGCGGGATCACAAAGTAATAGTAATCGAGCAGGAGCGGAGAATTCTCGATGTAATAGTCGATCACAACCGGCTTGAACAGCAGGAATAATACGGAGATGGCGCCAAAGCCCAGCACAGGTATAGCCAGCATCAGAAACAGGAAGCCGTGGTGTTCTTTGCTCTTATCCCGGAAATATGGGAAGTAGCGCACACTCATGTTTACGAAGCCGAGTGCGGAGAACTGCGCAAACATCACCGAGATCTGGATCAGCAGACGCGTAAGGCCGACTTCTTCCTCCTCCAAAAAGTTCGGGAACAGCAAGATGGTGTTCACATAGCCGATGGCGATGCCGGCATATGAGATCACGGTGTTCCAAATACCCTCTCGCTGGAGATGTTTACTCATGTTTCTTTTTCAGGCCACAAAGGTAGCCGATTCTTATAATTGATTGGTGGTAGCCAACATTGCTTTTATTAAGTCAGCTGCCAGTTCGCCGCTCCTGCCGTCGTACTCCGTTCCCACAGTCGCGTGGTAATAGCTAGCTCGTTGGTAAACCTGCGGTTTATGTGCTATACCTTGTGCGAGCATTGGCTTGAGCGCATCGTAGGAAGCAGCTTTCTCAATCAGTCCCTGCGCCACAAAGCCATAATAATCATGCAGTTCCTCTGTCGGGTTGAAATTGTAGTAAACCGACCATACATTCAGCAGCACTGCCTCCAGGTGAATGCCGGAGTTACCGCTGATCAGCATTTCCAGATCCCGCAGGTATTCAAACACGGACTGCTGTCGCGCGTTGGTTAGGCTGACGTTTGGGCTGATGCCGGTGACAAAGGTATAGCTGCGTTTGTCGCGGGGGTGGGGGCGCAGCAGAATCCTGAGCTGCGGAAAGTCACGGCTAATCTGGCGCACCAGCAGCTCCACTTCCTCCACCCGGTCCATCAGGTTGCAGGCTATACCTAGTGTTTGCACCTGCCGACTCTTGTTACGAAGCGGCACAAACTTATCAGCTTTTGGCATACCGATAAACTCCACCCGACCCTGCACCGGTCCGCACTGCCTGTACTTGTCCAGCGAATCCTGTCCCTCAAGCAGGTTCAGATCAAATGACAGCGGAGGGAACAAGTTGCTCACACTGGAGTGCTGCACATAAACAGTGGGTATGCCTAACTGCTTCGCTGCCAGCAGCATGGCACGGGCATCGGCGTTGTGGTCGTTGGCAAAGACGATGGCTTGCGGTCGATACTTCTGAAGCTTCTGCAGGTATACCTCATAGAAACCGATGGCATCGTAAAGCAGATCCACGAAGCGGAGGGTGCTGTGCTTGCGATGTGATAGAAACTGAAAGAACAGCGGCAGAAACTTGTAGTAATAGAACAGTTTTTTGCGCAGTGAGAGCCGCGCCACCTGTTGGTTATACCTGCCAATGGCTTTGCTCTGGCCCGCTACCATTACGGCATCAGGTATAGCTGCCTCTAAAAAGTGCAGACTGTCGTAATTGTTCTGACTCACCACATACAGCCATACCTTTCCTTGTAGTTGCTCCGGCTGCTCCACAGACCGGAACAGATTGCCAAACAGCCGCACCAGGGTATAGCCGGCCATGCGCAGCAGTCGCATGAAAGGGTTGGCAGGGGAGGCTGCATTTTTGGCGCTTTCCGGCAGTTTGTAGAAGCCTTCGGAAAAGTGCAGGTATAGGATGTTGCTGTACAGGGTATACCAGTCTTTCATGTGTTATACCATGTCCCAACTAAGCGGTGTACCTGCTTTGATGTCCTGAGCTGCATTTTTGCCCAGCAGGTTGTCATAGTGTTTCGGCGGTAGCCCCAGGCCCGGACGGATCACCCGGATATTCTCTTTCGTGAACGCTTCGCCTGCCTTAATATCCTGCGCGGCATAGACAGAGCGCTTGAAAAGCCGGCTCTTCTCTTCGGCCCGCTGCACACCGTACTGCACCTGCCCCAGCGCCAGCCAGGCTCTTTCTGACTCTACCACCAGCGAGTGTAACTCAGCTGGCTCCAGCGAGAAAGCTGAGTCCACGCCACCGTCGGCGCGACTGAGCGTAAAATGCTTTTCGATGACTGTCGCACCCAAAGCCACAGCAGCTACTGATGCGCCAACGCCCATAGTATGGTCCGAGAGGCCGACCTGCACGTCGTACAGGGCGCTCAGGTGCGGTATGGTGCGCAGGTTTGTATTCTCAGGCGTGGCTGGATAGGTGGAGGTGCACTTGAGCAGGATCAGCTCCAGACAGCCTTCTTCGCGCAGCACCTGCACGGCTTCGGCGACTTCCTGCACAGTGGCAGCGCCGGTGCTCATGATCACGGGCTTGCCGGTGGCCGCCACTTTGCGTAGCAGCGGGTGGTCGGTGTTCTCAAAAGAGGCAATTTTGTAAGCAGGCGCTCCCAGGCTCTCCAGGAAATCCACTGCCGATTCGTCGAAAGGGGAGGAGAAGGCGATGATGCCGCGCTCCCTGGCCCGCTCGAAAATAGGCTGGTGCCACTCCCAGGGGGTATAGGCCTCTTTGTAGAGGTCATAGAGCTCACGGCCTTTCCACAGCGAACCCTCGTCCTCAATGGTCAGGGCGCCGGGCAAAGTCATGGTGTCAGCGGTGTAGGTTTGCAGCTTGATGGCATCCGCACCCGCATTGGCGGCGGCGTCTACAATGGCCAGCGCCCGCTCCAGGGACTGGTTGTGGTTGCCAGACATCTCTGCGATGATGAAAGGCTTATGACTCGGGCCGATCAGACGGCCGGCAATGCTGATATCGTTGATCATGATTTCTGTTTTAAACTATGCTTGGGCCTTTGGCTGCCAAACAAACCGGAATGCCTTTGGGTATGTCGGATCAGCAGGGCCATACGCAAAACCGGCTTTCTCAAAAGAGCGCACAGAGGCTTTGTGGTCCTGCTGCACCAGTCCTTCTACGAGCTGCACATCCGGCCGGTCCTGTAGCAAATGCTGTATACCTTTGAGCAAAACCATATGCCCCAGGCCTTTACCACGATAGTCTGCCGCAATCTGGTAGCTGATTGTAGCTGTGCTGCCGTTCATGTCGAAGCGGATGTGAGCGGCTGGCTTTCCATCTGCTTCAGCAAGATAGAGCATGGCGTTGGTGTTGTCAAGTTTGGCCTGAAACCAGCGGGTATGGTCCTCCAGCGGAATCGGCTCCGGGTTGAACGAGTGCCGGCGCACTTCCGGATCATTGGCCCAGTCGAACAGCTGCTGCAGGTCTTCCGGTACAGCTTTGCGAAGTTTCAGACTTGTCGCCAGGCTCAGGCTTTTGAAAAGCTCCAGCAGTCGCTCCGGGCTTTTGCCATCGAAAAATTGTCGCTGGGTAGTGAGTTGCGCTGCAAATAGCGTTTCGCTCATACCTTGCTGCAGTACTTCTGATAGATTGCCGTAGTCTTGGGCTATACCTTCTGTGGTCAGAAATTGGTGCATACCGGTCTGGTTGTCGGCAGTTTGCTTCACAAACAGAAGCCCTCCGCCAGCGGCGTATTCATAAGAAATGCCGCTGGCGGAGGTGATGGCAGCCTGGCATTTAGCCATCAGGCGGCGCAGACTCTCAGCGGAAAGATCGCGGTGCAGTTTGGCTTGTGGCAGGTCTTTCAGGTACTGTTTCAGTTCGTGTAATCGGTTATAGGCGCTGCCCACCACTATTTCGATGTACTTGACAGCAGGTATGGCTTGCAATGCTTCCAGTGCCTGCAAGGTATGGTTATCCGGATCGGCACCGCCCATGCAAACCATCACACGCAGCTCACCTTCAGGTATAGCCCTGGCAGCTTTGGCGGCTCTCAGGAAAGCAGGACGCAGCAGCGCATAGTGTGGGCCGAGCAGCAGTCGGGTATAGGGTGCAGTCTGATATTTCTCCGGCGAAACGCCGCCAGCCTGGTTGATGACCGCATCTGCTACGAAGGGATAGGTATGGATATCGTCGATGCAAACCAGAGCCGCACCACGTGATTTTATGTTTTGCTGGTAAGCCGTGCCGAAGGTATAGCCGTCCAGCACCACGATCTCTTCCGCTGAAATATAGGCATCCAGTTCGTGCACAAAGCGATCTGCATCAGGTTCAGCAGGAGGAAGCACGATGATACCATCGCATACCTCTCGTATCCGCTCCTGCAAAGCCTGGTCAGGCGACTGAATGGCGAACACGCACTCAAACTCCTTGCGCAGCATGTGCACCAGCGCCAGTGAACGGGTCACGTGGCCCAGTCCGATACGGCTGTTTCCGTCTGCCCTGAAAATAATGCGTGTCTTCCTGTCCATGCTATTGTAGTTTTAGCAGCGCTCTTAGAGCTTTCGTAGTGCTCTCGTAAATCCTCCGGCCTGCAGCAACTGCCTGGCTGCTGAGATTTCTTCCTCTTCGGTCACAAAAACCTGCCGCTGCGAATTGGCCGCATTGATCTCCTGCACCCAGGGCTGCTCCCGGAGCAGTGTGCTAATCGCCTCGTGCGTAATTAGTTTACCCAGTTTCCAGAGCCGCTCAAAAAGCAGCGCGGCCAGCGCATAGTCGGTAGGGTAGTCTACGGTCAGGCGCAGCTGAGTGATGTCCGACTCGAAATGCAGGGTCTGGTTTTTGAATCCGGCTTCTCTTCTGATGTAAGGCGTCACATGCTCCCGGTCGGCTGTTGCCGTAGCCAGAGTAGCGGCTTTTTCCAGCGCCTCGTGGGTAAAGACCTCCACGTTGGTGCCCAGGGGCAGGCCGGTGGTGATGATATAGTCTGATGCTGTCTGCAGCAGCTTCTCTACTGCCAGATCAATCATCTCCGGCATCACAAAAGGGTTGTCGCCAGTGAGGCGCACGATCACATCCAGCTCGTAGGTATGCGCCGCCTGACGGAACCTGTCCAGCACATCATCGGCTGAGCCGCGAACACAAGGAATTTCCCGAGAGCTGCAAAAAGTTTCGATGGTATCGTCCCCGCTTCGGGTGGTGGTCGCGATGATGGTTTGCTGCAGCGATTTGGCAGCACGGGCATTTGTCACCACATGCTCCAGCAGACTGGTATTTCCGCTAAACGGGAGCGGCAGCAGGGCCTTACCCGGCAGTCGCTCCGAGCCCAGGCGTACTTGTATGATGGCGCCGACTTTTACCATGCCGTCCAGCCTCCGTCCAGTACCATGTTCTGTCCCGTCATAAAGGCCGAAGCGTCAGAAGCCAGGTATACGAAAGCCCCTTTCAGGTCGTCAGGCTTACCGATGCGGCCCAGTGGGTTCTTCTTCTTCAGCTGCTCCACAAACACTTCGTTTTCCTGCACCTGCTCACTCGGGAAAGGCCCCGGCGTTACCGCATTGACTGTAATGTTATACTTACCCAGGTAACAGGCAAAGTAGCGCGTGAGTTGTAGCACGCCCGCTTTGGCAGCTCCGTAGTGCGGCGGGTTCAGGAAAGCAGGACTCTCGTCGTAGATGCTGAAATCGGGGGAGACCATGCCGTACATGGACGACACGTTGATGATGCGGCCGCCGTTTTGCTTCAGGTAGGGTATCACCTCCCGGATGCAGCGGTAAACGCTGTTGAGGTTTCCGTCGATGCCATAGGCCCATTCTTCGTCCGTGAGCTGCTCCGGCTGCTGGCCTTTGGAGTAAAAGGCGTTGTTTACCAGTACATCGACCCGGCCCTGTTCCTGCTGCACCTGTTCAAAAGCGGCTGCAACAGATTTCGTATCGGAAATGTCGCAGTAGGCGAAGGACAGGCTAAGATCGCCATGCTCACTGAAAGCCTCTTTGAATTTTTCTTCGCTTCGGCCCAGCACATAGACGTTAGCGCCTGCCTCAGCCAGACCCAGGCTGATAGCGATTCCCAGGTGGCCATAGCCGCCTGTGACAAGTGCTACTTTGCCAGTCAGAGAAAATAGATCAGTCAGGCTTCTGCTCATGTTGCGGACCACTTGTAGGGTAAAAGTATCGTTTCGTTTTCTTCTTTCAATTCTAGCAGCTCGGTATGCAGCGCTTCAGGCAAGGGCATCTTGCTGAAGCTGATGTTCTCCTGCAGGGTCTGCAGGCTTTCCACACCGATCACCACTCTGGAAATATAGGGATTTGCCAGCGCAAAACCCAGACAAACCGCTCCGATCGGGAGCTGGTACGCCTTAGCCAGTTGCTGAAGTCGCTCCAGTTTTGGAGCTGCTTCCTTTAGATATAGCGGCAGTTGGTCCGGCTGCATAAAGTACAGCCCCTGAAGGTATACGGAGCGTATGTGCGTTTCAATACCTCGATTTTTCAGTTCCGGCAGCAGCTCCTCAAAGCGCCTGTCGAAAATACTGTAGGGAAACTGCACCAGATCGATCGGCGCCTCCCGCAGTAGCAGTTCCTCCGCTTCCGCCGGATGGTAGAGCGAGATTCCCACCTTCTCCACCTGCCCTGATGATTTCATCTCCTGCAGCTCGTCCAGCACTTTAGGTTTATCGCTGTAACTCGCATAGCTGTGCAGCAGGTAGCCATAGAGCTTATCTGCGCCCAGACGCTCCAGCGATTCCTGGAATGCCTGCCTGACACTTTTATCTGGCTGGTTCGGCGGATACTTGCTGATGATACGGTAAGGTGCCGGCAAGTTGTGAAGGACCTTGCCCAGGCACTGCTCACTGCTGCCATAGGCTGCTGCCGTGTCCAGGGTGTCTATACCTGCCTTCGCCGCTTCAGTTAGTATGGTGGCTATCTCGGCTTCAGGAATTTGCCCACGTTGGTTGCTGATGCCGTAAGGGAGACCAAACTGCGCCGTACCCAGTATCAGCCGCTTTGTCGGTGATGGGGTATCCAGATTCAAGCCTTGCAAAATTCTTTCACTTTCTCAATCACGTAAGCTTGCTCTTCTTCCGTCAGCGTAGGGTACATCGGCAGACTCAGGCAAGCCTCGTAGTAACGCTCTGCCTTCGGGAAGTCGCCTTTTTTGTGACCCAGACTGCGGTAGTAGGGCATGGTGTGGGCCGGGATGTAGTGCACCTGCGCAAAGATCTGGTGCCCGCGCAGGAAATCGTACAGCCCTTTGCGGTCAGCCACCTGGATCACGTACAAGTGGTAGGCGTGGCCTGTCTCACCCGCATCGGTCATAGCCGCCGGATTGGTGCCCAGCACGGCTATACCTTTCGCGTCTGCAAAAGCTTCATCGTATACCTGTGCGATCTGCCTTCTGCGGACCATGCCCTCGTCGGCGCGGCTCAGCTGGCTGATGCCCAGGGCGCAGAGCATGTCGGGAATGCGGTAGTTGTAGCCCAGTGCCTGCATCTCCATGTACCAGCCGCCGTGGTTCTCCTCCAAAAGGTCCGCATCGCGGGTGATGCCGTGGGTGCGGTAGAGCAGTAGCTTCTTGTAGAGCGCCTCGTCGTTGGTGGTCACCATGCCTCCCTCGCTCGTGGCGATGTGCTTGACGGGGTGGAAGGAGAAGATGGCCAGCTCGGCAAATTTACCGTTGCCGCAGAACTGCCGCTCGCCTTTGCTGTCGACAAAGAAGCCGCCCGGGGAGTGGGCCGCGTCCTCGATGATCCACAGCCCGTGCTCGTCGGCCAGTTGGCGCAACTCCTCCAGGTTCACCGGGTTACCGGCGAAGTCCACAGGTATGATGCCGCTGTAGTAGCCTCTGGGCTTGCTCTCCACCATCTGCCGCACCTGCTCTATGTCGATCAGGGCCGTGGCCGGGTCGATGTCGCAGAACTCCACCGTGCCGCCGCAGTAGCGCACGCAGTTGGCCGAGGCCACAAAGGTGATGGGGGTGGTGATCACGCGCGAGCTCTCGTTCACCCCCAGCGCCATGGCGCAGAGGTGCAGCGCGGCCGTGCCGTTACTCACGGCCACGGCGTACCTGGCGCCCACGTACCTGACGAAGGCCTGCTCAAACTCTGCCACCTTCGGCCCCTGCGTCAGGAAGTCAGACTGCAGCGTCTCCACCACTGCCTGTATGTCGGCCTCGGTGATGTGCTGTCGACCGTAAGGTATAGGGCGCATGTGCTTCTCGTTTTGCATGGCAGGAGGAAAAAGAAGTTTAAGAGTTTAGGAGTTGGGGAGTTTAGGAGTTAAAAGTGGCGAAGGTACTGAAGGGACACGCAACCTGTCCGAATCGTGCACAAACAACAATTAACAATCAGCAATCAACACTTTAACAATTTAAGCCTTAAAATTTGGATCAACATGCTGACGAATCTGCTCACGCAACTGCTCAACAGTGAGCCATTCGGTGTTGGTGCCGGAGTTATACTTGAAACCCAGCTCCACCATTTTGCCATTGTGTGCTTTCATGAAATCCTCCACCGTCCAAAGCGGGGTAGAAGGCACAATCACGTAGTATTTATCAAGCTCCACAGTGTTAAGTGAATCGGTCTCAGTGATCATCTCTTCGTGCAGCTTCTCTCCCGGACGTATACCTACCACTTCTTGTTTACAGTTCGGACCAATGGCTTCAGCCAGGTCGGTGATCACATAAGAAGGAATCTTCGGCACAAAGATCTCACCTCCCCAGTGATGCTCCAGCGCATGGAAAACCAGTTCCACACCTTCTTCCAGCGAAATATTGAAACGGGTCATCTCCGGATGGGTGATCGGCAACACACCTTCTTCACGCTTTTTCAAGAAGAAAGGAACCACTGAACCACGGGAACCGATCACATTGCCGTAACGCACGACTGAGAACTTGATGTCGCGCTTGCCCTTCATGTTATTGGCGGCTACGAAGAGCTTATCAGAGCACAGTTTGGTTGCGCCGTAGAGGTTGATCGGAGCAGCGGCTTTGTCAGTAGACAGTGCCACCACATGCTTCACGCCGGTGTCAAGGGCAGCATTGATGATGTTCTCGGCACCCAGCACATTCGTCTTGATGCATTCCATGGGGTTGTACTCAGCAGCAGGCACCTGTTTCATGGCAGCGGCGTGCACTATAATGTCGATGCCCTCACAAGCTCTTTTGAAACGATCGCCGTCGCGTACGTCGCCAATAAAGTAGCGAACGGAATTGTACTTGCTGTGCGGGAAAACCTGCGACATCTCAAACTGCTTCAGCTCGTCACGGGAATAGATCACCACCCTTTTCACATCCGGAAAACGGGCGTATACCATCTCCACGAACTTCTTTCCAAACGAGCCCGTGCCGCCCGTTACGAGTATAGCTTTATTATTTAGGTCTAATGCCATGCTTATTTTTTGCTTAATACCAGGGCTCAGAAACTGTAACCCACGCCAAGCTGCAAGTTAAATATTTAATTGTTGATCTGTAATTGTTAAATTGTTGGATGGATAAATTGTTGATGGCTAATATTGGGATGAAGTTCTTAATTTGCATGAAGCGAGGTAAGCAGGGAATAAATTGATCTGTACATGTGCTTCGTTGTCCAAATTTAAATTCCAAAACCTCTCTATGTTAAAGAAGGCTTTTTTTGGCGTACTCCATGCTTTAGGATACTATTCCCGCTATACCTCGGTGTTGCACCATCCGGACAAACAGGTTTTTACTCCCGGCTATGTCCTCGACTTTAATGAAGTGGAGAGAGCATTCCTGGAAGATTCAGCTCGTAGTTTTAACTACGCCATCGACTATAGCCTGGGCTATCGGCAGAAGGAGCAGTACCTGATTCGGTTGCAGAATGTGGAGGTGTTGGGTAACTCCGGTGCCGTGGTGCTGGATGGAAAGGTCGTGGTGGAATCGGTGGGAGAGGTGAGTCGGCTGGCCAAGTCGGACGCTTTCAAAGAAGTGTCGCTGCTACTGCCTAAAAATCAGAGCGGTCGCTATACCTCGGTGCTGCATCTGCCCTGGGCTGACAACAACAACTACCACTGGTTCTTTGACTGTCTGCCGCGTCTATACCTGGTGCTCGAAAATACCCAGGAGCCGATCCAAGTGATCATGCGACGCAACATGGCCCTATACCAACTCGAAACACTGGCTTTTGTCCTGAAAGACTATCCTCAGGCCGAGGTGGTCTATATAGGGAAGAATGAAAAATGGCAGGTTGATGAATTTGTATTGCCCTCTTTTGTGGCCAATGCACAAAGCGGTTACCTGCCCCGCGAGGTGGTGGACTGGCTGCGGCACAAGGTATGGCAGGGGTATGGTGTGCAGCAGAGCAGCCGCAAAAGGCGCATCTACATCAGCCGCGCCAAGGCCAAAACCCGCCGCGTGCTGAACGAGCAGGAGCTTTTACCGCTACTCGACAGGTATGGCTTTGAAGTGGTGCGTGCCGAGGAACTGACCTACCAGCAGCAGGTGCAGCTGTTTTATGAAACAGAAGCCGTCATCGCTCCCCACGGCGCCGGCCTGACCAACTTGCTTTTCTCGGAGCAATGCCAGGTACTGGAATTCCACCCAGCCAACCTGATCAAGACGCACTACTTCCTGCTCTGCAAAGCCCTCGACTTCAGGTATAGCGCAGTGATGGGCACAACAGGGGATAAATTGGAAAACTATACCGTGCCGATGCAGGAGGTAGAAGCGTGGTTGGAAGGTGTAGGAATTTAGGTATATTTAGTTAACTTGAATTTAAATAGAAGATTTGGCTATAAGCTACCTCCATACATCATGCAACTAGTGGGATATGGAGAAGAAGGTATTCTCTACAGTAGCCGAAAAATCTCAAAAGACTCAAACCGATTTGATCTGTTTGAGAAAATCGAAGAAGGCTTCTACCATTTCGCTGTATATAACTAAAAACAACGACAGCCCAACAAGGTGCAGCCTTAACCCAGCTACGCTCAGGGCTTCGGCAGCACAAGACCGTCAAGATGTATGAATAAATCCCTGCTCACTTGCTTGCTGCTTCTTCTTTCTATTGCTGTTCAAGCACAATCTGAGGATAGGTGGGTAGCTTTTAGAGACAGCACTTCAACGTTGATCGGCTTCAAAGATACTAATGGAAAAGTAAAGATAGCACCTAGGTTTTCGGAGGGCACTAGGGCAAACTACTTTGAGCACATTATTGCTGTGATGGAGGAGAAGGAGGGCAGGGATGAAAACTATTATCTCACTAAAACTGGCAAAAAAGCTGGAAGGGATAGCCTGCACATCTTCGATTTTGAGGCAGATTGTGAAAGTGAGGGCTTTATACGATTTAGAGACAAAGCCACTGGCCAGGTAGGTATGTTTGATAAGAATGGAAAGGTCGTGATTCCGGCCCTATACAATCACCTATCGAAGGTGCACAACGGCCTGATCTGGGCAATAAGAGGCGCAACAGAGAAATATTTGGACAAACATAAGGAGCACTCCGCCTGGGAAGGTGGTGAAGAACTGCTCCTCAATACTAAGAATGAGATTGTCCTGCGGAACTTCAAGTATGGCCATAGTTTGAATCCATACTCTTTCGAGGCTTATTCTAAACCCGCCAAAGACCTAAACAGACAAAGCTTCAAATCTGAAAAAGGAGAGTTTTACTCTTTCATCGACTTCGATAGGGAATTTAAAAACTGGCTCAATTCGAACTTACTTAATTCCTTCACTTTTGATAATATGGCGAAGGCTTCACACGACAGCATAACCTTCTGGCTGGAATCGAACGGCTGGACAACAGAAGCTAAGGCGAGTTTCCTGATTAGAAATCTAGAGTTGATCAGAGAGAAAATGCTGGTTGTGAAAAAAAACAAAGCCGATTATAATGTATTCATTGATGAGCTTAATCCTTACATGTTTAATGGCAGAAGTTTTGAGAAGTACTACAATAACTGCGGTGAAGCCATAATAGAAAAATATCCGGTTATGCACCTGGTGATCAACACCAAGTCAGGATCTGACGTGGTGCAGAATCGATTCGAGTTTTTGAGAACTGAAAACGGTTACAAACTGATAAGTTTAGTGATCAGGAATGGCGAAATAAAATGAGGTTAGCTTGTAGTGCTTATGCTATACCTTTGGTACTACTAAAAGGCATATTATTTGTGCTAACGAGTGGCTATACCGTCTCATCTGCCGGTGGCTTCCCGATGGATGGGAAATCCGTGTCTCTAACCTACGTGGTAGAGGACACCGTGGGGGGTTTCCTGAAAGGAGAAGATACGACACTGAACTATACCTTGCGGTTGATCCATCAAAAGCCGGTTTTATAAGCCAGGAATTTTTAATATTTTAAATCCTCACAGACAAACTTAAACATCCTATCAAATGAAGTTTCTGAAGATCCTATACCTAGTATTTGCTGCCGCCATGCTGGTCGATTTAGTCACCTCCTTCTATACTGACCAGGAAGTATTCAGAGTAATTTTCTGGGAGACCAATATCGTGTGGTATCGTATCTATAAACTTTGTTTTTTGTTGTTGGCTGCTGCAGCTTTCTGGGATCAACAGAAGCGTGAAAAATTAAACGAACAGTAAGCTGCCCGCTTGATTTTTAAAACAACACTAAACCTTACGGGGTGTCCGCTATCGAGCAGATGCCCCGTTTCTGTATTACGCTTCTTCCACCAAACCCAGCTCCCGGGTGGAGATTTCCCGCATTTCCACTTTCCGGATCTTGCCCGTTACCGTCATCGGGAACTCCTCTACAAACTTCCAGTACTTCGGTATTTTGAAGGTGGCGATCTGACCTTTGCAGTAGGCAGCAATGTCTTCGGGGGTAGCGTAGAATCCATTTCGGAGTTTCACCCAGGCCATCACTTCTTCACCGTATTTGTGGTCGGGCACGCCGATCACGTGCACATCCGAAATGGCTTCGTGGGTGAGCAGAAACTCTTCTATTTCTCGTGGGGCAATGTTTTCGCCACCCCGTATGATCAAGTCTTTGATGCGGCCCACCACCTGCACATAGCCTTCCTCGTCCATCACGGCCAGATCACCAGTGTGCATCCAGCCATTTTGAAGCACCCGCGCCGTTACATCCGGCATATCCCAATAGCCCAGCATCACTGAGTAGCCACGGGTGCAGAGTTCGCCTTTCTGCCCGCGCGGCATGATCAGGCCCGTTTCCGGGTCCACAATCTTTACCTCCAGGTGCGGGTGTACCTTGCCCACGGTCGATACGCGTTTCTCCAGCGGATCGTCCAGCTGGCTCTGCGTCGAGACAGGGGAGGTTTCGGTCATGCCATAGCACACGGTCACCTCCCGCATGTTCATCCGCGACTGCACCTGTTTCATGGTTTCGATGGGGCAGTTGGAGCCGGCCATCACGCCGGTGCGCAACGTCGAGAAGTCGTATTGTTCGAAGTTGGGGTGCTCCAGCTCGGCGATGAACATGGTTGGCACACCATAGAGTGAGGTGCATTTTTCGGACTGTACGGTCTGCATGACCTGTTCCGGGTCAAAGGTCTCGGCCGGAATGACCATGCAGGCGCCGTGTGTGATGCAAGCCAGATTCCCGATCACCATCCCGAAGCAATGGTAAAAAGGCACCGGTATACAGACGCGATCCTGCTCGGTATACTTCAGCGTCTCCCCGATAAAAAAGCCGTTGTTGAGGATATTGTGATGGGAGAGGGTCGCACCTTTGGGCAAACCAGTAGTACCCGAGGTATACTGAATGTTGATCGGGTCATCGAACTGCAAGGTCGCTTCCCGCTCCGCCAGCTCCTGATCAGTCACGGCTTGCCCTGCTGCGATAAAACGTTCCCAGTCACGCTCCATGATTACGGTGCGGGTCGGGTACTCGCAGTCGGGGCGTATGTGGTTGAGCATTTCCACATAGTCCGTCTGCCGGAAGTAGTGCGATGCGATGAGCAAACTGATCTGGCTTTGCTTCAGGGCATACTTCAGGTCATTGGTTTTGTAGGCCGGATTGATGTTAACGAGTACCGCACCCACACGGGCAGTGGCAAACTGTACCAGCACCCACTCCACCCTATTAGGCGACCAGATGCCCACCCGGTCTCCTTTCTTTATCCCATAGGCCATTAGACTTTTGGCCACCTGCTCCACTTGTTCCCACAGCTGTCTGTAAGTGGCGCGGTAGTTTTGCGTCACCATCACAAGGGCTTCACGGTCGCCAAATTTTTCTACTGTATTGCGTAAGCTTTGTCCGATGGTTTCGCCGCGAAGGGGCGTGGTGCTTATGCCGTGGCTATAGGAGGGCGTGCTGTTCATGGGATCGTACCTTTAATATTGCTGTGTATTAGTCAGTTGGTTGCGCAATTCATGTTTGAACATTTAAGTTAAAAATCGCCTTCCAGAAAAGCACGTGAAATGTTGCTAATTTGCTATAGCTGGAAAAGTGTAGAATGCTATACCTGGAGCAATGATTTCCGGAACCCTCCTGCATGTATAGCGGATTGATTGCAGTCAGAATGGTTTTTTATTTTAATTTTAGGATGATGATAGGTTAGAAGTGAGATAACAAGCTTAAAAATCCAAGCACGGTATTCAATGGAAATCATATCGCTTATAGACCGCCCTGAGTTGATGCAACCAGCTATTCAATATTTCTGGAAGTGCTGGGGCAGCGCATCTAACTTCAAGTTTTATGAGGACTGCATCCTGTACTCGGTTCAGGATAAGTCGCGGCTGCCTATGTTTTATGTGCTGCTGCATGAAGAGCGTATTGTAGGCTCCTACGCTCTGCTCACCAACGATATCATCAGCCGACAGGACCTGATGCCCTGGCTGGCCTGCCTCTATGTGAACGAAGAGCACCGTGGCCAAGGTATAGCCAGCCAGCTACTACAGCACGGTCTGGCAGAAGCAAACCGTCTTGGCTATCAACAGCTACACCTGAGCACAGACCTTGAGAACTTCTATGAACGCAAAGGCTGGCTATACCTTACTGATGGGTATAATGTGATGGGAGAGGCTATTAAGATCTATACCTGCAAAACTGCTCAATCATCTTCGAAATCTTCCTGAGGGGACTATTATACTAAATGCTCCCATAACTATCCGACACTAACTACATGCCGCTTACAGGATTGGAAATACGCAGCTTTTCCCGGACTTTCAATCGGAATACAATCTCAAGCAATCTTATTTTATTAATTATACTTTATTAATGATTAATGGAATAATAATTGCTTGCATAGAATATTATGAATACATTGTAATTAACGTTCCACCTCTAATAGAGCTACATGATGAATAAACTTTACAAATCCGGCCTGATCCTGGCTTGCCTCTCCTTTTCATTTTATAGCTGCGACTCCAATAAGGAGGGTGAAGATGTGTTACCTACCCAAGACGAGCTAGAGTACATCGTAATTGACGCCAATACCACTGACCAGCCTGTCCGACCTGATATAAATGCGAATATTGATGGGGCGTTTGCTTACAGAGAAAATCATTATATAGCTCCAGCGCCCCATCAGTTTACCATTGACAAAAAATACTTTTGGGCACACTACAGCGGTTAGGACAAAAATGTGCCTGAACTCCCACTTCATGGTAGCAAAGTAAATGGGGAGGCCATGTGCATGAATGGCCTTACAGGCTGTGACAATTTAAAGCCTTCTACTCTCTGGAACTTTTATGGAACGCAGGCGCAGGACAGGAGGCTGAAATGGGAGTATCTCAACAAAGACAAAAGCAAAGGTTATCGTGTAGAAATGACCAACGTCCCAACGCCTGCCACTGTAGTAGAAGCGCCTGTTCGTATTTTGTGGGGGGAAAACATCAATTTTCAATTTGAAAGAAACAGTGCGGCAGATAGTGTTGTAATAGCGCTGCTCTTTGTGCCTAAAGACAAGATAGACGATATACTTCCATTCCCAGTTATTGGAGGTACGCGATCATGGATATTCGCTGCCAAACCTAACGAATCGTCGATTACCATGAAGAAAGAAGTGCTGCAAAGCATGGGGCAGAGATCTGGATTTCCGACTGCAAACGATTCAGTTTTCGTTGATGTAATGACATTCCGCCATGTTATCAAAAATATAGACAACAAGAAGATATTGATCTCCTACACGATAAATGATATAAGACCTGTCGTGCAGGAAAGAGATGTCGACTAAACCTTAGCAGCTTTTGCCGTTAACCGCTTCACCACCTTGGCCAGCTTCTCTGTCAGGGCCCTTCTCGAAAACTGCGAATGGTTGATGTAGGGCAGATCCAGGTTCGGGTTGATGGACCAGGCTTTGCTCATCAGCATCATGTGGTCAAGCATCAGCTCGTAGGCCGTGTAGTGGAACAGGCGGCCGGCACCGCATTCGTCAATGATGCGGTCGGTGTCAGAATGCACTGGGCCCAGACACACAATCGGTTTGTTCGAAGCCAGGTACTCAAACAGCTTGCCCGGCACATTGGAGTACACGGCGGGTACATCAGCGATGGCCATGAGCAGCATCGTGCTTTCCATCAGGTACTTAATGGCTTCGTTATGCGGCACGTGCGGCACAAATTCCGTTATACCTTCCAGTCCGGCCTTACGGATACGCTGCTTCACACCCTCCGACGCTTTGCCCACAAAACGTAGCTTGTAGTTTATGTCAGTGTTCACGGACCTCAGGTGCGCAATCGCCTTCAGAAACACATCAATGTTATAGTTTTCTGTGATCGTACCGGTATAGGTGATCAGGAACTCGTCCTGTGGTGGCGTAGAAGGGTATATAAAGTCATCCTCATCATACCCGTTCGGGATTACATGGATCTTATCCGGATTTATATTAACGGGTTTATTCAGAAAAAGTCGTTTCGTATCCTCACTGGTCACAACCACAGCATCGGCCTTCTCGAGCACCTGCAACTCGTATTTCTTATCAATGCGCTTGGCGATAGGGGTGTGGTACAGCTGGTCGTAATAGTGAATGTTTGTCCAGGGGTCGCGTAAGTCCGCTACCCAGGGCAAGCCATACTTTTCCTTCAGCTTCAACCCGATCAACTGAGTGGAGTGAGGAGGGCTGGTTGTCAGGATGGCCTGAAACTGGTCATTCTGCAGCAGCTCGCCAGCCTTCCTGAGGGCATGCTTGTTCCAGCCCACACGGGCATCCGGTATAAACAGGTTGCCGCGCACAAATTTGAATACCTTATCCAGGAAGCCGGTTTTAGCCTCCTCGTTGGCAAAGCCACTGTAAGGAATTTCTTTCTTGCCGGAGAGTTTTTTGTAATACTCAAAAGGCTCTGAGGTGGCAGTGCGATACACGGCTGTACCTTCGGGTACTTCTCTTGCAAACGTGTGATCCAGCACCGGGTAAGAGGCTTGCCGCTCATCTACGGTCAACACACTTGGCCGCACACCCGCCTGTGGCAGGTATTTGCAAAACTTGAGTCCACGCTGCACGCCCGGCCCTCCTGAAGGGGGCCAGTAGTAGGTGATGTATAGTAAATTGATCTGGTCTGTTTTTTCCAAAGCGATCAGTAGAATAACTTCTTTCCCAAAGATAACGAATGATGCTTAATGATTAATGACGAATGAATAATGAGTTGTAGCCATCTGTAAACATTAATGCAATATGATTCAATATGGCTGTATTCGGCTAATCAACAAAATAGGTTCGCTTACAGATTACAGCCTGAGCAAAAAAACAATGGCCATCAGCTCGTCATCCCATTCTGCACCCATTTTTCATTTTATCTATCTATTCGGCATTACTCATTATTCAGTACCCATTCATCATTACTATAGCAACTATTCCTGATATTCCTTAGTTTTGTAGGTAAATCCAGAATTAGAGAGATGTTTGATAATTTAAGTAACAAACTAGACCGCGCCTTTAAAACCCTCAAAGGCCAGGGAAGCATCACAGAAATCAACGTAGCTGCCACCATCAAAGAGGTACGCCGTGCCCTGGTGGACGCCGACGTGAACTATAAAGTAGCTAAAACAGTAACCGACAAGATCAAGGACGAGGCCATGGGCCGCGACGTACTCATCGCTGTATCTCCGGGCCAGTTGATGGTGAAGATCGTGTACGAGGAGCTGACAGAGCTGATGGGCGGCCATAAGCAGGACATCAACCTGAAAGGCGAGCCAGCCATCATCCTGATCGCGGGTCTGCAGGGTTCTGGTAAAACCACCTTTACAGGCAAGCTGGCGAACTACCTCAAAAAGCAGGGCCGCAGTGTGATGGTGGCTGCCTGCGACGTGTACCGTCCGGCTGCAATCAACCAGCTGCAGGTACTGGCCGAGCAGGTAGGAGTAGAGGCTTATACCGAACTGGAAAACAAGAACCCGGTTCAGATCGCCCTCAACGCGGTAGCGCATGCCAAAAAGACAAACAAGAAAGTAGTCATCATCGATACCGCCGGTCGTTTGGCCGTGGACGAAGCGATGATGAAAGAAATAGCCGAGATCAAGGCGGCCGTGAAGCCAACCGAGACCCTGTTCGTGGTAGACTCCATGACCGGTCAGGATGCGGTGAACACAGCCAAGACCTTTAACGAGCGCATCAACTTCGACGGTGTGGTGCTCACCAAGCTCGACGGTGACTCACGTGGTGGTGCTGCCCTGTCGATACGTGCGGTAGTAGAGAAGCCAATCAAATTCATCTCAACGGGTGAGAAGATGGAGGCGCTTGACCTGTTCTACCCGGATCGTATGGCTCAGCGTATCCTCGGCATGGGTGACGTAATCTCCCTCGTCGAGCGAGCGCAGCAGGCCTTTGACGAGGACGAGGCGAAGCGCATCAACAAGAAGATCCGCAAGAACCAGTTCAACTTCGACGACTTCCTGACCCAGCTCGAGCAGATCAAGAAGATGGGTGACATCAAGGACCTCGTGGGCATGATCCCGGGTGTTGGTAAGGCCTTGAAAGATGTAGAGATCGATGAGGGAGCCTTTAAGCCAATCGAAGCGATCATCAAATCGATGACACCCCAGGAGCGCGAGAACCCGGATATGATCAGCGGCAGCCGTCGTGCCCGTATCGCGAAGGGATCAGGTACGGACATCACGCAGGTGAACAATCTGATGAAACAATTCAATGATATGCGCAAGATGATGCGCTCCATGAACAAGATGGCCGGTACCAAAGGCGGTATGGCTAACCTTGCCAAGATGATGGGCGGACGTCGTTAAGCGATTCTGGAGATACAGCAAAGGGCTGAGCTTTCAATAGCTCAGCCCTTTTTATTTAGGAGCAATCCGTGTGCAGTTTCAGTATACCTGCTTATTTTCCTTGCTTGCCCAGCGTCTGAACGCTTCTTGTGCTTCTTCCCGGAGCATCTGTTCCATCGGGATAAAACGGTCTGGCGCATCTTTGTCTATTTCGTCGTAAATGAACTGATCATCAAAGCCCACTGCAGCCGCATCAGCTTTGGAGTTGGCATAGTATACCTTACGTGGGCGGGCCCAGTAAATAGCGCCCAGGCACATGGGGCAGGGTTCACAACTGGTGTACAGCTCACAATCTGTCAGCTGAAAGGTACCTAGCGCCTGACAGGCTTTGCGTATGGCATCCACCTCGGCATGGGCAGTCGGGTCGTTGGTGGCCAGTACATTGTTGTACCCACGGGCAATGATCTCTCCATCACGCACGACGACAGCGCCGAAAGGGCCACCAAAACCCGCTTCCATTTTCTCCAGAGAAAGCCTGATCGCTTCCCGCATAAAGTTTTTCTGTTCTTGTGTCATATGATTAGCTTCACGCTGCAACATACGTAATCGGACTAGCGTCTGGTTAATGAGCCGCGAATTTTAATCCCTGATTTTCTGTGGGGAAGTAGCCAGAATTGTTTGTGGGAAGCTTATCCGAATTTCTATCAGATAAGTATATATAATAGCAATAGCTTACACTACACTTGTGCCTTTTAACGCATACTCGTAGTGCAAGCTATTCTAGCTATTGCTGCTTCCCTTATAAGCAAGCAGCCGGTATTTTAACTGTTAAGTATCTGATTATGTCAGTATATTGTTTTTTAATTGTATTATAAATATCTTCTACTGCTAAATACGAACCATATTTGGTATTAGTTTTGAACAGTCTAAATACGTAAGTATATTTTCGAGATAAATACTGATAATTGGAACTGTCTGATAGCAAATGATTAACAACAGCATGATGAAAAATATTTGTTTGCCTTTTTTACAGTTTTCCCCATTTAGGATTCCTCTGCTGAAGTGGGGTGCTATTGTACTTTTTGTCGCCATGCTCGGTGCCTGCACCGCCACACGCGAACAGGAGATAGAAGGAGACGTGAACGAGTTTCGGTCATGGGTGAATACCCAGACAAATAAACTGGAAGAGCGAACGGAAGAAGACTGGAAAAGAACAAAAGAAGACTTTAAGCGTCGCACGGAAGAGCTTGATCGAAAGCAGGAAAGCTTCTCGGAGAAGTTAAAAGCCGACTATCAGCAGATCAAAGCCGATTTCAAAGCCCGTGAAAGAGAGCGCGACAAGCTGGCTGTTGATCAGGCCCAGCTAACAAAGTGGGAGCGCGACCTGCTGGGGCAGTATGCCAATGGCACCTCCCTGAGTGCTGATAATGTAGAAGAAGCCTATAAAAACTTTATGAGCAATGTGCGGGCCCGACATAAAACCTGGGACCAGCAGGACTGGAACATGGCGGCCTCCGTGCTGGATGAGCTGAACCAGCGCAAAGAGGCTTTCGACGAACTGCCCGATGAAACAGAAGTGCGCATCAAAGCCCTTCAGATGGAATTTGTCGCTTTGAAAGAAAGCGAAACAGCCAACGAATAACACGCTATTAACTCCTTACACCCTATGGCCAACCTAGAGAACTTAACACCTGAGCTATACCTTGTCAAAGCTTTTACAGAACAGCCGAATGGAGGCAACACGGCTGGTGTCGTGCTTTTTGCTGACAAGCTTTCACATGAAAGACGCCAGAAGATAGCCGCCATGCTGGGGCTGTCAGAAACAGCTTTTGTATCAGCCTCCAATGTAGGGGATGTGAAAGTCGAGTTCTATACGCCCATAAAGCAGATTCCGCACTGCGGTCACGCGACGGTAGCAGTCTTTAGTTTGCTGTGGAAGAAAGGGCTGCTGCTCAATGGCAGCGCAGTGAAAGAATCCATAGAAGGTCCACGGCAGATCAGTTTTGAAGGAGGCAAGGTATACCAGGCGCAACTGCCGCCTCAGTATACGCCCATTGAAGCTGCAGCTATCAATCCCCATCTGATTGCCGCAGCGCTTGGGCTTCCGGAGGGTTTCGCTTTCCCGTCAGTGCCCGTCATTGCAAGCACAGGAGTTCCTTTTTTGCTGGTGCCTATTCCTGACGAGGGTACCCTGCATCAACTTCAACCTGATCAGGAACTTGTTCGCTCAGTCTCGGATAAAGCGGGTTTGGTAGGCTTCTACGCATTCACGACGGCTACATCGCTTGCTGACGCAAATGCCCGTATGTTTGCCCCAAGCTATGGTATACCTGAAGAGTCTGCCACCGGTATGGCAGCGGGACCGCTTGCCTGCTACCTGCACGATTATCTGCAGATACAAAAACCAAATTTCCTGATACACCAGGGTTATCACATGCGCCACCCGTCACCAAGTCAGATCGAAGTGATGCTGCAGCTTGACGGAGAGGGGCACATCACAGGCTTGCGGGCCGGGGGGCACGGACTTGTGATCAGACAGATGGAGTTAGGAGATTTTTAGGTCTGGTTACTTTAGCCACTGCTGCCGCAGTCGGGAGATTTGCCGGGCATGGTGATCGAAGTGGTCCTGCAGAAAAGCCAGTGTTTGGGTGATTGTGAGCATACCTGCATACGGGTGACGAAAAACACACTTGTCCAACAATGGACGCGGAAGCTCCGTCAGGGTGTCCTCGAGCTGATAGCGGGCCGCGTCCCACTGGATGCGCAGTGAGTTCAGGCTTGCGTGTGCCGGTACTTTCGCGACTGCGGCAGGTGCCTTGAATTTCATGCCCGAATGAAGTGCAACACGAAGCAAGAGAGAGCGGAGTGTATGCGCCAGTGAGGCAGATTCCAGTTCTTCTTCCTGCACTTTGCGCTGAATGTAACTGTTGGTCAGTTGCTCTACCTGTATCAGGTGAGCTACAATCTGGTTGATGGACCACTTACCAGTGGCGGCGGGCCGGTTTAAAAGCTCTTCATCCAGGCCCTCGAGCTCGCCGATCAGTCGGTTGCGCGACTCTTCCAGTTTTAAGTATCGGCTTTCAAGCACAGGATTCATGAATTGAATGTGGCTAAATAGTGTCGTGTTCATAGGTAAACGCAGGTCTAGGTCGATTTTTGATTGCCAATCTACATAAATTTCTGATTAATGCAACGGGGTATGCTATTTTTTTATCTCTAAATAGTTGATAATTAGGCAAGTGATTCAATATGGAGTAAAATATATAATTGGATAAGTTCAACTTTAAGAAAAGAAAGGAAGAGATTTCTTTTCTTTGCAAAAAAGAATCAGACAGCATGAAGATGACTAATGACCCGGTAGGGGCTGCTATACAGGACTTTATGGCCGGAAACCTTGAGGCAAGCATCGTGGTGGAAAGTAACCTGACCGAAGATGACGAGATAAGAGTAGCTTACCTGTTTCGCACACCCGATGGAATGCCGGAACTCGAACTGCTGGCGCTGGAGGCCTGCCGCGGGCGTGTACTGGATGTGGGCGCGGGGGCCGGTTGCCACAGCCTGGTGCTGCAGGAGCGTGGGGCTGATGTAACAGCGCTCGATCTGTCAGCCGGAGCGGTACAGGCCATGCAGGCGCAAGGTGTACGGCAGGTAGTGCAGCAGGATATTTTTAAACTGAGTGGCGAGCGCTACGACACGCTGCTGCTGCTGATGAACGGAATAGGTATAGCCGGTGACCTGGAGGGGCTTGAGCGCTTCCTGGAGCATGCCAAAACGCTTCTTAATCCGGGTGGGCAGATTCTGCTTGAGTCCTCTGACATACTCTACATGTTTGAAGAAGAGGATGGCTCTGTGCTGCTTGATCTGAATGCGGGCTACTATGGGGAAGTAATGTATAATATGCGCTACAAGGAGCATCAGACAGGAGAGTTCAGGTGGCTTTTTATTGATCCTGCTATCCTCGAAGACTACGCTACTGACCACGGCTATACCTTCGGGCAGGTTTATGAGGGCGAGTTTGGCAACTACCTGGCCCGACTCGTGCTTCAGCCTGCCTAGCATTGCGCTCTCTGCCTTTCCCAAATCCTGGAGTACGCTTTGCCGTATGGGATTACTTAAGGGAAACAGAAAGCAGGTATGCAGAAAAAGCTTAAAACAACCTGGGAACTCACCAAGCAGACTTTTAAGAAGTTCTTCGACGACAATCCGCTGGATTACGCCGCGATCATCGGCTTTTATACCATCTTCTCGCTGCCAGCCGTCCTGATCATCACCATCCGGATTGCAGGTGCTGCTTTTGGGCAGGATGCAGTGCGTGGGGAGGTCGTAAATCAGGTTGGCGGAATCATGGGGCGCAACAGCGCATCCCAGATCCAGAGCATTATCGAAAATGCCAGCCAGTCGGAGTCAAGTACTATTGGGACCATTGTGGGCGTGCTGGTCATGGCCTTTAGTGCGACAACCGTGTTTGTAGCGCTGCAGGACTCGCTCAATGCCATGTGGAAGGTGAAAGCAAAGGCAGACAAAGGCCTTATGAAACTGGTGCTCGGGCGCATCCTGTCGCTGGCGCTGGTAGTCAGTTTCGGGTTTCTGCTGCTCGTCTCGCTCTCGATTGATGTGGTACTGGGACTGGTGTATGATTACCTGCGGCAGGAGCTCTCAGGTATAGCGGTATACCTGGTCACGATTGGTAACATGCTGGTATCCATTGCCATTGCCACTGTTATTTTTGCGGCTATCTTCAAAGTACTGCCCGACGCCAAAATTCGCTGGCCGAATGTATGGGTGGGCGCTGCGGTCACAGCCATCCTGTTTACACTGGGCAAGTACGTCCTCAACATTTACTTTCAACATGACCCACTGGCCGATACCTACGGGGCTGCCGGCTCACTCGTACTGATTCTGGTTTGGGTATACTATACCTCGATCATCTTTCTTTTGGGCGCGGAATTCACACAGGTATATTCCGAAGAACATGACCAGGGGATAAAACCCTCTGACACCGCCGTAAAGGTGGAGAAGCAGGAAGTGGAGGAAGATGAAGAAACCGGCAAGGTGGAGGTAAAACGGAAGTCAGGGCTAAACTAAAACGAACACGGCTGACAGGAGACAAACAATTTTTGACTGAAACGTATAAAACAGGCAGTTTTAAACGGAATAAGAGAAACTATAGCATAAATTCTAAAATATAACCTATGAAAAACCTTAAATCAGTATTCGCAGCATTTGCGCTACTCTCCCTGTTTCTATACAGTTGTCAGGATGGCGGTTCCGATACCACAGGATCGCAAGATAACACCACCATGGAGTCACAGCATGATGACTCGCAAGACATGGATTCACATCATGGCGAATCCAGTTCCGTAGCATCTGGCACGTACCAGGGCAACGTGAAAAAAGTAGAACCTGAACGGACTGAGATCTATGTGGAAACTGACGATAACAAAACACTAGAACTTTATTTCAGAGAGACTACCAGGCTGACCAGAAACGGCGAAACAGTTACATTCGACCAACTGAAGGAAGGCAATAGAGTAGAGGTGCAAGTCGAGAATGAAGGCGACCGCCTCAACCCGATTGCTGTAAGAATACTGGATTAGAAACAGGAACGCGTTGCGGCCTGAACGCAGGCAGTCACTTTAAATTGCGTTCCGAGAGCTTTAAAAAGAATTACTGTGCATTCCTGGCTAGTAACTTTACGCTGGAAGTACTTGGTTCTTTCCATAAAGTCGCTATCAAACACAAAACGCCCCCTGGCTTTTGAGTCAGGGGGCGTTTTTATTTATTGTAAGAAGCTGCTTAAGCTTTCTTATACATTACTTGCTTTACCGCTTCAATCGTACGCTCCACGTTTGGAAGGGAGGCTTCGATCAGAGTAGGGGCATAAGGAAGAGGCACGTCGCGGCAGGTTACACGCTTCACAGGGGCATCCATGTAATCGAATGCGTTGCTCTGGATGTGGTAAGCCAGCTCAGCAGAGATGGAGGCCAGTGGCCAGGCTTCTTCAACTACGACCATGCGGTTGGTTTTTTTCACAGACTCGATCAGCGTTTTGTAGTCGATCGGGCGCACCGTGCGCAGGTCGATTACTTCCGCATTGATGCCATCCTTTGCAAGTTCCTCCGCGGCAGCCAAAACAACTTTCATCATCTTGCCAAACGATACGATGGTCACGTCAGAGCCTTCGCGTTTGATGTCAGCCACACCGATCGGAATCAGGTACTCTTCTTCAGGCACCTCGCCTTTGTCGCCGTACATCTGCTCAGACTCCATGAAGATCACCGGATCGTTGTCGCGGATAGCAGACTTCAGAAGACCTTTGGCGTCGTATGGGTTAGAAGGAACAACTACTTTCAAACCAGGCGTGTTAGCGTACCAGTTTTCGAAGTTCTGGGAGTGCTGAGAAGACAGCATACCAGCGCTACCTGTCGGGCCGCGGAATACCATCGGGCAGGAGTACTGACCGCCTGACATAGACATCATTTTGGCGGCAGAGTTGATCACCTGGTCTATGGCTACCAGTGAGAAGTTGAATGTCATGAACTCTACGATAGGGCGCAGGCCGTTCATAGAGGCACCTACGCCAATACCGGCAAAGCCAAGTTCGGCAATAGGAGTGTCAATCACACGCTCAGGACCAAATTCGTCCAACATGCCCTGGCTCACTTTGTAAGCACCATTGTATTCGGCTACTTCCTCACCCATCAGGAACACGCTCTTGTCACGGCGCATTTCCTCTGACATGGCTTCACGAAGGGCTTCTCTAAACTGTATACTTCGCATATTAATGTTAAAATCTCGGTTCAGTTGGTAAAATTAAGATAAGTCTGTCAATTTGCAATGTATAGCGCGTAACTTATCGTATCATCGCTTCCCGGAATGCCTGTTTGCCGTGATAGGCGGCGAACTCCGGGTCATCAAATGCGCGTTCCATATAGCTGCGGTCCTTCTGTATAGCCCGGCGTAAATGGATGCGCACCATGCCTTCGTTCTGCTGGCGAGCACCCACGATGGCCAGTGAGTAATGCGCCAGCGGATCATCCTGCTTTAGCTCCAGCGCTTTTTCATAATAGTCTCGTGCTCCTTCGTAGTTTTCTTTCAGCAGGTAACTCAGGCCCAGGTTCATGTTGGTTTGGTAATCGTCGCCAGAGTAGGTCAGGCTGCGGATGGCCTCGTCATAGAGGCCCATTTCCATTTCAAGGGCGGCTTTGTCGGTGAAGATACGGTGCAGAAGCTCCTGCTCACCACCCATTTTAATGGCATAGTCGTAGATCTGCAGGGCCTTCTCACGTTCGCCGCGCAGGTGATAGGCGCTGGCCAGCGCGTAGTTTACTTCGGCCGTTGGATTGCGGAATCCGGCAAAGTTCAGATTATGAATGGCTTTGTCGAGCAGTGCTTCTCTGGCCTTCGTACGGTACTCTTTGCGGGCCATCTCAGTATATACCACGCCCAGGTTGTAGTAGGCAGGCCACTTGTCGGTGGTTTTCACGGCAGCTTCGTAGAGTTTGCGGCGCTCAGCCAGCAGGGGAGTAAGGGTGGCAGCATACTGCAACTCGTCTGCCGTCAGCACATCAGCGCTGGCAGACTCGTCGGCGATGCGGCGGGCCAGCAGGTATAGCTCGTAGTCAGATTTGCGGGCGCGATTGTAGTCCACCTCTACACGGGCAAAGCGCATGGTCGGGTAGATGTACTTGCGTACGTAATCGAAAGCTGCACTCTGCTGCAGGGCATCTGCTTTCTGCTTGTCGGAGCCAGTACCTTGCAGTATCGTAGCTATCTCCTGCTTCTGGGCTTTCGGTAAAGCCGACTTATTTACGCGCTCCAACAAGGTTGCCCAGTCGGTTGGCTCTGTTTCCGTGCTGATCTCCACCTTCTTACCCGAGTAGTCGAGCAGACTGACCTTGCTGCGGTAGTAGTCGGCAAGCGCTTTGGCGCGTTTCTGTGCCAGGTCAGTGCCTTTTTCGTTAGGCGCCTGGCTTCCGATCACCTTGATGGTCTGCTGCTTCACCGTGTCCATCGCGTACTGATCCAGCAGGGGGAGGTTTTCACCCAGGTAGTTTTTGGTGGCGAATTGGTTTTCGTCGAAGTAGAACATGATGCTGGCAGGACCTTCGGCCATGGTCTTGTAGTTATCCGGCACATAGGTATAGTCGTTGCTGCGCACCATCAGCAGAGCCGTGGTGTTGAGGCCAGTTGCTACCTGCTCTTCCCGGGTATAGGCCACCCGGTCACGTTTGCGCTTGTCGATAGCGGTACCCTGCACCAGTAACCGGCCTTTGTTTTTGTGCGGAGCGTAGGGGAAGGCAAACTCCTGCGTGATGGTCGGGCGACGGTTTTCGTATAGATAATTGCCGATATCAAAGTTAAGTGCACCCAGGTGTTCCCGCTGCTGGCCGGCAGCTTCGTATACCACATCGATCTTATAGCGGTAGTCCTGGTTGTTCTTCAGCATCTTCTCAGGCAGGGTGGCCTTTAGCTCAAATACCACTTCTTCGCCGTTGGCGACAAGTGGATTTGGGGTGACTTCAATTTCCTGCTTTTGGGCTTGTTTTACCATGCGCTGCAGGGTGCAGCCTGTGTTGGCCGTGAGCATAACAACAGCCAGGGGCAGGAACAAAGCAGCGTTTTTTTTGTTGTGTTTCATATCCGAATCAGGTATACAACGTAAGATATAGGTAGCGACCTGCGTTATAGCGTTGCATTTATGGGGTTTGTCGATTTTTTTTTGACAGTGACCTGTATAATTCCTACTTTTAAAATTAAATCAAACGAAAGTGAAAAGGCTACAATATTTTATCGAATCTCAGGCTTTTGGTGTCTGCGCCATGTTGGGTGAGAAGCTTGGCATAGCCTCTAGCAGCATCCGCCTGTCCTTTATCTACATTTCGTTTTTCACACTGGGCTCTCCGATCATCCTGTACTTTATCATGGCCTTCTGGATGAATGTAAGCAAGCACCTGCGCCGAGAGCGTAGCACAGTTTGGGACCTATAGCTCCCGCACCGTGCGTCGCTGGCGCACAAAGTACTGCCACACAATACTTCCTCTGTAAACGCCCGTCATAGCCGGAAAAGTACCTTTCAGCTGTTGTTCTTTTCTGCGCTGCCGCCAGTATTTGCTTTTGCGTAGCAGATCGGCATGCGCATTAAGTACCGCTTTGGCATCGGCTCGCTGCCCCGCCAGCAGCATACGCAGGGCCGCTACCCAGTCGAGCAGGATGCGGATAACAACAGTTGAAAACAGCTCCTTGGCTGGCAGGTTTTTGTACAGCAAGGCCATGCCGTTGCGGAAGTTCAGATAAGTTTTGCGCGGATTGGACTTGTGTAGCGTACCGCCTCCCACATGGTATACCTGGCTGTGCCCGTTGTACATCACCTTGTACCCTACGTTCTTGGCGCGCCAGCAGAAATCTATCTCCTCCATATGCGCAAAAAAAGCTGGCTCTAATCCCCCCAGACCGTGGTATGCATTGGCTCGCACGAACATACAAGCGCCTGTTGCCCAGAATACCTCCGCCACATCATTGTACTGCCCTTTGTCTTCTTCCAGCGTTTCAAACAGACGCCCTCGGCAAAAAGGATAGCCCAGGGAATCCAGCATACCGCCGCCTGCTCCGGCGTACTCAAAAAAGTCAGGGTGTTGCTGCGAAACGATCTTAGGCTGGCAAACAGCGATGTTCTCGTCGGCTTCCATTAACTGGATGATCGGTTCTGTCCAGCCCGGCGGCACGTCCACATCAGAGTTCAGCAGCACGTAGTACTTGGCATCGATCTGGCGCAGGGCAATGTTATACCCTTCGCAGAAGCCGTAGTTGTCGTCGTTTTGGATGATGCGCACCTGCGGAAAGTGCTCCTGTAAGAAAGGAATAGAGCCATCGGTAGAGGCATTGTCGGCCACGATGACCTCACAGCCAGAACTGTTGGCCACTACCGAGGGCAAAAACTCCTGCAGATAGCGGAGTCCGTTCCAATTAAGTATGACAATAGCCGTGAGGCTGGGATTAGAGGCCAAAGTTTCCTAGATCTAAACCGGGGATATTAGGTAAAAGGCCTTCTGTGCTCTTCTTCATTTCTTCAGCAGCGCGTTCGCCCGCAGTCAGCATGGCGTTGTTCACGGCAGCCACCACCAGGTCGTTTACCATGTCGCGGTCGTTCGTGTTCAGGATGGAATCGTCAATCTCAATCTTGAGGAGCTTGCGTTGCCCATTCACAGTCGCTTTCACGAGGCCCGCACCCGACTCGGCGGTAACGGTAATGTGCTGCAGGTTGTCCTGCGCTTCTTTCATTTTGGCCTGGACTTCTTTCATCTTGCCCATCATGCCCATCATATCAAACATAGTCTATCTTCTTTTGGTGTACTGTACAGGTATAAACGTCCCCCGTAGCCGAGGGGTATACAAATATACAAGCATATCTTGAATTAAGGGAAAAATGGTGTCGGTGAGATGAGCCGGCGATGCTTCATAATCAATTGGGTCCAATTCTTTCGCCCCATTTTTTTGCACTAATGCTGTGAAATTTATCTATCCTGAAAGGTAGAACTTCCGTATTATAATTATACATATAATAAATTGTTTGCCCAGCTGGCAATTTTGTCAGCAATGGTACATCCGCTCCTTTTCCACAACTTTCACCCTTTTCTACGTCTTCTTAGATTGGAGCAACAATGCTTCTGTGTGATTATAACTATATATGGTACAATAAATTTACTCCATTCCTATGTCAGATTTTACACGCTTGCCCAATCGGGACTATGGATTCCTGTTAGTCGTTTCTTTGTTTCTTTCACTTCTTGTGCAGCCTGTTTTGGCGCAGCAGGTTACAGAAGCCTGGGAGCGGCGCTATGGCAGCGATTTTCCCACGTTTGAGTCAGGTGCTTTTAGCGCGGTTGATGCAGCTGGCAACACCTATGTGGCGGGCAACAGCAGAAGTAGCACCCTGGGTTCTCCTACCAATTACGATGCCTTTGTGGCAGCTAAATTTAGCCCCACTGGCGAAGTGCTCTGGCAGCACCATTTTCCACTGTTCCAATATCCCCATGCCTTGGTTGATGTCGCACTGGACGAAACAGGCTTTTACGTAGCCGCTTCCACGGTTGACATGGGTTCCAGAACGACGGTGTATGTGGTGAACTATAATGTAGCAGATGGCCAGGTGGTCTGGCAGCAGAGTGAGACGCCGTTTAGTAACATGACAGGTATAGAGCTATTGGCAGATAATAGGGGAGGACTGATTATGGTTGGCTCTGGCCATTTTAATATGCCTGGAGACTTTACGCAATTGTTTAAGTACAATGCCGCCAATGGGGAAAGGATATGGATACAATCTGTGTCTGGAACTGAACCCCCTAACGTGTACCAGCATGTGGCGGGTATAGCCCTGGACAGTCAGGGAGACATCTACCTGACAGGCAGCACGGGTATTTTGGATAACGCCAGCCAGATGCTGACAACAAAGCGCAGCAGGGCAGATGGCTCTTTGGTTTGGCAAGTGCAGTACGATTCCAATCTGCAGAACCGTGCAATGCAAATTGCCGTGGACGAAACAGGGGGCGTCTATACCTGGGGGGTACTATATGCAACGGATCCTGATCAGCCCGAAGGAAGCTTCCTGATCAGGTATGATGCCGCCAATGGCAACCAGGTGTGGCAGGAGCCACTACAGAGTGCAGGTATACCCGGGCAGCTGGTGGCTGATGAAGCAGGAGGGCTCTACATGGTCAGCAACGTGCAGGGAGGCACTCAGCTGGCAAGGTATGGCGCTGCTGATGGCAGTTTACACTGGTCGAGTCTGCAACAGGGCTCTTTTGCTGCCCTTGACACAGACGAGGCGGGTCATGCTTACCTAGGTGTCACACTTTCAGATGCTGCCTTTGCGGTTGGCAGGTATAGCGCTACCAATGGGGAGCAGGTATGGGAATATGCTTCTCAGGAAGACAGCACCTATGTACTGGATGGGGTGAAAGTATCTGAAGCGGGTACTTTGCACCTGACCGGAACCTCTGGTGGTGTTGATTCACACCTTTTTGTGGCGAGCCTTCAGACAGCTACAGGTGCGCTTGTTTTCAATACTACCTTCATCCACACTTTACCAGGTATAGACCAGCCAGCGAACATGGTGACGGATAATGATGGTAATGTGTATGTTACGGCCACCAGCGGGAACCCGGATGCTTCACGTCCGTATCAGCATGCTTTTTTGCTCAAGTACTCGCCTGACGGGGAGCTGCTCTGGAACAGGCAGTTCTATAACAGTGATGTCAGGCAGTCCAAACATCTGGCAGTAGACGCAGCGGGCGCTGTGTATATGATGCTAAGCGTGTACGGAAGCGATGCGCGTCCGCAAATCAGGCAACTTAAATTGAGCGGTGCTACGGGCGGGACGATCTGGGAACAAGAGCATGGTCCCACAGATGCTAACCTGGGCAGGGAAATACAACTCGACCAACTGGGGAATCTCTACATCATGGGCACGGTTAGTCCTCAGTTTGATCTTCCTCAAGAGGATTTCCTAATCAAAGTTGACACTGAAACAGGACAGGAACTCTGGACCAAGCGTTACGGACGGCAAGACTCAGACAGTGACCTGAATGAATTGGTTGCCTTCGCCCTGGACGAAACAGGTGATGTGTATGTGACTGGCACCGCACGTGCCCCCGCTGTAGTAAACAATCTGGCGCTGGCAAAGTATGCGGGCGGCGACGGCAGTGTGCTGTGGAACGAAATTTACAACAGCAGTAACCGACAGACTGAACACCAGGTGACGGGTATAGCCGTTGATACCACTTCAGGCGTATACCTGGCTGCCCTCGACATTCTGGACACTGGTGAGCATGTGGCCTACCTGCTTAAGTTTGAGGCAGCTAGTGGTGCATTCGTATGGCGGCAGCCTACCATTGACGAGGTAACAAATTCAGGCAGCTTGTCGAACCTGATCCTTGACAATGCTGGCGGAGCCTACGTAACGAGTTTTAATAACAGGCTAATCAAGTTGAGCACAGAGGAACCCGGTGTTATATGGACAACTCCCTTCCAAGGGGCCATCTCGGCTGTTGAACTTGACGAGGCAGGAGGCATCTATGTAGCGTACAGTACTACGGATGGTGTGCAAATCGTGAAATACAAGACCTCAGATGGCTCCAGGGTATGGGATGTGTTCAAGGAAGGGCAGGCTAATCATATGCAACAACTTTTGGCTCTGGACAAAGACAGAAATGTATTTGTGGTGAATACAACCTACTCGCCTGATACAAACTTTGACCTCCTAACCGTAAAATACAGTCAAACCACAGAAGAGCCATCCTGCGCTATACCTGTAAATGTGCAGCTATACCTGGCGCCTTATGCCATACGGGCAGGCTGGGAGGCACGCACTACCGCTGACTTTTCGCCCTACATCCTCACAGAGGACACCGGTCTGCGCTGGACCTGGGGCGACGGCTCGGAGCCGACTATGTCCTATACCGCTTTTGGCACCTCACGCATCACGGGCAAGCATATCTATACGCAGGCGGGAATCTACCAGGTAGGACTTGACTTTTCTGAAAGCTGCCTGGAGGCGACCAACAGCGACTACAACCAGTGGCACGTCATTTATGACCCGGAAGCCGGCCATGTCCAGGGCTCTGGCAGCATCGTATTGGCCAATTTCGGGTTGGGTGGCAATAGCCAAAAGCTCGAAGCTGAATTCTCTTTCTATGTCCGGTATCAGAACAAGCATGCCACCAGACCGCAAGGCACACTGCAGCTGACCGTGAACAAGCAGGAATTCTCCCAAAGCGGAGCGCTCGACTGGCTGGTGATCACCGGAGACCAGGCCATCTGGAAAGGGACAGCACAACTACAGGGCGTAGGCAGATTCGGCTATATCGTGTCGGTGCGCGACGCGGGTGGCAAAGGCAAAAACGATCCTAATGATCAGCTTCGCATCCGCATCTGGGACCTTAGCCGTGGCAATGCAGTTGTGTTCGACAACTTTGAGTCTGGAGGTGATATTTACGACCTGTCATCCGAAACCGGACCCCGCATCGGTTGGGGCAACATCGTGATCAATGGCAGAAAAGACAACCGCGACCTGCATGCTGCTAATGGGGAAGGTATGCAGAGACTGGCATCAACCGAACTGCTAGCCTATCCGAATCCTGCCGATGCGCTCACAACAATTCGTTTTACCTCGGCTGTGGAAAGCGCTTATGAACTGCAGCTTTTTGATATGAAAGGGGCGCTGATGCAGCAGGTAAGACAGGGCCAAGCAAAAGCGGGTGAAGTCACCGAAGTCCAGTTGGATGTCTCCTCTTTGAAAAAAGGCATGTACCTGGCTCGGATTACCAGTGCTGGCGGGGTGCAGACCGTGAAAATAGTGGTTGAGAGATAGTAAGTGGCGCCGTACTGGTTCTGGATTAGCGCAGCAGCGTGACAGTACCGGTACGGCGCTTTGCTTCCCCATTGTTGCTCACTATGTTGATTTCGTAGGCATAGGCTCCTGCTGGCTGTGGTTTGCCCTGGTAGGTGCCGTCCCAGCCATTGTTGCGGTCGTCAGAAGCAAACACGACTTGTCCCATGCCGTTGTATACCTTGATGCTGAAGGACCTGATGAAGCGCCCTTTTACTTCGAGCACATCATTCAGTCCGTCACCGTTAGGCGTAAATGCATTGGGAATATGCACCTGCAAAGGCTGCTGGATGACCACCGTGTTGGAATAAGAGGTGGCATTGCCGTTACCGGAAGTCACCCGTACACGATAGCGCAGCTCCTGAAGCTCCTCACTCAGGTTGCGGTCTGTGTAGGTATTGCCCGTAACCGGTATACTGCTGACCACACGGCCGTCAGCGTCCAGTAGCTCCAGCGTATACTGGCTCACGCCATCCGGAAAACCAACATAGCCAGTCCAGCCCAACGAGACAACCGGGGCGTTCTCCTGGGGTAGTGCGATCAGGTAAACCGGGCAGGTGGTGTTGCTGGGAGCCGAGTTGCGCTCACAGGGGTTGGTGTAGCTGGCGCGGTAGCAAGCCGGATTCAGCGGTTGCAGCGGGTCCGTATGCTCTGTCTGCTGGCTGGTGGCCAGGTCTGCAAAGGGCTCTCCCTCAATACTGTGTTGGAAGCGAATCTGCTGGGCTGTCTGGCCGCCTGGAATGGTAAGTGCCAGCTGTACCTGGTTGTTCAGATCGTAGGTGCTGTAGAGGTAGCTGGGCGGCGGAGTGGCTGTTGAGGTGGCCTGCACGCAGCGGGAAGCTGAAAACGAGCGGCTTTGCCCATTATTCAGGGTGCTGATTACCTGGTAGCAGTAGTTTTGCCCGCAGCTCAGATTGCGGTCGGTATAAGTGGTCGTGTTGCTGTTTAGATCCGCTAGCTGGTTGCCCTCGCGGTATACCTGGTAGCTCTGCACATCGCCGCCTATACCTGACCAGCTGAGGTTTGCCAGCTCATTGCCAGTCTGCGCACCCAGCACCAGGCTGCTAACAGGAGCTGAAAAGAGTGGAAGCTGATTGCCGCAGTTATCGGCCGGGCGGATCCGGAACTGTAGAGGTTGTCGGGTGTCTATATTGCCTATTCTGAAGTCAACCCACCTGTTTTGAGTAGCTGGCGCACTTGTAAAGATTGGTTCAAAATTGCCGGCTGCTGTGGTGCGTCGCTCCAGCACATAGCGGTAGCCCGGTTGCAGATTCTCCAACGTGAACAGGATCTCACCGTCTGCAGCCTCACGCTGCACTTCCAGCTTTGCAATCAGGGGTGTGGGAGGAGCCGGCAAAAGCGTGACGGTGTTTGTACTGCTTGTCTCGCAGGAGCTGACCGTGTACTTTCCACGCACCGTGATGGTATAAGTAGCAGCTGTGCCCTGGTAGGTATAGAGCGGTTGTTCGCCGGCTGGCACGCCTCGTGCTATGGTGTTGTCCCCATAATCAATGTCGTACAAATTGTATCCGATGTCCGCAATAGTGACCTGAACCGATCTGCTGGCGCAGGGCTGCACCGTGAAACTGGGAGCCGGAGTGGCGACTACTTCAAATTCCTGGGGCTCAATAGTGGTGCTGTTGCCACCTCCGCGATTGATGATCTGTGTGATGATGTATTTGCCGGGCTCCGTATAGGTATACTGGAAACGGCCATCAGCACCACGATTCACTAATTCACTCTGGTCAAAATTCTGAGGGTCAAAAGCATCAGGGCCCGGATCGTAGAAAGTCGTATACTGTACATTCTGGTCAGTGCTGCAATCCACAAAGAACACAGGTATACCTGCGCAAATCACCTTTACTTCCTGCTCATTCTGTATAGCCCGGAAACAGCCTTGCTGCCCCACAACAGGAATAGCAGCGAAAAGAAACAATATGAACAGTAGCAGTCTCAAGCGATAGGTATAGGGTGTGCTACGAATATAGTCAAGCAAGGGATAGGAGAAAAGCCTGAACCTAAAATTCAGGTATAGGAAGAGTCTTTGTTAAATGGGAAGTGTAAGGCAAGGCAGGCAATTAAAAAGAGAAATCCGCAACAGTACCGGGAACTGCTGCGGATTTCTCTTTTATGAACTATCCCTTAATTCTGGACAACAAGCAAGTGGCCGGTTCTAATAAAATCCACGCTTCTTTCCATATCAGGATGCATCACACGGTCAGTGCTCACAAAAGGGATCTGCTCGCGGAAATCAGCAAACAGCTGCTCCAGCAGTGGTGAGCTTCGAAGCGGACGTCTGAATTCCAGCGCCTGCGCAGCGTTCATCAGCTCTATGGCCAACACACGCTCCACATTCTGCACCACTTTATAGAGCTTCGTGGCCGCATTAGAACCCATGCTCACATGGTCTTCCTGCCCGTTGGAGGATGGGATCGTGTCAATGGAAGCAGGAGTGCAAAGTTGTTTGGTCTGGCTTACAATGGATGCCGCCGTATACTGCGTGATCATAAAGCCAGAGTTCAGCCCAGGCTCCGCTACCAGGAAATCAGGCAAACCGCGGCTGCCTGAGATTAGCTGGTACGTGCGCCGCTCGGATATACTGCCCAACTCCGCCAGTGCAATCGCCAGAAAGTCCAGCGCTAGGGCAAGCGGCTGCCCATGGAAGTTACCGCCCGAAATGATCTCGTCTTCGTCCGGGAAAATGTTCGGGTTGTCGGTCACGGAATTGATCTCAGTCAGGATCACCCCCTCAGCGTAGCGGATGGCGTCTTTGGAAGCGCCGTGTACCTGCGGAATGCAGCGGAAAGAGTAGGGGTCCTGCACATGTTGTTTGAACTGACTGATCAACTCACTTCCCTGCAGCAGCTGACGGAAATTTGCAGCCGTCTCAATCTGGCCCCTATGTGGACGCGCCTGGTGAATCAGGTGGTTAAACGGCTCGATGCGTCCGTCGAAAGCATCCAGCGACAAGGCACCCACCACATCGGCTGTGCGGGACAGACGGCGGGCCTGCAGAAGCGCATGCACGCCGTAGGCGCTCATAAACTGCGTTCCGTTGAGCAAAGCAAGACCTTCTTTTGCCTGCAGTGTCACCGGCTCCCAGCTAAACATCTCCAGCACATGACGGCTTTCCAGGCGGTAACCCTGGTAGTATACCTCTCCCAAGCCGATCAGCGGCAGGCAAAGGTGCGCCAGAGGAGCCAGGTCACCACTCGCCCCGAGCGAACCCTGCTGGTACACGATCGGGTAGATGTCACGGTTATAAAAATCGATCAGGCGCTTTACGGTCTGCAATTGCACCCCGCTGTTGCCATAGGCCAGCGACTGTATCTTGAGCAAAAGCATCAGTTTCACCACTTCAGCTGGCACCTCATCGCCCATCCCACAGGCGTGCGACATCATCAGGTTGCGCTGCAGCTGCTCCAGGTTATCATACGAGATCTGCTTTTTGTAAAGCGATCCGAAGCCGGTATTGATGCCGTAAATGCTCTTGTCGGTGCTGGCGATCTTGCGGTGCAGGTAGTCGTAGCAGTGCAAAATGCGCTCCTCAGCCTCCTGCGACAACGCCAGGCTATACCTGCGGCTGATGATTTCTTCGATGCGCTCCAGGCTCAGGTGCTGACTGGAGATATGGTGAACGTCGCTCATATGATTGTTTATTTCGCTTCGGATTTCAGCTGGGCAATGATGTCATCGATGTATAGTTCGTCCTGCTCGCCGGTCTGCATGTCTCGCAGCTTCAGCTTGCCAGAGGCCATTTCCTCAGAACCCACCAACAGCACAAATGGTATCTTTTTCTGATCGGCGTAGCTCATCTGCTTTTTCAGCTTGGCCGCCTCCGGGTATAATTCTGAGGCTATACCTGCGTTGCGCAGCTTCTGCAGCAGGGGCAGGGCGTAGCGCTCCGAGGCCTTATCAAATTGAACGATCAGCACCTTGGTGCCTACCTCGCTGCTGGCAGGGAATAGCTGCAGCTCCTCCAACACATCGTAGATGCGGTCTACGCCAAAGGAGAAACCAACACCCGACACGCCCGGCATACCGAACATGCCGGTGAGGTTATCGTAACGGCCGCCGCCGCTGATGCTGCCCATGTTGGCGTTGTTCACCTTTACCTCGAAAATGCAGCCGGTGTAGTAGGAGAGACCACGGGCCAGTGTCACATCCAGCTGTAGGCGTGGCTGACCGGATGGGTTTTGCGTTACAAGAGCATCACTTCCCAGGTCCTCCAGGTACTCCCATACCTCCTGAAGGTCTTTCAGGCCTCGCTGGCCTTCTTCAGTGCTGCCAAGTAGTGTTTGAAGTTGGTCTAATATTTCCTGGTTAGATCCTTTCAGTTCGTAAAGAGGCTCCAGTCTATCCACGGCACCCTCGGCTATACCTCGCTCCAGCAGTTCTTTGCGCACGCCTTCTGCTCTGATCTTATCGAGCTTGTCGATGGCCACGCAAATGTCACCTTCGCGGCCTTTCTCTCCAATGGCCTCCGCTATACCTGCCAGTATACCCCGGTGGTTGATCTTAATTGTGAAGTCCGTCATCCCTAGCGTGCTCAGCACCTCGTCGATCATCTGCACGATCTCCGCCTCGCATAGCAGAGAGTTAGTGCCTACCACGTCGGCATCGCACTGGTAAAACTCGCGGTAGCGGCCACGCTGGGGACGGTCGGCACGCCATACCGGCTGAATCTGGTAACGCTTGAATGGGAAGCTGATCTCGTTGCGGTTCATCACTACGAAGCGGGCAAACGGCACCGTCAGGTCGTAGCGAAGTGCTTTCTCGGAAATCTTGCGGGTCAGGTGCTTAGAGCCCTGCTCAATATCATTGGCTGTTGTTTTGGATAGGAAGTCACCCGAATTGAGAATTTTGAAAATCAGTTGGTCGCCTTCATCGCCGTACTTGCCAGTCAGCACCGACAGCTGCTCCATGGCGGGGGTTTCGAGCGGCAGATAGCCGAATTTCTCGAAGGTGCGCTTGATCACGCCAAATATATAATTGCGCTTGACCACCACAGCGGGGCCAAAGTCACGTGTTCCTTTCGGTATAGATGGTTTTTCCTTGCTCATGTTTTCAACTTTGCAGGCGAAGTTACTAAAACAGGAGCAAATGCACGGGCTGATTTTTAAAATGCGTTATCCTCACCCCGCAGCATGTTGTACACGGTATAGAAGACGATTTTGAGATCGAGGAAGAAAGACCAGTTTTCCAGGTAGAAGATATCGAGTTTCACGCGGCCGCGCATCTGGTGTATCTCACTTGTATCACCGCGGAAACCCCGCACCTGCGACAAGCCCGTTATACCTGGCTTGATAAAATGCCGCACCATAAATTTATCTACCAGTGTGGAGTAGTACATGGTATGGCTCAGCATGTGTGGTCTTGGACCTACAATCGACATCTGTCCCATCAGCACGTTAAAGAACTGCGGCAATTCATCCAGACTGGTTTTGCGAAGGATGGCCCCGATTGGCGTGATACGGGAATCGCCGCGCTGGGCCTGTTTGGAGTTGGCCTCATTGTTCACATACATGGTACGGAGCTTCCAGCACTTAAATTTCTGGTTGTCCAAGCCGGAGCGTTCCTGCTTAAAGAAGATAGGACCTTTGGAGTCGAGCCTGATAAGGATAGCCAGAATAGGAAGCAGCCAGGAAAGGATGAACAAAATGACAAGTGATGAGAACACGATGTCGAAAGTACGCTTCAGAAACTTATTGATCGAATCGTCAAGCGGAATCGAGCGGAAAATAAGCACGGGCAGCATGTCATAGAAATCTACCTGTAGCTTCTGATAGGGTAGCCCGCCCGGCTCAGGCAGGAACTTCAGGCGGATCAGGTTATTATCTACAAAATTGAGCAATCGTACGATTTGATGCTTCTGCAGCTCAAAGGGACTACAGTAGATCTCATCGACATCGTTTTGAAGGACGAACTCCTCGATTTCATCTATTTTACCGATTACGCCAGGCTCCTGTGTATGTTTGTCATCAAAGAAGCCGAGGAAACGATAACCATGCTCAGGCCGGTTTTTAAAGAAGCGACGCAGTTCTTTACCAGGAGCTGAATAGCCGATGATAATGACTCTGCGGTAATTATAGCCTTTTCTTCTATACACCCGAAGCGATGTGATAACAATGATGCGCCACAGGATAACGAGACCAGCCAGTAATAGATAATGGTAGAGTAAAAAGCTGCGGGAGTAAACCTCTGCGTCCAGCATGTTGAGAAACGCCTCTATCAAAATTAAGTAGAGTAGCGTCACTTTCAGGACATTTGCTAGTATTTCCAGGATCCGGGTAACCCTGTAAAACCTATAGGTGCCCAGCAAACTGGTACAAATAAACCAGGCAGACAGACCATAGACCAGAAAATTTACATAAGGCCTGGTAAAAAAGCCAGCCAATGTTCCCTCAGTCAACCAATAAGCACTTGCAGCTGAAATAGCAATTGCTACCGCATCGCCTAAAGCATGAATAGGTTTGATATATCGGGAATACAGGCCGGGCATTTAGAGTATTTTAGTATATAGCAAAAATACTAAATCATTTGACAATGGTAGGTTGCTTTATTTTTCTTTTTATCTGATGAGGCTGTACCTTATAACTGAAGCAATCTTTTGTAAAGGCATACAGAAACTTGAAGTAGTCAGGCAACCGCTTTCTAAAATGGGGTTCTTTGATAAAACGGTAAGGCATGCGCAAATTGAATTTATTGATCCAATCCGGATAATAGTTTAACCTGTCAATAGTCTGATGAATAAATCCCCCACAGGTATAGCCTTGGCCACTCCAGCCTTTATGGTAAAGATCAACCAAAAATTTTTCCTGAAGCGGCACACCAAGTCCTGCAACTACGATATCTGGCGCTAAAATTTTGATGCATTCGAGCGTTTCATCTCGTTCTGCGTTGTCACTGAAGTAGCCATCCCGGTAGCCCAGTATATTTAATTTGGGAAAATGTTGCTGAATCATTTTGATGAAACGCTCTATCTCCGCTTGCTTGGCACCGATAAAGTATATGGATTTATTATTAGATATAGCATCGTTGAACACACTGAAGGCCATTGAAGTCATATCGAAGCTAAATCTTTTAGCAGGTATCCCCGCAAACCGCAAGGCAGCCACAAACAGCCACCCGTCAGCAAGCAGGTAGTCAAACTGCTGATACAGATGCCTCTGATCTCTGGCGATAAGATAAGACACTGGGTTGATAAATGTCGTCAGAGATTGATGTCCATTAGCTTCAGGGCGTGGAGGTACTGGTCTTTTATTTTTAATAATGTCAAGCATCGTTCATTCTGTTACCAATAAATATATGCCTGCTACGGAAATTTATTGCGTTATGCATTGTAAAAAGTACACTAATTAGATTACAAATTTCATGATAATTTTTGTGAAGTAAAATCAAAGCTTTTGCCTTACTCTCTCACGTAATTTGTACTGGTATAGGTATAGTGAACTCAAAAACGTGATTAAAACAATACCTTTCTGCCTGTCCATAAAGTTTTCAAAAGTCAGGCCAATTATAAGACTTACCATAAAAAAGAAATAAAGCTGGTCTTTAGATCTGTTCGCAACGCTTTGAAAAGCAACGATTCATCTACCAGCGGATAATCATATCGCCATTGGTTTGTTTTTCTTTCTAAGTTTCAAGCAAGGCATTGGGTTATGGAAAGTTGTGAGGCCTTCACTCAACACCCTGCTCCAAACGGGTCTACCTTTTTCTCTATTGATCCGATTATGGAGTATGTTGTGGTAAAGGATCTTTGAAAGATAAATTAAATGACACCCTCTAATGTTTCTTTATTGAAATTTAGCAGAATAAATTATGTATCCTTAATAGTATGGCTTAGAGATAAATACCTTATATGTGATATTATTAATCCGCTGAAAAAACCAAAGAAGAGAACGCCGGCATTTCGTGACAGAAGAACTTCTGAAAAACCAGCTAGTATGAACAAGAGGACAAAATAAATTCCAGGCCTATAGTATTTTCGACTCTGGTAAAGCAGAAAGAATAAGACAACTGCAAACACACTCATCCCTATTATTCCTAATTGCAAGAGAATAGAAAGATATTGATTGTGTGAATTATAAGTGTGAATATACTCCCAGGCTTCCGGATCACGAAACATTTGCAAAGCGACTAGTTCATCTCCAGATCCATAACCGACTATTGGTGAATTTTTAATAGCATCGATTGAGGTAGCCCAGTTTCTAAAACGGCTTCCGCCATCTGAGAGAATTATCTTATTGTATACAAAATCAATTATGGGGTCATGTAATATTACAGCTACAATGACTAACAAAATACTGGTAATTGCTTTAGCGTAGATCGGTTTAGGGTAAAATCGTAAAACCATCAAGATAATGACTGATACCACTGACATTTTCGCTTTGAATAAGAAAAATAGGGAAAGCAGCAGAAACAAAGCAATTAGTAACCTGGTGGTAGATTTTTTAAAATAGGTTGTGTCTTCGAAAGTGAGCAAAAATATCGCGAATGCAACGAATAGACCAAGGTAGGGCCTGTGATTTTTTAAGCGTGACAAATCCACAATTTCATAATCAGGCGCAGTAAGAACATACCTGAAAAAATCTGTATCAGTAGCCTGAGCTTGGTATATTGAAATGTATACTAAAAAAAGAGAACAAATTATAGCTGAAGCTATATAAGTAGTTAATATTGCACGGAGCTCAGGCTTAGTAAGCGGGGATATAAAAGTTCCGATCACTATTGGCAGCAGTACCAATGGCAACCTCATAATCACAGCCCCTTTCGCATCTTCAAGATCATCTGTATAGGTGCTTCCGATCAAGTAGAGGATAAAAAAAGCGCTAAATGCGATCAGTATTTTCTGTGAGGCGATTAAACTTGCTTTTTGCCTGAAATCGCTATCTAGCAACCATAGCATTACCAATACAGCCAGCAGTATATTGCTAAAAGTGGGGATAAGAAAGATAAAGAAAGCAAATGCCCCACATGCATACGGTAGCACTAACCTCGCTTTAGTTCGCAGATTCAGGAGCTTCATCAAGGGAGTTGAAAAAGTAGTAACCAGCTACAAACAGCACCATGCCAAATGCATATGGAGAGAATGCCTCTTCCTGAAATATGCCTTGAAAAACCATAACAATTGAAAGCAATGCTATGTAGTCTAAATTATTATCTTTTAGTACTGGATAAATTTTAAATAAGTGCCTGAAAAGCAAGTATAAGTAAATCAAAGAAAAAATACCTAAGCTGCTAAACAGTACTCCTAGCGCACTTTCGCTGCCATTATAGAATCTGGTCCAATAACCCTGGTCAGGTAGGGGAACACCGGAATAGGAGGCAAGTCTTATATCAGACAGGTTCCCCGAAAATCCGAGCCCGTTGCCAACAGTATCTAAATACGATAGACCTGAAACAAACCCAATTAAATGTTCATTGTTGGTGCTATAACCTATAGCCACGAGAGGCAACCATAAGAACAATAAAATGAATAAAGCAGCTTGTATGTTAAATTTAAATTTTTTGTTTAAATAGTATAAAACAACAAAAAAGAAGAAACCTATAAATGCCCCTTTTGACGCAACACACACAGACATGATCAGGAAGGAAAGCAAGACCATGTATATGTTTTTATTCCAGTATAATAGGATAGACAGGCAAATAACAAAATAAGCGCTCGAGATAAAGCTTTTGATAAAACCAGGAGCTCTTACTGCCTCTCCGAATGATGAAATATTGAAGTATGTATTACTGTGTAGTAGTTGAATTACTTCCTCCATTGAGGATGCATCCCCTTTAAGAGAGTAGTAATCAACATCATTCATTAAGGTGAGAAAAAGCTCCGGAAAGATAAACTGACCAACTATGCTTATAAGAGTCAGCGAGAGTAGTGTTTTAAGAATCAGTCTGAAATTCCTTTCTGTAGTGAATGATGAAAAAAAAGCACCAATCCAAAACATCATAAATACCATCGAAAACAGACGGAAGTAAACAAAGCTATTTTTAAATCCATATAGATAAACTCCAGCACCGCAGAAAATACTAAGCAGAACCATTACAAAGAATGAAGTTGTAAATAGGGTTGATTTTAGCACAAAATTTAAGCTGCGGAGGCTAAGTAGGATAAATAGCAGTGTAGTGATATAAAAGTTAGTGCCATGCAGTATACTGAATATATTACTGTCTGCGATGAGGCCAGATGAATAGGCTATCAAGGCATTTTGGTAAAGTACACTCCAGCAATAAAAATTAACCAGAAACATCTTGTACCTTGAGAAGGCAAGAAATGCTAAGACTAGTGTTAGAATAGTATAGCCGGTTATTATACTTAAGCTACATATCAGATAAATACACTGAGCAGTGACGAAGCTCAAAACTACACTTAAAAGTAGCTGAGAAATTCGCCAACCAGAACTTAACGGTGAATCTTTAGCCTCGAGTACTTCCATAAACTCTTTTGAGAAATTCCAATCTTTTTGTTTCTAAAAGATGGACATCAATAAATGGGGCTACATCTTCAAACGTAAGCTGCGTATCTCTGTATTTATAGCAGAAATCAACTACTTTATTTACGTCCTCCTGCGTTATTTCTTCCTGATTTGATAATTTCAAAACATAGTCAGGGTAATTAGCCTTTCTGGTCGCACTATCTGTGATAAAAGCAGTGTCTTCGTAGCCCAATATCATAGGTAGTCCGTAGGAAAGGCACTCTCTCACTTTCAAGGGGCATGCTTCTTCCATTTCCTTCCTGAATAGTGCCATCGTTCCAATTCCAATATGGCATGTAGAAATCACTTTGTATGTCTCGCCAGAAGGAAGAACACCGTAAAATTTTACGTTTGGAGGAGGGTTGTCAAAATCTCCTTTGCTATATCCAATTATATGAAACTCTAATTGGCTGAGTGTTGACTCAGCTATTTTTATTATTCTGTCAACGCCATGCCATGACATTCCCGGCGTGCCAATGAAAACAAGTTTTGGGATTTGCGAAGGACTACCCTCTATTGTTTTAGGTTTTAGATAATCTGATACATTGATTGAGTTAGGAACTACAGCGGTATGTGATTTATAACCAGATTTTTTTATCTGATCAGTAATCTCATGCGTCACTCCTACAACACCGTTCACTTCATTGAAAGCAAAGCGGTGCAACAGTGTATAATGTAAATATCTGAAAAGGTATTTGACACTGTTGAATCGCTGTAGTTTATATTCAGCCTGTTCAAGTGTGTTTATTTCACAAACCGTAATAAATCGTTTATTAATATGGCGTATTGTTGAACTGTAGGCAGTATTTCTGTAGTAAACCAAGTCAGGGTTATAGGCTGCTAACTTGTTTATAAGTAATTTTTGTACTTTATCAGATTTAAACCATCCTGCAAGCAATCCGGCAGAAGCACCGAGGACTTTCTCCTCTTCGATGATAGTAGTAATGGAAGATATTCGTGCTAAAGAAGTCTGAGTTGAAGGTAGTTTAGGCACAATACAAAAAAGCGCCACCTCGTTCCCTTGGTTTACCCACGTTTCAATTTGAGTTACAACTTTGTTTGTAACCCCATCATATTTTTCAACATCCAGATACAGTAAGTATGCTAACTTCATCCCAGCCTAATATATAATAGAGTGCCTAGTGGCAACAAGTTTTCCGTCGAAAACCAGAAAGCTACTATAGATTTAATTTGGTGCGAACTTTATTCAGGCGTTGATAAAGATGAATATCAGTAGGGTAGCTATCATGGGGTTTCGGACTGTCCTGAAGTATCTCGTCAAACTCAGTAAAGGTGAATCCTAATTTTTTCAGGACAAACTCTTTCTCTTCCTGAAATTCGCTCACGGACTGATAAAGTGGTTGTGCAAGTTGTTCCCTGGCTTCAGAGAGACTTATTTCATTGTTTCGCACTAGCGCAGAGATATGGGACTTGCGCTTATCAATCTTAAATTTTTCTGGTAAAATGTGCGCCTGATAGAATTTAGTGAAAAGCGATTCATAATGCTTGCCTCCATAATAGCGCCAATCATATTCCTTCTCCAGCACTTTCATAGCATCGAGTTTCCTGAAGTTGATTAGATTAAGAGGCTCCAGATAATCCAATTTATAAACCATCTTGTAAAAGATTGATTTGAAAGGCCCTATGGTAGGGAAAGACTTCAGGGTTCTATTGCCATACAACTTTTGGATAGCCTTTATATTCTGTAAATCTCCCTTGTGCCAAACCCACGAGGTAGGCAAACCATGCTCTGTGGCATAATTTGTTCCTGACAACACACACTTAATGTTGTTTGCACGGGCAAGCTTAAACATCGAAGCTTTGATGGCATGGTCAGTCAGCATCTCAATATCGACTACAGATGCCTTGAGAAATGCCCGCTGCAGATCCTTGAATTCCTCCCAGTCGATGACGTAGGTCTGGAAGTCAAAGCCAGTCTTGTTCAGTATGTTATTGATATTTGAAACAGCGAGTTCAGAGTTCCAGCCATTGTCGAAATGAACTACCAGTGGATTAAGTCCCCATTTAGCTGCCAAATGTGTTACGTAAGAGCTATCAACTCCTCCACTTATACCTATAAGGCAATCGTATTTACCTCTCTTTTTGGATTTGACATGGCTGACCAGCTTTTTGATGTTGGCCTGAACCTGCTCTTCAGTGTACCTGTATTTGGGAAGTTCAGCTGATGCTTCTACACAGTAATTACACTCACCTGCATCGTTAAACGTGATCTTCGGGTCTGAAGTATCCATCAAACAGCTTACACAGGTCTTTAAGTTTGTATTCATTATCAGTTTAATATTTTCTCCAACTGCTGGTAATTCGGATAATTGATCAGAACACCTTTGTTACCACCCTGGTAAACAAAAATACTGCCAGCCGCAGCGGCTGAGGCCCCAGCATATTTTACTACACGCTGGATATCATCTAAACCGGAGGCACCTCCGCAGGCAATAACAGGAACATTGACGGCATCCGTTATTTTCTTGATGAGTTCGAAGTCATAGCCTGAAAGCATGCCATCCCTGTCGACTGAATTGATCAGTATTTCTCCAGCTCCCTGGTTTTCAAGAGACTTAGCAAAATCCACCGGATCGAGTTTGGTGGTATCCCTTTTAGACGAGTTGAAAACTCTCAATTTGCGAAAGAAGTTCTGTTTCACGTCAATAGAGCCCACCACAGTTGAGCTACCGAATAATTTAGCCGCATCTGCAATCAGATTCGGGGTTGTAAAATTAGCGGAATTGATAGAGACTTTCTCTATACCTATCCGTAATAGTTTTCTGATCTCATCTACGGAAGTAATCCCACCGCCGTAGCAGAGTGGGATAAAACACTCTGAAGCAATATCTTTAAGATACTCAAAATTAGGACCACGACGCTCCTTGCTAGCCGTGATGTCAAGAAACATAAGCTCGTCGACCTCTTTCTCATTGTAGATCTTGACCGCATTTATCGGGTCACCGATGTAGTTTGGCGAGCTGAATTTTTTTGTTTTAACTAAGCCTCCTCCACCTTTAAGCAGCAGGCAGGGAATTACTCTAGCTTTTAACACTGATCAGATTATTTACAAGATTCTTTAAAAGGGACATCCCAAATTTATGGCTTTTCTCTGGGTGAAACTGCAGGCCAATAATATTGTCCCGCTGTATACCTGAACTGAACTTAAATCCGTAAGATGTGCTGCAAAGCTCATCGGCTTCATCTTCCAAAACGGCATAATAGCTATGCACAAAGTAATACCTCAGTTCAGGTAAATCAGTACTGAAAAAGTTTTGGGCGGTTTGTGCAGGGGTAGTCAGGTTCCAGCCCATATGCGGTACTCGCAAACGCTCTGGAGTTTTCTTGAAATTGAATTTCTTGCATGTGCCTTTTATCCAGCCAAGGCCAGCTTTTGTTCCTTCTTCACTTCCAGCAAGTAACAACTGCATGCCCAGGCATATGCCAATAATTGGAGTCTTTTGCTCCAGTACTTTTTTCTCAAGTATAGGTATAAGATTCAGCTGCTCCAGGTTTGTCATCCCATCATCAAATGAGCCTACACCAGGTAAAAAGAGTAGGTCGGCTGTCTCGATAACCTCAGGTTCATTAGAGATGACGCTTCTGAATCCTATTCGTTTGAGCATGTTTTGGATTGAGCCGGAATTGCCCAAGCCGTAGTCAATAATGCAAATGTTCATTAAAAACGGTTAATGTAAAAACTTAGCCCCTCCTTTTAACTGGCAAATATATAATGGTTTGAGGTTTTATGCCTTAAAGATTGAATAAATATAAAATTGTGCTGTATGGAAAGCACTTTGCTATAACAGAAATATTATTCAATGTCGGGACTGTTAAAATGAAGCTATTGTTTGATGATTTTCGTTGTTTTAGATTCGCCGTTGTTAAATTTTAGTGATAAGAAGTAGATGCCAGACTTAAAGTTACTTAAGTCCACTACATACCCATTTAGTGTTTCGTCCAATGTCAGACTTTTATAGGACCTACCGTCCAAACCGTGAATTAATATTTTCTCAATGGAGCCTAAATAGCTGCTTGTAGTTATTTTGATGAGATCCTTAGTAGGGTTCGGGTAGACCGTATACCCTGTTAAGCTAATTACAAATAAGTTGTATTCTTTTCTCCACGCTTTATAATTCTTATTGCCTTCCTGTTCTAAAACGAGTCTGATCAATCCGCTTTTTACTGGTATGAAGCTAGATTCATCTATAAGGTTGAGCCCATCTGCTGGAAGTATTCTTACCGGCAATCCTGCTTCTGAATATGTACTGATAGCGATGGTATCTCTCTCAACTAGCTCCAGGGGAAAATTAACTCCGATCTGTTGGTCTTTTCTGTCAACCAGGATATCGATTTTGACATTTTCTAGTGGCAAATGGTTTTTATCTCCGTCGTTTACAACAAATAGCTCCGTTGTGCCCGCATTCTTCACAAGCAGCAGGTTATCTTCGTAAACATTAGCAACACTAGTGTCTGAAACTATATATTTTACTGGAATACCACTATCTGTGGTGAAAGCTAGTTTAATAGGCTCATTGCCATATACACTTTTGATTGGTGATTTATGCTCAATGACATGTTGCTCTCTCTTATGCACAGTTAGTTCGATTGCAGATGTAAAGAGCGGGTAATATTCAGAATCTCCTGCATTTGATACAAAGATTCTGGTATTTCCGACACCTTTGAGTTGAACCCGGTTATCCGCTGTTAAGGTAGCCACTGCCGTATCGGCAATTTGAAAAGAAAGGGGCAAGCCAGAAGTTGACTCGAGCTCTAAATCAACATACTCGGTTCCATAAATGGCTGAGATTGATGAAATTTCTTTTACAAGTGACTGTTTCTGACGAAGTGTTTGAACAGCATCTTGTTCAACAATTACTAAACTAATTGTACCACTCCAAGGGGCATAATTGTCATCACCATCTTGCAACAGTTCCAAAGTAATATCACCAGGGACTAAGGGAATAATAGTATTCTCATCAATAATTTCTATATGCTCATTTGGTAAAATACTGACTGGCAAACCCGATATACCCAAGATGTTGATTTTAACAGTATCCTGTAAAACTGCTTCTGGTAGTGCTTCTGCTATGATGTATTGTTCTTGCTTTACGATTAGATCAAGATAGGTAGTATCAAGCGGGTAAAAGCCATAATCGCCTGGATGAGAAATCAGAAGCTTTGTATTCCCAGTAGCTTTAGTTTTAATCAGGTTGTTCTCTAGTATGATAGCAATAGATGTGTCTTGTACCTGAATGTGAGGCTTAAGGCCAGACGTTAGGTTAACATTAACTTCATTGGGGTCACTGTTAAGTAAAAAAGTAAAGGCATTTTCGCTTTTTACAAGTTGTTGCTGAGGTGGTTTGTAACGATAGATAGCATCTATGTCAAAGCCGGCAGATATAAAGAGAGCATTGTCATGTGTAAAAGCTGTGCTGGCATGAGTTCTGGGGAACTTAGTGTAACTTTCAAGTATATTCCACTTAATGCCATCTTCAGAATACCAAACGTTATTCGTTAACGATTCGGTACTGGTTGTCCCGTCAATGACCCAGATCTTATTATCGAATGAGATAGTTGTAAAATGAATTCTTGGGCTCCACAAAGCATTTTCAGTAACTAGCTCCCAATCAACTCCATTTTTGGTTTTCCATACATCGTTGTACATGTCCACAGGTGTGTTCCATTGCTTGTTGCCACCGCCTAGTATCCACATTTCATCGTTATGTACCAAAGAGCCATGTATTATACCTCTTGGTCCCCAAGGTGCCTGTGGGGTTTCCAATTGCCAATTAATGCCATCTTGAGATGACCAAACATCGTTGAAGGCTACGGGTGTATAAGGATTATAAGTGCCAAAGCTATCCCAAAAGCTTATGCCTCCCATGAGCCAAATTTTATCATCAAAGACGGTAATGTAGGGCGTATAACGTCTTCCCCAAGGAGCATGATCTACTTCCATAATCCAATCTATACCATCTTCAGAGGACCAGATGTCATCATACCCATCTCCGCTAAATACCCATAGCTTATCATTAAAGGCAACCATGCCAGCACCATGACGTCCTTGCCAAGTGCCGTTGCTAACTTTAACCCAATTGATACCGTCTGATGACTTATAGATGTCATTAGTAAGGGGGCCATAGGTCCATCCGCCAAGCATCCATATCTCGTCTTTGAAATGCACTACTCCAACACCATCGCGCTTAGAAAAGGGTAGTTCAGCTACTTTTTCCCAACTACTCCATAGCTTTTTTGGGTCATTAGCGAAAGTGTTCGAAACGATAGTGGAAGAAAAAAATAAAAGTAGAAGTGTAAGAATAAGCCTGTATTTCATTTGGATATTAAATATATCTAGTCAATTTCTGTGAATTGGCCAGATCAATGCACTTGATAACAAAATATCAAAGATAAAAGAAACAAATTATATTATGGAGGTTTTACTATATAAATGCTTGCCGCTACGCATAGGGGAGTGCTAACTAAGTATTATTTTTTCAAAATAGTTGGCCTAATGCTCTGGATATAAGTGAGAAAATGAAAAGGGCCTTTTAGTAGAATTGCACTTATTGACATCATTGCCAGAAAAGTGATCAACAGCTTTGAGAGAACTGAATAAACGAGATCAAGGACAACTACATGATTTGTTATCAGGCTCAAAAAGAACAATAAGGTGAACAGAAGGAAATACTTGAACGTGGGCCAATTCACCTTTTCAAATTTTTTCCCCATCACGATTGCTGTGATAGCTAGTAGCAGCTGTGCAGCTAAAGTGGCATAAGCTGCACCATGTATTCCATAATAGGGTATAAGTATTAGATTTAAACCCAAATTCAGTACGTTGGCTGAGATTGTACACACAGCTACCAGGTATACTTTTTCTTTTTTGTAAAAAAATATGCAGGAATGAATATAATAAATTGTTGTTGCTACAAATGAGAAACTAATAATTGGTAATAAAGTTAGGCTCTCCAGGTAAGCTTTATCTATTAAATACTTGAATACTTCTGGTCCCCAAATAGAAAGGCAGAAAGCACCGAAAGCTGAGACGGCAAAAAACAGAGATGCATTATTTCTGATTTGCATCTTTCCGTCTGGAAGTTCAACATTGTTGAAGTATGTGGGTACAAATGCCCTGTTAAAACTCAAGGATATTACATCCACGGGGTAACTCAGTTGGTATCCTAAGTAATATAAACCCGTGGCATGTGGATTTAAGAGTCCATTTAGCAAAAAGCGATCCAGTGTAAGTGCTAAGTGACCTGCCAGCGAGTGCGGGATCAAAGGTAATGTATACTTTAGTACGGTTTTTACAAAGCGACGCTCAAAAGTAATAACGAAGAATTCCCTTAAGTAATACAATCCTATGCAGGAGAAGATAAATGCGGAGATAAGTGTTGCAGTCAGAATTCCTATTCCCCCAAATTCAAAAATAACTACGAATGTAATTGTTAATGCCAAATGGGTTAAAAAATAACCAATGCTTAAAATTGAAAATGCTTTAGCATTCTCAGTAGTTTGGTAAAAGCCTAGAACTAGTAAGTAAAAAGGCTGAAATAATAAAATTAATAGGCCAAGGAATATATATGGGTAAAAATCTACATTGGGTAGTACCCAATTGAATAGGGGAGGACCCGCAATCATGAAAAATGTAAATGCAAAAAGCGAATTAGCTCCAAGCGATATAAATAACGTGCTTAACTTCTTTTTTAGCTCTTCTTTATCATGCTTATGGTCATAGTAGAATCGTACTATAGCTGCATCAAAAGAAAGCGTAAAAAGGACTGTAAGAATTGCAATAGTAGCTAAGATAAGCGAAATGATACCATATTCCTCAGGGTCTATAAATATAGAATAGACGGGAATCAGGAAGAAGGCTACTCCTTTTTGAAAGACAGTAGTAAATGTATAAATGAACGAATTTTTACTAAATGAGCTAGCCATTAATGGTTTAGGAAAGGCTAAAGGGATTCAATGAATTTTTTAAAATTGTTCTGCCAATCTTTTGACCAAACATCCTCTGTGCTACTAGCATCATTCCTTTTAACTTTAAGTAAAACCTGAATTTGGTTAAGGTCTTCTATATCAACAATAGTAACTGCTTTATCAGGAAAAGTAACCTGTGGATTTTGTGCAGAGCGATAGCTGATAACTGTTTTATTAGCGAAAGCCAGAGCCTCATATAGAACAGTCGAAATATCACCAATTATGCACTGAGATTCACGAATGGAATCATACACATTGGTATTCTGATCAATATACATACCCAGACTTAATAACTCGCTATATTTCTCCTCCACATTCATCTCGAGTGGGTGCGGTCTAAAAATTAATTTAGTATCAGAATCTCTTAGTCCATTCATGATAATATGGAGCACCCGCTTCGTTTCCTGGTAAGTATTGCCAGAGCTTACAAATAATATTTGACTTTGATTAACTTTAGAGGACTCCTTAGATGCATTAATTTGGATGGACGGCTTGCCTATTGCTACTTTTTTGGAAGGCAAATTAATTTCTTCTGACCAGAAATTACCATAAGTTAAAAAATAGTCCGGTAAATACTGTTGATAATCAGTAGACTGCGCTACATTGTCGGCATAATTATAAGCCATATGGCCTTTCCCAACAAAGCCATGCTGTATTTCTCCGACTTTAATTCCACGATCCTTTGCTGCCTTAACTACATAAGAGTTAGTACCGTAAGCAGCATCCTCGACAAAGATAATTTGAGGCTTCTTTAGATTAAAAAGCCTACTGAAAAGAAAATACTGAGCTTTCGCCTTTAAAAGCTGCTTTGTCAGTAGTTTATCTAATTCATTAGCGTCTTTGTCACTAAGTTGATTGAATGTTTTTCTAGCACTATGAATGATACTACTTATCTGAGTTGCTTCTTGTGCATTTACACGGATTAAACCTGATTTTATTAAAAAAATGTAAATAATCTCAAAGCTAACAGAGGCTGCATGTTGTTTATGAATTCGCGGATACTTGAAATCATAAGTATTATACTGCTCAATGATATAACTTTCCTTCTCAGCTAGTAGCAAAAGATCGTCACTAACCCGGTTATAATACTTTCCTTCTTCATTTCTAACGTTAGTGACTCCAGAACCGAAATACAGAAACTTTAAATTTGGGACGAATAGGAATTTAAAACCATTTTGTAAAACAACAGCCTTAAGTAAAAGTCTTAATGATTTTATACCAAGACTTCTTTGAGTCTTTAGAGATTCAAAGTTACTGGAGAAATCATTAATGTATCTAAATAAAGGATATCGTAAAACAGGCCATAGCAATAGACCTTCTTTAGTTTTAAAGTTTGTAGGGTGAAGCCTACTTTCGAAAGAAAGAAGTTGATCTAATGTTATTGACATTATTTTTTACTATATCGCTGTCCAGCCGCCATCTACCAGTAAGTTATGCCCTGTAATGTAAGAAGATTCATCAGTTAGGAGAAAAACGATAGGGCCCATGATATCTTCGGCATTGCCCATTCTTCTCAAAGGAACCTTACTTCCATAGCTTTCAACAAAGCTAGCCGGTTGGTTATCAAATATACCTCCGGGAGAGACGCAGTTAACTCTTATGCCGTAGGGGCCGTAGGCTGCTGCTAGATACCTCGATAAATTGTTTATGCCCCCTTTGATAGCAGCGTAAGCTGCAGGCATGGTCATATCTGTACCATCATAAACAGTAAAGTCAGGGCCAACTAATCCGTAAATGGATGACATATTAATTACAGAGCCGCCTTTCTGTTTTTTCATGGTCTCCAGAACCTCTCTGCAGCACAGGAAGTAGCCGTTTAAGTGCATATCTACATTCATCCGCCAGGAGTCGAAGGGAATGTCCTCTATTTTTAATCCCCAGTCTTTTGTTCTTGGATATGCATTATTGATCCATCCATCAATCCTGCCGAACTTTGATATTATGGCTGTAATGGCTTCCTTTACAGACTCCTGGGAAGTAATGTCCATTTTTATCTGAAACACTTCCTGATCTTCAGATTGGTCAAATTTAAGGTCTGCACCAATTACAGTAGCTCCCTGCGCCTTGCATGCCTTGCTAATTTTTTTGCCCAAGAGACCATTACTTCCTGTGACAACAACTATTTTGTTCTCTAATCGAAACATAATAAGCGCTAATTAAACTGTCTGAAAACGGGCTTGATAACAGGGGAGGAGAGGTAGTTATCTATACCATTAGACAATGCCTGGGCGTAGACTTCTAAGGCCTTATCAACTGCATGTAACGTTATATCTAATTCTTCTTGCTGATGGGCGTAAGATAATGAGATGTACGGCATAAGAACTCCTTGTTTTATCATTTCCTGTGAGAACAGAGTTCTGAAAGCAAGGGATACATCTTTGTTCTGGTCCCTTGTTATATAATTTGGAGAGACCCCATAGCCAATTATCTGAAATTGATCTTGGATACCGTGTTTTTCTGCAATGGAATTTATTCCATGCACCAGCTGATTTCCATAAGTCCAAAAATGGCGGATAACTTGCTCACGTTGTAGAATTTCTACTGTTTTGATAAAGGCTCCTAGTGCGCTCATTTCTGCGCCATGGGTAGTGGATGTCAAGAAAACACGTTCCTTACCTTCATCCAATATACCCCCTATCTCCATAATCTCTCTTTTACCGCCTAGAGCTGCTACCGCAAATCCGTTTGCCATTGCCTTACCAAAGGTGGTTAAGTCGGGCTTAACATTATAATAGGTTTGAGCTCCCTTCAAATGCCACCTGAAACCGGTAATCATTTCATCCAGAATAAATACTGCACCGTTTTTCTGGCACGCCTTCTGAACTTTGTGAAGAAAATTTTCGCCTCCGCTAGCACAGTCTTCGCAACCACTCACTCCCTGTTTATGATCAGCTGGGCAAGGACCCTCCAAAGAAGCGGGCTCTAACATAACAGCTGCGATTTCGCCCTTGTATTGATCAAAAAGGCGCTCGAGACTGCTTATATCATTATAATCAAAATGAAGCGTTAATTGCCGGTATTCTTCAGGTATACCTCTTTTTAGTGGGGTAGATCCAATGAACCAGTCATCGTAAGAAAAGAAAGGGTGTTGCCTGGGAATACATACATATTTTTTTCCGGTATAGGCTCTGGCTAGTTTCAAGGCTGCTGTTGTAACAGTAGAGCCATGTTTGGCGAATTTAACCATCTCCACAGCTGGGATCGTATCGATAAGAAGCTCGGCTGCAGCTAACTCCGTGGTAGTGGCTCTGGTGAGATTATTCCCTTTTAAAACTTCCTGGTATACAGCTTCAGCAACTTCTGGATTCCCATATCCTATATTTACTGAACGTAATCCCATACCATAATCTAAGAACTTATTTCCCATTGGATCCCATACATAGCTTCCTACACCCTTCTCGAGTATAGCAGGCGCATTGGATGGGAACTGGTCGTCACCTCTTGAGTAGGTATGTGCACCACCCGGAATTGCTTGGTGAAGTCTTTTGCTGTATAAACTATTGCTCATCTTGCTCTTTTTCTATCTGATTATGGAAGTTTGTCCAATAAATGTCATTTAGTTGCTCGTTTAAACTGTAGAATTGCTGTTCAATTACAGTCTCAACAATATCCTGATCCGTTGCAGTTATTATTTTATCAGGAGTGTAGCTATTTAGTACAGACTCAAAAAAATTAGCATCCTCAGGGTAGTCCAGTGTAAATCTTAACGGTTCTGCAGTCAAGGGTTGAAAAGGTATTATATAAGGAGCCGCAGAAAATATTCTGCCCCAACCTGTTTCCAAGACATCATGGTTATCAGCAACAACCTCTTTCAAATAACTTGTTGAGAAACCGCTAGCGTTCATACCTAATGGCAGCCCTTCAGTTTTTACATAGCTCTTACCATCACGTAATGCTTCGTATACCTTTTTACATGCCTCAGGAGAACACAGTATGTCGTCACCGTCAACAGAGATGACTGCATCCCAATTTCTGGCAGTTGCACACTCCTTCAAGCGTAGAGGTATATTTACATCGTTTCCGTAAAATACACTTACTCCGTTTATTGATTCAAATTGGCTGAATGTACGATTTAGAGCTGTATCAGAAGTCGTAATGCATACTTCAAGCTCTAGATGATCAATCTCGTGCGCAAAAGTATCCTTTAAGCGAAGAATCAGCCACTCCAGAAAAGGCTTACCAGCTGCTTTGATCAAATGCTTTTGAGTGAGCCTGCTAGACTCCAGTCTTGCAATAATTGAAATACCTATCATACGGTAGTATAATCTATGTATCTTTTCTCATTCCATGATTGCTCTATTGTATAAAGCAGTCGCAATACATTTCTATCGTATTCTAAATCATTGAAGAATTTTTCTTTGCCAAGTGCGGCATTCAAGAAGTTGCCTAATTCATCAATGTACATTTGTTCAGTTATATTTTTATTATAGCCTTCATGTGCCTCGATGGAATCATATTTGTAGGAGTCCCATTGATTTGTGTCAGGATTGAAGACCTCAATCGACTGATCCTCCCACGACCAGCGTAGCTGTTTTTTGCTACCGTTTATTAATAGTTTTCTCGTGCCGTATCGTGAAACTACATCAATCGCAAGGTTTATCAATAAACCATTTTCATAGTGAAGAATAGCATTGTATGTGTCTTCGATTTCTTCAGCACCCTCTATTTCAATGGTTTTAAGATAAGACCCAACCACATTCTGTGGGAAACCGAATAGTTTCGTTATCCAAGTGAGCTCAAAAGGAACAATTTCTCGTGCACCGCCCGTCTCTTTTTGAGAAACATAGTATTCGGATACCTTTTCATAAGTATGCCAGTCAGGCAGATACTGTCCTGAATGGTATGTTACATTGGTTACCTTCCCTAACTCCCCTGATTTAACGATTTCATATATTTTTCGAATCCCATTATGGAAGTACAATGTTCCAGAGGGGGCTGCTACAAGATTATTCTCATTAACTGCTGCAATGATGTTATCTAACCCATGATCTACCACACTTGCCTCTACGAAGAATGGAATTCCTAATGAAACTGACAATTCCATATAGTGATGATGAATCGCTGGAGGCACAGAAATGACAAAGGCATCAAAACCATATTGTTGGATTGTATTAGTATCAACAGTCTCCAAACTAGTTATGTCGTACTTGTCCTGAGCTTCTTTGCGTCTATCTGGTCGGCTATCATAACCTACAATATTCTTAACACCCAGAGCTCTTAAATTTCTTATTCGGCGTTTACCCATCGATCCCAACCCGACAACAAGAACTTTTAGGCTTTCTACAGATTTCATTAATATTAGAATTTTATATGGTGAATGTCTTCCTGCGCTTTTTTATAATCTTCCGGTTTCCCGATATCAAGCCAATATCCCCGTAGGGGGTAAGAGTTGATTTTCATATTATTTGATATGAGTAATTCCATAAAATCAGTCGCATTATAAAACTGATTTTTAGGGAGCATATCTAAAGCCTCTTTTTTAATTAAATAGATCCCTCCATTGGAGTAATAAGTATAAGTAGGCTTTTCTTTAAAACTAACGACATGGCCATTACTGGTTTCCAGGACCGCGTAAGGTATATTGACAGAATAAGGTATAGTAACAACTGAGAGTGCTGCACCGCTTTTTATAAAATCCAGGAAGAAATCTTCGTAATCCAGATTGGTTAATATGTCGGAATTAGAGACTAAAATGTAGTCGTGCTGAAAATCCGTTATTTTGCTTACTGCGCCAAGCGTTCCTAATGGTTCATTTTCCCACACATACTTTACATTAATTTGCTTGTGGTGACCATTATTAAAATAAGCTTCAAGTTGTTCACCTAAGTATCTGACAGAGATCCAGATATCGTCTATACCATAACTGGCGAGTCTGTCAACATTATGCTCAATAATGGGTTTGTCGCCGATTTGTAAGAGGGGTTTAGGGGTTGAATCAGTCAATGGTTTCAATCGTTCGCCACGACCACCGGCCATCAATACGGCATCAACTGGTAAATAGGATTTAAGGAATCTAAAGTTGATGATATTAACTATCTCACCACTTGAATTGAGGACAGGTATTATTTTGAAACTTTTGTTTCTATAATCAATTACATCATCAATATTATAAGCACCTTTGATCAGAAACTTAGGGTGAGGATGGATGAAACAATCTACATTGTCTTCCAGTGTTCTACCTTTTAGAAAGCCTCGTCTGACATCACCATCCGTTAGAGAACCAATTAGCTTATCATTTTCATCTACGACAAAAAGAATGGCATCAGCCGCTAGTTCATCTAATTGAGACAAAGCAGCTTTGATTGGAGAATTTGTACGTATGAGATGTTTTTTAGAGCTTATCACTACGGTTATGAGTTTTTAAAATATTAACAATATTCATAGCGGCTCCCCCTTTATAGTAGGGGTTTTCACCACTAAAATCTCCCGCCTCTATTAGCCTGCTAATAGCTGTTTTTAAACTGTTTGCTTCAAAAGGTACATGTATAACATTTTCTCCTGCAAGCCTTCCTTTTTGCCTGTTTCCGACATTAATGACATATTTATTGAAAGAGGCTGCTTCTATTATCCCACTCGATGTATTTCCAAATAAAAACTTACAATGTTTCATGCAGGAAAAATAGCTTTGAGTCCCAAAGTTTTCAACAAGCATTAGTTTATTACCAAGCGTATACTTAAGAGCATTGAACCCTTGACGAAAAACACTACCGTTAGTATCTGCATTAGGTAATGTTATTACTATCTGATGATCTAGAGCCATAAAGTTAATAGCCTCTATCACTTCTCTCAGGTAGTTAATATTTTTTTCTGAATCAACAGTTTCGGGATGAATTGTGACAAGAGCAGTTGGAATATTTAAATCAATGCTCCACTTAGCTTTAAATTCCTCTTTGGTTAATAATTGAAGAGAGTTTAGATTATCAAGGCTAAGAGCGCCTGTAACAAATATATTGTCTGAATTACCTACTATATCTGCAACTCTGTTAGCGAATGCATCCTGTGAAACAAAGTGCAAAGTTGAAGCCAGTGTAATGGCATGTCGGTAGATATTATCAATAGCTCCTAGTGTAGTTTCACCTCCATGTAGGTGAGCAAAATTTATTTGAAAGGGGATACCTGCTGCGACAGCACCAAACATTTCATAACGGTCGCCAAGGCAGAAAACCACATCAAACTCTGTATGATGCTCGTTCCAGAAGTCAGCAAACTTTAATGACGTTAAGGCGCTCGCGGTTGAGATGGAATTAGCGTCGTCATGCAGAAGCATGGAGTTTACCTTATACCTGACATCAAAGCCATCATCAACAATACATTGCAAGGTATAGCCATGAAATTGAGATAAGTGAGTGCCAAATGCAATGATAGACACCTCAAATGTGCTGTCATTTACAAGTGCCTGTAAAAGGGGCTTGTAAATACCATAATCTGCCCGTGAGCTTGTTAATACACCGACCCTAATCATTGATTACAGACCATTTAAGCTTTTCTCCTTCAATTAAATGCTGATTGGATTTTCTTCCAAGCACCAAGGGTAGATCCATCGGAGATATGCCATCCCCAGGCCTTTTCATGATCAAATTGGTAAGTGTAAATACTTCACCGGGTTGAATCTCTGTTTTTGTATGAATGCTTTTTCGTGCTATTTCCTTGTTTTTGGCCTCTGAAACACTAGGCTTTTTTTTCCCGCTACCACTTAAAGCTTTTTCAATATTACGAATTGAATCAACCATCGCTTTTAGTTCTGCCGGTTCCAATGATGCTTTATGATCAGGGCCAGGCAGGTTTCTGTCAATAGTAAAATGCTTTTCAATTACTGTTGCTCCAAGTGCTACAGCTGCGATTGGAACCTCTATACCTAGTGTATGGTCAGAGTAGCCGGTCTTAACACCAAAGGTGATTCCAATGGTGTTCATAGCTTTTAAATTAACATCCTCCATGGGTGTAGGGTACTCTGTATTGCATTGCAGAACAGTGATGTCAAGGTTAGGCTGCTGCTGTAGCAGCACATCAAGCGCAGCTTCTATTTCGCTGATCGTAGCCATACCTGTTGAAAGTATAACTGGCTTTTTCTTACTAGCAACGTGCTGAAGGTAAGGGAGATTGGTTATTTCGCCTGAGGGAATTTTAAAAAAGTCTATTCCAAGTTGGTACAGGAAGTCAACACTCTCTTCGTCGAAACCTGTTGAAAGAAACTTTACGCCTGCTGAGTTGGCATAGTGCAACAGTTCGTGATGTTGAACTTCGCTCAATTCTAGCTGCTTGAGCATATTGTATTGCGAAGAGTCACTGTCCTGCATGTTATTCGCCTGGTAAGCCGCCTTTTTTGCTTCTTTACTAACAAGCTTATCTGCTTTGAAGGTCTGAAACTTCACATAGTCCACACCAGCCTCAGCGGCCACATCTATGAGTTTTTTTGCCAAGCCCATGTCACCGTTATGGTTTACACCGGCTTCTGCTATAATGATGGTCTTATTTAGCATTTTACTTTACTAATTTTCCAGGATTCCCAACCCACTTTTCGTTATCTCCAATATCATGCAGTATAACTGCTCCAGCGCCGACCGTTACATGGCGGCCAATGCGAACACCTTCTTTGATTACTGCATTAGCCCCCACAAAAGAGCCACTGCCTACAGATACATTACCTGCCAGCACAGCGCCAGGGGCAATATGTGCGAAGTCGTCAATCTGGCATTCGTGCTCAATTACTGCGCCCGTATTAATAATAACGCCTCTTCCTATTCTGGCTAGTGCATTTACTTTGCACCCGGGAGCTACTAGAGTACCTACACCCACAGTAGCAAGCGGTGATACAATAGCTGAGGGGTGTATGATAGCCAATGTGCGCAGTCCCTTAGCCAGCAATTTATCCATTAGAGCCGCCCGTAGCCTGTTAGCTCCAATTGCAATGAAAAAATGCCTTTCCTCTGCACGCAAGAGTGCAATATCATCAGTATTATTCTCATCGCCTAAGTAAGCTAATTCAAAAGGGTTCAGGTTTTTCGGGGAGGACTCAAAATAACCCAGAAGTTGAAGCCCTATGGCTCTTGCACTGTCAGCCACTACATAGGCGTGTCCTGAATATCCGATTAGTCCTACCTCAGGCATTGTTCCGCACACTACTTGGAATATTTACAAGGCGGTCTTCAATATATTGACTCACTTCAAGCCCATCGTGCTGGCAGTCGGTAAACATGACCAGCTTGTTCATTAATGTCCAGGTGGGCCTTGTCATTACCTTGTGTTCGTTTGTATAAGCAAGAAACTCATCTCTCTCGGCTCTGTCAGACAGTAATATAGCATTGAGCCAATAGTTAGCTTTTGCTTCAGGAAGTTCCATTATAAATGGAATTTCCTCTCCCTTGAAAAAATTACTGTATCTACCAGCCAATTCTCTTTTGTTAGTTACAAAACTATTAAGTTGCTCTAACTGGGCGCAAGCCAATGCCGCATTTAGATTAGGCATGCGATAGTTGTAGCCTACATAGTCATGCGAAAACTCCCAGGCATGTGGCATTTTAGCCTGAGTAGTCAGGTGCTTTGCCAGCTTAGCCAGGTTCTCATCATTTGTGACAATAGCACCGCCACCGCCACTAGTCAGGGTCTTGTTACCATTAAAGCTGAAAACTCCAAGTTGTCCGAAGCTACCAGTATGACGGCCTTTATAATAGCTGCCCAGAGATTCAGCGGCATCTTCAATAAGAGGAATGTTCCATTGCTTACAAAGAGTAGCTATGCGTTCAATCTCACAGGGCAGTCCGAAACTATGCATAGGTACACAGGCTGCTATTCTTTTTTTGCTGCTTTTATTGTAGGGTTGTCCTTCTTTAAGCGTCACATGTTTCTCAAGAAAATTCTGAAGCTTTTCTGCGGACATGCCCATCGTAGCAGAGTCTATGTCAATAAAAACTGGGGAGGCACCTGTGTAGCTGATCGCATTGGCAGTGGCTATAAAGGTAAAGGCCTGCGAGAGCACTTCTTCCCCTTGTTTAACTCCAGCCACAAGCAAAGCCATATGGAGTGCCGATGTACCATTTACAGTTGCCACAGCAAATTTGCTACCCGTGATCGAAGCCATCATCTCCTCAAACTTGTTTACATATGCTCCCACCGATGAAACAAATGTCGAGTCAATAGCATCTAATACATACTTCCGTTCATTGCCTATAAACAAGGGCTCATGAAGAGGAATAAAATCCTTGTCAGGAAATTGAGTACGAATGAAATCGACTACTTTTTGAAATTTGTGATGAACGGGCATATAAACCAGAATGCAATTTAGTTGGGAAACAGGAGGAAATAGAACTATGGACCAGCCTCAGTCTTTTATATATTGTATATGTCTGCTTTGTACTGTTTCAGGTTCTCTTTATCACTGAACCACCCGATTGTTTCCGCAAGTCCTTGTTTCAGGCTGTATTGCTGCTCCCACGGTGTATAAGATTTGATCTTTTCATTTGAGCCAAACAATCTGAAAACTTCACTCTTGGAGGGCCGAAGTCTCTCTTCATCTGACAGTATGCGAGCGCTGGGGTTGATCTGATTAATCATCTCCTGTGCCAGGTCTCCTATAGATATCTCTGACTGAGTGGCAATATTAACTTCATGACCAATCAGATCGTCACACTTCGCGATTTCAACAAAACCGTTTGCCGTGTCTTTTACATAAACAAGGTCGCGGGTAGGGGTGAGGTCGCCGAGTTTGATCTCTTCCATGCCGTTAAGTAATTGGGTGATAATGGTAGGAATCACCGCCCTTGCAGATTGCCGTGGACCATAGGTATTGAAAGGTCGCACAATCGTAACAGGCAGATCGAAGCTTCTGTAAAAGGAATCGGCTATATGGTCTGCACCAATTTTAGTAGCAGAGTATGGTGACTGTCCTTGTTTAGGGTGCAGTTCTGTAATTGGCACGAATTGAGCCGTACCGTATACCTCAGAAGTAGATGTAACAAGAACCCGTTCAATATTGAGGTCCCGGGCCGCTTGTACAACATTAAGGGTACCTTTGATATTAGTGTCTACATAACTGTCTGGGGAATGGTAACTGTAAGGTATAGCAATTAGGGCAGCCAAATGAAAAACTACATCCACTCCCTGCATAGCAGTTCGTACCCCGTTGGGGTCACGGATGTCACCCGAGAAAATCTCTAGTTTATCTTTTGTAGCTTTAGGTAAAGAGTCAAGCCATCCCCACGAATTAAATGAATTATAATATACAAAAGCTTTTACCTGGCAGCCTTCATTTAATAGTCTTTCCGTTAAATGGCTGCCAATAAATCCGTCGGCCCCGGTTATGAGTACTTTTTTATCTTTTAAATTCATTCTTTGCAAACATTAAAACCTGCTATTCGATCTAACCTCCCACTGGAAATGTAGATAATTTAAGAGCGTGTTACTATTCAGTTCTTATTAGATGCGTAAATGCGTTCAATAATTTCGACAACTTTCAGGCCTTCCAGTGCATTAGTAGATATAGTGTTTCTGCCTTTTAAAGTATCTACAACATTCTCAATAACGTAATGGTGGTTCTGAGCGGAACCCTTGTAAGCACCATAATCATTGCCCGGGTTTGTAGGGGCTAATTCTGGCATCTTGTAATCCTTAATATGGCAGTACTCCACTTCGTTCATGTATTGGCCACCAATTTTTACAGAACCATTCTCAGCTATTATAGTCATGCTGCTCTCCAGGTTCTGGTTCCAGACAGATGTAGAATAATTGAGAGTGCCGATACCACCATTTACAAATTCAAAGCTAACAAGCCCTGAGTCTTCAAAGTCTGTCAAGTGGTGGTGGTTAAAGTCGTTAAGCCGGGCATGGATGTTTGTAATATCACCAAATAACCAGTACATAATATCAATAAAGTGAGAGAACTGTGTGAAAAGCGTGCCTCCATCCAAGTCTTTCTTACCATGCCAGCTATCAGGCTTGTAGTAGCGCTCATCCCTGTTCCAGTAGCAGTTCAGCTGCACCATGTAAATTTTGCCCAGCACACCACTTTCAATCAGATCCTTGATCCAGACAGAAGGAGGAGAGTAACGATTTTGCATGACTGCAAATACATGCTTATGCACATGCAGGGCTTTGAAAATAACCTTTTCAGCATCTAGCTTCGTCAGGGCCATTGGCTTCTCCACCACAATATGCTTTCTGGCTTCCAGACACTGCATAGCCTGCTGCGCATGGTAGCCATTAGGCGAGGCAATATTTACAACATCCACTTCAACACCACTCTCTAGAAAAGCCTCTAAAGAAGAGAAAAACGGAATGTCATAGTTCGAAATATTTAGATTTTCTTTCTCTTTGACATCAATGAGTGCTACCAGCTCGCATTCTTCATTTCTGTCGATCATCTCTGCATGACGCTTGCCGATATGACCGCAGCCAACTACTGCAAACTTGATTTTTCTGTCTCTAAAAGGCATTAGCTAAGAAGTGTAACTTGGTTATTCTCTAATTTATATTTTTGACCGCTTTCAGGGCAAATAGCGATACCGCTCGCATCAAACTCTAGTCGGTGACCATAGGTGCTCATCCAACCGATCTGACGGGATGGGTTACCTACAACCAGTGCAAAGGCAGGAACATGCTTCGTAACGACAGCGCCCGCCCCTATAAAGGCGTATTCTCCTATGTTATGGCCGCACACGATCGTCGCATTTGCCCCAATAGTGGCTCCTTTGCCTACATGGGTCTTGGCGTACTGATCGCGACGGTTAACGGCACTGCGTGGGTTAATGACATTGGTAAAAACCATGGAAGGACCCAAAAAAACATCATCATCACAGGTGACACCTGTATAAATGGAGACGTTGTTTTGTACCTTTACATTATCACCCAGCACTACTTCAGGTGAGATCACCACATTCTGGCCGATGTTACATTTCTTGCCAATCTGGCAGTTCGGCATAATGTGTGAAAAGTGCCAGATCTTTGTGCCCTCTCCAATAGTGCAGCCTTCATCGATTACTGCTGTTTCGTGACTGAAATAGTGCATTAATTTAACCCTTTCGTGTGCAAAAAGTCTTTTACATTTTCTACTATGTAGCTTAATTCCTCTTCTGTTTGCTCCGTATGGATAGGCAAAGACAGCACCTGGTCAGCTAGTTGCTCTGACACAGGAAAACTCCCCGTTGCAAAACCGTATTGAGCATAGCCTTTCTGGAGGTGAAGCGGAACAGGGTAGTAAACCATGCTGGGTATACTCTTCTGCTGTAGAAATGCTTTTAGCTCTTCCCTATCAAAACCAATGCACTTTAATGTGTATTGGTGGAAAACATGTGTTGATGACTCCACTCTTACAGGCGTAACAATAGACTTGTAGTGCCCCAGAGCTTTGTCATAATATTCTGCTGAACGGTTTCGATTAGCAGAATACTGATCTAGATGTGGAAGCTTTACACGTAAGATGGCTGCCTGGACCGTATCTAACCTGGAGTTTACGCCAATAATATCGTGGTAATATTTTACGCGCTGCCCATGGTTGGCAATCATTTTAAGCCTGGTAGCTAACTGTTCATCGTTCGTGAACATGGCGCCACCATCTCCATAACATCCCAGATTCTTAGAAGGGAAGAACGAAGTTGTGCCGATATCGCCCATAGTGCCGGCTTTCTTTGTTGTACCGTCTTTAAAGGTATAGACTGCGCCAATTGCCTGGGCTGTATCTTCTATTACATAAAGTCCGTGCTCTCTGGCGATTGCCATGATAGACTCCATGTCAGCACACTGGCCAAACAAATGTACCGGGACAATAGCCTTGGTCTTAGGGGTAATGCTCTCTTTGATTTTGGTGGGGGAAACTAAAAAGTCAGATGGGTTAACGTCAACAAAGACAGGGGTCAGTCCTAATAGGGCAATTACCTCTGCTGTAGCTACATAAGTGAAAGATGGTACAATAACTTCATCACCAGGCACCAAATCCAAAGCCATCATAGCCAGTTGAAGCGCATCTGTGCCGTTAGCACAGGGAACAACGTACGCAACCTTATTATATGCTGCTAATTCCTTAGCAAACTGTGAGACGGCAGGCCCATTAATAAATGCTGATGACTCAATTACATCATTGATTGCGGTGTCTATTTCTGATTTAATGGCATGGTATTGCCCCTTCAGATCAACCATCTGAATGTTCATAAGCAGCAGTAGTTTTAAGTCTGTTTTTAAAAAGCATAGAGTGGCTTTGACTCCATGCAGCGGCACAAAAATAGTGAAATTAATAAAACTCGATATACAAATAAGTGTCATTTAAACTTACGCTTGTATATTTGCCCCAAATTTAATCCCATGCCAGATTACAAAGAGCAAGAAAACAGACCAGTACGAAGGAACACCTCTGATGAAATTGATTTAGTAGTTGTTTTCAATGCTATAGGATCATTTTTCAGGGGAATTAAAAATGGAATAAGCTTCCTGATACAGGCAGCACTTATGAATATTGTGGTGGTTGCTCTTATTGTTGCCGGATTTTTAGGAGTGGCCTATCTTGGCTATGTGACCACCAAGCCATACTATACCTCCTCCATGACTTTGGTCCTGGCTAATATCCGAAACGAGTTTATTGAGGACCAGTTGAACAAACTCTCGGAGATGATCGATGATGACAACTTTGAAGCAGTGGCTGAGCGACTTGATATCACACCGGCTGATGCAAAGGAAATCAGAGAGATGAAATTCTTTAACCTGGATCAGGATAGAATTGATGAAGATAGTGTATTGACAGGTTCTCCGTTTCGTATTGAACTTACAATCTACAGTCCTAACTTGTTTGAGACGCTGGAGCCAGCTATTACCAATTATCTGGAAAATAACAGGTATTTCGCCCGCCAAAAAAGAATCAAGCAAAGGCAGGTTGAAAACATGATCACCAAACTAAAAGGAGAAATATCCTCCATCGATAGCCTGAAGACAAATGTAAGTGAACCCAGAGGACCAGTGAACGGATTTGTATATGGGCAACCAATAGATCCTACCAATCTTTACCGTGAGAGTATCTCAATGTTTAAAGAGCAGGTAAATCTTGAATCAGATTTGGAGAAGCTGGCCAACGTTGAGATTGTGACAGGCTTCATACCTAGGTTAAGGCCTACAGGACCGAGTCTGAGAAAATACCTAGCTATTAGTGGTCTGGTAGGCTTAATACTAGGATTGATTGTTGCCATAAACCTGGAAAATAAAAAACGAAGAAGAGCAGGTATAGCTTAGCTTTACCTTATTACCTAAAAAAGGAGCGGGCTACCAGTATGTTGGTAGCCCGCTCCTTTTTATGCATTAAATAACTTATTCCTCCTGCCGCATTACCCAGCTCAGGTTGTACAGGTCCTTGCGGCGATCCTTGAGGTTACGCACGCTGCCGGCTGTATTCAGGTCCTTGAGCAGGTCCAAGTCCAGGTCAGCAATCAGCGTCATCTCTGTGTTTGGTGTGGCTTCGGCTATCACGGCATCGTGCGGGAAGGCGAAGTCGGAAGGGGAGAACACCGCTGACTGCGAGTACTGGATGTCCATGTTTTCTACCTTCGGCAGGTTGCCCACACTGCCTGTAATGGCTACATAACACTCGTTCTCGATGGCTCTAGCCTGGGCGCAGAGGCGCACACGCAGGTAAGCGTTCTTCGTGTCCGTCCAGAAAGGCACAAAGAGGATCTTCATGTCCATGTCGGACAGCATGCGGGCCAGCTCCGGGAACTCCACGTCGTAGCAGATCAGGATACCGATCTTGCCGATGTCTGTGTCGAAGATCTTGAGTTTGTGGCCACCGCGCATACCCCAGTAATGCGATTCGTCAGGCGTTACGTGTAGCTTGTACTGTTTGTCGTAGGTACCGTCGCGTCGGCAGAGGTAGCTTACGTTGTAAAGCTTGTTGTCGTAGTACTCCGGCATGCTGCCCGCAATGATGTTGATGTTGTAGGAGAGGGCTAGGTGGATCATGCGCTCCCTGATCTCGTCCGTATACTCTGCCATACTACGGATTGCCTCCGATGGAGACTCTTCATTTGTAAGCGCCATCAGCGGGGCATTGAAGAACTCCGGGAATACAACCATGTCGGACTTGTAGGAGCTCACTGTATCCACAAAGAACTCCACTTGCTGCATAAAGTCGTCCAGGTCCTTTACGGCACGCATCTGCCACTGCACAATGCCAATGCGTACGACGGTTTTCTTGCCACCCAGCAACTTCTCTTTTTCTTCGTAGTACACGTTGATCCACTCCAGCAGTGTGGCATAGGCGCGGGAGTCGGTATCATCGGGCAGGTAGCCTTTCAGGATCTTACGGACGTGGAAGTCGTTGCTGAGCTGGAAAGACAGCACCGGGTCCGATAGTTCCTTATTGCGTACCATCTCAATGTACTTGGCGGGAGTGAGCTTATCAGCATAATGCTTGTAGCCAGGTATACGGCCACCGGCAATGATGCCGCGCAGGTTCAGGTTTTCGCAGATCTCCTTGCGGGCATCGTACAAACGACGGCCCAGTCGCAGGTTGCGGTACTCCGGATCTACGAACACATCGATGCCGTAGAGGGTATCTCCTTCTGGGTCGTGCGATTTGAAAGTGCCCCTGTCGACGATCTGCTCATAGGTATGTTTGTCGCCATACACGGCATAGTCCACAATCAAGCTAAGGGCTACGGCCACTACTCTGCCTTTGTCCTCGATACAAATCTGTCCTTCCGGAAATTTTTTGAGGAGGTTGGAGAATTCCTTTCTGGTCCAGGCTCCGTCTATGTTGGAGTAGACCATGTCCATGATCTCTTTTACTTCTTTGTAATCTTTGAGCTCCAGCTGGCGCAGTAATAGCCTGTGCTCAGAATTCGCTTCTATCTTTTCACTCATATATATTTGTGGTTGCTTGCCTCAGGTATACGTGAAGCGAGTATAGTTTTGATATGATATTTTGCCAGCACCTTGCAAAAAGCCTGGATGCTGCAAAGTTAAAAAGAAAAAGCGCAGCTTTAAACTGCGCTTTTCCAGGTATAGCTGTTTCTGTTAGAGTTGAACCTCAGGTATATCGCCTTCAACAATAAGACGACCCTCTGTTGCTTGCTGGATCTCCTCCACACTCACACCCGGAGCACGCTCCAGCAGTTTGAATCCTTCTCCTGTTACCTCCAGCACGGCCAGATCCGTTACGATCTTCTTGATGCACTTCACGCCTGTGATCGGCAGGGTGCATTCCTTCAGAAGTTTAGAGGAGCCGTCGCGGGCGGTGTGCTGCATGGCCACGATGATGTTTTTGGCAGAGGCCACCAGATCCATTGCGCCACCCATGCCCTTCACCATCTTGCCCGGTATTTTCCAGTTGGCAATGTCACCTGTCTCCGACACTTCCATAGCACCGAGGATGGTCAGGTCCACATGCTCACCACGTATCATACCGAAGCTCTCAGCAGAGCTGAAGATAGAGGAGCCCGGCAGCGTGGTGATGGTCTGCTTACCCGCATTGATTAGGTCGGCGTCTACTTTGTCTTCGGTAGGGAAGGGGCCCATGCCCAGCAGCCCGTTCTCCGACTGCAGCACCACCTCCACACCCTCCGGTATGTAGTTAGCCACCAGGGTAGGTATACCAATGCCCAGGTTCACGTACATCCCGTTCTTTACTTCTTTTGCGATTCGTTTCGCTATCTGATTTTTGTCTAAAGCCATTTGTTTGTCGGTTAAGCGGTTCTAACTGTGCGCTGTTCAATACGCTTCTCGTACTTCTCGCCCTGGAAAATGCGCTGTACATAAATACCTGGCGTATGGATCATGTTCGGGTCCAACTCACCGGCCGGCACCAGCTCTTCTACCTCCGCCACCGTGATCTTGCCGGCTGCGGCCATCATAGGATTGAAGTTACGGGCAGTGCCTTTGTAGATCAGGTTGCCGGCTGTGTCGCCTTTCCAGGCTTTCACAAACGAAAAATCTGCTTTCAGCCATTCTTCCATCAGGTACATTTTGCCGTTGAACTCACGACTTTCCTTGCCTTCGCCCACTTCAGTGCCGTAGCCGGCAGGGGTAAAAAAGGCAGGTATACCAGCACCACCGGCACGGATACGCTCTGCCAGCGTACCTTGCGGAATCAACTCTACTTCCAGTTCACCGCTAAGCAACTGGCGCTCAAACTCCGCGTTTTCGCCCACATAACTCGAGATCATCTTTTTCACCTGGCGCTGCTGCAGGAGCAGGCCAATGCCAAAGTCGTCTACACCGGCATTGTTTGAAATACAGGTCAGGTCTTTCACGCCCAGGCGCAGCAACTCCTGAATGGCATTCTCGGGGATGCCGCACAGGCCAAAGCCGCCCAGCATCAGGGTCATGCCGTCCTGCACACCCTGCAGGGCTTCCTGTGCATTCTTTACAGTTTTATTTATCATCGTTAGAAGGTATGCTTATGTGCCAGTCCGGCAGGTATAGCCAGCGCCGACAGCCATTGAACTTAGATTTTATCCGATAGAAAGTTAGATAGAAAAAAGGCCATATACAATTGGAGCCCTTGCGTTTTTAGGTGAAATCCGTCCCAGCTCAGGTGAGGAGTTATTTTTTCACCACGATCAATGCCTCCAGCTGTACTTCTGTTCCTATCTCACTGGAGATGGCTGATTTCACACGATCCAGATCCTCGTTGTCAATTGGTTTCTCGGATACTAGCGTCACACTTAATGTCATAGGATTACTGCGAACCACAGATACCTGCTTGACAGTAATGTCGTCTACGGTAAAGTTGCTGAGTGAACGGATCACCTTATGATCGCGGATCATGGTAAATGAGCCATAGCCGAGCGGCATACTCACGATCACCACCACCAACAGCGATACCAGAAGTCCCTTCTTGGCCAAATGCAGGGGACTGAAGCCTAATAGCATAAATGTGAAAGAACCGGCCAGCACAATGCCTGCCAGGTTGGTCATGAGCAGGAGCAGCGCCCCGATGAAGGCGTCCCAGTCAGCCCAGCCGATGCCAATGCCTGACACAGCCAGGGGAGGAACAAGCGCAACTGCAATCGCCACGCCTGCCAGTGTCTTGGCCACCTCTTCTCGGGCGTGTGCATAAGCACCCGCTATACCTGACACGATCGCCACACCCAGGTCCAGGAGGTTAGGACGTATGCGGGCGGTGATCTCGTCGTTCATAGCCTGCAGGGGACTGAGCCAGGTCAGCAGTATGGCAGCAACATAGCCCAGCAGCAAGCCATAGCCGATTGTCTTCATGCTTTGGAGTGTTAGTTTGCGGTCTTGCCGCAGCACACCCATGGAGAGCGATATGATCGGGGACATCAGGGGAGCCAGGATCATGGCACCAATGATAACAGGGGTGGAGTTGGCAAATAAACCGAAAGTGGCCAGCATCGTGGAGAGTACCATCAGGGTAAGGTAGGCGCTGGATGGCCTCGCATTTTCCCTGAGTACGGTGAACAACCCCTTGAACTCATGCGTGGAGGCATGGAATACCCACGGCAATGATTCTGCCGCAAATTCCTTCAGGAAGGACTCCCCTTGCGGCAGTGTGCCTACTTTAAACTTCTCCTCAGCGTCACTTTTTTTATTATCAACCACCAGGTAGCGCCCGGGTATGATGGTGAGTTTATCGGCGCTCACATGCAACTCTATCTCCCTGGAGCTCATTAGCTTGTTATCCTGGGAGAAGTCCATCGGAATTTCGCTGCTGATCACCACAGACCGTGTTTTGATGTGTCCGATAAACGAGGGCATCCGCTGGCTGCCGTTCTGACCGAAAGCAGACGAAACCGAGAATCTGACCAGTTCCATGATGCTGCGCGGTGCCAGTATAAGCACATGCAAGCGCCCATCGTTGATAAAAGAGTCTTTCAGCAGAATACGTGACACCAGTGAGCTTTTGCCGTGCAGCACAGATATAATACCCAAGGCAGCTGTTTTGATGGGCGGCTTGTTGCCAGTCGTGATGGTAAATGGCCGTGGTTTGAGCAGTTCCGGGTGGCGGAAGATAGTCTTTACCTTGTCCATGCGCGACAAAATAGGGTTGCGCGACACATTGGCCGACATTAGGCTTAGGCTGTTGCCGATCACCACGGTGTTGAACACGGGCTTGTCATTACAGATCAGTAGGTCGGCGTTTATACCTTTGTCTCTTTGGCGAATATCCACGATCGCCTCTAGCAGGTCACCCGATATGCCATACCCTTGACGCGCCTCTTTCATGTCGGGGTGGGGCAGAAAGCCGAGCGTCCACTTCTCCCGCAGAGCAGCTGGCACTACTTCGGAAAGCTGTTCGTCGTTGAGGTAAGTGACCACACAGCAGGCATGTGATATGGGCAGCCGGGAGACTTCGTTGTGCTGAAAAGGCTGTACCTGAGAAATCTGGTCCCCGAATACAGGTATGATTTGATCCTGTACTACATGTTCCTGTGCCGGGTCGTAAAGAAGGGTAATGTGCTCCATCCAAATTCTGCCTAAAAAAGCTATCTGAATTTCGGACCTATACCTGAATCTGTAGAGTCCGAAATCGTTTAGATTACTCTTTTAAGGGATGGATTGTTTAGCTGATTATGAATTGACTATACCTTACTGCGCTCCCAGCACACGCATAGTATCTTCTTTGTCTTTGGCTAACTGTGCCTTAAGGGCTTCAAGTCCTTCAAATTTCTTTTCCTGGCGCAGCATTTCCACAAACTCAACCGTCAGGGTATGGCCATAGAGGTTGCCTTCATAGTTGATCAGGTGTACTTCCAGCGTGAGGTGAGATCCGTCTACGGTCGGACGTACGCCGATGTTCATCATACCGGGCAGGCGCTGTCCGTCGTGCTTTACCCAAACTGCATACACGCCATGGGCAGGTATAAGCTTGTGCGAAGCGGGCAGGGCCAGGTTGGCAGTCGGGAAGCCAATGGTGCGCCCCAGTTTGTTGCCTTCCACCACAGTAGAGGTGAGGCTGTAGGTATGGCCCAGGTAGCGGTTGGCCGTAGGTATATCGCCTGATTCGATCGCTTTGCGTATTTTGGTGGAGCTTACGCCTATGTCGTCCACATCCTGACGCGGAATTTCTTCTACCTCGAAACCATATTGGGCTGAACGGGCCTTCAGGTGCTCAAAGCTGCCTTCACGGTTTTTCCCGAAACGGTGATCGTAACCGATGACGAGTACTTTAGTATGAATTGCTTTCACGAGCACATCCTCTATAAAAGAGCGGGAGCTCAGGCGTGAAAATTCTTTGGTAAAAGGTATGATCAGCAGATAGTCGATTCCGAAACTGCGCAATTGCTCTATACGCTCCTCAATAGTGGCGAGCAGCCTGAGGTCGTTGTCCTCTGGAAAGAGCACCAGGCGTGGGTGCGGCCAGTAGGTGATCACTACACTCTGACCCTCTGACTGGCGGGCACGCTCCTTCACACGTTGCAGAATCTTCTGATGGCCCACATGCACGCCATCGAAGGTACCGCTGGTGACCACCGGGAAACTCAGTTTAGGAAAATCAGCTATATTACGAATTACTTCCATTCGCTTCGAGTTGGGCTCTTCTGATCTCCTGAATATCTTCAATCGTGAGGGCATCCTCTAACTTGTACTCTCCGATACGAGTGCGTACCAGGGCAGACAGGTGCGCGCCTACTCCTAACTTCTGTCCCAGGTCGTGGGCCAGGCTGCGAATGTAGGTGCCTTTGCTGCAAATCACTTTAAAGTAAACTACAGCTCCTTCTATGTTCGTGATGTCAAACGCCTTGATGGTAACAGTGCGAGGCTTCATCTCGGCCTCCTTACCTTTGCGGGCCAGGTCATAGGCACGCCTACCGTCTATCATCACTGCCGAGTAAATAGGAGGAATCTGCTCGATGGTGCCTACAAAACTACTGGCAGCAGCTTGTATGTCCTCTGGTGTCAGGTGACTGATGTCCTTGCTCTCGCTTACAGGCGTTTCCAGGTCGTAGGAGGGAGTGGTCTGGCCCAGTGTGATGGTGCCGGTGTATTCTTTCTCCTGCGCTTGAATTTCGTCAATACGTTTGGTGAATTTGCCGGTGCACAGGATCAGCAGTCCTGATGCCAGCGGATCAAGGGTGCCGGCATGGCCGATCTTCTTTACACGCAGGGTATTGCGCACTTTTTTCACCACGTCAAACGACGTCCAGGTAAGCGGTTTATCCAGGAGCAGTATCTCGCCTGCTTCAAAGTTGTAGTTCATGTTATACTCTTAAGTCAACACCCATGGCCAGCAGCGCCAGCAAGGCTATACCTAGTGCTATACGGTAATACCCGAACATCTTGAAGCCATACTTGGTCAGGAAGTTGATGAAGAACCTGATCGCGATCATAGCCACTATAAAAGCAACCACATTGCCGATAAGCAACAGGCGCAGGTCATCGGCTGTGATGACGTCGAAGCTGTTTCTGATTTTTACGAGGTCGAAGGTCACGATGTCTGATATCTCAAGCTTGAGCAGGTCCTTAACCAGCTTATAACCCGCCGCCGCCAGCATAGTAGGTACCGCCAGAAAGAAGGAGAATTCAGCTGCTGCCTTGCGGTTGATGCCTTGGGTAAGGCCACCGATAATAGAAGCTGCAGAGCGCGAAACACCCGGAATCATAGCAATGCACTGAAAGAAACCGATAACAAGTGCATTCTTATAGGTGATCTTGTTTTCCTGGGCATGGGCGAACCACTTGTCCACGAACAGCAGCACCACACCGCCAGCTACCAGCATCACAGCCGTGATAAACACACTGCCCAGCATGGCGTCGATTACGTCGTTGAGCAGGAAGCCAATGACTGCCGCAGGTATAAAGGCAAATATCAGCTTCTGATAAAACTCAAAACTGTTGAGAAAGCGCTTCCAGTAAAGCACTACTACCGACAGGATAGCACCAAACTGAATGTTCACGGCAAATATCTTGGTGATCGGAAGCTCGTTTATACCCATCAGGGCCGAAGCGATGATCATGTGACCTGTAGAGGATACAGGCAAAAATTCGGTAAGTCCTTCAACTATGGCTAAAATGATAGCCTGCCATTCACTCATCTAACTACTCTTCTGTGTTTTCGTGTGTTCTATCTTTTACCATGATCGCAAACAGCTCGATCACAAAGCCGGCCATGACCACGATCGGGCCCAATGTGATGCCCATAAAACCGAGGCCATACTGCTCATCATCGAGTGTCATGATGATAAAACCTATTGCCAGCACGGCAATGCCCACCAGCATCAGGATGTAGTTCTTTCTGCCAAAGGCAAGCTTGTTCTTATTTTCCATATTAATATAGTTCGTCAAGTGAAAGGCGCAGGTACTTGCGTACAGCGCGGTAAGAGCTCATAAATCCAATCACGGCACCCAGAACAATCAGGGCGATCATGAGCATGTACATTTGCTCTTCGTCCTTGAGCAGGCTCAGCTCTGTAATCTCGCGGTAGGCGTACTGCATCAGCGCAAAAAGCAAAACAGAGGCAATAATACCACTTATGATGCCCTGAAATGCGGCGCGGTTAAGAAAAGGTCGCTGAATAAAGAAAGAGGTAGCACCTACCAACTGCATACTCCGGATCAGGAATCGCTGGGAGTACAGGGCAAGCTTGATGGTGTTGTTGATCAGGATAATCACCACCAGCACCAGTATACCTGCAAAAGCGATTAGCAGAATGCTGATTTTTTGGATGTTGCTGTTGATCGACTCGATCAGGCTCTCCACATATTGCACTTCATACACTCCCTCTATACCTTCGATGTCGTTTTTTATACCTTTGAGTTGGGCTGAACTGGAGCTTTCGGCATTTATCCGGAGCACATAGGTGTCACGAAGCGGGTTATCTCCCAGAAAGGCCATGAAGTCTTCACCGGTCTCCTCCAGAAATGCCTTGGCGCCCTCTTCTTTTGAAAGGAATCGTACCTGGGCCGTATCACCCTTATAAGCCACATACTCTTTGGCGGATAATGTCTTCTGCAAGCGGTCCAGCTGTACCTGCGTCAGATCACGATCCAGGTACACCTGCATCTCAATGCTTTCCTTCACAATGTCGGAGAGCTTGCCAGCATGGATCAGCAGCATGCCGAACAGGCCAATTACAAACAGAGCCAGGGAGATGGAGAACACCACCATGGCATGCGGGTAATTACCGAGCTTCTTCTTCTTGACTGTCTTGGGGGTAGTTGTTGCCATACGATACGCTTCCGTGCAAAAATAGAAATATTATTTAAATATGAGGTGCTTCCGGCCAGCTAATGCAAAAAGCCCGGCTGGTGTTCCGGGCTTTACAGATTCATGCGTGGGTCGGAGTCGAGGATGATGGGGGTTTCCCGCTGCTCGCGTCGGCGCTCTCGGCGTGCATCCCGATCCCGGCCAAAGAGCTCCCGCAAATTGTCGAAGCGCTTCGTGTGCAGTAAACTCAAACGTTGCGTATTCGAAACCCGGGTACGATAGTTTTCGGGCAAGGTGTTATACTCCAGTCGGGCCCTCAACTCACCGCTCTGTGTAATATAGTACTCGATGGACCAGTTCCCCTGATACGAGCTTCGGTTGTTACCACCAGCCTGCTCGGACTGTGCGGCTGCGCCTATACCTGTCTGGCTGCTTACCCGCAGGCGCCCCTGAAAGAAGGTATAGCTCAGGCGCAGCTGCAAAGTGGAGAGCGCATCCTGACTCACATCACCCAGGCCGATATCTACCTCCAGGTTGCTGTCTATGGAGTTGAGCAGGCCGCTAAGCTGCCCTGTGAGTAAACTTCCCAAACTGCCGCCCACCGCTGAAACGCCAGCATTGTCAAAAGAGGCAAACATGCCAATAGGAGCCAGCCTGCGCAGTACAAGTAAGCTGAACACCTGTCTGTTCAATTCATTTTCATCGTTGCGGATAGCGGCTATAATCGGATCAAGCTGCAGGCGGGCATTGGCTGGCATACTCTCAAAGTCCAGCCCCAGCTGAATTTCGGGAGTCAGTATAGGGCCTTTCAGATCAACAATTGCCGTTACCGGGTAGCGACCTTGCGGAGCGGAGGTTAAGTCGCTTTCGCCCCGGGTGGTCATAATATCGGCTAAGGATGCGCTTTGAGTATAGGTGGCACGCAGGTCCATGATGCCTTCCAGCGGGTCGCCGTTCCAGGACAGCGTACCACCAGGCGTCACCCGGAATTCACGTGATACCACACCTTCTAGTAGGTTAAGATTATAGGCGCCGTTCGCGATCTCAAAGTTGCCATACATGTTAAACTCGCCCCGGGTGTCTATCGTCATCTGAATCTGGCCGCTGCCCGAGCCCCGGATCACGTCACCTGTTTGCCGGTCGATGATGATCTCAAAATAAGCATCGTCGGTCACGTCCAGGTCAAAATTCATGTTGATGCCCGACAGGTCCACTTTCTGTTCTTCCACGGCCACTGCTACACCGGTAGAGTCGCTGATGTTGCGATTGACGAAGCGGATAAAGTCTTTGCGGGCCAGGTCGGTCTGATTGTCAAGTGGTACCACTATACGGGTGTTGGCGTCGCTTCGGGCGTTCACGTCTATTTTGAGGTTGTCCACCGGACCGAGCACACTGGCCGTACCGGTGCCGAAGGCGGTTCCATAATAGAGTTCGTTCTGCTCGTAGGTCGTGTTCAGAATCATCAAGTTCCGGAAACGGGCGTTCAGGTCGAGCACCATGTTCTGGAAGCCATCGTGGGCGATACCACCCGTCACAGTGCCCACATTACCATAAAGGTCACGCAGCTGCGCATTGCGGAAGCTGATGCTATTGGCCCCGAAGTAGACCCGGTCGGAGAAGCGGTAGGTGGTGCCAAGGTAATCGAAGCGGAACTGTCCGCCAGTGACCATCACAGAGCCTGTCAGGATCGGCGCCGACAACCTGCCAAGCACCCGGATGCGCCCCTCCATGGTCCCCTCCAGCTGCGACATGATCGGTTTCAGGATCGGCTCCACAATCTTGAGCTGGGTCTCGTCCAGTACGGCCAGCATGTCCAGCTGCTCTTCTTCAGCCCGGGGATAATAATTGCCTGTAAGAGTCAGTACCTTTTTGTTGTTCCTTTCAACATCTACATCCACCACCATCTGTTGCTGGGCATTGTTCCAGTCGCCTTTTCCCCGGATGTCGCCGATCAGCACATTGTCGAGGTAGAACGAGTCGACGCGCATGCCTGCGTTCAGCAGGGCATTGTTGTAAATGTCTTGTGCCGTCAGTTCAGCATTAAGTGTGCCCCTGATCTGCTCGGGCATGAGCGGGTTAAGGTTGCGGAGGTCAAAATTTTTGATGCTGGCCACCAGCGTACTACCTGGGTCCTGACCAATGGCGCCGTCTACCCGAATAATCTGGTCCTGGTTAGATAATATCAGTTCTTCAAAATCAAATCGCTTCCCGTTTTCACTGATGTATACCATGCTGCCCGGTTGAAAGGCCCATGGCGTCTCGCGAAGGGTAATATTGGATCTGCCAAATACAACTTGCAGGCGGTCCTGAAGGAAATTGACGTCGCCGACCACGGTTGCCTGGTTGTTAAAAGCGGGTTGCAGCAGGTTGGTATAAAAGCCGATCGTACGCTCACTCCAGATCGCTTCCAGCAGTAGGCGCTCTGTTTCACCCACGGAAGGAAGTACCTGCTTTTCGGAGGTAAACTGGGCACTGGCCAGCACATCCGGACTGTTTTGCAGCTTGGAAGTGCTAAGCTCTATGTCATTCTGGTATAGCGTTACATCATCATACAGGATCGTGTCTATCTGTGCATAGGATGTCAGGATGACTGTATTGCCATGTCGGAAAGTACCCTCCAGCTTTGAAAAGTCAGAAACTGTGAGCTCCGGCACAAATAAGTGTATAAGCGGATTGACCCGCCGCAGGTATAGGTCATAATCAAGACTGTACTCTGGACGGTTAGAGGAACGCTTACGGCTATAATAAGCGGCTGTGGCGGCATCGTTACTCTCAAAATTAAGCTGATACTCCTGCACCAGCTGCTTCAGGTCGTCAATCAGCACAGAGTAGTCGAAGTCACCGCTCACCCGCAAGGCCAGTGGAGTAGAGCGAAGCGTGAGACTCCGTATACCCTCACCGATACGTGACTGCACCCGGATCGTGTCGAGGGCGACACGCTGGCCTTCGTAAGTGACGGCGGCACTGTCAAAAAAAGCGGTGCCTTCAAAGTCATCAAGCCGGAGGCCGCGGAAATTGAGGTCGGCATTGGCCTGTACGATCACCGACTTATCTGAAATGCGCAGCGCTTTCAGGTCGGCTTTGTCCAGATCAGCCCTCAGGTTGAAAGCCTGGTTGTTATTTGCCAGGTTCACTTCACCATTGGCCGTAAAGACGAGGTTCGGGTCAGCAATGGCAAAACGCCCCTCATAACGCTGGCGGCTCAGAGTGCCGTCCGTGCGGATGTTGCGGTAGTTATAATCAAGCAGGTGAAGCTGGGCAATATCTGCGTTGATCTCCATGCGGGCGTCTTCCAGTGTAAAGCCGGATCCGACTACACGACCATCCATGGTGATCGTTTTGATAACGTCCGCATTGCCTATCAGGCGACCGATGTTGAAATTCTGTGTTTTGAGTCGACCACGGTAAGAGGAGGCATTGTTGCTCCGGTTTATCTTCATGTTGATGTCGGACTGCACATTGCCCAGCGCCGTAGCAAAACTGCCATTGGCCACGAAGTCATTGTAGAAACCCAGGAAGCGCCCGTCGATCTTCACTGTGCCTAATCGTGAGGCGATGGTATAGGCATCAGCAGGCAAAAACTGCTTGATGTCATCGGCATTGAGCGTAGAAGGCTGCAGGCGGATGTTGGCAAAGGTCTCACCCCAGTTAGGCAGGCCATCCACGTTCATGGTGCCTACAATGTGGGTGTTCTGTCCATACTTTATATCCAGGTTGGTCGCCACGAACTCCGCTACACGACCTTCAAACTCCCCCGATGCGATGTAGGCATTCTCATCGTAGTCTTTGATCTGTGGGGCAAAGAGGGCAATATCACGAGAATATACCCGTGAGTCCTTCACGCGGGCCGTCATTGTCACGCTATCGATAAAATCGGAGAAGTTGCCAAAGCGGTTATAGTCGAAGCGGATGTATTCCTGCACGTTGCTTTCGTTTACCCGCAGGTCGAGCTCGTCCCATTCCCAGAAAGTGGAAGCATAAGTCATCAACACATCGAGGTTGTGTAGCTGTATGCCGGACGGACGTTCGAAGGCAGTCAAATCCGTTACCCGAACCTTGAGCGTATCACCGGGCTCAAACTCCGTAAAGCGTGCCGAGATGCTGTCTATGCCCAGGTGAAAGTAGTCGATGCCGTAGTCAGTGCGGGGGCGGTTGAAGTCGTCGTAGGTAAAGGCGCCGTTTTTGATGATCAGTTCATCGATCGAGAACTCGAAAGGTTGGGAAGCCTTGGTCGTGTCTTTGGTGATCAGATTGCCGAGGGACGTGATGAAAGTGGACAGATTGAGGGAGTCGGTGCCCTCGTACTGCACCAGGTTGGCCCGGGGCTCCTGCAACTCCAGGGTGGCTATACCAAGAGTATTTGGCTGGAAGATAGAGAACAGGCTGATGTCCGCCTTGGCCCGACCTACGTAAAACAGTTCCTCACCCCGGTAATCGAGCACTTTCACCTGCTCCAGGATCACGTTGCTGAAAAACTCAATATCCACACGCCCGATCGTCACCTCGTGGTCGATGGTGCGGGAGATGTACTCGGCTGCTTTCTGAGCAACTTTGGTTTGCACACCCGGGTAGCGAATAGCCACAAAAACAACCGCAAATACAACCAAAAGCAACAGGATTAAGGCCAAAACTATTTTTAGAATGGCTTTTCCTATAACTTTGAAGTAATTTATGGACTGTTCTTTTTCCAAAAGATGACTGAACCTACAATATTAGCAATTGAATCTTCGTGCGACGAAACCTCTGCTGCGGTTATACGTGGTGGCAAGGTTTTGTCAAATGTTATTGCTACTCAGGCTGTTCACGAAAAATACGGCGGTGTTGTGCCGGAGCTTGCGTCGCGAGCACACCAACAGAACATTATTCCGGTTGTACAGCAGGCCTTGAGTACAGCAAATGTAAACAAAACTGACTTAAATGCAGTGGCTTTTACCCGCGGCCCGGGCTTGCTGGGTGCTTTACTGGTAGGCAGCTCTTTTGCCAAGTCGTTTGCGCTGGGCCTCAACATTCCGCTTATTGATGTAAACCACATGCAGGCACACATCCTGGCGCACTTTATCGATGACCCAAAACCCAACTTTCCGTTCCTTTGCCTGACTGTGAGCGGCGGCCACACCCAGGTTGTGCTCGTAAAAGACCACCTGGACATGGAGATCATAGGCCAGACCACGGACGACGCTGTAGGGGAGGCCTTTGACAAGACCGCTAAAATGCTTGGCCTGCCATACCCTGGCGGACCCATGCTTGACAAGACAGCGGCACAGGGTAACCCAAAGGCCTTCGAGTTCCCGGTAGGCAACATGCCCGGCTACGACTTTTCGTTCAGCGGTATCAAGACCTCGGTGCTCTACTTCCTTAAAGATAAAACGAAAGACAACCCGAACTTCGTACAGGAGAACCTGGCTGATATTTGCGCCAGCGTACAGTATACTCTGATCAAGACCCTGCTGAAGAAAGTGGTGCTGGCTGCAAAGGACCTGGGCATAAAAGAAGTAGCGATCGCCGGTGGCGTGTCTGCCAACTCAGGGCTTCGCCAGGCCCTGCAGGACTACGCCAAAAAGTACGACTGGAACGTATATATCCCGGCTTTTCAGTATTGTACCGATAATGCAGGTATGATTGCTATAACAGCTCATTATCAATATCTTAAAGGCGACTTTGCGGACCAGTACGTGAGCCCGGAACCGAGGATGAAGTTTTAGGGAGTTTAAGAGTTTGAGAGTTTGAGAGTTGAGGAGGTGTTACTTGTAGAGACAGGTCGCGACTTATCCAAGTCTCGCACTGGTATAGCTTGTCAGGATCAGGATTTTCAGGATTAAAGAGGGGCCATATTCCCACGGATTTACAGGGCTCTTAGATTTACAGAATTGATATAGAAGAACAACCGTTTGAGGGAATCCTGTTAATCCTTTCATCCTGAAAATCCTGATTCAGACAACACTCAACCATCAACCATTTAACAATCACTCATTCACTAACTCACTCAATCACTCAATCAAAAATGAAAAACCCCTTCCAAACCGGCGATAGCAAGGTATACCGCAAAACGGTAACAGAGGCGGACTTTGCCCGTTTTGATGATGGGCTGGTGCATGCAGTTTGCAGCACCTTTTCGCTGGCGCAGGCGGCTGAGTGGGCAGGGCGCTTGTTTGTGTTGGAGATGAAAGGAGAGGATGAAGAAGGGATAGGTACATTTCTGACTATCAATCATAAAAGTCCGGCTTTCGAGGGCGAAGTAATAGAGATAGTCGCTCACCTGAGATCGCAGGAAGGTAACAATGTGATTTGTAGCTTTGAGGCCCGGGTGGGGGACAGGCTGGTGGCAGATGGGGAGACCGGGCAGAAGATTTTAAAGAAAGAGAAACTGGCCAGGGTGCTGGCTCCAATAAATTAGCATGACGAAAGCAAAAGATAAAGACAGAATCAAGAAGCACGTCAACATCCAGAATCGCAGAGCTTCTTTTGAGTTCCAGTTCCTGGACAAGTACACAGCTGGTATCATACTCAAAGGAACAGAGATCAAATCGATCCGGGAGGGCAAGGTGAACCTGCAGGACGGTTACTGTGTGCTGCATAATGGCGAGCTGTACCTGCACAACGTGCACATCTCCACCTATACCGAGGGTACGCACTACAACCACGAACCCATGCGGGTACGCAAGCTGCTTGTCAACAAGAGCGAGCTAAAGCGACTGGAGAAGGGTGTGCAGGAGCAGGGGGTGACGATTATCCCTACCCGGATGTTCATCAGCGAGCGCGGCTTTGCTAAAGTAGAGGTTGCACTGGCACGCGGTAAGAAGCTGCACGACAAGCGGGAAGACATCAAAGCAAAGGATATAAAACGCGAACTTGACCGAAGCGGGTTTTAAGGGATTTAGTGATTAAGTGCGTTAGTGAATGAGCGATTATTTGCGTTTGAGGTAAGGTGTAAGTGGAAGCGCACTGCATGTTTTTATACGTGAAGGGAGTTTACTCACATCCTCAAACCGGGAGATACATTGACATATTCACCATCGAATCGCAGTAAATCACTTAATCACTATTGCAAAAATCACTAACTCACTCACTCAATTACTAACTCAAAAATGGACTACGGAATATGCATGCTCAGTCTGGTGCCGATGCGCGCTGAGCCATCTGATAAAGCGGAAATGGTGACCCAGGTACTCTTTGGGGAGTGTCTGGAGGTGCTCAGCAAGCAAGGAAACTGGGTGCAGGTGAAGCTGGCTTCGGATGGATATACCGGATGGATCGATCTTAAGCAGTATATGCCTGTGTCAGCGGGTTATTACCAGGAGTGGCAGGCAGCGCAGCATCCGCGTGCGCTCGATATCGTGCAGGTGGTGAGCAGTGCTGATATGCGTATTCCGGTAGGTATAGGGGCTTACCTGCCCTTTTTTGACGGCATGAGCCTGCGTATTGATGGCCAAAGCTATCAGTACAGCGGACGAGCCACGAACCCTGCCGTGCCGGTTACAACGGTTCAGCTTGCCAAATTGGCCATGGGCTTCCTGAAAGCGCCCTATCTGTGGGGTGGTAAGTCTATGTTCGGGATCGACTGTTCGGGCTTTACGCAGCAGGTATACGGCCTTTGTGGTTATCAATTGCCCCGTGACGCAAGTCAGCAGGTGGCAGTAGGAGATGAAGTGCACTTTGCTACGCAGACTCAACCAGGCGATCTGGCTTATTTCGCCAACGAAGAAGGTCGTATTACGCATGTGGGCATCATGCTGGAAGGGCAGCAGATCATGCATGCCCATGGCGAGATCCGAATTGACACCCTCGACCACAATGGCATTTACAATGCCGAGCGCAAGCGCTACTCCCATAAACTACGTATCATCAAGCGCATTTTTTCCTGATTCTCAGCATTTTTCTTTGAACTTAGGCTATAACGAGTTGGTTAATTCTCGTAGAAGCTATAGCAAAAGTTCAAAGAATGGCCATGAGAGACAAAGTGCTGATATTGAACCAGGACTTCAGCGCAATCGCCGTCTGCACGGTGACCAAGGCTTTTTTGCTTGTCTATCTCGAAAAAGCAGAGCTTATTTCCAAAGCCAATGGCGCTGTTTTGCGCACGGTCAGCACTTCTTATCCTGTTCCTTCTGTTATCCGGCTGCAGCGCTACGTTAAGGTGCCATACTACGGTATAGCCCTCAGCAGGCACAATGTGCTGCGTCGCGACAACTTCCTTTGCCAGTACTGCGGTACTTCCCGTAACCTGACCCTGGACCACCTCTTGCCACGCTCCAGGGGAGGAGAGACCAGCTGGCAGAATATCGTCACGGCCTGTTCCAGGTGTAATTCCCGCAAAGGCGACCGAACCCCCGAAGAAGCCGGCCTCAAGCTATACCGTCACCCCTCCCGACCCTCTCTCTATACCTTCCTGCAACAGCACCTGAACGACTTTAATGAGGACTGGCAGATCTACCTGAAAATAGCCAAGAAGTAGTAATATATGGTTGCTAATATATTTAGTTTACAATTGGTAAGTTATTATTTATCAGGTCGTGCTGTGATGATGTCTGTATGATAAGTTGAAGTTGATAAATTGTGCTGCATGCTTCTGCTTGATCAGGATGATTTTCCCTCTGGAATAATGGGGCTTCCGGCTGTTTTTACTGTTCTGTATACCTGCCAAGAAGGAAGTACTAAGATAGCCTATACCTGCAGCTAAGTCATCGTATGTCTTGGTTTAGTTAAATTGACAAAAGAGCGGAATGGCTGGAAAGCTGATAAGGGGAATGGCTATACCTGCTGTTGCGGCGGGTAGGTAATGAGGTTGATGACTAGATATGTGCCTTCTGTATCAGGTACTTATACCTGTTATTTCTTTTGCGAAATCTCTTCTATATACTAGCATTATTTCTAAGTATTCCTTACTTTTGCCCCTTCATTCGAGTGAATGGCTCCGGCACCGCGTTCGGAGAAATGTAAAACCAAACCAAACCGGCCTATTGCTCTAAGTCGGTGGCTTCTCCAGAGCAGTAAAACATTATGAGTAATTCTCCAGAAAATTTCGATTGGGACAAGTTTGAGTCTCAAGGTTTCGGTGGCGGCTACAGCAAAGAAGAGCGCGCTGAAATGGAAAAAATGTATGACGACACCCTGACTACCGTACAGGAGCAGGAGGTTGTTAAAGGAATCGTGGTAGGTATCACTGATCGTGACGTGATCCTGAACATCGGTTTCAAATCTGACGGCCTGGTGCCAGTTTCAGAATTCAGAGATCTTCCTGAACTGAAAGTTGGTGACGAGGTTGAAGTATTCATCGAAGACCAGGAAGACCCGAACGGTCAGCTGATCCTTTCCCGCAAGAAAGCGAAGATTGTATCTGCCTGGGCTAAGATCTATGACGCACTTGAGAACGACAACGTTCTGGAGGGTGTAGTGAAGAGAAGAACCAAAGGTGGTCTGATCATGGACCTCTACGGTGTTGAAGCCTTCTTGCCAGGTTCTCAGATCGACGTGAAGCCGATCCGTGACTTCGACGTGTTCGTTGGTAAGAAGATGGAAGTGAAAGTTGTGAAAATCAACGCCGCTTTCGACAACGTGGTTGTATCTCACAAAGTGCTTATCGAGAAAGACCTGGAGCAACAGCGTGCCGCTATCCTGAACAACCTGGAGAAAGGTCAGGTTCTGGAAGGCGTTATCAAGAACATGACAAACTTCGGTGTGTTCATCGACCTTGGTGGCGTAGACGGTCTGCTTCACATCACAGATATCTCTTGGGGACGTATTAACCACCCAGAAGAAGTATTGAACCTTGACCAGAAGGTGAACGTGGTAGTGCTTGACTTCGACGATGACAAGAAGCGTATCTCTCTTGGCATGAAGCAGCTTACTCCGCACCCATGGGATGCTCTGCCAGCTGAAATTGAAGTTGGTTCAAGAGTTAAAGGCAAGATCGTTAACGTGGCTGACTACGGCGCATTCCTTGAGCTGATGCCAGGCGTTGAAGGTCTGATCCACGTTTCTGAAATGTCATGGTCACAGCACCTGCGCAACCCACAAGACTTCATTAAGCAAGGCGACGAGGTTGAAGCAGTTGTATTGACACTTGACCGCGAAGAGCGCAAAATGTCTCTTGGTATCAAGCAGCTTACTGAAGATCCATGGACTAAGGAGGATGTTATCACGAAATATGCAGTTGGCACCAAGCACACTGGCGTAGTTCGTAACCTGACTAACTTCGGTCTGTTCCTGGAGCTGGAAGAAGGCGTAGACGGTCTGGTACACGTATCTGACCTGTCCTGGACTAAGAAGATCAAGCACCCATCTGAGTTCGTGAAAGTTGGTGAGAACCTTGACGTAGTTGTTCTGGAGCTGGACGTAGCTAACAGAAGACTTGCTCTTGGTCACAAGCAGTTGGAGGAGAACCCTTGGGATACGTTCGAGTCTGTATTCAACGTAGGTTCAGTACACAAAGCTACTGTACTTGAGAAATCAGACAGAGGCGCTACACTGGAGCTGCCATACGGCATCGAAGGTTTCTCATTCCCTAAAGGTCTGCAGAAAGAAGACGGTTCTCAGGTAGAAGCAGGTGAAAGCCTTGACTTCCGTGTAACTGAATTCTCTAAGGACGACCGTAAGATCATCCTGTCGCACACTGCTACTTACTCTGAGGCTGACAACGCACGTATCGCGAAGGCCACTAAGAAAGCTGCACCTGCTGCCGGCGGTGAGAAGAAGGAGAAAGCTCCAAAAGTTCAGAAAGAAGCTGAGAACAAGTCTACCCTGGGTGACCTGGACGCACTTTCTGCCCTGAAAGAGCAGATGCTGGAGAATGAAAAAGAAGCTGGCGTTAAAAAGTTAGAAGCTGCTGCCGCTAAAAAGGCAAAAGGTTCTGACGACGAGTCTGCTGAAGAAGAGAACAACGCTTAGTACTAAGCTTGTCCTATAATGAAAGGCCCCGGAGAGATCCGGGGCCTTTTTGTTTTATCAAGAAATTCTAATATATTGAAATACTAATTAAGGATATCACAAAAACGTACTAACTCCCGCCATGCGACTTCACCGGATTCTGATCATTCTCCTGTCTCTCAGTTTATTCGCTTGTAAGAAAGAAGAGGATGTTTTTGTCAGAAAAGATATCCCTCAACTACATGTAGAGGAAATCATTAATTTAGTTAAAAGAGAAGCAGTTTACCGGCATCAAATAGATTGGGTGGATTTTGAACGCCGGGTCAAAGAGAAGGCGAAGGACGCTACGACGATAGAAGAAACGTATCCTGCCATTGAGCTTGCTTTAACTTTACTTCAGGAATCTCATAGTGTTTATGTAAGTACTACCGGGAAACAAATTTATACTCCGGGAAAGGGGTGCAAGAGAACTTATCCCACGGCAGTACCAGAAGATGAGGAAATCGGGTACCTTAAAATTGACAGCTTTGCAGGAACTAATGAGTCGATGGTAATGGCCTATGCTACAGCTGCTCACGAAATTATTGAGGCCGCCGACAAAAGAGAATTGAAAGGATGGATAGTGGACTTGAGAGGTAATAACGGTGGTAACATGGCTCCAATGATGTTAGGAGTAGGACCAGTATTAGGATCAGGCATAGCGGGGTATTTTATCGATACATACGATGTGCGTAAGTGCTGGAGATATGATGAAAGTATAGGCAGACTCTCCGTTTGTTCGGTTGGCAACAGTCCTGGAGGGATGGTGTACATGGATAAGTCTTATAGTTTAAAAAAACCTAATCCTAAAGTGGCTGTACTGGTTGATGGGGCTGTAGCTAGTTCGGGTGAGATAGTATTTATATCTTTTATAGGAAGACCTAATGCCCGCAGCTTTGGAAGTCCGAGTTGTGGTGCGTCTACTGAATTGAAAGGGTATCGATTGTCGGACGGTTCAACATTAAATTTAGCCCGGGCATTATTCGCTGATCGAAATCAGACCACATACGGTAAGCAGGTATACCCAGACGAGACTTTACCAGATGATGAGGCTGTTCGACGTGCTATCGAGTGGCTTAAAGAATAACCATGAGAAAAGTAATCTTAGATCTGGCCGTAACCCTCGATGGATTCATTGAAGGGCCAAATGGCGAAGTGGATTGGTGCATCCTGGACGATGATATGGACTTCCAGGGCTTTCTTTCAGGTATAGACACCATACTCTATGGTCGGGTAAGCTACGAGATGTGGGGGAACTTTCAACCCGATGCCAGCGCAAGCGAAATAGAGAAAGCTATCTGGGAGGCAGTACACGCTAAAAGGAAGATCGTTTTCTCCAGTCAGGAGCGGCAGGATAGCAAAGCCACTTTTAGCAATTCTGGTATACCTGAGAAGATAGCCGAGTTCAAACAGCAGGAGGGCAAAGACATCTGGCTATATGGCGGAGCAAAACTCATTACAACCTTTGTCCAGCATGGGCTGATTGACATTTACCGGATTTCTGTTCACCCAACGGTATTAGGAGCAGGCAAACCGCTGTTTCAGGATCTGAAGGAAAGACTAAACCTTAACTTAGTACAAGTAAACAGGTTCAAGTCAGGGGTAGTCCAGCTTATCTATGAATACAAAAGCTGAATGATGATTCGGTATGATAGTATAAGTGCCGTGGTGGCAAAAGTGTTGACCGCCTAATCAGATTTAAAATTTAATGTCTTCACCAAGTTGTATAGCCATTACCAATATACTAAGCTACAGAACCAGCATAATATCATGAACGGTTTCATCCAAGTACACCCCGAGGTACAGCAGGCCCTCACCGACGGCAAGCCTGTCGTAGCGCTGGAATCCACCATCATTGCCCACGGCATGCCTTACCCGCACAATGTGCAGACTGCCCTGAAGGTTGAGCAGGTGGTACGGGAAGCAGGCGCTATACCTGCTACCATTGCTATACTAGGCGGCAAATGCTGTGTAGGGCTAACAAAGGAGCAGATTGCGCACCTGGGCAAGGCCGAGGGTGTCTGGAAGGTGAGCCTGGTTGATATGCCTTACGTCATCAGCCAGCAAATCGATGGCGCTACAACGGTCGCTGCCACCATGCGAATTGCCGCTATGGCAGGTATACGGGTGTTCGTTACAGGCGGGGTAGGAGGTGTGCATAGGGGAGCAGAGACCACCATGGATATCTCGGCAGACCTGACTGAAATGGGGCAGACCTCCGTAGCGGTGGTATCAGCGGGTGTGAAGTCGATCCTGGATATTGGGCTGACCCTGGAGTACCTGGATACCAAAGGTATACCGGTTGTTACTTTCGGGCAGAATGAGTTTCCGAGTTTCTACTCCCGCCAAAGCGGTTTTGCCTCTCCACTGCGACTGGACTCTGCCCGGGAAATTGCAGGCCTGTTACGCACCAAATGGGAGTTGGGACTGGATGGAGCTGTACTGATAGCGAATCCCATACCTGAAAAGTTTGAAGTGCCTGCACCTGAAATGGAATGGTATATCACCCAGGCCCTGCACGCCGCCGCACAGCAGCACATTAAGGGCAAGGCCGTCACGCCTTTTCTTTTAAAGTATATCGCAGAGCATAGCCAGGGCGAGAGCCTCGAAGCTAACATCGCGCTGATCAGGCACAATGCCCGTTTGGGAGCAGAAATAGCGGTAGCTTATAGCCAGCCTGGGGTTTAGCTCTGACCTGCTATACCTATTTAGTAGGGGCAGTTTCGGGTTTGGCAAATCCGCTGACGGGTATTTTCTTTTCCTGCGGCAAGGTATGGCCTGACCGTTGCTTGTACCAGGTTTTGAGCCTGCTTACGACCGGCTTTTCAATATAGGCTGTAATCAGCCAGGCCGCCGTAAGTGTGATGGCTAGTGGTGGCACGATCACCAGCAGGCTATCGCCGAACAAGTGTTTCGTTTCGTTGATGATCACATAACCCACAAACTGGTGGATCAGGTAGAGTGCATAGGAGATACTGCCCAGGAAGAGCAGCACCTTGTTCACCAGGAACTCCATTTTACCAATCAACCCTAGGTAAAATACCCCGAAGAAGGAAATAACGACGAGCGTATGCGGCAGACCTTCCGGCAAGTATAGCGCTACAATCACAGCGATACAGAAGAGCAAGTGAGCGAGCACAATGTTCCGTTTTTCGGGCTGCTTCATGAGCAGGTAAAAGAGGATGCCCGCATAGAAGAACACGCCATGGTATAGGTTCAGGATGGCACCGACCGGACCAAAGCTAACGCCATACTTGTGTACCAAGCTCAGCAGCACCCATATCGGACCCACCCACAAAATACGCTTCAGGTTATTGGTCATGAACAGGCCAAGCATCATCAGGTAAAACATCCACTCCGAAAACAGCGACCAGTATACTCCGTCCACGTCTGGTACGCGGGCCAGCTTCTGGAACATGGTCAGGTTGACGAGCATGTCGGTGAAGGTAGTCTCTAAGCCGGGCAGGCTGAATGTCTGTACCACCACGAAAGTTGTGATCATGCTGAACCAGTAGGTCGGGTAAAGTCGGATGCCGCGGTTAAAGAGAAACTCGCTTCCGCTCTTGATCCTGTCGAAACTGAAGAAGATCACAAAGCCTGAGATCATAAAGAAAAGCTCCACCCCAAACAAACCGTAGTCGAAGTCGAAAGCAGGGGAGAAGCTATGGCCGTAAAGGCTGCGGTACACGGAAGTATAGTGGAAAAGGGCCACTGAGAGTGCGGCAATGCCCCTTAAAGCGTCTAAGAATAGAAGTCTGTTCATAACGATAATCAAATGCGGCTCTGAAGGCGTAAGGACAATATCTGGTTCCTTCTGCACCGCTGCCTGGCTGATAAGGCCTGGATTTATAATGTGTTATTGTAAAGGATAAGTGCTATGCGAGCTGCCTTAACAAGTCCGGGTACGGCAGTCGGGCAGCGTGTGTTCCGCACAAAGGCGGAAGCGCATAGAGGTTTTCCTGAATATACCCGGAAAGGAGTGATAAAGTTATGGTACGCGGAGGGAGTTTTTAGACAGGCAGAATTGACCGTATGTCGGAAGGATTTTGGTTTTGCGGCACCTTTTTGGTAGCTTGTCGGTTGTAACAAAAGCGCCCTGGTCTGCCAAAAGGATGGCAGGGGCAGAAGGCCGCACACCTTATAAAATCATTGCATGAAAACTACCGTTAACGTACTGCTGGCTGCTGCCCTGATCGGCTTTAGCGCTTGCTCAGAAGACAATAAAAAAGCTGATACAGCTACAACCCAGCCAACTACTGCGCCAGCTAACACGAACGCTGCAACAGCTACTCCAGCGGGTACTGTAGCCCTGAATCCTGCGCATGGCCAGCCTGGTCACCGCTGTGACATCGAAGTAGGCGCTCCACTTGATCTGCCGGCACAGCCTAAGCTCACAGCACCTCAGCCTGCATTCCAGCCACAAGTGTCTGGTTCAGTTGCTGCCGGTACCAACCCGCCGCACGGTCAGCCAGGTCACGATTGCGCTATACCTGTAGGGGCACCGCTTCCAAAATAGAAATCGCAACAGTAGTATTGAAAAATAAGGGGCTTATTATGAACGCTATATCTATTGGCGTTTAAAAAATATGACCTGATTGTTTGACAAGCATACTTCTCTGCTTATATTTGCACTCCAATCAGGGTAACGTGGCCGAGTGGCTAGGCTCAGCTCTGCAAAAGCTGCTACAGCGGTTCGAATCCGCTCGTTACCTCTTCTTGATCGCCCGGTCGGTATACCTGACCGGGCGTTTTTTTTTCTTAGTGTCCAATTTCTCTTAAACACCTTCCTATCCCTAAGTAGCTAATTCCTAATTGCTTCCATTCAAGAGCACTAATTTTTCAAAAGCCGCTATATCCTTTGTCAGCTTATAACGTATTGCAAGCAAGCAATTTTATGGTTGCTGTTTCCTTCAACACCTACAACATATCTGACAGGCAATACAAGCTGCTTACCCATTCCCATGAAGATTACAGACTTGCGCATCATGCGCGGACCAAATTTCTGGTCTGTTGAGCATCCCAAAATTATCGTACTCAAGCTGGACCTGGAAGAACTGGCTGATATCCTTACCCACGAAGTGCCCGGCTTCGCTACCCGACTCAAACGACTGCTCCCCGAAATGTATGCCCACAGGGCTGCAGCGGGCGTGGAAGGTGGTTTCTTTAGATCGGTGGAGGAAGGCACTACCTTCGCTCACGTCGTGCAGCACATCGCGCTGGAACTGCAAACTCAGGCCGGTATGGAGAGCGGCTACGGACGCTGTTACATGGCCCACGAGCAGGGTACGCATTTCGTTATTTTCTCGTACCAGGAGGAACGTGCCGGTGAGTATGCCGCTCATGCTGCCCTCCGCATCACGGAAGCTCTGATAAATGGAGAGAAGTATAAACTCGACGAAGACATCGACCGCCTGCATCAGATCCGGGAAGACGAATATTTCGGACCAAGCACTTACTCTATTGTATCAGAGGCGCAGAGCCGCAATATACCTTACATTCGTCTCAACCGTCACTCGCTCATTCAGCTGGGTTACGGCGTGAACCAGAAGCGCATACAGGCCACCATGACCTGTGGCACTGCCTGCTTTGCCGTGGAGATAGCCGGAGACAAAAACGCCACCAAAGAACTGCTCGACGAAGCGGGTATACCTGTTCCCAATGGCACCACTGTGTATGATCAGGAGGAACTGAAGCGGGCCGTGGACAGACTGGGCTATCCATTAGTGCTAAAGCCGTTGGACGGCAACCACGGCAAAGGCGCTACCATCAACATCACAAACTGGAAAGACGCGCTCAAAGGACTGGCAGCCGCTCAGAAATATTCTGAGGCCGTGCTGGTGGAGCGCTACATTCAGGGCTTTGACTTCCGACTGCTGGTCATTAACAAAAAGTTTGTGGCAGCTGCCAAGCGTACCCCTGCCATGGTCACCGGTGACGGTGTTTCCACGATCAAACAGCTGGTCGACCTGGAGAACAAAGACCCGAGAAGAGGCGTGGGACACGAAAAGGCCCTGACCCGCATCAAAATTGATCAGCACACCAAAAATATTTTAAAGGCCAAAGACCTTACTACTCAGTCGGTTCTGCCCGAAGGGGAGGTGCTATACCTAAAAAGTACCGCTAACATAAGTACTGGAGGCACTGCAACTGACGTTACTGACTTAGTGGATCCTTACAACATCCTGATGGCCGAGCGTATTGCCGGTCTGGTGGGGCTGGATATCTGCGGTATCGACGTGATGACAACCGACATTGCCATTCCGCTTAACGAAGCCGGAGGTGCTGTGCTGGAGGTAAATGCGGCGCCTGGTTTCCGGATGCACATCTCACCAACCTACGGTTTACCGCGTAACGTAGCCGAGCCGGTAATCGACATGCTGTTTCCGCATGGCAAGCCCGCCCGCATCCCGATTGTGGCCGTGACAGGTACCAATGGTAAGACCACGACCACGCGACTGATCGCACACATGGTCAAGAGCAAAGGTTATCAGGTTGGGTATACCACTACTGAGGGCATCTACATACAGGACAAGTTGCTCGAGAAAGGCGATACGACAGGGGCTTACAGTGCACAGTTTGTGCTCAAGGACCCGACCGTGAACTTTGCAGTGCTGGAGTGCGCCCGCGGCGGCTTGCTACGCTCAGGTCTGGGTTTCGATCAGTGCGACATTGGCATTGTGACTAACGTAAGCTCCGACCACCTGGGCCTGCGCGACATCCATACGTTGGAGGACCTGGCCAATGTGAAGTCGGTGATACCGAAGAGCGTGAGCAAAGACGGATATGCCATTCTGAACGCTGATGATGACCTGGTGTATGCGATGGCGGAGGAGCTGAAATGTAAGGTAGCTTTCTTTAGTATGGACGAGAACAACCCGCGCATACTCAAGCACATTGCCAAAGGGGGACTGGCGGCGGTTTTTGAAAACGGGTATATCTCGATCTTTAAAAACAGCTACAAGATCCGGATAGATAGAGTGGCTGATGTGCCGCTGACTTTTGGAGGAAAAGCGAAATTTAACATTGAGAACATACTGGCTGCCGCGTTGGCTGGCTATGTATCGCACTTTGACATAGAAGACATTAAGCGTGCTCTGCGCACCTTTATACCTTCACCGGATAAAACGCCCGGCCGCATGAACCTGTTCCAGTTCCCGAACTTCGAGGTACTGGTGGACTATGCACACAACGTGGGTGGTTTGAAGGCCATCGGCGGCTTTATGGAAGACATGGACGTGTCGCGCAAGGTTGGCATCATTGCTGGCGTTGGCGACCGCAGGACAGAAGATTTCTACGAAATAGGTCGCGTAGCAGGCGAAGTCTTTGACGAGATCATCATACGCCTCGACAACGACCTGCGCGGGAAGACGCCTGAGGAAATCACTTTGCCGATGATGCAAGGTATAGAAGACGTAGCGCCACATAAGCAAGTGAAGGTGATACCGGAAGAAATGCGTGCCATCGCCTATGCGCTGGAAAATGCCGAGCCGGACTCCTTTGTAGCGATCTTCACGGAAGACGTGCACGAATCGGTGAAGATGGTGGAGAGCTTTAAAGTAATACAGCACCGCAGCAGCATGCTGGTGGAGTAAGAATTTTCTTGTTGATTAAATTCTAACGCCTGCGTTAGAGAATTTCATGTGAACGATGGACTAAAACCCTTTCCTCAGGATAGGGTTTTTTTTATGGCTATACCTGAGGTATGGATACAAAAAAGCCCCGACCTAATGGACGGGGCTTTCAGACTCTAGGGTTTAAGTATTATTTCAGCACAAAGTTGGTTGATCCGATCAGGAAACCATCGGCATAAAGCTCAATGGTATGCTGGCCTTTTTTGTACTCTGCGTTTTTATTGTACACAAAGCTTACCTGCTGCTGCGTGTTATCAAACACAATGTCGCGCTTAGCGGTGTAGTACATGTCTTCGCCGTCAATCTCAAACGAACCTGAACCCGTAGAAAGATTGTACAGGGCGGCGCCATCCGGCTCGATCAGACGCATGTAAATCGTCTTCGGCTCACGTGGTGCTACATCGTTCTTGCCCAGGTTAAACGTTACGCGGATCTTTTCCACGTTTCTCATTCTGAATTCATTGTTCTTGTCATCCAGCTCTTTGCCGCGCTTATTTACCGCAAAAACATTCATACGCTGTGCTTCGAGTCTCGAGGCCACTTTTACCTTCTCTACCAGCGTTTCGTTGGTGGTCTTCATGGTGGTGAGACTGTCGCTCAGGCGGTTCTGAGTGGTTTTAAGTGAGGTATTCTCTGTGAAGAGCACTTCATTATCCTGTTTAAGCGTAGCGATTTCCTGGTCTTTCTGTTTCAGTTGCTGCTCAAACGCCTGCGCACGGTCGCGGAAGCGGCGCTGGTCAGCCAGGCTGTAGCTGCTCTTACGGAAGCTTCGCAGCTCGTTCAGGTCAGACGAAATAGACGCGATTTGTGCCTCCAGCGAGTCGTTTTCGAGACCCATCGCCTGCAATTCCTGGCTCTGGCGCTCAAAATCAGCCTTTAGGGCTTCGTAAACTTTTATCTGGTTCTCCAGTTCTTTATCTTTCACACGGATCACCTCGGCCTGCTCCTCGTTTTTCTCTTTTTTCTGATAATTCATGTAAAGCAGGATGCCGTTGATGCTGATCAGGATGACAAGGAGGCCACTAATCAGGAGTTTGCGGTTGCTTCTTTTTTCAGAAGGGTTCATGGGCTGATGTTCTTTTTGGGTGTCTTTTTTTTCCAGCGTACTCATATTTTAAGCTTTTGCTGCCTGGAATGGTGCGTATGCAAGTTTCAAATTTAAGACTTTTGAGCTATTATCATACAAGATGAAACAAGAATTTAATGCCGACTACTGGCAAAACCGCTACCAACTGGGCCAGACGGGTTGGGATGTTGGGGCTATAACGCCTCCACTCCGTGATTATTTCAATCAGATGCCTAACACAGGTCAGCGCATACTGGTTCCGGGTTGTGGCAACGCATACGAAGCGGAATATTTATTCCGTAATGGTTTCACACATACCTACATAGCTGATGTTGCCGAGGCGCCACTGCAGCGATTTTCCGAACGGGTGCCGGACTTCCCCGAAAATCAATTGCTGCTCCAGGACTTTTTCGAACTCGGGGGCACATATGACCTGATCGTAGAGCAGACCTTTTTCTGTGCCATCGACCCGCAACTTCGTGCAGACTATGCACGCAAATGTGCCGAGTTGCTCGCGCCGGCAGGGAAGTTAGTTGGCCTGCTCTTTGACACCACTTTTGAGCACAATGGGCCGCCCTTCGGCGGCAGTCGCGAAGAGTACCGCACTTATTTCAAGCCCTACTTCGAGTTTCTTCACTTCGAAACCGCCTACAATTCCATCCCGCCAAGGCAGGGGAGGGAGCTGTTTATAGAGTTGAGGAAGCTGGGAATGTAGAAGTTTGGGGGGTGAGGAGTTGGAGAGTTTGAAAGTTAATGTAGCGACGTTACGCTTTATAGTCTTTCCAGCATGGTCCAATCTGAGCTATCTGTCGGACTTACAAGTTCGGAAAAGCGCTCAGATAGGGGACGGGATGGGTTAATCATGTATCCGGCAACCATCAATCGCTCATCCACCCAATCACTAATGTATTCATTTCTTTATTCCCCCGCATCTGACTAAATTTGCAGACCGAAAGGTATAAACCAAGCAATTGACTATGTTCGAAGTACCAAAATTAAAACATACCGACTCTGGCAACTTCTTTTTGATGGCTGGCCCATGCGCTATTGAAGGCGAGGAAATGGCCCTGCAGATAGCCGAGCGACTTGTAACCATTACTGACAAGTTGGAGATTCCGTTGATCTTCAAAGGGTCTTATCGCAAAGCCAACCGCTCCCGCCTTGACTCCTTTACAGGTATAGGGGACGAGAAAGCGCTGCGCATCCTGCAGAAGGTGAGCCAGACCTTTGATATACCTACTGTAACGGATATTCACGAGAGCGACGAGGCGGCAATGGCGGCTGAGTATGTGGATGTGCTCCAGATCCCGGCTTTCCTGTGCCGCCAAACCGACCTGCTGGTAGCAGCTGCTAAAACAGGTAAGGTAGTGAACATCAAAAAAGGACAGTTCCTGTCAGGCGAGGCCATGCGCTTTGCCGTGGACAAGGTGCGCGAGTCTGGAAACGATAAAGTGATCCTGACCGACCGAGGCAACAGCTTTGGTTACTCAGATATGGTAGTGGACTTCCGCAACCTGCCCGAAATGCAGACGAATGGTGTACCAGTGGTGATGGACGTGACCCACTCGCTGCAGCAGCCTAACCAAAGCTCCGGCGTGACAGGCGGCAAACCAGCCCTGATCGAGACGATTGCCAAAGCAGCTATTGCGGTGGGAGCCGATGGCCTGTTCATCGAAACGCACCCGCAGCCATCGATAGCGAAATCGGACGGCGCCAACATGCTGCCACTTGACCAGCTCGAAGACCTGCTCCAGAAGTTAGTGCGTATTCGCCAGGCTATTCGCTAAGCAGCCTTTAAACGTATCAAAGGAGAGCATTGACTGTGGTTGATGCTCTCCTTATTTCTTTCAGATTATACCTATGACTGTACCTGCCCATACCCCCGAGTGGGAAGTTTATTTCTGCGATATCAACGACCGCCCTGCCTGCGTGAGCGTCGATCTGGCTTTTGAAAGCCTGGCCCCTATACCTGAGCAGCACCGCGCTTTTGAACTTGTTGTGGCGCTGCAGCAGCCCGATGCCGATGGTTTTCCGGCTGACGAAGCTGAGTGGGAGCAGCTTGAGGCGATAGAAGAAGCACTGGTGGAGGAGCTTCAAAACTCACTTCAGGCGGCCTTTGTAGGCAAGCTGCTGCACGACGGCAAACGCAGCTTCTATTTCTACAGCGGGCAGGAAGCTTTGCCGGAGGCGATTGCCACTAACGTGATGCAACAATTCCCCGCCTATACCTTCGCTTCAAACAACCTGCTGGATGCTGACTGGGGCTTATACCTGGACTTCCTGTTTCCGGAGCCGGCCGATATGCAAAGCATCAAAAACAGCCGCATTCTGCGCATGATGGAAGAGCAGGGAGATGAACATCACATTCCCCGCTCAGTGTTGCATTTTGTAAGCTTTGCAACGGAAGCTGATCGTACAGCCTTCAGAAGTGAGTCAGGAAAAGTTGGCTATACCCTGGTGCAGGAGGGAAAGAACCAAAACGAATCGGAGGTACCTTATAGCATCGTCATTGCGAAGGTACAGCCTGTTACCGAGGAAGATATCCATACCACTACCTTAGGGCTATGGCAACTGGCGGAGGAGTTTAATGGCGTGTATGGCGGCTGGCAGGCGCAAGTGGTAAAGGAAAATGATTAATACTGCAGCGTAAAATGCTCCTTCGGCTGGGTCTTGCGAAAAAACACTAAGCCGATGTAGAACAGGTCAATCGTTTGGCATACCTCCGGATGTTGTTTGATCTCCTGCCAGGCACGCTTCATCTCTGCTGACCAATACAGGTCATCCACTACAAACACACTATACTCGTGATGCTTGCTCAGGCAGGCTTTGAAATAACGCATGGTGGGTTCGTAGCGGTGATTCCCGTCGAAGAACACAAAATCCAGCTGCTTCACTTCCTGCAGTTGCTTTGGCAACGTGTCATCCAGGTTGCCAATAACCTGCTGCACATGCTGCAGGCCTAGTTTCTTAAAATTTACTTTTGCCTCTGCTGCTATCGACGGGCATCCTTCAAAGGTATAGACGCTGGCCTGTTTGTTTCCCATCGCCAGGTATGAGGTCGTGAGGCCGAGGGAAGTGCCCAGGTCGAAAATGGTACCAGGCCTGAAATGTGCTGCCAACCGGAAAAGCAGTTGGGCATATTTGGCTGGTTTGGCTGAGGTACGGGTAATGTAGCTGATCTTTCGGACTTTCTTCAGTCCGGCCTTGGGACCCGCTCCAAAATCGGTAACAGGTATAGTCCGATCCTCAAACAGCAGCGAAGCACGCAAATCTTCAACCAGCGGATAGGCATAGTAGTCTCCATCGTGCCGGATCACGCGGTGGTACAGATCGAATACGAAAGGGGAGTGGACTCCGTGCAGCTTAAAAGCCCTGAGGCGGTAAAGCAGGTAATTTGCCGCAAGGTGGAAGGGGAGCAATGGATGAAATATTAAATTGGTGGTCGTTAAATTGTTGTTTCACTATCTGGACAACCTTTTAGTGATAATCACAGATAGTTTGAAACTACAAATTTAAAGGTATAGCCGAATTAACAAGGATACAATTAATTCAACTTATACGGCACGATGAGTGAGAACTCAGGTATAGTCACATGGAACTGCTTGCCGTCGACCATACGCTCCATCAGGTAAGTGCCGCGCATTTTGCCCATACCTGTCTTGAGGTTGCAGCCTGACACGTACTCGTGCGACTCACCTGGCTCCAGCACAGGTTGTTGTCCTACCACACCTTCGCCTTCCACTTCGCGCATGGTGCCAGTGGCGTCGTGTATGTACCAGTGGCGACGTAAAAGCTTGACTGTGAACTCACTGTTATTCTCTATACTGATCTTGTAAGCAAATACGAAGTGCTGCTGTACCGGACTGGAGTAATCGGGCAGGTAGTTGGTCGTAACCGTTACTTTTACTCCTTCTGTAGTTTTTGTATCCATGTTACAGAGTTTTTTGTATAATTAGAATCTGTTTCAGGTATAGCCTTCCGGGCCCCTGATACCTGTTACCAAGCAAACCCGATACCCCTACTGACTCTCATGAACGTAAAGATAGAAGAAAGCTGGCAAAATATCTTGCAAGAAGAATTTGAAAAGCCCTATTTCAAAGACCTCGTGTCTTTTGTTAAAGACGAGTACACCTCTCAAAAAGTTTACCCACCCGGTAACCAGATTTTCAATGCTTTCGAGCGATGTCCCTTCGATCAGGTAAAGGTAGTTATTTTAGGGCAGGACCCCTATCATGGTCCTAATCAGGCGAATGGATTGGCTTTTTCGGTGAAAGATGGTATTCGCATTCCACCCTCGCTAATCAATATCTTCAAAGAGATCAGAAGCGATCTTGGCAAAGATCTGCCAGCCACCGGAAACCTGGAGCGCTGGGCAGAGCAGGGCGTTTTATTACTAAACGCCACTCTTACAGTGCGTGCCGGCGATGCAGGGTCTCACCAGAAAAAAGGTTGGGAAGAGTTTACCGATGCCGTTGTTCGCAAAGTAAATGACCTGAAAACTGGGGTGGTCTTTATGCTCTGGGGAGCCTATGCACAGAAAAAGGGCGCTTTTATTGACGAGAGCAAGCACCTGGTGCTCAAAGCGGCCCATCCGTCACCCTTCGCCGCCGACCGCGGCTTCTTCGGCACCCGCCACTTCAGCAAAGCCAACGAGTATCTGAAGCAGCAGGGCAAAGAGCCGATAGATTGGTAGTTGTCATTAATTCCCAGTGCGCTTCATTAAGACATCTAACCACACATTGTCATCTCGACGATAGGAGAGATCTGGGTGGACTTCAGTGCTCATACACCAGATTTCTCCCTAGGGTCGAAATGACATTAAAGTATAAATAAAATAGGGGCCTAAAGCCCCTATTTACTTGATTACGAACGAGGAAGTCCCATATCTTCGACTCGCGCTATATAATCTATTGCTTCCAATTCGCAGTCGTGAACTGCGCCGGGTCAAACCAGCTGGGATCTACTTTTTCAGGGAAAGAGATGTTGAAGTACTCTTCCCGCAGAAACAGCTGACCGTTATTTTTGAAGACAATCTCTGTCGCGACCATATTTCCCTCTATCTCCTGGTAGTTGTTCATCTCTACATCGCGTGCTACGCCTTTGCTGTTGGTTAATACGCGCACTACATAAAGGTTTTCTTTGTCAACCCAGAACTGATTGCGGCTCTGGTCATTCGGATCGGTGGTGCCCACCACGTAAGCATCGCGTCCCTGCCAGGTGGCTTCTGTAAACTGACTCAGGTCGAAGTTCAGCTCCTGCGCCTTGCTGATGGTAGTGGTAGGGTCATAAAAGTATACATCGAAGCTGAGCAGCACCAGGGGGTGAATCGAGTATTGCTTGTTCACCTGCTTTCCCTCTTTAAAGGTATAGACCGTGTCCTGGTTGTAGACCACACCATTGCCAGTCTCAAAGCCATCGAAGCGGATGTGCAGGTTAGCCGGATAGCTGTAGATCTCCTGCCAGATCTCTTCACGACTCACCTGATCGTCTTTATAGAAAATCGCCCGCTGGTCGAAGGCAAAATTTGGATACCACTTGTTTTCCCAATGGCGGTACATGGTCTCGATCACTTGCTGACCGGTTTGGGGCTTGGTGGCGGTGGTTGTCATCTTTTGGGTACAGGCTATGGTGAGGAAGGGTAGGAGTAGGTAAAGGATGCGGGGTAGTTGGTTTTTTTTCACGGTTTTATTTATGGTTAAGTTATTTGGTATTTGCTTTTCAGACTGTTCGCAGAATTTTCTCCATCTTCTTCCCTTTAGCCAATTCGTCCACCAACTTGTCCAGATACCGCACCTGCCTGGTAACAGGATTTTCAATTTCTTCGATGCGATAGCCACAGATCGTGCCTGTTATAAACTGTGCATTAGGGTTCAAATTTGCCCTCTCAAAGAAATCGGCAAAAGTTGCTTTCTCGTTTATTAAGGACTGCAGTTGCGCTTCATCAAAACCCGTAAGCCACGCAATGACCTGGTGCAGCTCTTCTTTTGTTCTGCCCTTCTTTTCTACCTTGGCGAGGTAGTGCGGGTATACCGACGCAAAGGTCATGCTGGCCATGCGTGCGTCGTGTGCGGGGGTGGTGTTCATTTTGTGTCTTGTTACTGCTTATTGAACTGCTTAACTCTGGATTTAAATTGTGAGCTTGATAGGGGATTAACGTGCTCGTATAAACAACATTCTAGGCCGTCGGCCGTGGTGTGATGTTAGCTTTCAGTTATTTTTCAGGTTGTGCTAAAGTAAGCCACTTAATTCTATCTTATGCACTTGAAGGCTTTTCACTTATCCACCATCTTTCTATCTGTCCATTTTGAGTGTCCCATTCATATTTCCTGACCTGGAATTCGCCCATAGAGGTTTGAGTAAAAGAGTCTGGTTCTGGAAAAATTAAGAGTCTTGTCAATAAGAATAATATAGGAATAAGGGACAAGCAAGCTGTTAGGATCCGTTTCTGCTTAGTCGTAAACATTGGCAAGAACAAAAGAACCAGTGGCAAGATTGTCCCACTGACTATCAGAACCGTGGAAACAATATTTATAACCTCTATCTGACTATCGCTGATTTGTGAGAATTCAGGCCTATCAGTTAATACAGAATAGAATATTCCTCTTGTTATTCCACCGTATATGGTTGTAATCCCAAGAAAAATCAGATTTATAACTACAAGAATAATTAAGAAAATGTCTAATAAAACCTTTGTTACTTTCATATTATAATTGAAGCTAACTAGTGTATAGCAGGAGTACCTGCTCCTACTATCTGCATTATCTGTGGTGGTATATCTTCTTAGTAGCAAATCTCCACTGTTCTATACCAAATATACAATATTTCATTTACCAAATATCATCGTCTCAAAAACAAAAAACCGCCAGCTCTTTTCAGAACTGACGGTTTCATTTTTATATCGGTTTATACCTTATTTAATCGTCTTAAACAGTCGACTCCATCTGATCTTGTCCAGGAAGCCGCCGTAAGGGTCGGTGGACATCCAGATCATCACGGCCTTACCCACAATGTGGTCGGCGGGTACGAAGCCCCAGTAACGTGAGTCGAGGGAGTTGTGGCGGTTGTCACCCATCATGAAGTAGTAGTCCTGCTTAAAGGTATAAGTCGTGGCTTCTGCTCCGTCCAGGTATAGCTTACCGTCACGTACCTCAGCGTTTTCGTTACGCTCGTAGCCAAGGATCACCTTCTCGTAAAAAGGCAGCGTTTCCGGCGTAATGGCTACGGTTGCACCTTCTTTCGGGATGTAGAGCGGACCGAAATTGTCTTTGTTCCATTCGTACTTGCTTGGCACATGGGGGAATACCTCTGCGTCGCCTTTACCTGCTTCGTCCATTAGGAGCGTTGCCTCTTTGATGAAATCAAGCTGGGCGAGGGCCTTGGCTTTCTCAGGAGAAGTATCCACAATATAGCCACCCTGCCACTGGATCACATCGGTGATGTCACGCTCCAGGAAGAACTTCTCTGCCAGGCGCTGTTCTGTAGAAAGGAAGTACTTATACTGCATTTTGTCCGGGTTCTCCGCCATCTGCCCGTTGATGTAAACCTGCATGTCGCGGATCTCGATGGAGTCGCCGGCAATACCGATGCAACGCTTGATGTAGTTGGTGCGCAGGTCAGCCGGGTGATGCTCCTCCGGTGGGTAGTTGAATACCACCACATCGTTGCGCTGTACCTCTGAGAAGCCAGGCAAACGGTATGACTTCAGCTGGATGGCGTCGGAGTAGGAGGGGATGTTCGTTCCCCAGATGGTCTGGTGCGTGAGCGGCACCTGCAGCGGTGTGATCGGGGTGCGCGGACCGTAGTGCAGTTTGCTCACAAAAAGGAAGTCGCCTACCAGCAGCGACTTCTCCATAGAAGGAGTCGGGATGGTATAGGCCTCAAAAGTAGCCCAGCGGATCAAACTGGCCGCGATAACGGCAAACAGAATGGCATCGCCCCACTCACGCGCAAAGCTCTTTTTCTTTTTAGGCGCCTTGTTAGCGGGCTTCTTTTCCCAAAACTTTACTTTCATCTATAAAGCGTTTTGTTTCTACAGGTTGAGCATGTCTTTCATGCCGTACACTCCCTGGCGGTCTTTGAGCCACTCAGCTGCCATCAGGGCACCTTCGGCAAAACCGGCACGGCTATGGGCAATGTGGCCCAGTTCTATTTTGTCTACTTCCGATTCGTAGGTCACGATGTGGGTACCTACCACATCCGGCTCACGCTCCGAAACAATATTCAGTTTAGACTTATCCGAATCGTTATCAGCTGCCCAGCCTTGCAAGTCAGGGAAGCTGGCCAGTATACCTTCGGCGGTGGTTATACCTGTGCCGCTCGGCTTGTCGACCTTCTGGAGGTGGTGGATCTCACGAATCGACACCTGGTACTCCTTATAGGCCTGCATTTTACTGGCAATATATTCGTTAAAATGGAAAAACAAATTAACGCCCACGCTATAATTCGAAGCGTAGAAGAAAGCGCCCTTGTTTTCCTGGCACAAAGCTACAGCTTCGCTATACCTGTCCAGCCAGCCTGTAGAGCCCGAAACCACCGGTATACCTTGCTTTAAGCAGTAAGAAATATTGCCAAAGGCGGCTTCCGGATGGGTAAACTCAATGGCTACGTCCGTGTTCTCAGGGGTATAGCTGTTCAGTGTTTCGGCATTGGTATGGTCAATGGTACCAGCTATCTGGTGACCTTTGGCAAGGGCCATCTGCTCAATGGTTTTCCCCATTTTGCCATAGCCTATCAATAGGATTCTCATTTAGTTCGGGTGTATAAAGTAAGGGTAAGACCAGGCGTAACACCGTTGGTGGCAGGTGTGCGGAAAACGTCGGGCTGCACGCGCAGGCTCAGGTTATCGCTCACGTCAAACTCGCGCAGGTGACCGTGCACGTAGGCTTCCGCTATTTGCATGCCGTAAGCCAGTACTGATAAGATGATGGTCAGGTCGCGGTTACGTCGGTAAAAATCGCGGCTCACACGCAGGTTCTGGGTTCCGTTTTGCACTGCATCACCATAAACAGGGTCATAGAAGTAGGCGTCGTATACCTGAAAAAATTGGTTACTACGCCCTGTGCGCATATTTAATGCCGTCCGGAAGTCCTGGTACTTATTGTTGTTGTCGATAATAAAATAGCCCAGCACCCCGCCTGTAGCGTAAATGATGGGCACCTTCCACCAGGCGCCGTTGTATACCTGGCCTGCTCCGGGTATAACGGCCGAGAAAAGAGCTGCGCGTCCAGGACGGCCCAGGTTTTTGAAGCCGCTCAGGAAAAACTGCTTTTGCTGGGCGGTGTCAGCTTCGGAAGTTAGCACCAAAACCGAGTCTGGTCCGGATGTGACAACTTGCGCCCTGGCCGGCGATGGCAGCAGCTGCGAAAAGAGTAATGCCACAAATAAAGCTATACCAGGCGCTAACCTCATGCTGTTCTCTTAGTAGTTCAGAATCTCCAATATACGGTTCAGCTCGTCCACCGATACAAAAGGGATTTTGATCTCTCCCTTGCCATCGTTGTTGGCTTTCACCAGGATCTTGGTGCCAAATTGCGAAGAAAGCTTTTTCTCTACTCCCTTCAACTCTTCATCATACCTGTTGAAGACCAGTTTTTGTTGTGGATCCGGCTTTTTACTGGCATTCTGCACATTGCGCACCAGCTCTTCCACCTTGCGCACTGACAGTTCCTCCGCCACTACCTTACGGAAAATCTCCAATTGCTTGTCGATGGTGTCGATGTTAATCAGCGCTCTGGCATGGCCCATGCTGATTACATTGTCGCGCAGGGCGATCTGGATATCGGGCGGCAGTTTAAGCAGGCGCAGGTAATTGGTCACCGTCGTGCGCTTCTTACCCACGCGGTCACCAAGTTCTTCTTGCTTCAGGCTGCACTCGGTAAGCAGGCGCTGGTAGGAGAGGGCGATCTCGATGGCGTTCAGGTTTTCACGCTGAATGTTTTCGATCAGGGCCATCTCCAGCATCTGCTGGTCGTCGGCTTTGCGGATGTAGGCAGGAATAGTGGTCAGACCAGCCATTTTGGCTGCCTGATAGCGGCGCTCACCCGATATCAGCTGGAAGCTGTTCTGGTCAAGCTGACGAACGGTGATAGGCTGGATAATACCCTGTATCCGGATAGACTCAGCCAATTCTTCCAGCGCCGTCTGGTCAAAGTGCGTACGGGGCTGGTAAGGGTTCGTCTGGATGTGTTCAATAGCTATATCTGCGATGGTATTGACTTCGTTAACGGTGGTTGATTCGGCTGTTTTGCCAGTATATTTGTTACCCTCCAGGAGAGAGCCAAGGCCTCTGCCAAGGCCTCCCTTGCGTGTTGGTACTGGTTTCTTGTTATCGGACATGTAATAGTAAGGTTATTTCGCCAGCGCAACGCTGTTCTTCTCTGCTATCTCACGGGCGAGGTTCAGGTAGCTCATGGCACCCTTGCTTTCTGCATCGTACAGAATGGCAGGTATACCATAACCCGGAGACTCGCTCAACTTCACATTTCTCGGGATGATCGTATCAAACACCATTTGCTGGAAGTGCGTTTTCACCTCTTCCACCACCTGGTTGCTCAGGCGCAGACGCACATCATACATCGTCAGCAGGATGCCCTCAATGGCAAGCTCGGTATTCAGGCGTGTCGTGATGATTTTGATCGTGTTGAGCAGTTTGCCCAAACCTTCCAGCGCAAAGTACTCACACTGAACGGGTATCACCACTGAGTCGGCTGCCGTAAGTGAGTTTACCGTGATCAGGCCCAGCGAAGGCGAACAGTCGATAATGATGAAGTCGTACACCTCCTTGAGCGGAGCCAATGCTTCGCGCATTCTCTCCTCCCTGTTCGGAATGTTGATCATCTCCACCTCAGCGCCCACCAGGTCGATGTGCGAGGGAATCAGATCCAGGGTCTCCAGGTTAGGCGACTTCAGTATGATGTCCTCAATATTCGCTTCCCCTACCATGCACTCGTAGATATTACTGCTGATGCTGGCGGGGTCGAAGCCAAGTCCCGATGTGGCGTTAGCCTGCGGGTCTGCATCGACGAGTAATGTCTTAAATTCGAGGGCTGCCAGGCTCGCAGCCAGGTTTATGGCTGTGGTGGTCTTGCCTACGCCACCTTTTTGGTTTGCAACCGCTATTATTTTTCCCATCTAAAAATTATAGGTTTATAGTCTGACCTATCTCCATCAATATTAGTTCCTTGCCGGCCATCTGCGCTACTTCCTTCACTTCCTCATGGTCTATTTTGATGTAAGGGAAGGTGTCGTAGTGCATACCGATCACCTTGTCTACCTGCACAAAGTCAGCCGCTACCAGGGCATCGTGGATGTCCATGGTAAAGTTATCGCCAATCGGCAACAGGGCGAAGTCCACATCATACTGCTCAGGTATGAGTTTCATGTCGTAGGTGAGGGCCGTATCACCGGCAAAATAAAATGTCTGATTCTCTGTTTCCACCACAAATCCGGCTGCTACACCAGCGTAAGTGCCATCTGGCAGGGAGCTGGAATGCACGGCGTTCACCATTTTCACGGTGCCAAATGGCAAGGTTACCTTACCACCAGTGTTCATCGGGTGGGTCTTTTCTATACCTTTCCCTTCATACCAACTCGCGATCTCAAAATTGGCTACAATGGTGGCACCGTTATTTTTTGCGATGCGCTCCGCATCATGCACGTGGTCCTGATGACCGTGCGAGAGCAGAATGTAATCAGCCTTGATGCTGTCCACGTCAATATCCTTGGCCAACTCGTTTGGCGAGATGAACGGGTCGAATAGAATGCGGTGCTCACCGATTTTGAAAAGAAAGCAGGACTGTCCGTAATACGTTATTTCCATAGTTTGCATTTTTTAATCTGTTAGCCCGAATGGGGTATAGAACTTTTACAAAGATACAGTTTTTTGCGCAGAACGTATGATGTTCCACGCGCTGCGGCGTATATTTTTATCCACGATTTTAAGGGTTATCCACATTCCGGAACAAGGTCCCTGCGAAGTGGCTAGTCATAGGATATGTGCATTTTAAGGCTGTAAAAGCAAGCGGGTCCGGCTGCTCATGTAGCTGCCGGACCCGCTTGCTTCAGTGGTTCGTTTATATAACAACGCCGCGTGGAACTATTTATTTTGGCCAGGCACTGTTTTATACCTCAAACCCAGGCAGGGTTCAGCTTTGCGGTTCGTTCGGATTGTTTCTTTTCCGCTCGACCCTGATCTCTTCCCGGCGCAGTTCCACGTGCTGTGTATCGTGCTCTTCGGTGCGCCGCTTGGTAACGTGTATCTCCTCTACCACCAGCAGGCGCTTCTCCACTACCAGCACTTCCTTCAGCACAGGTATAATCATCTTATCGCCCTCATAACGTACTGGCGGTGGGGGTGTGTCGACATACTGATTTATTTCGACGCGTTCTATTTCCGCCTCCTCATGTATGATGGGCAGGTCCAGGTCCACATCCTCGCGGTGCACTTCCTTGGCAATGTGTACGTTGCCAGTCTCTCTGACTTCTGTGTCTACCCGCACCTGCTCTTCAATCACGGGTATCGTCTTGCTGTACTCTATGTCTACATCCAGGTTCTCCCGCTCGTCACGACCATATTCGTCCTGAATGTCCCGCTCTTCCAGTGGGGTGGTGCGACTCTCGCGTAGCTTCTCGTCAAATTCTGATTTAAGTTTGTCTGATTTCTTGCTCATGGCTCGGGACTATATGTGGTGAAGTGGATTACGCTTCTATCGGTTCAAATGTCTCAGATTGTACGGGCAGGGCAGGGGATGGTTCATTGCTTCTCGTGGGGCTTAGCTTTGCCCTTTTTGTAAAACAGCAAGAGGCAGCCACATGATGACTGCCTCTTACCTTATCTACAAAACCTTTCCCTATATGTTGCGAGGGTTGCCGGGCTTGTTACCCGGGTTGCGAAGGTCTTTGTCTTTGTCTAATTTGTCAATGTCCACATCAGTTTTGCGTACGGTACCTCTTACAGTTTCGTCACGCTGCTCTGTGTGCTTGTTAATCTTCACTTCTTCCACTACGCGGGCCTCTTTGTTGACTACAGGCACCTCAGCGCGTTCTGTAATGTTGATCTCTCCTTCCTTGAAATTCTGGAAGTCACGGTCTGTTGCAGGTCGGTTTACTTTGTTGCGCTCTACATCCACATGTTCCTCACGCAAACGCAGATGCTCTTCTACCGGGCGCTCCACGATGCGGCTTCTCATGCGTACACCGCCACGCTCCACTTCACGTTTACCTACGTTCATACGCTCTTCCATAATCGGAATAGACTGGCTAGAGTCGCCTGTTCGTCCGGTATTGGTCTGGGCCGTGCCCTGTGGTGGTCTGGCTGTGCCGGCCTGTGGGTTGTTTTGTGCCACATGCTCGTCTACATCCACTGCGCCACATGAGTCCAGGACTTCAGCGGCTTTCTCTGCCTGCTGTCGGGAGTCGGCGTGTACCGTCACTACCCAGCCTTTGCGGGCTGCCTGTGTATGTTTGTTCGCGTCGTCGTTCTGGCCAAACAAAGAGCCAAAGAAACCACTTACGCCATCATTGTCTTTATCTCTGGTGCTGCCTACCTGTCTTGCTGAAGCAGAGGCAGGGTTTGCTATATCTACTTTGTCACGGCCGATATGGTGCGTGCTCTCCAGCTTTTGCACCGCAGCCTGTGCGTCTATACCTTCTTTAAAAATGCCTATTACCGTTTGTCGTTCCATAGTTATGTGTGCGTTATGTTTAATATTCGGGGTGCTTATGCCGTCTTAGTGGCCCGGGGACTCCACCACCCGGTTAATGTGGTCAGTTAATATGATCAGTGGGAAATTAGGCTCCCATTTTGTTCTTTAAAATCAAGGCCACAGCAGAACCTTGCGCCTGCCGGTCAATGAGTACTCTTCCTGTAAAATATTCCAAAAAGAGCTTCCAGATATTGAAGCACTGGGGCAAGGATATTTTTTTATATAGCTTAATCTGAATTAATATTTCTCCTAGCCTGATAATCGAAATTCTAAAAATTTATTATATATAAATATCAATTTTCAAATAACCTGCTCTGATATGGCCCTCTATTTTTTTACGGCCTCAGTTAGGATTGGTTATTGGTATTTCAAAATTACAGGTGGACTCAATCCTATATTTAAACCTAGTGTTATTGAGATGCAAGCGTAGTAAAAGGGGATAGCATGAGGAGAGACCACTATTGTGAAGAAGCTTCAGTGAAAACAGACCGGAGTAAATTTTTTGAGGAAGCAGAAGTGAATTTTTGGATGGCCTGGCCTTACCTTACAGGTAGCCTTCGTTTCGCCTCCTCTTCTGCCAGGTTCATGAGCAGGGTATGCACCCTCTCCTGGAAGTCCAGCAAGGGCTTCGGGCCGCCTTCTTCCTGTTGTACCCGCTTTACTTCTTTGCCCGCTTCATAGAATGTGGTGATGGTAGAGGGCATGTCGCTCCAGTTAGTCAGGTACATGTCCTGCAGCGATGCATAGTTTAGCTTTGTTATTTCCTGCCGTATCGCCTCCAGTTGTTGGGGCGACAGCGTAAAGGTCACGGTATCCTTAACAGGTACATGGCTATACCCGGTATAGCGTATGCTACCATTCGCCAGAATGGTCGCCTCATAGGAGGGGCAGGTGCCAAGACAGGGTGTTTTCTGGAAATGCAGCAGCGGAGCATCCGGCGCCTGGGCACTACTTTTCTGAGCAGTACTGCAGCCTGCCACCAGGATCAGTCCTAGCCCCAGACCTAATTTCAGCAGAAAAAGTAGTGTGTGCATGGCAGTTAGTTATCATTATTGCCCCTGAGGCAGTTTTCGGAACTTGCCCTGTTCCAGTACATAGGCAGCTGGTTCGCAGTAAGGGCAATCAACATAGTTGTGCGAAGAGTCAGGCGGGTTGACTATAAATATGCGGCTGTCCGGGCTAAACTGTGCGCCGGTACTGCTCTGCACCTTGTCAAGCACTTTTCCATCCTGCCGGTCTACCACGTAGTGCTCCTGGCAGGTGGTGCCGCAGCCAACGGTAACCACGGTATACCTGCCGGCAAAGTTTATACCTTGTTTCAGGCCTTCCTGAAGGGCTGAGCGGTACTGTCGGACATCAGCATGGCTAGCTTCATCCAAAGGGGCTAAGCGGCCCTTATAAGTCTCCTGCACCCGAAATGCCTCGTCACTCTGGTAAGCCTCCATACGCAGGCGGTAGCGCTGGTATAGTTCCGGGTTCTCTTCTGATGTGATGGGCATGCGCACCGTGTCACGTTGCAGGTGCTCTTCCAGCTTCGGGTGTGTGCTGGCAATGGTTTTCTCTTCGTCTGTCTGTTGCTGACAGGCAGCTCCAAGTACGGCCACAAAAGACAGTGGCAGCAGGAGGTAGGGTAGTGTGTTCTTTCGCATGTTTCTAATATAGGTATAGGGCTATACGCAAAGCAGCGAAGATGGTCAAACAAAAAAGCCCCGAACTGCTTCGGGGCTTCCTGTAAGGTATAGCACGTGAATGCTTATTTCTTGAGTTTCGGGTTGTTGCGACGCTGCTGCTCTTTGTCGGCTGCGGCACGCATGGCCTCCTGCATACGCTCTGTAAAGGATGGACCGCCGGTTTTCTTCTTCTCTTTGCGCTTGTCACGGTTCTCTTCCAGTTTCGCTCTGATCTTGCCTTCGTCCACAAACTTGCGGATAAGCGCCTGCTGACCGAAAGTCACCATGTTCGATACGAAGTAGTAGAATGAAAGACCTGCCGGGAAGGAGTTCAGCACGAACATGAAAATGATCGGCATCAGGTAGGTATACATCTTCATCGGACCCTGCATCGTGTTCATCTGGTTGTTAGACCAGGTATAGAGGATCGTCGAAGCCGTCATGAGCAAGGTGAACATACTCACGTGGTCGCCATAGAAAGGAATCGTAAACGGCAGTCTGGCGAACACATCATAGGTTGAAAGGTCATCCGCCCATAGGAATGCCTCCTGGCGCAGTTCGATCGAGTTCGGGAAGAAGTTGAACATCGCAAACAGGATCGGGATCTGCAGCAGCATCGGAATACAGCCGCTCAGCGGGTTCACGCCCATTTCGCCGTACAGTTTCATGGTCTCCATCTGCGTCTTCTGCATGTCGCCGTCGTTACGCTCCTTAATGGCGTCGATTTCCGGCTTCAGTACCTTCATTTTGGCCATCGACAGGAAGGACTTGTACGTCAGCGGGAACAGGATCAGCTTGATGTACAGTACCAGCAGGATGATGATGATGCCGTAATTGCCGATGTAGTTTTCGAGGAAATCAAAAGCCGGGATGATGATCCACTTGTTCACCCACGAGAAAATGCCCCAGCCCAGGTCAAGGTTCTTGTTGAACTCGTTGCCCATGTGCTTCAGGATCTTGTAGTCATTCGGACCAAAGTAGTAGGTAAACTCGCCTTTGCCGCTCAGCAGGTCAGCCGTCGGGATAAGTATCTGGGAGTTCAGTGTCTTTACAACAGTCGTGTCAGCCGGATTGGTCACCGCCTCCAGTTTAGCACCAGAGAAGGTGTTGGCAGCGATGATACCCGCTGTGAAGAAGTTCTGCTTGTTAGCCACCCACTTCATCGGCTCCGTGATCGTCTCTGTTTCCGTCCCTTCTGAGATAGACAGGTAGTCGAAGCTCTCGTCAGCCGTGTAATAGTTGATGGTAGACTTGGCACGGTTCTGCGTGATGTCTTTCTCAAGCTGCTTCAGGTTATCGTTCCAGATCATGGTCACGTTATTGCCGCTGATCTGGTTGTCAAGGCCTTTGAAATCCAGCTTATAACCTACCTGGAAGCTATTGTCGAACAAGGTATAGATCTGATCAATGGTCTGGCCATTGCCCAGGTCAGCACGGTACGTGATGGTTTGAGCAGGAACTTCGCCTACGTTCACAGTCTGCACTTCAGACGGTGTGAAAAACAGGTCTGACAGGCGGATGTTCTTACCATCGTTTGTGGTGAACTGCACGTCGGTCTGGCTGCTTTCGCGGTCAAACAGTACCAGGGTGTTGCCTCTGTAGTCTTTATAATTCTTCAGGACCACTTCCTCTACCTGGCCACCTTTGCTGTTGAAGGTCACCACCATGTTTTGGTTCTCAAGGGTGGTGGTGCTGGCTTCACCGGTAGCGGCTGCACTGAAAGTGCCCAACGCGGCGGCGCGGCGCACCTGTGCCAGCGAGTCGTCCTCGGCTACAGGAGCGGGTCCCGTCTGCACCTGCTCTACCTTGGCTGTCTGGTCAAATGCCGGAGTGTTGGCTTCTTCGTTCGTTCCCGAGAAGAAGAAGGAGTAAGCCAGCAGGAGCACGGCAATCAATCCAAAGCCAATAGCTTGATTTCTATCCATCTAATGAAAATAATAATGAGTGTTGGTTAATGCTTATTTAGATTTAGTGTAATTCATAGCCGCTTTCACAAACTTCACGAAAAGCGGGTGCGGATTCAGGACGGTACTCTTCAACTCCGGGTGGTACTGTGCTGCCACAAACCACGGGTGGTTCTGCAGCTCGATCACTTCTACCAGTCCTGTGTCCGGGTTTATGCCCGAAGCTACCATGCCGGCATTCTCAAAATCGGCTAAGAACTTGTTGTTGAACTCGTAACGGTGACGGTGGCGCTCCGAAATTTTGGACTTGCCATAAATAGAAAATGCTTTTGAGCCCTTCTTTAGTTCACAGGTATAGGCACCCAGTCGCATGGTGCCGCCTTTTTGTGTGATCTGCTTCTGGTCTTCCATCATGTCAATCACCGGGTATGGCGTGTTTGGATCCATCTCAGTGGAAGCGGCGCCCTCCAGCCCCAGCACGTTGCGGGCGAACTCTACGGCGGCACACTGCATGCCCAGGCAGATGCCCAGGAACGGTATACCTGCTTCCCGCACAAACCGGATCGCCTCCAGTTTACCTTTAAAGCCGCGCTCACCAAAGCCAGGGGCCACCAGCACACCGTCCATACCTTGCAGCAGGCCAGCTACGTTTTCGTCATTGATGTTCTCCGACTGGAACCACTTGATGCTCACCTTGCACTCGTTGGCTGCACCGGCATGCACGAAAGACTCCACAATGGACTTGTAGGCATCCGGCAGCTCCACATACTTGCCCACCAGACCAATTTTAACTTCTGCTGTAGGGTTCTTGAGCCGACCAAGGAATTCTTTCCAGGTTTCAAGTTCCGGCTCACTTTTGTGCGGCAGCTTGAGTTTCGCGATCACGCGCTCATCCAGCTTCTCTTTGCGCATGAGCAGCGGCACGTCATATATTGTTTCCGCATCGATCGACTCGATCACAGAGTTTTGCTTCACGTTACAGAACAGCGCGATCTTTTTGCGCAGATCAGTAGGTATATGATGCTCGGAACGGCAAACCAGGATGTCTGGCTGCACACCGGCCTCGGAGAGGTCACGCACCGAATGCTGTGTTGGTTTTGTCTTCAGTTCACCGGCTGCCTTCAGGTATGGCACCAGGGTCAGGTGAATCACACAGGTTTCATTTACCCCCAATTCCCAGCGCAGCTGACGAACAGCTTCAATAAATGGCAACGACTCGATATCGCCCACACAACCGCCGATCTCCGTGATCACGATGTCGTATTCACCGGACTCGCCAAGCAGCAGCATGCGGCGTTTGATCTCGTCTGTGATGTGGGGAATTACCTGCACGGTTTTGCCCAGGTAAGCACCCTCGCGCTCCTGCGTGATCACATTGTAGTAGATGCGACCGGTAGTCACATTGTTCGCCTGAGAAGTAGGCACATTCAGGAAACGCTCGTAGTGGCCCAGGTCCAGGTCAGTCTCTGCGCCGTCTTCGGTCACGAAACATTCGCCATGCTCATAGGGGTTGAGCGTGCCCGGGTCGATGTTGATATAAGGGTCGAATTTCTGGATTGTTACAGAGAAGCCCCTTGCCTGCAGCAACTTAGCAAGAGAAGCGGAGATGATACCTTTACCAAGAGAGGAGGTAACGCCTCCTGTAACAAAAATATATTTAGCAGCCATAAGTTAGGTTAAACTTTATGGGCTACAAAGGTACAAGATATATTTGATTTTGTGGCACCGATTCCCATTGTTCTGAAATTGCATAGGATATCTTTCTTAACATTCAACAAATACTATAAATAAAAAGCCCCAGCCAAAGTGGCCGGGGCTTTCTGTATCATACAAAAACAGGAAATTTAACTTTTCGGGTTCAGGATGTTGTCAATACGTACCAGTGCATCCTGCAAGTGGTACTTCGTCATGCTATCCTTCGTCTTTGGCAAGGAGGCTTTGATCTGGTTGCGCAGGGCCGTCAGCTCGCCGCGTACCATCGGACGGATATCCGACTGCGACACGTTCACCTGTGTGAAGCCCATGAAGGCACGTGCGCCGCTAGGGACTGAGCGCTGCTCTTCCTTCATCAGGTACTCCATACGATCCAGGTAGCCGCGCTGCAGGTTGCGACGGTACATGTCCACCGTTTTGCCGCTGCCGATTTCAGACCACACGCCATTACGCAGGTCAGCCATCATTTCCGGCAAGGTATAGGTCTTGCTGCCCAGTGCCGCCTGTGACTCCAGCAGGCGCTGCATGCGGCCTGGCTCCAGCACATTGTTCAAGATGTTCACCTGCGCCGTGCGGATACGCTCCACCGCACCAGCCGATTCGATCTTACGCAGGATGTTCTGGTCCAGCATCCAGGTAGGAGTGGCAAAGCCCTGCTCGTTGATGAACTTCATGGCACGTTGCTGCTTCTCTTTCGGTACAGCAGCGTACACGTCGCCCTTCTGGTCGTAGGTCTTGTAGTTCTCGTACACCCCGCCGACGTTAGCCGTTACGTGGCCCATGTAGCGGTTCCACTGACCCAGTACCTGGGTGTACATCTCCTGAAGGTCGTCGTAGTTCTTGTTCTCCTCCTTCGTCCACTCCATCAGGTTTGGCATGATGCGCTTGAGGTTCAGGATGCCGTAGTGGCTGGCCAGCATGGCGTCATCGCCCAGGTCCTCGGTCTGTGAAGACGGGTCTACCGGATTACCCTGCTGACGGCCGAAGCGGTACATCGGGTCGTTTTCTTTCTCGAGAATCCACTTCGATAGTTTGGCTACATTGTCATAACCGTTCATCTCCGGGAAGTAGGTATAGCCCCATCTTACCGCATGCTTGTCATACACGCCTATACCTGGCATCAGGGCAACACCTTTGTCTTCCGGCTGCGCCACGTAGTTGAAGCGGGCGTAGTCCATGATAGAAGGGGCTGTGCCCATTTCCTGCGTGAACTTCGCATCGCGCAGTTTCTCTACCGGGTAAGCAGCACTGGAGCCCATGTTGTGCGGCAGACCCAGGGTATGGCCTACCTCGTGGGCAGACACAAAGCGGATCAGTTCACCCATCACTTCGTCCTTGAATTTAATGCTGCGGGCATCCGGGTTGATGGCAGCTGTCTGCACGAAGTACCAGTTGCGAAGCAGGTTCATCACGTTGTGGTACCAGCCGATGTGGCTCTCCAGGATCTCGCCGGAGCGCGGGTCGTGCACGTTAGGGCCATAGGCATTCTGCGTCTCAGAAGAGAAGTAGCGGATAACAGAGTAGCGTGCGTCTTCGGTGCTGAACTCCGGATCTTCTTCCGGGGTAGGAGGGTCCTTGGCAATGATGGCATTCTTGAAGCCTGCCGCCTCAAAAGCCTTGTTCCAGTCCTCTACACCCTGCTTCAGGTATGGGCGCCACTTCATTGGGGTGGCCGGGTCGATGTAGTAAACGATCGGCTTTATCGGCTCTACCAGTTCGCCGCGTGCATAAGCCTCCTTGTCTTTCGGCTCCAGTTTCCAGCGTACAATGTAGCGGCGCTTGGCAGCACGTTGCTCGTCAGTACCGTAGTCGGTTTGCGACAGGGTGAAGTAACCTACACGCTCATCAAAACGACGGGCAGGCATAGGCACCTTCGGCAGCAGAAGCATGGAGTGATTCAGTTCTACCGTGATTGTACCTGCATTGGAGTTGGCTGGCGGATCAGTCGCCTCGTAAGTCATCAATGAGCGTGCCTCAATGTTGAGCGGAAAGCTCTTGATGCCCTCCACAAAAGAGCGCTTATCATCCAGTTTCTTTACTTTGTGCGTTTCACGCTGGCGTTTGTTCAGACCGAGGGCCTGCACGTCTTTCGAGAAGAAGTCAGTCACCTCTACCACCGAAGCACCGTTGTTAAAAGCTTTGATGTCGAATGCCTGGATAACAGGAGCCAGGTTGGAGTTTTGCACAGAGTGGAAGATCTCCAGCGTGTCGCTTGCTACGTTCTGGTAAGAAATCAGGCGCAGCAAAATCCGGTTGCCTTTCTTTTCCCAGCGCAGCATCTGGCGATTGAGTTCCTCACCACCGTAGCCGAGGTTTGTGGCTGTTTTGGCGATACGGCTCACCATGAGCATGTCGCGGTTCAGGAGCGTATCTGGAATTTCGTAAAAGTATTTCTCGTCAATGCGGTGCACCTTAAAAAGGCCTTCGTCGGTTACGGCATTGGGAGTGATGACACTGGCATATGGTTTTACACCGTTGTCGTCTTTTTTAACAGCCGGGGTAGCCTGCGTGGTGGTTACTTCCTGCTTGGCTTTTTTCTTGTTCTTCTTCTTTTCCTTGCTTTGGGCAAAGGCGGGAGGTGCTACAAGCGCACCAGCCAGAAGCAGTGTAGCCAGCCGGGCATAGCGTACATTTTTGCTCATAATAGGGTGAAAGATTAGGTTAGATTTGGATTAGTGTTTTACAATATACCTGTTTCAGATATCTGTTAAAAGACTAGCCCGGAAAAGAATGGTTTAATCGCACTGCTCTGCTTACCTGAATTTGGCAATTCGGATCAGAACAATGCTATAAAAGATAAACATATCACAGTAAAATGAGTAAAAAAATAAGATAGGCTATACCTCTCGTATACCTTAACCGGCTCTCTCACTATTAAGCGTATCGCAGCTTAAATTCGGCGTTCGTCGTCCTTGCTTTTGATCTTTTTGTTAGCTCAATTTTACATAAACAGCATGCGAACATCACTTGTTATAGCTATAGTATGTTGTGTCTTTTTTACTACCCATAGCCAGCATACGACTGCGCAGGGACATGCGACCAAACACGGTACCGTGAACCTGCAAACCTCCTGCAGTGAGGAGGCGCAACGGCATTTTGACACCGGCCTGGCGCTGATGCACCACATGATGTATGAGCAGGCGGAGCAGGAGTTTGCGGCTGCAGCTGAGGCCGCCCCGGATTGTGGCATGGCGCAGTGGGGCATCGCCATGAGCTATATTCACCCGCTCTGGGGCGAGCGGCCTTCCAATGACGCTCTTCAGAAAGGGCAGGCAGCCGCGGAGAGCGCCCAGCAACAACAAAACTTGACAGACAAGGAGAAAGCTTACATCAAAGCCGTTTCCCGATTTTATGAGAACTGGAATAATACCAGCTACGCAGATCAGCTGAAAGCTTTCGAGGAAGGGTATAAGCAGGTACACGAAGCGTATCCTGATGAAGTGGAGGCAGCGGCTTTTTATGCGCTGGGGCAGCTTGGCACGGCACCGAAGACGGACAAGACCTTTGCCAAACAGAAAGAGGCAGGTGCTTTGCTGGAGCAGTTGCATGCCAGTCACCCCGACCACCCGGGACTGTTTCACTACATCATCCATGCCTATGACAATCCCTTGCTGGCCCACAAAGCCGTCAACGTTTCGCGGGAGTATGAGCGCATAGCCCCGGACGTGCCGCATGCCCTGCATATGCCGAGCCACATCTTCGTTCGGCTGGGCCAGTGGACGGACGCCGTGGACTGGAACATACGTTCCGCTGATGCTGCGCTCCGGCAGTCTTCTGAAGAGACCGTTTCCATGCACTATCCCCATGCGTTGGATTACATGGCTTACGGATACCTGCAACAGGGGCGTGACAAAAAAGCGCAGGAAGTAGTAGAGAAAATGCAAGCGGTATCAGGCTATGCACCAAGTTTCGCGACGGCTTATGCTTTGGCGGCTATACCTGCGCGCCATGCCCTGGAAAGGGGCAAGTGGGAAGAGGCTGCTGCTTTGCCTGTCCGGTCGCCTGAAAACTTCACCTGGTATAATTATCCCAACGCTGAAGCGATCACCCACTTTGCCAGAGGTATAGGAGGTGCCCGGTCTGGCAATATCGCTGTGGCAGAAGAGGCCCTGGTAGCACTGGATAAACTGCGGACACAGCTGAGCGGCTCGGGAGACACTTACTGGGCATCGCAGGCCGAAGCACAACACCTGGCTGTGCAAGCATGGCTGGAGTTCAAAAAAGGAGACAAGGGCAAGGCGCTGGCCATGATGCGGGAAGCGGCTGACAAGGAGGATGCTCTGGACAAACACCCTGTGACGCCGGGCGCCGTTCTGCCCGCCAGAGAGCTGCTGGGTGATATGCTTTTGCTTAGCAAAAAGCCAGCAGAAGCCATGCAGGCCTATGAAGCCAGTCTGAAGGTATCGCCCAAGAGATATAATAGTCTTTATGGTGCGGCCCTTGCGGCCGAAAAATCCAAAGACAAGCAAAAGGCCAAACGCTACTATTCAGAACTACTGGAGATCTCTCCCGAGGCCGATGGTGATCGCGAAAGCTGGGTGCTGTCCAAAAAATACGTTTCCAAGAAATAAGGCATGCTAGAACTCCAGAGTCAGCTGGTAGCCCTCCAGTTTGTCGTGCTGGTAGAGGAGGGAGGAGGCAGTTATACCTAACAGTCTGACTGGGTACGCTGGCAACTGAGGCGTGCGCAGCAGGTCGCGGGCGATGGTGAAGATGGCGTCTGCTGACTTGATCTCGCCCAGAAAGGTTTTGCTGCGGGTGGTCTGGTTGAAGTCAAAGTACTTGATCTTGACCGTGATGGTCTTGGCCGTGGCCTGCAGTCGCTCCATGTCGTGGGCCACCTCCTTTGCCAGCCTTTCCAACTCCGGCAGCATCACTTCCTCCTCGGTCAGGTCCACCTCAAAGGTGCGCTCCGAGCCGATGGACTTCCGGATGCGGTGCGGCTGTACCTCCCGGTCGTCCTGAGCGCGGGCAATGCGGTAATAGTAGCGCCCCGTCTTGCCAAAGTGCCGCACCAGTTCCTCTTCGCTGCGCTCCCGCAGGTCAGCCCCGGTCAGTATACCCATGCTCTGCAATTTGGCTGCCGTCACTTTTCCGATGCCATAGAATTTCTCGATCGCCAGTGCGGCCACCACCTCCTCGGCTTTGTCAGGAGTGATCAGGGTGAAGCCGTTGGGCTTGTTCATGTCCGAGGCGATCTTGGCCAGAAACTTATTGAACGATACACCCGCTGAGGCGGTCAGCCCGGTTTCCTCCTGAATTTTGGCTCTGATTTCATTGGCGATGATCGTAGCCGAGGGCATGCCGATCTTGTTTTCGGTCACGTCGAGGTAGGCCTCGTCCAGCGAAAGCGGCTCTACCAGATCGGTATAAGAATAAAAGATCTCGCGGATCTGGCGCGACACAGCACTGTACACCTCAAAGCGAGGCTTCACAAAGATCAATTGCGGACAGCGCTGTGCCGCGATCTTGGAGGCGAGGGCGGAGTGCACGCCATACCTGCGGGCCTCGTAACTGGCTGCCGCCACCACACCTCTTGCCCGCGAACCGCCCACCGCCACAGGCTTGCCGCGCAACTCGGGGTTGTCGCGTTGCTCCACGGAAGCAAAAAAGGCGTCCATGTCGATGTGGATGATCTTGCGGATAGGCATGACTACAAAGATAAGAGTTTAGTAGTTGAGGAGATTGAGAGTTGAGGAGTTAAAGTTTGAAGCGACGTCACATTTTAACTTCGTATACCTGTTTGAAGGATTATTGAACTTCGTAATCGTAATCTACATTCATTTCCGTTTTGCTGGAGCACCCTTCAATGGCAGAAGTAGGGCAAGCTTTCCGAAGTATGCCTGATGCCAATCCAGGAGTATTTTTATACCTGCTGTATTTCCCTTTAATCTAAAGGGCAATTCCATCACGACAATAAACACGTACAGGTATACAGGATGCATAAAACAGACATGACAACACGGACACTACTGGACTTTATTGGTAATACCCCTTTGGTGGAGTTAAGGAATATATCTCCAAACCCAAATGTGAAACTATTGGCCAAACTGGAGGGAAATAACCCCGGCGGCAGCGTGAAGGACCGTGCGGCCTATGGTATGATCAAAGGGGCGCTGGATAGGGGAGAACTGACCAAAGGAATCAAGCTGATCGAAGCCACCAGTGGGAATACAGGTATAGCACTGGCCATGATCGCGCAGTTCTTCGGCGTGGAGATTGAGTTGGTGATGCCCGCCAGCGCCACGCCCGAACGGGTAAAGACCATGGAGGCCTATGGCGCGAAAGTAACCCTAACCCCAGCCGAAGGCTCTATGGAGGCAGCCATCGACTATGTGCGCGACAAAGAAGCGGGGGGCGGCTACCTTGTGCTCAACCAGTTCGGCAACCCGGACAATTACGGGGCTCACTACCGCAGCACCGGCCCGGAGATCTGGCGCGACACCGAGGGGGCAGTCACACATTTTGTGTCGGCCATGGGTACAACGGGCACCATCATGGGAGTATCCCGTTACCTGAAAGAGCAAAACCCGGCTGTGCAGATCGTAGGCACCCAGCCCGTGGAAGGCTCTCAGATTCCCGGCATCCGGCGCTGGCCACAGGCGTACCTGCCCAAAATATTCGAGCGGGAGCGGGTCGACCGCATACTGGACGTATCGCAGCAGGAGGCAACCGCCATGACCCGCCGACTGGCCCGGGAAGAGGGTGTGTTCGCCGGCATGAGCAGCGGCGGCGCAGTGGCAGCGGCCACCCGCTTAATCTCCGAACTGAAAGAAGGCGTGGTCGTCTGTATTATCTGTGACCGGGGAGACCGCTACCTGTCCTCCGAACTGTTCAATTAAAACCCTGGCCTGCTAAATGAGGTTAAATTGTTTGACTCTGTTACCATTTAAATACCATAAACTATGAAAGTATTATTTGTTTTGACCTCACACGATCAATTAGGTGACACCGGTAAGAAGACCGGTTTCTGGGTAGAGGAGTTTGCCGCGCCCTACTATACGCTGGCTGATGCCGGCGTGAAAGTGGACCTTGCCTCCCCAAAAGGAGGACAGCCGCCAATCGACCCGAAAAGCACAGAAAAAGATGCGCAGACGGAGGCCACAAGGCGCTTCTACGAGGATGACGACCTGCAGCACAAACTTTCTAAAACCAAAAAGCTGAGTGAGGTGAAAGCCGATGACTACGATGCTGTCTTCTTTCCGGGAGGGCATGGTCCGCTATGGGATCTCGCTACTGACAAAGATTCCATCCGTTTAATTGAGTCTTTTGCCAAACAGCAGAAACCGGTTGCGGCCGTTTGCCATGGTCCGGCCGCCCTGATGCAGGCCAAAGGCGCGGATGGCGAGCCGCTCGTGAAGGGCAAAAAAGTGGCAGGCTTTACGAACACCGAAGAGGAGGCTGTGCAGTTGACCAATGTGGTTCCTTTTCTGGTGGAGGACCGTTATCAGGAACTGGGCGGCATCTACTCCAAGGCCGACGATTGGCAGCCCTATGTTGTGACAGACGGCTTACTGATCACTGGCCAGAACCCCGCCTCTTCGGAACCGGCGGCTGAGGCTTTGCTTAAAATGCTGAAAAAAGAGAAGGCGGCTTAATCGGGTAAGTTTCCGTATACCTTACTATCAGTGTAGCGTGAAAATCCCACCCAATCCAGTCTTGGAAACGGTGGGATTTTTATGTTAAGCAGAGAAGGCATGTCAAGCCATCTGAAACAATCCGATAGGTGTTAGGGTAATTGATGTATATACATTATTTTGCAGTCGATCTAGATTTAACCTTATGCGAAAGATAAAGAAGTTACATAAAGCAGTATATGCCCCCATGGATGACCTGGTAACCTACCGGGCCATACCTACGCGCGAAGTGGAGTACATCGACCCCTTCCTTTTCCTGAATCACCACGGTCCGCAGGTATACAAGGCCGGCAACAGAGGACTGCCTTTCGGTCCGCACCCGCACCGTGGTTTCGAAACACTGACCTTTATACTCGATGGCGATATCATGCACCAGGATACGGGGGGTGGCAAGGATATCATTGAGGCTGGTGGCGTGCAGTGGATGACAGCCGGTAGCGGCCTGATCCATGCGGAGGTGTCGTCAGATAAATTCAAGCAGGAGGGAGGGCCGCTGGAAATACTCCAGCTGTGGTTCAACCTGCCTGCCCAGCACAAAATGACCTCACCAAAGTACATTGGGCTGCAGAAAGACAAGATTCCGGTTGTAGAACTTGACAACGGCAAAGTACGGGTAAACGTGATCTCAGGCAGTTGGGGCGAGGTGCAGGCGCCTATCCAGAATCTGAGCGACATTCACATCGTGAGCATTGAGCTGCAGAAAGTCGGAGAGTTCGTCTACAACATCCCTGCAGAGCGCAACATCTTCTTCTATGTAGTGCGCGGCACCGTGAAGGTAAATGGCCAGACAGCTGAGAAACTTACCCTGGTAGAATTTGACAATGAAGGCAAAGAAGTGAAAGTCGAGGCATCCGAGGATGCTTATATTCTCTTCGGCCATGCTCAGCCGTTCAACGAACCTGTTGTATCACACGGACCATTTGTGATGAACACCGAAGAAGAGATTCACCAGGCCTTCCGCGACTACCAGATGGGTAAAATGGGATCCTGGGATTAGGGAGTTTGAGAGTTGAGGAGTTTAAATGTAGCGACGTTACACCGTAACGTCGTGGTGCTACAGAGCTTTACCGTTTCATTGCAGGTACAGGTCTTGATCTGTCCGAAACGTGCACCAAAATCCTAACGGTCAACGACACTTCATAATAAAAAGGCCCTCTTTCCTGATCAGGAAAGAGGGCCTTTTTATGGTATAGCAGCTGCTAATATTTTAGTATCAGACCTTATCTGCCACGCTTTGGGCCGCTACCTTTTGGAGCATCACCACGCTTGCTTCCGCCTTTGGGTGCTGCGCTTCTGCCGGGTGCTGCTTTAGGTGAGCCTTTTCTTTTGAAGCCATCCTTTGATGCGTCTGTTCTTCTGGTACTGTCGCTTCCTCTGGTTGAAGATCTGGTAGTTGATGACCCAGGTCTGCCACCTCTTGCCGGACCTTGGCCCGCACCAGTTCTGGCATTCGCACCCGAAGCGCCGTCTCTGGATGAAGAGGCACTACCAGCGCCACCTCTTGCTCTGGACCGCTCACCTCGTGCTGGTCTGTCATAGCTGCTTTCAGAAGTCTTTCTGCTGCTTGTTCCCTTGCCGCCGGGTACCAGGCTGGTCAGGCTGTTGACTTCCTGTGGCGTCAGTACGCGCCAGTGACCGGATGGCAGTTTGGCCAGTGAGAATTCTCCGAAACGAACACGCTGCAGGTGCATCACCTTATAGCCGAGACTCTCACACATGCGCTTCAGGTAGTGGTCAGTTCCCGGTTTCAGCGTTATACGGAAGCGCGTCTGGGTTTCTTTTGATACTGAGTTGTTTACCCGTTCTTCGCCCGGCACAGGAGCGCCGCCACCGCTTATTTTCTGCAGGAAATCAGCCGTGATCATCTTGTCTACGGTTACGATATACTCCTTCTCGTACTTGTTGTCGGCACGCTTCATGCCACGCACAAAGTCGCCGTCGTTGCTCAGGAAGATAATACCCTCCGCCTCACGCTCCAGCATGGCGGTTGGCTCCAGCGTAGCCGGAAAATTGATGGCTCGCACCACATTGTCGCGCACTGCCATATCCGAGGTGGCCGACATGTTGGCTGGTTTGTTGAAGATCAGGTATACAGGCTGTTCCTGTTTCACACGCAGCATCTCGTCGTCGATGCGCACCTTATCCTTCGGCGTTACTTTCATGCCGGGGTCGGTCGGTATTTTCCCGTTCACCGTCACGCGGCCCTGCTCTATCAGCTCGTCTGCATCGCGACGGGAGCAAAAGCCCGAGTCGCTGATGAATTTATTCAGTCTTTTTGGTTCCATGTTGTTCGTGGCGTTCGTGTTGCCGTAAGTCAGCACCATATTTTACGCCAATCCTGTAATAAGAAGCAAAATTACGGGAAAATATAGCTTTACCTAAGCTTTGCCTCAACTGAAAGAATCAGCACCATGCCGAACAGACAGGACTACTCGTTTTCAAGTGCATAAGATGACTGTCGCATAGAAAGAGCAAAGCCGATCACGCAGCCGACCAGCGCCGGCACGATCCAGCCCATACCCAGACTGTAAAGCGGCAGGTAACGCGCGAAGACATCGCTGATGCCCAATTCAAATCCTGCGGCGCCCAGCCCCTCCACCACACTCACTATACCTGTCAGCAGTACCGACCAGGTATAGATCGCATTTCGGTTGCGGAGAAGGGAGCCAAAAAGAGTCAGAGTAATCAGGACGATCACGATCGGGTAGATCGCCACCAGTACAGGTATAGAGAAAGAGATGATCTGCGTCAGGCCCACGTTTGAGATCAAGGCGCTCACCAGCGTGAGTCCCAGCACATACTGCTTGTAGGAAATAGAAGGGCGCAGTTTATTGAAATAGCTGGAGCAGGCCACGATCAGACCGATGCTGGTAGTAAGGCAGGCAAAGGTGATGGCTACGCTCAGAATCAGGCTACCGGAGAGTCCGAACTGCAGACTGGAGATCTGGCTGATGATCAGGCCGCCGTTTTCCAGATGCCCGATCGCCTGCACACTCGTTGCCCCGGAGTAAGCTAGTCCGACATATACCAGGCCAAGTCCGGCCGCGGCTATCAGGCCGGCTGTGGTGCAGACTTTGGCTATTTGCTTTGGGCTGTCTACTCCTTTAGAACGTATGGCATTGATCACGATCAGACCGAACACAAAAGAACCAATGGTGTCCATGGTGAGGTAGCCTTCCTGGAAGCCTTTGAAGAAAGGGGCTGCTTCGTAGGCCGCCAACGGAACTGTGATCTCACCTAGCGGTGAAATAATATTCTGAAGCAGCAGGGCAGCCAGGATTAGGAGCAGCACCGGCGTGAGAATTTTGCCGATGCGATCCACGACCTTCCCCGGGTTCAGAGCCAGCAAGTAGGTGACAGTGAAGAATACTACAGAATAGAGCAGCATGCCCCATCCCGTTGTTTTCAGTCCCTCTGGCAGGAAAGGCGCAATTCCGATTTCATAGGATACTGTGCCCGTTCGGGGCACGGCGAACAGCGGTCCGATGGTCAGGTAAATGATAACCGGAAACAATAGCCCAAACAGTGGGTGCACCTTAGCCGAAATGGACTGCACGTCTTCATTTTTAGACATGCCGATCGCAATAACTCCCAGCAGCGGTAGCCCTACGCCTGTCATCAGAAAGCCGATAATAGCAAGTGTAAGTTCAGTGCCGGCGGCCTGACCCAATGATAAAGGAAAAATGAGGTTGCCCGCGCCGAAGAAGATGGCGAATAGCATTAAGCCAATGAAAAATGTTTCTTTAAAAGAGAGTGTTCCTGCTTTCACAATATTTTACGTTCAGTGAGAGGATGTATTGAATCTAACTGCAAGTAAATATCCAACTCGTCAAAATCCTACATTTATCTTGTGTTTAGTAAGAAGAGTGGACTAACTGTAATTGTGATTATTAAAAATGAAAGAGATCTGAATATTAGCTTATATTGCTAATGCTATATGTGATGGAGTGCTATCATCTACATACAGACTCTAACATACTTCTTACACTTACATGAATAAACCTCTACTTCTGCTTTTATTTTGGTTCTTTTCCCTAAACCTGCAGGCCCAGATCCAATGGGGACATCAGGTTGGGTCAACAGGGATGAATGCCATTGAGAATCACATCGTTGATAAAGACGGCAACATCATTTCGGTGGGGCATTTTGAAGGAACCATTACCATTGGCAACCATACCCTTACCAGCCTTGAGAATATTGACATGTTTATGTACAAATCAAACCCAGCGGGTCAGGTGCTTTGGGCGAAAACATTGGGCGGTCCTCAAAATGGGGGCGCCATTGGCGTGGCGACAGATAAGTATGGGAACATCTATGTGGGCGGCGTATTTATAGAGGAACTGCTTATAGATGACAAAGTCGTATTAAAGGGTGAAGGTGTATTTAATACTTTCATCGGCAAATTTGATACGAACGGAAAGCTACTATGGTCCAAGGGGGTGCTCACCAGGGAGCGCTACGCCTCGGCTACGTTGATGGGTGTCATCACCGCCAGCCCGGAAGGAGAAGTGGTGTTACCGGTACAGTTCTGGGGCACAGTACAGCTTGAAAACCAGCAATTCAAAAGTCAGAATCCGAGAGGGAATGATCTGCTGCTAATCAAATTATCTTCAGAAGGCCAGGTATCGTTTGTCAGCCGGTCCTTCCACGATGGCAGTGTCTATCCCCGCGAAGTAAAGCTGGATGCGGTTGGGAATGTATACATGACAGGGGCTTACATCGGCACGTACAAAATAGCAAATCACAGTATCGCGACAGGCCCTGAATCCCATGATGATATCTTCGTTGCAAAGTTTGACAAACAGGGGCGCACGCTCTGGCTCAAGGGCTTTAACAATGCTGTCGGCCTGCTGAGTAGTGCCGGGGAGAGTCTGGAAATTGATCCCAAAACTAAAAACATATACCTGGCAGGCTATTTTAAGGGCAGAATTGATTTTGATGGCATCGTGCTGGAAGAAACAGGCATGGTTGAGTTTCCGGGAGTGCCAGCAGATATTTTTCTGGCCAGTCTGACTGAAAATGGCGCTGTGATCTGGGCCAGAAGCTATGCAGGAGAGGGACATGACCTGGCCAAGGACTTAAAATTGCTGCCCTCCGGAGGACTCATGCTGGCAGGGGCCTGGGACTTCAAGCCTTTTGTGCAGTATTTTGATGCTGCGGGAAACCCGGGAGAGCGCATTAGCCTGAGCGCTGGTGGAGTTGCCGAAAATATTACGCTTGCTGCAAACGGCTCCTTCTATATCTCGGGGCAGTTTTGGGGACCTCTCCAGGCTGAACACCTTTCCTGGAAAGCTAAGGGAGAAATCAATGGTTTTCTGATGAAGTTTGATCCCTGCAGTGCCAAAAGTGCTCAAGCGGGTAGCGCATATAAAACCTACAATGTGATTACTCCAAACGGAGACGGCAAAAACGAATATTTTGTGCTTGACCCTGCATTGGCGGGAGCTAAGCTACAGGTATACAGCAGGTGGGGAAGCAAAGTGTACGAAAGTAGTAACTATAACAATGACTGGAGTGGCAATGGCCTTCCCGAAGCTGTGTATCATTGGGTAGTCACACACGACTGCTCCGGCACTCTGAAAGGCACTGTTACTATCATTAGGTGAGCTTTATGAAGTCATCTAAGTAGATGAAGAGAATAGAACTGGTAGTTAACTCTTAGCTATCCTGTCTGCAGGAAATTTCTTCTGATGAAGAAGTGGTTGATTATGTGAGCTTTATTTTTTTCCTGAAACCAGCCGCTATACCTTAGTAGTCTTTGTTTGAAACCATTTTAAGCCACTCAACCTTATATAAGCAATTACCCGAAGCAATATCCTATTATGCTGGAATATTCCATGTTCGAAAGGCTTCCTTACCGGAGCCAGCGCGAAGCCCTGAAAAAGGAGGGCACCCTCATTGCACGCCGTCAGGTGAACGGGTATACGATCTTACTGTACACTTTGGGGCACACATTTGTGGAGGTATGGACGGGCGCCGAGGCCGAGGTTGTGAGTACCTTTAAGCAAACAGCCAGTGCCATGGCAGTGCTGGAGCCTTATGCGGATGAAATAGACATCCGGCAGCTGATCAGCACGCTATCCTAGCAAGACATTACTGACAATAGAAATGCAAAACCCCGTCTGTAGCAGGTATACCTACCGCAGACGGGGTTTTATGTCAGCTAAGGGTGCTTACTTTTTAAGAGAGTATTGTCGGAGCCATTCTTCTGCTGAATTCTTGTCATCAAATACCTTTGCCGTGAAAGCTTTCAGATTATTGTAAAAGCTGGCGGCAGTTGATTCAGCAAAAGTTTCCGGAGTAGTGATCATGGCAAAATACTTCAGCCCGGCCCTGGCGGCACGAGGGCTCCATTCATTAAGTACCCAGCTGAGGGAGTGGTCCCATCCGCCGATGATCAGCCGCGTGTCATTCAGAACGCAGTTGTAACCGGCCTCGGCCAGTGCATCAGTGTAAGCTTGAGCACCGGTTTTGATATTCTCCTCTGTTAGATAACCCATCCAGTTCACATGCACCCATCTGTTCTTCGCATTTACCTCTATGGTAAGGTATACGCGGCCAAACGGGTTCTTCAATTCTTTCTTCATTGCTCAAGCTAAAATGTCCGACTTCAAATTTATCTTAAAGCGGACAGGTTTTCCAAACTTTAGGTCCTGCTGATGATTATTCACAACCAAATACGCCATCCCCAATAGGGGCGCCAGGAGGCAGGTTGAGCTGTTTGGTTGGTTTTACTTCCTCAGGCTTCTCCATACGAGCCAGCGCGAAATCCAGATGCGCTTTGTAGCCCGTGTCGCGTGTGCGTTTGGCCTGACTGGTGACATGCTGCTTAATGTCGGCCAGTGCGCTTGCGGCAACGGCACGTGCCTGGTACGAGGCGTTCTGGTTCTGTGTCAGGGCTAGCAGGTGGCTCAGTACCACTTGTTCGGTTTGCAACTGTACCTGACCAGCCAGTCCGTTAAGGCGTCTGCTTTTCCAGGTTTGCCCGATCAGCTGACTGGTGACATCCTGCAGACTTAGGGTGTTATGCCGTGCCCCGAACTCCACAAGACGGGAGGCACGCTCCGGGTGCAGCAGGAAAGAAACAGAGAAGTCAGCAGAAGCCTGCGCTGCTGCCAGCGGATCAAAAGTAAGGCCGGTTCTTTTCGCAAAGAGCTCACGGTTGTTACCCAGGCCCGGCGCACGGGGCGGGATCAGGGTGATGACGTTCTCTGGCAGGGTAAGCACTTCCGGCGAAATCGTCTGAAGCATGGCATCGAGGCCCTTTTGCTGCTCTTTTTTGTCAAGCACTTCGGTTACCAGCTGCTTATCGCCACGCATGGCATAGGTATAGCGCATGCCCCCGATCAGCTTGGCTGCTGCTTCGGTCTGGTAGCGGTGGAAATTATAAATGGGTACCAGTACATCTTCCAATGTACTCATGGCAGCACCTGGTTTAATATTCTTTTCGGAGAAGTTTTGCAGAGCTTTTCTGCGTACCTCGAGCACGCGCATCAGCTCATCCGCCGCATTGGTGCCATTGTCCCACAGGTGGGCAGTCGGGTGGGCACCGCCGGGAGAGCGGGCATCCGTGTCAGAGATAAAGGTAAGTCCCCGGCCCCGGCCCTGTGCCAGCAGTTCATCCAGTGCTTTCTTTTCGTCGGTTCCCTTTGGGAAGTCCTGGTAGCCAAAGGTCACGGCCAGTTTGTCCCACTCGCCTATACTGGTACCATAGGCATTGCTGATGTTGATGTTGCCGGTTCTGTCCAACTGTACCTGCGGGTGTGGGTAGTCCATCACGGAGGCATTGTTGTTGGCGTCATAGTTGTGCATAATGCCCAAGGTATGGCCCAGTTCGTGTGCCGACAATTGCCGGATGCGGGCGAGCGCCATCTCCATCATTGCTTTGTTTTCAGGCTTGCCATCTTCGTAAGGGGCCAGCAGCCCCTCCGCGATCAGGTAATCCTGCCGTACCCGCAAAGAGCCTAGCGACACATGCCCTTTGATGATCTCACCGGTGCGCGGGTCCATCACAGAAGCGCCATAAGACCAGCCGCGGGTGCTGCGGTGCACCCACTGAATCATGTTGTAGCGCACATCCATCGGATCGGCCGTGTCAGGCAGTACCTCTACCCGGAAGGCATCTTTATAACCGGCCGCCTCAAAAGCCTGGTTCCACCAGCGGGCACCGTCCAGCAAGGCTGATCGGATAGGCTCCGGTGCCCCATTATCCACGTAGTACACGATCGGCTTCACAGCTTCCGATACCTTGGCCGAAGGGTTCTTCTTCTGCAGACGGTGGCGGGCAATGTAGCGCTTCTCTATGTTCTGGTTTACCGGTGTGGCGTAGTCGAAATAGGAGATACCGAAATAACCGGCTCTAGGGTCAGCCTCACGCGGCGTGTAATTACTGTCAGGCAGCTCGATGAAGGAGTGGTGCTGGCGCAGGGTAACGGCTTGTTCATCAGGAGCTACGCTGCGCACTATAAAGCCGCCATTGTCACTGGTGAAAGTAAGGGTCGACTCAAACTCAGTGTTCTTCGGGAAATTTTTGGTGCGCGGCAGGTATAGCGCCGAGCGACTGGCGTCGAGGCGATAGGTGCCCTGATTGGAACGCCGTATGCTGCCGATCACATCGTGGGCATCGCGCAGCAGAAAGTCAGTGGCATCGACCAGCACCCGCTGCCCATCCGCCGCCTCGGCCTTGAATCCCCAGAGCACAGACTGGGCGAAAGACTCTTCCACGGCGCGGGCTTCATTCTGATTGTCTGTGATGGCTCTGTAACGCAGGTTTGGCTGCACGAGCAGCACCTTCGGACCGATCCTTTTAAAGGACACAATGCGTTGGCCGCCCAGCTGACCGCGATCGAGACCTATGTCATTGGAGCCGAGTCCGCCCGGCAGCGAGTTCACATACAGAAAATCCTGCCCGAACTTATCAATCTCCAGCCAGATCTTACCGTTGTTTTCGTCCCAGTAGAAGGTATAGAAACCGGGGAATTTTTTCATCCCCGCAGTTTTGGAACTGATGCTGGGGAGGTTCTGTGCCTGGGCGCTGCCAAAGGCCAGCAGCGGAAGCAGAAGAAGGAGCAGAAGCCCGTTTTTAAGAGTTAATTTCATGGTTTAAAGTATAGAATAAGATAGGGTATGCAGGCTTAAGTTACGCATTTTGAAAATAGAATCCTGAAAATATAGCTTAAACCGAATTGAATGGGAGGCTCCCTTAAATCTGAAAACCTTAAGCGCTCAGGAGAGTACATATTCTCTGAGCGCTCTCAGAGCACGATTTAGAACAAACAAAACCTTGCACTATGAAAAAGATACTGATGGCTATTTCGGCCTTTGCGCTGCTGACAGCCTGCGGCAATGAGCAGAAATCGGAGTATGAACGCTACTATGACAGTGACTACCAGCCTGACACCACAGCAGTAGCCTCCCGTCCGCAACCGCCGCGCCCTGCTACCACACCACCTGCAGGAGGAGCCACCCAGGATGTACAGACCACACCGGCCGGCACCGAAACTGGTCCGGGAGCAACTGAGGGAGCTGCCCAGCAGAAAGAGGCACTGGCCGGACAGTACGCCAAAGGGGAGAAGCTGATCGCCGGTTCTGACTGCCTTGCCTGTCACAAAGTGGACCAGAAAGTAGTAGGCCCGTCATACCAGGAAGTAGCCGAGAAATACGAATTCAACGACAAAAACGTAACTTATTTATCGAGTAAAATCATTCAGGGCGGATCCGGAGCATGGGGACAGATCCCAATGCCGCCGCACCCGAACATAAGCGAAGCCGATGCCAAGGAGATGGCTCGTTACATCCTGTCACTCCGCCAATAGCATGATCCCGAAAGCTGTCCTCCGGTACCCACACAGGTATGGGGACAGCTTTTTTTATACCTCAACCACAGCAAGCTAACACACATGAGCAGAGCCAAAAATTACAGTGAACTGGAAGCGGAACTGGTGCTCGACGCCAAGGCCACGCTTGGTGAGGGAGCCATCTGGCATCCGGCTGAGAAGCGACTTTACTGGGTGGATATAGAAGGCCGCGAACTGCACCTGTTTGACCCTACTACGGAAGAAGACACCGTCTGGCCGGTAGGTGAGCGGGCTGGAACAGTAGTACCGATCGTAAATGGAGGCGCATTGGTTGCCTTGCAGAATGGCATCCATTTTATCAATACTGAAACCGGTGAGCTGACACTGGTGGCCAATCCGCTGGAACAGGACGATATCCGGTTCAATGACGGAAAATGTGATCCGGCTGGCAGGTTTTGGGTAGGCACTATGGCACTGGACTCGCGTGAAGGGGCTGCGGTGCTATACCGCATGGAACATGACGGGCAGATCGCACAGGTGCTGGACAATCTGAGTGTTTCAAACGGCCTGGTCTGGACGGCAGACAAAAGTCGCATGTACTTCATTGACACACCGACCCGCAAGGTGCAATCCTTCTCTTACGACCATGATACAGGCACTATTCAGAAAGAGCGGGATGTGATAGCTATACCGGAGCATGAAGGAAAGCCGGATGGGATGACCATTGATGAAAGAGGAAGACTTTGGATTGCGCTCTACGGCGGTGGGGGCGTGGGTTGCTGGGACCCGGAAACAGGGGAGTTGCTCCTCAAAGTAAAAGTGCCTGCACCGCATACTACTTCCTGCGCTTTCGGTGGTGAGCGGCTGGATACACTCTACATCACCACCGCCCGCAATGGCCTGGATAATGATCAGCTGCACGAATTTCCGAAGAGCGGCGGTATATTTGCTCTGAAACCTGATGCCAAAGGGGTGCCTGCAAACTTTTTCCTGAGCCGCCTGTAAGGTTTAAACCAAATTTCAGGTGCCATGAATCAGTCCCTGTGCGGTCGAAATTTTCATTGGACGAGGTGCCAAACTAAACATACTATTAATTCTTAAATCTTAATTAAACTATGATTTCAGCTAAAGCTTATGCAGCATTCGATCCTACCAGTCCGCTCGGGCCCTTCAGCCTGGAACGCCGCGAGGTGGGGGAGCATGATGTGCTGATCGATATAAAATACTGCGGCGTGTGCCACTCTGACCTGCACCAGGTCCGTAACGAATGGGGCGGGGCCATGTATCCGCTGGTACCTGGCCATGAGATTGTGGGAGTGGTGAGCAAGGTGGGGTCTGCCGTAAAGAAATTCAAGGAAGGCGACCTGGCCGGCGTGGGCTGCTTTGTCGATTCCTGCCGCGAATGCCACAGCTGCAAAGAGGGGCTGGAACAGTACTGCGAAGTGCAGAATGTGGGTACCTACAACAGCTTTGAGCGAGATGGGAAAACGATCACCTATGGTGGCTATTCCAGCCAGATCGTGGTGGACGAGAACTATACCCTGAAAGTACCTGAAAACCTGGACCTGGCCCGTACTGCGCCTTTGCTTTGCGCTGGTATCACGACCTATTCGCCTATCATGCAGTGGAAGATCGGGGAGGGACACCGCGTAGGCATCGTAGGTCTCGGCGGATTGGGCCACATGGCCGTGAAGATCGCCGCCGCCAAAGGTGCTGACGTGACGGTGCTGAGTACCTCGCCAAACAAAAAACAGGATGCCCTGGACCTGGGCGCGCATAACTTCGCTGTAACCAAAGACGAAGCTACCCTCAAGCAGCTGCGCAATTCCTTCGACTTTATCATCGACACCGTATCGGCCCCGCACGACTACAATCTATACCTGTCCATGCTGAAGCGCGACGGCACCATGATCCTGTTGGGAGCACCGCCGGAGCCTTCGACAGTGGCCGGCTTCAGCCTGATCGCCCGCCGCAAACGATTGGCCGGGTCTATGATCGGTGGTATACCTGAAACACAGGAAATGCTGGACTTCTGCGCCGAGCACAATATCATGTCCGACATCGAACTGATCAAGATGGAAGATATAAACGAAGCCTACGAGCGTATGCTCCGCAGTGATGTGAAGTATCGATTTGTGATCGATATGGCGAGTTTGAAGTAGGTACTGCTGAGCTATGGCGCGAGGGTTTTCGCTCGTGACTTGCCATGATGGGGCCTCTGGCCGCTACTTTTTAAAAACTGGGCCAGAGGCCCCACGATAGTAGACACGAGCGAAGACGCTCGCGCCATAAAAAGGGTCTCCTGTTTTTAGGAGAGCCTTTTTTGCTCACTGTATAGTGCTAACTCCCGCTGCAGATTTTCTCTTGCTTTATCCTCAAACGCCTCCTGAAGTTCCGGTGTTTTGTAGATATGTTCCTGAGCCAAAAAATGCTGCAGCACCTTGCGTCTGCCGGGTTTGTAGATCAGGTCGGGATAGATGCTATATTCTTTCCGCACACCCTGGCTATACCTGTCGTAGCGCTCCTGATCTGCGCCTAGTATGGCAAGATCCAGGTCGAGTAGCAGGTTGATCAGTTCATTTTTGTGTGTCTGATGCGACTTGGTGGCGATGATCATTTCTTTCACCTGCAGTATGTCGACCTCAGGTATACCGAGCCGGTGCAGGCGCTCTTCAGCAAGGGCGGCACTCTGCTCTTCGTTGTCAGAGCGGGTTGCCTTGTACACGATGTCGTGGTAAAAAATGGCGAAGCGCAACAGGTCCTGTTGCGGAGACTCCTGTTTATACCTGTCGGCCAGTTCCAGCATGTAAGCAATGTGCTCGAGGTTGTGGTAGTGCCTGTCTTTGGCGGTATAGGCCTTTTCCAGTTCATCCCACAGTTGCCTGATTAACGCCTCGTCCGTGGTATACCTGCGGCAAAGTGCTTCCCATGCTGATTTTACGTAGTCCTCCATTTACTTTCCTTTTTCTGGTCTGAAGCGAACAACGATCCGAACCTGCTGTTCTATCTTATGCCCATCCTGTGTCGCTGGTTCCCACTTCGGACCCTGTGCTACCAGTCGCATGGCTTCATCATCGCAGGGTTCGCACAGGCTACGGACCACTTCCAGATTTTCGAGGGCACCGCTTGTGGTTACCGTGGCCCGCACCACCACACGGCCTTTCGGCATGTCTGGGGTATAGCGCAGGTTTTCGGCTAAGTACTGACGGTAGGCCTTGTGCCCCGCAGCTGGTCTGGCTGCCACAACTGGGGCCGGGTTGGTTCTGTATTGACGGGTGACGACCACTTCGCTTAGAGATTTTGTATCTAAGGCCAAATCCATGGTGATCGGATCGGCACCGGCATATACCCCTGCCTCTCTGGATTGATAGCCAATGTACCGGAAAACCAGCGTTGCTTTTTCATCCGGCAAGGTCAGCACGAAATTTCCCTCTTTATCGGTAGCCACGCCTTGTGTAGTGCCTTTCACCACAACCGAAACGCCGGGCAGGGGAGTACCATTCTGATCGATCACTTTCCCCTGCACCTGATTCGGGCCTAATTGTTTGTTGCGCTGTACCTGCACACCTGCTACTCTTCTCTGCAGGGCCTTGGCCACGGAGGTGCTTTCCGGCATCATGGTGTTTCGTTGCGGGGGTGGCGGTACTGTCACTTCGGCCAGTTGCGCGGACTGTGCCGTAACTGGCTTTTCAGGTATAGACTCTGTGAGGTCAGCGACATTTATTTCAACTTCCACGTCCTCCAGATCATCAGCTAAAAGCACTTCTTCCCGAGCAGCCGGGCTTTTGCGTGTCCGGGGGGCATGGAGCGTTCTCGGTTGTGTGACAGCGGCTATTTGGCTTGGGCGCACGGTATCCGGCTTGGCATCTGCAACAGTCTCAGTCGCAGCCGGCGATTCGGCCTTATCACCCAAATTCATCGCCTCCTGAATTGCCTTTTCCTGCTGGGCGGCTATGCCTTGATGTTCTCTCACCTGCTGGTAGTTGTAGTAGAACACCACGATCGTAGAGAGCAGCATCATGGCCAGCGCAGCGGCTAATTTCCAGTCGGTCAGGTATAGCGGCAAGGGCTTGCGCTTCTGGCGGCGGCTTTTGGCAGCGATGCGTCGGTTGATGTCCCGCACATGGTTTTCGGTCTGGGCAGCATCTGACACAGCCAGTCCCTCCAGCACATCCGAGCACAGGTCGCAGTCCAGCAGGTGGCGCTCCAGTTGGTGGTGCAGGGCTTCGGGTAAAGTGCCTTCATGGTACTGCTCCAGCAGTTCCACGGAAGGGTGATCGCCCTGATCCCAAAGTATATGTCGCTTATCTGGCTGCATGGTTTTTCTCCATGATAATTTTCAGGTTTCGCTTTCCGTTCTGGATATAGCTTTTCACTTTATTCAGGTCGCAGCCCGTAAGGGTGCTGATCTCTTTATAACTCTTCTGCTGCAGATAAAACAACTCCACACATTCCCGCTGCTGCGGTGGCAGCTCCTTTAGGGCCGCGTGCAAAGCCTGTTCCATTTTCTCGTTCTCCTCTGCGTCAGAAGGATGCAGGGGCTCCGTGTTTTCCATAACAGGCGGGGCATTATCGGAGAGCGGCACCGTGGTTTTGTGCTTGTTGGTCCGCAGCTGCATCAGGCAGAAGTTGCGGGTAGTCACATGCAGCCAGCTCTTGAAATTGCTGACCTCGTGTTGCAGCAGGGCTTTCGAAACATGCTCAAACAGCTGCATAGTGGCGTCTTTGCTCTCTTCCGGGTCCTGCAGGTATTTCTGGCAGACAAGGTATACGAGTTTGGAGTGGCGCTGAAACAATTCCCCGAGATGCTCCAGCTCGCCCGTCTCCTTGTAGAGGCGCACCAGCTCCTCGTCGTCAGGCGGCGGCTTGGCGTTGGTGAAGAGCTTGATGAAGAAAGGGAGCATGTGCCGGAATTGATTTTCTAAAGAAAAGAAAAATATTCTTAAAATTTTATGGAAAGCCTGTGTAGGTGGCATCATGTCGGAAACCAAAACATAATAGCCATGAAAAAGAACCTCTTCCTGCTCTTCGCCCTGCTCCTGTTCGGGCTGACTGCCACTGCGCAAAGCCGTACCCTCACCGGCACCGTAACAGACGCCAACGACGGGAATCCGCTGCCCGGCGTGAGCATTATCATTAAAGGCACCAGCAAAGGCGCCGCCACCGACCAATACGGCAGGTATAGCCTGTCTATACCGGATGATAATGCTACACTCGTCTTCCGGTTCCTCGGCTATATGACACAGGAAATAAAAGTAGGCAAGCGGGAAGTGCTGGACGTGAAAATGCAAGTGGATAATCGGCAGTTGAGCGAAGTGGTAGTGGTGGAACAAAGTTTACCCCGGGCACTGGCAGGCAAGGTGGCGGGTGTTTTCTCGGGAAGAAACAGAGCAGAGAACATGACTTACGCCGCTGCTCCTGTGTTTGATGCCGCCCCACTGGTGCACAATACCGAGAACTACGACTTCATCAAAGAAAACTCTTTCTTAGACGCACAGAAAAATCCGCTTTCCACTTTTTCGATCGACGTCGACAATGCCTCTTACAGCAACGTGCGCCGCTTCCTGAACCAGGGCCAGCGTCCGCCTGCCGACGCTGTGCGCATCGAGGAAATGGTGAATTATTTCAACTACGACTACCCGCAGCCAACCGGTGATGTGCCTTTCTCGGTGACCACGGAGCTATCCGCCTGTCCCTGGAACAAACAAAACCAATTGCTGCACATCGGTCTCCAGGGCAAGCGTGTACCTACCGATCAGCTGCCGCCTTCCAATCTGGTTTTTCTGATCGATGTGTCCGGGTCGATGTTCTCGCCAGACAAACTGCCGCTCGTAAAAGCTGGTCTGAAGTTGCTGGTGGAGGAGCTTCGCCCGCAGGATCAGGTGTCGATGGTGGTCTATGCCGGTGCTGCGGGACTGGTGCTGCCCTCTACTTCCGGAAAAGAGAAAATGAAAATTATCGCAGCCTTAGATCAGCTCGAAGCAGGTGGTTCAACTGCCGGTGGCGCAGGCATCAACTTAGCCTATAAAGTAGCCGAGGAGAATTTTGTGAAAGGGGGCAACAACCGGGTGATTCTGGCATCAGACGGTGACTTTAACGTGGGCGTGAGTAGCGACAGCGAAATGCAGCGCCTGATCGAGAAAAAGCGGGAAACCGGTGTTTTCCTGACCGTACTGGGCTTCGGCACCGGCAACCTGAAAGACTCCCGTATGGAGCAACTGGCCAACAAAGGCAATGGCAACTACGCTTACATCGACAATATCCGGGAAGCGCAGAAAGTGTTTGTGAACGAGTTCGGCGGCACCCTCTTCACCATCGCCAAAGATGTGAAGCTGCAGCTCGAGTTCAACCCCGCGAAAGTAAAAGCCTACCGCCTGATCGGCTACGAAAACCGCGCACTGGCCAACGAAGAGTTCAACGACGACAAAAAAGATGCTGGCGACATGGGCTCAGGCCATACTGTGACGGCGCTGTACGAAATTGTGCCAGCCGGCGCAGACTCTGAGACACAGGCAGGACAAGTGGACGAACTGAAGTACCAGAAAACAACCCTCGACCCAAAAGCCAAAAGAACCGACGAAATGCTCACCATGAAACTCCGCTACAAAGAACCGGACGGCGAGACCAGCAGGTTGATGACCACCACGGTCAGCAGTCGGGCTATACCTTCCGCCCAGACCTCAGACAACTTCCGCTTCTCAGCCGCCGTGGCTGCCTGCGGCATGCTGCTCCGTGACTCCGAGTTCAAAGGCAACGCCTCGTTCCCGATGGTGCTGGAGCTGGCGAAGAACGCCCGTGGCAAGGATGAAGAGGGGTATCGGATTGAGTTTGTGAATCTGGTGAAGTCAATGGGGTTGTTGAGTGAGAGGTAAGGGGTTTTTCTTTTGTTGAAGAGGAAGAAGGAGTGATTACTTCTTCCTTTTCATTGACCCAAGTACATCGTCTATGGCGCGAGCGTCCTCGCTCGTGACTGCTATGGTGGTGCCTCTGGCCCCTTTGCTAGGTATAGCCTCTGTCTTGTTTCATAGCTTGCCTTGGCCAGGCGGGCGGGAGTTTCGCCTGTGCGGCGGGCACCTACTTTTTGTCTTGACACAAAAAGTAGGCAAAAAAGTCAAGACTATCCAAACTCGCTGAACGCTCAGACAATGGATAGTCAAAGGGCGCACCTGGCAAAGCTATACCTAGAGTAGTTCCGTGTGAGTTTCCTAGCAATGCGTGCCAGTGGTATGTGTGGTCTGTGCTATAATGCTTATGCCTGCCAAATCTGTAGTGGCAGAAAGTCCCTCTTTAAAGGGGGTAGGGGGATGTTAATGGTATAGGAGGAAAAGCCGACGAAGCTAAACCTTTGAACCAGCAGCAGCAGGATTCCCCTCCTGGGAGAGGCTCTCTTTAAAGGGAGGGGTGGGTTAATCGTGCACGAAGTAGTAACGACGAAGCTATATCTTGGAACTGGCAGAGATTGACTCCCCCTCCTAATAACGGGAGGGCGCTTTTTTTACCACCCACGTCGTCATCGTCCGATCCTGCTCTACTAGCACTGTCTTCAAGGGCTCCAGTCGCTCAGCTCCTAAACTCTTTTCCAATTCAGCAATCAGCTCTTCATCTGCCAGAAACCACACCGGCCCATGCGACATCCGGTAAAATCTGCCCTCGACCTGCTGCAGCTTTCCCTCCAGCCCGATCGTGGTACTGAAACGGGCGAAGAGCATACCACCCGGCTTTAGTACCCGCCAGAGCTCCTGCACGATGCCTTTGAAATGCTCCTCGCTTCTGGCAAAGTGCAGCACGGCACTGCAGAGCACCACGTCAAATTTGTCCTCCGCAAATGGCAGCGCATCCAGATCCGCAACCACAAAGTTTCTGGCCGGCAGAGTAGGGGCCAGTTCTGATGCCAGCTCTCGCGTTTTCTCAATTGCTTCCGCCGAAATATCAGCTCCGTATACCTGCACCCCGGCTTGCATCATGTAGGTAATATTCCGACCTGCACCACAACCGGCGTCCAGTAAGTGTATGCCCTTCTGGATGCGGCCTTTCAGCAGTTGGTCAAACAGGTAGATGTCGATGTCGTCGAATTGGGCGCGGAGGGAAGTGAGGGGAAGGTGAAACATAGAAACTGTTGTTTAGACAAGGGAGCTGAAACGAGAGTGAGGCTGAAATTAAGCATGATTTTTCTATCCTTTCTGCTCTTTTTTTAAGAATATTGAACAGGATTTTACGAACGAATGAACTATGAATAATGCCACAGCAACTGAATCTGTGAAACGCTCTAATCTCTCTGTGAGCGAGTTTATCCAGAAATACGCTAATCATCCGACCTACATTCCGCCAACCGGACCTGAACTTAACGCCAAAAACTGGCAGAGCGAGGCGGCCCTGCGCATGTTCCTCAACAACCTCACCGACGAAGTGGCCGAGGACCCAAGCCGCCTTGTAGTATACGGTGGCATCGGGCAGGCGGCCCGCACCGTGGCGGATGCCCAGAAGATCATCGAGGTGCTGCTGACGCTGGAGGAGGACGAGAGTCTGCTGGTGCAGTCCGGAAAGCCGGTGGGCAAGGTGCGTACGCATGCTGAGGCGCCGCGTGTATTGATCGCCAATTCCAACCTGGTGCCGCATTGGGCTACGTGGGAGCATTTTAACGAACTGCGTGAGCGCGGCTTGATGATGTACGGTCAGATGACGGCCGGTAGCTGGATCTACATCGGTACACAGGGCATCTTGCAGGGTACTTACGAAACATTCGCGGCCTGCGGCAGAATTCACTTTAACGACGACCTGCGCCACAAACTGCTCGTAACGGGCGGACTTGGCGGTATGGGCGGTGCGCAGCCATTGGCGGCCACCATTGCCGGTGCCACGTTCCTTGGTGTGGATGTCGACCCGGAGCGCATTAAAAAGCGTCTCGAAACCCGCTACATCGACAAGATGACTTACGACTACGAAGAGGCCAAACGCTGGGCGCTGGAAGCCAAAGAAAAAGGCGAGGCCATCTCCATAGGTTTGGTAGGCGACATTGGCGATGTGCTGGAGAAGCTGATTCAGGACAACATCACGCCGGAGATCCTCACTGACCAGACTTCTGCGCACGACCCGATCAACGGCTATGTACCAAATGGCCTGACGCTGGAGGAGGCGAAGGAGCTGCGTGAGCGTGATCCGAAGGAATACAAAGCCCGCTCCCTCAAAAGCATGGCCCGCCACGTGGGTTTCATGCTGGAGTTGCAGCGCCGCGGCAGCCGCACCTTCGACTATGGCAACAACCTGCGCGAGTTCGCGCAGCAGGGCGGTGAACCCAATGCCTTCAATATACCGGGTTTCGTGCCCGAGTATATGCGTCCGCTTTTCTGCGAAGGCAAAGGACCTTTCCGCTGGGCTGCCTTGTCAGGCGATCCGGAGGATATCCGCGTGACAGATGAAGCGCTGAAAGAACTCTTCCCGGAAAATACACACATGATCAAGTGGCTGGACGAAGCTGAGGAGAAAGTAGCTTTCCAGGGACTGCCTTGCCGCATCTGCTGGCTGGGTATGGGCGAGCGTGAGAAGGCCGGACTTATGTTCAACCAACTCGTGCGCGACGGCAAAGTGAAAGCTCCGATCGTGATCGGTCGCGACCACCTAGACTGCGGCTCTGTGGCCTCACCTTACCGTGAAACCGAGGGCATGCTTGACGGCTCTGACGCTGTGTCGGACTGGCCGCTGCTCAACCTGATGTCCAACACTGCAGGCGGTGCCACTTGGGTGTCGTTCCACCACGGTGGCGGTGTAGGTATAGGCTACTCCCAGCACGCCGGTATGGTGATTTTAGCTGACGGTACCGAGCGTGCTGATCGCTGCCTGAGCCGCGTGCTGCACAACGATCCGGCCATGGGTATCTTCCGACACGCCGATGCCGGCTACGAAACGGCACAGCAGAATGCCGAGAAATTTGGCCTGAAACTGTAAGCTGCTGCTTTCAAATAAGTATGGCTTTTTGTCATCACGGATGGTAGTAAGAAAAGCGGAATGATTGAATTAGCATTCCAGCTTTCTCACTGCCATTCGTAGTGACATTTACTTTGAAGAGCCGTTTACCCTTAACCAGCAATCTCAAAACTATGAAACAGGAAACTTCACATACCTTAATCGGTCCTTTCCGCCAGGTACTTACGATGGCTGATTTACCGGAAGCAGGGTCTATAGATGACGAACAGCTGCAGGTGCTCGAAAATGCAGGGGTGTTGGTGTATGATGGGTATATCGTATTGGTAGAGCAGTACGACAAACTGTTGAAAATTGCGCAGGAGAAGGGCTATAACTTGCAGAAAATTGCTGAGTCCATGGTGCTCATGCCCGGCCTGATCGACTCGCATACCCACATCTGCTTCGCCGGATCCCGTGCAAACGATTATGCCATGCGTGTGGCCGGAAAATCCTATCTGGAGATAGCCCGCAGCGGTGGCGGTATACTCGACAGTGTGCGCAAAACCCGTGAGGCAACCGTTGTAGAGCTTGTTGATCTGCTCAAAAAACGCTGCGACCGCCACTTGGCAGAAGGAGTGACCACCTGCGAGGTGAAGAGCGGCTATGGCCTGACTACCGAAGAAGAGCTCAAAATGCTGGAGGCGATACAGTTAGTTAACAAGCACCATGCCTTGGAGCTTATACCTACCTGTCTGGCCGCCCACATGCGTCCGCCTGAGCACACTGACTCTCGGCTATACCTGCAGGAAGTAGTGACCGAGCTTTTGCCACAGGTAAAAGAGCAGGGACTGGCCAACCGAGTTGATATTTTTATTGAAGATACGGCTTTCAACGAAGAAGACTCGCTGGAGTACCTACTGGCGGCACGCGATATGGGGTTCGACATAACCGTACATGCAGATCAGTTCAGTACCGGCGGTAGCCGCATTGCTGCCGAGGTAGGAGCTTTTAGTGCAGACCATCTGGAAGCAAGTGGGGACGAGGAGATCGCGCTGATGCAGGCTGCAGGTGTAGTGGCTACCGTGCTGCCCGGCGCTTCGCTGGGGCTGGGCATGCACTACGCTCCGGCCCGTAAAATACTCGACGGCGGGCTTTGCCTGGCCATTGCCACCGACTGGAATCCAGGTTCTGCCCCCATGGGTGATCTGCTGCTGCAGGCCGCTTTACTCGGCGCATCCGAAAAACTGACCTGTGCCGAGACATTGGCGGGCATTACAGTTCGTGCTGCAAAAGCCCTTAACCTGTCTGACCGGGGCACGATCGAGAAAGGCAAATTAGCCGACCTGATCGCCTTCCCAACCGATAACTACAAAGAGATCCTGTACCAGCAAGGCAAACTGAAACCAACGCAGGTATGGAAGCTGGGTAAGGAAGTATAGCGGCTGCTTATTCCGCAAGTGTCAATTATCCCTGGTCAACGATTTAACAATTCAACCATCAACAATTTAACTCCATGTACAAACCCACAGCACCCGGCACCTGGAAAGGAAGAGTAGACGCTGCAGATGGTGAGGAAGGCAAGCGCTGGCACCAGGGAATAGAACTCCTCAATCTGACTGAGGAAACAGCTCCTGCCGAGGCAGACCAGGCCATCGCTTTTCTGGGCTTTTGCTGCGATGAAGGTGTTCGCCGTAACCAGGGCAGGGAAGGGGCGGTGCAGGGGCCGGTGGCACTCCGGCAGGCCATGGCGTCATTTGCCTGGCATCTGGAGGATGACACTGCTCTGTTTGATGCGGGTGATGTGTACTGCACCAACCAGAACCTGGAAGAAGCACAGAAACAGCTGGGCAAAAAGGTGCACGCCCTGCTTGCCCATACCTATAAAACCATTGTACTGGGCGGCGGGCACGAAACAGCCTATGGACATTATCTGGGTATAAAGCAGTTGCTGCCGCAGGATAAGCAGCTTGGTATCATCAACTTCGACGCTCACTTTGACCTGCGCAGCTATGAAAAACAACCCAGCTCGGGCTCACCTTTTCTGCAGATTGCCGACGACCTGCTGGCTGATGACCGGGAGTTCAATTACCTTTGCCTTGGTATACAGCAGTATGGCAATACCCAAAAGCTCTTCAACACAGCCAAAGACTATGGTGCTGATTACGTATTTGCACCCGCCATGCAGGTATACAACTATGAGGCACTGCGGGAGAAGCTGCAGCAATTCATAGCCATGATGGATGTGCTCTACGTGAGCATCGATCTGGATGTGTTTGCCGCGGCTTACGCACCGGGGGTGAGTGCTCCGGCTGCCTTGGGCATACATCCTGAAATAGCCTTGATCCTGCTGCAGGAGATCATCAGTAGCGGCAAAATGCTGGCCTTGGATGTGGTGGAGCTGAACCCGGCACTGGATATTGATAACCGAACAGCAAAACTGGGCGCTTCCCTGCTTTACCACGTGGTACAGCAATGGAGTCAGGTATGATAGAGTTTGAGAGTTGAGGAGTTTAAGAAGTAAGAATTAGTGAAGGATTGCAAAGAGAATAAGTTTGCGTATATTTTTCAAACTCCTTAACTCTCAAACTCCTCAACTTACCTCCCGATCTTGAATTTCGTCCAATAGGTGGTATCAGGTGTTATTACTTCTACCTGGTAGGTATCAGGTCTTAGCTTGCCCAGGTCAAAGCGCCAGGCGGTTTCTTTTTTGGCTACGCTGACAGGTTTTTTATAGACTATTTTACCAGCTTTGTTTTTAACTTCCAGCCGTGCGTTTTCAGTCAGCACCTGGTTGAAGTCCAGCACAAAGGTGCCTTTCTTAGTGGGGTTCAGAAATATGCCCGACAGTGTTTCCATGCGGGCAGTGGTGTCAGGCTTAGCAACTTTTAGTTGTTTCTGCTCTGCTGGTGGGAGCTGCGTTGAGCTCTCCTGCGCCATGGCGCTAAAACCAGCCAGTAGCACTGCACCGGCCAGCAAATACGTTTGTTTCATCTTCATAATTTATCTCCAGTACAGATTACGTATACGGCTGTATATGCATAATCTGAGCCAGATTTTATCAGGCTTATGATATTTCTAAAAAAATCAGTGCAATTTTTTTAGAAGGCTACCCGGTAGGCCACTACGCGGTTGTCATAAAAAGTAGGCACGTAAAGCAGACCCTGCTCTTCCGAATAGAAAATATCGGCGGTGTTGATCTTTTTGTTCTTGGTGTCAAGTATTTTCCAATTCCTTCCGTTGATATCGACATAGTAAATCTCGCCATTCCAGTTTGATACCAGGGTGCCATCTGTGCCCACCCGGGTTATACCATCTGCCGACGGAATCTTATCAGTCCAGTCTGTGAAGTCTTGCCGCTCGATATCCAGGAAGCGAACCTTGCCCGTGTTGTGGGAGGCCACAATCAGGCGGTTGTTGTCATATAGCAAGCCATTGGGGCGTTCACGCTTTGTGTCGAGCCACTGACTCACACGTCCGTTGCGGAACAGGTAGATGGTTCCCCGCTGAGAATCGGACACGTATACATTGCCGGCATTGTCAATCGTCACATCATTGAGCATCTGGGCTTTGTCAGCTTTGTGGCGTGCCAGTACGGCACCTGTCTGCGTGGCGATGGCAATGATCTCGTCCATATCTGCCACATAGAGTATGTTGTTGTGCAACGCCAGGCCTTTGGGGTCGTTCAGGCCAGATACCCAGTACAACTGGTCCACATCGCCATTGGGGTTGAGGCGTGAGATGAAGCCATCGCCGTCCTTCCGGTCTTTGCTGACCTGGTTGATGTTGGAGACATAGAGTACATTGCGCTCACGGTCAAATACCACCGATTCCGGTGTGCGCAGGGTGTTGTCAGTGGCCCATGCCTCGGTCAGTGTCACAGGGGCTCTGGAGGAAAAGAGTCCGCCACTGCAGCCTTGCAGGATAAGTGCAGTCAGTATGAGAAGGCTTATTAAAGATAATGGTCGCATAGTAAGGTCTGTTGTTTTACCTTACTACGCGTTAGCGTCCTGCCTGTTTTAATCTGTCTCTAGCCCGAGCTTCTGCATAGTGCGCAAACGGGACACCTTACCAGTAGGTGTTTCAGAGAATGCAGGGCTGTAGTAAATGTCCTTCGGCATTTCAAACTTGCGCAAAATGCTTCGCATTTTATCCATTACCTGCTGCTCTTCCTCATCTGTGAGTTGTTTGCCTTCCAGCACCAGAATCACCTTTTCACCCAGCAGTTCGTCGGGCTGTGAGGCCACAAAGAAACGCGGCGCCTGTTCCAACTCCGCCAGGGCCTCTGACACGGCTACCTCCACCACTTCGGTCTGTACCTTCACACCACCTGTATTGATGGTATTGTCGGCGCGACCAATCCAGCGGAAGCGGGTAGGAGTCAGAATCTCCACTATGTCATTGGTCACCAGCGTTTCGTTTTCAGTCAGATCGGCCGTTATAGTGAGACAGCCCCGGTTGTCCTGCCCGATGGTAACTCCCTCAAGGGTTTCGTAATAATCGGCAGCATCGGGTCCGTTGAGTAGGCGCAGGGCAATGTGCGAGGCTGTTTCAGTCATGCCATACGTGTGGTATACCGGTACCTGCAGTTGCTGTAGCTCACGCTGCAGCGAAAAATTCACCGGGGCACCTCCCACCAGAATAGCCTTCATTTTGTCCAGTCGCTCTGTGGCACCATGGTTTTCCTGCAGAATGGTCTGCAGCTGCATAGGCACAAAAGAGGCGAAATGGTACACTTCGTCAGCAGGAGCCAGCGTAAGCGGATTTCCGACAGGCTCTACGATGGTCATTTGCATATCTGTCAGCAGCCCGCGCACCAGCATCATCATGCCGGCAATGTACTCTGTATTGAGGCACACGAGCATGCGCTCTTCAGCTTTCAGACCGAGCAACTTGACGGTGCGGCGTGCGCTGATCTCCATTTGCTGGCGCGAGAGAGTGATCAGCTTAGGCGTACCTGTAGAGCCGGAAGTGTGAATCGGAAATTCCTGCACTCCATTGAGCCAGTCACGGCAAAACTCGAGGGTTTTAGCTTCGTAGCCGTTGAGCGGTACGCTGTTGCGAAAAGAGTAGGCCGCTATCTCATCGTAATAGAACTTGTTACCGTTCAGGGTCAGGAACCTTTGCGTCATGGGGTGTCTCAGTGTTAGAAGCAAGGAATGCCTTTGGGCTGCCTCGCCGCATGTTCAATCGTTTTATTTGAGGAGCCTGGCAGGTAGAGCTTCAGCTCGTTTGTGTTGTTTGTACCATACGCAGCCAGGGTGCTGCCCGGCTATTCCCAATATTTTCTTCTTAGGTATAGCCGCCCAAAATTTTGCCCAAAATTACGACATTCAGGTATAAGACCTAAATAAGGCCAAGTATAATTTTGCTAAAGGCGCCCTTTGTACAGACACTAGCTCTTTTGTAGCCGGGTTTGTAAAGATAAAGTGCTCCTACTCTCCTCAGAAAGGATAGCAGGAGCTTATCGTAAATTGATTTCAGGCTGCCGGACGCTGACTCACTTCGATTTGGCAGTTTATGGAGGCGTCGGCAATAGACAGGTTTGTCTCAAGGTCAATCTCAAAAGGCTTAATAAAGCACATCCCTTTCCGGTCGGCGTATCAGGTTGTCTACCGATAGACGGCCAGAGCCCAAAACCAGAAAGACTATGAGCAGGATCAGGACAATAAGAGATGACCAGAGTTCGGTATTTTCGGAGTAGAAGCCCCGTTGCGGATTAATAAAGAACACAGCACCCAGCAGAATGGGAATCTGGAAGAGAATAGCGATGCGCGTGATCAGGCCCATGGCGATAAGCAGCCCGCCTACCAGGTGTGCGAAGGCCACGTAATGGGCCATCCCAAACGACACCCACTGAAACTGGCTGTTGCGCATGATGCTCTGCAGAGCTGCCGTATCCTGAATAAACATGACACCCTTCACGAATAAAAAGATACCCAGCGCCATGCGCACGAAGTCTACCCAAACCGGATGGTGTGCATCTGCCCAGTGCTCGATCCGGTGCATGTCTTGCGTTAAGTTCATGGCTGTAAAAATTAAGGTTTAAGAAATTGGTATACAATTATTTAAACGAATTATACAGCGAAACGGACAATCCAATAGGTGATATATCGTATGGGGGTGACTTTCGCAAGGGAGTAGTTGGAACCGGCATTTGCACCAATTCTGTCCAGAAATTAGGAGGCAGGGGATTACAAGCTCAAAAAGCTATACCTGTCCTTACCTTACAAAGCCTTCAGCAGCGCCTGCTTATAGGCGGCAAACTCTGCCGCGTTTGCTTTGCTGTCGGTGTAGATTTCCAGTATACCTGCACCGGCATTGGGTGCAAAAAATGCAGGAAGCGCCTGCTCTAATTCCTCTAGTGAAGCGCAGGCGGTATAGGCCAAACCGAAATCCTGCGCGGTACTGCGGGCGTCAAGTTGTTGCCTTGTCTCAAAGAACTCCTCCAGTTCAGGCTGTCTTCGCGGACCGTCGATCAGTCTGAAGATGCCGCCAGCGTGGTTGTTGATAATGACGATGCGCAGGTTGGCTGGCAGGTAGTTGTGCCAGAGTCCGTTGCGGTCGTAGAAGAAAGCCATGTCGCCGGTGAGCAGCGTGGTGATACGCTTGCTGCTCAGGGCACAGCCGACGGTGGTACTGGTGCTGCCGTCAATGCCGCTGGTGCCGCGATTGGCGTACACCTGCACTTCCTGCTCTGACTGCAGGGCCAGTATGTTGGCATAGCGCACGGCCATGCTGTTGGCGAGGTGCAGATTGCTCTGCTGCGGCAGACTGTCAAGCACGCGGCTGATGGCAGTCAACTCACTGTAGGGAGCTGTTTTAGTAAAATCTTTCAGAAATTGGGTAGCCTTGCCCGCTATACCTGCCCATGATTTAATGTAGCCAGCGTCTTCGCGGGTGCTACCGGCCATACTGCGGAAAAAGCTGCCCGGGGTACAGCGGATGATCTTGGTTAGCGACTGAAAAGTATCGGCCACTTGTCCGGCCGGTTGTATGTGCCAATGTGCCTTTGGTTTGTATTGCCGCAGGTATAGCTTCAGACTTTTGGAGATGACCGACTTGCCAAAGGTGATGAGTAAATCCGGCTGCAGGGCCTGCATTTTCTCCGGATCAGGACAGGCCAGTACCGCATCGTGATGGCGCACTACGCCTGCCAATTGCTGCGTGTTGCTGATGATATCGCCTACCGCTACGGCACCTGTGGAGCTCATAAATGTCTGGAGGGCATGCAACAGCTTCGGATCCTGGTTTCCCTGGCCGGCTACTATTAGCACCCGCTTGAAGTAAAGTAGTTCCTGTTCCAGTCTGAGTGCCTGCATCGGGTTGAGATCGAAGGCGTTGTGATCTTCCTCGATCACCTTCACCTGCTCATCAAAAACTATTTTTTCACCATCAGCCGGATAAAAGGGTTCCCGCAGCGGCACATTGATGTGCACCGGACCAGCGGGGAAGGCCACCGCTTCGTTCAGCGCCTCTGACACCATGCGCTCCGTGTGCCATACCGCATCCGGGTGCTCCAGGGCTACGGGAAAATCGAAGCTGCGCTTGATGTGCTGTCCGTATACCTGCTGCTGCCGGATGGTCTGTCCGTCCATCTGGTCGATCCACTCCGGCGGACGGTCAGCGGTAAGGACCAGCAGCGGCACCTGCAGAAAGAAAGCTTCCGCTACAGCGGGTGCATAGTTCAAGGCAGCCGTACCAGAGGTGCAGATCAACACAGTCGGTCTTCCTGTCGTCTGCGCCATACCCAAAGCAATAAAGGCAGCTGCCCGTTCGTCACTCACCGTGCGCACCGTCAGTTTCGGGTGGCGGGCAAAGGCAATCGTGAGCGGCGCACAGCGCGATCCCGGCGACAGCACCACATTCTCCACCCCCTTGCGGGCACAAATCTCAGCTATATTGACAACGGGAGCTTTTATCATGATTTAGTGATTTAGTGATTGGGTTTAAAAATCTGCCAGGATTTTAAACATCGTTTGGAGTTTGTGCTGTGTCTCATGCCATTCTTTTTCGGGGGAGGACTCTCCGGTGATGCCGGCTCCAGCGTAAAGTACGGCTTCGTTTTGTAATAGCTGCATGCAGCGGAGGTTCACGAACAGGTGTGTGCCGGCTTCACTGTTCACGGGCCCTAGAAAGCCGCTGTAATAGCTGCGGTCGTATCCTTCGTGATCCTGTATAAAACGCAAGGCTGGCTCTTTGGGCAGACCGCAGACGGCGGAGGTTGGGTGCAGCAGGCGCAGCATATCAGTACCGAGGGTAGGGAAGTCCACTTCCTTCAGGTCTACCTTGAAATCGGTGCGCAGGTGCATCAGGTTACCGGCTATCACGGTGCGGGGGCCCACTTCGGTATATTCGCGTAGGCGCAGTTTTTTGAAACAGCTCAAAATGTAGCGCTCCACCATGCCCTGCTCTTCAATCTCCTTTTGCCGCCAGATGGCGTTGGCCGTGGAGCCGTTTTCGCAGAGGGGCTGCGTACCGGCCAATGCCACTGTTTTGAACAACTGCTGCTGGTCGACGCTCACCAGTATCTCAGGAGAGGCACCCAGCCAGGTGCCCACACCAGGTATAGCCACCAGCGACACAAAGGCATTTGGATAGGCCGAAGCCATTTTCTCGAAGGCCTTATGCAGACTAAAAGCCTCAGGAAGGGAGGATGAACTGCTTCTTGAGAGCACGACCTTCTCCATCGCCTCCGCCCGGATCACATCCACGGCAAGGCTCACGGCTGCTTCAAAAGTTTCTTCGTTGCGGTCGGAGTGGCGGGGCGGACTGGCAGGTACAGGCCATTGCGCTGGCTGCCCGTTTTCAGCCCGAGTAAGTCCTTCTTTAAATAAATTCACCTGCGCAGCGGGTGCATCAGGGGCCGTGCGGAGCTGCTTGGAGAGCGAGCTGTAACTGATGTCGGCTTTCAGGAATATGTGGCTATGCGCACCCTCTGTCACAAATGGACAGAACAGAAAGCCCGCCGGGCTAGGCTCCAGGTCAGGTATAGCAGGAGTAGTTTGCATGCCAAAAGAGATGCAGGCCTGCACTTCGGTCTGTAAGGGCAGTCGCCATACGGCAATCGCCTGCTGCAGCGCGAGCGCCGCCGAGAGTACCTGTTCCAGGGTATAATGTTGCGTATTTTCCTCTCCCATACCAGCTGCCTGCTCCATCTTTTTATTTCTTATCGATTATGGCTAGGGTCATGCGGCTAAGGCATACCAGATCGCCAGCTTCAGAGGTGATTCTGATTTCCCATACCTGTGTGCTGCGGCCCTGGTGCAAGGCTTTGGCCTCACCGTATACCCACCCTTCGCGCACGCTGCGGATGTGGTTGGCATTTATCTCCAGTCCCACGCAGGCTTTCTGGCTAAGATCCACTGTAAGTGCGGCCCCGATGCTGCCCAGCGTTTCGGCCAAAGCCACAGAAGCGCCGCCGTGCAACAGACCCATCGGCTGGTGAGTGCGCTTGTCAACAGGCATCTTTGCGATCAGAACCCCATCCTTATAAGAGGTTAATTCGATGCCGAGGTGCTCCACCATCGTGTTTTTACTCCACTCTTGCAGCTTTTCTAACGTAGAATCCATTTTGTATAGGCTTTGAATGCTAACTTCGCATTCTCGTATCTGTAAAGAGGCAAAAGTAAGTCAATTTTGAGTATTAAGAAAATATACCTGATCCGCCACGGGCAGACCGATTTTAACCTGCAAGGCATTGTACAAGGCAGCGGCGTGGATGCGTCGCTCAACGAGCTGGGCCGCAGACAGGCAGCCGCGTTTTTTGAAAAATACCAGCACATTCCGTTCGATAAGGTATACACCTCCACCCTGCAGCGTGCCGTGCAGTCGGTGCAGGGCTTTATAGATAAGGGAATACCGCACGAGCGCCATGCCGGGCTGAATGAGATCAACTGGGGCACCCGTGAAGGCACACGCATCACCCCGGAGGAGGATGCTTACTACCACCGCATGCTGCAGACCTGGACCGAAGGCGAAACCGGTCTGTGCATAGAAGGAGGGGAGAGCCCCGACCTGGTGGCCGCCCGGCAGAAGCCTGTGGTGGACCTGATCCTGAGCAGGCCGGCAGAAGAAAACGTGCTGATCTGCATGCATGGCCGGGCCATGCGCATTTTGCTGAGTCAGCTGCTGCGCTTCCCGCTGCGCTGCATGGACCAGTTCGAGCACCAGAACCTGTGCCTCTACCAGCTCGACTTCACAGGTAGTATGTTCACTGTGAAGAAGTACTGTGACGTGGCCCATTTGCAGGATGTGCAGGTATAATTTCAGGTCCTGAACAAATTAGAGAGTATAGTTTGAATAAAATATTTTTAGGTCTAATTTTGGGACTTATTGATTAGACGAAATAGGCGAACAAACAAGACGATAAATTATGGCTGAAGTGATACGAATGCCTAAGATGAGCGACACGATGACGGAGGGGGTGATTGCATCTTGGCTTAAGAAAGTAGGTGACAAGGTAAGCGCCGGCGATATACTGGCCGAAGTGGAAACCGATAAGGCGACCATGGAGCTGGAGTCCTACGAAGATGGAACCCTGTTGCACATTGGTCCGCAGAAGGGCGATTCTGTACCTGTTGATGCTGTAATAGCGATCATCGGCAAAGAAGGCGAGGATATCTCTGACCTGCTGAGCGGAGCCGGAAACGGGGAGAAGCCAGCAGCGAAGGATGAGCCTAAAGAAGAGCCGAAGGCCGAGAAGAAAGAAGAAAAGAAAGAGGCCGCTCCTGCCAAAGCTGATACTCCTACCGCTAAAACCTCCGTGGATACGTCCAACATCAAGGCAAACGTGATCCGTATGCCGAAGATGAGCGATACCATGACAGAAGGTGTGCTGGTATCATGGCTGAAGAAAGTAGGCGACAAAGTGAGTGCAGGCGATGTACTGGCTGAAGTGGAAACCGACAAGGCAACCATGGAGCTGGAGTCTTACGAAGACGGCACGCTGCTTTACACAGGTGTGAACGAAGGTGACTCCGTTGCGATCGATGCGGTTATCGCGATCATTGGTGAGAAAGGTGCTGACTACCAGGCCCTGCTCGATGCAGAAGGTGGCGTAGAAGAACGCTCACGCGAAGAGAATGCCAAGTCTGACGAAAACATAGAAGCCCGCACTGAAGAGACTACTGAAGATAAAGTACAGGATACGAAAGTACCTGCCGGTGAGACAGAACAAGTAGCCGCTGAAGGAAACGGCCGTATCAAGGCTTCTCCGCTTGCCAAGAAAGTAGCCAAAGAGAAAGGCTTTAACCTCAGCCAGATCAAAGGATCAGGCGAAGGTGGCCGTATTGTGCTGCGCGACGTGGAGAACTTCAAGCCATCTGAAGCTGCTCCGCAGAAAGAGGCTGCCAAGGCTCCTGCTGCTGCTCCAGCTGCACAGGCTATACCTGGCGCTCCGGCCGATTCATACGAAGAAGTGAACGTGTCGCAGATGCGCAAAGTGATTGCCCGTCGTCTGGCTGAAAGCAAGTTCTCTGCACCGCACTTCTACCTGACCATGGAAATCGACATGGACAAGGCCATGGAGGCCCGTGTGTCGATCAATGAAGTGTCTCCGGTAAAAGTATCGTTCAACGACCTGGTGATCAAGGCGGCCGCTGCGGCGCTTCGTCAGCACCCTGCCGTGAACTCCTCGTGGCTGGGCGACAAGATCCGCTATAACAAGCACATCAACATCGGTGTAGCTGTGGCGGTAGAAGAAGGCCTGCTGGTACCAGTGGTACGCAACGCCGACTACAAGTCGCTTTCAACCATCGCTGCTGAAGTGAAGGACCTGGGCGGCAAGGCAAAGAGCAAGAAGCTGCAGCCATCTGACTGGGAAGGCAATACGTTCACGATCTCTAACCTGGGTATGTTCGGCATCGAAGAGTTTACTGCCATCATTAACCCGCCGGATGCCTGCATCATGGCTGTGGGTGGTATCAAGCAGACTCCGGTTGTGCGCGACGGCCAGATCAGAATCGGTAACGTGATGAAAGTAACGCTTAGCTGTGATCACCGTGTAGTAGACGGCGCCGTTGGTTCTGCCTTCCTGCAGACCTTCAAGAACCTGCTTGAGAACCCGGTGAGAATACTGGTATAAGTAATTTTAAATAGACAAAGCAAAGGGCCTCTTCGGAAACGGAGAGGCCCTTTGTGATTGTAGAGAAGCTATACCTGCTTGGTCATTCTAATTATCATTCAGCTGCCGTATCACCCGGCAGGGATTGCCCGCCGCAAACACATCAGCAGGTATGTCTTTGGTCACCACACTGCCTGCCCCGATTACGCTGCGATCCCCGATCGTCACGCCAGGGCAGATCACAGCACTACCGCCTATCCAGACGTCTTCTCCGATCGAGATAGATTTGGCGAACTCCAGCCCGGAAGCACGTTCCCGATAGTCCATCGGGTGAGTGGCCGTGTATACCTGCACATTGGGGCCGAACAGGGTGCGACTTCCAATGCGCACCTCTGCCACATCGAGCACCACACAGTTGAAGTTGAAAAACACTCGTTCGCCCACGATCATGTTGTAGCCGTAGTCGCAGTAAAAGGGAGGCTGTACCCAAAGCCCATCACCAGTATGTGGGATGAGGGCTTTCAGGAGGCGGCTGCGTTCTTCTGCCTGGTCTTCCCGGCTGTCGTTGAGTTCTTTCAGGAGCAGCCGCGCCTGCAGGCGCTCGTCCGATATCTGCTTGTCCAGCGGGTCGTACAATTCTCCCGCCAGCATTTTCTCTTTCTCGGTTTTCATAGGCGGGTATACGTGAGCGGTCTGGTTTGGCTATACCGCTGCGGCTTTAAACCACTCCCTCAGCAGTTCGCGATCGATATCCTGCACACTTTTGATCTTGATGTGGCGCATGTCTTTGCCGGTTCCTTCCAGCAAGCCGTTTGGGTCCTTGAGTTTACTGAACTGGAAAAAGCCGAGTGTGACATAGGCTTTGGCAGTTTTAAGGTAAGCAAAGTCTTTGTCGGAGCGGAAAACAGGGCGGCTCCACTTAAACTCCTCTGCTACGCCAGGTACGGTGTCGTGAACCAGTTGGCGTAGAGCCTCAAGGGTTTCCTTGTGTTTTTCGGATGTGTTGATGTAGTCGTTTACTTGTGGGTGCATGTAGTGGTTTTTAAATCTGCTTAACTGACCCTAAATTATATATAAATTTCCTATTCCTCCTATATGCCTTCCACAGCTGTCTGATGGAGATAATATGGGCGGAATAAGCGATGGGCACTACTACAGCAGGCAGCCAGATAAAAGGAAAGAGTAGTACGGCCACATTGGGTTGCTCAAAGGCAAACTGCTGAAATGGGGAGGGGGCGGAGAGCACACCATTGCTTACCGTGAAGATCAGCAGGCCAAGTGCGACTATATTCCAGCCTATTAGCAGTTCGGGGCGCCACTTGTTTCGCACGAATGCCAGATAGTATACCAACGGGGCCGTAATACCGGATACAATATCCAGGTTCCTTCCCTGGAAGGTCATGAGTTCGGGCGTGAGTTGGTGTAGGAAGAGCCAGAACAGTACCAGTTCAACAGGTATGCGCATGACCTGCAGGAGCGTAAGGGTTTTCAGATCGAAAGTATCGAGCCAGGCCCTTCCCTTAGGAGAACAAAAAGCTGCAATAAGACCCAGGAGCGGGGGCAACACGGCTACCAGAAAGCGGGGCGGCAAGGTGTCTGTCACCGTAAAGAAACCACCCCAGGCCAATGCAGCTGTCAGTGCCATCCAACCAAGGAAGACATAAAAGAGCCAGCGGGTATGGGAGGCTTTCGAAAAAATGTAAGCGGCAGCAAGTACCGTGGGTACAAAGGTGCCATAAATGTAAAGCGGTAATGTTTCCATAATGCCATTGCGTTTAATGAATTACGATTCAAAGTAAACACACTGGCGCGCCAATACACTTGCCATTTGGCAAGAAGTAGAGCAGACTGTAAAAAATTTTACTTGTGTTGTCTACTGATGTCCCGCCGGATACGGCTAAGCGAGCTGTCGGTGATGCCCAGGTAAGAGGCGATGTGTTTGAGAGGTGCCTGCCTGAATATTTCGGGGTTCGAATGCAGCAGCATGGCATAGCGTGTTTCGGCCGTCTCTGTAATCATGGATTGCATGCGCAGTTTGAGAGAGGCGTATCCTTTTACTAATATCCCTCTGCCAACTTCTCTGAACTCAGGTATGCTATGAAAGAGCTTGTTCAGATCATCAAAAGAAATGACCCAGCCACTACAGGGGGCCAGGGCCTGAATACTCTCTTTGGCAGGCGTGTGCATAAAAAAGGAAGCCACATCAAATACAGGTTGCCCCGCCCCATAGAAGGCGGTGGTTACTTCGTCGCCTTCTGTATCGAGCGAATAAGCACGCATAAAACCACTTTCGAGCAGCAAGTATTCCTGACTGATTTTTCCTTCGCTCAGGAGGTGGTCGTGTTTGTCAATCAGCTTCTCGTGAAAGTGCTGGGCGATGATGTCCAGTTTCTCAGGTTGGGGAACCCCTGCCTGGAAAAAATGCCTTACAAATGCCTTTTCGTTTTCCATGTCATTGACGAGTTTTGCTTTACTGTTTTAGATTCTGACAACGTGCTTAACTAAGGCTTAGCTAAGTATGCTCCAGATTTTCACCATGCATTATACCCTTGCATAACCAAGTTCCTCTATTTCTTCAGGTGTACTTACCAGGTGAGTCTTACCATTTGTTAGCAGGTATAAAGTATCACAAATATCTAAGGCATGCCTGAACATGTGGTCTGTTATGATGAGCACTTTGTTTTGCTTTTCCTCAACAAGAAAGTCTTTTACCTTATCAATCTGTATCGGATTCAGATGCATGAATGGCTCATCAAGCATGGCAAACTGAGACACCGATTTCACAACTGAGTAAATTTCAACTAACCTACGCTCACCACCAGATAGATTACCGATAGAAGACTTATACTTTATCATAAATTCCGGAAATCAATGCGCAAATGATGCGTAGTCCATTTCAAAGTCACTGAATATCCTTTTCAAACTAATATGTGGTGGTATAAAGTTGAACTGAGGAAGGTAAAGAAGTAAGTCGGGGCGCTTGAAAGCTTCAAACTGAATCTTATTATCGAACCTGACGGACTTGTCACACTTTAGAATATCGTATATGATTTTCATCAGGCAGGATTTACCTTGTCCGTTCCTACCAAGCAGACCAGTTATTCCCCCTGTTTCGCATTTTACATAGACGTCGGAAAGTATCCTTCTTCCATCATACTCCAATTGAATACTGTCTGCTTCCAGTTTGTGGGTCATCTGATTTTGAAGGCAAGAACGGTGAGAAATATAAACAGGAAAAGGTCAAAGCTCAAGGTAGCTGCCCAGAGCACAGTCCTTGACACGCCCAGGTTTTGATAATAATGGTTGCTTTTATTGCTATTAATAAAGTAAAATACAATACCAAGGGTGGCCACTTTAAACCAAAACAGAATGCCGAATATCATGAAATCGTAATCCCAGAGTAGTTTGATACAGCAAATGGTAATCACAATCGAAGCCAGCACAAAGCTTCTGTAGAAAGTCCATATAAGTCTTCTCCCATACTCCACCTTATTACTCCTTTAGACTAGTATAAAGCAGCAAGCCTGCCATATAACCTTATGCAAATAACTTTATAGGTACGTTTAGGCAAGCAAACAAAACTTCATATTCCAAATATCGTTTCTTACGAGAAACATAAAAATACTACTATGAATAAATTATTCAGAGGATTGATTGCTGGCTATGGTGCTAAAAAACTAGGTGGAGGATGCTTCAGTACAATTCTAATTTTTGTAATTATTTGGGTGGTGCTCGGTCAATGTAGCAATACATTTAGATCGAACGAAAGTGAAGAAAACACGACTACTCAAACAGAGATAAACGAATCAGAATTTGTCACTTTATGTGCTCCGGACATTATGTAAAAGTATGTGTGCTGTTATTCTAATTTCCTGCTTTCCAGATCAAGATCACGGTTGACTTTATGGGATGGGGTGCAATTTTTAATACAGATAACGGATTAGGACAGGCTGCGAACGAGGCACAGCCGAGTGTGGAGCCTGTGCCGTGTTGGGCTACGTATTTATTTTAGGTTACTCCACACTATTTCATTGTTTCTCAAGGTGAGTCGAGGAAGATAGTTAAAAATTGTGGGGACATCTATCTGTGGCTCAAGTGTAACCCATATGTCAGCATTATCACTTTTGAGGGTTATAGCCGAGAGAAAATACATCTTTTTCAAGTCTTCTTCTGTCCTTTGCCACTTTGTACCTTCAAAGCAATCGTGGATGTATTTATAAATAGCTTGCTCTATGCATTCAATACTTTCAGTAAATCGCTTTATAGACTCAACCTGATTAAGCGAGGGCGAAGAATTGTCTTCTACTTCAATCGAAAGTTCTATAGTATGGTTTTTTGAAATATTCTGAACTTTCCCAAACCATTCACTCCCACTTTTGTCGGTATTCAATTCTAATAGGCCGAATCCTTCTAAGTCAAATACAGGCTTTTTCTCTTTCTTTCCAATGAACATTTCTAACTAATATGAGGTCCAACTATTTGCTAGCAGGAGTACCTACTCCTTTTATCTGCACTATGTGTGGAGTTGCTAGCTTCCACTCATTATAGTCTTAGTTTACCTGAAACTGGCATTTAGTTCTTTTAGAGCTTATATAGCTTACTTATTCAATATAAGAAATCTTACTGAAAACAAATCATTCCTCAACTGAATTATTTCTAGCAAGATCTATTGCGGTGATTTAAACCTGAAATCGGATATAGATTTGGCGTGATGCCTTCTTAATGTATATTTAATTATACATTCCTACTATGCGTTAAGGAGAAATAAGCATATCATGTAGCGAAATGACCTGATAAAAGCGTAGAAATAATCTGATATAACCGGGTAAAACGGGTATACCCGGTTATATCAGATTAATGTGGTTGATTTATTGGTAGTTAGTTTTAGTAAGGGGTGCAGACCTCTTAAATACTCGATCCTTAAGGTTATGAATTGTATTTATCCGCAACAGCTCATTACCAAAAAAACAGCAAAGCCGCTCCAAAACGGAGCGGCTTTGCTATACCTTTATAATGCAGCTATACCTTACGGAATCCACTTAATGTCTGAGAAATCCGGCTTGCGCTTCTCCAGGAAGGCGTTGCGGCCTTCTTTGGCTTCGTCGGTCATATAGGCGAGGCGGGTAGCTTCGCCGGCAAACACCTGCTGGCCCACCATGCCGTCGTCGGTCAGGTTGAAAGCGAACTTGAGCATCTTGATCGATGTAGGGGACTTGGCCAGGATCTCCTGCGCCCACTCGTAAGCAGTGTCTTCCAGCTCGGCATGCGGAATCACGGCGTTTACCATACCCATGTCGTAGGCATCCTGTGCAGAGTAGTTGCGGCCCAGGAAGAAAATCTCACGGGCACGTTTCTGACCCACCATTTTGGCCAGATAAGCCGAACCATAGCCACCATCAAAGCTGGTCACATCGGCGTCGGTCTGTTTAAAGATCGCATGCTCCTTACTAGCCAGCGTTAGGTCGCACACCACGTGCAGCGAGTGTCCGCCACCTACGGCCCAACCCGGCACCACAGCAATCACCACCTTCGGCATAAAGCGGATCAGGCGCTGCACTTCCAGGATGTTCAGTCGCGGCATACCTGCCTCGTCTACATAACCCTGGTGACCACGGGCATTCTGGTCGCCACCGCTGCAGAAGGAGTATACCCCGTCCTTGGTAGAAGGTCCCTCGGCTGAGAACAGCACCACCCCAATCGAGGTATCTTCACGGGCGTCCAAAAAAGCCTCAAACAGTTCGCCCACCGTTTTCGGGCGGAAGGCGTTACGCACGTTCGGACGGTTGAAGGCAATACGGGCCACGCCATTGCATTTCTTATAGGTGATGTCTTCGTATTCTTTTACGGTCACCCAATTTGCTTTGCTCATATCGTAAGTATTTAGAAGCTGAGTATCTAGTTGCAAGGGCAAAGATAGCAAAAGACGGCATGATTTGGCAGAAGCTTGCAGCCAGCAGCTTATAGGTACGGGCCTGCAAGCAGGTCCTTTCTGCAAAATTTGATCACATGTGGGTAACCTTTAGTATACTGGTCGCTTACGGAAGTATGAATATACGATGAGCCAAAAAAGTTTAGTAATCTGTTGTATTGCAGTTGTATATTTTCACTGCTGGCATGCAGTTCTACGACATACTGCTTTATGTCGTTTAATCGTCCGGATTCACTCAATTCTGCCAAAATGTTGAATTCTGCTCCTTCAGTATCTATCTTTACGAAATCGATTTCTATGTTGAAGGGCATCAAGCCTGATAGTCTATAGCCCTTTAAGCGCTGCTTCATGCCTTTTGCAATTGTGGGGTCTAAAGAACCATTCAGTCCTGCTCTGGTTGTAGGTATATAAAAGTCAACTTCTTCGTCAGTATCTGAAAGTACATAGTTAAACAAATGTATACCCTCCAACTTGTTGAGTGCTACATTGAGTTGCAACAAGGTGAAGGCATCTGGATTGGCTTCATAAGCCCAAACTTCGCACTGAGGGTATAGCCGTTTAAAGTATAGTAACGACATGCCCATATTTGCACCGCAATCTATAATAATTGGCCGAGCAATGGTGGTTTCGAAACGGTATGCCTGTTTGATAAAAATCTCAATATATAGCTCAATAATGGTTACATAGCTATAGCTCACCATAGTGTAACCTTCGAATTGAATCTGTATGAGTCCATCGGGTCTGTTATCAAGCTTGGCCTGTATATGAATGCGCAGGAGTGTCAGGAACGTGCATAAACGTCCTGCCAGATGCATGTTTTGTCGGCTTAAAGCAAGCTTCCATAACCTGAACAATGTCAGCATACGATTTAGTGTTGTGAAGTAACGGGCAGTGTGTTATTCTAATTTTTAAGCTCCTGCAACGCTAAGATACAGCTTCTTTAAGATATGGTGCCATGGTATAGTTTGTTTCTAACCCGACAATTTGTCGGCTGCTATACCTTTGGCGTTTTGTTTGCTGAAGTCCTGGCTGTAACAAATGCTTTTTAAGGTATAGCCGTATACCTTTCACATAAACCAAAACATAGAAATGGCAAAAATAAGATCAACTACTGTAGTAGGCATATACCACAACGGAGAAGTATGCGTAGGCGCAGACGGACAGGCTACCATGGACAAGCACGTTGCCAAGAGCAATGTCAAAAAGATCCGTAAGCTGCTCGACGGCAAAATCGTGACGGGCTTTGCCGGCTCCACAGCCGATGCCTTCACACTGCTCGAGCGCTTCGAGGAGAAACTGAACGCCTACCAGAGCAACATGAAGCGTGCCGCCATCGAGCTAGCCAAAGACTGGCGCAAAGACCAGTACCTGCGCAAACTGGAGGCCATGATGGTGGTGGCCAACAAAGAAGAACTGCTCATCATTTCCGGTACCGGCGATGTGCTGGAGCCAGACAACCAGATTGCGGCCATCGGTTCGGGCAGTATGTTTGCTCACGCCGCAGCCCTGGCTCTAAAGAAACATGCTCCGCACTTATCAGCAGAAGAGATGGTGCGCGAAAGCCTTAACATCGCCGCCGACATCTGCATCTACACCAACCACAACCTCGTGATCGAGAAACCAACCAAATAACCTTTTTGCATAAAGCAAATCGTGCAGACCATTGGACAGGCCATCCGGCAGTTATACCCTATTTCGGATAGATCTTTTGAGCAGCTCACGTCGCTGATGCAGCGGCAGGAGTTGCCCAAAGGACATATCCTTTTCCGGGAAGGGCAGGTGAGCCACAAAGTTTTCTTTATTGAGCGGGGTATTGCCCGTGCCTTCTGTTACCGCAACGATCAGGAGGTGACCTTTTGGTTCGGTGTCGAGAGCGACCTGGTTTTCTCCTACTACAGCTATGTGGCCAACAAGCCCGGCTACGAAACCGTGGAGCTGCTCGAAAATTCGGTGGTGCAGGCCATGGACCTAGCCCAATTGCAGGAGTTATATCTGACCAACATCGAGCTGGCAAACTGGGGCCGCAAGCTGGCCGAGTACGAGCTCATAAAAACAGAGGAGCGGTTCATGGTCTTTCAGTTTCAGTCAGCCACCGAGCGCTACAAGGCCCTGCTGCAGCAGAACCCCGCCCTGATCCAACGTGTGCCCCTCAACCAGATCGCCTCTTACCTGGGCGTCACGCAGGTTACCCTCAGCCGCATCCGGGCGGAGGTCAGGTGATTTTTTAACATTTGTTAAATTTCTTCCGGCCCGGAGTCCCGACCTTTGTAAAAAAAGAAAATGGGCTGGATCTATCTAATCATGGCGGGCATGTTTGAGGTCGGGTTTACTACCTGCCTTAAGCTATCCAACAACTTCAGTGTAATGAAGTGGTCTGTTGGGTTTTTCCTGTGCATTTCCACCAGCTTCTTTCTGCTGAACAAAGCGATCCAGACTATCCCGATGGGCACGGCTTACGCCATCTGGACAGGTATAGGCGCAGTGGGTACGGTGCTGGTTGGTATGCTGCTTTACAAGGAGTCTGCTGACCTCTGGCGGCTGTTCTTCATCTTCCTGCTCATCGGCTCTATCATCGGACTGAAGCTGGTTTCGAAGTAAGCGAAGAGGCATGTTGTATTAAAGTATATCTTTGCGGAAGAAGATCTTTTTTTAACTCATATCGGGTTACAGGAGTATAAACACGAATTAGTACAAAGTATAAACACAAGGAAAATGGAAGTATCTGATTTTTTAAAAAAGCACTACAAGCACTTCAACGCAGCCTCGCTCATCGACGCAGCCGAAGGATATAAGACACACCTCAACAACGGCGGTAAAATGCTGGTGACGCTGGCTGGTGCCATGTCTACGGCTGAGTTGGGTATCATTCTGGCTGAGATGATCCGCCAGGATAAAATCCACGCGATCTCCTGTACAGGTGCCAATTTGGAGGAGGATATCTTCAACCTGGTGGCGCACGATTTTTACGAGCGCGTACCGCATTACCGCGAACTGTCGGCCGCTGATGAAGAAGAGCTGCTGAGCCGTCACCTTAACCGCGTAACTGATACCTGTATACCTGAGGAAGAGGCCATGCGTCGTCTGGAACATGTGGTATTGAAGTACTGGGAAAAGGCTGACAAGGCAGGCGAAGCTTACTTCCCGCACGAGTTTTTTTACCAGATCCTGTTAAGTGGCGAGCTGGAGCAGTACTACCAGATCGACCCGAAAAACAGCTGGATGCTGGAAGCTGCCAAAAAGAATCTGCCGATTATCTGCCCGGGCTGGGAAGATTCCACGCTGGGTAACATCTACGCCGGTCACGTGATCAGCGGCGACATCAAGAATGTGCATACCATGAAAACAGGTATACAGTACATGATCGAGCTGGCTGACTGGTATACTAATACAGCTAAAGAAGAATCAACGATCGGTTTCTTCCAGATTGGTGGCGGTATAGCCGGTGACTTCCCGATCTGCGTGGTGCCGATGCTGCACCAGGATTTGCAGCGCGATGGTGTTCCGTTGTGGGGCTACTTCGCTCAGATCTCCGATTCTACTACCAGCTACGGTTCTTACTCAGGCGCTGTACCAAACGAGAAGATCACCTGGGGTAAACTCGGCAAAGACACGCCAAAGTACATGATCGAATCAGACGCCACGATTGTAGCGCCGCTTATCTTCGCGCTAGTGCTGGATATGTAACCGAATAGTAATTATGGAAATAAAGAAGCCCGCTGCGTGAGTAGCGGGCTTCTTGTTTTAACTCCCAAACTTATCTCGCCAGCTTCTCCGCCCTGAACACATGATCCGCAGCCTGCAGAATCTTGCCTTTGAGCTTCGGGTTGTAGTCCGGGTGCTCGGCCAGGAAGGTGCGTATAGTCGCCGCGGCAGTCGGAGTCTGGTAATGGCTGAAGGTCGACTGCAGCCAGTTAGTCGGGAAGAAAATGTCGCCGGTTAGTTGTATTTCCTCTACTAGTTTCAGGCTCTCACGCAGGTATTTCTCTGACGAGGCGGCGCGCAGCGGGTGGTGCAGGTAGGAGAGGGCCGCCCCAACCCAGGCCTCCTTGTCGCGGTTGCTGCGGTCTTTGAGCGAGGCAAAGAAGGCATCGCGCACCTGTTCATCGCCCGAGAGAGCAGGCATCAGGAACTGTAAACGCTTCTGACGGTCCGGGTTTTTGATGCGGGAGAGCTGCTGGCGCAGTATACCTTCCGAGTTGGCATAGTCACGCACGGCCAGCGAAAGGGCCAGGGAGGTATAGTCGTCTTCATTGAGCGTGACACCTGCCGGAGCCTGTTGTGCCTCCCATACCTGGTGCAATCGGTCCTGTGCTTCTTTGGAGAGGGCAATATTCTGGTAAGTCTTGAACAGAAGCTTTTTTGCATTGCCGGATTTCTGTTTCTCCATGGCGTCCCACAAATTCTTCTCAAAGGCAGGAGCAATCTCAGCTCTTCTGGCCGGCGTGGTAAACTTCCAGAAGGTGTCGCCCAGGTAGCCTGTCAAGAGCTTCAGGTTCAGCTCTTCCTGCTCGTTAGCTGATTGCAGTAGTGTAATGTAGCGCATCATGTCGGGCGTAATATCTACTCCGTTGAGCATGTTTTCATACAGATTAATATAGCTCGATGCGCGCATCACAGGGTTCTGCAGCTTGGGTAGGTAGCTTATGCCCCGGGCATCAATGGGGAAGGTCCCGTAGCCTTGTCCGGAGGAGTTAAACAGCACATAAAGTGGCCACTCTTTGCCGATCACCTCTTGGAACTCAATGGAAGGCTGGTCCATGTTCACTGTATATTCCTCAATGCGGTCATTATATACCAGGGCTACTTCAAAGAGCTGAGGCCACAGACGATCCGATCCGTCTTCGCCTTTTTGGGAAATAGAAAAAACACTGATCTTTCCATCTTCTATATCCAGCTTACAGTCATATACCGGCCGCCCCGATTCATTCACCCATACCTGGTTCCATGCTTGTAGGTCCGTCGGAGTGCGGGCATCCAGTATCTCGATCAGTTGCGGCCAGGTGGCGTTGCTGTTGGCGTATGTTTTCAGGTATACCTGGAGGCCCTCCTGAAAAGCCTGCTCGCCCATCAGCCGCTCCAACTGACGCATCATGATAGGGGCCTTGTGGTAGATGATGTGGCCGTACAGCGTGCCGGCATCCTGCAGGTTCGCCAGGTCCTGGCGGATCGGATTGGCACCTGCCGTGCGGTCCACGCTGTAAGCTGCCGGGAAGTGGTCGATCAGGAACTTGAGGTCGTAGTTGCTGTCCTTCACCGTTGTCTTGGAGATCTTATCAGCCATGAAGTTGGCAAACACCTCTTTCATCCACACATCGTTGAACCAGCGCATCGTCACCAGGTCGCCGAACCACATGTGCGCCGTTTCATGCGCGATCAGGTTGGAGCGTCCCACCAGTTGGTCTTTCGTAGCGCCTTCGTCCAGGAAGAGGGTAGAGGCCTTATAGTCGATTGCTCCTACATGCTCCATGCCCCCGTACTGAAAGTCAGGTATAGCCACGAAGTCAAACTTCTGAAAAGGGTAGGGGATACGTGTATAGTCCTCCATAAAAGCCAGCGCATCACGGTGGATGCTGAAGATCGGATCTATACTTTTCAGCTTGTCCGGATCTGTCTCGCGGTGGTAGAAGTGCATGGTACGGCCCCGGTCACTGTTGCTTACCTTCCGGAAGTCGCCGGCCACAAACGAGAAGAGGTAGGTCGGGATGGTATCGGAAGGCAGGTAGGTATAGGTCTTGGTAGCGCCGGTCAGCAACGAATCCTGTAGCGGGGCATTGGCTAGTGCTTTCCAGTCCTGCGGCAGCGTGAGCGTGAGATTGAACACCGCCTTCAGGTCCGGCTGATCGAAGCAGGGGAACACGGTACGGGCACGATCAGGCACGAGCAGGGTATAGAGGTAGTCTTCGTTTCGGTTGAGCGACAGGTTGCCAGTCGTGAAGTCAATCTGCACCTGGTTCTGCCCTTCCTTCAGGTAACGCGGCCCGATCACAATATGCTCGTTCTCGAATTCGATCGGTATTTGCTTTCCATTTACCCGCACAGCGTGCAGGTGGCTTGGCTGCTCTTTGAAGTCGATCTGCAGCGCCTGTTCTTTGCTAAGCAAGTCAAACGTTATGGTTTCAGAGGCAGGTATAGGCGCTGTTTTTCCGTTCGGGATCTGCAGCTTTATGTCGTATTGCACGTTGCGCAGGGTCTGGTTGCGGTGCTCGGCCAGTGTTCGGGATACACCAGTTTCGACAGGTAAGGTATAGGCACTAGTAGCGGGGCCTTTGCTGCATGCGCCGAATATAGCCAGTGACAAAGCCAGGGTGGTGGCTTTCAGGGTATAGCTGTGTTTTGACATGGTTCGTGTAGAGGTGTTCGTAAAGATAATGGATTTTGGGAATTGCTTGAGGTTGTGTTGTTGCTTGTTGCAGGTATAGTGCACTGCGTAAGCGCCCCCTTCACTATTATAGTAATGCCTCCGGCCAAGGTATAGGTATACCGCAAGTTTAGCGGAGCGCAACTTGCGGTTGTGCATGAGGCCAGTTTGCAACTGGCGTAGCGGTGGCTGTGGGTGTAGCAACTAGTAACGCTTTGTTGCTTGCCCTGGCCGGGCGGGCCTCACTTTTTGTCTTGACACATAAATCGACGGTCCTACCCTTCGAAGGGGGCAAGGGAAGACACTCGTAAATGTAAATCCTTGGGGTAGGGGGCCTATATAAAGATTCTGACAAGCTATACCTGCGTAACTAAAATACAAAGTATTGTTGTTTGAAACTTTAGCTAAGTCCACTGAGCTTAAAAAGCAAAAGCCGCGAATTTCGCGGCCTTTGCTCCAAACAAACAATCAATAACAAACATTAAATACTTAAGCTGGGGTCATGTGGCGTTCACGGTCCCAGTGGCGGTGCTTTTTAATGGCTTCAATAAACTTATCGGCGAAATCACCGGCGTCGGCGTCGGAGCCGGCAGTTACTACGCCGGAGTGTGACATCACTTTACCTGAATCTTTCTCAGCGAAATTAACGCCAACCACAAAGGCCTTCTCGAGCAGATTAATGCCGAAGCCAGAGGTAGCGATCGGCTTGCAGTGCTTGAAGGCCTCGGCCACAAAGTGCAGCGCATCGCCCAGGCCCATCATCTTGCGCACGCTCTTTTCGCCGTCCGGTATGTACACTGCATCAAACATAATGGAGTCGGCTGACACATGGTGCTTGTCCACTTCTATTTCCTGGCCGGTGCTGGAAACGCGTTTTCCGAGCAGCTTGGAGATGATCTTCGGATGCGCTCCGGCTGCCTCCAGGGCCTCCTTCACCTGCATCACTTCGTTGTAGTCAAAGCCGTCTTCGATCAGGATTGCCACTCTCCTGGACTTGGCTGTCTCGATCTTGTTTTTCTCCATGCTGATGGCCGGAGATTCTTTCACCGACTTGCCTTTTTTGATCTTCTCGGAGGCATCGTCCTTCACAAAATTGCCTGTAGGCTCTGAGTCCTGGTCAACAGGCATCTCCACACCAATGCCGGCAGCTACCAGGGCCGCGAACTGCGGGTCTACTTTATAGAAGTTGGCAACCTGCCGTCTGCGGATCTCTTTGCGCTCTACCTTGCCCAGTTCGAAGTGCGCCGCCGATACCAGGTGCTCTTTTTCAGGCTCGGTGAGGGAGTTCCAAAACAGGGTAGCCTGGCTGTAGTGGTCGTTAAAGCTTTCGCTGCGGGCTCTTATCTTATGGCCTTCGACTTTCTCCATATAATGCACATAGCCGCCCATGGCTTCAGGCGTCATCATCGGGCAGCCATTGCCGATGGAGTTTGGCCAATAGTTGGCCTTGCCCTTGCCGATGGTCATGCGCATAAAGCCCGCGCCATGGTGATTGTGCACCGGAGCCACCGGTCTGTTAATCGGCACCTCCGTAAAGTTGGTGCTGTTAAAGCGGTTGAGCTGCGTGTCGATGTATGAGAAGAGACGGCCCTGCAGTAGCGGGTCGTTTGTCACGTCGATGCCTGGCACCAGGTTACCCGGGTGGAAAGCCACCTGCTCTGTTTCAGAGAAAAAATTATCAGGGTTACGGTTAAGCACCATTTTACCAACCGGTCGGCGGGGCACCAGTTCCTCAGGTATGATTTTAGTGGCATCCAGCAGGTCGAAATCATATTTAAATTCGTCCTCCTCCGGCACAAGTTGCACGGACAGCTCAAACTCTGGATAGTCGCCCATTTCAATAGCATCCCACAAGTCACGGCGTAGCCAGTCGGGGTCTTTACCAGCCAGTTTCTGTGCCTCGTCCCATACCAGGGAGTTTGCTCCCAATGTCGACCGCCAGTGGAACTTCACAAAAGTGGCTTTGCCCTCGTCGTTGATAAAGCGGAAGGTATGAACTCCGAAGCCCTCCATCATACGGAAGCTTCTCGGGATAGCCCGGTCAGAAAGCACCCACATCAGCATGTGCGTCGACTCCGGCATAAGCGAGGCGAAATCCCAGAAGGTATCGTGCGCAGCAGAGGCCTGGGGCATTTCGTTGTCCGGCATGGGTTTAATGGCGTGCACCAGGTCCGGGAATTTGTTGCCATCCTGTATAAAGAACACAGGCATGTTATTGCCTACCAGGTCGTAGTTGCCTTCGGCTGTGTAGAACTTGGTGGCAAAGCCGCGTACGTCCCGCACTGTATCGGCTGAGCCGCGCGACCCCACCACTGTGGAAAAGCGCACAAATACAGGTGTCCGTGTGCCGGGTTCTGTCAGAAATCTGGCTTTCGTATATTTCTTGAGTGAGTCATCATAAGGCTGGAAGTAACCATGAACCCCTGAGCCACGGGCATGCACTACCCGCTCAGGTATAGACTCATGGTCGAAGTGCGTCATTTTTTCACGGAAGTGAAAGTCCTCCATCAGGGTAGGTCCACGCTGTCCTGCCTTCAGGGAATCGTCGGTGTGGTTGATACGGACCCCCTGGTCGGTTGTCATGTATTCGCCCTGGCCATCTTCCCGGTATTGCTCCAACTGCTTGTTTTTGCTGTCTTCGTTCACCTGGGTAGGCTTAGGCTGCTTATTGTCTTTCTCTTCCATAGTCATGTTTGTTTTTGAGATGTGTATAGGATATGCTTTTGACTTTGTGTGATCAAATCAATTCAAGAATACGGGGATGAATTTTAAGGGGTTAAGAAAAAGTGAAACTAAACGTGATTAAAATTAAATTAAAATAATACTTTCCTTATGACAGCCATGGGGGTATCAGCTGTGGTAAATCCACAGGCAGGTTTGAGGAAGGGCTATGCTTGGAAAATTCTGGGATATAGCGGAAGCATAAAGAGGAGCAAAGCTATAGCGTCAGCTCCTTACGCCCGAAGGTATACTCGTCTTCCTTCAGGTAATAATCACCGCACTTTTGCAGTATGGTCAGGTTGTCGATCCTGATCTCCCAGTTGAAATTGTAGTTGAACAGAAAGGTGAGTACCGGTCCCAGCACTTCAGGGGAAGTGTCGCCGAGGGCCAGGGAAATGTGAGGGAGCCACATGTTGGGATTGTAGTAGATGCCCATTTCGCTGCTCATCTCAGATATGTCGCGGTGCAGGCGGGCATGCAGCTGGTTGAGCGGCGCTGTGCGCAGCACCGGGATGTAGATGACCGGTTTCTCGCCCGGGAACACGCCCAGGCCAGTGGTGCGGATGGTGAAGGGCTCCGTCTCACGGCTGGTTTCAGCCAGGTATTGCTGAATCTCTTCCATGTCCGGTATTTCGGCAGTGAGCAGGGTCAGGTGCGGGTATGGCGTCATCTTCACCTCATTGAGCCCAAATTTCTCATCAAGAAGCTCGGTCAGTTCAGATACACGCGCAGAATGAGATGGGTCGAGCAGGGATGTAACTGCGATCATAAAAGGCTATTTTTTTATTGCTGTTCTCAACGTATCGCACACACATTTTTCAAAAGCATAAAGCTATAGAACGAGGTGCATGTGATAATGTTTACCTGGCCGGGGCTTTTTGCAGCAGGCATCTTTTATTTCTACGTATGAGGTGACTTTTGGTCTGTGGACCTTTGCACTGGGGATGTTTCCCAAAATAAGTACCTTTGTAGCTCAGCTTTCTGAATCTATGATCTCTATAAATAACCTTAGCTTTCATTTTGGCAGCCGCCCCATGTACGAGGATGCCAGCCTGCACATCAAACCCAAAGACAAGATCGGCCTGATCGGGCTCAACGGTACCGGCAAGTCCACACTGCTGCGCATCATCGTGGGCGAGTACAAGCCCGACGGTGGCAGCATTCAGATGAGCAAGGAAACCACCATCGGTTTCCTGAACCAGGACCTGCTTAGCTATGAAACGCACGAGAGCATCCTGTCGGTGGCCATGCAGGCCTTTGAGGAGGCCATCTCGCTACAGCAGGAGATCGATCAGATACTGGTGGAGTTTGAGAACAACTTTCATGATAAGCTGGTCGATAAGCTGGCAGCGTTGCAGGAGCGCTTTGAGGCCCTGGGTGGCTATACCATGCAGGCTGAGGCGGAATCGATCCTGGAGGGACTTGGCTTTACAACGGAGGAGCTGAAGCAACCACTGGCCTCTTTCTCGGGTGGCTGGCGCATGCGCGTGATGCTGGCCAAGATCCTGTTGCAGAAGCCATCGCTGCTGCTGCTCGACGAACCGACCAACCACCTTGACCTGCCCTCTATCAAGTGGCTCGAGTCCTACCTGGACCGCTTTGAGGGGGCCGTCGTGATTGTGTCGCACGACAGGGAGTTCCTGGACAAAACCACCAACATCACGGTGGAGGTGTCGGGGGCGAAACTGAACCTGTACCCGGGCAATTACAGCTTCTACGTGGAAGAGAAAGCCCTGCGGAACGAGATTCAGAAAGGCGCCTACGAAAACCAGCAGGCCCAGATCCGGCAGACGGAGCGCTTCATTGAGCGCTTCAAGGCCAAAGCGACCAAGGCCAAGCAGGCACAGAGCCGCATGAAGCAGCTCGAGCGCATGGAGCGCATCGAGGAGGTAGCACCGGAGGCAGCGAAGGTGAACTTCAGCTTCCGCTTCAACGTTCAGCCGGGCCGTCACATATTCCGCCTCGAGCACATGAGCAAGAGCTTCGGCAGCAAACTGATTTTCCGGGACACCAACGTCCACATCGAGCGGGGCGACAAGATTGCGCTCATCGGTGCCAACGGCAAAGGTAAGTCCACGCTGCTGCGCATCATTGCCGGCACGGAGCCGATCCAGGGCAAGCGTGAAATGGGGCACAATGTGATCATGTCCTTCTACGCACAGCACCAACTGGAAGCACTGAACGTGGAAAACGAAATACTGCAGGAACTGCAGCAGGCCGGCTCCGGCAAAACGGAGGTAGAGCTGCGCACGCTGCTGGGTTCCTTCCTCTTCACCGGCGACGATGTGTTCAAAAAGATCAAGGTGCTGTCGGGAGGGGAGAAGAGCCGCGTGGCACTGGCCAAGACGCTGATCTCAGAGGCCAACTTCCTGATGCTCGACGAACCGACCAACCACCTGGACATGATGTCGGTGAATATCCTGATCCAGGCGCTGGAGCAGTACGAGGGAACCTTTATCGTGATCTCGCACGACCGCTACTTTGTGGAGAACGTCGCGACCAAGATCTGGTATATCGAAGACTACCAGCTGAAAGAGTACCCGGGCACCTACCACGAGTATGAGGCCTTCCAGGAGAAGCGCGAGAAAGAAACTAAACGCGATGCTGCTGCAGCGCCGGCCCCTAAAAAAGACGAGCCAAAGCCGAAGCGCGACAACAGCGAATTCAATGCCCTGAACAACCAGTTGAAGCAGGTAAAGCGCCAGATAAGCGAGGTAGAGAAACAGGTGCAGATACTGGAGCAGGAGCTGGCTAAATTCGAAACCGAGCTGGCTGACCCAAAGGTATACGGTAACCCGAATGTGCTACAGGAAACATCCCAGAAGTTTGAATCGGTGCAAAAGGAGCTGGATGCTGTAAACCAGAAGTGGGAGAGCCTGATGCTGGAAGCCGAAGAGCTGGAAGCGCAGCTGGGAAGCTAGCCTGGAAACCTGCCTATAATAATAAAGTGTTATTCTAAGTCGAAGCAGCAAGCCATGGGTTTGCTGCTTTTTTTGTGTTGATTCAGGTGTACTGTATTGAGTTTCAGTGGGTGTGAAGTGTGATGGATCTATACTTTAATCCAAAGATATGCGTATATGGAAATTGCACTTTGAGATAAAGTGTCATTTTGCTATTTTGTTCCTGAATCTCACCTTATACTTATGAAAACTTACTTACTAATGGTACTGCTTATTTTGAGTAGTATGTATAATTGCTCCCTGGCGCAGGGCGACGGTGAAATAATTGTACAGAAAAAAGGCCTTGGATTTGCTTACTATCAGCATGGCAGACAAATCAGTAAAAAACAGCTTTTGCACATTTTGGATCAACATCCGGAGGCAAGACAAGAGCTTCAGAAAGGCAACCGCAACTCACTTCCGGCTTCTGTGCTTTCCTATGCCGGCGGGCTCCTGATCACGTACCCGATGAGCAGGCAGCTGTCCGGCAACCAGCCCAACTGGTTGATTTCCGGTGCGGGGGCGAGCCTGCTGACCTTCAGTATACCTTTTGCCGGTGCCAGAATGAAGCGGGAGCACCGGGCAATCTATGTATACAACGAAGGGCTACGCTATGCCAGCAAACCCCAGCCAGACATCCGCCTTGGCTATGCCTTTAACCGGGCTACCCTCATTTTTACCTTCTGATCAGGGCCAGCCCTTTCAATACTTTAGGGCTGTGTATCCTGCCTGCGCCAGTCTATGGTGTGAAACAGCCACACCACCAGGGTATGGTTACTGGTAAAGCGGCCCGGTGTGGCTGCCTGCACATAGCGGTTCATATAGCCCGCCTGCAGCATCAGCCCTTTGTGCCGGGTGGCAGCCATCAGCGAGATGCGGTTTTGGTCAAAAGGGGCGGTGGCTTCTTCTCCCAGGTTCATCAGCAGTTCGTTGGATACAACAAGGCTGGGCAGTACACCCCCCAACGTAAGTGCAGGGAAGTTGCGCCGCAGCACGGTCTGGATGCGGACGCGATGGTTAAAGGTATAGCCGTCCGTTATTTCACCGGCTGCTGTACGCTGGCGATAGCGCAAATCCCAGCGTAGCCGGTGCTGCAGGGCAAAATTGCCGCCAAGTGGGGTCGGGATGACGACCTGCGCCCAGGGACGGTGCTCCCGTCGCCTGAGCTCACCACCCACCGGAAGCCACACATGGGCATAGCCTGCGGTTACATCAATGCGGTTTGGAAAGTGTGTAGTCAGGCCGGTTCGCACCACGCTAAAACCCTCCGGTATATAATGAAAGTCATTCCAGATGGAAAACCGCTCTGAAACACGGGTCGAGGTCATGTAGCCAAACCAGAACTGCTCGTTTTGCTGCACATCCTTATGCTGCGCAGCCAGTTTTGCCGGGCAGCAGAGTACCGGCAGAAGCATAAGCAGATAAACCAGGGAGTAGCGCATCCTTTTTTGTGGCCTGGTGGCAGTGTACTGACGTTCCATGGTACGAATATAACGTGTAAAGCGACGTGCCGTATGTATAGCGACGCTACTTACCGCCTTACACAATGGACAATCTCAGTACAATAAACCAGATCAGCAGACAGAGTAATAAAATTATGTTTCAGTTTGATCTGGCACAGAATAAATTCAGTTTCCTTTCAAGTGCTTTTCGCGATTTATGGGAACCGGAGCAGGAGCGGCTTCAGCGGCAACCCCAACTCCTGCTCGATACCGTGCCCGAAGAAGATCGCGCCGTCGTGGTTGACTGCTGGCACAAGTTACTGCGGGGAGAACCTGTTGAGAAAACCATACGCATGATGCGAAATAACAGGCTGCGTCACATGCGCTGCAGTGTTTACCCCATTCGTGATGCAGCGCAGAAAATAGTGGCTGTGGCAGGTATGGCCGAGGATACCAGTCGTCAGCAGGAATTTATCAACTACCTCGCCGAGTTCGGGCGTCGCAAGGACAGTGCGCTCGAAATGGTAATGCATGACCTGCACGGGCCATTGGCAATTGTCCAGAGTGTAGCTGCCCTGCTGCGCAAAGACACGCAGGATAACCGGCTGGAGGAAGTAGTGCAATACACCACCATTATTGAAAATGCCTGCATTCAGTGCACAGATCTGATCCGCGACCTGCTCAGCGAGGAGCATCTGGTGTCGCCGGAAATTTCCGTGACCAGAACACGCGTCGACCTGAATAAGCTGATCAGCAGCATGGCCGAGTTCTACCAGAAAGGGCAGATTGTACAGCAGACGCTGGTGCTGGATCTGCCGCAGGAACCGCTCGTGCTGGACCTGGACCAGATCAAAATATCCCAGGTGCTGAACAACCTGATCTCTAATTCCATCAAGTTCACCCCAAGCACGGGCAACATCACGATAAGTGCCTACCAGGAGGGGGATGAAGTCGTGATCGAGCACAGCGATACAGGCATCGGTATACCTGAGAACCTGCATGCGAAACTATTTGAGCGCAAGGCGAATGTCGGGAGGTCGGGACTGAACGGGGAGAAGTCGCGTGGGCTGGGGCTTTCCATTGTATATGAGCTGGTGCGGCTGCATGGTGGCCACATCAGTGTGCACAGCCGCGAGCATGAGGGCGCCCGCTTTGTGATCAGGCTGCCGCTCTATGCTGATTAGACACGGCTGTTGCGCGTCTGCTTCATGTAGTTCAGACTTTCTTCGTCGAGCGGCTTGTGCAGGAAGCCGCGCACAAGCGGGTAATTACGGGAAAGATTCTTGTCGCTGGCAGCGATGGAAGAGGTGAGGATGAACACATCCAGTTTTCCTTTGAGCTTTTCTTCATAGGGGCGCAGCACCTCCAGAAAATCCCAGCCGCTTTTGACAGGCATGTTCAGGTCGAGCAGGATTACATCCGGCAGGGGAGCAGTGTCAGTAAAGGACAGAGCAGCCAGGGCATCATCTGCAGAGCTATAGGTATGAATCTCGTCGGCAAAGCCTGCATCCTCCAGTACCAGGGATGTCAGGTATATGCTGATGTCATCATCATCAATTATGTAAACCTTGCGGGCCATAGGCTGGGAGCTCAAACTGTAATGTAAAAGTGGTGCCTGCTTCTGGCCTACTTTCTACCTCTATCTTGCCTCCAATAGCGTTCATTTGCATTTTCACCAGGTATAGCCCGATGCCCTTACCATCCGGCCCTGTATGGAAGCGCTTGTAGAGCTGGAACAGATGCGGCCGCACCAGGTCCAGGTCCATTCCGCTGCCATTGTCTGTTACACGTAATTGCAGGCTGTTATCTTTCCTTACGCTATTTACCTCTATAAGTAAGTCCCGGTGCGAAGATTTGTACTTAATCGCGTTAGAAATCAGGTTGTGCAGTATGCTGTAGACGAAAGCCCGGTTGGCCCAGAGCAGGTCATCTTCTTTCAGGTCCAGCACGATCCGGCCATTGGCCTGGGTCAGCAGATGCTGCAGGCTCTGCGCCACTTCTGTCGCTACCTCGCTTAACAGGACGATCTCATGGGCCGCCTGGAGGTCAGAGGAACGCACAGCCAGTATTTTGTTCAGGTCACTGATCACATCATCAAGCCGGCGGGCGGAGGTTTCCAGGTTTTGCAGGCCCTTGGCAAAGCGGTTGCTGTTGTGGTCAAGCTTCTGTAGCACGGACGACAGCCCGACCAGGTTAGCGACAGGCGCACGCAGGTTGTGTGATACTATGTAGTTGAACTGCTGCAGGTCCTGATTCTGATGGTACAGGTGCTCGGTCGTTTTGAGTAACTGCTCCTGATCGAGCTTGCGTTCAGTGATATCGGTGTGGATGTAGATGTGCTTTACGATCTGGCCCTGCTCATTGGAAATAGGGGAGATGGTGACATCAGCCCAGATCAGGTTGCCGTTTTTCTTATAGCTGCGCAGTTCTTTGCGCATCGGGATGCCCTTTGCCAGCTGTTCTCTCACCCACAGGATCTCGCGCGGGTCCGTATCGGCAGAAGTCAGGATGTCGCTCGGGCGCTTGCCTACTACTTCTTCCATGCTATAGCCGGTCACGTTGCAGAAAGCCTCATTGACCCACTCTATCTCCAACTGTCCGTTGGTGATGATCACGCCGTTTGTCGTTTTACTGGCCACCAGCGAAAGCTTCCGCAGCTCTTCCTGCGCGATAACCTGCGCTGTGATGTCGGAAAACGCAATGAGGATACCGCCTTCAAAGGGGCTGATGGTAAACTGCAGAAAAGCACTCAGCTCGCAGAATTGCTCCTTAAACTGTACTGCCTTTTTTGTTTCGGCCACCTCATGGCATTTCTGCTTAAAGAGGGTTCCCTCCAGCATCGGGTATTCCTCCCAGATGCAGAGATCCATTAAGTCTTCGAGATCCCGGTTGAGGAAATTGGCGAAGACAGTGTTGCCGAAGCTGTAGCGCCACTCTTTGTCCAGGGCAAAAAAGCCTTCAGACATCCCTTCCAAAATTTTGTGCAGCTTCTTGGCCTGTGCATTTACAAGCAGGTTTGCCTCTTTCTCGTTGGTGCTGTCTTTGGCGATGCATTGTATGGCGAGCACCCGGCCCTCCAGCACGACGGGTACGAGTGCGGCCGACAAGTAGCGCTTGCTGCCATCGCGGTGGCGGATGCAGGTCTCGAAGTTGCAGGGCTGTCCCGTAAGGGCTGTGGAGAAGGCCTTGAATGTTTCTTCACGGTTATCCGGCAACACAAATTCGGCAAAATGGCTTTTCGGAAATTCTTCACGCGTATAGCCAGACAGCTTCACCACGGCGTCGTTGCAGGCCTGCACTTCCCCGCTCGTGCTCATCGTAAACACCAGGTCGGGGTTGTTGAAGAAGAGCGCTTTGTAATAAGCTTGGCTTTCTTTTCTCTGCCGCGAGGCCTCCATCTGCGTGGTAATATCACGCGAATTGGTCACGATACCCTGCACGTGGGGGTTGTCCAGCATGTTGGTCGCGACACAGCTGAGCCAGCGCCAGCTGTCGTTTTTGGCTTTGAAGCGAACAGGAGGAAGGTTTACTTGTTTGGTGTCGCCAGCAGTCAGGTTATAAAGCTCCTGTTCAAGAGAAGGTACGTCATCCGGATGTATCAGGTCAAACACATAGGTGCCCAGCAGGTCTTCCGGGGTATAGCCAAGTTCAGTGGCTATCGAATCTGAAATGTATTGATAGATCCCTTCACAGTTGAGTACTGTAATGAGTTCAGATGCATGACGTACAATAGAACTATAGAAATCCGGTGTAAGGATCAGCTCTTCAGGTGGCGTAAAATTTACCTTCATAAAGGTGCAGTGGCTTAAAACTTCCTGAATGTAATTGTAATTAGGCAATATGGGTTCAATTGTATACCGAAATTTATGAAAATGTTCTAAATGTTGAAAAAAGGCTTTCTAATATCCAAAATGTGGTTTTATGAAGCGTATTAAGTTACTTCATCTGCAGCTGTCAGTTAAGTTTTGATAATCAAATAAATAGGATAATAGGTATAAATCGCTGTGTTAAAATTGGATTAAAATCGTATTCTGATAAATAAAAAAGCCGGACTACTTTTCAGCAGTCCGGCTTTTGTTATGAGGGCTTGTCGTACTTATTCAGTCACGGCACGGAAAGCGTTTACGCGGCCATAACCGTAGTAAGGGTCGCGGCCAGGCTTGCCAAGATCGTCAGAAGTGGCCCGTAGTTTGGCCAGTACATGCGCTGGGCTCATCTGACCACCGTTACGTCCGATAAGAAGTGCTGCTACGCCTGCTGCGTGAGGACCTGCCATACTTGTACCAACTGACCAGTAGTACTGAGCAACTCCGGGAGTTAGGCTGCTGCCTGTGCTGAACACATAATCAAATACATAAACGTATTGTCTCACACCTGCAATGATGGCTATCTCATTACCCGGATGCATGTAGTCACCGCCTGGGGCTGCAAAGTGCACATCAGAGGTACCATAGTTAGAGTAAGAGGCGAAGTCATCCATAAAAGTGCCGAAAGGATTAAGTGCCCAACCACGTGGAGCCGTCGCTGAAATAGAAATTACACCAGTAGAAGAAGAAGGTATGTGTACCAGCGACTTGTCTGCGTTTCCGTTGTTGGCGTCATTGCCAGCAGAGGCTATAACGGTTACACCATTCTTGGTGGCATAGCTGGTGGCGCGGTTTATGGCGATCAGCAACTCCTGCACGGCTTTGGTGTCGCTTTCAATAAAGTCATCAGATGGATCTTCTGGTGTGCCATTGTCGTTCAGGAATTTGCCATTGCGTGGAAGGGCCGCTCCAAGACTCATGTTGATTACATTAGCGCCTTGCTGTGTCGCATGAACAATGCCATTCATCATCCAGGAGAAAGAACCGGAGCCGGAGTCGCGCAGTACCTTTACCAAAATCAGTTTCGCCTCAGGCGCAACACCTATAATGCCAATGCCGTTGTCGGCTGCCGCAATGGTGCCGGCTGTATGGGTGCCGTGGCTACCTACACCCGATAGGGCGTAACTCAATCCTTCGCCTGGAACAAAGTTTTTGCTGGCAGCAAGATCGATGTTGGGTGCCAGGTCCGGGTGGTCTAAGTCAAAGCCGCTATCCAGTACGGCAACACGAACACCACTGCCACGATGGCCGGCGTTCCAGGCCTCTGGCGCTTTAATAGCGGCATGTCCCCACTGCAGGTCAAAGAAGCGGTCGTCGTCGCCGCTTGCCGGTGGTGTGCCCACGTCGCTCAGTTCGACAATCTTCATGTCATCCGGATTATACCACTGTACCTCCAGGTCGCGCACCACAGAGCGTATACCATTAATTTTAGAGGCATTGGCAACGAAATTCGGATCTTCTGAATAAACGGTGGCCACACCAGCCTGCTCAAGCAAGCTGATTACTTTGCCATTGGCGGCGTTCAGTTGAGCTGCAATATCAGCTGACATGGTTTCGCTGCTCGAAAGAACCACATACTGGTTTTTGTGCAGTTTTACGTTTGATTTTGGGTTAATTCCTTGCGCCATTTGCGTTGCTTCCTGGCTCAACTCGCCAGTTGGGTTCATGTCTTCTTCGGGGTTACATCCCATCAGGCCCACAAAGGCGAAAAGAGCCGGATAAAGTAAAGTTTTGGTAGTAAAAAATTTGTTGCGCATAGTTTAAAAGTTTAAATAATTAATTGATTTAGGTATAGTTTTAAAGTTTCTGGACGCAAACAGGCCTGGCAGCTTTTTAAATTAAAACAAGTTTCAAAGCTCGGTTGAAGCTAAGAGCATGTTTTACTAGAGCTGGTAAGCATGTAAATAAACGAGGTAAACAGACTACTAGAAGTGGTAAGTGTACCCTTGAAAAAGTGTAGGAGATGTTATGGCTATATAAAAATACCATAACGAGCTATTCTGAAATTAGGTTATGGTTATTTTATTGATTTAAAAAATAAAAATATTGATAATTTTTTATTTAATCTTTCTTCTGAGTGGAGTTCAGGTAAAGGCAGGCCCTGGGAAAGTCGCTGTAGCCAGTGCAGATGGCATTTTGAAACAGGTATAGGATATTATTCATATTTAATACATCTTTCCCTTCCATGCCTTATTTTTAGGTATCTTGCTATTGTAAATTTCAGCCATGCAGCAAAACATTCTACGCCGCCAGGCCTTGAACAAAGCGTATCTCCGGCTCAAGACCTCCCGCCCCGACATGGAGGCTTACAAAGCGGCACTCCGCACCCTGCTCGATAGCATCAACCTGAGTGAGAGTGAGGAGCATGAGAAAAATCACCTGCACGACTTTTTGAAGGCTGCTTTTTATGCACAGTATGGCGTAAAGACCAAGGGTAAGACGGACCTGAACTACGAGGCCATGCACGAGCTGGTGCTTTACTACCTGCGCGAGCGGGTGGAGCACAAGAACCACGACCTCAAATACGATGTGAAGCTCGTGGATCCGGGCTTTGCCATGCCGCGGGCGGAGTACGAAATGCAGGACCTCATCACTGTGAAGGTATAACAACTATTTTATCGCCCAGCTGTATCTTTATTAAGATTAATTCATTAGCCAAATGAAAAATATAGTCGGATAACCGCCGATTAGTGACGTATTTGCCATATATGCCTAATTCAAAAACAAACCAAAAAACCTCTCAGGCGAACAGCACTTCTTCCGAGGCCGAAATCCTGGCTTTGCGAAAGGAGATAGAGCAGTTGCGTTTGGAGAACGCAGCAGCATACGAGAAACTAAATACACAGCAAGCCATTCATAAAAACTTTGAAGTGAGCCATAGCCGCTTCGAAGCTATATTTTACCAGTCTGTACTGGGGCAGAAGATCATTTCCGCTGACCTGAAAATTACGCAGGTGAACGAGGCCTTGCAGCGGATGATGGGTTACAGCAAAGCCGAGCTGATCGGTACCCGCATTACCGAGTTTGCCCACCCTGATTTTGTCCTGGACTGGCAAGCACTGCAGAAAAAGCTTTGGGAAGAGCAGATTCCTTCTTTTCAGATAGAAACCTGCCTGCTCAATAAGGACGGCACCAGTTTCTGGTGTCGGGTAACCTCGATTCTTTTTCAGGACCAGGACGCTACGCTAGGCTTTACGATAGTAGAGAACATAGACAAACGTAAGCTTCTTGAACTGGAGCTCAAGAAGCTGTATGATAACCAGGAAACTATCATGCACATGGTAGCGCACGATCTGAAATCTCCGATTAACAATATTATGATGGCTGCCCGCTTTCTAAAGGAGAACCTGGAAGAGTCTGGGGAAAAAAGGCAGGAGAAGGCCGAGCAAATCCTTTCATACGTCAACCTTATTTCGGAAACTTCAGATAGAGCGCTCCACCTGATCAGTGAGCTGCTCCTCATAGGAGAGATTGAGTCCAGGTATCTTACACTGGAAGAAACAGACCTGAAAGATTATATTCAGCTCCACCTGAACAGCCTGCGTATAGTCGCGGAAAGAAAATGTATTAGCCTGATGTTCCATCATACAGGAAAACCTGTTTTTGCTGCCATTGATAGGGATAAGTTCAGGTGGGTGCTGGAGAACCTGCTTTCCAATGCCGTAAAATTTAGCCAGGAAAATGGTCAGATAAGCCTCACACTGAAAGAAGTAGGTGGCAAAAAGATGCTGCAGGTGCAGGATAACGGAATCGGGATTCCCGCTGAACTGCTGGCCACTGTCTTCCAGAAATTCACCAAAGCGAGGAGGCAAGGGACAAATGGGGAGCCCACGACAGGGTTGGGGCTATACATTGTCAAACAGATAATAGACGAGCACAAGGGCAGGGTATGGATTGAAAGTCAGGTAGATGCAGGTACCTCCGTCTTTATAGAGTTGCCCTAGGTGTGACATATACCAGGCGCCCGCGAAGCTGCTGATAAGATGACCCGCTATTACCCGAAAAAATAATTTAAAAAAGATAACAACTTTCTAATATAGGCAGCCGTATATATAGGCAGCTTAGCGAAAGCTCATTTTGTGAATGATAGGAGCGGCTCCGGGGGTGAACGACCGGGGCCGCTTTTTTTTATGTCTATACCTTAAGCTTTGAGCCAGATCAGGGCCTCTTCCGGTGTGGTAAATGTACCTACTTCATAATTTAAGATGCCTGCTTTGCGAGCGGCCTCAATGTTGCGCTGGGCGCGGGATTCTTTCTCAGGGTCAGAGGGCTGTACCCGGGCTACTTTGGTCAGCCGTGTCTTCGACAGCATACCTGCCAGTTCCAGCGTCAGCTGGCGGTTCTCCTCCTCCTCAATTTCTATAGACGTGGTGCGGGCGTCGAGCATGAGCTTACGCACATCGTAGTTTCGGATCGTCTCCACCATGATCTGCAGGCTGTGCCTGATCTCTGACAAATGATAGCGTTGCAGGTCGGGGTAGCGCACCTGCAGTATGTCGGTGGCCGGGTTGTACTCCAGTCGCAATATGCTGTTTTGTAAAAGAATCATGGGGTGTGCTGAATACTACGGATAATTCAGATATGAATCGGCACAAGTTACAAAGCAGCACCTGAATGGTCAAGTCAAACTAGAGAAAGGTCAATAATTCATACTAAAATTATGCAGTGGTTTTGATTTTAAAACTGGAAACTGTTTATTGCAAACCCTTGTCGAAATATATGGATAGGAGTACACGGGTGACGTAAACACGGAAACGATTGTTTTACAGCGCTCTATGTCCCTGTCAGTTATACAGACTGTATTGCAATGATAATATACAAAAAAAACTATATAAACATTGCCTATTACGAGGCAGAGCAATTACTGGAGATCACCTGGTCGGCTTACGCGGCCAGCGCAGAGTACCGGGAAGCGATGCTGCAGTACATTCATATACTCAAAAACTACGAAGTGAAGCGCTGGCTTGATGACTACCGCCAGGCCCGTGTGGTGCGTCTGTCAGATCAGAAGTGGACGAAGGAGGAGTGGGCGCCGCTCTTTTACCCGCACGCACAGCAGTTGGATAAAATGGCCCGTGTCCGCTCTAATGACATCTCAGCACGGATCAGCTGCGAAAATATGTTCAAGACAGTGGACAACAGTACGCTGCCTTACAGCTTCAGAGAATTTGAGCAGTACGGAGAGGCACGCAACTGGATACTTGGATGATCACCCAAATGCATTACTTTTGCCCTGTGAAGCGTATAAGTAGCGCTTTGTCCAAAAAACTTACATGATCATTCCAAATAAATTCCTGAAGCTGGATTATAACCCCACCAAAGATATCCTGTTGGTGGATTGGCCGAATATGCACAGCTATACCTTGCCTGAGGTAACGTATATCATCAACGAGGTGGTAGAAACAGTGCGCAGCTACGATATCAAGCGCATCCTCACCGATACGCGTCAGTCGAAGGTGACGGTGCCCATGGAGGAGTATGCCGGGATTATAAACAACCTGGCCCTGCAATTGGCCAGTACGCGGCTGCAAAAGTTTGCCAAGCTCAAGACCCCTGACCCTGACCGCGAAACCATTTCCAGTAACGCCGCAGCTCTGGTCGTCGGCTCCATCATGTATCGCAGCTTCGAAAGCATGGAAGAAGCGATCGAATGGCTTGTTGAAAGTTAGAAAGTTAAGATCCCCGCTCAGAAAATTTAACTCCCAAACTATTCATGCGTCCTTACATACTTGCCGAAACGAACTGGAAAGCGATCAAAGACCAGCAGGTTGAAGTAGCCATACTGCCCTGGGGTGCCACTGAGGCCCACAACTATCACATGCCCTACGGCACTGATAACTACGAAGCGGAGGCAGTGGCGGCTGAGGCTGCCAGACTGGCCTGGGAAGCAGAGGCAAAGGTGATGGTGCTGCCGGTGCTGCCATTTGGCGTAAATACCGGTCAGGCCGACATCAAGCTCGATATCAACCTGAACCCGAGCACCCAACTGGCTATCCTGCGCGACATCGTCACGGTACTCAACCGGCAGGGTATACACAAGCTCCTGCTGCTCAACAGCCACGGTGGCAACGATTTCAAACCAATCTTGCGCGAGCTGGGCCTGCAGTTTCCGGACATGTTCCTGCTCACCTGCAACTGGTTCCTGGCCGCCGACCGCAAGGCCTTTTTCGACAGCCCAGGCGACCACGCCGACGAGATGGAGACCAGCATCATGCAGCACCTGCGTCCTGACCTGATGCTGCCGCTTAGCGCAGCAGGGGAGGGCAAAGAGCACAAGTCCCGCCTCACAGGTATACGCGAAGGCTGGGCCTGGTCAGAGCGCATGTGGTCGCAGGTGAGCGACGATACCGGCATCGGCAACCCGGCCGCCGCCACACCCGCCAAAGGCAAGGCCTTCTTCGAAGCCACCACACATAACATAGCCCAGCTGCTGATCGAACTCAGCCAGGTGAATCCAAAGGACAGGTATAGCAGAGGATAGAAGTGTAGCGACCTGTCGGAATCGTGCATCCAGCAATCAACATTTCTTTAGTCCCTGGATTACAAAAAAGCCCTGCGGCACTGGCGTATTCGCCGAAGTGCAGCAGGGCTTTTCAGGTATGGGCAGCGCTTACTTCGCAGCGATGGTGCGCAGGGCGTCGCGCATTTCGGTGAGCAGCACTTCTTCTTTGGTAGGAGCAGGCGGCACTGCCGGAGCGGCGGCCTTTTTACGCATCATGCGGTTCATGCCTTTCACGATCATAAATATGATGAAGGCCAGGATCAGGAAGTTGATCAATACTGTAATAAAATTACCCCAGGCAAATACAGCACCCAGTTTACGGGCCTCTTCCAGCGCCAGGCCCTGCGGTACGGCATCAGAGAGTGGCACATACAGGTTGGAGAAGTCCATATCACCGATCGCCTTACCGACCAGCGGCATGATGAGGTCGTTGACAACGGAATTAACCAAGCCACTGAAAGCAGCACCTATGATGATACCAATGGCCAGGTCCATCACGTTGCCGCGCATGGCAAACTCTTTAAACTCTTTTATCATACCCATATACTTTGATTTTTGAAGGTGAGGAGATTTTTGTTTTTTTATGATATGTAAATATATTCATTTGAAAGTATAAAGCAAGCAGCCTGTACCCAGGAATTAAAGTGGATAGCCTGCCTTAATGACGCCGCCCTGAACTATACCTGTTCGAGGTATGGTTCAGGGCGGCTCGCTCTTCCTGCAAATCAGGGCTGTCTGCCCGATCGGCTGATTATTCCTTCACTTTGTAGCTACAGTTCTGACCTGCGCTGTATTCTATTTTTTCGTCAGCCATGAGCGCTTCAATGAGTTCGTCTGTGTACTCCTTGCTGAAGCCAAGGCTCTCGCCCAGGGCTCTTTCGTCGAGCTTTCCGTTGTTTTTACGCAAAGCATCGAGGTACTTCTTTTTATCTTCTTCCATTGTTTTCAGTTTAAGTTCAGTGGCGCAATGCTGCCATCCCTATATCAGCTATACTTCAAGTTGGTTTGTTGGTTTGGCTGCGCCTGTCGTTTATTTTTCTTCCCGGCCCGGATCAGTTCTACCAGCTCCGGAAGCTCTACTTTCAGGTTCTCGTGCTGGCCTTGTCCGGCGTCTTTCACCAGGCTGTTGCTCTTGCAGATGATGTAGCTGTAGTCCATGCCCATTTTGGTGGCAATGTCATAGAAAGGTTCTATGACAAAACCCTCGTGAAACAGCTCGATCACCTGCGTGCCCGGTTTGCAGAACATCATGCTGACCAGACCCGCTCCCGTAGCCGACACCACCGAGCTGGCCCTTGAGAACAACTTGATCCGCTCCAGCACGGATAATTGGCTCAGCACCACCGGGCGGTAGCCGTAGGGTTTCAGGGCCTCCACCAGCTCCGCTTCGTTCTCCACCTGCCGCAGTTTGGAGTCGCTGCGGCTGATGTACAATTTTACGCCCTGCTGGTCTGCTTCGGTTTCCTGGGCGGCGAGGGGCACAAATGCGGCCTGAATGTATTGGCAGAGCCAGTGCGGTACCAGCGTGTGATTGCCACGGGGTGCAGTGGAGGCGATGATGCAGTCGGCCATGATGTGCGGATGTTCGTCACCGGCAATCAGTTTTTTTTCCGGTATACCTAGCAGTCGCAATGTTTCGAGCTGGAAGTCATAGCGCAGGCTGGGCACCAGGAACCAGTCCACTTTGTCGTACAGTCCGCTCTCTTTGAGCAGGTGCAGGCGTGGCAGTACATCTACAAACCAGTGGCTGATGTTGTTAAGCCCCGCTCCGCCGGTCAGCAGAGAAAAGACCGTGCCCTCAAACCTGGTAGGCGCCGAAAAATAGCGCTGTTCAAAGATATTGTTATACCCGTTTTCCGTTACTTTCCCTTCTTTCATGCTCAGGGACACGTTCTCGATCAGGCGGTTGTATTTGCTGATGATCGCTATGGTGCTGTCGTTGTCGGTGTAGATGCGGCCATTGGGGGCTTCTACCACCTCATAGTCGGTCGTGACTTCCCGCTGCGGCTTCCAGTAGGCTGAGCAGGCTTCGTAAAGAGCCTCCGGGATGTCCAGGGTGGTGCGCAGGGCGGGATAAACAGGGTATAGCTTTGCTTCACGCTGGGCTTGCGCATCGTCGGTATGCAGGCGGAATATACTTTGAGGCCTGTAGCGGATGTTGTGCGACACAAAGCGTCCTGTAATCTTTTTAAGCCGGTTTATGATCTTTTTATAAAGTAATTTCATGGTATTCCAGGGTAGGCAGCAATGGTGGATAGTAGACAACAAAGGCTTCCATTCCTGGGGGAGAAGGAGTAGTGTTTAGTCGGGTGTAATCCATCATCAGTATATAGAATCAATCTGATTCTATATACTGATTAACTTATGGGATTGTTCTTACTAAATTGTCCTAATTTAAGCTGGTTTACGCTGAGCAAAGAACTTGTCAAGGCCTATTTGTTCAATTTTGATGTTCTTATAAGCTGCCGTGGCTTTAAATTCTTCGATGATCTCGAGCACGTCGTCGTCTATGTTTACAGAACGTGAAGCATCGATCACCACCGTGGAATTAGGCGCTACGTGGTCCAACGTGAGCATGACACTTGCCTTGTTCAGGAAAGTAACCTCCTCTGAAAGAACTAGTTCCACACGTTCTCCTTCGTAGTGCGCTTTCTTGTCAATGAAGAAAGGCGTGCGGTAGTTGTCGCGCAGGATCATGAATACCGACACAGCACCACCGATCATGATACCTGTGATCAGGTCTGTCAGCATCACGGCCACGATGGTCACAAAGAATGGCACGAACTGGCGCTTGCCAGCTTTCCACATGCGGCGGAAAAGGGCGATGGAGGTCAGCTTGTATCCCACCACAAAGAGCACTGCCGAAAGCGAAGCCAGCGGAATCATGTTGAGAATGCGGGGTATAGCCATCACGCAGATCAGCATCACCGTGCCGTGGGTGATGGTTGACAGCGGCGTACGTCCCCCTGACGACACGTTGGCAGAGGTACGTACGATCACGGCGGTCACCGGCAGGCCGCCGATAAAGCCTGACACTAGGTTGCCTATACCCTGTGCTTTGAGTTCGCGGTTGGTGGAGGACTTGCGCTTGTATGGGTCTAGCTTATCGCCTGCCTCAGTGCTCAGCAGGGACTCCAGCGATGCGATGAAAGCGATGCTCAGGGCCACGGTGTACAGCTCCGGGTTAGTGAGCTGGGAGAAATCCGGGAAGGTGAAGAAAGAGAAAAACTCACCGATGCCATCCGCTGCCGGAAGCTGCACCAGTCGGTTTCCGCTTAGGGCCAACTGCGGAAAATAAGCCACGAAAAGCTGGTTTACGAGTACGCTCACCACTACTGCGATAAGGGCAGAGGGCACAAACTTAAAGAAGGTATAGCGCTTGAGCGCCGGCTGGTCCCAGGCAAAAATGATGATGAGGGAGAGCACCGTGATGATGGTGGCGCCCAGGCTAATCTGGTCCAGCACACCGGCAAACAGGTTGGTGCTGAAGCCGTCTTCCATGCTGCCGAAGAGCTCTTTGCCTGCATACCCGAAAGCGTGCGGTATCTGGTTAATGATGAGGATAAGGCCGATTGAAGCCAGGATACCCTTGATCATGGAGCTTGGGAAAAAGTAGGCAATAGTGCCCGCTCGCAGGAAGCCCAGGATGATCTGCAGCACACCTGCTACCATTGTGGCCGCCAGCACCGCCTGAAATGAGCCCAGCGACTGAATGGCCATCAGCACCACCAGCGCCACCGAAGCAGCCGGTCCACTTACGTTAACCTTGGAGCCACTCAGAAAGCCCACAACGATACCGCCCACTATACCGGCAATGATGCCTGAGAATAGGGGGGCACCGGAGGCAAGCGAAATACCAAGGCAAAGCGGAAGCGCAATCAGGAATACGACAAGACCGGCAGGCAGGTCAGTCTTGACATGCGAGAAAAACCCGTCGTTGATTCTTTTCTGATCGGGTAATGAATTTTGATTCATAAATGTGTTTACCGTTATGAAATAGGGTAAGGTCTATGGGAATAATGAGGTGACTTCTGTACAGCTAATTGAACAGCAGGGGTTTACCCCTGCCTGGCCGCCTCAAATTTGAAGTCGGAAGTAAAGTGGAAGTTCAGTTTCGGATAATGCTCCTGCACCGAGCGCAGCACCCACGACGTATCGGCAAAAAACACCGGGTTATCGTCTTTGTCGTAGGCGATGTGGCTGCCCTTGATCGCGATGAACCGGGCCAGCGCCTCTTTGTCGTCTGATGTGATCCAGCAGGCTTTGTAATAGTTGAGGGGATACAGGTCACAGGTGGCACCGTACTCCTGCTTCAGGCGGAACTTGATCACGTCGAACTGCAGTTCACCTACCGTCCCGACGATCTTGCGGCTACCAGGCTGTTGCATGAATAGCTGCGCCACACCCTCGTCCGTGAGCTGGCGTATACCTTTCTCCAATTGTTTTGTCTTGAAAGGGTCCTTGTTCACCACTTCCTTGAAAATTTCCGGGGAAAAGCTCGGTATACCTTTGTATTGCAGCAGCTCGCCTTCCGTGAGCGTGTCGCCAATTTTAAAGGAACCCGTATCGTACAAGCCGACTACATCGCCCGGCCACGCCTCATCCAGCAGACTCTTCTCGTTGGCCATAAAACTGGTGGGGCTGGAGAAGCGGATGCGCTTGTCGAGGCGGGTGTGGTAGTAGAGCTTGTTACGCTCAAACTTGCCGGAGCAGATCCTGCAAAAGGCGATGCGGTCGCGGTGGTTCGGGTCGAGGTTAGCGTGTATCTTGAAGATGAAGCCGGTGAAGGCATTCTCCTCTGGCCGCACCTCCCGCTGTGATGCCTGCACTGCCTGTGGTGATGGTGCGATCTTGACAAAGGTGTCCAGCAGTTCGCCCACGCCGAAGTTGTAGATGGCGCTGCCGAAGAACACGGGCGCCAGGTAACCCTCCTTGTACAGGTCGAGGTCGAAGTTCTCGTAAAACTCGTTCAGGAAATCAGTGTCGGACCGCAGCGTGTCAGCAGATTGCTTTCCGATGATCTCGTCCAGTTCCGAACTTTTGATGTCCTCGATCGCGATCACATCCTTGGTGAGTTGTTGTTTGTTGGCCGTGAAAAGACGAAGGTCCTTGTCGAACAGGTTATACACGCCTTTGAAAGTGGAGCCCATACCGATGGGCCAGCTCAGCGGGCGCACGTGGATGTTGAGCTCCCGCTCCAGCTCGTCGAGCAGCTCATAAGGGTCGCGGCCTTCACGGTCCATCTTGTTGATGAAGACGATCACGGGTGTGTTGCGCATGCGGCATACCTGCATCAGGTTGCGGGTCTGCTCCTCCACGCCTTTCACGCAGTCCACCACCAGGATTACACTGTCCACGGCCGAGAGCGTGCGGTAAGTGTCCTCGGCGAAGTCCTTGTGACCGGGTGTGTCGAGGATGTTGATCTTGTGCCCGGCATAGTCGAAGCCCATCACCGAGGTGGCAACGGAGATACCACGCTGCTTCTCTATCTCCAGAAAGTCAGAAGTGGCAGATTTTGTGATTTTGTTACTCTTGACAGCGCCTGCCGTATTGATGGCACCGCCGAACAAAAGCAGTTTTTCGGTAAGTGTAGTTTTACCAGCATCGGGATGGCTGATAATGGCAAACGTGCGTCTGCGCAGGATTTCTTCTGAAACCATGAAGCCTGAATTAAAGCTGATCCCGGAGGATCTTTATGTGAAAAATGAAATAGTATAGCTGTTTACCCGGGAAGGGTAAATAGATGATCAGGGGGGAGTAGGGACGCTATGTATGGTATGTGCGTACATTTGAGGATGCAAAAGTACTAATAATCCGTTGAAATGCAAAAACTGTGTTCAGTCAGTTTTGGGTCGTCTACAGGCTGGCAATTTGCACCTGCGCCACCTGAGCGAGAACTGCCGCCGCCTGTTGGCCAATGCCGATAGCTTTATTTACAGCAAGACACTTTTTATTGACTTCCCGGATGGTTTTACAGTATAACTAAGGTATAGCACTTAGGAAAACCCGAAAGTTAAATTTTTTACCATACGCATAACTCAATCTGAAAACTATGGCGAAGATAAAAGTTGCAATCAATGGCTTCGGCCGTATCGGCAGGCTCACTTTCAGAGCCCTCCTCCGGAAGGAAAATGTTGAAGTGGTGGCCATAAACGACCTGACCGATACCAAAACACTTGCCCATCTGCTGAAGTATGATTCTGTGCACGGCCGCTTTAATGGCATAGTGCAGGCCACGGAAAACGGTTTGATCGTGGACGGCCAGGAGATTGGCGTGACAGCTGAGCGGGAGCCCAAAAACCTGCCGTGGGAGAAATTAGGTATAGACGTTGTGCTCGAGTCCACGGGCCGCTTTGTTGACGAAGCGGGGGCCTCCCAGCACCTGGAAGCCGGTGCGAGAAAGGTCGTGATCTCGGCACCTGCCAAGGGAAATATACCAACGGTGGTGCTGGGCGTGAACGATAATATCCTGACAGGCGACGAAAGAATCATCTCGAATGCATCCTGCACCTCCAACTGCCTGGCACCTATGGCAAAAGTACTTGACGATGCCTTTGGCATTGAGAAAGGCTACATGACTACCGTGCATGCCTACACGGCTGACCAGAACCTGCAGGATGCGCCACACAAGGATTTGAGAAGAGCCCGTGCCGCAGCCTACTCCATTATACCTACGACAACCGGGGCAGCCAAAGCGATTGGTCTCGTGATGCCGCACCTGAAAGGCAAACTGGATGGCGTGGCCATCAGGGTGCCTATACCTGCCGGCTCTCTCACCGATCTTACCTGTGTGCTCCAAAAGCCCGCTACGAAAGAGGAAGTAAACGCTGCCATGAAAAATGCGGCTGAAAGCTCATTGAGAGGAATCCTGGAGTATACGGAAGACCCGATCGTTTCCATTGACATAGTCGGTAACAAACATTCCTGCATCCTCGACGCAGAGATGACCTCGGCAAACGGTACGCTCGTGAAAGTGGTCGGCTGGTACGACAACGAGGTAGGTTACTCCAATAGGTCAGCCGACCTGATCTCTAAAATCGGTTAATTTCTTCCGGTTCAGGAGGTGTTTCGCTACATGCACTGGCTTGTTTGAGAATGCCGATCAGTTTATGGGGTTCAATATTATTAAAAGTCCGCTTTATGCCGTGCTTTCGGATAAGCGGGCGTTAGGTATAGCTACCAGTAAACAGGAGGCCAATAGCCTCCTGTTTATTTCCATATAGTTTCAGGTCTATACCTCTAACAGAAAGAAAGGCTTCTCATACTCCGACTTCTGAAGCACCGGTTTCGACACATTGTATACCTTCACGCCGGTTGACGTTTCGCCTTCCAGGGTGCCTACGTGTGCATGGCCATGAAAGGCGGCGAGCACGTTTCGACGGTTAAGCGGCTCTTCCAGGCGGGAGCAGCCCAGGAATGGATGGATGGCCTCAGGCTCGCCTTCGATGGTTGCCTGAATAGGAGAGTAGTGCAGAAGCGCAATCTTTTTGAGATCGCCATGCTCACTGTCGATCTGCGACAGGGCGGCATCCAGCTTCAAGGCCTCCGTTACGGCCTCCTGCACAAAGTCTTTATTGAGTTGCTCACCGAACATACCGAGCATATACCTGTCGAATCCGCCACCGAATCCTTTCACACCGGCAAAGCCCACATGCCCGATCACAGTAAAGTCGCCGTCGAGCAGTTTTAGATTTGTCGGAGCAAATACCTTTCGCAATTTCTTTACCTGGTCATGGTCATAATCATGGTTTCCCAAAACGGCCAGTACAGGTATAGAGCAGGCCTTCAGCTCCTCGGCCAGCACTTCGGCTTCGCTTTCGCGGCCGGTGTCAGTCAGGTCGCCGCAGAGCAGGAGCACATCCGCCTCTTCCGATACCTGCCTGAAAAAATCTGTCCATTTGCCAGCGTCCTGCTCCTGCACATGTATGTCTCCCACAGCTGCTATTCTTAATTTTTTATGTTCTGTGTTCTCTTCTTGCATGTTCCCTTTTTTGATTGATTGTATAACTACGTGCAAGGGCGGTGTCAGGATAGGGCAGGGGTATAACCGGTGAAAAATAAACAGCCCCCACACTTATTTGTGCAGGGGCTGAGTAAGCTAACTAATACTATTTATCTAGTTTCCGGTGCGGTTGATCTCGTCGAGGTTGATGTTACGTTTCTTCGCTTCAAAAGCCTTGCCTTTGGCAAAGTTGTAGCGCAGGTTCACGCGGATGCTCTGGGCACCCTGGTACTGGTCAATGGCATTCAGGTTGCCCTCGAGCAGGGTTTTTACGCGCAGCTCACGGGTTCTGAAGATGTCAGTGGCGTTAACAGAGAGCGTCAGGCGATCGTCCATGAAAGTGCGCTTCAGGCCTGCGTCCAGCCACCACTGGCTTCTAATCTCGTACAGACCGTACACGGCAGGCCCCTGGAAGCCGGCGTTCAGCTCCATGCGCAGGTTCTTTGGCAGCTGGATGTTCTGGTTCGACTGCAGGAAGAACAGCACCTGGTCGTTTACCACATTCTGCGCATTCACGTCTTTGGTATAGCGCTGGTAGGCCAGTGTAGCGGTGTTGTTCATCTCCCACTTGCCGGATAGCTGCACCGGCGCTACCAGCGTACCATACACGTTCTTATAATTCTCAATATTACGCTGCCCAAACACGGTGGTGTTGTCTTCACTGTTGTAGGTTGGGATCTCACCGATAAAGTCTGTTGTCACAGAGTAACCCAACATCAGGTTGTAGCGCTGCTTCAGTGTCTGCGTTACTTCAAATGAGTTGGTGTACTGTGGCTTCAGGTTCGGGTAGCCCTGCGACCAGGTATAAGGGTCGAGGTAGAAAATGAAGGGGTTAAGCTGACCGTAGTACGGACGGTTGATGCGGCGGCTGTACTTGTAGCTCACCTGGTAGTCGTCACTCACTTTCTGCTGCAGGAACAGACTCGGGAACAGGTCGAGGTAGTCGCGCTTGGTGATATCGTTCAATGTGATCGAATTGCCTTCGGACACCGTTTGCTCGGCACGCAGACCCGCCATGATCTTCCAGTTTTCGCTCAGCTTGCCGGAGTAGTTGGCATAGCCTGCAAAAATATTTTCTGTGTAGATGAAGTGGCTGGTGCGGCGTGGGTCCAGTACCTGGCGGCCGTCTGTCACTTCATAAAACAGCAGCTCATTGTCTGACACTACATGGCTGGCTTTGACACCAAGCTCCAGTTTACCGTCCTTGCCCAGTTTTTTGGTGAAGTCTACTTTGCCCGACAGGATGTCGTAGCCGGTTGGGTTGTAGCTGGTCAGGTGTTCCTGGCTTACCAGATCATTGCCGGTCAGGGTCAGCTGCGTGTTCTTGAACACAAAGTCGGTCTCGTCGGTGATGCGGGCATAGTCGATGTCGGCTGACAGGGTTGTGCCCAGGGTGTCGAGCTTGCCGTTGTAGTGCAGGTTGAAAGTACCGTTGCGGTAGGTGCTGGCATGCTCGTTGGTGGCAGAGATATAGCGGCTGTTGTCCGGGTTAGGGCGACGCAGCGCAGACTCTGTGTTGAATATACCCTCGTTGCTGTTGTAAAACAGGTTGCTCATGAAGCCCACGCTGTGGCGGTCGTTGATGTCGTAGTCGGTGCCGAGGCGCAGAGTAGGGGCAATGCGCTCACGCTCTTCGTAGCCTTCCTGGTCAAAAAAGCTGCTGCCGGCCGGGTCGTTGAAGATGCGCTCCATCTGCATGTCGCGGTAGTTCATACGGCGGGCGAAGTCCATGCCGGCGGTGGTGTTCCACTTACCTGCTTTGTGGCTCAGGTCAAAGCCGGTGTTGTACGAGTGCAGGCGGTTGTACTGGTAGCCGGCGTATACGTTGCCGTTCATGCCAAAAGACTCGTTTTTCTTCAGGTTGATGTTGATGATGCCGGAGGCACCTTCCGCATCGTAGCGGGATGAAGGGTTGGTGATGATCTCCACATCCTTCAGGTTCTCAGCCGACATACCCTGCAGCAGGTTCTGCAACTGCTTGCCTGACAGGTAGGACTGCTTGCCATTAATCATGACCTGCACGCCTGGCTTGCCGTTTAGGGTGATGTTGCCATCCTGGTCCACCCATACGCCGGGAGATTTCTCGAGTACCTCGTAGGCTGTACTGCCTTGCGCCAGAGCAGTACCCTCTACACTCACCACCATTTTCTCGGCGTCGTTGGTAATGGTAGGGCGCATGGTCTGGATGGTAACTTCCTTAAGTGTTTTCACATCAGGCTTTACCTGCAGTTTGCCGAAGTCACGGCTAAAGTCAGGCCCTGTTACTTCAAACACCTCTGTAATCAGGGGCAGATAGCCCAAACCGCCCAATTTCAGCTTGTAACTTCCCTTTGTAGGTGTTTTAATACGGAAGCTGCCATCCATCTCTGCTATGGCACCAGTCACGACCGCATCAGTAGTAGAAGAGAGTACAGCGACGTTCACGAATCCCAGGCCTTCGCCTTTCTCGTCCAGCACGGTACCTGTTATCCAGCCTTCGTTTTGAGCTAATGCGCTGTGTGCCAATGCTGTAAGGATAAGCAGGAAGAAAAATTGTAATGACTTTTTCATAGTAGTATTTTGTTAGCGTGTATGGTAATAGGATGATGTAAAGCTAGTGTATAGTACTTTGTTATGCAAGGTACTGTTTAATATATTATATGAATCACCTGAAATTATCCGTTAACAGCTCGAAAATTCCGACGAACGAAATCAAATCCGGGAAATTTCGATGAAGGCGGGCAGGGGCTAGTCCGCCTGTTGATTTTGTTAATAGATGTTTGTTGGAGGGCTGGGGTTGCTCTGGTGCACCTCATTTTTTTGATATGGCAAAAAAAAAAACACCTGGCTATCCGTTAGGGTAACCAGGTGATGCTAACCGGGCAAATTAGTGTATCAATGTACTTTACTCTAGTTCGCTAGCGGACAAAGGCGATCATATTGCTTTGGGTGCTTTCTCTTGATCAGACGCAGCATATAGCGGAATACAAAATAGCGTTCCCGCTTACGTTCTTCCTGGCCTAGTGATTTTCGGTAGTCCAGCGTTTCCAACAGACTGGCAGTATCCTGGTAGAGGAGGTAACTATAGACCTTAAAAAAGCATTTTCGCACGCTTCCTTTCTGTACTTCTGTACCCGTTACTTCGACCAGGGCTCTTCTCAAATTGTCCATTTTCAACGCCAATATATTGTAATTATGCTATTATTTACTGCATATTCTCATGTTTAAAGCTCAAAGCTACCAGTTGATGTGCAGAGTTAAAATGATATTTATCATTTTAGTAACCAGTGGTTTATGGAATATTAGATGCTATTATTGAAAGGCATAACAGGCGCGATGGGTTCCGTTTACATTCAAATAGAGTAGGTTTAATAACAGAATTGTCAATTTTACACAATAGTAACAACAGCCTAAGTATTTTCACGTTATATGAATATAGCAGTAAATAATAGACTGTTACATAGATATGAAGTCACCGCCTTACCTTCAAGTGCATTATGATCCGGAGCAGAGCTTAATTTCGAGCCATTGGCTGCGGGTCGTAGACAGTGCCGAGTACCGGCAGGCGCTGGTTAATATATGTCAGCAGTTGTATAAATCTAATGCCCTGGCCTGGCTGGTGGACTTCAGCCGTATGACAAGCCCTACTATGCGCGATCAGAACTGGACCATAGAACTGCTAAGTCACAGTTTACCCCACACCAAACTCCGCAAACTGGCGCTTGTGCTTCCTGACGATCTCTTCCTGGAGGTTGTGGTAGAGAAAGTAAGCTACAGTTTAATGAGTATGTCAAATATCAAAGTGCAGATAGGCCACTTTACAGACCCGCTCACAGCCCAACAATGGCTGGCAGCCTCATACGATCCGTGTGAAGGCCTCTTTCGTTACGCTTCCTAGCTAAACCCACTGATTACCTGAAATAATGGTAAATACACCCCACCGCCGGGTGTGAGAAATATTTTACTGGGTAAAGGGAAGGGTTTTAGGTAAAATTTCTGAATTAAATTGAAAAAATGGATGATTATCCTGAAATATTCATGAACTTTTTAAGAAGAGTTCATGTAATGAAATTGCTATTAACTTATAATCCTTTGCACATACATTACTATGAAAGAGCTTGAGAGAATCCAGAAGGCACTACGGCACAGCAACACCCTTGTATTGAAAGACTGTGAAAAGAAGGTAGAGTGTTCTTTTATAAAGGAGGGACTGGTTTACGATAATTTCCAGATCGAGAACAACGTACTGGCGACAGCCTTGCAGGAAGCGAGTCTGAACGGTATCGTGGAGGGCTTGCATTTTGAGCGTCTCAAAAATACCTATGAGTGGTTTGCGCTGCGTGTGAAATCCAGGATGCTTTTAGATACTCTGAAATAGTTAATTCCCATAGCTATAGAAAAAGCCCTTTGCTAAACGCTGGCAAGGGGCTTTTTTGTGCGTCCTGATGGAGGCAACCTAGACAGTGCTCATGTAGTACAGTGCTGTATGACCATATCCCTTTCCTTTGCCATTCACATGTTCCTGCACCTGGCTGTACCTCTGGCGTTTGCAGCTTTGTTTTACAGAGAGCAGTTCATTAGGGCTTCTCTGATCATGCTGGCAGGTCTGGCCATTGACGCTGACCATCTGCTTGTCAGACCAATTCTCGACCCCTGGCGCTGCAGTGTTGGCTTCCATTTACTGCATCAATACTGGCTTATACCTGTTTATGTAGTTCTGGCCCTTATACCCAAAACCCGGCTGATTGGGCTCGGACTTGTCATCCACATCTTCCTCGATTGGATAGATTGTTATATGTGATTTAGTGAATGAGTGAATAGGTAGGAAAGAGAATTTTTTCTTTTGTAAGCAGAAGGGCTGATCATAACTGATCAGCCCTTCTGAGTTGGGAGGTGGTATGGTAGTACTTCCTCGAGGAGGAAGGAAAAATAAGTTTTACGCGAGCGATTTCCTGAACTACATCACTCACTCAATCACTCATTAATTGAACACTTCCTCGTTGCTGCCGCACTTAAGCATGCTGCTGCCGAAGTAAGGGTTGCGTATTTCTGGCTTGGTGCTCACCCAGTAGGCACCCTGGTTGTTGTTTACCATCGGGCAATGCTGGTAATATACTTTCTGGTCGGTGGCGCCAAAGGCTTTGGTCAGTGAGAACACAGCTTCTGACAGGTCTTCCAGCTGGTTGCGCTGCTCGCCCAGGTCGTTGGTGCCGGCAATGGCAGCGGCGGAATTGCGTACTTTTTCAATCTGCTCTTCAGCAAATTCTTTCTGTTCAGGTACCTGCAGTGTGGCTACAGGCATGGCGTTCGCAGAAGCAAGCACAGCATTGGCAGCTTCTTTGGCCGCCTCCGGGTCAGACTCTACCATGGCGTCTTTCAGCACTATGTATTCGTCCAGCATCTGTGACAAATTACGTGTCATAGGCTCGGCTACTGAATCAAAAGTGGGTGTTTCTACTACTACTGTACCTGCGGCAGGCATATTATCGCCGTGCGCCATGCCATCATGGTGCTCGTGGTCATGCTCTTCAGTAGCATCAGCCTGTTGCTGGTTGTTGTCCGATGAACAGGAAGCGAAGGCAAACATAGCTACCAGCGCTGCGAAGAATGTTGTCTTTTTCATAATGGTTTATTAGGAAATAGAAAGGTTGGTTACTAAAGTGAAATATAACGGATGCCCCTGACGGGCTCTCTTTTTTTGCAAAGTTAAAGCTTTTTGGCGAAATGAAGGTAAGGGGGCTGCTTTAGCCTTGTTTTGCTTTTACGTATCTTTGAACAAATCAAGTTTTAGAGATGGTTACGATCTATCATAACAACAGATGCAGCAAGAGCCGCCAGACGCTGGAACTGCTGCGCGAAAAAGGGGAGGAGCTCCAGGTAGTGGAATACCTGAAGGAAACACCATCCGCACAGGAACTGAAAGCAGTGCTTAAGAAGCTGGGCCTGAAGCCAGAACAGGTGCTGCGCAAAGGCGAACAGGTATACAAGGAGCAGTATGCCGGTAAGAGCTATACCGACGAGGAGTGGCTGCAGATCATGGCGGAGAATCCCATCCTGATTGAGCGCCCGATCGTGGTGAAAGGTGACAAAGCAGCTATCGGGCGCCCACCGGAAAAGGTGCTTGAAATTCTGTAAGAGCCAGGTATAGCAGGTATCAGGTACAGCGTTTATACCTGACACCTGCCTTAGAACGGATACCCGATGGCAATGTTCAGCACAACGCCGTGTTCGCCGGGACCGGGGTTGAAACCGAACTTGAAATCATCGAGGACGAAACGTTCGCCCTGCGGCAGGTAGGGCACACGCACCGGTATACCCAGGTCAAATCGGATCACAAAGAACTCGATGTCAATTCGGAGGCCGAAGCCGGTGCCAACCGCCAGCTCCTGGATAAGATTGCCTGCCTGGAATTTGGGCTTGTCCAGGTTCCCATCCTGGTCGTAGGTTTCGTCGATCAGCCAGATGTTACCGGCGTCCACAAACACAGCCCCTCTGAAGAAGCCGAAGATCGGAAAGCGGTACTCGGTGTTTGCCTCCAGTTTTATATCCCCCACCTGATCAAAAAAGGAGAAGGCCTGGTCGTCCGGTACATTGTAGGTACCCGGCCCGATGCTGCGCGCCCGGAAGGCCCTGATGCTGTTCGGGCCGCCGATCGAAAACTGTTTCACATAAGGCATGGTGCGGGAGTTGCCATAAGGGTAACCCACCCCGGCGATCAGCCTGGTGGCCAGTTGACTCTGCTCGCTAAAGTTGAGATAGTAACGGAAGTCGTTGTCGATGCGGGTGTACTGCGAGTAAGGCTGGTTAAAAATAGTGCGGGGAGGCACCGGCGGGTCCACTGCATCGTCCCGTTTTTCATTGCCCAGCAGCGACTGCACCGCACTTACCAGGTTGCCCGATACATCCAGTGTAGTGGCATTGAAGAACTGGTGTGTCTTCTTTTCCAAGGCAAGTGTGCTGAAGGTATGCTGGTAAATGGAGCCGATAATGAACTGCTCCTCGAAGCTGCTGCGCAGAAAAGGGTTGCGTTCCAAGAGGGTCTCGAACTCTTCTGTCTGCCGGCCCAGGCGTACATACTGCAGGTTGATCGGGGTAAAGTCATGTGTAATGGTCTGCTTCGGACGCCAGTTATACCCGTAGGAGGCGTTGAAGGAGTTCATCTGGAAAAACTGCACCCGGTTCAGGAAATTGTAGCCCAGCGTAATGCGCGTCTTAGGTACAAAGGCGGAGCGCAGGTTGGGCAGGTTAAAGGGCGCCACCAGCCGGGGGAAGGTGAGGGAGGCCTGTGCCCCCAGTTCGTAAGAGTTCAGCCCGACCGGATTCTCAGGGTTTTCTTCGGAGTTGCTGACCACCCGCCGGCCGCCAACCTGGTTTTCGAAGCGGCCTGTCAGGTCCAGCGTGAGCGTTTCAGACCCCCTGAATGCATTCCGGTTGCGGAACGAGACCGTGACGCCCGGTCCGGCCAGGTTATTGGACTTGCTGACCATTTGCGCCTCCGCCCGCAGCGACTTTTTCAGTGCTGGCGTCATGAAAACAAATGCATCCAGGCGGTCTTCTTTCAGCGTGTCGAGCTCGTACCGCAGGTTGACAAATTTATAAGCACTCAGGCCAGAGAGTCTGCTGACGGTAAGCAGGTGGTTGCGTCGGCTGTATACACTGTCCTTCTCCAGAAACAGGCCCGGCACCACATGCTTTGCCCGTACATAGTTTTCGTTCGGGATGTAATTGTAGGCGTCGAAACGGAGGGTGTCGCTCACCGACAGGCTGTCGTTGATGGTGAAGTTGGAGTTAATGAAAATATCATCGATCCGGTAAGGACGAAGCGACTGGGAAGGGGTATCCTGCTTGAGCCGTAGTAGCACATCCACTTCCTTGTTGCCTACCGTGGTGTCGGCACTGAAGATGAGCATGTTGGGGGCAAAGAAGTAGTAGCCCCTGTTCTTCAGGGCCTGGTCAATGCGGGCACGCTCCGCTATCATTTTATCCAGGTCGTAAGGCTCCCCTTTTTTGAGAACGGAGTTTTCCTGCATCCGCCTGATCTCGGTATGTATAGGTAGCGAGTCGCTGGCGGTATATGAAATGTTGCGGATGCGGTAAGGCTCGTGCACGGTGGCGGTCCAGGTAATGGTAGCTTTTTTCTTTTTGATGGTGGTGTCGCTCTGTACGGAGTTGAAAAAGTAGCCCCGGTTGTGCAGGCGGGCTTGCATCACCTCGTTTATACTCGTGGTGTCCACTTCCGAAAGCAGCACAGGCGGTTCGCCGATCTTGGTCTGTATCCAGTTTTTCAGCCCCTTTTCCTTTTCAGTGTAAAAGGCATTGTAGATCCACAGTTTGGGTCGCATGCCGAGTATAGAAGCATTGGGCTGTGGGCGAACCGTGGCACTCAGTTCAGTCTCCAGTTCGCCGCTGCGGTTGCTGCTATCCTGCTCATCGTTTATCTTAACATTAAAACCTGCAAATAGGGCGTCTCCTTCCGGTACTGTCTTCGTGCTGCTGCAACCGGGCAATACCCAGCTCAGCGCCAGACATAAAGCAAACAGGGTATAGCGTAAAGCTGCTGTCATATAGGGTTTGTTCTTATTCTTCTTTGATGACTTCTTCTACTTTTTCTTCGGCTTCCTGCTCTTCCTTGCGCTTCTCCCGCTCATTGAATTTGATGGCTTCCTCCATGCGGCGTTCTTCTTTGCGGGCCTGACGGCTCTCCAGGCTGCGGAACAGGTCAGAGAAGTTGTCGTAGTCGCGCACGAAGATCAGGGCCAGTCCGGTTGCCCGCACGTCGCCTTCCAAAAAACCTTCGTACTGGTTGCGCTGGAAACCGCGTACCCGCAGCCTGCCGTCTTTGGTGATGGAGTACTCTACGGACACGTCGCCGCCGAAGCCGCTCATGTTACGCTGCTGCGGCTCCCGCTGTCCCTCCAGGCCTATGTCTGTACCTACGCGTACGGTCAGGCGGTCGTCCAGGAACTGCTGACGCATGGCCACGTTCAGGTCGGTGCGCCCTTCGGCAGAGCCGGAAGAATAGTCTTCGTAGGAGCTCACGCCCAGCTCCAGGCCCAGTCCGCCGGCATAGCGGTTGGTGAGCTGGTTCAGCTGATCCGACATTACCTGGCTCAGGGAGTTACGGGCAGTTGCTGCCAGGCCGCCACCGGAGCTGGCCAATGGATCGGGAGCCAGGAACCGTCCCAGTACCAACAGCGCAAACACCTGTTTATTCATCTCCGACTCATCCTGGCGCAGTGTGCCGAGCATGCTTTCTACGCTGCCGTCCATGGCACCACGTTCCTCTTCCTCCAGCTGAATGTCAAAACCTATCTCCGGCTTCAGCATCTCGCCTGTCAGGTTCACATACACTTCAAAAGGCAACTGGTTACGGAAGCGGCTATCTGCCTGTTCCATACTCCCTGTCTGGGCTGCGAGAAGCTCCATGGGGGCAGTCTGCACCCGGTAGATCGCCGTGATCTGCATGTCGGCCATCATCGGGTCCCCGGTCCAGTTGATGTAACTGCCTTGGGTAATGTCAAGTTGCCGGGACACCAGGTCATAGAAGTCCATGCTATACCTGCCCTCGGTGATTTCATAGCGACCACTCATGCTGATCTGCCCGCTTGGTGTAATGCCAATGTAAAGGGGAGAGGCGCTGCCACGCACGACCAGGTTGTCGCCTGTGGTCGGGTCTATCACAATCGTGATGGTCGAGGCATCGGTCACCGTAATCTGTGCGTCGACGTTGGCACCCACGAAGCCGGCAGTCGTGCTTTCCTCGATCACCTTTCCGATAATGGCGTTGAGGGAGTCGTTGAGGTTTACGAATTCTACCACACCTTCCCGCTCCGCTGCCGCCACATCATCGGCAGGGATTACGGTGGTGAAGGTGGAGTTGTCCAGCACTGTTACAAATACTTCGATATTCGGCTCCATCATGCTGCCGGTGATATTGGCCTTCAGGGCCATTTGCACGTTGCCGTAGAACAGGTCGTTGTCATTGGCGGTAGAGTTCATGGCCAGGAAGCGATCTGTCTGCGCACGCAGGTCGAAGGTATAGTCGGTGTAGTTCTGCGTCAGGATGCGGCCGTTGATGTCGAGGGTGTTGCCCAGCGAATCGGTGAGGGTAAAGTCGCGCATGCTGATGCCCTGTTCCGTAAATTCCAGCCGCTCGTTTTTGAGGGTGTAGGGCGTGTTGAGCATCGTCAGGTTGAACTGTGCCTGGTTAAAGTCGAGCGCCCCACGAATGTTTGGTTGCTCCAATGTGCCGGTAATGCGCATTTTGCCCGAGGCACTGCCGGCCAGGTCGGCTACCATACCTTGCGTGAAGCCCCCGAACGAGGCCAGGTTCAGATTGGCCACATTGGCATCCAGGTTGAGCAGGCTGGCATCTGGCTGCATTTCATAAAAACCAGTCACCAGCACCTGGTTGCCATTGCCGGACAGTGCCAGGTCCAGGTTGTAACGGTTTTCTCCGGCTGTATTTGCTTTCAGCGCAATATCTCCTACCGGTATACCGGTATAGGCGAAGTTGGAGAGCGTCATATCGGCTGTAAAGCCCGGGTTGCCTGCCATCAGATCGGTGACGGTAGCGGTTCCGTTCAGTACCCCTGTCATCACACTGTCCTGCTGTTGGAAAGACTCCATGATATAGCCGATCTCAAAATTGCCAAACTCCACCTGTAAAGGAGCATTCGGACCAACGGGACCAGTACTATTGAGAAGCAGGTAATTGCCGTTGCGCTCCAGCCGGAGGTTTTGGGCGTATAGCAGATCCGTGTCGAACTGCAGGTAATTGTCCTGCGGTACAGACCAGGGGTCTCCGTTGATCACCAATTGCTCCGGGTTAATGGCGAAGCGGTAGCCCGGGCCAAGGCTGTTGAGCACACCGCCAATTACAAACTGCTCCACGCTGTCGAGGTCAGCCATAGCCAGTCGCAGGGTCATGTCATTGTCGCGGGCAGCTCCGTCCAGGCTCACATTGTTGATCAGCAGTGAAGGCGACCGGATCTCGCGCACGCCGAGGCTGTAACCCATCTGCTCCCGGTTACCCCGCACCTGCAGGGCTATATCGTGTATGTTATAGTCGGTATAGACAACCTGTCCGACGTTGGCATCCATGGCGAATTCCTGCGTTTCGCCATTGTAGGAGGCCGTGATCGGGCCATTGACCTGCAATTGCTCCAGGTCAGGCACAAAAGAGGCGATGATATCCGGGCGGCGCAACTGTACTTCCGCCTCAAAGTCCCCCAGGTTCAGGTTAGCAGGGAAGGGCGGGTCGGGCTGGAGATCGAAGTAAGCCGAAAAGTGCTTGGCGAGTGCGGTGGGCAGCTCAGCCAGGTCATTGGTGAAGCGCATATCGGCATCCGCTATACTGGAGTTTAGCGCAATGGCTGTACCCGGCATATTCTGCCGCAGCGTCAGTTGCAGCGAATCGATCGGGTAGGAGACACCCTCCAGGCGCACCCGCACGTTATCGCCTTCCAATGTGCCACTGATGTCACTGGCATCGTTACCGGCAAAGCGACCGCGCAGCTGCCCCCTGATACCCAGGTCCTCTTCATAAAAATTGAGGGCTTTCAGGTCTACGCCTTTGAGGTCCAGGTCAAAGACATACTCACCCCGCTCTGCATTGCGCAGGTTAAAGTCGCCTTTCAGGTCGAAGTTCAGGTTTTCGTCTCGGGCACGGGCTGCGACATGGTACAGGTTGCGGTCGATGCGGGCATCCACATCCACATTGTTGTAGGCGTAGTTGTTGTAGTTCGCTTCTTTAATTCGGGCTTGCACATCAGCACGCATGGTTTCGGGAGTTAATCCGGTTCCTCTCGCGGTAGCCTCAAAAGCCACACGCCCCACACCATAGTCTTCCGTGAAGAGCTGCCGCAGGTCAAAGCCTGACGTTCTGACCGTCGCCCGGAATGGCTCGGCTCCTGCCGGACCCTGGTCCATGTCTACCACTGCGTTCAGGTTGCCAAAAGAGCTGTTGATCGCTGCATTCAGATCAAAGTTGGTGAGGGTGCCGCTATACCTGCCCGTCATACTCAGGTTGTTCGGGATTCGGATTTCCGGCGGAATCGTGCCGGGAGGAGCGAGGGCCAGGATGTCGGTGCGGGTGGTCGCCATGCGGTTGATGTCGATGTCCATAGCCAGCCGGTCCGGGTCCATCGCATTGCGCACATTGCCGCTCACATTTACGGCTGTGCCCTGCAGACCCGCTACCTGCAGCTGCTGTATGTTGATGTTGTCCAGGCGCCCCTGCGCACGACCGTCAAGGCGTATCGTAGAATTCGCAATTTTGCGGAACGATGGGTTATCTGCAAGGTCAGGTGCAAAGTACAGGGCATCCTGCATACCGATGCGTGAGTTGTCGATGTCTAAGTCCAGCCGAACAGCGTCCAGGTTATCGGTCAGATCGTCCCAGGAGGTATAGCGCAGGGCCAGGTCTTTGCTGATGCGGCTGTGTCCGGTCTGCAGGTCGAGGTTAGCCAGCCGGGCATGGGTGGAGTCGAGCGTGATATCCGATTGGAAATTGTTGAGCCGGAAGCCGCTCTGTTCTTCGAGCTTGAGCTGGTTAAGCTGCATGCCCATCTGGTTGAGGCTATACCTGATATCCTCTGCATCCATTTCGATGTTGGAGAAGCGTAGGTGGTTGTAGTCCATCCCACGTGCCTGTCGTGGCGCATCGGCATTGTCCATACCTGCCTCCAGGCCGCTTACGCTCAGCTTCCCCAGGTTCACGACCCAATTCACGGGCTGTCCCTGTGTTTTCTCTACCGACTCGTCCAGTTTCCGCACCGTTTCTGCCGGGTTCACCGCCAGAGAGTCAGTCGGCTTCAACTTCTCCTGCACATAGAGCACCTTTGAGTCGTGCAGGTCGAAACTGCGCAGGTCAATGCGGGCGTTAGGCAGGTCAATATCGTCTACTGCCAGTTCTGATTTTCCCAGCTTGAGCTCAATGCGTTGGTCAGCCGGTATGCTTGCATAGTTCAGCGCAAAGTTCTCGACTTCCACACCGCTCAGACCAAAGTCAAAGGTGATGGGCTCGGAGGGTTCGTCAGGCGGAAGCTTAGTTTGCACATAGTTTATACCTGTGTTTCGCAACTCAATATTATCGAGTCGGTAGATCTCCTCTTCCAGCTTGAGCTCTTCCATGGTGGTGGTGAGCTGGCCTACTCTGGCCCTGATGTGATTGCCGCCTGCCTCGTCGTTGAAATTGACATACACATTCTCCAGGTTAATCAGACCCAGGTCTATTTGCATTCCTCCCGTCGTGTCGGCGGGCTGAGCTGCGGTGGTATCGGTCGCGAATGCCTCCGCCAGGAAATCGAAATTGGAAGTAGAGTCGGGGCGGATGTGCAGGTTGAGGGTAGCCTGCTGCAGGTCTATTTTGCTGATGTTCAGCTCACCGCTCAGCAGTGACCATAGTTTGATGTCCACCCCAAGGCGCTGGCTGTACCAGAGCGTGTCCTGCTGCTGGTCTTCCAGGTATACATCCTCCAGCACTACGGCATTGCGCCAGTCTGTCTTAAAACGCCCGATCTCTACGCGGGTATCCAGCATGCCGGCCAGGTATGAGGCCCCTTTCTGAGCTGCGAAATTCTGTACTTTCGGGATTTGCAAAGCAATGATGATGAGCAATAGCAGGCCCACTACAATGGCAAGGAACCAGAGTATCACCTTGGCAATGGTTTTTCCGATATGTTTAGCTGATGCGATATGGAATTAGTTTTACTGTTTGACTTTACGAAAGATTGCTAACAAGGATAGAATTTTTTACTAATGACTATGGCACCCGTCCTGGTACGCCATAGTAGGGTTACAAGGATGCGACAGCTATTGTTTATACCCCTGGCTGGAGGCAGGTGAGTATATTTAGTAAGTGATGCGATGTAAGTGGTTAAATATCAAACAACTGGCTGTGGTTTGAGTACAATAAAACGTTGGTTTTTTTGTGTATGGCCATGGATGAGTCTGCTATACCTCCGGGTTTTAAGGAGATGTTGGGTTTTGGGTTGGTAGAGGCTTTACTTGGCCGTCGCTCCCGTCGTTTTTTTATGGGGGCGGAAATCCCTGATGGCGTGTTTGCCTACAAATCGGAAAAGGACCCGATGCCCCTCTCTGAACTGGAGAAACTGCTCGTGGTGACGGCCTGTGCCGGTAACACGGGCTGGCACAACATGATCTACCGGGCGCAGCGTTATGCGCCGCATCTGTCCAACTATGCGGCTGCGGCAGGAGGGCGTACTTTTCCCTCTGCTGCCGGCTTCCATACCTCCATGACTTTTTTCACCGATGACACCGGGGTGTATGTCGTAGACAACCGGGATGCGCCGGCCTCGGCCGACAAAGCGGCGGACGGGTCTCTGGATCTGGATGAAGTGGTGCAGGCCTTGCAAAGCCGCATCAGAAAGCTCCAGGACGGCCGTCTGAAACTTCCCTCCGAAGTGCCTTTTGTGGAAGCGCACAACACCTGGGTGACCAATAAGCCCGGTACGCTGCTGGTGATACCCGTGGCTGACCTGGCCCAGCACGTGCTGCTGGCAATCTGCTACATGCTGCAAAACGGGCTCGTACTTTACGATGACATCCACAAGCAGGCATTGCCAGGTATAGAGCGGTTTAAAAACATCGGGGATGTGAATAATGTGTGGCCCATCACATTTGTGGAGCAGCTGTCACTTGCCGAGGTATGCGCGGAAATGGCGACTTCCTGCTATGCCGGTGCTCTGCTGTTGCAGGCCATGGGGCTGGGTGGCTGGATGTACGATGGCATAGACCCCTTCAGTGTGCTGGGGGCAAGTGGTGTGGCAGGAGTAGAGGGGCTCGGCTTTCGCTACGATAAGGATGAGCGCTGGCCTTACCCCAACCCGACCGGGCTGCAAGGTATAATGGAGGGCTACTGTCCGCCTCACTATCCGGATATGCGGGCTGCCGTGGAGGCTGTGTGTGCGCGAAAATTTGGAAGGGGAGGCCCTTTTGATCCGACGACACCCGGACCCTGGCGGGAGAGTGCCAAGGTGAGGGGAGCAGCTCAGGTACACGACGAGGCATTCAGGGAGTGTGTGGCGCTGCAGGCACAGTATGTATTCGACACCTTTGGCAAGTTCCCGGGCACGGTGCCGTCTATGTTTATCTGCACCTATCTACAGGCGCATCACCTGGATCCGGCTTTTTATGACAAGTTCTATCAACCGGGTGCCTACCTGCACACCCACGCCCATCACATGGCGCAGTGGCATCCAGTTACGCCATCATGACATTGTAGCGACTGTATACGCCCATCAGTTCGCCCATTGCGAGCACATGCTGGCCTATCACACGGAGTAGTGCCTGCCTGCCAGTGCCTTCTTTGATGTTCAGCATCACATCCAGGGCGTAAATTCTGTAATAGTAATGGTGCAGCCCCTGTGGCGGGCAGGGGCCGCCATAATGCAGCCTCCCGAAATCATTGGTTCCCTGTATACCAGGCACAACCCCTTCCTCGATCAGGTTGGATGGAGGGACATTCCATACCAGCCAGTGTGTCCAGATGCCCCGTGGTGCGTCGGGGTCCTCCACGATGATTACCAGGCTTTCCGTGTACTTTGGCAAGTTCCTGATCTCGAGCGGCGGACTGATGTTCTCACCGTCGCAGGTATAGCGGGTAGGAATACGCTCCCCCTGCGAAAAGGCGGGACTTGTGAGGTATAGCTTTCCTTGGGTTCTCGACTGCATAATGTTTCAGTTACTGTATAGTATCAATGTGATTGCTGTCCGGGAGGCAGGGTGAACATAGCAGGAGCGCATAATCAGTGTTTATATTTATATTGTAACTTAGTTTTTTTATAAAGGTTGAGTTTTTAAATAGAAAAAAGTATAGTTTTACTAATAATTTTCTTAAATAGAGTTGGTAATTGGCAATTATTATCCTGAATAAGGCTAAACAAGGAGGGTTAAATAAATTTTAGCAGGATTTTTCTTTAAACTATTGAGAATTAGCCAGAACCTGTTAACTTTCGTATATAAGGCAACTTGGATAAAAAAGCATCAGGTTATGGAGGTATTCATCATCTTAACAGTACTGGCAATTTATGCAGTAGGCTACCTGTTGTACTACATGTATGGCAAAGAGGAGCGAAAGAACCAAAAGTACTACCGCTATCAAAAGTATGACCGCTACCAGGTATAAGGAGAAATAATACTGTTTGTGTTTTCAGTTTGCGGGCTTTGCCCGCAACTGTTACAGCATAAAAAAGGTGCAGGATAAAGTCCTGCACCTTTTTGGCTTGTATCAAATGGGAAATTCTATTAACTAACTCGCTCTTCTTAACTGCAGGTAGTTCACCAGATCATCAATCGAATACACGGGTACTTCGTCCGGGATCACGACATCAAACTTTTTCTCCACTGCCAGTATAATATCTACAACGTCAACTATATCCATTCCATTTTCCCAAAGTCCTTTGGGGCCGGAAAGTTTATGTGGGGCGATTGCTTTTAATCTGCTTACCAGATTAATTACCTCTTTGTATAAGGTAGTTCTAGGATCTGCCATATGTTCTAAAATAAAGGGTAATTCATTTCACGCTTTCCACCAGGCTCCTCCTGCCTTACAACGGACAGGAGGAGGGGGAATATCTTAGTGCGCAAACTCGTGCGCCATCTTTCTTTCTTCAAGCTCTTTCGTTTCGTGCTCCAATTCTTCCAGTGACTTTTCTTCCAGATGGATCACCGTCTTCTTGTCCAGCCCAAGCTTAGCCAGGATGCGGTCGAAGCCATAGTAGATGATCGGCACCACGATCAGGGTCAGGAACATGGAAGAACTCAGGCCACCGATCAAAGCCCATGCCAGACCGTTTTTGGTCGCGGCTACCGAGCCACCTGCCAACGCGATCGGCAACATACCAATTACCATCGCCAGGGTCGTCATCAGGATCGGACGGAAACGGATTCTTACCGCTTCTATCAGGGCCTCTTTCACTTCCACGCCTTCATCTTTCAGCTTGTTGGTAAAGTCGACCACCATAATCGCGTTTTTGGCTACCAGACCGATCATCATGATAATACCCAGGATGGAGAAGATACTCAGGGCCTGTTGTGCCAGCGCAAGGGCCAGCAAGGCACCGATGATCGCCAACGGTATAGAGAACAGTACCACCAGCGGGTATACATAAGAGTCATACAGGGCCACCATGATCAGGTACACGAAGATGATCGAGGCCAGCAAGGCGATACCCAGCGTACCGAAACCTTCGCTCTGGTTTTTCATGTCACCACCAAACTCGTAGCTAACACCTTTCGGCGCTTCTACCTCGGCCAGTTTCTCCTGAATCTCTGCACCGATCGAACCAGACGGACGACCAATTACCTGTGAGTTCACGTTCACGGAAGTCACGCGGTTGTAACGCTCCAGCTGCGAGGGACCCGTAGACTGGCGGATGTCGGCAAACTGACCCAAACGTACCAGCTGTCCCATATTGTTCACAAACGACAGGTTGGCAATGTCAGTCACGTTGCGGCGGTCGAACTCGTCGAGGCGGATGTTGATGTCGTAGTCTTCGGTACCGGAGCGGAAGGTCACGTCAGAGTTACCGCTGAAGGCCAGCTGCATGCTCGCACCCACGTTCTCCAGCGACAGGCCTACATTGGCCATTTTATCGCGGTCCACTACAACTTCAATCTCGGGGTTACCGCCTTCCACTGACATTTCCACGTCGGCCGTACCAGACACGCTTTCTACCACACCCATCACGCGCTGCGAGAAAGCCATCACGCTGTCCAGGTTCGATCCTGAGATGATCAGCTGGATAGGGGCCTGCGAGTTACCCACCAGACCTACCGGCACTGGTGTCACCTCCACATTTGGCAGTTTGCTCTCAATGTCAGCTTTGGCCTGACGGCTGAACTGGTCGGTACTGAAGGTACGCTCTTTCACGTCTACCAGCGTTACCGATACTTCGGATTTGTATGCCGTGTTCTGGCCCTGCTGTGCCGAAGAGGTAGTACCTACGGTGGTGAATACTTTCGATACTTCCGGGAAGCCCTCCAAATATTGTTCTACCTGACGTGTAGCAAAGTTGGTCTGCTCTACCGTCGCATTCTTAGGCAACTCCAGCTGCAAGCTCACCTCACCACGGTCACCGGCAGGTATAAAGGCCGAACCGATAAAGCCGAGTGGCACCAGCGCAAAGGAGGCGACCAGTAAGATCATGGTCACGCCCAGCGTGATCAGCTTGTGGTTAAAGGCCCACTTCAAAGCGGCTGTAAAGCCGTCGATGATGCGGTCCAGGGTGCGCTCGAATGCCAGGATGAAGCGTCCGAAGATGTTCTTATCCGAAATGTGCTCTAGGCGTGAGAATCGGCTCGCTAATAGTGGAATCAGCGTGAAGGCTACGAAAAGCGAGATCATCGTTGACACAGCCACTACCACCGCAAACTGACGCAGGATGTCTGATACCAGACCCGATGAAAGGGCGATCGGAATAAACACCACCGAAATTACCAGTGTGATGGAGGTAACGGTTGCCATGATCTCACGGATACCGTCGTAAGCGGCCTGCGCCGGTTTTTTGCCCATTTCCATGTGGCGGTGAATGTTCTCGATTACCACAATGGCGTCGTCCACCAGGATACCCACCACAAGCGAAAGCGCTAGCAGCGACATCAGGTTCAGCGAGTAACCGAACAGGTACATGAAGATGAAGGTCGCCACCAAAGAGGCAGGTATAGAGATCATCACGATCACTGCATTTCGGAAAGAGTGCAGGAATAGCAACATCACGACCGCCACCAGAATTACCGCAATCATCAAGTCATGCAGTACCGAGTCGGCTGCCTCGAGTGTAAAGTCAGAGGAGTCGTTGGCGATGTTGAAGTTCAGTCCAACATCAGCGTAGGTCTTCTCCAGTTCAGCCAGGGCCTCCTTGGTCAAACGGCTCACTTCCACAGCGTTGGCATCTGACTGCTTCTGGATGGTAATACCCACAGACGGACTGCTGTTTACACGGGTCAGTACTTCAATGTCTTTCTGCGTGTCCTGTACTTCGGCCACGTCAGCAAGCCGTACAATGCCGTTAGCATCTTCACGCACAATCAGGTTACGCAGTTGGTCCAGCGATGCAAACTTACCAGCCAGACGGATCTGCGTCTGTCCGCTTTCCTGCTTGATCTTACCTGTTGGGAAGTCAAGGTTAGAGTTACGGATCTTCTGCTGTACCTGTAGGATGGAGAGGTTGTAGGCCTCCAGTTTGTTGGCGTCGATGTTTACCTTGATCTCACGCTCCTGGCCACCCAGAATTTTGATGGCGGCCATACCTGGTATGCGCGACAGTTCCGGCTTGATCTTCTTGTCGATCAGGTCGTAGAACTCGGTCGGCGACATGTTGGCGGTTGCCCCCATCTTGATGATCGGGAGGTCATCGAGGTCAAACTTGTTCAGCGTCGGCGACTCCGCATCATCCGGCAGGTTGGCCAGGATGGTGTTGATCTTTCGCTGCGCGTCCTGCAGGGCCAGGTCTACGTTGGTACCCTGGTTCAGCTCCACCACAATAATGGAGAAACTCTCCAGGGAGGTGCCACGCATCGTTTTCACGTTTTCAAGTGCCGACAAGGCTTCCTCGATCTCTTTTGTCACGGAGTTCTCTACCTCATTAGGAGAAGCACCCGGATAGATGGTAGAGATGGTCAGCACCGGCGGGTTGAACTTCGGAAGAAGCTCGTAGTTTAGTGCGCTATAACTCGCAACACCCAGTAGTGTGAGGACCGTGAAGACCACTACCACCAAGGTTGAGCGCTGTATAGATATTTTGGTTATGTTCATTTCTAAATGTTCTTAAGAAAGAAGTAATTCGATAGTAGACACGAGCGTGGACGCTCGCGCCATCATCAATCTTCGACTCGCGCCAATTGCTTACTATTTCAGCACCGTTACTTTCATGCCTTCACGCAGGTTGATCTGGCCGCTTTGCACGATCTGCTCGCCAGGCTGCACGCCTTCCAGGATCTCTACTTTATCCTGCGTTACCACGCCTACACGCACCGGACGCTGACTGGCCTGACCGTCCTTCACCACATACACCAGTGGGTTCTGGATGCTGCCTACGATTGCCTCACGCGGCAACAGCATGGCGTCACGCTGGTCGGCTACGTCGAAGAAAGCAGTGCCATACATACCGGCTCTCAGGTTGTTGTTAGCGGCATTTTTCACTTCCACTTCCACGTCAAACTTCAGGGTTGCATCAGCCTGCGCGGCGATGGCCGTAACAGTGCCTTCATACTCCTGGCCTGATCCGGCATCAGCTTTCACTTTTACCTTGTCGCCTTTGTTGATCAGCAGTACTTCGCTTTCAGAGGCTTTCACTTTCAGTTTCAGTTTGTCCACGTTCACGATGTCATACAGTTTCGTGCCCGGGTTCAGGTAAGAACCAACTTCCACATAAATCTCGTTGATCTCGCCGCTGATAGGGGCGGTGATGCGCGTCTTGGTCAGACGCTGACGGGCAGCTACCAATTGCGCTTCCGTTGACTTGGCATTCAGTCGGGCATCCTCCAGCTGACGCTTCGTGATAGCATCGCCGGCAGCCAGGTTCTCGAAACGCTCCAGGTCACGCTTGGCCTTTTCAGCATTTGTCTGAGCGGTGGCCAGGTCGGCAGCCATGGTGTTGCTCTCTACCTGTGCCAGCAGTTCGCCAGCTTTCACTTTGTCACCTTTGCGCTTGAGCACGCTCTTGATCTGGCCTTGTGTTTCAGACAGCAGTGTCAGACTCTGGATTGGGGCGAAGTTGCCCTGTGCCGTAAAGGACTTGTCCAGTTTAGCAGAAACTACTTCGGTAATGGTCACAGGTATAGCTTCGCTCTTGATGGAGGCTACGGCGGCATTGGCGGCCATTTGCTCTTTGTTGCTCATCAGCTTAAAGCCTATAGCGCCCAGAATCGCGATAACGACTACGATATAAATCAGCTTTTTCATTTTGTTCTTTGTGATGCTTATTTAATTAATGAGTTTAGGTCGCCGGTAGCTTTCAGATAGCCGAGTTGGGCCAGCTGGTACTTCAGCATTTCGTTGTTCAGATTTGTTTTGGCTTCGCGCAGACTTACCTCCGCTTCAAGCAGGTCGGTCAGCGGCGAGATGCCTTCTTTGTAAAGATCATTCGTGGTGTCGTATACCTCCTGCGCCAGCGCCACATTCTGCTCCTGCGCCGCAATTGAGGCGGAGCTGTTCTGCAACTGGCTGATGGAGTTCTCCAGCGCCACCTCCAGGTTCTTGGTCAATTTCTGGCGATCAGCTTCCAGCGACTTCAGCGTGTACTCTGTCTGCTTCACCTGCGAGTGCTTGCGCATACCATCGAAGATCGGGATGTTGAGTTGCAGGCCGATGATGCCTGTGCTGAACCATGGCTGGTTATTATCGAAGAAGTTAAACTCCTTGCGCATGGCATTGTACTGGAATGTACCCGTGGCAGACAGGGTAGGGTAGTAGCCCGCCTTGATGTTCTGCTTTTGGAGTTCCGTCAGCTCGGTCTGCTTGTTCAGCAACTGCAGCTGCGTCTGTCCCTGCACCAGGTCCTTGCTGCTGTTGAAAGCCGCGGCTCCGGTATCGAGTGTAATAGTGGCGTCTGTCAAAGCGATGCCTTCTTCCAGCGGCATACCCATGAAAAACTTCAGGATATTCATTTGCTGGTCCAGCGCACTGGTCAGCGTTTGCAGCTGGGTCTCCAGGTTGGTTTTGTTCACTTTGATGCGGTTCACGTCCACCTTGCGGGCCAGGTCATTTTCGTACTGCAGCTGCAGGATCTTGCCCAGCTGATCCAGTCGGGCCAGGTTGGCGTTGATGATCTCAAACTGTTCTTTCGTCTGCAGGATCTGGAAGTAAGAAGAGCTCACGTTATACATGACTTCTTCTTCAGTCATGGCCTTGCGCAGACGGTACAGGTCCTCGCTGCTCTTGGCTGCTTTCAGGCCTACAAAGTATGACTGGTTGAACAGCAACTGCTGAAGCTGTATACCTGCCGATGCATTGTACTTGGTACCAAACTGCACCGGAATCATCTCATCAGGCTTTCCCTCAAACACGTTCGGGATCACCTGCACCGGTATAGCCGGATACATGTTGAAGTTACCAAAGCCGTTCACCTGCGGCAGTCCGTTGCTCTTGGCCTCTTTGACCATGTACTTGGCGCTCAGTTGGTCGTAAGAGGCCTTTTGCATGTCCTCGTTATGCTCCAGCGCATACGTGATGGCCTCCTGCAGACTCAGCGTCTGCACATCGGGCTTCTCCTGCGCCACAACCGGCTTCACGAAAAGCATGGCCAATCCGACTACTAAATATTTGATTTTCACGTTTTTGTTTATTATGTTTAGATATAAGTAGTTAGTTCTGAAAATTGTGAACTTAAAAACTAAAAAAATTATGCTCTACTTTTTTCCCATTCGTCGATCAGGCGGGGCATTTGTGCTTTCATGTAATCCAGAAAGCTGATAAAGTCATTCAGCTTTGTATCATAAATTGGATTTTCGCGTTTTCTGACTTCCAGTACCCGTTTTAGAAGTGAGTTGAGATAACTCAGATCTTCCATCTTCTTGGCAAACAACTCACGCCAGTTGGAGGACTTGATGCGGAAATAACGTTTTCGGTCTCCGGAGAAGGTGGTGTATTCGATGTGTCCTGTGTTCAGGAGCATGTTCAGCGAGTTGCTGGTCGCGCTTTTGCTGATGCTGAGGGTTTCGCTGATCTCGTCGAACGTGAGCTCAGGACGATCAGAAACAAGCAGCAGCCCCATCACCCGCGCCACAGCAGGCTGGAAACCGTTGTTCTCCTGATAGATGCCAAATTCCTCAATTAAGCTACGCTGTTCTTCGCTAAGAGTCATGATATTACCTTTCTTTTATAGCTTTAACGATGCAAAGGTAATGCTTAGTTTCATTAGTTCATAATTTACAGAACTAAAATTTTGATATAGGTATAGGTTTAGTGTTCATGAAAGTTAAAGCAGCATGTGGTGGAGGTAATTTGTTGCCTCTATTATTGTCATTTTCGCCCTCGCTCGCGTCCCGCGAGTGTGAGCTACCGGATGGCCTCTGGCCGCTAACTATAATTTACTAACTGCTAAAGGGCTAAACTCATTTGCGCTAGAGTAAATATAGTGCTCAGGTTCAGAAACCAGTCCAGCTCTCACGGGGTTTTGATGAATGTAATTGACCTTCTGTTCTATGACAGCGTTCGTTCGTAATGACGTAGGGTGGTTTGTATAAGTTCAGAAGTGGTAGTCGCTATTCTGCCTCGTAAAGACGTTAACCCAGCCTACTACTGTTAGTGTTACAAAGTATAATTCACCTTGTTCTGTTTTGCGGTATTCACTCATGCTTAACTATTTCTTGTAAACCTTACGCCAGAAATAACCAAAGCGGCCAGAGGCCGCCCGATAGCTCACACTCGCCAGAGGCGAGCGAGGGCTAGATAATAGTCTGATGTAGCCAATATCACAGATGCTTTAACCTGATCACCATCCCCTCGTCGCCGCTCAGGCTTATCTTGTCTTTCACCTCAGTGCCTTCCCGCTCTGGCAGCGTGTCTATTTCAATGGTTCCCTCGAACTGGAAGTGCTCCGGGTGGAAATGACACGTTTTGTGGCTCAGGTTCAGCAGTATCAGAAAGCGGGTGTTAGAGGTATAGCGCATATAAGCCAGCAGCGGTTTCTGGGCCTCCATCGGCTTATAATGACCGATACGCAGGGCATCTTCTTCCTGACGGAGGTTCAGCAACCGCTGGTGCAGTGCCAGCATGGAGCCGTGGTCGTCAGACTGTGCCTTTACATTCACCCGACGGTAGTCCGCTGGCAATGGCAACCATGGTTTAGATGGACTGAATCCGGCATTTTCACTGTCGTCCCACTGCATGGGGGTGCGCTGCGGGTCTCGGCTCAGGTTGAGTCCGGGCATATTGAGACCCTGTGGATCCTGTACCTCCTCCTCAGGTATAGGCACGTCGCGCATGCCTATCTCATCTCCATAATAGATGGTGGGAGTACCGCGTAGGGTCAAAAGCAACATCGCCGCTACCCGTGCCTGGTCCTGGCCCACACGACTGGAGATACGTGACTGGTCGTGGTTGCCGAGCACCCAGTTTGGCCACCCGCCTTCCGGCAGTGCAGCCTCGTACTGATTGATGTTGGAGGCGATTTCTCCCGCATCCCAGTCGGTGGAGAGCAGCAGAAAGTTGAAGGGCAGGTGCGCTCCGTTTTTGTCTGTGCCGTAGTAGGTCATCAGCTTGTGGATGGGCAGGTAGATCTCGCCGATCATCATGCGTTCGTCGTAGCTGTCGAGCACTTTGCGCATCATGTGCACAATGTCGTGCACTTCCGGTTGATCGGTGGAGTAGGCCGGAATCAGCTTTTCGTATGTTGCCTGGTGTGATTTATAATTCGGATTGGTGGGGTTGTCGCGTAACTGGTCATCTTTGATCATGTGCCACATCACGTCCACCCGGAAGCCGTCCACCCCCTTGTCGAGCCAGAAGCGCATCACGTTCATCATGGCCTCCTGCACCTCCGGATTGCGCCAGTTCAGGTCTGGCTGCTCTTTTAGGAAAGCATGGTAATAATACTGTTGCGTTTTTTCGTCCCACTCCCAGGCACTGCCACCAAACACACTGAGCCAGTTGTTCGGCTCGGAACCATCTTCTTTCGCATCTTCCCAAATGTACCAGTCGCGCTTCGGGTTGTCTTTGGAGGAGCGGGACTCCTTGAACCAGGGGTGTTCGTTGGAGGTATGGTTGGGCACCAGGTCGAGGATCAACTTCATGCCCCGGTCGTGTACCGCCTGCAGCAGCTCGTCAAAATCCTCCATGGTACCGAATAGCGGATGGATGTCGCAGTAGTCAGAAATGTCATAGCCGAAGTCAGCCATGGGGGAAGAAAAGATGGGAGAGATCCAGATAGCTGTCATGCCCAGCGACTTGATGTGGTCCAGTCGCTGGATGATGCCCTGCAGATCGCCTACACCATCGCCGTCACTGTCCTGGTAAGATCGTGGGTAGATCTGATATATTACGCCCTCCTGCCACCACAGGTATTTCTGATTCTCGTCTTTCATTTTTGTCGGTTTTTCTGCAATTCGGCCTAAAGCCGGTCGTGTCGTATTAATGGTTCATGTACGGGAGAATGCGCCGCGGGGTACAGATGTATCTCAACCAGAGGATAAAGCCTGCGTTATAATGATTTGATGTAGACAATTATGGAGCACAGTTTTTCATCATTCTTCACAGGCTTGGGTCTGATTGGTATCCTGATCGGTATCGTGTTCTTGGTATTTGTGGTGTGGAGTGTGGTCTGGTCCTATAGCGATGCCCGCCGAAGAGGCAAATCCCCCTGGCTGGTGGCCCTGATGGTCCTGTTCATGGTATGGCCAGTTGGTTTAATCGTTTGGTTGTTGCTCCGGCCGCAAAATACAAATCAGCAGGTATAAGCTACTCCCAACACACGATGTCGTCGTATTCTTTGTGGCGTTTCACATAGGCTTCCACAACGGGACAGGACGGTACAATCTGGCATTTGCACACCTTGGCATGTTCCAGTCCTCCCTTTACCAGTTTGTCGGCTATACCCTGGCCGCGGTGTTGTTCGGGTACATAGGTATGGTCGAAGTCCATTTGTCCCTGGTCAGTGATGGTATAAGTAAGCTCAGCCTCACCACCTTCGAGGATAATATAAAAGCGGGTGTCTTCTTCGTCGTGAATGATTTCCATGTGAATATAGTAGTATTTGGAACAGGTATACGGGCTGTGGGAGAAGGTGTTAGAAAGGCCGACTCGGGATAAAGCGGAGAATATTGTAATTTGCATGCATCATTCAAAACCTGTAGGAGGCTAGCAGAGTACAATCAGCGGTTCCTACATTACATGTATTATCTTACACTATGCAACAAAACGCTAACCTGACTGATCGCCTCTCACGGCGGCTGTCACTTTTCCTATTCCTGTTCCTGATCACCGTGCTGGTGCAGGCGCAGACCATCACCTCCCCGGACAAAAACCTGAGCATGACCTTTGAGTTGGCTGCCAACGGGGTGCCTACTTACCAACTGACTTACAAGAAGAAGCCGGTGATCAAACAAAGCAAGATGGGCTTTGAAATGAAAGACGTTCCTTCTATGATGAATGATTTTACTGTGGCTAAGACGGAGCAGAACAGTGTGAACGATACCTGGGAGCCGGTATGGGGAGAGCAGAAAACCATCCGCAACAATTACAATGAGTTACTGGTAACGCTCAACCAGAAGGAACACAAGGACCGCCACATCCGCATCCGTTTCCGTCTGTTCAACGACGGATTGGGCTTCCGTTACGAGTTTCCGCAGCAACCCGAGCTGAAATATTTTATCATCAAGGAAGAACACACGGAGTTCAACCTGACCGGCGATCACAAGATCTTCTGGATACCGGGCGACTACGACACGAACGAGTATGCCTATACTACTTCACAAATCTCTCAGATACCGGGCCTGATGGAGAAGGCAACCATCGACGTGCATGCCCAGCATCCGATCAAAACCCTAGCTGTGCAGACGCCTTCCATGATGAAATCATCGGACGGACTGTACATCAACATTCACGAAGCAGCTTTGCTGAATTACCCGGCTATGAACCTGAACGTGGATCCGAAGACCTTCAAGTTCAGCACACACCTGACTCCGGACGCCGTGGGTAACAAAGGCTACATGCAGACCGATACGCAGACCCCTTGGAGAACCATTGTGGTGAGCGACAAGGCTACAGACATCCTGGCCTCTAAACTGATCCTGAATCTGAACGAGCCAACCGCATATGAAGACGTATCCTGGATCAAGCCGGTGAAATATATCGGTATCTGGTGGGAATACTTTGTGGCCGGTAAGAGTACCTGGGCCTATGGCAAGGAAACCAATGTGAAGCTGACGGATGACTATACCAAGCTGACCCCGAGCGGCCGCCACGGTGCGACAACGGAGAATGCTAAAAAGCACATCGACTTCGCCGCAGAGCATGGCTTTGACGCGGTGCTGATCGAAGGCTGGAACATCGGCTGGGAAGACTGGTTCGGCAACTGGAAAGAAGAAGTGTTCGACTTCGTGACTGCCTATCCGGATTTTGATGTGAAGGAAGTACAGAAATACGCTGAGTCGAAAGGGGTGCGCGTGATGATGCACCACGAGACTTCAGGAGCTGCCACCAACTATGAGCGCCGTCTGCACGAGGCCTTCCAGTTCATGCAGGACCACGGCTACAACTCTGTGAAGACCGGTTATGTGGGCAAGATCATCCCGCGCGGTGAGCACCATGACGGGCAGTGGATGGTGAACCACTATAACTATGTGGCCAACACCGCAGCCAAGTATAAGATTATGATCAACAGCCACGAGGCTGTTCGCCCGACTGGTCTGCACCGTACTTTCCCGAACTGGCTGGCGCAGGAGTCAGCCCGCGGTACTGAGTTTGAAGCCATGGGCGGTCTGGCCCCGGATCATGCCACAATCCTTCCATTTACCCGCCTGATGGGTGGCCCGATGGACTATACGCCTGGCATTTTCCAGACAGACCTGTCGTATTACCATGGCGGTGAGCAGCGCGTGAACACCACCCTGGTGAAGCAGTTGGCTTACTACGTGACCATGTACAGCCCGCTGCAAATGGCCGCCGACATACCTGACAATTATACCCGTTTCCCGGATGCGTTCCAGTTTATCAAAGACGTAGCGCTTGACTGGGATGATACCTGGGTGCTGGAAGCCGAGCCAGGCGATTACGTGACGATTGCCCGCAAAGCGAAAGGCAAGAACGAGTGGTACGTAGGCGGCATCACCGACGAAAACACCCGTACCGCCAACGTGCGTTTCGACTACCTGCCAAAAGGCAAAACCTACATTGCAACCATCTACGCCGATGCGAAAGACGCCAGTTGGAACAAGAATCCGCAGAAGTACACCGTGCGCAAAGTGCTCGTGAACTCCAAAAGCGTACTGAAGCAGCAACTGGCCCCAGGTGGCGGTGTGGCTGTCAGTGTGAAGGAGGGAAGCAAGCAGGAGCAGAAGGGTTTGAAAAAGTTGTAAGCTTATTCAGTTGATACTATATAAAAAGCGCCGTGCAGGAATGTACGGCGCTTTTTTTGGTTGCAATCGAATTATTTTAAGGTGTGATTTGTATCTTGTTGATATGTAAACTTTTAGCCACTTACCTATGTACTCAGACAAATTTGAAGAAAATTATACGCAAATCCTTCACACACTTTTAAAAGTTTTCGCCAATAGCTCCGAAGTTGAACCTGAAAAGTTTTTCGACCTGGCCAGCGTCATAGAGAAATTGCGTGATGCCAGTCCTGTCCTTTACGATGCAATCAAATCGTTGGAAGACGAGCAAAGCAAAGCCACTTAGTATTTCCATCAGGCTGACAGTGCTGTAATATCCTTTTAACAGTGCTATTACAGCACTGTCAGCTTTTTAGTTACCAGTCCGCGTTCCGTCTGGATGTGCAGGAAGTAGAGCCCGGCTTTGGCAGTTGGCAGCTTTATCTGCACCGCCTCCGGCCTCGGGCCGGAGATGCGGGTCTGGTGCAGGCGCTT
>NZ_FTNM01000007.1 GCF_900156415.1 Pontibacter lucknowensis | reverse complement strand
TTCCTTTTTCCTGCGGCCCCTGTTAGGAGCCTTCCGGAATCCGTTTCATTTCGAAGCGGGCTGCAAAGGTAAGCAGATCTTTTCAACCTGCAAGCACCAAGGCAAAACTTTTTTTTCTTTTCTTCAGGCTCTGTTACCAGTCTTTCAAGAATCCCCTTCCTTTCGAAGCGGGCTGCAAAGGTAAGAAGAGTTCTGACATCTTCAACACCCCGCGCAAAGTTTTTTTCAGTCTCTTTCCGTCTGGCGGCCTTTCGGCTCAACCACCGGTGGCCGCCCTGCCGGCTGCCCTCTTTCCCCGACCCGTTGTACCGTGTGGGGAGTGCAAAGGTCGCAATAGTTTCCGGATCCGCAAGGGGGCAGATCTACCTTTGTGCCCCCTCCCCCGCAGGTTCCGCCTAAGTGCCTGAGGCGCACGGCGAATAATTTCAGAAAATCTTTCGGGTTTTGTCGCCTCTCAGCAATACAGGCTGTTATTACCTGCATTGCTAAGAGTCTGTTTGTTTTCAGAGCTCTTTATCACTCCAAGAAATAGGTTGCTTAGTTCGCAACACATAAGGAGATTGCTTCTGCAATCTATGGATATGCCCTATGCTACTTGCGTCAGTTCCCCGCGCGCTAGAGTGTAACATCATTTTTCTTCCCTGAAGTTCCAAATGTGATTTATTTTTTTAATCTTTTTTTCGCCCTTATTTTCACTTGTGCATCACTATTACCTTTCACTACTGCTCCTCTATTTCCTACGCTATATAAAGCAGCAGGGCCCTTTCCTGAAGAAAGGGCCCTACTATCTATCTAATGCTAAAATCAGTCTATGCTGTTTTTGGCTTCTTATATAATGGAACAGTACTACATGGTTCGCCATACATCAGGCTACTCACAACTGGGAGAAGTTTTCGCATGATCTCTACATAAGCATAAGTTGGAACAGGTATACTGCCACATCCTTTGATCACAACTTTCCCATCCCGGTATTCTTCCGGATCTATTTTAGCAATCGCTTCCTGCATTAACGCTTGCTCTAGTGCTTCCAGGTCGCCGAACACGTAATAGTTAGCATGCGCCTGAAGCTTTGTCGCGAGCAGCATATAGGCCCAGGTCGGCACGATGGCATCAACTGAGCAGATGATGGCCACGTTCTTTCCAGCATACATGGACCATTCATGCTCTTTCACGAAGGCTCTGAAATCCTTCTCCCGAAGAATCAAACCCTGGAACAGGTTATCCTTAATATCATACACCACCCGCTCACCTGGATGAAGCAGTTCTTCCAGGTTCAGCGTTACAAGTGCGCTTTGTGCTACTTTGTTTATTATATCTGACATTGTTATAGCTTATTTAATCGTGTTCTTAGTAGGACTTGTTATATAAACATCCTTCAGATAGAAGGGTTCATAATAGGCCACGTCTTCAAATGCTTGTTGCTCGTACTTCACCGTCGCGAGTTGACCGATCGGTTTTGCAGATGGCTGTATACTATCTATGAACAATGCATGCTTATTTCCCTCCACCAACTTTTTGAACTTGCCAGCTCCGTTGCCAAAAAAAATGATCGGTTGACTTGTTAGTTGCTCCTGAAAGCTTTGCTCGTCCAACACTACAGGAGTCACTGGCATCAGCTCTTCCAAGTCGGAGCTGAGAAGACAGGTATAGACTTCCATACGGCGGGCATCGATCATGGGGCAAAACAAGTAGTGCTGCGCATTAGGCACACTATCGATTGCCTGCTTCGCCAAACCATATAAAGTAGAGACCTCCAGCAGTGGGATGTCCAGCGAGTAGCAAAGACCTTTGGCTGTGGAGCTGCCGATGCGCAAACCCGTGTAAGACCCCGGCCCTCCCGATACAGCCACAGCGCTCAGGTTGTGCAGGGTATAGCCACAGTTCTCAACAAGCTGCGAGATCATGACCGTAATATGTGAGGAGTGGGACTTTTCAATCTGCAGCTCAGATGCCCCAAGCAGGTCCGCTCCTTTATATAAGGCAACAGAACATACAGTAGAAGAGGTTTCGAGCGCGAGGAGTAGTGGCATAATTGAACTTATAATGAATGAGATGACAAAAGTACGGCCGAAAGATCAAGAAACAAAAAGGGTGATACCGTACCAGCACCACCCTTCTATTTATACCTTATCCTTTTACTTCACTTTCAGGTAAGACGCATACTCCTGCTGATCGCTGAGCACACGCTTTGCCATCAGTATATCCGGGTCGTCATCAAACGAAGACTCGATATAGCCCTTTTGCAGATAGTAACGGGAAGCGATCTCAGCCTCCAGCATTTCCTGTATCTCAGTACGGAAACGCATCAGGTCATTCGACTTGTTATGCGAAACCTTTTTCTTGATGGCATCCAGCTCCAGCTTGATGTCATCCAGGTGTTTGCCATCCTTCGCCTGCTCTGTCAGATCTTCCAGCTCGCGTTCTATCTTAGTAGTGTAGTTCACATCTTTGTTATCCAGGAAAGCAACGAACTGCTGGTAGTCAGCATCAGTCAGCTTAAACTGCTTGGCCGAAGGTATAGTAGGATTCTCGGCTCTATACTTATTGGCATACTCAAAGAAGTAACCTTTGGCTGCGATGGTTCTGGCGATTTCAGAGTAAGTCTTGCGGGTAACTTCCACATCCGGGCTTACACCACCTCCATCATAGACAATACGTCCGCCGGCTGTTTTGTGAGCCACTTTAAGCGAATCCGGAATTTTGCCGGCGCTACCGTCTTCATTGCGGTGCTTGTAGTCAATTGCCTGGATGCTACGGCCGCTCGGGATGTAGTACTTGGCAGTTGTTACTTTAAGTTGTGAGTTATAGGAAAGCGGGCGGGTAGCCTGTACCAAACCTTTACCGAATGTGCGCTCCCCTACCAGCACAGCACGGTCATAGTCCTGCATCACACCGGCTACAATCTCTGAGGCAGAGGCACTGCGCGAACTGGTCAGAATGACCATAGGCATGCTTTTATCGAGTGGCTCATCCAGCGCCTTGTAAGTCTTGTTCCACTCTTTTACTTTGCCTTTAGTGCTAACGATATCCCGGCCTTTGTCAACAAACAGATTGGAGATGTTCACAGCTTCGTGCAGCAAACCACCCGGATTGTCACGCAAATCGAAAATGATTTTCTTAGCTCCCTGCTCTTTCAGTTTCTGCACCGCGGTCCTTACCTCCTTAGAGGCATCCACTGTGAAGCCTGACAATTGGAAGTAACCGATCTCATTGTCGATCATGCCATAGTAAGGCACATTGTCAACCATGATGTTAGCGCGGGTTAGCTCTACTGTTCGGGATTTGTTCTGTCCGTAGCTGCGCACCTCCAGTTTTACAGTAGAGTTGGCCTGCCCCTTCAGCAACTTACTCACTTCAGAGGTAGTCTTACTGGAAACGTTTACGCCGTCGATCTTAACGATCTCGTCGCCAATCACCAGACCAGCTTTGTGAGCAGGCGAGTTTTCATACGGCATTTGCACCACAATCTTGTTGTTGCGGCTACCGATGAGCGCACCGATGCCACCATACTGCCCGGTGGTCATGGTTCTGAAATCCTCAATATCGTCTTCGGGAATGTAGTTGGTATAAGGGTCGAGCGACTTGAGCATCGCGTCTATACCTGTGCGCACCAGTTTGGATGGCGGCACTTCGTCTACATAGTAGGTATTTACTTCTTTGAAAAGCGTGGCAAAAACGTCGAGGTTTTTGGCAATTTCGAAATAGCGCTCCGACTCTGTCTTAAAGGAGAAGAGGGTCAGCGCAAGGCAGCCAATGAGGAGGCCGGCTATAGACTTCTTATACATAATATTCCGGGTTTAGGGCGGGGTAAGACTATCTAGTCAAACAACGTTCCAAACCGGAAATTAGTTTTTTTTGGATTGTATCAAAGGATTTTTTTTCCTTGCCGATGTAAATAATGGCAAGGAGGCTGGGGGCCTGCCCTTGATTTTGGGTAAGAATGTGCTTGTTAAGGCGGTAAGCCTCACGCATCTGACGCTTCAGGCGGTTACGGTCGACGGCACGCTTAAAATGGCGCTTCGATACCGATATAACCAACTGTGTATTGTCGGAAAGAGCATCTTCAGGTGTGTGATAGACAAACCTGAGCGGATACAAATTAAAAGAAGAACCCTTGCTAAACAGCAGCGAGATTAGGCGCTTACTGCACAAGCGTTCTTCTTTCGAAAATGTATAGGAATTCGGTTGCGGAGCTTTATCGTTCATTCACGGGGTCCATTCAATAATAGAGCGGCTCCGGATTGAGCAAAGCACAACCGAAAATTAAGCCTTGTGTCTTCTTTCGTCAGAAACAGTCAGTTTCTTTCTGCCTTTAGCTCTTCTGCTAGCTAGCACTCTTCTTCCGTTAGCGGTTTCCATTCTTGATCTGAAACCGTGCTTGTTTCTTCTTTTTCTCTGCGAAGGCTGGAATGTTCTTTTCATCGTCTGCCAATGGTTTTATTATGGCCTGCAAAATTAGGGAAGCTTTTCTAAAATAGCAATCCCACCTCCTATATTATTTCAAAAAATACAGAAAAAGGGGCTTGCTGATCATTCTAAACCATTAATAACGCGTAGCTATACCTTAATTTGGAGATCCTGCGAACCCCGTATACCTGTGCTAAGCGCAAATTACTTTAATTTTACACCGAACCCCATACCATCTCTTGTTATGATCCGGCACCATATTTCCTACACTAATCCGCTCACGCATTTTCTGGATATCACCATCACCATACCTGATAACAACCACCAGGAGCTATACCTTCAGCTGCCCGCCTGGCGCCCGGGCCGCTACGAGCTGCAGCACTTTGCCCAGAAGCTGCGTGTTGTTACGGCCCATGCAGACGGCGCGGCTATACCTGTGCGCAAGGTCACCAAGGACCGATGGCTGGTTGAGACAAATGGTGCAGCGCAGATCGAGGTACGCTACAGCTTCTATGCCCGGCAAATGGACGGCGGCGGCTCCTGGCTCGACGAGGAGCAGCTATACCTGAACGGCATCAACTGCCTTATGGCGGTGGAAGGCCGTGAGCAGGAGCCGCAGCAAATACAGCTAGCTATACCTGCCGACTGGCAAATCGCCTGCGGACTACCCGAGACGGAGCCGCATACCTTGCAGGCTGAGAATTATGACCAGCTGGTGGACAGCCCACTGATTGCCAGCGCCTCCCTCCAAAAAGAGACTTATACCTTGGCTGGTATACCTTTCCACATCTGGATACAGGGTAGCTGTCGGCCGGACTGGAAGCGGATCAAGCAGGACTTCGAGGCATTCACAAAGGAACAGCTGGAGGTGTTCGGCGATTTCCCTGTAGCGGATTACCATTACCTGAACGAAATCCTCCCCTACCGTTTCTATCATGGCGTAGAACATGTCAACTCTACCATCATTACGCTCGGGCCCGGCGAACTGCTGATGACACCTGCCCTGTACAAGGAGTTTCTGGGCGTAAGTTCACATGAGCTCTTCCATACGTGGAACGTGAAGCAAATCCGCCCCAAGGAGATGCTGCCCTATGACTTTACCGGGGAGAATTACTTCCGGACGGGCTATGTGGCAGAAGGCATAACAACCTACTACGGCGACTACATGCTGGTGCGCTCGGGCGTGTTTACGGCAGCGCAATATTTCGACGAACTCAACACCACCCTGCAGCGCTATTTCGCCGACTACAGCCGAAACAACATGTCTGTGGCCGACTCCTCTTTCGACCTCTGGCTGGATGGCTACAAGCCCGGTATACCTGATCGCAAAGTGTCTATCTACATCAAAGGGGCTTTAACGGCCATGCTACTAGACCTGCAGCTGCGTCGTGCTACCTCCAATCAAGCCAGCCTGGACGTGGTGATGCGCCAGCTTTGGGAAGAGTTTGGTAAGCGAGGTATAGGCTACACCGAACAGGATTATGAACAGCTCGTGCTGCGTGTCGGAGGGGAAGAATTCAGGAGCTATTTTGATCGCTACATCAATGGTACCGCTCCTATTGAAGATGCCCTGGGCGAAGCACTTCACTACATGGGCTGTACGCTACAAGCAGAAGAAAACGCCATGATTACCGAGCGGCTATTCGGTTTCAAAACGGTTGCTGATACCCAAATAACCAAAATAACAGCCATTGCACCTGACTCACCTGCCAGCACGGCATTAAGTATAGAGGATGAACTGATAGCGGTAAACGGACGGAAAATTGAGCAGAATCTGCAGTCTCTATTGGCTGATACGGACCTCATGCAAGGTATAAAGCTGATGCTTTTCCGAAATAAAAAGCTTCGCCAGCTAAGGCTGGAGCCAAGCCAGCAAACCTACTACACGAAATATAGTATTGCCAAGCGACCGAACGCGACAGACTCCGAAAAACAGAACTTTAAGCTCTGGTTGAAACAGGAGTTCTAGTTAAAAATCAGCTTGAGGTAGAAAGACGGCTGCTTGAGTCGCTCACGCAGGTCGAGGTCAGTGAACATGCAGGAGATGGTTTCGGCCAGTGCCTGGTTTTTGGAGGCTTTGCTGGCTACCTGGTTAAAAAGCCACGGGTAGTCTAGCAGGCGCTGCATGCGGCGGCTCAGCTTGAGTTCCTTCCAGAGGCGGTTATAAACTGCCTTGTCGTAGCCCTGCATGAAGCCGGAGGAGAAGTTCTTCTCCTGCAGGCACAACTCTGCTTGTGCAGCCGCCCATCGACCGCTGATCATGGCGTTACTGATGCCTTCGCCGGTAAAGGGATCGATCAGGGAAGCGGCATCGCCCACCAGCATGTAGTTATCGCCGGAGATCACCCGCTTCTTAGAACCCAGCGGCAGGCCATAGCCTTTGATATAACCCATCAGTTCGGCACCGGCAAAGCGTTGCTTGAATTCCGGATGGCTTTCGATCATGCGCAGCATTTCCTTTTTCAGGTTCACCTTTTTCTGGCTCACCGTCTCGCTCAGCATACCTACGCCTACATTGGCATAGCCACCCGGCAGCGGGAATATCCAGAAATAGCCCGGCAAAAAATCCTTCAGGAAGTGCAGCTCAATGAAATTGTCTTTGTCCAGCCCTGATACATTTTTGTAATATGCCCGAAGGCCGGCGCAATAGTGGTCCGACTCCTGCTTTATACCTGCCGTCTGTCGAGCAAAGGAAGAGTGCGCCCCGTTGGCTGCAATCAGCAATCGTGTGCTGAACTGATGCCCGCCGCTTTTATCTGTCAGCGAAAATCCCTGATCCGTTCTTTCAATTTTGGCCATGTCCATACCTTCCAGCAGCGTTATCTCAGGCCGCTGCCTTACTTGTTCGATCAGGAAATTGTCGAAGTCTATCCTCTTGGAGATGTAACCGGAAGGGATATCCTGCGCAGGGTCGTAGTTATGTTTGAAAGGCACGCTCAGTTTGTGCCCGGCTGGCGAGATAAAATGAATGCCCCAGGAGGGTAGTTGCGTCTGTTGTTCGCCCAACATGGCGGGCATGCTGGGATCGATACGCTTCAGTTCGTTCACCACTTTGCCGCTCAGCGCATCGCCGCATACCTTGTCTCTGGGGAATACTGCTTTGTCAAGAAGCACACTGCGGATGCCCTTATTGGCCAGGTGCAGGGCTGCTGTAGCACCGCCCGGCCCGGCGCCCAGTATACAGATGTCGTGTTGCTGCATGCTTTGCTTCTATTGAACGAATCTAAAAATAAACAGCAAACCCGAACCTAGCGCTATACCTGCTCAAAAAAGGACATAAAAAAAGGAAAGCCCTCAGGCCTTCCTCTCCTTTTCCATAGTCTTATTTTGTATTCCTGGCGTGCTTACTTTTTGTAAGAGGTGTTGTTAGCACCATCCGCCAGGTCAGTTTTGGTCGCTTTACTTTTATTTTTTGTCGTAAGGCATGTTATTACCGCCCTTTGCCAGGTTACGGTTCGGGTTCTGCACTTTTGTCTCGCTATCGTTCAACGCATTTCGGTTCGGATTCGTGTCGATGTTACCCATTGGCTTTTTAGGATCTTTGCCTTCCGGGTTATTCTTTTTTAACTCGTCCAGTGTTTTTTTATTTTCGTTTTTTAAGCTCATTTTCGTCAGTTTTAAGGTAATCTATACTTTAGTTTTACCTTTAACACCTCCACTTTGTTACATTTTAGTACAATTTCACCTCATACTACCTATGTGCATAAAGCGAAAAAGGGAAGCCGTAGCCTCCCTTTTTCGTAATATATAAATTTCTTATACTTAGGATAATACTGTATCAAAAGCCACCAGGCTCACAAACTGCTGCACGCGGTTGTCAATTTCCTGCTGACCCAGGTTCTTCAGTCTTTCAGTACCAAATTTCTCAACACAGAACGACGCCATGGCCGAACCGTGGATGATCGCACGCTTCATATTCTCGAAGCTGATGTCGCCTGTGGCGGCGATGTAGCCGATGAAACCTCCTGCAAAGGTATCGCCTGCTCCGGTTGGGTCGAACACTTCTTCCAGCGGAAGGGCCGGAGCGAAGAATACTTTGTCATCGTGGAACAGCAGGGCACCGTGCTCACCTTTTTTGATGATCAGGAATTTCGGGCCCATCGCCATGATCTTACGGGCAGCTTTTACAAGTGAATACTCACCACTCAGCTGGCGTGCCTCTTCGTCGTTGATCGACAGCACGTCCACCATACCAATCGTCTGCTGAAGTTCCTCCATGGCAATATCCATCCAGAAGTTCATGGTGTCCATCACGATCAGCTTCGGGCGGTTGGTCAGGCGCTCCAGCACCGTGCGCTGCACCTGTGGCGCCAGGTTGCCCAGCATCAGATACTCGCAGTTCTGGTAAGCCTCCGGGATGATCGGATCGAAATCACCCAGTACGTTCAGCTCCGTTACCAGCGTTTCGCGGCTGTTCATGTCATTGAAGTAGCGGCCAGACCAGAAGAAAGACTTCTCGTTCTCCTTTACCTGCACGCCTTCGGTGTTGATGTTGCGCTGGTGCATCAGGCCGATATGGTCCTGATCAAAATCGCCACCCACAACCGACACCACGTTCACGGGCTTTACAAAGTAAGAAGCCGACAGCGAAATGTATGTGGCGGCACCGCCTACGATCTTATCTGTTTTCCCGAAGGGTGTTTCCAGCGCGTCAAACGCCATCGAACCTACTACTACTAAGCTCATATCTTTGAATTGTTGATTGTTAACTTAATTGTTGATTGTTAAATGGTTAAATTGTTGTTTCAATAATGAATTTATTATCACCCATTTAACCATTCACACATTTAGCAATGCAATATAAATAAAAAAAGCCCCTGAAGGTTTGCTTCAAGGGCTTGGGGTGGAAGATGGGTCTCGAACCCACGACCCCCAGAATCACAATCTGGTGCTCTAACCAACTGAGCTACAACCACCGTGTCTCGTTTGAGAATGCAAATATACGTGCCGTTTTCTTATTTACAATACGCAGAAGGCATTTTTTTGAATAAAATTCGTATCTCCCTGTTTGCTTTAGACTTACAAATCAGCCTCCGTTAGGTATAGCGCTTACTTATTCAGTTTCGTGCCGCACCAGGGGCAGTAGTTGATCACGACCATGGTGGCGCTGCCATTGTGCACAGGTATACCGTACAGTCCTTCATCCCACTGATTGATCACTACTTCCGGATCGTCATACCTGATCTCTCCGTCGGTATCCAGGCTTTCGTATACCTTGTCAGCCATCATCAGGCAACAGTAACTTTCATAAGCAAAGCCTTTGCTCTTTAGTTTATCGGTAATTGCCCAGTTATAGCAGGCTTCGTCTTCATGGATAGCTTCTTCGTACGCCTCGAACTCCTCCGACTGAAGCACTTCCTCCGGCAGTTCTTTCCCAAAAAAGCGGGCATGCAACTCCTTGAACTTTGTTAACTCCATTTGCTTGTTCCCTATATTCTCCTAACTGAGGTTCTCTATCAAAGGTAATTCCCTGTTTTAATCTAGCGCATAATATCGGTATCAACCGGAACATAGCCCAGGTGCCGGCTCAGCGACAGAATCTGGCCTTTGTGGTGATACTCATGCGTGATGACGTGGGTAAACAGCTTGAGCGGGTTTGCTTTGGTACTCGTATCGTTGATACTGACCTCCAGGTTTGTAAGATAACTTCGCCCAAAGCTCGCAACAAATTCCTCTACCAGTTTATCTATCTCCTGGAACAGTAGCCAGGCATCTTTAATGTTCTGAACAGCTTCGTAGGATGTAAATGCCACCTCCTTTTGCAGCGCCTGCTCACCAAGCCAGAATTCATAGGTATTGGCGATATGCACCAGCAGGTTCCGGATGCTTCCTCTCCCAAATGAGCTGTTTTCCTGGCAAAAATCTGCTGCTGATATGGTTTCACAGTATTGCAGGAGCACTTCCCGCGACCCTCTTACCCAATCATACTGCAGCGACATAATGCTTTCCATACCTATCTTATTAAATCACGGAACTATCTGTCGAACAAAAGGCGCTCTCCTTTCTTGCTCTCATCGAATGTGCCGTTGGCAAAAGCAAGGTGCCCGGAAACCAAGGTATGGGTGATGGTACTGCTAAAGGTATGGCCTTCGAAAGGTGACCAGTTGCATTTATAGTAGGTATTGTCTTTGGAAACGGTATATGGCTTGTTCAGGTCTACCAGCACCAGGTCAGCCCAGTAGCCTTCACGGATGTAGCCACGTTCGCGTACGTTGAAAAGGATAGCTGGCGCGTGTGCCATTTTCTCCACCACTTTCTCGATCGTCAGTTTGCCCTGCTTTACGAACTCAAGCATCATCTGCACGGAGTGTTGTACCAGCGGCACGCCACTTGGTGCCTGCTTGTACTTGCCCTGCTTCTCCTCCCAGGTATGTGGGGCATGATCAGTGGCGATCACATCGAGTTTGTCATCCAGCAGTCCTTGTAACAGGCCTTCTTTGTGACGGTGCTCTTTTATAGCCGGGTTGCACTTGATCTGAGTACCGAACTTGTCGTAGTCTTCTTTATCAAACCACAGGTGGTGTACGCATATTTCAGCGGTTATACGCTTCTGCTCCAGCGGAATGTCATTGCGGAACAGCTTCAGTTCTTCTTCCGTGGAGATGTGCAGGATGTGCAGTCGGGTATTATGCTTCTCAGCCAGCTTTACGGCCAGGTAGGATGATTTAAAACAGGCCGCTTCGTTGCGAATCTCCGGATGGCACTTCACAGGTATATCCTCGCCGTACTTCTCTTCATAGATGGCCATGTTATCGCGAATAGTCTGTTCGTCCTCGCAATGCACGGCAATCGGCAGTTTGGCTTTCGCAAAGATTTGGTCCAGCGTCTGCTCATTGTCTACGAGCATGTTCCCCGTGGAAGAACCCATGAAAATCTTAATGCCGCAAACCGTGTTTGGGTTGGTGAGCAACACCTCCGCCAGGTTATCGTTGGTGGCACCTATGTAAAAGGAGTAGTTTGCCAGTGAGGTCTCGGCGGCAATCTTATACTTATCTTCCAGCAGTTCCTGCGTTATGGCATTTGGCACCGTATTCGGCATCTCCATAAACGATGTAGTACCGCCTGCCACTGCTGCTCTCGCCTCAGTCTCGATGTTTGCCTTGTGCGTGAGCCCCGGCTCCCGGAAGTGCACCTGGTCATCGATGGCACCGGGAATCAAGTGCAGGCCGGTGGCGTCGATCGTCTCGTCGGCTTCGGCTTCTATACCCTGTCCTATCTGTGCGATGCGGCCTTCTTTTACCAATACATCGGCTGTGGTGGTGCTTCCTTCGTTTACAAGCTGTGCGTTCTTTATCAGGATAGATTTCATGCTGCTAAGGTATGTGCTAGACAAAGTTAACACACATTAGCAAAGTTTCCCGCACAAAAGCGCCCTGATTGCTATACCTTGAAGATAAAAACTATACCTCCCGCAATTAAGGCTGCATCAGTTTGCCGATGAACAGGATGGCACCTGAGGATTTTTCGCGGATCATGAATACGAAGGGGCGGTCTACTCGGTAGCTGGCTGGCATAGATGTCAACTCTATACCCACTGAGGTGACAGCTGCGGCTTCTGTGCCTTCTTCGTTTACTTCCACAAAGGTTTTGTGCTTCACCTGTGAAATCGCCAGGTTATTATGCCCCTCTATCATGCGGCTGAAGTCCGCCCCACCCGAAAAAGCGACGCCCATACCCAGGTCGATCAGCATGGCGTTCAGTTCTTCTTCGTACTCCATTTTAAACTTAGGCATTTGCAATTCCCAGCTTACTTCACGCCCTTCTGCAAGCCACCTCGACAGGTTGTCTGGATTTAGCTGCGGAATAATGTTCTGCACGCTATTTTCTCCGCTTGGCATCACAATCGTCATGCTGTACTGCTCGTTCCCGTAAGGCAGGTCAATCAGGTCAACGGTGTTGTCGCGGTAGTACAGGTACTCACCTTTCTTCATGGTCATGAAATCATGGGTGACACTGCTGCCATTTTCAAGCAAGAATTGCCCCGGCTTAGTGAGGTTTTTATCGAAAGGATAGGTCCAGGTGCCTTTAAAATAGATGGCATTGATCAGGAACAAAACCTGATCCCGCTTTATCTCATCCAGTATTTTATCAATCTTATTGTTGGTGCTGTTCTTCACCCAACTATTGATCTGCCCAACAGAGGCGGGCGAAGCAAAATCTAGACCTTGCACCGTGGCGTTGAAATACTCTTTGTTCGTCTTGATAAAAGGCGCCTGAAGCCGTACCAGGTTGCTATGCCAAAGGGAATTGGCTGAGGTAAAGATCACTTTCCTGTCTATACCTTGCAACAGAGCAATCAGGTCTTTAAAGGATTTGTTAATGTCTTCATCAGAGGCTTCCTCAAAACCAAGCGTTCGCCCGATGGCTTGTTTTGTCTCGCCATCCGCCCCGTTGAAAGCCATGGTAAGCGCCATGCTGATACTGAGCGGCGAGATGAAAATATTTTCAGCCTCTTCGGCTTTGCTGAGCTCCGCAAAGGACCTAAAAGCAAAGTCATTGGAGCTGGTTACCGTTTTCTGCTCCTGCACCGTCAGCGGACGGATATTGGGTGTGTTGGGTCCTTCGTCTACCATCTCTTTTTGGCAACCCGAAAATATACTCATTGCCACAAGGGCTATACCTGACAATAATATGCTTTTGCTCATGAGGAACATTGGATTAAGGTCTATACCTGAAAGACCCTAATGGGAGTGAGATGGTTGCATGCGTTGTTTTACCTTATCTTATTCACCAAGGGAAACATTGTGGCCCAACTGCTCCCCCACCATACTCCAGCACTACCTGATCTGTATATAGCACATAAGTACAGCTGTCATTGTAGTTCGCTCTCAAGCTATCAGGTATAGGCTCATCAAACAGGTTATAAAAATACATGCCCATGCCACTACGCTGAAAACCGATATTAAAAGGAGTGCTGTTTGTTACAGAAATGCAGCCAGCTTCATCCAATTTTGCCTTGAGGGTCTTTAATGTTTTACGTGACCAGCCTAATGCAGTAATCATAGAGTCAACTTTTAATGATTCTATCTCCAGGTCCCAATTGTTATCACGCAATGTTTTTCCTGTAACCTCATCTAAAGTGGATATATGAAAAATATTTAGCTTTTGATTGTCAGTAAACTCAATTTTGACGGTATGATGGGCAGGTACAATAGATTGATAATATGATTTGAGTGCATGCATTTCAGCTCGTTTGAGATCGTAATGCTCGATCAGCTCCTCCTTTGTGTAGTCCCTGTCAAAGGCTCCAAAGGCAGACATGATCATCAGAAGGACACTTATGTAACCAATGAAGGCTATACCTGCCAAAATAAGAACCCACTTAAGAATCTTTTTGAACATACATTAAACTGAATGGCGCTTTCAATATATAAGATTCAAGATACTACAATTCCGTAACAACACATCCAGCTTTATCCCCCTCCCACAAATTTCCCGTACCTTTGCATATCAACACGATTAGAAATACCATGGCAGAAGAAGCCGAGAAAGAAATAACTACGTTTGAAGATTTTAAGCTGAACCGACAGCTGCTCAACGCCATCGAGGAGGCCGGCTACGAAAAACCGACGCCTATCCAGCTCAAGGCTATACCTGTGATCATGGGCGGGCACGATGTGATGGGCATTGCCCAGACCGGCACCGGCAAAACCGCAGCCTTCCTGCTGCCTATCCTGATGAAGGTGAAGTATGCGCAGGGCACTAACCCGCGTGCCGTTATCCTGGCCCCTACCCGCGAGCTGGCCATGCAGATCGAAGAGAATATCACGCTGCTGGGTAAGTACACAGACTTGCGCCATACCGTTATTTATGGCGGATTGGGCCCAAAGACTCAAATTGAGACCATCAACAAAGGTATTGACATATTGGTAGCCACACCGAAGCGACTGATGGAGCTATACCTGAAAGGCGAGCTTATATTAAAAGAGATCAAAACGCTGGTACTGGACGAAGCCGACAAGATGATGGACATGGGTTTTATGCCGCAGATTCGTCAGCTGCTGGAAGTTCTGCCGCGCAAACGCCAGAACCTGCTTTTCTCAGCCACGATGCACCCGAAGGTGGTGGAGCTGTCCGAGGAGTTTCTGGAGTTCCCGACCCGCATTGAGGTGACACCACAGGCTACGCCGGTGGAAACGGTGAGCCAGGTGCTGTACCAGGTGCCCAACCTGCGCACCAAGATCGCCATGCTCGAGCACCTGATTCAGGACAGAGAAACTTTCAACCGTGTAATCATCTTTACCCGCAGCAAGAAAAACGCTGAGAACGTGGCCAAATTCTTAGAGCGCCGCGAGTACGGCGAAGTACGGGCCATCCACGGCAACAAGGGCCAGAATACACGCATCAACTCCATGGAGGCTTTCAAGGGAGGCGAAGTCCGCTTCCTGGTAGCAACTGATGTGGCATCCAGAGGTATAGACGTGACGATGGTGAGCCATGTGATCAACTTCGATGTGCCTTTTGTGTACGAAGACTACGTGCACCGCATCGGTCGCACCGGTCGTGCTGAGAACGTGGGCGCCGCCATCACTTTTGCAAACCCTGCGGAGATGTATCATATCCGGAAAATCGAGAAACTGATCCGGATGCAGATACCAGAGGAGCCGATGCCAGCTGAGGTAAAGATTCACGACATCACGTTTGAGGAGCAGCAGGCGATTGCCCGTGACATTGACCACCAGAAGCGCAGTGAGAACCCGGACTTTAAGGGTGCCTTCCACGAAAAGAAAGCTATACCTAAGAAGCGACCTGATAGCAAGCGTGACCCCAGAGCCTCGTTCTGGCAAAAAACGAAAAAGAAGAAAAAGAAATAGCATGTGCACCCTGTCCGATAAGGCAGGGTGTTTTTGTTTACAGATACTCGAGCGCTATTTCCTGAAAACGGTACACCAGGCCTGTCAGAACAAAGCCCCACATGGTGCCGCTCCAGAGCATGTGCAGGAAGATCTGCCGACGTGGCACGCCGAACACGGCAGCTACTATAGTACCGAAAACGGGTGTAAGAAAAAGCGGCGTGAAGAAGGCAACGCCTACAACGCCAAAGTTGCGCCAGATGCGCACCACCCGGCGGCTCCGGCGACTGAATACAGGTCTGTTGTAGTTTCGGCGATAACGGGAGTACCATCGGGCTGCTTCCCTCCCGACAAACGAAAACACCAGCACGCTCGTCATCATACCGGCTACGGTCAGGAGCACGGTTTCGAGGTAAGCCATCCCCAGCGACATACCTGCCAAAGGCCCACCTATGAACTTGACCATACTGATCAGGTATACCGACATGTATTTAAGAAGCTCCTCCACTACCTCTTCTGAACGCTGATGCGAGTTTAAAATTTTGAAGGCACTAAGCGCCCAGATTCATTTTCATTTGATACAGGTCGATTCCCTTCGCCCAAAAATCCTGCTCCACCTTCTCCAGTTCAAAGCCGAGTTTTTGGTAAAACGGATACACCAACTGACTCGTCCGCACCTGCAGCCACTGCATTCCGGGCATTTCCTTTAACTTGTTGATACGAAACAAGGTGAGCTCCCGTCCTATGCCTTTGCCCTGAAACGCAGGGTGTATCAGATCCCAGGACAGTCTGGCCCAGGTATGGCCATCGAAGTAATTGATGCCGCCGGCACCTACGACTTGCCCGTCCTGTTCTATTACATAGTAGTCTTCAAGACGCTCATGCAGGTATAGCACAAAGTCATCTTCCTCTTCAGGAGCAAAATAAGTTGGCGTATTGAGCCGCAAAATCTGCAAGAGTGCCTCCTGGTCGGCTGAGGTATAGGGCCTGATCATGATGAACGGGCATGGCTACACCTTCGGACCGAATGCAAGGTCGCCGGCATCGCCCAGTCCGGGAACGATATAGAAGTTTTCGTTCAGGTGATCATCCATAGCCCCCAGCCAGATGTGCGCCTCCGGAACCTCCTGCTGTATGTAAGCTACTCCCTCCGGAGAAGCGATGGCAGCGGCAATGTGCACCTGCACTGGTTTGCCGTGGCGCAGCATGCCTTTATAAGACTTTACCAGCGACCGACCGGTGGCCAGCATCGGGTCGGCCAGAATCAGGATCTTGTCGTGCAGGTCCGTGGAGGCCAGGTACTCCATGTTGATCTGCAGCTCGGTGTTTTGCTCCTCTACCCTATAAGCGCCTACAAATGTACTGTACGCCTTGTCAAAGTAGTTAAGCATGCCATTGTACATTGGTAATCCGGCTCTGAGGATAGTGGCCAGCACAGGCTGCGCCGTCAGCAGCTGGGTTTGGGTAGTAGCCAGAGGCGTTACGATGTCGCGGTTTTCGTAAGGAAGCGTTTTGGATATCTCGTAGGCCAGCAGCTCACCCAGGCGCTCCAGGTTGCGGCGGAAGCGCAGGCTGTCGTGCTGCACCGATACGTCGCGCAGTTCGGCTACAAAATGGTTGGCAAGCGATGGGGCTGCTGTGAGTATGTGCAGGTTATCTTTTTGCATGAGCATGGCTGTTTTTAATGACCTAAAGATAAGGTCTTTCGGGCGTACGGCAATCTCCGGCTGCCAAAAACGTTGAACTGTGCAGACCCCATATCTGTATAAGTCTGACCTATACGTGCTTTCGGTAATCTGCATCATGCAATTTCATGTGTTTTTGTTAATATTGTGAATTCTAAATAAGTACCTTACAAATCGCTTTCCCCTGATTAGAACTTTCCTCTTATGAGAAATATATTTGCCGCCATGGCACTTAGTCTGCTGGCTATACCTGCTGTGCAGGCGCAGGATGTGTATGTGCCCTACGACCGCGACACCTATCACCTGATAGACCGCTACCAGATCAAGCTGGGCTCAAAAGTACCGCAGATGCACACCAATGTACGCCCGATCGGTCGCAAAGAAGTAGCTGAACTAGCTGAGGCTGCCATTGGAGAACCTCGCTCCAATGCCGACATGTTCAATATCCAGTACCTGCTCAACGACAACTGGAACTACACCACCCAGGCAAACGATAACATCAGCGAGCGCCCAATCTTCAACACGTTCTACCGTAACAAAACGGATCTCTACCACTACGACTCCGAGGATTTCACCCTGCGCGTAAATCCGGTACTGCACCTGGAACTCGGCAATGATAGCGAGAGCAGCGGCGTTCGTTACGTCAATACACGCGGTATCCAGCTGGAGGGTAGCATCGACAATCGTTTCGGCTTCTATACCTTTATCGGAGAAAACCAGGCCCGCTTTGCTGATTATGTGGAGGACCGCATCCGCCGCGACGGAGTGGTGCCGCACGAAGGACTCTGGAAAACCTTTAAAGGCGACGGCTACGACTTCCTGACGGCACGCGGCTACATGAACTACTCCCTCTCGAAGCATGTGGAGATACAGCTGGGCCACGACCGCCACTTCATCGGCGACGGCTACCGCTCACTGGTATACTCCGACTACGCTCCGCCGGCTTTCTTCCTGAAACTGAACACCCGCGTTTGGCGCCTGCACTACATGAACCTGTTCCAGGAGCTCACCGCCGACTACCGCCGTCGTGGGGGTGGAGACCGCCTGTTGCCTAAGAAGTATATGGCCTTGCACCGCCTCGGCATCAACATCACCGACAACTTTAATGTGGGTTTGTTTGAGCAGATCATCTTTGGTCGTGAGAGAGGCCGCTTTGAGCTGCAGTACCTCAACCCGGTGATCTTTTATCGCAGTGTGGAGCACAACCTGGGCAGCCAGGACAATGCCATGCTGGGCCTTGATTTCCGCTGGAACCTCTTCAACACAGCACAGCTTTACGGCCAGCTGGTGCTCGACGAGTTTGTGCTCAACGAAGTAACAGGCGGTAATGGCTGGTGGGCTAACAAGCAAGCCGGTCAGATCGGCGCCAAGTACATCGACGCTTTTGGTCTTTCTAATTTAGACCTGCTGGGTGAGGTGAACATCATACGCCCCTATACCTACCAGCACCGCGACGGCAGCTCCAACTACCAGCACAACCGCCAGCCGCTTGCCCACCCAATGGGCGCCAACCTGTATGAATTTGTAGGTATAGCCCGTTACCAGCCGCTGCCGCGCCTCCAACTGGTAGGCAAGGCCATTGCAACCCGCTTCGGCCAGGACGAGATCACGGCAGAAGGCGACACCATCAACTGGGGCAACAACGTGAACCTGGACTACAACTCAAGGCCGTTCAACTACGGCCACGAGATCGCGCAAGGCATCACCACCAACCAGCTGCACCTCGACCTGACGGCCACTTACCAGTTCAAGCACAACCTGTTCGTGGACGTGAAGGGCATCATCCGCCGCACTGAGGCTGATGTAAGCTCACTTAGCAAAAACACGGTGTTTACCTCTGTAGCCTTGCGCTGGAACATTGCGCAGCGACTGCACGAATTTTAACAGACAGGTATAGCTATACCTTGAGCGGGGAGTCTTTAGAAATAAAGACTCCCCGTTTTCGTTTTAAAAGCTCGCTATACATACCTGTCCTAATTTAGCTATCTTTGCAGCGGCTAAGCATACGGCAGGTATAGCGCGGCCTACAATATTGTAATTCATTAATACTTAAAAACTTCCGGCAAGCTACTCGTGTGTTACGGGGAGCAATCGGGGCAGCCTCCTATACCTGTAACAGGTAGGGATGGCCTATATCAACATGAAGACTTATCTCCGGATACTGCAGTTCGCAAAGCCATACAGTCGCTTTGTGCCGCTTTACACCATCTATACTATACTGGGCATCATTTTCGGCCTGCTCAACTTTACGCTGCTTATTCCGCTGCTTAATGTACTTTTTGGAACTGTAGGCGCTGACGAGGCCGTGACCATGGTGACGACCAAGCCAGAATTCAGCCTCTCAATCGAGTATTTCAAAGACTTCTTTAACTTCCACTTCGGACAGGTCATTCTGGAGCAGGGACGGCAGGGGGCGCTTCTTTTTGTCTGTATAATCGTAGTGATTTCTGTTTTCCTGGCCAACCTGTTCAAGTACCTGGCTTTTCGGGTGGTTGGCGCGCTGCGGGCGCATGTGGTAAAGAAAATTCGCCATGCCACTTATGAACGGGTGACACAGCTGCACATGGGTTATTTCAGCAACGAGCGCAAAGGCGACCTGATGACACGTCTTACGGTGGACATTCAGGAAGTGGAAAACTCGGTGGTGAACACGATGACGGTGGTTATCCGTGAACCAATTTCTATTATCGCTTTCTTTGTCGTGCTCTTTACCATGTCAGTGAAGCTCACGCTTTTCACACTTATCCTTCTTCCGCTCTCTGGTATACTCATCGCAGGTATAGCCAAGCGCCTGAAGCGGGCCGCGCAACAAGGCCAGGAGTCACTGAGCTTTATACTCACCATTATCGACGAAACGCTGAGCGGCATCCGGGTGATCAAGGCTTTTAATGCTGAGCCGTACATCCTGGACAAGTTCCATGACCAGAACAGTCGCTATGCTCGCTTACAGCGCTCTATTGCATACAAGCGCGATCTAGCCTCTCCATTCTCGGAGTTCATGGGTGTAACGGTAGTTGCCTTGCTCCTGTACTTTGGCGGCACCATGGTGCTGAACCAGGAATCTGACCTAAGCGCGGCGGAGTTTATAACTTACATCATCCTGTTCTCGCAGGTGCTTGTACCGGCGAAGGCCATGTCTGCAGCGTTCAGCAACATACAGCGCGGTTTGGTATCCGGCGACCGCATTCTGCAGGTAATCGATACGGAGCCACAGGTAAAGAACAAGCCAAATGCGAAGGTACTGCCGGAATTCCGTCACGAAATCGAGTTCCGGGATGTGAGCTTCAGCTACGGCGACCATGTTGTGCTGCAGGACATCAACCTCAGCATTGAGAAGGGCAAAACCGTGGCACTGGTAGGTCCATCCGGTGGTGGCAAGTCCACTCTTGCCGACCTAATACCGCGCTTCTACGACCCAACTGCAGGAGCCATCCTGATTGACGGGCACGACATCCGCGACTATACCATGGAGTCGGTTCGCGATACGATGGGCGTGGTGACGCAGGAGTCTATCCTTTTCAACGACAGCATTTTCAACAACATCGCCTTTAACAAAACCGATGCTACGGAAGAGGAAGTGATTGCAGCTGCTAAGATTGCCAACGCGCATGAGTTCATCGTGAAAACGCCTGAAGGTTATCAGACCATGATCGGCGACCGCGGTAGCCGCTTGTCTGGTGGACAGCGCCAGCGCCTGAGCATTGCAAGAGCGATTCTGCAGAACCCACCGATCCTGATTCTGGACGAGGCTACCTCGGCGCTGGATACTGAATCGGAGAAACTAGTGCAGGAAGCACTGACCAACCTGATGAAGAACAGAACCTCAATTGTAATTGCGCATAGACTGAGTACTATACAGCACGCCGATGAGATTGTAGTATTACAACAGGGCCGCATCGTAGAGCGTGGCAGTCATGAGGACCTGCTGCAGCACGGCGGATTGTACGCAAAACTTACACAAATGCAACTGGTATCCTAGCAGCACTTAGTGCTTTTGTGTTACCAACCATTGCTTTAAATTAAATTTTAGTGTTAACGTTTCGGTATATTCATATTTTTTTATAGCTTAGCCCGATACAGTTTTGCACCAAAATCCAACCTTGAAGCATGAAAGAACTTAAGACACTCTCTGATGTGGTCGTTTTTTGCTACGCTATGTTTATAGCACTTTTGCTAACAGACTTGCTAGACCATAAAGCCATATTTGAGATTGCGACTGAAGAGCAGGCGCTCACCCTTTACAAAGCACTCGGAGCAGTAGGCGCCGGATTAATGCTGGTAAAGTTGTTAATTGGAAAACTTTACATTACGTCGCTCAAATACGACAGGCACATGGCTCAGGTAAAAATCAACGAGCTGAAGGCCGATCTGTATGAGCGCAAACAAGCATACAGAAGCAACAGCTACAAAGAGTCTATCCGGATGGAGATGGCTGTAGCGAGCAACTAATATAATACATGACCCAGATCATACTTCAGGAGCTGCAGGAAGCACAACAGACGCTCAACAACTTTGTTGCAGACCCTAATAATATTGCCGCCATCGAAAAAGCGGCCAATGCCATGGCTGATGCTGTAGCAGCAGGTGGTAAGATCCTTTCGTGCGGCAACGGTGGCTCCATGTGCGATGCCATGCACTTTGCAGAAGAACTGACAGGACGCTACCGCAATAACCGACAGGCTATACCTGCCATTTCTATCTCCGACGTGAGTCATATGAGCTGCGTGGGCAATGACTATGGGTACGATCATGTTTTTTCCCGCTACATCGAAGCTTTAGGTAACAACGGCGATGTGTTGCTCGCCATCAGCACCAGTGGTAACTCTTCCAATGTGCTGAAAGCCGCCGCAGCCGCCAAGGCTAAAGGCATGACTGTAGTTGGTCTTACTGGCAAAGACGGGGGCAAACTAGCCGCCCTTTGCGACGTGGAAGTGCGCGTCCCACACCAGGGCTATGCCGACCGTGTGCAAGAGATTCATATCAAAGTCATTCATATTCTCATTCTTCTCATTGAAAAGAGAATCTGTGCTTAAATAGTAACAGGTATAAGACATCGCAGGGCACGTAGTTTCAGGTATAGCTATACCTGAAACTACGTGCCCTTTGTTTTGTACCCTCTTTATAAAGCATGCTCCAAAGTAAGAGCGCTATACTTGCGTTTCATACAATCTGATAGCCGGTTGATTGCTGTTTGCAGATAACAGTAAAACTACATTTTGTATTTTTACCCCATCGACTCGGAATCAATTGGCAGTGGCCAATGTTGCGAATCTGAATTATCAAAATCGCATTTATAGATCAACATCTAACCCCTATGCTTATCAAGACGTTTGGCAGCGCCGTACAAGGCGTGAACGCCTATACCGTAACCGTGGAAGTGAGCGTGAGTGCCGGCGCAAAGTACTTCCTGGTGGGCCTACCCGACAATGCCATTAAAGAAGGCGAACAGCGTATCGAATCAGCATTGGCTCAGTACGGCTACAAGCTCAAACGCCAGAAAACCATCATTAACATGGCACCTGCCGACATCCGGAAAGAAGGTGCTGCCTATGACCTCACCATCGCGATGGGTATGCTGGCTGCCGGTGGACAGCTGGCCGCTGATAAGCTTTCACAATACATGATCATGGGGGAATTGTCACTCGACGGTTCGCTCCGTCCGATCAAAGGTGTACTGCCTATTGCCATCCAAGCCCGCAAAGAAGGGTTCAAAGGCATCATACTGCCTGCCCGCAATGCCCGCGAAGCGGCGATTGTGAATAACCTGGATGTGATCGGAGTTGAGAATATCAAAGAGGCAATCGACTTCCTGAATGATGAGTTAGACATCCAACCAGTAAAAGTAGATACCCGCGATGTTTTTCAGAATTCGGCTAACCAGTACGCGGCCGATTTTTCGGATGTGCAGGGGCAGGAGAACATCAAGCGGGCGCTGGAGATCGCCGCCGCCGGTGGTCACAATGTCATTATGATCGGCCCTCCGGGAGCGGGTAAAACCATGCTGGCCAAGCGGCTGCCTTCTATCCTTCCACCGCTGTCGATGCACGAGGCACTCGAAACAACAAAAATACATTCGGTGGCAGGCAAGTTGGGAGAAGTTTCTTCCCTGCTTTCTACACGCCCGTATCGGGCACCACACCATACCATATCCGATGTAGCCCTGGTGGGGGGCGGCGGTATACCTCAGCCCGGTGAGATTTCCCTGGCTCACAACGGGGTACTTTTCCTCGACGAGCTGCCAGAGTTTAAGCGTACTGCCCTGGAGGTGATGCGGCAGCCGCTCGAAGAGCGCCGTGTAACAATATCCAGAGCCAAAACCACTCTCGATTTTCCGGCCAACTTTATGCTCATTGCCAGCATGAACCCCTGCCCCTGCGGATTTTACAACCACCCCGAGAAAGAGTGCGTCTGCGCCCCAGGCCTGGTGCAGCGCTATCTCAACAAGGTGAGCGGCCCACTGCTCGACCGTATTGACCTGCATGTAGAGGTAACTCCTGTGACTTTTGATGAAATGACTGCGACCCGGAAGTCGGAAGACAGCGAGACTATACGACAGCGGGTAGTTCGTGCGAGAGAGATTCAGCGGGAGCGCTTCAATGAATTTGACTACATGCACTCCAACGCCATGATGCCTTCACAAATGGTGAAAGAGATCTGTCAGATATCTGACGCCGGACGCACGCTACTAAAGACCGCTATGGAACGTCTTGGACTTTCGGCCCGCGCCTACGACCGCATCCTGAAAGTGAGTCGGACCATCGCCGATCTGGCTGATAGTGAAGAAATTAAAATTGAACATTTAGCAGAAGCTATTCAGTACCGCAGCTTAGACAGAGACGGTTGGGCAGGCTAACGCACCCCAAAACTCAACTATCTATATATTAAATACTTACAAAGTTCAGCATCCTAAAAAGGTGTTGAACTTTTCTTTTTAATACCTTTTTAATTTACTTTTTTAATTGCACTGCATACCACGCGAAATCTAAAACTTTTTTAGACTTTTCTTGGGAGGCTGCGTAATATGGGACGTCAGGAACATAAACCGAAGAAGACAACACCTGACTGTAATACACTTAACCTACTAACCATTTACTACTATGAAGAAAAGAATTTTAATGCTCGTTTTAGCCATGACCACAGTGGTTGCGGCACATGCACAGGGCCCACGACTAGGTATCAGGGCGGGTGTGAATTATGCTGGCTTTGGCGGATCTGATGCCGATAACCTTGACCGCATCTGGGGTGGCCATGCCGGTCTGACCGCTAACTTCCCGGTATCGGTTGACAACTTTTTCTCAATACAGCCAGAGGTGCTTTATTCCATGAAGGGTGCCGAAACCAGTGCGGATGATGTGAAGTGGAAAATCAACTACCTGGATGTGCCGGTGCTAGGCCGTGTAAATGCAGGTCCGCTTTACTTTGAAGCTGGTCCGCAGGTGTCGTTCAGGATAGGCGGTGAAGTGGATTTGAATAACACGACTATTACCGAAGACTTAGATGACTACAAACGTACTAGTTTTGGATATGCTGCCGGTGTTGGTTTGCAGGCTACTCCGCTAGGCTTAAGCATTGGCGTTCGTTACAATGGCGATATTTCTAAGCTTTATGACAACACAAACATAGGCAACTATCGTAATGACGTATTCATGCTGACGCTCGGCTACCTGTTTGGCGGCAGATAAAAGCGCTATTAGTACAAAATAAAACTATATTACTGAAGCCCCGGTTTTCGTCGGGGCTTCTTCTATAGGAGGCATCCGCGTACCTCCTGCTATATATCGGCTTCACCTCCTCTCTACTCACAGATTCACTACTCTCACCAAGATCTTGGAACAAACCGACTGATCGGCTGTACTAGAGTGTAGTGCAACTGTTCTAATGAAAGAGAAAGCAGAAGCAGTGAAAAAGAGTGCAATAACTAAAAAATTATTAAGCTGGTTTTCAAATAGATGAGACATTCTACTCAAAAATACCCCCTCCACTTGCTCAATAATAATATTGTTCTGCACGTATATTGCTCAGATTATACCAAAATAACCAATTCCAAATTATGAAAAAGCTATTATTCATGTTCGTGTTTGCAGTAGCTACTGCATTTAGTGCCCAGGCACAAAACGCAAGCTTCGGTATACGAGGCGGTGCGAATGTCTCTAACCTGTCAGGCGACCTGCGTGACGAAGACCGCTTCAACAACAAAGTCGGATTTCATGCAGGTATCATGGCCAACTTCGGCATTGTCGACAACTTTTTCTCGATACAGCCTGAGTTGCTATACTCTGTGAAGGGCTTTAAGAATGAGGATTCTGAGTTCAGCCTTCTCGGTCAAACCAGAAGACGCGAAGGCAAGGTAAACTACAACTATCTGGATGTTCCTGTGTTAGCCAGAATTAAGGCTGGCCCGCTATACTTCGAAGCAGGTCCGCAGGCTTCATACCTGCTGAGCGTGAACAATGAAACCAGAACGTACATAAACGGTACGCTGCAGTCTACTAACCGGGACGAGAAAAGCAAAGAAGGACTTTCTGAGTTTGAAGTAGGCTACGCAGCCGGTATAGGTTTCACTTCTGCTAACAATGCTATCAGCTTCGGCGTGCGCTACAACGGTGCCTTCAGCGACTTCGTGAAGGAAGATGTTAACTTTGACGGCGACCTGACCAATGCCCGCCACTCTACCTTTATGGTAACAGTAGGCTTTGCACTTCCAACTAATCGCTAACCATCTTTCCCAATAAGAAAGCCGCCGGGTGCTGAGCACCTGGCGGCTTTCTTTGTTTCCGGCTATACCTACTATACTTATGGCTTAACTAAATGCCGCCCTCAGGAGTACTATTAACAACAGCTCTATACCTAATTTTTTACTATACCCGAAACTATGAAAAAGATCATACTCCTGACAGGCCTGTTTCTAGTAACATCGCTTTCGGTGCAGGCTCAGTATTACCGCTACGGCGTAAAGGCTGGAGGCGGCTTCTCTAAAGCAGTTGGCTCCGATGCCCCTTCCGACCAAATCAACCATCTGGCTGGTATACATGGCGCTTTTGTGTTCGCCTACGAGTTTGCCTCCCGCTTATCAGTACAACCCGAACTGCACTTCAGTCGCAAGGGCTTTACCTACGACAACTATACCTTAAACACAGCTGCTGAGACTGCCCTCACCGGCGACCTCCGGCTCGATTATATAGAGCTTCCACTTATGATCAAGTTGCAGAAAGCAGCTTTGTTCGTAGAAGCCGGTCCTTACATGGGCTACCTGCTCAACGTCGGCAACAAGGTCAACATTGTCAGCACCGACCCTTCCATTGATCCTCCTGTAGTATTCGGGCGCGAAGATTTCAGCCGTGATGGCTTTAACAGCTTTGATGCCGGCTATGCTATAGGCGGCGGCTTGATGCTCGAGAGTGGTTTTTTCCTGAATGTCCGCCACACAGCCAGTCTGCGGCCATTTCCTAAAGCAGACCTGAGCCAGCGCAACCTTGTGTGGCAACTCTCTATTGGCTTTTTGGTGCCTTCACGCCGGCCAGGCAACTGGTAAGGTCGGTTTGCTATACCTCAATACCTAAAAACAAAGCAGCCCTGCTACTTCAGTTAAGTAGCAGGGCTGTTCTTATTTAGCGAAGATGCTTACTTGCTCATCTCTGCATAGTATTTATAGAACTGCGGGATCGTCTCTATGCCTTTCATAAAGTTGAATACCCCGAAGTGCTCGTTTGGTGAGTGAATCGCATCCGTATCCAGACCAAACCCCATCAGAACCGAATCCAGGCCAAGCTCAGACTTGAACATAGCCACAATCGGAATGGAACCACCGCTGCGTACTGGCACCGGCTTCACTCCAAAGGTTTCTTCGTAAGCTCGAGCAGCTGCCTGGTAAGCCACCGAGTCGGTAGGCGTCACCACTGGCTCACCACCGTGGTGCGGACGAACTATCACTTTCACACTTTTAGGAGCAATGCTTTCAAAGTGCTTTTTGAATTTCTCTGTGATTTCTTCAGACGTTTGGTTCGGCACCAGGCGCATCGAAATTTTGGCAAAGGCCTGTGAAGGTATAACCGTTTTAGCACCTTCCCCGGTGTAGCCGCCCCAGATGCCATTTACATCCAGTGTTGGACGGATGGAGTTGCGCTCCATGGTGGTATAGCCTTCCTCACCATGCACATCCGGCAGATCAAGCGCCTGCTTATACTTATCGAGACTAAAAGGAGCACGGGCCATCTCGGCACGTTCCTCCTGGCTCAGTTCCTCCACATTGTCATAGAAGCCAGGTATGGTGATGTGATTATTCTCATCGTGCATCGACGCGATCATCTGGCACAGGATATTGATCGGGTTCGCCACCGCACCGCCATACAAGCCGGAGTGCAGGTCACGGTTCGGACCAGTTACCTCTACCTCCACATAACTCATGCCGCGCAAACCAGTTGTAATAGAAGGCGTGTCGTTGCCCAGCATACCTGTGTCAGATATCAGGATCACATCGGCTGCCAGTTTCTCTTTGTTGTTTTTCACGAAGGTAGCCAGGTTGGCAGAACCCACTTCTTCTTCACCCTCGATCATGAACTTCACGTTACAGGCCAGGGCGTTGTTCTGCATCATCACCTCAAATGCCTTTACATGCATGTACATCTGACCTTTGTCGTCGCAGGCACCGCGGGCGTATATTTTACCGTCCTTGATTACAGGCTCAAACGGAGGCGAGTGCCACAGCTCGTAAGGGTCGGCAGGCTGCACATCATAGTGGCCGTATACCAGCACCGTTGGTAGGCTTGGGTCTACTACTTTCTCGCCATACACAATCGGGTAACCGCCGGTTTCGCACAGTTCTACCTTATCAGCACCAGCTTCGCGCAGCTTTAGGGCTACAAAATCAGCTGTGCGCAGTACATCTTGCTTGAACTTCGGATCAGCGCTTACAGAAGGTATGCGCAGCATGTCCAGCAGTTCGTTTATAAATCGGTCTTTGTTGTCAGTGATATATTGATTCATAGTCTAGATAAATGTCCTGCCTTAAAGGTACGAAAAAAGCCACCCTTCGGAAAGAGTGGCTTTTAGAATGCTTATCCCTGCGGACTGCTATACCTATTTTCGCAGCCCCAACTTAATGTTGGCTTTGCTTTCTTCGCCGTTGATCAGGCGATTGATGTTCTTACGGTGCGTTAAAACCACCACGGCAAATACCACAAATCCGAATATGATCAGGATCGGGTTATCAGGATGAAAGCGTGGCAGCAACAGCAGTATCGGGAATGCCAGTGCCGCAATCATAGATCCCAGTGATACATACCTGGAGGTAAAGAGTACAATCACAAAAATAACCATGCACATCAGCGCCACTTCCAGGTGTATGGCCAACATCATACCTAGCAAAGTTGCCACTCCTTTTCCGCCCTTAAAGCGCTCATACACCGGAAAGATATGTCCTACTACTGCCAGTGCGCCCATTGCCAATTGATAGATAATCAGATCTTCGGCGGGCACTGCGTTGAATATCACCAGTAAAGCTGCCAGCGAAGTAGCTACCCATCCCTTAAAGATGTCGATCAGCATCACGATCGTGCCCGGCTTTTTGCCCAGCACCCGGAATGTATTTGTTGCTCCGGAGTTACCACTACCGTGCTGGCGAATATCAATTCCGTAGTAAGCTTTGCCGATCCAAACGGCGGTAGAGATAGATCCGATCAGGTATGCTACTATAAATAAAGCGGCAATTAAAAGTATGTTCATGACGCGTGTGTCAGCTTTTTGTATGCATTAACTATACTTAACAAAGTTAAGTGCAGTTTACGTGTGTTTTTTTAATCTAAAAGAACCCAAATATAGGTACTTGTTAATTTAATATCCAAAAGAGAGCTATCTTTCCCTATACGGCCGGAGTGCAGGTATCGGTTATTGCCAGCCTTCCTCCTCCTCCACATTTCCTTTTTTCTTCTTCTTTTTCTTTTTGGTGTCTTCTACTTCATCTTCGGCAACATTAAACCCACCCTGCTCTGCTACTGGTGCCTGAGTTGCCATCTTGAATGCGTCTTTACCGTTCAGGTAGTCGTGTTTGAACTGATCCACAAAACGGTTTTTGTCGATGTTCTCGCCCATGTACATGCCGTACTTGCGGCTGCGGCCACCACTGGCTTTGGAGCGGATGGTCTTGTTCAGGTCAGCGTCAGACGACACAATGACCAGCCCGTTTTCCAGATAGCTCATGAATACCCAGGTATATGGATCGGCCTGCAGGTATAGGTTCACCACCGGTTCTCCGTTAAGGTCCTGCTTAATCTCCATAAAGCCGTCCATGTCAGCCCCTATTTCCTCCTTCAGCACATTAGACAGGCCTAGTTTTCCTACGCTGTACCAGGCATTGGTCTTGTTGGACCAGCGCAGGTCTACGTTGTGGAACACCATGCTGCGTACCAACTTGTTCGAAAGCTTTGGCAAAGTGATCAGTCCGCCTTGCTCACGGTAACGCTGCGCATCGCGGTTGCCGATGATGTTACCCAGTTTGTAAAGCATCTCTTCAGTACTTGTCTGGTCACCGCCTCCGCGTATAGCAGTTTCGTTTAACTTTTTGCCAAGCGCACTGATCACCTGCGAGTGCATGTTCATGTCAAAGGCCATCAGCGCATCAACAGCATAATAGCCGCTGTCAGCTTTGGCTATGCCTGTACCTGCCGACTCTATTCCAAAATCCTTCAATGAGTTTACCAGGTTAAGCTTGCCTTCAAACGCTACGGTTTTAGTGCCTTCATTGTAACGGAGTTCGTTGCCTTCGTAAGATCCGGCAGCTGATCGGGCCGCATCAGTGATCTTAAACTCGCTGTTTGCCTTATCATATGACAGGTCGCCGCTTACAGTGAAAATGTCCAGGTCATCGTCGTACTGCTTTTTCGAAACAAAGGTATTGTAAGGCTTAAACGTACCACGTGACAGATGCAGACCAGTGTACAGTTGGTTGCCGTCCGGGGCCTTCTGCTTCATGATCGGGATGCGCACATTGTCAGGGTTCAGGGAGTCACGCTTGAAAGGGAACCAGTCTGAATCTTCCTCGTTTCCGGTGAAGTTCAGCTTTAAATCGCCGTCAAAGTCCATGTGCGGACGGTAGGCGTACATCTTCACGTTGCCTCTGTAGCGGATATGCGGAAAAATGTAGAAGTTGTCAGTATCACGAACCAATGCCTGCGCATAGGTCGTATTGATATTTTCCTTCTTCTTCAGTTGGTGCTGCTTGTACACGAAATCTGCAAACTGTAGCTTAAATGAATCGGAAGCGGCATTCTGATAATCATGCACGGCTGTACCACTGAAGGCGTTACGTGACAATACGTCGATGTTGCCGGAATACAGTTTGTGGAACTGCTGCAGGGAGTCGGCCATTACACGTGCATTGCGCAATGTAGTAATGGTAGCACCTGCCGCTACGGCTACTTTACCACTGTCAGGTATAATGTGCACGTCACCTACCGGTATGTAAGGCACACCGCCAGCCAGAATGGAGTTTACTTTCAGGTCATACTCACCTGTAGCTGCGCTGAAGTAAAGGCCGTCCTGCTCCGGATGCTGAGAGTAGAAGTAATTTTTCCCTCCTGCACCATCGGCTGCCAGGCTTACCTTTTGCTGTTTCATGTCCCAAGTAGCGCGGCTCATCGAAGTCTTGTACTGCGCTTTCGGGAATTCTATACTGGCTACGCCCTTCTGCTCACTGCCAAACTCCACAAAGCGTTTATCCAGATCATAGCTGATAGCCATATCTGTCGCTTTCATAGCCGGCTTACCTTCCACATCCGACTTCACTATCATCTGTGCATTGTTGCCTGAAAGGCTACGTCCTTTGATGGACAGCTTCTTCGACACGATGTTGGCATCGGTATTGTCCATTTCACCATCACCGTACAGGCCGCCCGGTGAAAGTTTAGCCGTGCCCGTAAACCTGAACTCCTCTTTGTAGATCTTCATCGGGTCTTTGGCAGAGGCCATCACGTACATGGTGTCCTGCTTCGGCATCCAGATCATTTCATAGTGCCCCAGGCTTGCCACCGGGAAATTGGCTTCTCCCCCCCCTGTTTCCATTTTTGCGCTGGCCCCTTTCTGGGTCACTACTTTATCGAGGTAGTAGGTATACTCCGGCGCTTCAAAGGTCGAGGTCAGGTACTTGAGTGTGCCCCGACTCTGTATACCTTCGGAACTCATCATGATGGTGTCGTAAGCTATACCTTTACCGCCAAAAGCAGGCAGTCCGTTCGGCCCTGGCTGATAGTAGAAGCCAAGGGTCTCGTCCGGCATCATGGTCAGCTTGGTCTTGATCGGCGGAAAGATACTTCCGGAATGGAAAGTACCACTGAAGCCTATCATACTTTTACCCTTGCTCAAACTGTCGAGTTTATAAGAAGGGATATCGAAATAAACGGTGCTGTCATAGGCTCCTCCCAGTACATCTGGTCTGGCAAAGGCTACCTGCCCACCCATTGGCGAGTCGAATTTCGGATACTCCGGATAGTGCTTGCGGCCGGATTTATTGTTTGGCTTGTTGATGTAAAGTTTACCGGACATGTTACCAGACCGGCTGGTCATCACCTGCTCCAGTTCTTTCTTCTTGCCTACCGTGCGGCGCTTCTTCGTTACAAAGGCTACCGTGTCCAGTTTCTGCATATCGATCATGAACTCATTGTAATCGAACTTGAACTGGGAACCTCTGAAGTTAAGGCGGCCGGCGTATAGCTTACCTCCAAACTCCATGTTGCGGTTGTCAAGCAAATGCACAATGTTGCTATCAGGCACTGCATACACCGTAGAAGAGTCGTTATTGAATGCCATCTTCTCTACACCACGCACCGTCAGACGGTTACTGCTCAGGTTTAGGGTAGCATTGCGGCCGGATGGTACCACTGACTTAATCACCAGGTGGTCATAGTCGCTCAGGTTCTGAGCCGAGCCCACGTAGTGCCAGGCTTTTGGTTTGAGCGAAATAAAGTGCGATTGCCCATCGTAGGTCAGGTAACCTTCCCGGGCCAGGCTGATCGCCGCTTCCTGCACTGCTTTCTCGTTCAGTTTCGATGCCTTCGCTACATCATAAGCATAGAAGTCGTTGGTCTTGGCCTTAGCGGCATAGGATACCAGCACCTGCAATGGGTGGAAACTGGCCACACCCACCAGCTGCTGAAAGCGCATGTTGGAGAAGTACTGTGCCGACTCTAACTGTACCGGTATCAGGGTTTTGGTGTTCAGGATCGAGAAGTTGATGTGCGGCGTACCCAGGTTCCAGGCAAGTCGCTCGGCTGTGATCTCAAACTTGTGGTAGCTGTCGTAGAATGGCGTCTTGCTATAAACGCCCTTGTCGCGGGTAAGTACCAGTTCGCGGGTTGGCTTGGAGTAGCGCAACTGCATGGCCGGATGCGTCAGCGAGTCTCGACGTTGATTTTGGTAAATGGCCACATAGGCTCTGTTAGCGAAGATGATGGAGTCGTTCAGGTTGTAGTTGTGCGCCATCGACCGGAACTTCTTCTTTCCGTCTTCCAACACGGCCAGTGCCGACACACTGCCATCGAGCGGCTTACTTCCAATCAGGTCACCGGCCAGCGTGAAGCCCCCGGTATAAACGATATCCTTGCCCAGGCTTTTCACTTTCGCATCATTCGTGAATGATGCGAAGCGTGGGTAGGATTTCTCCCCATTAGTGCCAGCTTTTGAACTTCTGAACTCAAAAACACCCTCAATCGGCGCATCCAGCACCGCATTGTAGGTAATGGTCGCGTCAGGCACTTTAAAAGCGGCTGCTGTAATATCAAAATTGAAGGCTTTGAAAGCAGCTGAAACAGGCTTGCCATCCACTTCCCACGAGAATGACCCGCCTTCCCCTACAAACAGGTTATTGGCCAGCATCAGGTGTCCGCTCGTTTTCATGATTGCGGTGGAGTCATGGATAGTGGCAAAGCTCAGGTTGACGTTCTCCAGTTTCAGTACCGGTCCGCTTACCTTCGGCTGGGCAGGTATGAACATTTTTTTAAAGTCATCACGGCGCTTCTTCTCAGCTACCTTCGGGTCTACTTTTTTGGCTGCGGGCTTAGGCGTATCCCAGGCATCACCCCAGTCGTCGGCGGTGGCCTCGCTGCTTTCGCCAGCTACCTCATCATCCCACGAAAAGCTATCCCAGTCACTCACCTCCGCAGACTTTTCTTTATCTTTTGGAGCCGCCTTTCCTTCATAGGCAAAGCTTACGCTGCCGCCTACGGTGCGCAAGGTATACTGCTTGTTCTGGTACAGTATACCGGAGCTCAGGTAGCTGCTGCTGGTCTGAAAGAAGCGATCGAGTGCTATACCTTCGTCCTGCTGCACAGCCTTGGCCACTACTTCCAGCATGTTGTCGATCTGAGCGCCGCGCATGTTGTGATGGTTAACGGCCCCTACCAGCATCTCGTAGAAGTTCTCATAATGCGGATTGACGCGCATCTTCTTGCGATACATCAGCTGTGAAATGTCAATCACCTGTTGCTTCTGTTTATCGGAGAGTCGCTGGTTGCCCCACACGCTTTCCAAGGCAGCACCGAGAGTTTCAGCATTTTTGGCCTTCCCGGTTACCAGCATGTTTTTAGCATCCGTGATATACTGCCCTGGGTCAGTAGACAGTTTTGTCTGGGCTTGTGCTGCGAACACAGCCAGAAAAAATAAAAAGGGTAGAAGTTTATATTTCATAGGTCGGAAGGATTTCGATTAGCTGTTCTTGAAAATAGCAGACACCCAATTGTTCTTTGTTCGGTGGGACACATAGGTCAAACCCAGTTCCTCGGCACGTTCCTGCAGTGCGGGAAGGTCTTCGGTATAAAAACCGCTCAGCAGCAGCGTACCTGCTGGTTTTAACACCGCCACATAAGCCGGCATGTCATCAAGAAGCACGTTGCGGTTAATATTGGCCAAAATAATGTCATAAGGCTGGTCTCCTTCAATGGTCTCGGCACCGCCTAGTCGCACATCAATGTTTCCGTAACCGTTCAGCTCCGCATTCTCACGGGCATTCTCAACGGTCCAGTCTTCTATTTCTACGGCAACGATTTCAGAAGCGCCCAACTCGCCTGCCATGATCGCCAGTATACCTGTGCCACAGCCCATATCCAGCACGCGTTTGCCCTGGTGGTCCAGTGTTAGCTGGTTCTCGATCATGAGGGTGGTCGTCTCGTGATGGCCTGTACCAAACGACATCTTCGGGTTGATCACGATGTCATATTTCGCCTCGGCTGGCTTCTCGTGGAATGATGCCCTTACTGACACCTGCCCTCCTATGAAGAGCGGCTCGAAATTGCGTTCCCACTCGGTGTTCCAATTCTGGCGCTCAATTTTCTGTACCTGGTACTCCGCTGTGACGTAGCCAGCATAGCGGGCCAGCATGTTATCCAATTCGCGTTGATCAAACTTGTCTTCGTCAATGTAAGCATTAAAGCCTTCGGCTGTGTCTTCGAAGGCATCAAAACCCAGTTCTCCCATTTCGGCGGTGAAGATGTCGGCAAAATCGGGGCTTACTTTCAGGGCTACTTCTATAAAATCCATGTGTGATAATTAAGGACGACACGCTGCGTAAGAGCGCACGTTGGTAAAATGTACAGTAAAATCAGCAAAATTTCGGTTATCAGTCACGTAGAGCACGTGGTCAGCAAAGGCTTTCTTGTTGGTAATGTGCCAGATGCCTGTACCGTCGGCAAACAGTTTGTTACTCTCGCGGTATACCACCATCGAGGCAAAGGCTTCTTCATCGCCCAGGTATACCGTATAAGCGGCTGTATTTTTATACTTCGGGTCACGCTCCAGGTATACAGAGCCATAAATGCGGCAAATGTCGTTACCAGCCACCCTTACAGACGGCTCGGCTGCCGGCTGTGGCGCTGTCAAATACGGGAGCAGCGAAAGCCAAAAGGATATTATTAGAATCATAACAGATAATTTAGCCAAATATAACTATATCTGCAATAAAAAAGGCTGCCAACTATATAGCGGGCAGCCTTTTTTCCTGTGTTATCTGATTAATTAGAACGATCTGATGATATCAGTAAAGTCTCTTGACTTAAGTGATGCGCCCCCGATCAGGCCGCCGTCCACATCTGGCTGGGAAAACAGTTCTTTGGCATTACCCGGATTGCAGCTGCCCCCGTACAGGATAGAGCAATTGAAAGCCGCCTCCGCATCGAACATGCGCGAAAGTTGCTCACGGATGTAAGCATGCATTTCCTGCGCCTGCTGGCTGCTGGCCGTACGACCGGTACCAATAGCCCAGATCGGCTCGTAAGCAATTACCACTTTATCAAACTCCTCGTTGCTCAGGTAAGAAAGGCTATCGTGTAGCTGCTTACCCACATAGTCGAAGTGGCGGTCGGCGTCGCGCTCCTCCAGTGGCTCACCGCAGCAGAAGATTGGTGTTATACCTTGAGCGATGGCCACTTTTAGTTTTTTGTAAAGTGCCTGGGCGTCTTCGTGATGATACATGCGGCGCTCACTGTGGCCAATGATCACGTACTGCACCCCTACCGACTTGAGCATGGCTGCCGATACCTCACCGGTATATGCGCCGCTGTCGTGCTCGCTCACGTTTTGCGCAGCCAGGTGCATCAGGTCATTACCCTGCGTCAGCTTGCCCACACTCTGCAGGAACGGGAAAGGCGGCGCCACGATCACGGTCACATCGCCGTTTACCTCGTCTTTCACCATGTTATCGATCTCTGATACCAGCGAAAGCGCCTCCTCGTAGGTCTTGTTCATTTTCCAGTTTCCTGCAACAATTTGTTTTCTCATGTTTTATAGTTGTTGATGATGGTATAACTTATTGGAACAGTCTTCGCTGCTTTACGGCAAGTTAGGAAAATTTGCTATACCTGTCGCTCGCATTTTTACGTGAGCCAGGTATAGCGAGCGAAGTTACTTTGAGAAAAGACTATTGCTATACCTGCCACACCCCATATAATGCCTGCAAACAAAAATGCCGAAGCAACAGACGTTACTTCGGCATTTGCTATACCTTAAGTGGCAGGACTACAGTCTCTCTTTCAGAAATCTGGCAGTATGGTTATCTTCCAGCTTGGCCATATCCTCCGGAGTTCCTTCAAAGAGCAGGTGCCCGCCATTGGTACCTCCTTCCGGCCCCAGGTCAATAATCCAGTCAGCTGATTTGATGATGTCCATGTTATGCTCGATGATGACAACGGTATTCCCGTTCTCGATCAGCGCATTGATGGACTGCAACAATTTGTTGATGTCATGGAAGTGCAGACCAGTGCTTGGCTCATCAAAGATGAACAGGATATCCTCCTGATGTGCTTGCACACCCTTGGTCAGGAAGGATGCCAGCTTCACGCGCTGCGCCTCACCACCTGACAAAGTATTGCTCGACTGCCCCAACCGGATATAGCCTAAGCCCACATCGTTCAGTGGCTTCAGCTTCTCAACGATCTTTGACTGATCGGCAAAAAAGTCGATGCTGTCAGCAATGGTCATATCCAGCACCTCCGAAATGCTCTTCTCCTTGTACTTCACATCGAGCACATCCTGCTTGAAGCGCTGCCCGTTGCAACTTTCGCAGGTCAGGTAGATGTCCGCCATAAACTGCATCTCAATCTTTACCTGCCCCTCGCCCTGGCACACCTCACAGCGGCCACCCTCGATGTTGAAAGAGAAATGCGACGGCTTAAACCCACGTGATTTCGCCAGTGGCTGGTCAGCGTAAAGAGAGCGGATCGCATCATAAGCTTTCACATAAGTCACCGGATTGGAGCGCGACGACTTGCCGATCGGGTTCTGGTCCACAAACTCGACGTGCCGGATCTTGTTGTAATCCCCCGCCAGCTTATCAAACTTACCAGTAGCCTCAGCTGTGTTGCCGTGCAGCTTCATCATGGCCGGAGCCAGTATTTTCTTGATCAGGGTAGATTTGCCGGAACCACTCACACCTGTCACCACGGTCATTACACCCAGTGGCACCTTTACACTCAGGTTTTTGAGGTTATTCTCGCGGGCACCCTGTATTTCAATGGCGTTGCGCCACTTGCGTCGCTTAGCTGGTACCGACACCTCCATCTCCCCACTCAGGTATTTGGCGGTATAGGTATCGGCGGTGCGGGTCATTTCATCCAGTGTACCCTGGAACATCAGGTTGCCCCCACCAGAGCCAGCCTCCGGCCCAATGTCGATCAACTGGTCAGCGGCACGCATCATTTCCTCTTCGTGCTCCACCACAATCACCGTATTACCCAGCTTTTGCAAAGAGCGCAGCACACTAATCAGCTGTTCGGAGTCTTTAGGGTGCAGGCCAATACTCGGTTCATCCAGGATATACATGGAGCCCACAAGTGCACTTCCCAGCGAAGTCGCCAGGTTGATGCGTTGGCTTTCACCGCCCGAAAGGGTATTGGAAAGTCGGTTGAGCGTCAGGTAGCCTAAGCCTACCCGCACCAGGTAGCCCAGTCGGTTGGCCACTTCCGTTACGAGCCGCTCTGCTACGTTGCGCTCGTGCTCAGTCAGTTGTATTTGCTCAAAAAATGACAATGCCTGTGTGATCGGCATCAGCACCAGATCGGTGATGCTCTTATCGTTGATCTTCACATAACTGGCGTCCTTGCGCAGTCGGGAGCCTTTGCAGTCAGGACAGGTGGTGCGGCCACGGTAGCGCGACAGCATCACGCGGTACTGTATCTTGTGCGTCTGCGATTGCAAATGCTTGAAGAAGTCGTTAAGCCCTTCGAAATATTTATTGCCCGTCCACAGCAGCTCCTGTTCTTTCTCAGAGAGTTCGTTGAAAGGACGGTGGATCGGGAAGTCAAAGCGGATACCGTTCTTCACGAGCGGCTGCAGCCATTCGTTCATTTTTTCAGAACGCCAGGGGGCAATGGCCCCTTCGTATACTGTCAGGCTCTTGTCAGGTATAACCAGATCGGGGTCTATACCTAGTACGCTGCCGAATCCTTCGCAGGTCTGGCAGGCACCATAAGGGTTATTGAAACTGAAGAAATTGACAGAAGGCTCCTCGAACACCATCCCGTCCAGCTCGAAGCGATCAGAGAACACGCGCTCCTCGCCATCACCAAACTTCACGCGACACTCCCCGTGCCCTTCAAAGAAAGCGGTTTGCACGGAGTCGGCGATTCTAAACTGCAGGTCTTCATCTGACTTATAAATGACGGCACGGTCTACCAGGATGTAAATCTCCTTACCCAGCTTAGGCTTCTTCTCTTCCAGTAGCTCTTCGATAAAGTATACCTGACCATCGGCGTAGATACGCGAATAACCCTTCTGCAGCAGCAGGTCCAGCTCTTTGGCCAGTGTGCGCTCTTTATGAAGTTGCAGCGGTGCCAGAATCATGACACGGGCTTCGTCCTCCAGCGAGAAGATAAAGTCTACCACATCTGCCACGCTGTCCTTCTGCACTACCTCACCCGACATAGGTGAGTAGGTTTTGCCTATGCGGGCGTAGAGCAGCTTCAGGTAATCGTAAATCTCCGTGCTGGTACCCACGGTAGAGCGGTTGTTCTTAATGCTCACCTTCTGCTCAATGGCGATGGCCGGGCTGATGCCTTTGATGTAGTCCACGTCAGGCTTATCCATACGACCCAGGAACTGGCGGGCATAGGAGCTCAGGCTTTCCACGTACATGCGCTGCCCTTCGGCATACAAGGTGTCAAAAGCCAGCGAAGACTTACCAGAGCCGGAAAGGCCGGTCACTACAATGAATTTGTTGCGCGGCAGGGCCACACTGAGATTTTTGAGATTATGCACACGGGCGCCTTTGATGATAATGTGCTGGCGCGGATCGAGCGTATCGAGGTTATTTTCGGATGTGTCTGCCATAAAGTATAGCGCAGGCAGGATAAAGCCTACGCATGACGAACTGAGTTTTATACGATGTAAAGATACAAATACCCTGTCGCATTCAGAAGGCTTTTTAGCCTTTGGCGTTATACCTGGCATTTCGCCATAGCATGCAACACGGCATCCTTTTGAAACACCTGCAGCCTTAAAAAGGTTTAGCTTTCTATGACTATTTACAGGTATAGCACCTGGCTGATTTCTACTTGCGCTGCACAGCCTATAGCGGCAACTCCTGAAGATGACTCAACATTGAAAAATGCCTGAACTACAGCTCTCTGCTCCCGTATGTATGGGTTGCTATCTACAACCATTAAAACCAATACATCATGGGAAAAGGAGATAAAAAAACGAAGAAAGGTAAAATTGTAAAGGGCACTTACGGCAACAGCCGCCCAAGACAGGCAACCAAAAGGAAAGCCGAAGAGAAGAAAGAGGCCGCTGCCAGCTAAGGCTTAGGCTACACGACATTTAAAGCATGGCTATATTTTGTTCGTCGCAAAGGCAACAGGTATAGCCATGCTTTTTATGCTTCCTGCCCCCGGCTTGCATGCCTTTCCAGAGTGATGATCCTAAATAATTAAATATTTTATTTTTTAGGCTTTTTACTGTAACACTCGCTCCGATATAGAAGTATAATTTTTTAGGGAGCGGCCACCCCCTCAGCAAGCAGCCGACTCCTGCATGCCAGCTATCGCCAACCTATGCCTACGCATGCTTCCGGTGCTGAAAGCGCCATATTATTCTTTTATTAACAATCCTTTTGTGGGTTAACGCAGCCAATTCAGGACCGTATCCTGAGCAGAGGAACTGCCGACTCTATTGATTTTAAAAAATTTAAAAATATCAACACCATGGAACAACTGGACATCCGCAATTTATTGGAGAACATCGAGAAGAAGGTGTACCAGCAGGAAATTACTTCAAGCACTGACGTAACTAAACTGATTAACACCGAGATCGCAAAAGCAATTAACCTGAACAGCAAAGTAGCTGACGGAGAAGGCCTTCAGTTTCAGAATATCTCCTGTACGACCATTGAGTGCTACCTCGAGCATCTGAAAGCAGTGGAAGCTAAACTCAAGCGTCCTGCTGATATCACGGCACAGTGCAAACCTGTAGAGGAGCGCGACATTAACCGCCGCCTGCTCCTGATCCTGAACCGCCTGAAACGCTATAACCGCGAATAGGCAGCATCAGTTACATTTACAAACTTATCCTTCGTACAGATTTCAACTCTTGCGAAGGATTTTTTATGTCCATTGTAGTCATATAGTGACGAATGTCATTTTTATCGCGCTCCTGTGCTGGTATTTTTGTAACCCTATAAGGTTTCGATTTGCAGCAAATGAAGGAAGATATAAGAGATGAACAGGATATAAAACTGCTGGTTGACTCGTTTTACGCCAAAGTAAACGAGGATGACCTGTTGGGACCTGTATTCAATGGCTTTGCGAAAGTAAACTGGGAGCACCATCTCCCCATAATGTACAGCTTCTGGAGTTCGGTACTGTTTGGCACCATGGCTTATAAAGGGCAGCCTTTCCCCAAGCACATGCGCCTACCAGTGGACAGACAGCATTTCGCTCGCTGGATAGTACTGTTTACTGAAACTGCAGATGAATTGTTTGAAGGAGATAAAACAAAGGAATTAAAGCAAAAAGCCACCAGCATTGCGCAGGTATTTCAAATGAAAATGGGTCTGATCGGCATTATAGGCAAGGAAGTAACCCTATAAGGTAGTCCCAACAAAAAGCAAAGCGGCAGCTTTACCGATATAACCGGTAAAGCTGCCGCTTTGCTTTTTGCCCTACTGACCAGCTCAGTATGCACCTCTTAATTATCTCCTTATCAATATTATATATAGCTGCACTATATGTTAAAAAATAAATTTAACTCAAAGCATATACGTTTATATTATCTTGCCGTATATTAGGGAACAGTAATTCTTAACTGGCATATAGCTTCTTTAATATTTTTTATTAAGGGCACCCAGCTATAGTTGCACAGTCAAAATGCATTCCCTATATTTGATTTACACTTCAAAAAAATATTTGTTCTAACAGCCTAACGCAACAATATGGTATAAAGCTCTACGTTAAACTAATGTAGCTTTACGATGAATACAACTACCCAGCTGAGCGACTCTGCTTTAGTCTCGCTCTACATCGCAGGTAACGAAAATGCGTTTGAACAGCTAGTAAACAGACACAAGAACAAAGTATTCACTACGATCTTACTGATTGTTAAGGACACGTATACCGCTGAGGACCTCATGCAGGACGCTTTTATCAAGGCTATCCATACCATGAAGGGCGGCAGGTATAACGAAGAAGGCAAGTTCTCGTCCTGGATATGCCGTATTGCCCACAACCTGGCAATCGACTTTTTCCGTAAAGAGAAACGAAGCCCGATGATCACGCTGGAGGACGGTAGTAATGTGTTCAACGCCTTGTCTTTTGCTGAAGACTCCGCTGAGTCACAGCAGATCAAGGAGGACACCCATGCCAGACTGCGCGAGCTGATCCAAACGCTGCCACAGGCGCAGCGGGAAGTACTCATGATGCGTCATTATGCCGATATGAGTTTCCAGGAGATAGCCGAAGCAACCGGTGTGAGCATCAACACAGCTTTAGGTCGTATGCGCTACGCATTGATCAACCTAAGAAAAAAGATGCTAAACAGCACGATTGCTTATGATAAAAACCTCTACTCAGAATGAGCTGATCCAGTACGTATACAATGAGTTGGCAGACCCTGCCCTCGAGCAACTGGAAACAGCATTGATGCACGACAACGAGCTGGCTGACAGCTGCTCTGATCTCATGCTCCTCCAGCGACTGCTTGACGGCGCGGCCAAAAGCCCTAGCCAGCAGTCTATCGACAACATTTTAAATTACTCAAAAAGCTTAAGTTTGCAGTCTTAACCGACTGCAAACTTTTTTTATGCGCAAACGTGAACGCTATAAGCTGCTGATCGAGCACTTTACCCAGAACTTTCCGGACCCGGAAACTGAGCTGGCCTACTCCAATCCTTATGAACTGATACTGGCCGTTGTACTCAGCGCCCAGTGTACCGACAAACGGGTAAACATGGTAACGCCTGCCCTGTTCGAGTCATTCCCTACACCCGAACATCTGGCTGCAGCGACTCCGGAGGAAATTTTCCCAATCATCAGGAGCATCTCCTACCCCAACAACAAAGCGAAGCATTTAGCTGGCTTGGGAAGAATGCTGGTGGAGCAGTTCAACTCAGAGGTGCCCAGCACGGTGGAGGAGCTGGTGAAGCTGCCGGGTGTGGGTCGCAAAACCGCCAATGTGATCGTCTCGGTGATCTGGAACCAGCCGGCCATGGCCGTGGATACGCATGTGTTTCGGGTGAGCAAGCGCCTCGGCCTGGTTTCGAAGACAGCCAAAACTCCCCTCGAGGTAGAGAAAGAGCTTGTAGCTAACCTGCCGCAGGAACTCATTGCGAAGGCGCACCACTGGCTCATATTACATGGACGTTACATCTGCATCGCCCGTAGGCCCAAGTGTGAGGAATGCCCGCTCACGCATTTCTGCGCCTTCTTCCAGAAGCATTATCCTAACATACCTGACGATCCTGAAAACAAAGTCGGAGGTATAGCCTAATAAAAAAGCGCGGGCAGACACTTTATGGTCCACCCGCGCTTTAACTATGGGTTCTTAAAAGGGATTACTTTCCCTGCTGTTGCTTCTTGTACTCGCCTCTTTTCTTATGCTCGCCAGATTTCTTGTGTTCACCTGATTTCTGGCCTTTTCTGCCATCAGCACGCTTCTGCTTCATCTGCTCACGATCGGCTTCATACTTAGCATATTGCTCTGCAGTCAGGATGCTTTTCAGCTCAGCCTGCCACTGATCGTGGTTTGCTTTTCTAGCTTCCTGCATCTGCGCTCTCTGCTCAGTTGACTTTTCTCCGGTTGCTTTATGGCTCTCGCGCATAGCTTTCATTTCCTGTGCCTGTCGCATGTTCAGTGCCTGTAATTGGCTTTTCTGAGCTTCGTTCAACTCTAACCTCTGAGCCATTCTATCAGTTTTCATCTGGGCCATCTCTTCAGGGCTTTTCTGGGCTCTGTCCTTCATGGCTGCCCGCATTTCACTGCGCGGCTTTTGGTCTTGCGGTTTGGTTGAGGTCTGAGCAAAAGCGCTACCACCTGCAACTAACATGCCTAGCGAAAGGGCTGCTATTATCTTCTTCATCTTTATTTCTCCTTCATTTTTTTATGGTAAGTTCGATTAGTAGCAAAGCCCAGGCCTGAAAATATGCTCTGCTATACCTCCATAATCAAAGGCTGTGCCAAAAACCCGCTCTCTCCTCACGCCCCGCCACAAGTATCAGTGTTGCAAAGCCATAAACGTAACAAAAAGACCATAGACTTTAACACCCTGGCAACACCTGAGTAGTTTTTACACCTTTCTTTGAGTTATTGAACCAGAAAAATAATTGCACCAAAATAAATGCAACTTCCTATATTTAGCTATTCATCATTATACTTTTATAAGCTTATGCAAACTTTTACTCCTGCTAAACTATTAGCCTTCTTCCTGCTCCTCCTGGGCAGTTACTCTGCCGCGCATGCTCAAACGCAGTTTGCTGAGCGCAAAGGAGGTCACTCTTACTCAATGGAAATACCCAGCTACATGGTCAAAACTTATGAGCTGAACGATGTTGCCAGTCTGCAGTATTTCAATAAAAATAAAGAGGCTTATACAATTGTGATAGAGGACTCGAAAGAAGAGCTTGAACTGAAGGGCATGAGGTTCGAAAATGCGGCTGATTTTCTGGATAGCTTTGCGGCCGACTACAAAAAGGAGGAGAAGAGACGCAAACTGAGCAAGGCCAAGGTTTTTGAATCAAATGGAAACCATGTTGCGCAAAGCGAACTGAAGTGGACTGATGAAGATGGCGACTTCTTTATGCTCATCACAGCTGTAGAAACAAAAACACATTACTACAAAGTGATTTGCTGGACATTGGCCGCAAACGCGCCACAGCTTAAAGAAGACTTCAGACAACTGTCGGCGAGCATCAAAGACTAAAGCCTATACCTTGCCTGTCACCTGCAACAAAACCTGCTCTACCTGGGCGGCAAGTTGCTGGCGGTCGAACAGCTGCCGGGCTATGGATTGCCCATTGGCCCCGGCCTGTCGCCGCTTTTCACGATCAGCCATGATCTCTTTTATCTTCTTAGCCAACAGTTCAGGCTGACTTGCAGGACTGTACCAGCCACAGTTATGTTGCTCCACGAATGTCTTTGTCCAACCGGGATTAGTCACAAGCACGGGAACACCGCAAGCCAGGCTATCATAAAGCTTGGCCGGAGAATTAGAGGCGAGCACAGGCAAATCGTTGAAGGTAATGAGTGCCAGATCTGCTAATTTGAATAGGGTGAACACATCAGGGCGCGGCTGTGGCGGCATTAGCACCAGGTTAGGCAGGCGCAACGACAGCTTCCGCAGTTCGTTGTCATAGTAGCCTCCTCCTGCCAGCACAAATACAATGTCCTGTTGGTTAGCCATTGCTTCAGCTGCCTGCATAATGGTAGGTATATCATTGGCGCGACCAAACGTACCGGCATAGAGTACGACTTGCTTGCCTTGCAGCTGATATTGCTTTCGCAGTGCTGCCACTCTCTCAGGAGTCGCAGCGTCGGCCATTTCCAAGTCAGTGCCATTCAGGATAGTGCTTACCTTATCCCGCGCTATACCTTGCCTAACCACATATTCTTCCATATCCGGAGAAAGTGTGATGATATGGCTGGCATTCTGGTAGAGATTCTTCTCAAGCCTGAAAAGGCGTCGTTTTAGCCACTCCTTCTTGACTGCTCCCATTTCAATCGGGAAGCTAGGCCACAGGTCCTGCACCTCAAACACCCACGGAATGCCACGCATCTTTGCGACACGGGCTGCCATCCAAGGCGTAGAAAGCGGTGTTGACACTCCCCAGACCACATCAGGCTTAGGTATAGAAAGACCTTTGGCCAGGCTGTAGGCTGCAAAGCCGCCGTAAGAAACAAGTCGCCTGCGCACGCCCATTTTGTTGCTGTAGGGCACCTCCTGTTCGTAAAGGTCCACTCCATCCGGCACCCACTTATACCTGTCTGTAATGCGAAGCTGCTTCCAGGCGCTGCTCGTTACCAGACTCACCTTATGTCGTTTGGCCAGGTACTCCAGAAAGGTGTAGTGCCTGCAGGTAGAAGGGCAGTCAGGGTTGTGATGATGCTGATTAAAAATAGCTATGTGCATGCGCGCAGGTATAGAGGCGAGGTATAGAACTATCGCTTCTCAGGCTTGTATTTCGATTCGTTGAAAATTTTCTGGTGATCGTCGTCAGCCATCAGTTCCTGCAACGTGACCTTCGGATTGCGCTCCATATACCTGCGCACAATCTGCCAGCCTACCCAGGTACCCAGGCGACCAGGGGAGGTTGGGTCGATTTCGGGCGTATTAGGTCGCTCGCCGATGTACTTGTTTACTACGAATGGGCTTTTCTCATAGAGCAGTTTTTGCTCGACGAAATGTGCCCAGATGCGGCCTTCGTTGTGGCGCACATCGGCCAGTTGCTGTCCGCTATACCCGATGATGGTAGAGTCAGGCGTGCAAGGCATGATGGATTTCACAAAATAATAGGCTTTACCTGTATTCACCATCTCGGCTAACAGACTACGCTCCAGGAAACTGGTTTTATTGAATCGGTTAGACAGCAGCAGCATGGCGGCTGGCACCATGTTCGGCCGCTCGTAGCGTTTCAGGATGTAATCGTAGGTATCAGGTCGGTAGCTGGCATCTTTGCCAATAAAAAAGTCAATACCGAAAACCAGCAGGCTGTCTGATACCATCAGGTCCTGGTTGAGACCAGAAACGAAAGTTTTGACCTGCGGCTCCCCAAACTCAGGATAGTAATATTTGATATGCTTGAAAGCAGTTTCGAGCTGCTGCTTTTCTGTAGCCATGTCACCGAAAGTCTGGTCCGCCTCCTGCGCCAGCTTCTGGAGCTCAGGGTTAGTGGCCAACGCATAAAGCGCATTAATTACTGCCGAGTCCGAAGGGTAGTTCCGGCGTTGGATGAAACGTTCCGCAAAGACGGGATTGCTATCAAGGAAAGTAGCGATGTCCTGCTTTGAGCTTGCCGCAAAAAAGGGCTTTTCCAGTCGTTCGATCTCTACCGTTACAGGTATACGCTCAATTTCTTCAGGTATGTCGCAGCCCCCCTTCTTCTTACAGCTAAAAAGCAATAGGATGGTTGCGAGTAATAATAATCTGTGATACATTGCCGAATATTTAATACAAAAATACAGGGTTATCCCGTATTAGAATAAATTAACGCGACAAATTAACATGCAATTCAAAAAACTCGCATTACTGCTGCTCTTTTTGGGCTTTACATCCACTGCCATGGCCCAAATGGAAATCGGCATTCAGTTCTCCCCTACCATTTCAGGCAATCGCTTTATAGCTGAGGACAGACACGGTTTTGAAAAAAGCAGCAATACACTGCGTATTGGTGTAGGTGTGGTTGGTGATTATTTTTTCTCCAATAACTATGCCTTCAGCTCTGGTTTGATGTTCCGCAGCAAAGGCTCTAAAATCAAGTATGATTTTACTTCACAGGATCCGAACGGCCAGCCAACGACAGTGCCAGTAGAGGATGACCTGACTGTGCAGTATCTGGAAATACCGCTCACGCTTAAGCTGTTCACTAATGAGGTAGCGCCGGATGTGATCCTGTACTTCCAGGTAGGTGGTGCTCTTGGAACCAAGGTGTCAGCCCAGGTTAACAACCAAAAAGTGATCAATGGTGAGAAGACAGCGAAGCGCTTCAATATCTTTGAAACCAGCGCCCTGTTGGGAACTGGCGCCGAATTGCAACTCGGTCAGAGCACTAAACTATTTGGCGGTGTTACTTACCTGCGTGGTCTGAGTAATATTGACAATTTCTATAGTGACCGACTAGGTGACAAAAACATTGCGATCAAGAACAACGGGGTATCCCTTGATGTGGGCATCAAGTTCTAAGTATAACTTGAACACAAATCAAAAAGGCCGCTCTGAATAAACAGAGCGGCCTTTTTGTTGCCATTGAATCTGATTAAAATTTTCTTATTCCTGCGTCCCGTTCACCTCCGTCAGGGCGGTGCGCAGCTCTATTTCTTCGCCTTTGTCATCCATTACCTTAAAGTCAGTAATGCCGAGCGAAGTGTCTTTTACAAATTTCACCCACTTGAAGTAGTGGAAGAACCACTTGATCTGCTTGGAGAACCATCCTTTTGTATAGTAAGCATACAGGAAAGGATGCACGTACAGTGTCAGACTTCTATGGTTGTGTCGCGTGAGCAGGTCGTCTACCGCTACGTCTATTTCATCAGTAATCAGAATGCTGGCAGTTATTTTACCGGTGCCGTTACAGGTAGGGCATACCTCGCCGGTCACGATATTCTGCTCTGGCCTTACACGCTGTCGCGTGATCTGCATCAGGCCAAACTTAGAGATAGGCAGAACTGTCGACTTGGATCGGTCTCTCTTCAGCTCCTCTTTGACTACCTCGTATACTTTCTGGCGGTTTTCGGGCGACTTCATGTCAATGAAGTCAATTACAATGATACCACCTATATCCCGGAGTCGCAGCTGACGGGCCACTTCTCTGGCAGCCATCATATTCACATTCAGCGCGGTAGCCTCCTGATCGGTTTCGGTATTAGATTTATTCCCACTGTTCACATCGACTACGTGCAGGGCTTCGGTGTGCTCTATCACCAGGTATCCGCCGCCTGGTATGGTCACTGTTTTACCGAATGCAGCCTTTAGTTGCCGCTCAATGTTAAAGTGTTCGAAGGTTTTTGTCTTACCGGTGTAATGCTTCAGAATTTTTACTTTATCTGGCGCAATGCTACCGATGTATGCTTTGATCTCGTCATAGAGCGACTCGTCGTCGACTACTATGTTGTCAAAGCTCTCGTTCATTAAGTCTCTCAGTATGGACGAAGAACGTCCCAATTCCCCAATGATCTTGTCATTGGGCTTGGCAATCTTCAGCGATTTAAAGCCTTCTTCCCAGCTCTCCACCATGTTGCGCAGGTCTCTGTCGAGTTCTGCCACCTCACGGCCTTCTGCCACTGTCCGGATGATCACGCCAAAGTTCTCAGGCTTGATCGAGTTGATCAGGCGCTTAAGGCGTGTGCGTTCTTCCTTGCTAACGATCTTCTTGGATACGCTTACCGTGTTTGAAAACGGTACGAGCACCAGGTATCGACCGGCGAGCGAAAGCTCACATGAAAGGCGCGGCCCTTTGGTTGAAATCGGTTCTTTGACAATCTGCACCAATACCTGCTGTCCCTTTTTAAGAACATCAGCGATCTTGCCGAGTTTGTCAATTTCTGGCTCAAATTTAAGCTGGTTAAGCTTTGCAGAAGCGTTCTTCTGTGTCTGTGCCGCTTTCACATACTTGTTCAGGGTTTTGATATTGGCTCCCAGATCATGGTAATGCAGAAATGCATCTTTGTGGTAGCCAATATCAATAAAAGCGGCGTTTAGGCCTGGCATTACCTTTTTTACAGTCCCCAGAAAGATATCCCCTACAATGTAGTTGGTGTCCTTTTTCTCGTGGTGAAACTCTACAAGTCTCTTATCCTGTAATAAGGCGATGCGCTCTCCATCCTGAGTAGAATTGATAATAAGCTCGTTACTCAATTTCTCTCAAAGATTAGTTGGATGTATAGACCAAAGCCCACAATTGCAGAAGCAATGTGGGCCTCAATAAACGCAGAAGAAATTACTTCTTCTTATGTCTGTTTTTTCTTAGACGCTTCTTTCTCTTGTGAGTAGCAATCTTATGTCTTTTTCTTTTCTTTCCGCAAGGCATAGTCTTGAAATTTTTATTAAATGATTATTTCTTTTATTACATTTTTGCCAGGTACTCGTCAACTGAAGCTGTCAGTGCAGGGTCGCTGCTCATCGTCTTCACTTTATTGAAAGTCCTGATGGCTTCTTCTTTCTTACCGGTTTCGGCCAGCGACACAGCCAGGTAGAAAGTGCCTTCTACGTGATCCGGGTTAACGGTTGTCAACTCCTGGAAACGCTCGGCGGCTTTGTCCCACTGCCCTGACTGCACTGACAGTATACCTAAGTTAAACAGCGCCTTCTGGTTTTTCGGATCTGCCGAAATCACCTCACGCAACAGCGTTATACCCTGCATAGGATTTTCGCTGGCGATATAAGTCATGGCCACGTTTGTTTTCGCGTCCATGTCCGAAGGATTGTTCTTTAGCACCTGCTCATACATTTTACGTGCCTTGCCGCCCATTTCGCTCGCACGCTGCTGTGTGGCTGCATAAGTAAAGGCTTCAAAGTACTGGTCACCTGCTTTACGGTAGGTCTTTTCACCCGGACGGGCTTCAGCGGCCAACTCGTAATAGTAACCTGCACTGTCAAATTTACTTGCTGCAGCATAAGCAGCTGCCAGTTCATTGGCTAACAAGCCGCGTGTTTTGGCATCAGATGCTTTGTTATAGCGGGCACGTACTGTAGCCAGTTCCATCATTTGCTCTGGCGTAGCCATCGAGTGCATCCCATCAGCCGCAGCGGCTGGCGCAGGTCCATGGTCGTGGCCATCATCCTCAGAGTGTCCTTCAGGTATGGTTGCAGTCTGCTCAGCAGCTACTGTACTGTCATCCTTCGTCACAACCACTTTAGGCAGAAAGAACATAGCCCCTGCCAAAGCAATTGCTGCTACAAGAATAAATATTTGAGCGCGTGACATGTGTTTCTGTTTTTGTAAGTGACTGTTTTTTAAAGGATAACCAAACAGGCAACCGGCAAATATACGAAAGAATTAAGAATGAGCCAGTTCTTTGATCTTTTTGCTGTTCTTAATCTTAGCAATAAAGGTCTTAGATGGCTTGAAGCTTGGAATAAAGTGCTCATCAATAATGATGGAAGTGTTCTTCGAAATGTTACGAGCCACTTTCTTAGCGCGCTTCTTGTTTACAAAGCTTCCAAAACCTCTCACGTAGATGTTGTTGCCATCGGCCATAGAGTCTTTCACCACTTTGAAAAATGCCTCAATGGTAGATTGCACATCAGCCTTATCAATCCCTGTTTTATCAGCAATTTCTGATATTACTTCTGCTTTAGTCACTTTCTTAGATTTTTATAAATTAGTAATAAGTTAACTTTCTCTTTTTCAGGAGAAACAACAGCGCTGTCGTTCCCCATTTTTCGGGGCACAAAGGTATACCTACTTTTCGACAAGTAAAAGCTTTAGCACTAAATTATTACAGATTTAACCTTGCCGTTCATATACCTTCTCCACACCTTTTGGCTGACGGTTCTCTTGCAATACCCATGCCAGCTTGCCCTCTTCCTAACGCCACGTATCTACTTATATTTTAATAAGATACAAAAACTGACACCAATACATTCCTTCCACACTCAGAACAATGTCTTACATTTGTCTGTTCAAGCTGCCTGAGCTCAAGGGACCTTTTATTATGAAAAACATTCCTAGCACATACTTCCCAAACACGTTGCTGACATGGTACCAGCGCCACAAAAGAACCCTGCCCTGGCGCGACACCACCGATCCATACCTGATCTGGCTTTCTGAAGTGATCCTGCAGCAGACGCGCGTAGCCCAGGGACTGCCATACTTCCAACGCTTTGCCGAAGCCTACCCAACCGTGCAGCACCTGGCGGCGGCCCCTCAGGATGAAGTGCTACGCCTCTGGCAGGGACTTGGCTACTACTCCAGGGCCCGTAATATGCACCACACAGCTAAGCAGATCGTGCAGGAATATGGCGGCGTGTTCCCAAACAAGTATGAAGAGCTCCTGAAACTGAAGGGCGTGGGAAGCTACACAGCTGCCGCTATCGCCTCTTTTGCCTTTCAGGAGAAGGTTGCTGTGCTCGATGGCAACGTTTTCAGGGTGCTGGCCCGGGTGTTTGGATTATCAGACGATATTGCGGCACCTGCTTCACGAAAGGTGTTTCAGCAACTGGCCAACGAACTTATACCTGCTGATGCGCCTGACACCTTCAATCAAGCTATCATGGAGTTCGGGGCTATCCAGTGCACCCCCGTCATGCCCGATTGCCTGTTCTGCCCGCTGCAGCAGTCCTGCTTCGCTTTCACACATGGCCTGGTGCAGGAGCTTCCTGTCAAGTCAAAGGCAAAGGCCGCCCGCCCACGCTTTTTCCACTACATGGTTTTTATGCACGAAGGACAGTATTACATGCGCAAGCGCCTGAGTGGCGATATTTGGGAAGGATTGTATGATTTTTACCTGCACGAAAGCGACACGAAAATCCTGGACACCGCCAGGCTGCTGAAAGAACTGAACGATGCAGGTGTAGCAGTGCAGGAATCACATCTTTTGCCACCGCGCAAAGACTATAAGCATGTGCTTAGTCACCAGAAAATAACAGCCCGGTTTTATCTCATTCAGCTCGATTTTCGTTTAAGTAAAGAGGTTTTGCAGGAGGCGCGACTGGCACCTTATTCATCTGAAAAAATAGAGGCTTTGCCGAAGCCAATTCTTATCGACAGCTATTTGAAAGATGAGAAGATTTTACTAAATTTATAAACTGAAACTTTTATGCGTGAAAATGCATTCTAAAGGTTCAGTAGCCATAATTGCCTCCGGCTTGGTTGTCGGAGTAGCCCTAATCAATTTAATATTTAACAAAAAAAGACATGGCAAGTGTTAACAAAGTAATCCTTATCGGAAATCTTGGTAAGGACCCAGAAGTTCGCCACCTTGAAGGCGGCGTAGCTGTAGCGCGTTTCCCGATCGCTACTTCCGAAACATTCAAAGACAAAAACGGCGAGCGCCAGGAGCGCACCGAGTGGCACAACATCGTGCTTTGGCGCGGTTTGGCCGAGGTAGCCGAAAAGTATGTGCGCAAAGGGCACTCAGTTTACATTGAGGGCAAGCTTCGCACAGACAACTACCAGGACAAAGACGGTGTTCAGCGGTACAGAACCGAGATTGTCGCCGATAGCATGACCATGCTAACGTCCCGTACTGAAGCACAGACAGGTGGCAATGGCAACTCTGGCGGATTCCAGGGCGGCTCTTCATCACAGTCATCGGGACAAACCTCAGGTCAGGGCAGTGCTACCGCATCAGGCAAGGGCAATGCGTCTGCCTTCCAGAACGACGAGCCAGATGACCTGCCGTTCTAACCTATGTTTAACCTAACTATCTGATTTTGGACAGTTTAGATTCCGGAGACCCCCTAAGTTATAGCTTACTGCAACTTTTACAAAGCGCAACAGCTTTACTTAGAATTGAATATATCGCAGCCATCTCGGCTTGCTTTATCTTATTGCTGCTCTCTGCCCTCACTTCGGGGGCGGAGGCAGCTTTTTTCTCTCTCACCCCTCAGGAGATTGAAAAAGCCAGAACAAGCAAAGAAAAAAAGCTCCAACTGGTACACCACCTCCTGCAGAGCCCACGCCAACTACTGGCCTCGCTCCTGATCATTAACAATGCGATCAATGTTAGTATCATCACGCTCTGCGCCTACATTGCGTGGCAATTTGTCGGCTCTACTTCGCTGGCGACTTCTACGATGCTGGCCAGTGTGTTGGTAGTTACGTTCCTGATCGTTTTCTTTGGGGAGGTACTTCCTAAGGTATATGCACGCAAGCACGGCACTGCTATTGCGCAGCGTATGGCTCCGATACTGGATGCTTTGCGGCCTGTGCTACGACCGCTTGCCTGGTTGCTGACCGGTATCAGCAATTTCATAGACAAGCGCTACCGTGTGCGTGCTTATAGCCAAACACTGGAAGAATTACACCATAGTCTGGATGTGGCCCTTACCAACGAAGAGACGTCGCCTGAAGAGCGTAAGATCTTGCGCGGCATTGTAAACTTCGGATCGATTACGGTGAAGCAGATAATGCGTCCTCGTATGGATATCGTGGCTTTCCCGCAGAGTGCTACTCTACCTGAACTGCTTCCGCAGATCATCAAGTGGGGTTATTCGCGCGTGCCGGTTTATACTGAAAGCACCGACAGCATCGACGGCATACTCTATGTAAAAGACCTGCTGCCGCACCTTGACAAAGGAACTGACTTTAAATGGCAGAACCTGATCAGAGCGCCCTTTTACGTACCGGAAACCAAGCACATCTCCAACCTACTGCAGGACTTTAGGGAAAAGCACGTGCACATGGCCATCGTGGTGAACGAGTATGGCACTACAGTAGGACTGCTTACGATGGAAGATGTAATCGAAGAGATTGTAGGTGAGATCAATGACGAGTTTGATGACGAGGACGAGATCATTTACTCACAACTCGACGAAAATACCTTTATATTTGACGGTAAAACATCGCTGCATGACTTTTGTAAGATCACGGAAGTTCCGTTCGATGCCTTTAACGAAGTAAAGAGCGAGCACGAAACAGTGGCAGGCCTGATGCTGGCACTTTTTGGTCGTATACCTTACGTAGGCGAAGAAGTGTCGTATGGTCGCTATTACTTTACGGTTGAGTCGGCGGACAATAAGCGTGTAAAACGAATCAAGATTAATGTCGCAAGCAAAAAAGAGCACTATCATAAAGTCAGCTAAACTGCAAATGGCCCTATGGGCAGGTATGGCCCTGTCCATCATTGGCTGTAACGCCGAGTACACCCCAAAACCAAAAGGATACAACCGCATTGACTTGCCAGAAGCTGCTTACCAGCAGCTGCAGGACAAGCATCCGTATACCTTCGAGTATTCGAAGCACGCCAAGATACGCCCTGATTCTTCGATGATTGCGCAGCCACACTGGATCAATGTCATTTACCCGAGCCTGGGAGCGAACGTGCAATTGACTTATAAGGCGATCAACAATGATCCGAAGATGTTGAATAACCTGATCGAGGATGCGCGCAAACTGACCGGCAAACACCAGATAAAGGCGTATTCTATTGAAGAAACAGAGATCAGAACACCGCAGGGAGATATTGCCTCTGTGTTTGAGCTGGAAGGCGAGATCCCAAGCCAGTTTCAGTTCTATGTAACTGACACAACCAATCACTTCTTCCGGGGAGCGCTCTACTTCAGAACTGCCACTCAAAACGACTCACTGGCTCCGGTTATTGAGTATGTGAAGAAGGATATTGTACACATGCTGAACACACTGGAGTTTAAGGATAGGAAGTAGATTTCTTAAACAGAAGACATGCTAACAAAGGACAAAAGACCGTCATTATACCTGCGGTCTTTTGTCCTTTGCCTTTTATCTTTGTATACTAACCAAATTACAAGCTAGCACCCTTGAACAACTTCTTCCATACCAAGATCGAATTTTTGAAAGGCGTGGGGCCGCAGCGGGCTGAGCTGCTGCAGAAGGAGCTCAATATTTATACCTACGGTGACCTCATTCAACACTATCCTTTCCGCTACCTCGACCGCACCCAATTCTACAAAATAACAGACTTGGACGAAAGCATGCCTTATGTGCAGGTACGCGGGCGTGTGCGGGGTAAGGAAGTGCTCGGCGAAGGTCGGAAACAACGCTTGGCTGCCACACTGGTGGACGAAGACGGCAATGAGATGGAGCTGGTTTGGTTTAAAGGGGTGAAGTGGATGCAAAAGACGCTAAAAAACCACACCGACTACATCGTGTTTGGCAAGCCTACTTCATTTAATGGCAAGTGGAGCATGGCACATCCAGAGCTGGAGGAATTGGGAGAAGAGAAACAGACGACCTCTTTTCTGCAACCTGTATACCATACCACTGAAAAGCTGAAGGCATTCCGTGTTGAGAGCAAGGTCATAGCCCGTTACATGGAAATGCTGCTGAAGGTGGCAGTGCCAAATATTAACGAGACGCTTTCGCCGGAGCTGATTGACCATTACCGCCTGATGAGCAAACGGGATGCGTTGATCAATATCCACTTTCCGCAGTCGGTGGAGAAGTACAATGCCGCTAAGTTCCGACTCAAGTTTGAAGAGCTCTTTTACATACAACTGCGCCTGCTGCGCCAGAAAACAGTGCGCCGCGCCGACCTGGCCGGTCAGGTGTTCAGGCATGTTCCGACGGTAACGGAGTTCTACAAGAACCACATGACCTTCGACCTGACCAATGCGCAGAAGCGGGTGATTAAGGAAATACACAAAGACCTGACAGCCGGCAAGCAGATGAACCGCTTGTTGCAGGGAGATGTGGGCTCAGGCAAGACCATCGTAGCCTTCATCACAATGCTGATCGCGGCCGATAACGGAGCGCAATCGGTGCTGATGGCGCCTACCGAGATTTTGGCAGACCAACATTATACCGGTCTCAAAGCTTTTGCTGACCGACTAGGTATAAACATCGGCAAACTCACCGGCTCCACTAAAACCAAAGACCGCAAGGTACTGCACGAGCAGCTGCGCTCCGGTGAGATGAAAATGATCGTGGGAACGCATGCTTTGCTGGAAGACGTGGTGCAATTCCATAACCTGGGACTTTGCATTGTGGATGAGCAGCACCGCTTTGGGGTAGAGCAGCGTTCCAGGCTGTGGCGCAAAAACCCGCGCATTATCCCGCATGTACTCGTGATGACCGCCACTCCTATACCCCGTACTCTGGCTATGACACTTTACGGCGACCTGGATGTGTCGGTAATCGACGAAATGCCGGCCGGCCGTAAAGAGATCGTGACCGTGCACCGCTTTGACTCACACCGCCTGAAGGTGTTCCAGTTTGTGCGCGATCAGATTAAGCTCGGCCGCCAGGTATACATCGTGTACCCACTCATTGAGGAGTCGGAAGGGATGGATTACAAGGACCTGATGGATGGCTATGAAAGTATCCGCCGTGCTTTCCCAGAGTACCAGGTGAGCATGGTGCATGGCAAACTCAAGGCGCAGGATAAAGACTACGAAATGCAGCGCTTTGTGCGTAACGAAACACAGATCATGGTAGCTACGACTGTAATTGAAGTAGGCGTGAACGTGCCCAACGCCTCTGTGATGATCATCGAGAGTGCGGAGCGCTTCGGTTTGTCGCAGCTGCACCAGTTGCGTGGCAGGGTGGGCCGGGGTGCGGAGCAGAGCTACTGCATCCTGATGACAGGGTATAAGCTGAGCAAAGACAGCAAGACCAGGCTGGAGACGATGGTGCGCACCAACAATGGCTTTGAGATTGCTGACATTGACCTGAAGCTGCGCGGACCAGGCGACCTGATGGGTACGCAGCAAAGCGGTGTGCTGGATCTGCTCATTGCCGATTTGGCCAAAGACGCTCCTATCCTACAAGAGTCACGTGCAGCTGCGCAACGTGTGCTCAACGAAGACCCTCAGTTGGAGCAGCCACAGAACCAGAATATCATGCGGCATATTAAGTCGCTGAGCGTAAATACTGTCAACTGGAGCCGCATCAGTTAAAAATTTCTATCTTTACAGCGTTTGGAGGTACCTCAGCTAGGAATAGCTCAGGTTTAAAAAGGAACCGTGTGCAAATCACGGGCTGACGCGCAACTGTAAGTAACAATTGATTGCTGCCACACAAATGTCCATTGTCCGGAGCCCGGATGAGAAGGACGGCAACAATGTTACAAGCCAGGAGACTTGCCCCAACAATATTCCACGCATGCTTTCGCGCCTAAAGCCTGTGGTTAGCGTAGTAGTCACCTCCTGCAGCTCAAGTTGACTTTGCAGCGCATTTGCACCTACTCCCTCTCCACATTTTTTCTGCACCGGCATGCCCAAATTATCTGTGTATGCCACTATTCAGCTCCTGCTTTTACCTTCAATTGAACCTACAGCCACAGCTGTGTGGCGCGGCGCACCTACACTCCAGCACACTTAAACCTATAAATTATGAATTTACAGCAACGTATTACCGAGTCAGAAACGCGCATCTTCAAAGCAGTTTTCCCGAACACGACCAATCATTATGACACCCTATTTGGCGGCACTGCCATGCAACTAATGGACGAGGTGGCTTTTATCACGGCTACCCGCTTCTGCCGCAAACGGGTGGTAACGGTATCGTCTGACCGGATAGATTTCACGCAGCCTATACCTGCAGGCACCATTGTAGAGTTAATCGGACAGGTGAGTAGTGTAGGCAATACCAGCCTCAAGGTGCAGGTGGAAATCTATATTGAAGAAATGTACTCTGATGTTCGGCTGAAGGCGGTACATGGCAGCTTTACCTTTGTAGCCATAGACGAGCACAAGCAGCCGGTGCGTGTACTGGCAGAGGAGATACAACTCTAAGCTATACCTATACCTGTGCGTTCTTAGCTTATCCCATACCTCGTTCCACGAGAAACAATTTTGATTATATTAGCTCCTGAATACCCATAAGCACACACATGCAGTTACCATTTAACTTTATACCCTTGAAAATACTACGCCTGCTACCGCTTTTGTTCCTGGCCATACTCTTTGCTGCAGCACCAGCATCGTCTCAGGGTAAGAGAGCCGCCATACCTTTCAATTACATCCCTGACAATACGGAAGACCAATACAACCAAAGCATCAGCAGCAAGACGCTTCCGCTCGGAACCGAGGGCTTCGTAATCCTCAGCCGCAGCAAACCTGGCGAGTATGCCATAGAGCGCTATAATACCGCCCTCAAAAAAGCCTGGTCGGCTACTGTACCATTGGCCGCTGAAGAAACGGTGGAGGCTTTTGCCAGAAACCAGGAAGCTGTGCTGCTGGTCACGCACCGCACAAATGAGCAGGGCAATCAGGTGCTGTATGCACATCGGGTAGACCTGCGTAGCGGTCAGAAAGAGAAGCCCGTACTGCTGCTCGAAGCTCCAGCGGATGCCCGTAAAGCAGGTATAGCAATCTCGCCTGACGGCACCAAACTTTTAGCCTACCGTTATAGCGTTTCTGGCAATCAGGTCCTGCAGTCTATCAGCGGCAGCCTGTATGACGGCAAACTTCAGAAAGTAAAAGATACGAAGTACAGCCTGACTGACCTTCGCGGTATTGTGTCAGCTGAGGTGATCGTGAATGATGCCGGCGACCAGTTCATCAGCCTGATCTCTGAGAACATGGAACGCCTGACCGTACGCCAGTATACCTTAAAGTCGCCGGTTGCTAAGGGCATGTCAGTGTTGGTAGGAGGCATTTTTGAAGGCAAGAAGGTATACATCATGGACAGCAAGTACGCCCTGCAGCCCAATGGCAACCTGTATGGTGTCGTACTGACGGCCGATGAGAAATCCGGTGAGTATTATAGCCTGAAAGCTGTAAAATTTGATTTCGAAAAAGAAGATATGGTGTTTGCAGAGGAGTTCAGATTCACACCTGAATATCTCGCTAGTGTGAACAGCCTGGATAAAAGCGGCGGTGCAAAAGCCAAGCGCCTCGAGGACATTTACCTGACCGACCTGATCCTGACACCTGAGGAAAAACTAATCGTAATGGCAGAGAAAAAGTACATGGAGGGTGGTGAGAACTCTCCTTACTATGCCAAAGAGATTCACCTGTTTGCCTATGATCAGTTTATGGGCACAGCCTGGAGCTCTGTGCTGATGAAAAATCAGAAGGCACCTGCTGATGAAGCCTTTACAGGCATCTCGTATCGCTATCATCTGGCGGGTAACACGCTGCACCTGCTCACCCTGGAAGAGTTGAACGGAAAGCATGACCTATACCTGCGCCGCATTGACACCAGCACCGGTAAGGCTGAAGCACCTAAGGCTGCTGGCCTGAATGTAGCCAAAGGCGAAGACACTGCTTACGTAAAAGACTTCACGGCCTGGCTAGGCGAAAAGGACCTGGTAGTAGTGGTGCGGCCATCCAAGAAAGCGAACAGCCTGCAGCTACGTCGTCTGCAGATCAGGTAACTAGTCTAACCATATACCCGACAAAAAGCGTGGCCACTCTCTTGGCGCGCTTTTTTGTTTTTTAAGCTTGCGGGTAAAAGAACTCAGCTGCACCAGCATGTGCACAAAACCTACATAGTCCACTATCTCTACATACATCCGGAACTCTCTACGAGACCCTTCCAGCATCCCGAGTTTGTCTACCTTATAGGTATTCATGGCAGACCATGGCATCCAGCGTACCCGCTTGCCACGCTTGATCATGTAGCGGTTAATGGCTACTTCCAACTGATAGCGTGCCACTGGCTGGGCCAGTACCTGCTCTAAGTCACTTCGCAGCAGAAGCCGCTCTCCGGACAGCAGTATATCACTTCGGTACCAGCGCACAAACCATGGCGACCGGATTCGCCGCAAGATTAGCATGTCAACATTGGCAGTGTCCTGGAAAGCAGAAATAGCTCTCTCAAGTTCAGTTTTATTTAATTCCTGCAAATCAGCATCCATCAACAGAACCAACTCATGCTGCACAAACTGAAGGCCATACTGTATAGCGGCGGCTTTTCCCTGGTTTTGGCTGAGGCGGATGACTTGCACAGTAGGCCATTGCCGGCTTACCATCGTAGCGGTGCCATCAGCCGATCCGTCATCCACACAGATTACCTGTTGTATAGCCTTTACTTTCGACACGGCTTCCAGTACTGTCGCAATCCGCTCCCGTTCGTTATAGCAGGGAATTAAGCATGTTACCCCCATACGCTCCTCTATGTTAATGACAATCCGGTATTCAGGTATATTTACGCATGAGATGCTATTAAGTCATTCAGCAACAATCCCTTAATACAAAAAGGCCACCTCCTAAGGAAGCAGCCTTTCCAAAACTATAGATTTGTCAGAATCTAGTACACGAATTCGTTTGCGTCAATCATAGCGGCTGCTATGCGACGACGTGCCTCCTTGGTATTGTAGAGGTCTTTCTTGGTGAAGCGCTTCAGGCCCATGAACAATAGACGTTGCTCGTCACCTTCCGCCATAGAGGCGATCGCATCTTTACCAGCCAGGAAGGCGGTGTCCACGGCATCGTTCACGGTCACGCGTACAATGTCGATCTGGTTCGCCACGGCATCCTCGCCTTTCATGCCTACCAGTTTCTCTACACGCAGCAGCGTTGATTCCGCCACGTACGTCTTGATAGCCATGTCAGCGATGTTCATCAGGATCTCCTGCTCTTTGGCCAGTGAGTTCATGTATTTCTGTACCGCAGTGCCGGCTACCATCAGGATCGCTTTCTTCAGGTTGCGGATCGCCTTGTGCTCTGCTGCGAACATGCCTTCCTCTTCAGCACCGAAATCAGGTATAGCCATCAGTTCGTTTTGCACATTTTGTGCAGGGCCCATCAGGTCCAGCTCACCGTTCATGGCTTTTTTGAGGATCATGTCCACCGTAAGCATGCGGTTGATCTCGTTGGTACCTTCGAAGATGCGGTTGATACGGGAGTCGCGGTAAGCGCGGTCCATCGGGTAGTCAGCTGAGAAGCCGTAGCCACCGTAGATCTGCACCCCTTCGTCCACCACATAGTCGAGCACTTCAGAGCCTTCCACTTTCAGCATGGCGCACTCTACAGCAAACTCGCGGGCAGCACCCAGCATAGCTTCGTTCTCGCCTTTTCCAGAAGCCAGTAGCTCCTGCTCCTTGCGATAAATGTCCATACCGCAACGGTATAGCGCTGACTCAACTGCATAGATGCGAATGGCTTGCTCTGCCAGTTTGTGACGGATGGCACCGAATTTAGAGATTGGCAGTTTGAACTGCTGTCGCTCGTTGGCATACTTCACCGACAGGTCTACCACCTTCTTAGAGGCGCCCAGCGTCGCCGCGCAAAGCTTGATACGGCCGATGTTCAGGATGTTGAAAGCGATCAGGTGACCTTTGCCGATGTCGCCGAGCACGTTTTCTTTCGGCACTTCGCAATCCGACAGGAACACCTGGCGCGTAGAAGAACCCTTGATACCCATTTTGTGCTCCTCGTTGCCAAGGCTCAGGCCCGGATAACCTTTCTCCACAATAAAGCCTGTGAACTTGTCGCCGTCCACCTGCGCAAACACGATGAACACATCGGCAAAACCGGCGTTCGTGATCCACATTTTCTGGCCGTTCAGGATGTAGTGTGTACCAGCTTCGTTTAGCACCGCTTTGGTTTTAGCAGCCAGGGCATCAGAACCAGAGCCTGGTTCGGTGAGGCAGTAAGCTGCCGCCCATTCGCCGGAAGTCAGCTTTGGCAGGTACTTCTCTTTCTGCTCGTCCGTACCGAAGTACAGGATCGGCAGCATACCTATACCTGTGTGAGCCGCAAAAGCCACCGGGAAGGAATGTCCACCACCTACTGACTCTGTTACCAGAAGTGATGTGTTGAAGTCCATGTTCAGGCCACCGTATTGCTCTGGCATCGACACTGCGAACAAGCCAAGCTCGCCAGCCTTTTTCATCAGACCTTCCATCAGGCCTTCCTCATGGTTGTCGAGGCGGTCAAGAAGCGGGTTCACTTCTTCGCGCACAAAGTCCAGACAGGTCTGCGCCATCATGCGCTGCTCCTCGCTAAACTCGGCAGGTATAAATACGTCCTGCGCGTCAGTTTCTTTTATCAGGAATTCACCACCGCGAACAGTGGCTTTATTTTTATCTGTTACATTTTCCATGGCAGAATATGATTAGTGTTTTTAGGTTCAGGTTAGTTTTTACTTCAAAAGCTCATAGATGCCGGCTACGCCCTGTCCACCGCCTACACAGGCGGTAACCATGCCGTACTTCTTGCCAAGGCGGCGCAGCTCATGGAATTGCTGTATGCTAAGCTTAGCTCCGGAGCAACCCAGCGGGTGACCAAGTGCGATCGCCCCGCCGCTTACGTTCAGCTTGGCTGGGTCGAAGTCGAGGTGGCGCATTACGGCAATGGACTGGGCAGCAAAGGCTTCGTTCATCTCGATCAGGTCGATGTCATTAAGTGTCAAACCAGCCATTTTCAGTGCTTTCGGAACGGCTGCAATCGGGCCCATACCCATGATGCGCGGATCCACACCACCGGTGCCGTAGCTCACCATACGGGCGATCGGCTCCAGGTTGAGTTCTTTCACCATGCGCTCGCTCATCACGATCACAAAGGCAGCACCGTCAGAGGTCTGGGAAGAGTTACCGGCTGTTACAGAACCGCCGGCCGCAAACACAGGCTTCAGTCTGGCCAGGGCTTCAAGGGAAGTGTCGGCACGTGGACCTTCATCAGTATCTACGACATAAGTGCGGGTCTTCTTCTTGCCGTTCTCGTCGATGTAGGTTTCCTCCACTGTAATAGGCACGATCTGCTCTTTAAAATAGCCATTCTTGATGGCGTTGATCGCCTTCTGGTGTGAGTTGTAGGCAAACTCGTCCTGGTCTTCACGTGAAACATTGTAGTCTTTGGCCACTGCTTCAGCCGTGAGGCCCATGCTCAGGTACCAGTCCGGATTCTTCTTGGCGATGTTGTAGTTCGGCACTGTCTTCCAGCCCACTGTCGGCACCATCGACATAGATTCGGTGCCGCCTGCGACAATACAGTCGGCCATACCTGCCTGTATACGGTTGCAGGCCATCGCGATGGTTTCCACACCGGAGCCGCAGTAGCGGTTTACCGTCATACCGGATACGGACATCGGCAGAGACAAAAGCGCAATCATACGGCCAATCTGCAGGCCCTGCTCCGCTTCCGGCACGGCATTACCCACAATCAGGTCGTCTACACGCTCCGGGTCGAGGGCAGGTACAGAAGCCATAAGATGTTTGATGACGTCAGCGGCCAGGTCATCAGGTCTGGTGAACCGGAAGCCTCCGCGCCCGGCTTTGCCTACTGCGCTACGAAATCCGGCTACGATATATGCGTTGTTCATATTTTTTAATTGCTAAATTGTTAAATGGTTGATTGTTGCTCTCTCAGGTATGCTCTCTGAACAGCACAATCATCTTTCATTACCCATTAGACATTAATTTCTCAGTGGCTTGCCTGTGGTCAGGATGCTCTGGATACGCTCTAGTGTCTTGCGTTCACCGGTCAGTGACAGGAAGGCTTCACGCTCCAGATCCAGCAGGTATTGCTCGCTCACATCTGTCGGAGCAGAGAGGTCGCCGCCGCACATCACGTAAGCGAGTTTGTGCGATATCTTCTGGTCGTGCTCTGAAATGTAGCCACCTGATACCATCGCACTGGCTCCCGTCAGGAACATGCCTAAAGCACCTTTGCCCTGTACTTTTATCTTGGTTTTCTTGGCTGGCTGCGTATACCCCGCCTCGGCCAGACGAATCGCCTGCGCTTTGGCATCAGCAATCTGACGGTTGATGTTGAGAGTTATCGCGTCGCCCTGACGCATAAAGCCTAAGTCGAAGGCCTCTTTGGCAGAAGTAGACACCTTGGCCATACCTATGTTGAGGTAGATGTTCTTGAGCGTGTTGTACTCAATATCACCCTCTTCGTACATCTCGGCTGCGCGGAGCGTCATCTCTTTAGTACCGCCACCGCCAGGTATAAGGCCTACGCCAAACTCCACCAGACCCATGTAGGTTTCGGCAGCTGCCTGCACATGGTCGCAATGCAAGTTCAGCTCGCAGCCACCGCCCAGTGTGAGACCGTGCGGCGCGCCTACCACAGGTATAGCTGAATAGCGCATGCGCATCATCGTATCCTGAAACTGCTTGATCATAAAGTTGATCTCGTCATACTCCTGCTCTAGGGCATACATGTAAATTAAGCCCACATTGGCACCAGCTGAGAAGTTCGCTGCCTGACTGCCCACTACCATGCCTCTGAACTCTTTCTCGGCAATCTCTATACCCTTGTTCAGCCCCTGCACCACATCACCACCGATGGTGTTCATCTTCGTGTGGAATTCCACGTTCAGGATGCCGTCACCGAGGTCGATCAGTGTAGCGCCAGTGTTTTTCCACACTACTTTGTTGCTGCGCAGGTTGTCAAGGATGATGAAGTTCTCAACACCTGGTATTGCCTTGTATTCTTTGCTCTGGATGTCGTAATAACGGCGGTTGCCGCTCTCCACTATGTAGAAGGACTCTTTGCCTTGGTTGAGCATCTCCTCTACCCAGGCCGCAGGCTGGTAACCGGCTTCGATCATGCGCTGCACACCTTCGCGGGCGCCGATCACGTCCCAGTACTCGAACGGACCCAGCTCCCAGCCAAAGCCGGCACGCATGGCGTCGTCGATGCGGTAGAGTTCGTCGGAGATCTCAGGTATGCGGTTGCTCACGTACTGGAACAAGCCATAGAGTGACTCGTTGAAGAACTGGGCTGCCTTATCGTTTTGCTTGGAGAAGGTCTTCACGCGCTTCTTCAGATCCTCAATCGGCTTGAGAATTTCGAGGCTCTGGAACTTCGGACGCTGCTTTGGTCCATACTCCAGCGTGTTCAGGTCGAGGGTCAGGATCTCGGTTTTGCCTTTGGCATCTTTCGTTTTCTTGTAGAAACCCTGACCGGTTTTGTCGCCCAGCCACTTGTTCTCCACCATTTTCTGCAGGTAGTCCGGTAGCTTGAATAACTCACGCGACTCGTCCTTCTCTCCTGTCTGGTACAGACCGTTGGCTACATTAGCCAGAGTATCCAGACCTACCACATCCAGCGTGCGGAACGTAGCAGACTTCGGACGACCAATGATCGGACCTGTGATACGATCCACCTCGTCCACGTTCAGTCCGAGTTTGTTCATCACCTGCAGGCCTTGCATGATGGCGTAGATACCCACACGGTTCGCAATGAAAGCCGGTGTATCTTTGGCCAGTACAGTCGTCTTGCCAAGGTATAGGTCGCCGTAGTGCATGAGGAAGTCTACAACATCCTGATCGGTTTCTGGCGTAGGTATAATTTCTAATAGCTTGAGATAGCGCGGCGGGTTGAAGAAGTGCGTACCGCAGAAGTGCTTTTTGAAATCGTCAGATCGGCCCTCCAGCATCATGTGAATCGGGATACCCGAGGTGTTGGAGGTGATCAGCGTGCCCGGCTTGCGGTGCTTCTCCACCTGCTCAAACACTGAATGCTTGATCTTCAGGTTCTCCACCACCACCTCAATGGTCCAGTCGGCGCTGGCGATATCCTTCATGTTGTCTTCGAAGTTACCCGTCTGGATCAGGCGGGCATCGGACTTACGGTAAAGGGGCGAAGGATTAGACTTAATGGCTGCTTCCAGCGCACTGTTCACAATGCGGTTGCGGACATGCTTGCTTTCCAGCGTCAGCCCTTTTTTCTCTTCGTCGGGGGTGAGTTCGCGTGGCACGATGTCGAGCAACAGTACCTGCACACCGATGTTGGCAAAGTGGCAGGCAATGCGGGAGCCCATGACACCGGAACCCAGCACGGCTACTTTCTTAATTAATCTCTTCATAGAAAAAGCTTGATGGTCTACTATGGTTAGAAAATCTCTTTGTTTTCGATCATGTTGATGATGCGCTCGGAAACCCGGAAAAAGGTATTCAACTCTTCCTGTGGTATAGCTTCCTGCACTTTATGGTTAAAATGGAGCACCGTTCTGCGCGATACTTCCTTTTTCTCCAGCCCTAGTTCGGTCAGGAAAATCCGCACCAGCCGTTTATCCTTGTCGTCAGACACCTTATAGATAAGGCCTTTCTCCTCCATGCTCTTCAGGATGCGGGTCAGGCTGCGCGCCTCCAAACCAAGCAGGGGGGCAATCTTCGTGGCGGGGGTGCCTGTCTCCTGATTGATGTTTAACAGAACAAATCCAATGGAGGTGGTAATATCATTTTTGGCAGCCTCTGTATTATACATACGCGAGATAGCATGCCAACAAACCTTCACATTATAATCTACGGTCTCTTCCGGCTTCATGCATCATGTAGTTTATACCAAATATAAAGAAAAATGTTATGCAAGCATACTAATTTAACGAAAAATTTATTCCCCTCCCGACTTCAAAGGTTAAAGTGGATTTCGTGCTATAGTACCTTCCGCTATAGTTTATGTATAATTCATAGAATGGTTACAAACAAAAAACCCTTTCCGGTCCGGAAAGGGTTTTTTGTTACCTGAAAGGCTTTAAACCTTCAATTCACTTCATATTAATACATACTGTCAATCTCTTTCTGGTAATTAGCTGTGATGTTTTTGCGCTTCACCTTCAGGGTCGGTGTCAGCTCACCGCTTTCCACCGTCCACATGTTCGGGATCAGCGTGAACTTCTTGATGGTCTCGAATTGCGCCAGCCCTTCGTTGGCTTTATCCACCTCACGCTTATACTTGTCCATGATCTCCGGCTTGGTGATCATCTCGGCATCAGAGGTATACGGGATACCTTTGTGTGCACACCAGTCCTGCAGCCCCAGGAACGAAGGCACGATCAGAGCAGCGGCATACTTCTGCCCGGCTCCTACCACCATGGCCTGCTCTATCACTACCGACTCCTTCAGCTTGTTCTCGATCGGCTGCGGTGCCACATACTTGCCACCCGACGTTTTGAACATCTCTTTCTTGCGGTCCGTGATCTTAAGAAACTTGCCCTCTACCAGCTCTCCTATGTCACCGGTATGGAACCAGTTTTCGGCATCGATCACCTCGGCCGTCAGATCAGGTTTCTTGTAGTAGCCTTTCATCACGTGTGGTCCACGGGTCAGTATCTCGCCATCCTCTGCGATTTTGATCTCCACCCCATCGATGGCCATACCTACGGTACCAATCACGTTGTTCTCCGGCTCGTAGCGGTTCACGGCTATCACTGGCGACGTCTCTGTCAGACCATAACCTTCCATCACGCGGATGTTGGCTGACCAGAACACACGGGCCAGGCGTGGCTGTAGCGCCGCGCCACCCGATACAATGGCAATTACGTTGCCGCCCAGGGCCTCGCGCCATTTGCTGAAGATAAGTTTATTGGCCAGTTCCAGCTGCTTGTTATACCACCAGCCTTTGTCTTCGCGGGTATCATACTGCAGACCGAGCTCCAGTGCCCAGAAGAAAAGCTTACGCTTCACGCCGGTCAGTTCCATACCTTTGGCCACGATCTTGTCATATACCTTCTCGAGCAGACGCGGCACCGTGGTAAACACATGCGGCTGCACCTCTTTCAGGTTGTCGGCCACTTTCTCGATGCTCTCAGCGTAGTAGATCGACACGCCAATGCGCATATATAAATAAAGGAGCATGCGCTCGAAAATATGGCAAAGCGGCAGGAAGCTCAGTGCGCGGTGATGCTGGTTTACAGGCACATAAGGCAGCGTACCAGTCACGTTACTGATAATGTTGTTATTTGTCAGCATAACCCCCTTCGGGTTGCCGGTTGTACCAGAGGTATAGATAATGGTGAGGATATCGTCAGGACCAACACCAGCCTTCAATGGCTCAAGCTGTGCTACGTCTTCTCCTTCTCCCAGTTTGATCACTTCCTTCCAGTGCTTGGCACCGTGAATTTCGTCGAAGGTATAGATCTCTTTGATGCTCTCCATCCCCTCTGTAGCAGCCACTACTTTGTTGTAGAGCTCCGCATCAGACACAAACACAGCTTTCACCTCCGCATCGTTGAAGATGTAGCGGTAGTCCTCTACCGTGATTGTCGGGTACATTGGTACACTTATAGCACCTATTTGCTGTATACCAAAGTCAGCAAACACCCACTCCGGCCGGTTCAGGGAAATAATAGCCACTTTGTCGCCCTTTCCTATACCTAGTTTCAGCAGACCAAGGCTTACCTGGTTGGCAGTGTCCTGCACATCCTGTGTGCTGTATTTAATCCATTGTCCGTTAACTTTTGTAGCCAGACAATCCGGCTGAGGCGAGTTCTGCAGCTGAAAAGGCAGCAGATCAAGGGTGCGGGTTACGTTCATTGTGTTTGCTAAGGTTAGTGTCAGTCTATTTTAGGACATCACGAACGATGGCACAACATGGGCCACACGTTCGTTAGTATGTGCATTTTAATTATTTTTTTCTGAAATTTCTATACCTTCCTGTACAAATATTTGCTATTCATTATATTGATTGCACTTTTTACGCGAAAAAGTTATAGTTAATAAAAGCCGCTCACAAAAGCAGCAGTTTTGCTATATTTGACCTTCCTGATACTGATTTATGAACCTTTCCATCTTTTTCGAACCTCTGAATGAGGACATTTTTGCGCTGCTTGACAAACCGCGCACACTTGGTGCCTACATCGGCCGCTTTACTGGCAAATTCCCTGACTGGCGCTCAGCTGACATCGCCCTGATCGGGATAAACGAGACCCGGGGACAAGGAGAGGAAACAGTAGCAGAGATGATTCCGGCCCGTGCTGTACGCAAAAAACTGTACAGCATGCACAAAGGAGCCGGTCGCTGCAACATAGTCGACCTGGGCAACCTACGCCCGGGCATAACACTCGACGACACTTACCTGCGGTTGAAAGAAATAGTTGAAGTCCTCATCTCGCATAATACCATTCCCATTATCATCGGCGGCACGCATGACCTGGAGTACGGACAGTACATGGGCTACGAGTACCTGGAACGTGCCGTGAATATGGTAACCGTGGACAGCAGCGTGGATATGAGCGAAGACAATGACGTGCCTGCCAATAAAAAGCAGCTCCGCCAGATCCTGATGCACGAACCGAACTACCTCTTCAGCCTGGGCCAGATCGGCTATCAGTCTTACCTGGTGGACCCAGAAGTGATGGCCACGTTCGAAAAGCTGCACTTTGAGGCTTACCGTGTAGGCGAAGTGCACCGCAGTGTGCAGGAGATGGAGCCGGTTGTGCGCCTGGCAGACCTGCTCACTTTTGACATTTCGGCTATCCGCCATCAGGATGCGCCGGGCTATACGCCTGCCAACCCGTTCGGGCTTACTGGCGAGGAAGCCTGCCAGCTGTGCTGGTATGCAGGTCTGAGTGACCAGATGACATCACTGGGAATTTACGAGTATGATCCTGCACAGGACAGCCAGGAACTAACGGCCATGACCATCGCCACCATGATCTGGTACTTTATAGAGGGCTTCTACCACCGCAAGAATGAAACAGAATTCAGCTCCAGCAAGTTTACCAAATACGCCGTGGCCTTCAGTGATAACCCGGAGCGTATGACATTCTATAAAAGCAAAGCAAGTGAAAAGTGGTGGATGGAAGTAGAACCCCTTTCAGATGAAAAGAGTCCCCGCATTGTACCCTGCAGCTATGAAGACTACCTGCAGGCCATCAAAGGCGAAGTGCCTAACCGCTGGATCCTGACGCAGGCCCGCATTGGCTAATACTTCAGGAAGCGAACAAAGAAACAAACCCGATTCTGTTCCGTTTGCCCCAATCACTAGGGCAGTATTATTATATTTGCAACCCGGGCTTTGTGAGGCCTGCAACCAAATGGAAGAAAATCTCCCGGAGTTCACCCTGCAACAGCTTGCCCTGCGCAATGGCCAGGACCGTGACGAGGTATGGGTGGCTTACAAAGGCCTGATTTACGACGTGAAAAAATCACGCCTGTGGCGGAGCGGCAACCACTACGAACACTGGGCAGGCCAGGACCTGACCGAGGAGTTGAAGGACGCGCCGCATACCGAATATGTATTTGACAAATTTGAGGTGATCGGACAAGTCAAAAATTCAGTATACCGAAAATAAAACACAGGGAGTATGCTACTGTAACAGGTAGGCTCCTGATCAACTATAAATTACCAATATTATGATTCTGATAGCTGACAGCGGCTCTACAAAAACAGACTGGCGTGTAATCGATGCCGACAACGAATATGAACAGGTCAACACAACTGGCATCAACCCGCAGTACCTCGATACTGACAAGATTTACAGCATTTTTGAGACCGAGCTGCTGCCTCAGCTGAAAGAAAAAAATATTAGCGCCATTTACTATTACGGTGCTGGCTGTAGCTCTCCGGAGCGTAACAAACGCGTAGAAGATGCCCTTAGCCGCGCCTTCCCCAACGTGCCCAACTATGTAGACCACGACTTGCTAGCTGCTGCCCGCGCCCTGTGTGGCCACAAGCCAGGTATAGCCTGTATCCTGGGAACAGGCTCTAACTCCTGTCTTTACGATGGCAAGAACATTATAGATAACGTGACTTCGCTTGGTTTCCTGATGGGTGACGAAGGCAGTGGAGCCTACCTGGGCAAGCTGTTGATCAAGGCCTACATGTACCGCGAGTTGCCTGAGGAACTGGCCACTTCACTCAAGAACAGGTATAACCTTACGAAAGACGGTATCCTTGACGCCGTATATGGCTCTGACATACCTAGCCAGTACCTGGCCACCTTTGCTAAGTTTATGTATGAGAAGCGCAAGAGCCCGGTAATCAAAGAGATGATTTACGAGAACTTCGAAGAGTTCTTTGAGCGTCATGTCAGCAAATACGAGGGTTTTGGTGAGCTTCCTGTAAACTTTGTTGGTTCTATCGCGTTTCATTTCTCGGACACGCTCAAGCTGGTAGCCAAGAAGTATGGCTGCCATATCGGAGTGATCATCTCCAGCCCAAGCGAAGGCCTGATCAAATACCACCAGGAGCTGCTCAAAATGCAGAATGCCTAACTACAAACACGCTTTTTTTACTGAATTCAAATTTGACCGATTAACACAGTGTCCACTACCGAATCCGACTCACTTTACGATAGACTAGAGCAAATGCCCGTGCACGAGGTGCTCACCTGCATCAACCAGGAAGACAAAAGTGTGCCACTGGCTGTTGAGCGTGTTATACCTCAGATCGAAACGCTGGTAAATGCTACTGTAGAGCGCCTCCGTGACGGAGGCAGACTTTTTTACATTGGGGCAGGCACCAGCGGTCGGCTCGGCATAGTAGACGCATCGGAGTGCCCTCCTACGTATGGGGTGCCTCACGGCCTGGTAGTCGGCATCATAGCAGGTGGTGACGGCGCCATACGGAAGGCAGTGGAGTTTGCTGAAGATGACACAAAGCAAGCCTGGAAGGACCTGCAGGAGCATAACATCACGGCCAAAGACATCGTGGTAGGTATAGCCGCTTCGGGCAGCACGCCATATGTAATAGGCGGATTGGAAGACTGCCGTCGCCAGGGGATAGCCACAGGCTGTATTGTGTGCAATGCCAACAGTGCTATAGCCGCCGCCGCTGACTATCCGGTAGAAGTGGTTACAGGGCCGGAATTTGTGACGGGCAGCACCCGCATGAAAGCCGGTACTGCTCAAAAGCTGGTGCTCAACATGCTCACCACTGCCACCATGATCCAGCTTGGCCATGTGAGGGGCAACAAGATGGTAGACATGCAGCTATCGAATACCAAGCTGGTGGAGCGTGGCACACGCATGCTGATGGAAGAGCTACAGTTGGCGAAACCCGAAGCTGCTGCGTTGCTCAAGAAGTATGGTAGCGTTCGTGCCGCCATCGAGGCCTACCGTAATGGCAATGGTATTTCTTAAGAAGACTTATTTCTGATAAAACAGCTCGGCCTGCCAGTAGACTTTTATACTGGCAGGCCGAGCTGTTTTATAGCTTTTTGATTAAGAGCTGCTAGTCCAGGATGGCCATACTTTCTACAAGCACTTTTGCGGCTTCTTTGCTTGGTACTTTGTAACTGGTCACCGCCCAGTCATAGCCTAGCTTAAAGCGGTCATCTTTCATGGCGTAACGCATTTTCTCGCGATAGTCGGCTACAGGCTCCAGTCCAAGCGCCTGCCGGAGCTCATTCGCCCGCGCCTCTTCTTCCTCGCTCATACGCTGAATCAGATAGCGGCTCGACAGATCGCCAAACTCATCATCATCCTGACAGTCTTCCGGTTTATTGCAGATCACACGGGCCAGCACTTTAGACCGATACAGATTCTTACCCTGTTGCTGGTCCATCAGGTAAGCCGCCGCGTGCGGGTCGAGTTTGCCCTCCTGTACTGCCTGGGTGAGCACAGGCGTAAAATCAAAGCCGTTGCGGGCAGAAGTCTGGCGTTGAATCACAATACTGAAGCGAGGCAGCGTCTCCAAGGTGTCGGGCACTCCAATCAGCTCCTCCCCCGGATAGCCGTGTTTGCTAATCCAAGCCAGCAGCTTTTTCACATTATCAGCTTCTATTTTTCTGATCGTGTCGGCATGTACGCGCAGGCCTCCCTTAGCCTGCCGGAAGAACTGGTCACGGGCCCAGAGCTCATCAAGGTCGGCGCGCAGGTCTATATTCATGTTCTCACGGAAGGCTTTGCGGCGCTTCGGATATTTTTTTGCGAACTTCTTCCAGCCTTTATGGGCTCGCAGTGGTTCAAACACCTCCTGCTGCTCCAGGTACTCCAGGGTCACCCCCTTTTCTACCAGTTTCTCGAGGTAGTCTATACCTTGTTTTTCGTTGCCCGTGAGCGTTGCGCATACTGCGGCATTGTAATAGTCGCGGGCAAAGCCCTTGGGTACAGCCGAGAAGGCCTGCTGGTAAGTCTCCAGCGCCCCTTCGTAGTCCTTTGCCATCACCAGCCTTTCAGCTTTGTTGATTCGAGGATGGTACTCTTTGATATAGTCTGCTTTCGCAAACGCCTTATTGCTGTAACTCAGCATTACAAGCAGGAGAAGCAAAGAGATGGTCTGTCTTAAAAAATTGAAGCTGAATGTGAACTGCATAGAAAATGAGTGGTGTTTCAGTTGGAACGTGCTATGTTATAACGTACTCAGGGCAGCCTTAGCATATCTTGCGGCCATTTTGTACCTGCTTATACCTGCATCAGCATGCAGGAGTTGACTAATCAGGCGATTTCTTCCTTAAATATAGCCAACTTTGTCCAAAATCTTAGAGTAGACAGACAAATGCCTGCCAGTGGCACAGGCAGCAGAATGAATTGATATATGCATACGATCGAACCCTTTTATAACTGGCTGGAGCTCTATTCAGCTACCGACGACCCTCGCTCTCCACTGTATGGAGCCGAGAACAGCCTGACGCACTATACCCATACCATCTACGGCTATTACATACATCCGCAGTGGGATGACATAGATTCCGAAACCCTTTTTCTGAAGATATTATATGCCGACTACGAATTGAGTTTTGCCGTAATCGAGTTTATCGGGGAATGGAACGATGCGCTGAACAATGACATCATGAAGCTCAAGCGTAACATCATCGACCCGCTCGTGCAGGAGGGTATCAAGCATTTTATCCTGATAGGTGAGAATGTGTTCAATTTCCACGGCTCCGAAGACGATTATTACGAAGAGTGGTTTGAGGATGTGGAGGAAGGTTGGATAGCAGCCATCAGCTTCCGTGACTTTGTGCTGAGCGAGATGCGCAGCTACAACATAGACTCGTACATCAACTCAGGCGGCACCCTGGATGAGCTACATTGGCGCACCTATACGCCCAAGCGACTCTTTGCGCTGGTTAACAGTATGATTCAGAAACGGCTTGGTCCTTGATCATATACCTGATTGCAGACATAAAAAACGGCAGACTCTTAGAAGGGCCTGCCGTTTTTTTATGTTGTGGATATTTTATTGTACAGCTTCTTCTGTTTCGTCTTCTACTTCTTCAGCGGCATTTTCCACGTCGTCGCCTACGTCTTCTGCAGTGTCTTCCATTCTTTCCTGTGTGTTTTCTTCACGAGTTTCGCACGATGTGAAAGAGAAAGTTAGCAAACCTGCAACAAGCATCATTAAAATTGGCTTTTTCATATTAAGTTGGTTAAGGTGAGAAATAAGCTTCTTGCAATACGGGGTCAGTATGTATAGGTTTTGGCATATATAAAAAAAAGCACTCCATGGAGTGCTTTTTTCTTTTGCCTGACCACATGGTCAGGTAGTACTGGTACTAGTGTGATTACTGAACAGTAGTTGTGTCTTCCATTACAGATGTAGTGTCCATCTCCATGTCAGTCTCAACGTCAACTGTCTCTACAGTTTCAGTTTCAGTAGTCTCAACATCAGTTGCAGTTTCTTCTGCGTTATTGCATGATGCAAATGTAAAAAGACCTGCAACGAATAGTAAACCGAATACTTTTTTCATAATGTTTTGTGATTGGTTAAAGATGAAGCATCAAATATAACAGTATATCTGAATATATTGATATAGAAGCTCTTATTTTTTCTTAAACAACACTTTGATCGGCACACCTTCGAAGCCAAAATGCTTCCGGATACTGTTTTCAAGGTAGCGTGTGTAAGGTTCCTTCACATACTGCGGTAGGTTACAGAAGAACGCAAATGTTGGGTTGTGCGTCGGCAGTTGCGTCACATACTTGATCTTGATGAACTTGCCTTTAACTGACGGTGGCGGGTAACGCTCGATGTCCGGAAGGATTTTGTCGTTCAGCTTCGAGGTAGAGATTTTACGCGTTTTCTGCTCGTATACCTCCATCGCTGTTTCAACGGCCTTGTGCACACGCTGCTTTGTCACAACAGAGGTAAAGATGATCGGCACATACTTAATCGGTGCGATCGCTTCAAGAATCTTCTCTTCGAACTCCTTAGTCGTATTCGTCTCTTTCTCTACCAAGTCCCATTTGTTCACCAGTATTACGATGCCTTTGCGGTTTTTCTCGGCCAATGAGATAATGTTAACATCCTGTGACTCAATCCCTCTGGTGGCATCCAGCATCACGATACAAACATCGGCATCTTCCAAAGCACGCACGGAGCGCATCACGGAGTAAAACTCAATGTCTTCGCTCACTTTGCTCTTGCGGCGCAGACCAGCGGTATCTACGATGATAAACTCTTTGCCGAAGGCATTGTAGCGTGAGTCGATCGCATCGCGGGTAGTACCGGCAATGTCGGTTACGATGTTACGCTCCACACCCAGCAGCATGTTCACGAAAGAGGACTTGCCCACGTTCGGACGACCCAGCACGGCAAGTCTGGGTATACCTGCATCCGGATCCTCAGTACCTTCGGTTTTGAAGTGCTTCACTACCTCATCCAGCAACTCACCTGTACCGGAGCCGCTCTGCGACGAGATCGGGAAGATGTCTATACCTAAACCAAGCGCATAGAACTCGCCCATTTGATGAGCACGCGCATTGGTATCGGCTTTGTTGGCCACTACATAGATAGGCTTGTCTGAGCGACGCAGTACGTTGGCAAACTCTTCGTCCAGTCCGGTCAGGCCTGCTTCCACATCTACCATGAACAGGATCACATCGGCTTCTTTAATGGCCAGCTCTACCTGCTTGTTGATTTCTCCTTCAAAAATATCGTCGGATCCGTGCACGTAGCCACCTGTGTCAATCACGGTGTAATACTTGCCGGTCCAGTCGCCGTGCCCGTAGCTACGGTCGCGGGTTACGCCGCTCTCGTTGTCCATAATGGCCTGGCGGCGCCCTACAAGGCGGTTAAAAAGTGTAGACTTGCCCACATTCGGACGTCCTACGATTGCAATGATGTTGGTTGACATCTAAATAAAATAAAATAGTTAAAGTGCCCCCGGAGCACCTTGCCCCGAAGCTTTAATGGTGCGCTACTCGCTGTAGCCGAATCGGCGTAGCAGCTTCTGGTCGGTTCGCCAGTTCTCGTTCACGCGCACGTATAAATCAAGAAATATCTTTTTCTGGAAAAACTGTTCCATATCCAGGCGGGCCTGCGTGCCTACTTTCTTCAGCGCTTCGCCTTTGTGGCCAATCACAATACCTTTCTGGCTCTTGCGCTCCACACTGATTTCGGCACGGATACGGATGATGTCCTCTTCCTCTTTAAACTCCTCTACCACCACCTCGGTGCTGTAGGGAATTTCTTTTTTGTAGTTGAGGAAGATCTTCTCGCGGATCATCTCCGACACAAAGAAACGCTCGGGCTTGTCAGTCAGTTCATCTTTCGGGTAAAAAGCCGGATGCTCGGGCAACAAAGCCATCAATCGATTGAAAAGCTGCTCTACGCCAAAGTTATGCAAAGCCGAAATCGGGTGGATCTCGGTCGGGTTCATCTTCTCCTGCCAATAAGCTACCTTCTCCTGCACTTCCTCTTCTGTAGCCTGATCAATCTTGTTGATCAGCAACAGGATTGGCACCTCGGCATGCTGCAATCGCTTGATCACATCATCCTCGTCGTGTTTTTCATAGATATCCGTCACAAACAGAATGATATCGGCATCTTCCAGAGAAGTGCGCACAAAACTCATCATGGACTCGTGCAAAGCGTACTGCGGCTTGATGATGCCAGGGGTATCAGAGTACACGATCTGGAAATCATCGCCATTCAGGATACCCATGATGCGGTGACGTGTGGTCTGGGCTTTGGACGTGATAATAGATAGCTTCTCCCCTACCAGGGCGTTCATGAGCGTGGATTTACCCACGTTTGGCTTACCTACTATACTTACAAAACCAGCTTTGTGCGGAGCTTGTGACATAATTAAAATTTGAGGATGCAAAATTACTTCTTTTTTACGAAACCCCGTGAAAATGTGTGGATTTAGAAATTTGATTAATCGAGTGGATGAAGTTTCAAACATTTCTCTCTGCTTTCAGCTTTACTCCATACCTTCCTCTATCAGGGTATAGAAACTATCGATCATAACTAACTCGTTATACTTCGTATCTTTGTATAGCAAAAAGCACTATTGATTTAGATGAGCAAGAAAAAAACAGGCAAGATTGGGGTTTTACTAGTGAACCTAGGCACACCGGATACACCCAGCACTCCTGATGTAAGAAAATACCTGCGTGAGTTCCTGCTAGACCCGCGCGTGATCGATATAAACCCCGTGGGACGCTTTGCACTGGTGAATGGCGTGATCGCTCCTTTTCGGGCACCAAAGTCTGCCAAGGTATATCAGCAGCTGTGGACCGATCGCGGTTCGCCACTCATGTACCATGGCCGCGACCTGCAGGCTAAACTTCAGACTAGCCTGGGCGCCGATTATCATGTGGCTTTCGGTATGCGCTACCAAAGTCCAAGCATCAAGAGTGCCTTGGACGAACTCCGTGACAAGAGCGTGTCCCGCATCATTGTCGTACCGCTTTTCCCGCAGTACGCCTCCGCTACCACAGGTTCGGTGCAGGATAAGATCATGGAGATCGTGAAGGACTGGTGGATCATCCCGAGCATCAACTTCATCTCGACTTACTGTGACGACCCTGGTTTCATCAACGCCTTCGCTGAGTTGGGCAAGAAGTACATGGCCGAAGACAACTACGACCACGTGGTGTTCAGCTACCACGGTGTGCCGGAGCGACAGATTCTGAAAGGCAGCGACAAAGGCTACTGCAAACTGGGCTCCTGCTGCAACAGCTACAATAAGCGCAACCGTTATTGCTACCGCGCCTCCTGCTTTGAGACTTCGCGCTTGCTGGCTGCTGAATTGGGCCTGAAAGAGGACCAGTATACCGTCGCTTTCCAGTCGCGCCTGGGCAAAGACCCATGGCTGCAACCTTATACTGACGAAGTTCTGAAGACCATGCCAGCCAAAGGCATCAAGAAAGTACTTGCTTTCAGCCCTGCCTTCGTAGCCGACTGTCTCGAAACGACTATAGAAGTCGGCGAAGAGTTTAGAGAGGAGTTTGAGCACGCCGGCGGCGAGAAGTGGGTGCTCGTAGAAAGCCTTAACTCCAGCGACACTTGGGTGGAGGCGCTGAAGAACATGGTGCTGGAGAATTAGAAGGGTTTAAAATTTGAGGATGTGGAGGCTGGAACTTTATAAATGTCCCTGCAGGTATAGCTAGCTCCTCCCTCACAGGTATAAAAACAGAAGCGCCGCTGCAAATATTTGCAGCGGCGCTTCTGTTTTACATCGTTGACGGGTGCTAAAGAGAGGTCAATTCGTCCTTAATCAATGCAAACAGCATAGCTGTTTGAACTGGGCGTGACCGTTCGGTCATCAAGCGGCGAGGGCACAGCAACTAACAACCAGCAATTTATATCCTCTTAAAATCAATCCAGTAATCAGATGTGGAATCGGCATAAGCCCTGATTCTATCTAGCAGTACCTCCGCATCACTTTCTACGATCAGGTTTTCGCGCTGGTCACCTTTCACAAAACCCTCAGCTACGGTATGATCGATCATCTCGAAAAACTTGTCCCAATAGCCGTTTATATTATAGAAGGCCACCGGCTTCTTGATGATGCCGAGCTGGTTCCATGTGATGATCTCGCAGATCTCGTCGAATGTACCAAAGCCGCCGGGCATAGCGATAAATGCATCGGAACGAGCCGCCATGATGGCTTTCCGCTCGTGCATTGTCTCCACAACAACCAGTTCCTGCAGTCCTCTATGGGCTACTTCCCTGTCAACCAGGCTTTGCGGGATCACGCCTATACCTGTGCCTCCTGCTGCCAGCACCGCATCGGCAATCACCCCCATCAGTCCTACGTTGCCACCACCATATACCAGCTTTATACCTTGCTCCGCCATTAACTCCCCTAATCGCGCTGCAGACTCACTGTACATTAGGTTTATACCTACATTGGCTCCACAAAAAACGCCTATATTTCTCATCTCTATACCTTGTTCTCCTATAAAATTTCGTTTCACAAAGAAAGGCTCCAGCATTACTGCTGAAGCCTTTTTATATTTTGAAGGATGCCAGCTATACCTAGGCCAGCTCCTTTTTATACATTTTGGCAAGCGTTTCAGCTACATAATCGATCTCTGCTTCTGTGTTATACTTGCTGAACGAAAAGCGAACAGAACCTCTAGCCGGATCTACTTCCAAAGCACGAAGCACATGCGAACCGGCATTGGCACCGCTACTGCAGGCACTTCCACCTGAAGCCGAAATCTTGGCGATGTCCAGGCTGAACAACAGCATTTCGTTAATGTCAGAGGCAGGCAGGCTCACATTGAGTACGGTATATAAACTCTTGTCCGCAAACTCCGACATTCCGTTAAAGCTCACATCCTCCATCTGTTCCCGTAGTTTGTAGATCATGCGGTCCTTCAATCCCTGTATGTGCTTCTGGTGCTCGGCCATATCACGGTAGGCAATTTCCAGCGCCTTGGCCAAACCAATGATACCATACACGTTCTCGGTGCCGCCACGCATGTTGCGCTCCTGCGCACCACCCTGGATCAATGGCTGAATCTTAGTGCTGGCATCACAGTACAGGAAGCCCACACCCTTTGGCCCATGGAATTTATGTGCTGAACCTATCAGAAAGTTGGCCCCGATCTGCTGCACATCGTGCTTGTAGTGGCCCATGGTCTGCACAGTGTCGGAGTGAAAAATCGCGTCATACTTTCTGCAGATCTCTCCGATCTTCTCGATATCGTTCAAAGTACCAATTTCGTTATTGGCATGCATGATGGAAACGATCGTGCGTGGCTGATTAGCCAACATCTCCTCCAGATGCTCCAGGTCCAGGTTGCCGCGTTCATCATGCCGCAGGTAGCTCAGCTGAACCTCTCCGTTCTTTTCCAGCATCTCCATGGTATGCAGCACGGCATGATGCTCCAATTTAGTAGTGATGGCATGCTTTATACCTAGCGAACGACAGGAACAGACAATGGCAGCATTATCAGCCTCAGTACCGCCCGAGGTAAAGAATACTTCGGCAGGCGACGTGTTCAACAGCGTAGCTACCGAGCGGCGGGCTTTTTCGATAGCAGACCTCACCTCTCGTCCATGTGAATGGATGGAAGAAGGGTTGCCAAAGTGCTCGAGCATAAAAGGTGCCATGGCATCAAAAACCTCTTTGTCCAGAGGGGTGGTAGCTGCATTATCTAAATAAACACGCATGATATTTTGTATTGGATTCTCTTAAACGAACTACTAAAGTATAAAAAAAAGTTGCGCCAATGGAGAAAAAGCTTGATTTCTCCTTTGGCGCAACCTCTGATTGCTAGTTAATTAATATGCTACAGCAACAACACATTACGCTTTTGTCGAAATGATCTCTTTGATGTCAGCAATGATTTTATTGGCCAGGTGCTCGGCTGTGGCGTTGCTCTCCGATTCAGCATAGATGCGGATGATAGGCTCTGTATTAGACTTGCGCAGGTGCACCCACTCCTTATCAAACTCAATCTTCACACCGTCAATGGTGTTAATCGGCTGCTTGGCGTAACGCTCCTGCATTTGAACTAGCACCTGGTCTACATCCACTTCAGGAGTCAGCTCTATTTTATTTTTAGAGATGTAATAGTTCGGGTAGCTGGCACGCAGGCGCGTCATGCTCATACCTGACTTAGCCAGGTGTGTCAGGAACAAAGCTATACCTACCAGGGCATCACGACCATAGTGCAGTTCAGGGTAGATTATACCTCCATTACCTTCGCCACCTATGATGGCATTCTCCGCCTTCATCATATTCACCACGTTTACTTCACCCACAGCAGCGGCAAAGTAATTGCCTCCAGCCTTCTCAGTCACGTCACGCAATGCTCTTGTTGAGGAGAGGTTAGAAACCGTGTTGCCCACCTGATTCTTCAGCACATAATCAGCTACGGCTACTAAGGTATACTCTTCACCGAACATACTGCCATCTTCATTGATCAGGGCCAGGCGATCCACATCTGGGTCTACTACTATACCTAGGTCAAACTTGCCTTTCTCGATCACGCGAGCTATCTCGCGCAGGTTCTCTGGCAGCGGTTCCGGGTTGTGGGGGAAATTGCCGTCCGGCTCGCAAAAGAGCTTTTCAACCTTATGTACTCCCAACGCCTCCAGCAGCATCGGTATCGCTATACCTCCGGAAGAGTTGACACAGTCGATAGCTACGCTGAAGTCTTTTTCTTTAATAGCGTTTACATCTACAATCGGTAGTGCCAAGATGGTATCGATGTGCTTTTGCAACGCTTCGTCATCCCGCTGGTATCTGCCCAGGTCGTTTACCTGCGCAAACTCAAAGGCCTCCTTGTCTGCCAATTCCAGCACCAGTTTGCCTTCAGCATCAGAGATAAACTCGCCTTTCTGGTTAAGAAGTTTGAGCGCATTCCACTGCTTTGGGTTATGGCTGGCTGTCAGAATGATGCCGCCACCGGCTTTGTAGTCCGGCACGGCCATTTCCACAGTGGGCGTCGTTGACAGCCCCAGATCAACTACATTTATACCTAAGCCCTGCAGGGTCGCGCAAACCAGCTTGTTCACCATGTCACCTGAAAGGCGTGCATCGCGTCCTACAATGATGGTATTGTTGCCAGTAGTCTGCAACACCCAGGTACCGAAAGCGGCGGCAAACTTCACTACATCCACTGGGGTAAGCGCTTCACCGGCCTGCCCTCCAATCGTACCTCTGATTCCTGAAATTGATTTTATTAAAGCCACTACGAGAATATTTTTTTCAGCTGCAAAAGTAATAATTTAGTTTTAGGTTTGAACATTATCTGCTGCGGTATCCGTCAGCCCGAACATCACAGAACTGTAACTCAAGCAGAATGCTTGTCGGCAAATAGTCATCATCGTCCTATTTACTACATAGCAGAATGCCTATATAACTACCTCTGGCAGTTATTTATTATATTTGCCTTTATGACTAATCAACGTTTTGAAGATACTCCACGTGGCCGACAGCTTCAGGCTTTTGACCGGCTGCTGGATGTGATGGATGATCTGCGTGAAAAATGCCCCTGGGACAGGAAGCAGACCATAGAAAGCCTGCGCCATTTGACTATTGAGGAAACCTATGAGCTATCTGACGCCATTATCCGGCAGGATATGCAGGAAATAAAAAAGGAGATTGGGGACATCATGCTCCATATGGTGTTTTATGCCAAAATAGCCTCTGAACAAAAAGCCTTCGACATAGCGGATGTCCTGAACTCACTTTGTGAGAAGCTTATCTTCAGACATCCACACATTTATGGGGATGCAACAGCCAGTACGGAAGAAGAGGTGAAGCAGAACTGGGAGCGACTGAAACTGAAAGAAGGCAACAAATCGGTATTAGGTGGCGTACCAGCCTCATTACCAGCGCTTGTAAAAGCTATGCGCATACAGGAGAAGGCCCGTGGAGCAGGTTTCGATTGGGATGACAAGTCGGAGGTGTGGAAAAAGGTACAGGAGGAATTGAATGAATTTGAATCTGAATTTAATATAGCAGACCTTCAGTCCATCGATCACCTAAAAGCTACCAGCGAATTTGGGGACCTGCTTTTTTCACTCATTAACTTTGCCCGTTTTATTGACATAAACCCAGAAGAAGCACTGGAAAAAACCAACCTGAAATTTATAGATCGGTTTCAGTACATGGAAGAGGAAGCCTCTAAAAATGGCAAACGACTACAGGATTTGTCCTTAAATGAAATGGACATTTACTGGAATCAGGCAAAAAAAAGATAGGCATGCATACAGTTTAGTCAAACATGCATTATATTTATGCTTCTATTTGTTCTCAGGCACAACTCAAGCAAACTTAGTTTTACTTAATTTTATTACAACCAAATAGTTTAAACGCTTTGCTCTTCTCTGAATAACGCACACCTGTTTTATTACTATTACAGTAACCTCACTTATTGCTTGCACTAAAATCACGTTACAATTTAGGTTTATTACCACCCATTATGGCGAATAAACCGCTGTTTAACAGGCAGTAAGGGATACAGAAAAGTAAAGAGGACAAGCTGTATGAAGTTTAAACTTTGGATAAGAATTTAAAATAAAATATATTTGTAAAGCCGCAATATTCGCCTTAAGCTAAAGCAGCGAAAAATTTATTTTAGACAGACTTTACAGTATTAAGTCGGGATTTTTCAAAATTTAAAGCTTGAAATCGTTTGAAAATTGCGGAAAAAGCAGAAATTGCAAAACCAATAAAGAACTAAATCCAAAACAATTACATTCTTATATTACACAATCGATTTAATTACAACACAAACAGCTAAACTTTAAACTTTTAAACAAAATGGAAAAAAAGACTGCAGTAGTGAGCAAAGATGCTAATGTAGAACAAAAGAGCGGTACAACTTCCTCTCTATTTGCCACTATCGTAATTCCGGTTGCATTTATTGCATGTGTACTTATCTATATGTTCGTATTCGGTAATCCTGCCAACTTTGAAGGCGGTGACAATGCGAACCATCCACTTCCGGACAACTACCTGGGTATTGTTTATAAAGGTGGTTGGGTAGTACCTATCCTTTTGACGCTTAACCTTCTGGTTTTCATCTTTGCTATCGAGCGTTCACTTACAATCAGCAAAGCAAAAGGAACTAAGAACGTTGCCGGTTTCGTACGTACAATCTCTCAGAAACTGAACCAGCGTGACATCAACGGTGCTATTGCTGCCTGCGACGCACAGAAAGGTTCTGTTGGTAACGTGGTAAAAGCTGGTTTGCTTAAGTACAAAGAAATGCAGAACGAGCCAGAACTGCTTAAAGCTGAGAAAGTAGCCGCTATTCAGAAAGAAATTGAAGAGTCTACTTCACTGGAACTTCCAATGCTGGAGAAAAACCTGGTGATTATCTCTACTATCGCTTCGGTTTCTACACTTACAGGTTTGATCGGTACGGTACTAGGTATGGTGAAGGCGTTCTCGGCTCTTGCAACAGCAGGTTCTCCAGACGCAGTAGCTCTTGCAAACGGTATCTCTGAGGCCCTTATCAACACAGCTCTTGGTGTAACTGGTTCTGCTATCGCGATCATTGCTTATAACTTCTTTACTAGCAAGATTGACGAATTAACTTACAGCATTGACGAAGCTGGTTTCAGCATCATCTCTACGTTCGCTTCGCAGCACGAAACTGCAGCTAACACTGTAAGACCTCATTCAACTATCTAATCGCTATAACCCAATAAAATGCCTAAAGTAAAAGTAAAAAGAACCAAACCGTCGTTGGATATGACGCCGATGGTGGACTTGGCCTTCTTGCTGGTTACTTTCTTTATGTTGACAACAAAGTTTGCTCCTGAAGAGGCAGTGGTTGTAGATACACCATCCTCTGTATCAGAGATCAAACTTCCTGACACCAACATCATCACCATCACGGTAGACAAAGAGGACAGAGTGTTCTTTGGTGTTGATGGGCAGGGAACTAAAGAAGCGTTGCTTGACAAGATGGGCACCAAGTACGGCGTTAGCTTTACAGAAGAAGAGCGTAAGACCTTCTCTCTGTTGACCAACTTCGGTGTACCGGTGAACCAACTCAAGTCGTATCTGGCCATGGAGCCTGCTGATCGCAAAAACGTGAATCAGCCAGGTATACCGGTTGACTCAGCCAGAAATGAACTAGGTGACTGGGTACACCAGACTCGCTTAACAAACCCTAAAGTTGTGATCGCAATCAAAGGGGATGTGGATGTAAGCTATCCTACCGTAAAAAGGGTAATGGATACGCTGCAGGAACGTAAGATCAACAGGTTCAACCTGATTACGGACATGGAAAATAGACCTTCTAACCTCTAAAAAAAGGAGCTAAAAAATGGCAGAAATACAAGAAAAAGCCGACTCCGGTAAAGGTGGTAAGAAAAGGGCCAAAAAAATGTCTGTCCATCTGGACATGACACCCATGGTAGACCTTGCATTCCTTCTATTGACTTTCTTCATGCTTACTACTACGTTCAGCAAGCCACAGACCATGGAAATCAACATGCCTGTCAAGCCGGACACTGAAGATGAGCAAATCGCTCTGAAAGCTAGTAACGCAATGACAATTGTCTTAGGGGAGAATGACAGAGTATACTACTACTTTGGTCTCGGTGATCCAGCCGAAAATCCGGAAGTTCAAACAACCGACTACTCTGCTAACGGTATCAGAAAAGTATTGATTTCGCCACAAGTGCGCGGAAACGAGAAAATGACGGTACTCGTTAAGCCAATGGAGGGGTCTCGCTACAAGAACGTAGTAGATATTTTAGATGAATTGAAAATCACTGACACCAACCGCTTTGCTATTGTTGAGATCAACGACAATGACAAGCAGTTGATTCAGGACATAACTGGACAGTAACACATGGAAACTAGTAAGTTAGAAAAAGCATCGCTCGACGACATCGTCTTTGCCGGACGAAACAGAGCGTATGGCGCCTACCTACTACGTCGACTGTACAATAAGCATGTTACTACCGCAGCCATTATGGCTATCTCAATCTTTGCGCTTTTGATCAGTATTCCACTGATTGCTAAGTTATTTGAAGAAGAGGAAGTCGTGGTACCAGTAGAACGTATTGTAACAGAGGTAGAGTTAGCACCACCACCACCAATTGATGAAGCGACGCCGCCACCGCCGCCACCGCCACCAGATCTTCCACCGCCGCCGCCACCAGTGCGTGCACAGGTGAAGTTTACGCCACCAGTTGTGAAGCGTGATGCTGAAGTTGTGGAAGAGGAACAGGTGCCAGATCAGAAGGAACTGGAAGACATCGACATTGGTACTAAAAACGTTGAAGGTGTTAAAGGTGCTCCTCTTGATTTAGGAGACATCGACGGTACAAGCGACGTTGTTGCTGAAGTAGTAGAAGAAAAGCCATATACTTACGTTGAGCAGATGCCTGAATTCCCAGGTGGTGAAGGCGAAATGATGAGATATCTTGGTAAGAACATCCGCTACCCAGCTGCTGCACAGCGTGCCGGTGTAGAAGGCCTGGTAGTACTTTCGTTCGTAGTAAGCCGTACAGGCGAAATCTCAGAAATTGAGGTTGTGAAAAGCCTCGGCTCTGGTACTGACGAAGAAGCTGTACGCGTTGTGAAAACAATGCCGAAGTGGTCTCCAGGTAAGCAGAACGGTCGATCAGTACCTGTTCGCTATACATTGCCAGTACGATTTGCTATCAAGTAAATCTGACTCCATAAATATAAAAAAAGGCCCTCCCAGGAGGGCCTTTTTTTATATGCACTAGTTTTCAATCAGAGCCCCAGGCATTATCCCAAAAAATGTATTCAATGAAAAAATAACGAGACAGCTTGTGGAAAAATAGCTAGTGGTGCATCTAATAAGAAAATGCAGATAATACTGCTTCACATTTAAAACTTATGCGCCATGAAAGAAAACTATTTATTCGACATGACATTTAATAATGTAGTGTTTGCAGCACGAAATAAAGCTTATGGAGCTTACGTACTCAGAAAGGATTATAGCAAGCACATCTTAACAGCAGCATTATTAGCAACAAGCATCTTTACTACTGGGCTTGGCTGGCCACTTATTGTTGGTAAACAAGAAATAGCACAGACAGCGAAGCATGATTCTGAAAAGGATAAAAGGGTAATTATAATAGATCAACCTTTATTACCCCCACCGCCAAAAGAGAATCCAGAACCTGTACAGCAAGCAGTAGTGCCCGTACAGGAAAAACAAATCAAGACTGTCAGAAACCCTACCCCTACTGTTGTACCAGATTCGCACCCTGGTCCGGATGAAGTTCCACCTACACAACAACAGATGGAAGGAGCCATAATAGGAACACAGAATACGGATGGAGAACTACTGAGTAGCATAGACCTGGAAGGTATAGAAACAGACGGTAACGCTGGCACAACAGGTACTGATGGCGGAGAAGGAAATAGCGTAATTGACTTTGCCGAGGAGATGCCTGCATTTGAGGGAGGGGAAGCAGCACTAATGCGCTACATAAGCAAAAAAATACGTTATCCTCGCCAAGCAATTACAGAGCAAATAGAAGGCATAGTTATTGTAAGCTTTGTAGTAAACCGGAACGGTAAAGTAACCGATGCTACAGTATTGAAAGGATTGGGCTTCGGAACCGATGAAGAGGCACTGCGAGTTATTGAAAGCTTACCTGATTGGACACCAGGCAGACAAAATGGAAAACCTGTTGCGGTACGTTATACTTTACCAATACGATTCAACTTGCAACGATAAATGATAATATAAAGTATAAAGCAGAAGCTAATCTACACATAGCATGGCTTCTGCTTTAGTTTTTAAAGTATAAACCTTAAATTTAGGCCTACATATATAGGCAAACCTGAACATGCTACGACCAAGGCGAGAAGACGAAAAACCGTCTGTTACATTTTTCAACAAATTTGCACGCTATTTTGGCATGCTGATGACATTGGTATATGTAGCGCTGGGACTATTTATCATCTTTATGGATGAGGAGCAGTATAACCTGGAAATGTCACAAACGGCACGTACCATCTTTGGTGGCACCCTTATACTGTATGGCCTCATACGATTTGTGAGAGCATATCAGGTTAATTCCAAATCAAGGAGAGACAGATAAGATGATTAAAGCAGCCAAAGTGGTTTTGGGGCTCGGACTAGTTGCGCTTGCAGCTTGCGGCGGTAACCCTGAAACGAAACGCGACACCTCAACGACTGGTACCATCGGCATAAGTGTAGATGAGACCTTCCAACCAATTATAGAAAGCCAGGTAAGCACATTTGAAGGTATCTACAAATACGCCAATATAAATGCGCAGTACAAGGCAGAGGGTAAGGTGTTTGATGACCTGATCAATGACAGCACACGAATCGCAATTGTATCGCGCAAAATGACTGATCAGGAGAAAGAAGTATTTGATCAGCGAAAGCTTACACCCAGGTATACTAGAATCGCCATCGATGCCGTTGCACTTATTGTTAACAACAAGAATCAGGATACCCTCCTGACCATGAGTGAACTGCGAGACATCTTTACAGGAAAGATTACCAGTTGGAAGCAGTTAAACCCAGAAAGCAGTTTACGGGACATTGCTATTGTCTTTGACAACAACAACTCCAGTACAGCGAGGTACATGCGTGATACGCTGATGGCAGGCCAACCGTTGCCTCCTACAGCCTCCGCTAGCAACTCCCATCCTGCACTGATAGACTATGTTGCGAAGAACGAGAATGCAATTGGGGTAATTGGTGTGAACTGGATAAGCGACCGCGATGATACAACTTCGCTCAATTTTCTTAGCCAGGTAAAGGTAGTAGGAGTAAGTGCCGAAGATAACCCGGTAACAACAGATAGTTATTTTCAGCCGTACCAGGCTTACATTGCGCAGGGAGAATATCCGCTCAGAAGGTTCTGGTATATCATTAGTACTGAGGGCCGTGCGGGTCTTGGCACAGGTTTTGCATCCTATGTAGCAAGTGACCGCGGACAACGTATTATATTAAAGTCAGGTCTTGTGCCTGCCACTATGCCAGTACGTATAGTGGGCTTTAATAATAGAGCGAGTAAATTCAGACAGGATTAACCATTACAAACAATAATAACACAACCTAAATTAAACTAACAATGACAAATAACTGGAAATATGCTTTGCTGGTAGCTGCCATGTTCCCTACAGCAGCGGCATTTGCGCAGTCTGGCGATCAGGGCCGCAAAGCGGTGGACCTGGGGCGCTATCAGGAGGCTAAGTCTATTTATAAATCTCAGTTGAACAACAAGAACGCTGACAACGCTTACTTTGGACTGGGTGATGTATACCTTCGTTCTGAGAACGTAGATTCGGCAGCCTACTACTTTAACCAAGGCTTAGCTAAAAACTCTAAGTCTGCTATCAATATGGTAGGACTTGGTAAAGTAGAAATGGCCAAAGGCAATCGTGCTGGTGCTGAGAAGCATTTTGCTGATGCTATGAAGCGTGGTAAAAAGGATTCTCACGTACTTGCCAGTATCGGTGAAGCTTATCTGATGGCTCCTGAAGCAACTGAGCAGGATTATAATAAAGCGATTGAGTATCTTAAGCAGGCAGTTGAGCGTGACAAAAATAATGCTGAAGCATATCTCCTGATGGGTGATGCTTATCTGAAGCTGGGCAATGGTGGTCAGGCTATGACAAGCTATGACAATGCTATTCGTATCAACGACAAGTCGCCAAAGGCTCACCTGAGAAGAGGCCAGCTTTATACTAGCTCACGTAACTACAATGAAGCAGAAGAAGCTTATAAGAAGGCAATCGAACTAGATCCAAACTATGCACCTGCGTACAGTGACCTTGGCGAGCTTTACTACTTTGCCGGTCAGTATGACAGAGCACTGTCTACGTTCAAGCAGTTTGTAGACATGTCGGAAAATACGCCTGCAACTCGTGCTAAGTATGCCTCTTTCCTTTTCCTGACAAAAGATTATGAAGGTACGCTGCGTGAAGTACAGGAAGTGCTGAAAACAGAGCCTAACAACAAGACAATGAACCGTCTGTTGGCTTACTCTTACCTTGAACTTGGCAAGCCTGAAGAAGCACTTAAGGCAATGGAAAACTACCTGAGCAAGGTAGACCAGAATAGCCTGATTGCAAGCGACTACGAGTATTATGGCAGAATCCTGGCAAGAAACAACCAGCCTGCAAAAGCTGTAGAGAACCTCGAGAAAGCAATTGCATTAGAACCTACTAAACCAGAGCTTTACTATGACCTTGCTAACATGTATGCCCGTGAGAAGCAGTTTGACAAAGCTGTAGAGGTTTACAACAGAAAGCAGGAAAAACTAGGAGCTTCTAATACCGACTACTTCCACCTGGGTAACGCCTATATGATGGCAGAGCAGTTTGAGAAGGCTGACGAGACTTACAAGAAGATCACGGACGCCAACCCTACTTATGCTTATGCACACCTGTGGAGAGCCCGTGCGCAGTCTAACCTGGACCCTGAAACAGAGCAAGGTTTGGCGAAGCCTCACTACGAAGAGTTTATCAAGCTTACAAACGGTGAGAAAGAAAAGTATAAGAAGGAGTTAATCGAAGCCAATACTTATCTGGGTTATTACTATTACCTGAAAGGTGAGCGTGACAACGCTATCAAGCACTGGACAGAGGTAAAAACACTAGACCCTACCAATACACAGGCTGAAACAGCTCTGGCTGAGATCAACAAGACTCCCTCTCAAAAAAAGAGACGTTAATCTTAACCCGTAAATCAAGCATACAAAAAGCCCGCTCCATCAGGAGCGGGCTTTTTGTATGCCTATACCTAGGCAAAAAAGGTTATTCTTAGTTCTTACTGATTTTCGTAAAGTGACCACTTTTCAAGTGCGGCCTGAAAGTCATCAGGCAATTCAGAATTGAATTGTATAAATTCCTTTGTAGTCGGATGAATGAAGCCTAGTGACTTGGCATGCAGCGCCTGTCGGGGCATTAATTTAAAAGCGTTCTCAACGAATGTCTTATAAGAGCCCGTTGGCATGCCCTGTAATATCTTATCCCCTCCGTAGGTAGCATCAGAGAACAAAGGGTGGCCCAGGTACTTCATATGCGCTCTTATCTGGTGTGTCCGACCTGTCTCCAGGTTGCACTGCACCAGCGACACATACTTATACTTTTGTAGTACCTTATAATGGGTTACTGCATGCTTTCCAAACTCCCCGTTCGGGTATACGGTCATTACCCTTCTATCTTTCGCACTACGTCCAACATGACCTACTATAGTGCCTTCATCCTGCTTTGGCACACCCCATACCAATGCATAGTAAGTACGCTCAATGGTGTGCTTAAAAAACTGCTTTGCCAGAAAAGCCATACTATACTCAGTCTTGGCAATGACAAGCAAGCCCGAGGTGTCTTTATCGATGCGATGCACAAGACCTGGGCGGCCCTCACCGTTGCGGGTAGTCGGTAGTTGCTGCAGGTGATAGGTAAGCGCATTCACCAGCGTTCCTGACCAGTTATTAAAGCCTGGATGTACCACCATTCCTGGCTCCTTGTTAATGATGAGCAGCTCCTCATCTTCATACATGATGTTGATAGGGATATCCTCTGGGATGATCTCGGTATCACGAGGAGGTGTAGCCAATGTGATCGTGATCACATCCAGCGGCTTTACCTTATAGCTTACCTTCACAGGCTTTTGGTTCACCTGCACTGATTCGGAGCGTATAGCGCCCTGCAACTTATTACGGGTCACATTAGGCAGCCGATCCATCAGGAACTTATCGATGCGCAGCAGCGCCTGGCCTTTATCCACCACAATGCGGTGGTGCTCATATAATTCGTCCGAATCCTCTATACTGTCCTGCTCTTCTTCTTCAAAGTCAATCACGGTACTGGCTTTAGGTATAAACAAAAAGAAAGCCGAAGTATAGAACATCGGCTTTCCTGAACTCACAAAGGAGTATTACTTATTTTTTCTTTTTGGCTGGCGTTGTAGTTGCTGGCTTAGCGGCAGCTGGCTGCTGCTGTGGCTGTGCCTGCTGAGCTGCAGCTGGCTGCTTGTTAGGATCCACGCCCAGTTTCTTGAACACCAGGTTGTTGATGTTGCCACTGTCAGGACCTTCCAAAATAGCCTGCTCACTCAGGATATAGAGGTAACCGTTTTCCTTCGCTACTTCTTTGATGGCATTCTCGATCTTTACAAGTACAGGCTGAATCAGTGACTGCTCTTTCTCACGAATAGACATCTGGGCATCGTACTGGAACTTCTGGATTGACTGCTCCAGGTTCACCAGTTCACGCTCTTTGTCTTCGCGCACTACTTTGTCCATAGTGGAGGCGCCTTTCTGATAAGCCTGCAGTTTGTTGTTATACTCAGTCTCCTTAGTTGCAAACTGCTCCTGTAGTTTCTGGCCGTAAGTTTCCAACTCTTTCTGCATGGCTGTTCTTTCCGGCATCTTGCTCAGAATCTCTTCCACGTTAGCATAACCTATCTTAGTTGCCTGCTCGTTTGTCTGCGCAAAAGATGCAAAGCTGATAAAGAAAAACGCTACTACTAAAAATTTGATTTTGTTCATGATTGGATGGTTAATTTGTTATTCTTGTTTAGTTGTTTGACTTCTTTTTTGTTGGAGGCGTCTTCTGCTTAGTCTGCTGCGTCTGATTCTCCTCGTTTTCTATACCTGTTTCAGGTAAACTGTTTGGATCATCTACCAGTGCATCTGTCGGCTGCTTGCCTGGCACATTCTGCTTATCGGTAGCAAGTCCCAGTTCTTCCAGCACATACTCTGTATAATCATGCACCGGGTTAGTATAGATCATGATCAGATCTCCTGACTTATCAAACACCGTCTGTAGGCCTCTTGCCTTTGCGACTTTCTCAACTGCCGTGAAGACTTCGTCCTGAATTGGTCTGATCAGATCCTGACGCCGCTTAAACATCATGCCTTCAAAGCCGAATACTTTGCGCTGATACTCCCGCACTTCATTTTCTTTGCGGGATATCTCAGCCTGGCGCTTCTTCTTCATTTCCTCTGTCAGAAGCACCTCTTCGGCCTTATAGTCTTCCTTCATCTTCTCAACCGCCTGATACATCCCTTCGATTTCCTTCTGCCAGGCTGCACTCTGCTTGTCCAGTTCCACCTGTGCTTTGGCGTATGCCGGCATCTTGCTCAGAATGAAGTTAGAATCAATATAGCCAAACTTCTGCGCCTGTGAAACAGTCGATAGGAAAAACCCGGCTAAAAAGATGAACAAAAACTTTTTCATACTAATTCATTATCGTATCTGCTGCCCGATCATGAAGTGGAATTGACCACGCTTCATTTCCGGACGTCCTGGCACATCATCAAATCTCCAGCCGTAGTCAAACCCTAACAGACCGAAGGCTGCCATGAAGATACGCACACCCACACCACCAGAGCGATACAGCTTAAATGGATTGTAGCGGTCATAAGATCCAAAGCTGTTACCTGCTTCCAGGAATGTCAGACCATAGATCGTAGCAGCCGGGTTAGGAGAGATCAGATACCTAGCCTCCATTACAAACTTATTGTAAGCAACACCACCTGTGTTGATCAAGGTTGGATCCGGGTTATTGATTACAGACTCGTCATCATAACCACGCAGACCAATGTAATCAGTTCCTACAAAGATATTGGCACCACCTAAGCCGTTACCTCCTAATCTAAAACGCTCAAAAGGACCAATACTTGTCTTCGAGTTGTAGTTGTTCAGGAAGCCAAAGTGGGCTCGTGTGTTCAACACCAAATTTCCTGCCAAATTCATGAAGAACGATGCATCGAGCATCCATTTATTGAATTCAACATACTCAAAGTTATTGCGCTTCTCAGAAAACAGCGAATAAGGTGGCGTTAGGTTCACACTAAGAGAAATGTTAGAACCTCTGCGAGGGAATGTTGGGTTATCTATACTTACACGTGCCAGGGTGTTGTTCAACGATATACTGTTCGATACACCATTGTTGAAACCACCAAACAGGTTGAAGTTTTTCAGGGTATAGCGGTTATAGCTCAAAGAGTGACTCAACTGGAAGAAGTTGTCTGGCCAATTCAGAGTACGGCCCAGGCTAAGCGCTGCGCCATCTACATTCAGTCGACTATCCACATCGGCTCTTGGGTCGCGGCGGATGGTCTTGAATACACTTGCTGTAAGTGAGTTTCGCTTACGACCACCTAACCACGGCTCTGTAAAGGAGAAGGAGTAGGACTGGTAGTAGCGGCCGTTGGCCTGCACGTTCAGGTTCAGGCGCTGACCGTCACCACTTGGAAGCGGTCGCCACTCAGACAACTTAAACAGCTTGCGGGTTGAGAAGTTGTTCAGGGTAAGGCCTACTGTACCTACCGCGCCAATCGGGCCACCCCAACCTCCTGAAAGGCTGATCTGGTCATTCGGACGCTCTGATACGGTATAGTTAATATCTACAGTTCCTTCTTCCGGATTCGGCATTGGGTTCAGTCCGATCGTTTCCGGATCAAAGTAACCTAGGTTTGCCAATTCGTTTCGGGAGCGGATCAAATCTTCGCGGCTGTACTTCTGACCAGGCAAGGTACGGATCTCACGAAGCACCACATGGTCACTAGTCTTGGTATTGCCCGTCACCGTCACTTTGCTGATCGTTGCCTGCGGACCTTCTGACATACGCATCTCAATGTCGATAGAGTCACCTTCCACAGTCACCTCCACCGGATCAATGTTGAAGAACAGATAGCCGTCATTTTGGTAAAGCGCAGAAACGTCTATACCTGCAGGGTTATAGTTCAGGCGCTTATCAAGTTCCTGCTTGTTGTACACATCTCCCTTGTTTATACCGAGTACGCGGGTCAGGTAATCATCCTCGTACAGGTAGTTTCCATTCCAGGTAATATTGCGGTAGTAGTAGCGGTTACCTTCATCAAGGGTGATCCGGATACCTAAACGATCTTCACTGGTATTGTATACTGTGTCTGACACGATGATCGCATCACGATAGCCCTCTGAATTGTAGAAGTCCAGCAGGAGCTGCTTGTCGTTCTCGTACTCTGAGCGCTGGAATTTGGACGAAGTAAATATTTTATAGAAGCGTTTTTCTTTTGTCTTCTTCAGCTGGCGGCGCAATTTTTTGTCGGCAAATGCTTCGTTGCCTTCAAAAATGATCTCAGAGATTTTTACTTTATCACCTCTGTCAATGTTGATGTTCAGCACGACACTGTTTGGCAGCAGGGAGTCAGGTCGCTGCACAATGTTGATCTTGGCGTTGAGGAAACTCTTTTCAGCGTAGTACTTGCGGATAATGTTACGTGTTTGATTGAGCACAGCATCTGTTACCACCTTCCCTCTGATCAGGTTGATCTTCTCCCGAAGGGCATCCTGCTGCGATTTGTTGATACCATTGAACTCAAAGCGGGACAGACGCGGGCGTTCTTTCAGGTCGAAGTTCAGGAAGATCTGGTTGCCTTCGATGCGGGTTACGTATACGTCTACATCACCTAAGAGGCCCTGGTCCCACAATTTTTGAATAGCACGGCTTATGTCTTCACCTGGTACTGTGATCTCATCGCCAATCTTAAGACCCGTAATACCAGTAAGTGCAGTAGGATCCAGGAATTTAATTCCTGTAAACTCAATGCCCCCAATGCGGTACTGTTGGGGCTGACCGTAGTCAATCGTATTGCTCTGTGCTTGATTATTCAGAACTTGTGAAGAAGCTGTGCCTGTCATTAGCAGAAACACAAGCACCCAGATGCATCTTGTCATTAATATGTTCACTTTGTTAGTTGTTCACTTGTCTTGCCAAAGCGGCGTTCTCTTCTCTGGAAGGCACATATAGCTTCGTAGAGGTGCTCTTTGCGGAAATCAGGCCAGAGTAGCTCTGTAATGTAGAGCTCTGTATAGGCCAGTTGCCAAAGCAGAAAATTGCTGATACGCTGCTCCCCACTTGTACGAATCAGTAATTCAGGATCAGGTATACCCGCCGTAGAGAGATACCGCGCAACAGTGGCCTCACTTATATCAGTTGGTGCTATAGTACCATGACCCACTTCAACGGCAATTCGTTGCATGGCTTGTGCAATGTCCCAGCGACCGCTGTAGCTCAGGGCCAGTACCAGGGTCATGCGGCTGTTATCCTTTGTTATCTCGATTGCTTCAAGCAATTCTTTCTGACAGGCTTTGGGCAGGCTTTCTGTATTTCCTATTGTCTGCAGCCGGATATTGTTCTTATTCAGAGTCGCGGTCTCTTTTCTGATAGTAGAGACTAGTAGTTGCATCAATGCGGAAACCTCTGTTGCCGGCCTCGACCAGTTTTCGGTAGAAAAGGCGTACAGGGTTAGATATTCGACTCCCATCTCCGCTGCGGCCTCTACCGTTTCACGAACAGCCGTGATAGCACTCTGATGACCGAAAATTCGCAGGCCGCCACGTTTCTTTGCCCATCGTCCATTCCCGTCCATGATAACGGCAATGTGTCTTGGCAAATTGTCTAAATCTACTTGTTCCCTTAAATTCATTAAACCACAATTTCCTTGCAAGTTACAAAAAGCAAGATAATTTAATGAAATTTTAGCGGGTTAATCTAGTATTCCGGCTTTGCGTTTGTAAACAGGGGGGCAGTTGAGTCGATATAGTGTGTAGGAAAGGCTTATACCGTTATAGAAGTACATATCTTTATCGAAGGGGTTAGCATACGCCTTTGAGCTGCTTGCCCCCAGATCTGTGGCTAACAATCCAGATCCACTCTCTTGCAGATAGTCCAGGTTATCTGTAAACATAAACCGAGGGCCAAACTCCAGACCCAGATTCCAATGCTTGCTTAGCGCATATTTCACCCCTACTCCAAAAGGAATGGTAACAGCAAATTTGTTATCGAAAGGTTCCATCACATCGCCCTGGCGGGTAAGCTGATGGTTGAAATTTAGCAGTGCGGCTCCTACGAAGAAATAAGGCGATACGCGGTGCGGCTTACGAACATCTTCGTAGTAATCGAGAAAATTGTATTCTATACCTAGCGAAAACTCCAGCATACTTAGTTTCAACTCCGTGTCACGCCAATCGTGGTGAGGCAGGTTTTGCGACTCATCTTTGAATGCCTTGTCGTTAAAGATGCGATGGCTACCCATAAAGGCGGCCTTAAGCGTGATGGGCGCTGAAATATCATGACGATAGAAGATCGTCATGGCAGGCTGGTTATTCAGAAAGCGGTAATTGGGTGATATCTCACCAACATAATTAGCTCCTCCTATACCGGCACCAATCTCACTGGTAGTCACAGGCTTGATCTGCTGCAGCTGAGCCTTAGCAGTATTGCATAAAAAGACGCTCCCAATTTGCAGTAGTACACAAATAAGGAGCGTCTGTCTGAATGTATTCAAAATCATGTATTTTTTACGGAGTTTAGGAAAACAACGCACTATACTCCGTTATATTATCTGAATTTAGGTCTTCTTACACGTGGATTCAAGATATAGTTCAGGCCTAAGCTTGTTTGGATGTACCAATCATTGTCAGAGCTGTTACCCCGTGTACGGTTATTGCTTGTACCATATGGACGCAGACGACTGAAACCATTCGGCTCTGTAATCAGGTCATTTGTGAAGCCTGACTCAGCGCTTCTGTCAGAGAAGATTACAGAGGCATTACGGTTGTCTACGCGGTTGCCCTCACTTAGCAGTACGTTTTTATCTACGTGGGCTGTACTAACGTCATCCAGGTAGTCTGTAAAGGTGGCTCTCCAGCCTACCTCGAAGCTAAAGTCCCAGTTGCGGTCCAGCTTGTATCGTACACCAAGTCCAAAAGGAATGGCGATCTGTACGCGGCTGTAAGGGTCGCTAACAGTGCCCGGATGATCTACGAACTGACCTTCTGTACCAAGTGGCTGCAAGGCATACCAGCCAGAAGGAATATCCTGATCAGCTGACAAACCTGGATGAGAGCCGTTTTCATAATACGCTTTCGGGTTGTGGTGCATTACTGCTACACCGATAAAACCATAAGGCACGAAGTCCGGACGGCGGCGGTAATAGTTACGGTTTTCGAAAAGGTCAATGATCGCTACAGCACTCAATTCTTTAATATCGTTGCGGAAAGACAGGTTACGTCTGTATCGGCCTAGGTTCTCCCCTTCATCAGGTCCGGCTGCCAGGGCATCATCACCCGCAATGCGGTTCCAGTTGAAAGCCACACGCGAAGAAATACGCGGGAAGTGACGGTGCGTATAATTGATCCCCACACTCGGACGAGTAGACTTAATGCGCATACTCGTAAAGTTTGGCTGAGGCACCAGGTCGCCGAAGTAGTTAGAAGCACCCAGCTGGATACCCACTGTGGAGTACTCCTTTCGCTTAGTAAAGCGCTGTGCTTCAGCCTCTATGGCCACAGTAGTAAGCACAACAGTAAGTAATAAAAACAGCGTAGTAAATCTCTTCATAGCGAACCAATTTCTTTTTAAGCGTATTTCCGCAGGCTTATAATTCATCCAAATTAAACCATTGTGACAAAAATAGAAATAATTTTCTGGTATAAAAATATGTATATTAAATATTGAATATAATTTACCTAAAAATATTTGTTCTTTTATCAAGACCCCAGTTTAACTTGCCACGCAAGGTAGTCAGGAAGTTTACGTGATGCAGTTTGACAAGTCGTGCCACAAAATTCTCTCGTCGCACCGCTATCTGAACTGACATGTCTACTGGAACGGACCTTGAGTCGAGCGAGGCCAGGTATGTGCTGCTGCGCCCTTCTACTTCAAATGAGATCACGCTTCGGTCTGACACGATCATAGGCCGCACATTCAGGTTGTGAGGGCATACGGGTGATATAACGAAATTGTTGGTCTGTGGTAATACCAACGGACCACCACAGCTAAGCGAATAGCCCGTCGATCCGGTCGGGGTGGCCACTACCAGCCCATCGGCCCAGTAAGTGTTCAGATACTCACCATCTATATACGCATGTACAGCTATCATGGACGAGGAATCACGCTTTAGCAAACTGAATTCATTAAGCCCAAAGTTGATTCCATCAAAGATTTCCAGGTCGGAATCTACCCGGATAAGTGCCCGGTCATCGAAGGTATAGTGTCCTTTAAAAAGGGCATCCAGTGCCAGGTTGATGCTGTCGTGGGCAATGGTGGCCAGAAAGCCGAGTCGCCCCGTGTTGATACCCAGGATTGGAATCTGGAGCGCCCCCACATAGGTAACGGTGTCCAGCAGAGTGCCGTCGCCACCAAGGCTCAGCACAAAGTCTACTCCTTCCAGGCTATCGCCACGGGTGAAAGTAGGTATACCTTCCGGCAAATTGATACGGTTCTGCAGAAACAGACTGAAATGCTCCACCACCAGAATGTCGGCTTTACGGCGCTGCAGTTCGTCAAAAAGATTCTGAATAAACGGACCGTACTCTTCGTCAAAGGGTTTTCCCAGTATAGCTATCTTCATATATCTTCTTTTCGTTAAAAGGGGAAGCGGCCACTAAAGTATAGGCCGCCATTGCCTTCGCGATTCAGGGTGTACTCCGCCCGAAACACAAAGTCATAAAAGGTGACCAGGTGCAGTCCCGCCCCCGCTCCTGCCAGCAGCCGGTTGGCCAGCGGGTTGCCTTTATCAAATACATCGTCGGCTACGTAACCGGCGTCAGTGAAGACGTTGGCATACAGGGCCAATGGCACCTTGTTGAACTTAGGACTCCGAATAAACTTCAGATGCACCCCCTCGTGCTGAAAGAGCTCCCGGGTCAGTCCCTGCTTAAACAAGCCGAAGTGCTGCCCGCCAACCACCTGCAGTTCATATCCCCGCACCAGCGACCGAAAGCCGAGCGCCACATTATCAGCGTAAGCATAGCGGCGTGACAACCGGGTTTGCGCTTCACCACCCACAAAATAATAATATTTACCTGATAAATGGCGATAATCCACATACTTTGCACGCAGAGTTGTGATAGGCGTTCCGTTTCCGTTCAAAAAAAACGTCTGCGCGGCTATAGCTTCAAAATAACTACCGGTGAGCGGGTAAATAAAGGAATTGCGCAGGTTTACCACTTTCGACAGCTCCACTCGCAGATACTGCCGGTCATGACCTCCATCACTGTAGTACACCGGATTAAGCGCTAGTACAGTATCAGCCACTTGCTCCTTCACATATGTTAGTCGTATCCCTTCCTGCCGCTGTACGCTCTGCCGGTGTGTAAGGCCAGTCGTGAGCAGGGTGCGCTGAATTGGCACGCCGCTCTCCTGCACAAAAAACCGCTGTCGGTTATTCAGTGTGCGGTAATCAATGGCACGGCTCCGGTAGTCGGCCACCCCAAAGTCCATACCCAGCTTATGCGCACGGCTGACATAAGGCACCCGGTAGATAAACTCCAGCCGCTTGTTGAAACCTTGCTGCAATCTGACACGCACCTCTTCATTCCGTCCTCTGAAATTGCGCCTGATCAGGTTGATTCCATAGTCGACACGTCCCCAGTCGCGGCGCTCAAGCCAGGCGTTGAAGTTACGATCAGCCAGGTCGAAGATAGGAATCGGGTACAGGTACCAGCGCTCCTGCATGGTATAGGTCACAGACACCCGCCCTTCTAGACAGGTATAGGTATAGCCTACTTCATGAAACAGACGCAGGTTAAACAGTCTTCTGCGATTTTCCTCCAGCTTGCCTTCCAACTCAGCTGTAGCTAGCGTATCGCCAGTAGCGATATTAAGTTCGAAGAGGAGCATGCGGCCTTTACTGATCTCGTTGCCTTCAAAGCCGACACTGTCGATCACAACATATTCGGTCATGCAGGGCTGCGCCGCTAAGGTATAGCCAAGCAAATTAAAACACAGCAGCAGGAAAGTGCGAATGATCACGGACTGGGACAGGGCTATATGTCCAGGTACTTGAACAGCATATCCAGGCGGTCACGACCAACGTCATATTTGGATCCGTCCTGGAATTGCGCCGTCACCCGGTATTCGAATCGCTCGAGTGTGGCGATAATGCGCGTGAGATCGGTTGTATTGAGTTTAAGCGTGAGCTTGATATTGTAAGGATCTACTTCGTCTGGCGATACATAGGCGCTCAGTATCTTGACATTCTCCTCCTCTATCAGGCGGCTGATCTGTCCAAGGGAATAGTCTCGCTCTTGCATAGTAAGCACCAGTATACTACCCTGGCCCTGTAAGGCCGACATCTGTCCAAAAGCGGCCAGGGTATCGTTGATGGTGATAATGCCCATATAGTCCTGCTCTTCGTCAAGCACAGGCACCACCTGAATCTTGTTTTTGATAGCGGCCTCCATCACATCATAGAAATGCTGGTGGTGCATCACAAACACATCCTGGTACTCAAGTTTAATCTGCTCCAGTGTCTGGCTGCGGTCAGGGAGTTCGATCAGATTGGTTTCAGTGGCGAGCCCCATGTACTTGCGGTTGCGGGACACGGGCAGTTCGTTTACGCGGAACTCATCCATCCATCGCAAGGCTTTGTCGACGGTGTCGTAAAGCTTAAGCGGCGGTATCATTTGGTTGATGAGTTCTTCTGCGATCATGTGGCTGTTTCCCTTGCTTCTGTTTTGGCCAAAAATTTATCTAAGATACTGTTAAACCGCTCCGGATGTTCCATCATGGGAGCATGTCCGCACTTATCTATGAAGTAAAGCTGCGAGCCCGGCATCAGCCTGTTGAACTCGTGCGCAACAAGCGGTGGGGTGATCGTATCATTCAATCCCCATATCAACAACGTAGGCACCTTTATGTTTGTGATATCCTTTGCCATATTATGCCGCTGCGCCGACTTGGCGATAGCGATTATGCGCAAGCACTTGGCATTGCTGTTGGTAATATCGAACACTTCGTCTACAAGCTCTTTCGTAGCTGTCTCCGGGCTGTAGAAGGTATACTCCACACGCTCTTTTACATACTCGTAGTTGCCGCGCTTCGGAAACGATCCGCCCATGGAGTCCTCGAACAGGCCAGAGCTTCCGGTCAGCACCAGACGTTTTACCTTATTAGGGTTCTTCAAGGTATAGACCAGGGCCACGTGCCCGCCCAGTGAGTTGCCCAGCAGTGTGAGGTCGCTCAGGTTCTTAAATTTAACAAAATCCTCGATGAAAGAAACCAGCCCGGGCACACCCGCTTTATGAAGCGCCATTTCATAGATAGGCATCAGCGGAATAACCACACGGTAATTTTTAGAAAAATGGTCCACTACGCCGTTCCAGTTGCTAAGGGCTCCGAACAAGCCGTGCAGCAATAGTAGCACTTCTCCTTCTCCTTCGTCAATGTACTGAAATTCGCCTTCGTGTTTGATCTGTAGATCCATTCCTGAAATTCGTAAAAGTAATGTGTTGTAAAAAATCCGGCTGCTACCGACCTGCAATATTAGCAATATCAAGCCAATTTCGCAGCATATCGAGGCCATAAGTCGTGAGGGCGGCCTCCGGATGAAACTGCAGCGCATGCAGCGGCAGTGTACTGTGCCTGAAGGCCATCAGTTCCCCTTCGGCTGTATACGCAAGCGGCACAATACTGTCAGGCCAATGCTTCAAAACAAGTGAATGGTAGCGTACAACGGGCATCTTGGAGGGCAGACCAGCGAACAGCGGATCATCCTCGCAGCTGATCTCCGAGATTTTGCCGTGCATTGGCTTTATACCTTTGTCTAGCTGCGCTCCCAAAAACTCACCCAGCGCCTGATGCCCCAGACAGATGCCCAGCATGGGCACTTTGTCATGGTAATGCCGGATTACGTCCATCATTACACCTGCCTTCTGCGGCTCCCCCGGCCCGGGTGAAAGCACAATGCCCTCAATCGGGAGCCCCTGCACCTCCTCCAATTTCACATCATTGCGCAGCACATGCATCTCCACCCCTAGCTGCCCGAAGTAGTCAACCAGGTTGTAGGTAAACGAGTCAAAATTATCGAGCAACAGAAGCATGCCGCCTAAAAATGGTTCTTCAGCGAAAGCAGCAGTGACTTTACAAATGGCAGCACGTAGCTCATGACGCTAAGCGCATAAGGAGTCGTTTTGACTACGAATGGGTATACCATTGAGCTGGCAGCAGTTTCTGGCGTAATGGCTATACCTGCCATCTCCGAAACATAGAGCAACAGGCTCAGGGCCAATGTCCATTTGAGAGCTCCGAGCAATCCGCCCAGAATGTTGTCAAACAAACCAAAGGGAGTAAAGTCGATCACTTTTTTGAGCAGGATACCCAACACCCGCACCCCCAGAATAATAGCCACAAAGATGACCAGGAAGGTAACGAAAGGCAGCAAGCCACCAGCGTCGCCAATGTACTCTTTCATGATGGGCAGGCCGGAATCAAGCAGTTTGAGGCCAAGCAGAATGCCCAGTACAAGCGCAAAAAGCGAAATCAGTTCGAGCAAAAGACCTTTGCGGAAGCCCATGAAGGCGCCGAACAGAATTGGTATAGCCAGAAAAATATCGAAGGTACTCACGGGATAAAAAAATTAAAGGCAGAAGCGAACACTTGTCGCCCCTGCCTTCAAATATAATGTAATTGCAGCAGTCTCACTAGTGTGCAAGCCGCAAAAAATCCAAATGCTAGAAATCGGTGTTGTTAAGCAAATCACCTACCGCTTTCGAAATTGCGCGACCGTCAGCCTGCCCGGCGAGTTCGCGGGAGGCGACGCCCATCACTTTGCCAAGGTCAGACGGGCCGGTTGCGCCTACTCGCTGTATGATGTCCAGCAGGCGAATGCGCAAGTCACCCTCATCCAGCTGCTTTGGCATATACTCTTCTATTACGGCGAGCTCTGCCAGCTCAACTTGCTCCAGGTCGGGGCGCTGCTGCTGGGCGTATACCTCAGCTGACTCGCGGCGTTGCTTGGCGGCTTTGGTGAGCAGTTTCAGCTCAGTATCCTCACTTAGACCATCGGTACCACCCTTTTCGGTTTCAGCCAGCAGGATCTGGGATTTGATGCTGCGGAGTGCCTGTAGGCGGGCTTTGTCTTTGGCCAACATCGCCTGCTTGATATCGGCTTCAATGCGTTGTTTTAAACTCATAGTTTTATTGTTGATTGATTGTTTACAGTAAGTGACACACCTCCTGCCTATACTTTATACACTACTACGGCCAAAGCCATAGGTTATCATCTTAAGCAAATTTCCATTAATTTAGTCTTTCCGTAAGCATACGTACCACCAGCCTGCGGGCTATAAAACACATACCATGACCAAACTCAGTGTAAATATAAACAAAATAGCCACACTGCGGAACGCCCGCGGCGGCGACAGACCAAACGTAGTGCAGGTCGCTAAAGACTGCGAGCGGTTCGGAGCCGAAGGCATCACCGTGCACCCACGTCCCGACGAGCGCCATATCCGCTACCGCGACGTGTATGATCTGAAAGAAGTCGTAACCACCGAGTTTAACATTGAAGGCAACCCGACTCCTGATTTTCTAAAACTGGTAAAAGACGTGCGCCCTGCACAGGCGACACTCGTGCCGGATGCACCTGACGCTATCACTTCCAACGCCGGTTGGGATACACTCACGCACAAGGACTTCCTGACAGATGTGATCGGTGAGCTGAAGGAGCTAGGTATACGCACTTCTATTTTCGTGGACCCGGATGTACGCATGATCGAAGGCGCCTCCCTGGTAGGCACTGATCGGGTTGAGTTATACACGGAAGCCTATGCCAAAGGGTACCCGACCAGCCCTGAAGAAGCGATACGGTCATACCTGGTAGCAGCCCGGAGAGCGCAGGATTTCGGCATTGGCCTCAATGCCGGCCACGACCTTGACCTTGACAACCTGAAGTACCTGAAGGACACACTGCCTGGCCTGTTGGAAGTAAGCATCGGGCATGCGCTCATCTGTGACGCGCTATACTTCGGGCTGGAGAACACCATCCAGCTATACCTGCGTCAACTCAAGTAGCCGTGATCAACAGCATCACCATAGAAGACTTTCTGCAGAAAGCGAAGCAGTTGCCCGTGCTGGATGCCCGCGCCCCAAAAGAGTATGCGATCGGACGTATACCGCAGGCATTGAGCTTCCCTATTTTCTCGGATGAAGAGCGGGCTAAAGTAGGCACAGCCTACAAACAACAGGGGCATGACCCGGCTGTGCTGATCGGGCTCGACCTATTCGGCCCCAAGATGTCAAAGTTTGTGCAGGAGGCAGAGAAACTGGCGCCGCAGAAAGAGCTGCTGGTACACTGCTGGCGCGGCGGTATGCGCAGTGGGGCCATGGCCTGGCTCCTCGACTTTGCCGGATTCAAAGTATACCTGTTGCAGGGTGGCTACAAGGCTTACCGCCATTACATGCACGGGCAGTTTGAGCGGGAGCGGCCATTGCTTATTATCAGCGGCAACACCGGCAGTGGCAAAACAGACCTGCTCCCATACCTGCAACAGCACGGTCAGCAGGTGCTCGACCTCGAAGGGTTGGCCAGCCACAAAGGCTCTGCCTTCGGAGGTATAGGTATGGCACCGCAGCCCAGCACCGAGCACTTCGAGAACCTGCTGGGTATGGCCATGCTCGAGCTGGATGAACAGCAGCCGCTGTGGCTGGAGGACGAGAGCATCAGCATCGGCAAGGTACAGATGCCTAAGCCGCTCTTCGATCGTATGCAAGCTTCGCCTACCATTGTGCTCGAAGTACCCAAGGCGCTGCGTATACAAAAGCTGGCCGAAGAGTACTGCCGCACTGATCCAGCCTTGTTGGAGTCGGCCATTCTCAGAATAAAAAAACGCCTGGGAGGGATGGCCACGAAAGAGGCAATTGAAGCCATCTCGGCTGGCGACATGGAGAAAATGGTTGACATCGCCCTCACCTATTACGACAAGGCCTATACCTACGAACTAGCCAAAAAGCAGGTGGTGCTGCGACTGCCTCTGGAAACTTTGAAACCGGAAGAGAACGCCCAGCACCTGATTAAATTTGCAAAACAGCATCAGCTGATCTAATACCATGGAAGAAACTAGCATACAAGACATAAAGCTTACCCAGTACAGCCACGGTGCTGGCTGCGGCTGCAAAATATCCCCAAAAGTGCTTGATAAGATCCTGCACACCAACATTCACTACCCCGAAAACGACAAGCTACTGGTTGGGAACAGCTCCCGCGACGATGCCGCCGTGTATGACATTGGCAATGGCCGCGCCGTCATCAGCACCACTGACTTTTTCATGCCGATCGTGGATGATGCCTACGACTTTGGCCGTATCGCCTCTGCTAACGCCATTTCGGATGTATACGCCATGGGCGGTATACCTACGATGGCTATTGCCGTACTGGGCTGGCCAATTGACAAACTGGCCCCAGAGGTAGCCAAGCGTGTGATCGAAGGTAGCCGCAGCATCTGCCACGAAGCAGGTATACCGTTGGCAGGCGGTCACAGCATCGACAGCCCCGAGCCAATCTTTGGCCTGGCTGTGACCGGCATGCTCGACATCCCGAACCTGAAGCGAAACGATACCGCCACTGCCGGTTGTGAGCTATACCTGACCAAGCCGCTCGGGGTAGGCATTTTGACCACTGCTCAAAAGAAAGCCATCCTCAAGCCAGAGCACGCGCACCTGGCACCGCAGCAGATGATGCAGCTCAACAAGATCGGCGCTGACCTGGGACAACTGCCGCAGGTAAAAGCCATGACCGATGTAACCGGGTTTGGTCTGCTGGGTCACCTCTCCGAAATGTGTGAAGGCAGTAACTTGACAGCTGAAGTGTACTTCGACAAGGTACCCGTTATAGCGGAGGCCTTGGATTACTTAGCCCAGAAAGCTATACCTGGTGGCACGCACCGCAACTTCGACAGCTACGGTCACAAAATAGCCGAACTCACCCCAGACCAGAAACACCTGCTCTGCGACCCACAAACCAGCGGAGGACTATTAGTTGCTGTAGCCCCAGGTGGACGCAAAGAAGTGCTGCAGGTGTTTGAGAAGTACGGACTGCAACTTCAGCCGCTCGGTATGCTGAAAGAGCGCGGCAGCGAAGAGAAGCTGATTCGGGTGGTATCATAATCTATTCGTTCCTTCTACCGTAAGCTAAAAACTGACATTGACTGATAACTGAGAAAAATGAAACTACACTACAAGGAAATGGGCCATGGGCAGCCGCTGCTGATTCTGCACGGGCTGTTTGGCACATTGGATAACTGGGCAACCCTTGCCAAGCGACTGGCTGAGCACTACAACGTGTTTATGGTAGACCTGCGTAACCACGGCCGTTCCCCACACAGTGAACAGCACGACTACGACGCTATGGCCGAAGACGTGCTGCGCCTCGTAGACGACCTCCAAATACCTACTCCGGCCATTATGGGACACTCCATGGGTGGTAAAGTGGCGATGAACTATGCGCTGAAATACCCAACCCGCCTTACCAAGCTGATCGTAGTGGATATCGCACCGAAGGCTTACCCGCCGCACCACGACGAGATCATCGATGCGCTACAGTCTGTAGATATTAACAACGTAACCAGCCGTGGCGATGTGGACAAGCAGCTGGCTAAAACGATATCGCAGGAAGAGGTGCGCCTGTTCCTGATGAAGAACCTCTATCGCAAAGAGGACAATACCTTTGGCTGGCGCATGAACCTCGACGCCATCGAGAAAAATTACGAGAAGATAGCGGCTCCTATCACATCGGATACACCTTTCAAGAAAAACACGCTTTTCATCAAAGGTGGGCGTTCACGTTACATTCTGCCAGAGGATATATATGGCAGCATTGAGCACTTATTCACGCTCGTGGAAGTGGAGACCATCCCGAATGCCGGCCACTGGGTGCACGCCGAAGCACCGGATGAAGTATATGATTTAGTAACAAGATTTCTGGATACGAACTAAGCATTAGGATTTTCAGGATTGATAGCAAAGCCGCAGCCTACTACTGCGGCTTTGCTATTCAGGTATAAGTTAGCACCAAGTGCAGCTCCCAACAGCTCAGCAATACAACAATTAACCTTACCTTTGCCTCATGAAGAAGACCGGCACACTATACCTGATCCCGACGATACTCGCAGACGACACAGCCGACCAGGTGATATCGCCGCAGGTGAAAGATACAGTACGCAGACTGAACTACTTCATCGTGGAGAACCTCCGTACCGCCCGTCGCTTTGTCAAGAGCATTTGCCCGGAGCTGGTGATCGAGCAACTCAACTTTGTACAGGTTGATAAGGATGCCACCCCAGCACAGGTACAGGCTTCTTTGAAGCCGCTGCTGGAGCAAGGTATGGATGCGGGCATTATTTCAGAAGCAGGCTGCCCAGGTATAGCAGACCCCGGGGCCGAGGTGGCGAAGTATGCGCATCAGAAAGGTATACGGGTGGTGCCCTTTGCAGGACCATCGGCAATTCTGCTCAGCCTGATGGCCAGCGGCTTCAACGGACAACGCTTCGCCTTCCATGGCTACCTGCCCATTGAGAAGGGGCCACGACTGCAGGCGCTGCGCAACCTGGAGAAGGAGATGCTGCAACGCGACCAGACGCAGATCTTCATGGAGACGCCTTACCGCAACAACAAGCTGCTCGAGGACCTTGTGCAGACGCTCAGCGGCGGCACACGCCTCTGCATTGCGGCCAACATCACCTCCCCTGAGCATGAGCTTATCCAGACCAAAACCGTTGCCGAGTGGAAGGGTAAGCTGCCGGATATACACAAGCAGCCCGCTGTGTTTTTGATTTATAAGTAGGCCTTTACCAGCCTACCGGCTGCACATTAGTCGCACCCGGCAACTCGCGGCAGTCGTCAGGATGTATGAAGATACCGACCGGGTATGGGATGTCGTCAGCTCTAATGTCCACTTCCTGCATCACAACACCCGACACATCAAAAAAGCCCAATACCTGCTCACCCGGATCACTTGTACTGCGCATATTCCCCTTGATCTCTGCCGGCGGTGGGTCAAACACGGTGCCGGTGCTCTCCTTCTGCTGCCCCATGATGCGGTAAAACTCATAGGCATCGGCAGTGATGGCATGCTGGTATACCTTCATCTTATACCTGGTTTGCAGGTATTTCTCAAAAGGAATGAACAATACTTCTTTGTTGATCACCTGCCGTCCATTAGTCAGGCGGTCGTCCGACACGGTAAAGGTCTCTTCTTTTTCCTGAATCCAGCAGCGGGCGCAGCAGTCTTTTGGCGCGGGGTCTCCCATATCGTTCAGGAAGTCCCAGGGTTGGGTGAGGACCTCATACTGCCGGGCAAAGGACCAGCGGTAGTAATTTCTCACCTGGCCCGGGTCCTGAAAGTCCATCAGTACCTGGTAGCCCATGTGCCTTTTTCTTTCCCTGTCTCCCTGCAGGGCAAAACTCCGCTCGTTTATGGCGAAATGCACCTGGCTTATTGGTACAGGCTCCTTCAGTGTGATCGCCTCTGACCGGTAGGAATTATCTCCTACATTTATTTGCAAGGTATAGGTATGACCAGGTATACCGAAGGTGTTCTCAACACCTATCGGATAGTAATAACCGGCCTGGTCATAGCTGAAGTAAAACTGCTCGCCCTCCTGGCTAGTCACTACTACCGAAGCATTTTCCTCAAATTTATTGTATGGGTAATTGTAAGGCAGCGCATAAGTAAGCCGCACATAATTGATGCCCGCCATGTTCGTAAAGCTGCTTTCTACCACCAGGTGCTCCTGCTGATCATCGTGCTTAAAGTCAATGGGGTCAATGCAAGCGGCTAGCAGCAGGAATAAAACAGGGAAAATCTTTCTCAGCATATGTTCTTTTTTGACTGACTATGTGCTTTGTTTTATTATTTTAACCAATCAGCAGGTATCTCTTTGCTGGCACCTGGGATTTCCCTGCAGTCATCGGGCCACCTGAAAGGAGCTACAGGGTAATCAATGTCCTTACGTAGGATCACCACCTCTCTTGTAGCAACAGCAGAGGCATCAAAAAAACCGATCACCTGCTCCGCTGCATCGTTTGGGTTGAACATGTTACCTTTCACTTCAGCAGGAGGCGGATCGAAAACCGTGCCTTTCGCCTCCTTCTGCTGCTCCATGATCCGGAAAAAATTATAAGCCTCTTCGGTCAGGGAGTGCTGGTATACCTTAAGCTTGTGCTTTACGCCCAGATAGCGCTCAAATGGCAAAAACAGCACCTCCTGGTTAATTACCTTTTTCCCGTTCACCAGTCGGTCGTTCACCACCCTGAAGCGGTCAAGCTTTTCGCTGAGAAAGCAGCGGGAGCAGCAGCTTTTGGGTGCAGGCAATCCGGAGGAAGGGCTAATATATTCTTCCGGCTGTGTCGACACTTCGTATTGGCTGGCAAACGTCCAGCGCAGGAAGTTTTTTTCATGCTCAGGGTCCTGGTAGTTTACAAGCACCCGGTAGCCAGGCCATTTTTTCCGCTCCTGGTAACCCTTAAAAGAGAACACCTGCTCGTCCACCTCAAAATGCACGGAGTCTATAGGAATCGGGGCCTTTACAGTAGCGGGAGTAGACTGGTAGGTTCTGCCATTTGCCACCACATGCAGCGTATAGGTATGGCCTATCTGCGCGGCCGCATCCAGCGGAAACTCAGGAAAGTAGCTGCCGGCTGTATTAGCGTAAAAGTCGCCGCCGTCGCCACCGTAAACAAAATTGTAGCGTTCGCCCTCACTGCTTGTCACATATACCTCTGCATCGGTTATAAATTCGTTATATGGGTAGTCATAAGGCTGTGCGTAACTCAGTCGCACGTAGTTCAGCTCCGGCATGTTAGTAAAGCTGCCCTCTACCGCCAGGTGCTTCTGCTGCTTCATCTTTCCCATGTTGAGTGGGTCGATGCAACCAAAAGTCAGCAAGAGCAACAAAGGAAATATCCGTTTCAGCATACGCTCCTAAAACTTAACATTCAGATTGACAGAAGGTATAGGAACCCCGATAACAGCCAGTTTATACCCCTGCACAGGACTGCCGTAGTAGTGCCTGAAAAAGGCAGAGTAAGCATTGCGCCGGCTATAGAGGTTGTATACCGAAATGCTGCCGGTATACTCTACTTTCTTACCCTGATTGAAGTCATAATTGAGCGCTACATCCAGACGATGGTAATCTGGCATCCTGGCCTGGTTGCGTCCTGTGTAGTTGGCGAATATATGTCCGTAGTATCTGTACCAGGAATCGGACGAAGCCATCGGTCTTCCGGAGGTATAGGTAAAGTTAGAGGAGAACGTCCACTTTGGCCACAGCTGGTAGTTGGCAAACAGGTTCAGGTTGAGAGGCCTGTCGTAGTCAGCCGGGTACCAGTCTCCGTTATTGATCGTCTCCTGGGGCGTATCTCCGGCAATCTTTCTGAGCGCTCTGGAATAAGTCAGGCTCAGCCAACCATTCAGGCGCCCTTTATTTTTCTTGACCATCCACTCAGAGCCATAGGCTACCCCATCTCCATGCAGCAGGTCTGCCTCCAGGGCGGGGTTTAGCACGAGCACGGCTCCGTCTTTGTAGTCCAGCTGGTTATGGAGGAGTTTATAGTATACCTCCCAGCTAAATTCGTAGGAGTTGTCCTGCTCTACGCGGAAATACCCTACCGACCACTGGTCAGCAACCTGAGGTCTGAGGTATCTGTTCGATAGCTTCCACACATCTACTGGCGTGATGGCTGCTGTGTTGGAAACCAACTGTATGTATTGCCTGCTCCGGCTGTAACTGGCTTTGATGGAACTGTGCTCGTTCAGGGAATACTTGATGGCGGCCCGTGGCTCAAAGCCTTGATAAGTCTGCACCTTTTTTCCGTCTTCATATACCAGTGTGTCTGTGATGGAGGTTTCGCTTCGGGGTCTTCCGTTTTCGTACAGGTATACATCGGTAGGTCCTATTTTAGAGAAGTTAGAATACCTCACACCCAGCGAAACCGACAGCTTAGGACTGAGCCGTATTTCATCGTTCACGTAGGCATGGTACTCCACACCATTGTCTCGCTGAAGGATTCTGGGATTCAGGCTGGAAGTACCGTAAGGCTCCAGCTTTCCTGGCTCTATGGTGTAGTTGGATACACCGCCCCCAAATTCCATTGTATTGTTGTTAACTCCAGTATACCAGAAGTCAACCTTTGCCTGCTCAAAGTCTATACCTGAGTTCAGGTTAAACTCTTCGCCTATGGCTATACCTTCTACATTATTGTCATAAACACTCTTAGCAAGCGTGACAGTACTGCTCAGGTTAGAGTTAAACTGATGGTCCCACTTCAGGCTCCCCAATGCGTTGGTCCAGTTGTAAGTAGTATCATAAGGGAATTTAAAGTTATCGGCACTGTAATAAGTGGAGAGGGTCAGGCTGTTATTTTCGTTTACTCTATACTTTGCCTTTACATTCACATCGTAAAAGTCGGCAGAGCTGTTTTTGATGTTGTCGCTGTTGAACATCTTGAGCAGATAGGTCGGGTAAGCAGCCCGGCCGGCTATCACGATAGAGAGCTTTTGAGTAACAGGTCCTTCCATGCTGAACTTGGCAGACACAGGAGATATACCTGCTTTAAAGCGCATGCGCTCTGTATTCCCTTCTTCCAGCTTGACATCAAGTATGGAGGAGATGCGTCCGCCGTATTTTGCAGAAATTCCGCTCCGGTGCAGGGTATAGCTTTTGAGTATATCAGGGTTGTAGACCGAGAAGAAGCCGAACAGGTGGGCAGAGTTAAACACGGGCACATCATCGAGCAGCACCAGGTTCTGGTCGGCACTGCCGCCGCGCACATAAAAGCCACCGGTTCCCTCCCCCGCATTCACCACGCCAGGCAGGCTGGAGACGGAACGAATCACATCCACTTCGCCTAGCAGTGCAGGCATTTTTGTGAGCAGCTTCACATCCATGTATGTACTGCCCATGTTGGTCGAGTTTACATCCGTCGAAGGTCTGGCAATAATCTCCACCTGCCGTAGTCCGGTTGCCTTCACCTTCATCTGCAAGCGCAGGTTCATATTGCGTCTTAAGTCTACCTGCTGTACCCCCTGCTCCATACCCAGGTATTGGTACTGCAAAGTATATTCACCTGCTGGCAGGCTAACGCTGAACCGCCCTCTGTCGTCTGCACTAATCGTTCTGTTGCCAGGATTAATCAGAATATAGGCTCCTGGCAGTGTCTCTCCTGATTGGCTGGTTACTGTACCGGAAAGTTCATAATGCCTTTCCTGCCCTATGGCAGAGCCGGAACAAAGCAGGCAAATTATCAGAAGCAGTGTTAGCGAGATGGCAAACCTGTGCATGGAAGTTTGTTTTGGTGAGTCGAAGGGTCAAAAGCAATTTACAAATTCCATCATAAAATTGTGTGCAAACATGAATTAAAATAAAAGCAGAAAAGGCCCCCGGAAACCGAAGGCCTTTTTCAAATGAAGAAGACTACTACCTAGTTAATTAAACTTCTTCAAGATTATAATACTTTTTATTGTCCAGCTGGTCTCACATCCCAGAAAATACGGGTTGTGGCTTCGTCACCACCTATCGCGGTTGCAGCAGCATTCACAGCATCAGGGTTCAGCGTACGCTCGGTCGGCGGATAAGGATAACGCACCGGCACTACGTTGTAAGCTGGTCTGTACTGCGGATCTGGCGCTTGCAGTTGTGGATAGTCCAATCTGCGGAACTCTGTCCAGGCATGGAACGGACGCTCATAAAGGGCAATCCACTTCTGTACGCCAAGTGCTCTTCGCTGAGCATCTGTAAGTGTTCCACCACTACCAGGAGCAGCAAGTGCGGCTAAACCGGCAGCTACATCAGGCTGAGCGAAATAACTTGTTAAGGCAGCCGCATCAGTTATTCCCCAGATCTCCATAGAGGTTGTGATAGCTCTTCTGAAATGGTCTGCAGGAACAGCTGAGATAAATCCACGGGCAGCAGCCTCAGCTAAGTAGAACTCTACTTCGTCATAACCCAGCACGATAGCAGGACGGTCAGGAGCTGTAATGGTAGGATTTACTTTCGAGAAGTTAGCATAGGTGTTGTTGTTACCATAGATACCTCCTACATAGGCGCCATTAAGCTGTGTGAAGTAAGCGGCACGACGTGGGTCATTCAGCTCATTCATTCTGTTGATCAGTGTAGCAGAAGGCACAAAGTCGTTACGACCGCTCTGCACCAGGTTTGTCCACACAGGGTTTACGTTTGGTGTAGTAGCTGTGTATCTGAAAACAGCCTGATCAGCAGTAGACTTGAATACATTTGGAGCAGCTTCGCTGGCAGCCTGCTGGGCACGGCTCGGATTTACATCGGCTACCGTCATACCTAGCTTCAGCTTAAGCGAGTTGGCATACATGATCCAACGGGCTACGTTGCCACCGTAGATCAGGTCAGCGCCACCAAAGCTGGCAGCACCTGAATTCTGATTCAGAGTTGCGATGGCAGCATCCAGTCTGGCAAACAGGTCTTCGTAGATAGCGGCATCATCGTCATAGCTAGGGTAGATAATGTCACGGTTCAACGCCTCAGAATAAGGGATGTCACCGAACGTATTTACCAGCACAGACCAGGTGTACACTTCCATTACCTCGATTATAGCCAGTTGGTTAGCCTTCACAGCAGCATTCAGCGCCTGATCTTCATTGATCACGATAGAAGCCTCTCTGAAGTCCATCAGCACATCACGATACAAAGTGAACCAGAAGTTCTGAGGAATGTTACGGCTTACTAAGTCATACCGGCTTTCCTCTGGATATGTAGTGTTAGCCCAGTGCTGTGATATCAGCCTGAAGATGCCGGAGTTCACGTTAGGGGTTACCATTTGGTCTACCAGGTTACGCTGCGCATTAGAAAAAAGCATCGGTGCAGGTACCGCAGTAGGGTTTTTCGGGTCTCTCAAATCCTCTTCCCATTCATCCGTACAGCCGACGAATACCAAGGCGAGCATGAGGAATGCAAATATCTTTTTCATATTATTCATTATTAAAATCTTGCTCTTACGTTAAAGCCTACATTACGCATAGTAGGATAGGCACCACTCTGATAGCCAAGTGACTGAGTACCAGCACTCAGACCTTCTTCCGGATCAGAGTATGGCGTGTTCTTGTGGAAGATGTAGAGGTTACGACCATAGATCGACAGGTCTATACCCTGGAACACCTTGAACCTGGACACAAGGGACTCTGGCAGAGCGAAGCCCAAAGTAGCCTCTCTCAGCTTCACATAGCTGGCATCGTACACGTGCATTTCTGGCGGGTTGTTGTAACCCATGGCATAGAATACTTCTACACGTGTATCGTTAGGCGTGCCATCTTCTTTCACACCTGGCAGAATCATACCACCGCTGTTTTCAGCGTAGCTACCATCAGCGTTACGAACAATTGGGTTACGAACCGGGTTGCCCAGGTCGTTAGTGAACGAAGTGTTATCCGGAATACCAGTGTACTGACCATAAGCCTGGTCAAGTGAGAATACGCTGCCACCTTGCTTCACATCAATCAGGAAGCCCAAAGACACGCCCTTGTAGCGGAATGTGTTAGACACACCACCCACCCAGTCAGGGTTAATGTCACCGATGTTGGTGTTTGCGTTTCTGTTAGACAGATACAAACCGTTGGCACCTACTACACGCTGTCCCTGGTCGTTGTACACGAAACCAGCACCTCTGATGATACCGAACGGCTCACCTTCGGCTGCGTTAAGCGATACACCACCCTGGAAGGCTGCAATCTGGTAGTTCTGGATTGGACCAAGGTCCTCTACCATACTTCTGTTTCTGGTCCAGTTCGCATTGATCGTCCAGGAGAAGTCATCTGTCTTGATCGGAGAACCGAAAGCAGAAACCTCAAAGCCTTTGTTTACCACCTCACCGGCGTTAATCCACTGGGCGTTATAACCAGTAGCTCTTGAGAGCGGCACGTTTAGGATCTGGTCTACAGAGCTTGCGTTGTAATACGTTACGTCAAAACCAGCACGGGCATCCATGAAGGTGAATTCCGCACCAATTTCCCAGCTTTTCGTACGCTCTGGCTTCAGGTCAGGGTTGTTTCTGGTACTGTTAACAGATGCCAGCGAAGTAGAACCAAAAGGTGCTATCAAGTTATACACATCAAACACACTCAGTGGCTCTGCCATGTTACCTACCTCAGCATAGTTGGCTCTGATCTTACCGTAGGTAAACCAGAAGTTAGGCTCTAAAAGTTCAGAGAACACGAAGCTACCAGAGATTGATGGATAGAAATAGTCTCTGTTAGCAGGAGGAAGTGAAGAAGACTGGTCAACACGTGAAGCTACGTCAATGAAGGCCAGGTCTCTGTAGCCTAATGTGGCACTAGCGAAGTAACCGTTCACACGTAGACGGGTGTCTTGCTCAACCGGAGGGCCAAGCGGGTTGCGTGAGTTGGAAAGCGAGTACAGACGTGGCACCACCAGACCACCGTTTGTGGTAGAGCGGATGAATGATCTCTTCGTATCGCGGATGTTTGTACCGATCGTGGCTTTAAAGTTTAAGTCTTCAGTGAAGTCTCTGTCAATGTTCGCCATCAGGTCGTAGTTAGCTTCGCTGAAACGACCATTGTGTCTGGTATAGCTTGATACACCTACAGAACCTACTGCATAGCGCTCTTCACGGATTTCGTCATAAGTATCCAATGAAGCACGGCCCATGATGCTCAACCAGTCAGTCAGTTTGTAATCCAAACGAACATAACCCAAAGCACGGCGTCTGTTGTCAGTGTTGAAGTTTTCGTAACGAGTCCAGTATGGGTTGTCGAAGAACATCGGACGAGGGTCGTTCCAGGCTCTTGGGTTCCAGGTTACGTTTTCACGTGTGTCCAGGTAAGCACGCTCCTGCTCTTTCAGATCTACGTCAGTTCCCCACCACTGTCTGAAGCCCTGGTTCGGGTTCAGGCCACTGTAACCAGTACCATAACGGCCAATACCGTCAGTCTCAGTAAAGTTAATAGAGGTCGTGGCTGTTAGCCTGTCAACAAGATCGTATGATGTTGAGAAACTGATGAAGTTTTTCGTCACATTGGAGTTTGGCAGCATACCATCATTGCTGTTGCGGCCATAGTTTACTTTAAAGAAACCTTTATCGCTGGTGCCATCAATTGCGATGTTGTGCGATGTGCCATAAGTAGTTTCAAAGAAAGTAGTCGGGTCATTTGCGCCGGGCACCCAAGGTGTAGGTCGGCCAAAATTAGGAGACGTGCGGTCAAAAGAATCCCAGTTCCAAACAAGCAGGTTCGGATCGAAACGAGGACCGGCAGAACCGTCTTCGTTCAATACAACCACTCTCTCAGGAGTTCCGTCACCGTCAACGTCATTGGCGTAAAAGCCAGGATACTCATCGCTATAAACGGCACCTGGATAGCCTCTGCCATACTCCTTCTGGTATCGGGTATAAGTGCTCTTATCCAGGAAGCCCCAGTTGGCACCCGAGTTGATCGTCACACCAATACCTTGTCTTTTAGAACCTCTTTTGGTAGTGATCATCACAACACCGTTAGCAGCACGCGAACCATAAAGCGCTGTTGCAGCGGCACCTCTCAGGATCGTCATCGACTCGATGTCGTCCGGGTTGATGTCGGCTGCGGCGTTACCGTAGTCATAACCACCAGCACCTCTAACTTGGTTAGCAGTGTTGTTGGTAGAGTTATCTAGCGGAACACCATCTACTACGAAGAGTGCCTGGTTAGCACCGCCGATAGACTTGTTACCGCGGATGATCACGTTAGTAGAACCGCCCAGGTTGTTGTTCTGAGTTACCTGCACACCAGCCACACGACCAGAAAGTGCATTAGTAAAGTTCTGCTGACGAGTTTGGGCAACTTCCTCACCTCCTACAGACTGCGCTGCATAAGGGAGTTCGTTTCGGGTACGCTCGATACCGAGGGCTGTTACCACAACCTCACCCAGCTGACGGGTATCGGTTCCCAGGGATACGTTCACGGTAGTTGCATTGCCGATTGGCCGCTCAATAGTCTGATAGCCTACAAAGCGGAACACAAGTGTATTGCTGCCTTCCGGCACATTCACAGTATAGGTACCGTCTGCCCCTGTGGCAGTACCCACTGTAGTGCCTTTCACCAGGACTGTAACCCCTGGCAGCGGCTGATTGGTAGTAGCGTCTGTCACCGTACCGGTGATCGCCCTGACTTGAGCCATGGCCTCGTGGATCAAGGCCGACACAAGCAGCAGGCATAGCATTAAAATTTTTTTCATTGCGCTGTTTGTTTAGGTAAGAATTAATTCAAAATAGTTAAGGTGTTATTTTTACTATGCTGGCTAGCAGCCATAGTCTGTATGTTCTATATTGAAAATTGAGCACAGGCTTGCTCTGTCTTTTGATCACCTCCTTCTTCTATCAATTCCTTCGTTCCTGACATTTGATACTGAAGATGCTACCATCAACAAGGATTTCTGCGACTCAGGTTACCTATAGTGCTGACACCAGCACATTTAGGAAACAGTTACATAATCCAAATCAGATAATCATCCTCTACAGATCACTGTATCAGACACCGGGAAAACTGGAGCAGGTTAAATTATTTGTCAAAATAAGGATACAGCCATCGTTTGAACAGACAGTAAAGTCTGAACATAACAGGCTAATAGCCTTAACAGCAGGCTATGCTACATCAAAAATTGTTTAGGAGGCCGCTAGTTTGGCCGAAATAGGTAAGCGGCAGTGGGGTAAAAATGACTCTGAGAGTAGTAGAGGTCTTTTCATTGTTTTATTTGTTTAAGGTGAGAGATATTCAATTATAAAGAATGTTTTCGGCTTTCACAAATATTTAATGCGTTTTTTGATCTCAAACACTCATCCTGATCATCCTCACAGGGCATTTTAGGTACTTCTTGCATCAGCAGATTTCGAGCAAAACGGTAAAAGCTCCTCTTTATACGATAAAGTGTCAGAAAGGATAAATTTATTCAATATTATAGTAGAAAAATTAAATTTATAAAACATAAGCTGTACATAATCAAGATCTTAGGTCATCCCAGAACAGCACTTAACTACTTCTACAACTTCCGACATATAGCGTCTGTGCGCTTAATTTGGAAGCACAAAAAAAGCCCGCTCCTTTGGGAGCGGGCTAATCAAATGCTTTTATAAGGCGTTTAGCTCATCAGTTGAAAAACAGCGAAGGCGGATACATACGCCAGACCTGTCATATACACCAGCTGCGCCAGCGGCCACATCCAGCTTTTAGTTTCGCGACGTACAATGGCCAGGGTGCTGATGCACTGCATGGCAAAGGCATAAAACACAAGAAGCGAGAAGGCACGGGCTGGCGTAAAGAACGGATTGCCATCGGCATCCTTCTCTGACATTAGCTTGTCTTTTATCGTGCTCACGTTCTCTTCCTCTCCTATGCTATAGATAGTGGAGATCGTGCCCACAAACACCTCACGTGCGGCAAAGGAGGTAAGCAGTGCTATACCTATCTTCCAGTCGTAACCCAGCGGGCGTATAGCTGGCTCAATCGCCTGCCCGAACTTGCCCGCATAGCTCGACTCCAGCTGGTAGGCAGCCACCAGGTTATCGGTTTGTTCTTCGCCAAATCCTTTTGCCTGTGCCTCTACCGTGGCACGCTCCTCGGCACGCTCAAAGCTATCGCCAGGACCGTAAGAGGCCAGCACCCATAGGATAATGGAAACCGCCACGATGATCTTACCTGCCTCCAGCACAAACGTCTTGGACTTCTCAAAAATAGTGAGCCCCACGTTTTTCCAGCGCGGCATCTTATACACCGGAAACTCCATGATGAAGTAGCTGCGCTCGCGGGCCTTCAGCAACACCTTTAATAAAAGTGCTGAAAATATAGCAGACAGGAAGCCCAACAGGTATAAACCCATCAGCACAATGCCCTGCAGGTTCAGGAAGCCGAAGTAGTATACCTCTGGTACCACCAAGGCAATTAACACCGTGTATACCGGTATGCGGGCCGAGCAGCTCATCAGTGGCGTCACGAAGATCGTGATCATGCGGTCTTTCCAGTTCTCAATGGTGCGTGCCGACATGACAGCAGGTACGGCACAGGCTACGCCCGATATAAGCGGCACCACACTTTTACCGTTCAGACCGAACTTACGCATGATCTTATCCATCATGAAAGTCACGCGAGCCATGTAGCCGGTTTCTTCCAGAATGGCAATGAAAGCAAACAATATCGCAATCTGGGGTATAAAGATCAGCACACCACCCAAACCGGCGATCACGCCCTCTGTGAGCAGGTTGATCAGCGGTCCGCTGAAGTTCTCCTGGATAAGTGTATTGAGTCCGGCTATACCTTCGTCAATCAGGTCCATGGGGTAACTGGCCCAGGCAAACACGGCCTGAAACACCAGGAACAGCAGCGCCAGGAAGATCAGATAGCCGAACACACGGTGCGTCAGCACCTGGTCGATCTTGTTGCTGAACTTCTCCTCTTCTTTGGCTTTCTCTATGCGCACCACATCGAGCAAGAGCTCGTTAATGCGCACATAGCGTGCTATCGTTTCGCTGGCCTGCACTGTATTTGACTTAAAGTCGGCCGACTCTAGTAGTTGCGCTATCCAAACTCTATCTTGCTCGGACAGGAAGCGCAGGTTTTTATATTGATGAGCGTAATGCAGCGCCAGGTAATCGTTTCGAAGGTCGAAACGCGCTTTGATCTGGCTAACCACCTCCTTCAGCTCTTCCGGAATTTCAAAGAAAGTAGCCTTGGCAGGGGTCAGCTGCTGTGACATTACAATTTTGAGTGCGGCTATACCGATACCTTTGCGGGCATTGAGTGGAATAACAGGCACACCCAGTTCGCGTTGCAGCGCATCAACATCGATCTTCACACCCTCTGTCTCTGCCACGTCCATCATATTGAGGGCCAGTACGGCAGGTATGCGCAGATCTACCAGCTGGGTAAACAGCAGCAGGTTACGCTTCAGGTTAGAGGCGTCAGCCGTTACAATGACAAGATCCGGGTTATGCTTGGAGGCCGGATCGTAGAGCAGGTCAATGATCACACGCTCGTCCAGCGACTTAGGATACAGGCTGTAGGTGCCGGGCAGGTCAATGATCTGCGCCTTCAGGTTGGGAGTGATGTGGCTGATGCCTGTCTTCTTGTCGACAGTAACGCCCGGGAAATTGCCCACCTTCTGGTTAAGGCCTGTGAGTTGGTTGAATAGTGAAGTTTTACCCGAATTCGGGTTGCCAATCAAAGCAATTTTAGCCACCGGCTGATGGAGCGTTGCTTTTTTGGCTTCTGGCGCTTCCGCCTCTATGGTAACAGCCATGTGGTAATAAATCTACTTCAGCAGAATGGTTTCAGCTTCGTCTAAACGCAAAGAAAGCGTATAATCATTCACAATGATCGTGACAGGGTCACCAAAGGGGGCCTTGCTGTTCAGTTTTACAGCTGTGCCAGGTATGCAACCCATCTCCAGCAGCTTGAGTGCCATCTCAGGGTCATTCAAACAGCATATCTCCCCGCTCTCCCCGATCTTCAGATCGCGCACACTCTTCTGGGCCTGTGTTTCTTCTGTCCTATTACGCACGATTTCTCTTCTTTTATTTAGACTCGTTATAAACAACTGCAAGATACAAGCTGTTCCCCGGTATTGCAAAAGAATAAGGCTGATGATTTGGATATGAGGTAATTTGAAGATCTGAGACAGATTGATTTGCTAATTGTTTTATGCGCTTGTGTATTAAACAGAGAATTACAGCTTGTACACCCTGGCAAACCAGTTCTCACTTTCTCCCATTCCTCGTCATCTGAAATTCCCCGAGTTCCTAAGCTTACTCCGAGAAGAAGATGCGCTTGACGCGGGTGCTGACGTTGGTGAGGAGCTCGTAAGGGATGGTGCCGATGCGCTGCGCCAGCTCGACCAGCGTGAGCTGCGGGCCGAACACCGTGACTTCATCGCCAACTTTGGCAGGTATGCCGGTTACGTCGATCATGCACATGTCCATGCACACATTGCCGATGATGGGTGCCCGACGGCCGTTGATAAGCACCTGCCCTGCGCCGTTGCTGAAGCGGCGGTCGTAGCCGTCGGCGTAACCAATGGCGATGGTGGCGATGGTCTTGTTGGTGTCGGCTATACCTTTGCGGCTGTAGCCCACGGTTTCGCCCTGCCTAATGTGCTTTACTTGCGAGATGGTGGTTTTGAGTGTGCTGACTGGCTGCAGCGCCTCCTGCTCTGAACCAGTGGACTCTACCCCGTACAGCCCTATACCTAAGCGCACCATGTCCAGCTGATGCTCCGGAAAACGTACGATGCCCGCCGAGTTGAGAATGTGCTTGAGCACGGTATAGCCGAGGCGCTCCTCTACCTCCGCAGCCAAGGCCGTGAAGTTCTGCAGCTGCATGCGCGAGAAATCGTCGTGCAGGGCTTCGTCGGCTCCGGCCAGATGGCTAAAGGTGCTCACCACCCGCACCTGCGGATGCCGGGCAAGCAATGTGAATAGCTCGTCGAAGTCATCCCCCGTGAAGCCAAGGCGATGCATACCCGTATCGAGCTTGAGGTGGATCTTATAGCTGATGTCGGGCTGAGCAGTGGCCAGAAAATCGCGGAGCAGCTCCAGTGAGTAAATCTCGGGCTCGAGGCTGTACTGGTGCAGTTTAGCCAGACTGTCAGGAGAGGGGTTCATCACCATAACCGGCAACGTGATGCCATGCTCGCGCAGGCTCACGCCCTCGTCCACGTAGGCTACTGCCAGGTAGTCTACCCGGTGAAACTGCAGCAGGTTGGCGACCTCAAAGCTGCCGCTGCCGTAGGCGAAGGCTTTCACCATCACCATCAGCTTAGTACCCGAGGCCAGTTTGGAGCGGTAGTAATTCAGGTTGTGCACCAGCGCATCCAGGTTCACTTCGAGCACCGTGCCGTGCACCTTCTGCTGAAAAGCCTGCACGATCTTCTCGAAACCAAATACACGGGCGCCCTTTACCAGCACCAGCTCGTTTCGGAACTGCTCGGAACTGAACTGCTGCAGGAATTCAGCTGTGCTGGCATAAAATGCCGTGTCGCCACTAAATTTAGTGCCGTGTGCCTGTATGGTAGGCCCAATCCCGATCAGGCGCTCTACCTGATGGGCTTTGGTCAGGGCAGCCACCTCATTGTAGAGTTTCTCCTCCGCCATACCCGACTCCAGCAGATCGGAAATTATAAGTGTGCGCCTCCCCCGTTTCGGCTGACTGGCCAGCAGATCAAGCGCGATGGATAAGCCTGCCAAGTCATTGTTGTAGGTATCGTCGATCAGGTAGCAGCCGTTGATGGCTTCTTTCATTTCGAGGCGCATGGCCACGGGCTGCAGCCGGTCCATGCGGTCCTGTATGGCTGTCAGGTCGATGCCGCGCTGCAACAGCACTGCCAGACAGTGCAGGGCATTCTCCACGGAAGCATCGTCTGTGAAAGGTATAGCCAGGCTGTGCTGCTCGCCCCGGTAGGTATAGCTCACGATAGTTTTATGGCCCGAGACCGTGCTGCCGCTGAGCTGCACATCCGCCTGCTCCTTTCGGGACCAGGTGAAAGTAGGTATATTTTGCGCCTGCACCGCCTCGTGCACCAGCTCGTGGTCGCGGCAATAGAAGAGTAATTCCACCTGACTGAACAGCTGCAGCTTTTCCTCCACCTTCTGCCGGCGGTCGGCAAAGCCTTCGTCGTGGGCGCTGCCAATGTTGGTAAACAGACCGAGTGTAGGCTGAATCACCTGCTGCAGCCGTTGCATCTCGCCCGGCTGTGAGATTCCCGCCTCGAATATGCCGAAGGTATGGTTGGTGTCGAGCTGCCAGACCGACAGCGGCACGCCAATCTGGGAGTTGTAACTGCGCGGGCTTTTCACCACCAGCTCCTCCGGGCTCAGCAGTTGGGCCAGCCACTCCTTCACAATGGTTTTGCCGTTGCTGCCGGTTATGCCCAGCACAGGTATACGGAACTGCCCCCGGTGCCATGCTGCCACGGCCTGCAGCGCCTTTAAGCTGCTTTGCACCTGCAGGATGTTGGCCTCCGGGTATAGCTCACCCAAACCCTCTGACTCTTCCGCCACAAACTGCCGCACCCCCAGCTTGTACAGCTGACTCAGGTATACATGCCCGTCGTTGTGGCGCCCCTTAATGGCAAAGAACAGCGTGCCCGCAGGCTGCGACAGCTTGCGGCTGTCGGTGAGCAGGTGCACCACAGGGCTGTCCTGCAGCAGCTGTACCACAGTGCCTCCTGTAATGGCTTGAAGCTGGCGAAAGGTGAGCATAAACAAATCGGTTTTCAGTCTCAAAGATACTATTTCGGATGAAGGGTTGTGAGGAGCGGCAAAGAATTAAAGCGCCGGGCAATCAATGTCAAAACATGAATGCGTGGAACTATATAGCAGCATTTTAGAAATCAAAACGATACCTTTGCGCTCTTTTAATTTGAAATGGAAACGACTAACACTAAACCATACTACGCGGCAGGTATAGCAGCCTTTGTCATCTGGGGCTTTATACCTTTTCCGCTCAAGGCGCTGGCTGACTACCCAAGCGGACAAATCCTGTTCTTCCGGGTGGCCTTGTCTGTCGTGCTGCTGTTGCTGATCACGGTCCTGTTCCGGCGCAAGAACCTGATGCAGACATTGGCACTAGTAAAGGCATCAAAACCACGGGAAGCCCGTAAATTTTTGCTCTTTACATTTCTGGGCGGCTCGCTGCTGACCATCAACTGGCTGGCCTTTATCTATGTCATCAACCACATCAACATCCAGACCGGCTCTTTCTCATACCTGCTCTGCCCGATCCTGACGGCGGTGCTGGGCTTTGCCTTGCTCAAAGAAGAGTTGCGTGCAAACCAGTGGGTGGCCATTGGGCTAAGTGCCCTTAGCTGCGTGCTAATCGGGACAGGTGAGCTGACGAGCCTGCTTTTTAGTCTGCTGATTGCGTTGAGCTACGCCTTTTACCTGATCACGCAGCGTATCCTCAAGGTATATGACAAGATCGTGCTGCTCACGTTGCAACTTCTGCTCTCTTTTGTGTTCATCGCGCCTTTTTACGAACAGCTCAAAGGAAGCTCTGAAGTGGCACTGGACGGTCATTTCTTTCTGATGACAGGTATACTAAGTGCTCTTTTCACGGTGCTGCCGCTGTTCCTGAACCTGTATGCGCTTAAAGAACTCACCTCAGGCACGATTGGCATCCTGATGTACATCAACCCGATCCTCAACTTCGTGGTGGCTTTCCTGTACTTCAACGAGGAGACCACCGCTGTAAAGGTGGCGGCTTATATCCTGATCTTTATCTCGGTGATCATCTACAACATCAACCTGAAAGGCCGCAAGAAGACAGGGGCCGGTATGGTCATCCCGCCAGTGGGCACTACGGCGGTGGTGAAGTAACACTTACTTGCCAGAAAACAGAGAGGCCATACCTGCTATGCGTACAGGTATGGCCTCTTTTCGGTTTATATGCGTTCTTACTGATCCACTCGTCCACCTTCCACGCGACGTCCTGTCGGTGTGCGTGGTCTAGGGCGCTGGTCCGGGTTTTCTTCCAGTTGTCTTTGCTTATCCAGCTCCACTTTGGCACGGGCAGCTGAATCCACGTTAGCAGGCAAGTCACCGAAGCGGTCGGCTTGCTCCCCGGTTTCAGCAGTACGGCCTACTGGTGCAGGGCGCGGGTTGTTCAGGTTTTGGGTAGACTTGCTTCGCTCTGTTATTGCCTCAGAGGTACTCGTGTCATCCGTAGGGTTCGAGGCCGGCCTATCGCCGCAAGCCACCGTGATGGTAGCCATAAAGGCAGCGGCAACTCCGGTCTTTAGTATATTTTTCAGGTTTTTCATGGTCGTTTCAAAATATTAGTCTTCTCTGATTTCTAACGTCCAACCTGTCTATTTGGTTGTAATACAGCCTTCCCGCCCCTTCGTTGGCATTATGGGATCTCAGCCCTTATGCTTAAAACCCGAATCCTACTCTCACGCCCGTATGCACCTTCTGCTGCTCCTGAAACGAGGTGAAGAAATCAACACGAAGCACCTTGAAGATGTGCTCTATACCTAAGCCGAGCTCCAAATAGTTTTCTGACTTGCGTGTGTTCAGGTAATGCAGGCTCACCACTTCCTGCCACTTCAGGCGGCGGAAGAGCGGGATCTTGTTGAACAGAAAGCCATTGAAGTGATGTTCGTAATGCCCCTCGAGGTAGCGGCTGTTGGTGCTATACCGGTAGTAGTCGAGGAGTTGGAAGCCGGTGTACACCCCCGCGAAGATGGTGCGGTTGCCGTTGAAATGGCGGTAGTCCATCAGTCGCATATTCTCCTTGCCCCAGAAAGTACCCGCCGTAAAGCTGTACTCGCTACTGCCCAGCAAGCCCAAGCTGAAGTCGTCGGAGATGCGCAGCGCCACAGTCGTATACTTCACATCGCCACCGAGCGCCTTAATGCCTCCCCGGTAGCCCAGCGAAAAAGTAGGCCAGCGCGAGCCAATATTGATCTTGCGGTCGGGTCGGGAGATATAGTTCATACCCGGACGGAAAGCTACGGTAAAGGCGGCCGTCAAGGCCTGATGCGGTTCAAAAGCGGCATCTGCCAACTCTGCATTCTCCGGTACATTGGAGGTAAAACTGCCGCTACTGCTTTCCCGGAAGGTATAGTCGGTGGAATTCTCGAGCGGCATCCGGTGGCTGTAGTCCAGTGATGTGAGTATCGTAACGCCATTGAATATCTCAGAGCGGTAATTCACCCGGGCATAGTCGCGTTGGTAGAGCTTCAGGTAGTTGCGCTGCAGCAGCAAGGTATAGATCGTGTTGGCAAATGGCGAGATCGGGTTGGTGGAGTTGATCTGGTCCACGAAGCGGCCGCCCTCCACCGATACCGAGCTCCGCTTGATGGGGTCGTAAGTATAGTTCAGGCGCAGTTTGGCGTTGAGCTTCTCGTTTGCCAGTCCGTAACGGATGGTCGGCTCTATTTCGTAGTGGCGACGGTCCTCAAAACTCTGGCGATACTCCATGCCTACGTTTAACACAGTACCCTCCACGGTGTTGTACTGCAGCACGCTCGGTCCACCGGTCAGACTCAGCAAGGGGTCTATCCGGAAATAGCGGCGGTCGTAGGTGTTGCTGTAGGTATAGCCGCGCATAAAGAAATTGCCAAAGGTCGGCTTGTTCCGGATACGGTCCAGGGAGTCTTTGTATACCCGTGACTCCCGGATGACCTCCAGACTGTCTTTGCGCTGGTAGTCGACTTGCTCTTCCTCAGTCAGCGGCACCGGTCTGATTTCGGCCCAGTAGGCGGAATCGCGGGTGTTCGCCTCCTTCTCCACGACCAGCACTTCACGGCTGAATAGCTTTTCATCATGTATGGCAGGCTGCTCCTCAGGCGCAACCTCCTTCGGCTTGATCACCCGGGCTCGCTGCCGTCGGGCAGGTTTCACTTCCACCGCAACGGCATCTTCCACCACTTCCGGTTCCGGCTCCACTACGGTCGGTGGACGACTGTAAGCAGGCTGCACCCTGTAGTTAGAGTACACACCTGTGGCATAGCCACCGCCCTTGAATCCAAGTCCTGATGCCTCGAATGTAAAGCGCTGCGACACCGGCATCCACACATGGTCCTGCACCGGCGCGTATACCTGCCGCACCCGGATGAAATCGACGAAATCGATGCCTGCGTTTTTGGTGAGGGTCAGGTCAGTGCTGTGAATGCGCCAGGTACCATCCACAATGTAGATATTTCCTTGAAAAACCGGATCGTTTTTGCGCCTTGGAATGACTTTGATCTTGTTGATGGTGCGTCCGTTTTCTTCAAAGGCCCCCTGGTACTCGAAACGGTAAAAGAAGAGGGCATTGTTGGCCAGCGGCGATACGAAGCCCCGTTCGCTCAGGCCTTGTACTTTGAGCAGATTATCATAAAAGCTGATGTTCATCTCCGAGGCCTGATTGAAGCTGAAGCCCTGTTTCTTGCCGCTCACTTTAGAGGAGATGATGCGCTCGTTTACCTTATTCGGCTTTTTGAAATGCAACTCCGACACCGACTCCGACAGGTATACGATGCCCGTGTCCACATCCACTACCCGCACACCGAGTACTTTGCCAGGCACTTTGTCCATGCGGGCCACGCCTTTCATGTATACCCGGGCGCTCCAGGCATTCACTTCGTCGCGGTGGTACTTGCGCAGCCGGATGGCGTTGCGCATGATGCCGTAGGCCGGATCTTCGTCGGCAGCTTTCACGACTACTTCTTTCAGGTTGAGCACCTCCGGCATTAGCTGCACGTTCAGTTCCTGCGTTCCATCACCTATGGTCACCGTCTCGATGCGAGCCCGATAGCCGACATACTTAAACTCCAGGGTATAGGTCCCGGCTGGTAGTTGCAGTTGGTAATTGCCCTGATCGTTGGAGGCGGTGCCGCTAGCAGCCTCTTTGATATAGATGCTGGCAAAAGGCAGGCCCTGGTTGTTCTCGTCTGTGATGCGTCCACGCAGGGTGCCCGCCATGGTGATGGCCGGCAACAGGTATAGCAGGAAGAGTAAAAAAGCAGGGCGCATGTACGGAGGCTCTTATCTGGAGTGTTATGCTTTACAATTTAAGAACTAACGACAAAACCCGCCTCTCGTGTTTAGCTTTTTCAGAAATTAAGCTCCTCAAACTTTTTACAGGTATACGCTTTTGCATTACTATACCTTAGAAAACCCCAGTGCACGCTATCCTTCAGCATCATGTAACAGGCGCGGCAGCATCTGGCAAAGACTCAGCCGCAGCTATACCTTGGGCAGCTTCGTTTCGTGCGCCTCAATCTCACGCTGCGACAGCCGGTTTTTGTAACGTACATTCAGCACCACCCCTACCAGCACCAGCCCCATACCTGTGTAAGTTGCCAGCTCGAAGTGCTCGTCGAACAAGATAAAACCTAGCGATAGTGCATAAATGATTCCGATGAAGTTAAGATTCGCCACCTTAGAGATTTCCTCTGCCTGATACGACATTGTCATGTAGTATTGCCCCAGTTGCGTAAGCACGCCTACCAGCAATAGAATGCCCCAGTCCCAGCCATCAGGCTGCACCCAGTTGAAGATAGAGTAAATACCCGAAATCGGGAGCGCCACCAGCGGGAAGTAAAACACGATCACCAGCGGGTGCTCCCGTGTGTTCAGGCGCCGGATAAAGTTATAGGCCAGGCCTGAGAACACGGCACTCATTACGCCCAGCCACACATAAAACGAGTCGGCACTGGCATCAAACCCCTCAATGACAAGAATTCCTGCAAACGACACCGCAAAGAACACCCACTGCCAGGATCTGACCTTCTCCTTCACAATAAAAATACCCATGATCGTGGTAAAGATGGGTGACAGATATTGTAGCGTAGCCGCCGTGGCTAAGGGTATATTTTGCAGCGTTGTAAAGAACAGCATGAGTGCCATGGCTCCGGCCGCACCGCGGGCTATCAGCAAGCCATAGTTGCTGCCCCATACGCTTATCCGCTTAGCGCGCAGCACGACGAAACTCATCACCAGCGACACCACCGAACGGAACAAAATCACTTCAATGGCAGGTATATGCGGCACCATTTTCACGCACACGTTCATGAGCGAGAAAAACAGCGTAGACAGTAGCATGTACCTGACTCCTTTTGAGAACATACTTAATTCTATTTTTGAAATCACAAAGGTGGGGGGAATTAGGTTGATTTGCGTAATTTAATTGTGGTATTGCTAACTTGTTTTTAGTTGGCAATAGCGCAACTCTTGCAAGCCCAAACTTGTTTTAAACAGGAGCAAAACGAACGATTTGGAACGACAGAAAAAACAGAAAACCTATACGCCGAAAGAGGCCCTGATCAAGGCGGCAGCTTATTGTGCTTACCAGGAGCGCACCCAGCAGGAAGTACGCACGAAGTTGTATACCTATGGACTTGAACCGGACGATGTAGAGGAGATTATTGTGCGGCTGGGTCAGGAAAAGATGCTGGATGAAGAACGCTATGCACAAGCCTATGTGCGCGGCAAGTATGGCCTCAAGAAGTGGGGGCGCCGCAAGATCACGCAGGGCCTCAAAGCCAAGGGCATCTCAGACTACTGCATCAAGCAGGGCTTGAAAGAGATCGACTATGATGTGTACGAGGAGAATCTGAAGCAGCTGCTTGAGAAAAAGAACGCCACCGAAAAAGAAAAGAACCCCTTCGCCCGACGCCAAAAGCTAACTTATTATCTGGTTAGCAAAGGCTATGAAAATGATTTGGTGCAGGATGCGATTAAAAGTTTGGGAGTTTAGGAGTTTGGGAGTTGAAGAGTTATTTGGGCTGTAACGACATTACACCCCTCGCTCGCCTCTGGCGAGTGTGAGCTATTTGGCGGACTCTGGCCGCCCGTCTTTATACCTTTTTTGTCATCACGACGATAGGAGAGATCTGGTTCGTTGAAAGGATTGAACAACTTTACCAGTCAAACTAACGCCTCTTCGGCATCTCCGGATTCTGAATACGCCGCTGCGGCACCAGCACCACTTTACGACCGGTAATCTCCTCCAGCATAGGCTTGAGCACTTTCTCGGCATTTACCTGCGTCTGGCGCAGTATACCTGACTCCAGGGCAGCTTCCTTTACATTGCTTTCTGCATAGCGGTAACTCTCCTGCACCAGGTCTGCATCCTGAAAGTATGTGTTCTCTTTCGAAAAGACTTTGGACTTGTTGTGGTCTATTTTATAGTAGCAGATCTCGGGTTCCGGTAAGCTGATCTGCACGAGTGAGTCGCCTTGGAAGAAGATATCCTGTTCGGTGAGTCTGGTAAAATCAATGCAGCCTACGGCTTCACCCGTCACGATCAGCACTACTTTAGAATTAGGTACCCAGCGCGACACGTTTTTCTCATACTCCACCACGTCTTTGAAATTATACCGCACCAGCTCCATTTTCCCGAGCTCTTCTACTGTGGTTAGGATGGTGTTGTGGTTGACGATGACTTCGGGTTGTTGCTCGTCGGGTCCAAAGGTGGCCTTTACCTGGCGCCAGACAAACCAGCCTACCAGCAGCAACAGGATGAAGGGCAGCAGACGGAACAAAAGTCGGATGAGGGGCATGAACAGTTTTATGTCTTTGTGTTAACTACGGTCTACACAGCAATTATGGTGCTAAAGTTCAAATCAGCTACAGCGCTATACCTAGCCGCTCCTTAAAACCAGCATTGCCCTGAAGCCCGCCGGTATGCACCGCCACAATACGACTGCCTTTGGGGAAGTAGCCTTCTTGAATGAGATCTATCAAGCTATAGAACATCTTGCCGGTATAGACAGGCTCTAGCGGCAAATTATGCTCCTGCTGAAAGCCGCGCATAAAGCCCAACAGCTCAGGCTTCACCTTAGCGTAGCCTCCAAAGTGGTAATCGGTGATCAGCTGCCAGTTGTCGTAGCGCTGCCCGCTATAGCTTTGGATCAGTTGCTCGATCTCCTCCCGCAGGAATTCGCCTCCTTTCAGTGCTGGAAAGCCCAGCACTTGCTTCTCGCCCTCAAGCCCGGCAATAATGCCAGCGATGGTACCGCCCGTGCCGCTGGCGCAGCAGATGTAGTCGTATTCGATAGAGATATCTGACACAATTTCAGTGCAGCCTTTTACGGCCAAGGCATTCGTTCCACCTTCAGGTATAATGTAAGGATTTGCAAACTGCTCGGCCAGTTGCGCCAGGTATACGGGGTCGGTTTTCTGACGGTACGCTTCGCGGGAGGTGTAATGCAGTTCCATACCTGCCGTTGTGGCAAAACTGAGTGTGGGGTTGAGCGGCAGATGCTCCTCTCCCCGGATGATGCCGATGGTCTTGAAACCGAACTCCTGCCCTGCCGCCGCCACTGCCGCGATGTGGTTAGAGTAGGCACCGCCAAAAGTCAGCAGCGTGTCGTGTTGCAGCCGCTTTGCTTCCTGCAGGTTATACTTGAGCTTGCGCCACTTATTGCCCGAAATGGTGGGGTGCAGCAGATCCTCGCGCTTTACCCAGAGCGCTATACCTTGCTCTTCCCATATTTTACTGTGCAGTTGTTGCAGCGGTGCTTCCATATACTCTAAAACAAAGGCCCCGATCTATAAAACCGGGGCCTTCATTTATACGATTACTTCTTTCTCTACCTCCACAGGCTTGCGGCGCATCCCATAAAAGATAGCGCCTCCTATGACTATAAGCAACAAGATCGATGAAATCAACGAGATGGTATTGCCTATGGCATAAGACTTCGGCTCAAACTTAAACTCAATGGTATGCTTTCCTGCCGGTACTTCCATGGCACGCAGGATATAGTTCACCCGGATATGATCCACAGGCTGGCCGTTCAGGTAAGCCTGCCAGCCATCGGCGTAGTATACCTCCGAGAATACCGCCAGACCAGCTTGAGCCGCATTTACTGCGTAGGTCAGGGCATTTGGCTGATACTCTGTCAGCTCAATGGTAGAGCCCTCGGCGTTGTAGCTGGTAGCAGCTGTTTTGAACTTCGACACGTCTACTACAGCAGTGGTGCTGGCGTCCAGCCCATTCAGGGCCTCGATCTCTTCATCCGGAGTATTCACAGTTTTCACTTCGCTTACAAACCAGGCATTGCCCAGGGCGCCCGGCACACGCTGCACCGGCTGCTGCGGATCGCCTGTGATCACGTAGCGGGTGTTGAGCATACGCAATACCTCCAGGTTGTTCTGCACGATGTGGCGGTCGATCACGTCCTGATAGCGGCGCAACTTAGCGCCGTGGTACCCACCCACTGACTTATGGAAGTACGAGGTGCGGGCATCGTTAAACGGATTCGGCAGGTAGAGCACACGGTAGTGCGGGTCTTTGTCCTGTAGGATCATCTGGTCGGCTTTGGTCGGCTGGAAATGGTTCTCCACGACACGCTTCTCAAAATCGCCGTCGTTGAGGTAGCGCTTGTTCACGCTCCACAGGTCCACGAGTATTAGCAGCCCTATACCTGCCATGGCCATAGTAGCCGACAGTTTGCCCTTTAGGTAAAAGTATAATAATCCACATGCAAGCGCGATTAATACGAATGCTCGCAGAGCATCAGAGCGCATCATACTCTCACGGTCGGCACGGATGGCATCGAGCGGGAAATAAGACTGCTGCAGCTGTGGGTCCACTGCGCCGACGAAGCTGGCCGAACCGGCAAACAGCCATACCAGCAAACAGACACCGGCAGTTATACCTCCGGATATCAACAGTTTCTTGTCCAAGTCTTTGATCAAATTGCGATCACGGATGACTTTGTAAAGTGCCAGTATACCGAGCAGCGGCATCGTGATCTGCGCAATGATTAGGGCCGATGATACTGCCCTGAACTTGTTATAGCCCGGGAAGTAGTCGAACATGAAGTAGTTAAAGGCCTCGAAGTTTTTGCCCCATGCCAGCACAATGGAGAGAATGGTAGCGCCTAGTAGCCAAATGCGGGTAGGCTTGTGCACGATGAATAGCCCCAGTACGAACAGGAAAATAATGATCGCTCCTACGTATACCGGACCGCTCGTCATCGGCTGCGGGCCCCAGTAAGTTGGCAAGCCCTGCTCTAGCGCCTGCTCTGCCTGCACCGGTGGCAAGCCCAAACCCAGCAGTGCCTGGTAGCTCTGCGAATCTTTATCGAGACGGGTGTTGCTACTGCTTCCACCATAGAAGTCAGGTATAAGCAGTGTCATGGTTTCGCCCACGCCGTAGCTCCAACTAAAGGCATATTCGCGGTCGAGGCCGCTGGAAGTTTTGTCACCGCTATTGGCCACACTTAACTCTGATTTGCCTCGGATACTGTGTTGGCTGTATTCGGCCACGGTATAGAGTCTGCCGAAGTTTACGCCTACTGCCAGAATGGCCGCTATACCTAGCACCAGTCCACGCTTGATCAGGTCGGCTATTCTGCCTTCTTTAATAGCATAGATCAGCTCCACCACTATCCATACGAGCACCATCAGGAGCATGTAGTAGGTCATCTGGAGGTGGTTGAAATGCAGGTTAAGTGTGAGTGCCAAGGCAAAAATGGCGGCCCCTATCCAGACGTTTCGCCGGAGGGCGTAGAACATGCCAGCCAGCACCAGCGGAATGTAGGCGATGGTAAGTGACTTGGTGTTGTGACCCGCCTCCAGGATAATGAAGTTGTAGGAGGTAAAAGCAATGGCAATAGCGCCGATAATGGAGATCCAGGTATTGAGCCGCAGCGTGACCAACAGAATGTAGGCACAGAGCAGGGTGATAAAAATGTTACCTGCCATAGCCGGCAGGTTGAAAGTCAGGATGGTATGAATAACACCGGAGAAATCGCCAGGGTAGCGGGTGTTGATCAGGTATGAGGGCATACCGCTGAACATGGAGTTCGTCCAGAGGGTCTCTTCGCCGGTGGCCTCGCGGTAGTCTTGTATCTCTTTGGCACCACCCTTAAACTGCAGAATGTCGTGCTGTGCTATCGCCTTCCCTTCAAACAGGATAGGCGAAAAGTAGATGGCGGTAAGGAGCAGGAAAATCAGGATCGCGATGAGGTGCGGAAGCACATCGCGCTTAAAGTCAATAGAAGCTGTCATATCTTTCAGGAAACCTTAGAGCATGTTTAAAATTCATCTTTTGCGCTGCAAACTGCTCATAACTGAACCTGACTTTATGCTTTTCTCGTCGCATAACGCTGCTATGCAACTCTAAAATCATTGCGTCAGAACCCGTTCGGACCATTTTTCGCTGGCAAAAACGAAATTTAAATATGCTCTTTGAATAGAGCTGAAAGATAGGGCTTTTATTTTATTTCTTCATAATCGACATACTGGCCGCCGTTGAAATCCTTGCGGTCCGGCTGCTCCGGCACATAATCAATCTTGACATCACCCTGTCGGCGGCCATTGCCGTTGGATTGCGGCTCTGGGCGTTGCTGGTTCATGTTAGAGTAGAAAAAAGTGCCATTGCGCAGGCTCTTCTTCACAAAGAAAGCCAGCAACCAGCGGAACAGGATGGGAGCTACTAATCTGATAAAGAAGATAACGAGTATGGTAACGAATATGAATTTAAGCATGATAGTCGGTTAAGGTATAGCCAGTTTGGTGGCCAGCTATTGTTTAACAAAAACAGTACCTTTTCTGTTACAACTCTCTTGCCAAAAGGTTATTGTCTGTCATTTCGGCGGAGCGATGCAAAGATAGGAAATTTGGAAGCGTTTGGGAAATGTATGCTATACCTATAACCACAGCTACACTAGCAAAAACAAACAAGCCTTCCCCGGTTACAGAGAAGGCTTGCTGCATTTATCAGAAGCGGTTCACTACACGCTCAGGTATAGGTTTCGCTCGGAGTATACTTTCACAAAGTAGTCGTCCTGCAGGTTGTCGATGAAGTAGATCGCCTCACCTGTGGACTTCATTTCAGGACCGAGCTCCTTATTAACTTCCGGGAACTTGCTGTGCGAGAACACCGGCACTTTGATGGCGTAGCCTTCTTTGTGTGGATTGAAGTTGAAGTCCTTCACCTTCTTCTCGCCCAGCATGATCTTGGTCGCGTAGTTAATGTACGGCTCACGGTAAGCCTTTGCGATGAACGGGATGGTACGCGATGCACGTGGGTTCGCCTCGATCACGTATACCTCTTCATTTTTCACAGCAAACTGTATGTTGATGATGCCTACCGTATCCAATGCCAAAGCGATGCGCTTGGTATAATCCTCAATCTTCTTGATCACGTTCTCGCTCAGGTCAAACGGAGGCAGCACGGCGTATGAGTCACCGGAGTGGATACCAGCTGGTTCGATGTGCTCCATGATACCGCAGATGTGCACGTCCTCGCCGTCGCAGATCGCGTCGGCTTCTGCCTCAATGGCATGGTCGAGGAAGTGGTCGAGCAGCACCTTGTTGCCCGGGTGGTCTTTCAGCAAGTCGATTACGTGTGCTTCGAGTTCTTTCTCGTTGATCACAATCTTCATGCTCTGGCCTCCGAGTACGTAGCTTGGGCGCACCAGCAGCGGGAACTTCAGCTCCTTGCACAGCTCCAGCGCCTCTTCAGCAGACTCGATCACACCGAATGGAGGATATGGAATGTCCAGGTCACGCAGCAGTGAGGAGAACGAACCGCGGTCCTCGGCCAGGTCAAGCGCTTTATAGCTCGTGCCGATCACCTTAATGCCGTAGCGGTCTAGCTTCTCAGCCAGCTTCAGGGCCGTCTGTCCGCCCAGCTGCACGATCACACCTTCCGGTCTTTCGTGCAGAATGATGTCGTAGATATGCTCCCAGAATACCGGCTCGAAGTACAGCTTGTCCGAAATATCGAAGTCCGTGGAAACCGTTTCCGGGTTGCAGTTGATCATGATGGTTTCGTAGCCGCACTCCTTAGCCGCCAGCACACCGTGCACGCAGCTGTAGTCGAACTCTATACCTTGTCCGATGCGGTTCGGACCGGAACCCAGCACCACGATCTTTTTCTTGTCGGTCACGATGCTCTCGTTCTCACCATCGAAGGTGCTGTAGAAGTACGGTGTCTTGGCTTCGAACTCAGCGGCGCAGGTATCCACCATTTTGTACACGCGCTGTATACCCAGTTCCATACGCACGGCATGCACTTCGCTCTCAAGACAGCGTAGAATGTGCGCGATCTGGCGGTCGGCGAAGCCTTTTACTTTGGCTTCACGCAGCAACTCACCCGGCAGGGTAGCCAGGGTATACTTCTCCATCTCCTTCTCCAACATATCGATCTCTTCGATCTGGGAAAGGAACCATGGGTCGATCTTGGTCAGGTTCTGGATGGTGCTGGTAGGTATACCGATGCGCATGGCGTCTTTGATGCAGAACAGGCGGTTCCAGCTAGGGTTCTTCAGGTTGTAGATGAGGTCATCATAATTCGTCATCTCCTTGCCATCGGCGCCCAGTCCGTTGCGCTTTATCTCGAGGCTCTGGCAGGCCTTCTGCAGCGCCTCCTGGAAGGTACGGCCAATGCCCATCACCTCGCCCACAGATTTCATCTGCAGACCCAGCGTGCGGTTGGCGCCTTTAAATTTATCGAAGTTCCAGCGCGGTATTTTCACAATCACGTAGTCCAGCGCCGGCTCAAAGTAAGCCGAGGTAGTCTTGGTGATAGCATTTTTCAATTCATCGAGGTTATAGCCGATGGCCAGCTTGGCAGCGATCTTGGCAATCGGGTAACCAGTGGCTTTAGAAGCCAGCGCCGAAGAGCGGGATACACGCGGGTTGATCTCAATAGCAATGATGGTGTCATCGTCCGGGCTCACAGAGAACTGCACGTTACAGCCGCCTGCAAACTGCCCGATGCCGTTCATCATTTTGATGGCCAGGTCGCGCATTTGCTGGTATACCGTATCTGGCAGGGTCATGGCAGGCGCTACCGTAATGGAGTCGCCGGTGTGCACGCCCATCGGATCGAAGTTTTCGATCGAGCAGATGATGATCACGTTGCCGAGGTTGTCGCGCAGCAGTTCGAGTTCGTACTCTTTCCAGCCCATGATGCTTTGCTCTACCAGCACTTCGTGCACCGGTGAGGCGTGCAGGCCGCGGGTCAGGGCTGCGTCGAATTCGGCAGGGGTATTAACAAAACCGCCCCCCGTACCACCAAGGGTAAACGAAGGGCGAATAACGAGTGGAAAACCAATTTCCTGCGCTATCTCTTTTCCTTCCAGGAATGAGGTAGCTGTTTCTCCCTTACAAACATTTACCCCGAGCTCGATCATTTTGAGGCGAAACTTCTCGCGGTCTTCGGTGGTCTCGATCGCGTTGATGTCCACCCCGATGATACGGACACCGTACTTTTCCCAGATGCCGGCCTTGTCGCACTCGATGGCCAGGTTCAGGGCTGTCTGCCCGCCCATGGTTGGCAGCACGGCGTCAATTTTATGTTTCTCCAGGATTTCAATGATGTACTTCTTCTCAAGCGGCTTGAGGTACACATTATCCGCTGTCACACTATCGGTCATGATAGTGGCGGGGTTTGAATTGATGAGCGTCACCTCGATTCCTTCTTCACGAAGAGAACGGGCTGCTTGCGAACCGGAATAGTCAAACTCGCAGGCCTGGCCGATAACGATAGGGCCAGAACCAATAATCAGAACGGATTTAATACTGGTGTCTTTAGGCATGTGCTTTGGTAGGTATAAATTGCCCAAAGTTACCGCAAAATGTTGGGGCTCACAAACTAAAAATGCACCCAAGGGCTTTCTTTTTTTAACACAGGGCAGCCGCCATACCTGTACCAAGAGTATTTGGAGCCTGCTAATCACCCTGCTCGAGCACAAAAAGCGCATTTACGGTTAAGCCGAAGAGGTTTGACATTTTAAGAGCCATTAAGGTAGAAGGCCGGTATTTATTTTTCTCGATGGCGTTGATCGTCTGGCGGGTTACGCCCAAGGCCCCGGCCAGCTGCTTCTGGGTCATGTCTTTTTTGGTCCGCTCTATTATGATGTTATTCCGCATCCGCCTCTGGTGTTTTGCGGACTTGATGGAGCTTATACCTGAACGAAATGTAGGCATAGAAAAGCAGCAGGGCTAATGCGCCTGGTAAAGCAATGCCGATTTTAACACAGGATGCACCTAAACCTTGCGCCCGCAATACGTACACAAAGTATAACCTAAAATACAGAACCATGGAAACACCACGTGAAGACGATTATATAACCAATTCGGAAGAGAGCGAGCGTCTGCCTGAAGAAAACCCGGAACCGCTGGAGGGTCTCAAAAAAGAGGAGCACGACATTATAGACGCTGAGCCAGAAGGTATAGAGGAGGGCGGCAATGCCGCAGCCAAAAATGAAGAAGACACCCGCAAACTTGATGGTAGTAACGCCAATAACCTGAGAACAAAATAATTTTTCTCAGATGTGAAAGCCGCAGATTCAAGCATTCAGTGCTGCTATCTGCGGCTTTTTTGTATCCACACAGTACCAGGAAGGGGTCCTGAATATCTTTGTGGACTTGTTTTAGATCAGGTTGCAGCACAAATCAGGAGAACTTCCGCAAAGCATAGCATTACTATAATATTATGATAGCGTCATTTTATAATAAAAAGGTTGACTGTACCATATTTATTCAGTATCATTAAGCTGATATTCACCGGTTTAATGCCATAACTTATGGTTTACTTTCAAACGGATTATCTGCTCCTAGAGTATCATGCAGCCAGCCATGTGCTGTTAAGTCAATGGTATGGCAAGTGCAGCAGCCTGCAATACAGACAGGCACTCATCAGGTTGATCAGGCTTGCCCGGGAGTTGGGTGCGCCTTACACCATTACTGACAGCCGTCTACTTTCTCCCCTAGACCCCGACGACCTGGCCTGGACCCGCGATGTATATGTTCAGGCTTTTAGCCAACTCCCACTTAAGCGCTTTGCTTCTCTCAATCCATTCGACCCTGCTGCCAGCCGCCAGATTCAGCAGGTATTTGCCAGCCGTCCCCATCCGCTTCCTTTCGAAACCCGGGAATTTGATGACCTCACTTCCGCTTACGATTGGCTTACTTCTGAAGAATAAGCTGTTTTTTACTTCGCCTATTATCTATCGATAACTTACCATACCTGCGACTGCGTCCTGTTCGTCCCCATTCTCCTATATCCGGTTATTCAGGATATTGCTTATATTGTCAGGCTAAATACAGGCATACTCCTCGGCAAGTATATGCTCATACCTGAAAAGCGCACATGCTATACCTTGTTCTAAAGCTGATTCTACGTACAGGCCTTTGGGTGTTCTTCCGCAGGTTTGTGGTGCGCAATCGTCACCTGATGCCAGTGCGAGGACCGTTACTGGTAGTGGCTAATCACCCCAATACGTTTATGGATCCGATCGTGATCGCCTCGCTGCTCCCGCAACAGGTGTATTTTATCGCGAAGAGTACGGTGTTCAGTTCGCCGCTGCACAACTGGCTGCTACACCGCATGAACCTGATTCCTATTCATCGGCAGGCGGATACGCCGGGCGTTCCAATAGACAATGAAGCAACGTTCAGAGCCAGTTACCAGGCACTGAAGGAGCGCAAAACACTGCTTATTTTTCCGGAGGGAACCAGCTTCAACGAAAGGCGCCTGCGCAAAATCAAGACAGGCACGGCCCGGATGGCCTTGGGGGCTGTAGCACATATGCCAGCAGTGGCTAACCTGCAGATACTCCCTGTGGGGCTCAACTACTCTGACCCTACACGCTTCCGAAGTGATGTGTTCGTGAATGTGGGCAGACCCATCGCTGTCGCCCCTTACCTGACTCAATACCAGCAGGACGAGAAGGGCACTGTCAATGAACTGACGGACCAGATACGGCAGCAGCTCGAGAAGCTGATTGTGATAACCCCTTCTGATGATGAGGATGCACTTGTGCGTCAGATTGAGCAGGTATACAAAGAGAAACTGGCGGCACAAACACCCATCGAAGCCCCACGCCACGTGCGTGACTTCCTGCTGACAAGAGCTATTGTAAAAGGGCTGGCGCACTTTATGGAAACCCAACCGGAGCGGGTGGAGCGCTTTCGAAACAAAATGCGATCGTATACGCAGCAGCTTCAGGAACTGGACCTGCAACACCTTCCCACTATGGAAGAAAATAATGTGCTGTTGCGGCAGAGTCTTGCCCGTACCTTACTGCTAACGCTTACTATGCCGCTATACCTCTACGGGCTTATCAATAACTACCTGGCCTATATCATACCCTCTAAAGTAGCTGATGCACTTACAGAGGAGCAGGAATTCAGAGCACCGATCATGCTGTCGGTGGGTATTTTTTCGTTTCCGGTATTGTACGCCCTGCAGGGCGCTATCCTTTGGCACTTCTGGCCAAACGCCGTATATCTGCTGCTATACCTGATCAGCCTACCCTTGTCAGGCTTTTTTGCACTGCGCTACTGGAACACACTGCTGCGGGTACGTGAACACTGGCTGCTGCTACGCCTCTTTCTGAGCAAGAGCCCGGTAGCAGAAAGCCTGAAACGCCTACGGCAGGAGCTTATTGATGAACTTGAAGGAGCACGCAAGGAGTTTCTTTACGAGCAGGCAACTAACAAGAACCCAGATTGAGAAGCCTTAAACTGATAGGTATTACTACGTATCATTCCGAATTCCTGTCCTGAGTATTTAGCATCAAAACAGGATTTGGCTAGTGTATTTCCACAAAAAAACTATCCAAATAGCCATAGTTCCGTAAACAGGATACTGAAATCTAATTTTTACAGTATTACAAACAATAAAGGACTATGAAAAAGACATTTGTAAACATTCTCGCTCTTTCATTTGTAGCAGCGACGGTAATGACAGGGTGTGCAGACACAACGACTACTGGTACTGATTCAACAGATACCGATGTGTATGGCACTACAACCGGCTCAACTACGGGAACCACGACAGGTACAACCACCGGAACTACCACGGGTACAACTACCGGTACAACCACGGGTACAACTACCGGAACAACAACCGGCACTACTACAGGTACCACAACCGGAACAACTACAGGTACCACTACCGGCACAACGACTGGAACTACAACTGGTACCACTACTGGCACTACAACGGGCACCACGACAGGTACTACAACGGGCACAACTACGGGAACCACAACTGGTACAACCACGGGTACAACTACCGGAACCACAACCGGCACTACTACAGGTACCACAACCGGAACAACTACAGGTACCACTACAGGTACCACTACCGGCACAACGACTGGAACTACAACTGGTACCACTACTGGAACAACTACTATGGGTACTTCTCCTCGATAGGAATTATACTCAGGTATCTACAGCAAAAAGGCAAGCACCTGACTGGGTTTGCCTTTTTGTTTTTAAACTAAACCCCTTATTAAAACATGCATCAGCTGCAGCAATACCTGCGACGTGTTTTTACAGTTGACCTTCGGGCCTTGGCAGTCATGCGCATATGGGTTGCCGGTATTATCTTAACCGACCTCGCTATACGTGCAACAGACCTCGAAGCGCACTATTCCAACATGGGCGTACTTCCCTTGCATGTACTGCATCAATTTGGCTGGCATCCGTACCACTTTTCCTTTCATACCCTAAGCGGACTATGGCAGGTGCAGGTCGTGCTTTTCCTGATTGCTGCCGTGTTTGCTATTTTCCTCCTGCTCGGCTACAAGACACGTACCGCTACTATTGTGAGTTGGATACTGCTCGTATCGCTCCAAAACCGGAACACTTTCATTGCACAGGGAGGCGATGACCTGCTGCGCATGCTGCTCTTCTGGGGGATGTTTCTGCCATGGGGGAAATTCTACAGCTACGATGCAGCCAAAGCCAAAAAACCGGAACCGCTCCAAACTACTTACTTTAGCGCGGCTACAGCTGCTTATATCCTACAGATCTTCCTGGTATACTTCTGCACTGCCCTGCTCAAAAGTTCACCGGAATGGAACCTGGATGGCACCGCACTCTACTATGCCCTGAGCCTCGACCAAATCCTGATGCCAGTAGGCAAGCTCATCTACCCATACCCTGAGCTGCTCCGGTTCCTGACGCTCACGACCTGGTATACCGAGTTGCTGCTGCCCTTCCTCCTGCTGATTCCTTTTTATAATCACGTATGGCGGCTCATTGTGGTGGGGGTGTTGTTCATGTTTCATATCGGCATCAGCCTGACGCTGTTTGTAGGTTTGTTTTACCTCATTAATATTGCTTCAATTTCTGGTCTCCTTCCTCCTCAGGCCATGAACTGGGCAGAGAGAAAACTACTCACATCTTTCAGGAGACCATTATCAGGCCAGTTTCAGCGCATATTCAAAGGTTTCAGAAGCCCGGCCCAACTACGGCTACAGATCAGCCTGCAAAAGCCACTGCTTTCTAAAAACCAGCTGCGATACGCCCGGGAAGGATTCGTGACTTTTGTGCTGATCTACTGCATCTGGTGGAATCTGTCAGGAGCAACTGCGCGGGTACCCGCTATGCCCGACTCAACAACCTGGTTTGGCAACCTACTGCGTGTTGACCAGCGCTGGGGCATGTTTGCGCCCGCTGTTTTTAAGGACGACGGTTGGTATGTACTGGAAGGACATGCGGAGAATGGTCAGCTAATCGACCTGAACCGTGAAGGGAAAGAGGCAGACTACGCCAAGCCGGCTTCTGTGGTGAGCATGTTTAAAAATGACCGCTGGCGCAAGTACTCCGAAAATTACTTGTTTGTGCACTATGCGTTTTTAAGGCCTTACTACTGCAACTACCTGGTGCGTCGCTGGAACGAGGCACACCCAGGCAACCCTATAAAAGAACTGCAGGTGGTATACATGAAAGAGTATACCTTACCCGACTATCAGCCTGTAACTCCTCAAAGAGAAGTGCTCTGCACATGTGCTAATTTACCAGAGTAAGCCAGTCACAAATACAGAGCACATGTTATGTTCCTTGTAGCAGGTATCAGCAATTTTCATCATCGCAGGCGAGTGCGCTGCCCACGGCAGCGGCTACCAGGCCTCCCATCAGGTATAGCCCGACGGTCATCACGCGGGTGCTGTTGGTACGGTTACTAGGGTCAGTGCCTAAGCCCATCGGCCCGGGCAGCAACACAGCACCCGCTCCGGCTCCGGCTCCTAGCAGACCGCCACGCAGCCAGGCACCTTTACCTACACCGGCAAAGCTGTAGTAGATAGAATTGGAGACGATATCACCTACCATGGCCCAGGCCCGCAGGGAACCGCTTTCAGGTGGCTGCGCCCCTGCCTTCTTCATTGTTTTCGAAATGGCCCGCATTCCCAGTACGTCCATACGGGGTGCTTCAGGTACGAGCCGGCGCAGGGTTTCATGTGCGATTGTTATGGCAACAGCCCCTGCCAGTCCGCTTACCAGTGCTTTACTTACTTCCATAGTATTCGCTTCTTCATAGAGTTATTAAGGTCGGTTTTGTTGCTATACGCAAGATTTGCGTGTCTGCTATACCTATACGAAACAAAAAGCCGGGCTGATTACCCGGCTTTTTGCCATATAGATTTGTAGCTGGAGCAATTATCTATTGCTTCCCAGATTCTTATTCAGGTTTTTCTTCAGCTTCTCCTGGGCGCTCGCTATTTTAGAGCCCATTTTACCTGATTTATTTTTATTCATCGAGTTCATAGCCACCCAGCCTGCACCCAGTGCCAGTAAAGAACCGCCTACTACCTTTTGAGTAGTGCTCAGCCCGTTCACTTTGTTCATGGTGCTGTTGCCAAACTCCTGCAGCTTGCCCGTCAGGTTATCCAGGTTCTCTTTCTTGAATGTATCCTTCCAGTTCGACTTGCCCGAAGAAGCCGACTGGCTATTTCCAGATGAGTTTCTGGCAGAAGACTGGTTGCCACTGATAGCGTTTGAAGCTGATGACTGGCTTGAGCCCATATTCGAAGTATTTGATTGTGAGCTGCTCTGAGCTGTTGGATTCTGATTCGATTGCGAATTCTTATTCGTTTTGTTTTCCATAGGTAAGTTTCTTTTAATTAAACACATGTACACCTTGTCATATAACTGCACTTGGCCTGTTCAGACAGGGTGTCAGACTTATATGTATCGGTTTTTAGGATACAGGGTTGCAGTCGTCTCTCATATTCCCTAATGCGCACAAGTTCGGCCCGCTATAATCATATATGCTCATCAACGTTCAGGTTAGTGACTATGGGCAGCAGACTTCTGTGCTGGTTACGTCATTGGCTATACCTACACTACTGAGGCTGCTTATGCTTTACAACTGATGTGCTCTTAGTTGCAGGAGGGCTTCTTTTAATTCAGGACGATCGTCCTCCTCTACTTCCTGCATCGCTTTCCGGGGTTGGTAAAACTGGAGGATATCCTGTCGCAGGGCAGGACTTGTTTGCTTGAACTCATTCTTAGCAAGCTTTTGCAATAGCTCAGCATACGTCTCGTCCGTGAGTTTGTAACTGCCGGGCTTTGTTGGCTCTCCTGTATCGAGCTGCATATTGTCGAGCTTAAGCTGGCCCTGTTGTCTGAGCTGCTTTATAAGCTTTGTGTAATTTTCGACTGTGGTGTTAAAACTGTGGTAGAAAATTTCTTCGGCCTCAGGTGTAGACGGTTTAAAGGCGAGTGTCCGGAAAGGTCCTACTTTGGGAAGTACTTTGATGATCCAGGCAATGAAACGGGCGAAAATGTTGGGTCGCTCGTAATCTGTCCCCCAGGCCTGGTTGAAATCTGACCGCTTCATGTGATACTGAAACTCACGGCGGGTTACGCCCGGTCTGGCTTCCTGTATGTCACTCTTCTTGGCCTGCCAGGCTGCTTTGGTCAAATCGGGTATCAGGCCACGGATGGTATATCGGTAAGTTCCGATCGCCAGTGGCACGTTCATAAACACATCATTCAGCTCAAGCCCATACGTTTCCAGGAAGGCACGCTCCAGCAGTTCTTTTGAAACTTTAAATCCGATGAATGACTGGTATTCGTCGGGTGCGTAGTTGCCCCGGGCTACCTGCAGCACATCAAACCCAAATTCAGTTTTGACATGCGACGCAGGATCTTCGGCGTAGGTCACTTCCTGCCCATGCTCAGCTTTTACCTTCGGGTATACCAGTGCCACTGCCTTGTTCGTGCCCAGCGGATGCCCATGTATGTCAGCATTGTAATGCGACAGCGCCCCCAGCGCGAAACCGTACTCTTCTATAGTAGTAGCCGACTTGATTAGATTCTCGACAAAAGCGCCACTGCGCACGTAGTGGGTCAGGGCTGTGAAGAATGTGTTGCCAAAAGGGAAATAGCCCATATCCTGCACAATGGAACCTCCATAGGCATGTGCGTGGGCTTTCTGCAGGTCTTCGTCGGTGGCGTTGGGAAAACGCTTGCGCAGCAGAGGCTTAATAGAATCCTTCCAGGCGGCATCAATAATGGCCTGGTGCGTGAGCACACCATAGGCGCGGGCGGTAGCTGCTGTCAACAAAAAGTAAAGCAAAAGGGCCAGAGAACTCAGCCTCGTCAGGGTGCGGTAGTTCATAACAGTGGGTATGCGTCAGGTGTTGTACGCAGAAGACGGCATAAGAGATAGCATGCAGACTATATTTAGGTGGAGGCCCGTAGCTTTTTGCGGGTCCTGAGGTAACTCATCACCTCCACGATACTTATCCCTAAGAGCACCCACATGGCACCCAGCAGAAAGCCCGCCAACACATCTGACAGGAAATGTACCCCTAAGTAGATCCTGCTGAACCCCACCAGTAGGATCAAAGCTCCTGCTCCTACCAGCACTCCGTTGCGCAAGCGCCTCTGGTACAAGTGGCGGTAGCCAAAATAGGCCAGTATACCCCAGAGCGCCATACTTGTGGTGGCATGTCCGCTCGGGAAAGAAAAGTTATGCTCCGGATAGAAAGCCACCTCAGTAGGGCGATCGCGGCTGATAAACTTCTTGCCATACTGCACTGATAGCCCCACCCCGGCCATGGTAAGCCAGAAAGCCAATACCGCCGTGTAGCGCCGGTTGTACAAAAACACAATCGTAGCCAGCCCCCCAACGGCAAAGACTGCCTCCCGTGTGCCTAGTTGGGTAAATGCATAAAAGGTGTGGCTCAGCCACTCGCTGCGCATGCTGTAGAGAAAGGCTGTAAAGGCTTTGTCAAGGTGCACCACCCCCTCCGACTCCACTACGTCCTCAGTTATTTGTGAGAGCAGCGCCGCATTGACCGCTATTACCAGCAACAGGATGGTCAGGGGTAAGCCAATGAAAGTGGTAGTATCGAAGCGGCGGAGCAGAAAGCTGGAAAGTCTGGGAAACCGATGAAACAGCCGCTGCACCAGCGGCTGCCTGGCAAGCCAACCACGTGTAGATTGAAAAAGATGTGTCAGGAAATGGTTCATACAGGAAAAATCCAACTCTTATACGCAATCTTCTCAATTTTATATGCCCCGTAGACCATTTACCCTAAAAAAAGAGCTGTTTACATGGCAAAATGATTTATTAACAACTTATTAACTCTATATAAAGTACATATTTAATATGAGAGGGTTTGAAAATATGTACGACAAACTCCTGCTCGGTGTAGGGGTTATTTTGCTGGTGTTGCTGTGGGTGCAGTTTCCGGCTATGCCCGAGATGAATGCGGAAGACCATGTACGCTATACCTCGGACGAAGCCAAGACGGTCATGAACTCAAAAGCCCGCTTTCTGAAGCCCTCTAAGACACTTTCTCCTCGTCAGGTTATCAAAATACAGTTACACGCCCTGCAACGAAACGATATCACCGACAGCGGCATTATCACGGTTTTTAATTTCTCGTCGCCAACCAGCCGGGTGAGTTTAGGGCCTCTCAATCATTTCCGGATGATGGTGCGCGACCCTGCCTACAGCCCCATGCTAAACTTTGTTTCATACAAAACCGGTAAAATGGTGATAACTGATGACACTGCCTACCAGCTTGTCGTTATCAAGGGTGCAAGCGGAGAGCAAGTTCCCTACCTGTTCATATTGGCAAAGCAGCGAAAAGGTATGTACAAAGGCTGCTGGATGACAGTGGGTGTTGCACGCCAGGACTCAAATCGCCAGACCAGCCTGATATAAATCGGCTATACCTGCCGGAAGCGTATACCTACTTCCACAGATTTTTAAAGAGGTAATTCCATTTTGATGTCCGCTCGCTCGTAGATGCTGGGTGGCATTGGTACTTCCACAAACCCCAGCCGACGGTACAGGCTCAGCGCTGTTTCAAGTCTTCTGTTTGACACCAGGTATACCATACGGGCTCCAACTTCGCGGGCTTTCTGTATAGCCGCCTCTCCTAAAAGCTTCCCGATCTTCAGCCCCTGTGCCCTGGGTGTCACCGCCATTTTAGCTAGCTCGTACACACCATTGCCATCATTTATAAGCGCACAGGTACCTACGATCTCGCCCTGGTAGCTCGCCATCAAAATGAAGCCTCCCTTGTCTATGATATAGCTTTGCGGATTGCCAAGAGACTTGTGGTCGGCATCCTCCATCACAAAATAGCGGGTGATCCACTCTTCATTCAGGGCCCGGAACGCAGCAGCGTATTGGGGTTCAAAATCCAGTATCTTAACGGTAGCTTCAGTAGTAGCCAAGTGCATAGGGTATTCTAATTTGCCACAAAGGTACACCTATACCTGCCTTATTGTCAAACAGGCTAACCATAAACCTCACCGGCAATACTGCCTGCTAGTTTTCACCGCGTAGTAGCTGTCCTCGCAGTTCTCCATCCGGATAGGTGCTACTGTGGATGTTCAGGTACCACCTGCCGTCAAGCAACTGCTCTTCCTCTGTTTGGGTGAGCTCCCTGGTGGCACCTGTTACTGAGCCAGTATAGCTGCTCGTGTGATTTTCAATCGGTATTACAACAGGAGCATTCTCAGTGGCAAGGGCAGGGCCGTGGAAATGAATGCCCACTGTATTGTCGCCGGCATCACCGAGTGTCCAGCTGAAATTGTATGTCAGGATCCGGGTGCTCCGATCGTAGGTAGCCGTAAGTGAACCAGATCCGCTTGTAGCAACTGCCGGCACTTCATTTTCACCGGATAGCTCTACGTTTGTGAATTCTATTTCACTCTCGAGCATATCATCTACATCATCTTCGTCGTCACAGGCATAGATAAAACCGCTCAGCAGCATCAAACAATAGAACATTACCCTCCTGATATTTACACCTTGGTATTCCATAAATTATAAAATCAAATCGTTATAAATCAAATCCTTATATTATTTTACTTGTCTTGTCGCCAATTGTTAACTGTTGCGTGATATTTAGTGGGGTAAGAGAAGCCCATCGAATGAATCTGAATAAGCCTGCTGGTTGATTGTGCTATACCTGATCCTTTCCGGACTTTTCAGGTATACATGTGAAACCGAGTCATACGCCATGATCTCCCAAACCATTCCACTCTGGTTACCGATCGCCTATACCCTGTTTCTACTGGTATTGGTACCAGTTTATTGGAAGCACTATGGCCCAGGCAACTTTCTTTGGTTCTCGGATGTGGCGCTGTTCTCGGTGGGTATCGTACTCTGGACGGAGAACCATCTTCTGCTGAGTATGATGGCCGTGGGCGTTTTGGGGCTGGAGCTGGTCTGGAATGTGGATTATTTTGGTCGTCTGCTCACAGGCAGGGATCTACTAGGCCTGAGTGATTACATGTTTCACCCGGACAAGAGCTTCTTTTTGAGAGGTCTTTCGCTATTTCATGTGTTTCTGCCGGCCATCGTGATCTGGCTGCTGATCGAGTGGGGTTATGATACACGCGCCATTTGGTACCAGACAGCACTGGCCTGGATCGTGCTGCCTCTCAGCTATTTGCTCACCGACCCCAAAGAGAACGTGAACTGGGTGTTCGGACCGGGCAATGAACCACAGCGAGCTATACCTGGCGGCCTGTACTTTGCGCTGGCCATGCTGTTCTTCCCGCTGTGCATCTTTTTACCTTCACATTTCATCTTGCAGTGGCTATTTAATTAGAGCGCATAAAAAAAAGCGGGTATAACCCGCTTTTTTACTCACCTTAAACAAACAATTAAATATTTTGCGTAGCGTTCGCATCCGGCACTTTTACCTTCTCCGTAGTCTTCAGGCCGGACACCACTTCGATGTTGATGCCGTCTGACAAACCAGTTTTCACTTCCCGCTTCTCAAATACCTGCGGAGCAGTTTCCACTTCCACATACGATTTATCTTTCTCGAACTTGAGCAGGCTTTCCTTCACTGCCATTACATTCTCGCGCTTGTCGAGCACGATGTCGGCGTTGGCGCTGTACCCTGCCCGGATGAAATCTTTCTCATCGAGCAGCACCTTGGCGCGGATAGGGAATTTGATGGAGCCTTCTTCCAGCACGCCTTTCGGGGCGATGTACTCGAGCTCGGCGTTGAACACGCGGCCTTCGATGGCGCCGATGGTCAGCAGCAGGTCCATACCCTCTTTCAGCTTGCCTACTTCGGATTCGTCTATTTTACCTTCAAAGATCAGGCTACGCATGTCGGCCACCGAGGCGATGGTTGTGCCCTCGTTGAAGTTGTTGCGCTCGATGATGGAAGTACCCACTTTCACCGGCACGTCCAGCAGCATGCCATCGATGGTAGAGTATACCAGGTTGGAAGCCTGTCCGCTACGCTTGGAAGCCCCTTCGCGTACCAACTGTAGGTTGCTCTCCGCCGATTGCAAAGCTTCACGCTTCAGGTCGTAGTCGGCTTTGTACTTGCGAAACTCCTGCTCTGCAATGGCCTTTTGATCATAAAGCTCCTGATAACGCGCCAGTTCGCGCTTGGCTTCTTCAAAATTGATACGGGCAGTTTCCAGTGTATTCTGGGCGTTGTTCACGTTCACGATGTTCGGCACGATCTTGATCTTGGCCAGCAGCTGCCCTTGCTTCACGATCTGCCCGGCTTCTACGTACAGCTCTTCCACAATACCCGACACCTGCGACTTCACCTCCACCTCTTTGCGTGGCACAATTGAGCCGGTGGCCACCGTCTTTTTCACGATGTCGGCCTCAAATGGCTCTTCCGTTTTATACACGATCGGGTCGGTGTTGGCCTTGTTGTAGAAGTACCGGCCCAGCCAAACAGACAAGGCCAGCATGACAATCACGAACAGTCCGATAAAAACCTTTTTCATAGGGGTATACTCAATTATGTTCTTGTTAATTCGATGCTAAAATTACTCTTCTTGCAGCGCCACAACCGGATTCACGCGGGCGGCCTTAGTGGCAGGTATAAGTCCGGCCAGCGCACCGGCCACTACCAGTACTATAGTCGCCGTCACGGCTACAGTCGGGTTTACCTCCGGTGGTCCAAAGAAGCCCGCCTGCACGTTGTTGTCCACCATAAATCCTTCGATGGTCGCGATGAGCCCGGTACCGGCCAGCAAACCGATGTAGCCGGCAAAGCCCGTGATCACAATAGACTCCTGTATGATCAGGCTCACGATAGACAGCGGCGTGGCTCCCAGGGCCTTGCGTATACCTATTTCCTTAGTCCGCTCCTTCACCACGATCAGCATGATGTTGCCCACCCCGATGATACCGGCGATGATGGTACCGATGCTCACCAGCCAGCTGAAGCCTGCTATACCTGCAAAGAGCCCCTGCACATCCTGAAACTCTTTCTCCACGTTGGCTGAGCCGAAAGCTTTCAGATCAGTTGGCGCCACCTTGTGTCTTTTCATCAGCAGAGCTTTCACTTTCTCCTCCACCACCGCAGCAGGTATGCCTGGCTTCGGCGTCATGGCAAAGAAGTTCACCTGGTTAGGCTGGTTAAAGGCTTGTTGCAGAGTTGTATTCGGTATAAAAATGGTCTGCGCGTCCTGCACCACATCTTCGTCTTTGCCAAGCGGCTTAAAAGTGCCCACCACCTGAAAATAAATGCCTTTGATACTGATGTACTTGCCGATCGGGTCTTCCCCCTCCCCGAACAAAAGCTCCAGGGTACGTGGCCCCACCACCGCCACTTTGCGTCGCTCCGTTACATCTTTCTGGTTAATAAAGCGGCCACTCATGACATTTGTCGGCTTCACCTGCAGCACTTCCGGCGTTTCGCCATTCACGGTAAAGGAAGAGCTCTTGGTGCCGTATACCACCGAGAAGCTGCCGCGCACCTGGTTACTCGGCGCAATCACATCCACCTCCGGCACAAATGTCCGAATGGCCTCTATATCATCGTTGGTCATCTGTATAAAGCGGCCTGCTTTCAGGCCCATGTAAGGCACACTGGTACGCTGCGTCCACACGAAGACGGCATTCTTGGCCACATTAAACTCAGAGGTAATCCCTTTCTCCAGCCCCTTGCCCGCACCCAGCAACAGCACCAACATGAAAATGCCCCAGAACACGCCAAAAGCCGTCAGCGCCGTACGCAGCTTGTGCTTCTTTACGGTGTTATAAATCTCGGTCCATTTATCGATGTCGATCATAGGTGGAGTTAGTGATTTAGTTGATGAGTGAGTGTTTTTTAGTTAGTGGTTGAGTGGTTGAGTGGTTTTTATTTTATTGATTGAGTTATTAAAATCTTTTAGTTGATAGTCGTTTATCTGATTGTCTGTTCTATGCTTTTAGGTTTTGATTGAGTAAATGCTGTTTGCGTATTAGTCATAATAAACTATCGGGTTCACAATTCATTTAAAATGAATGACTGGTCGAATCAGTTGCTTTATTTCTTTTAAACCACTTATAAAATCAAAAACAAAAAATCACTCAACCACTCATTCACTAACTCACTCAATAATCTAATCCGCCCTCAGCGCCTCTATCGGTTTAATCCTAGCGGCTTTCAAGGCAGGCATCAGGCCGGCCAGGGCTCCGGAAATCACCAGGATAAAGGTAGCTGCCAACGCCACGCCGGGGTCTACTTCTGGATTGGCGAAGAAAGGCGCTTCTGCACCCGATGATTCCATCAGGTATTCCAGACCTGCGAGCACGCCTGTCCCTGCCAGCAAACCCAGATAACCCGAAAAGGCTGTGATTACCACAGACTCCTGCAGGATTAGGCTTACGATGGAGAAGGGAGTTGCTCCCAGGGCCTTGCGTACCCCAATCTCGCGGGTGCGCTCCTTCACAATGATCAGCATGATGTTGCTCACACCCACAATGCCGGCGATAAGGGTACCTATACCCACTATCCACACAAATATCTTGATGCCATTAAAGAGGCCCATCACTTTCAGAAACTCCGCCTCTGTGTTCTCAACGCCAATGGCCATCTTGTCTTCACTGGAGAACTTATGACGCTCGGCCAGCAAGTTGCGCAGACGGCCCTCCATGTCTTTGGCACTCACCCCGGGCTCAGCTACCAGCGCCATCATCTGTACCTGGTTAGGCTGATTAAAAGCTGTTTGTAAGGTCGAGAAAGGGATGTAGGCCCGCTCTTCACGGCGGCTACTATTATTACCGCGCATCTTAAAAGTGCCGACCACTTTAAAGTGTATCCCTTTGATGTTGACATACTCGCCCACCGGATCTCCCTCCCCAAACAGCACCTTGCTCACCTGGTCACCGATCACGACGACTTTGCGCTTCTCGCGCTCGTCAATCTCGTTGAGCAAACGACCTCTGAATGGTATCTCACCGTTTATTTTCAGAAAGCCCGGCTCAGCACCAAACACCTGGTAAGAACCATTCTTAGTTTTGTAATTGATGGTGAACTCGCCTAACACCCGGTTGCGGGGCGAGAGTATCTGCACGTTATCCACATCGCGGTGCACCGACGCTATATCCTGATTAGTCAGTTTTATCTCGCGTCCCGGTGACATGCCTTTGTGCGCCAAGGCGGTCTTGCCAGTCCATAAGTAAATGCTGTTCTTGGCTCCGGCTCCGAAGCGGTTGTATACCCCATTTTCCAGGCCCTTGCCAGCACCCAGCAACAGTACCAGCATAAAGATGCCCCAGAACACGCCAAAGGCGGTCAGGAACGTGCGCAGCTTGTTTTTCTGCATCGTCCCGAGTATCTCTTGCCATTTGTCTAGGTCAAACATATTCTGGATTGCTGGTTGTTAATTTTTGATTGCTGGTGGTCAGGCTTAGCTTTTAGCAGCTACTGCCTCCGCTGCCAGTATCGCCTCTTCGGCGCTGTGGTCGTTGTGCACGATCAGGCCGTCTTTGAGACGGATAACGCGGTGTGTCTGGGCTGCAATGTCGTTCTCGTGCGTCACGATCACTACGGTCATACCTTTGCTGTTCACATCCTTGAAGATATCCATCACGTCGTAAGAGGTCTGGGTGTCGAGGGCGCCGGTCGGTTCGTCGGCCAGAATCAATTTGGGTTGCGAAATAAGCGCTCTGGCGATGGCGACGCGCTGCTTCTGTCCGCCTGACATCTCGTTGGGGGAATGCTCCGCCCAGTCTTTCAGGCCCACCATATCGAGGTACTCTAGCGCCAGTTTGTTCCGCTGTTTGCGGCCCACGTTCTGGTAGTAAAGCGGCAAGGCCACGTTCTCCATGGCGTTTTTGAAAGAAAGCAAATTGAAGGACTGAAACACGAAACCCAGAAACTTATTGCGGTAGTAAGCCGCCTTTGCAGCCGACAGATTCCGGATGGGTGTGCCCGCCAAGGTATAGCTGCCGCTGTCGTAATCATCGAGAATGCCCAGTATGTTGAGCATAGTGGATTTGCCGGAGCCGGAAGAACCCATGATCGAGACCAGTTCACCCTCTTCTATGTGCATATCGATGCCCTTGAGCACATGCAGTTTGTTGTGCCCCACCGCATAGTATTTGTGTATATTTTCCAACTGTATCATAGGCGGCAGACGAAAATGGTGGCAAATAAATTACAAGTAATTGCTTTGCAAAGTGCTCTATATAGCGTTAAGTTTCCCAAAACTTATACCTACAGCGACATTATATCGATTGACAGCTATGGTTTATCTATCAACCAATTACAGTTCAGCAGGCAAGCTTTAGCCTCCTTGCTCTTATTTAAGTTAAAACGAAACTCAATACACGACTATTTTGCCGTGCTCATCATAAAGATGAAAAAGACAGTTGGTAGGTTGCCTGAAGCATGGTAAATATTTTGCCAACCAAGTTCTCTTTGCGTAAAACAGCTATGCAACACACGGATATACCTGCGCCTATCCTCTTTCATCCGCTCAAGCATCATCTGGGTTATATCCGGGAGTTTATAAAGGAGCAGGCTACTGCGGAGGAGGCAGCACTTGTCGCTCAGCTCAAAACGATAGGCAGTTCGCAGCTCGACCTATACCTGGGTGAGTTATTAACTCAACAAATTGCTTACGAGACTATCCTATACCTGCAAAAGCACCAGATTCTGGAGCCAGAAGCCTTCCAGACTTACTTATCAAGTAATAAGGCTGACTATAGAGTCATTACCTTGTCCGACGAAAGTAGTTGGGTATTGCGATGGGGAATTGTAGAAGGAAGGCATGTGCACCTGCATCCGGCAAGGTATAGCCAGCACACGATCCGGGTTAAGGCCAATACACTCAAAACCGCCATCGCAGCCAAAATGGCGGCACTACGCAACCAGCAGCCACCAAACCTTCAAATGATCAATCGGGTGCGCCAGCAATGGCTCAACTTGCCTCCAGTGCCGCTATACCTACCTCAAAGCTTGCTGCACAACCTGTTGCTGTTGCTCAAGGCCTGTTAGAAGTAGGTGTAGAAAACTTCTAATTGTTCACCAGATCAGCTCTCGATACTTTTCGGTTGTTGACTTGTGTGTACTTAAAGTCTTCATCACCATTAAACTCGGTTCTCTGAAAGTCCAGGTTATTGCCTACCTTGGTGTACTTGAAATTAGCCAGGCCTCTGAAGTTTGCTTGTCTGAAGCTGGCATCCTGACTGAACTTCGTATACTTGAAGTTTGCTTCTCTCCTGAAAGAAGCACGATCAAAGCTGGCAGTCTGCGGGAAGTTGGTGTATTTAAAGTTGGCTTCTTCTTCAAACTTCACATTGCTGTAGTCAGCTGATTTCGAAAACTTGCTGTACTTGAAGTTTGCCTCGTGCCGAAAGCGACTGCCTCCAAACGATACGTCATCTTTAAACTTAGTGTACTTGAATGCACTGTATCCTTCAAACACACAGTTCTCAAAGCGCACGGCCTTATCAAAATTCGTATTGAACACCTCGTTTTTTCTGTTAAATAGCTTGACATCCTGATTATCAGGGTTGTAGTAAGCCAGCACATCATCTTTAAATGTACAGTCAATAAAGGTCAACGGCACTTTCACGGTGCTCAGATACTCCTTCGTACTATACTTGTCATCAGATTTTTTCTCAATGCGCATGTTGTCCAGCGTCGTCAGATCCAGTACACCCACAATCACAGCATTTTTGTATGTGACAGCTTCACCACGGTTTATCTTATCAATGATTTCGGAAGCATTCACTCGGGTTTGTGCCCACGTCAGGAAAGGAATTGCTAACAGGAAGAGGAGTAGAAATGATTTTTTCATGGTTTTAAGGTATAAGTATTGAGTTGAACATCAGCTTATACCCCTTAGATGAAGCATATCCGGGAAAGGTTGCCTGACTATTATTTTTTATTCATCCAGAAACTGCACAATAGTGCGAGCGACGATCCAGAAAATCAGGAAAACAAATAGGAAGACTGCAGAAAAGGTAAGTGCTTTTTCTACCAGACTGGTACAGAGCAATTGACAAGTATAGCTTGCCACCAGGAAAGGCAGCAGAACACCGAGCCCCATCATGATTTTTAATGCTTTGTTGAAGGATTGCTGCGGCTCGTTCATAGCTATAACTATTTCAATTTTTCATGTTATAATACAACGTAATATCTTTGTTGAGAGTTATCATCACTATATAGTTATAAAGCAAAACAGCATCACCCTTTTTGGATGATGCTGTTTCTACAATAAGTAAGTTATTCGACTTAGATGTGCAAAGCGCGGTTTTCAGTCGCTGCCAGACAAGCCTCTTTAATGGCCTCCGTATAGGTTGGGTGCGCATGGCTCATGCGGGAGATATCCTCAGCCGAAGCACGGAACTCCATCGCTACAACTGCTTCTGCAATCAGGTCAGCGATACGCGGACCGATCATGTGCATGCCTAAGATCTCGTCTGTTTCTTTGTCAGCCAGCACTTTCACGAATCCATCGGTATCCATCGACGCTTTAGCACGACCAGATGCTTTGAATGGGAACGAACCAGTCTTATAAGCACGGCCCTGCTCTTTCAGTTGCTCTTCGGTATAGCCTACGCCTGCCACTTCTGGCCAGGTATACACCACACCCGGGATCAGGTTGTAGTTGATGTGCGGCTTCTGGCCTACAATGGTTTCAGCCACAAACACACCTTCCTCTTCGGCTTTGTGGGCTAGCATAGCGCCACGCACCACGTCACCAATAGCATAGATACCCGGCACATTGGTTTCCAGGTGGTCGTTCACGGCGATCATACCGCGCTCACCCATCTGCACACCCGCGTTCTCCAGGCCAAGCCCCTCCGTATACGGCTTGCGACCCACCGATACCAGTACGTAGTCGCCGTCAAACGTCACGGTTTCACCTTTCGGATTCTCAGCAGTTACAGTCACCGTTTCGCCTTCGTTGGTAGCGCCGGTTACTTTGTGGTTGAAGAAGAACTCGAAGCCGAGTGTTTTCTTCAGCACACGCTGCAGTTCTTTGCCCAGTGCACGGTCCATCGTCGGGATGATGGCATCCATGTATTCAATCACCTGCACTTTTGTGCCTAGGCGTGCATACACAGAGCCTAGCTCCAGGCCAATTACACCGCCACCAATCACAATCATTTTCTTCGGCACCTCTGTCAATGACAAAGCCTCTGTAGACGTGATAATGCGCTTTTTGTCAATTGGCAGGAATGGCAGTGCCGTTGGTTTAGAACCCGTTGCGATGATCGTTTTGTCAGTTTCGATCTGCTGCTCCTTTCCGTCTATACCTGCAATCTTGATCGTGTTCTTGTTCACAAAAGAACCCAGACCATAGTAAGTATCGATCTTGTTCTTTTTCATCAGGAAAGCGATGCCATCGTTGTTCGACTTCACTACTTCGCCCTTCCGCTTGATCATCTGCTGGATGTTTACCTGCAGGTCATTCAGCTCAATGCCGTGCTCCTTAAAGGTATGCGCAGCATTGTGGTAATGCTCCGATGAATCAAGAAGTGCTTTAGAAGGTATACAGCCCACATTCAGGCAAGTACCGCCCAGCACGTTATACTTCTCTATAATAGCGGTTTTCAGGCCCAGCTGCGCGCAGCGTATAGCTGCCACATACCCGCCGGGGCCAGAGCCGATTACTGTAACGTCGTATTTCATCTTTCTATACTTTGAAGAGAGGTATACTCTCGTTTCTGTTTTTGATTTCTTTTAATATGGCGCGAGCGTCTTCGCTCGTGTCTATTATTATGAGGCCTCTGGCCGAACTATGCCCGAGAAAATAGTTGAGCGTTTGCTATACCTGGGGGCCAGGGGCCCCTCTATAAAAGTCACGAGCGAGGAAGCTCACGCCATATCTTGGAATTGCAAAAGCACAATAAAAAGGAGGAGCAAACTCTAATCGCTTACCCCTCCTCTTCTATCTCAATACATTAAACGCCTAACAGCAGTCTCATTGGGTCTTCAAGGAGCTCCTTCACACGCACCAGGAAGCTAACTGACTCACGACCGTCAATGATGCGGTGGTCATAAGAAAGCGCCAGATACATCATCGGGCGAATCTCTACTTGTCCGTTGATAGCAACCGGGCGCTGCACGATGTTGTGCATACCTAAGATAGCCGACTGCGGCGCGTTGATGATCGGTGTAGACATCATGGAACCGAACACACCACCGTTGGTGATCGTGAAGGTACCGCCTGTCATCTCCTCAATTGAAAGTTTCCCGTCTCGTGCTTTCTTAGCCAGGCGGATCACTTCTTTCTCAATACCATCCAGCGTTAGCTGCTCTGCGTTGCGGATAACCGGAACAACCAGACCTTTTGGCGACGAAACTGCAATGGAGATGTCGCAGAAATCGTTGAACACCATGTCATTGCCATCAATCATAGCGTTAACAGCCGGCCACTCCTGCAAGGCTACGGTACAAGCCTTCGTGAAGAAGGACATGAAACCTAAGCCTACCTCGTGCTTCTCTTTAAACTTATCCTTGTACTTGGCACGAATATCCATGATCGGTTTCATGTCTACCTCGTTGAAGGTAGTCAGCATGGCCGTTTCGTTTTTCACCTGCACCAGACGACGGGCAACTGTCTTACGCAGCGAGCTCATTTTCTCGCGACGCTGGTTGCGGTCGCCGGTAGTGGCCGGAGCTGAAGCTTCTTGCTTAGCAGCTGGAACAGCAGCGGTTGGCTGTGAAGCTGACTTCTGAGCACCCATAGCGTCTTCTTTCGTGATGCGTCCGTCGCGGCCTGTACCTTGCACATCGGCAGGGTTGATGCCTTTCTCAGAAAGGATCTTTCCTGCAGCCGGTGATGGTGTACCTGATGCGTAAGTCTGTGCGCCAGACGGAGCAGCGGCAGCTGGCTGCGAAGCCTGTTGTGCAGCCGGAGCGCTTGGCTGAGCGGCTGGTTTAGATGCACCTGCACCAGCACCTGCTACGATGCGGCAAAGCAGCCCACCAATCTCTACAGTGTCGCCTTGCTGGGCTACGATCTGCAGTGTACCGGCAGCCTCAGCTGGCAGCTCAAACGTCGCCTTATCTGACTCCAGTTCGGCAATTACCTCGTCCATTTCTACATGGTCACCCTCGTTCTTCAACCAGCTGGCGATCGTTACTTCTGTGATAGACTCGCCTACGGTTGGCACGCGCATCTCCACGGTTTCGCCAGTGCCTTGCGCAGCGGCAGGAGCAGACTCTTGTGCAGCCGGCGCAGCGGATTCTTCTTTGGCGGCAGGGGCAGCTGGTGCGCTACCGGCCTCGCCGTTTTGCTCGATGCGGCAGATTGTGGCGCCCACATCAATGGTATCGCCTTCCTGCGCAACGATGCGTAAAATGCCTGCGGCTTCTGCGGGCAGTTCAAAGGTGGCTTTGTCAGATTCCAGCTCAGCAATCACCTCATCCATCTCCACACGGTCGCCGTCTTTCTTTAGCCACTGGGCTATGGTTACCTCGGTGATCGACTCACCTACAGCAGGCACTTTAACTTCTAAGCTCATATTTTTTTGATCAATTATGAATTACGAATTAAGAATTACGAGTGAATAATGATTAATGACGAATGAATAGTGATTAATTACATCCCGCTTTTCAATCGTCACTAATCACTATTAATTAGATCGCGAATGCTCTTTCAACCAGTTCCAGCTGCTCTTTGCCGTGGATCTTGTTGTAACCGGTTGCAGGCGATGCACTTGGCTTACGTGCCACTACATCTTCAATGCCATTGCGCATGATGCGCAGGATATACATCCAGCCACCCATGTTTTCCGGCTCTTCCTGTACCCAGTATACTTTCGCGTTCTTATACTTCTTCAGTTCCGCTTCCAGCTGCACCTTAGGGAATGGCGCCAGCTGCTCCATACGGATCAGGGCTACATCCTTGCGCTTGTTCTTCTGCTGTTCTTCCAACAGGTCGAAGTACACCTTGCCAGTGCAAAGCAACACTTTCTTCACCGACTTGGCAGAAGCGTAGTTGTCACCGATCACTTCTCTGAAACCACCTTTAGTGAATTCCTCTATTGGAGAAACCACGTTCGGGTGACGCAGCAGCGACTTCGGCGCCATGTTAATGGCTGGTTTGCGGAATGGCAGGGCCAGTTGACGACGCAGGAAGTGGAAGAAGTTAGCTGGTGTTGTAATGTTGGTCACAAACATGTTGTTCTCAGCTGCCAACTGCAGGAAACGCTCAGGACGGGCATTAGAGTGCTCCGGACCCTGACCTTCGTAGCCATGCGGCAACAGCATTACCACCCCGTTCATACGCTGCCACTTTGACTCTGTAGCGGCAATAAACTGGTCGATCATTACCTGTGCCCCGTTGGCGAAGTCACCAAACTGTGCTTCCCAGATTACGAGTGCATTCGGGTTAGCCATGGCATAGCCAAACTCAAAACCCAGCACACCATACTCCGACAGCAGGGAGTTGTAGATTTCCAGTTTTACCTGGTCTTCCTGGATGTAGTTCAGGTTAGAATAAGGAGCACTTGTGTTGGCGTCACGCAGTACAGCATGGCGGTGCGAGAAGGTACCGCGCTGCACATCCTGTCCGCTCAGGCGCACTACTCTGCCCTCAGCCAGGATAGAACCATAAGCCAGCAACTCGGCTGCTGCCCAGTTCAGCTGGCGGGTCTCAAAGAACATTTCCTTACGCTCTTTCAACAGCTTCTCAATCTGCTTGAGCGGCTTAAAGCCCTGCGGCACGTTTGAAAGTGCTGTACCCACTTTCTGGATCACTTCCTCTGCTATACCTGTTTCAGGCGATTGATTGAAATCTTCCGGCTTGGAGCGGCGCAGTTCTTTCCACTCTTTTTCCAGTGTCTGGTAATTATATGGAAGCGGCTTCTGCTTTACCATGTCCAGACGGTCCTGCAGCATCTGACGGAACTCCTTGTCCATTGTCTTCGCAAGCTCTGCATTAATATCTCCTTTGCTGATTAACTCTTTGTTGTATACCTCACGTGGGTTCGGGTGCTTCGAGATCAGGTTATAGAGGTGCGGCTGTGTGAACTTCGGTTCGTCTGCCTCGTTGTGACCATGACGACGGTAGCACACCATGTCAATGAAAATGTCGTTACCGAACTTCTGACGGTACTCTGTAGCCAGACGCACAGCGAAAACCACTGCCTCCGGATCATCACCGTTCACGTGCAGCACTGGTGCATCAATGATTTTAGCTACATCCGTGCAGTAGATAGAAGAACGGGCATCTTCGAAATCAGTCGTAAAACCAACCTGGTTGTTGATCACAAAGTGGATCGTACCGCCAGTCTGGTAACCTGAAAGCTTTGCCATTTGTGTTACTTCGTATACGATGCCCTGTCCGGCAACGGCTGCGTCACCGTGGATCAGGATTGGCACGATCTGCTTCGGATTGCGGTCGTACATGCAATCGATCTTAGCACGTACAAAGCCCTCTACCACCGGGTTCACCGCCTCCAGGTGCGAAGGGTTTGGTGCCAGTTTCAAGTTTACTTTGTTACCAGATGGGGTATCTACTTCAGAAGAGAAGCCCATGTGGTATTTTACGTCACCGTCTCCCATGGTCAGGTCTGGTGTGGCCGTGCCTTCAAACTCAGAGAAAATCTGCTCATAGGTTTTGCCCATGATGTTGGCCAGCACGTTCAGACGACCACGGTGCGCCATACCGATCACCACTTCTTTCGCCCCTAGCTCAGAAGCTTTGTCGATGATGGCATCCAGTGCAGGTATAGTCGTTTCGCCACCTTCCAGTGAGAAACGCTTCTGGCCTAAGAATTTGGTATGCAGGAAGTTCTCAAATACAACTGCCTCGTTCAGTTTAGAAAGAATGCGCTTCTTGTATTCTATACCTGGATTGAAGTTCAGGGACTCGTTCTCAATCTTGTTCTGTAACCAGGACAGTACTTCCGGATCACGGATATACATGTACTCGTAGCCGATCGGGCCTTCATAGATTTTCTGTACTGCTGCTACTATATCGCGCAGCTTGGCAGGCCCGATACCAACAATCTCACCTACCTGAAAAACTGTATCCAGGTCAGCCTCTGATAAACCAAAGTCCTTCAGGTCGAGCAGCGCTTTGCGGTCTTTGCGCTCACGAACCGGGTTGGTCTTAGAGCGCAAGTGCCCGCGGCTTCGATAGGCGTATATAAAGTTGCGTACTGCTACTTCTTTGTCGGATTCACCTGCTGCGGTGGCTTTGGCAGGGGCGGCAGTTGGAGCTTCCGCTGTTTCGTGGCCATTCTCAGTGTAAGTAGTTGAGAATTCATAGCCTTCGAAGAATTTGCGCCATCCAAAATCAACTGATTCAGGATCCTGCTGATAAGCCTTGTAAAGCTCATCAATGTAGGCTCCGTGCGCATTGGCGATATAGGTATATTTATCCATAACTAATGTTTACGGCTGTGTGTAAAGGCAAAGTTAAGAGTATTTACAAGAATTCAAACTTTATACATTCGCATAAGCAAATACTTCTCTTAATCAACATCATACCATCACATATACTATTTATATATAGTGTTGAATAATAAAGAGACTTATCATCTGACCATTCAAATTTATGTGTCCTATGTATGCTACTTTTTGTTTTCAATGAATCCTGGTTTTATCCGGCACTTTCAACATGGGCTGTTTGTTAAAAACTATCATAACAGCCTTTCAAAATTGGCCACCAGAAAAAAAGTCAAAAAGTATAGCCAGAAACCTGTTCCCCTCACTGCCCGTGAGAAAGTGAGCAAATACATGCGCGGAAACAAAAGCCGTGATACGAAACCAGAGCTTCTGCTGCGTCGTGCCCTTTGGCAGAACGGCCTGCGCGGTTACCGGGTCCATTGGCGCAAAGCCCCAGGAAAGCCTGACATCTGCTACCCATCCCGTCGGTTAGCAGTTTTTGTACACGGCTGCTTCTGGCATCGCTGCCCTCACTGCCAACCTACATTTCCAAAGTCAAACCTACGGTTTTGGGAAGAAAAGTTTATCAATAATCAGCTGCGAGATGAACGCAACAAAACACTGTACCGGGAAGCCGGCTGGCAACGGGTGGTGGTGTGGGAGTGTCAACTGTATCAGGACCTCGCATCCTGCCTCAGCCTGATCAAGGCACTGCACCGCGGTGTTCCTGCCAGCTGGGAAATAGCCGCCTGATCGAAATCCGGCCAGTTGCAACCAACGGTATGAATAAAAGTATTATCTTCAGTACTTTAATATACCTACATAACCCTATGAAAAAAGATATGATCGGCCTGGCTTTGCTCAGCCTGGTAACTTTTGGCTGCAACGAAAATGCCAGGGAAGTAGCAGACAGCGATGGCGAGCGCACTGCTGTTGCCGGTGATACGACCGGTTTGCTTGCTGCCCAGCAGAGTATAAACGCAAATGACCTCCTGCAGCACATCCGCGTGCTCGCTTCTGATGAGTTTGAGGGCCGCAGTCCCGGCACTCCCGGCGAAGACTCTACCGTAAACTACCTTACCCGTGAGTTTAAGAAACTTGGCTTGCAGCCCGGTAATCCGGACGGCAGCTTTGCTCAAAACGTCCCCATGTTTGGCTTCACCGCACAACCCCAGGCAAACTTTACAGCAGGTGGCAAAACCATCAACCTTTCCTTCCCAGATGATTACGTAGCTGTATCACGCCGCTTTGTTCAGGATGTGAATGTGAAGAACTCCGACCTGGTATTCGTGGGCTACGGTATAGTGGCACCCGAGTATGGCTGGGATGACTATAAAGGTGTGGATGTAAAAGGCAAGACCATTGTCATGCTCATCAACGACCCGCCTATACCTAGCCCGAATAATCCGGAGCAGTTGGACAGCACCATGTTTGGCGGCAAGGGCATGACCTACTACGGTCGCTGGACCTATAAGTATGAGATAGCTGCTGAGAAGGGCGCTGCCGCTGCCATTATCATCCACGAGACCGGTCCTGCAGGCTACCCCTACGAAGTGGTATCAGGAAGCTGGAGTCGCGAAAACTTCGATATCAGCAACGCAGGCAAGAACATGGACCGTGTAGCTGTCGAGTCATGGATAACGGAAGATAAGGCCCGTGAACTCTTTGCAGCATCAGGCAATAGCTTTGAGAAATTAAAGAACGCTGCCGCTCAAAAGGGCTTTAAACCTGTACCACTAAATGCCAAAGCGAACTTCACGATTAAGAACCAGCTGCGGGAAATAGAGTCGCGCAATGTGATTGCCAAACTGGAAGGAGCTGATCCAAAACTTAAAGATGAGTACGTGATTTACACAGCGCATTGGGACCACCTTGGCAAGGATGAAAAACTGCAGGGTGATCAGATCTATAATGGCGCTATGGACAATGCCAGCGGCACAGCAGGCCTGATTGAACTGGCAAAGGCTTTCACCCAATTACCTGAGAAGCCTAAGCGCTCGATCCTGTTTCTGGCTGTGACTGCTGAAGAGAAAGGTTTGCTGGGATCTAAATACTATGCGTCCAATCCGCTCTACCCACTAAACAAAACACTGGCCAATATTAACATGGATGTACTTAATCCTTATCACCCTACAGAGGATGTAGTCGTGATTGGGTATGGCAACTCAGACCTGGAAGATATACTGGCTGAGGAGGCCCGTACGCAAAACCGTCGTATCGTGCCAGAGGCTTCCCCTGAGAAAGGCTCTTTCTATCGCTCTGATCACTTTGAATTTGCCAAGCAAGGTGTGCCCGCGCTATACGCCAAATCAGGCATAGTCGCCCGCGACCAGCCAGCTGACTTCATAACCAAAAAACAAGAGCAATATACAGCTGAGCACTATCATAAGGTGGGCGACGAGGTGTATGACGACTGGAACCTGGATGGTGCTGTAGAAGATCTGCAGCTTTACTTCCGGGTAGGCTATCGTGTGGCGAACGGTACCTCCTATCCAGCATGGCGCGAAAAGTCTGAGTTCAGAGCAAAACGGGAGAAGTCCTTAGCTGAAGTGCAATAACTGAATTCTACTGGCCTTAAGGAGTCCTCCTGTAAATTCAGCAGGGCTCCTTTTTTAATGGCTTATAATAAGGGCTTAGTACTCTTTCCTCCATCAGTTCACCCATGCCTTTACATAAATAAAATCTTATTTTATAATAAACCCACTATAATAGGCCTGAAGCTATGCTTCTTCAAACAACCTCCACCCACCCTTTTAAAATGTTGTTTTACAACCAGATGCATTACATTCACAGGGATTACTATAAAAAAAAATAATCTTCCGGGTTACCTTTCCGTATAAACCGAATAAATAAGTACAAATTTACTTGTTTAACAAAATTTGAAAATCATGAAAAAGACAATAAAATTTGCATTTGCTGCATTCGCTTTCTTTGCTTTCACAGCTTGTGGTTCTGAGAACAACACAGCTACTGAAACTGACCGTATTGATGAGGTAGAAACCTCTGACATGGATATCGATGCAGACATGGACATGGAAGCCGATACTACTACGGTAATGGATACTACCGTTAATGACGGTGTAGCAGACGAAATTCCAGAAGAAAGACCTATTCAATAATCTACATAAATTTACGAAATGGAAAGCCCCCTTTCAGCAAGCTGAAAGGGGGCTTTTTTATACATCGCTAACTGAAGAAAAATAGCATTAGACGTATGGATATGGCTTAATACTTGTTTAAATTTAGCCAATGGAAAAATTATCTTTAGAAGAAGACGGTGTGGCAATTGAGCTTGTAGCCTCTGATGCAGATCTGCACCAGGCTATACAGCAATTAGAGCAGTGTGGCGAACTAGCCGTTGACCTTGAATTTGATCAAAACCGCTTTACTTATGGCTTTAACCTCTGCCTGATCCAGATCGCTGATGGCAAAGGAAACTGCTTTATAATAGACCCTTTTTACATTGATGATCTGACTCCCTTTTTCCAACTGATGGAGGACCCGACAATTACCAAGATCATCCATCACTCTAATAACGACATTCTGTTGCTTGACAAGATGGGATGCTCTGTTAAAGGTATAGTTGACACCGATGTTGCCGCCAAGATCCTGAACTATGAACGGTCTTCATTGGCTACCGTGCTTAAAGAGGAGTTTGACAAAGAGATTGATAAGTCACAGCAGTCCAGTAACTGGAATAAACGACCTCTTACCGAAGACCAGCTTCGCTATGCGGCTATTGATGTGATATACCTGCATAAAATAAAGGCCAAGCTGCTTCAGGAAATTGAGAAACTGGATCGCATGCACTGGTTTGAGGAAGAGAACCATCTCTTAGAGCAGCTTAAGTATACTGAATCAGAAAATCCACACTTGCGTCTGAAACACTCATACCGCCTTAACTATTACCAACAGTATCTCTTAAAGGGCCTCTATGCCTTTCGGGAGAATATGGCCCGACAGTTTAACAAACCAGCCCATTTCGTTATCCCGAATGATGCACTTGTCGAATTAGCCAACAACCCGAACGCCGACCTACACGAATGGCTTAACCATACAAGAGGTATACACGGCAACCTGAAGAAACCAAAGAACGAGCGCATGTTACAGGACGCACTGCAGGATGCTAAGGACGCAGCCAAGGCCAACCATATCAGCCATGATTATCCTGAGCATCGCTTCCAAAGGCCGCTGCGTACTCCTGAAACAGAACGTCGCAAAGAATTAATGACCGCGGTGCAAAAAGAAATTATTGCCAAGTATGGGGAGTACGCTTCCAAACTGATCATTAACCAAAGCCTGATTACGGACTATAGCCAGAATGGAAAATTACGCATCACGAAGAAATATGCAAGCGACATCGTCCTGGGGGTGGCACAGGATTTAGGTATAGAAATACATGTTTCTACTGCGCCTCAGCAGACAGGGAGTAAATAAATTCGCTTTAAAGAACACATCATATAGCATGGACAAAGTAAGGATAGAACACGACTTCCTGGGAGAAAAAGAAATCCCGCATGAGGTCTACTATGGAATTCAAACAACACGCGCACTTGAGAACTTTCATATAACAGGAACACCCATCTCAAAAGAGCCGCTATTTATAAAGGCCTTTGCTTATGTAAAAAAAGCAGCCGCTCTGGCCAACCATAAGTGTGGCGTGTTGAGCAAAGAGGTAACCGACGCTATTGTTTATGCCAGTGACAAACTGATTGCGGGTGAGTACCTCGATCAGTTTGTCACTGACATGATTCAAGGGGGTGCTGGTACTTCCGTGAACATGAATGTGAATGAAGTGATCGCCAACATTGGTTTGGAGCACATGGGGCGTGCAAAGGGCACGTATAACTATCTCCATCCTAATAACCATGTGAATTGCTCGCAGTCTACCAACGATGCATATCCTACTGCTTTCAGACTTGCCCTTTATTGGAAGATACAGGCCTTTATCGAGAGCCTCGAGGCTTTACAACAATCATTTGGACGAAAAGCTGAGGAGTTTAAAGAAGTACTGAAAATGGGGCGCACCCAACTGCAGGATGCTGTGCCGATGACTTTGGGGGCCGAATTCCACGGTTTCTCTACCACGATTCGGGAAGACATCCAGCGCCTTCATGAAGTAAAGATGCTGATCTGTGAAATAAACATGGGTGCTACGGCAATCGGTACTTCTATCAACGCACCACAGGGCTATCCACAAATGGTAACGGATATACTGCAGGAGATTTCGGGTGTGCCTGTTGTGCTTGCTGAGGACCTGATCGAAGCCACTTGTGATACAGGAGCCTATGTGCAGGTATCTGGCGTTATGAAGCGCTGTGCCATCAAGGTATCTAAGATCTGCAATGACTTACGCTTGTTATCATCAGGCCCACGGGCAGGTTTAAATGAGATTAATCTTCCGCGCATGCAACCGGGATCTTCCATCATGCCAGGTAAAGTAAATCCTGTAATACCGGAAGTGGTCAATCAAACGGCCTATTACGTCATAGGAGCAGACATGACGGTGACGATGGCTGCAGAGGCTGGTCAATTACAGCTCAATGTAATGGAACCAGTTATTGCGTACAGTTTATTTAATTCCCTGACTTTCCTGGAGAATGCATGCTATACCTTACAAAGTAAGTGCATTGATGGCATTACGGCTAACGAAGAGATCTGCCGCAATATGGTTATGAACAGCATCGGTATCGTTACATCGCTCAACCCAATACTGGGATATGAAGAGTCTGCCTCAATTGCTAAGGAAGCATTAGCTACCGGCAAGTCTATTCATGAGATCACAGTACTGGAGCGTAAATTGATCACTCAAGCTAAGTGGGATGAGATATTCTCTATGGAGAACCTGATCAATCCGAAGTTCATCAACATATAGTTGGAAAGGCAATTACTAAAAAAAGCGGCTGCATTTAACTAAGTGCAGCCGCTTTTTATTGTCTAATATTTAAGCTAAGAAATTAATATGATGTAAGCTTATAAGCAAGTTCTAGAAATAACTTAAGCTATACCTTTGATAGATGAATTAAAAATCAAAACCAGATGTATCACCTACTTTCGCTTTTATAGGATGGTATAGTTTGCTCTTACAGCTTTAGTATTGTCGAGCTGTGATTACACGCACTAAGGTTTACTTTTATCCCTTCACCTCATCTTGCCATAGCCTATTCTGCGTCATACTCCCGGCCTCTTGTGCTTTTAGTCCAGCCTGCTGCCTTCCCCTTCATTGCGGTGGGGGGTATTAAACGCGTACGGCCCCTGACTCTTGCGAATCAGGGGCCGTGCGTTGTTGGGGTTGGCGGCCACCT
>NZ_FTNM01000016.1 GCF_900156415.1 Pontibacter lucknowensis | reverse complement strand
GGCAACGCCGCCGCAAGACTTGCCGGCCTAAACTCCATTTATGCCTTTGGCTCTTCTGCAGGCATTCCCTTTTTTATAGCCTGTGATTCCTCCCCACCGGTAAAGCCTGAAAGCTTCGCCATTTTAAAATTTGAAAATAATCCCAATGACGGATTTAACGTACTGGTGCAGCCAAAGCCCGCAGCGTAGCAAGGGTTAAGGCTGAACTTTGTTGTAGCTCGTAATTTTTCTGTTACATCCCATCTTCACGGTCAGAAAGCCAATCCCTATATTTAGTTTTCAGCTTGTCTCTTTTTTCACTCGAGTCAACAATCACATCTACTCCACCATCATAAGGCGCAATAATACACTTTCTTGCAGGACAGATGAACATTGCTCTAATTTCATCATTAGCAATGGCTTTTAGAATGTCGTTTCTACTATCCTTTTCCCATTTTTCAATTTTAACGAAAAGGTCAAGGTACATTACATATTCATATTCTTCAGGCCGTTCCTTATGTAGGTCAATTGTTAAGACTTTTTGAAATTCTCCAAAGTCAGTCAACTCTTTGTAGTTATCATTTATTATATCATCGCCTGTGTAAAGCCCAAATGAAATAGCTATTTCTTCTCCTTCTCCTATAAGGTCTTCAAACAATTTGTTTTGTCTGTCAAGAAGGATCTTATATTCGTCTTCTGAGTCGGCGTACCTTTTAGATTCAGGTAGACTGTGAATTCTAAACCAACGGTCCTGAAACATCCATTTCAGTTCATGATTAATTGGAAGAGCTTCAGGGTATTCCTTATTCCAAAAGTCAATGAAGTCGTTTTCTTTCATTTTTATGTGCTACAACGGTATTTGTATAGAAGGCGAACGAGGCAAAGCCGAAGTATGGCTTATATATTTTGTTAGCCAGTTCTGTTTTTATACTTCTAATAGTATGTCTTCGGGTTCCATTTCTGAAGTCACTACCACTTTCTTTTTTAGTGTTGATGCTACTGTTTTCAGGTACTCCAGAATGGCATGATGGTCTTCTTCCGACTTCACTTCTTTTGGGTCAATGTCACTTTCCATTTCGCTTTCATAGTGTAGCTGACAAATGATAGTTACTTTACCCAGTTTGATACGTGCCTTATTTACATCTTTAAAATCTTCGGGAGCTGAGAAGTATTTCAGCAATTCTTCTACATTTATTCTGTCTTCAACTTGCTGTGTTCGCCCGTTGAAAAATTCTACCTTATACTTCTCGTTTATCAAACTACCCCAAGCTTTCCAATCTTCTTTGTTAGTATCAAAAACATAGATGTCTCTCAGAGAGCCGTCTTCGTAGTAGATTTCTTCTTTAATGGACTTCCAGTTTTTCATGATTACAGTTTTGGCTAACGTCTAGTGTAGAAGGCGGACAAGGCGAAGCCGAAGTATGGCTTGTATGCCTTGTTAGCCAAAGAGATTCTACTACACAGCTTCCTGCTTAT
>NZ_FTNM01000017.1 GCF_900156415.1 Pontibacter lucknowensis | reverse complement strand
AACCGAAATCTATGATTAAAACAAGGGTTTTGCTCTAAATATTCTTCAATTTCAGTTCATATGGCGTTCCCCGTTTCACCACGGCCACGATTTGGTGGAGGAGTTTGTTACGCACGGCATTGATGACGCTCATCTTGCTTTTGCCTTCCCCGACCTTTCGCTCGAAGTAGAGCCTGAACTCCTCGTTGAAACGGACGCTGTTGATGGCGGCCATGTGGAGGATGTGCTTGAGCTCTTTGTTGGCGAACTTGGAGACGCCCGTTCTGCCCATCACGCTTGTGCCGCTGCGGTATTCGAAAGGAGCCACCCCGCAGTAGCAGGCCAGTTTGCGCCCATCATCCATTTTGGTGAAGCCCTGGGTGTAGACCAGCAGTGAGATGGCCAGCACCTTGCCCACGCCCTTGATACCGGTCAGCAGGTCATACTTGCGCTTCAGCTCAATGTCCTTGGCGATGAACTCCTGCATCTTTTCCTCTACCTGCTCCATGCTTTTCTCCAGCCCCCTAATGGCCTTTTTGTTAACCTGCTCGAGCGTCTTGCCCGACACGGGATCCACCGCGAGTAGTTCCTTGATGGTGACTTTGATACTCTGCAGAGCTTTGAGCAGCCTGCCTCTGTTTGCCTGTAAATCCTTGAGCCGCTCCAGCGTTACGCCCGACAGGTTCACGCACCTGGCCTCGTGCCGGTGCAGGAGAGCATAGCGGGCGATCCGTTGGGCGTCCACCTTGTCGTCTTTTCCCCTGACCATGCCGATCGAGCGCTTGATCTGCAGAGCGCTCTCCATCCACACCTGCACGTCCCTTGCCAGCAGGTAATGCACCAGCTGCCGGGTGTAGAGGCCCGTGTGCTCCAGGCAGCAGAGCGTGTCAGGTCCCGCCTCGCAGCCGTGCTGCTTGAGCCAGGCCTTCATACGCCGGAAGCCCGAGGGGTTGTTGTTGAGCTTATGACCCAGCTGCTGGTTGTCGCTGACCCTGATCAGGCACACATCCAGGCTGTCTTTTGAGACATCGATGCCCAGTATAAAGGACGGGGCTTGCAGATTGATAGGCTTTTCCATATCTTTTGTTTTAGTTATGCAAGCTGCGGATCGAAACCTTTATAATGGGCCCAATGCGTCCCGAAAATCTATATGACCCCTGCCTGCGGGTTTGTAAAAAAAGCAGCCAGTCTGAATCGGCTGTTAGGACCAGTTTCGCCTTGTTAGCGGGTAGTGCACTGGCTGCTTTGAAGGTATAAAAGCTGTACTCCTATACCTGGTAAAAGGGTGCTGGGTGTATTAGAAAAATAATATCAGGCTAATCTAAAGGTTA
>NZ_FTNM01000003.1 GCF_900156415.1 Pontibacter lucknowensis | reverse complement strand
ACAGGCTTCACCAACTCGCCTGTAAGGGACTTGCACCCTCTGGAATAATATGATACCTTTAGTATCAGGTGCCCATACTGGGCGCACACCACACCCATAAGCCAGCTTCGCCGCCTTATGGCCAAGTACGTTGTGCTTCATGCAATGTATGAAAAGAACCTACAGGAGTAATAATTACCTCCGAACAAACAACAAGTGTAATAAATTGCTATTTTTACCTTTGTGTTTAGAATAAGAGTAATTGTTACCCTCGTTGATTATGGCCCCATTTCACAGAGAAGAACCCTACAATGACTTACCCTTGCTTCCTCCGGATGTAGATCTTGAGACGAAGGAAGTCATGCGAAAGACTGTAAAGGCAAGCAGGGCTTTGGCACAACTGAACGGAGCCATCATCAACCTGCCTAACCCAAGCCTCTTTTTAGACACAATCCATCTACAGGAAGCCAAGGCAAGTTCTGAAATAGAGAACATCATCACTACGAATGACGATCTTTATAAATCAGTCGTGGCTGAAAAGAGGTATGAACCCACGGCAGCAAAAGAGGTTATAAGCTACAAGGAGGCGTTGTGGTACGGCTTGGAAAAGCTCAAAGAGCGGCCATTTATCACAACAAACCTCTGTGTGGATATCATGCGATGTATCAAGCAAAACACATCGGGCATCAGGGCTACTCCGGGCACGACCTTATCCAACACGCAGGGCGAAGTGATCTACACGCCGCCGGCAGGGGAAACAGTAATACGCGAGAAAATGGCAAACCTGGAGCGCTTCATTAACGAGGAGAACTCGCTGGACCCGCTCATCAAAATGGCCGTCATGCACTACCAGTTCGAGGCCATACACCCGTTCATTGACGGTAACGGACGCACAGGAAGGATTTTACTTTTGCTCTACCTGAAGATGGAGAAACTGTTGGATGTGCCTGCTCTGTACTTAAGTGAGTATATCATCCACCATAAAGCGGCTTATTACCAGAAGCTAAGAGCAGTAACGGAAGCAGGAGACTGGGAGGGCTGGATACTCTACATGCTAGACATGATTGAAAAAACAGCCACCAGCGGACTCCAAAAACTGGAGGAGATTATGGGCGTTATGGAGGCCACCTCAGAGGAAATAAAAGAAAAACTTCCAAAGGTGCACTCAAAGGAGTTGATTGAGATTTTGTTCAGGCTACCGTATACGAAACGCCAGTTTCTGATCGACGCAAACATGGGGACACCTAAGACTGTGGGGAATTACTTGATCGCACTTGAGAACGAAGGCTTTTTAAAAGCGACGAAGGTAGGAAAGGAAAAACTTTACCTAAACCAGCGATTAATGGAAGTGCTGGAGAATAAGGGAGAAGCTCGAAAGCACAACACCAGCTATAGTGCATAAAAGCACCATAGCCCAGCACGTTACCCACAATAGGAGTTATTAAAAGTTTACATATAAGGAAACTTTTCTTTATCTTTGGAAGTATCTAAAGATAAGTACTAAATGCAACAAAAATTTGAAGTTGACTTGCTGGAGGAGGCTTTCAAGTATTTGGAATCGCTTGAACTGAAACACCGGGAGAAAATACTGCAGAATATCCGAAGAGCGCAGTTCCACACCGACCCTAAGCTATTCAAAAAGCTAACGAACGAAATCTGGGAGTTCAGGACTCTATATGCTGGCCTTCAGTACAGACTTCTTGCCTTCTGGGATAAAACAGACAAGAAGGAAACACTAGTACTCGCCACCCATGGATTCGTCAAGAAAACCAGCAAGGTTGACAAAAAGGAAATTGACAAAGCCGAGCGTATTCGGGAAATCTATTTTAAAGAGAAATAACCATGAAAAGATATTCATTGAGTGAAGCCGAGGATAAGCTTATCGGTATAAAAGGAACACCAGCGCGTGACAATTACGAGTTCGAACTCAAGCTGGAGCTGATTGGAGACATGATTCAAGCAGCAAGAAAAGAAAGAAACCTGACGCAGGAGCAACTTGGGCAGCTCGTTGGAGTGAAAAAAGCCCAAATATCCCGACTTGAAAATAACGCTACTAACGTGACAATAGATACCATTTTGAAAGTATTCAACGCACTTGAGGCAAAGGTTAACTTCAAAGTTGAGTTGCTCAACAGACAGGTGAAAGTTGCTTAAAAGAACCACAATGGGTAACCCGGTGCAGACTTAACCCTTGCTATGCTTAGGGCTTCGGCTGCATAAACCGTTAGGCTGTATTTCAAAGAATTAAAAATCCACAAAACTTTTTTAGTATTAAACTTAGTGCTTACTTTTGACGTTAGTAACGCTAAAAGTAAGTATGATTATATCTTTTGGGTCCAAGGAAACTGAAAAAATCTGGAATGGAGAAAGGGTTGCGAAGCTGCCTATGGAGATTCAGACGATTGGCAGACGTAAATTAAGAATGCTCCATAACTCTCAGGATATTGCTGACCTTCGCATTCCTCCCTCCAACAGATTAGAGAAGTTGTCGGGAAACCTGAAAGAGTTCTACAGTATCAGGATAAACAGCCAATGGAGAATCAGCTTCCAATGGAATAACGGGCAAGCATCTGAAGTAGAAATTATAGATTACCACTAAGAAGAAAGAAATGGAACGACTACCCAATATTCATCCAGGAGAAATACTGCAAGAAGAGTTTCTTGTTCCGCTTAACATCACAGCCTACAGACTTTCAAAGGACATTGGTATACCTCAAACCAGAGTGTCTGAAATTTTGAAAGGAAACAGACGCATTACAGCCGACACGGCTTTAAGGCTAAGCTACTACTTTGGCAATTCCCCTAAGTTCTGGCTTGGTTTGCAAGATGATTACGATTTGGAAGAAGAGAAGGCTAACAAGCAGCAGGAATTGGAATCCATAAAACGATTTGAGAAAAACGCAGCCTAACCCAGTGCAGCCCTACCCCCCCGCTAAGCTGCGGGCTTCGGCTGGACAACACGTTAAATCGGCATTTATAAAAAAAATATTCAAATTATAAACATGAACAACAACGATATTTTACGCCGGCTCCGCTATACATTTGATTTTAATGACGCTAAGCTCATAGAGCTTTTTAAGTCTGGGGGAGAGCAGGTAACCCGCATAGAAATCACCGAGTTGATGAAAAAAGAAGATGAGCCTGGGTTTAAGGAAATGAGCGACCTGCACCTAGCTGCTTTTCTCAATGGTTTCATAAACGAGAAACGTGGCAAAAAGGAAGGTGATCAACCTAAGGCCGAAAACAAACTGAATAACAACATAATACTTCGTAAGCTCAAAATTGCCCTGAACCTGATAGACGAAGACATCCTGGATATTCTGAAACTGGCAAATTTCCGTTTAAGCAAGCACGAACTCAGTGCCTTTTTCCGCAAACCCGACCACCAGCATTACCGCCCACTTCAAGACCAGATTCTGCGCAACTTCCTACACGGCTTGCAACTAAAGCACCAACCCAAATCAGGCAGATAAGATTGTGTTAAAATCCGCATAAAGCAAGAAACTTAATAGAAGCCTACTCCTGTTCAGCCGTAATTCTTGCTATTCTTTTGGCTTCGGCTACACCAAGCCGCTACACAATACCTCCTTCCCTACCCTCCATACCTGATCTCCACCCGCTTTCCTCCTGCATTGGCAGATTCGTAAATCGCCATGAGCACGCGCATATCGCGCAGACCCATTTCGCCAGGTACAATGGAAGGCTGATTCTTCATGAAGCTATGCGCCTGTCCGTCCATTTGCCGTACCTGCTCATAAATGTTGGGCAGGTCTATTTTGCCTTCGTGGGTCTCCCCTTTCTTTCCTTCGTAGGCATAGGCCGGACTCAGACGCCACCACCCTTTCTCGGCCTTGGCACTTAGCAGATTCTCTTCATCGGCATAACTGGTGTTGCACTCCGCTTTTACTCCATCCGCAAACTCCATCTGCCAATTGATGGACTGCTCCACACTGTGAAAGTAGTTGGGCTTTGTCACCTCCCCATACCTGGCGGTAACCGCTACCGGTGGCTTGCCCATCGTATAGATTGCCCCCTGCACACAGTAAATGCCGAGATCCATTAAAGAGCCGCCGCCTGCCAGCTGTTTGTTCAGTCGCCATACATCCAGGCTGCCGTCAGTCATGTCGGAGCTGTTGCGGGCTTCGATCTGCTTTACTTTGCCGTATACCTGCTTCTGTCCGAGCTCCATCACCCGCTGGTGAAAAGGCTCGAAGTGAAGGCGGTAGCCAATGGCCAACTGTACCCCGTTCTCGCGGCAGGCATCGAGCATGCGCTGCGCATCTTCCAGAGTAGTGGCCATGGGTTTCTCACAGATCACATGCTTTTTGGCTCTGGCCGCACGGATGGTATACTCCGCATGCATGGCATTTGGCAGCACCACATACACAATGTCGATGTCTTTGTTGTTGGCTATCTGGTCGAAGGTATCGTAAGAGTAGATGTTCTTGTCGGGGATGTTGTACTTCTTCTTCCAGGCTTCTGCTTTGGAGGGTGTGCCTGTTACGACGCCTGCCAGGTAGCAATGCTGCGTTTCCTGCAGGGCAGGCGCCAGTTCATTGGTGCTATACTGGCCTAGCCCCACCAGCGCGATGCCCATTTTCTTTTTTTGCTGCGATCCTGTTTGAGATGTTCCCGCTTCATAGGCCAAATTACCAATGTGCTGATCCATGCTATGTGAGAGAAGCGGCATACCCAACAGCGTGCCCCCCAAGGTGAATGTAAAGCCTTTGAGAAATTTGCGTCGGTCGGTTTGTAAGTTGTAGTGGTTTGTTTTCATGCGTCTGGATTATGGAGGATACTAAAAAAAACGCGCTGCACCCGTATATGTTTCGGATTGAGAGAGCTGTGTTGCTGATACCCGGGATATGCTTACCTTTGTCACTTTCATATTAGCACAGTTCTTTTGTCAACATTCCTTGCAGAGCCCCTGCTTATACCTTTTGGTGAAGTTGCAGCGGCCTACGCCCTGCCCGAAAAGTTTGGCAATCCCTTACGGTACACACCACACGCACTTGCCTTACTGGCAGCTGAGAGGTTGCAGCAACATCTTGCACAGCAGCAGGATTGGGAGCACAACTTTGGCTTAGAACCGGGACAGAAAGGGGCCGTTGTCGGGAAAATGTTTGGCGTGCTGGTTGTCAGGACGGCACAGGGTGAACTGGGCTATTTGGCAGCCTTTTCGGGGAAACTGGCTGGCGGTTTTCACCACCCTGCCTTTGTGCCACCCATATTCGATTCACTCACAGAAGGTAGCTTCCTGAATAGCGGTATGCGTGAACTCACCCGCATCAACCAGGAAATAAACATGCTTCAGGAACAAGCCACCACCGAAAGCAAGACCCGGGTAGATGCGCTGCAGAAGCTACGCAGAGAGAACTCTGTCGCGCTGCAGGCGATGCTCTTTGACCAATACCATTTCCTCAACCAGGCCGGTGAAGCGAAAAGCCTGCGCGACATTTTCAGGCAGAGAGCCAACAGCAACCCACCCGCTGGCGCCGGTGAGTGCGCTGCCCCCAAACTGCTGCAATATGCCTTTCAGAACGACATGAAACCTTTGGCGATGGCAGAGTTCTGGTGGGGCTTGTCGCCTAAATCAGCCTATTGGAAACACGGCCACTTTTACCCCGCCTGCCGCGAGAAGTGCGAACCCATTCTAGCGCACATGCTACAAGGTATAGCCCTGGACGAAGAGCCGGAATAACAAAGCAGGTAGTCAGTTTTTAGAGCATAGGCCCAGCCCACTCAACACATTTTTCGTAAGTTGCAGCTATGAATCACAGATCACCAGAGATCCGAACCGTCAACGTGGTCCGCTACGTCACGCCTCTGCGGGAGGGCGGCTCGCTGCCTGCCATTGTGGAGGCCGACGACGAGTTCCTGTATGTGCTCAAGTTCCGGGGTGCCGGACAAGGTATAAAAGTGCTTATTGCCGAGCTGATCGTGGGCGAGATGGCCCGGGCGCTCGGCTTTCAGATACCCGAGATCGTCTTCATGCACCTCGACGAAGCCTTTGGCCGCACTGAACCCGACGAAGAGATACAGGACCTGTTGCGTGCCAGCGAGGGCCTTAACCTGGGCTCACACTATCTGCAAGGCGCCATAACTTTTGACCCGGTAGTGACGACCATCGACTCGGAACTGGCCTCGCGCATTGTCTGGCTCGACTCCCTCGTGACCAACGTAGACCGCACGGCCCGCAACACCAATATGCTGATGTGGAAGAAAGAGCTCTGGCTGATCGACCATGGTGCTTCCCTCTTTTTTCATCACTCCTGGGACAACTGGGAAGAGCAGGCCAAGCGCCCCTTCGCCATGATCAAAGACCATGTGCTCCTGCCACAGGCGACTGCACTGGAAGCCACTGATAAAGCTGGTAAAGAGATCCTGACGCCAGCCCGCATAAACCAAATCCTGGCGCTTATACCAGATGAATGGCTGACCGGTGTGGAGTCGCCCTTTGAGACAGCCGAGGAACACCGCCAGGCCTATGCCCGCTTCTTCGAGATAAGATTAGCCCATTCTGACATATTTGTGAAAGCCGCCCAGCATGCAAGAGAGACACTTATTTGAGTACGCCGTGATACGGGTAGTGCCACGGGTGGAGCGTGAGGAGTTTCTGAATGTGGGTGTCATCCTGCTCTGCAGTTCACAAGGCTTCCTGCAGATCCGCTATACCTTAAACGAGAAGCGCCTGAGAGCCGCGTTCGGTGACCTGGACATGGAAGAGCTGCGGGCTCGGTTGCAGGCTTTCGAAAAGGTATGCGCCGGGCGTCGCGAAGGCGGTCCGATCGGTCAGCTGGGCACGGCCTCCCGCTTCCGCTGGCTCACGGCAAACCGCAGTACCATCGTGCAGACTTCAGCCGTGCATCCGGGGAGATGCCTCAATCCACAGGAGACTTTGGATAAACTGCATCGGGATCTGGTCTTGTAGCACCACCATTTTGCAACGCAAACTATCCCGCAATTTGTTATATTCGCATAGACCAAAAACCGAGGTATGAACATCTCCCGCATCGTCACTATTGTTTTAACGCTAGGCGCTATCATTTTTGTGGTCATCATCCTGTCGGACCCTTATTTTTTTACTGATACCAAAAAGATACAGAAGACTGCTGAAGCGAAGCTGGAGGAAGGCATTTTGGGCAACAAAAATGCCTTTAAAGAGGCCAGTTATTACCTGAATTCGTTAATTGAGCAGGGCGATGGTGACCGCAAAACCTACGACCTCCTGTACTGGAGTTACCGCTACGACAAGAATTTTGATCAAGCTGAAAGAGCCCTAAGCGAAGCTCTGGAAGAATATCCGGATGATCTCGGCTTTCTGTACCACCGTGCCGAAATGCGTCTGGAATTGGGCAAGTACGAGCAGGCTTTGGAGGATTACAACGCCGTTATACCTGCCGCTGACGACAAAGACTTTCTCTATGATGCCCTGTATGGCCGTGGCGCTGCCAGGTATAAGCTGGGTTTAAAAGAAGAAGCGGAAACGGATAGGCTGAAGGCGCAGGAACTGACGCGGGATACTCTACAGGCGTATTCAGTTTACTTTAAGGAGTAATTTGGTTAATAGCTTCGCCTTGCCGGCGGAGCTTTTTTATGGCGCGAGTCGCAGATCCCGAACCAGATTTGGGGCGTCCACGCTCGTGTCTACTATTTACCTTAAAATGACAATTGTGCACTCCGACATGATCAATCCTGAAAATCTATCTTAATCCTGAGAATCCTGATCCCCCCTCCTCAAATACTTCTTAATACAATGCAGCGCTCCTGACTTTTCGGCGAAAGGGTTGAAATCCTCTAGCTGGATTACTTTAAAACCGAGCTTCTCCCATACCTGCTTATTCGCTTCATCGGTCTTGCGGAGGTACTCCCAGCTACCATGTCCATAAGTGGGTAGCCAGACTGTCTTTTCATCTTCACTTTTAATTTCTACCAGGGCATTGTTAGCGGTAGCGTAGTACCAGCTTCGTTTCTTTTCCTCCGGGGTGTCCACATAGGTCAGCGGCAGTGGGTTTCGGATCACCTCGAAGTCCTGTCGCTCGAGCAGGGCGGCTACGTCATCAAACACATCAGGTATAGCGTAGGCTGACAGTTCCTCGCCCAGCACTTCACAGGCCATGCGGGTGTCACCGACCAGCACCTGGTACCTGCCTTCTTTATTGCGCCCGGCCAGCGTCACAAACATGTCGATGTGAAAGACCGGCTGTACTGTGCCTTCCACATTTTGGGTGTGTAGCGTTTCCGTCCACTTCTCGCCATTCAGCTTAAACTCCTGCTCTTCTTCCTGCGGCACGTACAGCAAACTGCCCACTGTCACAAACCTGCGCTTGTGATCGAGGTAGCGGCTGAAGAGCTGTGCCAGCTGCTCTGTTGCCAGGTTACTTTCCTCAGGTAGCAGCACTCCCCGCAGGTCAAGCATGGAGTCCACGATGTAGTCGGCACCCATCAGGAAAAAATCGTCACCGACCAGCAGGTTGCCCCCTTCAAAATAAAGCGGCGTCTTCACCCTGTTCAGTCCAAGCGATTTGCTCAGGATATAACCAGTATAGTCGTCGGCGGCCCGGCGGTGCGAGTGGGGTTGTACGATGTAATAACTGCCATCACGCTTATCCTCCACCACTTCGTAGTCATCCTCGGCCCATACCAGCAGCTTGATGTGGCCGGGCACTTCATGAAAGCGGACCCGATTGAGCATGTCATGGGCAGAGAACCAATTCATCAGTTGCTCTTTGGTATCGCCACTTTCGGGCACCAGCAAGTGAAATTCCGTATAGTCCGGCAATTTTCGGAAGAGGTCCTGGTATACCTTCCAGAGTGGATTATCGTCGTGCCTGAGCACATAGGACGGTACCGTGAAGACCATCGCTTCCAGGGACCCGTCGGCGCTTGGCACCAGACTAGGCTGCTGGGGCATCTGACTATACTGTTGCAGCATGGTCATGGCAATGGCCCGCCGCTGCATCCCCGACTCCGGCAGGTCCTGTTGTGACTCGCTTGAGAGTTCTTCTATCAAGCGGTAGTGTCTTCTCCTGATCGGACGTGCGGCTTCGTTGCTCATAGGTATAGCGTTTATAAAATTGATATGATGGTCTGCTGCACCAGGGTTTATAATCAATCCCGTGCGTCAATCTTTGCCATTCCCCGCTGCCCTGCCCAGAGCCAGAGCAGGATGATGATCAGCTCTGCCGCAGCGTCGAGCAGGTAGATCTCCCAGATTACGTTGCGGAGAGGGTAGTAGGCGCTCACGAACCCAAGCCCTGCAGCACCCCCAATACCCAGCCACTTGATCTCAGAAGTCACCCGCTGCCGGAACCCTGCCACCAACAGCACCAGTCCTACTACCGCAATCAGAATACCAACCGTGCGCACCAGCCACAGGTCTGTTTTAGGCCCCGTCACCCACAGGAAACTGGGCATGTGCAGGAGCGGCCATATACCTGTTAGCGTCCAGTAGATACCCTGCAGTTTGGCGATCAGGCTTACGCTTCTCATGGCTTCAATTGTTTAAGTTTACATGGAAGAAACCGGAGGTAAAGCTCAATTGAGTTTTTCCCCCGGTTTCTGAAAGATCAGTTAAATTAAATGCATCAGATATGTAGCTGGTCGTAGGTTGGAAGAACATAGGTGTCACCGGGTGAAAGCAAGTGCACCTTCAGATCGCGCACAGAGAAAGGCTCTCCGGTGTTTATTTCGTAAATGTTGGTAGAAGTAATGCCCAAGCCATCCACTACTGTGACCAGGCCCGAGCCAAGTACCTTTATTTCGATACCATTCCTGACACAAATGGCGGTATCCTCCTCCAGCCCTACGCCAATACAGCCCGGATTGGTGACAATGCACTGCGAAACACGGATTATGCGCCCCCGCTGTATAAAGTGCGTATCGATGGCCACATTCTTCAAAAATTCCAGCCCGGTAGTGATGCGTACGTCTCCTTTGATGTAGCCCCCTTGTGTTTCCCCTTCATAGATCATGGGCGTAGACATAGCCGCTGCACCAGCGCTGGTACCCGCAATGATAAACTTTTCATCGTAGGTATAGCGTTCCTTCATCAGTTGCAGCACGGGTGTCCCGCCTAAGATGGAGGTCAGGCGCAACTGGTCGCCACCTGTAAACATGATGCCGGCAGCACGCTCTACCATATCCAGATACTCATCCTTGAAGGCATCTTCCCTGTTCCTGACATCGAGCACTTCCACCTTTTTTACTCCGAGTTTGTTAAATTCCTTGATGTAGTCCTGTGCGATCTTATCCGGCACGGTGGAAGCTGTCGGCACTACTGCGATCATGGGATCAGATCCCTTTAAGCTCTCCACGAAATACTTCAGTATCTCGTCGCTCTCAAAATCAACGTTCTTTGACTGCTCCGCTGAAAGTTCCTTCTCTCCCTTGTCTTCCCGGCCGCCAATAGCCAGGAGGCAGCCTTTCGGGACCGGAGCTTCCTTGTGACTCTTATGACGTTCAGAAACTTTTTTCTTTGCCATTGTTCTTTATTTAACTGATTGTAAAGATTAAGGTCGTTTGTAGCTCATCACCCGTGCCGCCAGCGTATCGGCCTGCATCGGGTCTTCTTTGAAATTCACCCAACCCTCCCGCATCGAGTTCTTGGGGGCGAAGGCGATGTTGAGTTGCGCACTTTCCAGCACTTCGCCCCCTTTCTCCAGGGTAAGTTCGATCTGCACTTCCTCAGCCGTCTCGCCGCCTTCATTGTATACCTCCACCCGGTAGCGCTGCGGAGCATTGTCCGTCGGGTCGGGATAATACCGCACCACCAGATCGGGGGTGGAGGGCACATCGATATAGGTTTGGTAGCTCAGGTAGGCCAGTATGCTCAGTACAAGCAGCAGGCTTACCACGAACACAGTCCATTCCAGTGCGTTTTTGTCATCGTCCTCACCAGCCCTTCCAACCTGGCTTTGCTTATTTTCCTGTTCTTGTTTTCCCGTCATGGAGCATGTTATTTTATCAGCAGTCGCCCGGCTGAGGCCCCCAGGCTGGCTAACACACCCAACACAATGCATTGGGCTATGGCTATTTCAAAACTTACGCCTTCAAACCGGCCGAAAAACCACAGCAGGAATGCTGAAGCGGCAAGTGCCGTCAGGTAGCTCAGGCAGGTGTCTACCGTGATGGCGAAGAACAGGTTACCATTCTGGTGCCTGCCCGTTCCATGGAAATCGCTGAAGTAAACCACCACCACACTGAGAGCAAGCGACAGTAAGGCCATGAGCAATATGTGAAAGGGCGCTGCCCCTACCGCCAGCAGCACCACTTCTTCGGTAGGTGCCACATTGCCACCCACAATCACGCTGCCACAAAGCGCCAGTACCACCAGGCTGACCTTACTCCGCAGTCCGGTGCGCCAGCCTGCCTCCTTTGCTTCTGTTTGTACTTCATCTTCTTCCTCCGGTTCATCTTCCGGACTGCCCAACTGTGCGGTCCCGATGGATACGCCAATAGAAACAGCCATGGCCTCGATGATGATCTTACCCATGATCTCGTCAGTGGACATCTCCCCGAATTGTATGCGGTTGAGCACGTACAGCACAGCAAAGGACAGAATGATCCCCAGCCCCATCTCCTCCACCGAGTCGATGAAGACACTGCGCCACGATGCCCCGGGACGCATACCTGCATAGCGATTGTAGCCAAGCAGCAACAGGTAGGTGACCACCACCATGATCAGCAGCTGGAAGGGCGTGGCGATAAAGCCGGCCCACCATACCTCCATGGTGAAGAGGAGCGGAAAGCTGAACAGAAGTCCTCCCGCTATGCCACGGGCGTACTCTTGCAGCGATTTCCGGACAGGTCTCTTTTTCATATCTCTTGCCATACCTGTTACAGCCAGTTAACGGGGTAGCCTTACTACCAGGCCTGTAGTGATAAAACTGTGCGGGGCTGCTTTGTTCAGGCGACGCCCTGCCGCCACATCGAACTGCAGATTGGGCAGCAGCAGGTAGAGCAGTCCAACGTCCGCCTGGTGCTCGGCAGTCTCCCCCTTCCCTTTGCTCCCGAATGCTTCCAGGTAGATTGTGAGCTTGTCGCTTAGTTCCCGGGTGATGTTGACACCGTATGATCGCACGGGGTCACCCTCAGCCCAGCCATAGCCCAGGTTATAAGTCAGGTCCATTTTCTCAGATATTCCATGACTAAAAGCCACCCCGAACTGAGGCTCCGGATTATCTGGTTTGAATACTTCACTCGCAAGGGGCAGCGTCAGCATGGCTGATAAAGCAGCCTCCGGACGCCAGCCGCTTTCTTCCCATAGCCGTACTTTCGTGCCGACGCTTAGCGGCCCCCATCCCCTGATATGGCGCTTTGACCCATTTTCAATAACAGAATCTTTTGCGGCACCATGCAGACGCAACTCCACTCCCTCCAGCAAGCCGATGCGCAGCAGTGCTGTGGGGTAGGCGTGTGTTCTGATGGATGCATTGAGCTTCTGGTAGTGATACCCCGCTTCCAACTGAATATAACCTCGCGACACAATGCCCGGACCCTGTGACTTATCCGGCCTGTCTGTCGTAAGCTCCTCCCGTTCTTCCTGCGCCTGCGCCGGTATTACAAGAGCGCTCAGCACAAAAATCAGCAGTCCCAGCACCAGCGTTTTCTTTGGTTTCATAGCTTTGAACAGTACTTGCGTTTGTTGCGCTTTATACGCTGCATGACTATATAAGTAGGGACAGCCTATACAAATACCGATTTGCACGTAGTAGCCTCGCATATTACCGCAAGGCGCTGACATAGGCGTCAATCTGCTACCTACATGTAGGCAAGCTTTCAAAAACAGCTTGACAACTGGCATTTTCTGCAGGATGAGTTAAAAAAGGAATCGGGGACCTGGAAGAGGGGAAAAAAGGGAGCCGGTTCCAACCGCCTGCATTAAAATAACAGATACCGGCTCCCTTTATAAACATGTGCAAACCGCCAAACGCACCCCAGATAGCGGCAAGCACATGATCATTTAAAAACAACGTTTGTATCGGCAGTAGACTCACCAGGAGTCAGGACGTTTGGTTCAACCAACCTAAAACCAAAGTTCTAAACTGCCTTCCGTGTTTTGTCTATTATACGGCAACATCATAGGGAGGTAAGCCATGAATGCACTATTCAGTTGTTATTGAGCTAATTTCAGTATTACTAGCCTCGAGGCTACGTGTTTTTACGCATATAAAAAAGCCAGACACTTACCGTATCTGGCTCTTGAATTTTAGTTGATCCCTATACCTTACCAGCCACTGGCCAGCACGTCGGCTATGTGCATGGTTTTGATCGGTTTCCTGTTCTTCTGGATATACCCGTTGAGATGCATCAGGCAACTGCTGTCGGTGGATATGATGTAGTCGGCACCGGTGGCCAGGGCGTTCTCCACTTTCTGCTCGGCCATGGCTACTGATATGGCTTCGAACTTCACGGCAAACGTACCGCCAAAGCCGCAGCAGGTTTCAGTGTCTTCCATTTCGATCATTTCGAGGCCATGCACCCCTTGCAGCAGCGCACGAGGCCCTTCCTTGATATGGCATTCGCGCAGGGCGCTGCAGGAATCGTGGTAGGTGGCTTTGCCGTCGAGGCGGGCACCCGGCACCTGCGATACCTTGAGCACATCGGTCAGAAACTCGGTCAGCTCAAACACCTTTTTCTGCATGGCACGGTACTTTACCAGTTTCGATGACTTCACGAAAATGTCCTGATAGGCATTGCGCACCATACCAACGCAGCTCGCTGAAGGAGCCACAATATAGTGCGAGGTCTCGTTTGAGAAATCGTCGAGAAACTTATTGGCAACCTCACGGGCTTCGTCAAAAAAGCCGGCGTTGAAGGCAGGCTGTCCGCAGCAGGTCTGGTTCGGGTTATAGTTCACTTCGCAGCCCAGCCCCTCGAGTACCTTGACCATACTCAGGCCTGTCTCTGGATGCAGCTGATCCACGAAGCAGGGAATAAAAATATCTACAATGGTTCTTCTTGCCATAATCAGGAGAAAACAGAGCCTGAAGCTGCCAGTGCGGCAGCGAAAGCCTCTTTGTCGAGCTTCAAATTTAAATTATTATTTTCGAAGTAGCCGACCAAATTTTCAGTCGCCATGTTCCCCACGAGCTCATCCTTGGCCATCGGGCAGCCGCCGTAGCCGCGCATGGCCCCGTCAAAGCGGCGACAGCCAGCCTGGTAGGCAGCCTCCACCTTCTCCTGCCAGGAAGTGGGCGTCGTGTGCAGATGCGCCCCAAACTCGATGTGCGGAAAGGCCGGCACCAGTTCGCTGAACAGGTAGGTAATATTCTCCGGATTGGAAACCCCGATGGTATCAGAAAGAGAGATGATCTTCACGCCCAGCTTATCCAGTTCCTCCACAAAGCGAATAACGGTAGCCGCATCCCAGGGATCGTTGTAAGGATTGCCGAAGCCCATGGAAATATACGTAACAAGCGTTTTGTTCTGGCGCTGGCAGATGTCCTGGATCTGGGACAGTTGGCCCATGGCTTCGGCGATGCTCTTGTTAGTGTTGCGCTGCTGAAAGGTCTCAGAGACGGAAAGCGGAAAGCCCAGGTAATCGATCGCTGCATGGGAGGCGGCCTCTTCTGCGCCCCGCACATTGGCGATGATGGCCAGCAGTTTGGAACGGGTATCGCGCAGGTTCAATCCAGCCAGCACCTCGGCTGTGTCCGCCATTTGCGGTATAGCCTTGGGCGACACAAAGCTACCGAAGTCTATTGTGTCGAAGCCCACCTGCAGCAGCTGATTGATGTAGTCGATCTTTGTCTGCGTAGGTATAAAATCATGCAGGCCCTGCATGGCATCGCGTGGACACTCTATTATTTTGATGGTATCGTCTGTCATAGGAAATAGATTCAGGTCGTTTTGTCAAAGATACAATAAGCCTATATTGGAAACGGGATTTAAGGCGAGAATTTGTGCCTGCCGGATGCAGCTGGTTCAAACCAGATCAGCCAGGTAAGCCAACCTGGTGCTGGCCCGGGTATAGCAGTACCTCAATTGTAACATTCCTATCTGCCTGATTGATAATGAGGTGATAATATTTTTTTATATGAGCTTATCCTCCTATATTATGCTTGCGAAATACACATAATATTAAAAAAAGCTCCATGACCAGCATTAAGAAAAGTACAGTACTCATAACTGGGGGTGCTTCCGGCATAGGCAAGCTGATGGGCAGGAAATGCCTGCAGCGCGGTGCCAGTCGGGTGCTGGTGTGGGACATCAACCCTACCGCTTTGCAGCAGACTCACCAGGAGCTCAGCAATGCCGGTTATGAAGTACATACCTGGCAAGTGAACGTGGGAGATGCGGCGCAGGTACGGCAGGCAGCCGAAGATGTACAGAGCCGCTTTGGAGCGCCGGATATACTTGTGAATAATGCGGGCATTGTGGTAGGCAAGTCATTTGTGGAGCACACGATGGCCGAAATCGAGCGGACCATTCAGGTCAATGTGCTGGGCGCCATGCTCGTGGCACAGGCGTTTTTGCCAGCGATGGTGGCGCGAGAGAAGGGCCATATTGTGAACATAGCCTCGGCAGCGAGTCTGCTCCCCAACCCGCGCATGAGTGTGTATGCGGGGAGCAAATGGGCAGTGCTCGGCTGGTCTGAAAGTCTGCGGCTGGAACTGGAGCAAACCGGACCGGACCTGAAGGTGACCACCGTCACGCCCAGCTACATCGACACCGGCATGTTTGCCGGCGTGAAAGCACCGCTGCTCACCCCGATCCTGCAGCCGGAGGAGATCACGGAGGCTATACTGCAGGCCGTGGAGCGCAACAAAATCCTGCTTCGCAAACCCTCTATCGTGCACCTGCTCCCCCTGCTTCGCGGCATTCTCCCCACCCAGTTGTTCGACACGGTGGCAGGCCGCTGGTTTGGGGTCTATACCTCTATGAATAGCTTTACCGGCCGACCGGCTGCCGACCAAAAACCGGCCTATGCGACCAAATCCTAACCTTTTTACCCGCTATGAACTCAACAAACACCTATGTAAACAGGGCCGGCACCGTCACGGAAGCAGACCCGCAGGCCGTACTGGACCTGCTCAAACAACAAAAGGCCTATTTTGCCGGAGGCCATACCCTGGACATCAGCTTCCGGAAAGAGCAACTCCGACGCCTACTGGAGGCCCTGCGCAGCCACGAGCAGGAGCTGATGGATGCCATGTATGCCGACTTCCGGAAACCTGCCTTTGAAACTTACACGACCGAAATAGGCTTTGTGGAGAAAGAGCTCCAGCTGGTGCTCAAAAAAATAGTACGCTGGGCGAAGCCGCAGTCAGTAGGCGAAACCCTGCTTAATTTCCCGGCCCGCAGCTATGTCTACTCCCAGCCTTACGGGGTTGCCCTGATCATCGGCCCCTGGAACTACCCTTTGCAGTTAGTGCTCAACCCGCTGATCGGTGCGCTGGCGGCAGGCAATTGCGCTATCATCAAGCCTTCCGAACTCACCCCTGCCACCTCAGCTGTGATTGCCCGGCTGATTTCCAAAACGTTTGATCCGAGGCTGGTCACTGTAGTCCAGGGAGGCGTGCCTACTACCCAGCTTTTGTTGGCCCAGCGGTTCGACTACATATTTTTTACGGGCAGCACACAGGTGGGCCGTGTGGTCATGAAAGCTGCCGCCGAACACCTGACTCCGGTTACGCTGGAGCTTGGTGGCAAGAGCCCCGTGATTGTGGCTGAAGATGCCGACCTGGGCCTGGCTGCACGCCGCATCGCGTGGGGTAAGTTTATGAATGCCGGCCAGACCTGCGTGGCCCCCGACTACCTGCTGGTACATGAGCAGGTGAAAGACGAGCTGATAGAGCGGCTGCGCATCGCCATCCAGGAGTTTTATGGTGACTCGCCACGTCACAGCCCGGACTTTGCACGCATTGTCAACGACCGGCACTACCGCCGCCTGAGCGGCTATCTGCAGGACGGCGTCGTGCGCATCGGCGGACAGCACGATGCTGACAGCCGTTTCATCGCACCGACTGTGCTGGATCAGGTAAACTGGCAACATCCTGTCATGCAGGACGAAATATTCGGGCCTATCCTGCCTGTGCTTACCTATACCCATCTGGATGAAGCGATCCGGCAGGTCAATTCGAAAGAGAAGCCCCTTGCATTGTACTTCTTTTCATCCAATGAAGTGCAGCAGCAACGCGTGCTGGAAGAGCTTCACTTTGGAGGCGGCTGTATCAACGATACTATTTCACACCTCATTAACCCTAACCTTCCTTTTGGCGGTGTAGGGGAAAGCGGTGTTGGCAGTTACCATGGGCAGGCCAGCTTTGAGCTATTCTCCAACCAGAAGAGTGTCGTGCACCGCGGTACCTGGATTGACCTTCCGCTACGCTACCCACCCTACGGCAACCGGCTTGCTTTTGTCAGGAAGCTATTCAAATGGTTATAGGTCAAGGTATAGGTATAGCAGCTATGTAGCCGCACCCTGTTGCTTCCCGTATGCAAATAAATGAGGGCATTGCCGTATAGGAGCTATACACCCATATATACCTGACATGACTATGGAAAACCTGATAGAATACCTGGACGAATCACTTGTTCCGCTGGAGGAGAAAGTGAAAGAGTACCTGCATGTGGAACGTGATATCCGGTTGCTGGAAGTGGAAGTGCTTTCGCTACAGAGCATGAAGCACGACTTCGACCCGGAGCAGAACATTGAACAACAGCTGACAGATCAGCAACCGCAGAACTCCCTGAACGACAAAGAGCAGAAACTGAAAGAATTGCTTGAAAAGTACAAGGACCTGCAACAAGAGGTGATCGCGATGCTGCCGGACCAGAATAAGTTTGTAGAGCTGAACCTGGGCTATGGGCCGAGTATGGTAGGGTATTTCACAGTAGACCCTGAAACCCGCACACCGCTTGAGGAGCCGGTACTGCGCGTGGTGCACTAATTTACTACCTTTGCAAATCAACCAAAGGTTTTTTCACCATAATCCACTCGCATGGGCTTACTTTTCTTATACCTGGCCATCGCGCTGATGTTCTCTTTCTTATGCTCGCTGCTCGAAGCGGCTTTGCTCAGCATCACTCCATCGCATGTGAGCATTACAGCACAGGAAAATCCGGCGCTCGGCAAACACCTGCAAGAGTTCAAAGACAATATTGACCGCCCGCTGGCAGCCATCCTCACCGTCAACACTTTTGCGCACACCATAGGAGCAGCCGGTGTAGGTGCACAGGCCCAACTAATCTGGGGGGAGGAATACCTGTCTCTGATCTCAGCTATCCTGACCATCATCATCCTGATCTTATCGGAGATCATACCCAAAACACTCGGGGCGAACTACTGGAGACAACTTACGCCCTTTACGGTTACGAGTTTGCGCATCATGATTTACTCGCCGCTCTACCCGCTTATCGTGCTGTCGCAGTTTATCACCAAGCGACTGAAGCGCGACAAAGACAAGAGCGTGCTTAGCCGCGCAGATTTTACGGCTATGGCTGAGATCGGTATCAAAGAAGGTATTTTCAAAAGAGGTGAATCCCAGATCCTGCGCAACATCCTGCGTTTTAACCAGGTTCTGGTGCGCCACGTCATGACACCCCGTACTGTGATTTACGGTGCGCAGGAAGAGATGCCCATCGTTGACTTTTTCAAGCAAGCCAAGACGCTGCGCTTCTCCCGTATTCCGGTCTACCAGAACAGCCTCGACGACATCAACGGCTATGTGCTTAAGGACGAGGTGCTCTCAAAACTAATTGACAACCAGGGCCACCTGCCTCTAAAAACGATACGCCGCGACATAGAGGTTGTGACCGAGTATATGCCTATACCTGAACTGTTTAGCAGGTTGCTCAAAGAGCAAAACCACATTGCACTGGTAGTCGACGAGTATGGCGGTACAGCCGGCATTGTGACCATGGAGGACATCATTGAAACATTGTTGGGCATGGAGATCATGGACGAAATGGACAACGTGGAAGACATGCAGAAGTGGGCCCGCGAGAACTGGGAGAAAAGAGCCAAAGGCATCGGGTTTAAGACAGAGTAAGCAGCCCACCTAGAACATATCGAATCATACTAAAAAGAAAACTCCCCGCTGTCTGGTTGACAACGGGGAGTTTCTGTTTTACCCAATCAATCTATACGTCTTAGTGAAACTGCTCTTCTTCGGTTGAGCCAACCAGTGCGGCTGTAGAAGCGGTGCCTGACGTCACGGTGTTCTGGATGGCATCAAAGTAAGCGGTACCGACAAAGGACTGGTGCTTCACGGCTTTGAAGCCCTCTTTTACCAACCCGAATTCACGCTCCTGCAGCTCGGAGTAACCGGCCATGCCGCGTGCCTTGTAGGCTTTGGCCAGTTCGAACATGCTGGTGTTGAGTGCATGGAAGCCGGCCAGCGTGATGAACTGGAACTTATAGCCCATCTTTGCCAATTCTTCCCGGAATGTTTCCATCTCCTCCACACTCAGTTTGGCAGCCCAGTTAAAGGACGGAGAGCAGTTGTAGGCCAGCAGCTTGCCCGGATATTCCGTGTGTATGGCCTCTGCAAACTTACGAGCCTGAGCCAGGTCTGGCGTAGAGGTTTCCATCCAGATCAGGTCGGCGTAAGGCGCATAGGCCAGGCCGCGGGCTATACCTTGTTCGATACCACAGTTCACGCGGTAGAAGCCCTCGCTGGTGCGTTCGCCAGGTATGATGAATTCATGGTCACGCGGATCGATGTCATTGGTGATCAGGTTGGCGGCGTCGGCGTCGGTTCGGGCCACCAGCAGGGTAGGCACACCCATCACATCGGCAGCCAGTCTTGCCGCCACCAGTTTGTTGATAGCCTCCTGTGTCGGTACCAGTACTTTTCCGCCCAGGTGACCGCACTTCTTGGCGCTTGACAACTGGTCCTCGAAATGCACCCCGGCAGCTCCGGCCTCGATCATCATTTTCATCAGCTCAAAGGCATTCAGGTTACCACCAAAACCGGCCTCGGCATCGGCCACGATCGGCACCATCCAGTCAATCTCTCCATCACCGGTCACACTCTGGATCTGGTCGGCGCGCAGCAGGGCGTTGTTGATCTTCTTGATTACATTCGGCACACTGTCGGCCGGGTATAGACTCTGATCCGGGTACATGTGCCCGGCCAGGTTGGCGTCGGCGGCGACCTGCCAGCCGCTCAGGTAAATGGCGTTGAGACCAGCCTGCACCTCCTGCACCGCTTGATTGCCCGTCATGGCACCTAGTCCGGCCACATATTCTTCGGTGTGCAGCAAGCGCCACAGTTTCTCGGCCCCGTTGCGGGCCAGGGTATACTCGATCTTGACGGAGCCCTGCAGTTTCACAACTTCGTCGGCAGTATACGGTCTTTTTATACCTGCCCAACGTGGGTTCACGAGCCAGTCTTGCTGGATAGCCTGAATTCTTTCTGTCTTGTTCATGGGAGTTTGGGAGTTTAAGAATTTAAGAGTTTGAGAAGTGGGAATTAAACAGATTAGGAATTGGGGCGTTTCAGGTTTCGGGTTTAAAGTTTTGAGCTAGGCGCTAGTTTAGGTAGGAAGAGAGATTAGCTTCTGGGCATCATTGCTTCTTATTTCCTAAACTCTCACATCACTCACTCCTCAACTCTCAAACGCCCCAACTCCTAAACTTCAATCAATGTATTTATAGGCCGGGAGGGTGAGGAAGTCAACGAAGCAGGTGGAGAGCACGAGCTCGGAGAAGAGCTGCGAGGCGCGTTCGAAGTGGCAGTTTTTAAACATCGCCAAACCTACCTCCTCTTTAATGTTCCCGGTTTCTTCTTTGATCAGTTGCAACACACGTTCTTCGGTGATGGTCTCGCCTTCGGCGGTATAGGTGCCCTCGTGGTGCAGCCACTGCCATACCTGTGCGCGTGAAATTTCGGCAGTAGCGGCGTCTTCCATCAGGTTGTGGATGGCAGCTGCGCCGGTGCCGCAGAGCCAGTTGCCCAGGTATAGGATGCCCACATTGATATTCAGTCGCAGGCCCGCCTCTGTGATCTTGCTTCCTTCTATCCTGAAGTTGAGCAGGTCATCGGCTTTTACCTTCACCTCTTCGCGCAGCACTTCTTTCTGGTGCGGCTTCTCTCCGATCACCTTGTCGAAAGCCTCCCGCGCCACCGGAATCAAATCCGGATGGGCTACCCACGTGCCGTCAAACCCGTTCCGGGCTTCAAAATCCTTATCGGCTTTCACTTTCTCGATGGCCATTTTGTTCACAGTCGGGTCGTGTCGATTCGGGATGAAAGCCGCCATACCGCCCATGGCATGGGCGCCCCGCTTGTGACAGGTCTGCACAAGCAGATCGGTATAGGCTTTCATAAAGGGCACCTGCATGGTGATGGCCGTGCGATCCGGAAAAATCACATCGGGCTGGTTGCGGAATTTCTTGATGGCGCTAAAGATATAGTCCCAGCGACCGGCGTTGAGGCCGACGATATGCTCACGCAGTTCGTACAGGATCTCGTCCATCTCAAAAGCGGCCAGTATGGTCTCGATCAGCACAGTCGCTTTGATGGTACCGACAGGTATATCCAAAGCCTCCTGCGCCGCTACGAAAACATCATTCCACAGGCGGGCCTCTAAGTGACTCTCTAGCTTAGGAAGGTAGAAGTATGGGCCGGTACCGCGGGTAATCAGCTCTTTGGCATTATGGAAGAAGAAAAGTCCGAAGTCAAACAGGGCGGCTGAGATCGGTTTGTCGCCGATTACCAAGTGCTTTTCAGTCAGATGCCAGCCTCTTGGGCGCACCTTCAGCAAAGCCACTGAATCTTTCAGTTGGTATACCTTACCGTTTTGGTAAGTGATAGTGCGACGTACCGCATCATAGAGATTGAGCTGTCCCTGCACCACATTTTCCCAAGTAGGCGAGTTCGCGTCCTCAAAGTCAGCCATGAACACATCGGCCCCGGAGTTCAGCGCATTGATCACCATTTTGCGGTCCACCGGTCCAGTAATTTCCACGCGGCGCATCTGCAGGTCGGCAGGTATAGCCCCTATTTTCCAGTCCCCTTCCCGAACCGCCTTGGTTTCCTGCAGAAAATCAGGACGCTCACCGGCATCGATGCGCTCTTGCCGCTCCGCTCTCGCTTTCAGGAGCTCGGCTCTTCTGATTTCAAAGCGCTCGTGCAACATGATCAGAAAGTCCACGGCTTCAGGAGTCAAAACTTGTTCTATCCCTTTAACAGGCAATCCTTTTACTTGGGCTGTGCTCTCTACTAACATAATTATAAACTTGAGGTGATGGATTGTGATTTTATCATCTATACGCGAACATTTTAATTTTGGCGAATTTTCGCTAAATAAATTTATTCGTTTTTAGGAAATAATCGCAAAAGGGCGTTTATTAGCATACAGACCACAAAAAAATTTTGCATGAGGCTACAGGAGGATGTTATCCGGCTTATACTCGGACTGAAGATCAAGCAGTTAAGAGCAGAAAAAAGCATCTCGCTGACCGATCTGGCCACGACTACAGGTATATCGGTGTCGTACCTCAATGAAATAGAGAAAGGTAAAAAGCACCCCAAGCCAAGCAAGATCGCCGTAATAGCCGATGAACTAGGGGTAACCTACGACTATCTGGTGTCACTGCAGTTGAGCAAGCGCCTTCAACCCGTGGGTGAACTGCTGCAATCCAATATCCTGTCGGAACTGCCACTTGAGCACTTCGGTCTGGACATCAGTCGACTGCTGGACCTGTTTGCGACTGCACCTACCAAGCTTAGTGCCTTCGTCAACACATTGCTGGAGATTTCGCGCGCCTTTGACCTGCGGGTAGAGCAATTCTACTTCTCTGCCCTCCGCTCCTACCAGGAGTTACATGATAATTACTTTGAAGACCTGGAACTGGAAGCAGAGCGCTTTATGGAGGAGCAGGGTATAAGCCCAGAGCAAACCCCGTCTTTCGAGCAACTGGCAGGTATACTGGGATCTGTATTTAACATAAAAATTGAAACAGAGACAGTGCAAGACCATCCGGAGCTTGCCCCGCTGCGATCAGTCTTTGTACCGGGTTCTATACCTCGGTTGTCCCTTAACCCAAATCTGACAGAACAGCAACGTGCTTTTGCGATAGCCCGTGAGATTGGCTTCCAGGTATTGCAGTTGCAACCACGTCCGTACACCGCCACCTGGGTGCGGGTAGGTTCTTTTGAGGAAGTGCTTAACAATTTCAAAGCTTCCTACTTTGCAGGTGCCCTCCTGCTCAACCGCGACCGTTTGGTACAGGATATGGAGAACTTTTTCGCAGAGCCGGTTTGGCAGCCTCAGTTAATGCTTCAGCTGATGGAGAACTACAGTACCTCCCCCGAAACGCTGCTGCACCGCCTGACCTCGCTCCTGCCCCGCTTTTTCAACATCAAGCAGCTCTTTTTCCTGCGCTTCCATCACCATGCGGCCTCTGATCGTTACTCGCTCACAAAAGAGCTGCATCTTTCCGGGCTGCACAATCCACATGCCTCTTTTCTGAACGAGCATTACTGCCGCCGCTGGATCTCACTCACCTTGTTTGAGGAAATGGAACAGCAGAAGTTAACCGGCCAGCTTGATCAGCCACTGGTAGGTATACAGCGCTCCTCTTACATCAATTCTACAAACGAATACCTGGTACTGGCACTTGCTCAACCAACTGAAAGCCTGACCGGCACGATCAGCATTGGACTGCTGCTCAACGAAAACCTGCGCCGCAAAGTCCGCTTCCTGGACGACCCGGCCATTCTGCACCGCTACGTAAACGAAACCTGTGAACGTTGTCCTGCGACCGACTGCCTGGAACGCGCCGCGCCACCTGTGATACTTGAGAAGCAGCTGTGGCAGGAGAAGGTGATGGAGACGCTGGACAAGTTGAAAGGGTAAGCAGACATTCTGGCTTTATCCTTCTGAAGAAATCACAAGCAGACCTACCGGCTTTCAGGTAAAACTCCTATCTTCGGGTTTAGATCCTTCACCCTACCCATGGCCCAGTTTTATTTCAGCCAGACTTCGGTTACACAGGAGTTCAACGCTCCGCTTTCGCTCTTTGAACTGCACCAGCAGATACGGGAGGAACTGGAGCTGGCATTTCCGGACAGTTACTGGGTAGTGGCGGAGATCTCGCAGGTAACGCCGGACCGGCGCAAGGGGCACTGCTACCTCAACCTCGTCGATAAAGGCGATAACCCGCGTGGCGCCATACAAGCGCAGGCCAGGGCTACGATCTGGAGCAGCCGTTTTCAGATGCTGGGGCGGTATTTTGAGGAGAAAACGGGGCAGCCGCTTAAAGCCGGACTTAAAATTCTTTTTCAGGCACAGGTACGCTTTCACGAGCTCTACGGGCTGAGCCTCGACATCATCAACATCGACGCCAACTATACCATCGGCGACTTAGCCAGGCAGCGGCAGGAAACGCTGAAGCGCCTGGAGGCTGAGGGACTGCTCACGGCTAACAAGGAGCTGGAAATGCCCTTGGTGCCGCAGCGACTGGCCATTGTGTCGTCGGCGACTGCGGCCGGCTATCAGGATTTTGTCCATCAACTCGAAAACAACAGCTACGGCTATACCTTCGACACGCGGCTTTTTCCGGCGACAGTCCAAGGCAACGAGGCTCCGGTCTCCATCACCAAGGCCATGGACCTGATTGCCAGGTATAGCCACTTGTTCGATGCCATCGTGATCATCCGTGGAGGCGGTTCGCAGACTGACCTGGGTTGTTTTGATGACTACAAGGTAGCTGCTGCTATCGGCAATTCCCCCCTGCCCGTGATAACAGGTATAGGCCACGAGCGCGACGAGAGCATTGCAGACTTAGTAGCCCATACCCGCCAGAAAACACCGACGGCTGTGGCCAATTACCTGATAGACAAAGCACATTCTTTCGAATCGGAAATGGAGGGGCTGTTTGACAGCATTTATATGTTCGCCAGCCAGCAAATACGCCTCACTGCTGACAAATTGGAACGGCAGAGCCTAAAGATATCGAACCTTACCAATGGTTTTCTGCAGGAAAACCGGGAGCAGCTGGAGCATTTCTCTAAGAGTCTGCTGCTCAAGCCAAAGAGCTTCCTTGAAAACCAAAAGCACCAGCTGCTGAACTCGGAGAGGTTGCTGCAGGCTTATACGAAAGACCTGCTGCACCTGCGCGGAAAGGAACTAAGCGACCTCACGGTTTGTGTGGAAGGCATAGGTCAGCGCTGGCTGCATATGAAGGAACAGGACCTGAACAAGCTCGTGCACTGCATCGAAACGGAGGCCAAGGACAAGCATAAGCGGAGTCAGCTCAGCTTTGTAAAATGCAGCGACCGCCTGCAGTACAGCGCCCAGAAAAAACTCAGCTCCGACAGCCACCGGCTAGATATGCTGGAGATGCGCATTCAGGCCAATGATCCGGAAAAACTGCTGTTGCGTGGCTATACCCTGACGCTGATCAACGGCAAGATCATTAAGTACATGGGGCAGGTGAAAGAGGGAGATGTGATCGAGACCCGCCTGCAGGACGGCAAGGTGCATAGTTTGGTTGTAAACAAAGACGAAAATGAATAACAAGGACATAAACAAAATGACTTACCGCGAGGCCACCCAGGAACTGGAGGAGATTCTGCGGGCCATTGAAAGCGACTCTGTGGATGTGGACGAACTTACCCAAAAGGTGCAGCGCTCTTCCCTACTGATCAAATTCTGCAAAGACAAGCTGCGCAATGCCGAAAACGCAATTAACCAGGTGTTCAATGAGGAGAACTGCGAAGAGCCGGCTTCGAAGTCTGAGAAAGGAAGTGCAGGCAGTGGTACTTTGTTTCAGTAGGTATAGCCAACCAGCCCATGAAGAAATTTGCCCTCGTGCTGATCATCCTGCTGATAGGCTTGATCGTTTACAATGTGACGAACATTGACTTTACGGATTCGCTGAGCTCTGTACCCAACCAGCATGTATATATGCGATTGGTGGCCAATATACTGGTACTGATTTCACTGGTTTTCAGCTATCGCAGGTATAGTCGAAAAACGGATAACCAGTCGCAGAAGTAGCCTATACCTCTATCAGATACAAAAAGCCCCGGACTGTTCTAAAACAGCCGGGGCTTACTTGTTTCACTATAACCTATTTACAACAATTCTTTCGGAAGCTTTTTCTGCTTCAGCCCGATCAGCCGTGACAGGAGTTTGCGGGCTTCTTCGCAGCTGTCGAGGTGATACTTTGCAACGGAGTGCGTATTCCCGATCTTGACGGTATAGGCCTCTCGCGGCATAGCCTTAAAGATATCCTCATCACCCCAGTCGTCGCCAATGGCCAGCACGAAGTCGTGGGGGTACATGTTGAGCCAGTAACTGGTCGCTTTGCCTTTGCTCACCTCCTGGGCCTTGATCTCCACGGCCATTTGTCCATCGAGCACCTGCAGATTGCTGTTAGTGGCCAGGAAGTTAAGGTGACTCACGAGTTCACGGGCACGCAACTCACCCAGACCCGTCTCTACGCGACGGTAATGCCAAACCAGCGAGTATTCCTTCTCTTCGATAAACGAGCCAGGCGTGCGGTCCACATACAGGTCCAGAATCAGGCGGATATCACTCTTCCAGTCATCGATCAGGCTGGTCATGGTTTGCCAGCCGGTGCCGCGCTGTTTTATCCAGACGCCGTGCTCTGCTATCAGGTCGATGTTGAGATGACCCAACCAGCGCTGCATGTTGTCCTTTTCCCGGCTGCTAATCACAACCACCCGGTTTTTAGAGTTGCTGCTCAGCACCTGCAACAGTTCCAGCAGGTCTTCGTCAGGGGCGGCCATGAGCGGACGGTTATGGTAGTCTACCAGGGCGCCGTCATACTCCAGGAAGAACAGGCGGGAGCTTGCCTCTTCGTAGGAATTGCTGAGCTCCTGGTAAGTCGCCTCGTCGAGGTAGGTCGTAGCCATGGACAGCTGCTTGATCTTCACATAAGACAGGCGGTCCATGAACATGCTCACCCAATGGTGGATGTTATACCTGCGCAGCGACTCCTGCATGTGTCGCATGTGCTGCTGCTGCACATCTTCCGGCATGGTCAGGGCCGTATGCAGCGTCTCTACCATCTGGTTGATATCGTTCGGGTTAATGAGCAAGGCCTCTGAAAGCTCCTTCGAAGCACCCGCCATTTCACTCAGGATCAGCACTCCTTTCTGGTCGAGCTTACTTGCCACATACTCCTTGCACACCAGGTTCATACCGTCGCGCATGGGTGTTACCAGCGCCACATCGGCCATGCGATAGAAGGCAGAAAGCGTCTCCAGTGGGTAAGAGCGGTAGAAATACTGGATCGGGTTCCAGTTCATGTGGCTGTAATTGCCATTTATACGGCCTACCAGTTCATCCACCTCCTCTTTCAGCTCTTTATACTTCTCCACGGCATCGCGTGATGGCACCACCAGCATCACCAGCGTCACCTTCTCGTGAAATTCCGGGTAGCGCTCCAAAAACAGCTCAAATGCTAGTAGGCGCTGCGGTATACCTTTGGAGTAGTCCAGGCGGTCGATGGAAAGTATTATCTTTTTAGAGTGCAGGTTATTACGGTAAATCTTTTCCCGCTTTTTAACCTCATCACTTTCAGCCGTCTGCTCATACTTTTCATAGTCTATCCCCATTGGGAAAGAGTCGACAAGCAGGGATCGATTGCCGGTGTTGATCCAGCCATGCGTACTGCCGTGGCCTACCAGTCGGTTGACGGAGCTCAGGAAGTGGCGCATGTCGTCGTAGGTATGGAAGCCGATCAGGTCGGAGCCCAGCATGCCTTCCAGCAGTTCTTTGCGCCAGGGCAGGAGGCGGAATACCTCATACGATGGAAAAGGAATGTGCTGAAAGAAGCCAATGGTGCTACCCGGTAGTTTCTCGCGCAGCATAGAAGGCAGCAACAGCAACTGATAGTCATGTACCCAGATGGTGTCGTCTGGCTCGGCCACTTTCACCAGCTCGTCGCAGTACTTCTGGTTTACCTCTACATAGGTTTCCCAAAGCTGCTGCTCGTAGATGGCGTACTGACTGAAGTAGTGGAAAGTAGGCCACAGCGTTTCGTTGCTGAAGCCCTCGTAAAACTCTTTTATCTCTTTGTCTGAAAGAAAGACCGGGTGCATGTTCTGCCCGTTCAGGTTGTCGATAATTTGCTGCTGTTGCGATTCATCTTCGACTACCATGCCAGGCCAGCCAATCCAAAGGTTGTTCTTCTTTTTGTAGATAGAGCCTAACCCCGTTGCGAGGCCTCCCTCACTCGGTTTAAAATCAAGCCGACCTTCGCTTTCCTGTAGCTTTACAGGGAGTCGGTTTGATACAATAATCAATTTTGCCATGTGATTATACCTTATGTCAGGCTTCTGCAGCTGCTGGCCCAGGGTGTGGTCCAACAGCATTCAGTGTCCGGATTCAAAAAAATTCTCTGCCTACTTGTGGTACAGGCAGTCTTTATATCATACGGATATAGTTGCATGCACGTTTTAACTATATAGTCATTTTTCTATTAAATAAAATCCCCTCCTGACACAGAAGCATTTACCTGGCAGGAAATACCCATCTTGCTGAATAAGCGTATGTGAGAGGCGTTCACAGGACGTTAAACCTGACTGTTTATAGCTTATGCAACGATTATCTCAATTTCTGGCTGAACTGGATCATCTTGCACTCGGACTGCTGATCATGGGTGTTGCCATATTGGTAGGACTGCTGGTGAAAGTGCTGCTCTTCTGGCTGCTGAACCTTTACAACCGCAAGACCAGCCCACAGCTAATGGCCTCGGTTACGCGCCATCTTGACCGGCCTCTCACCTTTTTTATACCGCTGCTCTTTGCCGCTTTTGTGCTCAGCTCCACACCTTTCACGCCTGATCAGTACTATTTTTTCAGACGCCTGATCGAACTGCTGAACATTGCCGGTTTTGGCTGGATTCTGCTGCATTTGGTGTTTGTAGTGCAGGATATGGTGCGGCTCAGGTACAATATCACCAAAGAAGACAACATACGGGAGCGGCGCCTGATCACACAGCTGCAGTTTATCAAAAAGCTGTCCATGGTGCTGATCAGCTTCATTACGATTTCGCTCATGCTGCTCTCCTTTGAGCCGGTTCGCAAGCTGGGCACCGGTATGCTGACTTCGGCAGGTATAGCAGGCATCATCGTGGGTTTTGCGGCCCAGCGCTCCTTGTCTAACCTGCTTGCCGGTTTGCAGATCGCCTTTTCGCAGCCTATCCGCATTGACGATGTGCTAGTGCTGGAGGGTGAGTTTGGCCGGGTGGAGGAAATCACGCTGACCTATGTGGTCCTGCGCATCTGGGACAACCGCCGCATGGTGCTGCCGCTTAACTACTTTATCGAGAAGCCCTTCCAGAACTGGACCCGCAGCAGCTCCGACATCCTGGCCACGGTACACCTATACCTGGACTACCGGGCTCCGATCGAGAAGATACGGGCCGAGCTGACGCGCATCCTCGAAAATACGCCGCTGTGGGACCGCCAGGTGCAGAACCTTCAGGTAACCGATGCCAAAGAACGTACCCTGGAGCTGCGGGTGATGGTGAGCGCCCCCAGTTCGGGCGCAGCCTGGGATTTAAGGTGCCATATCCGCGAAAAACTTATTACCTTTATACAGGAGCACCACCCGGAAGCACTGCCTAAAATCCGGGCCTCCCTTGATCAGGAAACCATTTCCGGCCGATCACAGTAACAGCTTACACATTTGCCAAAGGATAAACCAAAACATGGATTACTTTAAAGGAATTGACCCTGATCTTGTCAATTGGGTCATTATACCTGTACTTATATTTCTAGCCCGTATTATGGACGTGACGCTGGGCACCCTGCGCATCGTTTTTATTTCGAAAGGTGACAAAGTGATTGCCCCTTTGCTGGGGTTTGTTGAAGTGCTCATCTGGCTGGTGGCCATTACACAGGTGATGCAGAACCTGAGCAATTTTGCCTCTTACTTCGCTTGGGCAGCCGGCTTTGCGACCGGTAACTTCCTGGGGCTGCGCATCGAGCAGAAACTAGCGCTGGGTCAGGTAGTAGTGCGTGTCATCACCGTTGATTCAGGCGACCAGCTGATTGACCGCCTGGCCGGGCGTGGCTACCGCCTCACCGCCCTCGACGCCAAAGGCACCAGGGGTAAGGTGAACCTGCTCTTTATGATTGTGAAGCGCAAAAAGCTACAGGAAGTCATCGACATTATCCGGGATTATAACCCGAATGCCTTCTACTCAATTGAAGACGTGCGCTCGGTGTCCGAAACGGGTATGCCGGAGGAAGAAGGCGAGCGCAAAAGAAACTACAAGAAGTTTTTGCCGCTGCGGAAGGGGAAGTAGAGTCAGAGTTTGCAGGATTAGTTAGCGTTTGAGTGCCCGGTTGGCTCCCCTGCCCCAGAACAGCAATAGTTGCTATACCTGCAACATCCAGTTGCAACGGAAGCACTAGCTACAAAAAGAGAGCATCTGTCCAATCTGAACAGATGCTCTCTTCTACAAAATATACTTTTAAATTACGCCCCTGGCTGATACTTAAAATACACCACGGCCATCGGCGGCAACTTCAGCACGACAGAGTAATCATGTCCGTGGAAGGAATCAGGTTTAGCCTGCAACGATCCGTGGTTGTGGAAATTACTGCCACCAAAATGGCCGTCATCACTGTTGAACACCTCCACCCAGTTGCCACCGGTTGGTACACCTAAGCGATACTGCTCGTGCACGCCAGGAGTGAAATTGCAAACTACCAACAGTTGGTCTTCGGGTCGTTCGCCTTTGCGAAGGAAACTCATCACACTGTTATGCGCATCGTTAAAGTCGATCCACTCAAAACCTGACGGATCAAAGGCTTTGCTATAGAGGGCTGGCTGCTCACGGTAGGTATGGTTCAGGGCGCGGATAAGCTCCTGTATACCTGCATGGTATTTATACTCCAGCAAGTGCCAGTCCAGACTGCTGTCGTGGTTCCACTCGCTGCTCTGGGCGATTTCACCACCCATAAACAGCAGTTTGGCACCCGGATGCGCGTACATGTAGGTATAGAGCGCCCGCAGGTTCGCGAATGCCTGCCATTCATCGCCCGGCATCTTCCGGATCAGGGAGCCTTTGCCATGCACCACCTCATCGTGGGATAGCGGCAGCATGAATCGTTCGCTGAAAGCATAGATGATGCTGAAAGTAATATCGCCCTGGTGGTGTCTGCGGTAAATCGGATCTTTGGAAAAGTAGGTCAGCGTGTCGTGCATCCAACCCATCATCCACTTCATATCGAAGCCCAGTCCGCCATCCTCTACTTTGCCTGTCACCTGCGGCCAGGCCGTGGATTCTTCGGCAATGGTCAAGGTATCCGGGAACTGCTCATGCACGGCATGGTTAAAGTCTTTCAGGAAAGAAATCGCTTCCAGGTTTTCACGCCCGCCAAATTCGTTCGGGATCCATTCATCATGCTTGCGGCTGTAGTCCAGGTATAGCATCGATGCCACGGCATCTACTCGTAAACCATCCACATGGTACTTGTCGAGCCAGAATAGCGCGTTGCTGATCAGGAAAGAACGCACCTCGTTGCGACCGTAGTTGAAAATGTAGCTGTTCCAGTCCGGATGATAGCCTTTGCGTGGATCGGCGTGCTCAAACAGGTGCGTACCGTCGAAATAGGCCAGGCCGTGCTCGTCAGACGGGAAGTGCGAGGGCACCCAGTCCATAATCACGCCAATGCCTTCGCGGTGTAGCGCATCGATCAGGCACATGAGGTCTTCCGGTGAACCGTAGATACTGGCCGCTGCAAAGTAACCTGTAATCTGGTAACCCCAGGATCCACTGAACGGATGGTACATCACGGGCATGAACTCTACATGCGTAAAGCCCAGATTCTTGACATAAGCCGGCAGTTCCTCAGCCAGCTCGCGGTAGGTCAGCGGACGGTTGTTGTCTTCGGGCTTGCGACGCCAGGAACCCACGTGCAGTTCGTAAACCGAATACGGCTGCGGCTGGCCATGGCGCGACTTGCGCTGCTCCAGCCAACTGTCGTCCTGCCAGGTATGGTGCAACTCGTGCACAACCGAGGCAGTTTGCGGCGGCTTTTCACGCCGCAGCGCAAAGGGGTCGCTCTTCTCAACATGGTACATGTGATAGCGCGACCGGATATGGTACTTGTACAGCATCCCTGCCTGCACATCCGGCACAAAGCCTTCCCATATGCCCGAGCCATCAGCCCTTGCCTGTAGCTGGTGGCTTTCGCGGTTCCATGAGTTGAAGTCGCCCATCACCGAAACCTGCTCAGCATTCGGGGCCCATACCGCAAAGTAAGCGCCCTTGGTACCCTGTCGCTCCATCAGGTGCGAGCCCAGCTTCTCGTATAGGTTGAAGTGACGGCCTTCGCGGAACAGGTAGATATCAAACTCTGACAGGCGGCTGATGTCATAATAAACCGGTCCGGTCTGCTCCTGCTTCGGCTGCTCCATCACGGGTGCAGGCGTGGTAGACAAGCCCGTCTTCTGCGCTTCTGCCTCCTGTTGCTGCGTTGCCGATTTGGCGGACCTGCCTCGTTTTGGTTTTGTTTCAGTAGTTGCAGCCGTCGCCTCTGTTGTGGTAGCCTTGGCTGCAGCTGCACGACCCCGCTTCGGCTTCACCATCACCTCCTGCGCTGCCTCTCCCATTTCGGAAGTGTCCGATTTACGCGGTCTTCCCCTTTTGGCAGGAGCCGCAGCCGCTCCTGACTGCACTTCCACGGTGGCTATCCCTTCGTCTTGCTTGCTTTTCTTTCTGCCTCCGGATTTTTTTGTATCCGTGCCATCGTTCATGGCCGCGCCGGCACCGGTTTCCATACCTGTTCCCGCCATCGGGTTCTGCTGTGTGTTCTCCTGTTCCTTTTTCTTAGCCATTCTGATATTTCCTCATGATGTACTTTATGCCCCTGATCGGGATGAGCACCCAATCCGGACGGTTGTTCAGTTCATATCCCAATTCATAAATCGCCTTCTCCAACAGGAAGGTCTCCATCAGCACTTCTACGTCTTCCTCGTTTTGCGGCACCACGCCTGTCCCTTGGGTTATACCCAGGTAGGTATGCATGAAGAAGCCGCTGGCATAGTGGTACCACTGCTCAGCCCAAGTCTCGAGGTAGTCGCCATCTTCTTTGCGGAAGCTGTCCTGCTGAAACAACGCATTGTAAGCGGCATAGTGGAAAGAGCGGATCATACCGGCCACATCACGTAGCGGAGAGCGCTTCAGCCTGCGTTCGCTGAACGAACGGGCTGGCTCCCCTTCGAAGTCGATGATGATGAAGTCGCGGCCTGTGAACAGCACCTGTCCGAGGTGGTAGTCGCCATGGGTGCGGATCTTCATCGTGTCGATCTTGCGGCGGAAGATCATTTTGAGTCGCTCGAGCACCTCCTGACGCATTTGCAGCACTTCTTCGGCTTCAGCCCGCACAGCGTCCGGCAGGTTAGACAGGTGCTTGCGCAAGCTGTCAAAATTGCTGCGTACGAGTGAGGTAAGAGACGAGTAAAGCGATCGCTGATAGTGCAGGGAGAAGTCCTCCGGTGCAAAGTCCTTCGAGGTGACCATGTCGGCCAACGCCAGGTGCATCTCGGCTGTGCGCTGACCGAGCAACTCGATGCGCTCTACTGAGGCACCGCCAAGTTGCAACTGCATGTGCTCCGGCGCTTCCGAGAACGGCACCGGACGTGCCAATGTGCCCGTGGTGTCAATCTGCTCAATATGCTCCTTGTGCGTCTGCAGTCTCTCAAAGAATCGCTTGAGCGAATCCTCCATGTATACCCAGGCATCGCCCTGGTTCGGCACCAGCTCCTGCAGCATCACGAGCACCATCGGCGGTTTGCCGTCCTCTTCATGCTCCACTGAGCCCAGGTACATCGGCACGTTCGGGAAATTCTTGTCCGTGAGCGCCTGCACAATCTCCACATCCGGATTCAGGGTGCGATCGAGTTTGCGGTATACCTTCAGAAAGAACTGGTTGTCATACAGCACCGAAGTATTGCTTTGCTCGGCCCCAAGTATTTTGGAAGAAAGCGGATGCCCGATTTCTTTGATCTTGGCGGCGATAGAACGGCTACCCGTACCCACTAACTCAGCACTGTCCACTTTGATGCTCTTGCGTTTGGCCATCAGGTTGAGCAAGAGCTGGCGGTAGTCCTCGGAGTAAACAGCGTCGTAGAGGATGCCTTCTTTTCCATCCATGGTCAGGCGGGCAATCACACTGTTCGGCTGACTGGCAATGAGTTCTTCTTCCTGTTCACCGCTGGTAAAGGCGATCGGTAGCTGGTACAGTTCCGGCAAACCTTCGTTGTAGCTCACTTCTATAAACAGCAGTGACGCTGCAAAGCGACCTGCCGTCATCGGCATGTTGTTCACCACCTGCATGCGCTGTATCGTGCGGGCCTTGCCACCGAACCAGCGGCGGTTCATCACATAAGGCGGCAGTAGTTTGTTCTCAAGCGTTTTAAGCGCCCGCGCAGGTATAGGCTGGCTGAGTGTTGGCAGCTGCATGGCAGGCTTCTTCATGTCGAGGCCTTCGCGACCGCTCACTTCCTGTGGTTGCAGCTCGAACCAGTAATAGCCATGCGCGCCCATCGTGAGCACATAGCTATCCTCTTTTATCTGCGGGAATTTGTTTTTGCTGAACACCTCCACCGGCACGTAGCCTCTGAACTCCGGCAGGTCCAGTTCCACCGCCTCCGGGAAGCGCGACAGATTGGCAATCACCAGGATGTTCTCGTCCTGGTAAGAGCGCACAAAGGCCAGCACTTTGGCGTTGGACGGGTTCAGGAAGCGAATCTCGCCACGGCCGAAAGCTTTGTAACGCTTGCGCATGTTGATGATGCGGCGCATCCACCAGAGCAGCGAGTTGGCGTTGTGCTGCTGCGTGTCCACGTTCACCGACTCGTACTTGTACTCCGGGTCGATGATCACAGGCAGGTATAGCTTCTGCGGATTGGCAGTGGAGAAGCCGGCATTGCGGTTGTCGTTCCACTGCATCGGGGTGCGAACGCCGTCGCGGTCACCCAGGTAGTAGTTATCGCCCATACCGATCTCATCGCCATAGTACACTACCGGTGTTCCTTTCATGGAGAAGAGCAGCACGTTCATGAGCTCAATCTTCGCACGGTCGTTGCCCAGCAGCGGTGCCAGGCGGTGGCGTATACCCAGGTTGATCTTGGCGAGCGGATCGCGGGTGTATACCTTGTACATGTAGTCCCGTTCCTCATCAGTCACCATCTCGAGCGTCAGTTCGTCGTGGTTGCGCAGGAACATGGCCCACTGGCAGGTTTCCGGTATAGCTGGCGTCTGGTCGAAGATGTCGATGATCGGGTAACGGTCCTCCATCTTCACGGACATAAACAGACGCGGCATGATCGGGAAGTGGTAGTTCATGTGACACTCGTCGCCATCACCAAAGTAAGAGGCAGAATCCTCTGGCCACATGTTCGCCTCGGCCAGCAAGAGCTTGCCTTCGTATTTTTTGTCGACATGCGCCCGGAGCTTTTTCAGGAACTCATGTGTCTCTGGCAGGTTTTCGCAGTTGGTGCCGTCGCGCTCAAACAGGTAGGGTACGGCATCCAGACGGAAGCCATCCACACCCATGTCGAACCAGTAGTCCAGGGTCTTGAACACCTCTTTCTGCACCTCCGGATTGTCGTAGTTCAGGTCGGGCTGGTGATGGAAAAAGCGGTGCCAGTAGTATTGGCCCGCCACCGGGTCCCAGGTCCAGTTGCTCGGTTCGTAGTCGGTGAAGATGATGCGCACATCCTTGTACTGGGTCGGGTCATCGGTCCACACATAGAAGTCGCGGTGTTTGGAGCCCTTCTTGGCGCGACGTGCCCGCTGGAACCAGGGGTGCTGGTCGGAAGTGTGGTTGATGACCAGCTCGGTGATGACCTTGAGCCCCCGACGGTGCGCTTCCTTCACAAACAGCTTGAAATCCTGCATGGTGCCGTAGCTCGGATTGATGCTGAAGTAGTCGGCAATGTCGTAGCCGTCGTCTTTGAGCGGCGATGGGTAGAAAGGCAATAGCCAGATAGCGGTTACGCCCAGCTCTTCCAAATAGTCGAGCTTCTGCATGAGCCCCTTAAAGTCGCCAATGCCGTCGCCGTTCCCATCCATGAAGGCCTTGATGTGCAGCTCGTAGATGATGGCGTCTTTGTACCAGTGAATGTTGTCGTCGAGAAGGGTGTTGTCTTCTGCCATATAGTTTTTTCGGTTTTATTCGTGTTTGCTGTGGTCGTCGGGCAGCCAGGTATCATCCAGACTGTCGTGGCCCATGCCCGGGGTAGCGGATTCGATGCGGAAGACGTGCACAGGCATTTCGTGCGGACGGAGCTCCACATAATTCCACTCGCTGTTCCAGGTATATTTGTGTTCGGTCATCAGGTCGTGCACCATGTATTGCTGGTTGCTGTCCATTTTTAGTACGTGCAGCGGCACCTGCACCCAACCGGCCTGCGTATGGTGCGGGTCCAGGTTCACGACCATCAGCATTTTGTTGCGGTAGCTGCTGTCCCACTTGGCATAGCAAAGGATCTGCGGATTGTCGGTATCGCCGAAGGCAATGTTCCAGGTGGTTTGCAGTGCCGGGTTGACCTGGCGTATCTTGTTTATCTTGGTGATGACTTCTCTTATTTTTGTCAGGCGGCCCCAGTCCCAGTGCATGATCTCGTACTTCTCGGAGTCCCAGTACTCTTCCTTGCCCTGCACCGGCGTGTTGATGCCGAACTCATAAACTGGTCCGTACATTCCATAGTTTGAGGACAGGGTAGCCGCCAGCACCACACGGGTAATGTGCGCAGGCTCACCGCCCGACTGCAGTTCATGTGGCAGGATGTCCGGGGTGTTGGGCCAGAAGTTTGGACGGTAGAAGTCGCGCATCTCGGTTTGGGTGAGCTCGCGCATGTACTCTTTTATCTCGGCAGCTGTGTTGCGCCAAGTGAAGTAGGTATAGGACTGCGTGAAACCGATCTTACCGAGACGCTCCATCACCCGCGGACGGGTGAAGGCCTCGGCCAGGAAGATCACCTGCGGGTACTGCTGGCGCACTTCCCGGATCATCCATTCCCAAAACGCGAAAGGTTTGGTGTGCGGGTTGTCTACGCGGAAAACGTAAACTCCCTGCTCGATCCAATGGATGACGATACTTTTGAGTTCGCGCCACAGGTTCTGCCAGTCTTCGGTTTCGAAATTAACGGGCAGCACGTCCTGGTATTTTTTTGGTGGGTTCTCGGCGTACTGCACCGTGCCATCCGGTCGCCATTTAAACCATTGCGGATGCTCCTTTACATAAGGATGATCCGGTGAGCACTGAATAGCAAAGTCCAGCGCCACTTCAATGCCGTGCTCCCGTGCAGCTTGCACAAAACTTCTGAACTCATCCAGGCTGCCCAGCTCCGGCAGGATGGACTTGTGCCCACCTGACTCAGCACCTATCGCCCAGGGAGAACCAGGCTCTCCAGGCTCAGAGGTCACTGAGTTGTTTTTGCCCTTGCGGAAAGCATTGCCGATCGGGTGGATCGGCGGAAGATAGATCGTGTCGAAGCCCATTTCGGCGATGCGGGGCAGCAGGCGCTCGCAGTCCTGGAAGGTGCCGTGGCGGCCTGCCTCTTGTGCTGCGGAACGGGGGAAGAATTCGTACCAGGTGCTGAAAAGCGCCTTCTGCCGCTCTACTTCCACGGTCAGTATTTTGTGGTAAGTCGTTACATTCTGGCGATCGCAGCAGGCGTGCATCAGGTCCGACACGTCTTCGCCGGTGGCTAGTGTCACGGCATCGGCTATGGAGCCAGGTTTGTTGAGTTGCTCGGCCCATTTGTAGAGTCGCTTCTGCTGACCGGGCTTGGCGGTAGCGGCAGATTCCTGGAGCAATTGCGCCCCGATCTGCAACTCCACCGTGATATCCTGGTTCGCTTCAAATTTCTTTTTGAGCCCCTTCTGCCAGGTATAGAAGTGGTCCACCCAGCCCTGTAGCGTATACTCAAAAGTGCCCATGCTGTCGGGGGTGAAAGTCACTTGCCAGCGGTCGTTGCCCAGGAACTGCATCGGCACCTCGTTCCACTTTTTCTTTTTGGAATGCCGGTAGAGCAATACAGCTTTTACCTCGTCATGGCCGTCTCCAAACACATCTGCCGTCACTTCGACCTCTTCTCCCACAGTGCGCTTGATTGGATACTGCCCACAGTTTACCTGCGGTTTCACGTTCTCGATGACAACCCTTTTGGTTCCTTCCAATGCTTCCATGTATGCTTTTTTCCTGATTTGATGTAGAATAGCTAATAGGTACTGCATGCGCGCGCAATAGGTTTCGGGTGAGTCTGCAGCAGAGCACCTGTAGCCTATGTTAAGCGGTGCAGAGGACAACTTTGGAATCATAAAAGATTCAATTGCCCAAAAAAGAACAACCTAATGCCGTATATGCCAGTTAGAAATCAGGCGTAAAAGGATACTATATGAGCATAACACGAGAGATTGGAGCACATTATACCCCAGGCAAGGGTACCTTGTTTACAGTTTGGGCCCCGGCCGCCGCGCAGGTGGATGTGGTGTTAAAAGATAACGATAACATAATACCACTGCAGCGCGAAGCCTTCGGTTACTGGACCGCCCTGAGCGAAGAGACCGGTCCCGGCGCACGCTATACCTTCCAGCTTGACGAAGAGGTGGAGCGACCCGACCCTGCCTCACATTTTCAGCCTGACGGCGTGCACGAACCCTCAGCCGTGGTGGATCATACTTCCTTCGGGTGGACCGACAAAAACTGGAAACCGCTGCCGCTGGAGCAGTACATTGTGTACGAACTGCACGTCGGTACCTTCTCCGAAGAAGGGACTTTTCAGGGGGTGATCGACAAGCTGCCTGAGTTGGTGGACTTAGGTATAACGGCGATTGAAATCATGCCTGTGGCGGCTTTTCCGGGAGGTCGGAACTGGGGCTACGATGGTGTATACCCTTCGGCGGTGCAGGAGAGCTATGGCGGACCGGAAGGCCTGAAAAAACTGGTAGACGCCTGCCATGCTGCAGGTATAGCTGTGGTGTTGGATGTGGTGTACAATCACCTTGGTCCGGAAGGTAATTACCTCAATGAGTTCGGCCCATACTTCACTGACAAGTATAACACGCCCTGGGGCAAGGCGCTCAATTTCGATGATGCGCACAGCGACCATGTGCGCAACTTCTTTATGCAGAACGCCCTGCTGTGGCTGCGTGATTATCATATCGATGCCCTGCGCCTCGATGCCGTGCACGCCATCCTGGATACAGGCGCGAAGCACTTATTGCAGGATTTGCAGGAGCAGGTAGAGCACCTGGAAAAGCAACTTAACCGGCACTTCATCCTGATTGCGGAAAGCGACCTGAACGACGTGCGCCTCATCAACCCGAGAGAAAAAGGCGGCTTTGGACTAGCGGCGCAGTGGAGCGATGATTTTCACCATGCCGTGCATGCTTTGCTCACGGGAGAAGACTCTGGTTACTACAGCGATTTCGGAAAGCTGGAGCAGTTGCAGAAAGTTTTGCAACATGGTTTCGTGTATGACGGACTCTACTCTGAACACCGCAAGCGGACTTTTGGCAGCGATCCCACCGCAAACCCCGCCCGTCAGTTCGTGGTCTGCTCTCAGAACCACGACCAGGTAGGCAACCGCATGCTGGGGGAGCGTCTGACGAAGCTGATCCCCTACGACATGCTTAAGGTGGCAGCAGGCTTGGTGCTGCTCTCCCCTTTCACCCCCATGCTATTCATGGGTGAAGAATATGGTGAGGAAAATCCTTTCCTGTACTTTGTGAGTCACTCCGATAAAGACCTGGTAGAGGCCGTGCGCAAAGGCCGTAAAGAGGAATTCTCTTCTTTTGCCTGGCAAGGCGAAGCACCGGATCCACAGTCAGAAGAAACCTTTAATCAATCGAAACTGCAGCGTAGCTACGAGTACAGCGAAAAGCACCGCCAGCTGCGGGACTTCTACAAGGCGCTTATTCAGCTCCGTAAGTCCGCCCCTGCCCTTGCCCGCCCTGACAAAACCAGACTGCATGTTTCAGCCGACAGCCATACCCAAGTGCTACACCTCATCCACTCCGGTGAAAGTCCGTACCTCTACGCTTTATTTAACATAAATAATCAACCGCAAAAAACAAGCGTTGTTAAAGAGGTGGGGGCCTCATGGAAACTGGTGCTGGGTTCTGATGAAAGCAGGTATGGCGGGGCAGGTAAAGATCTACCAAAGGAGCTTAGTGCGGGTCAGGAAATAGAACTGCCAGCAGCTTCCGTCACCGTATTCCAAAGCAACATCATTCTATGAAAAGGAACTAGCTCATTTCAGGTATAGCCTTCAAACAGAGCGAATCTGTCCCTGTACAGTGCCCTCTATACCTGCCGGTCTATTTTTCTTTATTCAACAGTCCTTTGTCCTATAAGTTATGAACAAGTATATCTGCATTCACGGACACTTCTATCAGCCGCCACGTGAAAACCCCTGGCTTAACGAGGTCGAGTTACAGGAGTCGGCGCACCCATTTCACGACTGGAACGAGCGCATTACCGCTGAATGCTATGCCCGCAACTCGGCTTCGCGCATCCAGAACGGCAAGGGGCAGATCGTGGACATTATGAACAACTACGCCCGCATGAGCTTTAACTTCGGCCCGACCTTGCTGGAGTGGATGGAGAAAAAAGCGCCGGATATTTACCAGTCCATACTCGAGGCCGACAAGGAAAGTCAGAAGCGCTTTTCTGGGCACGGGGCAGCGCTGGGGCAGGTATACAACCACATGATCATGCCGCTGGCCAACGAGCGGGACCAGCATACACAGGTGATCTGGGGAATCTATGATTTCAGGAAGCGATTTGGTCGCGACCCGGAAGGCATGTGGCTGGGGGAAACCGCTGCAAACACGACCACGCTGGAAGTGCTGGCTGAGCATGGTATCAAGTTCACGATCCTCTCCCCCTACCAGGCCAAACGCTACCGCAAGATAGACGAGAAAGACTGGCACAATGCCACGGGCGCCAAGATAGACCCAAAGCGGCCCTACCGCTGTACTTTGCCTTCAGGCAGAACGATTGCGTTGTTTTTTTATGACGCGCCCGTGTCGCAGGCCATCGCTTTTGAAGGCTTGTTGGAGAGTGGCGAGAAGTTTGCCCACCGCCTCACCACCACCTTCGACGAGCACAGCAAAGATCCGCAGCTCATGCACATCGCCACAGACGGCGAAACCTACGGCCACCACCACCGCTTCGGTGAAATGGCCCTCTCCTACGCCCTGCACCACATTGAGCAGGAAGAGTTGGCCAAGATCACGATCTACGGAGAATACCTGGAGCTATACCCGCCTAAATACGAAGCTGAAATCATCGAGAACACATCCTGGAGCTGCATGCACGGCGTAGAGCGCTGGCGCAGCGACTGCGGCTGCCACACCGGCGGCCACGATGACTGGAACCAGGCCTGGCGGGCTCCTGTGCGGGAAGCCTTCGACTGGGTGCGCGATCAGCTGGAGCCGCTCTTTGAGCAGGAGATGCAGAAGCTGGGAGCCGATCCGTGGCAGACGCGTAACAACTACATCCAGGTGATCATGGACCGGAACGAGGACCATGTGCATGATTTCATCCATTCACAGACTAACCGGGAACTGAGCAAAGGCGAGCAGATCAAGTTTCTGAAACTGCTCGAAATGCAGTACCACGCCATGCTGATGTACACCAGCTGCGGCTGGTTTTTTGACGAGGTGACCGGTATCGAAACGATGCAGGACATTCTGTACGCGACACGAGCCCTGCAACTGGCAAAGGACTTGAGCGGCAACGACTATGAAACAACATTCGTGGAATTCCTGAAACGAGCTAAGAGCAATAACAAGGAGTACGGCGACGCTTCCAAGGCCTACTACAAAATAGTGCAGCCAACTCAATTGGACCTGTTGCGGGTTGGTGCCCATTATGCCGTGTCGTCGCTCTTTGCCGACTCCCCGGAAGAGCTACCACTCTACAGCTACAAGGCCACTTCCGAATATTATGAAATGCTAGAGGCGGGACGTCAGCGGCTGGCCATTGGCAAAGCTTTCATACGCTCCACCATTACCTGGGAGGAAGTGGACGTTTCGTTTGGCGTGCTACACATTGGTGATCATCAGTTGTTCGGGGGCGTGCGCAAATTCGTAAGCCCCGATGCCTTCGCCACCCTGCACCATGAACTCAGCACCGCCTTTGACAAAGGCAATATCACAGAAGTAATCATGCTACTTGACAAGCACTTCGAGTCGCACAACTACTCTTTCTGGCACCTCTTCCGCGATGACCAGAAGAAGATTCTGGACCAAGTACTGGAGCAAACCATGCGGGCTTTGGAGCATGATTTTCAGCAGGTATACGACAACAACTATCCGTTGATGGCTGCCATCAAAAACGTGGATATGAACCTGCCGCGGCCACTGCAGATCACGGTAGACTACATTGTATCGGGACGCCTGCTTGAAGCCCTGATGGCCGAACGGGTGGATGTGGACACCGTGCTCAAACTCCTGAAAGAAGTCGATCGCATGGGCGTGAAACTGGATGAAGAAGCGGTGAATTATGCGGCGACTATCCATGTAGAAGAAGCGATGCACTACCTGGAGGAAAATCCCGATGACACGGAACACATGCAATATCTGATCGAACTCCTGACGGTCATCAACGGCTCCAGTCTGCAGCCGGAGTATTGGCAGTCGCAGAACATCGCTTTCAGGATGCGACAAAGTACCTATGAGACGAACCGCAAAAAGCAGGATGAAAAAAATGAAAAAAACGAAAAAGCCGATGCCTGGTGCAAGCAGTTCGAAGAGTTGTATAATAGCCTGAATCTGAAAATATGAAGCTGACATCTCGCAGACTTTGCCCACTAAGCCACCTTTCCTTATACAGCTAAAAAGAAAACAACATGGTATACATACCTTCCTCTACATACAGACTACAACTGTCTCCGAAGTTTAAACTGAAGGACCTGAAAAATATACTCCCCTACCTGCGGGACCTGGGCATCAGCACCATCTATGCTGCGCCTTTTTTCACGGCCCGTCCCGGCAGTGAGCACGGCTATGACGTGACGGATCCGCACCAGCTCAACCCCGATGTGGGCACCATGGAAGAATTACAGGCGATAGCAGACGAACTGAAAGCACATGGCATGGGCTGGTTGCAGGACATCGTGCCAAACCACATGGCCTTTCACCCGAACAATGCCTGGCTGATGGACGTGCTGGAAAAAGGCCAGAAGTCGCGCTTCTATACCTTCTTCGATGTCAACTTCAACCATCCTGACTTTAAGGGCCAACTAATGGTACCCTTCCTGGGAGAGCCTCTGCAGGAAGTGGTCAAGCAGGGGCAGCTTAAGCTCAGTTTCGATGAACAGGGTTTCCGGCTACACTACTTCGACAATATTTACCCAATCAGCATCGACAGCTATACCTTCCTGCTGGAGCGCGTAGCCGAAAAGCTCAATTCTTCAGAAGCCAGCGCAGCACTAACGGAGCAGGTGCAAAAGCTGGAGCAATTAATGTCGCACGACAGGCTGGAGCCTAACGATTGGGAGCAGGCGAAACAGGCTCTCTACCAGATTGCACAAGATCATTCTGCAGTAAAGCAAGGTATAGCCGATGTACTACGAGGTATAAACGAGGACAAGACAGCCCTTCAGGAACTGCTCCGGCAGCAATATTATATTCTGAGTCACTGGCAGGAAACAGAGAAGCGTATCAACTACCGCCGCTTCTTCACGGTCAACGACCTGATCTGCACGGCCATGGAGCGGGAGGAGGTGTTTCATCATTACCATCAGTTTATCAAGGAGCTCTGCATGCGGCAACTGGTGCAGGGGCTGCGGGTAGATCATGTCGATGGCCTTTTTGACCCGGATACCTACCTGGAGCGACTTCGCGAACTGGCAGGCGAACAGGTATACCTGGTGGTGGAGAAAATTCTGGAAGGGGAAGAAAACATGCCCGACTACTGGCCAATAGAAGGCAACAGCGGCTACGATTTTTTGGCCTGGGTGAGTAACCTCTATACCGACGCTGAGGGTGAGAAAAAGCTTACCGACATCTACCACCGTCTGGTGCCCGACGCCCCTCTCGACTACGAAAAGCTGGTGTACGAAAAGAAGCTGCTGATACTCGAAAACTACATGCAGGGCGAACTGCAAAACCTGATGCGTCTGCTGCGTGATTGTGAACTTATACCTGCTTCGTCAGAAGATAAAAACTGGCATCATGCCCTGGCTACACTGCTGGCCTCCTTCCCGGTATACCGCATATACGGCCATACCTTCCCGCTGCCGTCCGGGGCCATGGAAGTGGTGGGCAAAGCTTTAGCCATTGCCCATGAAAAAGCACCTGAGGTCAAAACCGAGCTGGAACACCTGCGCACCTTGTTTGAGTCAGGTGAGCAGGACAGCGAAGAACTAAAGCGAGAAAAGCTATACTTCGTGATGCGCAGTCAGCAGTTTACAGGTCCGCTGGCAGCGAAGGGTGTGGAAGACACCACCTTCTACAACTACAACCGCCTGCTGGCGCTCAACGAAGTGGGAAACAGTCCGGATGTGTTCAATCTCGACCGCCGTGATTTCCATGAGCGCATGCAATACCGCATGCAAACCTATCCGCACTCCATCAACGCCACGGCCACGCACGATACTAAACGCGGCGAAGGCTCCCGTATGCGCCTGCAGGTGCTGAGTGAGCTGCCGGAAGAGTGGGAGAAAAATGCGCAGGATTGGATGCAACTGGCACGGAAGCATAGCAAATCCGACAGACCGACAGCAAACGACCTCTACTTCATCCTGCAAACCCTGCTGGGCGTGATGCCGATCGACGGCAAGGTGGACGATACCTTGGTGGAACGGGTTCAGGAGTACCTCGTGAAGGCTTTCCGGGAGGCCAAGATCAACACCAACTGGTCGGAGCCAAATGAAGCCTATGAAACATCGGTCAAAAATCTGGTGCAGCAACTGCTGCAGGAAGACAAGGACTTCATGGCTTCTTTCAAGCCCTTTTTCCAGAAGGCGGCTCATTTTGGCTGGTTGTACTCCTTGTGCCAGACGCTCCTCAAAACCACCTGTCCGGGCGTGCCCGATGTATACCAGGGCTGCGAACTCTGGGACTTCAGCCTGGTAGATCCGGACAACCGCCGCCCTGTGGATTACGAGCAACGACAGCAATTTTTGCAGGAAATAAAGCACAACGAAAACGGTGATGAGCTGCAGCAGGAGCTGCTCTCCTCCCCCACCGATGCCCGCGTGAAGCTATACCTGCTGCACCAGGTACTCCACCTGCGCAAAGAGCTGAAATCACTTTTCGACGAGGGCGATTATATCCCGCTAAAATTAAAGGGCCAGCACAGCCGCCATGCCATGGCCTTCGCCCGCCACCACGAAGAGAACTGGTGCATTGTGGTGGTGCCGCGTCTGCTCACGAGCATCATCTCAGAAAAGGAACTGCCACTGGGCGAACAGGTGTGGGGTGACACGATGGTGGAACTTCCTGCCGAAGCGCCGCAAAACTGGCAGCAGCTTTTTGGCGGACAGCAGGTGCAGGCAAAGCAGTCTATACCTTTGGCCGAGATTTTCAAGACTTTCCCGGTTGCACTTTTAACATCCTCAAACGCATGATTATACCCAAACGAAGCAGCGGCATCCTGCTCCACATCACCTCGCTCCCATCCGCTTATGGCATCGGCGACCTGGGCTCAGAGGCCTATAAGTTTGCCGACCTGCTGGCTGAGGCGGGCCAGCGCTATTGGCAGATCCTGCCGCTCAACCCGACTGAAATCGGCTCAGGCAACTCGCCCTACAGCAGCCACTCCGCCTTTGCCGGCAACCCCCTGCTGATAAGCCCCGAACGGCTGGTGGAAGATGGCCTGCTGGACAAAAAGGACATACGGGCGGGCGGCGGCTTCGACAAATCCAAGGTAAACTACCCGAAGGTGGCGGACTATAAAGTGAAGCTGCTGCGACAGGCGTACGACAACTACAAAGACGGCAAGGCTAGCAAACTCAAAGCCGCGTTTATCCGCTTTCGGGAAACGCACAAGGCATGGCTGCCAGACTTTACAAGCTTTGTGGCTTTCAAACATTATTACGATCAGAAACCCTGGGTGGAATGGCCTGAGAAAGTTAAAACACGGCAGGATCATGCTATGGAGGCACTCTTGGCTGAGTTGGCTGGTGAGATTGAGCGGGAAGCCTTTTTCCAGTTCCTTTTTTATCGCCAGTGGGAGGCACTCAAAGCATACTGCACCTCCAAAGAGATCACCTTTATCGGTGACATGCCCTTTTATGTAAGCCATGACAGTGCCGATGTTTGGTCACACCCACATTTATTCAAACTGGACCAGGCCGGCATGCCTACCGCTGTTTCGGGTGTGCCACCGGACTACTTCAGCGAAACAGGACAGCTTTGGGGCACGCCTGTGTTTGACTGGAAAAAACTGCAGGACCAAAACTTTGACTGGTGGCTGCAGCGCATCGCCCATAACCTGGAGCTTTTCGGTTTGCTGCGCCTCGACCATTTCCGGGCTTTCTCGGCTTACTGGGAAGTGCCTGCCGGAGAAGAAACCGCTATCAACGGGAAATGGGTGAATACCCCGGGAGCCGAATTGCTGAACGTGGTACGCAAGAAATTCCCTGCCATGCCCATCATCGCCGAGGACCTGGGTGAGATAGACCAGCCGGTACGAGACCTGATGAGCCAGTTTGATCTGCCGGGCATGCGGGTGCTGCTCTTTGCATTCGGTGAAGACTTGCCCGAGAGTATTTATGCGCCACACCACCACATCAAAAGCAGCATTGTATACACCGGTACCCATGACAACAGCACCGTGCGGGCCTGGTATGAGCAGGACGCCAGCCGAGATGATAAGAAGCGCCTGAGCGATTACAGTGCCCAGCGCCTTTCAAAAGAGAACGTGCATGAGGTGATGGCACGCCTGGCTTACATGTCGGTGGCGCAACTCGTGGTACTGCCTATACAGGATGTGCTGGGTCTGGGTAAGGAAGCGATCATGAACAAGCCTTCTACCGCCAGGGGTAACTGGCAGTGGCGCCTGCAGCCCGGTATGTTTACCAAAACTACAGCGCAGCGCTTGAGAAAGGAAATAGAGCTGTACGGCAGATAGCTCCGCCAAAAAATCAGAAAAGGGGTGCTTATTACGCAGCTGAAAGCTGTTGCGTAATAAGCACCCCTTTTCTTTTTTAATTCACACAAAAATCTTACATTGATTCAGCTTTCAGGTATAGCCAGAAAGATTCTCTCACCTAATCTACAGCATTATGCCATTAGCTTCCACAGCATTACCACTGGGCACTGTAGCACCCAACTTTGCCCTGCTCGACACGGCTTCCGACAAGCTCGTCTGTTTAGAGGATGTGGTTTCTAACAAAGCCACTGTCATCATGTTCCTCTGCAACCACTGCCCTTACGTACAGCTCATACTGGACGAACTGGTGAAGGTAGCCCGCGAGTATCAGCAAAAAGGGGTAAGTTTTGTAGGGATCAGCGCAAACGACGCGGCGAATTATCCACAGGACGGTCCGCAGCAGATGCGGGAATTGGTCGGCGAAAAAAGCTTTCCTTTTCCATACCTGTATGACCAGACCCAGCAAGTGGCCCGCGCCTACCAGGCAGTATGCACACCAGAGTTTTTTGTGTTCGACCGCAACATGCGCCTGGCCTACCATGGCCAGTTTGATGACGCACGCCCCAAAAGCGAAACGCCCGTAACAGGACAGGACCTGCGACAGGCGCTTGATGCCTTGCTGAACGGTGATCAGGTTAGAGCTGACCAGAAACCAGGTATAGGCTGTGGCATTAAATGGAAAACTCCGCTGGCGGAAGCTGGGTAGGCTGCGTGCTTGCCATATAGCCCGCCACGGCATTGGCATTGTCAAGGTAGTGCGAGGTATAGGTCTGGTCACCCGAGTGGATGTACAGGGCTGTCTTGCCTTTTACTGCATCGATTATGCTTTCGTGCTCACCCAGTGGCACTGCCGGACATCCCAGGCTGCGGCCCAGTCTGCCGTATTTATTCATAAAGTCTTCGGTGGCATACTCGGCGCCATGCATCACCACGGCACGGTCACGGGCATTGGAGTTATAGGCCTCATCCAGTCCATCTAGCCGCAGCGATTTGCCGTGCTTGCCATAGTATACCTCGTCGGTCACGTAAAAGCCCACACTGCTCATAAAGGACTTGTGCTCATTGGAAAAAGTCTGTGCCATCACTTCGCCTGAGCCTCTGCCATGCGCCACATACGTGTTGCTGAGCACCTGCCGGTTGTTCAGGTCGAGCACCCAGAGACGTTTTTCGCTGGAGGGCTTCGTGAAGTCTACTATGGTCAGGATGCCTTTATCTGACAGACGCCCTTCGTTGTACATGCCATAATAGCCCATCAAGGCATTGTTAAACACATCGTAGTTCAGGTCCGATTCACTCAGGTTCATTTGAGTGTAGAGGTCAAAGGATACCTGCTCAAACCGCATGACAGACAATGCTGTCACGTTAGGCTTCACCTTATGATTGACGGATACATATTTACCAGCCCCTATGGAGGCGGAGGGTGATAGTATGAGCGGCGCAAAAAGAGGCAACAGTCGTTTGCCCATTCTCTTTCCGCGGTTGCGCCACCGCTCTTTGATACTTTTCTTTCTGACGTTCGTTCTCACGATCCTTTCCCATTGGTACACCTGTTTTTACGTGACTGCTCAGGCACTGTTCAGATTTGCCCAAAAGGTACAACATTGCGCTTAAATCATTCTATATCAAGTAAAAGGAATCAAATCAGGTATCATATTTGTATAGAAAGGGATACACATCTGAAATCCGGAAACGAAACCAAACATGAACAGAAAGCCGATAAGCTATTCTTCTCTCTTATACTTCTTACTCGTTACCCTCTTCCTCTCCAGTTGCGGAAGCCGGGAAACGCTGCGTGGCGTGTTCAAAAAAGAGACGCCTTACGAGGCCTATGTCTCATCCCTGAAGAGCGCCAAACTTGATCAGACGGCTGTGGGGCAGGACTGGCTGGCGACAGGGCAAACTGCCTTGCAAACACCCACGCCGGTTACGCTGCCTTTCAAAGAAACCGGCTACTTTCCGGCTGACAAACCACGAGCGCTCGGTTACAGAGTAGAAGCCAAACGCGGCGAGAAACTGGTAGTGAGCCTGGAGATGAAAGCACGGGAGACTATGCAGGTTTTCATGGATCTGTTTGAAGCCAGCACCGACCCGGCCAGAGCCCCCAAACAGGTTGCCCACACAGATAGCACAGCCACTACGCTGACTTACGTGGTGGATGAGGACATGGCGCACTTGCTGCGTGTGCAGCCGGAGCTGCTGCGCGGCGGCACTTATACCATCACTATACAAGCACAGCCTACCCTGGCTTTTCCTATACCTGGTAAGTCAAGTCGTCACATCGCCAGCATCTGGGGTGACCCACGTGATGCAGGCGCTCGCAGCCACGAAGGCATTGATATTTTCGCACCGCGCGGCACACCCGTCATCGCCTCGGTAGACGGTGTCGTGTCGCGTGTGAACGAAACGCCCCGTGGCGGCAAGGTGATCTGGCTTTCGGATTTGAATCGTGGGCAGAACCTTTACTACGCCCACCTTGACCAGCAGCTGGTTACAGCCGGACAGCGCGTCAGTGTAGGCGACACGCTCGGATTGGTCGGCAACACCGGCAATGCCAGGGGAACCGGCCCGCACCTGCACTTCGGCATTTACCGCTATGGTCGCGGTGCCACCAACCCCTACCCCTACGTGCACCAGTCTGCAGCACCTATACCTACCGTGAAAGTGGATGCCACGCAGATCGGCAACTGGGTAAGGGTGTCGTCCAAAATGGCCAATGTGCGGGCAGAGCCTTCAGCTAAAGCAGCGCTCCATACCTCCCTCAGCAAGCACACGCCGCTCCAGGTGGTGGGTGCCGCAAACAACTGGTACCGCGTGCGCCTGCCCGATCAGTCGGAGGCATATATCATCAGCTCACTGGTGGAAGGTATAGCCAAGCCCATTGCCGTTAAAAAACTAAGACAGGAGCGTCCGCTGCTGGATGACGCACACTCCGAAGCCGGGCAAATGGATAGTCTGCCAGCAGGCGCTGCTATACCTGTAGTAGCCGTGAACGGACAGTTTGACCTCGTGCGACAGCCGGACGGCAGACTCGGCTGGGTGCAGTCTGCTGAGTAAAATCGCCGGTTTAATTGGCAGCACCGATACTTTCTGCGTACAGCATTTATACCTATATTTGGCTTAGTAAAGCATGTTGTACGCTCTTAACCGGATAATTTTTGAAGTTAGCTGCTATTGATATCGGTTCGAACGCGGTGAGGTGCCAGATCTCCAACGTTCTGAATCAGAATGGAAACGTAATTTTTAAAAGAGTTGAATACATCCGCTACGCCATCCGATTTGGAGAGGATGTGTTCAATGCCGGTTTTATCAGCGAGCACAAAATTCAGAAGTTCATCAAGCTACTGCACGCTTTTCAACTGCTACTCGACGTGCACGACGTGGACCACTATATGGTGTGCGCCACCTCTGCCATGCGCACCTCCCAAAATGCCCCTGAAATTCTGGACCGTGTGCACCAGGCCATCGGCATGAACATCCAGGTGATCGACGGGGTAGCCGAAGCCGACCTGATCAACAAAGTTATCGTGAACTTTCTGGATGAGCGTAATTACCTGCACATTGACGTGGGCGGCGGTAGCACCGAGTTCAACATCTATGTGAACCGGGAGAAGATGGCCTCGCAATCCTTTGAGCAGGGCTCCATCCGGCACATGCACGGCGTGGACTCACAGGAGCTTTGGAACAACATGCGGGTATGGATCGAAGAGAACGCCAAAAAATACCATCTCACCCGCGCCATTGGCACAGGAGGTAACATCAACAAGATATTTGACCTGTCAGGCAAGGCAGTGGGCAAGGCGATTTTCCGCAAGCAGATTGAAGAGATCACACAGCGGGTAGCAGCGATGACCATGGAGCAGCGCATCACCGAACTGCTCCTCAACCCTGACCGCGCCGACGTTATCCTCCCCGCTGCTGAGATATACCTGTCCGCCATGAAGTGGGCCAAGCTCGAGAGCATGCTCGTGCCTGCCGTCGGCCTCAAAGACGGAATGATTCACGCTTTATATGAGCAGCATCATCAGGAGCGGTTTGTGATCAGTCAGATCAGCAGGTAGTTTTCGCCTTGCCCGCAGGCACATGCTATGGAGCGATCTTCCTCGCACGTGATTACTATGGTGGAAATGACTTAGCCGGGCGGGACTTTTATAAAAAAACGGGAGTGGCGCATGATGATCATGTACCACTCCCGTTCTTGTTTTCAGCGGAAGATAAAACCAGATTTTATACTAACTCTACCTCCTGCGTTGTTTCCTCGAACACCTTCTTGTAGAACAGTTTGTGCACATCAACGATCTCTTCATTGGCGGCGGGCTTTTTACGGGAATAGGTACCGTCTTCGCGCATGATGTAGGAGTTCTGGTTGTCGAGCAGGTTGTAGTACAGAATATTGATCGCCTCTTTTTTCAGTTCCTCATTCACGATCAGGAAAAGTGCTTCAATACGGCGGTCAAAGCTGCGCACCATAACGTCGGCACTGCCTCCATATACCTTCGGGTCACCGTTGTTGTGGAAGTAATAGATGCGACTGTGCTCCAGGTACTCTCCTACGATCGACTTTACTGAAATATTCTCGCTCAGGTCTTCACGGCCCGGGCGTAAACAGCAGATGCCGCGCACGATGAGCTTAATCGGAACACCTGCCTTGGAAGCTTTGTAAAATTCATCTATCACCTCCTTGTCTTCCAGTGAGTTGATCTTGATCACGATTCCGCTCTTCAGCCCTTTCTTGGCATTGCGTGCTTCATGGCGAATCAGCTCGATCAGTTGCTGGCGCATGGATTTAGGAGAAGTGAGCAGGTATTTATACTCGTTTGGTCGGGAGTGACCGGTTATTACATTGAAAAACTCCGACACGTCATGCGCATACACATCGTTGGTGGTCAGCAGACTCACGTCCGTATACAGGCGGGCGGTCTGCTCGTTATAGTTACCGCTTCCGATGTGCACGTAGCGCGTCACCTTCTCCCCTTCCTTCCGGATGATCATAAGCATTTTGGTGTGCGTCTTATACTTGCTGATGCCGTAGATCACAAAACAGCCAGCCTTTTCCAGACGCTCACCCTCACGCAGGTTTCGCTCCTCATCAAAGCGGGCCTTCACCTCAAACAGCACCGATACGTGCTTGCCATTTTCAGCAGCCTTCAGCAAAGCAGCCGTCACACGTGACTGATCCGCCAGTCGGTAAATCGTCTGCTTGATGCCTAGTACATAAGGGTCTTCGGCGGCGCGCTCCAGTAGCTGCACTACAGGCTCCATGTTGTTGTAGGGGTGGTGCAGCAGTACGTCATGCTCTTTCAGATACTGAAACATGTCCACCGACTCGGCCGGAAGGCTGAGCGGCGTTACGGATGCGGGTTGCTTAAAACCTTTGTCTTTGAATTGCCGGTGGTTGATGATCTGCCAAAGACCGCGCAGGTCGATCATGCTCGTGATCGTGAAGACATTGGCATTGTCGATGGTCCAGCGCTCCTTCAGCACCTTCATCATAAAGGCAGACGGATTGCGCTCAATCTCCAGGCGCACCACACGTCCTTTTTTGCGCGTCTTCAGCTTCGACTTGATTTCCTGTACAAAGTCAGCTTCAATATCGTCAGACTCCTCCAGTGTAAAATCTCCGTTTCGGGTAATGCGGAAGAGGTTCGCTGACACGATCTCCACGTTACGAAACAGCTTTTTGATTTTCCAGCGGATGATCTCCTCAATCGGCACAAAGATGATCTTGTCCTTGCGGTTGATCTCGTAAAAACGGGCCAGGTTCTGGGGTATCTGCACAAAGGTCACGCGGTCCTGCGCCTTCTGCTCCTCGGTGGTGCGGGTCACCACACCAAAGGTCAGCAGCTGGTTCATGAGCAGCGGGAAGCCATGGTAGTTGTCAAACACCATGGGCGTGAGCAGCGGATAGATCGTGTTCTTGAAATAGCTGTCTACCTTCTTCTGCTCGATCTCGGTCAGGTCGCCCACCTTGAGTATGTCAAAACCGCTTTTGTCAAACAGCTCGGTAAGTTCGTTGTTGAATGTCAGGTACTGATCGTTGACAAAGCGGTGCGCGTAGTCAAGCAATTTCTTACGGAAGGGCAGTTCGCGCAGGCCAGAGTAGTCCAGTCGCTCTTTGCCGTAATCGATGTAGTTATACAAGCTGCCTACCCGGATCATAAAGAACTCGTCGAGGTTGGAAGCCGTGATGGCCATAAACTTGAGCCGGTCAAAAATGGTGCGACTCGTGTCGCGGGCCTGGTCAAGCACACGGTAGTTAAAACGCAGCCAGCTCAGGTCGCGGCTAATGTATTTACTTCTCTTTATTTGGTCAGAAACCTTATTGGTTAACATGTTTTCAGATATTAAAGGAGCCTCATATCAAGTCGGAGAACAGAGGCTCCCTGACAGACGCAGGTATACGGACATTAGATTAAGTATGCCCAACTGCTAATATAATTTTTGTTAGTGAATTTGTCATGCCTTTTGACGAAAGCTTGCATAAATGTTTTCCAAGAGCATCGCCCGGCGCCAAAAAAGCCCGGCTTTACCCTGATCTATACCAGAATCTCAAAACCAATCAGCAGGCGCCCGGTATAAAACAAGAGCCAATGTAAGAAGCTGTACAAACAAGCCCGACACCAGCGAGTTTGAACGTCCTCCCCTACCCCTTGCCGACTGGGAGGCCCACAGGACACGCCGCATCTGTACCTTCAGATTGTAGGCAAGATACGCCTGACGCTGATGCCCCTGCTTAATCATTGGTGGCGTGTTATGCTGTACGTGAGCGCACCAGGCCCTGCCCGACTTTCTGGAGAAAGACTACCAGGCAGGTGCCAAACTGGCGAACTGGCCTGTTGAAGAGTTAAATTGCCTTGAGGCAGCAAAAAGTTATAAAGATGACGAACAGTGGAAGAGGTTTTCATACCGGTTTGCTATTATCCCTGGCTATGGTACTGTCGCTACTATGTGAGCCTGTACTGGCAATTGCTGCGTGGCAAAGCGATTCCACCCGGTCTGCGATCAACATCGGCCTGACGGGGCACACGGGCTTCATCATTCCACATTCCAGAGAGATTCGGGATATTTCCGGTTCCAATCCCTGGGGTATAGAGGCGGATGTGAGTCTGCACTTTACCAACGAACGCGCCTGGCAGTACCTGCAGGGTTACCCCAGGTTGGGTGCCGCACTGGCTTATTACAACTTTGACAATCCTGACATTCTGGGCAATGCCTATACCTTGCTCCTGTATGTAGAGCCTTTTCTATCAGCGCATCGCCGCTTCAGTTTGTCTTTCCGTTTCGGGGCTGGGCTGGCCTACATGGACAACATCTATGACCCTGACACCAACCCTGAAAATCTATTTTACAGCACAGCCATCAGTTTTCCGCTCGAAATTAACCTGATGGGCAACTACCGCCTCAGCGAGCGCTGGATGCTGCGGGCAGGCGGTACGTACAAGCATATCTCGAATGGAGGGTTGCGTCAGCCGAACAAGGGCATCAACTTTCCCTCGGCTACACTGGGGCTCAACTATGCCCTGCGACCTGCCGCTTTCCCTGAGCGCCAAATGTCCGCAAGTATGCAGGAGCAGCAGGTGCGTAATTTTCTGGTAGCCGTGTTTGGCACCGGCAAGGACCGCCACGACGAACCTTCACGCAAGCTGCCACTGCTAGGTATAACTGCTTACGTCAGCCAGCCCGTTGGCCGCATCAGTGCGCTGACTGGTGGGGCCGAGTGGATAGCAGACTATACCTTGCGTAAGCACCTGCAGGACGAAGAGGACGGGCGTGATTTTCAGCGGGGTGCTTTGCTGGTGGGGCACGAACTGCGCATAGGTCGTTTCCGGTTCAATCAGCAGCTTGGGGTATACGTATACTCTCCATACAAAGCCCGCGACCCGGTGTACCAGCGCTGGGGCCTGGAGTACCATACAGGAGGGCGCATGTTTTACGGCATCAACCTGAAGGCCCATCGCCATGTGGCGGATTTTCTGGATGCCCGCGTCGGTTTTAGATTCTAATAAGATGAAGCACCTTACATTAGCATTTTTCCTGATGATCTGCATCGCCTGTGCAGGTATAGCACAGCCTTCGCAAACCGGACAGCTAACCACTAAACCAAGCGCCTATGGCATGGAGGAAACACTGAAACGACTCCGAACTGCAATAGAGGGTATGGGCATCAACCTGGTAGTGGAAGTAGACCACGCCAAAGCCGCCAGTGACAAGGGGCTGGATCTCCGGCCTACACATGTGCTTATTTTCGGCAATCCGCTGGTTGGCACTAACCTGATGCAGGCCGATCAGCGTGCCGGCTTAGATCTGCCTTTGCGCCTGTTGGTGTGGGAAGACGAAGAAGGCCAGGTATACCTGAGCTACCGCCATCCCAACGACCTGCAGCAGGACTACAAATTAAGCGATCAGCAAGCTGTGTTGGATAAAATGGGGAAGGTATTTGAGAAACTGAGTGAAGCGGTAAGCAAGTAGGTGCCTGTGCTTTGGTAGCGTTTTAGATGTGCAAATGCATACAACCTGACAAAAGAATAATCAACAAACCATTTGTCCGAAATTTACCCCTCCCTATACATTGTAAGTACCTATAATTTAAATTATTATTGTTGCTTGAGAGCTTCTAATGGCTCTTCGGAAAAGCTATGCCTATACGTAGTCTACTCTCATGTGCACCAGGATTTTTCCTCCTTTTCGCCATTTATCATTTCCCTGAGTTTTTTTTTGTTTTTTGGATAATGGCCCTGTTTAAAACCGGGTTTATAGTGGCAGCTTTTTTCCTGGCCAGAGCGCAGGGGTGGACAGGACTTGGGGGCTATGGCCTGAGTCTGAAAGATAAATGGTTGCGGCAGCTTTTGGTGGGGCTGTTGCTAGGCCTGACATTTTTCATCCTATCGTTCTACCTCTCGGTTCTGTTGGGGTATGAAAGCATTGTTTCCAGCATAACCATCACAACCTTTGTAGGACAAGTTCCCATGCTCCTGCTGATGACTGCGGTTCCCTCTGTTGCGGAGGACATTCTAACCCGGGGTTATTTATATGCGCATCTAGTCAAATATATGAAGCCCACTTATTGGGTGCTGCTTTCCGCTTTGGTCTATGTGCTGAATCACATTTGGCGATTAGGTGATGGTGCGGCAGTCCTCTCCTATCTTTTGTTATTAGGCCTGGTGCTGGCCTATGCGGTCATCATTACCAAATCGCTTTGGCTTGCCTTCGGCATACACTGGGGCGCCAACATCGCCTACGAATCAACGAGAAGCCTATTCAGCACTACGTCGGCTTCAAGTGATGCCAGCACCTGGATACTGGCAGGCTGCTGGGGATTGCTGTTAGTGTTGTTAATACTTTGGGGGTTCTACAGGAACCGCTTGAAGTCAGGTATAGCACTGGCGCCTGACCTGTATTGAACAAACCTGTCATAAAACAGCAGCGGCTGCCTTCTTCCGAAAGCAGCCGCTGCTGTTTTATGTTTTGATATAGATTACACGTCTACACGAGCGTACTTGGCGTTGCGCTCGATGAAGTCACGGCGAGGACCTACCTCGTCACCCATCAGCATCGAGAACAAGTGGTCAGCCTCAGCGGCAGACTCAATTGTTACACGTTTCAAACTGCGGGTTTCAGGGTCCATGGTCGTGTTCCAAAGCTGCTCCGGGTTCATCTCACCAAGACCTTTGTAACGCTGCACGCCTACGCTGTCCTCCTTACCCTTGCCTAGTTCAGCAATGGCATCGATGCGGTCCTGCTCGCTCCAGCAGTAGCGCTCCTCTTTGCCTTTCTTCACCAGGTATAGCGGAGGAAGGGCGATGTAGATATAACCATTCTCAATCAGCTCTTTCATATAACGGAAGAAGAAGGTCAGGATCAGGGTACGGATGTGCGAACCGTCCACGTCCGCATCCGTCATGATGATGATGCGGTGGTAACGAAGCTTCTCCATGTTCAGGGCCTTCTCGCCTTCTGCGGTTCCGAAGCTCACGCCCAGGGCGGTGATCATGTTCTTGATCTCTTCGTTTTCGTAGATGCGGTGCTCCTGTGCTTTCTCCACGTTCAGGATCTTACCACGAAGCGGCAGAATGGCCTGGAACATACGGTTACGGCCCTGCTTGGCAGAACCACCTGCTGAGTCACCTTCCACGAGGTAGATTTCGCAGTTTTCCGGATTATTGTCAGAGCAGTCGGCCAGTTTGCCAGGCAGGCTGGTGCTCGAAAGCACGTTCTTACGCTGCACCATTTCGCGGGCCTTGCGGGCTGCGTTACGGGCCTGCGCCGCCAGTATCACCTTCTGCACGATCGTGCGGGCCTCTTTCGGGTTTTCTTCCAGGAACTGGTTCAGCATTTCGCCCACAGCCGTATCCACAGCACCACCCACATCGGAGTTACCCAGTTTGGTTTTGGTCTGTCCTTCGAACTGCGGCTCCTGCACTTTCACCGAAATAACGGCCGTCAAACCTTCACGGAAGTCATCACCGGCGATATCGATCTTCAACTTGTCCAGCATACCTGACTTGTCGGCATAAGCCTTCAAAGTACGGGTAAGAGCACGACGGAAACCACCAACGTGTGTACCACCTTCTATGGTGTTGATGTTATTCACGTACGAGAAGATGTTCTCAGTATATGAGGTATTGTACTGAAGAGCGATCTCTACCGGTACGCCGTTTTTCTCGCTTTCAATATGGATTGGCTCTGGAATCAGATTCTCACGCGTCTCGTCCAGGTAGGCCACAAATTCCTTCAGGCCGCCTTCTGAGTAAAAAGAATCAGAAAGTGGCTGTCCGTCCTCACCAGTCTCACGCAGGTCCGTCAGGTTAATGCGGATGCCCTTGTTCAGGAAAGAAAGCTCGCGCAGACGGCTGGCGATGGTGTCATACTTATACTCTGTGGTGGTAAAGATCGAAGCGTCAGGCTGGAACGTTACTGTAGTACCAGTCTTATCTGTCGTGCCGATTTCACGCACCGGATAAGCTGGCACACCGATGTTGTAGTGCTGCTCAAATACCTTTCCGTTGCGGTGCACGGTTACGTGCAAATCAGTAGACAGTGCGTTCACACACGATACACCTACACCATGCAGACCACCGGATACTTTGTATGTGTCTTTATCGAATTTACCACCGGCGTGCAGTACCGTCATAACCACCTCCAGGGCCGAACGGCCTTCTTTCTGGTGGAAGTCGGTAGGTATACCGCGCCCGTTGTCCGACACAGTAATGGAATTGTTAGTGTTGATGGTTACATTGATCGTATCGCAATGACCGGCCAGGGCCTCGTCAATGGAGTTGTCCACTACTTCCCACACCAGGTGGTGCAGGCCTTTGATGCCAATGTCACCGATGTACATGGCAGGACGCTTGCGAACGGCCTCAAGTCCTTCCAGTACCTGAATACTATCTGCTGAATAATTGTTATGCAATTGTTTTTCTTCTACGTCACTCATGTGTGTATCTGGGTAGATTGAATAGGTAAAATTACCAATTTATTTCATTTTATCTATGCTTTTCGGAGCAGTACTTTACACCGATTGCTGCATACCTGTGATCCCATCAGGTATAAGCAGGAAGCACACCTTGATTTAAACAAAAACGAATGCCCATTAGTGCCTGTTTCACAAATACTTATACCTTAAAAACACAAAAAGACCACCTCTTATGGAGGCGGTCTTTCTGATCAAGTCGAATGCAAAATATATCGGCAGATGGACGCAAGTGATTTTACTCGCTTTTCGTCTACTTTGCCCTTAGGGGCGGCTCGAGGGCCGACCCGGTTTTTTTCATAGCTCAGTCAGGCATTGCATCGTGTTGTAAACGAACATACTGACTCAGCATTGCGAAGGTTGCTTAAATTTTATGCCATCATGAATGCGCCTTATGTTAAATTTCGGGCATGAAAACGATTATACTCCTTCTTATCTCCAACATCTTCATGACCTTCGCCTGGTATGGTCACCTGAAGTTCAAAGACACCGTGCTCTGGAAGGTAATCCTGGTGAGCTGGTTCATTGCCTTTTTTGAGTACATGTTCCAGGTGCCTGCCAACCGGATTGGGCACGGACAGTTCACAGCCTTTCAACTCAAAACGATACAGGAGGTCATCACGCTGGTCGTGTTTGTAGGCTTCTCGGTGCTATACCTGCGCGAAGAGGTGAAATGGAATTACATCGTTGGCTTCATTTTCATCCTGCTGGCCGTGTTCTTTGTCTTTAAGAAGTGGTAGTCAAATTATTAAATTGTTGATGGTTAAATTGTTTTGGGCGTTTACCATTGTTTCAGTGCTATTGGCGTGCTTGTGAGCGTACTCCCTTTTATCTGATAACCCTCTCCTGGCTGATTCGTTGTAAATAACAGAGTACATGATGTTTAACCATAAAAAAGGAGGTAAACATGTCCATGAATTTTGAGAATTATCAAAAGGAGGCAAAGACCTGGTTACACGAGCTCTGTGACTACCTGGGTATAGAAGACGAGATGAAAGCTGCCCGTATCTTTAGAGCGGTGCTGCACGCCATCCGTGACCGCATACCTGCCGGAGAAGCCATACACCTGGCGGCCCAGCTTCCGATCGTCTGGAAAGGTATATACTTTGATGGCTTCACGCTGCGGGAAGAGCCCGTGCGCATACGCCATGAAGAAGAATGGCTGGAGTTTATTCGCTCCAAAGACGCCTTTGCTGACATGGCCGATTTCCCGACACTGGAGCACGCCCACTATGCCTTCCAGGATGTAATGAAGTTTCTGCGAAGCCGTATCTCCGAGGGACAATACAACCAGGTAGCTCAAGCCCTGCATTCAGAACTAATGGTTCCTGCCTAATCAAAACAAACTTATCTTAAACCAATGCCTGGCCACCGTGCCGGGCTTTTTAATGCCCGCCTAAAGGGAATTGCCCAAAACTTAGCACCTGAGGGGCCATTATTCTGCCATATCCTATACCTTTGCAGCTATACCTGTTCTTACACCAAACCTTATCAGCTGAACGATGAAAAAGTGGCTGCTATACCTGAGTTTACCCCTCACCCTGCTTGCCTGCCAGGGCGGCGCCAGTGAAGCGGAGCGACAACAGGCCCTGGAAACAGAGGTGATGGACCTGCACGACGAGGCCATGGCCGACATGAGTAAAATCTACCGCTTGCGCCGCAACCTCACCAGCCTCCGCGATACGCTGCAGGCACAGTCTGCCGACACCGCGACCATTAGCCTGCTCGCGCGCCGTATACAGGAACTGGACCAGGCCGATGAAGCCATGATGGAGTGGATGCGCCAGTACAAGGCTCCCGACACGTTGGCACACCAGCAGGCGATGCTATACCTGAATGCTGAACACCAGAAAATGGAACGGGTAAAATCGCTAATGGACAGCACCATCACCCAAGCACAGGAAACTTATGCGACTTATGGAAAGAAATAAACTAAACACTTTTTTTTCAGCCTTGCTGCTTGGCCTGTCTGCACTCAGCTGGCAGGCCTGTTCGCAGGAACAGTCCTCTGATGCCGGCACACTCCCCTACCTGGGCGAGCGGCAGCTGGTGCAGCGCCAAGTTGACGGCCAGCAGGTAACCGATACGGTATACCACCGCATACCTGACTTCGCTTTCATCAACCAGGACAGCCAGGTGGTGACCAGCCTCACCGTGCAGGACAAAGTATACGTCACCGACTTTTTCTTTACGACCTGCCCGACCATCTGCCCTAAGATGAAAAGCCAGATGTTGCGCATCTACGAAGCTTTTGAGGATGACCCAAGAGTCATGCTCCTTTCTCATACCATTGATCCGAAACACGATACAGTAGCCGTGCTGCGTGACTACGCTGACCGCCTGCAGGTGAACAGCGACAAATGGCATTTTGTGACTGGCGAGAAAGACAGCATCTACAGCATTGCCATGCAGTACATGGTGTCGGCGATGGAAGACGAGGAAGAGCCCGGCGGCTTTGTGCACAGCGGCGCCTTTGTGCTCGTGGACCAGAACCGCCACGTGCGCGGCATCTACGATGGCACCGACCCAGCCCAGGTCGATCGGTTGATCCGTGACATACCGGCCCTTTTGCCTAAAAAGAAAAAGAAGGATGCTGATAAAAACTAAATTCCTGCACTATGCTGCCGGTATAGCCGCTTTACTCACTCTGACCCAGTGCTTTTACACTGATAAGCAAAACGAAGGAGAAAAGCTCTATACCCAGTACTGCGCCAACTGCCACATGGATGACGGCAGCGGACTCCGCAACCTCATTCCGCCGCTGGCAGGCGCCGACTACCTGGAGAATCACCGCGATGAGCTGGCCTGCATCATCCAACACGGGCAGACGGGCAACATTGTCGTGAATGGTAAAAACTATAACCAGGGTATGCCAGGTTTTGAGCACCTTAACAAAGGGCAGATCACCAACATTCTCAACTACGTGCAGACCAACTTCGGCAACAGCAACCCGCGCTTCACCATACAGGAAGTGGAAAAGCAACTGCTTAAATGCCGGCATTTGCTGGAGTAATAAAAATAAAAATGGCGCTGTAGCTTAGCTGCAGCGCCATTTCCATACCTGTCAAATTCAGATTTTACCTGCCAAAGTCATCCTGCACACGCACGATATCATCCTCGTTGGAAGGATTGGCCGCATCGGTATGTTGCCAGATCTCGGCCAGCACACCCCAATCGTCAAGGCCCACCAGGCGGTGACGTTCTCCCTGACGCAGGGTAATCAGGTCACCGGTGCTTAGCACTTTCAATTCCCCTTCTTCATCTGTGTCGCTGGTCACAACTCCTACAGAACCTTTCACTACTTTCCATATTTCGGCGCGGCGATGGTGGTACTGCCAGCTCAGTCGCTTGTGCGGTGCTACCAGCAGTATTTTCGGGCTTAACTTGCCGGATATCTTCAGTTCATCTACCGACATGTTGTCGAAATAGGTGTTGGCAAAGTCCTGTGCCTGGGCTTCGTCGATCACAAAAAATCCGCCCCAGGGACGGTCCTGGTCCTGGCTGCTGATGTTAAAGTGTTGTTGTTTTAGTTGCTGTTCTGTTTCTGCGAAAAGGGCTGCTTTATTTATCGTATCGGTTGTCATGTTCAAATCAGGCTTTAAGGGTGTTAGCGTTATACTTGCAGGTATATGCTAACGCAAAATGCAGCTCGCCTGTTGAGGCGGGGCGCAAATTTAGCATAATTGTACAGAAGTCAAGACTGTACATTGAAAGAGCTCACTCTTACCTGAGGGGGTAGCACCAGTCGCCGGCGATCTTATGCTTCCTTGCTCTGTAGAACGCCTTGGAAGAAACGTTCGAAGTTTTTGTGCAAGGCTCCCCATTTAAACTCGTGGTTAGGCGTACGGTAGCTGTAGCCGGCAAAGGTATTCTTTGTCACCACCGGAAATCTGCTGATTTCCTTACCCGCTATCCAGCCATAATACCCTACTTCTTTTCTGCTAAAATCCACCCAACCTACGATTACATAATCTTTTGAAGCCGGCTTTTGCTCCTGCGGGTAACCATAGGTCCAGTTGTCGTTCGGTGGCCTGTCAGTTGATTTCTTCGCAACTTTCACATCTATTTTACAGCCGCCAATCAAAAAGTCGAACGCATCCGCATTCCTGTTTTCGAAGCCGGCACGATCAACCTCGTAGGTATAGCCAAGGGACTTAAGCCAATGTTCGAAAGCGTACTCCCCCATGCATCCCAGCACCGCCTTCTCGAGGCGCTCTTTCTCTGAAAGGCCAAAGCGGGAATACAGGCCGTTGCGGACCATGTCAGCCGCACATTGCCGGGCTATGGCGAGGTTAGCGTCAAAGTCGAAGTTTTGTACCAGCATTGCATTTCATCAGATTGATTTAAAATCAATACCAATGTCCTGCAAGGTTAGTTGTAAATTAGTTCTGGAGATTTCGTTCAGCTGGAAAAGCGAGTCTGGACAAATAAAGGCCTTGGGTTTCAGCTCGATCGCTTTCCTAAGGACTTCTTCATTGATCCTATCCAGCCCATACAGGAGCCCTTCTTCCACAACCTCATACAGTATCGTATCACCGGCAGGCACTTTGTTTATGGCAGCTGTCAGCGGTATACCGAACCTGAGCAGCAACTCCCACAGCATGTGTTCTGAATGCTCTTTCTGTTTTTCTACCTGCTTAAATAAGGTCAGCTGTTTTGCATGCTCATTTGCACCATTGCTATTTTCTCCACGCCAGGTTTTGAATCTGGAAGGGGCTAGTTTAAAATACCTGAAACCTGTGTCGATGGCCTCCGTCTCCTCCTGTCCCTGCATTTTTTCATGTAGCAACAGCAATCGTTTTCTGGTAATCTCGGAGATGGTTCTGAAGCCTAGCTGATAGGCTTTAGTCGCTGGGGCGATCTGCTCATCCAACTGCACGCAGATGTACTTCCGGCTGCCGCCATCCTGCTGGTTCATTTCGAGCACGGCCTGGGCAGTGGCACCCGAACCGGCAAAAAAATCCATGAAGATGCCATCAGGATCGTCGGAGAAGCCTAGCAGGTACTTGATCAGGCTGGGTGGTTTCGGAAAGTCAAACACTTTTGCTCCAAACAGAGCTTCCAGTTGGGCGCTGGCGTTTTCGTTTGTACCCACGCCAACCTTTGAATTGATCAGGTTAGGCGGCACCTCTTTGTCATACACCAGCTTCTCATAAGAAGGACTAAGTTTGATCGTAGGTATACTGATCCGGGTACCTTTGCTTATTTCTTCATCCAGTTTCGGCTGCGACCACTTGAATTTAGCCTTCAATACAACAGGCTTTACAAACACGCCGTCCTTTACCTCGGTGTCCTCGAGCAATTCAATGGCATAGCTGTCCGTTCCGTAACTGCCTTTCTGTAGCAGGCCATCCTTCAGACGCGTAATAACCACATCTGCCGGGAAGGTCAATATGCCCGGTTTATTCGACTGGTTCAGCAGCCCGTTGGAACTGGTGCTGTTTTTCCTGATGCCCTTGAATTTCTCGCCGTTCTTATTTTTTTGGTAGCAGAGCACATACTCCACTACTTTTTTACTCTTTCTGCTCAGGTTAGCAGGCGTTTCGGACTTGGCCCAGGAAAAGTAATCGATGAAGTTCTCTTCCCCGAACACTTCGTCCATCACCAGTTTCAGATTAGCCAATTCATTGTCATCGATGCTCACGAAAATAACACCGTCTTCACGCAGCAGATGACGGGCCAGCGACAGCCTTGTCAGCATCATACTGAGCCAGTTCGAATGGCCGTTTTTCCTACGGTCGGACTGAGAACGGCCATTTTTTCCAGCAAAGTTATCAGCGTAGATGAAGCTATCGGAACCAGTATTGTATGGAGGGTCAATATAGATCCCCTTTACCTTCCCGGAATAAGCTTTCTGCAGCACCTTCAGCACTTTGGAGTTATCCCCTTCGATGAACACATGCTTCGTTTTATCCCAGTTAACTGACGCATCCGAAACAGGTATAAGTGTATCGGTCGAAGGTTCCTGAACTTGCTTATAGGCCTCTGCCTTGCCTGCCCAGGTCAATTGGTAGGCCTCCGGGGCTGTATAAATGTGCTCCCCCAGCAATTGCTTCAGCTGCGCTACATCCAGCTTGTTCCCATGAAAAGCAGCAGGTATAAGCGCCTTCAGTTTAGAAAGCAGGTCTTCCGAAATACTATTGGAGTCTCCGTTCATTATTATTGTATTAATCTAGTCAGTATGCTATCAGGCACCACTCAACAGAGTGTGGCTCCGGCCCTAAATGATGATCTGATAAAGAACCTCAAGTCTAAGTCCTAACTCACCTCATTAGCACCAGATATGTCCTGTGCTTTGCTGTAAAATGATCTGCTGTTATTTTACCTCTGGCTCTTGGAGGCAAAACTTCAAGATAAGGAATAAAGGGGAGATGAATGAAAGGAAGTTTTCTAATATTAATAGTCACCCATCTTTTCTATGTTGATTTTGAAATAGAGAGCTGTTTTTTTGAGAGAGCTGGTTATATCAATAGTTCTAAAACCGTCTGCAAATAAAAAAAGCACTTATAAGTTTTAACTTATAAGTGCTTGATACTGAAGTGATCCCGTTTGGATTCGAACCAAAGACCTACTGCTTAGAAGGCAGTTGCTCTATCCAGCTGAGCTACGAGACCAGCGTCCTTAGGAGAGCTTAGCTCTACCCTTAAACAAAAAATTTCGGAATTGCTTCCGAAATTTTTTAAGTCGGGGTGGCAGGATTCGAACCTACGACCTCCACATCCCAAATGTGGCGCGATACCGGGCTACGCTACACCCCGAACTGTGCTTTCAACTCCGGTTAGCGATGTTTGATGTCGCTGTTAATGTTGAACGCGGTGCAAAAGTAAGCGAAGAATTTAAATTGTCAAAACTTTTTCAATTTATTTTTTTCGCTTGCGGAGGAGGGGGGATTCGAACCCCCGGTACCGTTTCCAGTACGGCAGTTTAGCAAACTGCTGGTTTAAGCCACTCACCCACCCCTCCGGGTCTCTCCCTGCTGAAGAGATTGCAAACATACTACATTAAATTTGCCCACACAATAGCACTCACCAAAATTTTAGCAAACAAACCCGCCTGGCATACCTCTAGACTCCCTTTTCGAAAACTAACTACTTGATTCTATTCAGCTTTCTGAGACGAAATTTTCAGAAAAAATTTTAGAGCATTGTCGTCTTCTCACCTTCCCACCTCTTGCCTCCCCTTCCTGCTATACCTGTATCTACCGACAAGGTGCCTCAAAAACCCCTTACATTGGCTTTCCTTTCTTATATTTGTCATCGGGCGTTGGCCTGAACCTGCACAACATGACCTGGTACCAAACTTTAACACTGCTTGAAATACTGTTCGGCATTCTCTTTATGGGACTGTACGTGGGCTATCTGTGGCGGGTGCGGAAGGTGTCTGCCTTTTTTGGACAGCGCCCGCACGGTGTGTGGGTGAAGTTTGTGCTGCGACACGCCTATGTGGTGCTGCTGATCATTGCGATACTCGGGCCATCGTTCGGGGCGATGAAAAAGGAGATCAAAACCATTGGCAAAGACATTTACATCGCCGTGGACCTTTCGGCCTCCATGGACGCCAATGATGTGCAGCCTTCCCGACTGGAACGGGCCAAGCGCGACATCATCAGGCTGATCAGCCGCTTCAACTCGGACCGCATCGGCCTGATCGTATTTGATTCTGAGGCCTACCTGCAAAGTCCGCTTACCTACGATCAACAGGCGCTCACCCTTTATACTCAAACCCTGCGCACCGGTCTGTTGCCACACGGCGGGACCAGCTTTATACCTGTGCTGGAAATTGTGTCTCAGAAATTCGGGCAGGCGGCGTCGCCTGAGGTGAGTGAGCAAAAAGCCCGCATCCTGGTGCTGATCAGTGATGGGGAGGATTTTGGAGGCCGTACCTCCGACTGGGCTGACAGGCTGCGTGAGCAGAACATACGGGTGTTTGCTTTGGGCATCGGCACTACTGACGGCTCCCAGATACCAGTTGGCAACTCCTTCAAAAAGGACCAGCAGGGCAATCCTGTTATCACCCGCTTGCATCCCGAAGGGCTGGAGCAGCTGGCCGAGGCTACCGATGGTGAGTACTTTGAAGTAAACGGCCGCATCAGTGAGGTGAGCCGACTAATCAACGCCATCAATAACATAGAAGGCGAACTCCGCGAAAGCAAAACCATTGATGTAACTGCCAATAAGTACATCTATCCGCTTGCGCTGGCCCTGCTGCTTATACTGCTGGATGTGCTGATCACCGTTAAACTGCTCAGAATATGAAAGCTTTTCTGGCTGCCATATTATTTATCGGATTTCTGTCGGGGGGGCTGCGTACCATCTCGCTCATGAACGAGCATGCAGACCTGGCAGCGACAGCCTACAAACGGGGAGATTACATAGAAGCAGTGGCTTCATACGAGTACCTGCTGGAGGATCTTGACGTACAGGATGATCAGGTACGGCTTAACCTGGGACACGCCTACTTCCGGCTGGGCGAATTGCAGAAAGCCCAGCAGCAGTACACCCTGCTGGCCAACCACGCCACCCGCCACATCAAGGCGGTATCGCTGCTTCAACTCGGTGCCATCTCCTCTCAAAGCAGAAAATACAGGCAGGCCCTCTCCTATTTCCGTCAGACACTGATCGTGGAGCCCGGAAACGAGGCGGCCAGGTATAACTACGAGTTGATCAAAAAACTTCTGGAACAGCGTCCGGACCTGGCTCAGACGGATGAAGAGGACGATCAATTCCCTGCAGACCAGCAGCCTGCCCAGAACCAGCCTAAGCCGCAGCAGCAAAAACCGGAGGAGGAAGAGCAGGCAGAGCAACCACGCAAAAACCCCGACAGCGAAGGGGACCAGGAAGCAGAGGTAGACAAGCCAGAGCGTGACGACCAGGGGCAGCAACAGGAACAAGGAGGAGGTCAGCAGCCAGATAAAGACGGCAGTGACAAACAGTCCGAAAAAACGGAAACAAGTGGGCAGCAGCCCGGCGATACGCAGGGCATGAACCCTGACAGCCAATTTGACCCGAGCCGACCAGAGCGAAGCCGCAGTGGAGAACCTCTCTCTGATGCCGAACAAAGAGCGCAAACCCGGAACAACCGACTGCAGCAGCTCAACATCAACCCCGAAAAGGCACGGCTGATGCTGGAGGCGATGCGCAGCGCAGAGCAACAGTACATCCAGCAACTCCCCAAAAAAGCGACACGCAAGCCTGATCCTACCAAACCGGATTGGTAGGCCACAATTTGGAAATTAAAAACCGATTGGTTTATTTTGCGTATTCAATTCTGAATGATGCAGACAACCTTATCTAAAGCAGAACGCACACGCCAGCTCATCATAGAGCGATCTGCCCCTCTGTTCAATCAGATGGGCTATGCCGGCACGTCGATGCAGGATATCATGACTGCCACTGGGCTGACGAAAGGAGGCATCTACGGACATTTTGAGAGCAAGGAAGAGATTGCCCTGGCTGCCTTTGAACATGCTGCCGGTATCATCACCCGGATGATCGGGGAACGGATAGCAGCTAAAGAAAGCGCTTCGGATAAGTTGAAGGCGATTCTGCAATTCTATAAAACCTACCTTTTCTCGCCTCCTGTACAAGGTGGCTGCCCTGTTTTGAACACAGCAGTAGAAGCGGACGACACCAACCCGCTTTTAAGGGCTAGTGTAGTTAAAGTGCTCAACCGTCTGCACAAAGCGGTTGCCAACATTGTGCTGCAAGGTATAGACCGGGGAGAATTCAGACCTGAAACAGACCCACAGAGATTTTCTATTCTGTTTGTGAGCATGGTTGAAGGCGGCATCATGCTTTCAAAAGCATACGGCGACAACAAATATCTCAACACGGTAATTTCACAGCTAGAGCATATGCTCGCGTCTGAATTGCAAACCTGATATTTTTTTAATCAAAAATAAACCATTCGGTCTTTTTTATACTATTCATTATGGAAAAAAATTATAGCAAAATTCTGGAAAGCAAGGCACTGATCCGCTTTGAGGACTGCGACCCTTTCGGCCACCTGAACAACGGACGTTATATTGACTATTACCTAAACGCCAGGGAAGATCAGCTGCGCGACAACTATGGCCTGGACATCTATGCCATGGGTAAAACGACGGGCAAAGCTTGGGTGGTCGCCTCTAATCAGATCGCCTACCTGCGTGAAGTGAAGTTCATGGAAACGGTTACGATCAAAACCTGCCTGCGCTGGTACAGCGGCTCCGACCTGATGATGGAGGGCCAGATGGTGGACCCTGAAACAGGAGCGATCATTTCTGTCATATGGACGCGCTTCGCCTACATCGACATCCGTAAGGGCCAGAAAGCTGAGCACAGCGAGGAATTGACTGAGCTGTTTGGCAAAGTGGCTGTACTGGGAGAAGGAAAGCCTTCGGAGTACTTCGAAGACCGTGTAAGAGAGCTGCGTTTGGCTGCAGTGGCTGCATTAGAAAAATAAAATCTTATTTTTGCAGCACAAAATACCACCTATGAAAGAGAACCTTGCAAAAGTGCTGGAGGTACTAACCCTGGCAGAAAAGATCAAATTTGAGATGCGCCATAGCTGGCTTTCCAATGGCAGGCAGGAGAGCGTGGCGGAACATACCTGGCGCATGAGCCTGATGGCTGTCCTGCTGGAGCCATACCTGGAGCAGCGAGTTGACATGGCCAGGCTGCTCAAAATGATCATCATTCATGACCTGGTAGAGGCCGAATCCGGTGATGTGCCTGCTTTCGACATTGTGAATGAGGAAACCAAACTGCTAAAGCAGCAGCGTGAACAGCAAGCCATTCTCAACCTGCGGGACCAGTTGCGCGAATCAACCGGCCAGGAGATCTATGACCTGTGGTATGAGTTTGAAGAAAAGGAAACGTACGAGGCAAAAGTAGCCAATGCTCTCGACAAATTAGAGGTGCAGATTCAGCACAACCACGCCGACATCAGCACCTGGATTGAGATCGAACGGGAGTTCGTTTTCCTGATGGGCCGCCATACCTCGTTTGACAAAGGGCTGGAGGAGTTCAGAGCCTTGATAGAGGAAATGGCCATTCTGAAAATGGAGGCCGCAGGCATCTGTACTACGACCGTAAGACAAAGCATGCCTGCCCGGTAAAAAAGTAGCTAAACAATAATTTCTGACCTAGCCACAACATAGTTTTGGATTAGGAGTATAAGGAGTTCATAGCACAAAATATAACTATGAAAAACGGGCAGCTAGCACTAGCTGCCTTTGTTTTTTTACGCTGCTGCCGAATCCGTTCTATAACTTGATTTCAGGGGTGTAAGCTACTTCCAGCACGAAGCCATTCGGGTCACGGAAATCGACGGTATAGTAACTTGCACTGTAGTGCGGCATCCCCTGCGGACCGCGTATAATAGCAGCATTTTGCTTCCGAAGCCACTCCCCTACCTGATCAACCACTTCCCGGCTTATGGCATGAAAGCAGATATGCCGCACACCCAGGCTGTCACAAAACTCAACCGGCATTTGCTTGAAGTAGATTTCGTGCTGGCCACAGCTAAAAGAGGTTTCGTTGAGCGCATACCAACCGATCATCGGGAATAGCTCCCCGTAAAAAAGCATTGACGTTTCCAGGTCTTTCACCCAAAACTCAATGTGGTTGATACCGGGGCTATAGGGATATTTCATCGTCATAGCAGCTTTGCAAAAATTACCTAGCTATCTGTTTTCCAGGATTTCCTTTAGCTTTTTCAAATCCTTGTTATTGGCCTTCCGCAGCCAACACTTCAAAAAGTGGTCTGTTAATGTCTATTTCGGTGATGATATCTACCATACAATGCTGCCCCTGCCCAGCAACAGACCAAACTGTTTAAGCCTTTCTTACAAACTCTGATTTAAGCCCCATAGAGCCAAAGCCATCGATTTTGCAGTCGATGTTATGATCACCATCAGTCAGGCGTATGTTCTTTACTTTGGTTCCAGCCTTCACCGGCTTAGGAGCGCCTTTTACTGGAAGGTCTTTGATAACAACAACGGAATCGCCATCCTGAAGAACATTACCGTTCGCATCCACCACTTTCAAGCCTGCTTCTTCTACCACTTCATTCGGATTCCACTCATTGCCGCACTCCGGGCAGGCATAAAGCTCTTGGCTCATGGCGTATCCGTAAGGTGAGCTACATTTCGGACACTGTTTCAATTCATCTGACATAATGGTGTTCTATTTTTACTCTGTTTATGCTTATGTACAGCAAGTGAACAATGAAAAGGCAACTCCATTCCATATCCATCGCAACTTGTTCAGCTATACCTGCGACAAGCGAATATACTAACATTCCTGCAATCACTGCCTTTTCTTTCTTCTATAAATGCTCAATCGCCTGAGTAGCATTGCGTATACTTGCACAAAAAACACCGCATGTCAACCAAATCTGAAGCGCATCACCGGAAACTGGAAAGGCTATACCTAAGCGCCAATGTACAGCAACTGTTCAGTGGCAGCAGCATCGAAGTGTCGCATAGCAAGTCCGAAATCACACTGCCCGTCGATCCAAAGTATTTTCACGGAGCGCAGGCCATACACGGAGCGACTTACTTCAAGCTGCTCGATGATGCCGCCTATTTTGCAGTGGCTTCGCTGGTGACGGATGTGTTTATCGTCACTTTCTCTTTCCAGATCAATTTGACCAGACCCGTTACAAGCGGCTCACTCAAAGCGGTCGGTACCGTTCGCTCAGTCAGCAAAAACCTGTTTGTGGCAGAGGCGACCTTGTACAATGAAAAGGGCAAAGAAGTCGCTTTTGGAACTGGGCAATTTATGCGAACGAACCAGTCCTGGGAGAGCCTGGAGCATTACGGACTGGAAGCGAAGCATTAAGGACTAAAAACTAAAAAACCGCCCGGATTGACCGAAGCGGTTCTAGTGTTTCATAGCAAAAAGGCACTCTAAAATTTTACCACATCCTACTTACACAGCATCTGACAAACTGCTGAACGTAAAGTCACGAACCTTGAGTGGCGGCAAAATGTAGTTGATGTTCGACTCGCCACTTACCACCCTTTCCGGGCGGCCCATTTCCTCCAAGTTGTTCAGCATGATGATCGGGCTCTCGTTGAAGCGGAAGTTCTTGACAGGATGTTTTATCTTCCCGTTCTCGATCAGGAAAGTACCGTCACGTGTCAGTCCGGTCAGCAAGAGTGTCTGCGGATCAACGGAGCGGATATACCATAGGCGCGTTACCAGGATACCCCGCTTCGTGTTTTTGATCATGTCATCCAATGATGCTTTACCCCCTTCCATGATCGCATTGTTCGGCATCGGAATCGACTTGGCTCCTTTGTTCTCTGCCCAGTAGCGCGAGGCATACAGATTTTTCATCACCCCATTCTCGATCCAATTTGTTCGCTCCAGAGGCCGGCCGTCTTCGCTCCAGGTGGCCGTAGGCAAGTCTGGGTGGGTAGGGTCTGAGTAGATATTCACTTTTGAATCTACCAGCTTTTCGCCAACCTTGGTTTTGCCCCCTGGCTTGCTCATGAAGCTCCGTCCTTCGTCTGCACTGCGTGCATCCATATTGAAGAACATGTTCTCCAGCAGCACCGCTACGGCAGCAGGTTCAAGTATGACTGTATACTTTCCTGGTTCTATGGCAACCGCTTTGGCTGAGCCTTCTGCTTTGTCCATGGCAATTTTGGATGCTATGCCCGTGTCCAGTTTGGTGATGTCGTTGTATCCGCGGGATGCATAACCAGAACCTGTACCGGCTTCGTTGCGCACCGTTACCGAGAATCTTACATCGGTGCTGGGGTGATAGGCAAATAAGCCTTTGGAGTTGAGCATGGCCTGAAAACCGTTATTATGTTGCAGGTAGCCAGCGGCTATGAGCTTGCGTTGGCGGGCGGGCAGTATGCTCGCTGCCGCGGCATTGGCACGTTGCTCGGGCGAGAATGCTGCCGTGCTCTTGAAATAAGCATTGGAGCTGCTGTATTTCTGCGGACCAAGAATAGGCATATACTCCGGATTTTCAGGAGCCAGTTGAGCCAGCTCTTCGGAGCGGCGCACCACCTTCTCCAGCGAGGCATCGTCAAATTCGTTGATGGTCGCTATACCTGATTTTTTGCCAAAAGCAGAGGTCACCACTAAGCTGGTTGTACTATTTTCGCCGCTGGTAGACACAGCATTGTTGGCATAGCGTATGTTACCGCTGTCGCTGCCCTGCAGGTTCACCACACACTCATCTGCTTTGGAGTATTGCAGTGCCTTCTGCATTACCTCCCGTGCCTGTTGTTCTGTGAATAACATAGTTTGAGAGTTTAGATTTTTCTAGCTGTATTGATCACATTTACTCCATTAAAGCGGGTGGTCGCGCTGCCATGGGACACAGAGCTCACCTGCTCTGGCTGACCCTTGCCGTCGAAGAAGGAGCCGCCCAATCGGTAGTCACGCTCGTCGCAGATAGCGGCGCAGGAGTTCCAGAATTCCTGGGTATTGCTCTGATAGGCCACATCGCGTAGCTGACCGGCAATCTGTCCGTCTTTTATCTCGTAGAAAAGCTGCCCGCCGAATTGGAAGTTATAGCGCTGCTGGTCTATCGAGAAGGAGCCGTCGCAGATGATGTAAATACCTTTCTTCACATCCTTGATCATGTCCTGCACGCTAAGCGGTGTCTTGCCAGCTGCCAGCGACACGTTTGGCATGCGCTGAAACTGCACAGAACTCCAACTGTCGGCGTAGCAGCAGCCATGTGATTCCTTCTCGCCGATGATGTGCGCCTGGTCGCGGGTGGCCTGGTAATTCACCAGGGTGCCGTCTTTCACCAGGTCCCACTGCTTGGTCTTCACACCCTCGTCATCATACCCAACGGCGCCGAGCGAACCGGGCTGTGTCTTGTCTGCAAACAAGTTTACCCTGTCTGAGCCGTATTTGAAGTTCTTGGATTTCCATTTGTCGAGCGTGGCAAAAGAGGTGCCTGCAAAGTTTGCTTCGTAGCCCAGCACACGGTCGAGCTCCAGCGGGTGCCCCACCGATTCATGTATAGTCAGCCAGAGGTGTGACGGGTCAAGCACGAGATCGTATTTGCCTGCCTCCACCGACTTCGCTTTTAGCTTCTCTACAGCCTGCTTACCGGCTGCAGTGGCGTCTTCCAGCATATCGTAATGATTGCCGTAAAGGGTGGTCACGCTGGCAACCTTGCTTTCTTTGCGCCCATCCAGGTACTCATAGCCCATGCCCATGGGCGAGCTCAAAGACTGACGTGTCTCGAACTTACCCGTGGCAGGGTCGATGGCCGTAGCGATGAAAATAGGCCAGATGCGGTGCACGTCCTGGTCAATGTAAGAACCATCGGTTGAGGCAAAGTACTTTTGTTCGTTCACCAGAAAGAGGAGCGAGTTCATGTAATTGGCCCCGCTTTTCATGGCGGCATCGTTGACGGCAAGCAACAGATCGGCTTTCTCCTTGATAGGTATAGCCAGGGCGTTTTTCTCGATGGGCGTTTTCCAGCTCACTTCGCCATAGCCCTGTTGCGGCGCCAGCACGACTGGCTGCTCCAATAGCCTGGCATTGGCTTTGGCGATTGTAACCGCCTTTTTGGCCATGCTGGCAATGTTGTCTCGCGTGATGTTATCGGCAGCTACAAAGCCCCAGGCACCATCGGCCAGCACACGCACACCGGCACCGTAGGACTCCGTGTTAACGGTGTTCTCTACCTTGTTATCGCGGGTGATCACGTACTGGTTCAGGTAGCGGCCGATACGAATATCAGCATAGGTCGCGCCACTGGATCGGGCTGCGTTCAGAGCGACATCTGCCAGTTCTTTCTTCAGCGCCACATCCATTTGCCCTAGCAGGGCCTCCGGCGGCATATGATTCCCCATTACAGGTATAGGCAGCATCAGCGCTCCAGCGCCCATACCTGCCAGGTACATAAAGTCACGACGTTTCAAGCTTCTATTCCATTAGTTAACAGATAGTTGAAGCTAAGCAATACCTTTCACAAATACAAATTTTTATTGAATTTAAACTAATAGATTAAATACTATGCTTCTTACCGGATCGGTAAATCATTCTATATAAAAACAGCGGCCGTTTCTTTGCAGAAGCGGCCGCTGTTATGCTGAATTATGTAAGGTATAACTTACTCCTTCGGCGCAGAAGAAACCTGCGGCTCTGTCAGCTCAAAGCCGTAGTCTTTTCCTTTTAACAGAGTCGGTACGCCCTGATCCATCCACTTCGGAGCAGGAGCGCCTTTGAGGTAGTGGTCGAAGAACTGCGACATGCGCACAGACAGGTCTTTTCGGTTTTTGCGTTGCATCAGGTTGTGGTCCTCGCCGTTGTACACAAGCATCCATACCGGCTTTTCGAGACGCCGCAGCGCCATGAAGAACTCAATGCCCTGGTACCACGGCACAGCCCCATCCTGGTCATTGTGCATGATCAGCAACGGTGTTTTCACACGGTCGGCAAAGAAGAGCGGTGAGTTTTCGATAAACTGCATTGGTTTCTCCCATAGCGTTCCGCCAATGCGGCTCTGCGTGCGCTCGTACTGGAACTGACGGCTCAGGCCCGTTCCCCAGCGTATACCGCCGTAAGCACTCGTCATGTTGGACACCGGCGCACCGGCCATCGCAGCCTTGAACATGTTGGTGCGGGTCACCATGTAGGCGATCTGGTAACCGCCCCAGCTCTGCCCCTGCAAAGCCATGTTTTTATCATCCACGAAGCCTTGCGCCACGATGCTTTGCACACCCGGTATAATGCAGTCCATGGCGCTCTCACCCGGATAGCCTTCGGTATATACAATGTCCGGCACAAACACGAGGTAGTCGTTACTTACAAAGTATGGGATGTTGATAGTAGAGGCGCTTGGAGCCGGTACACGGTGGTTATGGATGCCGTCAGAGGAGCGCTCGTAGAAGTATACCAGCATCGGGTATTTCTTTTTCGGATCAAAATTCTCCGGCTTGTAAAGCAGGCCCTCCAACGGTATACCGTCCGTCGATTTCCAGCTCACCAGTTCCACCGTTCCCCACAGGTAGTCTTTCATCTGCGGATTGGCATCGCTCAGTTTCTCTAAATTGGTAAAGCTCAGGTCAGAGGTATAGAGGTCGTTGTACTCACGGAAAGAGCCGCGGCGGAACGTAGTGCGATCGCTGTTCTTGGCTTTGCGCAATGAGGTATAGCCATGCGGTGTCATCACCAGTTTTTCAGGCTGCGCAGTTTTGCTCACATGGTCGCGGAAGAAGCCAGCCGACTTATCGGTCAGGTTAAAGGCGCTCAGGTATAGCGTGGCGTCTGCAGGTATAAATTTCTCTTCGCTGTCGAGCTGCTCGTAGCGCAGACGCAGTTTGTTGTTGCGACCATACCTGTCGGTCAGGTTCTCAGGGGCTTTCTTGCCGCTTGGGTCCAGCTTCCAGATATCGAAACGGTCATACACCAGAAAGGCGTTGTCCTTTTCTACCCAGCCTGCTGCACCGTAAGAGCCTGGCAGTGCCGGCACATCGTTATCCTCTTCATAGAAAGCCTGACCTATACCTTTGGTCAGGTTGATATTGGCACCGCCCTTGGTGTTCATTGCGTGCCAGCTGCTGTCGGTAGGTTCGTACCAGTACACGTAAGCTCCCTGTGGCGACAGACGCGGATAGCCTCTTGTTTCTTTCAGGATCTGCTTGGCTGTTCCCTTTTTCAGATCGATCAGGTAGGCATCCTTTCGGGTTGGCGTATCGTAGCCGATCGTCACTTTATACTTCTCGTCACTCACTGCCAAAGCCACATCTGCCTGACCGTTAGCGTCCAGATATACATCTGGCATCTCAAGGGTGGCCAGCTGCTGCATTTTCTTACCGCGCAAGTCGTACAGGGCCAGGAAGGAGCGCTTCTGGTCGCGACTCAGCTGTTTGAGCTGCATCGGCTGGATCAGCGGATCTTTGTAACCCCAGATGTCGAGGCTCACTTTCTCCTCGTCGAGTTTAGTAGTATCTTTTTCAAAGCGGGTCGGGCGCGGGAAGGTGCCGAAGAACAGGCGACGACCGTCTTCCGAGAAGCGCAGGTTACCATGTTCGCTCACCATCCAGGCAGCTGGCATCCCTTTGGTAAGCGTATCGGCCAGCGTTACCGCTTTGTTGTCTTTTTTGTTCCAGTGGTATAGGTTGAAGTAGCGTATCTCTGCCCCTGTGGAGTCGGTTGTCGCCACATAGGCCAGTTGCTCACCCGCCTTGTCAGTGCTGATGCCTTTGTAGGTTACCTTTCCCGTATCGATTGGCATTACTTTTAGGTCGGCAGTACTGAAAGCGTATACCCCGGCGGTGTGCAGCGAGTCCAGTTCATCCTTCACGAAGTAAAGCATGTTGCCTTTCTCAGAGAACATGTAATCCACCACACGGTCGAAGCGCTGCTCATGTCCGGTCTGCAGGTTGCGCAACACCAGCTCCGTACCTTCAGATTTCTTCTGCTTTGGCTTAGCAGCTGGCTTTGCTGCGGCTGCCTTGGCAGGTTCGGTTTTTGTCGCCTCAGGTATAGCGAGCTCAGTTTTAGAGTCTTCTTTCTTTGCGGCTTCTTTTTTCGCCGGAAGTGGTTTTTCCAATTGATAGGCCAGCCAGTTGCTGCCTTCCTTTGGCAGTTTAAAAGACTTCACGCGCGGCACTTTTACCACGTTCATGTTCTCCAGCGTCACAATAGCCAGCGAGTCCTTCGGCAGATCGTCGCCTTTTTTCTTTTTCAGCTTAAGCGCACGTACCTTGTTATACTCCGGCTTGATCTGGAACACAGCATAACGGCTGTCGTTCGTAAACTCCGCCTTGGTACCGCGGGAGAACTCGCGCATGGCCTTGCTGGCGTAATTTCGGATGTAGAGGGCGCCATCGCCTTCCTGCGGATCGACGTTAAAAAGCACGTATTGGCCGTTGTTGGAGAGCTTGTCGCTGCCTACGCCTTTCCAGCTGTCGTATACATCGTGGGTGAGTGGCTTTTTGGAGGCTTGCTGCTGTGCCTGCGCCTGAATAAGGCCTGCACCAAACAGGGCCGCCAGCAATAAAAATTTCTTCATTGTATAAGGCTTTGCTATCGGTTAGCGGTTTCGATTGGTTTTCTAAATGTACAAATTATTTTGCGGCTGTGGCCGTTATACCTTTAGAGCTCACTTTATAAGGAAGGTTTAAAGGCAGTTAGTTCCGCCACCATCTATGTGTGCCACAAGCCTACTAATGGGAAGCTTAACAATTTAGCATTTAAACCCTTAAGCTACAAAAGCAGCCATTTACCTAACGATTGTTTGGTTTTCAGCCTGAATCCTGATAATTTCACACTATAAAACTATTAGACACAATCTTATGCAAACGAAGGAAGTATATATTATTTCGGCTGTGCGTACCCCGATTGGTAGCTTTGGCGGCGCTCTGGCCAGCCTTTCTGCCACGGAACTGGGTGCAGCCGCTATCAAAGGAGCACTGGAAAAAGCCGGTGTTGACAAAAGCCTGGTACAGGAAGTGATTATGGGTAACGTGCTGTCGGCCAACGTAGGCCAGGCGCCTGCCCGTCAGGCTGCCGTGAAGGCGGGTCTGGGCTACGAAGTAGAATGTACGACGGTGAACAAGGTATGTGCCTCCGGAACAAAGGCGATCATGTTTGCGGCGCAGGCGATTATGCTCGGTCACAAAGATATCATCGTGGCAGGCGGTATGGAGAGTATGTCCAACGTGCCATATTACCTTGACAAAGCCCGCTTTGGTGCAAAGTTGGGTCACGGTCAGATGATCGACGGCCTGATGAAAGATGGTCTGTGGGATGTATACAATGACTTCCACATGGGCAACGCCGCTGAGAACACAGCCCGTGAAATGAAGATCACCCGCGAAATGCAGGACGAGTACGCCACGCAGTCTTACAAGAAAGTAGCCGCCGCCGCTGAGGCCGGTATGCTGAAAGACGAGATCGTGCCGGTAGAAATTCCACAGCGCGGCAAAGACCCGATCGTGGTGTCAGAAGACGAAGAGTACAAGAAAGTGAACTTCGAGAAAATGGCCGGTCTGCGCCCTGTGTTCGACAAGGCAGGTACAGTGACTGCTGCCAACGCCTCTACCCTGAACGATGGTGCTGCGGCCCTGTTGCTGATGAGCAAAGAGAAGGCGGAAGAACTGGGTCTGAAGCCGATCGCGAAAATCCGTGGCTTTGCAGATGCGGAGCAGGATCCGATCTGGTTCACGACCACGCCATCTTTGGCTATACCTAAGGCGCTGAAAAACGCCGGCGTGTCGCCTGAGGAAGTGGACTTCTACGAGATCAACGAAGCATTCTCTGTGGTATCGATCGCTAATAACCAGAAACTGGGTCTGGAAGGCGGCAACGTGAACGTATTCGGTGGTGCTGTATCCCTGGGCCACCCACTTGGCGCTTCCGGTGCCCGTATCGTAACTACCCTATGCAACGTGCTCGATAAAAAAGGCGGCAAGATTGGTGTAACCGGTATATGCAACGGTGGCGGCGGTGCCTCTGCCCTTGTGATCGAGAAAATGTAATCTCCGCTTTGCGGTATATTTTTTGCAGGAAGCCTTACGTTATTTCGTAAGGCTTCTTTTTTACACCTTGGTCAGCATATTAAACTGTTTGCCATACTTTTGGTGTTTATCCAATTTGAATCGCTTATGTCATTAGAAAACGAGCTAGCAAAGTTCTGGGAGTGGGCCGGTATGACGCCCGATACATATAATGAAAACAGAGGTTTAGGCGAGTGGGAAGCTGAGTACCCCGGATGGGACGCACTCTACAAAGCAGCCAACGAAGCGCTGGAACAACTAAACCAGGAGTTCAACCATGATTTGGCGCAACTGCTGGTATATGCGCTGGCTATTGACAACGAAGCGGGTATAGTGCTGAAAAGTGTGGAGGAGAAACTGGAAAGCCCACTGCGTTTTGTGCGGAAGGCTGTTTTTTCTGACCAGCCACAGGCCAGGTGGCAGATGGCTGAACTGCTTGGAAACATTGATGTGGAAGGTCGAGAGAAGATGCTCATGCAGCTGATCAACAGCGAAGACAAGTATGTGATAAGACGTGCCTTGCTGAGCCTGAACAAAGTGAACCACAGTAAGGCTGTAGAGCTAGCCCAGAAATATGTGCGGGATACCGACCCGTTTATGAAGTTAGTGGCAAAGGAAATCACTAAAAAGAAGGTATGACCATATACGTGACAGGACAAAGGGTATTTTGGCAATAGATTTACCTCTAATACGACCTTACACGCTTATCAAAATTTATCAGACAGAAACTAGTACCCATGTCGAAATTGCTTTCAATCTTACCGGCTGTTTTACTTTTCAGCGCCGTGGCTTATGGACAGTCTCAACGCAAAGTGGTAACCTATCACGACGAGTCCATGACCAGCGTGAAGGAGGTATACTATATGACGCCGGATTCGGCCATTGTTGGCTACTACAACCGCTACTATCCTACCGGCGAGCGGGAGGCCTTTGCCAAATTTGTGGAAGGCAAAAAAGACAGCGTGTTCACGGAGTTCTACCAGAACGGACAACCCCGCATGCAGGTAACTTACGTGCAGGATCAAAAACAGGGGCCTTTCAAGGCTTTCCATCCGGACGGCCGTCTGCTGCAGGAAGGCAGCTATGATAAGGACCAGCAGAGCGATGTGTTCAAGACTTTTTATGCGGATGGCAAGGTGCGTAAGGAAACCTCTTTTGTAAACGGTTTCCCGGAGGGTCTGGTGCGGGAGTTTTACCCGAACGGAAAACTCAAATCAGAGATCACTTACAAGAACAGCCAGCAGAACGGTCCGGCCAAAACGTACTTCGATAATGGCAACCTCGAGACGGATGCCACTTATCGCAACGGTATGCTGGAAGGGTCCTACAAGACTTACTTCGACAATGGCCAACTCGAAACCGAAGTGATCAATGTGGCCGGTCAGCGTAACGGCACCTTCAAGAGCTACTATCGCAGCGGTAAACTGAGCACAGAAGGCAGCTTTGTTTCTGGTAAAATGCACGGACCTTCCAAGTCATACTTCGAGAATGGCAACCTGCGCAGCATGATCACCTACCGCAACGGACAGGTACAGGGCCTATCGCAGGTATACTTTGAAGACGGCAAGCTGAAGGAAGAAGGACAATATAGTAACAATGGCGATGACCGCAAGATCACGACCTACTACCCATCCGGCAACATAAAAGCCGAGGAGCAATACAAAAACAAACTGCGCACCGGCAGCTGGAAAACCTACTATGACGCCCCGGGTAAGAAGGTAGAGGTAGCTGAAACCTATAACGCTAACAAGCTGACAGGCGAGCGCATTGTTTACTATGAAAACGGTCAGGCTAAGGCAAAATATACCTATGGCAAAGGCGATGGCAAGATCGTGAGCAGCCAGGAGTTCTATGAAAGCGGCAAACTCAAGTCCGAGACAAGCTATAAAGACGGCCTTCGCTTTGGGCCTTACAAACAGTACTTCGAGAATGGCAAAGTAGAAGTGCTGGGCCAGCACCGCAACAACAAAGCCACCGGCACCTGGAAGTACCACAACGACGAAGGCAAGGTATACAAAACACGCCTTTACCGGAATGGTGAAGTTGTAGAGGAGAAGGAGAAGTAATGCTCTTCCGCGAAGCCACCACCGCCGATATCCCCCGACTCCAGATCATCCGTCACTCCGTAAAAGAGAATATCCTCTCTGACCCGACGCTGGTGACGGACGAGCTCTGCGCGCTATACCTGAACGAGCGCGGCAAAGGCTGGGTGTGCGAAGTTGATGGCCAAGTGGTCGGCTTCTCAATCGTCGACCTGCAGGAGCACAATGTGTGGGCTTTATTTCTGCTACCGGAATTTGAAGGCCAAGGCATAGGCAAGCAACTGCACCGCATCATGCTTGACTGGTACTTCCGACAAACGAAAGAAACAATATGGCTGGGCACCGACCCCGGCACAAGAGCCGAGTCCTTTTACCGTCGACAAGGCTGGCGTCAGAAAAGTATACACGGCGGTTCTGAAATCAAATTTGAAATGCGTTACGAAGACTGGCTAACTGAAAGTAAAGCACAGATCCCTTAGCTCCTTTCAAGCTTCCCTCCGACTTTCATAAGCTTTCTCCCGTATAGACGAATCAAGTTTTAACCAACCAAAACCGATTCGCTATGCTTGAAGAGCTCTGGTACAAAAATGCTATCATCTACAGCCTCGATCTTGAAACGTTCATGGACCTGAACGGCGATGGCGTGGGTGACTTCGCAGGTCTGGCCCGCCGCCTTGATTACCTCAACGCTATGGGCATCGACTGTGTTTGGCTAGCCCCCTTCCAACCCACCCCCAACAAGGACAATGGTTACGATGTGTACGATTACTATGGTGTCGATCAACGGCACGGCTCCAGCGGTGACTTTGTCGAGTTCATGCACCAGGCCAATAAGCGCGGCATCAAGGTCATCATCGATCTGGTGGTGAACCATACCTCCGACCAGCACCCCTGGTTTCAGGATGCCCGCAGCAGCGAAGATGCCGAGCACCGCGACTGGTATGTATGGTCTAAAAAGAAGCCTTCTGACTGGGACGAGGGCATGGTGTTCCCGGGGGTGCAGGACTCTACCTGGACGTACGACAAGAAAGCGAAGTCCTGGTATTTCCACCGCTTCTACGAATTTCAGCCCGATCTTAACATGGACAATCCCAAAGTGCGTGAAGAGATTCAGCGCATCATGGGCTTTTGGCTGCAATTAGGGGTATGTGGCTTCAGGGTAGATGCTGTGCCTTTTATGATCGAGTCGCCCGTACCGGGTTCAGATAATCATGAATTAAACTTCGATTACCTGCGTGACATGCGACGCTTTCTGCAATGGCGGCGTGGGGATGCTATTCTGCTGGGCGAAGCTAACGTACTCCCTGAGGAAACTAAAAAATACTTCGGTGATAAAGGGGATGGCATTCAGATGATGTTCAACTTTTATGTGAACCAGCACCTGTTTTACGCCCTGGCTACCGGCGAAATAGAGCCTCTGGTGGAGGCCCTGGAAGAAACACGCACCCACATGGCAACGGTGCAGTGGGCCCACTTCCTGCGCAATCACGACGAACTGGACCTGGGTCGCCTAACCGATGAACAGCGTGAAAAGGTATTTGCCCGTTTCGCCCCGGATAAAGACATGCAGCTTTACGATCGGGGCATCCGCCGTCGTCTTTCTACTATGCTGGGAAACCGCCAGCAAAGTGAGTTAGCTTATAGCCTGATGTTCTCTTTGCCGGGCACTCCCGTTATCCGTTATGGCGATGAAATAGGCATGGGGGATGACCTGAGTCTGAATGAACGGGACGCCGTGCGCACACCAATGCAATGGACCGATGACCACCAAGCGGGCTTTTCCGAAGCAGACAAACTGGTGCATCCTGTCATTGACAAAGGTCCTTACTCTTATCACCATGTGAATGTAGAGAACCAGCGCCGTGAACCGGATTCACTTCTAAACTGGATGACAGCCTTGATCCGCCTAAGGCAGGAGTGTACCGAGATTGGCTTTGGGGATTGGCAAATCCTGAAAACAAACAAACCGAAGGTACTCTGCATGCACTACAGCTGGCAAGGCAGCTCCCTGATCATCCTGCACAACTTCGATGAAAAAGCACACGAGGTAATTTTAGACTTAAAGCAAAAGCAAAACGGTCAAAAAGAAAAAGAGCAAAAGCTGATCGACCTGATGGTGAACTATGAAAGCGAAGCTGACGAGAAGGGTAAACACTATATTACGCTCGATGCCTACGGCTATCGCTGGTTCCGGACCGGTGACTTAAGTCATCTGCTCAAGAAGAGCTAGAGCAAACAAAGCGCCCTTTCTGTTAAAGCAGAAAGGGCGCTTTGTTTAAAAATGAAGCTAAAGCTTTGTGGCTGTACCTGTGGTTCGCATTACCTGCTAAGTTTATACCTATACCTTACTGTCCCTGCAGTTCAATTTCGCCTGTAGGAAGCACCTCCACCCTCACTCCCATTTTTTTCTGGATGATTTTAAAGTGATGGGCATCTTCCGGTGTGATCAGCGAAATGGCTTCGCCGGAGGCTTCGGCACGGCCTGTACGCCCGATCCGGTGCACATAGTCTTTAGGAGAGCGCGGCAGTTCGTAGTTGATCACATAAGGCAGGAACTTGATGTCTATACCTCGTGAGGCCAGATCGGTGGCGACCAGTACGCGGAGCTTGCCCGCCTTGAACTGACGAAGCGCCTCCGTTCTGCCGCCCTGGCTTCTGTCACCGTGAAAAGCAGCGGCTTCAATTCCGTGCTTTTTGAGTTTACCCACCACATTATCAGCCGTACGGATGGACGAAGCAAATACCAGCACCTGCTGCATGTCGTGCTGCCGGATCAGGTAACGCAGCAGCGGCCCTTTCTTCTCAGGATCTACCTGGTAGGCTACCTGCTTGATCAGTTCCGGCACCGTGGCTTCCTCCTGCACGGTTACCCGCACCGGGTCCGTCAGCAGTTTGCTGATCAGATCCTCCACATCCTGGCTCAATGTAGCTGAGAACAGGAGGTTCTGCCGCCCGGCTGGCAACATGCCGAGCAGCTTGTTCACCTCCTCCTGAAACCCCAGATTCAGCATTTTATCTGCCTCATCGAGCACCAGCGTTTCTACCTCTGAAAGGTGCACTGCTTTGTTTTCGATCAGGTCGAGCAGTCGGCCAGGCGTGGCAACGAGCACATCTGTACCGCTTAGCTTCATCATCTGCGGGTTGATCGAGATGCCACCATACACGGCCAGCGTCTTCACCGGTCTGCCCAGTCCTTTACCGAATGCTCTGAACACCTCTTCGATTTGTACCGCCAGTTCGCGTGTCGGCACCAGCACCAGCGTGCGCACATAGCGGTTACGGCCGGCCTGCTTCTGCTGGTATAGCTCCAGTATAGGCAACGCGAAACTAGCCGTCTTGCCGGAGCCGGTCTGGGCTATACCTAACAGGTCCTTTCCTTTCAGAATGGCAGGTATAGCCCGTGTCTGTATAGGATAAGGAGCTGTATAGCCTTGCTCTTGAATGGAACGAAGCAGTGGTGCCGAAAGGCCTAATGACGAAAATGACATAGATTCAGGTATAGAGCGCCGGGCGACCTGCCCGCGCACTGGCAAAGGTACACATATTATACGTCTCTGTTTTTGGGAGCAATCAGGATCTGGGTGCCATATCTTGTCAGGTAGTCGAGCAGGGCATAGATAAACAACGCTACCCCTGACATTTCCATTAGCTCTTCCAGGCAGTAGAGGATGCGGTTGTACAGGTGGTCTAGCCCGTAGCGCTTGTACAGATAGCCTTCAAAAAACTCCAGCCCGAGCGCACCGCCCACAAACAGCGCACCCGACAGCAGGATGAGATTGCGGGTATAAGCGGGCAGGCGAAGCACAAAGCCGATAAAATAAGCAACAACCGCCAGCGTGAGCACGCTATAGGGCACCACCCAGGCCCAATGCAGCATGCCTGACAAATCGGTTGCCAGACGCGGACGCACAAAATCCGCCACCCGCTCGTGTATCTGTGTGTTCTCATCGATGGCCATAAACAGGAAAATGCACCCCAGGATAAACCAATGACGGGTATAGGTTTCCTGTACAGAGTGCTTGTGTTGGCGGTGAACAAGAAAAAGGAGTCCACTGGCAGCTAACAACATCACCGAAGAGAAAAAAGCAGGTATGTTGCTCTCGCCGTTGAAAGTAAAATAATACATCAATATCCGCGTCAACCTTGATTCGTAGTGCAAAACACTGTCCAGTAAAATCCCGGCAATATCAGCCAGCAGCAGCACGAAAATAATGACAGCAAGCTTCCGAAGCACATTTTCAGGTGAAAGCAACAAGGGTGTGGTGGTAGGGGAAGTAGAGGTCAAATGCATATGTCAACAATGAAGAAGAGATCGGTACAATTTACAGATTCAGGTATACCCCAAAATCCCTTCTTCTGTTGCCCTGTACAAAGCCTGGGGCCATCAAACAGCAAGTCCGGCTTCAACTTTATTTCCACAGCATGAGGGCCGCGCAGCCCTACTGAAAGCTGCTTCCCAACAAATTAACAAACCATTTTTTCCACAGAAATAGTACACGTGCTTAAATAGTTAACAAGTTATCCACTGAATATACCCCCAACCTTGATTTTTTATTCCTAAATCTTCAAATTATCTTCGTAATCCAAACCCGATAAACATGACGCAAGACGGACTTAACGCAGCCATACGTAACGACTGGACACTGGAGGAGATCAAAGCGATCTATTATAAACCGGTGTTGGAACTGATTGTAGAAGCAGCCAATGTACATAAGCAGCACCAGGCTACTGGTGAGGTGCAGGTGTGTACTTTGTTGTCAGTAAAAACCGGTGGCTGTCCGGAAGACTGCTCTTACTGTCCGCAGGCGGCACGCTTCCATACAGGTGTGGATGTGCACAAACTGTTGAGCCAGGAGCAGGTACTCACGGCTGCGCAGCGTGCCAAAGACGGCGGTTCTACCCGTTTCTGCATGGGTGCCGCCTGGCGCGAAGTGCGCGACAACCGCGACTTCGACAAAGTGCTTGATATGGTGAAAGGTGTGAACGAGATGGGACTGGAAGTTTGCTGTACCCTGGGTATGGTGAACGAGTACCAGGCTGAGAAGCTGAAAGAAGCCGGCTTGTACGCCTACAACCACAACCTCGACACGTCTGAGGCGAACTACTCCAACATCATCACGACCCGTACCTACGACGACCGCCTCGACACAATCGAGAACGTGCGCAAGGCAGGTATATCGGTTTGTTCTGGTGGCATTATCGGTCTGGGCGAGACAGACGAAGACCGTATCGGTATGCTCCATACCTTGTCCACCCTGGTGCAGCACCCGGAATCAGTGCCGGTAAACGCACTGGTACCGGTAAAAGGCACGCCACTGGAAAACCAGCCGCTGGTTACCGTTTGGGAAATGGTACGCATGATCGCCACGGCCCGTATCCTGATGCCCAAGACCATGGTACGCCTGTCAGCAGGCCGCGAGCGCATGAGCGTGACCGATCAGGCACTTTGTTTCCTGGCTGGTGCCAACTCCATCTTCACTGGCGAAAAGCTTCTGACGACGCCAAACCCGGACTTCGACGCCGATAAAGCTATGTTTGACCTGTTGGGTCTTACTCCAAGAAAATCCTTTAAAGAAGAAGCACAGCACGTTTGCTAGATCTTTGGTAATACAAAATTTACCGGAAAGCCTCTTGTCTCTGTCATCCTGAATGGGTTTTAGGCGAAGGATTAAGGCAATAGCTATAACACACCCCTGCCCTTCTCTAGAGGGGAACCCTGGTGTGAAAGCCCAGCCTGATGATACTGATGTCATACTTTAGGAGATGACATCACTTTTGATCTCTAAACTTTAGAGGCATCAAGACATTAAACCTATATTGAAATCAGAAAACTGAGTTCTAATCCATGTCTGATGTCCTGAAAAATAAACTACAGCAGAAGCTGGCTGAACGGGCGGCGCAGGGTACTTTGCGTACGCTTAAAATCACTGCCGGACTAGTTGACTTCTGTTCCAACGATTACCTCGGCCTTGCTCGCAGTGAGAAATTGCGGGCGCTTATCCACAAGGAAGAGGAGCACTACAGGCATTTACCATTGGGGGCAACTGGCTCCCGACTACTTTCGGGCAACCACGGCCTCTTCGAAGAGCTGGAAGGTATCATTGCGCCCTACCACAAGGGGGAGGCGGCGTTGCTTTTTAACTCCGGGTATACGGCAAACGTGGGCCTATTGTCTGCCCTGCCGCAGCGTAGCGATACCGTGTTTTATGACGAGGCCAGCCATGCCTCCATGAAAGACGGCCTGCGCCTGAGCTTTGCCAAGACCTACGCCTTCCGCCACAACAGTGTGGAGGATTTGCGGCAAAAGCTGAAGCATGCAACCGGACAGGTATACGTGGTGGTGGAATCTGTCTACTCCATGGACGGTGACAAGGCACCGCTAAAGGAGCTGGCTCAGGTATGTAACGAGTACAGTGCCGCTTTGATTGTAGACGAGGCTCATGGCGTGGGTTTGTATGGCCCGAACGGTGAAGGGTTGACAGTGGCACTTGGACTACAGGACCAGGTGTTTGCGCAGGTAATCACCTATGGCAAAGCCATGGGCAGTCACGGGGCTGCCGTGGTTGGGCCCAAGGTGCTGCGCGACTTTTTGATTAATTATAGTAGAGCATTTATTTACACGACAGGCCTACCGACGCATGCGCTGGTGGCCCTAAAGTGTGCTTATACCCTGCTGTCCAAACTCGCGCCTGAGCGTGAACGCGTGCAGCAATTAGCGACCCGACTGTACCAGAAACTGAACAAACTTAGCAGCATTCGCTGCACTCCGGAAAACAGTGTGATCCTATCTGTTTTCCCGCAACAGTCCCGGCAACTCAAGGCGCTAGCGGCTGCGCTGCAACAAGCAGGATATGATGTGCGCCCCGTGCTGCCCCCTACTGTGCCCGCCGGCACAGAGCGGCTCCGCGTGATCGTGCATGCCTATAATAGTGAAGAAGAAATTGACGGCCTCGTGCAGGCCATAGCGAAAGGTACATGAAAAGATATTTTGTAACAGGCATCGGAACGGACGTTGGCAAGACAGTTGCCGCAGCCATTCTCACCGAAGCACTGCAGGCCGACTACTGGAAACCCGTACAGGCGGGCGGTCTAGACTTTACCGACACAGACACGGTTAAAAGTCTTATTTCAAATGAAAAGTCCGTGTTTCACCCCGAAGCCTACCGCCTTAAGATGGCCGCCTCTCCGCACAAAGCGGCGGCAGCCGAAGGCATCGAGATCGACGTGCACGGACTGGAGCTTCCTGAAACACAGAACAACCTGATCGTAGAAGGTGCGGGCGGATTGATGGTGCCCTTGAACAAGCGCTACTTAGTGCTGGACCTGGTGCAACAACTGGGATTGGAGGTGATCCTCGTTTCCAGAAACTACCTCGGCAGCATTAACCATACCTTGCTCACAGCAGAGGTACTGCGTTACCGCAAAGTGCCGGTGGCGGGCATTATTTTCAACGGAGAGGAGAACCAGACATCCGAGGACTTCATCATCAAGTATACAGGCTTGCGCCGACTACCGTCTATCCGTCAGGAAGCCGACTTCTGCCAAGAGGCTGTAGCTGAGTATGCTAAGAGTTTTGTACCATACCTGTAAGCCTGTATAACAAAGGATAAACAACCTGAAAGCCTATTGATTAAACTCTACTAAAATCACTCATTTACTAACTCACTCATTCAAAAATGAGCTTAGCAGAACGCGATCATAACGTCATTTGGCATCCGTACACACAGATGAAAACCGCTGCCCTCCCTATACCGATCGTCCGGGGCGAAGGAGCGCTGTTGTATGCGGAGGATGGAAAGACGTACATCGATGCCGTAGCTTCGTGGTGGGTGAACCTGCACGGGCATGCGCATTCTTATATCGCGCAAAAGGTAGCCGATCAGTTGCAGACGCTGGAGCACGTAATCTTCGCCGGCTTCACCCACCCTGCCGCCATTACCTTTGCCGAGCGACTCATACAGATCCTGCCAACAGGCCAGAGCCGCATCTTCTACTCCGACAATGGCTCTACAGCCGTAGAAGTCGCACTCAAAATGGCGATCCAGTACTGGCAGAACAAGGGTATACCGAAGCGTAAAATCATCGCTTTTCGCAACAGCTACCACGGCGATACCTTCGGGGCAATGGCGGTGAGTGCACGCAGCGCCTTCACGGCGCCCTTTTGGTCTTATTTGTTTGAGGTCTGCTTTATTGATGTGCCTATACCGGGGCACGAAGAGGAAACCATCAAACAGCTGGAAGCCTACGCCCATGCCAGCGATGTGGCCGCTTTTATCTACGAGCCGCTGGTGCTCGGTACTGCCGGTATGGTGATGTACACACCACAGGTACTCGATCAACTTCTAAGTATTTGCCAGCAACACGACATCCTCACCATCGCCGACGAAGTGATGACGGGCTTTGGACGCACTGGACGTACCTTTGCCAGTGATTACCAACAGCTCAAACCTGACATGGTTACCATGTCCAAGGGGTTGACAGGCGGTACCATGGCTTTAGGCGCCACGTCCTGCAATGAAAAAATTTACGAAGCCTTCTTGAGCGACGATAAGCACAAGACCCTGTTTCATGGGCACAGTTACACGGGCAACCCAGTTGCATGCGCCGCTGGCCTGGCCAGCATGGACTTGCTGCTGCAGGAAGAAACACAACAACATATCACGCACATCAGCCAGCGTCACACAGCTTTTGCAGAACAACTCAAATCGATGCCCAAAGTCGTTGAAGTACGTCAGCAGGGAACTATTCTGGCGGTGGAGTTCGAGGCGGACGGCACTTCTTACTTCAACAAACTGGGCGACACACTTTATAGTTTCGCCTTGGAGCAAGGGGTGATCCTGCGTCCGCTCGGCAACATTATTTACGTCATCCCACCATATTGTATTACTGATGCACAATTAGATCAGGTGTACCAGACCATACGAGGCATGCAGGAACTCATTACGGGCAACCGCTATTTTGAGCCCCCTCAGCAGACCACTCTGCATGATTAAGCTTAATTTCTGCTACATTTGCGGCTGATTTGAAATCTGCAAAAGAACATATCGTAGTCAGAGGCTGTGGTGCTGTGTCATCGCTTGGGGCCGATAGTGAAACGATTGCTCAAGGCTACCTTGCTGGAAAGCCTGCCATCACTATTATACAACATCAAGGGCAACCCACCCCCGTAGCTTCCCTTCCGCCAACGGCAGAGGCAGCACTACAGGCACTTATCTCCAGTAATTCGGGCTACCGCCAGTTGGATCGCTCTGTGCATCTGGCAATTTTTGCGGCAATACAGGCTACTACGCAGGCAGGTTGGTTAAACCAGGGTACAGCTCAGCAGGAAGATCTGGCGGTGAACATTGGCTCCTCCAGAGGAGCAACCGGATTGTTTGAGCACCATTACGACGCATATCAGCTAGGCCAGCTTTCCTCCTCCTCCTCCCCTACGACCACTTTGGGCAATTTATCGAGTTGGGTAGGACATGCTGTGAATGCCGGTGGCGCCCAGATCAGCCACTCTATTACCTGTAGTACGGCACTCATGGCTGTAGCCAACGGGGTTGCTTGGCTCAGGGCAGGTATGGCAAATCGCTTTCTGGCAGGCGGTACCGAAGCGCCACTCACAGATTTTACCATAGCCCAGATGAAAGCGGTGGGTATATATTCCAGGTTACAAGATGATTTATTTCCTTGTCAGCCCTACGGCATCTCCGGGCAAAACACCTTTGTGTTAGGGGAAGGCGCTGGTGTTTTCGCTCTCGAAAAAGCTCTTTCAACAGAACTTAGAACAGCTGATGTCATTATAGAAGCAGTCGGTTTTGGGTTTGAGCAAATCACGAGTAAAACAGGTATATCAGCAGAGGGCCAGAATTTCCAGAGATCCATGCGACATGCCATTAGTCATCTTGGTCAAGATGATAACCAGATTGATGCGATCATCACCCACTCCCCTGGCACCAGAGCCGGAGATAATGCTGAACTAGCTGCGATCGAAGCTGTATTAGGCGATAAATTACCTTCTCTGACTACGAACAAGCACTTGATAGGTCACACGTTAGGTGCCTCCGGTGCATTGAGTCTACAATATGCCCTGCACCTGCTCTCATCCCAGCAAATTACTACCCCAGGTTATACGAATTTACTCCCAACACACACTTCTGGCCCTATGCGTCGCATCTTAGTAAATGCCGCTGGCTTCGGTGGAAATGCAGCCAGTATCGTTCTTTCGATCGTTTAGAAAATCAAGGATTTTTTAAATTCTTACCTCAACTCACCTTCCTTATATTCACTCATGCTATAGAGCGTAAATATTGTACATTTCCGCTCTTCAAACAACTCAATCCCTTTACAAAAATTGCACTGTTTTTTTCACTTAATTCAACCCCTTACCAATCTGCCAGCTCCTAGGCCAAGACACTATTCTTAAAACCCCTCATAACACAAGAAATAGCTAAGAGTCTCTATATCACTAGATATTTCTATAAAAATATAGCGTCTTATTAATACAATTATAACAAGTAAACCTCTCCAATTTCCATCCAATTGCACACTAAAGTTTTGTAGCACAGGAACGTATAACCCAATACAATCTAATAGTCTGGACAAGTAGTCTGGACAAGCCATTTCGCACCATTTACAGACTATTAGTTATTGTGTTGTTTACCCTAAAAAGTACATGCTATAACAAACTTTTACTTGGACTATGAAAAAAATTATACAAGTCTCGATGCTGCGAAACAGCCTGCTGGCTGCCCTTCTGGCCGTAGTATCGATCACAGGCGCTTTAGCGCAGACACCAGGTCTGATTATCAGAGAAGCTGTTAATGGCGGGCAAGACATATTGGATCCTAATAACGATGGTTATATTTCCACTACCCCAGCTGGATTTGCAGGAACTTCAGATATTGGTCCTGCCGTGAGTGAGGTCCCTTATCGGCCATTGCCTACACTTACTCCTGAGCCTATCGGGGACATCAGGAGGGGAGAAGCGGGAGGCCATACTGATTTTGTCTCCCCTGCTCCATTACAAGCTTTTTATGATGGTCAACATTTAATGTTTAGAATGCGGATTGGTGGCAACTCACCTTCACAGCGGGGGTACAGTGTCCTCATTGACAGCGACAATACTTTTGCCGGAACCGGCGCTAACCCTGGATTTGAGTACGAGATTGTTTTCTCTTCAGGCTTCGATGTAAGTCTGATCCAGCATAATGGCACCTCAAGACAAACCCTTCTAAGTGGAGCTCACAGACAATTTTCTCAGCGTGCCGTTGCTGCCAGTACTGTGGGAGGAAACGCTGATTATTTTGTAGACTTCTATATTCCGATATCGACTTTTAATGGGCAGATCACAGCTGCCACTCCACTTCGCATGGCAGGCAGCACCCTTAACCTGGGCCAGCAGAGTGCACTCCAGGATCTTAGTGTAATAGCCGATGTAGCCGGGGTTAACTTCCAGAGCTACAATTACGATGCAATGGCCGCATACCGGGATATTATCAGCACCTTTCCTCCCACTACTCTAAATGATCTGGTAGCGGACGAAGTAGGTGCGATCAGGACTTTTGCACCCATCATCAACTCTCCGATAACGACTGCTACTACAATGATAACAGGTACATCCCGTGAACCTGCAGGCACTACGATACAGGTATTGCGTAACGGCACCCCTCTGGGTAATACCACTGTCACAGAAGCGGGTACCTGGTCTTTTGCGGTAGCTGCGGGCACTGCACTCGCAGTTGGGAACCAAATTACAGCTACTGCAACCGCGTCTGGTAGACCTGTATCAGAGGCTTCAAATACTGTTGTGGTGACAAGTACAGTTTGTACCACGCCTCCACCAGCTATCTTAAGCGCAGATAATCCTGGAAGAGTACTTAATGGCACTTCAGCTCCAAATGCAATAATCAGAATTTATAGGAATGGGGTTCTGCTGACAAATTCAGATGGTAATCAAACAGTTACCGCTGCAGCTAATGGTACATGGACTTTTAGAGTATGCGCTCCGGGGGGTGGTTCGGGCAATAACAACTGTATTGGGAACGGAGTATTCACTGCAACTCAACAGATAGGCACTGGTTGCGAATCAATACCTTCGGCACCGTTCTTAAATGGAGTTACAAACAATACGAACAACCCACCTACCATTACAGCACCAGTATGTGTAAGTACATCCACCATAACAGGTACGACAGTTGCAAACGCTTTTGTAACATTATTTTTGAACGATGTACCCCTTTACCTTGTCAGAACATCCAATAATGCCTATACAGTTCAGGCCGACGCCAGTGGCAACTGGAGTTTGACAGCAGACTTAGGTATACAAGAAGGAAGCAGATTATATGTAAGATCCAGAACTCCTACGACTTATTACGGCCAGTCTACACCAACTACGGTTGTTACAACCTGCCAGTCAGCTGCTCCTGTAATAACCGGTGATTATTGTGGCACTACCACTATTGTATCAGGATCTTCTACAGAGCCTGCAGGGACCAGCATTCAGGTTTATGTTGGGGATGACGCTGTTGGTGATCCGGGAACAGTAAATGAAAATGGCTTCTGGACTGTAACAGGTCTAGAAATTCCAGCTGGTACAGCGTTCACAGCCACGGCTACTGCACCTGGCAGCACTGAAAGTGAACCATCCGAACCTGTAACAGCCACAGCACAAACCTCGAACGAAACGCTGACAATAAATGGACCAATTCTGGAAGGAGCCAACACGATAACAGGCACAGGTACTGGAGGTGCACAACTAACCCTTTATATTGGAGGCACACCTTTTACTCCAATCGTCATTCCTCCTGATGGTAACTGGAGCCTGACAGGATTCTCTTCTTCGGAGCTATTCCCTGGTGCAGAAGTTACCGTAACCGAAACAGCTACAGGTTTATGTGAAAGCGAGCCTATTGAGAGTCTTTTTGTAGAGTGCAACCCGCTCACTGCAACCTTTACTGTAACCTCAGACACAGATGATGTACTGTGTGGAGGCAGCGGTACAGTTACAATCAGCCTCGGTGGCTCTGAGACAGGTGTAGCCTATACCATTGTCTTGCCTAATGGTACGACCAGCGGCAGTTCTGTGATGGGAACAGGCGGACCGATTACAATCACTTCAGGTCCGATTCCAAACGAAACAGCTACGTCACAAAATGTAGTACTTTCTGTAAGAGCCAGAAGAGTGACAGGTAGCCTTGGGGATGAACTTCCTGAAAGCTGCTCAGCTATTTTGAACGAAACAATTACCAGAACTATCTTGCCACAACCGCCCACTGACTTTACACTCACCCCGCTTAGTAGTAATATATGTGCCGGTTCGAACGTGCAGGTACAACTTTCAAGCTCGGCTACGGGCTTTACGTATCAGTTCCTGAATGAGGCAACCGGTGATTTAGTCGGCTCTGAAGTTGAAGGTACAGGAGGACCTATAACGTTAACCATTAACAATATCACATCGAACGCTAACTATGCCGTTTACATTAGAAACTTGTCAAATGAGTGTGAGTTCATAGATGCTGCGCGCTATAATGCCACCATCTCCGGTCCGGCAATTGACCGACCGTTCTTCACGCCAACTACTACAGTCTGCGTGGGTGGACCTGCCACAATCTTCCTGGCTACTCAGAACAACTCTACCTATCGGTATAATGTGTTTAGAGTAGCACCTGATGGCACTGAAACACGGATTGGAATTGATATAGTTGGTAATGGACAAGTAATACCAGTTAGCACTGGTACACTTAACCAGGAAGGAGATTACTCATTTTATGCATTGGTAATAGGAGGCAACTGCCTTACTCCAACGAGGTTACTTTCTGAGCCTAGCATAACCGTAGCCAACGAACCTGGTGTTGCTGATGCTGGCGGCGACAGAACCGTATGCGGCGAAGAGACAATCCTAACGGCAGCTGTGTCACCTGATCCTGGTACTGGCCTTTGGGAGTTCGTAGGAGATGCCAGAGGGGCCGTAATCACAAACCCTACCAGCCCTTCTACCACAATTACTGGCCTCACAACCGGCACCTACACAATTACCTGGACCGTAACCACTATCTGTGGAGGCACCACCTATGAGCCTTCCGTGGATCAAATAACACTTACCGTTAACTGTCCTTCTACTTATGTCATTGCTCCGCCGAAGTACCGTGACGAGTATATACCGGGTGACATTCTAGCTACAGCAGTTGATCCTGACGGCGGCATCGAAGCGGCTGAGTTAATTGGTGGCGCTTTCCCTCCGGGAGCTACACTGGACCCTGACAATGGTAACATCTTCGTCGAAAACCCAGATGCACTCGTAACAGGTATCTATACCTTCAGAGTGCGCCTTACAGACGGAGTAGGTGACGTCACTGAGGTCAGCCTCACCCTCGAGATCCTTGAGGACTCTCCTGTTATCATCCCACTCCCAGTCGAGCTTGTCTACTTCACAGCCACTGTCCGCAACAACCAGGCGCATCTGGAATGGCTGACGGCTTCTGAACTCGACAACGACCGCTTTGAGATAGAGCGCAGCCTTGATGCGAGGAGCTTCGAGAAAGTCGGGACTGTGAAAGGCAAGGGCACTACCAGCCTGGAGACCAAGTACCAGTTCACCGACCGCACACCAGTGCAAGGCACCGTGTACTACCGACTCAAGCAGGTTGACACAGACGGACAGTTTGCTTACAGCAATGTGATTGCTGTAAATGCCAAAGGTTTGGCACGTGAGCTGGCAACACAGGCGTATCCAAACCCATTCCGTGATGTGATCAAAGTAACGCTTACAGTACCAGAGTCACAAATCGCGGCTATGACCATCTATGACATCAATGGCCGACGTGTCATGACCAAAGACCTAAATCTGGATGCAGGTATAAATAACCTGGAACTTCAGCTTGGCCAGTTACAATCCGGTGTCTATATCCTCAAAGTAGTAGGCGAAGGAATGGAGTCGACGACACGTATCATGAAAAATTAACTTGAAGAAACCTCCTACAGAAAGGGCAGCTTTTTAAAGCTGCCCTTTCTTTTTTAATCCCAACAGGTATAACTCTACTGAAAATCTTTGCTTTTTACTAAATTTGCAGTCAGACTTTGCTCATCCTATACCTTGCAAAAGGCTATACCTGACCATCTTCTGATTATACCCTTTATTTCAAACTGATTAGATGAAAGTTTTAAAGTTCGGCGGCACCTCTGTAGGGTCGGCTGAAAGAATGAAAGCAGTGGCGGACCTCATCAACGATGGATCGCCGAAGATCGTGGTGCTCTCGGCAATGTCGGGCACTACCAACCAGCTGGTACAGATAGCGGAGACGCTCTACCAGAATGCTAACCAGGAAGCTAATGCGCTCATCGATGCGCTGCACGACAAATATAAACAGGTGGTAGAGGCGCTCTACCTTACCGACGACAAGAAAAAACAGGCACTTGAGCTGATTTCGCATCATTTTGATCACATCCGCTCCTTCACGCTCGACCTCTTCACCATTTACGAAGAGCGTGCCGTGCTGGCGCAGGGCGAACTATTGTCAACGGCTTTGTTCCAGTTCTTCCTCGAAGAGCAAGGTATACCTTCCGTGCTGCTGCCGGCCCTTAACTTCATGAAGATCGACGAGAATGAGGAGCCCGACACGGCCTACATCAGCAAGAACCTGAAACTGGAGCTGGAGAAGCACCCGGACGCTACTTTGTTCATCACGCAGGGCTACATCTGCCGCAACGCCTTTGGCGAGGTCGACAACCTGAAGCGTGGCGGATCGGACTACTCCGCCTCTTTGATTGGAGCAGCTGCAGATGCCAGCGAAATCCAGATCTGGACCGATATCGATGGCATGCACAACAACGACCCGCGCATCGTGAAAAACACCTTCCCGATTGCGGAACTGTCGTTTGACGAGGCGGCGGAGCTTGCCTATTTTGGAGCCAAGATTCTACACCCGTCCAGCGTACAGCCAGCTAAGCAGAAGAACATTCCGGTGCGCCTGCTCAACACCATGCAGCCACAGGCGCAGGGTACTACCATTTCAGCGCAGACCGGAAAAGGGGGCATCAAGGCGGTAGCGGCGAAAGACGGTATCACAGCAATCAAGATCAAATCCGGACGTATGCTCCTGGCCTATGGCTTTCTGCGCAGCGTGTTTGAGGTGTTCGAACGGTATAAGACTCCGATCGACATGATCACGACCTCTGAGGTAGCCGTGTCCCTGACCATCGACAACCCGAAGTTCCTGGCTGAGATCACGCGTGAGCTTCAGGAGTACGGACAGGTAGAGGTTGACCAGGACCAGACCATCATTTGTATCGTTGGCGATTTTATTGCCGATCGCAGCGGCTCCGGCCTCAAGATTTTCAAAGCGCTCCGTGATATTCCGCTGCGCATGATCTCTTACGGCGGAAGCAAAAACAACATTAGCTTACTCATCAACACAACCGATAAAGAAAGATCTCTTGTCCTGCTGAATGAGGGCATCTTTGAAAGGAACAACAGCAATGCTTAATTTATCTGTGCAGGAGTTGCAGCAGCACGCCACTCCTTTTTATGTATACGACCTCAACCTGTTGCGCCAAACCCTGCAGCAGGCCAGCCAGGAGGCAGCTAAATATAACTTTCAGGTGCACTACGCCATGAAGGCTAACACTAACAGCCCGATCCTGAACGAGATGCGTGCCGTGGGTTTTGGCGCTGACTGCGTGAGCGGAAATGAGGTGAAATGTGCCATTGAAAATGGCTTCCCGGCTGATCACGTGGTGTTTGCAGGTGTAGGCAAGTCCGATGCAGAGATCAACTACGCTCTGGATCAAAACATTTTCTGCTTCAACTGTGAGTCAAGCCACGAGCTGATCGTGCTGAACGAGTTAGCTGAGGCAAAAGGCAAAACGGCCCGTGTAGCGCTGCGTATCAACCCGAACGTGAATGCCAATACGCACAAGTACATCACCACAGGGCTGGAGGAAAACAAGTTCGGTATCAATGCTTGGGAACTGCCAGATGTGCTGACTCTGCTTAAATCACTCCCGAGCCTGTCGCTGATCGGCCTGCACTTCCACATCGGCTCTCAGATAACGGACTTGTCGGCTTTCAGAAACCTGTGTACCCGTGTAAACGAATTCCAGGACTGGTTCGAGTCACAGCAGGTGCAGTTGGAGCACATTAACGTGGGCGGTGGTCTTGGCGTGGACTACTATAGTCCGGACGAGCAGCCTATACCTGATTTTGAGTCATACTTCTCGCTGTTCAATCAGTTTCTGGAGGTGCGTCCTAACCAGCAGGTGCACTTTGAACTGGGGCGCGCACTCGTAGCCCAGAGCGGCACGCTTATCTCCAAAGTACTGTACATCAAGAAAGGTGTTTCGACGAACTTTGCCATCCTGGATGCCGGTATGACAGAGCTTATACGTCCGGCACTTTACCAGTCGTACCACAAAATAGAGAATCTGACTAGCAAAGGCCCTGAGGACAAATATGACGTCGTAGGCCCGATCTGCGAATCGTCAGACTGCTTTGGCAAGGCGGTAGTGCTGCCCGAGACTAATCGTGGTGACTTGATTGCCATCCGCACAGCGGGCGCTTATGGCGAGGTGATGGCTTCGGCCTACAACCTGCGTGACAAAGCGGCTGCCGTATACCTTAGCTAGTTTTTGCATCCCCTCTGATAAAACGAAAGCCCCGGTTTCAGTCAAGGAACCGGGGCTTTCTCACTCTTAACCCAAAACCATCACAATCAAAAACTTTACATGCTGACTGAAACCACAAAGTCTGGTTCAGCATGTTTTATGAGCGGCTGCTTATGGAAGAAGTTAGCCATCTCGAGCGCATTGCCCCGTGAATTTTTATCAGCTCGCAATATAAAAGTATTAGCGCTCAGCTCAGTTACTACTTCAGTGCGGGTCGCTGCAGTCAGGCGTTTGATCACCTGCTCAGCTGGCTGTCGGCCACTTTCCACACTTACAATAAATTCATTCGATACACCCAATAGCTTACCTCCGGCAGACTCGAAATAGGGAGCTGCGTATGCTACTGCCGGATCTTTTGAAACCTCGGATATCGCTCCTTCTACCTGCTGGCAGCTAAGTCCTGCCGCTAACTTGACAGGGTATAAACGAGCAGAGTTTGTATGGATCGGCTGCCCCATCTCTTCAATAAAAGCATACTGCCCTGCTGCAGCTGTAGCCGCTTCTTGGGTAAGTTCCTGGCTAAATGACAGGAGTATCATGCCACTGTATACAGTTCCCAGCGACTTCTCTGCATCATTATAATAATAGGTATGTGCGATACAGGGCATACCACCGCCAGCTTGCAGCGGATTTAGCAAACCGGGGTCAAATCGGACATTCCGAATCGGTGAAACATTGTCGTTTCTACAGGATGAAAATATAATTATCAGAAGTAGAGTGCTTATCCAAGGTATATAGGTTTTCATTGCCGTCGGGTATTATGTATCGTCCATAAATATTCATTGTACGATAGTAAAACCATAAACAGATGAAAATGATAGCGTTATTTGCATAAATATTTTGAAAAGTTATTATTAAGGCCATAACCCAATTTATCACAATATACTTATACAATTAATGTGCAATTCAAAATTGCTATTATTAAAATTATTTAATTGAATTTTTCTTATAATCCATCCCCGAAACAATTTCCACTTTCAACACTTAATCACACCTGGGATCTGAAGCTATACCTGTACATATTATGCAGGAATCGCCTCAGATCGGGCAAGTAGGTCTGGTATTTTATCAAGTGCTACACTTGCCGGGACAACCGCCACAAATACACCTTGCAACTTCAAGGAGGTCTGGTTTAGCTTAAGTTGCTGCGGCGTCACCGAAAGGACAACCTGATTTTTATCCGGCGACTGAAAGTGCAAGGTCGACTGAAGCAATTCTATGAACGTTGTTATAGGCCTCCCCTGCCCCTGGAGCAGGACTGTGATCTGCTCCTCTCCGGAGGCCTTTGTTGCCTGGCTGGTGCAAAGCTTTGGATAGGTATAGCGATATCCCCGTACTGCCGAAGTAATATCAGCCCACACAGCCGAGCCCGTCGGGTGACTTCCAGCCCCTTTCCCGAGTAGAAATTGCTTGCCTGCGAACTGAGCTTCTATTTCAAGACCATTGAATTCTGCTTCCACACCATACAGAGCATCCGTTGCAGGTATAAGCGTAGGTAGGACCTGAAGCGCAACCTGCCCCGTAGCAGTAGCTTTTAAAGACCCAATCAACTTGATACGACAACCCAAGGCATCAGCCAGCTCAACGACTTCAGTGTTTATGTGCTGAATACCAAAATGCAGCACCTCCTCCGGATGCACCAGTACCCCATAGGCATGCGTTGCCAGGATGCAGAGCTTATGCAGCGCATCCACCCCCTCTACATCCAGGGAAGGATCCGCCTCGGCAAATCCTAAGGCCTGCGCCTGCTCCAAAGCCAATTGGTAGCTTCCCCGCTCAGCGTGCAGTTTACTCAGTATATAATTGGATGACCCGTTGAGTATACCTCGCACCTCTAGCAATGGCTCTGAGCCATAGTAGGCTTCAAGCGTGCGCAGCACAGGTATACTGCCGCAAACGGAGGCTTCGTACAACAGTACACCGCCATATTTCTGCTGCAGCCGAATCAGCTCGGGCAGATTCTCGGCAATTACTTTTTTATTGGCCGATACCACCGTCCTCCCCTGCTGCAGCGCCTGCCGGAGTATACCGAGCGCCTCCTCTGGATCGCTGATGAGTTCGGCAATGATGTCGAGACTGGTATCTTGCAGCACCTCCTGCACATTGTAGGTAAAGGCAGAGGCGGGTAAGGTGCGCGGCTTGTCTTTATCTTTCACGCAGATACTCCCGATCTCCCAGCCAAGGTGCCGGTTGGCCTCCACCACATCGTAGAGCCCCTGCCCTACGCAACCAAAACCGATCAGGCCGATACGCTTTTTAAACTTCTGTATTTTCATAGTGTATGTGCTTTACTTTTTCTGCTTGGTAAAAATCCTGTATGGCTTTTGTCAACTGTGCCGTTTCCACCAAAAAGCCATCATGGCCGTAACCGGAGCGGAGTTGGGAGAAACGAGAACCCGGCACCAGCCGGTGGAGCTGCTGCTGCTCCTCTATCGGGAAAAGCAGATCAGTGTCTACGCCGACAAATAGGGTCTTAGCCCGAAGCCGCTCCAGGGCTTTCTCAACACCTCCCCTGTCCCGACCAATGTTATGGGAGTCCATGGCTTTGGAGAGCAACCAGTAGGTGTAGGCATTGAAGCGTTGTGCCAGTTTCTCTCCCTGGTATACCTGGTAGGAGGCAGCCCGGAAATCATCGGTGATGCTGTTGCCCGGCTCCTGCTGGCTCGCTTCGTAGCAGGTATAGTGCCTGTAGGAAAGCATGGCGATGGCGCGGGCCGTTTTAAGACCCGCTATACCTGACTCGCTTGTGCTGGTCTGCCAGGTTGGGTCCTGACGGATAGCCATGCGCTGGCTTTCGTTAAAGGCGATGCCCCAGGCCGAGTGCCGCGCATTGGAGGCCACCTGGATCAGATGACCACATACCTCCGGCTGCAAGATAGCCCACTCCAGCGCCTGCTGCCCACCCAGCGAACCGCCGAGCAGGGTATGCACCCTGGCTATACCCAGGTCCTGCCGCAGCAGATCGAAGGCACGCACAATGTCGCGGTTGGTCAGTTGCGGAAAGCTGTGGTAGTAGGGCTGCAGCGTTTCCGGATTAACTGCAAGTGGTCCCGTGGATCCATAGCAGCCACCCAAGGTGTTCGCACAAACCACAAACCAGTCCGCCGGCTCGTATAGTTTTCCCTCGCCAAATAATTCGGTCCACCAGTCGGTGAAGTCCGAGCTGCCCGTGAGGGCGTGGCATACCCACACCACATTGCTTTGGTCTTGGTTGAGTTGTCCATAGGTTGTATAGGCCAACTGGAAGCCGGGAAGCGAGGCCCCCGACTCCAGTTGGAATTGTTTCTGGTAATGAAATACTAGTTGTTCAGGCATTATGCTTCGTTCAATACAGGTTCTTCGTGGCGCTGCCGCACTTTGGCAAAAGCCTGTTCTAGGTCAGCTTTGATATCGTCAAGGTGTTCTATACCTGCAGACAGACGCAGCAAGGTAGGTGTCACACCGGCACTCTGCTGCTCATGCTCCGAAAGCTGCTGGTGAGTAGTGGAGGCCGGGTGGATGATCAGCGTTTTAGCGTCTCCCACATTGGCCAAGTGACTCACCAGTTGTAGACTGTTCACGAAAGTTTCCGCTTGTTTTTTGTCGCCTTTCAGGTTAAAGGAAAGCACGCCACCAAACCCTCGTTTCAGGTATTTTTTGGCCAGGTCGTGATACTTGCTGGACGGCAGCCCCGGATAGTTCACACTCTCCACCTGCTCGTGCTGCTCCAGCCATTCAGCAAGCGCCTGCGCATTCTGCACCGTGCGGTCCACACGCAGCGAGAGTGTCTCCAGCCCCTGCAGCAGCAGGAAAGAGTTGAACGGACTGAGTGCCGGACCAAAGTCACGCAGGCCCTCTACCCGCGCTCTGATCGAGAAAGCAATGTTCCCAAAAGGTCCGTCCGTACCGAACACCTCCCAAAAATTGAGACCGTGGTAGCCCTCCGATGGCTCTGAGAATTGCGGAAATTTGCCGTTGCCCCAGTTGAAGTTGCCACCATCCACGATCACACCGCCGATGCTGGTGCCGTGTCCGCCGATCCACTTGGTAGCCGACTCCACCACTACGTTGGCGCCATGCTCTATGGGCCTGAACAGGTAGCCGCCCGCCCCGAAGGTATTGTCCACTACCAGCGGAATATCATGCTTCTGGGCAATGGCCGCGATGGCGTCAAAGTCAGGAATATTGAAGCGCGGATTGCCAATGGATTCGGTATAGATGGCTTTCGTGTTCTCATCGATCAGCTTTTTGTAACTCTCCGGTTCGTCGCTTTCGGCAAAGCGCACTTCGATGCCCAGTCGCTTGAAGGCTACCTTAAATTGATTGTAAGTGCCACCATAGAGAAAACTGGAGGAGACAAAATTATCACCGGCCTGCAGGATGTTGTTTAGTGCGATGAACTGGGCCGCCTGCCCCGAGGCAACGGCCACTGCCGCTACGCCGCCTTCCAAAGCAGCAATGCGCTTCTCAAACACATCGGTGGTCGGGTTCATGATGCGGGTATAGATGTTACCGAACTCCTTTAGCGCAAACAAATTGGCACCGTGCTCGGCGTCTTTGAAAACATAGGAAGAAGTCTGGTAAATAGGCACGGCACGAGAACGGGTAGTAGGATCGATCTCTTGGCCGGCGTGTAATTGAAGTGTTTCGAAATGAAGTGAATTAGACATAGTCGTTCTGTTTAAGATTTTTGAAAAAATATAGAATAGATTAGCTTGTGCTGAGACAAGAAAAGATAGAGATGCAGCAATAGCCGTGATTACAGGTATAGCCTGTAGCTAAGCGGTAAATGCAGCAGATATAAAGAGGATTAATGCACTGCTAGCAACAGCAGCAGCACATGCACATTCGGCTACAACAGGTGGTAGCAAAAGTTGAGGCATGCGAAAGAACCAGGCTTTGAGCTGCCGGGGTTGATCGTAAAAAAAGCGGTGTTGATGTTGTTCCCTTTTCCATAACGTTATCAATTTATATACATCCGGACTTCCGGAATCAGGAATTAGCACCTTGCACTGCGGCTGGTTGCTAGCGTTTCATAGAGCCTGTCTCTCCACGCTTCTTTATAAATCGATACCCACAAGGGATATCAGACTTGATGATGCAAAGCTAGAGCAGCATTTCAAATAATCCAAATTAAAATTTTAAATAATTTAAAGTTCGTCGAAAAATCAATTTTATAAACCTGCTCTCCAATGCTTTACATACTTTATAATAGCTAACCTTTATACCTGTTGGTTTAGAATCTTTGAATAAGTATAATTGCTCATACATAACATTCACCGGCTATACCTGTTGTGCAGGTATAAACTGTCTGGATAACCCGCATGAAAATACTCCTGACCGGCGCAAACGGCTACATTGGCAAACGACTTCTACCCGTACTGATTGAAGCGCAGCACGAGGTGGTCTGCCTTGTGCGTGACCAGCGCCGCTTTGAGGTGGCAGATAGTTTGAAAGGTAAGGTGCAAGTAGTTCAGGGAGATTTACTCAAACCGGAAAGTTTACAAAACCTGCCCCGTGACATAGAAGCCGCCTATTACCTCGTGCATTCCATGGGCTCCGGATCGGCTGACTTTGAGGAGGCCGAAAAAACATCTGCCGCCAACTTCGTCAGCTACCTCAATACAACAAGCGCCCGACAACTGATTTACCTCAGTGGCATTGCCAACGACGAACATTTGTCGCGCCACCTATCTTCTCGCCGGCAGGTGGAGGATGTGCTTGCGCAGGGCAAAGCTTCTCTCACAGTATTGCGGGCTGCGATCATCATCGGCTCGGGCAGCGCTTCTTTCGAGATCATCCGCGACTTGGTGGAAAAACTGCCTGTGATGGTGACACCGCGTTGGCTCAACTCCCGCTGCCAGCCCATCGCCATACGCGACGTCATCTTTTACCTGACTGCCGTGCTGGGCCGTGAGGACTGCTATGGCGAACGCTTTGAGATTGGCGGGCCCGATGTGCTTACTTACAAGCAAATGCTGCTGCAACTGGCCAAAGTACGAAACCTGAAGCGGCGCATCTATACCTTGCCGGTGCTCACGCCCAAGCTCTCCTCCTACTGGCTATACTTTGTCACGAGCACAAACTACGCATTGGCCCGCAGTCTGGTGGAGAGCCTGCGCAACGATGCCGTGGTGAAAGACAGCAGCATACAACAGCTGATCCCGCACAAGTGCCTTAGTTACGAGAGTGCTCTGAATCTGGCTTTTACCAAGATGGAGCAAAACATGGTGGTCTCCAGTTGGAAGGATGCGCTGGTGAGTGGCACCATGAGCCTTAACTTCATGGATTTTGTACAAATACCAGAACACGGCGTACTCACCGACCGACGGCGCATGCGTTTCGACAGAGCGCCGGAGGAAGTGATGGACAACATCCTGCGCATCGGCGGTGAGCGTGGCTGGTACAAGACTGACTTTTTGTGGGAGATACGTGGCCTGCTCGATAAAATGGTGGGCGGCGTTGGTTTGCAGCGCGGCAGGAGGCACCCCTCAGACGTGCAGGCAGGTGATTCTATCGATTTTTGGCGTGTGTTAGCGGTCGATCGCCAGGCAAAGCGGCTTCTCCTATACGCTGAAATGAAACTGCCCGGCGAGGCTTGGCTGCAGTTCCGGATCTATCGTGAGAAGGATGGCAACTACCTTGAGCAATTGGCCGCTTTTCGTCCGGATGGCTTGGCAGGCAGGTTATACTGGTATGCGATGCTGCCATTTCATTTTGTAATTTTCAAGGGAATGGCGCACAACATTATTCATTACCGCGAGCCGGTGGCAAGCAAAATCTCACCTCCTCCGCAACATTCTCGATAATGTACAAACAATAGATTTCATAATATAAAACTATAGCTATACTTAAGAGTATACAGCAATGTCCAAACTCAGATGATTATCCTTTCTGCGAAGGCATTTCACATTTATACCTATACCTTATAACTCGCACCGACAAAAAATTTTAACTTTGCCTTTCTCTAACCCAACAGACCTAATGGAGGCCATAAAAGAAACCAACTTCTCCTTCGCCGGGCAAACCGGTTTTTATAGAGGTAAGGTGCGCGATGTTTATTATTTCGAGGACCGTCTGGCAGTCGTAGCCACTGACCGCATTTCGGCATTTGACGTGGTGTTGCCGCGGGCTATTCCCTATAAAGGACAGGTATTGAACCAAATAGCAAGCATAAACCTTAAAGCTACTGCAGACCTTGTGCCCAACTGGGTGCTATCGACTCCAGACCCGAACGTAACCATCGGGTATCGTTGCGAGCCATACAAAGTAGAGATGGTGATCAGGGGGTATCTGGCGGGGCATGCCTGGCGCGAGTACAAGGCTGGCAAACGCAGTGTGTGCGGCGTAGCGCTTCCGGAAGGACTTCGTGAAAACGACAAACTGCCGGAGCCGATCATCACCCCGACCACCAAAGCCGACGAAGGGCACGACGAGGACATCTCGCGTGAAGAAATTCTGGCAAAAGGCATTGTATCTGAGCAAGAATATATTAAATTAGAAGCTTATACCCAGGCACTCTTTGCAAGGGGTACAGAGCTTGCCGCCAAGCGCGGACTGATACTGGTAGACACCAAGTACGAGTTCGGCAGCTACAACGGCGAGGTGTACCTGATCGATGAGATCCACACGCCGGACTCTTCGCGCTACTTTTATCTGGAAGGGTATCAGCAGCGTCAGCAGAACGGTGAAACGCAGAAGCAACTTTCGAAGGAGTTTGTGCGACAGTGGCTGATCGAGAACGGTTTTCAGGGAAAGGAAGAACAGGCTATACCTGAAATGACCGATGAAGTGGTGAACAGTATTTCGGACCGCTACATCGAGTTGTACGAGGTATTTACGGGACAGCCTTTTCACAAAGAAAGTTACGATAATGTGCTCTCACGCATTGAGAATCACATAGTAGAAAACATTTTTAACGAGAAAAATTAGAATTATTAACGTGGATTTTGGTACATTCGCGTTTAAATCCTTTACTGGTAGATCTATGAAGTACACGATTGATAAGAAAGAAAACTACACGATTATCACGATAGACGAGAAGAAACTGGATACTTCAATCGCTCCGGATTTAAAATCTGAGTTCGTGAAATTGAATGCTGAAGGGATCACCAACCTGATTCTTGACCTCAATAACGTAAAATATACCGACTCTTCAGGACTGAGCTCTATCCTGATCGCGAACAGACTTTGCAACTCCTCTAACGGCTTGCTGATTCTGACCAGCCTGCAGGACCACGTGATGAAGCTGATCACGATCTCTAAACTGGAGTCTGTGCTAAACATCCTTCCGACGGTGGAAGAGGCCATCGACCGCGTGTTTCTGCACGAGATCGAGCAGGACCTGACCAACAAGGAAGACTAGTTAAACCAACTTTGTGGATTTCGAACTCAGAATACTCGGCAGTTCGTCGGCCACACCCTCGGCAAACCGGCACCATACCGCCCAATTGCTGACCATCGACAATCAGCTTCATCTGATTGATTGCGGAGAAGGAACCCAAATGCAGCTGATGCTTTACAAGATAAAGCATCAGCGCATTTCTAATATCTATATCAGCCACCTGCACGGCGACCACTACTTCGGTCTTGCAGGCCTCCTCTCCACCATGCATTTGCAGGGCCGCCAACAGCCACTGCACCTCTTCGGCCCTCCCGGCCTCTCCGAAATTCTCAGTCTGCAGCTCAAATACTCCGGCACTAATCTATGCTACAAACTCGTATTTCACGAGCTGGACACCAGTGTTTATCGCAAAATTTACGAAGACAAGAAGATCACGGTGCACACGCTGCCCATGGAGCACCGCATACCCTGCTGTGGCTTCCTGTTCCGCGAAAAGCCAAAGCCGCGTCCGCTGATCAAAGAGAACCTGCCCGGCTTCCTGACGCCGCCGCAACTGGTGCGCCTGAAGTGGGGCGAGGACATACGCGACGAACAGGGCAATGTGCTGGTACGCAACTCCGTGGTTACGCTGGAGCCCAAGCGCAGCCGCAGCTACGCCTACTGTGCCGACAGCAGGTATAAGCCCGACCTCCTCCCCCACTTACGAGGAGTCGACCTGCTTTACCATGAAGCCACATTTACGGACGAGTTGCGGGAGCGGGCCCATTATACCTTCCATAGCACTGCCCGGCAGGCCGCCGAAATGGCCGTTGCCGCGCAAGTACGCCACTTGCTGCTGGGACATTTTTCAGTGCGCTACAAAGACCTCACACCTATACTGGAAGAAGCAAAGGAAGTCTTCGCCAAAACGGACTTAGCCGTTGAGGGAAGCATCTTTTGTGTACGTGAATGAGGTATAGCTATACCTTGGCTAATGTGCCATCTGTGCAATTTTATCGAGCGGTAGGCTGTTAGCCATTTTCAGGATATTGTCCTCTTTTGTATTGTCGGCTTTTAAGGTCAGCAGCGTGTTCTGCAAGGGAATCTGCAATTCATAGCCAGCTGGAGCCCCTTCCATACCTTCTACTTTGTTCAGCACTGCTTTATAGCCATGCACTTTCACCACTTTTTGTTTGCCGTCACCGGAGTTGCCAATAAATGGCAGAGCCAGAACAGCTTGCAACGAGTTGATCAGTGGTGAATTGTTGATAATATCTATTGTGACCTGATTGGTGGCAGGGCCATAGCTGCGATGCACAAACAGGCCCATACCTAGGCCTGCGCCACCGCCAGTCACGTCATCTTCTTTCACATTTGGATTGCGGTCCTCCATTTTTGCCGGCAGCATCTTTAGGATTTCCTTTCCGATCTCCGCATCAAGGCTGCGAAGCATCTGCTCCATGGCAAAGCGGGAACTACTGAGATCACCTGAAGTATAAGAGGTTTTGGCTTCTGCCAGGCTTTTGCTGAAATCCTGGCTAAAGGCCAGGACAGGCAGGAAGGTAAAAACGACTAGGATTGCTATATTTTTCATGTCTGGTTTCATTCTAGATTTCTATGATGCTTACTTTTCGCCCAGCATTTTCTTGATGCCATCAATATCCACCGCATTGGCCGCTGTCATCATCTCCTGCTCGTTTTTGAAGTTGACGCCCTCATATACCAGCAGCGACGACTGCCCCATAGGCACGGTCAGTTTGTAACCACTGGCATCATCATACTCGATCACGGCACGGTGTCCTTTCACTCTGGTTTGCTTCCAGTTCTGCTGCTCTCCTGACGTCTGGGTATAGCCACCATTTGCCAGGTACATGTTTACAGCCGATAACATCACCGAATTGTTGGCCACCATCACCCGCAGTTCCTTCTCGCTATTGTCAGTATACTGGCGCATGATGGTCAGGCCAGCCCATCCCCATCCGCTGCTGGCCACCTGCTCTACACTTTCATCCTTATTCAAACCGCTGATCGACTCCGGCAGCGACTTGAGTATCTTCTGACCGATCTGAAGCTCTACTCCCAGCATGGCCTGCTGCACGGCATAGCGGGCTTCGCCGTAAGTGCCAGCTTTGAAGGCTTTGTCGGCATCTCCCAGAAATGCGTTTACATCAGGCGGCGTTGAGATCAGGCCTTCGCCCCCTTTGTTTCTGGCCCGGCCGGAACTGGTATTGCCAGCAGTAGCGCTGCTATTGTTAGTGGAGCCGTTTCCTATACCTGTTTTGTCCTCAATTGTCTTGTCCAAAGCCTTTTCGGCAATGTTGTTGGCTTTTTGTTTTAGCTTGTTGAGCATCCCGCCCTGTGCCACAGCCTCTCCCGACCCAAAGCACAACAGCAGCAGCACGGCTCCTGTAAATATCTTTTTCATAGAACTAAGGAATTAATTGAAATAAGCAACTAGCAAATTTAAATTTAGCTTTTATCCAATATTTTTTAAAACAATTTTTATAAATATTAGCAATCTGTATATTATATTTATTGAGTGGCAGGAAATACTTGGTGAAGGTGCAGCTCAATGTTTTAGCTGGAGCACTGTTAGCAGCAAAGCTAAGGGCAATGATATTTGATTTAGCGGTCCATAACTTGTAAACTTGCTGTGATAAGAAAACCCGACCTATGCCGGCAGCCCCCTCCCTGGAGAAAAAACGCACCAACCTCTTCCTTGTCCTTAGTGGCATCTTCCTGGCCAACGCCCTGTTGGCTGAGTTGATCGGTGTGAAGATTTTTTCGGCGGAAGCTCTCTTTGGTTTGCAGGGTGCCCAGATTGGCATCATGGGTGAGAAGTTCGATTTCAACCTCACGGCAGGGGTGATTATCTGGCCTGTGGTGTTTGTGACCACCGACATCATCAACGAGTACTTCGGCAAGGAGGGCGTGAAGAAAGTCAGCATTCTGACCGTCATCCTGATTTTGTATGCTTTCCTGGTCATCACCATCGTGACGGGTCTGCCGCCAGCTGCATTTTGGCTGGAGCTGAATAATCAGGATGCCCAAGGAAACCCTTTTAACATTGACTTTGCTTTCAATTCCATTTACCGGCAGGGGCTGGGAATTATCATCGGTTCGGTGGTGGCCTTTCTGATATCGCAGTTTCTGGACGCCACCGTGTTCCACTGGCTGCGCAGCTTCACTGGCAGCAGCAAGATCTGGCTCAGAGCGACTGGTTCTACGCTGGTGTCGCAGCTAATCGATAGTGTGGTCGTGCTCTTCGTTGCCTTCTATATTTTCGGAAACTGGCCACTTTCGCTGGTCATGTCAGTGGCGGCGATCAATTATATTTACAAATTTTTCATCGCCGTTGCGCTCACCCCTGTCCTGTATGTAGCACACTATCTGATAGACGGTTACCTGGGTGAGCGCACTGCCGCAACAATGATAGAGGTGGCAGCTGAGGAGAGCAAAGAGTAGCCTGTGTTACAAATAAATTTGCTTTTAAAATAAATACGCCCTTATCTTTGCGGCCTTGCAAAACAAAATGGCTGCACACTTAGCACATACACAGATTTTCATTACGGGGTACGTCCTGCACGACCTCTAACAGTCCCCATTTCCGCTAATTGGGCCTGTGTAGCCCGCCCCTTTACCTTATTTTTTTACTGACCATTTTCAAAAGGGACATCTATGTTCAGAGGCATCCTTTTGGTATTTCTCGGAGCGTGCAGCTTCGGCATACTATCCACATTCGTAAAACTGGCTTACAAAGAAGGCTATACCCTGGGTGACGTCACCGGTACGCAGGTCCTCTTTGGCTTTATCATACTCTGGAGCATTGTGCTAGTGCGCCAGCTGATGGGGCGTCGCAGTTTTGGTGTTTCGGCACTGGACAAACTCAAGCTCGTAGCCATGGGTACCAGCACCGGCCTGGTGAGCATCTTCTATTACAAGTGCGTGCAGGCGGTGCCGGCCTCGATCGCCATCTTGCTCCTGATGCAATTCACCTGGATGAGCCTGCTGCTGGAAGCGGTAATTAAGCGCAAAATGCCGCAGCTATCGCAAATCGTGATGGTGCTGCTGGTACTGATAGGAACTGCTATGGCGGGCAGACTGTTCTCAGGCACTGTTCCTGACTTTGACTTAGCTGGTATCGGCTTCGGATTACTTGCAGCAGCCTGCTATTCTGTTTTTCTGATGATCAACGGTGCGGCCGGCAACAACCTGCACCCTACCGCCAAGAGTGCCCTTTTGTTGACGGGCGCAACTATACTTGTCATGAGCGTCTTCCCTCCGGTGTTTCTGGTGAACGGGGCGCTGGGTGATGGACTACTGAAGTGGGGCTTACTGTTGGCCGTGTTCGGCACCGTTATTCCACCACTGTTCTTCGCCTATGGAATACCGCGTACCGGCCTTGGCTTGAGTGCCATCCTGAGTTCGGCTGAACTGCCGGTGGCCGTGGCCATGTCCTACCTCGTACTGCAGGAAGAGGTATGGACGATACAGTGGCTGGGTGTGGCGCTTATACTCCTCGCCATTACTGTGAGTAACATCAACAGGGTATACCAAACAAAGAAAACCAAAAAGCTGGTGACAGCCTAAACGATACAAGATTGATTGTTTTTTACTTAAACCGAGACTAGCCTATGATGTAATTGACTTTAAACTATAAGATTTGATTTGATTTTTTTTGAATGGCTGGGTGTCTGCTCTTAAATGAAGCGCCTGGTCATTTGCTTTTTATAGGGGTGCCATCCAGTTAGAGCCAGAAAATAATGCAATCCATAAGCTCAGGTTCTACTGCTGAAAACCCTCTCCTCCTACTTTCGTATCTCACATCCTACTACATCATATCAGGACCACCGCATGAAGCGTGATTCGCAGATGCGCACAATAATTAACATTTAACAACAGTTTTAACAGAAATAGCCTGTTCAAAAGGATACTTCTGAAAAACTGGTATATTTTCTGATATGATTCACCCTGAACGACAAATCCTACATCGCATGAGAACAATACTCACACTTATCGTCCTATTCAATCTTACACTGGGCTTGCAGCAGGTACAGGCGCAGTCCGGCAAAAGTTATCAGGAATGGCTGGAAGAAAACCGTGGCGGGGGTAAAAAAGCAACTGCTAAGAAAGCTCCTGTAAAAGCAAAGTCCTCTACAGCAAAAGGCACCGCTGCAAAGCCGGCAGAAGAAGCGCCGTCAGCAGTTCCCGCCCTGGCTCCTCCGAGCGGCACTTTTATGGGCACGATCGCCTGCAAGGACTGCCAGGGTATCAAAACTGAACTTACCCTGAATGGCAATTCCAAGGGCTCCTTCACTATGAAACAGGTATACATAGGCAAACCAGCTGATAAGAGTGTGGTGAACAGCAGCGGCAAATGGTTCCTGGCCAAAGGCAACAAGCAAAACCCTGACGCAGTAGTGCTGCAGCTTATACCTACTGCCGGCGACATCGACCCCATGTATTTTCTGCAGGTAAGTGACACAGAGGTGAAGCTGCTGAGCAATACACAGGACGAGATCAGCAACTCCAGAAATTACTCTCTAAAGAAACTTTAAAGCTTTAGGTATAGAATTGTCGTAGCCGGGCTAAGGGTGTTTTCAGCAATTTGCGTTATTTTGCAACTGTAAACCATTTTCCCGACTATGGCACGATACCTTACGGGCATTCAGAGCACAGGCCGTCCACACTTGGGCAACCTGCTGGGTGCTATCCTCCCAGCCATCGAACTTTCGAAGGCATCCCAGGAGCAGGCGCTGTATTTCATCGCCGACCTTCATTCCCTGACAACTATCCGCGAACCACAGGTGCTGCGTCACAACACCTATTCGGTAGCCGCCGCCTGGCTTGCCTGTGGTTTCGATACCGATAAACATATTCTATACCGTCAGTCAGACGTACCGATGGTGACGGAACTGACCTGGTACCTCAACTGCTTCGCTCCTTTCCCGATGCTGGCCAATGCGCACTCGTTCAAGGACAAATCAAGCCGCAGAGGACTATCTGATGTGAATGCCGGCCTCTTTACCTACCCGGTATTGATGGCGGCCGACATCCTGATGTATGACGCCAACATTGTGCCTGTGGGCAAAGACCAGATCCAGCACCTCGAGATCACCCGCGATATTGCCAGCTCATTTAACCACATCTACGGTGAGACATTTGTCCTTCCGGAGGCAAAGACCGATGAAACGGTCATGACTGTTCCGGGCATCAACGGTGAGAAGATGAGCAAGTCTTACGGCAATATCATCGACATATTTGAGGCCGACAAGCCGCTGCGCAAAACGATCATGAGCATCGTAACGGACAGCACTGCGCTGGAAGACCCGAAAGATCCGGACGAAGACACGACCTTTAAACTCTACAGTCTGCTGGCCTCACCGGAAGAGATTCTGCAGATGCGCAACAATTACCTCAACGGCGGTTACGGCTACGGCCATGCCAAACAGGCGCTGTATGAGTTGATCCTGCGCAAGTTTGCCAAGGAGCGTGAGCTCTTCAACTACTACATGAACAACCTGGCCGAAATAGACAAGAAACTGCTGGAAGGCGCTGAGAAAGCCAAAGCCATCGCCACGCCGGTACTGGAGCGTGTGCGCCAGAAGCTTGGCTACTAAGAGCTATACCTGCCAAACGAAAAGCGGCTGCTGAAATTTATTCAGCAGCCGCTTTTCGTTTATACCTATATCAGGCCCCTGTTCCGATCGGGCGGTCATTGCGTGACCATTCGCTCCAGGAACCTACGTAGAGAGTCGGTATACCCAATCCCGCATAGTCCATGGCCAGCGCTGTGTGGCAGGCCGTTACGCCGGAGCCGCAGTGTACCACCACATGCTCCGGATCCCGCTCGCCTACTGCCTGGCTATATTTCCCCCTCAAAGTCTCAGGCGACAGGTAGGTACCGTCCTGCGTCAGATTACTTTGAAAAGGAATGTTAACAGCACCCGGAATATGCCCTGCCACCAGATCAATCGGTTCGGTCTCCCCACGGTAGCGTGCTGCATCACGCACATCAATCACCAGGTAATCCGGATCCTTTACTGCCTTTGAAACTTCCTCCATGGAGATAGTCGGCAGTTCCCATGCTTTGAAAGGATATGGATCAACAGATGTTGCCTGCTCCACTCCGCTGCTGACAGGTATACCGGCTGCTACAGCTGCCTGATAGCCGCCATCCAATACCTGCACCTGATCATGTCCCGTAGCCCGTAGCATCCACCAGAAGCGGGAGGCAGCATTCGCTCCGCTCATGTCATCATATACCACCACCTGGCTATAAGGCGTTATACCTAGCCGGCCTAGCAACCCGGCAAATTGATCAGGTTCCGGCAAGGGGTGCCGGCCACCCTGTGCAGCATCAGCTTTCACATCAGCCAGGTCTTTGTCCAGGTCAACATGCAGGGCTCCGGCCAGGTGCTCCTTTTCATATTTAGCGCGGCCATTGGGTCCGGAGCGGGCGTCGATCAAGACCAGTTTGTGATTTTCCTTCAGTACAGAAGACAGTTCAGTTGCATTCAGGATTGGTTGCATATGGGAGGGCTTATCAGGTATAACAAGATGGCAGATGGAAGATAGTTAAAAGTTCAGACGTGAGAAACTTCTGCAAGTGAATTACTGCCGGAAAAGGATGGTCACCTGCGGTATACCTGCGATAAGGGCATTAGTTGGAGCGTGCAAACTCATTAAAGGAACTGCCTGCCTGTAGCTCTAACAGCTTTCTTACATTTCCGGACGCATCTTTTACCATTTCGATGCGCAGGTGAGGAAGACCGTCGATGCGGAAAATGGTATCAGTGATCGGAATCAGTCTTCGTTGTGCTTTGCCTTTTTGCTGGTAATAAAGCTCATTTCCCTGCAGACTGACAAGCCTTTCGCCATACCTGCCGGCATACTTCGACATCACTTTCTTATCTAGCTGCACAGGCTGCAGTTCACTTTTTACATGCTGCAGTTCCCATTCCAGCAAAGCTCTGTCCTGTGCGTCAGTACTGGCTAAAAGCAGTTTGTTTAGCGCCAACTCCTGCGCCTGTAGCAGTGCCTTGTCAGCTTCGGTTTTAATATCGGGCTCCACACCGGTTCCTTCCCAATTGGTTTGGGTAATGGCATTGACTGATCGGGCAACAGGTATATCCAGCACAAGCTGATCGTTCACGATGAAGGGCTGTACAGGGTGTGCGCCACCGGCCGTTGTCTCGCCCACTATCGTCGCCCTTTTTAGCGACTGCAGGTTGTAGGTCAGTTCTTCGGCCGCAGAAAAGGTGCTGCTGCTCGTAAGCACGTACAGATCAGTTTTTGGCATTCGCTTTCCATCTACTTCTGCTAGGGTGTGGTACTCTTTGGTAGTATTGCGAGGGCGGTCATAGATGCTGTTGTAGTGAATAGGCTTCTCATCAAAAAAGTAGCTCATCACCAGTTGCACCATTTCAGGATGCCCTCCCCCGTTGTAGCGCAAGTCGAGTATAACCGCATCCGTGTTTGCGACAAATGCCATAGCTGCTGCTACTGTCTGGCGGGCTTGCTCACTGACCGGAAAAAACTGGCTGAAGTTGATGTAGCCGATGTTGCCAGGCAGGCGCTCCACCTTTGTAAAGCCAAAATTATTGCGCTCCGCCATCCGCAGGTGCTCCTGCATTACCTCTGGTCCAGGCTCTGAGGCAGATTTCCAGCTTTTCAGCATTTTTACCAGCCCAGGGCTATATTTCAGGTTTAAGTGCCCGTCACGGTGCGTTTTCTGCAGATCTGAGGACAAAACCGCTGCGAATTGCTGGTAGTTATTTACCTGATCGTATGCCTTCTGCATGTGTTGTGATCGGATGTACTTTCCCATCTCTTTTGCCTTGTCCGGAAAAATGTAGTTCTGCTCCAACAGCGCCACCACCCGCTCTACCACACTGTCCTTTTCAGCTGCGGTAATGGTAAGCTGCTGCGCCGAGGCACTGAGGCACAAAAGGCACAAGCATAGTATCCAAAAACTCTTTTTCATAAGCCACACATTAGATATAGCCATACCCAGGTGATGCAGGTCTGCTCTTTTGTTTCTAAACTACAGATGTTGCAGAAACACCATACCTTCCAGCCGAAACAAAGCCGAACACCATCACTTTATACTCCTGAATACTAAGATGATACCCTTTTGTTGCTTCCAACAGGCGAAACACGTATCTGAGCTGATAACTTCTGAATATAAAGCAGAAAAAACCGCTTTACGCCAGCAGATTGTAGCGTAAAGCGGTTTTGAGTATGATATGAGGCAGGTCGGTTCCTAGTGTCTGACCACCTCTTTTTGTATGTGTTGTTAACTGATTACTCCGCCTTCCAGAGCTCACGTTCCTGATCACCGATCAGCACCACGAAGCGGGCAGGATTGGCAGTCAATACCAGGCGCATCTCTATACCCGGAAACTCATCTGACTCAACCCATACGCCTTCACGCTCACCATCCGGTGTTATATGGTCGCCATTGAGTGAGCTCGGCAGGTAGGCGGTTGGCAGCAGGATATCCGCATCGGAGCGCAGCTTGCCATGCACATCCTCCAGTACATCCTCCAGGTAGTCACCGTACTCTTCGTTAAAATCGTCTTCCAGGTCGTGCAGTTCTTCCTCAATATCGTCGTAGCGCTCGTCATTATAATCAAGCGCATTCAGTTCTTCTTTCTTGCTGATGATGGCCACCAGCGAACTGTTTAGTGCATTTGCGTTCATAGCGTCATTCTGTTTTTTACAAAGTTGGAAACATGCCGTAGTAATTGCAAGAATTAACAATGATAATTTACAGCGGCACTACCCGGGTTTTGATAAACGCATAAAAGCTGTATTTTTACACAAAACATTTCTTAAACCATACCTATACCTATGGCAACAGATATTCTGCCGCTGAACGGCACAGACCATATTGAGTTTTATGTGGGTAATGCCAAGCAGGCTGCTCACTTCTACCAGACGGCTTTTGGTTTTAAACTGATCGCCTATGCCGGACCTGAAACGGGTGTAAGAGATCGCGCTTCGTATGTACTGCAGCAGGAGAAAATCCGCCTGGTGCTGACCACTTCACTGGACCCGAATTCTGATATCGCCCAACACGTGCACCAGCACGGCGACGGTGTGAAAGTACTGGCCCTGTGGGTAGATGATGCCGAGGCTTCTTTCCGTGGTACGGTAGAGCGTGGCGCTAAACCCGCCATGGAGCCGAAGACGCTCACCGACGAGCACGGTGAGGTAAAAGTAGCCTCCATCCATACCTACGGCGATACCATCCATACCTTTGTGGAGCGCAAAAACTACAACGGCGTGTTCATGCCGGGTTATGTGGCACGTCAAAGCCAGCTTGATATTGAGTCGGTAGGGCTGAAGTATGTGGACCACTGCGTAGGCAACGTGGAACTTGGCCACATGAACGAGTGGGTGAAGTTCTACGAAGATGTAATGGGCTTCAAACTGCTGCTTACCTTCGACGACAAAGACATTAGCACAGAGTATACCGCCCTGATGTCGAAAGTGGTTTCGAATGGCAACGGATACATCAAGTTCCCGATCAACGAGCCAGCTGAAGGCAAGAAGAAATCGCAGATTGACGAGTACCTGGAGTTCTACAAGGGTGCCGGTGTACAGCACATCGCGGTGGCTACCAACGATATTCTGCATACCGTAGCGGAACTGCGTCGCCGTGGCGTGGAGTTCCTGTACGTTCCGGAGACCTATTACGAAGACCTGATCGAGCGCATCGGTCACATCGACGAAGATATGGAAGACCTGCGTAAGCTGAACATCCTCGTAGACCGCGATGATGAGGGCTATTTGCTACAGATCTTCACGAAACCTGTAGAAGACAGACCTACTGTATTCTACGAAATCATCCAGCGCAAAGGAGCCAAATCGTTTGGTAAAGGCAACTTCAAAGCCCTGTTCGAGGCCATCGAGCGTGAGCAGGCGTTACGTGGTAACCTTTAAGCCGCAAGCCAAGTATAGCACGGTGTAACCCGTGTTAGATACTCCGATTTTGCTATATTCAAATCACACCAGTTCTCAGAACCGTTAAGCGGTAAACGAAGGGCTGGTGTGATTTTTTGTGCAATTGGAAGTATAAGGACAAAGCTTTAGGCTAGCAGGACGCAAGCTTAGAAAAGGTTTTGTAGGTATAAGCCCAGTAGCACATGCCACTGAGAACACAGAGCACAGGCACGCATTGCATAGTAACTCGCACGTAACCTACGTAGCAAACAGCCCTGCCAAGTGCACAACCGACGATTTTTTGTTTGAGCGGTCAGCAAGTGGGGGTAGGGGCCTCGATTTTTTCATCAAGGAAAAAAGTGAGTGCCCGCCGCACAGGCGAAGCAATGAAACAAATCAGGTTGCAATAGCTACAACTGGGCCAGAGGCCCCACGATAGCAGATCACGAGCGAGGACGCTCGCGCCATGTTGTCTTTAAACATACTAACGACATTATCATCAACAACATACATTACCAAAAAGACTATGATTGAACCAGCTATACAGCAGAAAATAAACGCCTGGCTGAGCGGCAACTACGACGATGCTACCAAATCAGAAATAAACAATCTGCTCGAGCGCAACGAACACGAAGCACTGGCCGACGCCTTTTACAAAGACCTGGAATTTGGAACAGGTGGTCTGCGCGGCATCATGGGCGCGGGCAGCAACCGTATGAACCGCTATACCTTGGGTATGGCGACGCAGGGCCTTTGCAACTACCTGAAGCAGAACTTCCCGGGTGAACGTGTGAAAGTGGCTATTGCACACGACTGCCGTAACAACTCTGATGTGTTTGCACGCATCGCCGCTGATATTTTCTCGGCCAACGACATTGAGGCTTACCTGTTTGAAGCCCTTCGCCCTACCCCGGAGCTATCCTTTGCCATCCGTCACCTTGGCTGCCAGAGCGGTGTGGTGGTAACGGCCTCTCACAACCCGAAAGAGTATAACGGCTACAAGGTATACTGGAACGACGGTGCACAGGTAACTGCCCCACACGATAAGAACATCATCGCGGAGGTGAACAAAATCACGTCGATTGACGAGGTAAAATGGGAGGCAAAATCAAGCAACATCCACATGCTGGGCCAAGAAATGGACGAAGCTTATATGGCCAAGGTGCAGAACCTTTCCATTTCACAGGATGCTATTAAAAACCAGCATGACCTCAAGATTGTGTTCTCCTCCATACACGGTACAGGTATAACTTTGGTACCGGAGGTACTCAAGCGATTTGGCTTCACCAACGTGCATGTAGTAGAGGAGCAGGCTACGCCAGACGGTAACTTCCCGACCGTAGTATACCCGAACCCAGAGGAGAAAGAGGCCATGACCCTGGCACTGAACAAAGCCAAAGAAATTGACGCGGACCTCGTGATGGCTACTGACCCCGACTCTGACCGTGTAGGTATAGCTGTAAGAAACCTGGAAGGCGAGTTTGAGCTCCTGAACGGTAACCAGACGGGTGCTTTGCTAATGAACTACCTCCTGCTGGCATGGCAGAAAGCTGGCAAGCTAACTGGTAAGGAATTCATTGTGAAGACCATCGTGACCACCGATCTAATCAAGGACATTGCCGATAGCTATAATGTGACCATGTACGAGACCCTGACTGGCTTTAAGTACATCGCTGAGAAGATCCGTGAGTTGGAAGGCAAGGAAACGTACATCGGAGGCGGCGAGGAGAGCTACGGCTACATGATCGGTGACTTCGTGCGTGACAAAGATGCCATTTCGGCTTGCGCCCTGATCGCCGAAATGGCCGCTGTGGCAAAAGACAGAGGACAGAGCCTGTTCGAGATGATGGTGGAGATCTATACCCGCCATGGCTTCTACAAAGAAGAACTGGTTTCCTTCACCAAAAAAGGACAGCGTGGTGCAGAGGAAATACAGCAAATGATGGCCGACATGCGTGCCAATCCACCGCAGACCATTGCCGGTTCTAAAGTGGTAGAGGTAAGCGACTTCAAGCACAGCACCCGAAAAAATCTGTTGACTGGAGAGGAGTCCAGACTGGATTTGGAGAGTTCCAATGTACTGCAATACCTGACCGAAGACGGCAGCAAGATATCTGCTCGTCCGTCAGGAACCGAACCGAAGATCAAGTTCTATATCAGTGTGAATGAGCCTTTGGCTTCTAAAGATGAATTTGATGCTGTAAATAGGCAGCTGAGCCAGAAGATCGAGCAGATTCTGGTGGATCTGAAACTTCGATAAGCTTTTAGGATATAAAAGAGGCCGGCAGTTTAAAACTGCCGGCCTCTTTTAATGTGTACCTATACCTTTTGAAGCCTTTCATCTAAGCCTGATAGAATCTGGATAAACTGATCTGACCTGAAATCCACTTCCTTCAGCCCATCGTGGGCCTGCTCAATCAGTCCCTTACTGTAAAGCTTGTAAAGGTTTAACGCGATCTCATTCATTTGCTGATGAAGCCGGATAAGCTGTAAAATTTCAGGTTCCTGGGCGTACCGGATCTTACCCACTGTAGAGAACCAAATGTCTATCGGCCCTGCACTGGAAAAAAAGCTTGCATCGAAGGTTCCGCCGTACAAAAACGAACGCACCTTCGACTTATACAGAATATGTTTTATCCTAAGTTGCTGAAAATCTAGCCGTGCTGCCTCCATCTACACAACGTCCCTCAATTACTATTTTTAAACGGACTTCTGACTAAAGTGACGAGAGGTCTTCTAACTTCCTTTTAAACAGAATCTCATTGGTGATGTCGTAGCCAAAGGCCAGGATGCCTGTAATTTTGCCCGCTTCGTACATGGGCTGGTAGGAGAAGTTGAAGAACCTTTCCTCCATCTCATCAGTGCCGTCCTTTGGCAAAATAATGGGCACGCCCTCTGCAATGTAGGTTTCACCCGTCTCGTATACCCTGTCGAGTAACTTTGTGAAGCCCTGTGCCTTGATATCAGGCAGTGCCTCTCCTAGTGGCATCCCGATTAGGTTGCGGCCCGGGTACAGTTGCTGGTATTTGTCATTCATCAGCTCAAACCGATGCTCCGGCCCTCTCAAAATGACAAACATAGCTGGGGCTTCCATGATGAGCCTTTCCAGTGTTTTGCGCTCTGATTCGGCTTTTTCGTAGGCGTGCTGCACCTGGTCTGATAGCAGCGCCATCTGTTCGTTTGAATCCAGCAGTTCCTGTACCAGTTTTCGCGTATCGTGTATGTCGGTCGAGCTGCCAATCCACATGGTAATGTTGCCGTCGGCATCTTTCATAGGTATGGAGCGGGACAGGTGCCAGCGATAAGTCCCGTTTTTGTCTCGCATACGCAACTCCATCTGCATCTCAGCTCCTTCCTTAGCAGCCGTCTCCCATTTGGCCAGCGTATTTTCCAGGTCATCAGGATGAATCATCTGGTCCCATTTGATCTGTAATAGTGTTTCCAGATTTATACCGGTGTATTCTTCCCAGCGCTTGTTAAAATAAGAGGTCTTCCCCCCGGGTTCTATGGTATAAATCAGTTGAGGCAGGGCTTCTGCCATCACCTTGAACTTCTCTTCACTCTTCTGCAAAGCTACCTGTGATACTTCGCGTTCCGTCACATCAAAAGGCTTCTGCATAATGTATTCCACATTGCCTTCACTGTCGAGGATCGGCGTCTGGTTTACTTCCCAAAAGCGCACTTCATATCCACCTCCTTGGGACTCAGGCTTTTGAATATCATAACGCATTGCGCCCAACCGAACAGCCTTTTTTGTTTGCAGCACCTGATCCAGGCCTTTTTTTATAGCATTGTCCTGGTAAGAGTTTTCCCTCTCAGGGAATGCTTCCAGCAGGAAATGTAAGCCTATTAGCTGATCCCTTGTACGCAGGCTGCTCTCGAGAAAGGCATCTGTTGCCGCAACAACTTTGTACTCGGGTGAAAGCACCACAATAGGTTCGGGTATACTATTAAACAGTCTATTAAAATCCATAAGAGCCTACTAACAAATAAAGATAATCTTAAAGATAGTAAATCTTGTACACATACTTTACCGCTCCAGTTATAGGAATAAGCATTTTAAAGTAGATTTTTTGCTAGGTTGAGAGCAGTACAACTGGCGGTTATGTACACGTATTCTGCAAGTTTAGTTTTAGTACCACTGGTGATAGCGCCAAAGTGTGTTAACACTACACGAAATCCTGTAAACCCTGATCCCGACATTTAATTTCGTTGTCCGTACTTTTGCAATACCAAACAAGATCAATTTACCGATATGCATACATCATTCTCAGAAATAAGTAACATTATCCGGAACCGCAGAACGACTAAGCCCGGCAAAATGAACGGACAGCGTATACCGGACGAGCAAGTGGAAAAACTGCTGGAGCTGGCGGATTGGGCACCTACTCACGGCCATACAGAACCCTGGCGCTTTAAGGTATACGCCGGCGATAAGGTACAGGACTTCTGCCAGGCCCATGCCGAACTGTATAGGAAGCACACCGAACAGGAGAAATACCTGCAGGAGAAATATGACAAACTGCTGTATATGGGTGACAAGGTCTCCCATGTAATAGTAGCCTACATGCAGCGCGGCAATCTGCCCAAAATTCCTGCCCTTGAAGAAATTGCCGCTACTTCCTGCGCCATCCAAAACCTGTTACTGGGCGCTACGGCCCTGGGTATAGCCAGCTACTGGGGCTCGGGTGGTATGGCGTACCGTCCGCCTATGAAAGAGCTGTTGCAGTTGCGCGAAGAAGACGTAGTGCTGGGCATACTATACCTGGGCTATTCGGACACACCTGCCACAGTAGGCAAGCGCATCGTGCCGCTGGAAGAGAAAGTAGTGTGGATGTAAAATGGAAAAGCCGCTGACTCTCAGGTTCAGCGGCTTTTCTTCCTTTGGCTTAGGATCTTTTCGGCTCAAAGAATACATTAAAAGTGTGATCAGGGTGAAAATACTGATACACTTACGCTTTGGCCTTATATCAAAAATGTCTTATGTATGTACCTTAAAACGGTGGCTCCTCATCAAAGCCTGAGGCCGGGAATCCTCCTCCACCGTTGCTACCGTCATTCATGCGGCTACCCAGTCGGATGGCGCCCGGCGTCTCGGTATCAAAGCTACTGTTTGGTAGCGCATTGAAACCACCATCGCCCCCGAAGTCAGAGTCGAGGTTGGTAAACTTTGTATACTTGCCAATGAACTTAAGCTGTACGTTCTCCAGTGAACCGTTACGGTGCTTGGCAATGATTACCTCGCCTACCCCGGCGGTTGGGTTGCCCATTTCGTCTTCGGTGATGCCGTAGTATTCCGGACGGTACAGGAAGAGCACCATGTCGGCGTCCTGCTCAATGGAGCCGGATTCACGCAAGTCAGATAGCTGCGGACGCTTGTCGCCACCACGGGTTTCCACGGCACGGCTTAGCTGCGAGAGCGCAATCACCGGCACGTTCAATTCCTTGGCCAGCATCTTCATGGCCCGCGAAATGGAAGCGATCTCCTGTTCACGGTTACCCCCACCTTTGCCTTCGGCGTTGCCACTCATCAGCTGCAGGTAGTCAATGATTACCATCTGGATATCGTACTGCGCCTTGAGTCGGCGGCACTTGGTGCGAAGCTCACGGATGGATAGACCCGGCGTATCGTCAATAAAGATCGGCGCTTCGGTCAGTTTCGAAATCTTATGGTTGAGCTGTGCCCATTCGTAATCTTCCAGACTGCCTTTTTTGATCTTCTCTGAATCGAGTTCAGCTTCTGAAGAGATCAGACGATTCACCAGCTGCAGCGAGGACATCTCGAGTGAGAAGATCGCCACACCTTTTTTGAAGTCAACTGCTGCGTTGCGCAGGCAGGAAAGCACGAATGCCGTCTTACCCATCGCAGGACGTGCTGCGAGAATAATCAAATCCGATTTTTGCCAGCCTGACGTTACGCGGTCCAGGGCGGTCATGCCGCTTGGCACACCGGTCAGACCATCAGTCTGCTTGCGCTTCTCCTCCAGTTCCTTGATGGCCTGGTGCATCAAAGAGCGCATATCGTCAAAGTTCTTGCGGATGTTCGACTCGGATACCTCGTAGAGTTTCGCCTCTGTCTTGTCGAGGAGTTCGAATACGTCGGTGGTGTCTTCAAAAGCACTCGAAAGTACTTCAGAGGAAATAGAGATCAAATCACGCTTGATCGAGTTTTCCGTGATGATACGGGCGTGGTACTCGATGTTCGCCGCCGAGTTTACGCGGGTGGTCAGCTGCGTCACATAATAAGCACCACCTGCCAGCTCCAGTTCACCGTTTTCGCGCAGCTCATGCGTTACGGTTAGAATATCGATTGGCTCTGACTTATCGAACAGGGCCAGAATGGCTTTAAATATGCGTTGGTGCGCCTCTTTGTAAAAAGAACTGGGGCGCAGAATGTCGATCACCGTGGTCAGCGCATCCTTCTCCAACATCAGAGCGCCTAGCACGGCCTCCTCCAAATCTAGTGCCTGCGGCGGTTTTTTACCCAACTCTGCCACGGCAGGTGCCTTTTTAGCCCAGTTGCCTCGGTTGCCAGTTGGCCGCACGTTCATTTTCATCTCCTCCATAAGCACAAATTTAAAAAGTAAGCCGTCCAAGTAATCCACAAATTACGGAAGATATCCACATATTAGCGTATAGCTATTTACATTTAACTTAGGAATTATAATTTTGTCGGTTCGCTAAATGGATAGCATGGATTATGGAGAGAACGGATTTTAAACATATTCACCTGATCGCCACGGGCGGTAGCATCATGCACAACCTGGCGCTGGCGCTGCATGACCAAGGTATAAAAGTGACGGGTTCGGACGACGAGATCTACGAGCCGGCTAAAAGCCGCCTGGCTGCTGCAGGTATACTGCCGGCCGAGGAGGGTTGGTTCCCGGAAAAACTGGATAGTAAACCTGATGCCGTGATTCTGGGGATGCACGCCCGCGCTGACAACCCGGAGCTGCTTCGGGCGCAGGAACTGGGTATACCTGTCTACTCCTTCCCCAACTTCATTTACGAGCTGAGCAAAAACAAGCAGCGTATCGTGATCGGCGGCAGCCACGGCAAGACGTCCATCACCTCCATCATCATGCACGTGCTGCAGCATTGCGGCCGCCTGTTCGATTACGCTGTGGGTGCCCAGTTGCAAGGCTTCGACCGCATGGTGAAGCTCACAGAGGAGGCTCCGATCATCATCATCGAAGGTGACGAATACCTCTCCGATCCGATCAAGCGTGTGCCGAAGTTCCACCTCTACCACCACCACATCGGGGTGATCAGCGGCATTAGCTGGGACCATATCAACGTTTTCCCGACGCCGGAGGTATACCGCGACCAATTCCGCATTTTCGCTGAAATGACGCCGAAGGCCGGTACTCTTATCTACAACCAGGACGACGAGCAGGTGCAGCTGGTGGCCGTGCCGCGCAACCCAGCCGACATTGCCTACATCGGCTATACCGTGCATCCGCATAGCATCCGCAACGGCAAAACCATTCTGCACACCAAGAAAGAGGGCGATGTGGAGATTCCGCTGTTCGGGGAGCACAACCTGCGCAACATCAGTGCGGCCAAAGAGGTCTGCAAAAAGATCGGCATCAAAGCGCATGATTTCTACGAGGCACTTAAGACTTTCAAGGGAGCTGCCAAGCGCCTGGAGAAACTCGGCGAGAATAACAACTCGGTGATTTTCCGTGATTTTGCGCATGCTCCTTCCAAAGTAAAAGCAACAACTGAGGCCGTGAAAACGCAGTACCCGCAGCGCAAGCTGGTGGCCTGCGTGGAGCTGCATACCTTCAGCAGCCTGAATAAAAACTTCCTGCCGCAGTACGCCGGCGCCCTCGACAAAGCCGATGTGCCGATTGTGTTCTTCAGCCCCAAAACGGTGGAGCATAAGCGCATGGAAATGCTATCGGAAGAGGATCTGCGCAATGCTTTCGGTAATCCGCGGCTGCAGGTATACACCGATTCTAACGCATTACTGGAGCACCTGAAAGGAATGGACTGGCAAAATGCCAATCTGCTGCTTATGAGCTCCGGCACTTATCAAAACCTTGACCTGGAGGCGCTCAAAAAAGCGGTTCTGTAAACCATCCCATTATGAAACTGAACCTGAAGCGCCCTATCGTATTTTTTGACCTCGAGACCACCGGCACCGACATTTGCAAAGACCGCATCGTCGAGATCAGTGTATTGAAAGTAAAACCTGACGGCGAAGAGATACTCAAGACACGTCGCATCAACCCGACCGTGCCGATTCCGCTGGAGTCGAGCTTGATCCACAAAATTTACGACGAGGACGTAAAGGACTGCCCTACTTTCCAGCAGGTAGCGCGCAACCTGTACCAGTTCCTGGAGGGCTGTGACCTGGGTGGCTACAACCTGGTGCGCTTCGACATTCCTTTGCTGGCTGAGGAGTTTCTGCGGGCAGGTATAGACTTCGACATTGACAACCGCCACGTAGTGGACGCATGCCGCATTTTCCATATGATGGAGAAACGCACGCTATCAGCCGCCTATAAGTACTACTGCGACAAAACGCTGGAGAATGCACACAGTGCTGAGGCTGACACCGTGGCGACTTACCACATTCTGAAAGCACAGCTGGAGCGTTACGAGAACACAGTGGTGGAAGTAGCCGAAGGTATAGAGGAAACGCCTATTCAGAATGACATGGCGCAACTGCACAAGTTCACCTTTGAGAAGTCAGCCGACCTGGCCGGCCGCATTGTATACAACAACGCCGGGCAGGAAGTATTTAACTTTGGCAAGCATCGCAATGTGCCCGTAGAGGAAGTGCTCAGCAAAGAGCCAAGCTACTACGACTGGATGATGAAAGGCGACTTCCCGCTGTACACCAAAAAGATCCTCACCCGCATCCGACTACGGAATATGCAGAGCAGTGTGTCTTAAATCTTTATATAGGCCCCTACCCCAAGGATTTACAGGCTTAAAAGATTTTCAGGATTTCAGATGACTTAGATCCTATCAATTATAAAAAAGAGCGGGCTGCCAGAAATCTGGCAGCCCGCTCTTTTTAGGGTAGCTGTCTCCCAGACTAATTCTGTCCTGAGTTCTTCAGCCTGACACCTTGCAGTAGATTATTGCCTTCCTGCACCTTGTGGCGGCAGTCGTAGCCAGCGGCACGGATCGAGCACTGACAGCCGGTGATCCGGTTGTCCTCGAAGGTAAAGTAACAGAAGTCGCAACCGGCTGTGGCTTCGCAAATGTGCTTCATCGACTTGCTGCTCAGGTATAGGCTATTGTCTGAAGACACATCCAACTCCAGTGCCATAGAGCGGAAAGAGCCGTTGTGTATCCCCAAACCTACCAGATAGTAGGTAGCAGGCAGCTTTTTGTTGTCCTGCACCTTATGGATCGTCACTTTATTCACCACCGTTCCGTTTCCAAACTCCTTTATAAAAGGCTGTATCAACTCCTGCTGCGGCACCACAAAGTCAATCTCGTCAAACACCACCTGCGCCAACAATTGCCCGTCATACTTTGGTCCGGCCTCCTCGTCAAGCGGCTCCTCCTCACTTTCTTCGGGGAAAGCTTCGCGGCGGGTACAGCCAGCGGCTACAAGTAGGATCAGGGACAAGGCCAGCGACCAGCGCAGGCAGGTCAGCAGCAGGTGCCGGCCATTGGCTAAGGGTGATGCAGTCATGTAGGTTTATCGGGTTAGTGATTATTTCTTGTAGTACTTCAGCGCTTCCGGCATATAGCTCTGCAGGTTAGCGCGACGCGTACCGGCACTCGGGTGCGTGCTCAGGAACTCCGGTGGTGCCTGACCACCTGATTTCGCTTCCATACGCTCCCAGAAAGGTATAGCTGCCTGTGGATCGTAGCCGGCCATCGCCATAAAGATCAATCCCAAACGGTCGGCTTCGCTCTCCTGGTTACGGCCATACTTAAGCAGACCCAGTGTTGATCCGGCGCCATAGGCTGTCATGATCAATTGCTGTGCTACACCTGGCTGCGTACCAGCCAGGGCAGAAAGCGTCTGGCCGCCAAACTGCTGGGCCAATTGCTGGCTCATGCGCTCGTTGCTGTGCTTGGCTATGGCGTGGGCGATCTCGTGTCCCATCACCACGGCCAAACCAGTTTCGTTCTGAGCAATCGGTAGTATACCTGTGTAAGTCACCGTCTTACCACCGGCCATGGCCCAGGCGTTCACTTGTTCATCCTCGATCAGGTTGTGCTCCCAAGCGAAGCCCTGCAACTGGTCTGACATACCGTTTGCAGCCATATACTGCTCCACGGCACGCTGAATGCGCTGACCGGTACGCTTCACCATGGCTGTGGCCTGTGCGTCGCGTGAGAGCTTGTTCTCTTTCAGGAACTGGTCGTAGGCGTCGTAACTCATTTGCATCATCTGCGCGTCTGACACGAGACTCAGCTGTCTGCGGCCTGTGATTGGCACCGTCGTACAGGCGACCATCATCACTGCCGCTATCGAAAAGGCAATTAACTTCTTGTACATAGTTTTAAAATTTAATGACTCTTAAAAAGGCTTTTCAAATTTTGAACCAATTTTTAGGAATCAAGATAGTGTGGATCATTTAATATGATAAAATTACTATACTTTAACCGATAAAACAAAGTGCAACCTGTCACAAAACCGCAGCCTGCCACCTTGTCCGGTCTAGATTAGGTATACGAACGCTATATTATAAAATGTTGTAAGCGCCATGAACACAATAAAGCGGACCTTCTCTTGTTAAAGTATAAAAAAGGCCTGCAATAAATTCGGCCGTGGGCTCACAGAAAAAATTGTCCTGAAACTGATTCTTTTTGCGGAATTATGCTGTACTAAAACTACAGATAGCCTATTTTTGAGAATCGATAAAGAAAACGCCCTTAATCTTTTATGAAAATTATAGCCATCGGCCGCAATTATGCCGACCATATTGCCGAACTCAAAAACGAAGTACCAGACGAGCCGGTGATCTTCTTCAAGCCTGACACGGCCATTCTGCGCAATAACGATCCTTTTTACTATCCGGAGTACAGCCAGGATATCCACCACGAGGTAGAACTGATTCTGCGCATCAGCCGCGAAGGCAAGAACATCGACAAAAAGTTTGCCCACAAGTATTACGACGCCATCGGCTTAGGCATAGACTTCACGGCCCGCGACCTGCAGGCCAAGGCCAAAGCTAAGGGTCTGCCCTGGACGCTGGCAAAAGGCTTTAACGGTTCTGCCCCGGTGTCGGAGTTTGTGCCGCTTGAGCAGTTTGAGGACCTGCAGGATATTAAGTTCCGCCTCGATGTAAACGGTGAGACGAAGCAGCAGGGCAACTCGAAGATGATGTTGAACACCTTTGACGACATCATCGCCTATATCTCCCGCTTCATCACCCTGAAGAAAGGCGATATTATCTTTACAGGTACGCCTGAGGGAGTGGGTCCGGTGCAGATCGGCGACAGATTGGAAGGCTATGTTGAAGATAATAAACTACTTGATTTTGAAATTAAATAAGCGCCTGGCGCTCCTTTTCGCTTACGTTTTTACCACCCTTGCAGCAGCTGCTCAACCAGCACCGGAACAAGGCTACTTTATGTTTCCCATTAAGCCGGGAGTGCGCAACTACTTGTCGGGCTCCATGGGTGAGATACGCTCCACTCACTTCCATGGCGGACTTGACATCAAGACCGACCAACGGGAAGGCCTGTCGGTATACGCTGCCGCAGACGGATATATTTCGCGTGTAAAGATGTCTACCTACGGATATGGCAACATCATTTATGTCACGCACCCCAACGGCCTCACCACCACCTACTCGCATTTGCTGGCCTTTTATGATCCCCTGGCAGACTATATCCTGCAGAAACAGTACGAGAAAGAAACCTTTGAAATAGAGCTGTTTCCCGAGAAGAACCTGTTTCCGGTGAAGAAAGGGCAGATCATCGCTTTGTCCGGTAACACAGGGGGCTCCGGTGGTCCGCACCTGCACTTTGAGATTCGCGACTCCGAAGACCGCCTGTACAACCCGCTGCGCTGGGGCTTCAAAGAGATCATCGACACCACACCACCTGACTTGCTGGGCCTGGGTATACAGCCCCTGAACATCTATGCCCGCATCAACCAGGAGTTTGCCCGTCGCGAGTATACTCCGAAGAAAACCAATGGCGTCCATACCTTGCCGGACACGGTGTTCGCCCACGGCCTGATCGGTTTTGAGTTGCAGACCATCGACCGCTACGACGATACCCAGAACCGCAATGGCACCCAGGACGTGACCGTGTATGTAAACGACAAGCAGGTATACAACCACCACATTGACCGCGTACCCTTTGAGCTCTCGAAGCAGGTATCGCAGCACGTGAACTATGGTGTGTACCGTCGCACAGGGCGCACCTTCCAGAAAGCCTATGTGGACTACGGCAATGACCTGCCACTCTATACCGCGCCTCAAAACAGGGGCAGGTTAAATGTGCAGGCTGACTCGATCTATCATGTGCGACTGGTAGCGAAAGACACTTACAACAATGCCTCTACCCTGACCTTTGTAGTAAAGGGACAGAAACCGAGCTTCACACAGGCGACAAACGGCAAGGTAACCAAGCCACAGCTAAGCTACGAGATCGTCGGCAACATCTTAAAAGTGAATGCCTCCGATACCTCCGCCACCCCACGCAACGTGGAGATGGTGGTCAATAACCAGCGACTAACGCTGGTACCAAGCTATACCAAAGGCGCTGCCTCGGTGAGTTTATATGACCTGCGCGGCGGTTTGCCTGAGTCGCTGGAGTACTGCGGCACTTCCACCCCACTCGACCTGCAGGCTACTATACCTGCGGGGCAGGAGCACAGCTTCAGCAACCGCGACATGACCATCCGCTTCGCAAAGGAGAGCCTGTACGACACGCTATACCTGCAAGCCAAAAAAGAAGGCGATGTCTATACCATCGGCGATTATTTTACGCCATTGCATAAGCCTATCAAAGTGACCATTACACCTAGTACGCCGGTAGTAGACAAGAGCAAAGCCGCTGTTTATTATCTGGGCCTGGGCAAAGGACGCGGTATGCTGGGCGGCGCCTGGGACGGCAACAGCATTACCTTCTCAGCTAGGGCAATGGGTAAGTTCAAGGTGCTCGAGGACGTAAAGGCCCCAACGATCAAGCTGCTTAGCAAAAGTCCGACACAGATCAGGTTCAGGATTGGCGATGACCTGTCAGGCATCAACTCTTTCCGCTGCGAGGTAAACGGCAAGTGGTTGCTAATGAAATACGAGCATAAAACTGCCACCATATACTCCGAAAAATTAGATAAAAGCATACCTTTGTCAGGTAAAGTGGTTTTGAAGGTAAAAGACAACGCCGGAAACGAAGCTGAGTTTACGACCACCATCTAAAACCAGGTTACTCTACGCAATGGTTTTACTTGCGAAAGACAACCTGTAAAGGACATTACCTACTGGATGATACTGAAAAAGGCTGAAGGTGCAAGGTATAGCGTATACCTGCGTCATCAGCAAAATACAGAAACCCATGGAACTGAAAATCGGAGACAAGGCGCCTGAGTTTGAGGCGCAAGACCAAAGCGGCAATACCGTAAAGCTGAGCGACTACCGCGGCAAAAAAGTGGTGCTCTATTTCTACCCGAAAGACAATACCCCTGGCTGCACCGCCCAAAGCTGTAACCTGCGCGACAACTACAGTGCCCTGCGGGCCCAAGGCTACGAGGTGATTGGCGTGAGCATCGACAGTGAGAAGTCGCACCAGAATTTTATCAGCAAATACGAACTGCCTTTTACACTGCTGGCCGACACCGATAAAAAGATAGTAGAGCAGTACGGTGTGTGGCAAGAGAAATCGATGTATGGCCGCAAGTACATGGGCACGATGCGCTATACCTTCGTCATCGACGAGGAGGGCACCATCACCGACATCATCACAAAAGTGAAAACGGCCGACCACGCCGCCCAGATTTTGAAAAAGTAACGCAAAGCGCAGTCGTCCGAAAAGGCGGCTGCGCTTTTTTCGTTGTATATTTGCTCTATCAAAAGAGAAACAGGACCATGGCTACAGCAAGTCAGGTATAGCCCGACCCAATCGCTGTGGAGAAACACTTTGGTGGTTATTTTGAATCAAAAATTTAACTATCAACAATTTAAAAAATTAACAATCAACAATTTAACAATTCATATATCGTGAACCCACACAACAAAAGCATCGACGAGCTGAAGCAAATTGCCTCGCAGGTACGTCGTGATATCGTGCGCATGGTGCATGCGGTAAACTCGGGCCACCCAGGCGGCTCGCTTGGCTGCACGGACTATTTCGTGTCGCTCTATTTCCGCGTGATGAACTACAAGCCATCTCCATTTAACATGGACGGTGAAGGCGAAGATCTATTTTTCCTTTCCAACGGCCACATCTCACCAGTATGGTACAGTGTGTTGGCTCGCGCTGGCTTCTTTGAGGTGTCCGAACTGGCTACCTTCCGCAAGATCAACTCTCGTTTGCAAGGTCACCCAGCCACTGAAGAAGGCCTTCCGGGTATTCGTGTAGCGTCTGGCTCACTGGGTCAGGGTCTGTCGGTGGCAGTTGGCGCCGCACAAACCAAAAAGCTCAACAAGGATAACAACCTGGTGTATGTGCTGATGGGTGACGGCGAACTGGGCGAAGGTCAGGTATGGGAAGCAGCCATGTATGCCGCCCACAACAAAGTGGACAACCTGATTGCGACCGTGGACCGCAACTACCAGCAGATCGATGGTGGTACGGAAGAGGTACTGGCGCTGGGCGACCTGCGTGCTAAGTTCGAAGCATTCGGCTGGCATGTATTGGAGGCTGACGGTAACAACTTTGAGACTTTGCTGCCTGCTTTGGAAGATGCCAAAAGAGCCACTGGAAACGGTAAGCCTGTCATGATTCTGATGAACACAGAAATGGGCTTTGGCGTGGACTTTATGATGGGTTCGCACAAATGGCATGGTGTAGCACCAAACGACGAGCAGCTGGAAATAGCACTTCAGCAACTGGCAGTAGAGCAAGCTTCAGATTACTAAGGAAAACACAGAGATGAAAGAATATACATATTCAGAAAAAAAAGACACCCGTTCTGGTTTTGGCGCTGGCTTGCTGGAGTTGGGTCGCACTAACGAGAACGTAGTAGCCCTTTGTGCTGACCTGATCGGTTCGCTTAAAATGGACGCGTTCAAAAAGGAGTTCCCAGAGCGCTTCTACCAGGTAGGTATAGCTGAGGCCAACATGATGGGTCTGGCAGCAGGTATGACCATTGGTGGAAAAATCCCGTTCACCGGAACATTCGCTAACTTCTCGACTGGCCGCGTGTACGACCAGATTCGTCAGTCCATCGCCTACTCAGGCAAGAACGTGAAAATATGTGCTTCGCACGCCGGTTTGACACTGGGCGAAGACGGTGCCACGCACCAGATCCTGGAAGATGTGGGTATGATGAAAATGCTGCCGCACATGACCGTGATCAACCCATGCGACTTCAACCAGACCAAGGCAGCCACCATCGCAATTGCCGAGCACGAAGGTCCGGTATACCTGCGCTTCGGTCGTCCTGCTGTTCCTAACTTCACCCCTGCCGACCAGAAGTTCGAAATCGGCAAAGCGGTGATGCTGAACGAGGGTACGGATGTTACCATCATCGCCACTGGTCACCTGGTATGGAAAGCCATTGAGGCGGGTCATAAGCTGGCTGAGAAAGGTATCAACGCCGAGATCATCAACATCCACACCATCAAGCCGCTTGACGACGAGGCTATCCTGAAGTCGGTTGGCAAGACCAAGTGCGTGGTAACCGCCGAGGAGCACCAGATGAACGGTGGATTGGGTGACTCTGTGGCGCAACTGCTGGGCCGCCAGCTGCCTGCCCCACTGGAAATGGTAGCTGTGAACGACTCTTTCGGCGAGTCTGGCACACCAGACCAGCTGATGGAGAAGTATGGCCTGAGCACCGAAAACATTGTGGCCGCCGCCGAGCGCGTGATGAGCCGCAAATAATACGAAGCTATACCTTAGCTTTTTATAAAAAGAGAGGCTGCACTGTTAAAGTGCGGCCTCTTTTATTTTTATGGACTATATTGCATATTCAGACAGGTTCAATCGCCCTGCCCCTGCTACCTGACACGTGGAAGACAAAGAGATCCTAGAAAAATTCGCTAACCCTGATAGCCGAAATCTGGCCTTCAACCAGCTTATCCGGAAGTACCAGCAAAAAATTTACTGGCACGTTCGGAAGATGGTGATTGACCATGACGACGCCGATGACCTCACGCAGGAGGTTTTCATCAAGGTATGGAAGAATCTGGAGAATTTCCGGCAGGATGCGCAGCTTTATACCTGGCTCTATCGTATCGCCACCAACGAGTGCCTTACCTTCCTTTCGAGTAAGCGCAAAAAATTCTTTTTACCCATAAACGATGTGGCCGCAGAGCTCACCGAGAAGATCGACTCCTCTCCCAGCATTGATGGGGACGAGATCCAGCTCAAACTTCAAAAGGCTTTGCTGAGACTCCCTGACAAGCAAAGGCTGGTCTTCAACATGAAGTATTACGACGAACTTAAGTACGAGGAAATCTCTGAAATCCTGGGCACATCAGTCGGTGCTTTGAAGGCATCTTATCATCATGCCGTAAAAAAAATTGAAGAATTTATTAAACAAGATTAAACTATAGAGCGCTACCGCTATCTAACTGATAAGTACATTGAATATGAAAAACGATTTTAAACTAAGCGACCTGCCCAAGCGCAACATCTACGAGGTGCCGGATAAGTACTTCGACAGACTGCCTGCGCAGATCATGGAGCGCACCGCTGGCGCCGGGTATAGCCCTGCGCCCTGGTATGCAGCCGCCTGGAAGCCGCTCAAACTGGCTATGGCTCCTCTGGTGTTACTACTGGTCGCAGGTATCGTGTACTTCTCGCAACTGCGTCAGGAAAAAGAGGAACCGGGTGTTGTGCTGGCCACCGTTGGCGACGAAGCGATCATGGATTACCTAAGCACTTACGCTGTGCTGGAGAGTTCTGATTTTGCCGATATGACTACACTATCTAACCCTGAAATGACAGCCGAGTTTTTGAACGTGAGCTCAACAGCTGCCGAAGAGGAACTAGAATATTACCGATTGGATACGATTGACTACTAATTCACACATGAAAAGATTGCCCTTTATTTTACTTCTTTTTTGCGCTTTCACGTTTGGCAGCACGGCAGCCATGGCTCAGTCGGGCCGCCCGCAGGACAAAAACGTAGAAGCCGCCAAAGTGGCCTTTCTGACTGACAAGATGGAACTGACCGCCGAACAATCGCAAAAGTTCTGGCCGCTTTACAACGAGTACGAAACCAAGCGTCGCGAACTGGTACGCTCCTACCGCAGCGGCTACCGCGAAGACGTGGACCAACTGAGTGATCAGGAAGCGAAAGCCCGTCTGGACGGTATGTTCAGCACCCGCGAAAGAGAACTGGAGCTGGAGAAGGAATATGTGGCACGTTACCAGCGTGTGATCTCTTCTAACCAGATCATCAAACTCTACCGCAGTGAGCGCGAGTTTACAAAGCTCCTCCTCAAAAAGCTGGAGGCCAACAACAAAGCACAGTAGTTTTTTTTGAATAGATAATTATAGTGAGAACAGCAAAAGGACCTGGCATTTTGCCTTGTTTTTTTCAGCAAAAAGCCCCTGCTATACCATTAGCAGGGGCTTTGCATTTTTACCGGGCTTGTGCTTAGTAAGCCTCCAGCAGAAAGCTGATATCATCGGTCGGCTTAAACTCCATTGCTAGCTTCCCCTGCAGGAAGATGCGCGCTGAGTGTGGGCCCAGCAGGTTTATTTTCTCCCCTTTTATACGTAGCATGCTGCCTTCCCGCAAACCAACTACAGGCTGACGATTGTGCACATGAAACTCCTGAATGCGGGTTTCACGAGTCTCGCCCATGTGTGTCGAGTCAGGAAGCGGATCAAGATAGTGTGGGTTGATGTTGAAAGGCACGAGTTGCAGCGCATCAAATGATTTCGGGAACACGATCGGCATATCGTTGGTCGTACCGATTGTTTTGCCTGCCACATTGGTGCCAGCGCTGGTGCCCATGTATGGCATCCCCTGCTCGACCCGCTTCTGCAGTGGTTCGATTATTTTGTTGGCATAAAGCTGACGCAGCAACAAAAACGTATTGCCTCCGCCTATAAACACTGCTTCAGCCTGCTCTACTGCTGCAACCGCATTCTCCGCCTCATGCACGCCGCTTAACCTGATGCCCATCGCTTCAAATGCTTCGCGTGCTTTGGCAGAATAATCAGTATGGGAAATGCCACCCGGACGGGCATAAGGGATAAACAGGATGCTCTTGCGGTCACCCAGCAGTTCTTTTATCTCATTCTGGCAGTGCTCCAGGTAGCCAGTGCCGTGGGTGGTTGATGTGCTGATTAACAGAATATCTTTCTTTGGTAGGGCTTTTTTCATTTGTCTGTATTTTAGAAGATACGAGTCCCGTATACCTGCAAAAGTATCAAATTCCGGCGAACCCCTCTCCTTTCAGCTTTTATTCAGTTGCTATACCTGTCCAGATCAGTTGTATAAACAAAGCATTCCTATACCCATTCTTGCTGCTGTACCTGTTATCAGGTCTTCACTCTTAACTTGATCGTTTCTAGGTAAGGATCCAGGGAGGCTTTGTTGGTGAGGGCGCGCACTAGCCCAATGGTTTTAAGATCGTATAGGAACCACACCTCCACGTAGTAATTATGAAACCAGTACAAATCAATTTTACACCATCCGCGGATGATGTGATGCAGGTATCGCCCTTGCTCCAACACCAATGCGGCCTGCTCCCGGGGCGAAAGCGAATTAAACTCAGTAATATTCAACATAGATCTACTCCATACCTTTGGCAATGAAAAAAGGCTGCCGGGGCAGCCTTTTGGTTAACGAAAATATCAGCGGTTTTGATATTAATTCAAATGTAGGGTGTATAACTCAAACCTGGTGGAGGCAAAACTCCAGTGCGAAGAAGAAGGATGAATCTCGACACCGTCCTCATCCATGATTGTCACGGCAAAGCCGTCACCCTGGTTGAGGGGCTCGGTAAAGTGCTTCACAGGATACACTCTCCCTTCCTCGATCCATTCTTCCGGTTCGAAAGCCGGCATCGACGCATCCACACACTTCGCGTAGACAGCCATATAGCTTGGGGGAACAAATAAATTTACCATGTGTATGTAACGTTTTCAGAAAGATAAATAATTCCTGCCAATCAGGAAACATTGCCCACATTAAATTTAGTGAAGGCCTGCATAGAATTAAACACAAAAAGTGTGCCTTTGTTTGGCATGACACCTGCATCTGCACTAAGTTCTTTTCCGCACCATATTGTCAGCAAAAGCAGCTGGCTGACACGGCAATTGTGGCAGTTAACCAAGCTAAGGCCTAATATGCCTGTTTACTGTAGCCAATTACGACGGCAGCCGTACTATAGTATTCCGCCCGTAATATCATTTCACAAATAAAAAATGGTGCATGCCTATGGAAACTACTTATCGTACCTCAACACACGAAAGCAAACAGGCTTTTCCAGTTGCTCCGGGAGTTTGGGGACTTAAGACTGTCTTTGTCAATCTCTTCTTTATCACCTCCCAGGATGGTTCCTGGGTGTTGGTAGATGCCGGTGTGTACGGTGCCGCTCCCAAGATCAGGAGTGTGGTGGATGAGCTGTTTGGCGGGGAGCGTCCCAAAGCCATTCTGCTCACGCACGGCCACTTCGATCACATTGGGGCTCTAAAAGAGCTGGCCCACGACTGGGATGTGCCAGTCTATGCCCACCCCCTCGAAATGCCCTACCTGAATGGCAAGTCGTCTTATCCACCACCAGACCCAAGTGTAGGCGGTGGCGGTATGGCTTACATGTCATTCCTATACCCCAAAAAGCCGATAGACATCCACGAGAACCTCGAGCTGCTGCCAACCGACGGCTCCGTGCCCGGTCTGCCAGACTGGCGCTGGATCCATACGCCGGGGCACACAGCCGGACATGTTTCCTTCTTCCGTGAAAGTGACCGCGTGTTGCTGGCGGGCGACGCCTTCATAACGCGGCACGGCGAGTCGATGCTGGCTGTGATGACGCAGAAACGTGAAGTGCATGGGCCACCCAAATACTATACCTCCGACTGGGGCGCGGCGCATCATTCCGTGGAAAAGCTCATGGAGCTGAATCCGAGTGTGGCTGCCACAGGGCATGGTTTGCCTATGGAGGGTGCACAGCTAATGCAGCAGCTTGAAAGCCTGGTAAAGGACTTCTGGTCTGTGGCTGTACCCGGGCATGGCCGCTACGTGCACGAGCCCGCTATTGCTGATGAGCAAGGGGTGCTCTCTGTGCCGCCTGCTCCGGACAACACCATCCCCAAAGTACTGGCCGCCACTGGTCTTGTCGCTCTGGCAGGTGTAGCGCTGGTAGCATACTCCCGCCGCAATCACAAAACTAGCAAAGGAAAGAAAACATCACCCGCAATGAGAGAGCGGCCTTTCTCACACAACAGGCCGTTGCAAGGTATACCGCCTACCGTGCCAGCCACCCTGGAGGAAGATGATCCGCATGCACATACCAACAATTACCCATAGACGAGAAAGGCCGGGAGCAAACGCTTCCGGCCTTTCTTCTATACCTTTTTGATTCTAATTATTTATTTGCCTCTTCCGGAGCCGCTTTTCTTGCCGCCTCCGTCCTGTTTGTTTACAGTAGCCCAGGCTCGCTTCTCAGCTTCGTCGTGGCTCACGCCTTTCTTTTCATAGCTTTCTTCAATATGCTCTGCTTTGCGTTTTTGCTTATCTGTGTAAGATGATTTATCTCCTTGTGGCATTTGATCCTCCTTTTTAAAGTTCAACATATAAAGCCGGTATCCTTTACCAGCCTTCCATTTTTATACGCAAGGCAGGCAGGCAAGTATAAATGATATCCGGGGTAAAGTTGGAAAACCCGACAGCGCCCATTTTTCCGGCTTGCTACAAATTACTGCAGCGATTGAGCCTTATTCACGTTATGATAGAGAAAAATAAGCTATGGAACAGGTACAGTATAACTTTCAGGACAAGGTGGCGCTTGTGACTGGCAGCACATCAGGTATAGGCCTGGCCACCGCTCAACTGCTGGCAAAGTCAGGAGCACAGGTTATTGTGACAGGTCGCGATAAAGAACGTGGAGACACTGCACTAGCTACCCTCCCTTCGTCCACGCTTCAACCCGTCTACATACAAACCGACAACAGCAATAACGACACGATCTTCGCGCTCTTTCATGAGATACAAAACAGGTTCGGTCGCCTGGACATAGCCGTGAACAATGCTGCCCAGGAGTCAGGTATAGGCAAACCCCTGCATGAGTTTGAACCACATGAATATGAGGATGCCATGGGGGCCAACTTGCGCGGCGTATGGCTTTGCATGAAGCAGGAAATAAAGCTGATGCTCGAACAGAAACCCTCGGGAGGAGCCATTGTCAACGTGGCCAGTGTCAACGGACTGGGAGGAGCTGCCATGGGTTCGCTTTACTCAGCAGCCAAGGCAGCAATCATTGCGCTTGCAAAATCAGCCGCCCAGGAGGTGGCAACTGCCAATATCCGGATCAATGTGCTTGCTCCTGGTGCTCACCGCACACCCATGCTGCAAAAGGCATTTGAGTCGCAGGTAAACGGAGACCAAACTAAAGTACCGGAAATTGAGCAGATGTACCTTTCATATATCCCTCAAAAAAGAATTGCAGACCCGCAGGAGGCAGCTGCCGCCATACTCTGGCTCTGCTCAGACGCAGCGAGTTACATCACCGGCCAGACCACGATAGTAGACGGAGGTATGAGTGCCATGCTGCGATAGCTTCCAAAATTGCCTACCTTTGCGGCATGGTATCATTGAGACAGCTGTTTTTGCAGCATCAGGCACAGACAAGCGACTTTCCGCTGATGATCGAGGTGGAGAAGGCAGAGGGGGTTTACATGTATGGCAGCGAAGGCCATCGCTACATTGACCTTATTTCAGGTATAGGCGTGAGCAACGTGGGGCACCGGCACCCAAAGGTACTGCGGGCCATACACGACCAGCTCGACCGCTACATGCACCTGATGGTATACGGGGAGTTTGTGCAGGCGCCGCAGGTACAGCTGGCCCATGCCCTGAGCGGCACACTGCCTGATCGACTCAACAACACCTACCTGCTCAACTCCGGGGCGGAGGCTGTGGAAGGTGCCCTGAAACTGGCCAAACGCTACACAGGCCGTACCGAGCTGATCTCCTGCTACAACGCCTACCATGGCTCTACACAGGGTGCCCTTTCCATGAACGGCAGTGAAAGTTTTAAGAATGCTTTCCGCCCGCTCCTTCCTGACGTGCGCCATATTCATTACAATAACATCGCTGATCTGGAGCAAATAACGAAGCGCACAGCTGCAGTCTTGATAGAGACTGTGCAGGGCGAGGCTGGTGTCCGTGTGCCGGATCAGGATTATCTGAAGAGACTACGAGAGCGCTGCAATCAAACGGGCACGCTGCTGATTCTGGATGAGATACAATGTGGCTTCGGCAGAACGGGTACCTTCTGGGCCTTTGAGCAGTTCGGCATAGAGCCCGATATTTTGGTATGCGCCAAAGGGATGGGAGGCGGTATGCCGATTGGTGCTTTCATCGCACCGCAGGAAATCATGGCCGCTTTCAAAACTGATCCCATCCTGGGCCACTGCTCTACCTTTGGCGGGCACCCGGTCAGCTGCGCTGCCTCCCTTGCCACACTACAGGTCATTCAGGAAGAAAACCTGCTGGAAGGCGTCGCACAGAAAGCTGAACTGATTAAGCAACTGCTGGTGCACCCACGCATCAAACAGATCCGCAACCAGGGGCTGATGATGGCCGCAGAGTTTGAGTCGTTTGAAGTACTCAAAGCGGTGATCGACCAAGCTATTTTGAATGGTGTGCTGACTGACTGGTTCCTGTTCTGTGACAACTCCATGCGCATTGCACCGCCGCTTACCATCACAGAGGAGCAGATTCATGAAGCTTGCCAGATCATCCTGAGGTCTATTGATGAAGCATTAGCTTAATTTTCCATACCTGGCAGGTATACCAGCAGACTGCCCTGATCAGGTATAGGCAAAGGGTGCCGTAAATATTTTCCTCTGAGTGACTATCGGGAGCGGCTTTGTCACGTAAAAGCCGTTGCTACACCTTATATCCGGTGTGACTTCCCAATTATCCTCTATGGAAATAGCCATTGTACTGACCTTGCTGGTGATAGCGGTTGTGCTGTTCGCGACCGAAAAGGTGTCTGTTGAACTGGTCACCCTGCTCATACTGATCATACTGTCGGGTTTGCGCATCATTAGTCCCGAAGAGGCCTTCGCCGGCTTCAGCAGTGATTTCATCATCATCATCGCTTCTATCTTCATACTCAGTGCGGCCCTCGAAGAAACCGGTATCCTTGATTTTGCCGTGGTGCGGCTCGTGCGACTGGCCCAGCAAAGCAATAACCTGATGCTGCTGACCATTATGCTGGTGACAGGGGTGGTTTCGGCTTTCATGAACAACACTACCGTTACGGCTATGTTCATCACACCGCTTATTGGTCTTTCGAAGCGGATCAACCTGAGTGCCTCCAAACTACTCATGCCACTAGCCTATGCTGCCATCCTAGGAGGTACCTGCACGCTGATCGGCACTTCCACCAACGTGGCAGTGAGCGGCTATATTGCCAAGGCAGGCCTGGAGCCGATCGGGCTGTTTGAGATCTCAGGTATAGGCTTCATCATTTTCGCGGTGGGCATGGTCTACATGATGACCGTGGGGCAGCGCATGCTGCCAAGCCACGTCGACCAGGAACTGGCCGAAGAGTACAAGCTGCAGAAGTATGTCACCGAGGTGGTGGTGCTACCCGATTCGCCGCTCGTCGGACAGCTGGTGTTTGCCTCTGACCTGACCACGCTGAACCTGCGCATGCTCAATGTTATCCGTGCCAAGGAGAACTTCCTGCCCGACTTCCGTACCCGTATCCGTGCCAATGACATTCTGCTGGTGGAAGGAGATGTGGACACGCTGATGAAGGTAAAAGAGACCAAGGGACTGCAGATTATGGCCGATGCACTCATCTCCAAAGACCTCGAGACGGAAAACATCCGGCTGGCAGAGATCATGATCACGCGGCAGTCCAACTTGATCAACCGCACCATTAAGGAGTCGGAGTTCTTACGGCGCTTCGGCCTGGTAGTGCTGGCCGTATCGCGCCACGGTGAAACGCTGCGCAGCAAGATAGGCAGCATCAGGCTGCGCATGGCCGATGTACTACTGGTACAGGGCGCACCTGAGCGCTTCGAGCAGGTCCGCAACTCAAACCATATTGCCGTGCTCGACGAATTTGAGCCGGTGCTCTACAAAAAGAAGAAGGGGCTTATCGTGATCATCAGCTTTGCATTGGCCATACTGGCAGGTACGCTGCAAGTGCTTCCACTCTCCATTGCTTTTCTGTCTGCAGCTGTCGTGAGTATCCTGCTGCGGGCGATCAGTACCGAGAAAGCTTACAATGCCATAGACTGGCGCCTGCTTATTCTGATAGGAGGTATGACGGCCTTCGGGGCGGCCATGGAAAATTCCGGTGCAGCCGAATTTCTGGCACAGGGTATTGTGGAGGTGATGGAGCCTATTGGTGGCCGAACAGGTATACTGGCGGGCTTTGTGATTCTAACCGTGCTGCTGACACAGCCCATGTCCAATGCGGCGGCGGCGCTGGTGGTCATACCGGTGGCCTTACGAGCCGCTATAGAGCTTGGCGCCGATCCACGTTCCTTTGCCATTGCCATTATGCTGGGGGCCTCGGTATCGCTGGTAACGCCTTTTGAGCCGGCCTGTATCCTGGTTTACAGCCCGGGCAAGTACCGCTTCTGGGATTTTATCCGGATTGGCTCTCCACTTACCTTACTGCTGGTGATTGTGATACTGGTGCTGGTGCCTGTGTTCTGGCCTATGTAAAATTACTCCTGCAGTCCGCTGAGCGTCACGAAAACTACTGCAAACAAGGCCGCAGAGAGTCCCATAGCCAGAATCAATTTACCGGCCTGCATGGCCACGACTTTTTCGGGACGGGGTAGCCAGAGGTAGTTCAGGCTCAGGTTGAGCAAGTATACCATGATTGTCAGCAGAAAGCTGATGAACCAGAAGGCAAAAAAACGCAGAATGAAATCTTCGGAAAGTAAGGTAGCCTCGTAGGAAATGAGGTGTAGCTCGTGGGCAAAAAAGAAGTAAGCAAGTAGTAACAGTGCCATGGCATAAGCAGCCAAAATAGCCCCGTTCCAAACACGCAGATTTTTCATGCGATCATTTTTTAGTAATTCAGGAAGGCCTGTGCATCCTGCCGTATCTCCTCGCGGGAGAGCCCGTCTTTTACCCCAATGGAGATTTTGCGCACCAGCACCCCTACGATGGATTTCTTGAAACCGAGCCGCACAGCCATGTTGACGCAGAACTCCATTTCACTTTCATCGACTATGCCATCGGCCAGCATCATCTCCACCAGGTCGTAGATCTGGTCGAAGCGCTCCGTATCATTAGAGGGCAACTGGGGTTTTACAGCTTGCACGTTCGAAAGCAGGTCACGCACTTCACTTGATTTCATGCCATGGCGCTCACCGATGGCAATTATAAAATCCATTTCGGTGGGATCCACATGACCATCCGCCTTGGCTAGAGCACCGAGGTTGGTGATGTGGCTCTTTAATTTTTTCTCTGCCTCGCTTTCAAAAAAACTAAACATACAATTCCCTTTTTGACTTGTTTACTATTTCATAACAAATTAATAACGAATGCAATAAGTATAGCTATACCCTGCCGGTTATTTTTGCAGCACCCATAGTATAAACGCTTTTTTCTTATTTGCAGTCTGTAGGCGATGATGCTTTTCATACGGTTTTTACTATCTTATTAGTTATGCTTTTGTATTCTTTTTTTATTTCCACTTAAATTAACAAATGTATACCTTGCAGATTCATAAAATCGCACACGTGTACTGTAGCGATCAATCGAAAGAGGCCGGAACCGGGCCTCGACAGGGAACCCATTAAAAAGCAACTCTTTATGAAGAGGATTGGAGTATTTACATCAGGAGGCGACGCGCCGGGCATGAACGCATGCATCCGGGCGATTGTACGGACAGCCGTATATTACGGATTGGAAGTTTACGGTATCAGAAGAGGATACAACGGTATGATCAAGGGCGACATCTTTAAGATGGAGTCGATAACTGTGAGTAATATTATACAGAAAGGCGGCACCCTACTTAAGTCGGCACGCAGCAAAGAGTTTCTGACAAAGGAAGGCAGGCAGGCAGCTTACGAACAGCTCAGAGCCCATGGCATTGAAGGACTTGTGGCCATCGGCGGTGACGGCACCTTTACCGGGGCTAACATATTTTACGAGGAGTACGGCATCCCAACCATCGGAGCACCCGGTACCATCGACAACGACCTGTATGGCACGGACTATACCATTGGCTACGATACGGCCGTTAACACAGCCCTTGACGCCATCGACAAGATACGCGACACAGCTGACAGCCACGAGCGGGTGTTTTTTGTGGAGGTGATGGGCCGTGACTCAGGCTATATTGCTATACCTTGCGCTATTGGTGGCGGCGCTGAGATCGTGATGATCCCGGAGACCGATACTTCCATCGATTTTGTGATTGAGCAGCTGAAAGCCGGCTGGAGCCGGTCCAAGACTTCCTTTATCGTGATTGTGGCAGAGGGCGACGAAGAAGGCAGCGCCACGGAGATCGCCGCGAAAGTATCGCAGCAGATACCGAACATGGATGCCCGCGTAACGATACTGGGCCACGTGCAGCGCGGCGGGGCGCCCACTGCGGCCGACCGTATGCTGGCCAGTCAACTTGGTATCGCCTGCGTGGAAGGCCTGATGGCTGGGCGCACCAACGAAATGGCCGGTATCATTAACCGCGAGCTGGTATACACACCTTTCATCGAGACCATTACCAAGCAGAAACTAATCAACCCGAACTTCACCAAAATGGTGGATATTCTGTCGGTATAAGCAGGCTATACCTGAAAACGGCGCGGCCGGCTTTCACAATAGCCGGCCGCGCCGTTTCTATACCTTCCCTTGTGCTGCATCCTGCATCTGCTGCCTGATAAAACGTAGTATCTCATCCCACTGCTCCGGATGAAACCAGGTATAGTCGGCGTGTTTGTGAAACCAGGTGAGTTGCCGCTTGGCGTATCGGCGGCTGTTGCGTTTGAGCAGGCGCACCGCTTCCTCCCAGTCATACTGCCCCTCCAGGTAATCAAATATCTCTTTGTAGCCCACAGTTTGCAGCGCATTGTGCGCACGGTAGGGGTACAGGCTTTTGGCTTCTTCCAGCAGGCCTTGCTCCAGCATCAGGTCCATGCGGCGGTCGATGCGCTCGTACAGTTCCGGCCGGTCGCGCGTCAGCCCGATCTTGATGATATGAAAAGGCCGCTCCCGGGTACCTGCTTTCCGGAAAGCCGAGTAAGGCTGTCCGCTTGAAAGGCATACCTCCAGCGCACGTATAACACGCTGCGGATTGGCCTTGTCTACCCGCTCATAATACGTGGGGTCAAGTTCCTGCAACTGCTCCAGCAATGGCTGTAGTCCCTCCTGTTGGTAACGGGCGGTCAGACTTTCGCGCACGGCAGGATCTGCCTCAGGCATTTCGTCCATCCCATCAGTCACCGCTCGCACGTACAGCCCTGAGCCACCTGTCAGGATCACGGCCTCGTGCCGCTGAAACAGCTGTCCGGCCAGGGCCAGCACATCCTGCTCATAAGCGCCTGCATTGTAGGTTTCTGTGATCGGGTGCGAGTCCACAAAATGATGCCGTATACCTTGCTGCTCCTCCTGGGTAGGTTTGGCCGTGCCGATCGACATCTCCTGGTAGAACTGGCGGGAGTCAGCCGAGATGATCTCGGTGCCGAAATGCTGCGCCAGGCGCACGCAGAGGGCGGTTTTGCCCACGGCAGTAGGACCAACAACTACGATCAGGAAACGGGGGGATGGCGTTGCAGACATGGGCGGGACAGACAATATACTTCGTGTTTATGCCACAAATTAACTCCCTTTCTTGTTATTCAGGAAGCAAAAGTGCCATTGCTTTTGTTTTTTTACTAATTTATGGGTTTAAACGACAACGGAACTACACCAGATGCCACTGATACCTAGCCAACAAACTACTGAAAGCCTGACAATGCTTGCTGAGAACCTGCTCCAGGTGCTTGGTCAGCTCTATCCTGCTGACCATGCCCTGCTTGTTGCTTCCGCTGCAGGGGAGCTGCTTGCTGCCAACACCAAAGCCGAAACCATACTCCCTGTAGAGCAGGGTGTAGCTATACGTCCGCTGGTTGGCCTGGCTGATGAAGATGATTTTGCGGCCTTAAAGGTTTCGCTGGTTCAAAACGATAAAGCGATAGGAAAGATAAAAGACCGTCAGGGCAACCTAAGCACCTTCCACTGTCAGCAACTGCAGTTTCAGGGGCAGGCTTTCCTGTGCTTTGACATCCCGGAGAATGCAGCCGCAGAAGCTGATGACGCGAGTTATCATAACCTGTTCGACGACAGCGCAGAGCCTTTGTTTGTCCTCGATCACGATGGTATTTTCATCGACATTAACCAAAGCGCTTCGGACCTGGTGCAGTTGAAAAAAGAGGAGATCATCGGAAAATCTCTGTTCAAGCAGTTTGAACTCAACCTGTTTGAGCGGGTAGCCCTGCGCAACCAGTTGCAGACTACCCTGAAAGGAGAGCCACAGCGCTTTGAGTGGTGGCTTCGTGAAACAGAGCAGGAACTGATGCCAGTTGAGATCTCCCTGAAAAAGGGCAGTTTCAATGGCCAGACCGTCATCTTCGGTTCTGCCAAGAACCTGTACGAGGCAGTTGGTGCGGAACGCAATGTGCGCTTCCGCAATCACCAGCTCGAATTCGTCAACCACCTGATTACGAATCTGTCGGGCTCCGAGAGCCGCGAAGATGTGCTGCGCTATACCTTGAACGAATTGCTGGACAAGACCGATGTTATCGGTGGTGCCGTCTATACCTACGATGCTACTTCTGGCAAAGCGCTTCTTTCCTATAACACAGGCGAGACGCCATCCGGCTACCTCCCGGCCTCTATTCCGTTGCCGGTGACGCAGGCTGAGCAACTTGCCAAACCTGACCGCCGCAAAGCCCTGCACGACACCATTCAGCAAATGGAAGATTTGCTGGGTCAGCACCTGACCGTACTGCCTGTCAGTTCAGAGGCCGGCCTAACGGCACTCCTGCTGGTATGGCCAGGGCATGATGCCAAAATTACCCAGTCGTTTATGTCGCTGCTCGACTTTATCGGGGGCGCCATTGGCAACTACATCGCCAAACACGATCTGCAGCTCAAGCTCTCCCATACCGAGGACAAGTATAAAATCATGTTTGAGTCCACTTACGACGCGATCCTGCTTTTCCGGGATGGCATTGTGGTAGACTGCAACGAAAAGGCACTGGAGTATTTCCGCTGTACCCGCGACGAGTTGGTTGGGAAGTCGCCAACCGACTACTCTCCGGAGTATCAGCCGGACGGCATGCGCTCGACAGAGAAAACGGCCATGTTGATCGAGCAGCTGATGGCGAACGGGAAACCGATCACTGTTGACTGGAAGAACATCCGCAAAGATGGCACAACCATGGACACGGAGCTCAACCTCAACCGCGTGATGATCGACGGCGCATACCACATTCTGGTGTTCAAGCGCGACATTACCCAACGCAAGCAGGTGCAGAACTCCAAGCGCCGCGAGGAAATCGCCCGCGAGTCGATGGCCCATTTCCGCAGCTTCCTGGAGAAAGTAAATCTAATCTACTATAGCCTCGACAAAAACGGCAACATCGCCTACGCCAATGATTACTTCCTGACCTATGTGGAGTACTCACGCGAGGAGCTGATCGGGCAGAATTTCTACGAACTGCTAGTGCCTGAGCCTGATCGCGAGACACGCTTTGCCGACTTCAGACGCTCTATCGAAACGCGCCAGCTCAACTCCTATTACGAGCGTGACCTGATCACCAAGTCAGGCCAGGTGAAGACCGTGCGCTGGAACTGCATGTTTGAGTACGGCCCCGAAGGTGACCTGATTGGCCTGACCAGCGTGGGCAAGGACATGACCGATAAGCGTATTGCCATGGAGGCTCTGAAAGACAATAAGATCCGTCTGCAGGACCTCTTCGACAATGCGCACGACCTGATCCAGAATATCTCGGTAGACAATAAGTTCATCTTCGTGAACAAAGCCTGGAAAGACCGTCTGGGCTACACCGATCATGATATTGAGTCGCTCACGCTCAACGACATCGTGCACCCTTATTACAAGGCCAAGCTGATCTACCAACTGCGCAATCTGTACAAGGGTGAGAATGTGAACAAGATGGAAACCGTGTTCCTGACCAAGGCCGGTAAGCCCGTACACCTGATCGGTTCCATTACCTGCAGCTGGCAAGATGGTCGTCCGGTGGCAACGCGCGCCATCCTGCACGATATCACCGACCGCATCAAGGCCGAGCGCCTGCAGAAGGTATACTACAGTATTGCTAACCTGGCCATCAGCAGCAAGGACCTTAACTCACTTTACTCGGCTATTCACCGCGAACTGAGCAAGATCATTGAGACGCGCAACATTTACATTGCGCTCTGCGATAACGATCACCGCCACCTGCATTTTGCCTACCTGGTCGATCAGTTTGTGGACAAATCGTCCAAGACGCAAATGCGCCGGCAGTTCTCACACGGTCTGTCAGAGTATATCATCGAGACAGGCAAGCCGCTTTACATGCAGAAGTCGGAACTCCTGGACCTGGCCCGGGAGCAGGACATCACCATACATGGCGCTATACCTGAGGTCATCCTTTGTTCCCCGCTGGCCATCGGCGATCGCATTATCGGGGTGATCACACTGCAGGACTACCAGGACCCGAATGCCTATGTGCATACCGACATCGAGATCCTGCACTTTATCTCGAATCAGGTGGCACTTGCCATTGAGCGTAAGCGTAACGAAGAGCAGATCAACAATCAGAATGCCCGTCTCAACGCCATCTTTGAATCGGGCTCGCATCACATGTGGTCCCTCAATCGAGAGTTTGAGCTCACCTCATTCAATCAAAACTTTGCGACAGCCTTCTTCAACAGAAGCGGGCAGGAACTGGAGCTTTACACCAGGCTCAACGATAGCAATGTGGTGAACTTCCACGAGAACTCTTTTGAGTTCTGGAAAGAGAAGTATGTGCTCGCCTTCAATGGGCAACCGCAGCATTTTGAAGTGCACCTACACAATCCGGAAAGCTGGCGAGAGGTATACCTGAACCCGATCTACCTGGAAGACGGAAGCTTTGAGGAGATATCAGGTATAGCCCTTGACATCACAGATAAGAAACGCTCGCAGCTGGCGCTGGCACAGAGTGAGGTGAAGTTCCGTAGTATATTCGAGTCCTTCCAGGACGTGTATTACCGCACCACCATGGGTGGTGCCTTTGAGCTGGTCAGCCCTTCAGTTTACAACTTGCTGGGGTATAATGAACAGGAAGTCCAGCTTATTTCGTCAGAGCAACTGTATGCCAATGCAGCTGATCGGGTGCTGGTAAAAGAGCGGGTACTGGAACAGGAGAGCATTCGTGACTTCGAGATAGAAATGGTCTGCAAAGACGGCTCTATTAAAACCGTACTGCTCGATGCACGCCTCACCTACGACCAGCAAGGACAGCCTGCCGGTATGGAAGGTGTGCTGCGCGATGTATCAGAACTAAAACGCACACAGGTAGCGCTGCTCAAGGCCAAAGAAGAAGCGGAGAACCTGCTCAAGGTGAAAACACAGTTCCTGGCCAACATGAGTCACGAACTGCGCACACCTATGAACGGTATCATTGGTATGATCGATCTGCTGAGTCAGATCGTCAACGACGAGGAGCAGAAAGAGTACATCGATACGCTGCGCAAGTCTTCGGATGCCCTGCTGGCGATCCTGAACGATATCCTCGACCTGTCGAAGATGCAGGCTGGTAAGCTGGTGCTGCACGAGAGCGGCATGGACCTGCATGACACGCTCAACAAGATACACTCGCTCTTTGCAAACCGGGCCCAGCAAAAGGACCTGCATTTTACCTACACGATAACGCCGGAGACACCACGCTATGTGCTCACCGACGAAACGCGCTTCCTGCAGGTGCTTTCCAACCTGACTTCTAATGCCATTAAGTTCACGAACGAAGGCGAAGTGAGCATACATGTAGATGCCGAACCACTGAAGAAAGGTCAGGAGTATATGCTGAAAGTGCGGGTGAAGGACTCAGGTATAGGTATAACCGACGAAGACCAGAAACTGCTCTTCACTGACTTCACCCAGCTTGATAACTCGTCCACCAAGACCTTTGGCGGCACAGGCCTCGGTCTGGCCATCTCGAAGCAGCTCACCCACCTGCTTGGTGGTGACATCGGGGTGGAATCGATACCGAATGACGGTAGCACCTTCTGGTTCACGATCAAGGTGAAGAAAGCCAACAGCGAAGAAGTGGAAGCACAGCTTCAGCGCATGCAATTGCAAAACGCCGAAGCCGAGGTGCTGGACTTCTCACCTTATGTACTGCTGGTAGATGACAACCAGATCAATCAGAAAGTGGCCTTCAAGTTGCTGGAGCGACTGGGATGTCGCACCGACGTTGCTTCCAACGGCTACGAAGCCATAGACAGGGCGCTTAACAACGGCTACGACATGGTGTTCATGGACATTCAGATGCCTGAAATGGACGGCGTAACGGCTACTTCAATTATCCAGGAGAAGCTGGGCAATGACAGTCCGCCGGTAGTAGCCATGACTGCCTACTCGATGCGCGAAGATGCCGAGAAGTTTATGAGCCAGGGCATGGATGATTATATCTCCAAACCGGTGAAAAGTTCAGACTTGTACAAAGTGATCATGAGATGGCATGAGCTGAACTGGAAGCGCGACAAAGCCGGTGGACTTACTGCAGCCATTGACGATGATTCGGAGGACGATACCATACCTGTGATCGACCTGGCCATTACAGAGCAACTCAAAGAGATTGGAGGGGCGGAATTTGCGCGCCAGTTGTATGTGGAATTTGAACAGGAAGCTGGTGAATTGCTCGAAGAGGCCAAAAAAGAGCTGGAGGCACAACAATACAAAAGTATTTTAAGTACATTGCACCAACTTAAGGGGACCGGCTTTACACTTGGCATCAACCAGGTGGCCGAGCTAGCCAAAATCCTGGAGCATGACATAAAACATGACCAGTACGATAACGTAAGAAGTAACTTCGCAAAGCTGCTGGCCCAATACGAAAACTACCGCAAAACTTATAAAGAGATCATTTTATAGTTTATTAAACCCATGGCAGACAACAAAACCATCCTGATTGCAGAAGACAGCTCTGTGATCCTGAACCTGACGAAGAAAATTCTCGAGCTTCAGAACTACAAGATCCTGACCGCCAAGAACGGTAGTGAGGTAATCAAGCAGGTAGAGAACAATAAGATCGACGCCATCCTGATGGACCTCAACATTCCGATCAAAAACGGGATGGAGTGCTCTAAGGAAATCCGTGCGCACAAAGACGAGCAGATCTCCAACATTCCGATCATAGCAGTAACAGGCAACGCCAACAACTACACCATGGAAGACTTCAAGGAAGTGGGCATCAACGAGTACCTGCCAAAACCGCTTGATTTCGACATGCTGGTACAGACCGTAAAGAAGCACACCGGAGAGTTGTAAATGGAACTGAAGTACACGCGGCCATTTTTAAATAAGCTGGAGGATATTTTTGCGGAGTCGGATTTTGTACTGCGCTACGAGAAGGGGAATTTTAAAGCAGGCTACTGTGTGCTCAAAGACATGAAAGTAGCTGTCGTGAATAAGTACTTCAGCCTTGAAGGAAAGATCAATTGCCTGTACGACATTCTGAGAACCATTACTGTGGATGAGAATCTGCTGAGCGAGAAGAACCGACAGCTCTACCAGGACATCCGCAATCAGGAAAGAACCAATTGAAAGTAACGCTTTTAGGCACGGGCACTTCGCAGGGCGTACCGGTTATCGGTTGCTCCTGCGAAGTGTGTCGTTCTGTTGATTACAGGGACAAACGCCTGCGTGTATCGGTACATTTGCAGGTAGGCGGCAAGAGCATCATCATCGACTCCGGCCCTGATTTCCGCCAGCAAGTGCTGCGCGAGCGCATCCGCACGCTCGATGCCCTGGTGTTTACCCACGAGCACAAAGACCATACTGCCGGCCTCGACGATATCCGCGCCTACAATTTCTCGCAGCACAAGGACATGCCGCTCTACGGTGAGGAACGTGTGCTGGAACAGCTCAAAAGGGAGTTCGCCTATATCTTTTCAGGTATACAGTACCCCGGCATTCCGCGGGTTGAGCTACACCCTATTACCGAAGAGCCTTTTGAGATTGAAGGTATTCCGTTTATACCTATCCGGGTGAAGCACTACAAACTGCCCGTGCTGGGCTACCGTGTGGGAGATTTCACCTATATCACCGACGCCAATTACATCTCGGAATCTGAAAAGGAAAAAGTGCGCGGTTCTAAAGTGATCGTGCTGAACGCCCTGCGCCAGGAGCCGCACATATCACACTTCTCGCTGCAGGAAGCCATCGAACTGCTCGAGGACCTCCAGCCCGAGCGTGCCTACCTGACCCACATCAGTCACCTGCTGGGCCTCCACCGCGAGGTGGAACTGACCCTCCCCGACTTTATCCGACTAGGCTACGACGGCCTGCAGATTGAGGTATAAATGCACCAGAATTACTACTTTTTAAGGCAACTATCCGAGCAGCTGCGCAGTCGGCTGGTAGGGATGGAGGTTGTCACTTGCTTCAGTCAGAACAAGGACGAACTGGTGATAGGCTTTACTGAGGGGGAGCGGGAGCTGTATGTCCGCGCCTCACTCACTGCGCACTTTTCATCGCTTTCTTTCCCGTCTGAGTTTAAACGGGCTAAGGCCAATACGATCAACCTTTTTGGGGAGCTGCTGGGGCAAACCGTGCAGGATGTGGTGCAGCACCTGAACGAGCGCAGCTTTTACCTGAGGCTGAGCGATGGCTATACCTTGCTCTTCAAGCTTTTTGGCAACCGCTCCAACATCGTGCTGTTTCAAGGCGACGAGCCGCTTAAGCTGTTTCATAAGAAATTTGGAGCCGACTTGGAGCTGAACCCGCTACAGATGGACAGGCCTATCCGCCAGAACTTCGAGGCCTTTGCTGCAGCAGAGGGTAATATCAAGAAGGTATACCCGACCTTTGGCGATTTGCCTGCCCTGTACCTGGAACAACAAGGGTATAGCCAGCTCACGCCCGAAGACAAGTGGGAGCTGGTGCAGACTATGCTTGAGCTACTCGAAGCACCTGCGGCGTATTACCTGATCAGATTGGACGGAAAGCTGCGGCTATCATTGCTCCAGCTGGGGGAAGTGCTGCAGGTATATGATAACCCGATAGAGGCGCTGAACGGCTTTACCCGCAGTTACCTGAGCGAAACCGGCTTTGAGCGCATCTTTGAACAGACACAGCAACAGCTCCGCAAGAAGCAACGCGCCACTCAGGCCATACTGGAGCAGACAGAAGCCCGGCTGCATGAACTGCGCCACGGTCGCTCCTATTCCCAGATTGCTGACATCATCATGGCGAACCTGACCAATATTCCGCCCCGTGCCACTGAAGTAGAGCTTTACGACTTCTATACCGACCGCCAGCGCAAGTTTAAGCTCAAGGCAAATGAAACGCCCCAGAAGCAAGCCGAACGTCTGTACCGAAAAGCGAAGAAGCAGCATGTTGAGATCAGCCAACTGGAGGAGCGGCAGGAGCGCAAACTAGAAGAAGCCATTGTGCTGGATGATGCTTTGCATGCGCTGGAGGAAGCAAAGACCTATAAGGCGCTCAAGCTATACCTGAAAGAGCATGCCCACCTGCTCACCACCAAACAGCAGGCCCAGCAGGAAGCACCTTTCCGATTATTTGAAACCGAAGGCTATAAGATACTGGTTGGCAAAAGCGCCCAGAACAACGACCTACTCACGCAGCGCCATACCTACAAGGAAGACATCTGGCTGCACGCCAAAGACGTCTCAGGCTCGCATGTGGTGATTAAGCATCAGGCAGGAAAAACCGTCCCTGCCACCGTTCTCGAAAAAGCCGCCCAACTGGCCGCCTACTATAGCAAGCGTAAAAGCGATTCACTTTGTCCTGTACTCTATACTCCCAAAAAATGGGTGCGCAAACCCAAAGGCGCCCCGGCCGGTGCCGTAGTAGTCGAGCGCGAACAGGTGATGCTGGTGAAGCCCGAGAATCCGTTCGAGCGGAAGGTATAGCCATAAAAAAAGCCCCGTCCAGTTAAGAACAGAGCTTTTAGAGTGCGCGCGGGGAGATTCGAACTCCCACACCCGAAGGCACCACCCCCTCAAGATGGCGTGTCTACCAGTTTCACCACGTGCGCAGCTGATTAGGTTTGCAAAAGTATACTGCATAATTGAGAATTGCAACAGTCATCTGTGCTCAGAACTGTTTTTTTGCGGCTATTTTCCTGCAAATCCTGTCACTTAACACGAAGTACACTCAAACTGTTCACGCAGTCAAACACTTAACTTACTGCGGCAAGGTATAGCGAACACCTAGGAAAAAACGTCGGCCTTGCATAGGCGCATAATTATACTCCGTGTCGAAGCTGTAGCCATACGGGTTGTTCACTTCCACCTGCCGGTCAAAAGGGTCGAAGGGGCGCATCAGCGGGTGCTTGGGCATGAAGTTCAGCAAGTTCTTAACGCCGCCGTATAGCTCCAGCCCTTCTCCCATCGTCTTGGTGACCTGCAGGTTTTGCAGACTGAACCAAGGCGACATTTCCGGTCTGAAATCATTCTCCTGCACCGGCAGGTACATCGGGCCTTTCACACTGCCTGTGTAGTCCAGTGTGAGGCCGAGCTGCCTGAACTGGTACGATGCGGTGAAGGTGCCCGAGAACCGGGGTGCGTGCAATTGCGGAACACGCTCATGCTGTCCCTCACCTGTGTCCTGCACCTGGTACACATCCATCAGCGTAACGCCGGTGTGCAGGCGCAGCGGAAAGGTAAAGGCCAGCTCCGTATTTAAGGCTATACCTTTGGAAATGGCATGCCCGCTCAGGTTGTCGTAGATGATCTGCGTATTGTTCGTCAGGAAATCAGCAACGATCTTGTTCGTGAAATAGGTATAGAAGGCCGACCCCTCCAAATTCAGAAAGCCACTACCAAGCGGAATGTAGCGCTGGTAGTTCAGGTTGACGTTGTAGGACTGCTCTGGCTTCAGTTCGTTTCGGATGACTACTTCACGGGCACCGGTGAGGGCGGCGTGATCTTCGGTGAACAGGTTGACTACACGGTAGCCATTGCCCATACTCAGACGAAAGATATTGTCTTCATCCGGAGCCCAGCGTATGCTCAGACGCGGCGAAAAAATGCCTCCGTGTGCCGAGTGGTGATCGTAGCGCAAACCGGAGAGCAGCGTGAACTTATCAGAAGCTTTGTACTCGTGCTGTGCAAAGGCCCCTGGCAAAGAAGTCTGATCCGGACTGTTTTCAGTAGCCTCATCATCTCCCTCTTGGGTGGCAGGCGTGTTGTCATCGTACCAGGTATAGCGGTAGGTGGTGCCAAGCAGCAGCTTCTGTTTTGCGCCCAGGTCACGATCCCATACCAACTGCCCGAAGCCCACCCGCTGATGCCCTTTGTAGTTAGTCTCCCCGTAAGCAGCATTCTGCTGATGATCGTTGTAAGAGAAGCTGAACAGCAGATTTTCAGGTATAGGCAGCTGGTAGCTTCCCAGCACTTCGTAGCGACTCGTATACACTGACTCGCCGTATACATGATCGCCTCCCCTGTGTACCGGTTGCCACTGCATCTCCCCACCAAAGCGATCTTCGTAGTAGTAGCGGGCCGCCAGGTTAGCCACCCGGTTTTCCAGACGATTCAGGCTCCATTTGTTAAAGATGGAAAAGCGATGCTGCAGCGGGATGTCCGTAAAATTATCCTGGTTCACATCGCGCCGGTCGGCAAACCGGAAGTAATTAGTACTCAGCATGGTCGAAGCGCGGTTCCAGCGCTTGCTATACCCTATGTCGGCATTCAGCTCGCGGTGAGAGGTATAGAACAGGTCAGCTGAGAGGCGTGGAGCCGTTGCAGGACTTTTGGTGATGATGTTAAGGAGGCCTGCCACAGCTTCGGAGCCATACAAGGTAGAGGCTGGTCCTTTCACCACCTCCACCCGCTCGATCAAACTGTTGGGTATGCCACTCAGTCCGTAGACTGTAGACAGGGCGCTTACGATCGGCATGCCATCGATCAGCACCATGGTATAGGCGCCTTCCATGCCGTTGATGTGGATGTCGCCGGTGCCACACACACTGCAGTTGATCTGTGGCTGCACTCCGTTCACAATTTCAAGCGCCTCAAATATGGCCGGGGTAGGGTTCTTTTGAAAATATTTGGGGGTGTAGATCTCCACCGGCACCGGTGACTCCAGCAGATACGTTTCGCGCATGGTACCCGACACCACCACTTCACGCAGTCGGGCATCCTGGGGCTGCAAAGTAACTTTCACATTACTTGTTTCTCCGGCTTTTACCGTCACTGCCACTTCCTGCGTCCTGAAGCCAATGGCTGAAACGCTGATCTTGTGCTCTCCTGCCAGTACTGGCGTTAATTCAAAATACCCCTCTTCATCAGCAGTAGCACCGACACTGCTTCCTACCAGGCCGATGCTGGCAAAAGCTGCTGGTGCGCCCCCGGCTAGTGCCTGCCCTTCTATTTTGCCGGTTTGCGCACTAACTACGACAGGGAGCATGAGCAATACATAAATCAGGTATAGGTACTTCATTTCAATAGTTTAAGCTTATCAAGACTAATACGAGACAAACTTAAATAAAAGTTTAGATTTACTTATTTTTATTTTTAGACTAACCTAAAAACATAAAATCAATTTGTTTGTTAAAGCAATGGCAATGTGGCAAAGTTTTGGCTCTTAAAGGCTTGCGTGACTGATATCAAAAAATTGCAAAACATTTGAGAAGCGCCGAAACCTTATGCATAGCTACCAATGTTGCTTTAGCACAAATGCGCATAAGATTTCAGGGATGCTGGCAGCACTCAGCTTAAGTTTCGCGCATAATGTTTGGACTATTTCGGGGGTATAACTAAATTTATACCTGTATTAAGAATAGTTATATTACTATATTTAGCCAGGGGAAGAATATGAGCATCGAGATAAAAGGACTATCCAAAGCGTATGGCAACAAACATGTACTGCAATCGCTTGACATTACAATAGAACAGGGCCAGTGCTACTGCCTGCTTGGAAAAAACGGCGTTGGCAAAAGCACCTTCCTCAACAGTATTCTCGATCTCATAAAGCCTGACAGCGGCACAATAGCGCTTTTTGGCAAGGACTACCTGAGCAATGCACTTGAAGTGAAGCAGGATTTAGGTGCCCTCTGCGAAGACAATCCCCTGATTGAAGAATTTACCGGACTGGAATACCTCAACTTTGTGGCAAAGCTTTATAAATTACCTGAAGATGAGGCGCAGCAGCGTATCAACAGCCTGACCAATTACTTTTTCTCAGAGCGGGAGTCGCTTCACAAAAATATTGCGGGCTACTCTACGGGTATGAAAAAGAAGGTCGGCATTGTGGCGGCCATTCTTCACAAGCCGCGCGTGCTTATCCTGGACGAGCCTTTCACAGGTCTTGATCCGATCGCAGCGCAGCTACTTGTAAAGCTGATCCGCAACTACAGCACGCCAAACCGGGTAGTACTAATCTCGTCACATGACCTGAATTATGTGGAGCGTGTAGCCACGCACATCGGAGTGCTTAATGACGGACAGCTGATGTACAACGGCTCGGTACAGGAGTTTACCATGAACGGCGAAGCCCTGATCGACCAGGCCCTGTTCCAACTCCTCCAGCCACACCACACCACTACCGACGCCGACATCGACTGGATGTTGAATTAGTTTGAGCGTTTTAAAGTTTAGGAGTTTGAGATTGTAGAGCACTCCTAAATTCCCCGACTCTCCAACTCCTAAACTCAATTACATGGATCTGATTTTATATTCCTGCAAGGCAAGACTGAATAGCTATTTCCGGCACAAGAAGATGCAGCGGGTGCTCCTGCTTGCGCTTGGCATTGTGCTGTCGGCTTTTTATGCCTGGCTGTTTACGTACCTGCTTCAGCAGGCCCGTGAAGGCGGACTGAATATGGATGTCAGCCAGATGCTGGGCTATACCAACCTGCTGTTGCTGGCCTTCACGATCCTGCGGGGTTTTTTCCCGGCCTACATTCCGAAAGCTGATTTCATTAACCGCATATACCCTGTTAAGCCGCTCAAGCGCTTCTGGACTGAGCTTGTAGTGGAATTGGTATCGCCGTTCTACTTCGTGCTGCTCAACTTCCTGCTGTTGCTCTTTATGATGTCGTCTGACTATACTGTGCTGCACCTGGTACAGAGTTTCCTGGTATTCCTGACAGCCCATATCACAAGGCGATCACTGCAGGTGTTTATTGAGCGCCGCATCAACTGGCGCAGCAGCGCATTCTGGGGCGCCGTGATCATGGCAGGCGCATTTATAGCCCTGGAAGCCCGCGCGCCTATGTTTGAGCCTGTGAATTCGGTGATGATGCTGGTGGTGCATCTGGCTTCGCTGGCCTCTTTTCTGCTTGCGAATTTCCTGCTGGAGCAGGCAGCCTTCGAACCAAAACGCCGTACCGTGAATTACAGTCATAATGCCCGACGTAGCCTGGGCTGGCGCCTATTCAAGAATCACAAAATGGCCAAGCAACTGCTTCTGTTCGGTCTGGGTTTCAAGGTGCTGATGCTGGGCATCGACGCAACGGTGTACACGGCCAAGGGCATCCATATGCTGGACAAGAACGCAACACTCTGGTTTTTTGTGGGTCCGCTCGTGATCTATACCTATGTGTTCAACAACGTGTGGGGCTTTTACAAAAACCTGTGGCTGACGACAGAGCGTGCTACAGGAAGCTACAAGGAATTTCTGAAGGCCAGCCTGTTGCCGCTGCGCATGCCTATCCTGATAGACGCAGCCCTTGTGGTGCTGTATGTGGCCTTCTTTAACCACGAGCAGGCAACTTTCATTCTGCTGATGTATGCTGCAGCCGTTATGGTCCTGACACCAATCGGGATCATAGCTTCGTTCACCAGTCCTAAAATGGTAAAGGGTGGCATCCTGAGCTTTAGTGCCAAGACTTCATACCTGTACAGTTTCTTGTCCATGTTGCTGTTAGGTCTGCTGTTTTTGCCGCTCCTGCACCCGATGCTTTACATGGTGTACCCGATCGTGATTGCCCTGACCTTGTTTGCCATGGTAGCGGTGCTGCAGGAGTACAAGCAGTTTAAATACAAGCTGTTTGAGACGCTCTACAAAACTGAGTAAAATGCTTATACCCTATACCTGAAATCCCCTGACTACCGCAGTAGCCAAGGGATTTTTGTTTGTTGACTTGCTGCTTTTGTGGCATGCTATACCTTTGCGGTAAAGGTATGCTGCAGGCGAAAAACATGAGATCAGGACAAAGAGAGGGCCAAAACAAAAGAGGCTGCTTACTTGCGTAAACAGCCTCTTTCTTTTCGGTGATCCCGCTGGGATTCGAACCCAGGACCCATACATTAAAAGTGTATTGCTCTACCAGCTGAGCTACAGAATCAGTACTATGTGTTTCCCGTGTTGGGAGTGCAAAAGTAGGGCTTTTTCCTTAATTGCCAAAACCTGGTACTACTATTCGCGATCTCAAAGGTATCCGTATAAAACGACCCAACACAATTTTGGTTTAATCATCCTAAGCATCAAAGCTTTAACAGATCAAAAAAAAAAATCTTTTGCAATGAAAAAATATAGCTGCTATACCTATATTCATCTCTTTCTGGGTAGTTCGGCTCAGGTTAGGCGGGCAGCAGTTCGCTCAGGTCAAACACATCTACTTCCACTTTTGCCTGCAACTCCAGGTTCAGGAACAAACGGTTTGACTTTGGCGTGATGTCTTGCACACGCACCTCTTCTACGGCACCCGTGAGTTTCAGCCCCTTCAAATCCATACCTGCTTCCAGCATCCCGTTAGCCTTAGTCAGTTCGCCCGCGATGATTTCGGACAGGTTTACTCTTGCCTTCTGAATGATCTGGTTATAGGCCACCTTGTTGACCAGTACTTCGAGCGAGGAATTATAAAAGCGGCTGGAGGTCTGCGCTTGCATGTTAAACCGGCGGATGTATACCTGCTGCCGGTCGTTGTCGTAGCCTGGCGTTGCCTGCACGTACAGGTCCACATTATCGCGCTTGAGTATGGTCCTTAAAACCCGGATCCTGACTTTTAAGATGATGTCACCGGCACCGGCGCTGCTGCCTGCCAGGCCAACATCCAGAATCTGAGCGTAGGGGTTTGCATCCGCATCCTCGGAGGGCTTCGGTATGTATTCGCCCACCAGCTGCTTTTGGAGTACGCTTTCCAAAGCGGGGTAAGAGATTGTTACCGGTACCTGAATCTTGACAAAGTTTTCCATTGATAGACTTTAGATAAACTATGGCTTTTAAACTCGAAACTGCCGAAAGGGTTTGGATTAGGCAACAAGGGAAATAAAAAAAGCCCCAAACACAGGTTTGAGGCTTTTGAAGTGATCCCGCTGGGATTCGAACCCAGGACCCATACATTAAAAGTGTATTGCTCTACCAGCTGAGCTACAGAATCAGTAATAAGTTAGTGAAATGAAGCACCTCCTTACTTAGATAAAGGAGGCGCTATTTGTGATCCCGCTGGGATTCGAACCCAGGACCCATACATTAAAAGTGTATTGCTCTACCAGCTGAGCTACAGAATCTTTTTACTAACTTGCATTCTCAAGGGCGATTCCCTTAATTGCGTTGCAAAAGTAATATCTATCTGTTTAAATGCAAAATCTTTGGTTCAAAATCTCTGGTTTTTTGCTCCTTTTTTTGGCGCTAAACACCGAACCAGTTTATAGTCAGACAGATAATAAAGCCCTATCCCAAGCTGATTCTCTCTTTAACAGCCTGCAGTACACTGAGGCTTTCACGCTTTATGATTCGTTGCTGCAGCACCAGCAGGTATACACCCCGCAAATGCTCCTCAAGATGGCCTACATCAAGGAAAGTGTGCGTGACTATACCGGAGCCATGTATTACCTGCATCTCTTCTACAAGAAACAGCCCAGCCGATCGGTCCTCAAAAAGATGGAGGAGCTCGGACAGACGCACCGGCTGAGCGGTTATGAGTACAATGACCTGCAGTTCTTCAAAACCCAGTTCAGCAAGCACTACATGCGCATTCTGGAGCTGCTGCTGCTCGTGGCTGTGGTAACCGTGACGGTGATGTTTGTGAGCTGGCGCAAAGGGCACCGCTTCAGCCAGACTTTCAAAGTAGGCTTTGTGCTATACCTACTCTTCATCCTCTACTACATCAACTTCCTCGACCTGGGTGACGAAGGCATTATCCGCAACGATCAGGTGGCAATCATGTCAGCACCCTCAGCTGGGGCTACCTGGCTGGCTACTGTTTCGCAGGGGCACAAAGTACCTATTACAGGAGAGCAGGACATTTGGTACGAGATCCGCTGGAAAGGCGAAAAGGCTTACGTGCGCAAGCACAATCTGCTGGAGCTGCCGTAATTTTATGACACAGTAGTTTACTTCTTCAACGGTGAGTCTTTTTCCTTCGCCATCACATTGTACACCAGCTTATCGGCCAGGCTTGGAAAGAGCTTGTTTACCCATACCGCCATCTTGCCCTGGGTGGTCATCACGAGGTCGCGTTTGCGTTTGATGGTCGCCTGCAGGATACGATCGGCCACTTCTTCGGCACTCATCATTTTCTGTTCGTCTCGCGGTGTCTCGCCTTGCTGTTGTCCGTCAGCTGCAAGCGCTGTGTTGCGGATGTTGGAGGCCGTAAAGCCCGGGCAGGCGATCAGCACATGCACACCGGAATGCAGCAGCTCGGTGCGGAGCGTCTCCAGGAAACCATGCATCGCAAACTTAGAAGCCGAATAACCGGTACGGGCTGGCAGCCCGCGGTAGCCGGCAATAGACGAAATACCGATGATAGAACCCTTTGCCGCTTTTATGTAAGGCAGCGCAAACTTGGTGCTATACACCGTTCCCCAGAAGTTGATGTCCATAACCTTGCGCAGCACATCCAGGTCCAGGTCTTCAAAAAGTGCACGCATCGAGATACCGGCATTATTAATCAACACATCCAGCTTACCATACCTCGCTACTGTTTCAGCCACCATGCGCTCGCAATCGGCTTCCACACTCACATCGGCATTTATAGCCAGGTTATCTATACCTGCCGCCGACAGTTCTTGTGCGGTATGGTCGAGGTTCTGTTGGTTACGACCAGAGTAGGCCACCTTTGCTCCCGCCTTACCAAACGCAAACACCAGCGCCTTGCCTATACCTGATGTGCCGCCCGTTACGAGTACCACTTTATTTTTCATTTTGTCAAATCAGCTTATACCTTGTCCGCTTTGCTTAGCAGACAACCTATTACATTCCTTCCCACTCATTGCAGGGATCAGGCACAAAACTACTATTTCTAGGTTAATTATCGCGCAGGAATTCCGTGATGGGTGGATTACTCCTATACCTTATAAATTGCGTACCTTTGCAGGTATAAAGCAGAAACAAGATGAGTAACTATACCCCACTTAGTGAATTAGGCGAGTTTGGCCTGATCAAGCGCCTGAATGAAAAAATTGAGCTCACACAACCTTCCACCATCAAAGGAATTGGTGATGATGCAGCCATTCTGGAACCAGGTGAAAAACAGATTGTGGTAACAAGCGACATGCTGCTGGAGGGTGTGCATTTTGACCTCACCTTTTGTCCGCTGAAGCACCTGGGCTACAAAGCAGTGGCTGTGAATGTGTCGGATATTGCGGCCATGTATGCCAAGCCGACACAGATCACGGTAAACATTGCTTTGGGAGCCAAGTATACAGTGGAGGCCGTAGAGGAACTCTATGAAGGGATGCGCCTAGCCTGCGAGAACTACGGTGTGGACCTTGTGGGTGGCGACACGACCTCTTCCCGCACCGGTCTGGTGATCAGCATCACGGCTATTGGTGAGGTGGCCAAAGGCAATGCGGTGCTACGCAGCGGTGCTAAAGAAAATGACCTGATCTGCGTGACCGGCGACCTGGGCGCAGCCTATCTTGGCCTCCAGATACTGGAGCGCGAGAAGCAGGCCTTTATGGCTGACCCGGAGATGCAGCCGCAACTCGAAGACAGACAATACATCGTGGGTCGCCAGCTTCGTCCCGAGGCACGCATGGACGTGATTCACGACATGAAGGAGCGCGACATCAAACCGACTTCCATGATCGACGTGTCAGACGGACTGGCTTCGGAGTTGTTCCATATCTGTGCGCAGTCCGGTGTGGGTGCCACTATCTACAAAGACAACCTGCCCGTAGATGAGCAGACGCTGGAGGCAGCCATGGAATTCAAACTCGACCCGATCACCTGCATCCTCAACGGCGGCGAAGACTATGAACTGCTGTTCACGGTGCCAATTTCGGACTACGACAAAGTGAAGAACCACCCCGACATCAGTATCATCGGTAAGATCACTGACAAGAGCGAGGGCATTAACCTGGCCAACAAGCACGGTCAGTCGTTCCCGCTACAGGCGCAGGGATGGCAGCATTTTTAAGACAAACAAAAAAAGAGAAGCTGTTGAGGCTTCTCTTTTTTGTTTAACTCAAGTTGAAAAGAACTTTGTCAATTGTCACAAATTCCTTTGCCAAAAATTAATCCTCTGGATAAGGTATAAACACGAAGTTGGTGAAGTTCTCTCCATCCACCACAAAGAGGCAGCAGAACTCATCCGGGTCTTTGTAGGCCGCCACGAAATCCTCTATTCTCTCTGCATCTACCAGGCGGTGTTTGATGAAGTCTTCTAAATAAGAAGCGTTAATATTCCACTCCAGCGCCAGTTCCTCTTTGGCCAGAAAGAGTGAGCCAATGGGCACCTCCGTCCGGGCAAAAACAAAGATCGGGTACTTTGAAATATGGCGTTTGCGCACCTGGTACGATGCCTCACGCAGGGTCTCAGCCACCACCACAAAGTCTTTGGAGATGGTACCGAGGTATTTACCGTTTAATTCAGGATCGTTTTGCATTCGCTTTTATTTAGCTGTTAACAGAACAATATTTTCTACGTGGTGCGTCTGTGGGAACATATCCACCGGCTGCACCCGTGCTACATCATACTTCTCAGAGAGCAGCTCCAAATCACGTGCCTGCGTGGCCGGGTTGCAGCTCACATACACGATGCGGTCTGCGTGTACCTGCAGAAGCTTCGCCACCACCTTCTCGTCCATACCTGCACGCGGTGGATCGGTGATCACCACATCCGGTCTGCCATGGCGCTCGATCAGCTCATCCGAAAGGATGTCTTTCATGTCGCCGGCATAGAAGGTCGTGTTGGTAATGTCATTGATCTGCGAGTTGATCTTGGCGTCTTCAATGGCGCTTGGCACATATTCTATACCGATGACCTCACGTGACTGACGCGCTACAAAGTTGGCAATGGTACCGGCTCCGGTATAGAGGTCATACACCAGTTCATTCCCGGTCAGACCGGCAAACTCGCGGGTAAGTTTATAGAGCTCGTAAGCCTGATCGCCATTGGTCTGGTAAAAGGATTTCGGTCCTACCCGGAAGCGTATACCTTCCATCTCCTCATGAATGTAAGGCAGGCCTTTGTAGCAAACTACTTCCAGGTCGTGGAAAGTCTCGTTGCCTTTTCCATTCACCACATACTGCAGCGAAGTGATCTCAGGGAAAGTTGTAGCCAAATGATCCAGTAAGCCTGTCAAAGCCTCCTCGTCCTCATGGTATACCTGCACGATCACCATCAGTTCGCCGGTATTAGCCGTGCGGATGATCAGGTTGCGCAACCAGCCGTTCATACGCAGCTTATCAAAAAACACCAGATTGTTAGCCCGGGCATAGTCGCGCACGGCCAGTCGGATGCTGTTGGAAGGCTCCGGCTGCAGATAGCAGTTCTGAATGTCAAGTATCTTATCAAAACGGCCCGGCATGTGGAAACCCAGTGCCCGGCGCTCATGCTCCTCCCCTGACTTGATCTGCTCGTTTGTCAGCCAGCCGTAGTTGGAAAAGGTGAACTCCAGTTTGTTGCGGTAGAACTTGTCTTTGGCAGAACCCAGGATCGGGTCGAAAGGCGGTAGCGCCACCTTGCCGATGCGCTCCAGGTTATCCTGCACCTGCTTCTGCTTGTAGAACAGCTGCGTGTCGTAGCCGATGTGCTGCCACTTGCAACCGCCGCAGGTACCGAAGTGCTCACAGAATGGCTGCACACGTACCTCGGAGTAGCTGTGGAAGTTAATGGCCTCCGCCTCCATGAAGCTCTTCTTCTTGCGTGTCACGCGCAGGTCTACCACGTCGCCGGGAGCCACACCGCCCACAAACACTACCATATTCTCGTGGCGCGCCAGGCACTTGCCCTCCGCTACCATCTCCTCGATTCGAATGTTCTCGAGTATTTCGAAATTAGTCTTCTTCTTATGCTTTCTCACAATACTGCAAAATTAGCTAAAATTCGGGAGATGTGGGAATGAACAAAAAAAGGCCGCTCCTTCCTGGGAGCGGCCTCTCTATACCTAAACAATTCTTCTGTTAATACGGCTTGGCCTCGTGTGACTTGCCTTGCGCATCCTGCACACCTTCTTCGCCGGTTACATTACCTGACGGGCCATCCATGCCTTCGATCTTCTTGTGCTCCATCATCATCTTCTTCATCTCCTTCGTAGCACGGTCAATGCTTTCTCGCACTCTGCGGCCATAGTCTTCGTCGGCCTGGGTGAAGTACTCCAGCATCTTGCCCTGTATGCGGCTATCGCATTTGGCCAGGTCATTGCCCAGGTTGTTGATCAGTTCGTCACGTTCCCAGTCCTCGAAATTGCGGTAAGTCTCCCCAGCCTGACCGAACGGGTTCGGTCGGTCGATTGGCTGACGCACCAGGTTCGCTTCGTAACGCGGCGAATACTCCTTCGGCTTTTCAGCCTGCTGCAGGCCGCCCAGTATAGACGGCTCATAGTTTACGTGGATGTTCTGCCCTTCTGCAAAGTCCGTGTCAAAGGCCATTTGTCCGCCGCGCTGGTTCGTGGCCACATGGGTCTTCGGTGCATTGATCGGTAGCTGCAGATAGTTGGCGCCTACCCGGTAACGCTGCGTATCGGAGTAAGAGAAGGTACGCCCCTGCAGCATTTTATCGTCCGAGAAGTCCAACCCGTCGACCAGCACACCTGTACCGAAAGCCGAAAGCTCCACTTCGTTGAAGTAGTCCACCGGGTTGCGGTTCAGGGTCATCTTACCCACTGGGTGCCATGGAAACTGCTCCTTCGGCCACAGTTTGGTATCGTCCAGCGGATCGAAATCCAGCTCCGGATGATCGTCGTCGCTCATGATCTGCACGTTCAGTTCCCACTCCGGAAAGTCCCCGCGCTCGATGGCCTCGTACAGGTCCTGCGTGGCGTGGTTGAAGTTCTTGCCCTGTATCTCCTGCGCTTCTTTCTGAGTCAGGTTGCGGATACCCTGTTTCATTGGCTCCCAGTGGTATTTTACCAGCACCGCTTCACCATCTTCGTTTACCCACTTGTAGGTGTTCACGCCCGAGCCCTGCATCTGACGGTAATTGGCAGGTATACCCCAGGGCGAATACAGGAAGGTAACCATATGAGTTGCCTCCGGTGTACCGGAGAAGAAATCGAAGATGCGCTCGGCACTTTGTATATTGGTTACCGGATCTGGCTTCTGGGAGTGGATCAGGTCCGGAAACTTCATGGCGTCGCGAATGAAGAATATCTTGAGGTTGTTGCCTACCAGGTCCCAGTTACCGTCTTCGGTATAAAACTTCACGGCAAAGCCGCGTGGGTCACGCAGCGTCTCAGGCGAGTGCGTACCATGGCCTACGGTAGAGAAGCGCACAAACACTGGTGTTTCTTTTCCTTTCTTAAATACCTTGGCGCGGGTAAATTTTTCAATAGGATCATTGCCCACTGTACCATACGATTGGAACACACCGTGTGCTCCGGCGCCACGGGCATGCACTACGCGCTCCGGTACGCGCTCACGATCAAAATGCGATATCTTTTCTATGAAGTGGTAGTTCTCCATGGTAGCCGGGCCACGGTTGCCTACTGTTCTAATGTTCTGATTGTCAGTGACAGGGTGCCCCTGGCGGGTGGTGAGGGTTGTGCCTTTGCTGGCGTTACGGGATTTTTCGGCTTTGGAGTACTTTGACTTATCCTGTCCATTGCCTTTCATACTTTCTTTTTCTTTCATGACCTGCTGATTTTGATAGATTTACAGATAGTATTTAACGAAACCAATAATGAAGAGTTGGTTTAAATTCCTTTAAATAGGTATCTCCCCTCTAAATGTCCTCTGTTATTTATTCTCGTATATCTCTTAAGTAAGCACCATTCCTAGTGACAATCTGATGAAAATAATTTCTGTTGAACTGCATACACGCCAGCCTGAGGAGCTGAAGGCATTTTATACCGAAACACTGGGGCTACCACTGCTGTCAGAAGAGCAGCAGGCCTTCAGTGTGCAGGTGGGACACAGCACCCTGACTTTCCGCACAAACCTGGAGCGGCCAGTAGGTGGCTACCATCTTGCTTTTAATTTACCAGGCAACCGGATTGGGGAAGCAGGCGAATGGTTGCAGGATCGTGTAGCGTTTCTGTATGCGCCCGGTTCCACTTCGCCTGTCGTATACCACGAAGCATGGCAAGCCCAGGCACTTTATTTTTATGATCCGGAGCTCAACCTGCTGGAGTTTATTTCACACCGCACAGCCTCAGCCAGCCTGGCACCTTTTGGGCCCGAGCAGCTTATAGGTGTGGCAGAAGTAGGCTTGCCTGTGCGTGATGTGGCATCCTTTGCGCAGGAGCTGCGTGAGAAGCTGCAACTGCCTCGCTGGAAATCGGCCAATGCGCTGTTTGAAGCTGCGGGAGGCCCGGAAGGTATGTTGATTGTGGTGCAGGAGCAAAGGCCTTGGTTCCCTACCCAAAACCCCGCCCAGGCACTGCCGCTGCGCCTGTCCGTACAGGCACCAGGCAAAGGCCGCATTGAGCACTCTCTTTTCGAAATCAGCCCAGCAGCAGCGACTCCTCAGGTATAGCCTGACTTTTTAACTTCGTGCTTTCCATACTGTAACCGAGTTGAATCACTGCTGGAGCGTATGCAAATGATGCCTTAACCAAACACTGCGGCTTGATGCTCGTTTAAAAAGCATAATTGAACATGAATCTATAAAACATAAACCTATGAGACATAACGAAGATTTTGGTAGAAGCTACCGTGAGCAAGGGAGACGATCCGGAGACAGGTATAACCAATCAAGCAATCTATCTAATTACCAGTCGCGTTACGAAAACCGCGGCAACTACTACGGTATGCCGGACCAGCACCACGAGTACCGAAACGTAAGCAGCCAGGGCAGCACAAGCTATGGCAGTAGTGGCCCGGTGGGTGGCTATGGAGCCAGCAGCTGGCGCAGCAACCGCGATCAGGATGACCGCCATACCCAGGGGCAGATGCACCAGAACGAATGGGGTGGCAGTGGCAGCAACCAGTACAGCAATCGCGACAGAGACAATTATAACTATGGCTCTGGCAGCGGCAGTTCACAGGGCGACCACTACCGCTACGGCGACCCGAACCCATACATGAACTACGAGCGGCAGGGCGGCTACGAGAAAACACGTGGAACCGGCTGGCGAAGAGAAAGTGATGTGGACCATGCCAACCGCCGCTATGACCGTCAGGAGAACAGCTACCGCCATACCGGCCATGGACGCCGCTTTGACCAGTACGGCCAGGACGAGCGCTATAATTATGCGCATGGCCGGCAGGACGGACGCCGAAGCATAGAAGATTCTGAAAGCCTGGACGACCGCTACTACGACCGTGGTGAGCACAGCCGCAGCAGCAGCGACAATGACTATGGTCGCCAGTATGGCAGCAACTACGATCACCGCAATCAGGATCGTGAAGGCCGTAATGACAACTATGAAACACGTCGCTTCCGTGACCGTGACTATGATGACTCTCCAAGTCGCAGCCCACGTGGCTATGGTTACCGATCGGGTCCGGATTATTCGGCCGACTCTCCTATTTCGAGTTACGGCCGAAGCGTACGGGGTTATCAGAAATAAAGCCAAAAGTGAAGTCCACCTCCCGGGTGGACTTCCTGCTTTAGGGTGCCATGCTACCTAATTCCGGTCTTATGCGTATGCAATTCCATACCTGGACAAAGCTTCCGATAAACTTATGCCCTTAACGAAAGACACTATGAAAAATATGGTACGCACCAGTTGGCTCTTACTACTCCTCCTGTGCCTGAACGCCTGTAACCTTAGCGAGAAGAACAGACAGTACGGCGTTGAAGGAGACACAGAGCTGAAAAGCTCTTACTGGATTCTGCTCTCTTTGCAGGATCAGCAGTTCCAGGATAATCCTGAAAACCGCACCGCTTATATCCGCTTCGAAGCTGGTGAAAATGAGCTAAAAGGGTACACAGGCTGCAACCGGTTGATGGGCAGGTATAGCGTTGATAATGGCTCTCTTAAGCTGACTAACCTTGGCACCACACGGGCCATGTGCCCCATCATTGAGCAGGAGAACCTCCTGATGGCCGTACTCGAAAAAGCAGACTCTTACCGCATTGCCGGCGAAATCCTCACCCTTTTTTACCAGAACAGGGCCATCGCTACATTCAGAGCAGGCGCAGAACCCAATATGCCTCCCAATCCCTGAGCAAATAACTACCAGATTATAACCCTATTACCTGTGATGCAGTATGCTAAAGGCACTGGCAACCATATATAATTAAACAAGTTAAAAACCACTTATACCTATGGCAACAACTAAATGGATCGTAGACCCGGCACACAGTGAGGTGCAGTTCAAAGTACGCCACCTGATGATTACAACCGTGACCGGCTATTTCGAAAAATTCAATGTAGAAGTGGAAACAGAAGGTGAAGATTTTCACAACACCAAAAGCATTGTGTTCACGGCCGATGTTAACTCCATCAGCACCAACAACGAGCAGCGCGACACGCACCTGAAGTCAGCTGACTTTTTTGATGCCGATAACCATGAGCAAATCAGATTTGAAGGCAAAGACTACGAAGAGCTGAAACCCGGTTTTGAAAAGCTGAATGGAGAACTCACTATTCGTGGCACCACACGGCCCATTACACTCAATGTGGAATATCACGGCACCGTGGTGGACCCTTATGGACAGACAAAGGCAGGTTTCAGTGTCGAAGGCAAGATCAACCGTAAAGAATTCGGATTGATGTGGGACGCAGTAACGGAGGCCGGCAGTGTAGTTGTGAGCGATGAGATACGCCTGCACTGTGAGATACAACTCGTGAAACAATAATAAAGTAGCTGTGCTGGCCTGCGACACCTGGCCAGCGCAGCTATTTTACTTCCCTTAACTCCTTAACAGAATACTCCCGTTCGCTTAGCCCCCCTCACCACGGGCAAGCGCCTCTACCGGTATTTCCTTTCCGGTAACCTTGCTTCTGCTTCAACCGGCTGTACGGCCGTTCCAGACATCAGGCATGCCTGTTTGCATGAACCTCCTATTATTATGCAAAAGAAAAGCGCCAGAAAAGCAATAAAAGACACCTTAAATATTGAGCTGAGCGACAAGGCGGCTCAGGAGTTATACCTGAACATCTGCAACTTTCTGCTTCACAACGATGACAAGTGCTACATCAGCGTCATCAGGTATAAGTACCTGCTGCTGTGCGATGAGATCAGTACGGCTGTAAGTGACTATCTGGTCATGGAGCAACTCATAGAACAGATGCAAGCCAAGCACCCACTGGTCCTCTCCGCCATTACCTACATCGCACGCTACAAGTCCTGACACAAAAAAAGGTATAGCTTACCGTTGTGTTGGCAGGCCATACCTTCTCTTCTTTTATGCAGGAAGTCTATTACTTCAACAGCTTTTGATAGTCCGGATTTTTGTGAATAAACTTTTTCACGACCGGACAGGTAGCGATCACTTTCTTCCCGTTTTCCTCTGCGTAGCAAAGGCCTTCTTCTATCAGTTTGTTGGCCACTCCTTTGCCCCGTGCCGACTCAGGTACAAACGTATGCGTAAAATCGATTACTTCCTCAGAAGGTGTGGCATAGGCCAGTTCAGCATCTTCATTACCCATGTTGGCGGTAAATTGCTGGTATTTTTTATCGTGCTTTATGTTCAGTTCCATTGTTTTTTGGTTTAAGTTGACATTATCCACTCACTACTTGTCCTGCCGGGTGATGCAACAGCACAACTGAGCGACTTCCGATGCGTATAGTTTCGCCAGCCTCCACGGTAGGTCCTTCATCCTTGATCTTTGTATTGTGAGTATCCAGTATTTTGGTCCACTGGGTGCCGTACTTAGCCTCCGGCAAGGTATAGTCCATGTCTTCGTGGTGAGCGTTGAAGATCAGGTAGAAACTATCGTCAATGATCTGCTCCCCTTTCGGGCCGACGGAGTGAAGGCCGCGTCCGTTCAGGAATACCCCCAGTGACTTGGCAAAGTCGTGGTTCCAATGCTCTTCCGTCATCTCCGAGCCATCCGGCTGAAACCAGGCAATATCCTCTACGCCTACTCCTTTGATCGGCTGCCCCTGGAACCAGCGGCGGCGACAGAACACCGGGTGGTTGCGACGCAGTTCAATCAGTTTTTGGGTAAAAGCCAGCAGTGATTTGTCAGCGTTGATCCAGTTGATCCAGGAAATTTCGTTATCCTGGCAGTAGGCGTTGTTATTGCCCTGCTGCGTTCTGCTTATTTCGTCGCCGGCTACCAGCATGGGCACTCCCTGCGACAGAAAAAGCGTGGTAAGAAAGTTGCGCTTCTGCCTTTCGCGCAGCTCAATTACCTTTTTGTCTTCCGTGAGACCTTCTGCCCCGCAGTTCCAGGAGCGGTTGTGACTTTCGCCGTCGTTGTTGTCTTCGCCATTGGCTTCGTTGTGCTTTTCGTTATAAGACACCAGGTCGTTCAGCGTGAAGCCATCGTGCGCTGTGATGAAATTGATACTGGCAGTAGGGCGACGCCAATCGTCGCGATAGAGATCGGAGCTACCTGTAAAGCGTTCCGCAAACTCACCCAGCATACTTTCGGCACCGCGCCAGTAATCGCGTATGCAATCCCGGTACTTGCCGTTCCACTCTGCCCAACCCGGCGGAAACTTGCCTACCAGGTAACCACCTTCCCCAATGTCCCATGGTTCGGCAATTAGCTTCACTTGCGAGATAACGGGGTCCTGGTGAATGATGTCGAAGAAAGAGCCAAGCCGGTCCACCTCGTGCAACTCACGGGCAAGGGTGGCCGCCAAGTCGAAGCGGAAACCGTCGACGTGCATCTCCAAAATCCAGTAGCGCAGGCTGTCCATGATCAGGCGCAGCACAGGTGGCATCATGGCATTGAGGGTGTTACCTGTGCCGGTATAGTCCATGTAAAAGCGCTTGTCTTCCTCCACCATGCGGTAGTAAGACGAATTGTCCACACCGCGGAATGACAGTGTCGGGCCCATGTGGTTGCCTTCGCCGGTATGGTTATACACCACATCCAGAATCACTTCTATACCTGCGCGATGCAGCGCCTTCACCATGTTTTTAAACTCCACCACCTGCTCTCCCAGCGTGCCACTGCTCGAGTAGCGCACATCAGGCGCAAAGAAGCCGATGGAGTTGTAGCCCCAGTAGTTTGTCAGGCCCTGGTCGGCCAGGTGCCGGTCGGTAATGAAGTGATGTACCGGCATGAGCTCAATAGCGGTAATGCCCAGTTCCTGCAGGTACTTGATGGTAACCGGATGGCCGATGGCTGCATAGGTTCCGCGTATTTCCTCTGGTATGTCCGGGTGCAGTTTGGTTAGACCTTTGACGTGCGCTTCGTAAATGACCGACTTGTGGTATGGGATCTTGGGTTGCTTCACCCCTTCCCAATCATAGTTCGGATCCACCACCACGCTGCAAGGTATAAAAGGAGCACTGTCGAGTGTGCTCATCTTCAGATCTTCTTCAGGGCTGCCTATTTCGTAGCCGAACAGAGAGTCGTGCCAGTTTATCGTGCCTGAAATAGCTTTGGCATAGGGATCAATCAGGAGCTTATTCGGATTGAAACGATGGCCGTTGGATGGTTCATACGGCCCGTACACCCGATAGCCGTACAGCTGCCCCGGCCTGATCTCGGGCAGGTAGGCGTGCCATACCTGGTGGGTACGCTCAGTCATCTTTATCTTGACCGATTCGCTCTCATCTTCGGTCGTGTTAAAAAGGCATAGCTCTACGCCAGTCGCATTGTCGGCGTACAGGGCGAAATTTACGCCTTCACCATCCCATGTGGCGCCCAACGGGTAGGGATTGCCAGGGTATACGGTAATATTCATAAGGATTTTGTAACTTAGGTATCTGATATGTCCTTTTAAGGACTTCTTCATCTACGCAGAAAGCTTACAAAGAGTCACGCCATACCTTATTTATTGTCAACCGCTGGTCAGGCCGGGTCGGTGACCCCGTCATCTTTGCATGGCACCTGTCCGTACTACCTCTAAAAAGACCTGGATGAACGCCCTTGATCTTCTTCTCACCCTTATCGTGCTGTTCAGCGCCTACATGGGCTGGCGCCGTGGCTTTGCTTTCAGCCTGCTCGACCTGGTGCGCTGGGTGGGCACCCTGATTCTGAGCTTCCGGCTATACCCCTCACTCGCCGACTGGCTTAGCCGCGCCACTGATTGGAGCGTCTACTGGATCCCGCCCATCTCCTTCTTTATCATCGCCGTGTTATCAAGTATGCTGATCCAGTTTGTCGGGTCGCTTATACTGGATCAGTTCTCGGACGAATTGCATGAGCACCATGTGAACAAAGCGCTTGGCACCATGCCAGGACTGATGAGCGGCATCATTACCATCGCCATCATTTCGATTCTGCTGCTGTCTTTTCCCTTTCCGGAGCGTTTTCAGACCTATGTGCAGGAAAGCAGTATTGCAGGCAGATTCGGAACCTACACCCACCTGGCAGAAGATGAACTGGCCCCTGTGTTTGACCGGGTGGTGAAGCGCACCCTCAACAAACTGACCATTGCGCCGGAGTCGGGGCAGTACATTGAGCTGCCTTTCACGGCTGATGACTACCAGCCGAAGCCAGCCCTGGAGGCCCGCATGCTAGAGCTTTTGAACCAGGAGCGTATTGCCATGGGCTTGCAACCCCTGCAGGCAGACACAGCGCTTACAACCGTCGCCCGTCGCCATGCAGCTGATATGTTCACGCGTGGCTATTTTTCACACATAACACCCGAGGGAGCCAGTGCTGCTGACAGGATCCGGGCTGCCAACATCCCATTCCGGGCTGCTGGCGAAAACCTGGCCCTGGCTCCTACCCTGAACATTGCCCACAAAGGATTGATGGAGTCCCCGGGTCACCGGGCTAACATCCTGCATGTGCGCTTCGGGCGGGTAGGTATAGGCGTACTGCAAAGCAGGAGGCATGGCCTGATGATCACACAGAAGTTTAGAAACTAACGTATACCTGAGCAGATAAAGGTATAGCCATGCAGCACGTGAACAGCGACTTTTTGACCATACAGCTTGGCAGCGACAAAACGCGTGCTGTCTTTCTAGTGGATGTCAGCAAAATTTGCTTTGCCTACTTCAAACCAGAGACTGAGCAGCAGACCGCTAAACTTGTGCTTGACTTTGGAGCCTCCCAGAAAATATTCGAAAAACAGGACGCAGAGCAGGTATACCTGGCACTTTCCCATCATCCCTCTTTCAAGGTATGGGTATAGGTATACCTACAGCTTTGCTGCAGAGTAAGCAATTTCATCTCTTCCTATTTCGCTTATACCCACTTAAGCTCCTCCTCACTAAGGTATGCGAATTACTCAAACATCTGGTTTTAAGCTTATATATACTTCACTAAATATTTTTTTAAAATAATTTGGTATTGATAAAACAATATTTACATTTGTAGTGTACTATGTAACTAATACACTAAAACAAACGGATATGATACAGATCAATAACCTCAGCTTTGGGTATAGCCGCAAGTCGCTGCTGTTCCGGAACCTGAACCTCAGGCTACAGGAGGGCCACATTTATGGACTGCTGGGCAAGAATGGGGCAGGCAAGTCTACGCTACTCAAAAACATGGCGGGACTCGTTTTTCCGCTGGAGGGTAGCTGCCAGGTGAATGGCTTTGATGCCAGCAAGCGCTACCCCGCCATGCTGCAGGATCTGTATTTTATTCCGGAGGAGATTTACATGCCGGCGCTAACAGCCAGGCAGTTTGTAGCGAACACGGCACCTTTCTATCCGTTTTTCGATGAAGATGTTTTTTACAGCTATCTCTCCGAGTTTGATGTGCCACAGCATGCTGTGTTTAACAAGCTGTCATTCGGGCAACAAAAGAAAGCCATCATCGCTTTCGGTCTGGCGACCAACGCCAGTGTACTGATCATGGACGAGCCAACCAATGGCCTGGATATTCCCTCCAAGGTGCAGTTTCGCCGCATCATCGCTTCTGCGCTGACCGAGAATCGCTGTATCATCATTTCCACGCACCAGGTACGTGACCTCGACAGCCTTATCGACACACTGGTGGTCGTACATGACCGGGAGATTGTGCTGAACGAATCGCTTGATGCGATCAGTGAGCGTCTCACTTTTACAACCATACCTGAATCGGAATCAAGCAATGCCCTTTATACCGAAGATGCGCTACGTGGTAAACAAGCCATATTGCCTAACCTGCTGGGCAACTACAGCAAAGTAGACATGGAGCTGCTTTTCAACGCCATCACCAGTGGCAACACATCTGTAACCGAAATTCTTCAAAGACCTCAATATGAAAAATCACTTTAATCTGAGTCGCTTCGGTCTGCTGTTCCGCAAACACACGGTGGAGCATTATAAAACTTACCTGATGGCGCTGGGTGTATTGCTCGGGGGTATGTTTGTGACCATGGGTACCATCAACTACCTTTCAGCCAGAACCATAGGCCTGCCTGAACAGTCTATTTTCTTCTTTTTCTTCCTGATTGGGGCAGGCATGGTATTTACGAGCACTGTGTTCGCGCAACTAGGCGACAAGAAAAAGGCAATCGCTTTTCTGACACTGCCGGCATCGCAGTTAGAGAAGTACCTGGTCGGCTGGCTGTTCTCCTTTCCTATCTACCTGCTACTGTTCGTGCCGTCGTTTTACCTGGTTCTGTACACCCTGCTCAGCATCGATCCGCGGGTAAGTGGCGAACCGGAGATGCTCAACGTTTTGACATCTGAACCCTCACTTCAGCTACTCCTTATCTTCTATGCCTTGTTTAATGCAGTGATGCTGACAGGCTCTGTCTACTTCAATAAAAATCACTTTATCAAAACAGCTTTTGCAGGTTTGCTGGGTATCCTTCTCTTTTATAATCTGAACAAGCTATGGGTCCAGTTCATGCTCGGGCGTGACCTGGTATCAGCAGGACCATTTTCAGCAGCCATGTTTGTGGAAAATGACCAGCGCTTCGAGGTGGGGGCTTATGAAGGGAACGAACCGCTTATTTTAGCGCTGGTTGTTATGCTGGCCTGCATAGGCTGGGTAGTAGCTTATTTTAAAATCAAAGAGAAGCAAGTATAGCGGGAGGATAATGTATGGAATTTAAAGAAAACGAACCCATCTACCTGCAGATCGCGGCGCACGTGTGCGACCAGATCCTGCTGGGCAAGTGGGCAGCAGAAGACAAAATACCTTCGGTGCGCGACCTGGCGGTGAGCTTTCAGGTAAACCCCAACACGGTGATGCGCACTTACGAGCAACTGCAGAACCAGGAGGTGATCTACAACAAGCGTGGCATCGGTTTTTTTGTGACGCCCGATGCTGTCAGGAAAGTGAAGGCACAACGTAAGGAGCGCTTTCTGCAGCAGGACCTGCCTGAGTTTTTCCACAACCTCTTTTTGCTGGAAATAGACCTGGAAGAGATCCAGCAGCGCTACGAAGCTTTTAAAACAGAAAATTACGAATCAGAAATCGAGCAGAAACCATGAAAACCAGCAACATACTTTTACTAACTGCACTGGTGGTGCTTTTGAGCGCACTGGCTACCTACAACATCGCTTTGAAGGCTGAGTACAAAACGGAGAAGTACCGCGACCCTTACCGAAACTACATTGCTATGGACTTTAGTGGTTTTGAGGAGATCGAGGTGAATGCGGGGGATATGCTCAACGTGCTGATTGAGCCAGGTGACGAGCATGCGGTATACCTCTATAAAGGCAATGATGATGTGGTGCAAATCGGTCAGGAAAACAAGATACTGCAGGTTAATGTATCAATTGATGAGAAGCAGAAAGGCGTACGAGGCTGGGGCTCCCCACACCTGATCATTAAAACTCCGAGCCTAAAGACAGTGCGTGCAAATGCCACACATGCTCTGAATGGTAAATCGGTAACCAACCCCAAGCGCCTGACCCCATTTAATCACTTAAATACAACAATCAAAGGTTTTAAACAGGACAGTCTCAGACTAGAACTGGACAACGGTGTGATCGTGCAACTGAATAACAACACGCTAAAGCGCTTATCCGCAGTGGCTGGCACCAGCCCTGAAAGTGAATCAAAGCTCCGTATCTTAGAAGGCAACAACATACAGCAGGCGAACCTGGATATCCGCAACCGTAGCCACTTGGCGCTTCAGGGCATTGCTATCCCTGAGCTACAGTATAATCTATCGGAGCAGGCACAGGTAGAGCTTTCTGGTAATGCACTGGCAGTATTGCGCAAATAATTTCCGACCGCTATGAAGAAAACAGGATTGATCTTGATAGTCGGGCTTCTGCTGATAGGCCTGTCGCATGGCAGCAACAGCAAGGCCACCTTGCAGGCTACATGCACTGAAGCCAGTCATGTTGATGATGGCGTGTGTCTAGCCTCAGAAGCCTTGCGTCAGCCTAACCTACCTGTGCAAGCGGCACTTCCAGAAACTACGATGCCGGAGCAAGTAGAAGAACAAAGAGTGGCGATCACAAACAGGTTGCTGCAACTGATAGACGCTTTCGGGAAACTGGTGATGGTAATTTAAGAAGCTATTTTTTTGAGCAACGGCCTGGTCTTACAACCAGGCCTTTTGTTTTTGTAGCTAACTATAAGGTATAGCTCAGGCCCAGCATAGAGGTAACCGTGTGCATCGGCTGCTTCAAAGTGCTTTTTCCTCCTTGCGCATCCATAACTTCGAAAGTAGGCCGGGTGCCGAGCAAGCCAACCTCCACAGTGAGGAGGAACCGGCCCTGCTGTATAGCGAATCCGCTTGCCAGGCCATAAGCCAGTGCTGCAGCCGAATCAGAGGTACGGCGGATCGGGCCAAAGGAGGTATCAACATGTACCTCGGGAGATTTATTATAGGCTGCACCCAAAGAGCCTTTCAGGAAGCCAAACAAAGAAGAGGAAGGGCTTTGCAGGTATAGATCAGCCAGCGCATAGGTACTCTTCCAGTCGCTTGCCTCCCGGCGTAATACCAGCACATCGTCTGGAGATGCAAAGGCGTTCAAGTCAAAGCTGTTGAAACGGAAGCCCGCTGTTGCGCCTACTGCCAGATAAGGCTTCACCTCCACCCGATAAGCTGCCTGCACGTTCAGCCCTCTCCTGGCCATGGGCGGGTACTCGTCTTCGAAACGGTCGTGCTTAAAATCGCCAATTGGGGTAGCGGCTCCCACATGCAAGCCTACACGTTGCACCAGCTGCGCCTGTGTCACAGTTGAAAGCCCCAACAGAAAGGCAAGAAAGAAAAAAATACGGTATAGCGGATAAGGCATATAGCTTGGCATTTTAGAGAGGTATTGCCGCCTGAGCAGGTGCTTTAGTCGATCAGAAAATTGTGCGTGAAGGTGGTATCGCGCTTCAGCACATCCCAATACAAGGTATAGCTTTGACAATTCACCTGGCTGCAACCTCTTCCCTGAGGTGCTACCTCAATGTGCCCCTCCTCCATTTCATCATCGCGGAGCAGAAAACGCAAGGTATAGTTTCCGTTATCGTCGGTGTAGGTCACGGCCTTTTTCCGAATAATGCCGCCACCGTCTCCTTTGAATGTCCGCAGGTTTTGCCAGGTTACGAGCAATTGCATGTTTTTGATGGGCTGCCCACTGCCCCGCAGCACCTGCCCACTTACTTCGGTGCAAGAACCGGGACAGTATTTACTGATGTAGTCATCCTCTTCTTTGGTGCAGCTGCTTAGCAAGCAGACGAGAGCCAACAGCAAAGCATACGGGTATATCTTTGTTTTCATATTGTGGCGGGATTATACATCAAGATAATAAAAAACCACTATACTTCAACTACTTGCTATACCTGCTTCACCATTTTGATATGGTCGATACCGTCCTCGTCGTATACCTCGCTCGACTGTTCGAATCCGAAGCGTTCGTAAAACTTTCTGGCATAAAGCTGTGCCCCGATCCGGATCGGGCCTTTTCCAAACAAGCGGTAGCACTCCTCAATCGACATCTCAACTAGCTCTTTGCCAACCCCTGTGCCACGCACCAACTGGCTCGTCACGATGCGGCCGATCGACATCATATCAGGATAAGAAACTCCGGCTGGCACTAAGCGGGAGGTGGCTATCAACACCTTCTCTTCATTGTAAAACAGCACATGATAGCACAGCTGATCCTTGTCATCCATATCAAGGAACACACAGGTCTGCTCCACCACAAACACTTCGCTGCGTAGCCGCAGCATGTCATACATTTCAGTGGGAGTTAGTTCGTGGAAGGCTTTGCAGATTTTGTTTAGGGTCATAAAGCAGGGAAGTCTTAAGTTATTCGTATTGCTTGGGTCAAAGATACTGTTGCCTGTCATTTATACCTATATTTGCAACATCACTAACAAAATACAGCAGTACCTATGGCTAATGACATCCTCGAGATCCTTTTCAATATCATTCCATTGGCTTTGTTTCTATACCTGTCCCTAACGCTTATGGGCGTTATCAAGTACAACCAGCATACTGCCTTTCTCTCCAACGCCTCCCCTATCACTAAATTTGCCGTGTATGGCGGCACCGTTGCCTTCGCCATCATGGCGATAGTTGACCTGACAAAATAAACCCTCCCTTATCCTAAAAAATCGCAGTTAAAGAATAAATAAGGTAGTTGTATATAACAATAAAAAGATAAAACCGTATTTATAGGCACTCACCACTCAATGCTTCTTTTATGTAGCATTGCGCTTATTTGAAGTCCTATCCCATTTTACATCTCCAATTTATTCTTTCATGAAGCTCTTAAACAGCATAAGATTCACCTTCATCCTAATTTTATGTGCTACCCTCACAAGCTGTGATGATGACGACCCCATTGTATGTAACGCTATTGCGGTGCATGACGGCAACGACCAACTCGGCATGCCAGGCCAGGCCATGACTTCTCCATTACAGGTAAAGGTCACAGACCCCTCAGGTAATCCGGTTTCGAATGCCCAGGTTAGTTGGGAAGTAGTAGAAGGTGGTGGCACTTTAAGCACGAACACAACTAGCACAAATGCTCAGGGAATAGCCGAAGTAAACTGGGTATATGGACAGGAAAACGGCAAAGTCCGGGCAACTGTTAACAATCACGGTGACTGCACTGCGAACTCGGTGGACTTTGCAGCGAGTGCTCCTCAACTGAGCCTGTCACAAACCGGATCCAGTGTAGTGCCTAAAAGGCTACGTTCTAATGGCAGCTGCTATGAGTATGACTACATTATCAAGTACTCATCCAATATTGATCTCAGCCAGTACTACATCGATGTGAAAGGGGAGTTCCAATACGCTAGCGAAACAGAGACAACATCATACTTTAAGCAGGGCATCTTAGATGCAGCCAATAATACCATTTCTTACATGGATTGCTTTACCTTTGAGGATGAGGCCTATGTTGATGATTGGTTTACTGTTGCCCTGTATAAAAAGTCGGATGTGCAGGACGGTAAAATCGTGACGGGCGCTGTACCAGTCATCATCTCAAATAAGATGGGCCCGATACGTACTGCAAAACCGGATGGTGCTCCAAGATTCGATACAGGAAATTCTGGCCCAAGAGTGGCTCAACGAGGTAATTGATTAATCAATAATACACTCTCTAAAAGGTGTCTCTTCCATACAGAGGCACCTTTTTAGCTTTTATCCCCATTCACCTTCTCGTACTTCTCTGCAATTTCGGAAGGTTCCACTTTACGTCCGTGGTTGTTGGCGTAAGCTCTGGTTACTTCAGCACCAAGCATCAGGATAACAGAGGAGTAGAATACCCAGAGCAACACCACAACAAACGATCCTGCCGCAGCATAGAAGCCGACCACTTTTACACTGCTCAGAATATAGTCAATCACCTCTTTGCCGATCAGAAACAGAATGGAGGTGATGATGCCTCCGGCCAGTGCGTCCCGCCACTGCACTTTGGCATCGGGGAGTATCTTGTGGATGGCCGTAAAAAAAGTGAGCACAACCAGTATTGAAAAAGCAGTCTTGATCAGTTTTATGGCTGAGGTCAGGTGCTCCTCCAGCAAGTCGTAAAGCTCCTCGTTGAACACCATCAGCGCTGCATCCAGTATCAGACTCGTCATCAGCAGGAACCCCAGCCCTGCTACGATGCCTAATGTCACAAGGCGATGGCGAAGCAGCTTCAGGTAGTTGACATCATGCTTCACCCTAATTTGCCAGACTGAGTTCAGGGCTTTCTGCATAATGAAGAAAATAATAGTAGCGCTTTTCACCACCACGGCCACCCCGATCAGGACGCTCCAAAACCCAATTGGTATCTGTGTCACATTATCCAACAAGTCACTTACCTGCTTGCCAACCTCCTCACTCATCAGATCCTCCATTTGCTTGACGATCTCTGCCTGAACAGTCTCTTCAGAGAAGAAGATGGAGCCAGCCAGCGTCAGCACTATCAAAATAGCAGGTAGGGAGAAGATTGTGAAAAAGGCGATGGCTGCACTATACACAATAGGCTCGCCCCGCTGAAAGTTCTTGTATGAGTCCTTCAGTATCTCTTTTATCTTTACCCAAAAGCTTTGTTTGTGCTCCATGTTTAGTGATAGCGCCTGGCCTGTTTTAAGTTAACGACCAGGCCTCGCTTTGGTTAAAAGGCGGTAACGGCAGAATTGTTCAGAACACAACGATCATACAGCCTTTTTGATACCTCTTATGAATCAACAGGCAAAAAAAAGCCTGTCCTTTGTAGAACAGGCTTTTGATACAAAATTTAACACTGGTTAGTAAGCACGTACGGCCTTGTTCTCCACAAAATTCATGAAGGCACGGTTTACTACACGGGTTCCTCCCGGAGTCGGATAGTTGCCAGTGAAGTACCAGTCGCCTTTGTGGTTCGGGCAGGCCAGGTGCAGGTCTTCAATACGCTGGTAGATCACCTGTACTTCGGCGTTCACTTCTGGCGCTTTCACGATCTCCGATACTTTGGCTGACAGTTCATCGTGCGTGAACAGGTCAAACAGCTCCTTCACATAGTTGGTCTCCATGATGGCTGGCGTACCCTGCACGGCCTGTATTTTGTCGTATATCTCGTCCACTTTGTAGTACATGTCACGGTCTTTCAGCAGAGCCAGCATAGCACGGAAGGCCACAAACTCTTTCACACGCGACATATCAATGCCGTAGCAGTCCGGGTAGCGGATCTGCGGAGCGCACGATACGATGATGATCTTCTTCGGCTCCAGTTTGTCGAGCATCTTGATGATACTTTTCTCCAGCGTCGTGCCGCGCACGATGGAGTCGTCGAGCACCACCAGCGTGTCGATGCCTTTCTTCACCACCTCGTAAGTCGTGTCGTACACGTGCGTTACCAGATCGTCGCGGCTGTCGTTGTCCGTGATGAAGGTACGCAGCTTCACGTCTTTGATCACGAGTTTCTCGGCTCGCGGTTTAAATTGCAGGATCTCATCAAGCTGCTCTTCGCTCAGCTCCTGGTTCAGGATGGCCTGCTTCCGGTAGGCTCGCAGGTGATCTTCTATCCCTTTCATCATGCCCAACCACGAGGTTTCGGCCGTGTTCGGAATGTAAGAGAACACCGTATTTTTCAGGTCGTAGTTGATCGCTTCCAGAATTTGCGGGCACAGGCGACGGCCCATGTTCTTGCGCTCTTCATAGATCTCCGGGTCGTTGCCACGGGAGAAGTAGATGCGCTCAAAACTACAGGATTTTTTCTCGAGCTGCGGCAGTATCTCTTTCAGGTCCGCATTACCAGCCTTATCCACGATCAGGGCATGACCAGGCGTGATCTCCCGGATTTCACTGTATTCTATGTCAAAAGCGGTCTTGATGGCCGGTTTCTCAGATGCCACCACGATCACCTCGTCGTCCATGTAATAATAGGCCGGGCGTATGCCGTTCGGGTCACGCACCACAAAAGAGGCGCCGTAGCCCGTAAGGCCTGCCATCGCGTAGCCTCCGTCAAAGTCCTTACAGGCACGCTTCAGCACGCGCTGTAGGCTCAGGTTATCTTCGATCAGCGAAGTGATCTCTTTGTTGGAGTATTCGTCCTTGTAAGACTCGAACAGCATCTGGTTTTCCTCGTCCAGGAAGTGGCCGATCTTTTCAAGCACCGTGATGGTGTCAGATTTTTGCTTCGGATGCTGACCCAGTTCGATGAGTTTGTGGAACTGCTCGTCCACGTTGGTCATGTTGAAGTTGCCAGCCACGGCCAGACTGCGGCTGCGCCAGTTGTTTTCGCGCACCATCGGATGGCAGTTGTCCACGCTGTTGATGCCATGGGTACCATAGCGCAGGTGGCCCAGGTATACATCACCTAGGAAAGGCAGGTTCTGCCATACCCAATCCGTATTCAGTGCTTTCTCAGGCTGATCTTCTTTTAGTTTTTTGAACTCCTTGCCGATCTTGCCAAAAATACTGTCGATGGCGCGGGTCTTCACAGAGCGGAAGCGGCTGATGTACTCCATACCCGGTCCCGCGTCTATTTTAATACTGGCTACCCCTGCACCGTCCTGTCCGCGGTTGTGCTGTTTTTGCATCAGCAGGTATAGCTTGTTGACACCGTACATCGGAGTGCCATACTTTTCAACGTAATATTCGATTGGTTTTCGGAGCCTGATCAGGGCTATACCACACTCGTGCTTAATAGAATCGCTCATAGGGTTGTAAAAGTATCTAGGCCAGCAGTTTTTCTATCCAGTGCAGCAACAGGTCAGGCTTAAAAAAGAAGACCAGCAGCGGCAAAGCAAATAAAACCAGCAGCAGCTTATTTGACAGTGAAATAACTAAATTTTCGTTAGTTTGATTCCTTTTCAGGAAAAGGTAATATGGTATTTTGATATAGTAGAACAAAGCCGCCCCTGTTAGCAGGATGCCAGCCACGAGCAGCACCAGTAGCATCGGCTGACTGGTTGAGGTATAAGCTTCCCACACATTGCTAAAGACAAGCAGCTTGCCCATGAAACCGGCCAGAGGCGGAAGTCCTGTGAGCGAAAGCAGGTATAGCAACGCCATGATGCCGGCAAACGGCATGCGGGGACCCATCCCCTGAAAATCCTCGAGTGTACGTACCTGCCAGTTATCCTCGGCCATCTGCAGGAACAGGAACATGCCGAAGTTCATAAAGAGCAGCACGGTCATGTAAAACAGCACGCTCACGGTATAGTCACTGCCAAAAGCCAACAGCGCCATCAGCAGAAAACCGGCATGCGATACCGAAGAGAAAGCCATCAGGCGACGTGGCGTGCGCTGCCAGAGCGCCGTGAAGTTACCGACCGCCAGTGTTGCCAGGGCGGCTATACCTAAGAACAGCTGCACATCGGAAAAAGCATTGGCAATGGTTGGGTCGGCAAAGGCGGCCACAAAGCGCAAGATGACGATGATGCCCGCCATTTTAGGACCAGTGGAGAAAAGTGCCACAATCGGCATGGGCGCTCCCTGGTAAACATCCGGCGTCCAGAAGTGAAAAGGCGCAGCCGATATTTTGAACAGAAAGCCAGCAAACACCAGTATGGCCGCCACCGTCACCATCAGCGGACTGGCTTCGAGCAGACTGCGCCAGAACGAAACCAAGGTATAATCCAGCGAACCGGTGAGGCCATAGAAAAAGGACATGCCGTAGAGCATCACCCCGGCCGACAACGTCCCGTATAGCACATACTTCAGGCCTGCCTCCACGGCTCTTTTCTCTTCTTTGAGCGTAAGCGTCAGAATATAGGAGGCAATGGAAACGACCTCGATCGCCAGGAAAACCATCAGCAGGTTCACGGACTTGGCCATCAGGTTGAGTCCCAGCACGAGCATCAGGATCAGGGCATAGTACTCACCACGGCCTTCACCCTGCTTGCGCTTTTCTATTTTCGGGTTCTGCAGCGAGAGCAGGATGGTGAAGATCCCCGTCAGGCTGAAGAGTATACCTGCGTAGCGTGCAATGCCGTCGGAGCGCAACAGGTTCAGGAACTGCACCTCAGCCACGTGTCTGTCCAGCACCAGCAGCACCAGTACCGAGAACAGACCGGTCAGTGCCACCCAGGGTAGTAGTCGCTTTACTGTTTTAGACTTAAACAGGTCGAGCGTAACCAGCAGCAGGAAAAAGATGGCCAGCAGCAGTTCGGGCAGCAGCGAGCCTGCTCCAGCTAAAATGCTGTCGATGGCCTGGGTGAGGTATGCTGCCTGTTCTTCCACGTGTCGGTATAAGGTATAAGTCAAGGCGCCTGAAGGGACATCCCGTCAGGCGCATCTGTTATTTGTGTAAAATCGCTTGCAAGATGTTCAGTTGCTCCTGTCCGTTTCGCAGCACCAGCTCCGTAAAGCCCGTCACGGACATGCCTGTCTTGTCGAGCAGCAGGTGCGGGAAGATGCCGAAGAGCAGTGCTAGTATCGCCAACGGCACCAGCATCAGGTACTCGCGTTTAGTCAGATCTGAGATAATGGCCTTCTCGCGCAGTTCCGGGAAGATCCAGTACTTACCGAAGAACATGCGCTGCAGTGCCCACAGGTAATAGGCCGCCGACAGCAGCAAGCCGATCACCGCGACCACTGCCATCCAGCGCGGCAACATACCCGTCGCCTCCGGTGCACTGAAGCTACCCAGCAGCACCAACAGCTCGGCGATAAAACCTGAGAAACCAGGCAAACCAAGCGAGGCAAAAAAGGCCACCACGACAAAAGCGGTATAAGCCGGCATGCGCCTGGCAAGTCCCCGGAAATTGAGGATCATGCGGTCGTGTGCCCGGTCGTAGATAACGCCCACCACCAGGAAGAGCATGGCTGAGATAAGACCGTGGCTGAACATCATGTAGATGGCACCGTTCACGCCTTCGTTGGTGAGCGAAGCCAGCCCCAGCAGTACAAAGCCCATGTGTGACACCGAAGAGTAAGCGATCAGCTTTTTAAGATCGTTCATGGCCAGTGCACAGAGCGCTCCATAGATAATAGAGAGCACTCCCAGTCCGCCAACAAAGGTCGAGAAGTAAGCCCCGGCATCCGGGAAAACAGGGTACACAATCCGAATCAGTCCGTAGCCGCCCACCTTCAGCAGGATAGCAGCCAGCAGTACTGAGATTGGCGTAGGTGCTTCTACGTGCGCATCGGGCAACCAGGTATGCACCGGCACCGACGGCACCTTGATCAGGAAGCCAGCCAGCACCAGCAGGAAGGCCACAAAACGAAGTGGAAGGTCAAACAACGTAACACCCGAAAACACGTGCAGCAGACTACCCGGTATAAAGTTGGCCGGCTCCATCATGGCCGGTATGCTGAAAGTGCGCACCATGTCGGCCTCCGCAATCGTGCCCTGCTGCAGCATCTGCTGCATCTGACGGATCAGGTCCAGACTAGCCGGGACATTCTGCCCTACCAGCCCCATTTGCTGCGCCGTCGCCTCCGGATCTATCACAGAGGTATAGAGCCCGATCATCACGACCAGGATAAAAAGCGAACCGATCAGGGTATAGATGAAGAACTTAAGTGCAGCATACTCCCGTTTTGGGCCACCCCAGATGCCAATGAGGAAGTACATCGGCAGGAGCATGAATTCGAAGAAGAGGTAAAAGAGGAAGAAGTCGAGGGCCAGAAAACAGCCCATCACGCTGGTCATGAGCAGTAGGTATAGCAGGAAGTAGCCCTTCACGTTTTTATTGATGTTCCAGGACGAGATCACCCCGATCACCCCCACAATGCCCGTGAGCAGCACCATGCCGATGCTTACACCGTCCACTCCCACAAAATACTCGATCTGGAAGCGCCCCAGATTGCCCAGCGAAAAGCCGATCCAGTTGAGCTTCTCCACAAATTGATAGCCTGTTTGTCCATTTGCTACTGAGGCGCCGTCGAAGCCCAGGTATAGCCACACGGCAACGGCCAGCTGCAGCAGCGTGCCACCCAGCGTCACAGCTTTTATACCTTGCTGCATGCGTGTCGGCAACAGCAACACCACAAGTGCTGCCAGCAGAGGGAGAAAAATAAGGCTGGAAAGAGTATAATTCATCAAGCTAAACGCTTTCTATTTTAGTTAAAAGCAAACTCTTTAGTTAAGAGTTAAAAGATAAGAGTTGAAACCTGTTTGGTCCAAAGTCGCTTGCGCAATCGTCAGTCCTCCTTTTAGATTTCGGCTATACCTTAGTAAATCATGCATCTTATCGATTGCAATGCTTCGCTGTCATTTCGAATATGCTCCAGACATGAGTCGAAGGGGCGAGTACAGCTCAGAGAAATCTGGAATACTGCGAAGGTTTTGAGAAGCTCCAGATCTCTCCTATCGTCGAGATGACAAGAAAAGCCTTCCTATTCACCCATTAGCACATTCTCCAATCTCCAAACCTTCAAATCTCCAAATTCTCAAATCTTTTTAATTCGCGAAATTAACATCAATTCAGCATGATGTATAGTATTATCAGAATAAATCCGAAAAGGGAGTAAGCGTAGTAGGACTGCACCTTGCCGTTTTGGAGTCCGCGACCGAAGCGGCCCAGCACTTTTGCCATCGCTCCGATCAGCCACACACTGCCGTCCACGATCCATTTGTCAAACCACTTCACAATCTTGGAGAACACTACCAGCCACTTGCTGGCATACTCCAGCGTGTAGTCGATTACCCGTTTATCAAAACGATAGAGCATGCGCGATAGCCAAAGCACTGGCTGCACCAGCACCCTGTCGTACACCGCATCCAGGTAAAAGTGATTGTATGACAGGTGTGCCAGCGCACCCTGAGGCTGCTCCTGCTGCAATGCTTCGCTGCTCTTGCCTTTGTACCTGCCAAAGGCAAGGGCTATACCTGCTATACCCAGCAAAGCGGAAAGCGCCCCGATCACTAGATGAGCCGTTCCGTTGGCGGCATCCTGCACCGTCACGGCCTCTACCAGACTACCGGCCAGCAAAGCGCCTTCCTGTGAAAGCTGGTTCAGACCAATGCCCTGCATTACCCAGCTTCCGGCAAAGGACAGCGGGTTGAGCGAAAAGAAGATACCCAGCGAGAGCACTGCCAGCAGCAGCACAGGTAGCAGCATTACCCGCTCTATCTCCTGACTCGCCGACAGGCGAAGCGCCTGCACATCGAACGGCAGACGGAAAGTACCGAAGAACATAAACCACAGGTGCCGCCCCATGTAATAGGCCGTGAGCAGCACTACTGCAAACCCAATCACAGGCACTATAAAGTAGAGGCTGTTCCCGTTGGTCTGACTCATCGTTTGTGCCCAGGCCCAGCTGCCTGAAAGGATGGCATCTTTCGAAAGGAAACCTGAAAATAGCGGCAAACCAACCAGCGCGGCAGCTGCCAGCAGGTAGGTATAGAAAGTGAGCGGCATGGCCTTGCGCAGGCCACCCATGTTCCGGATATCCTGCGGATCGACTCCAACTGGCAAGTGCGCATGGTGCAGCCCCCGGTGCATGGCATGGATGATAATACCGGCATTGAGGAAAAGGGCCGCTTTAAAGAAAGCATGCGTGGTCAGGTGAAAGAGCGAAGCATCGTGTGCTCCCGTGCCCATGCCCATCACCATGTAGCCCAGCTGTGAGATCGTGGAGAAGGCAAGCATGGCCTTGATGTCGTATTGGGTAAGAGCAGCGATAGCTCCCAGTAGAGCCGTGATAGCACCTACGATAGCGATGATCGTAAGCGCATCCACTGTAAAGAAAGCGTAGCAGCGTGCCACCAGGTATACGCCAGCCGCTACCATGGTCGCAGCGTGTATGAGCGAGGATACCGGCGTTGGGCCCTGCATGGCATCAGGTAGCCATACCTGCAGAGGGAACTGGGCCGACTTGCCCACGCAGCCCATAAACAGGCCAAGCCCGGCCAATGTCAGAAACAAAGGACTCAATTCAACAGACCAGGCCATGCCCTGCAAGGTATAGCCTGTCACAAAAGTGCCGTTCAGCCACTCTCCTGCTCCCACCATGGTGCGCAAGGCTTCCAGGTCAAAGGTGCGGAAATAGGTATAGAAGGCAAACAAACCAAGCAGCAAGCCGATGTCACCAACTCTGTTCACTAAAAATGCTTTTTTGTTGGCCGCGATGGCAGCAGGCCGTTCATACCAGAAGCCGATGAGCAGGTAAGACGACAGACCGACCAGCTCCCAGAACATAAAGAGCAGCAGCAGGTTATCGACCAACACAATACCCAGCATACTGAAGGTGAAGAGGCCCAGGTAGGCGAAGTAGCGGCTATACCCTTTGTCGCCGTGCATATAACCCACCGAGAAGAGCTGCACCAGCATGGAGATGAAGGTAACGATGACCAGCATCAGTACCGTCAGGTTATCAAGTAGTATACCTGCTGTGAAGTCTGCTATAAAACTGCCCGGCAGACTAAACCAGGTGGTCCGGCTATGGTAAACTTCTGTGTTCCAGGTTTGGGTATAGAGGTAAATCGAAAATGTGAAGGCTAATCCAGTGGCACCGATCCCCAACCAGTCACCCTGACGGGGCAGCTTACTGCCCGCCAGGTATAGCACCGCAAAGGCGAGCAGCGGCAGCAGGAGCACTGCCAATGCTAGATAGGTTTGGGGCGTGCCGGCCAGCGGTTCAAGAAGTGCGGAAAGCTCCAAAATATAGGCTATCTATTGGGTTCGATCTCGGGAAAAGGGCAACCTGTGGCCTTCCCCTGTTTCAGGCTGCCAATTTACATATATTGTTGCAATAATATAGTGTCTGATGGCCCTCCCTGGCTGCGTATACCCCATATTTTTCAATTTTTGCAAACAATCATGGTTCTATTTCGTTCTGTATGGTATTGTACCATCTAAACAAAATAAGAACTATGGACACACAAGATCTTAAAAGAGACGCACAGGATTTGAAAAACAAAGCTGACAGAACTAATCCACAGCATAAAGAAGGACCAGTGGCTGCAGCCATCGAAGACTATACTTCCCGTATCCCATCAGATGTATTCCTATGGGCAGCATTGGGCTCTATGGCCGTTTCAGCGACACTGAAAATTATGAAGAAAGACGAAGAAGCATTATTCGTAGGGCAGTGGGCTCCTTCCTTCTTACTGTTGGGTAACTACAATAAGATGATCAAGCTGGTTGGCTATCAAAACGACAAGTAAGAAGCGTCTACTATAATCTCTATATGAGAAACAAAAAGAGGGAGCCAAGGCTCCCTCTTTTTGTTATGTTTTCCTGCCCTTTACCTGATTCAATATCAAACCCCAAGCATCACGCAAATCAGATTAAATAACATTACAACAGGAAAGTTCAAAAATATTATTTTTTTTCACCAATAGCACCGGATATAGGTATAATTATCTCTATATTTGCAGCGGCTAAAAGTTGAAGGTTGCCTATGTGGCAATCCTTTGAAGAGGCAGGGCTCCCCACAAAGGAGCCTTTGCTTTTTTATAAGCTATAACTATCCAGAAAATACGCCTGGGGACTGTTTTCTGAGCGCAATAAAAACGCCTGGATGTCCGGTCGCTAGACCGGTTCTCTTGAACTCTCCGGCTTTATACCTTCGCTTGAATGCAACGCTTCACAGTATTTTTTACGAAGGTTTTGCACGCCATTCCAATCAATCACATCTTCCTCACTGCTGAGTAGCGTCAGGTTTTCTTTTACAGAGACATCTGATATAAACATTCTGTCCTGATAAAGGCCATTCGCATAGAAACGACAATATGTTCGGGTTTCGTCCGCTTCTGTCAGTACAATCAGATCGCAAGTTTGCAGCTTGCTGGTAAAAAGAGAAAATTCGTCCATAATTGGCAATCGGTAATCTGGGAGCACACCATGTAAACCGGATAACATATCCTGCTCTGTTAATGTCATTGGTGCTTATTAATCTCAGAAATTACGACCATGTTACCGAAAGGTTGCGAAACAGATCATAATTGCTGAAATTATTTTTGAAAAAAGCTGTTACAGCCATTTAAAGGCAATCCCGCATCGAATTTATTTTATCACCTCCTCAGAGTAAACCAGCCAAAGCGGCACGTTGATATCTGAGTTGTAGATCTCGGTAGGCACACTCCCAAGGCTTAGGGACGGGATCGGATTATTACCTTTCAGGCCCAGCACCAGCATGCCATGCCTACCTTTTTCGAGATGAAGGCTAATACGCTCAGCTACACTCTTATTAGCCGCTCTGACCAGGGTATAAGGTATACCGACTATCTCCGGGTGCTGCTTCTGCAGGGCAGTGAACTTCTCCTTGACCACTTCTTCCGCCTTTTTCACAGCTTTTTCTTCCGAGATCAGAGGAAAGAACTGACTTGGCAGGCGGTACACATGCATGATCTCGAGCTGCAAGCCTAACTGGTCTGACAGATTTTTGCTGAGCCTTAATGCGTGCACTGAGGTATTGGAGAAATCGATGGGGATCAGCACCTTTTCAATGTTAAACGCACCAGTCTCCGGGAACACCAGTATACTGCACGGCAGGATGCGCAACAATTTGGTGCCTAATGCATTTGTACTCTTCCCTTTCGACTTCTTGCCTAACAGCGTCAGCTTCACTTTATAGCGTTTGACCAGATCGGCCAGAATAACCTCTGTGTTGGGCTCTTCGCTGACCAGTATCTCATGTGGGGCGGCATTGGCGAAATGCTCAGACACGATATCGGTTATGTTTCCCTCGATCTCACTTGCCAGGTCCACCTCGCCAAACCACTCTCTGAAGTCTTCGCTTAGCTCGGAAGTTTTGATATTGTGCACAAAGTACACCTTGTCAACAGGTAGTCGCTCACAGATCGCGCGTGCAAAAGCGACCAGCTTTTCATCTATATCACTAAGGTCCAGGCAGACCATCATAGCATTAATTGCAATCATAGCGCTTTTCTATTCTAATGGTTTATTTGGATTACTCTCCCCTCCTGCTGTTTTTGGCGCATGTTGTTTCTGGGCTCTTTTGGCCAGCATTTCGGCCACTAATTGCTGATAAGCCTTCCGCTCACTCGCCTGCCCCAGTTTCAGCTCTTCCTCCAGTTCTTCGCTTAACCCCCGATACAGACTATAGCACATCAGCAGCAGAATAATAGCGAAGGGCAGCCCTGTTATAATAACGGCAGTCTGCAGGGCTTGCAAGCCGCCTCCCAGCAACAGCACCGCCGCAATAGCCCCTCCTGAAAGCGCCCAGAAGACGCGCGTACCTACCGGCGGGTTAGGAATACCTCCTGAGGTAAGACTCACAACCACTAAAGAGCCGGAGTCTGAAGAGGTGACGAAAAAACCTGCAATGAGTAGAATGCCGATCACGGAGAGTACGGTTGAAAAAGGAAGCTGCTCAAAGAACACGAAGAGAGCTGTTGAAATATCGGCTGCAACGGCATCGGCTATGGCGTTGTTTCCGGCCAGTATATCGCGCAGCGCGGTACTTCCGAAAGCAGTCATCCACAGGAACGACAGCAGCGATGGGGCAATGAGCACCCCAAGCACAAATTCTTTGATCGTACGCCCTTTCGAGACGCGGGCGATGAAGATGCCCACGAAAGGAGCCCAGGAAATCCACCAGGCCCAGTAAAACACCGTCCAGGAGCCTTGCCAGTTATTCGTTGAGAAGGCTTCGTTCCAGAAAGAGAGCTGCAGGAAATTGCCCAGGTAGTAACCGGTGTTTTGCACATAGGAACTCAGAATAAAGACCGTAGGACCAAGCACTAGCACCGCGATCAGGATCAGGAGCGCAATGCGGATATTCCACTCACTGAGGATGCGTACGCCTTTGTCTACACCCGTTACCACCGAAACAGTGGCTATACCTGTGATGACCGCGATCAGGATGATCTGGGTTGTGATATCGTTTGCGATGACCGGGAACACGTGGTTGAGACCGGCAGCCACCTGCTTCACGCCAAGCCCAAGAGATGTGGCCAGACCGAACAAAGTCGCAATTACTGCCAGGATGTCGATCACGTGCCCGATGATGCCGTGGATGCGCTCCCCCAGGAAGGGGTAGAAGGCAGACCGCACCGTAAGGGGCAGTTGCCGGTTATACGTAAAGAAAGCCAGGGCCAGGGCAACCAGCGCATAGATCGCCCAGGCATGGAGCCCCCAGTGTAGAAAGGTAAAGTTCATCGCCTGCCGCGCCGCAGCCGGTGTGCCGGGCTCACCCATCGGTGGTGTCTGAAAGTGGTTAATGGGCTCAGCTATACTCCAGAACAAAAGCCCTATGCCCATACCTGCACTGAATAGCATGGCAAACCAGGCAGAGGTCGAAAACTCCGGCTTGGCATCTTTGCCGCCTAACCTGATGCTCCCAAACCTACCGAAGGCGATAAAAAAGCAAAAAGCCACAAACAGGTTGACACTCAATATAAACAACCAACCGGCATTAGCCGTCACCGCCGTCTGGGCAGCGGCAAAAAAGGTCTCTGCCCCTTTCCTGAAAATAAGTACAAGCGCAATAATGATGATCAGGATCACGATAGATGACCAGAAAACAGGGCCATTTACCTCCAGTCCAAATGATTTCCTAATATGGCTCTTAACTTTACTCATGCTGTTCGGTTTAAGTCTCAGAAGTAATACCCCATGTTGATATTGAAGCGCATATGCCACTTTGTGTCACCTGGGGTTCCTGTGGTGAAGGCATTTGTCCACTCCGGCCCCAGCCAGGGATGGTTGTAGCCAAATGCCGCATCGGTGTAGATGTACATGGGCCCTGCGGTAAACAGCGCACCCAACACGTTCATGTGGGCGTTTTCATAGTCGCTTTCCCGCTTATTGTAGTACCCATAATTATTGTATAGGTCTATGCCTTGCAAAAGCTTTGTTTCTACCGGTATGTGATAGGCTATACCTGCCGTGTAGATCTCCCCCCGGTTTGCCACATTGTAGTTGGCGCCATAGGCTCCCATCTCCACAAAGTCGAGGTCGGCACCATCTGCGTAGGCTGGTTGAAAGCGGTAGAGCATGGCCTGCAGTTTGATGTTCCAGGGGCTGTGGGATGACTTGTATTCGTAGTGCACCGCACCTGCGTAACGTGTACCGTTACGCTCGGTATCGATGTTGTAGAGTAGCCCGCCCTGCAGGGAATAGCCGATTTCGTGTGCCAGGCTGTCGCCGAGCCGGCGCACCAGTTTGAAGTCAAGCTGGTTGTTCTCTTTGTTGCGGCCCGTCACATCATAAGAGTAGCGGTTGGGGCTCGGTTCTGCCAACCCAAACACAAACTCTTCGGCACTCTTATAATAAGCCGCCTGCCATTGCCAGCGGCCGCTGTCGCGGATGTATTTTACGCCCATGTCATGGTCGTCCTCAAAACCAACATAATAGGTCATGTTGAAAAACCAGTTGTTGGAGTTGTATTGCTGGATGCCGAAAGGAACCTGGTTGAGGCCGACCTGCAGCTGGGAGCCTTCGTCGAAATCGTACTGGAACCAGCCTTGCTTTAGAAAAGCGCCACCGAATGCCTGGGAGTAGTGACGAAACTCGGCATTAAGTTTAATGCCCTTATAAGCGGCTTCTGCATTGATGCGAAAGAGATCAAAACCAAAGTCACCGCCCCGCTCCAGCTGATCTTTTTTCCAGGTAGAGAGATTGTAGTTAAAACGCAGTGCCCCTCCCAGTTTGAGCATGGGTTTGTCCTCCGGCTTCTCTTCAGGCGCCTGCGCCAGACTCACTTTGCTGAAAACAAGCAGTAACGGCAGCAACAGAAATATGCAGTATTGTAGCTTTTTTCTCAATAGGATCAGCGGTCAGTTAACGTACGATACATTTATGACGGTGCGGGTAATTAAAGGTTGCCCGGGGAGCATAAGGCGAGCTTTACCTCTGTAAAACAAAACAGCCGAGGCCACTGCTATGCAATGACCCCGGCTGTTTTTATGCCGTCTGGTGAGGCGCAGGTAGGCCTTACCGACTAATTTACTTCTTGCCTTGCTGGCCTGGTACCGGGAAGCCACGGTCGCGCATCAGCGCATCGATCTTGGCATCGCGGCCACGGAACTGACGGTAAGCGTCAGCCGGGTCCATGGAGTTGCGTGGTGCAAAAAGGTACTTCACCAGTCTGGCAGCAACCTCAGCATCATAGAACCCGCCTGGTGCTTCCGCAAAGGCTTCAGAGGCATCAGATGTCAGCACGTCGGCCCACAGGTAACCATAGTAACCGGTGGCATAACCTTCGCCAGAGAATACGTGACCGAAGTGCGGTGAACGGTGACGCATCACGATTTCCTTCGGCATACCTAATTTAGATAAAGTTTCTTTCTCAAATTTATCCGGGTCCAGGTTGTTCGGATCGGCCAGGTGGAAGTGCATGTCCATTAAGGCTGATGCCAGGAATTCAGTTGTTGCAAAGCCCTGGTTGAAGGTAGAGGCTTTCTCAATCTTGGCCACCAACTCTTTCGGCATCGGCTCACCAGTCTTGTAGTGCTTCAGGAACTGGTTGATCACCTTGTCAGTAGACAACCAGCGCTCCAGCAACTGCGACTGGAACTCGGTATAGTCACGCACGCCGCTGTTCAGGGTCGGGTATTTTACGTTAGACGCCAGGAAGTGCAGCGCGTGGCCGAACTCGTGGAAGAAGGTTTCCGCATCGTCCCATGATACCAGCACAGGCTCACCCGGAGCTGGCTTCACGAAGTTGGAGTTGTTCGAAGATAATACCGTCTTCTTACCATCAAATGTGGTGTGGGCGCGGTAAGTCGTCGCCCAGGCACCAGAGCGCTTGCCCTGACGTGCAAACGGATCGAGGTACCACAGACCGATGTGATCGCCGGTCGTCTTGTCGGTCACTTCCCATACCTTCACGTCTTCATGGAATACTGGCACAGAACCTTCCGGCACTGGCGTGAAGTTGAAATTGAACAGCTCACCAGCTGTGAAGAAGATCGCCTGCGTCAGGTTGCCCAGCTCCAGGTATTGCTTCACCTCGTCAGAGTTCAGGTCATACTTCTGCTGACGCACTTTCTCGGCGTAGTAGCGGTAGTCCCAGGGCTCGATCGTGATCTTGGTTTTGCTGGTTTTGTTTGCCAGCTGCTGCATGTCAGCCACCTCTTCCTTAGCACGGGCAATGGCGGATGGCCATACCGCCATCATCAGGTCCATCGCAGCCTCAGGCGTTTTGGCCATGCGGTCCTGCAGTCTCCACTGTGCATAGTTGTCGTAGCCCATCAGCTGCACGCGCTCGCGACGCAGTTTCAGGATGTCCACGATGTTCTGCTTGTTATCGTTCTCGTCGTTGTTGTCGGCACGGGAGTAGTAGTTCTTCCATACCTTCTCACGAAGCGCACGCTCGTCAGAGTAAGTCAGGAACTGGTCCATGCTCGAACGGGTGTTGGTTACGGCATACTGGCCTTCCTTGCCACGGTCAGCGGCAGCTTTGGCAGCAGCTTTCACAAACGACTCCGGCAATCCGCTCAGCTGGTCTTTGGTGAAGTACACTACATACTTCTCCTCGTCAGCCAGGATGTTGTTAGAGAACTTGGTATAAAGAGTCGAAAGCTCTTTGTTGATAGCGGCATAGCGCTGCTTCTGCTCAGGACTCAGGTTAGCACCTTCCATCTCAAAGCCTTTGTACACCAGTTCCACCACACGCTGCTGATCGGCTGGCAGCGGGTTTTTCTGGGCATTGTCATACACCACCTTGATGCGCTGGAACAGCTTCTCGTTCTGTGAGATCTTGGAATTGAACTCAGAGATCTTCGGTGCCATTTCCTGCTGGATGGTGCGGAACTCAGGCGTAGACACGTTGCTGCTCCAGATGCCATAGTACGTGAACACGCGGTTCAACTCCTTGCCGGCACGCTCCATCTCCTCGATGGTGTTCTCGAAAGTGGCGGGCTGTGTGTTGTTAGCAATCTTTTCAATTTCGGCCAGGTTTAGGGCCATTGCCTTCTCCATGGCTGGCTTCAGGTCGGCCAGGTTCATTTTGTCGAAGGCAGGCACACCGCCATAAGGGCCTGTCCACTCCTGCAGCAATGGGTTGGTTTCAACGGCCTGTTGCTGTTGGGTTGTCACCTGGGTATCCTGAGTCTGAGGCGTCTGCGACGAAGTACAACTTGCCAACGCTAACAGGACCGCGACACCGGATGCCTTACCGGCTAATATGATTTGGTCTTTCATAGAGTTTTATATGAATGAGAAAATTTCAGCCCAAGATACAAAAAATTGGCCACATGCCCCACTCAGCAATTATTTGGCCTCACCGCTATACCTGTTATGCCATCCGCATACGTTTGTAAAGTATCCCTCTCACGGGGTGGCAAAAACTGCAGCCTGCTCGTATAAGAAGGACTGAATACCCCTTTACCATGCAAGAATCCCCAATCAAAGACAAGCAGGCTTTACGTAAGCTTTATGACACTGTTCTGCCCGAACTGGCGCAGCACATTCACCAGCACCTGGCGGATGTTATTCCGCTTTTTCATGATTTCAAACTAGAGAAATTAGTTGACACCTGGACGCGCGAACCAGGCTCTGATGCCACGACTGAGATCAGCCTAGATAAGGGGAACGTGAGCCAGATGGGGCTGCGACTGCGGCTGGAGGGATTTCAGCGGGTGGGCGCCGACAATTTTGACCTAACCAAGGATTTGCTGTTTAAACTCGACCGTAACTTTTACACCATCGGCCCGAATCAGGACAACGTTTGGTTGGAGAAGGACTATTTGCAAAACTGGGATGAAGCAGACTATGAACTGGTGGCTGAGAAATGGACAGAGCAGTTGATAGACGACCTGACCCAGCGACTAGAGAAATATACCGTATGATCGAACGCACCAAATTTCCAGGCTTCACCTTTCTGTATACCTTCCTGATCGCCCTGTGCCTGAGCAGCTGCCACGCCTGCCAGGCACAGCAACCTGACAGCAGCACGCAAACCGATGGCTATACCTACAAAAGGCCATCGTCAGGAGGTACTGGCAAGGTATACATGGGCCGGGAGATTGCTGCTATTATGACAGCCACAGGTGGCAACTGGCTCGACCGCGACTCACGGCAGGAAGAAGAGAACTCACCGCGTACCATCGAAAACATGAACCTGGCGCCCAATACTGTGGTGGCCGACATTGGGGCTGGCACTGGTTTCTATACCTTTCAGATAGCGCCTAAAGTACCTGCGGGCAAGGTATACGCCGTCGAAGTACAAGACCGGTTTGTAAAGTCGTTAGAATCCCGCCGGAGTAAAGAAGGCGCTGACAACGTGATCGTTGTAAAGGGCGACAGCCAGCAAGTAAACCTGCCTGCAGGTGCTATTGACATTGCCCTGATGGTGGATGTCTACCATGAACTCTCCTACCCAAAAGAAATACTACAGGCCATCCATCGTGCTCTGAAGTCTGACGGTAAACTGCTGTTGCTGGAATACAAAGCCGAAGATCCGGATGTACGCATCAGGGCACTGCACAAGATGACGGCCGAACAGATCAAAAAAGAGCTGGAGGCTAACGGATTCCGTTTGCAGCGTCAGGAGGATTTCCTGCCGATTCAACATTTTATGCTGTTTGAGAAGGTCGAAAAGACTGAAGGCAATTAGACCTTTACTTTGCCACAAAGGCAGGTTCACAGCAATCACTCACTTACAAGTTTCAGTACTTGCTGCTGATCACCCGTAGTGACCTTCAGAAGGTAAATACCGCTCGCCAGATCAAGCTCCGTCAATGAGATAGTGTTAATTCCTCTCTTCAAAGTGATTGCCTGCGATTGGATAACCCGCCCCTGTGCATTGTAAAGGATAATGGTACTACCCTGTTCTTCATTTGAAGCAACCTGTACCTGCAGGTAGCTATCAAAGGGACTCGGGAATGCCCTGAGGGTGATGGCATCAGGAAGTCCCGGCGCACGCACATACCTGATCGGGCTGAACTCAAACTCACCCGAATAGTCGACTTGCCGGAGCCTGTAGTAAACGCCCTCCGCTCTGTACCTCGAAATATTCTTGTCTGTGAAGGAATAGTGTCTTTGCAATTGAGTAGTTCCATTGCCAGTCACCTTACCGACCGGAGTAAATGTTCGGCCATCTGTGCTCGACTCCACACTGAAATGGTCATTGTCCTGCTCAGAGGCTGTTCTCCATTCCAACACCGCATCGTCAGCAGACAGCCTGGCAGTAAAGCTTACAAGTTCAACCGGGAGCGGGATGATTTCCGAGGTTGCTAAGACACTGACGGCATAGTATGGGGCTGGAGCATTTCTTGAGGTAGAGGCCATGACAACAATCTTGTCGGTAAAATTGTCCTTGGTACTGGTTACATTGTTGTAGAATCCTTCTATTAAGATGTGCTCTCTGTTAGATGCTTGCCCATTAGATCTATTTATAGTCTCGTTAAAATCCTCTGGAAAATTGATCACATCAAGGGGTGACTCTTTATATACTATATTTCCACCACTTTCATTATCTGTATAAATAACTCTTATTATCTTTTCAACTTCATTCAGAATTACAATTGGCCTTGTTCTTGAACCCGCTTTAGTTATACTATATAAATTATCCCATGTACCAGTTGGCCGTCGCACAAAAAGCCCTAATAATGGTTGGTTACTGTTCTTGTAACTTGTTTTAATGGCGCAGTATAATGTTCCGTCACTTGCTATAGCCATATTCATATGGTCATCGGCCAAACCTCCGCTCGTATTACCATTTGTGTTGTGCACAACATCCTCTATTTCAGACCAAGCATCAGGAGTGTCTCTATCGTCATGCGTCCTGAACCCAAATTTTGTTGTATTCTGATTTGACCAAAATACACCTACTTTTCCAGGTAAGGCAATGACAACACATATGTCATCCCAATTAACACGGGTGGCAAGAGTGATTGGGTCACTCCAGACATAGTAAGGCGAATCACTCCACTGCACAAAAATATCATTGTCTTCTTCAGAAGTGCTACTCTCCGATGCTGATGCTATCCACATTCTACCGCGACTATCAACCTCCAATGTAGCTATTTCAACATGCTGCCCTAAAGTAATGGTTGTTGCTTCGTTTCTTTCACTCCACAAACCATAGGTCTCTCTATTAGGTACATATTCTATTGATACTAATTCAGAATTTACACCTTGAAACAACAGCACATGCGTCACATCCCCTACTACCTTACAATCTACTTTTGATGTAGTCTTATCTGAAATCTTCAAATCCTTAACCCAGACTGTACCATCAAGTCGCCAAACATGGGTACCTTCACTATCCGGCAGCACCGTCCAAAATTTATTTGCATGTACCCACACTTTCGATTGAGGCTTTTCGCCTGTATTCGTAGTAATAGGGATTTGGCTTAAGGTAGTTACAGAATTAAACTGGGCAAAAGAGGGGTAGGCGCTTATCAGCAATACAAATAGAGTTAAGGTTCTAATCATAGGGTGATCTCCTTCATGATTTTAGAGGATTTCGCAGTGCAGAAAATAAGTCGCTAGCACCCTATTACGTTTTATATATTTAATTGTTCTAATTAAAGAAAGCACTATATTCAATTTTGCGCATCCCTTATAATATTAACTAATTAGCCCTATTTATCTCCCCCTCAGATAATTCTCAATAAACTGAACCTCAAATCATAACAACTTACGTAGTATAAGGTATAGCTGTAAAAATTGTAGTTTATGCATACTACCACATTTAAATTCGAAGAGGGGAGCCCCTATATTGGGAGCCGTCGTCCTGTAGGTCAGGAAATACATGAGCGGCTGATGTGGCAGGCCAGGCGCCTGCACCGCGAAGACATGCAGAAGATTGGATGGGAACTGATCATCTACACGCCTATACCTGCTTACCTGGATAAGCCTGCTACTATCGAAGTTTATTGGGATTATGACAACCCTGACGAGCCCAGCAACGATTAAACCTGCTTTTTCACCCGAATACTTTTAGCACAGCATGAGTCTCAGTTTTTTTAACACCCACACACTGGCTGGCAGATTGGAGATGATATGGGCACACGGGACTTATCTGGCTGAGCGGGGTCGCCGGGGCTATCGGATACAGCTCTATGACATGGGCGAGTTCTTTGCTGAAGTATGGAGCAATCCCGAAACCAATATCATCGGATTGATCAGAGGACTTGCCACGAAGCGGGCACTTGAGCCCTACACCAATCATATCAACCTGGTTGATATGATGTGCTGGTAAAGATTTATCCCCTATTTTTGAGGCGTGAACTCAGTCAAGCTTAGCTCCTACTGCCGCCTCTACGCCTTCTCTGATTACCGCAGCATGAAGTCGGCTCTCCCCTACATGCGCCAGGTAGTGCTTGCCAAGGCCCTTACCGAAGTACAGGAGTCAGACGCCCGGCGTATCGTGATGCGTCTGCCGGGAAGCGGTTTTCAAAACTACCTTCGCCCGCTTGGTGGTCAGCAAACCAAATCCACAGGTATAGCCTCCCTTATTACCGCCCTGCAGCTGCTCTATAAACAGAATGGATTCTCGGCCAGGTATGTCGTAGTGGAGCGGGGCTAAGCTCATTACAAAACGATAACTTACTGAGCTTGCCTTGGCTCTGAATTAATCGTAATATTGCAATGAATTATACCTGCACATATCCTGACTGTCATGACTAGAATAGCACTCTTCAGCGACATACATGCCAACCTGCCAGCCCTGGAGGCTTTTTTTGCAGACGTTGACGCCCGTAAACCTGATTTTATCTACTGTCTCGGTGACCTGGTCGGGTACAACGTCTGGCCAAATGAGGTGATCGACGCGATCCGGAAGCGCAACATCCCAACCATTGCCGGCAACTACGATTTTGGCATCGGCAGAGAGAGCAACGACTGCGGTTGCGCCTACAAAACGGAAGTAGAGAAAGCCAATGGGGCAGTCTCCATCTCATTCACCAACGAGATCATCAAACCGGAGCAGCGTCGCTATCTGCGCACTTTGCCTGCCCACATAAAACTGGAGTTTCAGCTGAACAACGACAATCTGAATCTGCTGCTCGTGCACGGGAGCCCACGCAAGATAAACGAGTATCTGTTTGAAGACCGCGATGAAAAAAGCCTGCTGCGCATCATGAAAGACGCTGACGCCGACATCATGTGCTTCGGCCATACCCATAAGCCTTACCACCGCATACTTAGTTCTGACGAAGCGGGACAGCCGCACTTCCGCCATGCCATCAACATCGGCTCGGTAGGCAAGCCTAAGAATGCCGATAACCGGGGTGGCTACGTGATGCTGACCATAGACGAGCACAGCTCAGTGCTGAACAAGGACACTATAGAAGTAGAGTTTATCCGCTTTGCCTATGACTTTGAGAAAGCGGCAAGAGCTGTAGAGGAATCGGTGCTGCCTAATGTCTATGCTGAGAACCTGCGAAAGGGCTGCTAATACAATAATGATATGAGTGCTAACAACTGTACCCCAACCTACCAGCGCAAAAAACTCAGGTTTTTCGACCGCTACCTCACACTGTGGATATTTTTGGCCATGTTTCTAGGCATAGGCATCGGCTACTTTATACCTGCCTCATCCGGGTATATCAACTCACTGTCGAGCGGCACCACCAATATTCCGCTTGCCATCGGCCTGATCCTGATGATGTATCCGCCACTGGCCAAGGTCAGGTATGAGAAAATGGGCGAAGTGTTCAAGAATGTAAAAATCCTGAGCATGTCGCTGCTGCTGAACTGGGTGATCGGCCCTTTTCTGATGTTCTTTCTGGCCATTCTCTTTTTCCATGACCAGCCCGAGTATATGATCGGTCTGATCCTGATTGGTATAGCCCGCTGCATCGCCATGGTGATGGTATGGAACGAACTGGCAGAAGGTAACCGGGAGTATGCAGCCGGACTGGTGGCGCTTAACAGTATTTTCCAGATCTTCTTCTACAGCCTTTATGCCTACTTGTTCATCTCGGTACTGCCTCCGCTGTTTGGAATACAAAGTGCCGAAATCAATATTACTATCGGGCAAATTGCCGAGAGTGTACTCATCTACCTCGGCATACCTTTCTTTGCCGGCATCATCAGCCGTTACGGACTTATCAGGCTAAAAGGACTTGACTGGTTTAACAACACATACATCCCGTTTATCTCACCTATCACACTTATCGCTTTGCTCTTCACCATTGTGCTCATGTTCAGCCTGAAGGGCGAGTTGATGGTGGAGATCCCGTTTGATGTGCTGCATCTAGCCGTGCCGCTGGTGCTCTACTTCGCGCTTATGTTTGTGATCAGCTTTATATTGGGCAAGTTGCTGGGTGCCGACTATTCCCAAAACGCGGCCATTTCTTTCACAGCCACCGGCAACAATTTTGAACTGGCCATAGCAGTTGCCATTGGCATATACGGCATCAACAGCGGACAGGCTTTTGCCGGTGTGATTGGTCCGCTGGTAGAGGTGCCGGCGCTGATTCTACTGGTGAATGTGGCCTTCTGGTTTAAGCGGAAATGGTACAGCCGGGAGAAAAAGCCTGTCAACTCGTGAAAATACGCCCTCAGACAGATTCTGCTATACCATGTGGTGGAAGGCCGTGTATACTCAACCGACCTGAGCTCAGGTGATGTGGGTACCGTCAACGGAGATTCTTTTAATGTAAATACCGCCGATCTGACCATCACTGATACCCAGGGCAGAGTTGCCAACCTTACAAGACAGGGGCACCTCTTTTCAGCCGGGCCCCTGTCTTGTAATATGGAAGCCCCGAAAGGGAAAGCTTTAAATTCACCTCTTAAAATACGATCGTAAAGGTCGTGCCTTTGTCTAATTCACTTTCAACCTTTATCTCTCCCTGCACTCTATCCACCATTCTTTTTACAATGTACAGACCGATGCCACTGCCCTCCACATGGTTATGCAAGCGCTTGAACATCGTAAAGACATTGTGCTGTTTTTTGGCTGGTATACCTAGTCCATTGTCCTGCACCGACAAATAGGATTTGCCATCAGACTTTTCGAGTTTTACAATTACCTCTGGCGTTCTGTCAGGAGAGCGGTACTTGATAGCGTTACTGACAAGGTTGGTGAGGATACTCTTAAAATTCCTTAGTGAAAAGCCCGTTAATCGACTATCCGTAGCGATAACCTCAATCTCCGCACCAGACTCGACAATGAGACTTTGCAGGTCCTGCTTCACAGATTCCATGATATCATAGAGATCAAGAGCCGCTGCCTTTTCGTCTGCACCTGCTTTGTCAAGCTCTACAATGGTGGTAAGGTCCCTTATTGTGGCGGAGAAACGCTTGAGGGAGGTCTTCATCATGGCAGTGATTTGTTTGATCTCCTCCCGGTCCATTTCTTCTTTTGAAACAGCATCAGAGAGGATCGAGAGCAGGCCTTCGATGTTGGCTACCGGCGACTTGAGATCGTGTGAGGCGGTGAACACAAAACTATCCAGGTCAAAGTTGGCATCCCGCAGCATGCTGTTTTTACGCTGCAGTTCCAGGTTAACAACATAGCTGCGCTCCAGCACGCTACGGCTCTGCAAGTGGAAGGCCAGCAGGTCGGCGAACATCCTAAAAGTATTTATCACCTTGGGGTTGTTGACTTTGGCCGGATTAGCATCGATTGCGCAGAGCGTCCCGAAAAAAGTACCGTCTTTCAGAATGATGGGAACCGAAATGTAACTTTGGAGGCCATAGATCCTGGGGGTATGGTGATCTTTGTATGCCGGGTCTTCTGAAACATTGTCAATAACGATGGGCTGCCGGTGATCCCTGATCTCGTTGCAGAGGGTTGTGGCAATCTCCAGTTCATCACCCTCTTTTAACCCGAAATGCACCTGATCACGCACACTACAGGCCAGCCATCTGTCCTCTGTTACACGTGCGACTGCCGAAAAGCCCATTCCCGTAAGCTGACAGACCGTTTCAAGCATGCTCGGGACGATGGGGATTTGCCTTACGGCTTCCAAGTCTTTCAGGAGGTTGTCTTGGATTTCAATCATATAGAAAAGCCTTTTTCTGATTAGCGGATTTTCTAAATGCTGAAACCGCTGTTCCTTAATTCTTTAAAATTAAAAAAAAATAGTTAAAACAGAATTAAAGCCGGGCAGAAATAAGTCGTCCCTATGTTACAGGGTGAGGCGGTACAGGCACCAGGCTGCCAGTGAGCAGAACAGCCGGGCACCTATACTGTTTCTTATCTGGTAATCTGGCCTCTCAATTCGCCATCAGGATACTGGCTGCTGTGAATGTTGATGTACCACTCACCTGCCAGCAGTTCTGCCTCCTGCGTAGCTGTGAGCGGCGGCGTTGCGCCAACCAACGGGCTCAAATAAGGGTTATTGCTGGAGTATGGGTCAGTGCCGGGGTTGATTGGTATAGTGATTGGTCCGGCCACGCCTACTGCCCCCCTGTGAAAGTGCATGGCAGTAGGTGTGATGCCCTGAAAAGTGATGGTGTAGTTTATCACTTTAGTATCCATGTTATAAGTGCCCCTGAAGGTACCCGTCGCCTGTGTATTGACAGGTGGCACCTCGTTAGCTCCGGTTAGCGCCACTTCGTTCAGGGTCACAATCTCAGCGTCAGGTATAACAGTGGTGTCATCATCGTCGTCACAAGCGCTAAACATAAATGTCATACTCAGCAGTGCGCCAAGTAGTATTCCAAAATTGATTCGATACGTTTTCATCTTCATTAAATTAATTGATGTGGTTCAAAAATGTAAGCAAAGAGATTCTTCCTGACGCAGCCGCAGCTGTGTCATATCGTGGTGCGTTTAAGTCCCCCTAAACAGTTGATCTTTCTACCTAAATGTAAAGCCGGCTGTAAAAAACACTCCTGCACTGGTGAGCTTCACTCGCCCTTCGCCTATACTTGCTAGCGGAATCTTAACGAAAGGCTCTGCCCCGATCGAGAAGGCAGGAGACAGTTGGCGCGTATACCCTACCGATAAGTTCTGGACTCCGAACCAGTGCCTGTTCTCGTTCGAGAACTCCCGGGTTTTGCTGTAAGGTTCTCTTCCATTGTAGTGGTAGGTATAGGTATATGATTCATGGAGCATCAGATAACTGGAAAGCCCGGCCTGCACCGTCAGCACGTTCTTGCCCCAGCCCAGCAGCTGGTACTGCAAGTTGATAGGTATATCGAGCACCCTGCATTGTGCCGCAATCAGATCAGGCAGCCTTTTGCCGTCCCAATAATCTGGGGAGGGTGCATAGTCGGCGGGTGTGGCGTTGTAGCGTTTGTTGGCCCATACAGCCCCCGACACCAGGCTCAGCCTTCTGGTGATGGGCACACTGAACAGCATCCCGGCATTGGCACTCACCGCATCCGGATCCTTGAAGCGCACGGTGGTCATGTCTGGCGCTGCAACCAGCATCACCCGCACACTGCGCAGGAATACCCGCTCTCCCCTATTATCAGACTGGCTGCTGTCTGCAGGTATAGAATCTTCAGCAGGTATAGGCAGCGCAACTTTTTGCGGTGCTATACCTGTAGCAAGTTGCGGCATATCCACTCGGGCTAGCTGCATCCTGCTCGTTGCAGTTGGCAAAGGCTCCTCCATGATGGCGCCCCGACTGACAGGTATAGCCTGGCTCTCAGATAGGGCACGGCCGCTGCTTCTTTGCACAGGCTTCTGCTCAGATTGGGCCACTGTACCGGCACCTGGCTGCACAGCAGGGTATAGCGCAGCGGGTGATTCAGGTGCTGGTACAGTGGCGTGCTCTACTCCTTTGGCATGGTCAGGTATAGCCGCGATTTCTGACCCTAGTCCGGGCTCTTGTTTTACCGCGACAGACGTGCTTTCCTGAAGTGGTGCGTCTCTTTCCATCAATTTCCAAACAGTGCCTACCGTTACCAGCAGCACCAACAACACGAGGGGCCACAGTCGGTAGAGACCGGCCAGTCCGCCCTGGGCATGGTCCAGTTTCCGGTCCATCGCCTTCCATGCCTCTTCATCAAAGGGAGGATCGTAGCGCTCGGCTGATTTCCTGAACAGGTTGTCCAGCTCCTCGTCAGACATATTGTTTGTGCTCATCGATTTTGCTTCTTTGTAATGCCTCCCGCAAATTTGCCCTGGCCTTGGCCAGGTTTGACTTCGACGTGCCTACTGCTATCCCCAGCGTTTCCGCTATCTCTTCATGTGTATAGCCATCAATCGCATAGAGGTTAAACACGGCCCGGTAGGCAGGCGATAACTGCTGCACCAGTGAGATCAGGTACTCATAGTTGAGCTGCTGCTCTACATTAAAAGGATCAGACGCCGGCTCCGCTGTCTCAATGTCCTGCAGATAATAGTTTTTCAGGTTATGCCGGTAGTTGTCTAAAGCTGTATTGATCATAATCCGCCGTACCCAGCCCTTGAATGGCTTGTGCGGCTCATACTGCTTCAGCCTGGTGAACACTTTCATAAAACCATCGTTCAGCACATCCTTGGCTTCTTCTGCAGTCGTGGAGTAGCGGACGCAGATACTCATGGCATAGCCGAAAAAGAGCCGGTACAGCTCTTTCTGCGCCCCACGGTCCTGTTTCAGACACTGACGGAGCAGCGCGTCCAACACTTTGCTTTCTGTCTTGCTCACTGTTCCAGAATTTGCGCTCCCATCACGGACTTTGATCAAAAAGGGTTGCCTCGGCATATAAAAAAAAACAGCAGCCCATACCTGGATTTTACGTTTATAAACCATTGTTAATCAATAATTAATAAGAACACCGGGCATCTAATGGCCAATCAAATGCAAAGCAGCTTCGGCGAGTGTGGTCAGCAAAAAAAATCCCTGCAGATTTTCATCTGCAGGGATCGCTTGCTCCGGGGAGCCTGTAAGTTCTATCTTATCAGAAATGCTGACTAAGGTTGCATGAAATAAGCCCTGACTAAGGCGATGACGGCAACAAGCAGGAAGATCGTGTTCAGCACCGAGCTTGCATGCGCCTTTTTGGAGACAGCATACAGGATCATAAAAAAGCATCCGACGATGTTCATCCCCAGGTACTCCAGCGACTGTCCGTGTGTAAGCCCCATGCTGTTCAGGCTAAAGGCCGAAAGCGAAAAGAAAGCGCCCGTCCAACCGACTGCCTCTCCCATGTATTTGCGTAGTGTTAGCATAGCTTTAGTGACTAATAATTTATGATTGCAAAGTAAACTGGTGCAAATGGGCTTAAAAATGCTTTTATTCGCTTGACTAATGCAAAAAATGAATCACAGCTGATGGAGCTACAGCAGATTAGGTACTTTCTGGCACTGGCGCAGGAGTTGCACTTTTGGAACACAGCCGAGCGCATGTTCATCACGCAGTCAGCCCTCAGCCGACAGATTAAAGCGCTGGAAGACGAACTGGGGGTGCAGCTCTTTGAGCGGACGAAGCGGAGTGTGAAGCTCACCGAGGCAGGAGCTTTTCTGCGCGAGCAGTGGCTGCCACTGCTCGATGAGATAAACCGCATTCACCTGCAGGCCCGGAAGATTCACGAAGGTGCCTTTGGCTTAGTACGCATCGGGTATCCCGGCTCCATTGTTTATGGCTTTATGCCTGACCTGATCACGAGCATCTCCCATGCCCTTCCCGAACTGAAAGTAGAACTGGTGGAGCCTACTGACATCAGCTTTGAGCAACTGCTGCTCAACTACCAGATGGACATGGCTTTCCGCCGTGACCCTGCCGAGAACCCTGCGCTGCAGTCGGAGTGCCTTTATTCGGAGTCTTATGCATTGGCCGTGCCGCAAGGCCACCGACTTACTGAGCAGAACTTTACAGGACTGCACGACCTGGAAAACGAAAAATTCATTCTGTCAAACCTGGCCCAGACGACGTTTTATACCGCGGGCCTGCGTCAGATTTTTGAGGACCATCATTTCACCCCTGATGTGCGCATCGAGACAGATTTCGGGGGCATGGTGCTGGGACTGGTTTCCAAGGGGCTCGGCGTAACCATTCTACCCTACTCTTATTCATTCAGTGCCCTGCCTAATGTGCGCTTTATCAAACTCCCCTACCAGATGAACCTATATGTCACCTGGCGCAGAAATGACAACAGTCCCGTCCTGAAAAACATCCTGAAACTGGTAGCTGAAACCGCACACAAGTATAGGCAGGAGCAGATGTAGTCCCTGGACAACACAAGTATTCCTTATTAACTTAAAGTGCTTTCATTCCCATTCAGACAGGAGCAGCATTTGCACGAAGTGGTGCCATACCTGTGGGTTATACCTCAGAGCAGGTATTCACCTCATCGCCGGGGCTAATTATCCAGGTAAGTTTGCGTTCGCATCAATTCATCCCTATCTCTACTTTTGTCCTCCCGTTCGGTCTTCAGGACACTGACAAACCGCTAAAAACCGAATGGCATACCGCAGCTGATCAGCACCCACTTCATTTGTTTAGAATTAATCTAAATAATTTTTTGAACCTTAAATTTTCTGTCATAGCTTTGCCTCAATTTAAAATGATTCTAAATAATACAGGCATTGCGGCAGTTTATCAAAATCATCGGTTCGATTGTTAGCCTTCTGGTGCTGGTATGCTTCACCAACACAGCCTGGGGCCAGGAATTGGCCAAAGCAGGTATCTCCGGTAGCGTCAGTACTTCCGCCGGAGAACCGCTGGCAGGTGTAAGTGTAGTACTCAGGGAGGCCCAGAAAGGCATTACCACAGATGCCGCAGGCCGATACGAAATAAACAATGTTTCCCCGGGCGATTACACATTGTTGATTAGCTTCCTGGGCTTTGAGACGCAGGAAAAAAGCATCTCGCTCAAACCCTCTCAAACTTTAGAACTAAATGTCAGCCTCCGCGAGAAATCCTTTGAAATGAAGGGCGTGGAGATCATCGGTAAATCTGCCACCCGAGAGGTAAACGAGCAGCCTTATGCTGTCACCGCCATTTCAACGAGAGAGCTGCAAAACAGCACATCTGACGCCAAAGAAGTACTGAATCGGGTAGCTGGGGTCAGGGTGCTGGAAGAAGGTGGCCTGGGCTCTAACCTGAGTTTCTCACTCAATGGCTTTTCAGGGGATCAGGTAAAGTTCTTCCTCGACGGCATCCCGATGGACAACTTTGGCTCCTCACTGCAGATGAGTGACATCCCTGTCAATTCCATCGATCGGATCGAGGTGTACAAGGGGGTGGTACCCGTGTGGCTGGGTACGGACGCGTTAGGCGGTGCCGTGAACATCATCACCAACCGAAAAGCTAAGTTCCTGGACGCCTCCTATTCCATCGGCTCTTTTAATACCCACCGGCTGTCGCTGAATGGTGCCTATACCAACCCGACCAACGGCTATACCTTCAGGGGCAATGTGAACTACAACTACTCTGATAATAACTACCGGGTACTGGTTCCGATCAGGGAAGGAAGCAACATCATCGACACGACTGAGGTAGAGCGATTCCATGACCGCTACCGCTCCGGCACTGTAAAGCTGGAAACAGGCTGGGTCAATAAAAAGTACGCTGACAACCTCCTCTTTGGCGTGATCGCTTCGGGCAATGACAAGCAGGTGCAGACCGGCGCGACCATGAACAGCGTGTACGGTGGCATCATGCGCAACAGCCGTTCGGTGGTACCTACCCTCCGGTATAGCAAAGACAATTTGCTGGTAGACGGATTGAATGTGAGTCTTTACACAGCCTACAACATCACCCAAAGCGAAGTGATCGACACCCTGCGCGGCGTTACTTACAACTGGTTGGGACAAGCTACTTACACGCCGGGGTCCAATAACGGAGAGCTGTCCCGCACCTATACCACGTTTGACGACAACGACTTTAACAGCCAGCTGAATGCAGGCTATACCTTGAGTCCGAAGCATTCACTGGCCTTCAACTACGCCTACTCCTATTTCCGCCGCAAGGCTTTCGACGCTGAGAATCCGGACAGAATTGAGAACCAGTTTCCGAGATCGCTGAACAAGCAGGTGCTGGGCCTGGCTTACAAGTTTGACCTGAATGAAAAGTGGAGCACTACGCTGTTCAGTAAAGCCTACTTCCTCCATGCCAGAACGAGCAAACAGTATGACTTTGCCCTTGAAACCCAGCGTACCGAAGCCCTGGAATCGAGCAAGCAGAACTTCGGCTACGGCCTGGCTACCACCTACTTCCTGCTGCCGGACCTGCAGCTGAAGGCTTCATACGAACATACCTACCGGATGCCCTGGGCCACCGAAATTTTTGGAGACGGGCTGTTTGTGCAGCCAAACCCTGACCTGGGCCCGGAGCAGAGCGACAACTTTAACGCCGGAGCCTCCTATGGCTTTAAGCTAGGTCAGGATCATCAGATCAACCTCGAGAGCAGCTTTGTTTACCGTGAAGCTAAAGACCTGATCTACCAGGTAGTAAGAGTAGCCAGCCCACAGACCTATTATGACAACCTGAGCGAAACAAGAACGCTGGGCGTGGAAGGCAGTCTGCGCTACCAGTGGCGCGACATGCTACGATTGGGCGGCAACTTCACCTTCCAGGACATCACCGACCAGGCCGACTTTGTATTTAACGAGTCTTATACCAACACTGGGTGGCAGCGGAACTTTCAAAAAGGCTTCCGTTTACCCAACACCCCTTATATGTTCGGCAACGCCAATGCGGGCCTTACCTTCCGGGATGTGCTCGTGCCGGGGTCTGTCTGGAATGTCAACTACTTCTACAACTATGTGGAGCAGTACTTCCTGAGCTGGGCAGAACTAGGCTCCCGAGATACAAAAAAAGTGATCCCGACACAGTCATCGCACAACCTCGAACTCTCCGGCAGTTTCCGGGAGGGCAGGTATAACGTTGCGATTGAATGCCGAAACCTGACCGATGCCCTGCTATACGATAAGTACTATCTGCAGAAACCCGGCCGTGCTTTTTACCTGAAATTCAGATATGTCCTTTAACTATAATCTAAATTCAAACAAATCATATGCTTTCATTTAAATACGCCAGCAAACTGGCATTACCAGTCCTGAGCCTCTGCTCTGCCCTACTGTTCACCTCCTGCGACAGCAACGACGATAACCCGACCCCGGATGCTGACAGCTCATTTGTGATGTCACTTGCCATCCAGGGCAGCGACGGAGGCTTTACGTATTACACCGTTCCTTTCAGTGACCTGATGACAGGCCCACTTACTGCCAAAGGACAAGGCATAGAGCAGCCGGGTTACTACGACTTCACGCAGATCGACAACACGATCTACAGTATCGGCGGTCTGGATGACGTGAATGTGGTGGGTATCTCTAAAAATGAATCTGGTGAGCTAAAGCAGATCGGCAACGTTTCCTTCCCCAACAGCCTGTCTGATATTATCAAGGCTGACGATAATACCCTGGTGGGCGTGGAAATGGCATCGACTTCCGACGTGATCAAGTTCCATACCTTCAGCGCCAACACCGTAACGGTTACTGCCACCAAGCAGCACCTTGTTTCTGCGATTACCAACCTCAAGGCACCTTCTTATTCAGGGATGGCCATCAGTGGCAACAACCTATACCTGAGCTACTACATCAGCGACCCGACTACCTACGCAACCCCGCATACTGACAAAGCGCAGATCGCAGTTTTCTCCTACCCGGGCTTAGAGTTCCAGAAAGTGATCGAGGATACCCGTACTGGTCCGATCGGTGGCTTTAACACCAAGTCAGGTTTGACGGAAGATGAAAAGGGAGATGTGTATGCCCTGTCGCACTCTAACCCGGCAAACGGCTACAGCCAGGTGACCAACAAGCCCGGTATCCTGCGTATCAAAAATGGCGAGACTACCTTTGACCAGACTTACTTCTTCGATGTGGAGCAGCTGACCGGCGGAAAAACCATCTCGCACCTGAAGTACCTGGGCAACGGAAAAGCATTTATTGAGGTTAACACAGCTGCCAGAAACCAGCAGGCAGCCTGGACAGACGGCCCGCTGCGATCCGCGATCATCGACCTCAACAGCAAAACCCTTAATTACATCGATGGCCTGCCGGAGCATGCTGGCAGCGGCCGCAGACTGGCAGCATTGCAGGACGGCAAGTATGTGTACATGAGCGTTCCGGAAGGCAACAGCATTTTTGTGTACAGAATAGACACCGAAACCAACTCGGCTACCAAAGGAGCTGAAGTGGAAGCCAACTTTGTGGCTGGTATATCCAAACTTTAACAGACATTGACTCTTATACCCGCTTCATCGATGTACGATGGAGCGGGTATTCTCTCTTTAAAATTCCTTTCTGAATAAGATGAAAAGCAAGAAGAATAGCGGCAAAAGTGTGTTGAGACGGGTGAATGACTGGCTGCACCTCTGGCTTGGCCTTGCATCGGGCATTGTGGTGTTCATCGTCAGCATTACGGGCTGTATCTATGTCTTTGAGCCGGACATCAAAGATGCCCTGGAGCCCTGGCGCTTTGTAGAGGCACAGGATAAGCCTTTTGTGCCACCAAGTCAGTTGCTGGATACGGCAGCAGTCTACATGCCTGGCGTAAAGCCAACCGGCCTAACCTACAGCAACAAAGAAGGGGCTGCCGCAGTCGGGTATATGGGTGGGGGCAATAGAGAGGCAGACTTCACCGCCATCTTTATCAACCCCTATACCGGTGAGTTTCTAAAAAAGCAGAGCAGTGGGGACGGACAATTCGACTTTTTTCATTTTATCATAGACGGGCACCGCGCCCTGTGGCTGCCTTACGAGATCGGACGCCCGGTGGTAGGTATAGCCACCCTGATCTTTGTGGTGCTGCTATTCACGGGTCTGGTGATGTGGTGGCCCAAAAAACTGAGCAAATCTGAGCTGAACAAGAGCTTCAAGATCAAGTGGAACGGTAAGTTCAAGCGGGTGAACTACGACCTGCACAATGTGGTGGGTTTTTACAGCCTGATCCTGGCTTTCGTGCTGGCCGTGACGGGTCTGGTGTGGAGCTTTGAGTGGTTTGGCAATGGCCTGTATTACCTAACCTCAGGCGGCGAAGAGAAGCCCGGACACCATCACCCGCACTCTGATGTTTCCAAGGCGGGTATGTTCGCCGACGACACCGTTTCGATGCTCGACAAAGCCTGGTACAAGACGCTGGCCCTGGAGCCAAACGCACAAGGCTGGTACATGACGCCAATCCTGGAAGACGAAGAAGACGCGATTGAGCTCACAGCCTACCAGGAATTTGGCACCTGGTATAACCGGAACGAATACTACTACGACCAGCATACCCTGGAGCTCTACCGCGTGCAGGGCGACCGCTACTCAGAGGCCAGTCTGGCAGACCAGCTGGTGATGCTCAACTACGACATGCACGTGGGCATCGTGTGGGGATTGCCAGGCAAGATCCTCGCTTTTCTTATCAGCCTGATCAGCGCCAGCCTACCGATCACTGGTTTCCTGGTGTGGTGGAACAAGAAGAAAAAGCCGAAAAAAAATAGTCAGGAAAAGCAGCAGCTGGCGAAAACTGCCAGGGCTTAACCAACAGAGTACAGACACGATAGAAACACAAAAGGTCGCCTAAGTATAGGCGACCTTTTGTGTTTTATTGAAACTGTAGCTTAGTGTGCTACCTTTTCGGCAGGGCGTTTGAATAGTTTTTTGCCCAGGGTCACAATTTGCGCAATTACAGCTCCCAGCAGCAAACCACCCAATGCCAGCACCAGCACCTTCACGAGCCAACCAAGCACAGGTATGTCAGGGAATAAGTGATCCAGAGTTTCCATGGGGTGATGCATAAACGGCAAGCCATGCGCAATAATCTCGGCCCCTACCCACAGCATGGCCGCTGTACCCACGTAGCCAAGTATAGTCAGGAATTTCGGCATGGATTTCACAATGCCGCGGCCGATCTTCTGAGTAGTCGGGTGGAACTTGTCCTGCGCCATGTGCACGCCAATATCATCGGCCTTCACGATAAGCGCCACAAAGCCGTATACCGCAACGGTAATAAAAATAGCTACCGCGAACAGCACCACGATCTGATTGACGAGGGTGCTGTCGGCTACGGTGGCGTAGGCAATCGCCATGATCTCGGCGGATAAAATAAAGTCAGTGCGTATAGCCCCGGTTACCCTTTGCTTTTCCAGTTCTTCCGGGGTGATCACGTCCATCTCTTCGGTGGGTTCGTCGGTCGGCTCGTGGGTTTTGCTGAACATGGAGTGCACTTTTTCATAACCCTCGAAGCAAAGGAAAGCACCGCCTATCATCAGCAAATAAGGTATAACCACTGGCAAAAAATAGCCGAGCACCAGCGCAGCCGGCCCCAGAAAGATCGCTTTGTTGATAAGCGACCTTTTCGCAATCTGATAGATAATGGAAAGCTCCCGCTTCGGGTCAAGGCCTACTACATATTTGGGTGTCACGGCCGTGTCGTCGATCACAATGCCGGATACTTTGCCGGTCGTTTTTGCCACTTGCGTGGGCACGTCATCAAGGCTTGCCGCACTGACTTTTACCAGTGCTGCTACGTCGTCTAAAAGCGCAAGAAGTCCTGTCGCCATGGTTGTGTTTTTGTTATAAGGTAAGTGTAATGCCTACTCTTTACGAATTACACGCAGGAGCGGTCTTTTGGAGGTATGTAATTTAGGAGAAAGCTCCCGGATTGTAATATAGAAGAGCCGTTATATTGAAAAAAAAGGCAACAGCTGGCTTGGTTATAGAAAAGGAGGCTTTTGGAAGTTTAAGCTGCAGCACGCTCATTCTTTTATAACACCGCATTAAAAATCCTGCAAAATATAATTCTGCAGGATTTTTAATGCGGTGCTTTAGCTGGAGCTGGCTATTTACCTTAGAACCGGAAAAGAGAATTTTGTCTACCACCGACTTTGCCGCCAAAATTGCGGATGTTATAGGTAAAAGTGAGCATTCCGTGCCGTGTTAGCATTTCGGTCTGATAATCCTCAATCAGGTTTTCTCTTATAAGCCTGTTGGCTGAAATATTCTGATCTAACAGATCGTAAACTGAGAGTTTCAGTTGGGCACGGTCGTTTTTCATGAACAGCAACGTAACCCCTGCGTTCAGTCTGCCATAGCTGTTCTGCAGGCCAGGCGCCATGTTAGAATTATACCAGTAGTCGAAAGTAGCTTCCCAAACAATTCTTTTCGGCATTCGCACCACTATCTCCGATTTGGAGATTCGGGTGCTGATGCTTAAGTTATTAAAGGCATTGTTTTCGTAAGTACTACGTCTGTGGCTCACATCAAAAGATTGGCTCAATTCCAGCTTATCATCCAGGTTCATCCTGGCCTCCATTCCAGGCCTGAAATTCCAGCTCTGGCTGAAGCTTTGAGAACCGTTTAACAATATAAGTGATCTATCATAGTTAACCTGCATGTTGCCTCCGATCGAAAACTTATTCTTGTCATACTTAAAATCTTTCATCAAACCACCTCTTCCACTCAGCATCCAGTTACCGTCTGTGTTAACAGGTCTGCTCGTCTGCACACCGTTTTCATCAATCGTCCGGGCTCTGGTTATGAAATTGTTTCGGACGGTGCCATACATGTTCGCATTGTAGTTGATAGACTTCTTGTTGTCGAATTTTCTGTAGTTCATGCTAAGCGTATTGGCTACCGTGGGCTTTAGGGATGGGTTTCCATAGGAAATAAACAGCGGATTTGTATTATCCACTACGGGTTGCAGGTAGGTTGCCATGGGTTCCTGCAGATTTACATTATAGCTAAAATTTAATTGCTTCCAGTTTACATTGAGGTTAGGAAATACATAAAAGTAATTCTGCTTAATGTCTGGGATCGTCTGAAACCTGTTGTTGATGTTTAATGCAGTAAAGCGGATACCGGGCTGTAGCGTTACATCCTTAATCTTCCATCTAAGGCCTGAGGTAAAATAGTTTCGCCATCCGCTTCTATCGAGCCCGTTCGACAGCCCTGGCACAATAGTATCATACGCTCCGGTTTCGGGATCTGCCAGGTACGTGGCTAACACATTGTCATTATTGAAATACTCTGAATTTAGCGTGAAAGTAGCGCTTACGGCCTCATTGAGAGGCTCCGTGTAGGAGAGCGTATTGTATACCTCGAAGTCGTTCTGATCGGTATTCCGCAACTGATCAAGTAACGTTGCTGTTGGGTCGGGCTGGTAAAAAATGTTTTCCGCTTCGTTAATTTGGTCCTGTAATGAAGAATACTGGTTCATTCTGCTGAATAGTGTCAGTCGCCTTCCTTTCTTTTCGAAGCTGCGTTCAAATTGAAGGAGGTTCCCAAAGCCCATGCCCTCTCCGCTTATATTTTCTTCATTGGTACTTTCATTCAGTCGGTTTCCGTTGTGCCGGAAGGTGTTCGTATAAGCGTTTTGGTTAGCGTTATGGTAAGAGAATTGAACACTTGGATTTATACTTAAGGTAGTAAGGGGGCCGAGTTTCCACTCTATCTTTCCGCCAATGCGGTGGCTTTCGCTTCTGCTGATTTGCCTTCTGTTTCTGCGGCTGTTGAGGGTGTCACTTTTCAGAAACTGCTCCGAATTAACCACCTGGTTCAGATCTTCTCTGCTGTCGCCAAAAAAGTACTGCAGGTTCACTTTAGTACCCCGCTTTGTTACCGTGTTAAAGTTGGCGCCCCCACCCGAAGACTGCTGTATACCTTGGCCCATACCTCCAAAAGAAATCCCATTAACCGAGATTCCTCCATTACTATTCATCCCAATACTGTTAAAGCCGCTACGGGCAAAACCTCCTATTCTCCTGATGTCGGCAAAGTCAAAACTGGCCCTGTTAAGGTTATTGGAGTACCCAATAATACTTACCTGCGAGGTGTCGCGGAACATATTGACAATCCCCCCCACTTCATATCTTTCTTTTGTACCTGCACCGCCATATAGTTTGCCAAAGGCCCCCTTCTTAATTCCTTTTTTAAAGGTTAGGTTAATTACCTGCGGAATTTCCATAAAAGGCATATCGGGGTCGCGGCGTAGTGCTTCCGGGTCGTTCATTACCTGTACTTTGTCGATCACATTTGCCGGCAGGTTGCGTGTGGCTATTTTAGGGTCGCTGCCAAAGAACTCTTTCCCATCCACAAGTATCTTCTGTACTGACTTGCCATACACCATAATGTTGCCCTGTTGATCGACAGTAACACCTGGCAATTTGCGTAAAAGGTCTTCCACTAAGGCGGTGGGCAGGGTTTTGAAGGAGGAGGCATTAAATTCAAGTGTATCGTTCCTGACCAGAACCGGGGGAGTTTCTGCTACAATCAGCACTTCATTGAGCAGGTTAGACGACTGCTCCATGTTGATGACACCAAGGTCGAGAGATGCCTGGTCCGGTGTGAGCTTGAATTCTTTTCTGTATACTTTAAAGCCCATCATAGTAATTACTACCCGGAGCTGCTGATCCAGCGGAAGACCGGGTACACGGAAGCTGCCTTTCTCGTCACTCATCCTGTATGTTACCATGACGGTGTCTGCAGCTGTATACACGGCGACTGTGGCGTAAGGGAGAGCCCCTTTGGTTGCTTCATCAAGGAGGAGGCCTTTTAATTCCCCTTTCTGGCTTTGAGCTTTCAGTTCCGGAATAAAAAACGAGAACAGGAACAGGCCTGAGAGCAGCACGTACTTCATAGAAACTAAGTTAAGTTTGTTTTGCAGGCAGACAGGAAATCTGCATACAAACATTACCGCAGATCTAGTGGCAACCTAAAAAGTACTACAAAATACATATATTTTATATATATTAAAAATAAGATATCGAAGCTTTGCTGTCTTAGAATGGGTAAATTGAAGTTTTCAACGCGCAGAGGTTGTCAATTACAGGTAGAGGTTTTTTCAAGTATAAATCTGACCCGGAAATAATTTACACTTCCTGCTAGTGCGCACTGGAAGGATTACGCGTAAGAACAGTCTTTTTGGGACAAACCGTGCCACATAAAAAAAGCAGGAAGCTACTTCTTTTAAGAGTAACTTCCTGCATTCCTATCCTGCCAGCAACAAACAATATCGCACTATTGCACCAGGTATAGCTCCGTCTTACGGTGCGCTTTGCCCTTGCCCGGGAGTACTTCCCCCTCTATTTCTACCTGGAAATCCTTGGCTCCAAAGTAGCGCTGGATGTACTCCTTCACACTCTGCGCACGCTGCTCGCTCACCCGCTGCTTTGCCGCAGGCTCCCCGTAGCCGTCCGAATAGCCTTTGATGACAAAACTTGTTCCGTCTGGCTGCTGGCGCAGGAAGCGCGACAAACCAGCCAGTTCGCTTAGGCTCAGGTGCACGCGGTTAAACTCGTTATAGAGTACCAGCGATGGGGTCGCGGCACGCATAGGCTTAGCTTTCACCGACTCTTCAGCAATAACTTCTGACTCAGCTGGAGCAACCTCCTCCAGTGCGATCTGCTGTGGCACCACTTCTACCTGTGGTTCAGAAACAGGCTCCTCAACAGGCGCTGCGACTGCAGTAGCAGGCAGGTCTCCCAGCAGGTAAGCAACATAGCGCGGCTGCTCCTTGGCAGTGCCGGTCACCCATAAGGTATGGTCAGCGCTTTTCCTGAAGTAGGCATTGTAGGTTTCCTTTTCGTTCACCATACCAGTTAAGCGCACTGCCGCTCCTGGCTGACCATCACGCAAAGCGGCTCCGTAGATGTAGGCTGTCTCGCCTTCCTGACGGGAAAAATACAAAGAATCGTTGCGTACGAAAGGAGCGAACTCCGCGAGGTTTGAGTTGACCTGCTTGCCCAGGTTGCGCGGGCGTGACCACGACTTGCCATTCCACTCACTCAGGTATAGATCGTCGTAGCCCTGTGAGCCTGCCAGTTCGGCGGCGATATAGAGATGGCGCCGGTCCTCGGTCAGGTATAGGCCCAGGTTGTAAGAGTGGTTGCGCAGACGTGGCACAGGAATATCCTCGCCTTTTACGAACTCGCCGTTTGTCCAGGTATACTTTGTGATTCGCTCCTCTCTCCTGCCCGACTTATGGTAGACGTACACTTCGCCCGCCGCCAGGTTGCCGCCAACCACAGCATTGATGTGGCCGGCATTAAGAGCATTGGCCCGCTCCGTAGTCTCCGTCTCGCCGAGACGGGCGGTGTAGAGGTACTGGCCGCCGTCCTCTTTTTTGGTCACAAGCAGCATGTCCTCTCCTACCAGCGCTACGCCGGCCATTTCAACGTTCGTCTCCTGAAGTTTTATTTGGGCTTGCCCTACGGTCAGGGTCCCTAAAATCAATCCAATGGTGTATACAATCTTCTTCATGTTCACTTCGCTTTACCAGATGGTTATTTGTCTGCCGTACTTCGGATATTTAACCGGGATCAGGTTGTAGGTGAGGGAGATCTCGTTCGTGCTCCGGCTCACGTGGCGGGCATTCTGAATGGGAATCTCGTAGGCATAGCCGATGCGGAACTGATCCAGACGCAACCCGGCGGTAGCGCTCCAGGCCAGGTCCTGGCGGTAGCTGCCTCCCAGCCAAACCATGTTCTGAAAGATGGCCTTAAGTTGCAGCTCTGCGCTCTCTTTCAACTTGTTGTCATACTGGAACATGGCATTGGCCACCAAGCCAAACTCATCGGAGATCGCCGTGCGGTAGCCCGCCTGCACGAGGTGCTTGCGGGTATAGAGGTCCTGCAGGAACTCGTCTCCACCCGACACAATCCCCCCTTTGGTCACGTCCTGCATCGCATAACCGATGTAGAAGTTATCAGCCGTGAGCGTCCAGCCCAGGTTCAGGTCGAGCTTGCCCTGCCGTAGGCGCTGCCCCAGCACACCCTGAAACTCCGGGTCGCTCTCGTTGTCCACCGTCAGCCTGTTGCCGTCCAGGCGCTGGGCATTGTAAACGATGGCACCGCCCCAGCGCAGGCTCAGCCTTTCTGAAAGGCGCACCCGCGAGGCATAGCCCAACTGCACCTGACTTTCGGAGAAGGGTCCGAACTCATCCTGCAGCACTGATAGACCGAAAGCATGCTTGGCACCAACCTGTCGGTTATAGTAATCATCCTGCCGGGTTCGGAGCATGTCACTTTTTCGCCAGGCAGTCAGGTCCGCGAGGTCCAGCTCCGCGGAGGCGAAGTAGGTGCGAGGCGCTCCCTCAAATCCGGTCCACTGGTTGCGGTGAAAGCCCTTGAGCATGGAACCCTCGTAACCTGTCAGCGAAGGATTGTAGTATTGCTGAAACAGCTGAAAGTTGGCAATGTGCTTTCTGTTCTGGGCACTCACGCCCAGAGCAGAAGCAACGAATAGTATAGATAGGATTAACTTTTTCATGTTGATTACTTGCTAAGGATTGTCACCACACCTCTTTTCACCCAGTTGATATCCTTCACCTCCACCGTGAAGAGGAAGGCACCTTTCAGGATCTGTCCGTTCGGGCCGCGTCCGTCCCAGCCTTTCTCCGGATCAGTAGTCTCAAACACGCGCACACCCGAGCGGTCGAACACCTGGATGTAGACCTGGTTGTAGAAGCGGAGCTCCGGGATGGTCCAGTTGTCGTTGATGCCGTCGCCGTTCGGAGAGAAAGCGTTGACGATCTTGAGCTGGTCCACGGTGCGGTCATAGGCCTGCTTGGTCAGCGTGAAGGTGCGCTCGATCGTGTTCAGGTATGGGTCGGTGCTGCGTACGCGGATGGTGAAGGAAGTCATACCTGACAGGCCGTTGTTCGACTTCAGGTATACCTGGTCGCTGCGGATCTCGAAGAGTGCATTATGGACATCGCCCTCGCCGCTTACCAGGGTATAGACAAACTCGGTGTCGTCCGGGTCAGTGGTAGTCAGCGTACCGATCACATCTGCTGCCGTCGCATCTGGTTTGAAGTTGGTGGCGCTGAAGGCAAGTACAGTTGGCACTTTGTTCGGCTGCACTTCCACGGTTACTTTGGCAGTCAGGTTATCCAGGTTGGTCGTCATCTCGGCCAGTTCCAGTATACCGGTCAGCACATAAGGTCCGGCTTTGGTGCCATCGTAGGTACCGGCTTCCCAGCGTACTTTCACTTGCGCTGTCTCGCCGGTAGAGTAGGTAACTGCTACAGTTGCCGGCAGCGAAACCTGCTCGAATTTCGTACGGATCGGCACCTCGATTATGGCTGGCTCCGTCACAGAAGCGATGTTGCGGGTAATCTTCACTACCTGCGCCGTTACTTCCGCTCCCTTGTTTCCGGCCTTGTCCGTCAGGTATAGCTGCACGGTCAACGTGCCATCTTGGAGTTTCTCCAGGTCAAGGTTCTCGATGCGCACGCTTTGCTCTGTCACCTCGCCCGTACCGGAAACTTCTGTGTTTTCCTGGGCGCTGGTGATGCGATAGGTATAGGTCGTACCCGGTTCAGCACCTGTGAGCAGCAGCGCCATATCCTCCAGGTTCGATACATCCACACGGTCAGCGCTCCAAGCGATGGCGTAGCCAGCAGGTGCCTTGCCATCATAAGTCAGGGTCAGTTGGTTAGAGGCTGTATTGCCGTTCGTGGCTGCGTCCGCTACTTTGTTTTCGGCAAGGACGATGCTTACTTCTCCGTCAGCAGCTGGTGTCACCAGGGCGCTGTACCTTGTTTCACTTATCTTCGTCAGGTCAGCAGCTGTACCGTTGGTGACGGAGATGTCAGCCAGATCTAAGCCGGTTACAACTTCACTGAACTCGATCGTGACAGGTATAGCGGCGTTGGTCAGGGCCGGAGCCGTGGTAGCCAGCGTGACTGCCGGACGGGTTTTGTCATACTGCAGGCGCAGTGTGTTAGAGGCCAGATTGCCGTTACCGGCCAAATCTTCTACCACATCTGCAGCAACGCTTACGGACACTTCTCCTTCAGCAGATGGCGTGATGGTAGCGGTGTATACCTTGCCGCCTGCGGCAGGTGCAAGGTTCGATACAGTTCCTCCAGTCACTGCTACGTCAGCCAGGGCAAAACCAGAAACCTGCTCGCTAAACGTAAACACGACTTCGACGGCAGCGTTGATCGGACTATTGGCTTCTGTGCTCAGCACCAAGGTTGGCTTGGTAGCATCGTACATTCTGGTTAAAGCATCAGCCTTCAGGTTACCGTTTCCGGCAGCATCGCGAGCTACGTCAGCTGCTACCGCTATACCTACTTCGCCATCGGCCAGTGGTGTTACCAGGGCAGTGTATACCTGCGCAGACACCTGCGTAAAGGCAGAAGCAGCACCGTTAGTCACAGCGATATCCTGCAACTCAAATCCTGTCACTGCTTTGCTGAAGGTAAAGGTTACCTCGAATGGGCCATTCACCACATCCGCGCCCGTCGTGGACAGTACCAGCACTGGCTGGCTCACATCGTAGCTTACCTGCAGTCGGTCGGAGGCCAGGTTGCCGTTACCAAACGCATCCCGCGTCACGTTCTCAGCCACGGAAACTGTCACCACACCATTTGCACTTGGTGTCACCAGGGCTGTGTATACCGTAGCGCTTTCTTTAATTAGATTAGAAACGCTTCCATTCTCTACCGTTATGTTGTTCAGCTCAAAGCCTTCCACAGACTCTGAGAAGGTTAAGCGCGCGGTAAAGGCGGTATTGACAGGGCTGGTCACCGCTGTGGCCACTATAACGGCTGGCCTTGTCGTGTCATAGAGTCGGGTAAGCTGATCGGAGACCAGGTTTAGGTTACCCGCTGCATCCTGCGCCACACCGGCAGCAATAGATACGCGCACTTCCCCATTCGCTTGCGGTGTGATTTGCAAGGTATATTCCTTGTCACCTTTCGCCGCGAAGGCTGTCACCGTACCATTTACAACCGTCACATCAGCAGCAGTGAATCCGGTTACCGCTTCGCTGAAGGTGACAGTTACCTCGAAGGCGGCGTTCAGCTTCTCAGGTGCACTGGAAGCCAGTACAACAGTTGGCTGTGTCTTGTCAATATTCAGTTTCAATGCAGCGGCTGCCGTATTGCCGTTGCCGGCTGCGTCCTGGGCCACATTTTCTGCCACACTCACAATTACTTCGCCTTCCGCAGTTGGTATGATGCGGGCTGTATATACCTGAGCAGAAACCTGCGTGAAGGCAGCCGCCGCTCCGTTGCTCACTGCAATGTCTCCTACTTCAAAGCCACTAACTTCTTTGCTGAAAGTGAAGTTCACCTCAAAAGCAGCGTTGGTTGGGTTGGTTGCAGTAGTGGAGAGGGCAAGTGTAGGTCTGGTAGTATTGAAGGTTCTGGAGAGTACTGCAGAAGCCGTGTTGCCATTGACTGCCGCGTCCTGGGCTACATTAGCCGGCACCGAAACCGTTACCAGTCCATCTGCCAGCGGGCTTACCTCCACGGTATAGTGCTGGTTATCCGTTGTGGTCAGGCCGGAGAGCGTAGCGTTTACCACTGTTATATCCTGCGCTGTAAATCCTGTTACAGGCTCGGAGAACGTAACGCTTACCTGGAAAGACCTGTTGATCGGGTTCGGGGCAGTACTAGCCAACACCACGGTTGGACGGTCAGCATCATATACCACGGCGAGCGTGCTGGAAGGCAAGTTACCGTTTGAAGCCGCGTCGCCCGCTGCATTGGCAGGCACCTGTACGGCTACTTCACCGGCTGTCACAGGCGTTACCAGCGCACTGTAGCGTCGACCGTCCACCTGGCTGAATTGAGAAAGCGTACCGTTGCTAACGGCTATACCTGTCGCAGCAAGACCTGACACGTTTTCGCTGTATTCAAAAGTAACTGTGAAGGCGCTGTTAACAGGACTGGAAGCGCTTGTGCTGACAACCACAGCAGGTCGCGTAGTATCGTACAGTGTCGTAATGGAATTGGAGGCGGCATTCAGATTGCCCGCTACATCAACTGCTACACCGGCTGCCACACTTATTCTTATTTCTCCTTCCGAAGCAGGGGTTATGGTCGCCTTGTATACCTTATTGTCCGCGGTCACCAGGTTGGAAGCCGTGCCGTTTACCACTGTCAGGTCTGCTATCGTGAAACCGGTAGCGGCTTTGCTGAATGTGAAGGTTACATCGAATGGCTTGTTGGTAGCAGCCTGCACATCGCTGGTGAGTGTGAGCGTGAGCGGCACATTGTCCAGGATGATCTGCGCCTCCGCCGTACCGATGTTGCCGGCACCGTCGCGCAGTTGGGCGTATACCTGGCGGTTGCCGTTTACAGCAGGTAGTGTCCAGGCTTGACTTGTCGCGAAAGGCATCCAGTCGCTCCAGGTGGTGTTGTCGTTGGAGAAGCGCATGTCGGCCACGCCGGTCAGGGCGTCGGTTGCCGAAATGCTCAGCGTAACTTCCGTAGCGGCCATGTGGGTAGCCCCGCCGTTGATGGCGAGCGTTCCGGTCGGCGCTGTTTTGTCGAAGGTAACGCTACTGCTGTTAGTGGTAGCGCTGACAGCTGCACCTGCATTGCCCGCTAGATCGCTGAAGTTGATGCTGAATGGTACGTTGCCTTCGTTGCTGGCAGCAGTCATGGTGTAGGTCGCGCGATACTCCGAACCAGAAACATTCACTACTGTTGCCGCATTCCCGGCAATCAGCACCGTTAGCTGGATCGCTTCGCTGGCCACGAATTGCAACGTGATCACATCGCCAACTTTTGCTACGGCCGGATTGCTATTCTTAGAGGCTATGCTGACAGACTGCAGGGTTGGAACCACGGCATCTACCAGCACCCCAGTGGTAACAGGCACCTCATCAAACATCAGATCATCGGCGTAGTTACCTGCCAGGTCGGTGATGGTGAAATTTCCGGCAGGCGGCGTGCTACCTGCCATAGGTCTTGGGCCGGGGATGAGGTTATCCACCGTCATAATCAATGGCGCTACCTCAATTCCATCCATGTCCAGTTCTCCCTCCTGCACGGTATAGCGGAAGGAGATCTGCTCGGTGCCGCTTCCCTGGTTGTACAGGGCCAGCACTACTTTTTCACCTATCTTAAGCGGAATAAAAGGATTTCCGTCCGCTGGTGGTGCTGGCAGCTCCAGTTCCGGCTCGCTTGCAGCCCTGGCGCTCAGGGGACCGAATATAGGTCCTGCCTCGCGGAGTTCTACCTTCTCACTGAAGCGCACCGTGAAGTCCAGGTGCTCGCCCTGCTTATAAATCTTATTGGCAGGCACCGTCAATCCTGTGATAAGAGGACGAATACCGTCTACACGCACATTGCTGCGCGTGACAGGAAACGTTGAGCCTGTGCTCAGTACATTGCCCTGCATATCGGTTGGCATTGTAGCGTCCGATTTCAGGGCCAGCACTTCCAGGCCTGCCCCCTGCTCGCCTTCCTGCACCGAATAGGCATAATAAGCAGAACTTTCATAAGCCCAGTCCAAGGTAGCCTTGCGGATTTGTGTGCCGACACGTAGCTCAAGGTATGAGCCCTGCGTGCGCTGCATGTTTTTGCTGAATTCTACACTGAACAGCAAGTAGCGCTCCCGCTCCAGGTTGTAAGTGCCGTCGTTGGGTAGGGTGATAGACGTGATGGTTGGCGCAACAGCATCTACCAGAACACCGGCTGTTGAGGCCACCCCGTTCAGCGACAAGACAGCTGCATTGCCGATCGCGTCGGTTATTGTTCCGCCATTCAGGGTAATACCAACTGCCAGCGCAATACCATCCGTATCAATCTCGCCTGGCTGCACGGTATAGCGGTAGGTCAGCGCAGTTGTGCCCGAGCCGCTCTGATAAACTGCCTGCCGGGAAGCAGCGCCTATGGTAAGGCCGAGCATTGGGGTACCGTTTTCGGTAGCTACAGTCACGGCTTCACTGAAGTTAACCGTGAAGTCCAGGTGCTGACCTGCGCTGTACGTAGCATTGGCAGGTACAGAAACGGAGGTGATAACCGGACTGGTGGTGTCTATTGTATATGTCTGACCAGCGGTATACCCTCCGCTGAGCCCGCTCCCGACTGCATCTGTGATCCCGGTTCCACTTGCCATTACATCCAGACGCAGGGTGCCGCTTCCACTGATGTTAGAGACTGTTATCTCGTATCTAGTTCCCGCACCACTTACGCCTGAAACGGTGCCTGTTACCCCCCCTGTAGTTGCCAAAGAGAAATCGTCTGCATCAACACTTGTAACTCCCTCGCTGAAGGAAACCAGGAAGGTAACCGAGGTCACGTTGGTGGTTGCTGTTGCTGGATTGTGGCGGGTGATGCCCGTTACGGCCGGAGCCGTTGCGTCTACCGTCCAGGTATAGGAGGCCGGCGTAGGATCCAGATTTCCGGCTGCATCCATGGCCTGTATCTGTACGGTGTGCGTGCCTTCGCTCAAGCCCGTCAGTGTAAGCGGCGAAGCAGCAATGGTAAACGGACTGCCATCCACGCTTGCCTGGAAGGTACTGACAGTTTCGTCGCTTGTGAAGGTAAAGGTAGCGCTGGTGGCGTTTGTAGCAGCAGCAGGGCTAGCGGTTATGGTAGTGTTAGGAGCCGTTGTATCAATCACTACAGTTAAGGCGGCTGAAGCGGGGCTTTGACTTCCTGTTCCGTCCACCGTTATTGCCGTCATACTGTGGGCTCCATCTGCCAGGCTACTGCTTGTTATTGTCCACTTACCAGAGGCATCAGCCTGAGCAGTTCCAACCGCACTACCACCGGAATACAGGGTGACGGTATAACCAGCCGTCGCCGTTCCGGAAAAAGTTGGCGTGTTATCGTTCGTGATGTTATCGCTGTTGCTTATACCAGTATCGCTGGAGCTGAGCAGGTCCGGAACTGAAGGGGCGGCCAGCTCAACGATCGTTACATTGATAGTAGCTGTATTTGAGGTGGTTGTTCCGTTGCTGACCCTGTAAGAGAAATTATCAGTACCAACCGCATCAGTATTTGGTGTATAGGTAAAGGCTCCTGTATTGGGATTAAGTGAGAGCGTGCCTTTAGATGGACTGGTAACTATGCCATAGCTCAAAAGCTTACTCTCGGGGTCACTACCAGTCAGTTTACCAGCGTAGGCTACATTCTTTTTGGTAATGATATCACCTGCCGTTGATCTAACTCTGGCAGTTGCCAGATCCATATTTCTGAGTGTGCCATGGTTTGCGTTTGCTGTTGCATCATACGCTGTAGTGCCCGATGTCTCATCAAAGCGCCAGTAACCTGCTAGCCCCGCTTCGTTGCCGCTCAGGGTAGTGGCTCCAAGTGTTTTGATTTCTTCTGCAGTCAGCGCCTTTTTCCAAAGCGACACGTTGTCTATCTGCCCGTTGGCAAAGCTCTCATCTGCATTAATGACAGTACCAATGCGTATGGATGCATTGGATGCTGAAGATGTGTAGTTTACTCTATCTGAACCAATTAAAACGCCGTTGGCATAGATTTCCATTCTGCGCTCGCCACCAACATTGCGCCTTACAGTGGTTACCTGTACCCACTCTCCCAGTTTATAAGCTGTTCCGGTACTGAGCCAGGTCCAGCCAGTTCCATGCTTGTCGATTCCGTGGGTAAATGTACCGTTTTCTGCACTCAGCCAGAACTGCATATCGCCACCACCTGAAGGTCTGCTGAAAAGACCGGCTCTATTCATACTGTTTGCCTTGAACCAAAGCGAAACAGTAAACTCTGTTTCAGAATCGAACTGGTTGGAAGGTTGGGACGGAATCTCCACATAATCATTTACACCGTCGAACTGAAGCGCATTCACATACCCAGCCACAGGGGGAGCTGATACGGTAGGTGCAGCCCGTGTTACGTTTACAGTATAGGTTTTAGTGGTCCCGTTCTGCGCTGTTACGACAACAGGAATTGAGTTGGAGCCAACATTCAAATTAACTGCTCTGGAGGTCACGCCACTGGCCAGCACGGTTCCGTTGATACTCACAGTAGCATTGGCATCTGCTTTGGTTGGAGTGACTGTAACCGAGGCTACGGTATTGGCTACACTTGCCGTGTAGCTAACTGTATTGGCATTAAATGCCGGTGACAACGTAGTGCCTGAGAGGGTCAGGTTGGAGAGGTTGGCATTACCGGACAAGGGAGCGCCAGCAGGACCAACTACCAGGTTGTCGAGGTTTAAGGTATGGAGACCTGAAAAGTAGAATGTTACTGAGCTAACTTCTACATCTTTTGAAAGCACCAACCCCTGTCGGTTTCGATCATTAAATATCTCCTGCGGCAGACTGCTCCCTGTATAAGTTACGGTAAGGTGTGGCGGTGGATAATATGTTGCATCACTGAAGCAGTCATAGCTTAGCCAGAGTCCATAAAATTTGAATCGTTGGCCGTCTTTACGCTTTATAGTAAAGCCGGTTGTCGCAGCGGTACTAAAGTATAAGCTGCCGCTATTGTTGGCACCTCCGTTACTTCTATTTTCCCAATTACCATTTATTATACCTGACAGTTCATACTCTACCCCGCCAATATTAATAATAGCCTTTGTGTTGTAGAATCCATTTTCTTCTTTACCGCTTAGAGCTGCAGGGGTGGAGAAATCGTGAGTATACTGGGTTTGGGCATGGGCAACATGCGATAAAGCGAGCCCCCCTAAAAAGAAAAGAAGCAATGACAGCCTTTTCAAATAAGTTTTGAAAACGTCATAGCCAATCCCGCTTCTTGTCGAGCCGGAGAAAGCAATACTGGGTTTCATAAATTGACTGGTTGGTAGAATTTTATCAATGAAAATCCGATGTTATACCAGCAAATTTATGAAGTTGATATATAGGTTGTTAACTATATATTGATCATAATGGAAAATTATAATCTGAAAACCTGGTGGTTTTATTCTATCATAAAGTATTAATCCATAAGTATTAATACTTATCAAAAACCAGGTATACTTTAAAAAGCACTTCAATGATGTTTTAACAAAGAAATTACGGCTAACGCTTCTTTCCCCCTCCTGTCAACCTCCAATAAACTCAGAATCAAGTCCTTTAAATTATTCTTTGAAAAATATATAAAATGAATATCTGAAACACTTTTGCTTTTGTGCTGTGAAGCTACGGGATGAAGACTATAATACTGTCGAGCCCATCGGACGAGTAGCAGCCAATGGGACCTCAGCTGTTTAGAGGAAGACACGCTGCACAAATGTGTAGAGCAAAAACTTGAAGGTTCCAGCGGTTACAGGTATACCCAGCCATTCAATTGGATAGGTTTTTGCTAATATTTAACAGAACCTTATGCGTTATACCTATGAAAAAATTATCCCTCGTGTTCGCACTTACTATCCTGGCATGTACCTGGAGTTATGCACAGGCAGTACCTGCCTCTCTTGTTACAACTACTGCTCAACGAACTGAAGAGTACTGCGAGCTCAGGTTCTTTGTGAAAGCTCTTTTCAGTACTAAAGTGCATGCGCACGTTGATTTCGGCAACGGTGAAGAGGTCTTGAAAGATACTCAAGGAAATAACATTGATTTCATATCCCCTATGGCTGCTCTGAACTACATGAATAGCAAAGGCTGGAAATTAGTCGATACCTATCCCAGGGTTCATGAAGGAAGTAGTTGTACCTACTATGTGATGAAACGGAGTTTGGAGTGAAAGTACTCTTTTAAAAACGCACAAAAACGCCCTGCAGATTAGCATCTGCAGGGCGTTTTTAGTTTACTTAAACCTTGGGCCGGACATTAAAAAGTTCTTGATAGCTGCTTGTGGTTTGAAACATGCTTTTGCAGGGTGTATAGTGACGTGTTAATATAATTTTATTAATATCAACAGATTCTAACTGATGTTCTACCACCTAATTTACTACTACTAACATGATCCTCATCATGAGTACGTCTTTATATTAGAGACTATAGTACCATAAAACTTTATTAGAATTTATATATATTTAGTAGAACCACTAAGAAATCTATATAGTATGAGAAGTATCATAGTGCTCCTGTTTATTTTTTTTATAGCAGTATTAAATGCAAATGCGCAAAGTGAAACCAAGTCTGACTCTTGGGAAGATAACTATAGTGAAGCGCAGCTCGCATTAGAAAATGCTGAGTATTCTAAAGCTTTTGAAAAAGCAATCGCAGCAGAAAGGCTGTTGAAAAAATGGAATCCCGAAGTTGCTTTAGTGAAAATACATGCACTTCACAATCTCACTCAAAGTAATGACTATGTAGATAGTACTCTCAATAATTCCTTACTATTCGAAGTAGATAGGTACATCAAGTTTAACAGAGGCGAAAAAGAAAATCAGCAGGGTATTTTTCAGCTTAATGCAGCACTAAAAGCACTTCCGATATATATCAAAGGTAACTCTGCCAAAACTGAAGAGATGTATGGAGAAGCGATGCAGTATTACTTTAAAGCTGCTGAAATGGGAATATCAAACGCAATGCTTCAAATTGGCCGGTTGTATTCTGAAGGTTTAGGCGTAGATCAAAACGCTAAACAGGGATTCAAGTGGTTTCTTAAAGCAGCAGAAAATGGTAATTCAGATGCAATGTTTATTGTAGGAATATGGTACAGTAGAGGTATTGGCATAGAGACAGATACTTCTGAAGGATTAAGATGGTTTAGAAGGGCCGCAGAAAAAGGCAACGGTAGTGCTATGGCTAATTTAGGAATCGCATACTTAATGGGCCGTGGTACTGCAGTCAACTACAATGAAGCTTTAAAATGGTCTTTGCTTGCATCCAATAATGGTGAAGTAGGAGCATACCATAACCTAGGGGTTCTTTATGCTAACGGATTAGGAGTTGATAGAGACTATACAAAAGCAATTGAGTGGTATGAAAAGGCTGCAGCGGAGGGATTTGCTGATTCGATGATTAACTTGGGTAACATATACTCAAGAGGTGGCCCAGGTGTCACAGAGGATCAAAGTGTCGCTATGAATTGGTATTTAGAAGCAGCTGAACAAGGAAAAGCGGTAGCTATGCATAACATTGCATCAATGTATGTTAAAGGACTCGGTGTAAGTGTTGACTACTGTGAAGGTCTTACGTGGTATAAAAAGAGTGCTGCCTTGGGTGAAGATAAATCTATGCATGCAGTTGGTTACATATATTCAGATGGCAAAGCAGGAAGAAGGAATTATAAAAAGGCAAGAAATTGGTTTTTACAAGCAGCAGAAAAGGGCAATGCAGATTCAATGGTGAACATGGGGGTACTCCATGTCGAAGGTAATGGTGTGAAGAAAAACTATATAGTTGCTTTAGAGTGGTTTCAAAAAGCAGCTGAAATGGGAAACATTAAAGGGATGCTGTATTTAGCGAATCTTTATGAAAAGGGGGGCAAAGGTGTTAGAAAGGATAAAGATCTTGCGGATCAATGGCGTCAAAAAGCAGAAAATTTAAAAAATGTAAAATCATAGAGATTTTGCCATCGTTTCTGCTATCTATAAACGAAAAAACCCACTGAATTTCAGTGGGTTTTTTCGTTTTTGTACCTTGGGCCGGAGTCGAACCGGCACGAGTGTAACCTCATTGGTGTTTGAGACCAACGCGTCTACCAATTCCGCCACCAAGGCATTTTGTTCTATCTGGTTTCAGGTATAGCACCCTGGGCCGGAGTCGAACTTTTGTTCCTGATCGACTATCAGGAACGGGTTGCAAACTTAGATAAAGTTTCCTGAATACGCAACAAATATTTTTTCTTCAAATAGTAGGTTTTTACCTCCTGCAAGGCCTCTTCTTTGGTAACTCCATGAAGCTCAGGGTATCGCTGCAGCACCGGCAGGATATCATTTTCTAAAGCAGCCATGGTGCCCGAGCTCTTCTCCCCTATCTCGTGTAGTTTGGCGGCGTCAAAATCGAACTCCAGCTCCATCAGTTCCTCGTTGATCTCCATCATCTCCATCAGGAAATCGCCCGGCAGCTCGTTTTTGCCCTCTTCCAGCAGGCCGTGCTCTTTCAGGATGTACTGCATGCGCAGGTCGGCATCGCTGAGGGTGCGGTAGGCGTTGGTATTGAGCGTGGAGAGCTCCAGGATCTTCTGCTGCGTGCCCAGGTCCTCGTTCGCGTAAAAGTCGGGGTGGTACTCGCGGCTCAGCTCGTAGTAGCGACTTTTGATCGCTTTCTCGTCGGGCAGGAAACTCTCAGGTATATGGTAAAACTCGAAATAATTCATAGTCACAGTGATCAGTAAACAGTTATCAGTAAACACCAACAGGTATACGTAGCAAAAGTACAGGAAAAGCCTTAAGAATGTTTATACCTGCGCAAAAAGGCACGCACCGGCTATACCTGTAAAGGGCTAGTCAAGCGAAAGCCTGTGCCGCTCTCACAGCACAGGCCACTCACCTTAAACGCAACTATAAAACTATTGCAACAGCTTAATGCCTTCTTCGTTGCCCTGCTGCCTGGCCAGGTCAAGGGCAGTGAGGCCGCGCTGGTCTTTCAGGCTTTTATCGGCGCCATGCTTCACCAGCAGCCCGATCAGGTCATTGCGGCCGAACATGCTGGCAAACATCAGGGCGGTGCCGCCGTTGCCGTTCTGCACATTCACATCGGCCCCTTTGCTGATGAGCAGCTCCGCCAGCGCCGAGTATCCTTTAAAGGCTGTTCCCATCAGGGCGGTATTGCCCGAGGCATCCTGCTGGTTCACATTCGCACCAGCTTCCAGTAGCACTTCCACTGCCTCATGGTGACCGCCATACACGGCGATAATCAGCGGTGTGAAGCCGCGTTGGTCGGCCGCATTCACGTCGGCTTTGCTTTGCAGGTGCTCGCGTATCACCGCCACATCGCCTGCCCTGGCAGCCCCGATCAGGTCGGTGGTCTGCGCGAAAATGGTGGCAGGTATAAGTAAGAAGAGTAAGTTGAAAATGAATGATTTGAACATGGTATTCAGGTATAAGTTATGGGTTAAATGGTATATGTTACAGGCCGCCGCATGCGTAGGTATAGCCAGCGGTTAAGCTCGTGTTAAACTGTTATTTGCTTATCGGAAGGTGCCGTTCTGAACAATTGCTGCATGGCCTGCAAAAGTTGCTCACGGGCTATACCTTCGGAGGTGCGCAGGGCGCCTGCCGGGCGCCGGATCAGTCGATCAAGCGTGGCCTTGGCAATGGCCTGTGCCGCTGCGTTGTCGGCAGGACTAATGTGCTTCTGGAGCTCGCTGCCCAATACTTCTGCAAAAAAGGTTTTCAGTTCGCCGATGGCCTGCGCCACGGGCTGGTCCTGCAGCCACAGGGAAAAAACTTCTGTTTCTTCAGCTATAATCTGCTCCACTGCCGCAATGGCAGCCTGCCGCGTCACCAATACTGCCTGCGTGCGGCGGCTGATCTGGTCGATGTTCACCAGGGTGGTGTTGGTCAACTGCCCTGCTTCAGGCGCTATACCTTGCGGCACCGATAAGTCGAGGAGCACGCGCTTGCCTTTTGCTTCGCCGAAAGCCGCCGCCTGTAACTGTGCTCCGCCACCCACACAACTCACCACCACATCAAAGCTGTTCAGCTCCTGTGTGTAGTTTCTGAAGGCAATGTGCTGCACACCCAGTTCCTGCGCCAGTAATTCGGCGCGGGCATCGGTACGGTTCGTCAGCACGATGTCTTTAAAGCCAAAGGAGCTGGCATAGCGGGCGATGTCGGTGCCCATTTGCCCCGTGCCAATGATCAGCATGCGTTTGGCTGCGAAGTCCTTTCTGGGAAAGAAATCTGTGAGGCGCTCTAAGGCAGCATAGCCCACCGAGGCAGCTCCTACCCGGAAATCGGTTTCGTTGTGTACCCGCTTGTGCGCCCGGAACAGCGTTTGCAGCGCCTGGTGCAGCAAAGGGCTCCCCAGTTTAAGGTCGTTGGTCAGGCGGTAGCTGTCCTTCAGCTGCCCAATGATCTGCCTATCACCCAGCACCCGCGAGCGCAAGCCAAGGCCCACCTCCAGGAGGTAGTACAGGGTGCTTTCGCTGTAGCTGTGGTAGGTAAAGAGCGGTGCGAAGGCAGCTGCGTTTAAATCTTTAAACCGAAGTAGCGCCTGCTGTACAGCGGCAGTTTCGGTTGCTGTTGTTTCATAGTAAACCTCGGTGCGGTTGCAGGTCGTCAGCACCAGCACGCCCTCTACCAGTCCCGCCGCTTTCAGCTCCTGCATAAAGGCTGTGGCCTCTTCTCTGCTCAATTGCAGCGCCTGCCGCTGTTCGAGTGTGGCAGTTTGGTGTGAAATGGAGATAACTTGTAGCGTATGCTTCATGGGAAAGGGTTTTACCGGGGTGATTTGATCTACTGACTGCTCTGCAAACAGCCAGGGTTCAGGGAAAGCAGGCTGAGCCTTTTGTACCCAGCCTGTTCCTGTTATTACTTGCTTGCCACCAGGGCCATCACGTCGTTTTTGTTCAGTTTAAGCGCTTTCATCAGGCGGGTGCCGTAGTCGGCATCCGCCTGGTAGAAATGGCTGACCATTTTGTGCACGATCACTTTGTTGCGGATCTGGCCCAGGTCACCTGCCAGGTTGCTGATCAGGTGCTTTTTGTCAGCTTCGGAAAGTGAGCGGTACAGCTCACCAGCCTGCGCAAAATTGTTCTGCTTGCTGATGGCGCGCTGCATGGTCTCGGCGTCGATCTTGCGGGTAGCGTATTCGTGCTGCTTGCTGTCCACGTAAGTGCCCTGCTTGGTCACGCTTGGCTCGTAGTTGATGTTGGAGTTTTTGCCACGGTTGCTGAAGGCCCCGTTCTGGTTGTTGCTGTTCACCTCTACCTTCGGCGCGTTCACCTCGATGCGCTGGAAATTAGCACCCAGGCGGTAACGCTGCGTATCGAAGTAAGAGAATACGCGGCCCTGCAACAGCCTGTCTTCGGAAGGCTCTATACCTGGCACCAGCGTAGCCGGCGAGAAAGCCGATTGCTCCACTTCTTCGAAGAAGTTGCCCGGCACGCGGTTCAGGGTCATTTTACCGATCTTGATGCTCGGCGCCACGGACTCAGGCCAGATCTTGGTTGGATCCAGCGGATTGAAATCGAACTTGTCCAAATCTTCCGGCTTCATCATCTGCACGGTGAGTTCCCAGCTCGGGAAGTTGCCTTTGCCGATTTGCTCATACAGGTCGGTGGTGGCGTGCGTATGGTCTTTGGCCTGCACCTGCGACGCCTCAGCCGCTGTCAGGCTTCGCACGCCCTGCAGCGATTTCCAGTTGTACTTCACGTAAGTAACCTCGCCCTGTGCGTTCACCCACTTAAAGGCGTGTACCCCAAAGCCATCCATTTCGCGGTAACTGGCTGGCGTGCCCAGGTTAGAGTACAGGTAAGTCAGCATATTGGTAGACTCCGGCTGGTGCGACAAAAAGTCGAACACGCGCTCCTGGTCCTGCTTGTTGTAGATAGGCGACGGCTTGAAAGAGTGCACCATGTCCGGAAACTTGATGGCGTCGCGGATAAAGAACACTGGCAGGTTATTGCCTACGAGGTCGTAGTTGCCTTGGTCGGTGTAGAACTTCACGGCGAAGCCACGCGGGTCACGCAAGGTTTCAGGGGAGCCCTGCTCGTGCACCACCGTAGAGAAGCGTATGAAAAGTGGGGTTTTCTTGCCTTTGCCGTTGAACAGGGAAGCTTTGGTAAATTGGGAGAAATCGCCGTAACTCTCGAACTCGCCGTAGGCACCGGCACCGCGGGCATGCACCACGCGCTCAGGTATGCGCTCACGGTCAAAAGAGGCCAGTTTTTCGATCAGATGCACGTCCTCCAGCAATACCGGACCGTTCTCACCTGCTGTCTTGGAATTTTGGTTGTTGCCCACTGGCGCACCTGTGTTGGTGGTAAGGGGCTTCTGCTGCGCCATGGCAAACTGTCCGCTTGCTGCAATAGCTAACACTAGTAAAGATTTCCGTAACATTTGTGGAATTTGGGTTGATTAACGCCACAAAAGTCCGCGGAAAGTCTATATAGATCAAATAGATTAAAGTAAACGGATTATAGTTAAAAACTATAACATTGAATAAGCTGCTTATTCAAAAAGGTTTACCAATGACAGCATACGCCTAAACCACCTCAAAATTCGATAGCAAAAGATATAGCCACGTGAGGTGAAGCCTATACTATTTGCTACCTGGATCCTTGCCGGATGACAAAAAGAATGGAATGAAACAGCCCTGCTTTAAAGATTGGTTCAGCAGGAATTACGCAGTGCTATTGAAGGGGCTATACCACTCCAGTTAGAGACAGTTCAAATGTCTACTTGCACATTCGACCAAGCCTGCGGCTTATCGGCAAACAGTGCTTTGGTGGCCTTCCATACCTGCCCGAACAGCTCGGAGTCGCGGTAGTTGTTGAGGTGCTTCTCGGAGTCCCAGAGGCTGTAGGTGCTGTAAATATTGGGGTGATTTAGGTCCTGCAGCAGTTCTACATGGTTGCAGCCGTCAAAGGCCCTGATCTTCTCTTTTGAGTTGCGGAAAATTTCCAGGAAGTCGGCCGTCTTCTCCGGCTGAAAGGTCATTCGTACGATGCGGATTAACATGGAGTGATTAAGTGAGTTAGTGATTGTATTAATGTTGGATGGACTCACCCTTTTTGAAAATCGAGACAAGGGCAACGATCAGGTAAATAGTAGCACTTAAGCCGAAAACATAAGGCAAGTACTGCTTGCCTTCCTGGTAAAACACGATGGCCATACCTGCCAGTGCCGCCGACTCGATCAAAAAGCAAGCGATCTTGACACTTCTGTGAGACCAGTGGTAAACCTTCTCCAAAATTAATAAAAGGATAATCAATATACCCAACCCCACAAAAAAACCACCACTCAACACATGCTGCTGGCTCAGTTTGTCTGCCCCTTTCAGGAGCAGCACAAACACCGTGAGCACATGCACCAGCAGGCCAAGTCGGTGGTTCCTATCTTTCATGCGAAGCCGTCAAAAAAATCACTCATTCGCTCAATCACTAATTCACTCAATCACCAACTCAGGCTCCCGGATAAAAGCGCACATCTACCTGTGAGTCGAAGTCTAGACCGAGCAGTTCGGCAGCGTTGCCTTTGTTGATGCCGATGCAGAGCTGGCCAAGATGGTTGTAAAGGCAGCAGCAGTCGCCGTCTTCTACCTGGGTATAGTTCTGGTGGATGCGTCCAACCGTTTCGCGGCCGAAATGCACGGTGTAGGTGCGGCCATGGGCAATGGTCTCTACACTGTCTTTGGTAATGTTGGTGATCAGGTTGCCGTAGTGGTCCACATGAATGACATGCCCTGTTATGGAGTGATCGTTGAGGCGCAACTGGCGGTTAAGCAGTTGCTTATAGGAGGTAGTTCGCTCACCCAGCACGTCGATGTCGCCACCTTTAGCCAGGTATAGCGCAGCAGGAGCCAGCAGATTTTTGGCTGGGAAAGGAAGCAGTTCCTCATCCGTCTGCAGCTCCACTACCACTTCTGGCTCCCCGTCTGTCAGCAACGAAAGCAACCCATTGTCAGCGAGTAGAAAGTAGTGGCCCTTGTATTTTGCAGCATGATATTTGCCCTGTTTGCAACCGTGCGTGTCTACTGCCACCAGGTGCACCGTGCCTTCAGGGAACTCCCGGAACACCGAACCGATAATGTACTCGGCCTGCGGGATATTGAAAGGCTCAATCCCATGGGAAATATCCACGATATGGGCCTGAGGCTGCAGGGACAGCATGGCGGCCTTTACAGCAGCTACGTAATGATCGGTGTAGCCAAAGTCTGAGGTAAACGTAATTACAGCCATAGAGCGAACTATAATTTGAGTAGATTTGTAATCTATATGTAACAATTTTAGCTAATTTACAGAATATATTACCAACGTACTATATATAACATAAACATTTGGTAGAGAAAGTAATAACATTAGAGAATATCTCTCTTATCGATTTTCTGGGGACAGAGAATCAGAATATCAAGCAGCTTGCAGCCGCTTTTCCGAGCAGCAAGATCATATCCAGAGGTAACGAAATTAAAATTCAGGGCCAGACGCCTGAGATAACCAAGATACACGAGATCCTTTCTTCGCTGATCGATCACTATCACAAGTTCGGGAAGATTACGCATAACAGCGTAAATAGATACCTTTCTTCTGATCCTTTTACGGATGAGGAAGTAATCGTGACTTCTCCGGACGTAATCGTGTACGGTAGCAAGGGCGGCATCATCAAAGCCAAGACGCCAAACCAGAAAAAACTGGTGGACCTGGTGGAGAACAATGACCTGGTGTTTGCACTGGGGCCTGCGGGTACCGGTAAGACTTACATCTCGGTGGCGATGGCCGTGCGCGCCCTCAAAAACAAAGAGGTGAAGAAGATCATCATCTCCCGCCCTGTGGTGGAAGCCGGCGAAAATCTGGGTTTCCTGCCGGGTGACATGAAAGAGAAGGTGGATCCTTATCTGCGCCCGATCTACGACGCACTCGAGGACATGATCCCGATGGAGAAGCTCAAATATTACCAGGAAAGCAAGATCATCGAGATCGCGCCGCTGGCTTATATGCGTGGCCGTACCCTGAGCAATGCCTTTGTGTTGCTCGATGAGGCACAGAACACGACGCCGGCACAGATCAAGATGTTCCTGACCCGTATGGGCCCAACCTCGAAGGTGATGATCAACGGTGACCGCTCGCAGATTGACCTGCCGCACAGACAGAAGTCCGGTTTGATCGATGCCCTGCATACCTTGCGTAACGTGAAAGGGATTGGCTTTATCGAGATGCAGCCGGAGGACGTGATGCGTCACCGCCTGGTGCGTGACATCGTAGACGCCTATACACAGGCTGACGAGGCACGTCTGTCTGCCAAGCTGGAAGCCGAAGCCGCCGAAGAAGGCAAGCCCGTATCGGTGAATGGCCGCAAAAAGAAGGTATAGCAGCTGATCTGATAACACAAGATGATTGAGGTAATACGTGCTGAACGCGAGCAGGATAGGTCTGCTGCGTTCAATATACGTGAACAGGTATTTGTAGAAGAGCAGCAGGTACCACGTGAGGCGGAGCGTGATCAGTTTGAATCGACTGCCCGCCACTACCTGGCCACCTGCGAAGGTATAGCCTGTGGAGCCGCCCGCTGGCGACAGACCGACCAGGGTATAAAGCTGGAGCGCTTTGCTGTGCTGGCCGACTACCGCAACCGACAGGTGGGCGCTGCGCTGTTGCAGGCCGTGCTGCGGGACGTGCAGGCAGCTCATGCTGGCAGTAAGGTATATCTGAACGCGCAGTTACCGGCCGTCAATTTCTACAAGCGCCACGGCTTTGTAACCGAAGGCGACATGTTCACGGAGTGCGACATACAGCACTACAAGATGGTTTATAAGGGCTGATGAAACGGTGGGCTCCCTACCCATTCGTTCGCATTGTCCTTAGCTTTATAGCAGGTATACTCGTGTACCTGCACACAGGCAAAGCGTTCAGGTATAGTCCTGAACTCTTTGCCTTTTTTGTTGCCCTCTACCTGGTACTATACCTGATCGCACGCAAGGCGAAAACGGTAGAAGCCAACACCCTGGCAGGTATAGCCGGCCTCCTCTGTTTCGCGGCAGGCGGTATGTGGGTCACCCACCTGCATACCGATTCGCACCGTCCGCAGCACCTGCGCAATTTGTCTGGACAGCCTGCTTACTATACGGGTGTGGTAAATGATTACGTGGTGCAGAAACCTGGTTACCAGAACACGGTACTGCAGGTAGAGCTGGTGCAGGTAAACGACCAGTGGCAACCCGCCGAAGGCAAGGTACAGCTTTCGGTACCCCATGACTCACAGCGGGAGTACGAGCTTGCCTACGGCGACCGGCTTTTGATTAAAGGCACACCGCTACCTGTCGCGCTGCCCGCCAATCCGAACCAGTTTGACTACCGTGCTTTTCTGGCCAACAAACAGATTCACTACCGCCATTTTCTGCAGGCGCACCAGTATCAGAAAATCGAATCGGATCCATCAAACCCGGTGCTGTACTTCAGCATATACCTGCGCCGCCAACTCGACGCTTTGCTGAAGGAGTCGATCAATGAGCGGCGGGAGTACGGCATTTCTTCTGCCTTGATCCTGGGAGTGAAAGACGAACTTGACAATTCCATCCGGGATGCCTATGCCCAGACCGGCACCATGCACGTGCTGGCGGTATCGGGTCTGCATGTGGGGCTGATCTATGGGATACTGGCTTTTCTGCTGGCTGGCTTTAAGAAAACAACCAGGCAACGGGTAATTTATGCCGCTGTTATTCTGGGTGTGCTCTGGCTGTATGCTTTCATTACGGGCCTCTCCCCTTCTGTGCTTCGGGCTGCTTTCATGTTTAGTCTGATCACGCTGGCTATGGTTTCCAGGCGACAGCACAACATCTACAATACCCTCGCCATAGCTGCTTTTGCACTGCTGTGGTATAATCCGTATTTCCTGCTGGAGGTGGGCTTTCAGCTCTCTTTTCTGGCGCTGCTCGGCATCGTATACCTGCAGCCAAGATTCTACAGACTGCTGGAGTTCGACAACAGGGTTCTGGACAAAGGATGGTCCCTCTTCACGGCGGCGCTGGCGGCTCAACTGGCTACTTTCCCGCTAGGGCTATACTATTTTCACCAGTTCCCGGTCTACTTCTGGCTGGCTAACCTGCTGGTAGTGCCAGCCGCTACATTGGTACTTTACTCGGGTGTAGCTGCCCTATTCTTCTCCTGGGTACCGCTGCTCAGCACGCTGCTGTTCCAGGTTCACTTTGCCATCACCTGGGCCATGAACGAGTTCAACCTGCGGGTGAATCAGCTGCCACAGGCTGTCATCAACGGCATCGACATCAGCGCCTCCCAAACCTGGCTGCTCTATACCTTGCTGCTCTTGTTTATCCTTTTCTTCGCCTACAAACAGCTCCGCTACTTTGCCTTGGCGACTGCAGTTGTAGCAGTGCTGGCGGCGCAGGAGGTACTGGAAATAGTAGCTCAGCGAGACCAACGCAGCCTGGTAGTGTACAACATGCGCAACGCCACCGCTTTCAGTTTCCTGCAGGGGGAGCAGGCGACCGTGGTGAGCAACCAGCCGCTGGCCCCACAAATCTATACCTTCAACATTCAGCCTTACCTCTGGCACAAAGGCGTGTCGCAAGCCGACACCTATACCCTTGCAAATGCTCCAACGACAGGTATAAGCCATGTTGTATTGCCCGACAGCAACAGCCTGCTGGTATGGCAGGGCAAGCGCCTGCTAGTGGTCTCGAAGCCGATCAAGGTGCAACCGCTACCCGATTTTGAAGTGGATTACCTGCTGCTCACGCAGAACGTTCGGGTAAAGCCCGAAGAGCTACAGCCTTTCCGCTTCAAGCAACTCGTACTCGACGCCTCCAACGCCCCCTGGTACCTCCAGCGCCTGAAGCCACAGTTAGCGGAGGCGGGGATACCGTTTTATGATGTGACGGAGCAGGGAGCGTTGGTGGTAGAGTTGTAAAAAAAAAAGCGCTGTCACAACATGACAGCGCTTTCCTGCTTAAGGTGAGAGTAGATATTTTAATTCTGTGCTTTCGGACCTGTAGTTGCAGGCTGCTCAGCCTGGTACTTGCCGTTGAACTTCTCGTAGAGGTACTTCTGCTTGTCGTTCAGATCGATCTTGCGGCCCTGGATGAAAGCGTGCGTTACGTTGTTAGTGCGCATGTCCAGGATATCGCCGGCCGATACCACGATGGTGGCATCTTTGCCAACCTCTACGGAACCTACCTGCTTGTCTATACCTAAGATCTTCGCCGTGTTGAGTGTGATGGCGGCCAGCGCCTGCTCTTTGTCCAGACCGTGGGCTACGGCTGTACCGGCAATGAAAGGCAGGTTACGGATACCGTGTGTGCTCAGGTCGTAGTCGAGTGCGAAAGGTATGCCGGCCTGCTGCAAGAGGTATGGCGTCTTGTATGGCATGTCCACATCTTCGTCAGAGCGGGTTGGCAGGGCATGTACGCCAGAGTAGATCACGGCAATGTTGTTTGCCTTCAGGAAATCGGCAACGGCAACCGCATCACGGGCACCTACTACCACGATGTCCTTCACGCCATGCTGCTTCACGAAGTTCACGCCTTCAATGATCTCCTTGCCATAGTTGGCATGCAGGTATAGCTTTTTAGAGCCATCGAACAGACCGTTCAGCGAAGTGAGCTTCAGGTTTTCTTTCTCGTTTTTGGCCTGCTTGTACACAGCGGCGTCGCGCAGCAACTGACCCAGCTCGGCAATGGCTTCTTCGCGCTGCTGGCCCATGTTGGCCATGCGCGGGTTCGGAGCGCCCCCTGTGTTAATGATCATGTTTGGCCAGCTCAGGTGAATACCTATGTCGGCTTTCACGATGGCATCTTCCCAGTTCCAGGCATCCAATTGCACCACTGAAGACGAGCCGGAAATGGTTCCGCCCACCGGTGTTACCTGCGTCATCAAAACGCCGTTGGCACGAATGGTCGGCACGATGTCAGAGTCGGTGTTGTAGGCCACCACAGCACGCACGTTCGGGTTAAACTGTCCAACTTCGCGCATGTCGAGTGTAGCTCGCACACTCTCAATCTCGTTCAGGCCAAGTTGTGCGTTTGGCTGGATCAGGCCTGGGTAGATGTGCTGCCCGGCTACGTCGATCACTTCGTGGCCATTGCGGTTCGCACCACTCAGTGGCCCCGCGTAGGTGATCTTGCCATTATCAAAGCCAACGGCGGCATTTTCTACCACCTTGCCGTTACCCACGTGCAGGGTAGCGCCTGTCAGCAACACAGGCTTGCTTTGCTTCGCAGCCGGCACCGGCACCTGCGCAAAGGCAGGCACACTCAGCATAAGCGCCACGAAAGCTGAAATATATCTCTTGTGAATTTTCATCTCTTTAATTGTTGCATTGCTGTATTGTTAAATTGTTGGTTCGCGGTGCGATTCCCTCAATTCCGAAACAGCAATTTAGCCATTTAACAATTTAACCATTTAGTAAGCCAGAAAATCCTCTTCCTCGTGGTGCTCTACGTCTTCGCAGTGTACCACAGCAGCGCGGCCTCTTGGAGGCGCCTGTGTTCTGGCACCAGAGGTTTTAGCCTGCAGCATCTTCTGAACAAGGCGCATACGCTCTTTCTCCAGCTCAGTGCGCAGCTGCGTGTCACGCTCCAGGTCGTAGTAAGCAATGCCGTCCACAAAAGTTTTTTCGGCACGGGCGTAGATCGACAACGGGTGGTTGTTCCACAGTACCACGTCGGCGTCTTTACCTGCTTTAATGCTACCCATGCGATCATCCAGGTGAAGCAGTTTGGCTGGGTTCAGCGTCACCATTTTCAAGGCTTCCTCTTCGCTCACACCAGCATACTTCACGCTCTTGGCAGCTTCCTGGTTCAGACGACGGGCCATCTCGGCGTCATCAGAGTTGATGGCAGTAGTCACGCCCAGCTTGTGCATGATACCTGCGTTCTGTGGAATCGCGTCTTTCACCTCCATTTTGTAAGCCCACCAGTCAGCGAAGGTAGAGCCGCCGGCTCCGTGGTCACGCATTTTGTCGGCTACTTTATAGCCTTCCAGGATGTGCGTAAATGTGTTTACTTTGAAGCCCATCTGGTCGGCTACCTTGATCATCATATTGATCTCAGATTGCACGTAAGAGTGACAGGTGATGTGGCGCTTGCCGTCCAGGATTTCTACCAGTGTCTCCAACTCAATGTCGCGACGCGGCTCGCCGGCCGCGGCTTTCTGCTTCTTCGACATTTTGTTGTAGTCTGCCCAGGCCTGCTTATACTCCTTGGCACGCTGGAAAGCGTCTACGTATACCTGCTCCACCCCCATACGGGTCTGCGGGAAGCGCACGTTGTGCGAAGGTGCGCGGTTGGAGTGCTTCACGTTCTCACCTAAGGCGAATTTGATGAAGCCGTCGGCGTTCTCCACAAACAGCTCCTCCGGGCTCTTGCCCCAGCGCAGTTTAATAATGGCCGACTGACCACCAATTGGGTTGGCAGAACCGTGCAGCAATTGCGAAGTCGTAACACCACCAGCCAGCTGACGGTAAATGTTCGGGTCTTCGTGGTTCACCACGTCCATCATGCGTACTTCGGCAGTTACCGCCTGCGTACCTTCGTTCACTCCCTGCAACGCAATGTGCGAGTGCTCGTCAATTATACCGGCTGTCAGGTGCTTGCCAGTGCCGTCAATCACACGGGCGCCAGACTCGCTCAGGTTCTTGCCAACTTTCGCGATCTTGCCGTTCTTCAGCACCACGTCAGTGTTCTGCAGGATACCTTCTTTCTCGTTCGTCCATACCGTGGCATTCTTGATCAGCACCGTCTCCTGCTTTGGCAGTTCAGCCTGACCGAAAGCCTGGAACGGATAGATCATGTTGCCGAGCTCCAGTGCCTGCTTGGCTTCTTTGGCAGCGTCTTTCTTCGCTTTCTCGGTCATTGCTTCTGAGAACTTCGCATTCCATTTCACCAGTGTCGCATCCGGCAACTGGCCTTCGCCCTGCAGGTTCTTATCAGCATACCAGCCGCTCAGGCGGATAGTCTCTTTACTCTTCTTGTCTTTAGTGAATGACAGCGTTACCAGGTTGCCGCTAACAGAGATCTTTCCTGTCACGGTGTCCTGACCGATCACTTTCAGTTCCGGCTTTTCAGGCGTACCGGCAATCTGCAGTTTGCGCTCCGGCTGCTGCCCGATCTTCAGCGTATACACACCTCTGTAATCAGCTGGCACTTCAGTGATCTTGTATTGATTGCCCTGCACCCAGTTCTCCAGGATCACATTGTCTTCAGCAAACAGGTTGCCGCTGGTGATGATGAAGTTGGCCAGTTTGCCTTTGTCGAGGCTACCTACGTGCTTGTCGGCTTTCAGGAGTTGAGCCGGAGTGGCAGTCAAAGCTTTTAGGGCTTCTTCTTCTGACAGACCGTACTCAATGGCCTTGCGCAGGTTTGGCAGGAAGTCTTTTTTGTCTTTGAGGTCGGCTGTGGTGAAGGCGAACGGTATACCTGCCTTCTGCAAAGCTGCCGGGTTGGACGGAGCCATTTCCCAGTGCTTCATGGCGTCGAGCGGCACACGGCGGGCATCATACGGGTCCTCCACATTGTACGCCTCCGGGAAGTTAAGCGGCACGATGATTGGGGCATTGGTCGCCTTGATCTCCTTGATCATCTGGTACTCGTCGCCGCCACCTTTGATGATGTATTGCTTCTTGAACTCGTCGCCTACTTTATCGGCACGCAGCAGGTTCAGCTTGCTGTTGGCTTCGAAAATCTGCGGATAGTTGTTGGCACCCGTAAAAGCGGCCAGCGAGATGTTCTGCTCACGACCCGGATTCATGTTGTTCCACTGCGCATCGAGGTAAGTCTGACGCAGCAGGGCAATAGAACCCATGAGCGAGTTCGGGTAATCCTGCGGCGAAGAGCCTTTCTCAAATGAAAGTGCACCAGCAGCCTTGTCGAGCAGGATTACCTCGTTCTCGCGCTTGTCAGCCAGTGTTACCAGCGTGGCCGTACCGCGGGCTATACCGTCGCGGTGCACGGCCAGCACGGTACCGAAGCCCAGCTTGCGCATTTCCTCAGCCTGCTTTTTGTCTACTTTAAAGAGCTCCACAGCATTGGTTTCCGGACGAATGGCCTGGTTCCAGTTGTAGGCGCCCTGCTTCGTAGACTCCTCCTGTGGTGGGGCTGTCCAGCTGCGGCGCTCCACTTTTACCTCCGGCAGACCATAGCTGGTGAACATATCCACCAGACCCGGGTAGATGTGCTTGCCTTTGGCATCGACTACCACGGCACCGGCAGGCACCTGTACTTTGGTACCCACGGCCTCTACCTTCCCGTTTCGGATCAGCAGGGTGGCGTTCTCTATTTTGGTTTTGTAATCGGTGTGGATGGTGGCGTTGGTGAGCGCGACAAGACCGGTGCGTTCATCGTACACGCCATTGCGCGGAAAGGTCTCCTGCGCCATCGCACTGCCTGCTGCTCCCAAAGCGAGACAGGCTGCAATGGTTAAGATTTTTCTCATGTGTCAGATTAAGGTGATTGAGTAGTTTAGATTTAAACACACAATATAGCCATCTTCTGTCTAAAATTCCACGCGCAAAGCTGTTAAAATATTCACAATCACCACAAATAGATCTATTTCAATGTATAGACATTAACAAAACAAGACTGTTCTTATTTGGTTTATACCCGAAAGAGTACTTTACGTATGTACTCCTAATATTTTGAACCCCTATTGAACCAAGGCCTGCATGCGCTTATACCTATACTTCATTCTCCCGCTGTTTTTATTCACACTGCTAAATCCTATACCTGCCCTGGCGCAGGAGCAAACCACCGAAGAAAAAACCTCGAATCCGCCGGAGCCGGAACGACGCAGCGTTAAAGGGCTTATACCTGCGCCTGTCATCTATTATACCCCGGACACACGTCTTGGCTTTGGAGCCTCACTATTGGGTTACTTCCGCCTCCGCAGCTATACCGACACCACCTATACCCGCCTTTCTTTAGCCCGGTTGGTGGTAGATTACACCCTGAACAAGCAGACCGACCAATGGCTGTATTGGAACATTTTCACCCGGGAAGAACGCCTGATGCTGCGTGGAGAACTGCGGCACCGCATCTATACCGATCGCTTCTACGGCATCGGCAACGACACGCGTGAAGAGGATCGCGAGCTGTATGACTATGACATGATCAGCGCCAAAATTGCGGTACTCAAGAACGTAGGTTTTCGCAGCTTCCTGGGGCCAGACCTGCAATTCACGGAGTATTATGATGTGGAACTGGAAGAAGGCAGTCAGCTGCTCTCTCAACAGATTCCCGGCTACAAGACGGGCCGCAATGTGGGTTTGGGTGCCATCTTCCTGATTGACCACCGCAACAGCACGGCCTATCCGAGCAAAGGTTTTTACCTGGAAATCTCAGGCTATCACTTCGGCAAGACTTTTGGCAGCGACTTCCGCTACAACAACTTCAACCTGGAATTTAACCGCTACTATGGACTGGGCAAGGACCGCGTACTGGCCACTAATACCATGCTGCGCCTAAACGAGGGAGACGTGCCGGTACAGCGCCTGGCCACTGCCGGCGGCGACAAGTTACTTAGAGGCTACGCCCGCAACCGCTTCCACGACGACCATTTTGTAGGCTCGCAGGTGGAGTACCGCTTCCCACTCTTCTGGCGACTGGGAGCGGCCGCTTTCGCAGGTATAGGCGACGTGTTCGACAAACCGGAAGACATTAGCCTTTCAACGATCAAATACTCCATCGGCACAGGTTTGAGGTACGCGATCAGGCCTGAACAAAAACTCAATTCGAGACTAGATATAGGGTATGGCCGAGAAGGGTTTAATGTGTACCTGATGATTGGGGAAGCTTTTTAGGATCAGGATTAAAGAGGGCCCCTATCCACAAAACAGGGGAAGGAGCTGTGCACGATTGTCATCCCCCTGCCCCTTTCAAAGGGGGACTTTTTGGCTACTGCATCTCCATAGGTATAGGCGCTGTAGTTTCTGTAGCAGCACGCACCACTGGCAGGTATAGCAAGACTAACTTGCACGGTAGCTATAAAACAAATCGCTTTGGCTAGGTGCGCCCTTTGACACTCCACTGTTTGAGCGTTCAGCGAGTGGGGGTAGGGGCCCTCGATTTGGAGGTTCTTGACTTTTTTGCTTACTTTGGGGGTAGGGGCCCTCGATTTGTGTCAAGACAAAAAGTAAGGCCCGCCCGGCCAGGGCAAGCTATGAAACAACTCAGGATGCTATACCTAGCCAGCCGCCGCCGCAACACCAGCTCTCCCCAACGGCCAGAGTCCGCCATATACCTCACACTCGCGGGACGCGAGCGAGGGAGAAATTCGTAAACGAGCATGGACGCTCGCGTAATACCAGCTATACCTGCAACAGCAGTTGCAACACAACTTCCCTCCGCCGGACAGGCAAAAAAATCACTCACCCCACTAGCAAAAATCCCTTAAACTTCATTACATTTCTACAGGCAAAGTCCTGATTTATACCTGTTATAACACAGAACCCGCCCCTCACCTTATACCTTGCTGGTTTTATGAAACGACATGCACTTGCCAGCTGCTTGCTGGGACTTTGTTTGCTATTGGGCGCAACTAACCGTGCAATGGCGCAGGACCAACCCGCCGACGCTATACCTGACACCATGCCTCCGAAGGCTGAGAAGACACGGGGGCTTATACCTATACCCGTGCTCTACTATACCCCCGACACACGACTAGGATTTGGAGCAGCGCTGCTCGGCTTTTTCAAACTGAAGAACAGCGAAGACGAAGGCTACACCCGCCTCTCACAGGTGCGTCTTATTGCGGACTATACCTTGCGCAAGCAAACCGACCAGTTGCTGGACTGGACTATTTTCACACGCGACGAGAAATACCTGCTGCGCGGCGAACTGCGACACCGGGTATACACCGACCGCTTTTATGGCATCGGCAACGACACCCCGTTGTCAGACGAGGAGATCTATGAATACGATTATGTAAGTGCCCGACTGGCAGCTTTAAAGAAGGTTGGAGCAAGAACTTTCCTGGGTCCGGATTTTCAGATTGCCAATTATTACGACCTGCAGCTCAATCCCATCAACCAAGACCGCGAGAGCCAACTGCTCACGCAACAGATTCCCGGCTATCAGGGTGGCCTGAACAGCGGTATGGGACTGGTCTTCCTGCTCGACAGTCGCGATAACGTGGCCTTTGCCAGTAGCGGTACTTACCTCGAGATGTCCGGCTACCGCTTTGGCAGTACCTTCGGCGGGGACTTCGGCTACAGTAATTTCAACTTCGACTTCCGCAAATATTTCCAGCTGAAGCCGAATCACATTCTCGCCCACAACACGAGTTTCAACTTAAATAATGGCGACATACCTGTCATGCGTATGGCCATGGCCGGCGGCGACCGCATCCTGAGAGGCTATGCTAAAAACCGCTTCCTCGAAGACAACTTTGCCGGCACGCAGCTGGAGTACCGTTTCCCACTGTTCTGGCGCTTCGGCATGGCGGCCTTTGCAGGTGTAGGCGATGTGTTCGACAAACCGAAAGACGTCAGTTTCTCTACATTGAAATACTCCATCGGCTCAGGATTGCGCTACGCCCTTAACCCGGAGCAAAAGCTCAACATCCGGGCAGATATCGGGTATGGGCGCGAAGGCATGAATTTCTATGTGATGATCGGCGAGGCTTTTTAGTTATGCGACAAAAGTCACATACTTAAATTGGAAAGAAGCGTAGATTTGTCTGCGATAAGCCAAACGCCGCTACAAGCATGCCCAAACTTTTCCCGCTGACTTCTACCCTGCTCCAGAAAACGATCTTCATCTCACTTGCACTCCTGATCCTGTTCACGTCGCTGCTCAACTCGGCGATGGCACTGGCGGCTGGTTTGGTGGTTGGTCTGCTGCTGGGCAATCCGTTTAAGGCGTATACCGGCAAAATTTCAAAGTATCTGTTGCAGGCTGCGGTGGTAGGCTTAGGCTTCGGCATCGACTTGTATCAGGTGGCTGAAACCGGTTTGATCGGTATCGTCTATACCTTGTTTTCGCTGGCTGCCACTATGGTCATCGGTCTGCTGCTGGGAAAACTGTTCTATACCCCTCCCCGTCTTACGCACCTGGTTTCATCGGGCACGGCCATCTGCGGAGGCAGCGCCATTGCGGCGGTGGCACCAGCTATCAAGGCCAACGATCAGGAAATATCGGTAGCGCTGGGGATCGTATTTGTGCTCAATGCCGTTGCGCTTTTCGTTTTCCCACCCATCGGCCAGGCACTTGGGTTGTCTCAGGAACAGTTCGGCATCTGGGCGGCCATTGCCATTCACGATACCAGTTCAGTGGTAGGTGCCGCCACCCGCTTCGGCGACGAAGCTTTGCAGATCGCCACCACCCTCAAACTAACCCGGGCGCTGTGGATCGTTCCGCTGGTCCTGCTCTCCAGCCTGATGTTCAAGGATGGGAAAAAGAAGCTGAGTATCCCGGCATTCATTCTGCTTTTTGTGCTGGCATCCGTGATCAGCACGTTTATACCAGCCATGGAGGTTGTTTCTCCTTCTATCGTTATGCTGGCAAAGAAAGGGTTACTGCTCAGTCTGTTTTTGATTGGTGCCAACATCAGTTTGACCGCATTAAGAGCCATTAGTCCAAAGCCCTTCTGGCAGGGAGTGATCCTGTGGTTAATTATTTCGACTTCATCGCTGGCAATTATCTACGGTTTAGGCTAACAAACCCACTTTATAAACATATTCTATCACATCATAAAATTAATCGATTTGAACTATATAGCGTAGGGCTATACTTTTGAGGTATCAATTCAGCAGAAATCTCAAAAACCCTTACCTATATGAGCAACGAGAATCCATATCAGAAACTGACCACTGCCTCTGGCAAACCTTATTACGAGCACGAAAACAGCATGACAGCCGGTCCGCGCGGCCCGATCCTGCTCGAAGACTTTATTCTGCACGAAAAGCTGGCGCACTTCAACCGCGAGCGTATACCTGAGCGTGTCGTGCATGCCAAAGGCTCCGGTGCTTACGGCACCTTCACCGTTACCCACGACATCACCAAATACACCAAAGCCAAGCTTTTCAGCGAGATCGGCAAAAAGACCCGTGTCTTCCTGCGCTTCTCCACGGTAGGTGGCGAAAAAGGCAGCGCCGACTCTGAGCGTGACCCGCGTGGCTTTGCCGTGAAGTTCTATACCGAAGACGGCAACTGGGACCTCGTGGGCAACAACACCCCGGTGTTCTTCATCAAAGACCCGAAGAAATTCCCGGACTTTATCCATACCCAGAAGCGTGATCCGCGCACCAATACCAAGAGCGCAACCATGATGTGGGATTTCTGGTCACTGAACCCCGAGAGTCTGCACCAGGTGGTGATCCTGATGAGCGACCGTGGTACGCCATTTTCCTACCGCCACATGCACGGCTTCGGCAGCCATACCTTCTCGTTCATCAACAAAGAAAACGAGCGCTTCTTCGTGAAATTCCACTTCAAGACGCTACAGGGCATCCAAAACTTCACTGACTCCGAAGCCACTGTCATGAAAGGAATGGACCCTGACCAGGCGCAGCGCGACCTGGTGGAGGCCATTGACCGCGGTGACTTCCCGCGCTGGGCTCTGAAAGTACAGATCATGCCGGAGGCTGAAGCCGCTACCTACAAGTGGAATCCGTTTGACCTGACCAAGGTGTGGTCGCAGAAGGACTATCCACTGATCGATGTGGGTGTGCTCGAGCTGAACGAAAACCCAGACAACTATTTCGCGCACGTAGAACAGGCTGCTTTCGCACCAGCGCACCTCGTGGACGGTATCGGCTTCTCGCCTGACCGCATGCTGCAGGGTCGTATCCTATCTTACCCGGATGCACACCGCTACCGCATCGGCGCGAACTACGAGCAGATACCGGTGAACCGTTGTCCGTTTGCAGTGAACAACTACCAGCGCGACGGCGCCATGCGGGTGGACGGCAACGGTGGCAGCGCCCCGAACTACTTCCCGAACTCTTTCGATAACATCAAGGCAGACCAGAGCTACAAGGAGCCGGCCCAGAACCTGGGCACTAACGTAGTGGCCGACTGGTACGACCGCAACGCCGAAGGCGAGAACGACCATTATACTCAGCCGGGCGATCTGTTCCGTTTGATGACGCCGGAAGAGAAGAAAAACACCATCAGCAACATCGTGGGAGCCATGCAAGGTATAGACGGACCGAAGCGGGCAGAGATTATAAACCGTCAGCTGTGTCACTTCTTCCGCGCCGACATCGGTCTTGGACTGGGTATAGCGCAGGGATTGGGTGTGGATGTGAGCTCCTTTGCGGGCGGCAGCGTACACGCCAACTAATACTGACACGTTTTATTTTGTGCTATGGAAAAGCCGGCCCTTGTGCCGGCTTTTCTATTTTACAGCCGGAACCTAATGCAGGTTAAAATTGTATTAAATTTTATACATGAATAAATGATCATGTATTCCAATTACCTATTATTTGAACTTAAATGACCGACCTTAAAGTAAGGGTAGATAAGAAAAAACTGGAGCGAACAGCCTATGTCCTGAAATGCGTAGCACACCCGGTGCGCATCAGTATTATTGACTTGCTGGAGCAGGAGGAGCAGCTCACCGTGAGCCAGCTGCAGGAAGTACTGGAAATCGAACAGTCGTTACTCTCCCATCACCTCACCAATATGCGTGACAAAGGACTTGTGGAAACCCGCCGCCAGGGCAAGAATGTGTTTTATTTTCTCACCGACTCTAGCATTTCCAATATCATTGAGTGCATCAAAGGCTGCAAGTCCACGCAATAAGTCCAGTATTCTGAAATGAAATTATTTTCATATAATTACTTTCTGATTTGGAAACAGAATGTGTAGGAGTACCAAAAACTGCTCACTTTCGTTTATTATAACACAGGTTAATCCGTCATCCTTATGAAACTATTCTTAATAACCCTATTAGCCACCAGCCTGATGAGCTGCACCAGCCCACAACAGAGCGACGGCAAAGTAAAAACCATTTCGGCCACCGAATACAAAGAGCACCATGAAAAGATCGACAACCAAGAAGTTATGCTGGTTGATGTGCGCACTCCTGCTGAGTTTGAAGCGGGACACCTCGAAAAAACACAGCACGCCGACTTCCTGAGCGGGGAGTTTGAAAAAGAAATGCAGAACTGGGACAAGGACAAAACCTACTACCTGTACTGCGCCAGTGGCAACCGAAGCGGAAAAGCTGCCAAACTCATGGAAGAAGCCGGCTTTAAGAACGTTTATAACATAGGGGGCTATTCGGACCTGAAAGCCGCTGGTCTGCCAATAAAAGAGTAATTATTTTATGCATGTGGTACAGCAGCATGAACGTCACCTAGCATTTATGCGTATCTTTACATGATTTATCTGATTCGATGCTGCTAAAACCATTTCCATTCCAGACATTATATTCTTCTGATTTCTATAAGATAGAGATTGATAAGGAGAATAATCTGTTGCTGTCAGAGTGGCAACGGGCTGTGAACAAAGACGAGATGATTGCGGGAGGCACTAAACTTTATGAAGCCCTTCGCGATACAGGAATCACCAGAGCAGTGGCCAATGCGGAGCGCCTGACCATGTTGGATGCCCCTACAAAAGAGTGGATGTCCACCACCTTTTACGAACTGCTTTCTCAGACCCGGCTTCAAAAATTGGCCAGAGTGCTGCCAAGCAGCCTGTTCGCCAAGTTAGCTCTCGAAGCTGTCGCCACCCGTGCGGAGGCTCAGAACATAAACCAGTTTTTATTCAAGAACTTCTCCAGCCAGAAGGATGCACTGGCTTGGATCAACGAATAAGGCCGCTTCAGCTATACCTGGTTTCCTGCATTTTGGTCTGCTAACTAACTGTTATTCCCTCGTTCTACCCTCTCTTTAAGTATCCGGGATTGACCAGCTTTATAACCCTTACTTTCCTTTTGACCAGATTGCTTTACTTTCCCTTCATTTGCTAAACCCGTTTTATATAGAAAAACCGCTATACCTGATCCGGAAAAAATTATATCACAAACTTGCAGTATAGGTATACCTTAATGTAACTTGTGGTGCAAAGGAGAAAGGAATAGGGATATGCGCGTACTACACACTTCAGACTGGCACCTCGGCCAGCGACTCGTTAACCTCGAACGTACCGAAGAACACCAGCATTTCCTGGACTGGCTCCTGCAAACCATTGAAGCCGAAAAGGTTGAGGTGCTCCTAATGGCCGGCGATGTGTTTGACACGGGTACTCCCTCCAACACAGCCCTGCGCCAATACTACAACTTCCTGACCAGGGTATGCGCAACCTGCTGCCGCCATATCATTATCACAGGTGGCAACCATGATTCTGTTTCCACGCTCAATGCACCCAAAGAACTCCTCGACTGCTTTAACATAAAAGTGATAGGCGGCGCTACTGCTGATCTGCTGGATGAACTGATCGAGCTGCGGGACGAAAACGGTCAACTGGAGCTGGCTGTGTGTGCCGTACCTTTCCTGCGTGACCGCGACGTGCGCCTTTCCGTACCCGGTGAAAGCTACGAGGAGCGGGAACAGCGCATCAAGCAAGGTATAGCTGCTCATTACGCCGCCTTTGTGCCGCATGTACAGCCTTACAAAGCGCAAGGTATACCAGTAGTAGCGATGGGCCATTTGTTTGCCGCCGGCGGCTCCGCCTCCGACAGCGAAAAGGAGATCCACGTGGGCAACCTCGGCCAGATCGGGGCAGACCAATTCCCGAAAGAGTTTGACTATGTGGCCCTCGGTCACCTGCACCGTCCGCAGCAGGTCAACAAGGCGCACCACATCCGCTACTCCGGCTCCCCTATACAGCTTAGCTTCAGTGAAGTAACGGACAAGAAAGTTGTCTATGTGCTCGACTTTGAAGGCGGAAAACTTACCGACCTGAAAGAGATCGCTATACCTGTCTGCCGCAAATTGGTGCGTTTTAAAGGAGAGCTCGAAGAAGTAAAACAGAAAATTGCTGTATACGATAACAGCGGCTACAACTTACCTGCCTGGGCCGAATTACAGGTTGAATTAGATGCCCCTATACCTGACCTGAACCAGCAACTGGAAGAAGTGCTGCAACTGAAAAGCGCCGAGCTGCACCTGCTGATCCACCGTCCGCCCATCATCAAGACTGCCCGAAAAACCCTGGAGCAGGAAGTCCGTGAAGAAGTGGACCTGCATACTTTAAGCGAGAAAGACGTGTTTCTGAAGCGCTGCGAAAGCGCCTTTCCAGAGAGCGACCATACCGAGCTCCGAAACACTTTTGCGGAGCTGCTGGAGTTAATGCGGCAGGAGGAGGCATAGCTTCTTCCTGGAAGTTCACAGCAAATCCAAGCCCTACTTTTAATTGCAATTACCAAAGTCATTATCCCCATGAAAATCCTCGCCGTCCGCTTCCTGAACCTGAACTCGCTCAAGGGTGAGCACGTGATCCGCTTCGACCAGAGCCCCTTGGCTGATGCGGGTCTGTTTGCCATTACCGGTCCGACCGGGGCGGGCAAGACGACTATCTTGGATGCGATCACGGTGGGGCTTTATGGATTGGCGCACCGACACAGCAACGAGCGTCCGCTGGAGCTGATGACACGCCACACGGCGGAGTGCTATTCGGAGGTGGAGTTTGAGGCTGCCGGCAAGATATACCGCTCCAAGTGGCACCTCCGTCGCAGCCGGGGCAAGGCGGATGGCAAGATACAGCCTGTGCACATGGAACTGTACGATTTCGACAAAGACGAACTGCTGGATCTGAAACCGAGCGAAGTGCCCGCCATGGTGGCCGATATCTGCGGACTTGACTACAGCCAGTTTCTGCGTTCCGTCATGCTGTCGCAGGGAGACTTTGCCCGCTTCCTCAAAGCAAACCCGAACGAGCGCAGCAGTCTATTGGAAAAGATCACCGACACCGGCATTTACTCCGACATCTCGAAGTTTGCGTTTGAAAAGGCCAAGCAGGAACGACTGAAATACGAAAGCCTGGAGCAACTGCTCCAGCATACCCAGTTACTGCCCGAAGAGCAGCGTGCAGGTTACGAAGAGAGCATTCAGGAACTGTCGGCACAGGAAGGAGCACTGCAAAAAGAACTGGAAACGCTGCAGGCAAAAGTGCAGTGGCTGCAGCAGGTGGCGCAATTGCAAACACGGCAGCAACAGCACCAGCAAGCTCTGGAGGTGCAGGTGCAGAAACTCCAGCAGCTACAACCTGACTTTGTAAAGCTCGAGCAACACCAGCAGGCCCATCAGTTTGTAGGTGAACTAGCCGAGATCCGGAGTACCAATAGCAAGGTGCTCGAAACACAGGAGCAGCTGCAGACCCTGCAAAAACGGGTGCCTGCACTGGAGGCCGAACTCGAGGCAGCCGGAAAAATCGCGATAGAAGCCACAAAAGCCTTTGAGCTACAGGAGGAAGTCATCCAGAAGCTGGACCCTGTGCTGACGCAGGTAGTTCGTCTTGACCATCAGCTCAACAGCATCCGTGATGCTTACGCCAAGGATAAGAACAGCTACGTCACTTTTGAGCAGCAACTGCAACAGGAGCAGGCCCAACTACAGGCCAGGCAAACTGAACTGGAAAAACTCACCCAGGAGGCAACAGGTATAAAAACCTGGCTGGAACAAAACGCCAAGCTGCAGAACCTGAAAGAGCATCTACCTGAGTTCAAAGCCACGTTGCGCGATCTGCAGGAGGTAGAACAACGCATCCGGCGGCACCAGCAGGAGCAGCAGGAACTGAGCCAGCAACAAACTAAAGAAACCAGGCAACTCACTGAGCTGCAGGAACAGCAGACAAAACAACAAGCCTTACACGATCAACTGCAGCAGCAGAAAGGGGAAAAGTTAAGCGCCCTGCAAGGTATACTGGCCTCAAAAAGCCTGGAAGAACTGGAGCAGGAAGCGCAGTCCCAGCCTGCTTTGCTGGCCCGCTTTGAGCGTCTGCATGAACTGGCGCAGCAGCATACCCTGCAACAGCAGAAGCTCCAGCTCAGCAACGAGCAGCTGACGCAGCTAAAGCAGCAGTACAAAGAAGCAGAAATCACCCTTCAGGAACACAAAAACAGGTATAGCCAGGCAAGCGAGCACCTGCAGGCACTCCAGAAACTTGTGCAGCTACAGCAGCAGATTCAGCAGTACGAGGAAGCCCGCCATACCCTGGCGCAGGACGAACCATGCCCGTTGTGCGGCTCCACCCACCACCCTTTCGCCGAGGACGGCTATACCTTTGACCTGCCCGAAGAAGTGCAGAAGCGTGACAAGCAGCAGGAACTGGTAAAAGAATTGGAGCAACACCTGCAGCAGCTACAGGTACAACTCAGCTCCCTGGAGCAGAAACAGCAATTGGAGAGAACAGCCAAAACCGAGGCTGAAACGGAGGCACAGCGCTTATGCCATACCTTTGCGCAAGTGGCCGAAGGTATAGCACAGGAACTAAGTATAGGCCATGTAAAACAGTTAGCTCAACTGTTGCATACCCAGCAGGAAACCGCCACGGCATTGCAACAGCAGCTGGCACAGGCACGTGCACTGAGCCGTGAGCTGGAAGGTATAAACCAACAGCTGCAGCAAGTACGCGAAGCACAGGTGCAGGCCCAGTCGGCCTTGAACCAGCTGCAGGCCTCTGACAAACTCCTCAGCACACAGCTCCAGAAACTGCAGGCAAACCTGGCTGATGAGCAGGAGCAACAACAGGCGCACACTGAAACGGCCGAATCCTTTGCAGCCACGTTTGGCTTAGTTTACAAAGCAGAGGAGCGCCACAACCTCCTGCAGACTTTAGAGCAGCAATCAATTTCCTATACCCGGAAGCAGCAGGCGCTGGAGGGTATGCGGGAACGTTACATTGAGCTACAGCAGTTGGTGAAGAACCTCAGGACAAACGAAACGCAGAAGCTAAAAGAGCTGGAAGAGCGCAGACAGCACCTGAAAGAAGAGCACGAACAGCTGACCAAACTCAAGCACGAGCGCTATACCTTGTTTGGCGACAAAGACCCGGACAGAGAGCGCAGACAGGCGAACGAGGAGCTGAGCGTCAGGGCCAGACAGGCAGAAGAGGCACGACGCAGCCAACTGCAGAAACAGCAGGAGCTGCAGGAAGCACGTGCCCGCCAAACGGAATGTCAACAAAAACATCAGCAGAGCAGTTCAGTGCTGGAAGAGCTGCGACAGGGCTTGTTGCACGTACTGCACCAGAAAGGCATTGAAACGATCGAAGCCCTGAGCCAGATGCTGCTGCACCGTGACGAAGCCGACCGCCTGGCCAACCAGAAGGCGCAGACCGAAAAGCACCTGACCGAGCTCCGCAAAAGCCTGAGCGACGTACAGCAGGAACTGGAGCAGCTTCAGCAAAAACAGCTGGCAGACGAAGGTATAGCAGACTTGCAAGAGCAGCAGCAAAAGAAAACAGCCCTGCAACGGGAGCTGATCTCGCAGCGGGCACGGCATCAGCAAATCCTGGAGCAGGACACCCGGCAACGCGAAAAGAACAGAGAGCTGGCCGAGCAGCTGAAAACACAGCAACAGGTATGCCACCGCTGGAGCCAGCTGGCTGACCTCATTGGATCTGCCGATGGCTCCAGGTTCAGCCGCTTTGCGCAGGGGCTCACGCTGGCCCGCCTGGTAGAGCTGGCCAACCGGCACCTGCTCAAGCTCAACGACCGATACCGTATTCTCAAGTCACCGGACGAGGATCTGGCGCTGCAGATCGTGGACACCTACCAGGCAGAGGCGGTGCGACCGATGAACACCCTCTCCGGGGGCGAAAGCTTCCTGGTAAGTCTCGCATTGGCCCTTGGCCTTTCTGACCTGGCCGGTCGCCGGACCCAGATCAACTCCCTCTTCATCGACGAGGGCTTTGGCACGCTTGATGCTGACACGCTTGAGGCTGCCATCACGACGCTGGACAACCTGCATGCCGCCGGCAAAACGATCGGGATCATCTCGCACGTGGAGGCACTGAAAGAGCGCATCAATACCCAAATCGTGGTTACCAAAAAGCCGGGCGGAGTGAGTACGGTGCACGTGGTCAGCTGATTTTGCTTTTCAGCAGCTTTTCATAACATAGGATTACAATTGCCTGAAACAGGCAGTTGCACCCTCCTGTGGCGAGTAGCAGCACTTCGTTTAAAAGCTAATTGCATTTTTCTAAAGTGCCTTTATATTCCCGGATTCAGATTAGCATTTGTAAACATTAAATCCTTATATTGCTCACTAATACTGAATTTATTACGGTAATTGTAACTGTAGAGAGGTACCTATGCTTCTACTATTCCTGACTCGTCTATTCCTACTTATAAGTCTTACGCAGCCACAGCAAAAGATCCTGATACAGGATCTGAAAACTGAATTGGACCAGACTGAAGATGTGACCCGGAAGATAGAGCTGTACTGCGAACTGAGCAAGGTGCACAAAAGCATCAACCCGAAAACCACCATTTCCTATGGCAACAAAGCAGTAGCACTGGCCCAGAAGGCAGGCGATGACAAACTGCTGGCACAGGCCTATAATGAAACCGGCTCAGGCCACTACCTGCTCGGCGATATCGACAAGGCTGTTCAGTTTTATTACATGGCGCTTCGCATCCGCGAGAAGTTGGGTGACCCCTCTGACCTGAGTGCCAGCTATAACAACATCGGCAACGTGTATGCCGACCAGCACAACCACAAAGAAGCGCTTCCGCTCTACAAAAAGTCACTCTCACTTGCCACCACGGCACAGGACACACTGCGCATGAGCAGTGCCCTGAGCAATATAGGCGGCGTATACCTGGACCAGGGAAAGTATGACCTGGCGCTGGTCTATTACCGCGAAGCACTCCCGATTCAGGAAGGCCTGGACGATAAGCAGGGAATTCTGATTTCGCTGATCAATATCGGGGAAGCCTACAATGGCAAGAACGATTACCAGACGGCTCTCACCTATTTCAACAAGGCGCACCAGATCGCCAATAACCTGGGTAGTCCGCACGACGAGGTGTATGTGTTGCGGGGCAAGGCCGAATCGTATCTCAAGGCAGGTAAATACGAGAAAGCACTCGACAACGCCTTAGCCAGCATGGAGCTTGCCAAAGCCTACGAGGGCAAGTATGTGCTGAAGGAGAACGCAGCCATTCTGGACCGCATATACGCAGCCATGGGCAATTACGAGATGGCACACCATTACCTGACGTTGCACATGGCTTATAACGATAGCCTGCACAACGAACGGGCGGCAGACCGCATCGCACAGGAACGCGTGAAATACGAAACAGCCCAGAAGGACAAGGAAAACCTGCTCCTGCGGGCAGAGCAGGAGCTGAACCTGCGCAAGCTGGAACAGCGCAGCATCGTGCAGTACTTCACTGTTGCCCTGCTGCTGTTGGTATGCGCCATGGCCTATGTGTTCTTCAGGGGAAGGCAGCACCAGAGTCGCATCAACAAACTGCTCACTCAAAAGAATGAGCTGATCATGCATAAGAACGAGGCACTGAACCAGCATCAGAAAGCCCTGACGGAGCAGGCCCAGCAGCTCAATATTCAGAAGGAAAAACTCACCCAGCTTAACACCATCAAAGACAAACTCTTTTCCGTAATCGCGCACGACCTGCGTGGCCCGCTGGTGGCGCTCAAGGGACTGCTGCATGTAATGGCCATGGGCAAAGTTCCCGCCGATAAGCAGGAGGGGCTTTTCAACAGCTTGGTAAAGGGGCAGCAAAATGTGCTGTGGATGCTTGACAATCTTTTTGATTGGGCCAGGGCACAGATGGAGGGCTTCGAGGCTGATCCCAAGCCACTGCCTTTGCGGGAGTTGGCGGACGAGAACATCCGCTTGTTACAGCCAGTCGCCAGCAGCAAAGATATTGTGCTGGAAAACAAGATCGATCCCAACCTGACAGGCTGCGCCGACAAGGAAATGGTTCGCCTGGTGCTGCGAAACCTGATCTCCAATGGCATCAAGTTCTGTAAGGCCGGTGATACCGTGACACTTACTGCGAAGCTGAAAAATGACTTCGTGCTGGTATCGGTGAAAGACACCGGTATAGGCATTACACAGGAAGTGCAGAAGAAACTGTTTGGAGGCAGCAGCTACTCCAGCCGGGGCACCGCTAACGAAAAAGGGAGCGGATTGGGCCTGGCGCTATGCAAAGACTTTGTGGAGCACAATGGCGGCTCGATCTGGGTAGAAAGTATGCCGGGCAAGGGCAGTACTTTCCTGTTTACCCTACCCCACACTGTGAAAGCAGAGGAAGACGAAGACGAAATCAACACGCCACCTAGCCCAGAGGAGACGGAAGAAAAAACAGCCGAACAGCTGCAATTAGCCTAGTGCTTTTATAGGAAAACTTCGTGCAGGCTGCTTCTGACAGGAGGCAGCTTTTTTTGCAGCCGCAGGCAATAAAAACAAATACTTCTGTTTGCGGTAAAAGGAGAATAGCAGCACCTTTGCCCCATGAACAAGCTCATCTTATACCTGCTCTCACTCACCAGTCTGCTGGCTGCCCCCGGCTGCAAGCAGGACAACGAAAAAGCACGCGAAGAATTCCGCCAGCGCCGTGGGGCCATTGAGCATCCTGTGGAGCCCACCTCTACGACCCAATCCGATGAACCGGAGAGGCCGGTTGTGGTTCCACCTGACAACACCAGGGCCACGCCTGATGACGAAACACCTGCTATACCTGGTGACCGTGTAGTCGGTGTAAAAGACGGTGATACCTTTGAGCTGCTGCGTAACGGGCAGACCATCACGGTACGTTTACTGGGAGTTGATACACCTGAGAAGAACCAGGCTTACGGACAGCGAGCGAAGCAATTTGCCTCCGACCTGGCCTTCGGTAAAAACGTGCGCCTGATTGAGCACAACAAAGACCGCTATGGCCGCACCGTGGGCACGATCATACTGCCTGATGGCCGCAACCTGAATGAGGAACTGGTGCGCGAAGGTTTTGCCTGGCACTATACCGCCTATTCCAAAGACAAAACATTGGCCAACCTGGAGGCCGATGCCCGACGCTTTAAAAGAGGCCTCTGGCAAGACCCTAATCCGGTAGCCCCCTGGGATTTCCGCAAGCAGAAACCCGAGCCTGTAGACAACAGCAAAGCCGCTATACCCGCCGGGGCCACCAAACGACAGGTATACCTTTGCGACAGCTCCGGCTCGGCTGTGTATCACTATAGCAAGGACTGCTCCGTTCTGAAGCGTTGCAAAGAGCAGGTGCTGACAGTGACAGAAGCCGAGGCGATCCGCCAGCACAACCGACGGGCCGATAAAACTTGCAGCCCTAAATAATTCCTCCTATTTTGGTTTCGCATTCTATTCAACACATCACTTATATGTTTAAAAAGACCCTGGCAGGTATGTTTGGCCTGCTCATCTCATTGGCTGCCTGCCAGTCGCCTGACAACGCACAAACAGAACAAACCGAAACACAGGAGACAACTGCAGTTGCTGACACGACACAGCGGACTCCCCGACCAAAGCCTGAAAACTACTCCTTTAAGGGGGTGGAGAAAAAGCGCGTCTACATTTGTATGGACCCAACGGATGACCTGTTTCACCAGAAGCATGACTGCCCGGTACTGGTGAGCTGCGCGAGTACTTTCCGCAACCTGACGCTGCCACGTGCCGTGGAGGCCTTTGACCGCTACAATTGCGAAACCTGCAGCGCCGACCTGGCTTACGTATTTGATGAAAGTGCCGTGCGCATGGAAACAGGGCTTGGAGACAAATAATAAACTGACTTCAGAACATAAAAAATGCGGCAGCTATTGAGAAAACTGCCGCATTTTTTATGGCTGTTCTGTTCTATACCTATCGCCTGCCTTTTAGCACCAGTAGCGGCACTTCTGCCTGGTAGGTCATTTTCTCGGCCAGGCTTTGTGAGAAGAGCTCCCGCAGAAAACCTTTTTCACGCCGCAGCACCGCTACCATGTCGGCTCCGGAAGCGTCGTAGTACTCTTTTATACCGTCAGCACGGTGCTTGCTCACCACTTCTTCAAAATGGATTGGTGCGCCCGGGAATGCCGCTTCCATCTCCTGCACAAAACGTCCTTTTTTATCGCTGCTCGTGCGCCCTTCTTTATTTACATGCACCACATCTACGCTGGCCCCGAACATACTGGCAAAATCCAGCACTTCACGCAAAGTGGCAATATCATCCTGCGCATAGTCAGAGGCATAAACGATCTTATTGATGCGCGGATACTCTGAGGTAGAAGGTATGGAAAGCACCGGGCATTTCACCTGCTCCATTACCGCTTCGGCGTTGCTGCCGATCAGCAGTTCTTCCAGGGCATTGCCGCCGCCTGTCGTGCCCATCACAATCAGGTCGTAGCCGCTGGTTTTGGTGAGGTGCTCTGTTATATCGGTGAGAAGCGCTTCCTTCAAGATGTAGTCGCAGGTGAATCCCCCGCCCCGGTTCGCCCCGTGGCGTTCCTCTATTTCACGGCAGAGGTTCACCAGTCTTTCTTCGGCATCCCGCATCTGCTCACCCAGCAGTTCGCTGGCCACCAGGGCGGTTTCAGAAGTATCGACAATCGGTAGGTGTACAACATGCAGTAGGGTTAGGTGGCCTCCGGACTGGCGGGCGATCAGTACAGCGTAATCCAGGGCTTTGGCAGCTGTTTTAGAAAAGTCGGTTGGACAAAGGATTTTTTTCATGGTGTCTGGTGGTTGCGCAAGGCATCTATATCAAAGATTTACTATGTATACGTATCGAAGCAAAAATGTGCTTTAATCCCGATAATAAAAATGACCTCCATCACCTCCGGCAAAATCCCTATCACCCCATTATACCTCCAATGAGGGTTCTTTTTGAAACCAGCCAAATGTTCTCCATAAAGCCACTGCAGGGGTTTCCTATTAATCAGCACTGTCCTCTCAAAGGGACAGTCTTAAAGCCGATTCGGATTGATCAATCCGGAAGAGCAATTCCTTAGGTTAACGACATTGGTCCCTAGCCCGGGAGGTTGAGCTGCTGCTATTTGAGGGGGTAAGCCCCCTCTTTAACACGATCCTTTTAGGATAACAAAAAATGTATGAAACGGATCCAGGAAACAAACTCTGAGCATAGCTCCTACACTATCTACCGATCTCACTGTTCAGCCCTTTTACCTCCTCCCAGGCCCAGTAGTGCTTCGGGGCTATACCTGCGTACTTCTCCCGGAAATAATCCACCACCACTTGCTGCACTTGACTGGCAGGTATAGACGAGGTGTAAATCTCGCGGGTGGTTGGATGATCGTAGCGTTCTGTACGCGAGAGGTCCTTCCCTTCGAGGCGCAGCAGCGGTCCGGTTTCTGTTAAATTGTCGGCCGTCCAGGTATAGTCGGAGGTTTCCAGGGCATTCAGTTGCTCGGCTAGTGGCTTCAAGCTTATGCGAGGGAGTGTGGGCCTGGTGGCGAAATCAACCCAGGTGGTATACTTGTACTCCAGTTCGTAGCGGTTGCCTTCGTAGCAGCTCAGCACGATGTCAAATCCAATGGTGCGGCTGAAGAGGGCATAATAATGCACCGGACGCTGGGTGTCGATCACGATCAGGCCCAAGTCGGGGTAGCGCTGTAGTTTGGTGTCGGGTTTGTACATGTCGCGGTAGCCAAGCAGCACGTCCGCCACCTCCTCTTCCCACACCGGCTTTTCCCAATCAGGATCCTGGAGCACACGGCCGAACTCACGCAGAAAATACCTGAACTTATCCACACAGCGTTTTGCTTCCTTTTCTTCAGACTCGTCGGCAGCAAAAGGAGCATAGAACATGTCGCGCTCCCGGGTATTGAGCCAGCAGACCAGTTTCAGCGCCTCCCCTGCCAACGGGTGGTTCAGGTCGAGTTCGCGGAAGTCGCCGATGTGGGCCATCAGGCGCAGCAATTCCTCGTTTTCCAGCGCCAGCTCCGGATTCAGCAGACTCCATACACCCACAAATCCGTCGATGTCGAAATGGTTGGCCGTGACATAGGGCAGTTCCAGACCGGTCAGGTTGAGCCGCAGGGCGTGCAGCACCATGGCAGCGCTGGTATCGTCGCGCACTTCAGCCGGTGTGGGAGCGCCCCGCCAGTGCGACAGCACCAGTCCGTTGGGGTGCATGCTATCCACAATGATGGCTTTTTTATCTTTTACTTCGCTAAAAGGTATAAACTGTCGCTTTATCATGCCTTAAATATAGCTAAATCTGATGTCATCCTTTAAATTCGGGCATTCAACAAAACAGGTAAAGAATGACCCGGTACTTAGGTTGAGCAATTTCTTCATTCCCCAGGCTGAAGGAAAGAAGTACTCGCAGCACATAGGCACCACATCCAATTGTGTCCGCTTTCGTTCTTTCTACTGACTATCTTATTACAAGCAAACATGAACAATACCCTCCAGCAACTCTACCGCAGCTCCCTTTCGCTTCTGACCGATTTATATCAACTCACAATGGCTTACGGCTACTGGAAAGAGGGTATAGCAGAGCGTGAAGCCGTATTCCATCTCTATTTCCGTAAGTCACCCTTCAAAGGGGGGTATACCGTGGCAGCAGGACTGGCGCATGCGGTGGAGTACCTGCAGCAGTTGCAGTTCACAGATGAGGACCTGGCCTACTTGGGCAGCCTGCAAGGCAGTCAGGGCGAACCGTTGTTCGAGCAGGCTTTCCTGGACTATCTGCGTGACCTGCGCTTTACCTGCGACGTGGATGCCATACCGGAAGGCACCGTTGTGTTCCCGAGCGAGCCATTGATCCGGGTGCGTGGACCTTTGCTGCAGGCGCAGCTGGTGGAGACGCCCCTGCTGACGATCGTGAACTTCCAGACCCTGATCGCCACCAAAGCAGCCCGCATAAAGGACGCTGCCAAGGGCGACACTGTGATTGAATTCGGTATGCGACGCGCCCAGGGTATAGACGGTTCATTGGCAGCTACCCGGGCTGCTTATGTGGGAGGTATAGATGCAACCTCTAACCTGCTGGCCGGCAAACTCTTCGACATACCAGTGCGAGGCACGCATGCTCACAGCTGGGTGCAGGCTTTTGAAAGCGAAGAACAAGCATTTGAAGCTTACGGGCAGGCTTTCCCGCACGACTCCGTGTTCCTGGTAGATACCTATAACACACTGGAAGGCGTGCGCCACGCCATTGAGGTAGCCAAAAAACTGGAGCCGACTGGCTTTAAACTCAACGGCATCCGCCTTGACTCCGGCGACCTGACCTACCTAAGCATTGAGGCCCGCAAGCTGCTCGACGAAGCAGGTATGGGTTATACCAATATTGTGGCCAGCAACGACCTGGATGAAAGCATCGTGAACAGTCTGAAACAGCAAGGCGCCAGGATCAATGTGTGGGGAATCGGTACGCAACTGGTGACGGCATACGACCAGCCGGCGCTGGGCGGGGTGTACAAACTGGCTGCCTTCAAGCAGGAAAATGGGGAATGGAGTTACAGCCTGAAACTATCGGAGCAACTCGAAAAAACCTCCAACCCAGGTATACAGCAGGTACGCCGCTACTATGACGAGCAAGGCTTTATAGCAGACATGATTTACAACGAAGCGGTACCTCTGCCTGAAAAAGTGCTGATCGTGAATCCGCTCGACAGCACCCGTCGCAAATCAGTACCGGAGGACACCCTTTACAAAGACCTGCTTATACCTGTGCTGAACAAAGGAAAACTCGTAACGGAACTACCCGACCTGAAAACCATCCGCAAACACCGCGAAGAAGAGCTCAGCAAACTGCATGAAAGCATTCGTCGCTTGTTAAACCCGCACAGCTATCCGGCCGGTCTGGAGGGGAGCTTCCACCAGTTCAAAACCGACCTGGTGCTGGCCATACGCGAGAAAGGTGAGGCAGCCATGCAAGAACGCCTAATGCAACAGAAACAATCAGACTAGCGTCTGCGGCCACGTCTGTTGGAGATGCGCTCAATGCGCTTGTTGCGCACCCACCTAAGGTATTTTTGCATATCCTCTGCTTGCTGCAGGGCGGGGATGGAGTTGTATAGGGTGGCCAGTTCGCGGTTACTGAAGGTCAGGTGCAGGGTACTGTGGCAGGGCTGGCAAAGTTCGGCCGTAGCACCGTAGCGGCCTCCCTCCTCCCGGGGCACAAGGTGGTGCCTGGTGAGATACTGCACCTCCCGGCCGCATAGTTCACAAATCAGTTGCTCTTCTTTCTTTGCCATACAAGATTTTACTTTTCACAGGGGCTCTCAATTACAGCTGAAAAGATTGAATTGTCCTGATCAAAGTCCTCTTCAGAGCACAGGGTCCGTTATGTTCTGAGTATCATGGTCAGTTCCTGGCAATACAGTCAGGAATACTAAAACGGAGATTTTCCCTTTGGAAAGATTGTTTTGCTGGAACCCTTCAACCTTGCCTTCCGAATTCGATTACCGCATTACATTTCCGGGCACTTGGACTTAAGCCTTGCCCGCTGCACTGGTTCATACTCGATAGCACAGCCTATTTACAGATCATATCCTCACGCATTCATAAAACATTTGTTCCGCTCGCAAATTTACAATACTTGCGCCCTGCTACAATCGCTCACTTCCTGTTGACATTTTCTCAGAGAAACTAACCAATTGAAGTATCCGCTGAAGGAGTAAGGCACTCAAAGGCCGAATCACGTATACCCAAAGTTCTTCGATTAGTCAGGGCATCATTTGGAGAACTATCGTGAAGCATGAACAGAAATAAAATTTACCTACAGCGGTCGCAAATTATTTGTACATTGGCGCCCTGTTTTGATTTCAATGTTTAAACTATGAATAATTTTCAGGAAAATTCTCCTGCTTCGATAAGTGCTCCTGTGCAGGAGCCATTGGTACCTAAAGTTCAGATTCGCGAGGGCCTGCTAATCTTTCTGCTGGCGGCTATCCAGTTTACGCACATGATGGACTTTGTGATCATGATGCCGCTAGGTCCGCAGCTGATGCGGGTCTTCAACATTTCGCCCCGTGAGTTTGGCCTGCTGGTGTCGGCCTATACCTTCAGTGCGGCCATCGCCGGTTTTGTGAGCGCCCTGTTCATCGATCGGTTTGACCGTAAACATGCTTTGCTGGCACTATACCTGGGTTTTATCATCGGAACACTGGGTTGTGCCATTGCCCCTAACTACGGACTCTTACTACTGGCCAGGGTCGTGGCTGGCGGTTTTGGTGGTGTGCTGGGAGCGCTGGTACTGGCCATAATTGGCGATTCCATACCGGAGCAGCGCCGTGGTGCTGCTACCGGTCGTGTGATGGCAGCCTTTTCGGTGGCTTCTATTGCCGGTATACCGATCGGGCTATACCTGGCCAGTGAGATGAGCTGGCATGCTCCGTTTTACCTGCTCGTGGGCCTGAGTATGCTTATTCTGCTGGTGGCGGTGCGCTTTCTGCCAGCCATGCGGGGGCACCTGACCAATGCAAAACGTGGCAATCCCTTCCGGGCGCTCAAAGCGATGGTAGTGCAGCCTAACCTGCAGTGGGCTATGGCGCTCACCGTTACGCTCACCATGGCGGGTTTTCTGGTAGTGCCCTTCATCAGTCCTTACATGGTAGCCAATGTGGGTTTTACGGAGCGTGACCTGAGTTACATCTATTTATTCGGTGGACTGGCGACGGTCTTCACTTCCCAGTGGGCGGGCCGACTGGCGGATAAATATGGGAAGCAGTTTATCTTTCGATGGGCTGCCATCCTTTCTATCATCCCGATCGTGCTGATCACCAACCTGCCGCCTGTAGGTATGGTGCTGGCGCTCACTGTGTCCACGATCTTCTTCATCTTCTTCGGAGCCCGCTTTGTGCCGGCCATGTCACTCATTACTTCCAGTGTAGAGCCGGAGTTGCGCGGTAGCTTCATGAGCATCAATTCGTCTGTGCAGCAGCTGGGCGCAGGTATAGCCGCCTTCGTGAGTGGGCTCATTGTGCAGGAAACTGCCAATGGCAGCTTAACTCACTTCAACTGGGTGGGCATCATGGCGAGTGTAGCCACGTTGGTGGCTGTGTGGGTGGTAAGCCGCATCCGGGCAGTTGGCTGACAAGCATGTAAAAAGCCGCTCGTAAGGGCGGCTTTTTATATCTTATCGTAGCGTAAAAAAATTCTGAGAGAAGACCGGGTAGTGCGTCTTACCGTTCCGGAGCAGTTGGAGCACTTCCCGAAGCTCCTCCGGATCGGCACTTTTGAGCAGGTAACCGTGTACACCCTCGTCAAGCAGTTTCCTGACCAGCTCTTCCTCTCCGTACATCGAAACGACCAGGATTTTAACAGTAGGGTATTTGCTGAGTACGTAACGGGCTACGGCAATACCATCCATGTCGGGCATTTCGAGGTCCAGCATGATGATATCGGGAAGGTTAGCCTCGATCTTTTCCAGCAGCTCTACACCGTTTGCAGCGTCACTTATCACAGTAATCTCTTCAAAATTCTTTAGAATTTCGATTACGCCCTTCCTGAAAAGGGTATGATCATCGGCGATCGCTAGTGTAAGTGGCTGCAGCTCCATATAGTAAAGCTTAGTTTAGCAAACCAAAGTTATAAATAATAATGATAATATATGCAACAGGGATCACTATTTCAGCTTTGATGCCAGCCCCTAACTTCGAAAAGAAGTTAATGGCACCATTCAGCAGGTCCACACGGCTCTGCAGGTTTTTCAGGCCTAGTCCACCGCCTGCACTTCCTGTATCCAGGGTGGCGTCGTAGTTAAATCCTTTGCCGTTATCAGTATAACGCAGAGTCAGCTTATCGTCTTCCCGATGCAGGTTGATCGTAATCTGCGTAGCCTCCGCATACTTTAAGGTATTGTTCACGAGCTCTTGTAGGATACGGAACAGCAGCAATTCCTGCCGGGCTTCCAACCGGAAATTTTCAAGATTGTGGGTAAACTTCACTTCCAGGCCACTATCCGGCGGCACAGAATGCACCAGACTGTTGATGGCCTGCACCAGCCCCATTTTGTCGAGCACAACAGGGAGCAGGTCGTGGGAGATGCGGCGCACGCTTTGGATGGCCTCGTCGAGCAATTCTTTGGATCGATGGGCTGTTTCGGCGGCAGCTTCGTTTTCAGCGCACTTGCGCTCAACCTGTCCAATGTTGAGTCGGATCAGGGCCAGCATACCGCCCACTTCGTCGTGCAGGTCGCGGGCTACGCGGCGTCGCTCAGCTTCCTGTGCTTCCAGGGCAGCCTCGAGCATCTGCCGCTGGCGCAGCTCCTGCAGTTCGCGCAGGTGCTCCTGGTGCTGCAACATGCGTCGCTGGTAGGCGAATACGAACACGATAATGCCGATGGCCAGCACCAGCAGTACCGGGGTGATGATGAGTAAAGGAGTTAGGGTTTCTATCATGCGGCCATTCTCTTTAAGATAAATGCCTGGCTACTGTAAAAAAGTACATTCAGCACGAATATGATGGCTAAGCAGATGCGTGCCGTGTCGTAAGAAATAGCCAGTGCTTCGTTAAAGATGGCATAGGACATACTTGTACCGGCATAATAGATTAAGATTGTGCAACTTAGCAAAAACATAGGGTCGCGATCGAGGTAAATGATCTTTGCATTGTTTGCGACCTTATAGAAGTAGGTGATGGCCATCATGATTAGCATCGCATTTGCGGCAATCCTTGAGACCGAATTCATTTTCATGATCCCATCCGCCATAAAGGAATCGTAATAGATCAACAAGCAAAGTCCGACAATCCCGCCAATAATAGATCTTTTCAGGATAAGCTTGTCAAAACTATAGTAAAAAATCCCTGCCAGCACGCTGAAGCCCAGTAAGGTATATACATGTCCAAGCCACAGATTATTTTTGGTACCGGACCATACAGTAATCAATGACACTGCCTCTGTCAACACACCGATAGTGATGAACAAAAGCAACAGCATGAACTTCTTGTTCTTCTGCTTTCTAATCAGCCACAAACCAATTACCAAAGGAAGAACAGGACTCAATATTGATGTCCACCTTAACCAAGGGTAAATATGTCCTATGAAAAAGTCCATTAACCGGCTAATTCACCACTTACAGAACAATCTGGGGGGCAAGGGCTGGATAAATCCAGAATCAGGCCCTCAGTCATATCGCTTCCTTCTTCATCTGTTCCTACTAACAACAACTGCTGTTCGCCATTATCATCCAGGGCATAATAAATCCGCATACCTACGCATCCCTCCTGCTCCAACAGCTTTCTTACCGTATCAGCCCCAAACAAGTGTGAATTGGTTTTCCCTCTGCCGCTTGATCTGTATTTGGCTGTCCATCTCTTTGCTTGGGCACGGTCTATCGGCCCGCCTTCTTTTCCTGTAACTTTCATGCGATCGTAATTTGTTCGTAGCGAAGAATAAATGTAAATATAGAAAATTTTAGATTAAGCAATTTATAGTATTTTTATCTTTTAAATAATCTTACACTTCAAAAAAGAAGGGATGGAACAGGAATATTTTGAAGCGAACAGACAGGCCTGGAACCTGCGCACAGCGGTGCATAAGGATTCAGCTTTCTATGACGTCGCCAGCTTCAAGGCAGGGAAGTCGAGCCTCAATGCTATAGAGTTGGAAGAGCTGGGACCTGTGGCCGGCAAGAGCCTGCTCCACCTGCAGTGCCACTTCGGGCAGGACACCCTCTCCTGGGCCAGACTGGGAGCCGAAGTCACAGGTATAGACCTATCGGACGAGGCCATAAAAGAAGCTAAAAGGCTGAACGACGAGCTAGGCATGAACGCCCGGTTCGTGTGCTCCAACGTGTATGATCTGAAAGAGAACCTGCAGGGGCAGTTTGATATTGTGTTCACCTCATACGGCGTCATCGGCTGGCTGCCTGACCTGAACCGCTGGGCCGAAGTAATCGCACATTTCCTGAAGCCGGGCGGCACTTTTTACATGGCGGAGTTCCATCCTGTGGTATGGATGTTCGACAATGACTTCACGCAGGTTCAGTACCCCTACCATAACTCCCCCGAACCGATTGTAGAGGAAAGCACCGGCACCTACGCCGATCCGGAGGCACAGATCCAATACAAAGAATACACCTGGAACCACAGCCTGAGCGAAGTGATCACGGCTCTGCTAAACCAAGGGCTGCAACTGGAGCTATTCCACGAATTCCCCTACTCCCCCTACAATTGCTTCAGCCACACCGTGCAGGGCCCCGACGGCCACTGGCGCATCAAGCATTTAGAAAACCTGATCCCAATGGTGTATAGTTTGAAATGTAGCAAGGTGTAGCTTCCTCCGGTTATGGGTTTGCCCCAAACGACTGCATCCATGGAATCAAGTCGGTAAGCATCGGAATCAGGCTGCTGCCATGTGTGCCATTCTGTATAGGTATAAGCTCCAGACTTGGGGTACCAGCGGCCTTCATACGCTCATAGGTCTGCTTAGAATTAGCGTAAGGTACAATCACATCGGCAGTGCCATGATAAAGTCGAGTCGGGCTTTGTGGCACCCAGCTGTTAAAGCTATTGTCCTGCAGGGCCTTCTTGAGCGTCTGCTCACCATTCCCACGGAGTCCTTCCAGGAAATTAGCCGAAAACAGATTCTCCGTCTGAGTAGTCAGTTCCTTATTGATGGTACTGCCGCTGTGCTGGCCATTGAATAAACCAGCTAGTCGGGTAGCGTAAGGCTCCTGGTAAAAATCAGAAAGCGGACGGTTCCACTCATACGTTTTATTGTAGCTCATCAGCACATAGGCCAGGTAGGCCGGATAGGTATAAGGCTTTCCTGCAACTACATCGGCCAGCATCTCAGTCAGGTCGTAGCCACCGGCTCCTGCACCGGAGGCGGTGATTTTCAGGCCATGCTGCGGATTAGTTTCTATTTCTTTTTGTGTAGCCAGTGTTACATAGCCGCCTTCGGAGTAGCCCGCCAGAAACAACTGCCCATTGTCAGTCATACCTTCCTGGGCGTAAAGCGACTTGGCCGCCTTAATCATATCGACCACGGCTATACCTGAGGACTGTTGATGATAGTAGGGGTGCAGTAGTTGTTTAGAAGCACCGAAACCCAGGTAGTCAGGTATAAGCGTGATGTAGCCACCAGAGGCGAACACCTCAAAACCAGCCAGGCCGCTGCTTGTGGCAGAAGGTGCCTCGTCGTGTTTAAAGATGGTACCATGCTGCACGCTCAGCACCGGAGCGGGAGTAGTCAGGTTCATCGGCAGAGCGACTAAGCCGGAGGCTACGGTTTCGCGTCCCTGGAAAGTAGTGCGGTAATTTACTTTGTAAATCGCCACATCATATTTGATCTGATTCTGGAAGCTACCGGCATAGGCGCCGGCCAGTTGCTTGAGCATGGCAGCCGGCAGGGTGCCTACCTTCTCTGACGAAACGAGCAGTTCGCGCTCCACTACGTTTTCAGGTACAGCCGCATCGCTTTTGCTGCATGAGTTGAGCGGGAAGGTGGTTGTTACTAATAGAGCAGCAATCACCAGAGAGCTGATCCAGTACTTCAGCTTATATTTTAACTTCGTCATGTTAATCAGGGAAAATCTTGTCATTACAATAATCAAGCCGCGCTGGCTATAGTTCCCGGTTGGTATACAAACCAGGTAGAGCGCAGTCCATCCTGCATTTATAATGCCGGGATGCAGTATCCACGCCGTGTATCCTCCACTCAGAAAAGCGTAACATGATGTGCCTTCCGTATGACTAGTTGGTGTTCGCGGCTTTTATCCTTTAGCTTTGCACTTCGTAAAATAGGTTAAACAAGAGAGCTATGGCAAAGAAATCATTCGCTGAACTGATCAAAAGCCCGGGCATGCCGGTACTCGTGGACTTTTATGCCGACTGGTGCGGCCCCTGCAAAATGATGAACCCGGTGGTGGAGCAACTAGCGAAGGACTTTTCGGGTAAGCTGAAGGTCATCAAAATAAACGTGGACAAGAACCAGGCAGCCGCACAGCAGTACCGTGTGCAGGGCGTGCCGACTTTTATGCTTTTCAAAAACGGACAGGTAGTTTGGAAACAGGCCGGTGCTGTGCCGGGACATCAGCTAAACCAAATCATTCAGCAAAACCTGTAGGAATCAATGATGAGTAGTGAGTAATTTTATAATTTGTAATTAAGAGTAGCGGAAGCTGGTATACCTGAGCTTCAGCTGCTTGGCGCTTCCACTCAACGACTTCCAAACCATTCTTAATTACTTACTACTCATCATTGATATGGAAGATCAGGCTGAAAGTGGTAGGGCCGCCTGGGGGGCTGCTGACACGTATGCTGCCTCCATGCTGCCGCATGATTTGCCTGGAGAGGCTGAGACCTATACCTGAGCCCTGCTTTTTGGTGGTAAAAAAAGGAATAAAAATCTTATCCAGGTCTTCAGGAGCAATCCCTGTCCCATTGTCCTGCACATCAATCCTAAAGCGATTTCTGTCCTGCTCTTCCTGATAGGCAATTACCTCCACACAGGGGCCTGCAGCCTTATGGCTTGCTTCCATCCCGTTCTTGATCAGGTTGATCAGCACCTGTTCGATCAGCTCCGGGTCTATCTGCAACTCCGCCTTTTCCTCCCGCAGGTAGATGGAGAGCTTCGTTTGCCTGGCTTCCATTTCAGGCTGAAGTAAGGTCTGCACACTCTTCAGCAGGTCTTTTACTTTTACGGTTCTCAATTCCGGGGTTGGCACACGCATCAGGCGGCGGTAGTTCTTTACGAAGTGGAGCATCCCGGTACTGCGTTTCTCAATGGTCTGTAATCCCGTCTGTATATCCTCCAGCACCTCCTGTTCAGGTATCTCTCCGACATCAGCTTTCCTAACTACCTCCTCTTCCATCAGCTGCGAAACAGTAGCCGTAAGGGAGATGACCGGTGTGATGGTGTTCATAATTTCATGGGTGAGTACCCGGATCAGCTTCTGCCATGTTTGCAGCTCCTGCTCCTCCAGTTCAGATTTGATGTTCTGGCACGAAACGATCTTGAGCGTTCGTCCCTGCGAAAACAGGATGGTGGCATGCAGGGCCAGCTGCAGCTGCTCATCCCGTACCTGCAGGGTAACGAGCCTTCTCTCATTGTGCCCGATGCTGCGCATCACCTCCACCAGCTCCTCGCTAATGCGGCCTAACGATTCTATGTGCTCCAGGTGGGGCGTGTGCAGTACTTCTTTTAACACGTGATTCACCAACTCCACACGTCCACTCTCATCAAAAGAAACGATACCTACGCCAATGTGCTCCACGATCGCCTGCAGGTACAGGTGGTGCGCCTGCTTGTCGGTTTTGATGCGCTGAAAGGCATCAGTCACATCGTTGAAGGATTGGTAAAGCTCCTTATATGCTGGGTTACCCCCTTTTACAGCAAAATGCTGCGTAAAGTCCGAGTGCTGTATCGCCTCCAGAAAACTCGAGATATCGCGGTTGGTTCGCTCCACATAATGCACGAGGTCGTAGAGCTGAAAGAGCAGCAACAAGCCGATGCACACGGCGGTCATGTACCATTCGGTGCGGTACAGGACCAGTGTGATCCCAGCGATGCTGATGATCAACAGCCCCACCCGCAGCAGTAGGTTTGCTCTGAAGCGGTTATAAACCATGCTTTTCTATTCGGCGGTAAAGTGCGGTTCTGGTGATACCAAGTTCCTTTGCTGCATGTGTGATGTTTCCGGCGTGTTTGACAAGGGCTTTCTGCACCATCATTTTCTCGAGCGCCTCCAAGGTATAGTCACTCTCCAGAACAGGCTCTTTATCGGCGGCCTTGCCTGACACATCGCCCGGTGCAAAATAAAAATCCTCTGGCTGCAGCTCCTGCTGGTCACACAAAATCACGGCTCGCTCCAGAGCATGGTCGAGCTCCCGAATATTGCCCGGCCAGCGGTACTCGGTCAGCCGGCGGATGGTGCCTGGTGCTATACCTAGCCCTTCACGCTCATATTTCTGGCTGTACACGCGCAGGAAGTGCTCCGCCAGCAAGCGTATATCCTCCCGACGCTCCCGCAATGGGGGCAGGTATATCTCGACTGTGTTGATGCGGTACAGCAGGTCCTGGCGGAAGGTGCCTTCCCGCACCATATCGTACAGCGGCATATTGGTCGCGCAGATCAGGCGTATATCAATCGGGCGGGACTTGTTGGTACCAAGCCGGATCACATGGCGGTTTTGCAGCACAGACAAGAGTTTGGCCTGGAGCGGCAGCGACAGATTGCCTATTTCATCCAGGAACAAAGTCCCACCATTTGCAGCCTCCATCCGTCCCATGCGCTCTTCTTTGGCATCAGTAAAGGCGCCTTTGGCGTGGCCGAATAGCTCACTTTCGAAGAGTGTCTCACTGATAGCACCCAAATCTACTTTCTCGAAAACCTTATCGGCCCGTTTCGACTTACGGTGCAGGGCACGTGCTGCCACTTCCTTGCCTGTGCCGTTCTCTCCGAGTATCAGCACATTGGCATCCGTACCGGCTACTTTTTCTATCGTCTGGTATACCCGCTGCATGGCCGGTGATACGCCAATAAAACCGGCATAGTGGAAGGCGGTCTGGTTTCGCGCCGCTGTTTCAGCACTGCGTTTGCCTACCCCCCTATTCTGCTGACAGGCAGTTTTGAGGATAGCCACCAGTTTATCGTTCTGCCATGGTTTTAGCACAAAATCGGTGGCTCCTTCTTTGAGGGCACGCACTGCCAGCTCAATATCGCCATAGGCAGTCATCAGAATTACCTTGACTTCCGGTGCCAATTTCAGGATCTGTTTCAGCCAGTGCAGTCCTTCTTTACTGGAGGTGGCGCCGGTGCTGTAATTCATATCCAGCAGCACTACATCAAAACGGTGCTCCTGCAGCAAAGCCGGGATGCTATAGGGATCCGAAGCTGTCACCACCGTAGCAAAGTGCTGCTTGAGCAGCAGTCTGCTTGCCAGCAGGATGTCTTCTTCGTCATCTACAACCAGTATTTTACAATCAATTTTCCGCATGAGCTGCAAGGGCTTTACAAATTCTTCGGGGTAAAGAAATACTTTCTGTTTCAGAATACCAAAAGTTACAGCACCATGTCCCGCCGCAAATTCAGAAAGAGAAAAACAGTGTATTTTTACTTGTGTGTTCAAGTGTTCGCATACAGACAAAGGAGTGTACGATACCGAACAGTTTAACTTGACACCATCAGTCAAACAATACACAAAAGACTGCTATACAGCATCTTAATTACAATGGCACATTTATTGGCAATCTTTGATCAGCATTACACAGAAACTCTTTCCCCGCTATGGATCGCGTCCTAGAAAAGAAAAAATACACCCCTAAGAAAATTGCTGCTATAGCCGGTGCTGCCCTGCTGTTGGTGGTGATTCTATACAACCTACTTTTTGCAGAACACTCCTCTAAACTCAACGTTGACAGCAAGCGCATTACCGTGGGCACAGTGGAGAATGGTGTGTTCCAGGAGTTCATCGCCATTGATGGTGCGGTGGAGCCTCTCAAAACATTTTACCTGGACATATCAGAAGGTGGCCGTGTGGAGAAGATCTATACCGATGACGGCCGCATGGTGGAAAAAGGAGACACTATTCTGAAGCTTTCCAACACGACGCTCCAGATTGACTTCATGACCCGTGAAACGCAGCTCTATGACCTCATGAACGAACGTCAGAATTCTGAGATCACCATGAAGCAGGAGCAGATCAGACAGCTGAACCAGCTAGCCGAGGTTGAATACAACCTGGCAACTGCTGAGCGGGCCTACAACCGGAATAAAGTCTTGTTCGATGAAAAAGTGATCTCGCAGGAGGAATTTCAAGCCTCTAAAGACGAATACGAGTACCTTAAGAAACGTAAGATTCTGGGCGACCGCTCCGTGAAGCAGGACGCAAAGCTGTTGGATGACCGCCTGCGCCAGCTGGATGAGTCCATCAGAAGAATGCAGGCCAATATCAACATGGCCCGCAACACACTGAACAGCTTGTATGTAACCGCCCCTATATCTGGTCAGCTTTCTACGCTGAAGGCGCAAGTGGGCGAGTCAAAAGGCCCCGGCGAGAACATTGGCCAGGTAGACGACATGAGCGGTTACAAGGTGAGGGCCTCTATTGATGAGCACTACATCTCCCGCATATACCCCGGGTTGGAAGGCAACTTCGACTTCAACGGACAGAACTATAAACTAAAAGTAGCCAAAGTGTTCCCAGAAGTGCAAGCCGGCACTTTCCAGGTAGACTTGGAATTTGCCGGGGACACCACTCCGCAAGGTATACGCCGCGGTCAGACGCTGCAGATCAGGCTAAACCTGAATGATGGCGGCAAGGCCGTACTCCTGCCACGCGGCGGCTTCTACCAAAGCACAGGCGGCAGCTGGATATTCGTGGTGGATAAGTCAGGAGACCATGCGACCAAACGCTCCATCAAACTCGGACGCCAGAACCCGAAGCATTACGAAGTGCTTGATGGACTGAAGCCAGGTGAGAAAGTGGTCCTCTCCTCCTATGAAAGCTACGGCGATATAGATAGGCTGGAGTTAAAGTAAATTAAGGGTTGAATGAACAATTTAACCATCAAAAATCTGATAATTTAACTATTAAATAACATAACAATTAAGATATCATGAGCAAGGAAGAATTTATCATCGAAACACAGCAGTTAGAGAAAAAATACATCACCGATACGGTTGAGACGACTGCCCTGGCGGGTGTGGACCTGCGCATCGCCAAAGGCGAATTTGTGGCGGTGATGGGTCCATCCGGTTGTGGCAAGTCCACGCTGCTGAACATCCTCGGTTTGCTTGACAGTCCTTCGGGCGGTACTTTCCGCTTCCTGGGCCAGGACATCAGCCATGCATCGGAGCGCCAGCGTGCCAAGATCCGCAAGCATAACCTGGGCTTTGTGTTCCAGAGCTTCAACCTGATCGATGAGCTCACGGTAGAGGAAAACATTGGTCTGCCACTGGCTTACCTGGGTATACCGCGTGCCGAGGCAGACAAGCGCGTGAAAGAGGCCATGGAACGCATGGGCATCGCCCACCGCCATGCGCACTTCCCACAGCAGCTTTCCGGTGGTCAGCAGCAGCGTGTCGCCATTGCCCGTGCCACAGTATCCAACCCAAGCCTGATCCTGGCCGACGAACCGACCGGTAACCTGGACTCAGTTCATGGCCGAGAGGTGATGTCGCTGCTGTCTGAGCTCAACGATGCCGGCACGACGGTGGTAATGGTAACGCACTCTCCTTCTGATGCTGAATATGCGCACCGCATTGTAAACCTGTTTGACGGCCAGATCGTGACAGAAAGTCTTAACGCCAGAAAGCACGCTGCCGAGCTGCTCTAAGGCTGATAGCAGAAAAGTCTTCTGCCTTGTGTGATGTCAGCCTCTATGCAATAGCAGATAGGCTTCACCTTCATGTGTGCGGCGGCCCTGGTAGCGTAAGCATACTGCAGGTATAGCCTTAGCCTATTGACCAAATAAACTGAGTAACTAAAGCGGTAAAGATCTATGCTCAAGAATTACTGGCTTACCTCCTGGCGCAGCATAACACGAAACAGGGTACATGCTGCCATCAACATCATTGGTTTGGCTGTAGGTATAGCTTCCTGCATACTCATCTACCTGTTCCTGCAACATGAACTGAGCTACGATCAGAGTTTTAGTGATGCTGACAGGCTGTATAGAGTTACGAGTGATATGAGCCTGAACGGACAGGCTAAGAAAACCGCACTCAGCCATGGTCCGCTCGCGCAAACCCTGACCGAGGAGTATCCGGAGGTAGAGCAGGCAACGTTTCTTCTGCAAATGGGCCAGAATTCGCTCCGTTCAAAAGAAAATGCCCTTACTGTAGGCATTTCCTACGCTGACAGTAATTTTTTCAAAGTACTGCCTTTTCCCTTTGTAGCTGGCGATCCCGCTACTGCCCTGCAAAACCCATTTTCAGTAGTAGTGACCGAAGAGTTGGCCCGAAAGTATTTTGGCAGTGCCGACTCTGCACTAGGCAAACCACTTACTTATATCGCCAGTACTTTCCTGGTGACGGGGGTAATCTCACACCCACGGCCGTCACACTTACAGATCGACGCTGTCTTCCCATTACACTTTGACACCAACACAGAATACATGTTGAACCAGTGGCAGATGGTGGGTGGCTATACCTATCTGAAACTATTTAAAGCTGAGCAGGCGGGCGCGTTAACGTCAAAAATGCCGGAACTGTACAACCGGAAAGCAAAGCCAAACCAACAGATGGATGGTATCGCTGTTACCGGGTACAACATTCAACCCATTACGGACGCTTACCTGGATAAAGACCTGGAGTATCCGGTTGGAGATGTAGGCAATATTACCTACATCTATATCTTCAGTGTCATAGCGGTGTTTATCCTGCTCATCGCAACCATCAATTACATTAATCTAGCCACAGCACGGTCTGCCAAACGCTCTAAGGAAGTGGGCCTTCGCAAAACAATCGGAGCCAGCCGCAGTCAGCTGGTCAAGCAGTTTTTAGCTGAGTCTTTCATGCTTACCCTGATTGCTGTTGTAGTGGCGCTCTCTATAGTAGAGTTAATACTCCCGTTGTTCAACAGCCTGACCGAAAGAAGTATTGACACCATCTTTATCCTGAAGCCCGAAGTAGGCTTGTTCATACTCGGCATTGTCATTTTTGTAAGCTTTATGGCAGGTGGATATCCGGCCTTATACCTGTCAGGCTACAAGCCGGTTGAAGCCCTCAAGGCAAATGCTACCCCCAATAGCGGCAACGCCAGGCTTCGCAAGGCTTTAGTCGTGCTGCAGTTTACCATATCCCTCATCCTGATTATAGGCACTGTAGTGGTGTATAACCAGATGCAACACTTAAAGGGTGTGCATCTTGGCTTTCAGAAAGAGCATGTCATTTCTGTTAAAATACCATCTATCGGCTGGGTGAGGCAGAAGGAAAAACTGGCGCTCCTCAAGAAGGAGATGCTTGAGTTACCACAAATTGCTTATACCTCCAGTGCCCAGCAACTGCCAGGTGAAGATGCCCTTGTCTCTGACTTTCAGGTGGAGATTAACCACAAGATGGTCACGCGGACAATTAACCATATTGGCGTGGATTACTCCTACATAGATCTGATGGGAATAAAGCTAGCCGAAGGGCGCGGGTATTCACGGGAAATTCGCTCCGACGAAACACACAGCTACCTTATAAATGAAGCTGCTGCCAGAGAGTTCGGCTGGACAGATGCATTAGATAAACGCATTAAACTCCCCGACGATACGCTCACCAGCAAAGTGATCGGCGTGGTAAAAGACTTCAACTATAAATCACTGCATAGCAAGATTGAGCCACTCATTATCCGATTGGAGCCGCACTTCGGGAGGTTGCTGACGCGTGTAAATACCGAGGCTGATCTTTCTGCCACCTTAGCGGATATGGATAAGGTATGGAAGAAACACTTCCCCGCATTTCCGATGGATTACCAGTTTCTGGACGAGAGTTTTCAGCAGCAGTACCGTGCCGAAGAGAAAATGCTGATCATCTTTACATATTTCACTATCCTGACTATTGTCATTGCCTGCCTGGGTTTGTTTGGGTTGTCAGCTTACATGGCCGAGCAACGCACAAAGGAAATAGGTATCAGGATTGTGCTCGGATCATCGGTGTCAGAAATTGTGCTACTACTCTCCAGAAGCTTTGCGCTCTTGGTTCTTATTGCGATAGTAATGGCTATACCTATTGCCTGGTTTAGCATGGATAAGTGGTTGCAAAACTTTGCGTACCGCATCGAGATTAGCTGGTGGGTATTTGTGACAACTGGATTAGCCGCCATGACGATAGCGTTAGCCACAGTCAGTTATCAGGCCATGAAGGCAGCACTGGCAGACCCCATAAGGGCCCTGCGCACGGAGTAATTTAATTGAGTTTGTGTTTGTATTGTTAATTGAAGGTGAATTTCAGCGGGTCATCAAAAAAAGATACCCGCTGAAGCATCCTTTACCCAACAAAATGCATCATTAAAAATAAAAACTATGACAAAGCCATCTACTATCTTTTTTGCTTCACTTGCCGCTGGCGTCCTGAGCATGCTTGACCTGCGCCCTGCCGCCTCTACCAGTCTGCGCCTTATTACCGGTGTGGAAATAATGCAGCAGGACACCGTGAAGGCAAAGAAGAAAAACAGCAATGTCCGGATTCAGGTAGGCGGAAAGGGCAAAGACGGCAAGGACGGAGAACAGGTATACATCAACACGGATGACAACAAGCGGGAAGAGCTGAAGCGCCAAGGGACTGTCACCCTCACCGATGACCTGAAAGACATCAAAAGCATCTCCCCGAACGGCTACCTCAAGTACATGCGCTCGGTTAACGACGACACCAAGCGGCTCGAGATTACCAGCGATGCGAACGGCAACCTGACCCGCACTTACTCAGAGAACGGCAAGAAGGTAGCCTACGAGCCGGCAGGCAGAGAGTGGCTGCAGCAGATAATGCCTGACCTGATGGCCAACACAGGTATAGGTATAGCCGAGCTGGTGAACGACCTTTATAGTAAAGCAGGCGCGAAAGGAGTACTCGCTGAGGCGGAAAAAGCAGGCAGTGAACATGCGAAGATGCGCTTCGTGCATCACCTGTACCAGCAGGCTGACCTGAAGTCTGCCGATGTGAAACAGTCGCTCCAGTTTGTAGACAAGCACGTGACTTCTGACTATGAACGCCGCAAAGCATTGGGTACCGTAGCAGCCGCACACCTGAAAAACAAGGACGTGGTAAGCAGCTACCTGCAGGTGAGCGGCAAAATCAATTCAGACTACGAGCGACGCAAAGCTCTTCTGCATTTGCTGGAGACGCCGGATCTGAGCAAAGAGAGCATGGCCATGGCGCTGGAGCAGACGGGTAAAATCTCCTCTGACTACGAAAAAGCCAAAGTACTGCAGCAACTGGCTAAACAGTCAGACTTCATCCAGTATCACTACAAGCCAGCCTTCTCCATCATCGATAAATTTTCATCAGACTACGAGAAGGCGAAAATCATCAACGCTGTTGTAAAGAACCACAAACTATCACAGGCCCAGTACAAGGAGCTGCTGCCAGTCGTAAGCCGCATAAGCTCCGACTACGAAAAGGGCAAAGTGCTACGCAACATTGCCAGTGCTATACCTGCCGACAATAAAGATCTTCGTGCGGAAGTGGAGAAAGCAGCCAATACCATTGGCTCCGATTATGAGAAAAACAAAGTCATCAGTGCTCTCAGGTAACCTATGACAAGGAACGCTTTCACTTTTTTTCGTCGTCACAAAGCCTATGGGGTGGTGTTCCTGCGTTTTGCAATGGGTGTTTTTCTGATCTATGGCGTACAGGATAACGTGTTTAGTTGGGAGCGTATGCTCGAGTTCCGGGATTTTCTGCAGTCACATGGGGTGCCCTACCCGCTGGTGGCCGCTCATCTTTCGGTCTATACCCAATTTCTGATTGGCCTGATGCTCCTGCTTGGTTGGGGTGTGCGGATTGCGGGCCTGTTGCTGATCATCAATTTCACGGCTGCCATTTTGATCGTACACATCGGGCAGTCCTTTCCGCAGTACTATCCGGCAGCTGAGCTTATTTTTGCAGGTTTCTTTTACCTGTTCAACGGTGCCGGTCCCCTTTCCGTCGATTCTTTTTTAGAGAAAAGGCAAGTACAAACCCAAAAGCAGCCCGTGACCGTTAACTAGGTTGTTAACTCGCGTCCGCAAACATGAAATTAACCAAAACAATCCTGCTCCTGCTGCTCAGCCTTCATTTCAGCTGTTCCTCAGTTGCCACTCAGTCGACACCTGAACCTCGCTATGCCGTTACCATCGACCTCACTCAGGTTAAAAGTGATAAGGTACAGGTAAGCCTGCGCCCACCGGCCATCAAGCAGGGCGAGGCCATTTATAACATGCCCAAGATCGTGCCCGGCACCTACTCCGTATCAGACTTCGGCAAGTTCGTGTCGGAGTTTCAGGCGCTGGACAAGCAGGGCAAGCCGCTGCCTGTGGAGCGAATTGACACCAACCGCTGGCGCATCACACAGGCCCAGAACCTGGACAGAATCACCTATTGGGTTGACGATACATTTGATGCCGAAAGAAGGCAGGATGTGGTGTTTGAGCCGGGCGGCACCAACATCGAAGAAGACAAGAACTTTCTGCTCAACCCGTTTGGCTTCGTGGGTTATTTCGACGGACTAAAGCAGGTACCTTATGAACTCACTGTTACAAAACCTGCCGGTTTTTATGGTTCCACGGCACTGCAGGCTACGTCCAGCACAGCTACTGCCGACACCTATACTGTGCCCAATTACGTAGAGCTGGCCGACTCGCCGCTGATGTATAATCAACCTGACACGACGGTACTGAATTTGGGTGGGACTGAGGTGCTCGTATCCGTATACTCCCCTACCGGCCGGGTGACATCCAAGCCTATCGCCGACAACATCCGCGACATACTCGAAGCACAGCGCAGCTACCTTGGCGGTACCCTGCCAGTCGACAAGTATGCCTTTCTGATCTATGTGCCGGAGCGACCGGGCAAGTCAGGTTCTTATGGTGCATTGGAGCACTCCAACTCTTCCGTTTACTACCTGCCAGAAATGCCGGAGGAGCGCTTCAACAGTACCATGCGCGATGTAGCCGCCCACGAGTTCTTTCACATCGTGACACCGCTATCCATTCAATCCGAAGAAATCCACGACTTTGACTTCATCAACCCCCGCATGTCGAAGCACCTCTGGCTGTATGAGGGTGTTACGGAGTATTTTGCTTCGCATGTGCAGGTGCATGAAGGCCTGATTTCGGTAGACGAGTTCATGCAGAAGATCCGGGAGTACATTTTCAACTCCATGGCTTTTAACGATACCCTGCCTTTCACGGAGATGAGTGCCAAAGTGCTGGACGAGTACGAAAATCAGTATGGCAACGTGTACCAGAAGGGAGCTTTGATCGGGATGGCGCTGGATATACAGCTGCGCGACCTGTCAGATGGCAAGTATGGTCTGGTAGACCTGATGCAGGATCTGGCCAAAACCTACGGCAAAGGCCGCCCTTTCAAAGACGACGAGCTGTTTGACAAGATAGCCGAACTCACCTACCCGGAGATGCGCACCTTCTTCGCCCGCTATGTGGAGGGCAGTGAGCCGCTGCCTTTAGGAGAATTGTTCAACAAAGTAGGTGTCAAATACGAGCCTGTTTCAGTGCAGCTGGTCAATTCCTACGGGGGTTTTGTGCCAGGCTATGACCGCGAAGCCGACAAGATCACGGTGGCTGAGGCGGATGATATGGATGAATTCGGGCAGCAAATGGGATTCAGGGAAGGAGACCAACTGCTGGCTTTCAACGGCAGAGAGATTACGCCCATGAACATCCGCGACATCATAGGCGAAGAACTGCAACAGGCCAAGCCGGGCAGCAAAATAGAGATCACCGTAGGACGCAAAGACGCAAAGGGCAATGTGAAACCTAAAAAACTCACAGGAAAAGTGACCGCTGTCAAACGGGAAGTACTGCACCTGCTAGAGCCGGTTGCCTCTCCATCAGAGCGACAGCTTCGCCTGCGTGCCTCCTGGCTAAATGATACCATGCCTTAAGAATCCCTCCCCCGAAAGGAACATTTTGGAAATCGCGCTGTTTCATTAAAAAATATTCTCCTAATGACGATCCGATAAGGGGCGTTTTTCTGGGGCGGATCAGGTTATTTGTGTGTACCTTTGTGCCTGATTCTCAAAGCTCCCGGTTTTAATTTTAGTTAGATGCGCTTACCAGCTTTTGCTGTATACATTATTTGTCTACTCAGTTTCCTTGCCCCTGATGTGTTTGCGCAGAGCACCTACACCATTAGTGGCTACGTTCGGGGCACCGGCGGCGAAGATGCCCTGATAGGGGCTACCGTATCGGTTCCCGAGCTTCGTATCGGTGCTGCAACGGATGCCCGTGGTTTCTATACCCTGCAACTGCCCGAAGGCAGCCATACCTTGCAGGCCACTTACATCGGCTACGAAACTGCTACCCGCACCATTGAGGTCACTGACCGGGACCTAACCATCAATTTTGCTTTATTGCCAGCCAACAGCCAGTTGCGCGAGGTCGTGATCGAAGCCAATTCGCTCCAGCAGAAACTCAATGCCAACCAGATGAGTGTCGAGACGCTGACGACAAGGGAGGCAAAGCTCCTGCCGGCCATCTTCGGCGAGGTTGACCTGATCAAGGCGCTGCAACTGAAGCCTGGTGTGCAATCAGGTGGCGAAGGAGCTTCAGGCCTGTATGTGCGCGGCGGCGGTCCTGACCAGAACCTAGTATTGCTCGATGACGCCGTCGTCTACAACGCCTCCCACTTGTTTGGTTTCTTCTCCGTGTTCAACCCAGATGCGGTTGAAAGTGTGGAGCTGTACAAAGGGGGCTTCCCGGCGCAGTTTGGTGGCAGACTGTCGTCGGTGGTGGATGTGAAAATGCGTGAAGGAAATAAGGAGCGCATCGGCGTAACCGGTGGCATCGGCCTGATTGCTTCACGCCTGACCGTGGATGGCCCTATTGTGAAAGATAAATCCTCGTTTGTTCTCTCCGGACGCCGTACCTATTTTGATGTCTTCACCCGCCAGATCAACCGGATACAGGAAGGCAAAGAAGACTTCAATCCTATACCTGACTACTACTTCTACGACCTCAACGGCAAGGCTAACTACAAGCTGGGCGAGAAAGACGAACTGTTTCTGAGCGGCTATTTTGGGCGCGACTTCTTCGGGTTTAACGACGCGGATTTTCAGTTTGGTTTCGACTGGGGGAATAAGGTAGGGGCTTTGCGCTGGCAGCACAAGTTCAACCCGCGCTTCCAGGTAAACACGACGCTTTCGGGCAGCAGCTACCAGTACAATGTCAGCAATAAGATCGATGTATTCAGTTTTAACCTGACTTCTGATATCCGTGATATTGCCCTCAAAACCGACTTCAGCCTGATCCTGGATAAAGGCCATACCTTGCAATTCGGTGCCATGGCCACCCGGCACAACTTCACGATCGGCCGCCTCAACTTCGACTCAGACGATGACCGCATCAGCTTTGGTGCAGGCAATGATTACGAAGCCACGGAAGCCGCTGCTTATGTGGCGGATGACTTTCAGGTAAATGCGCAGCTTTCACTTAATTATGGCCTGCGTGTGTCGGCCTTCAGCAGTGGAGGCAAGACTTATGGTGCCTTTGAGCCACGTGCCTCTGCCAGGTATAGCCTCAGCGAGAACACCTCTCTGAAGGCCAGCTATGCCAGCATGATGCAGTACATCCACCTGGTAGCCAACTCCGGCGCATCGCTACCAACCGACATCTGGTATCCAAGCAATGACTACGTAAAGCCGCAGCGCTCCCAACAAGTGGCCGCAGGTATAAGCCACCTCTTCGGCGGTGGCCGTTACATGGTTACCAACGAACTGTACTATAAGTGGATGCACCGCCAGATCGACTTCCGCGACGGGGCCAATCTGTTTGTGAATGATAACCTGGAGGCGGAGTTTCTGTTTGGCAAGGGCGAGAGTTACGGCAATGAGGTATACCTCGAAAAGATAAAAGGACGCACCACCGGCTGGGTAGGCTATACCTTGTCGTGGAGTTACCGCCAGTTCGACGACATCAACGAGGGACGCCGCTTCCCGACCCGCTACGACCGCCGCCATGATCTGAGTGTGGTGGTGCTGCATGAGTTGAGCAAGCGCATCAGCCTCACCGGCGCTTTTGTGTATGGCACCGGCAACGCCTATTCACTGCCTGTAGCCCGCTTCGCCTTTCAGGATGTGCAGGGCAAAAGTGCTACGGTGGTGCCTGTGTACAGCGACCGCAACAGCTTCCGACTGGATGCATTCCACCGACTGGACCTGGGCCTGGTACTCAAGCTGAAGCCCAAACGTGGCGAGGCCGACCTGACCTTCAATGCCTACAACGCCTATAACCGTCGCAATCCATACTTTGTGTATTTTGAGCAGGTGAAGGACGAAGACGACAACGAAACGCTCGGTTTTCGGGCCAAGCAGGTGTCGCTCTTCCCGGTTATACCTTCTGTTACCTATAATTTCAAGTTCTGATGAAGACCAGACGAGCGATCTATACCTTGTTGCTGCCCCTACTCTTTTTGCTGCTATCCTGTGACATGGAGCAGGAAGTGGAGATTAAGTTGCCCCCTTACGAATCACAATTAGTAGTTGAATGCTACCTGGAACCCGGCAAGTCCCTTCGGGCCGTTGTGCTGGAGAGTGTGAGTTACTTCAACGAACCCGAGTTGCCGCTTGTGCCCGATGCGGAAGTGTTCATCACCCACCAGGGCAGAACGATCAAATTGCCTTTCAGCCCCATTCAAAACAAGGCGACGGGCAAGTACTATACTCATCGCAAAAATGAGAAGCTCAACCTGCAACCCGGTGATGTGCTTACGCTGGAGGTCAAAGATAAGAAAGGTCGTCACGTGACCGGCACTACCACCGTCATGGGTCAGGTTCCGATTGAGGCTGTGGAGTGGAAGTTCAATGAAAGCAACAAGGCCTATCTGCTCACTTCTTACCAGGACGACCCGGATGCCGCGAACTATTACCGCTACATGGTGCACCGCGACAGCCTGTCCAACTCCTCTCAGCGGGATTTCGTATCCAGTGACCAGCTTACCAATGGCCAGCGCGTATCCTATGGGTCAGGCTATGATTACGAAGAGGGCGATACATTGATCGTGTCGCTGTTTCACATCGAGAAGCAGTACTACGACTTCCTGAGCTCTATTTCGGATGCACGCAGGGCCAACGGAAACCCATTTGCCCAGCCTTCGCGCATTGTGTCTTCAGTGAAGGGAGGCATCGGCATCTTCACAAACCTCTCCTATAACCGCAAAACGGTCGTAATTGAGAAGTAAAACAAACGATGGAAGCACCTTTACCTCCTGACCGGGTTAGAGAGAACCCAAGCCCTCGTCCAAAAGAAACTGCACTGGCCTTCTGGCGTTTTCTGAAAGCCCCTAAACAGCTGGAGGCGCTGCACCAAAAGCCTGAGGAAGTATGGAGGCCGCTGCTGCAACTGTTCGTACTCAAGTTCATCCTGAGCCTGGGTATAGCAGCCATCATATTTGGCCTGATCAAGCTGATGGGTTACAACCCATTCGCGAGTCATCGCATGGGCCGTTTCCTGGAGGAAAACAACCCCCTGCTGGTGCTATTGGCTGTAGCCGTGATCAGTCCTGCCATTGAGGAATTCTTCTTTCGTGCCCCCTTGCGCTACACCCGCATGCGGCTATTTGTAGCTTTCCTGACCATCATTTTTTTTATACTCCCTACCCTGCTCGAGATGCTGCAGATCAGCACACTCCTGAGCGCCCTGATCTGGCTTGTGGCCCTGATGCTGGCCATATGGGTGGTACTATCGGATATGCGTGCCTGGTATTTGAGGCGGCTCTGGGAAAAGCGTTTCCCAACGGTGTTTTATACCTTCACGATCGTATTTGGCATGGTGCACCTGGCCAACTATGAAAACCTGCACCTGCCCATCGCCCTTATACCTTTACTCGTGGTGCCGCAGTTTATTGGTGCCCTTTTCTGGGGTTACATCCGTCTCCGCTTCAGCCTGACCTGGGCAATCGTATCGCACGGCTTGTTTAATGCAGTGCTGCTCGCTATTGCCTACCTGACCATGTAAAATACTGTAAACAAGCAGGGGCAGCCATCTGACCGCCCCTGCTTGTTCTTTTAAGTGCTGTCGCACCTGTGCTCGGCTATTACTGCTGACGCACCAGCTCTTTGATCAGCATGGTCATGCGTGGCTCAGCTATCGCGGCGGCTTCCAGAATATCCGCCAGGATCACTTTCTTGATGCGATCCGGTGTACCCATGTCAGTGATTACCGAAATACCGAAGATCTTCATGCCCATGTGGCGGGCAGCAATGGCCTCCGGCACGGTGGACATACCTACGGCATCAGCCCCGATGCGGGCGATGTAGCTATACTCAGCTAGTGTTTCCAGCATTGGTCCTGGCACACTGGCGTATACGCCTTCCTGCAACGTGAAGCCGGCATCCTCAGCGATGACCATGGCCTGGCGTACCATTTTCTCATCATACACTTCGCTCATGTCCGGGAAGCGAGGTCCCAGTTCGTCCAGGTTCGGACCGATCAGCGGGTTAGATGGCTGCAGGTTGATATGATCTGTGATCACCATCAGGTCGGAGGTGTTGAAGGCAGGGTTCAGACCGCCACTGGCATTGGAAATAAAAAGCTTCTGCACGCCCAGCAGTTTCATGACACGCACCGGGTGCACCACCTGGTTCATGGTATAGCCTTCGTAGTAATGGAAGCGTCCCTGCATCACAATCACACGACGACCGGCCAGCTTACCGAAAGCCAGTCGGCCTGAGTGACTCTCCACCGTTGAAACCGGGAAGTGCGGAATGTCAGCGTAGTTGAGGCTATACTCTATTTCAATCTCTTTGATCAAAGCGCCCAAGCCCGTGCCCAGGATAATGCCAAACTCCGGTTGAAAGTTGCCTGTCTGGTCCTGTATGTAAGAGGCGGACTCTCGTAATTGCTGCATCATATCGTTCATCGTTTTATGTTCTTTGTTTTTGGTCTGCGAAATAGCTCATTTAATCTGATAGAATAAATGACTTATGTCATGTGCTTCCTTAAGCTATTACCTTGTTCTCATCCGCAATTTGCAAAAAATGGCTTGGACCTGAAACAAAAAGCCCACTGGTTTACACCAGCGGGCTTCCGGGTATTTTATCAACAGCAGGTAGTAGCCTGCCATCGCTGTTATTGGATTGTCAGTTCATATGGCATGCGGGTCTGGATACCCTGCATGTTCTCTACCTTCTTGTACATCTTGTACACAGGGTATAGTTGACCAAGTTCGGCCTTTACGGCACGCTCTTTTACCTGCGAACCAGCTTCTCCGAACATCTCTTCAAAGAAAGTCTTACGGCGCGGCAGTTCTTTGATGCGATAGTCATCTTCTATACCTACACGGGCAGCGGCAATCTCGATGGCTTTTTCCAGACCACCATGCACGTCCACCAGGTTGCGTTCTTTGGCTTCTATACCTGACCACACGCGGCCTGAAGCAAATTCCTTCAGCTGGTCCTGCGACATGCCGCGGCCGTCGGCTGCTTTCTGTGTGAACACTTCATAGATTTTGTTGATCTCACGCTGCACGATCTCTTTCTCAAACGGTGTCATGGCGCGGGTTACAGTCGGCAAGTCAGAGTGTTTGCCTGTGCTTACACGATCCACTGTGATGCCTAGCTTGTTCTTGAAGAAGTTCTCGAAATTCGGCACGATGCCAAACACACCGATGCTACCTGTGATAGTGTTCGGGTGCGCCACGATCGTATCGCAGCCCATAGCCATGTAGTAACCGCCAGAGGCAGCCATGTCTGACATAGAAGCGATGACAGGCTTCACCTTGCGGGTCTCCTGAATCTCGCGCCACATGACGTCAGAGGCCAGTGCGCTACCGCCCGGTGAGTTGATGCGCAGTACAACAGCCTTCACGTTCTTGTCCATGCGGGCATTACGAAGAGCCTCAGCGTAGCGCATGCTGCCAATTTCATCATCGCCGCCTTCACCGTCCACAATGTCGCCTTCGGCGTAGATCACAGCGATACGGTTTTTAGCAGAACCGCTCTTCTCAGTGTCTTTCACTTTCTTGTACTTACCAAGACTCACCAGCTGCAGTTTCTTGTCTTTATCCACACCCATCTGCTCTTTCATGTAGTCGATGGCCTCGTCATAGTAACCAATATCGGTTGCCAGACCATGGGTTTTGGCATCTTCAGCTTCACGAACGAGTACTTCATCAGACACTTTTTTCAGTTCCTCGTAAGTTTTGCCACGTGCCTCCGCAATTTTGCGCAATTGGTAGTCATTGATTGAGTTCAGGAACGAGGTCATCTGCTCACGGTTAGCATCGCTCATCTTGTCCAGGAAGAAAGGCTCTACCGCACTCTTGAACTCACCTACTTTGAAGATAGTCGGCTCAATGTCCAGCTTCTCCAGTGTACCTTTGAAGAAGAACACCTCAGAGCTGATGCCGTTGAACTCCAGTGTACCCATCGGGTTCAGGTAAATTTTATCAGCTACAGAAGACAGGTAATAAGCCTTCTCGTTGGTCATGTCGCCATAGGACACGATGAACTTTCCAGACTCTTTGAAGTCAATCAGTTCGTTGCGTATCTCTTCCAGTTTGCCCATACCGGCATCCACAAAGCGCATATTCAGGAAGATGCCTTTTACGTTATCATCTGTTTTGGCGCGACGAATAGAGGCTTTGATCTGATCAAGACCATCATTGCTGTTCATCGAAAAGAAGCCGATAGAGAAATCGCCAAAGGGATTCTCCTGCTCACGCTCTACAATAGACTTATCAAGCTTGAGCTCCAGAACCGAGTTTTCGGTTACGGTGACATCGCCTTTGGAAGCTGATGCCGCAATGATGCCTACCATGATCAGCAAGCCCAGGAAGAAGAATATGAACAGGCCAAGAATGGTAGCCAGCACATATCTGAGGAAATTCAGCATAGGTTCTATTTAATGTTTAGGTTCTGTTTTTAAGTACCGGGAAATACAGGTCCCTGCATACAATAAACAAAAATAGCGCTTAAAGTTCAATACTAGTCCCCAACAAACAGCAATCTCGACCAATCGGTCCATTTCATAGACTAACCTAATTGTTGGATTGTTTATGGTTGAATGGTTGAGTTGTTGATTGCTGGTTGATGATTGTTGTTTATACACTAGTTGGCAGTATTTCCCGCATGATTGCCAGTACGCAATTGGACAAGTCGCAACCCAATGCCGTCAGCTTAAGGAATATCGCTTCTAACCTGTCATCTCGACTAAAGAAGAGATCTGGATCTCTCAAAGCCTAAGCAATACTTCAGATTTCTCCCTTCGGTCGAAATGACAAAAAAGCTTAAGTTGACAGCACTGGGAAGCGAGCGTGGTGTTCATCCCTTTATACCTCCTAAACCCTCAAACTCCCAAACGGACTAATATCGATATTTCTTCCCCCACTGCGCCTGCAGTTGCTTGAGCATTTCGCGCTCGCGGGTGTTGTTGCCGGGCTGGTAGAGGGCGGTGTTGCTGAGCTCCTGCGGCATGAACTCCTGCTGCACGAAGTTGCCTTCGTAGTCGTGGGCGTATTTGTAGTTGTTGCCGTAGCCGATCTCTTTCATCAGCTTGGTCGGGGCGTTGCGGATGTGCAGCGGCACTGGCAGATTGCCGGTTTGCTGCACCAGCTGTCGGGCCTGCTTGATGGCTTTGTAGGAGGCGTTGCTCTTGGGTGAGGTGGCCAGGTAGATGGTGCACTGCGAAAGAATGATCTCCGCCTCCGGATACCCGATCATCTGCACCGCCTGAAAGCAGTTGGTCGCCATGAGCAGTGCGTTGGCATTCGCCAGACCGATGTCCTCCGAAGCGGCGATCAGCAAACGGCGGGCGATAAACTTGGGATCTTCGCCTCCTTCTATCATGCGGGCCAGCCAGTAAACGGCGGCGTTGGGGTCAGAGCCGCGGATGGACTTGATGAAAGCCGACACCAGGTCGTAGTGCATCTCTCCGGACTTGTCGTACATCACGATGTTCTGTTGGGCTACCTGCTTCACCAAATCATTGGTCACCACTACTTCGTCGGCTTTTATACCTTCAGCCACGATCTCGAGCAGGTTGAGCAATTTGCGGGCATCACCGCCTGATATGGTCAGCAGTGCCTCGTACTCTTCTATTCGCACCTTGCGGTGGCGCATCCATTCGTCCTGCTCCAGGGCCTTGTCCACCAGCTCGATCAGTTCGTCTTTGGTGAGGTGCTTGAGAATGTATACCTGGCAGCGCGACAGCAAGGCCGATATCACCTCGAAAGACGGATTCTCGGTCGTGGCGCCCACCAAAGTCACTGTGCCTTTCTCTACAGCCCCCAGCAAAGCGTCCTGCTGGGATTTATTAAAGCGATGAATCTCGTCTATGAACAGCACTGTGCCCTGCCGCTTTTTGGCCTGATCGATCACTTCGCGGATGTCCTTCACACCAGAGTTAATGGCACTCAGGGCCACGAAAGGCACCTTCATCTGGTTGGCGATGATGTTGGCCAGGGTAGTTTTGCCCACGCCCGGAGGTCCCCACAGAATCATGCTCGGTATCACGCCGCCCTCAATGTAGCGCCGCAGGATGCCGTCTGGCCCTACCAGGTGCTTTTGTCCGTAATATTGATCGAGGTTGTGCGGCCGCAGGCGCTCGGCCAAAGGTATGTTCGGGTGATTCATCTGCTCTTATCTTTCTCAGGATTCGGTCTAAACAAAGTTACGAATTAGAAGGCAAAGCAGGAAGGTATAAAATATGCGCTATACCTGTGGCCGCCTGTCGATCCACCATTTTACCGCTACATGGGCTATACCTTAGTCTTTTCGCTTCTCCTCTTCCCCTTCGTGCGGCGGCTCTATGTCGTTTTCCTCCTCCAGTTTACGCCGGACGGCTTTGGTGTCCCAACGCAGCACAGGTATAGCCATGGGACTCAAGCCCGGCCGCTCGTCCCCGAAGAGCACACCCCACTGCTTAAACTGGTCGGTACGATCGAACACCACTTTGAGCATGGCAATAATGGGCAGCGACAGAAACATACCGGTTATACCTGCGATCTCCCCACCCACGATCACACCCACAATGGTGGCCAATGCATTGATCTTTACCTTGGAGCCCACAATGCGGGGCATCAGGATGTTGTTGTCCAGAAACTGTACCGCCGCAATCGTTCCCAGCACAGCCAGCACCGGCCACAGTTCCTCTGATGATGCCAGTGTGAGCAGCACCCCAATGATGTTGCCCAGCAGTGCTCCCACGTAAGGTATCAGGTTCAGAAAGGCGAAGATCACCCCGATCAGCAGGGCGTGTTTGATCCCGATGATCATGAGGAGACCACCTAGCAGCACGGTCATGTAGGTGATCTGTATGAGTAGTCCGAACAGGTAGCTTTTGATGATGACCTGCATTTCGCTCAGCGTTTCCTCCACCTTCTCGTGCCGCTCACGCGGGAACCAGAGGAACACGAAGCGCAACAACAGGTTTTTGTAGAACAGCAGCAGGAAGATGTAGATGGGCAGCAGACCAATGAACACCACCGTACCTGTCACGCCACCAGCCACACCGCCCAGCAGGTTACCCGCATAGGTGAGCAGGTTGTTGCTCTGCTCTTTTATGAAACTGGTCTGCTCTGCTGTCGAAAAAGGCGTTTTGCTGCCGATCCACTCACTCAGGGCGGTCAGGTGTTTCATCACGTTTTTCTGGATCATCGGGAAGTCCTCTATCAGCACCCGCATCTGGGAAGAAAAGAACCAGATGATGCCCCCCAGCACAACGATCAGCGTGAGCAGACTGATACCGATGGCCACGGCATCGGGGAAGTTTCGCTGTTTAAAGAAGCGATAAATGGGCAGCAACATGATGCTGATAAAGAAAGCGACCAGCAGTGGGGCGAGCAGGTCGCGGCCCAGCACAATGATCCAGCCCAGAAAAAAGAGGCCCATTACCTCGATGGCCCTGCGGACCGTAAGCGGCATTTGATTCATGCAAAAATGTGGTTTGAGCGTACTGGTTTTAATTGCCTCTCCTTATACGGTACAAACCGAATAAGCACGTAATTTTGCAGCATGAATAAACAGGTACAGGTGCATGCCTCGCTTTTTCTGGTGGCACTGATCTATGGTAGTAATTACAGCATCGCCAAAGAGGTGATGCCGGAATATGTCGGCCCTTTCGGTCTGATTCTGATCCGGGTGGTTTCGGCGGCGCTGTTCTTTGGCATATTTGCCCGGCTGGTGGTGAAAGAGAAAATTGTGGGACGTGCCGATAATATCCGCGTGATCCTCTGTGGCGTGACAGGTGTGGCCGTGAACCAGCTGTGCTTCTTCGCAGGTTTGAACCTTACCGCTCCTATCAATGCGGCGCTTCTGATGGTGATCGTGCCGGTGGTGGTGCTTGTGTTTTCGGCCCTGCTGCTGCGGGAGCGTATCGGGAGGCGCAAGGTTTCAGGTATAGCCCTGGCCTGTGCGGGTGCTTTTCTGCTCATCTATACCTCCCGTGGAGAGCAGGCTACAGGCAACATGTGGGGTGACCTGCTTATCATTCTGAACGCTACTTCCTTTGGCCTATACCTGGTGCTGGTGAAGCCACTCATGCAGCGGTACCAGGCCATCACGATTGTGAGCCGCATTTTCACCGTGGGAGCCGTGCTGGTGATTCCGTTCGGCTGGCAGCAGTTGCTTAGTCCTGACTACAGCGCTTTTCCAATGTCGATCTGGCTGGCTATTCTGTTCATGGTGTTTGCCGTTACCATCATCGCTTACCTGCTCAATACCTGGGCGCTACGCTACGCCAACCCCTCGCTCGTAGGCGCCTACATTTACCTGCAGCCGGTCATGGCTATCTTAATCGCGGTTGCGGTGGGGAAAGACGTATTCACGCTGGAAAAGGCATTCTACGCGCTCCTGATCTTTGCCGGGGTGTATCTGGTGAGCCGAACGAAGCAACATGCCGTGCAGCAAGCTGCTTAAGGCATGTAAGTATCTTCGACTAGGTCGGCAGTAGTGTGTGAAACAGGCAAGCGGCGCAGCAAGCTGTACTGGAAGTCCACGGTGTCGCTTTGCACGGGTTGGGCATGCATGACCGTGATGCTGTCACCTTCATGCAGGGTATAGTAGAAGTTGCCTCGTCCGGCCCACCAGCCGCCACAGGCTGACAGCGCCTGGCGCGGCACCCCGAATGAGGTATACATCTGCGGAGCGATGACGGAGCAGGTATACACCGTGTCAAGCACGTACTGCATCTCCACCTGGCTCAGGTATACCACCGCTAGTGGGTTGTCCTCGTCAGCGCTTTGGATCTCCTCGCACTGCAGGTCGGCTTTCACCCAGCTGTTTGGGTCAGATACTGCGACTTCCTGATCGATCCGCTCGTACTGCTCTTCCTCTTTTTGGTTGCAGGCTACGAGTGTGAATAAGCAGAAGGCAAATAAGAGGCGAAGCTTCATGTGGTGGAGCGGCTTTGTCGAACTCAAAGGTATAAAGAGAATCACTTCAGGCAATATCTCTTTTCATCACGACCATGCCGCGGTATATTTCCTTCATCTGCTCAAAGTCGAGCTCGTCGGTGCTCCATCTCACAAAACCGTTCTGTTCATAGAAGTCAACGGAGCGACTGCTGTCCATGGCTTTGAGCCAGATTACGCTCTTATTGCTTTCCAGCGCATACTGCACTGCAAAATCCACCGCCCACTTACCTATGCCTATACCGGAGGCACGATCTACCAGGTATAGCCGTTCGAGCTCAAGGCATTCGGCATCCGTGTAGCCTTCCAGTGCCTTGTCTTTGTTGAACTTCATAAACCCAACCGGTTCGTCCTTGTATTGGATAAGGAAATAGGCGGCATTGGGATCGGCCATGTCATCGCGCAGGGCCTCCTCTGTAAAGCAGCGCTCCACATACCAGGCGCCTCCGTCGTGCCAGAGGTAAGTATAGTGGTCGTTGTAAGCTTCTACGGCTATGTCCCGCAATTCGGTCAGGTCGGCAAGTGTACAGGGCGTAATGGCTATGTCGGTCATGGAAAATCAGAGATAGAAATTGCTCAGACCAATATACTGCACAGACGCCGCTTTTGTGCAGACTAATCGCTGAAATTTCTTTCAAATACCATCACTCCTCTTTCCATCTTAGCACAATTGCACCGCTATGACAATCTGAAATTGCACTGATTTTGTGCACACCACAAACAATGACTCAATAAAAAGCGTATAATACTCGCTTAAATTCAACTAGTTATGAAACACATAAGAATATTTTCATTTGCCATATTATCAGCATTTCTACTAGGTGGTTGTGCTGGTTCCGATAACTGGAGCAGTAAAAAGAAAGGCGCCGTGATAGGCGGCACGGCTGGTGCAGCTACAGGCGCTGCGGTAGGTGGCACATCAGGTGCCGTAATTGGCGGTGCGGCCGGCACAGTGGCCGGTGGTGCCATTGGCCGTAAGAAAGATAAAAAGAAGGAACGTAAACGAAATCGGGATAACCGCGAAAACCGGGAGCAGTTGCAGCGGTAGGGTATAGCATACCTGTCTTAAAGGATAAAACGGCTATCGGATATACCGATAGCCGTTTTGTGTTCAGGTTTATAGCTCCACCTACCCTCTAACAACACTTATCTTGCGTTCTCACCTGGCTTTTGCCCACTCGTGTTATAGCACGTGAGTTTCTGCAGCAGCTCTTCTGACACTCACAGGTCTGGAAGACACTGTGAGTTCTAAGCTTACCTCCTCCCCCGTTTTCCTTTGCCTCCTTTGCCTGAACCTTTGCGCTTGTCATTTTTGGCTGACGAAGATGCCGCTGCTTCCATAAAATCCTGCGCTGTGAGCGGGTATGGGTGCTGGTCCACCACAGGTATAGCCTTGCCGGTGAGGTTCTGGATGGCGATCAGCAGAGGCGTTTCGCTGGCGCCGCAGAAGGTGATGGCTATACCTGCAGCCCCTGCCCTGCCGGTGCGGCCAATGCGGTGCACGTAGGTTTCAGGCTCAAAGGGCAGCTCGTAGTTGATGACGTGCGAGAGTTCCTCCACATCGATGCCCCGAGCAGCCACGTCGGTTGCGACCAGTACTTTTGTTTCGTATTTTTTAAAGCTTTCCAGCACACGCTCCCGGTCGCGCTGGGCACGGTCTGCATGGATAGCTTCAGCGGCTATACCTGCGGCACTGAGTTCCTTGGCCAGTTTGTCGGCCCCCTCTTTGGTGCGCATAAACACCAGCGTGCGGTCTATCCCTGCATGCTGTAAGAGGTGCAGCAGCAAAGGTGTTTTGTTGACTTTCCTTACATAGTACAACTCCTGCCGGATCGTAACTGCCGAGGAGGAAATTGGACTTACCTCTACGCTCACCGGCTCCGTCAATATTTTTTTGGCAAGCTTACTTACTTCAGGCGCCATGGTTGCGGAAAAGAACAGTGTCTGCCGCTGCTCAGGTATAGCCTGCAGCACACGTCGGATATCCTGCAGAAAGCCCATGTCCAGCATGCGATCGGCCTCGTCGAGCACCAATAGCCGTACCTGTTGCAAGTCAATGAAACCCTGCTCCAGCAGGTCGAGCAAACGACCAGGCGTGGCAACGAGGATATCTATAACTGCTTGCAGCGCCTCCGTCTGCACCTTGTAGGGCACGCCACCATATACCACCAGATGCTTCAGTCCTGTATACCTGCCATAAGCTGCAAAACTGTCGCCTACTTGACTGGCCAACTCGCGGGTAGGCGTAAGCACCACCGCGCGTATAACCCGTGGCTCAGGTATAGCCTGCCCGTGCAGGAGCTGCAGAACAGGCAGGGCGAAGGCCGCCGTCTTACCTGTGCCTGTCTGGGCCGTAGCCAATAGGTCGCGGCCCTGCAGCACTTCCGGCATAGCCTGCGTCTGTATAGGTGTTGGCTGGGTGTAGCCTTCCTCTTCCAGCGCCTGCAGGATGGGGTTGATCAGGTTTAGGTCTTTGAATGTCATAGCGGCAATGGTTTTCTTGACGAAGGACTCAAAATTTTAGCGTGATGCCCTGCCGTATTCTAAATAACGGCTAAAGTCCCATGCACGGTAAGTTCGTTTTGTCCCGCCACTTATCTCCTGCAAAGGTATACTGAACGAGCGCAAGCCGCTATACCTGTAAGCAACAAAAAACGGCGAAAATCGCTTCCCGCCGCTCTTAAATCATTATTTCAAAAGGTCTTTTGTCAAAAGCTACGCCATCACCTCGTTCAGGTTTGGCAGACGCAGCCGTCCGAATCGATGAAGGGTGTTCAGGTGCGAGCGAACAGCCTGCAAAAAGGTTTTGCTCTCGATATAAGTGAGGTTAAACTCGGATGCAGTTTGCTTCACGATTTCCGCGATGGCCGGGTAATGCACATGGCTGATACGCGGAAACAGATGGTGCTCGATCTGGAAATTCAGGCCGCCCACATACCACGAGAGCCACTTGCTTTTGCGTGCGAAATTAGCGGTGGTGCTCAGCTGATGAATGGCCCAGTCGTTTTCGATCACACCAGTCTCACTTGGCAGCGGATGGTGGGTACCCTCCACCGTATGCGCCAATTGGAACACAGTGGAAAGAATCATGCCCGCCACAAAGTGCATCAGGAAAAATCCGAGCAACACTTCCCATAAAGGTATACCGAAAATAAGTGTCGGTGCCACCAAAATCGAGAAGAAATAAAACAGTTTAAAAGCTATAATCTTAGAAAAAGCAACCGTGTTGTCTGATTTGGAATTAGCGTTCACACCGCTTTTGATGTACTTGAAGAACTGTACGAAATCCTTTATGATAACCCAGTAAAGCGTGAGCAGACCATAGAAAAAGAAGGCGTATACCCACTGCAGTTTGTGGTAAAAGCGCACTTTGGTGTGAGGCGAGAAACGCATGAACACCATATCGTCGATATCCTCGTCCATCTCTACCACATTGGTGTAAGTATGGTGCAGGATGTTGTGCTGCAGCTTCCAGTTAAAAGCCGAGGCACCGAGCAGGTTCACGGAGTGCGCCATCAGGTAGTTCATGGTCTTGTTCTTGGAAAAAGCGCCATGGTTGGCATCGTGCATCACACTCATGGCCACACCAGCCACACCTACACCCATCACCAGCCATAGCACTAAGCTGATAGCCACATGCGGTGTGAAAGTAAGCAGAACCGCAAAGGGCACTACATAGAGCAGCATCAGGATGATGCTTTTGATAAGTAAGCGGGAATTACCTGATTTGGGTAGGTTATTTTCTGAGAAATACGCGTCCACACGTTTGCGGAGCGTCGGGAAAAACAAATTTTTGTCTTTGTTAACGAATTTTACTTTGCCTTTAAGCTTCATTTAATCTACTTGATATTCTTATAAACTACTCACACTCTGAAAGCTATTTAACGGTTTAGCAGGTTATGTGTTTTACACACCCTTAGTTAAATGTTAGTTGCATCCACTCATAAATCCGAATGGGAAAGCTTTCAAATCAAACCCAAAGTGCATCGCTACACAAAGAGGCTGCAAATATAGAGGTGAAACAGGATACTATAAGCGCTTGCTGCTTATTTGATTTTTTAACCGATGGCCTCATTCATATTTGGCAATCTCCCGAAGCGGTGCAACGTGGCGATGTGCGAACGGACGGCTTGCCCAAACGTTTCATTCTCCAGGTAAGGAACACCAAACTCAGCTGCCGTTTCTTTCACGATGTCTGCAATAGCCGGGTAGTGCACATGGCAAACGCGCGGAAACAGGTGGTGCTCGATCTGGAAGTTCAGGCCGCCCACATACCAGGAAAGGATCTTATTATGACGCGAGAAGTTAACAGTGGTGTTCATCTGGTGTATCGCCCAGTCATTTTCGATTACACCATGCTCGTCTGGCCTCGGGTGACTCGTACCCTCCACCGTATGCGCCAACTGGAACACGACCGTCAGCACGATACCTGCAACAAAGTGCATCACTAAAAACCCAAGCAGCACCTGCAAAAACGGAATTCCAAAGAAAAGCGTCGGCACAGCGAGTACGATGAAAAAGTAAGTAGCTTTCATAGCTACCAGTTTCATAAACCAGTTTCTGTTCTCGGCTGCTGTATTGTTATTCACACCATTCTTCTTGAAGAGGGCATATTGCACGAAGTCTTTTGCCACCACCCAATAGAGCGTGAGCAGACCATAAAACACAAAGGCGTATACCCATTGCAGCTTATGGAAAAACTTTACCTTGGAGTGAGGGTTGAAGCGTAGCACCAGCCTGTCCTGAATGTCCTCGTCCATCTCCACCACGTTGGTGTAGGTATGGTGCAGGATGTTGTGCTGCAGTTTCCAGTTAAAAGCCGAACCACCCACCAGGTTCAGGGTATGGCCCATCAGATCGTTAACCCGCTTGCTGTTGGAGAAGGCCCCGTGGTTAGCATCGTGCATCACGCTCATACCTATACCTGCCACTCCTAGGCCCATCATAAACCACAGTAGCAGACTAAGCGGAAAAGCAGGCTGAATTGCCAGCAGCAACACGAAAGGGAGCAAGTAAATTAGCAACAGCACCACACTCTTCACAATCATGGCGGTATTGGCAGTTTTTGGAATGTTGTTCTCTGTAAAATAGGCGTCTACACGTTTCCGGAGGGTAGGAAAGAATAGACTTTTGTCTTTGTTGACAAACTTGACTTTGCTTTGCAGCTTCATAGTTTTAGGATGATGTGTGAAAAATTAGAACTCACACGTAGGGGCAAAAGGCACAGAGAGTGAATCGCGATACTTATTAAAATGTAATCATGAGGTTATAAGTTCAGACAGCCAACGACTATTTAAGTATTTATACTTAATCATGTATAAACACGTATTATATGGCCGAAGACGGCAATGCACCTGCCGTACACCCCCTGCTAAGCTTGCAATTTAGATAAAAAGTACTGGAAAATTGTCTTCTTTCGATATATAACAAAAAATATACTTCGCTCAAAGACGCTGGGTTTGCGACTTAATTCTATCAAAAACAGAAAGGCCTGGCCGAAAATGCGGCCAGGCCTTTCCTATACCTGTAGCAGATGATGCTTAGAGGTGAATTACTTCGTCGTAAGCAGCTGCGGCAGCTTCCATCACGGCTTCGCTCATGGTTGGGTGCGGGTGCACCGACTTGATGATCTCATGGCCGGTTGTCTCCAGTTTACGGGCTACCACTACCTCAGCAATCATCTCGGTTACATTGGCACCGATCATGTGGGCACCCAGGAACTCGCCATATTTCGCGTCGAAGATCACCTTCACGAAACCGTCTTTCGCACCGGCGGCGCTTGCCTTACCAGAAGCTGAGAATGGGAACTTACCCACTTTCACCTCTAATCCTTGCTCGCGGGCAGCTTTCTCTGTCAGACCCACCGAAGCGATCTCAGGAGAGCAGTACGTACAGCCCGGGATGTTACCGTAGTTCAGTGGCTCCGGGTCGTGACCTGTGATAGCCTCCACGCAAATGATACCTTCGGCAGACGCTACGTGCGCCAGCGCAGGGCCCGGCACGATGTCACCGATCGCGTAGATGCCATCCACGTTTGTTTTGTAGTACTCGTCTACCACCACACGGCCCTTGTCTACTTTTATGCCTAGCTCTTCGATACCGATGTTTTCGAGGTTGGTCTGTATACCTACCGCCGAAAGCACAACCTCAGCTTCCAGTGTCTGCTCGCCTTTAGCCGTCTTCACAGTCACTTTGCACAGGTCTCCGCTCGTGTCAACAGCTTCTACAGAAGACTCTGTCATGATGTCGATGCCTGACTTGCGGAAAGACTTGGAAAGCTGACGCGATACCTCTTCGTCTTCTACCGGCACAATGTTCGGCATGTACTCCACGATGGTCACTTTCGTGCCCATGGCATTGTAGAAGTAAGCGAACTCCACGCCGATGGCGCCGGAACCTACCACTACCATGCTCTCAGGCTGCTTATCAAGGGCCATCGCCTGACGGTAGCCGATGATCTTCTTGCCGTCGATTGGCAGGTTAGGCAGCTCGCGTGAGCGGGCACCTGTTGCCAGGATGATGTGATCGGCCTCTACGGTATTTGTATTGCCGTCGGCATCGGTCACTTCTACCTTGCCTTTGGCTACTACTTTACCGTTACCCATGATGGCGTCGATCTTGTTTTTGCGGAACAGGAACTGGATGCCCTTGCTCATGCCGTCGGCTACACCGCGGCTACGCTTGATCACGGCGTTGAAATCTACAGACGCCTCACCGATGGTAATACCGTAGTCAGACGCATGGTTGATGTATTCGAATACGTTCGCGCTCTTGAGCAGTGCTTTTGTCGGGATACAGCCCCAGTTCAAGCAGATGCCGCCCAGCGACTCGCGCTCGATCACACCTACTTTCAAACCCAGTTGCGACGCTCGGATGGCCGCCACATATCCACCTGGGCCACTACCCAGCACTACCAAATCGTATTTTGATGCCATAGTTTCTCTTTTTTAAATGCTGAGCAAAATTAAACGATAATCCCAACTTCACAAAACCACTTCTGTAACAGTGCCATGTGTCTGTTAATTAGTACTATGCAAAGGCTACGCTCGCACAATACTAAGAATCATTACAAAAAACAGCCTACCTGTTCCTTATTGGGCTGAACTATTGTATTTTGCGCATCATAACATGAGGTAACCCCTACTGCATGAAAACAATTTTACTGCTCATTATACCTGTACTTTTCGCTTTACCGGCTTTTTCGCAGAAGGCCGCCACACAGCCTGCCCCGCAGAAGACGGCGCTGCAGCACTTTAACGCAGGTAACCAAAAATTTAAGTCAGGCAAGTATACCGAAGCCATTAAGGAATACAGCGAAGTGCTGAAGCAGGAGCCCGAGCACATCGTCACGATGACGAACCGCGGCATCGCCCGCGACCGCATACTGGACTACCGCGGTGCCATTGCTGACTTTGACAAAGCCCTGGCGCTGGATCCTACACACGTAGAAGCCTGGGTAAGCCGTGGCCTCTCGAAATATAATCTGCAGGACTACAAAGGCGCGCTGGTTGATTTCAACACAGCTGTTTCGATTGATCAGTTGCAGGCCCGCACCTACAACAACCGTGGTCTGGTACGCTACGCCCTTAAAGACTACCGCAGCGCCATCATCGACTATGGCCGCGCCATCACCCTGCAACCCGACTACGCCGAAGCTTATTACAACCGGGGAGCCCCCCGATATACCAGCGGAGACAAAAGCGGCGCCTGCGAAGACTGGGTAAAGGCCGAGCAACTAGGCCTGAAAGAAGCTGCACAGTATCTGAGAGATTATTGTGAGCAGAACTCTACGGCTGCCACGAAATCAACGAAGTAAAGAGACTTTTCGAGGACTTTAGCGGCTTCGGTTAAATGAAGTTTAGTTTAACTGGTAAGCTGCCTTATTCCTACAACACATTGCCCGAATCACTCCTGGATTACCCTTTCGGATTTCCCAATCCCCCGTTACGAGCCACCAAGATCCTGAAAGGATAACAGCTGATTCGGATTAAGAAACCCGGATCAGCGTTCAATTTACCTGAAGCATTTGATGTCATTTCGACCATCGGGAGAAATCTGGATCATGGGTAATGTTTTACAATCCTCCAGATCTCTCACTAGCGTTCGAGATGACAAAAGATGAACATACGAAAAAGGGACGCTTGCCAGCGCCCCTTTTTCGTTTCATATATAAGTAAACGTTACACCTCGTCTTCGTCCAGTTTTTTGCGTGACTGATCGGCTGCCAAAAGGTCCTGCTGCAGACCTTTGAGCTCGATCGCCATCAGCTTGCCTTCCAGCTCAGACTTTACCTGTTCAAAAGCATCCTTATTCTTCTTCTCGATTGGATGGGCAGATGGGAGCTGCACTTTCAGGGCATCTACCTGCCTGCCGTTTTTCCAGAAACGGTAGCACAGGTGCGGACCAGTTGCCAGACCGGTGCTGCCTACATAGCCGATGGTCTGGCCCTGACTTACGCGGCTTCCACGCTTGATGCCTTTGGCGAACTTGGACATGTGCAGATACTGAGTGGTATAGGTCTTGTTGTGCTTGATCTTTACATAGTAGCCATTGCCTCGGGTATAGGAGGCTTCCAGTACAACGCCATCGCCTACTGTACGGATAGGCGTTCCGCGAGGGGCTGCGAAGTCGGTGCCCAGGTGCGGCTTGTAACGCTTCTGTACCGGGTGAAAGCGGTTCATGGTAAAGCGGGAACTGATGCGGCTGTACTCCAGCGGCTCTCTCAGAAAAGCCTTCTTCAAACTCTTGCCGTCCTGGTCATAGTAGCCTCCCTTTTTTCCTTCCTGATCGAAGGCGATCGCATAAAGTGGCTTGCCTTCGTGCTCAAAATAAGCAGCCTTTATCTTGCCGAAACCGATCACGTTGCCATTTACCTGCTTTTCATCATAGATCAGCTTGAAGTGGTCACCAGGCTGCAAACGACTCAGGTTGAGACGCCAGGCGTAGATATCGGCAAAGTGGTTTACCAGCTGCGGTGATCCGCCGGCAGCCAGAATGGACTCGAACAGGGAGCGCTCAATAAAACCGGCAATAGCACGCTCTACAATTTCAACTTCACGCTTCTCAAGGCGAACGTCCAGCTCACCGTTCAGGTCGTAGATCACATACTCTACCTCGTTTGGTTCATAGATAAAGTAGCGGGCCGTCTGGGCGGAGTCCTGAGCGTGTAGGATGATGTAGTTGCGCTTGGCATTGATGCGGCGCACATCAAATACTTCTTTTGATTTGCGGGCCAGTTGGTCAATCGTGACAGGCGAGATATTGAAGCTGGCCAGGATTTGCGACAGGTTCTCTCCTCTTTCTACAGTTCCTTCCAGTATTTCGAGTGTGTCGGTGGGGATGCCGAAGATGACCGGGGCAGGTTTTTTGACTGTGACTTCCGGTTCGGGCTCAGGTTCGTCTAATTTTTCTTCTGACGAAAAATTGAAATTTTTAAAGCTGATTGTTTGCGCTGCCGTGATAAACACGAACAACGACACCGCGATCAGGATGGCTAGTCCGACACTACGTTTGAACATTACAAGGTACCTTTGGTTGGAAGAATGGCACGAAAATATGGTTTAACCGATAGAAATAAAAATCATTTACAATACAATATTCAGATTATAAATATGTTGCAATCCTATTTCAGATACACAATATAGCACCACAGGCTATCACCAACCCTAAACCCAATTGCACATTAACCTGCCAGTTGCAGCTTAACCGACTTAAAATCAGAAAATTGAGACTAATTAAAACTGGAGAATGCGGCGGCTCTTCTGAATAAAAAAATCTTTTATAACTTTGACCCCTATGAAAGCACTAGAAGGAAAAGTAGCCCTCGTAACCGGGGCATCAAAAGGTATAGGTCGCGCCATTGCCGAGAAACTGGTAGAGATGGGCGCACAGGTAGCATTCACCTACCTCTCAAGCGTTGAAAAAGGCCAGGCTCTGGAGCAGGAACTGACTGCGAACGGCGGCAAAGCTAAAGGTTTCCGTTCTGACGCCTCTGACATGGCGCAGGCTGAGAAGTTGATCGAAGATGTGGTAGCCGAGTTTGGCAAGATCGACATCCTGGTAAACAATGCCGGCATCACGCGCGACGGCCTGCTGATGCGCATGACCGAAGAGCAGTGGGATGCGGTGATCAATACCAACCTGAAATCTGTGTTTGCATTAACAAAAGGCGCCACCAAGCACATGATGCGCGCCAAGAGCGGCTCGATAATCAACATCACCTCAGTGGTAGGTATAAAAGGAAACGCCGGACAGGCCAACTACTCTGCTTCTAAAGCGGGCATCATCGGCTTCACGAAGTCTGTGGCGCTGGAGCTTGGCTCCCGCAACATTCGCTGCAACGCAGTAGCCCCTGGTTTCATCGAAACAGAAATGACTGGCGAGCTCGACCAGAAAGTGGTAGACGAGTGGCGCAAGGCAATTCCTCTGAAGCGTGGTGGCTCGCCAGAGGACGTGGCCAACGCCGTAGCCTTCCTGGCATCTGACCAGTCGTCTTACATCTCAGGCCAGGTGCTGCAGGTAGACGGCGGTATGCTGACCTAAGTTTGAGAGTTAGAGAGTTTAGGAGTTTGAGAGTCAAAAACTCACTCGCCCAGACTTTCAATTATAATATTAGACCAATGCTGTAGCGTTTACGTTAGTAGCATTGGTCTTTTTCTTTTATCTTTAATCCTGAAATTATTTGATTCTTTAGAAGAAGTACTTCTCAAACTCCTAAACTCCCAAATTCTCAAACTCTTTGGATTCCTTCCGCCTCATAACGACCTATTCACCCTGGCTGATCCTGGCCTGTCTGGCTGTTGGTGCGCTTTACGCCTGGCTGCTGTATAGCAAGCGTACGCCCTGGTCCGCAGGTATAAACTATACCCTGGCGGCGGTGCGCTTTGTAGTGGTGAGTTTTCTGTGCTTTTTGCTGCTCGGCCCGTTGGTACGCTATGTCAGCAACAGCACCCAGGCGCCTACTATCGTGTTCGCAGTGGACAACTCGCAGTCAGTGGCGCTGTTCTCGGACTCGGTGCAGCTGCGTCAGGCACAGCAGGGTTTGCAGGCATTGCGCGACAGACTGCAGGAACAAGGTATACAGACCGAGGTGCGTGTGCTGGGTGAATCCGAGGCACCGCAGAACCTGGGTGAGATGCAGTACGAGGCTGAAACGACTAACCTGAGTCAGCTGCTGCGCGATGTACAGCGTGATTTTGAGCAGCAGAACCTGGCCGGCGTCGTGTTGCTATCGGATGGTATCGTGAACCAAGGCACTTCTCCTACCTACGCCAACTATAACTATACCATATACCCTGTAGCCGTAGGCGACACGGTGCCTAAGAAAGATATCGTGATGGCATCGCTGCGCTACAACAAGGTAAATTACAGCGGCAACCGTTTCCCGCTGGAGGCTGAGCTGCAGCAGCAGGGCTTCGACGGTGCTACTGTGACAGTGCAGCTAAAGGAAAACAAGAAGGTCATCGACCGTAAAACAGTTACTCTGAAGGCCGGACAGCCATTGCAGCAGGTACCTTTCCAGGTGATGGCCAGCGGGTTGGGCAAGCGTCAATACGAAGTAGAAGTGCTACCGCAGCAAGGCGAGTTTACGGAGCTGAACAATTCCCGAAGCGCATACATTGATGTGGTGAAAGGCAAGATCAAAGTGCTGGTAGCAGCCGCATCTCCTCACCCGGATATCAAGGCATTACGTGCTGCCATTGAGTCGAACGAGAACTATGAAACGGAACTGTTTATACCTGGCCTGACGACGCTCAAGCAGCAGGACTATGATGTGGCGGTGCTGCACCAGTTGCCGGGCCGCACAGCCGGTGGTGAGGCGGCCCTTAACCTGGTACGCCAGAAGAACTTGCCGGCCCTTTATATCCTCGGTCCGCAGAGCGACATTGGCAACTTCAACCGCCTTAATGTGGGCATCCGCATCAATACACCAGGGCAGTCCGACGAAGTGACCAGCGTGATCAATCCGAGCTTCAGCACCTTCAAAGTAGCCGAAGAGGCCACCGAGCGTCTGCAACAATACCCTCCTGCCACGGTGCCTTATGGCGACTATCAGCTCATGCCAAACACGGAAACCGTTCTCTACCAGCAGGTGGGCCGCGTGCGTACGAACAAGCCGCTGCTCACCGTGCAGACCGTGGGCGACAAACGCAATGCTGCTCTGCTTGCTTCCGGCACCTGGCAATGGCGACTCACCGAAACGGCGAACCATGAAAACGCCGCAGTGTACGACAAACTGATCACGAACCTGGTGCAGCTCCTGACAGCTCCTCGTAACAAGAAGCGCCTTAACGTATACCCACAACTGAACGAGTACAGCAGTTCCGACGAAATCCGGTTTGCAGCAGAGGCCTACAACGAAGCGCTGGAGCCAATCTACGGACAAAATATTACGCTTAAGATACAGGATGCTGAAGGTGCCGAGAAGTCCTTTGAGTTTGCCAATGGAGAGAACCAGTCGGGGGTGAACATAGGCACTTTGCCAGGCGGTCGCTATACCTACACAGCCTCAGCCCGCATTAACGGGTCGCTGCAGCAGGATAAGGGCGAGTTTATAGTAGAGGAGCAGCAGCTGGAGGCGCTACATGCCGTGGCTGACCATAACTTACTTTACCAGTTGGGTACCAATACCGGCTCCAAGTTGTATTACCCGGCACAGTTGCAGCAACTGGAACAGGACATCCTGAAGGCCGAGCACAAAGACCTGATCTACAGCTCTGAGTCGCTCAACGACTTGGTAGACCTGAAGTGGCTGTTCTTTGTGATCCTGGCTTTGGTATGCGGGGAGTGGTTTGTGCGAAAGTACAATGGGAGTTACTAGTTTTTGATAACGTACTATGACCAATTCAGACTTCCCACATCCCGTTGTTATAGAGACAGAACGCCTATACCTGAGCTCACTGACGCCTGCCATCTACCAGCACCTCTTTACAGTCAGCAGCGATGAGGAGATCACCGCATACCTTGGCTTGAAGAATGCTGCTGAGCTGGCAGAAGAAAAAGACAAGTTCAGCAAAGGGCTTACCACCTATTTCCATAGCTTCAGGAACTTCAGAATTATTGATAAGCTGACCGCTACCGTGCTAGGCCGATGCGGCTATCATACCTGGATTATGAGTCACCGCCGGGCTGAGGTAGGCTATGTGCTGTTCGACGACAGCTACAAGCAAAAAGGCTACATGACCGAAGCACTGGGCCCCGTTATCGCCTATGGGTTCGAGGAGATGGGCCTGCGCCGCATCGAAGCGCTTGCAGCGGATTATAACACACCATCCATCAAACTGCTCAAGCGGTTTGGTATGCAGCTGGAAGGCGTGATCCGGGAGCATTATGTGGTAGATGGCATCAACGAAGATTCGGTACTCTACTCCATCATCCGCCCCGACTTTGACCGGCTCAAGTCTCTGTGGGACCTGCAGTACAAAATTCATCAGCCGGAGAAGGTGTAAATAACTGAATGGTTGAATGGTTAAATTGCTGATGGTTGTTAATGCATGATTAACCTGCTCCTCCCTTTGTCGAGGGCCCCTACTCCCAGAGGGGATTCCGGTGCACGTTTCGGACAGGTCGCGACAGGGAAACGGTAAGGCTACATAGACCCGCAACGTTACGGTGTAAAATCGCTACACTTTAACTTTCTACCTTCCAAACTATTTACTTTTTTAACTCAAAACACTCTCAAACTCCTCAACTCTTAAACTCCTAAACTCTCTTGAAATACATCATCCTCAACAAGCCTTACGAAGTACTCACCCAGTTTACAGACGAGGGAGGCCGTGCTACGCTCAAAGATTTTGTGGCTATACCGGACATTTACCCTGTTGGTCGCCTGGACTACGACAGCGAGGGTTTAGTACTGCTGACCGACGACAAAACTTTGCAGCACCGTTTGTCTGACCCGAAGTTCAAGATTGAGAAAACATACTGGGTACAGGTGGATGGTGTACCTACAGAAGAGGCGCTGGAGGAACTGCGACGCGGCGTGATGATTAAAAGCACGAAGACTGCTCCTGCCATAGCTAGTCTACTGGAAGAGGAGCCGCAGGTATGGGAGCGCTCTAAACCGATCCGCTTCCGAAAAGACATTCCGACCAGCTGGGTGGAGATCAAAATTTCGCAGGGCATGAACCGGCAGGTGCGTCGTATGACAGCTGCTGTGGGCTTCCCGACGCTGCGCCTGATCCGGCCTGCAATTGGTCCGTTGAACATTGGCGAGCTGCAACCCGGCGAGTACCGCGAACTGACAACGGAGGAAGTTGCCAAACTGAAGAGCCTGACCGCTGGCAGCAGTTACGGGTCTGGCAGCAGACCTAAAAGACCAGGCAGCACTCCAAAAAAACCGGGTAGCACTCCTAAGAGCAATGGTGGCCGCCATTACGACAGCCGCAACAACTCCAGCCGGAAGAAAAGATTTTAGACAGATATTTTTAACACCTTACAACCATTCCTATCATTTCGGGGTCCTGTAAGTAAGGGGCATGTAATAGTACATTACAAAGGCCGCTAATTTGGTTTCACATTAAAAAGGACTCTCATGAGAAAAGGACCTCTACCCGTTTTACAACAGGCGATCGCCTTGTTGCTTTTCCTGCCGGCCATGCTCCTAAGCTCCTGCTCCGACGAATGTGAATCAACCACCACCTTCATCGTATATGAACCGGTGTACATGCTGCGGACAGAACTGAAAAATGCGGTGAAAGTAACGCCTGCACAAACACTCAAAGAGCCGGGCAAGATCTATACAAAAGGCCACTACCTTTTCATCAATGAAGTAAACAAAGGTGTCCACATCGTGGATAACTCTAATCCAAGTTTACCACGTTTCCTCAGCTTTATCGACATTCCGGGCAATCTGGATATGGCGGTGAAGGGCAATATCCTGTATGCCGATAACTACATCGACCTGGTGGCTTTTGATATCAGCAATCCACTGGATGTCAGGCTGGTCAGCCGTGTCGAAAACATCTTCCCTACTTATTTTGGGATGGTGGTAAATGACACCGCAGCCGTGTTCATTTCTGAATTTGTGGAGACACAACTGAAACAGCCGGCCGGTACTGACTGCAGTAGCGCTGGTCCTGGCTGGCGCAATGGCTGGATGACTTTTGATGGCAGATCCTTTGCCTCTACTTCGGTGGCGCAGCCTGGCAACTCATCCGGCAAAGGCGGCTCGATGGCGAGGTTTACTATTTCGGGCGACCACCTGTATACCGTCAGCAATTCAGACTTGCAGGTACTCGATATCAGCAACACGTCCAATCCAAAAAAGGGCGAAAAGATCAGGCTGGGCTGGGGCATCGAAACGATCTTCCCTTATGACAACAAATTGTTTATTGGTTCTACCACAGGTATGCACATCTACGACAACAGCAACCCGACTAGTCCGGTACACCTGTCCACATATGCACACGTCAATAGCTGCGACCCGGTGGTGGTGGAAGGCGACCTGGCTTGGGTGACGCTGCGCTCCGGCAATGCATGTGCCGGCTTCACCAATCAACTTGAAGTGATCAACATCAGCAACCCGCGTAGCCCGCAGCTGGTCAAGACCTACCCTATGCAAAATCCCCACGGCTTAGGTATAGACCGCTCCACGCTCTTCCTCTGTGAAGGCAAGTATGGCTTGAAGATTTTTGATGCGAAGGATCACCTAAAAGTGAGCGAAAACCTGATTTCCCATTTCAAAGAGCACGATGCCTTTGATGTCATTCCGATGGGAAGCAACCTGCTGCTGATAGGCCAGGACGGCCTGTACCAGTATGACTACAGCAATCTGAAAGACATCAAGCTGCTCAGCAAACTGCCCGTATCCCGCTAATCCTCCTACCGCCACTATATGAGATACCTATACCTGCTCACCCTGTTATTTTTTTCCTCCGGACTGGCTCAGGCACAGTCGGATGAACAGCCTGTTAAACGTTACATGGGCACGGTCGAGCTCGGCTACCTTTATGGAAACAACAAACAGCATGATGTCGATAACTTTGTAGCTGCACCTACAGTGACGCTTTTCAATGGCATCCGGCTGCACAGGCTACTGGCCATAGGTGCCACTACCGGATTTGATTTTTATAACAACCTCCTGATCACGCCTTTTGCACTGGGTATTCGTGGTGAGATGTTGAACACACGCATCAGCCCAATTTATAGCATTGACGCAGGGTATGGTTCTTCGTTTCTGAGCCATGAATCTGACAATGAAAAAAAGGAGGGTGGCTGGATGTTTAACCCTGCACTGGGATTCCGGGTCAGGAGTGGCAATAGCACCGCCTATACCTTTGCGGCCGGTTACAAAACACAAAAGGCAGAAACTGTCAGCTCCTGGGGACACAGTTTCACAGAGCAAAAGATCACCTTCAAGCGCCTGTCAGTGCAGCTGGGCTTTATGTTTTAGTTTGCTTCCCTGCAATATGCTGCACTATCTTCACAGCATGCTCGCAGGAGTTCTCGATGAACCACACATGGGTCTCCATGCCGCCGCACACCACGCCCGCCAGGTATAGCCCGGGCAGGTTGGTCTCCATGGTTTCGGGATTGTGGTAAGGGTGCCGATAGAAATCATCTGACAGCTTCACCCCGATCTTCTCCAGAAAAGCGAAGTTGGGCTGGTAGCCAGTCATGGCCATCACAAAATCGTTGGGGATCGTCACTTTACCCTCCTGCGTCTGTATATCCACTTCCTGTTCTCTGATCTCGGTCAGGCTGGAGTTGAAATAGGCTTTGATGCTGCCCTCAGCGATCCGGTTTTCCAGGTCAGGCTTGATCCAGTACTTGATCCGTCCCAGTTCGCCTTCCCGCACCACCATGGTCACGTCAGCTCCTTTGCGCCAGGTCTCCAGGGCCACGTCGGCAGATGAGTTATTGGCGCCCACCACTACGACCTTCTGCTTGTAATAATAGTGCGGGTCGTAATAGTAGTGTTTTACTTTTTGCAAATCCTCGCCAGGTATACCGAGCATGTTGGGGATGTCATAAAAGCCGGTCGCCAGGATCACATACCGTGACTGGTAGCTGCCCTTGCTGGTGCTCGTCAGGTATAGCTCCCCTTCGCGGCGTATACCTGACACTTCTTCAAACAAGCGGATGTTCAACTCTCCGATGTCAGCCACCCGCCTGTAGTACTCCAGGGCTTCGCTGCGGTTGGGTTTGGGGTGAATCGAAGGGAAAGGGAAGCCTCCTATTTCCAGCCGGTCGGCGGTGGAGAAGAAGGTCATGTTGAGCGGGTAATTGAAAAGCGAATTGGTGATGGTGCCTTTCTCGATGATCTGGAAAGAAAGTCCGGCTTTCTTAGCTTCCAGTCCACAGGCCAAACCAATGGGACCGCCCCCTACTATTATGATATCGAAAGTATTTTCCAAAATGGTGTTGTTCAGGTATAGCCTACCTGCAGGAGTGAGTTGCTGCTACAGGTATAGCCAGTTAACAGAACGAATATACGGAGTGTTCAGCAGTACAGCACAGACATACCTGTTCAAGATGTGCTGACTTAGTCAATCGATCACTCCCTTTTCAAACATGTTCGCCCTCCAAAAGAAGCCATTCATGTAATAAATTCCTTACACTATGTAAAAAATACTTGCTAAATGTAATGTTTTCTTTACATTTATCGTATCTATTCTAAAAAAGAACAACCCAATGAAAACACAGTTCCTTTTCCCCAACCGATTTAAGATAATTGGATGGATTTTATTAATTCCCTCTACCCTCCTAGGGTTGCTTATCGTGCTGTTAGATAACCCTGTATTTGATTTGGACGCAACCGTGTTCGCTATTTATGATGGCGGGCTTTTTGACCCAGCCAAAGCTTTTGTTTTGATTGAAAACAACATAGTGGATGAGCTTGTCGCCATAGTGGCTATCATCGGTGGAGTGCTGGCGGCTTTTTCGGAGGAAAAAGATGAGGACGAATACATCGCCAAAATCAGGCTAGAGTCGCTACTATGGGCAACTTATATCAATTATGGCTTTCTGCTGTTCTCGGTGCTCTTCGTCTATGGGCTTGGCTTTTACCAGGTGATGCTGTTTAACATGTTCACCGTGCTCTTTATCTTCTTGATACGCTTCAACTATGTCCTCTACAAAACCTCCCGCTCCATCGCATGAAAAATACATTAAAAGTGGAGCGGGCTATCCACGACCTGACCCAAGAAGAGCTAGCCAAAAAAATCGGGGTGAGCAGGCAAACCATCAACGCCATGGAAGCCAACAAATATGTGCCTTCGACAGTACTGGCTCTTAAAATCGCCCGTGTGTTTGAAAAACCCGTCGAGTCTATTTTCTCACTCGATGACTCAGATTAGCAAGTCGCTTTCAGGGTAATACATATTGTCAGACTTCGGGATGAAGCCAATGCTGGGTGCGCAAGCTATACCTATGGCGTGCTACGGGAACATAGGGAGTCTGTGTTAGTATGTGACCAGGTAAGTAGATTTTTACACAGCAGTCCAAATATCTTATCGCTGTCGTCGGCAGAAAAACCAGCAAGCGTACCTGAATAATAAGATTTCATGCTGAGTGTTTTGAGCAGGTAGAAGGCGTAAGTTGGAGGCCTCTATACCTGATATTAGATATATTCAGGGTTCAGTATAACAAATGTTTTACAACCCCCTTCTTTCATCAATAATTGGGTACAATTCCTTAGCTTTAGACACGCAATCTAAACTACTCTAACCATACCTAATTCTACACAATGCAAAAGCGTATACTTTCTGTAGCGCTGCTGGTGGCCCTAAGCGGGGGCGCTGTGCAGGCTCAGAAGAAAGCACCAAAGCAGCCGGCCTCAACACCCGCCAAAGAAAGGCTGCAGGGGTTCGAGAAGCGACAGCAGCTGGAACAGAACTCCCTTGTTAAAAACCTGGCCTTCCGCAACGTGGGCCCTACCGTACAAAGCGGCCGCATCACTGACCTGGATGTGAACCCGAAAGACCCGACCAATTTCTACGCAGCCTATGCCTCGGGCGGTCTCTGGAGAACCATCAACAACGGCATTTCCTTTGAGCCGCTCTTCGACAACGAAGCGGTGATGACCATTGGCGACATTGCCGTGGACTGGAACAACAACGAAACCATCTGGATCGGTACCGGCGAGAGTAACTCCAGCCGCTCGTCATACTCCGGTGTGGGTGTGTACAAGAGCACCGACGGCGGCAAAACCTGGCAGCACATGGGCCTGGACGATACCCACCACATCGGTCGCATTATCCTGCACCCATCTGACCCGAACACGGTATGGGTAGCGGCGGTTGGGCACCTGTACTCACCGAACAAAGACCGGGGTGTCTATAAAACGACCGATGGCGGCAAGACCTGGAAGAAGACCCTCTACATCGACGATAACACAGGCGCGATTGACCTGGTGATCGACCCGAAGAACCCGAACAACTTGTATACAGCCATGTGGCACCGCGAGCGACGCGCCTGGGATTTTGTGGAAGGCGGCAAGACATCCGGCATCCATAAGTCAACCGACGGAGGCAACACCTGGACTCGTGTGAGCACCGAAGGCAGCGGATTCCCGACTTCTGCTGGCGTAGGCCGTATCGGTCTGGACATTCACCCTGGCAACCCGAACATCATCTACGCTTTCCTGGACAACCAGGAGCTGCGTCAGGTGGAGAAGAAGGAGCCAAAGGCGGGTGAACTGCAGAAGGATCAGTTCAAAGGGATGACGACAGAGGCTTTTCTGGCCCTGAACGACAAAGACCTGAACAGCTTCTTGGACAACAACCGCTTCCCTTCTAAATATACCGCCAAAACGGTGAAGGCCGATGTGAAAAGCGGTAAGATAAAGCCTGCTGCTTTAGCCGCATACCTGGAGGACCCATTGGCGGTAACCACCGAGGCTCCGGTAAAAGGTGCTGAACTATACCGCTCTGATGATGCTGGCAAGACCTGGAAGAAGACCCACGAGAAGCCAATCGACGACATGTACTCGAGCTACGGTTACTACTTCGGTGTGGTACGTGTAGCGCCGCACAACCCAGACAAGGTATACCTGCTCGGTGTGCCGCTTTTGACCTCAGACGACGGAGGCAAAACCTTCCGCAACATTGAGGGCGACAACGTGCACTCCGATCATCAGGCCCTGTGGGTGAGCCCTGACAAACCGGGCTATGTGATCAATGGCAACGATGGTGGCCTGAACATCACCTACGACGATGGCAAAACCTGGGCGATTGCCAACTCTCCTTCGGTAGGGCAGTTCTACGCCGTGGCTGTTGATATGGAGAAGCCTTACAACATCTATGGGGGTTTGCAGGACAATGGCACCTGGTATGGTCCGAGCAACTACAAGGCCAGTTCGGCCTGGACCCAAAACGGCCGCTATCCTTACCAGCGTCTAGGTGGTGGCGACGGCATGATGGTGCAGGTGGACTTCCGTGACAACAACACGGTATATCTGGGCTCGCAGTACGGCAACTACGCCCGTGTAGACAAGCGCACCGGTCAGCGTGTGTCTGTGAAGCCAACGCATGAACTTGGCGAAACACCATTGCGCTTTAACTGGGAAAGCCCGATACACCTGAGCCGCCACAACCAGGACATCCTGTACTTTGGCTCCAACAAATTCCATCGCTCCATGAAGAAGGGCGAGGACATGCAAACCCTCTCGGGCGACCTGACAAACGGTGGTCTGAAAGGTGACGTAGGTTTTGGTACGCTGACCAGCATCGATGAGTCTCCGCTCAAGTTCGGCTTACTCTATACCGGCTCTGACGATGGCGCAATCCACGTATCCAAAGATGGCGGTTATAACTGGGAGAACATCTCAAAGAAGCTGCCGCAGAACATGTGGGTATCAACTGTAGTGGCCTCCAACCACAGCGAAAACCGTGTCTATACTTCACTTAACGGTTACCGCTGGGATGACTTCACGCCATACCTGTACGTGTCGGAAGACAATGGCAAGAAGTGGGAGCGCCTGGGCACTAACCTGCCAGCTGAGGCCATTAACGTGATAAAGGAAGATCCGAAGAACCCGGACCTGCTTTATGTAGGCACCGACCATGGCTTGTATATCTCGCTGGACCGTGGCAAGACCTTCATGCAGATGCGCAATGGCATGCCAGCTGTTTCAGTACACGACGTGGTTGTACACCCACGTGACAACGATTTGATTGTGGGAACGCACGGCCGCTCGATCTATATCGCCAACGTGGACCACCTGCAGCAGCTTACACCGGAGATCCAGAATCAGAAGCTGCACCTGTTCGCTTTCCAGCCAACTAACTATAACCCGCGCTGGGGACAGTCGTGGGGTGCCTGGGGTGAGCCAATGGAGACTTCGCTGGAGATTCCATTCTACACAACTCAAGCAGGCACTGCGACCATCCGCATCAAAACGGATAAAGGCCAGTTGTTGAAAGAGATGAAGGACGAGAACGAGCGCGGTCTGAACTACGTGAGCTACAACTTCTCAGTAGACGAAGCCAACGCCAAAGCCTACGAAACGGCCCTGAACAGCAGCAAGAAGGATGGCGAGGAAGCCCTGAAAGTAGAGGCGGCCGATAACAAGGTGATCTACCTCCAGCCAGGTAAGTATATAGTAGAAGTAGAAACAGCCGATGGTGGCAAGGCTACTTCTGAGTTTACTTTGAAAGCGCAGGAAAGAAGAGCAAGAAGTTAATTCTGGAAATTGCTATACCCATTGCAAAGGCAGTCCCGATGGGGCTGCCTTTGTTGTTTTATACCTATTCCTTATAAAGAAAAGAAGATATTGGCACACATATTGTTATAGAATATTACATATATTAGATACAGCTATTCCTATAATTTCTATCATTTAACGCTTACCTAAACCCAGCTTATGAAAATCAAACTTCTACTCCTCACATTTCTTCTCTGCACTTCAATTAGCGCCATGGCGCAGAATAAATGGATACCAAAGCTCGGCTACGGCACCGTGTATTCAGGTAATGGCGATATACCCGGCCATTGGTTTATAGGTGGCATGCAAACGCATATCTCCAAGCGCTCAGGCTTCGAGATACTGGCCACCGGCACATACATTGAGCAGACCCGCCGCTGGGGGCAGGGATATGAGACATTCCAGAAGTCGAATGGTGTTGCGCTTGAAGGATCCTATAACCTCTTCATCAATGCCGGGCCTGTACAGATCTACCCGGCAGTTGGTCCGGTGCTAAGGTATGCCAGCGAACGGGAGTTGTACGGACTTTCCATTCAGTACAACGGGCAGGGTGGTATCACAGACTTCGAGCCTGAGATGCGCTCAAGAAATGAATTGCAGGCAGGCTATGTGCTGGCGCTTAACCTGGATGTGAAAGCTAAACAGCACCTCACTTTCGGATTGAGAGGCTCCGTGCAAAGTTTCCATACTGGGCAGCGACTGGCAGCTGTTGGCCTGACCTTGAAAAATGCGAGATGGTAACCCCGGCTCAACACATTCTTAAATAACAGCCCGGACCGACATCACAAAATTCCTGCCCGGAGCTGCTATACCTGAAGAGTAAGGTCGGTAACGCTGGTCTGTGATGTTCTCTATACCTGCGCTCAGCGACAGGTGCCGGTTCAGTTGGTAGAGTGCCTTCAGGTTGAGTGTGGTCCAGTCGGGACTGTATGGATTCCCGTCTTCGTCTGTCGCATATAGGTAAGCTTTGTCCTGCTCTTCGGGCGCCAGCTGGCTATACCTGAATGCTCCATTATACACGGCATATAAGTCTGCCTTGAACCGATTGCGGGTATAAGTCAGGCGGGTTGTACCAAAAGCTGGTGCGGCATGTCGCAAAGGTGCCTCCGTGCCATTATCTAGTTCTTCACGCCCACGCTGCAGGCTATACCTAGAGGTGATACCAAAACCGGCCGGTAACTTCAGTTCTATACCTGCCTGCACACCCCAAACCCTGGCATAGGCGCCATTCTGGATAGCCTGCACCTGGCTACTTTCTCCCTCGTATCCGATAAAGCTGTTACCGTTTAAGGTATAGTCTCGCCGCACCATCGCATCCTGCAGATAGGTATAGAAAGCTGTCGCATCTAGTTTGAGTACCTCCCCGAACACTTTAGCAAATCCCAGATCCGCATTGTAGGCGTACTCCGGTTTCAGGTATGGATTGGGCACCACGACCAGGCCCGGAGCAGAATCGAAAATCTTGCCGATATCGTCCACGTTCGGAGAGCGGAAACCTGTGGATAAATTCGTGCTCAGCTGCCAGTCGGGTTTCGGACTATACACCAGCCCTGCACTTCCGGTCACAGCCCCTGTGTTGATGTCAGCGGAAGCGAAAGGAAGATCATAGAAGCTCTTGTCGAAAGCTGCATTGAGCAGGATGTGGTTATACCTGGCCCCTGTCAGTACTGTGAGCTCCTCCCCCACTTTGAATCGGTAAGTCAGGAAAGCGGCATAGGAACCCCAGTCCGAACCATCCGGATAACGGGCAGGCCCAGGTATAGTCGCGCCAGTGCTGGTATTCTCATCGGTGCCTGTCGAGCGCACATGGTTATAAATAACTTCCAGACCATAAAAGAGATGATGGCGCCCGTCCAACGCTTTCTCAAAATCCAGGTTGACAGAGTAGGCGTTGACTTTTTCGTAGCGGTTATACCTGGTCGCTTTACCCAGGTCCCGATTGTGACGGCTCTCCTCAAACAGCTGGTGCGCTAAACCGATGTTCAGCTGATCAAAGAATTTGTTGTCCGTCCGGTGGCTTGCCTGCAGGTGCTGCATCGCCCATACCTGCGGACCATAATACCACTCCGCTGAGCGCAGCTTGCCATTTCGGTACAGGGTCAGGCGGTCGTAGCGGGGCACATCGGAGGTGGTAGAGTAATGGAAACCGTACTGTAATTCCCAGTTTTCGCTGGGCCTATACCTGATCTTCTGCATCAGGTTCAGCTGGTCGTAGCCCGTGTATACCTGTCGCATCGGATCAGGATTGGTAATCACCTCGTCCTGTCCGTTTTGGCTGCGCACATACTCTTTTCGGAGGTAATCATCCGGCCCATTTGCCCCCATTGTCAGGTCACCGTAATCGCTGAAAGTTGCGCTGGTCAGAAAGGCCCATTTTTTCAGCCCGTAACTCAGATCGAGGTGTGCGGTCTTCTCGTGGTTGGCCGAAGACCATCGAATGGCAGCGTTGCCTTTGATCAACGGTGATGCGTCCGCCGAAAACTTCGGCGACAAGGTATAGAAGTTCATTACGCCGCCTATCGCATCGCTGCCATACATGACCGAGCCCGGTCCGAACATCACTTCTGTTTTTTCTATGGCGAAAGGATCAAGGGAAATAACATTCTGCAGGTTGCCGCTCCTGAAAATGGCTGTGTTCATGCGCACACCGTCCACGGCAAGCAATACCCGGTTGGTAGCAAATCCGCGGATCATAGGGCTGCCGCCTCCACCCTGACTTTTCTGGATAAACACCTCCCCTGCCTGCCCCAGCATGTCTGCGGCAGTCTGAGGTTGCTGCAGCAGCACATCTTTCGGCCGGATAGTACTGACCCGCTGCGGCACTTCTTTTGCGGCCTGTTGCCATCGGGCTGCCGAAACCACCACGGTGCGCAGTGAGATGTTGTTTTCGCGCAGGTATAACTGAAAGCCCTGCCGCTCCAGTTGCCCGTAAGACAAGGTTTTCTGATCATAACCTATCAGGCGAATCACCAGGCTATCGAAACCTTTGAAGGGACTGACATCCACCCGACCTCTGCTGTCAGTAAAGCTGATCTGCCCGGAATGTTTGCTGTAAAGCTGCACCATCTCCAGAGGCTGCTGCGTGACCTGGTCTTTCACGGTCAGGACCTGCCCGAACGTGGACGTGCTGAGTAAGCACAGCCACCCCATCAAGTGCAGAAGATTCTTCATGCTGCTTATTCGCTCTTGATCTTTCTGATCTTTTTCGGATAAAACCACAGGAAGAAACCCGTGCTGGAAAGGACTAACAATCCGAAGCCCAGCACGTTCATCGACACCAACTTAAAGAGATCGCTGATGATGGAGCCGTCGTGCACTTTCTCGATCCAGTCAGAATGGCGGCGGGCCACGGAAAGCACTTTGCCGGTGCTGGCGTCGAGCTGCACCTCCCAGCTTCCCTCCTTAAAAATGGTTTTCACGATCCCTTTGTCCAGACGGGCTTCGATGCGGTCGATGGGATTGTTGGTGATAGCCGCTGCCGAGTCCAGGCCGGCAAGCGAACGTGCTGACAGTTCAGCCAACGGCAGCCATTGCTGCAGGTCTGCGGTAACTCCTTTTTGGGTGGGTGGCTGCAGCAGATCTATATCTTTTTTCCAGCCCAGCAGTATACCTGTCACACTGCTTACCAGGATAAACAGCCCCAGAATCAGTCCCAGGTAGCGGTGATATACCCGGAAATTACGCAGCCGTTCGGCTAGCGTTTTTACTTTCTGTTTTACAAGGGTGGCAGTACTGGTACTCACGTAGATAGATCAGAATAGGTATGAAAGCCCAATATCCAACAATTGCGGCAGATAAACAATGTGGCGACACCAGTCTTTAAAGTTTGGATACTAATTGCAACCATTCCCCGTTTTAGAGACTCTTACGGTTGAAAAACTATACTACTATGATTAAACTTTTCTATCCACTCCTGGCTCTGGCGCTCTTTACGCAATGCCAACAGGACGAATCCTATGAAACCACGGAGTTCAAAAAAGATACCGACGACCTGAAGTTCGGTCAGGAGGCGCTCCTGCAGCAGTACGGGCAAATTACGCTATACGGCGAGGAGGTACCGCGTCGCCTGATCGTATCCCTGAAAAGCATAGAAGATTCCCGCTGTCCGACTGATGTTAATTGCGTGACAGCAGGCAATGCAAGTGTTTTGCTAAGAGCCTCCAACAGCCATGGCGTGAATGAAAACATCACACTCTGTATTGGAGACTGCGGTACGGATGCAGCCAGAGAAACCCATACCGTAGAAGCTGCAGTTGGCGATGTCAGTTACAAATTCACTCTGAAAGGCGTGAGGCCATACCCTGGCCAGGCACACGAAGGCGAAGTGCAAAAGGCCCAGCTGGTGGTGGAGAAGCTATAAGGCCTTAATTTATACCAGGCTCCGTAGCCTGTACCTACTATTTGAGAATAGTGCTTCCTGCTTTTTAACAACACCAGTTTGCAACACCAACAAAACAGAAAGCCCTGCCAGGAATGGCAGGGCTTTCATAATTAACAGGTATAGGCTATACCTTACAAAGATCCGGTTGCTGGGGCCGCCTCAGCTTTTTTAACTGAAATAGCGTCCACTCCTTTCTCCTTCACCAGCCTGTTGAGCGCCGGCACATCCTGTGTTTGTACCTGCTTAAATAGATTCAGCTGCTCGTCAATCTGAGCCGTGATTTCCTTCTTGAAGGCATAGGCCTGATCGGTTGGACGGAAGTCGCCGGTGCTCACCTGCCCCACCAGGTTCGCCAGTTTGTTGTTCAGGCGGATCGGGAAGTTGAGCGGGTCCTGGCCGCTGCGGTTCTTCGTCTGGTGCAGCGCCTCTTCAATGGCCGTAATCTTCTTGTCGATTGCGGTGGCAGACTCCACTACATCTTTGTAGTTCTCCTGCCCTTTCAGGTTTCCTTTGAGCGTGCTGAGCTGTGCCCGCATGGTACGGATGTCTTTGATCGCGTCATGCGTTTCGGTCAGTTTATCGCGTACCTCGGTCAGGAAGGCGAACTGGGCGGCTCTGTCTTCTGGTGTAGCCTTGGTGCGTGGGTCAGGCAAAATGGTAAAGGCAGTCTCCTGGCTCTCCTTGTTCACCGTCAGCTTGGCTTTGTAGTTTCCAGGTATAGCCTTAGGTCCTTGCAGGCCACCGCCCCACAGGATGATGCCATCGAACTTACTTGCCTCCGGATAGCGCATGTCCCACACGAAGCGGTTCATACCCTCTTTCACCTCCAGCTTGTCTTTTTTCTCTTTGGCATTGCTAGTATAGCTGCGGATCAGTTTACCGTTCTGGTCCATGATCTCCAGCTGTACCACAGTAGCTGAGTCTGGCTTAGTTGGCAGGTAGTAATGCACCATCACGCCGCCAGGGTGGTTCTCACCGGCTGTCTTGGAAAGGCCTCTACTGCCGCCGTCCATTTTGTAAGTATCCAATGGCTTGTACAGATGAAACTTGCTCTTCACTATACCTTCGTTCAGCTGGTGCAGCGGCGTCAGGTCGTCTATGATCCAGAAACTGCGGCCCTGTGTGGCAGCGATCAGGTTATCGTTTTTGATCGTGAGGTCCGTGATCGGCACAATCGGTAAATTCAGCTGGAAGGGCTGCCAGCTCTGCCCGTCGTTGAACGACACATACATGCCATACTCGGTACCGGCATACAACAAACCGTCACGTTTCGGATCGGCACGCACCACACGGGTAAAGTGGTGGCCCGGTATACCTGTGGTGATCTTCGTCCAGCTCTTGCCATAGTCGGTGGTCTTGTACAGGTAGGGGCTGAAGTCGCCTGACTTATACATGGTAGCGGCCACATAAGCGGCACCCTTTTGAGTCGGGTGCGCCTCAATGCTGTTGATCTGTATCCACTCTGGTATACCTTTCGGCTGCACCTTTGTCCAGTTCTTGCCATTGTCGCGCGTCACGTGGATCAGGCCGTCATCCGACCCTGTCCAGATCACGCCCGGCTCTACCGGCGACTCGTTGATCGCGAAGATGGTGCCGTAGTATTCCACGCTGGTGTTGTCCTTGGTGATCGGTCCGCCAGATGGTCCGAGTTTGGTTGAGTCGTTGTGCGTCAGGTCCGGGCTGATCGTTTCCCAGGACTGCCCTTCATTGTAGGTCACGTGCACGTGGTTGGACGTGGTGTAGAGTTTCTTCGGGTCGTTGGGCGAGAACATGATCGGGAAGTTCCACTGGAAGCGGTACTTCATCCCTTCGGCCCCGTGGCCCATCGGGTTGTCCGGCCACACGTTGATCACGCGCTCCTGCCCGTTGCTATGATCCACGCGCGACAAAAAGCCGCCATAGTTACCGCCATATACAATCTCCGGGTTCTCCGGGTTCACGGCCAGGTGGGCACTCTCCGATCCGGCTGTCTCTTCCCAGTCATCTTCAGAGATGCTCCAGCCTGTGGAGCGGTGACTGATACGCACCGTGGAGTTGTCCTGCTGCGCACCGTAAATGCGGTATGGGAAATGGTTGTCGGTTACAACGCGGTAAAACTGGCCCGTCGGCTGGTTGTTCATGGTGCTCCAGTTCATGCCACCGTCTGATGTTACCTGGGCGCCGCCGTCATCGGCGATCACCATGCGCGATGGGTTTTCCGGAGCGATCCACAGGTCGTGGTGGTCAGCGTGACCGGCATAGGCGGATGTAAAGGTTTTGCCACCGTCCTTGCTACGGTGGTAAGCTACGTTCAGCACGTATACCACATCCTCGTCTTTCGGGTCGGCATACACACGGGTGTAGTACCAGGCACGCTGTCGCAGGTTGCGGTCGTCGTTCATCTTCTTCCAGGTCAGGCCGCTGTCATCGGAGCGGAACAGGCCGCCTTCATCGGCTTCCACCATAGCGAATACCCGGTTTGAGTTTACAGGTGACACTGTCACGCCAATGATGCCGAGCGTACCTTTCGGAAGGCCTTCATTTTTTGAGATATCTTTCCAGGTGTCACCCCCGTCAGTGCTTTTCCAGATGCCGGAACCCGGTCCTCCCGAAGACAGGCTATACGGGGTGCGGCGCACGTTCCAGGTGGTGGCGTAAAGGTGACGCGGGTTGTTCGGGTCTATGATCAGATCCACGGCACCAGCGTCTTTGTTGGCAAAGAGTGTCTTCTTCCAGGTCTTGCCGCCGTCGGTGCTTTTGAACACGCCCCGTTCTTCGTGCGACTTGTACAGGTCGCCCATCACGGCTACATATACAATATCCGGGTTTTGAGGATGAATACGGATACGACCGATGTGCTTCGAATCTTTCAGGCCGATTTGTTCCCAGGTCTTGCCGGCATCGAGTGAGCGCCACATGCCATGGCCCGATGACACGTTGCCACGCACCGTCTTCTCCCCTTCGCCCACATAGATTACATTGGGGTCAGCCTCACTCACCGCTACTGCCCCAATGGAGCCACCGTAGAAGCCGTCGGAAATGTTTTCCCAGGTAGAGCCGCCGTCAGTCGTGCGCCATACGCCGCCACCCACGGTGCCCATGTAGTAGAGGTTTGGTTTACCGGGTACGCCTGTAACGGTGGCGGAACGTCCGCCTCGGAAAGGGCCGATGGAGCGCCACGCCATGCCATTGTATAGTTTGGCTTCGTAAGGGGCAGCTGCTTCTTTTTGTTTGCTTGTGCGTGGCTTCTGTTTCTGGGCCACCGCTTCCGGCGGCGACATGGTCAGTGCCAGCAGCAGACAAGCCGTTGTACCAGTTCTAAGAAAGGTGCTTTTCATGTAAAGGTGAGCGAAAAGGTTTTGGATCAGTTTGTTTGAACTTCTGATTTATAAAAGTTTAGCTAAAAAAGCAAACCGACTCGCTGAGGCAACCTGCTCCCTCTCCCAATACCCTCACCTTAAACCTGATGCTGTTTTTCCAATTCCTAAGAGAGATCCGGCATCCTGTTCAGGCACAGCCATGTTTCAGATCTCTCGTTTCTTTCAGGATGACAGTTGATACCCCCAGGGTTCGGTGGCACAAAAGCAACATCACATGATTAGCATCAGACGAGTGCTTAATTTTAGAACCTACAGCAAAGCAACGCAGTACCAATACTGCAGTAATTATGTCGCACACGAGCGGGGCACCTGTTGCATGGTCAGACAAACAAGGTATAGCATACCTCATCCTGTGACAGAATGACAGGCAAAAGCACTGATTTGAGCCTTGGCACATACCTTGTAATAGTGCTAGCAACAGTGAAAAGAAATTGTAATCGAATCATTATAAAACTATAGAATGGGAAAGATAATTGGTATTGACTTAGGTACAACCAACTCCTGCGTTGCCGTAATGGAAGGTAACGAGCCGGTGGTTATTCCTAACAGCGAAGGCCGCAGAACTACTCCGTCTATCGTCGCGTTTCTGGACGGCGGTAAAGGCGAGCGTAAGGTAGGTGACCCTGCCAAACGTCAGGCAATCACAAACCCACAAAACACGATCGCTTCAATCAAGCGCTTCATGGGCCACAGCTACAATGAAGTAAGCGAAGAAGCCAAGCAGGTGTCTTACAAAGTGGTGCAGGGTGGCAACAACACCGTGCGTGTAGAGATCGGCGACCGCCAGTACACACCACAGGAAATCTCGGCGATGGTGCTTCAGAAAATGAAGGCTACGGCAGAAGACTACCTGGGTACTACAGTGACAGAAGCGGTTATTACCGTACCGGCTTACTTCAACGATGCGCAACGTCAGGCTACGAAAGAAGCTGGACAGATCGCAGGCCTTGAAGTGAAGCGTATCATCAACGAGCCTACAGCGGCGGCGCTGGCTTACGGCCTCGATAAAAAACACAAAGACCAGAAGATCGCGGTATTCGACTTAGGTGGCGGTACCTTCGATATCTCAATCCTGGAGCTGGGTGACGGTGTGTTCGAAGTACTTTCTACCAACGGTGACACACACCTGGGTGGTGATGACTTTGACCAGGTGATCATCAACTGGCTGGCCGACGAGTTCAAGAACGACGAAGGCCTGGACCTGCGCAAAGACCCAATGGCCTTGCAGCGTCTGAAAGAAGCCGCTGAGAAAGCGAAGATCGAGCTTTCTTCTTCTAACGAAACAGAGATCAACCTGCCATACATCATGCCAGTAGATGGTGTGCCAAAGCACTTGGTACGCAAGCTGACAAGAGCGAAGTTCGAGCAGCTGTCTGATGATCTGATCCGTCGCTCGATGGAGCCTTGTAAGAAGGCTCTGCAGGATGCTGGCCTGTCAACTTCTGACATTGACGAAGTAATCCTGGTAGGTGGTTCAACCCGTATCCCGAAAGTGCAGGAAGAAGTAGAGAAGTTCTTCGGCAAGAAGCCTTCTAAAGGTGTGAACCCGGATGAAGTAGTGGCCATTGGTGCCGCGATTCAGGGTGGTGTACTGACAGGTGAAGTAAAAGACGTGCTTCTGCTGGACGTAACGCCGCTTTCACTGGGTATCGAGACGATGGGTGGTGTGATGACGAAATTGATCGAGTCTAACACGACTATACCTACGAAGAAGTCAGAGACCTTCTCCACGGCATCGGACAACCAGCCATCTGTTGAGATCCACGTACTGCAGGGTGAGCGCCCAATGGCGAAAGACAACCGCACGATTGGTCGCTTCCACCTGGACGGCATTCCACCAGCACCACGCGGCGTTCCGCAGATCGAAGTAATTTTCGACATCGACGCCAACGGTATCCTGCATGTAACGGCCAAGGATAAAGCCACTGGCAAAGAGCAGAAGATCCGCATTGAGGCTTCTTCTGGTCTGAGCGAGCAGGAAATCGAGAAAATGCGTCAGGAAGCAGAGGCCAACGCAGAAGCTGATAAGAAGGCGAAAGAAGAAATCGAAAAGCTGAACGCAGCTGACTCGATGATCTTCCAGACCGAAAAGCAGCTGAAAGAGTATGGCGACAAGCTGTCTGAAGGTAACAAGTCGAACATCGAAAATGCACTGGGTCAGCTAAAGACAGCGCACGGTGCCAAAGATATCGCTGGAATTGACGCAGCGATCGAAAGTCTGAATAATGCATGGCAGGCGGCCTCGCAGGAGATGTACGCAGCCGGTGCCGGACAGGAAGGCGCAGCTGGTGCTGCCGGAAACGGTCAGCAGGCGGGCGGTCCGCAGGGCGCTGCTACTGACGACGGTGGTGTAACCGACGTAGACTACGAAGAAGTAGACGGTAAGAAGTAAGAATTAACTTAAGATACTAGAATCCCCTGTCGAGTTTCTCGGCAGGGGATTTTTTGTTTATAGCTCGTTGAAGATCAGAAAGCTGACAGGTATAAACCTGAAATATTTTTCTAACTGATTCCCAAAAAAATATTTATTTATATCTATATTTCATGGTACATCTTCGAGCCATGAAAACAACAAGCCTCCTATTACTGCTGATACTGGTAGCCAGCAGTGCCTTCGCCCAGCAAGATTTCAGACCCGGCTATATTGTCCGTAGTGGCGATACCCTGCAGGGCTATGTTGACTACCGGGGCGCTATCCGTAGCTCAAAAATAGCAAGTTTCAAAACCAGTCCTGATGCCAACGTATATACTTACAGTCCGGACGAGATTCAGGCCTATGGCTTTATCAATGAAAAAAAGGCATACGAATCCTGGCTGGTGCCTACTCCGGAGCGCACAGGTTTTGAGCGTTTCTTTTTACACACCCTCATTAAAGGCAAAGCCAGCATCTACACCATGCGGGACGAAAGAGACCGCGACCGTTTCTACTTCTCCAAAAACAATGGCGAACTGGTAGAACTCGGACAAACCTCTTACACGCGCAAAGACCCAACCAGCGGTAAACGGTACAAAGTACTTGACCAGGCTTTTCAGGGCGTACTGGGTTCTGCCTTTATGGAGTGCCCCACTATGACTGAGAAGCGACTGTCCTCGGTACAGCTTAAGGCCAACTCGCTTCTCAAAATCACAGAGGAATATAACGATTGCATAGGTGCTGACATTCACCATATACAGCCTCCGTCTAAAATTCAGGTGACGATGATGCCGGTGATCAGCTATAGCGTGTCCTCTCTGAAACCTACGGGCTATCATCTTTATGTAGATGGCACTTACGAGAGCACCGGTCTGGGTATAGGTGGTGGCCTGGCCTTCAATGTCAGAAACCCGGCGCTCAGTGAGAAGCTTTCGCTGCAGTTAGAACTCCTGTATGCGCCTTACCGCTTCAAGGGCGAGATCGATAATGTGAGCTACTTTGGAAGAACCACTGACTATGACCTGACGTTTGATCTGGACTATCTGAAGTTACCGGCCCAGCTACGCTATACCTTGCCTAATGGCAAAATACGCCCCTTCGTGAACCTGGGAGTATCTTATTCGCAGGTTATACGCTCTAAGCGCGTAGAAAAATCGCACAGCACTTTTCACTCCTCCAGCTCTGTTCAGGAACGGGAAGCACTGGTCGGCATTTTCAGAAAAGGTAACTTTGGCTTGCTTGGAGGAGTAGGCGTATCCTATCATGTCAGTGAGCATAAGGCCCTGTTTGTAGAGACGCGTTATGAAACAGCCGAAGGTTTCTCTCACCTCCGGGAGTTACGCTTACCTATTCACAGCCTGAGCGTGATGACCGGGTTTACCTTCTAACCGGCAGCCTGGTTTTGCGAGTTTATCAAACTTAAAACAGCTTAGAATGAAGCACTTTTATCTGACCCTTATCACTTGTTTATTTTTTGGCCAGGCCTTTGCCCAAACAGATTTCCGTCCTGGTTACATAGTTCAGCATGGCGACACGCTTCGGGGTTACGTCGATTACCGGGGAGCGGTACGCAGTTCCAAAATGACTACATATAGACCAGCGCCTGACGCCAAGGAGCAGGCCTTCTCCCCTGACCAACTGGAAGGCTACGGCTTTTACAGAGAGCAGAAGATCTACGAGTCGAAAAGAGTACCTGCCACAGAAGCTCAGGCTGAGCAGCTTCTGTTTTTGCAAGCCCTTGTGAAAGGCAGAATCAGCATTTATACCTACCGGGATGGGAACGACCGCGACCACTTCTATCTTTCAAAAGAAGGTGCCAACCTGGTAGAATTGGTAGAGCAGGTTTATACCCGTACTGACCCAAAATCCGGCAAGAAATACCGCGTAGTGGACAGACCATACCTCGGCGTCATAGCATCAGCTTTTTCAGACTGCCCGGCCTTTACAGAGAAACGCCTGGAGAACGTTATGCTCAGGCACAGTTCGCTTGCTAAGGTGGGCATAGAGTATAACCGGTGCGTCGGCAGCACACAGTTCACACCTGAACCTAAAAAAGCCTCGATAACGCTCGTGCCAGTAGTTGCACTTTCTTTCCCATCGCTGCATGTGTCAGGGAGCCATTATTATGCGAGAGGGGATTTCCGCAGCACGGGACTAGGATTAGGGGGAGGCATTGCCATGCAGGTAGCCAATCCATCCATGAGTGAAAAGCTCTCTCTGATAGTGGAATTGCTCTATGCACCTTATCGCTTCGAAGGCAAAGTGGAGGGTACATACAATACAGGCCGCACTACTTCCTATGATCTGCTTTTTGACCTGAACTACCTTAAACTCCCTTTGCAACTTCGCTATACCTTCCCTAAAGGAAAAGTGAGGCCATTTGCCAACATCGGGCCGTCTTACTCTTATGCAGTTCATTCGAAGAGGGTAGAAAGCAGGTATAGCTCGTTTCACTCCACCAGTTACTCCGAGGAGAAAGAAGCGCTGCCGGGGAGCGAATTTAAGAGCCATATGTTCGGTGCAGTGGCCGGAGTAGGCATAGTGTATCCGATTAGAACCAAGACCTTGTTTCTAGAAACACGCTATGAGACGACCGAGGGTATTTCCATGCTGCTAAGCCTGCCCAGCAGTATTAAAACCTTCAGTCTGATGGCAGGCTATAAATTCTGAATTCAGGACTATCAGAAGAGACGCTGCTTTAACTGGCAGTTATACTTTGGAATAAACACAAAGGCCCGCAGTTATGAAACTGCGGGCCTTTCTTGTTTAGGTTAGACCTATACTCGCATTAATCCAGATCACGGTCGCCGCGGCGGAGTTCCTCCACTGATCGCATCACCTTGTCTTTCAGGCTCACCTTATATTTTTCCAGTTTGTCAGCTACTGCGGCATTGGAAGTACCAATGATTTGCGCAGCCAGTATACCTGCGTTCAGAGCGCCATCAAGCGCTACCGTCGCCACTGGTACACCACCCGGCATTTGGAGAATAGACAGCACAGAATCCCAGCCGTCAATAGAGTTGCTCGACTTCACCGGCACCCCGATAACAGGCAGTGTCGTGATAGAAGCGACCATACCTGGCAGGTGGGCTGCGCCACCGGCACCGGCAATAATTACCTTCAGGCCTTTTTTACGGGCTTGCTCTGCGTACTCAAACATACGGTGCGGCGTGCGGTGCGCCGACACGATCGTGATCTCAAAAGGTACCCCCAGGTTTTCCAGGATCTCAGCTGCTGCTTCCATTACTTTCATGTCAGACTGGCTGCCCATGATAATGCCTACCAGCGGCTGCGTATTTGTTTCATTAGCCATATTATGCGATTACTTTGATGATGTTGCGGATTGATTCAGCCCGCTGCTGCGCTTCCTGCAGGTCGGTGCCCAGCACGGTGATGTGTCCCATCTTGCGGGCAGGACGGGTGTATTTCTTGCCATACAAGTGAATGTAAACGCCCGGTACAGCCAGCGCTTCCTGCAGCCCTTCGTATTTGGCCTCGCCGTCATAGCCGGGTTCACCCAACAAGTTCAGCATCACAGCGGCACTCTGTATATCGGTACTGCCGAGCGGCAGATTGAGGATGGCACGCAGGTGCTGTTCGTATTGGGAGGTATAGTTGGCTTTGATGGTATGGTGCCCGCTGTTATGCGGACGAGGCGCCACTTCGTTCACCAGTATCTGTCCGTCTTTGGTCAGGAACATCTCCACGGCCAGTATACCGACCATGTCAAACGACTCAATCACACGGGTAGCAATCTCGATAGCCAGGCGCTGCAGTTTGTACGGCACGTTGGCCGGCGCAAAGAGCGAGTCTACCAGGTTGTGCTCCGGATGGAAGCTCAGCTCGACCACCGGGAAAGCCGTTACCTGTCCGCTGGCGTTGCGGGCCACGATAACGGAGATTTCTTTCTCGAAGTCTACCAATTTCTCCAGCACCGACGGCTCTGTAAAGCCCTTGCCCAAATCAGCTTCGCTTTGCAGCCTTGTCACACCACGGCCATCATAACCTTCACGGCGTAGCTTTTGGAAAGCCGGCAAGAAATCGGTGTTGGATTTCAGTTCTTCAGCGTCTTTCAGGATTCTGAAATCGGCGGTAGGTATAGCGTGTTTGCTATAGAACTCTTTCTGAAGTCCCTTATCCTGAATCGTGCGGACGGTCTTCGCATCCGGGTATACTTTCACGCCTTCCTGCTCCAGCTTCTCCAGTGCATCGGCATTCACGTGTTCGATCTCAATAGTGAGAATGTCACAGTTCCTACCAAACTCGTACACCGTGTCGAAATCGCGAAAGCTGCCCACGTAGAACTCGTGGCATACATCTTTGCAAGGGGCGTTTTCGTCCGGGTCGAGCACCAAGGTATAGAGATTAAAATCGAGTCCGGCCTGAATGAGCATACGGCCCAGCTGTCCGCCGCCCAGTATCCCGAGCTTTACTTCTCCTTTCATAGTATCGTTGCTTAGGGTGTTGACTACCCAAAATTAAGGATTATGTTTTAATCGCCTTGCCTTCTATTGCATTTCTATACCTGGAAAACCTTGTTCTTTGGTTTTATATTGATTAAAAACTATATTGGAGGTTCTACGTTTATCGCTCCCATGGAAATTATTCTTGCCACGCTTTCTGCTCTCTTCTCCGTTGTGAACCCGTTCGGAGCCATGCCTGTCTTCCTGACACTTACTCAAAATGACACCCCTGCTCAGCGTAACCAACAGGCGCTCAAAGCTTGTCTGTACATGGTAGGTATACTGGCCGTGTTTTTCCTGGCAGGGCAGTACGTGCTCAACTTCTTCGGTATCCGTATTCACGATCTGCGCATTGCGGGAGGCTTGATGATCATGCGGGCCGGTTTTGAACTGCTCACACCGGGAGGCAGTAATAAGAAAGTGTCGCCGGATGTGGTGGAAGAGGCGCAGCACAAAGAAGACATTTCCTTCACACCGCTGGCCATGCCCATGCTTTCCGGTCCGGGTGCCATTGCGGTGAGTATCGGCCTGTTCACGACTTCGCTTTCCTTCTGGGATATGACCCTGATTCTGGTTGGCATCATTTTGCTGGCAGTGATCTCTTATGTCATTCTGCGCTTCTCAACGCAACTTACCCGCTTCATGGGCAAGGCAGGTCTATCTGCGCTCTCTCGCATCATGGGCTTTATTGTGCTGTCAATTGGCGTGAATTTCATCGTATCGGCCATTTATGCGCTGTTTTTGTCGTAGACCAGGATTGAAGGATTGACAGGATTTTCGAAGCTACGGCGTCATCCTCAATTGAACTTCATTCATTATCCCACAAGAAAAATCGTTCTTCACACTTAACAATCATACAATACGGCGGTAACGCAGGCGTAATTTCCGGGCTATAGCTTTGCATCAGAAAACAACCTGACCAAGCTATGGAAATGATGCTGGCCACTTTTTCGGCCTTATTTAGTGTGGTAAACCCCTTCGGGGCCATGCCCGTTTTCCTGACCCTAACCCAAGACGACACCCCCTCCAACCGCAACCAACAGGCGCTGCGGGCCTGCATTTACATGGCGCTTATACTGGGGGTGTTTTTTCTGGCCGGGCAGTATGTGCTCAACTTCTTCGGCATCCGACTCCACGACATCCGTATTGCCGGCGGACTTATGATCATGAAAGCGGGCTTCGAGCTACTCTCCAGCAAAGCGCACCGTGGCAAAAAGGTGTCGAAAGGCGTGCTGAAAGAGAGCATGCGGAAAGAAGATATTTCCTTCGCCCCTCTGGCCATGCCGATGCTGTCGGGCCCGGGAGCCATTGCCGTGAGCATCAGCCTATACTCCGATGCACTTCACATGACAGACCTTGGCTTGGTCGTAACAGCTATTGTCGCCTTGGCCGTAGTGGCATACCTGATTCTGATTTTCTCCCATCAATTACTCCAGTTCATGGGCAAGGCAGGCCTGTCCGCACTGTCGCGTATTATGGGCTTCCTGGTGCTGTCGATTGGAGTAAATTTTATTGTGACAGGTATAAAGGCTTTGTTCATTGCATAGGTATAACCAAATTACTATTTGCGCTATACCTGCTAAAAATCCCCAACCCCATTACCTCGCACAGAGTACACCAACTTTATATGACATTTGCCCTGCAGCATGATGATAACAATCATCTTCCGACAGTCAGCATTTTTAACGTATCTTTGTGCCATGCAATTGAAGAATGACCTGCTTATAAGAGCCGCCAAAGGAGAAACCGTAGAACGTACTCCGGTGTGGCTGATGCGCCAGGCTGGCCGCATCCTACCTGAATACAGAGCCGTACGCGAAAGCCTGAGCGGATTTAAGGAACTGGTGGAAACACCGGACCTGGCCGCCGAAGTAACCATTCAGCCTGTTGATATCCTGGACGTGGATGCCGCCATCATCTTCTCTGACATCCTGGTGGTGCCAGAGGCGATGGGCTGTACCTACGAAATGGTAGAGAAGCGCGGACCATGGTTCCCTAAGACAATCCGTACTGAAGCTGATCTGGCAAGACTCCGTGTAGCCGACCCGCATGAGCACTTGGGTTATGTGCTGGAAGCCATCAAGGTGACTAAAAGAGCCTTGAACGGACGTGTGCCTCTTATCGGTTTTGCGGGTGCGCCGTGGACTATTCTAGCCTACATGGTAGAGGGTAGCGGCTCCAAGACATTCTCGCATGCACGCGGTTTACTGTACACCAACCCGAAACTGGCACACCAGATGCTGCGCATGATCACGGATACCACCATCGCCTACTTGAAAGCACAGGTAGAAGCGGGTGCTAACCTGATCCAGGTGTTCGACTCGTGGGCGGGTATACTTACCCCGGCGCATTACCGCGAGTTCTCCCTGCCATATATCAGCGAGATTTGCAACGCCATCAACGACGTGCCGGTAACGGTATTCGCCAAAGGCGCTTTCTTTGCCCTGGAAGATTTCAGCAGACTGAACTGCGAAACCATCGGCCTTGACTGGAACATGGACATCAAGACGTCCAGAGCACAGGTTGGCCCGAATAAGACCCTGCAAGGCAACATGGACCCGTGCCTACTTTACAGCTCGTTCGATACCATCCAGCACGAGACTATTAAAATGCTGAAGGAGTTCGGGCCGCAGCGCCACATAGCCAACCTCGGTCACGGCGTATACCCTGATACTGACCCGGAGAAAGTGAAATGCTTCATCCAGACAGTGAAGGAATACAGCAGCGCCATAAAGCATTAGAGAATTTAGAGAAAAGCCGTGGTGAGAGCAACCATATTAGCCATTTTGCTCTTTAGTGCCCTCTCTGCGTCTGCTCAAACAGATACTACCATGTCGGCAAGCCCTGAAGTTCGCTTCGAAGGGTTTGCCGACATTTTTTATGCCTATGATTTCAGTAAGCCTACAGCAGGCTACCGGCAGCCATTCCTTTATAACCACAACCGCCATAACGAGTTTAATCTGAACTTAGGTCTTCTCCGGGCTACTGTGGAACATGGCAGGTATAGAGGTGCTTTGGCGCTGCAAGTTGGCACTTATGCTTCCGATAATTATGCTGCCGAAGACGAAGTGATGCGCCACGTGTTTGAGGCTAACGCAGGTATAGCGCTTGATAAACAAGCAAAGATATGGCTGGATGCCGGAATCATGGGGTCGCACATTGGCTTTGAAAGCGCTATCTCAACTGACAACCTCACTTTAAGTCGTTCCCTTCTGGCTGAGAACTCACCCTACTTCCTCTCCGGAGCCAAACTGACTTTTAACCCCACTCCTACCTGGACACTGGCCGCCTTGGTCGTAAACGGCTGGCAGCGCATTAGAAGACTACCCGGAAACTCCCTGCCCTCCTTTGGCACGCAGGTTAACTATGCGCCGCACGACAACCTGACTCTGAACTGGAGTACCTTCATTGGTACCGACGATCCGGATGCTACCCGCAGAATGCGCTACTTCAACAATGTTTATGGGCAGTTTGGCTTAGGGAAAAGAACCACCCTGATCGCTGGATTTGATATTGGGATACAGCAACAGCACAAAGGTAGTCGCCGCTACCACACCTGGTACAGTCCGGCGTTGATTACACGCTACAAGATCCATGACATGTGGGCAGTAGCCGCCCGCGCCGAGCATTACTCAGACCAGAATGAAGTGATTATATCGGCGCCTGCTGGAGAAAGCAGTTTTAGAGCTACTGGTCTATCAGCCAATGTAGATTATAGTCCGGCCCCAAACATACTTTGCCGACTAGAAGGCAGATGGTTGAAAGGGCAGCATAATATCTTTGAGATAGAAACAGGTTCAACTGACAGTAACTTCACATTACTCTCATCCATCGCCCTTCGCCTGAGCAGATGAATTGGTGAATGGCTGGATGCAGGATTCGGGCAGGTAGCGACTTAATGCCAGTACTCTCAAACTCCGATTATCCGACTGGTACGTGGGTCTCCGGATATTTGTAGGCAGTGGTGGTAGCGCGGGTGCTCAGGGCCAGGGCGAGGGTTAGCGTACCGACCCTGCCCATAAACATCGACACGATGATGACACCCTTCCCGGCATCCGAAAGGCCGGCGGTTATACCTGTGCTAAGACCCACCGTTGCAAATGCCGATACCTGCTCAAAGGCCAGCCTGAAAATATCGAACTGTGAATCTGTGATGGTTAGGATGAACAAAAACAGAATGTTGATCATGGCAGCAAACGTAAACACCGAGAAGGCTTTGTAAGACACCAAATGCGGTATGGTGCGGTTGCCAATTTCCACGTTTCGCTTGCCACGTATAGTTGCCCATACCGACAGTAGAATAATCGCAAAAGTGGTTGTCTTGATACCGCCTCCCGTAGAACCCGGAGATGCTCCGATGAACATCAGGAAAATAAACATCAGCAAGGTAGGCACGTTCAGCGCTGAAATATCGAGTGTGTTGAAGCCCGCTGTACGGGTCGTTACAGCCTGAAAAAAAGACGCGATCACAGCTTCCACAAAACTCAGTTGCGCCAAGGTATTGTAATACTCCAGCATAAAAAAGCCTATCGTGCCCATCGTAATAAGGGCAGCTGATGTGAAAATAGTGATACGGGAGAGCAGGCGCCAATTTCTCCAGGGCCTTTCCATTCGTGCCCGCATCGATTGTGGAGACAGCACGTCGAGAATGGTCGGAAAACCGATGCCTCCAAAAATGATCAGGAGTGCCACAGTCAGGTGCATCACATAAGAAAACCTTACTGCCTCGGTATACAAGCCCTCCGGGAAAAGCGATAAACCGGCATTACAGAAAGCCGACACCGCATGAAACACCGAGAAGAAAATCTTACTGCCTAAGCTCTCGAACTGTACTTCCTGTCCCCACGTCAGAAAGATGATCACAGCTCCAATGGCTTCTATAGAAAAGGTCATCACGACCAGTTTGCGCAACAGGTTTTTAGTGGAGAACAGCGATTCGCTTTCCATGATCTCATACATGGCTACGTGCTGTTTTATACCTACGCCCTGCCGCATCAGCGTAGCAAAGAAGGTGGCAAATGTCAGAATGCCCAAACCACCCAACTGCACAAGCATAAGCAGCACTACCTGCCCCGAAAAAGTGAAATAAGTTCCCGGATCCACTACCGCTAGACCTGTCACACAGGAAGCACTGGCTGCCATGAAGAGGGCGTCGATGAAGCGCATACTGCCCGGTGTGGTAATCATGTTGGGCATCATGAGCAGCCCTGCACCTATCAGGATCAGGAACAGGAAACTGAACAGGAAAGAGATCGTGGGCTTAAACTGAAGCGTTTTGAGGTGCACGCGTGTCTCCAGCAGCTCAATAATCAGCAGCAGCAGCATAAACAGCGACACGACCACCCGGTATACCTCTACGGAAAGTGGTATGTCGATGCTTTCGAAGAAGGTATAGATCGCTGATTCCTGCAGTCCGTAGGTGCTCACCTCGTTAATCAGGATGATTGCCATCAGCAGGCCTTCGAACCAGGTGCGCCTCAGGAACTTCTTCCGCTCGAAGGTATAGAGGATGCGCAGCAGGTATATGATTACGAATATTGACAGGATGGCATCAATCGCATTAAAGAGCAGCTGTATCGTCGCTGGTTTCTGTGCAATGCCATGCGCATAAATTAGCAGGCCAACCGAAATAAGGGTAAGCAGGTAGGTGGTTCGCCGCATCAGGGCGTAAGCTCTGAGCTTACTCCCATAAAGCAACCTGTTTAGCTCTTCTGTGCGCATTTAGTGAAGTTGAAGTCTCAAAGCTAACACAAGCTTAACCAATCGCCAAATGTGTATCCGGGTACTTGTACGCGGTAGAAGTAGCCCGTGTGCTGATAGCTAGCGCCAGCGTAAGCGTTCCCACTCTCCCGATGTACATTGACAGGATGATCACTGTTTTTCCTACATCCGAAAGACCGGCCGTTATACCTGTACTCAGCCCCACGGTGGCAAAGGCAGACACCTGCTCGAATGCCAGTCGCAGTATGTCGAACTGGGCATCAGATATAGACAGAATGATCAGGAACAAAATATTGAAGCCAACCGCAAAGGTAAACACAGCAAAAGCCTTGTAAGACACCGAGTGCGGAATGGTGCGTTTTCCGATTTCAATATTTCGCTTGCCCACGATGGTCGTCCAAACCGACAGGATGATCACTGTAAAAGTAGTCGTTTTTATACCACCCCCCATCGAGCCCGGCGAGGCACCGATAAACATCAGCATCATCATGATCAGCAAAGCCGGCACGGAAATGGCGGAGGTATCCACGGTGTTAAATCCGGAAGAACGGGTGGTTGCCGATTGAAAAAAAGACGTGATAAGCGCCTCCGCAAAGTTCAGGTGCGAGAGTGTATTGAAGTACTCCAGCAGGAAAAAAGTGATTGTACCGAAGGCCAGCAGGGCGGCCGAAGAATACACGGTTACACGTGTCATCATTTTCCAGTTACGCCATGGCATATCCATACGGGCACGCATGGCTCTTGGCGATAGTACATCAATGATAGTGGGAAAACCTATACCGCCTAATATAACCAGAGCAGCGATGGTTAGATGAAGTACATAGGCGCCCTGCAGCGGATTACTGTACAGGCCCTCCGGAAACAAAGAAAAGCCAGCATTACAAAAACCAGACACGGCATGAAATATGGAGAAGAATATCTTACTGCCAAGGCCTACAAATTCAACTTCATTACTCCACGTTGCAAAAACAATCACAGCTCCGATGGCCTCGATGGACAGCGTCATGATGATCAGTTTGCGGAGCAAGCCCTTTGTGAAAGAGATAGACTCACTTTCCATGATCTCAAACATGGCCACGTGCTGTTTTATACCTATCCCCTGGCGCATGAGCGTGGCAAAGAAGGTAGCAAATGTCATCACACCCAAACCACCCAGCTGCACCAGCAATAGCAGAATAACCTGCCCCGAAAATGTGAAGTAAGTACCCGGATCCACTACCGTCAGGCCGGTGATACAGGAAGCGCTCGTCGCCATAAAGAGCGCGTCAACAAAGCGCATACCGTCCGGGTCATTGGTCATTTTAGGCAGCATGAACATAGCTGTGCCCAATGAAATGAGCGTCAGAAAGCTCATCAGGAAGGTCACAGCCGGCTTCACCTGCAGGGTTTTGAGGTGTACTCTTGTTTCGAGTAACTCAATCACCAGTAGCAAGAGCATGTAAAGCGAGACCAGCACACGGTAGATCTCCACCGAGAGTGGCATGCCTATACCTTCAAAAATATTGTAGATAACAGGAAAATCGAACAGGTAAGTACCCACATGGTTGACCAGAATGATGGCCATCAGGGCACCCTCAAACCATGTTCGCCGCAGAAACTTGACCCGCTCAAAACCATAGAGGATACGCAGCAGGTATATCACGACAAAGACGCCTAGTATGGCGTCGATGGCGTAAAAAATCAGTTGAACGGTATCCGGATCGGTAACTACACCGTGGGCATACAGCAGCAAGCCTATCGCTACGATGGTGAGCGTATAGGTAGTGCGGCGCATCAGCATGTATGCCCGCAGTTTGCTGCCGTATAGTAGCCTGTTAAGCTGTTCGGTGTTCATGGGTTTCGTACAGCCTGTTCTCTTTTGCTTCTTCGAACAAGCGGTTTCTGTCGACAGGCACTACCCCTACCTGTTCGCATACCAGTCCGCCGCCCAGGTTGCTCAGGCCGGCCATAAATGGCAGCGAAGTGCGCAGCGCCATACACAGCGCCGCAATACTGATCACCGTATCGCCGGCCCCCGACACATCCGAAATAGAACGGCGGTGCGCAGGTATATAGGTTTTCTCCTCACCGTTGGCTACAAATACACCCCGTTCCGAAAGTGTTACGAGCACTTGCTTCGTGGTCAGCCGTTCCTGTAGTTGTGCAACCGCCTCTTCAAAAGCATGCAGGTTTTCGTCGGGGAAGTCTACTTTCAGGCCTTCTTTGAGCTCTTTCAGGTTTGGTTTGAAAAGTGTGCAGCCTTTGTAGCTCAGGAAGTTTTTCTTCTTTGGGTCCACCACACTCGGTATGCCACGCTCGTTAGCCAGTTGGATGAAACGGGCAATATTCCGCTCTGAAAACACGCCTTTGTCATAGTCTTCAAACACGACCACATCAGCCTGATCAAGTAGCTTCAGGTAGTGCTCCTCCAGGTGGCGTTCTTCGTAGTCGGCCAGGTTATGCTCAATCTCAGCGTCCACGCGTAGCAGTTGCTGACCACCGGCAATGATACGGTGCTTGATAGTGGTTACCCGCTCCGGGCTCTGCACGATACCTTCTGTAGACAGGTCTCGCTCTTCCATCAGGCGCAAAAAGTCACCTCCGTCCGGGTCGTCGCCGATCACGGAGCAAAGCAGTGGCGTTGCACCCATGGCCTGCACGTTCAGGGCCACGTTGGCGGCACCGCCGAGTCGCTTTTCGCGCTTTACCACGTTCACGATCGGCACGGGTGCCTCCGGCGAAATGCGCGTCGACTTGCCCCACAGGTAGGAGTCGATCATCACATCGCCCACGATAAGCACGGTCAGCCGGTCGAAGGCGCTGAAAATATCTTCTAAATTGGTATGCTGATTCATTACTGCAATTTGGCGAGACTCTCCTTGATGCGGCGGAGCGCCTCGATTAGTTTATCGTCGGATGTGGCGTAAGAGAAACGGATACACTGCGGTGCACCGAAGGCCTCGCCACTCACCAGCGCCACATGCGCGTCTGTCAGCAGGTATAGACTCAGGTCGAGGGCACTGCTGATGATGTTGCCATTGCAGCTCTTTCCGAAGTAGTAGCTCACATCCGGGAAAATATAGAAAGCGCCGGTCGGCACGTTGGTTTTGAAGCCCGGTATATCCTGCATGATCTCCAGCACCAGGTCACGGCGGCGGCGGTAGGCATCGCGCATTTCCAGGGCAGATTCGTTTCCACCCAACAACGCCGCATGGGCCGCTTTCTGGGCGATGGAGCAGGTACCGGAGGTGATCTGGCTCTGCATTTTTTCGCAGGCCGTCGCAATGTCTTTGTGCGCCGCAATGTAGCCCACACGCCAGCCGGTCATGGCATAGCCTTTCGAGAAGCCGTTCACGGTGATCACTCGGTCTTTGATGAAGTCGAAGCTAGCCATGCTGGCGTGCTTGCCCCCGAAGTTGATGTACTCGTAGATCTCGTCGGCAATGATGTATACCTGCGGATGTTTCTCCAGCACTTTGGCAATCGCCAGCAGCTCCTCCTCGTCGAACACCGAACCGGTCGGGTTGCAAGGCGAAGAGTACATGACCACCTTGGTATTGGACGTGATGGCATTCTCGAGTTGCTCCGGCGTTACTTTAAAGTCATTCTCCAGACGACCCTGCAGCGGCACCGGTGTACCTTCCGCCAACTTCACGATCTCTTCATAGGACACCCAGTACGGGGAAAAAATGATCACCTCGTCCCCCGGATTCACCAGGCACATCACGGCATTGGCAATGGACTGCTTGGCACCCGTTGACACCACAATGTTCTCCGGACCATAGTCCAGGTTGTTGTCACGCTTGAACTTATCGGCAATGGCCTGACGCAGTGCCGGAAAGCCCGGTACCGGGGTATAGAAGGTAAAGCCTTCATCAATCGCTTCTTTCGCGGCGTCCTTGATGTACTGTGGCGTCTGGAAGTCTGGCTCCCCGAAGCTCAGGTTGATAATATCATGTCCCTGTGCGGCGAGTTCACGGCCTTTTTTGGCCATCGCGATGGTCTGCGACTCCGAAAGCGCCATGATTCTGTCTGAAAGTATGTGTGATGCTGTGTTCTGCATGCTTATTCTGAATTAAGCTCCAAAGTTAATATAATGCAAGAGAAAACCAGTGAAGTGGAGAGGGAATATGGCGCGAGCGTCTACGCTCGTGACTTGCTATCGTGGGGCCTCTGGCCCAGTTACAACTAACTACCTATACCTATCTCCCTAAACAATAAAGGACATGCTTTTGCATGTCCTTCTCAGCTATTACAAGCCGCGAGTTTTAGTTCTTGCCGTAAGACGTGCGCTCTACGATGCTGCGTCCCAGGGTAATTTCATCAGTATACTCTAACTCGCCTCCTACCGGCACACCACGAGCAATCGTAGTGATGCGCACGTTGTGGTCGCGGAGTTTGCGGGTCAGGTAAAAAGCGGTCGTGTCGCCTTCCATGGTCGGGCTGATAGCCAGAAGGATCTCTTTTACTTCAGAGTTCGGCAGACGCTCCAGCAGCGAATCGATGTGCAGGTCCGACGGGCCTACGCCTTCGATAGGTGAAATCACACCGCCCAGCACATGGTACAGGCCTTTGAACTGCGACGTGTTCTCGATCGCAATCACGTCCCGGATGTCGCTTACCACGCACAACAGACTGCGATCACGCAGCGGGTTGAGACAGATGCCGCATACCTCTGTGTCAGAGATGTTGTGGCACTGCTTGCAGTGTTTTACCTCGGTACGCATTTTTACGAGCGCCTCAGCCAACAAAAAAGTCTCCTCAGACTCCTCTTTGAGCATATGCAGCGCCAATCGCAAGGCAGTCTTGCGCCCTACGCCCGGGAGCTTTGCCAGCTCCTCAACGGCGTTTTCAATCAGTTTAGACGGAAATTCCATTCAACCTCCCGCTACTCGATGTTGGCCGACAGGTCTTTGTCGTGCAAGGCGGTGCACATACCAGCCAGCTCTTCGTAAGACCCTACCTTCACAGTACACTTGCCTTTGTAGTGGATCAGCAGCGTGCATTGCTCCGCCTGTTCCGCCGAGTGGCCGCATACCTTGATAAGGGTTGCGATTACGTGGTCAAATGTGTTCACGTCGTCGTTATACACAATCAGGTTATGCAGGTCGGTGCTCTCTTCGAGCAAGGCTACCTCGTCCTGATGTAAAATTTCTGTCTCAATATTCATAGTGCAAAATTACGAATTTTTACGGAGCTACGGAAGCGGAAAGCACTATAAAACAGCAGTCCACGACCGGCTCCGGCTCTTCCAAAAAAGGTATAGGTTAAAACAATCCGGAACCGGGGTTAATTCCGGGGAAGGCGGATATTATTCTGTCAGAATCAGGATTAAAGGATTTAAAGAGGGCCCCCTACCCCCAAGGATTGACAGGATTCTATTGTAATCCACTGCCCTCGCTCGCGTCCCGCGAGTGTGAGCTATCCGGCGGACTCTGGCCGCTTGTTTTTGTACCTGCCGGCACAGGTGGCGGGACGCCACCAAATACCTCACACTCGCGGGACGCGAGCGAGGGCAATAAAGCAACACCTACCCCCTCTAACAGGTATAGCCTTGACTTATTCCCAAGCCTTCATACATTGAACTGCACACCAATTTTTCCTAGCTTTACAGGTATAGCCGGCACGTACGCAACCAACAGCTTCAGCGAGCGTTTGCCGCTTTATACCTTAGCCTATACCTTATGCCTACCGTCTCTACTGGTTTCAAAAAAGCTGTCAAGCAGCTGAGCGACAAAGAAAAGGAAACCATCATTCTCAAAGCCGCTCGCCGCGACGCGGAGCTGTACGACATGCTATCCATTGAGTTGGGCGAGCTTACACCCGAAGAACTCTACGACCAGACTGTTGAGACAATCCATGAATTGATGATCGGCACTACCGGTCGTTACCTGGGCCGCGCCCTTACCAAATCGCTCCGCAAATCAGCCAAGGAGATTGCCCGTTTCAAGCGGGTGACCAAAGACGCCAAGTTGGAGATCGACCTGCACTTATACCTGTTACGCCTGATCTTCGACAACTTCACCGGCCAGTTCGATAGCTACTATAAAGCCTTCTATACCGCTACGGCACGCCTCCTGCAGCGCACCATGCAGCTGATACGCAAGAACCTGCACGAAGACTATCACCTCGAATACAAAGACGAACTCGACAGCTTCCTGGAACAGATCCACAGCCGCAACAAGCCATTGAGTTTTGATTTGGCTAGAGAGTTTGTGGTAGAGTAACAAAATCACCCATACCTTGATTTAACACAACAGCATGATAAGGCTTCTACTGTTCATCTTTTCTTTAGGGCCATTTGCAGCATTTGCCTGCGACGCAGATCCTCCACCGATTGCTTTAGAATTCCTAAAAGCGAAACATGTTCTTTTCGGGCAGGCTATATCTAAGGTATTCGCTAAAGACTCCCTAACATACACTGTTAAGTTCAGTGTAGAAAAGCACTTCAAGAAGGGAATTTCCTTACCTGAAACACTCACATTTACTTTACCGACAGCTGGAGAAATTACTGGTAGGTATAGCTCCTGCGATTTTGATGTTACGCTGGGTCAAAGGTGGCTGCTCTATACTTACGAGCGAAAGGGTATCCTAACTTTCAGCTACTACGGTTCTAACTCGAAGCCCTTAGATTCGCTGGAAGCTATACCTGTGCAGGAGGCTAACATCTTGCAATTGGGGTATACGATTGATTACAGAAACATCCTTTTCGATAGAACTGTATTTACGAATCCCTCCGCAATCGATTATGTAGGCCCTTCTCCTAATATTCAGTTAGCGAATCTATTACTCCACATTGAAAGTAAGAAATATGGACTGACCGGTCAATTCAATTATGAGAATTTTATAGCAAGTATAGATTCAATGGGAAACATCACGGAACTATCTATACCTAATCGGCGAGTGAAACCTACATATTATCAAGTATATGATGTGCAGGCTATCGTATGGGCACCACTGAAAGAGTTTAGCTTTTTACAACACGACCTTTTGCAAGCGCTTAAAGCCTCTACCGGACAATGGGAGCCAGCCCGTTTTATGGGGAAGGCCGTAAATTCGCAAGTCCATTTTCAAGTGCATATCGACGACAAGGGTAAGATGACTATCCTAATATTCTATTAGTTGCTGTCAAATCAGTTTCGGATTGATAATTTCGAAAGAGCGTTTACTTAAGTTGACGGTATTGAGGAGCAACCTGTTCTTCCAAGAACATTATCCAATACACGTCCAAATCTCTACCCCGCCCACCTAAATTAAACCTTTTCTGATTTCTCCCCTCAAATCGTTAAATTTGAGAATCTAAATTAATCTAATCGAATACACCCTGTCATGAAGAAGCATACCTATCTGAGTATGTTCCTGGCGGCGGCACTTGCCTTACCTTTGGGCACAGCCACGGCGCAGGACAAAAAAGACAACAAGTGGAACGTGGAGGAAGCCCGCGGACCGCAAAAAGAAATTACCGTAACAACCGACGAAGGCACCTGGATGAGCCTGGACGTGAGTCCGGACGGCAAGGAGATCGTCTTCGACATGCTCGGCGATATCTATATCATGCCGATTTCGGGCGGCAAAGCGAAGTTGCTCCGCAGTGGCCGCGCCTACGAGGTGCAGCCGCGTTTTAGCCCTGATGGCAAGTTCATCTCCTTTACTTCTGATGCAGGTGGCGGCGACAACATCTGGGTAATGAAGCGCGATGGCTCCGACGCCAAGCAGATCACCAAAGAGAACTTCCGTTTGCTCAACAACGCTGTTTGGACGCCTGATGGGGAATATCTGATCGCCCGCAAGCACTTTACGGCCTCCCGCTCATTGGGTGCTGGCGAGATGTGGATGTATCATAAGTCGGGTGGCAGCGGCGTGCAGCTGACCAAGCGCAAAAACGACCAGCAAGACGCAGGTGAGCCGATGGCCTCGCCGGACGGCAAGTACGTGTACTTCTCAGAAGACATGAGCGGTGGCTCTACCTTTGAGTACAACAAAGACCCGAACAGCCAGATTTATGTGATCCGCCGCGTGGACCGTAACACAGGAGAGATCGAGAACGTGATCACAGGAAACGGTGGCTCTGTTCGCCCGGTGATCTCTAGAGATGGAAAACATATTGCTTTCGTGCGCCGCGTGCGCACCAAGTCCGTGCTCTTCATCCACGACCTGAAAACAGGTGAGCAGTGGCCGATCTATGACCAGCTGAGCAACGACCAGCAGGAAGCATGGGCCATTTTCGGGGTATACCCGAACTTCGCCTGGACGCCTGACAATAAAAGCCTGGTGTTCTGGGCCAATGGCAAAATCAACAAGATCGACGTAGCCAGCCAGAAAGTAAGCAACATACCTTTTGAAGCCACTGCCACGCACCACATCGCCGAAGCCGTGCGTCACGATTTCAGCAAGGAAGGTGTATCGCCAGACCAGTTCGCGGCTAAGGCCATCCGCCATGCCGTGACTTCGCCTGATGGCAAGCTACTGGTGTTCAATGCTGCGGGTCATATCTACAAAAAAGAACTGCCAAACGGCAAGCCGGAGCGCATCACCAACGGCAAGGACTTTGAGTTCTACCCGGCTTTCTCGCCTGATGGCAAAACGCTCGTGTTCTCTACCTGGGACGATGAAAACCTCGGCGCATTGGTGAAAGTGGACATCCGCAAGAAAAACGCGAAGCCGTCTAAACTCACATCTGAGAAAGGCTTCTATACCAACGCTTCTTTCTCGCCAAACGGCAAGCTGATCGTGTACAGCAAAGACGGTGGCAACAACCACATGGGCTATGCCCACGGCAACGAGCGTGGCATCTATTACATGACGGCAGAAGGCAAGAACCCGACCTTCGTACAGAAGAGCGGCTTCAATCCACTGTTCAACGCTTCGTCTGACCGTATTTTCTTCACAGCTGGCGGTGGCGGTAAGTATACCTTCAAGAGCGTGGACCTGAACGGCAAAGAGGAGCGCACGCACTATACCTCTACCTACACCGACCAGTTCTACCCTAGTCCCGATAACAAGTGGCTGGCGTTTGTGGAGCTGTTCAACGGCTACGTGGTGCCGTTCTCGGCCAACGGTGCCGGTATGGACCTGAGCGCTGAAACCAAAGCTGTACCTGTAGCTCGCTTCACCAAAGACGCCGGCACGAGCGTGCACTGGTCAGGCGACAGCAAGAAAGTGAACTGGGTGCTGGGTGACGAGTATTTCTCGAACGACCTGAAAGACCGCTTTGCTTTCCTGGAGGGTGCTCCTGAGAAACTGCCCGCCATCGATACCACAGGTATAAAGATCGGTTTGGAGTTTAAAACAGATAAGCCGCAGGGCAAAGTAGCCTTTACCAACGCCCGTATCATCACGATGAAAGGCGATGAGGTAATTGAAGGCGGTACGATCGTCGTGGACGGCAACCGCATTGTGTCGGTGGGCAAAGGTATAGCTGTGCCGAAAGACGCGAAAGTGATTGACGCCAGTGGTAAGACGATTATGCCAGGTATAGTGGACGTACACGCACACCTGGGCACCTTCCGTAACGGCATGAGCCCGAAACAACAGTGGTCGTACCTGGCTAACCTGGCTTACGGTGTAACGACGACGCACGACCCATCTTCTACTACCGAGATGGTATTCAGCCAGTCCGAAGCCGTGAAAGCAGGGCATATGGTGGGTCCGCGCATCTACTCAACTGGAACGATTCTGTACGGTGCTGATGGCAACTTTAAAGCTGTGGTGAACAGCCTCGACGACGCCCGATCGCATTTGAAACGCATTCAAGCTGCCGGTGGTTTCTCGGTGAAGAGCTACAACCAGCCACGCCGTGAGCAGCGCCAGCAGATCATTCAGGCGGCTCGCGAACTAGACATGACCGTGGTGCCGGAAGGTGGCTCAACCTTCTTCCACAACATGAGCATGATCCTCGACGGTCACTCCGGTATAGAGCATAACATCCCGATCGCACCACTCTACAAAGATGTGGTAGAGGTATGGAAAGCCTCAAACACCGGCTATACCCCTACCCTGATCGTAAACTACGGCGCGACCAGCGGCGAGTACTACTGGTACCAGAACACCAAGGTATGGGAGAAGGAAAGACTCCTGAAATTCACACCTCGTTCGGTAATCGATGGTCGCTCACGCTTTGTGATGCAGGTACCGGACGAAGAGTACCGCAACGGTTATTTCAAGACTTCTGAAGCCTGCAAGGCCCTGACGGATGCCGGCGTAAAAGTGAACCTCGGTGCACACGGACAGCTGCAAGGCCTCGGCGCACACTGGGAGCTTTGGATGCTGCAGCAAGGCGGTATGACCAACATGGAAGCCCTGCGTGCCGCCACGATGAACGGTGCCGAGTACCTGGGTATGGGCAAAGAACTCGGCTCACTGGAGACAGGTAAACTGGCCGACCTGATCGTGCTGGACCAGAACCCACTCGAGAATATCCAGAACTCCGAGCACGTGCGCTACACTATGGTTAATGGCCGACTGTTTGATGCCGCTACGCTAAACGAGGTAGGCAACTACGACCGCAAGCCGGGCAAATTCTGGTGGGAAAACAACAAGTATGCAGCTTCTTTCGATTGGCACGAAGGTACTGATACCCGCACCGAAGGTATAGCCGGCGAGCACTGCACTTGCCGTCACTAAGACCTAAAGGTATAACCTGATAAAGAACGAGCCGACTCATGTGAGTCGGCTCGTTTTGTTTTATTCCTTCACCGCTGCCAGCACCCTTTTAATCAACTCATCCGGGTTGCCGTGGTGCCATCGCCACACGATCACGATATCATGCTCCGGATCTACCCAAATCGTATTCTGTCCGGCACCTAAAGCAGCATAGCTGGTGGTAGGCGCACTGGGCCAGGCTTTGCCTTCGGTATTGAGCCACCACAGGTAGCCGTAGTCAGGACCTACCGGTCCGCGTTGAGTAGTAGCTTCTTTCACCCACTCCTCCGACACGATCTGCTTGTCCTTCCAGCGGCCGTTGCGCAGGAACAGGTAGCCGAATCGGGCTTCGTCGCGGGCGCTGATCCAGAGGCCGCCCCAGCGGGTACCGCCGCTCACCGAGGGCATGCGCTTGCCGTCTATCTCTACATAGGAATTATGGTAAGGCACGTACTTCCAGGTATTAGAAGCATCAATCGGATCCATCACTTCGTCTTTGAACACTTCCGGCAGCGGCTTTTTCCAGAGGCGGAGCATCGACAAAGCAAAGCGATTGATGCGCACGTCGTTGTACTCGTAGTAGGTACCTGGCTCCTGCAGCTCACGTGGTTTACGTTCACCACGGCCGTATTCTTCCTTGCCCACAAAGTCGTGTTTCTTACCCCAGAGTTCGCCTTCCCATTCGCTGGTCTGCCGCACGTGGTGCTCCCAGGTTACCTTGCGGTTCTGCTCCGAGTCATAGCCGCCATCCTGCACGTAGTTCGCTACCGGGTCTTTTATGTCTTTGATCAGGCCACGGTCTATGGTTATACCCAGTATAGTAGACAGCACGCTTTTGGCTACACTGTAAGTTGGGTCTACCCGCTCCGTCTCGCCCCATTCCGCCACAATGTAACCGTTCTTAAGGATGATGCCGTTGGTGCTGGCTCTGTCGTTAGGTACAGGGCCGAGCATCTTGCCGAAGATCTCTTCCTGGGTAGAAAAATCCTTGGGCATTTGGGTAGTCTCTTGCTGTTTGGCCCACTCTACAGCCTGTTGCAACAACGTAGCGTCCATACCTACTTCTTCCGGCTTTTTTGTTTCCCAGTTCTCTCCTTTGCCCGGGTAGTATACCTTCGCTTCGGTGGTTTGTGTTTGAGCAGTTGCAGTAGGTTGCTCCGGTGGCTGCTGACAGGCAGAAAAACCCATGCTCAGGGCCAATGCCAGGTATAGGAATTTACTTTTTATCATAGTAACTGATGCGGTTCAGATTTGCTTCCTAAAGCTACAAAATATATCATAGCAGATTGAGACATGCCCAAATAGAAAGGAGCTGATGGCAAAAATTACCACCAGCTCCCTTCCTATCAAATACAACTGTTTTGTAGATGATGAAAATACACCGCTATACCTACCAGTTCGTGCCGCCGCCCCGTTTGTTGCCACCGAGCAATCCACCCAACAAGCTGCCCAGTCCGCCGGACCCCATGCTGCCGTAGCGGTTGCGCCCATTAAGGCCACCCAACACAGAGGCCATGGAACCTAAGCCGCTGTTCGAGCGTCGACCGCCCCCCATCAGCCCGCCACGTCCCATCATCATACCACCAAGCAGTCCTCCCAGCAGACCGCCGCCCATGCCACCCATCATACCGCCGCGGCGTCTGCCGCCGCCCATCATACGGGCCAGTACAAGCGGCGCTGCTATGCCTAGTATACCTTGTACCATTTGTGGGGAGATGCCAACATTCTTAAACATGTCTCCAAAACCGTTCTTGTTCATAAACGCCTGAGAACTCGGATCCTCCCCGTGCTGCTGGGCCTCATCGGCCTTGTTCACAAATTGCTCCAGCACACTGTACTGCTTTTGGTCTACGCCCAGGTAATCGGCCATCTCCTGTATCCGCTTCTGCTCCTCCTGGGTATATTCGCCATCAGCTTTGGCAAAGCTGATGATATCAGTGATGAAAGAGAAGCGCAGTTCACTCTTTTTGAGCACATCGAGCACCCGCTGCACGCTGATCTGTGAAGGATTTTTAGCAATTGAGATCACCTCTTCCTCCACGTTTTCCGGTATATCGGCTGCCTCACTCAGCACCCTCAAAAATTCCAGTTCTTCTTCAGAGGCGTGTCCATCTGCGGAAGCAACGGAAGCAAGCGCTGCCAGGTAGGCGCCCTTTTCTTCCATCGTATAATCTTTCAACAAAGTGGTTTGTTCCTGTTCCATAGCTATTTGTTTGTCATACTGACATTTAAACGACAGGCTCTGCCAGAAGTTAAGCAATACAGACGTGTTACCGGAATTATTCCCGCACCCGGTCCAGTGTGTCGCTCAGGTGTTGTGCTTCATCAGCCGACAGGCTTTTAAAGGTATCTTCCTCGAGCTGCTTCATCAGTGGGTCTAGCTTGTCGAGCAGTTCCATTCCTTTATCTGTGATGGCAATCTCCACCTTGCGTCTGTTCTGCTCGCAAAGCTCACGGGTAACCAGCCCTTTCAGACGCAGTTTTTCAACCAGGCGGGTAGCATTGCTCATGCGGTTCAGCATTCGCTCCTGTATGGCAAAGAGGTTGATGGGCTTGCCCTGCTGCCCCCGGAGGATGCGCAGGACATTGTACTGTTGTGAAGAAATGTCATAGGGCTTGAGCAGACTGTCAACCCGTGCCATCATCCACTCACCCGTGAACATCAGATTCAGAGAGGCTCTCTGATAAGGGCTCCTGAAGTTTGGCATCTTTAATTCATGTTCTAACTTCATATCGAAAATATCTTAGATAGGGTGCAATAACGCTTGCAATAATTGTATATACAACGTTTTCAGACAATTAGTTATCTGCTCGTATAAAGCATTTTTTTTAATTTCACTTTGTTATCATTTTTTTATGCTTAACCATCATTTAAAATATAATATACATTTTTGAATTGCTATATTGCAATGCTAAAACTTATGCTGCTACAACCTGCTATGGAACAGAAACGCCTCCCTTATCAAGCTGCAACAAACGAAAACCTGTTTGGATCATCTCCGCAGGTACTGGCCGCCATGCAACAGGCCCTCACCAGCATACATGGCTATCCAACACCCGATGCAGCCGACCTGCGACACGCGCTGGCTAAGAAACTGGGAGTACAGGCAGATGAGATCACAGTAGGCAGCGGCTCAGCAGAGTTGATTTCGCTGCTCGTGCGCCGCTTCTGCGGTCACGACAAAGATGGAGAGGTGCTGACTTTCACACCCTCCTACCCGCTGTATTGCCAGGAAGCCCGTGCACTGCGCATCCCCTGCACTGAAATTCCACTTACAAGTGCTTTCCGGATTGACATGCAGGCTTTTATGCGCCAGCTGCGCCCCTCTACACGGCTCTGTTTCATCTGCAACCCCAATAACCCAACCGGCACTTACCTCACATCCGCTGAGCTGGAGGAGGTACTAGATCGCATCCCTGCACATGTTACTGTTGTGGTAGATGAGGCTTACATAGAATATGTCACAGCTCCTGACTGTGCTGATGCCGTGTCAATGCTCTCCCGCTACCCAAACCTGGTGGTGTTACGCACCTTTTCCAAGGCCTACGGGCTAGCCTCCGTCCGCATCGGGTACATGATCGCGCAGCGGCACCTGATTGAGCAGATACACGAAGTAAAACAACCCTACAATGTGAACCAGCTGGCACAGGTTGCCGCACTGGCTGCATTGGACGACGAGCACTTCCTGCACATGACCCTGGAGGCCACACAGGCCGGCAAAACCAAGCTGGAGCAGGCGCTGCAAAAGATAGGCGTACAGTTCTGGCCATCACAGGGCAATTTTCTGCTGCTGGATGCCGGTGGTTACAGCGCCGATGACATACACAGCTACCTGCTTGCCAACAACATCCTGGTGCGCCGCGCCGACCACCATACCCTGCGCCTGACTATCGGGCCTGACGAACACCAGTTATACCTTCTGCAAATGCTACAAGAATTACTACATCCTTCCCGCGTATACGCCACACAACCGCTACTGGCACAGGTACTCGACCTGGGCTATCAGGTTCAGGACCAGCCTGAAGAGGCCGTGGTTAATGCACACGACTTATTGAACAGAGCTGCTGAGCAGACTGGTGCAGAAGGCCGCATCGCGCAGGCATTTGCACGGGCCCTGGCATTGCGTTGTCAGCAAAGCACAACGAAAGCGTCAGGCAACCTGTATGCCTCTAACTTTGGGGAAATGGATATGATTGCGGCCTTCAATGTACTGGTGACAGCTACGCCGCTGGTTACTTTCGGGCACCGCTTTGCCAATCACTCCATCCTCTCTGCCATTGCTGGTAAGTCATCGGTATACCTGCTGGACTTAGGTATAGGCAGTGGCTTGCAGTGGTTCCACCTGATGGAACAGCTGGCAGCCATGCCGGGAGAGCGTCCTGCTTTACACCTGACAGGCATCGATATACCGGACCACAGTAACCCGGATCCGGAATATAAGCTGCAGGCTACCGGTTCCCGCCTAAGCGCACACGCCGAGCGGCTGGGCCTGGACTTCAGCTATACCTATGTGGCTACCCGCCTCGAAGATTTTGATTTGCAATCGCTTGAGATTGACGCTTCCCATACCCTGATCGTGAACGCGGCACTCACCCTGCACCATCTCGCCGATGAACTGGTGGCTATACCTGACCAGCGTGATCGCGTACTGCAGCAGATACGTGCATTGCGTCCGCAGCTGCTCACCCTGACAGAACCTGACTCAGAGCATAACCGCCTCGACTTCCTGCCACGCCTGCGTGAGTCGCTGCGTCACTACCATACCGTGTTTGATGTGCTGGACACGCTGTTACCGGCCGATATGCCGGAGCGCCGAGTGATCGAGCAGGAGTTTTTTGGCAGGGAGATCCTCAATGTGGTAGCTTTTGAAGGGAGCGACAGAGTAGAGCGCCACGAACGGCTGGATGCCTGGCAGCACCGCCTGACACGCAATGGGTATAAACCGGCTCCACTTCAGGTTACAGCAGCCCAAATTCGTCAGGAACTGAACCTGCACTCACAGTTCAGCCCCGCCCCGCACACGGCAGGCTATACCTTGCACTGGAAAGGCACCAACATCATTGCAGCTACTGCCTGGCAGGCAGATCAGTAAGCTCTAAGCACCCAGCTTCCGGAGAGCAAGCAGGCAGAGTGCAATGGAGCCGGCCACATTAATCTGGCCGCTCATTATCATTTGCTCCACCTCCTGCAGCGGCACTTTCAGGACCTCGATGTGCTCACTCTCATCGAGGTCCTGAGCAGCTACTTCGCGTACATTGCGGGCGATGTAATAGTAAATTTTATTCGTGTCTTTGGTTGGGTTGTCAATCACCTGCAGCACCGGTTCCAGGTCGTCGGTGGTATAGCCGGTTTCTTCCAACAGCTCCCGTTTAGCCGCTTCCAGGGGGTTCGTTTCATGCGCATCGATCACGCCACCGGGCAGTTCAATAAAGATATCGGCAGCAGCATGCTTGTACTGCCGCACAAACAGCACGTGCCCATCTTCAGTCAACGGGAAGGTCAGCACCACATCCGGTCTTACACTCACAAAGTAGTCGTCCATCACATGTCCGTTGGGCAGCTCCACGTGGTCACGGCGCAGGGTATACCATTTGTGTTCAAATACCACCTGCGACTTCAGTGTCTTCCAGCGTTCTATTCCTTTTTTTGTCATTGTCATGTAATCGTTAGTGCAGTCAGGCGTGGCTGCTCCCTGCACAAAAAAGAGCCATACCCGCTTGCCAGCAAATCGGGTATGGCTTCCTGTTAATTAAATTCAGTTCTGTATCAGCCGATCGTTTCCAGCTTTGGCTCATTCGAAGTGTTCAGGGACATCAATTCTCCCACATACGTTTCCAGTTCATGGGCACGGTGGGCGGCTGTGTGGTGTGCCATCACTTTGCGACGGGCCCTTGTACCAATGGCTTTGCGCTCCGAGGTACAAATCTCACGGAGGAAGCGTAATGTTTCAGAGGCGCTTTTGGTAATCAGTATTTCCGATTCAGGCTCAAACAGCGACTCTATACCTTCCCAGTAGTCCGAAATGACAGGTGTGCAGCAGGCAGCCGCCTCAAAGAGACGCATGCTTGGGGTATAGCCAAACCTGCTGGCACCAGAGCGGGCTAAGCTTAACGCAAAGCGCTGGCTGTTAAAGAAATCGCGGTGCTCAACCGGGGTCAGGTGATGCAGCATGTTGATGTTACCGGGCCAGCCCATGTCTTCGGGATATTTCGTACCAGCTACCGCAAAACGTCCCTCTGGCCACTGAGCGGCCGCATCCACCATCAGTTTTTGCAGGACCGACTGTCTGTCTTCTGAATAAGCACCCAGGTAGCCCAGATCCCATTTGATCTCGCGGTACTCGTGATGGTATAGCTCCGGGTTAACTGAGAAGTAGAGCGGACGGGCCATGTTGGCGCCGTACTTTTGCTCAAACAGCTCCAATGCAGGACCTCCTGTGCAGGATAGGTATAGGTCAAAGGCAGGGATCAGGCTCGCACTCAGGTAAGATGGTCCCTGGCCTTCCAGTTCTGTGAGGGTGGCAGGTGCATCCAGATCGTAAAAAGCCTTAATGCCCTTTGCCGTCTCGATTATCCACTTCCCGATCACGATGCCTTCAGACAGACTCGAACCCATGATCACCAAATCGGCTTCACGCACCTGCTCTGTGTACTGCTTCAGTTGCTCTAATGTAGCGTAGGTGCCCAACTGGCAGAAGTCTGGCGCACCCAGATCAGCTGCGGCTTGTCGCTGAGGCAGCTTTCTCTCCAGAAACAACACATGGTGTGCATTGGCGTTGAGGGCCCGTACCAGGTTACGGTATGTGGTGGCGTGGCCATTGCCCCATGAAGTTGTAATGGAAAGGCCAAGAATAACGATGTTCATCTCGTTGTTTGACAATTTTTGGTAAAGATAAGCTAGTTTTTCATTTTGAAACCGAAACCGGTGCCTGAATCAGCTGCCCGTACAGATAACTGTAATCCTGGGCCATCTGGTCGGCGGTGTATCCATGCGAGCGCTTCACAGCCCGGCAAGCCATTATATTGCGGCAGAACTCATCATCTATCAGGTTCTCAATCGCGTCACGCAATTCATCTGCACTGTTTGGGTCAACGTAGCGGGCGGCATTGCCCCATACCTCAGCCATGCTCTCAGTTTTGCCCACCACCAGGGCGCAGCCTGACATGGCCGCTTCCAGCACGGTAAGTCCAAAGGGTTCATACTTGGCAGGCAATGCGTAGATCGACGCTCTGGATAGCCAATCAGACACCTCTTTGTTTGTGAGCTGCCCCAGGAAGTATACGTTTTCCAGTTCCATGGCCTCTCCTGTATCCGGATGCTTGCCTTCACCTGCTATATAAACCGGCCACTGCAGGTCTGAGGCAATGTGTGCCAGCATAGAGATATTCTTGGCCTCGTCCCATACCCTGCCCAGGCTGAAAACGAAAGGCTCCTTGCGCCCAAACTGGAAATACTGCTGTCCTCGCCCGTTATACACCACGGTGCTTTGCTTAAACGGACCATAGAGTTCTTCGGCCTGGTGCATCATGGCCTGGGTCGGGGCTACCACCACATCGGCTGCCTGCAGGCCTTTTCGCACCATTTCGCTGTACTTGTTCCAGCTTTTGGGAGCCTCCTCCTGCTTCACGGCCCGCCACCACGACAGCACACAGGAGTGGATGACCGCCAGCACGGGCTTGCCCCAATCCAGGCTGCCGAAACTCATGTGGTTAAGGTGGATCACATCCGGCTGCACCTGGTCGCGCAGCTCCAAAAGCCACTGGCCCGCCTTCTCCACATCCTTCCAGGGATCATCCATCCATTCAAGCTTATACTCGCTTTCATACACTGTGAGATTGGGGATGCTCTCTGCTTCTGTGCGCTGCTCTTCGTTCATGGGGCTACCCATGGTAGCCAGTGCTACATTTGTGCCTTGGGATGCTACGGCTCTTGTTAGCTCCAGAGCATAGGTCCATACGCTGCCAACCGTATCGGCAGTCATCAGGATCGTCGATGGGTAATGGGGTGTTTTCATTATCTTTTCTGGTGTAGATATGTTTTACATCATTTTTTGGTTCGGCCCAATATTCATCTCAGCCAGGTTGCAACATGGCACTTAGAGACAGGTGAATGCCTAATAATTAATAGCCAGCCAGGTATAGATGAAGGCCAAAGGCTGGCCAGAAGATGTTTATGAAAAATTGTACTTCCGCTGGGTGGTCCATGTCATGTGTTCCAGCAGTTGCTATCAGTGCATTCTATTACGCGAGCAAGGCAAATTCCGTTAATGCGATTTCAGGTTTTTTACATTTTTTTATCATGCCTATACCTTGCGATCTCTGCACCTGAAATGATGGCTATAAGTTGAGTTGCACCCTGGAGCCACGGGCATCGTGGAATTCCCTCGTGCGTATACACTGCTTAAACCAACCAGGCATGTCTTGACAGCACCATCGATCAGTACTCAGACCAGAAAGCGCATCTTCCTGATCCGTCATGCACGGCCTTTGGTTTCGAAGAAGGGTTACTTTGACAAAGCCGGCGCACGCAATTATATCAGCGACTATGATGCAGCGGAAGTAGAGCAGTTTGTCCTGCAACACGAGGCCATTCCTTACCAGGAGATCCGGCAGGTATACTGCAGCACCCTGGTGAGGTCGCAGCTCACTGCACGGCAGATATTTGGTGATAAGGTAGAATTGATCGTGCGACATGAGTTCCGGGAGTTTGAGCGTCGTATATTTTCGCTCCCTCTTTTGCGGCTCCCGATCAGGCTTTGGCTGGTGAGCGCCAGGCTGCTTTGGATGATGGGCATGAACAGTAAGGGAATAGAGACGTTCAGGCAGGCAAAAGAGCGGGCACGTGAAGCAGCCACATTTCTGGCACGGGAGGCTGAGCACAAGCCGCATGTGATCCTGGTGGCGCATGGCCTGCTCAATAATTTTATACGCTGGTACCTGCAGGACCTGGGCTGGAAGTCAGCCATTCACGAGGGCAGCGGCTTTCTGAGTGTGACGGTGCTGGAGAAAAATTAACCGATTCATAAGCAGGGTTTTGGTCACAGAACACCATCTTAATCCAAGTTCGAACATGAATTCTTCTGATTTATAAGACTTTACATATTTCCTGCAAACAAACCCGAATCTGTCCAACATTTTAAAGGAATGTGTTTATTATATTTTTATATTTGCTAAATTAGTTAAGCCGTTTTTTTGATTTCTCTCAACTAATTGGCAAGACTAATGTTAATTCCTAAATCAATTTTTTATCTAATTTAACTACTATGAAGAAGAGTATACTCTTGAGCTTCTTTTTAGTCCTGACACTGGTAGGCAGTGTCTGGGCTCAGACTCAAACTGTATCCGGTAGAGTAACAGCAGCCAATGACGGCTCTGCGCTCCCAGGTGTTACCGTGTTGGAGCGGGGCACTACAAATGGTGTTACAACCGGAATCAACGGCGAGTACACCTTATCGGTACAGCCAAACGCAACCCTGGTGTTCAGCTTTATCGGTATGCAGCGTCAGGAAGTACCAGTAAATGGTCGCTCCACGGTTGACGTACAGCTTGCTGCTGATGAGCGTCAGCTAAGTGAAGTAGTGGTAGTGGGTTACGGTACGCAGGAGCGTCGTGAAGTAACAGGCGCTACAGCCAAAGTGAAGTCGGAAGACATCCAGAACCTGCCAGTTGTAGGTGTTGACCAGGCACTGCAGGGACGTGCTGCCGGTGTGCAGATTTCTCAGAACTCTGGTACACCAGGTGGCGGTATCACCGTGCGTGTGCGTGGTGCTACCTCTATCTCTGCCAGCAACCAGCCGCTTTACGTAGTGGATGGCGTTCCGCTAACAACAGGTGACTTCTCTCAGTTAGGCTTTGGTGGTCAGTCTACTAACGCAGTGACGGACATCAACCCGAACGATATCGAGTCAATCGACATTCTGAAAGATGCCTCTGCCGCAGCCATTTACGGTTCGCGTGCTGCCAACGGTGTAGTACTGATCACGACCAAGCGTGGTTCTGCCCGTCAGACACAGGTTAACTTCAATATGTATTCAGGTACACAGAACTACTGGAAAAAGCCTAAGCTTCTGAACACGCAGCAGTATGCTGAGATCATGATGGAAGCTTTCGTGAACGACGGTTTCATTCCGGAAGGCCAGTACACTCCAGAGGAGTTTGCTGACTTCTACTATGGAGGCCTTGATTTCCCAATAGCTGACACTGACTGGGTGGATGAGATTTCCCGCACGGCCGGTATCTCTAACTATGAGCTTTCTTTAAGCGGTGGCGACCCGAAGACGCGCTACTATGTGTCTGGTAATTACTTCGATCAGAAAGGTGTTGTAATTGGTAGCCGCTATCAGCGATATTCTACCCGATTGAACCTGGATCACCAGGCAAATGACAAGTTCTCACTGGGCACCAGCATCCAGCTAAGCCGCTCAGACAGTGACCGTATCATCAGCGACAACTCGATCACCAGCCCGTTTGCCAACGCATTGGCTGCGTCTCCGCTCTGGCCTGTTTTCACTGATGTAGAGACAAGAACTTACTCTTATCCTAACTTCTACTATACTAACCCGGTAGCGGAAGGTCTTGAGAACGATAACGAAACACGCAACCTTCGTGCTGTTGGTAACGCGTTTGCGAAATACTCAATCATCCCGGGCCTCGACCTGCAGGTGAAGGGTGGTATAGACGTGCTGAACGTGGAGGAACGTCGTTATAGCGCCGCTAACTTCCCTGGTTCTACTTTTGAGGCACAGGGTGGTCAGGCCATTAATGCCACTACCACTGCTACCAAACGCTTGTTGGAGGCAACATTGGCTTATAACAAAACTTTCAACGAGGTACACAGCCTGTCTTCTGTGATCGGTGCCAGCAACGAGGACAACCAGATCCGCAGCGCCAGTGTAACAGGTGAAGGCTTCGCAAGTGAGCGTTTCCGTTACGTATCGAGTGCTGCTCGTGTGAACGCCGGTACAAACTCTGAAATCGAGTCTTCTCTTGTTTCTTTCTTTGGTCGTGTGAACTACTCCTTCAGAGACAGATACCTGTTGGGCGTTAACTTCCGTGCTGACGGCTCTTCCCGTTTTGGTGCGAACAACCGCTATGGTTACTTCCCGTCTGTTTCGGCAGGCTGGAGACTGATTGAAGAAAACTTCATGTCAGGTCTTGACTACATGAGTGAACTGAAGCTGCGTGCTTCTTACGGTGTAACCGGTAACCAGGAGATCGGCGACTTCAGATACCTGCCGCTTTACACAGGCGGTAGCAACTACCTTGACCTTTCAGGTCTTGCCCAGTCTCAGCTGGCCAACCCGGACCTGAAGTGGGAAACAACCAGACAGTTTAACGTAGGTACTGACATTGGCTTCCTGAATGGTCGTGTTAACCTTGCGTTTGACTATTATGTGAAGAAGACAGAGGACCTGCTTTTTGCCCGTCCTATTCCAACGCAGAGTGGTTTCTCTAGTGTGCAATTCAACGTAGGTTCTACTGAAAACAAAGGTTTTGAAATTGCCCTGAACACAGTAAACATCTCTAACCCAGGCAATGGCTTTAACTGGACAACAGACTTTAACATTGCCCGTAACCGCAACAAGGTAACGTCGCTTTATGAAGGACAGGACATCTTCTACGGCTTCGGCGGCAACTCACTTGTATTGCGCGAAGGTCAGCCAATAGGTACTTTCTACGGTTTGATCTCTGACGGCATTTACAGCAGAACAGAGGATGTCCCAGAATCTAAGGCTGAGTTCAATGGAACAATGGCTGGTGACGTGAACTTCCGTGATATCAACGGAGACGGCATTATCACAGACGATGACTTCACTGTGATCGGCAATGCACAGCCAGACTTTATCGGTGGTCTGACAAATACCTTCCGCTACAGAGGCTTCGACCTGAATGTGTTCTTCCAGTTCTCTTACGGCAACGAAATCGCGATGCCATCGCGTCAGTACCAGATGCACCTTGGTGTATATGACGACAACATGGTGGAAGATGTACTGGGCAGATGGCGCCAGGAAGGTGACGTAACAGACGTACCGCGTGCTACTTACCTGGATGAGAACTACAATGGCAGAAGCAACACATCACGCTTTATATATGATGGTTCTTACATGCGCCTCAAGAACATGGTATTGGGCTACACACTGCCTACTTCTGTTAGCGAGCGCCTGAGAATGAGATCACTGCGTGTGTATGCTCAGGCTCAAAACCTGCTTACTTTCACAGATTACCCAGGTTTCGACCCGGAAGTGAACTTTGCAGGTACCAGCAATACAACATTGGGTGTAGACTTCTACACAGTGCCTCAGAGCCGCACCATCACATTTGGTGTTAATGTTGGATTTTAATCATTAAACCGATTATCAAGATGAAAAAATATTCATACATATTGGCCGCAGCACTTGGTTTGAGTGTGATGACCGGCTGTGAGGAAAGACTGGAAGTAGCCCCGACCACACAGGTAGAGGCTGGTGTTGCCGTAACTGATTTCAATTCATTGGACAAGGCTGCCCTTGGTGCTTACAGCGCCATGCAGTCCGAAGACTATTATGGCTACCGCTACGCCTTCTACAATGAGGTATACTCCGACAACATGGAGTTCATCGGTACATTTACCACTGACCTCGAGGCAACCAGACGGAACTTTACGGCTTCCAACTTACAGATTGACAACACATGGAGTACCATCTATGCAGTTATCAACCGTGCTAACACAGTTATCTCTCAGGCTAATGATTTGTTTTCAGCTGGTACTATCACAGCTGAGCAGCGTGATGCCGTTCAGGGTGAGATGTACTTTGTAAGAGCGCTTGCTTACTTTGATCTGGTGAAGGTGTTTGGTGGAGTACCACTTGAGCTGAATGCGACCACTGGTTTGCCAGACATTCAGTTCCTTCCGCGCGCATCTGAGCAGGAGGTGTACAACTCCATCATCAGTGACCTGACCAATGCAGAGAACATGCTGGACACTGAGGAAAGATCAGATCCTCGCCGTGCTTCAGGACTTGCGGCAACTGCCTTGCTAGCCCGTGTGCAATTGCAGGTTGGCAACTATGGTGAGGCACAGGCCAAAGCCAACCAGGTTATCACAAGCAATGCATTTGAAATGATGCCTACCTTTGCCAGCGTCTTCACCACAGAAGGCAGCGGCAACAGAGAGTCCATCTTTGAGATTGACTTCACGGCAAACGACCAAAACAACCTGGGCTCATCTACTAACCCGAACACACCTGGTCAGAAATTCTACGTGCGTCAGGGTACTTATGAGGCTTTGCAAGCATCAGCTGCTAACGGTGACACCCGCTTTGAGTCAACTGTTCGCATTGAAGGCTCCGCCAACCGCCGCAGACTCCTAAAGTACGAAGATGCCGTGAATAACGCCGACAACGTAATTGTGATCCGCCTGGCAGAGATGTACCTGATCAGAGCAGAAGCTGCCATAAGACAGTCCAATACTGTATCAGAGCAATCTCGTGAGGACATCAATACTATCAGAAACAGAGCCGGTCTACCTGATGTGGGTGCACTTTCTGTAACGGCAGCACTTGATGAGATTCTGCGTCAGCGCCGTCTGGAGTTCGTAGGCGAAGGCCTCCGCTACATTGATCTGCGTCGTTACAACCTGACATGCGAGGTGCTTGGCTTCTGTGAAGGACAAGCTTTCCGTAACCTATGGCCAATTCCGCTTCAGCAGATTGAGCGTAACCCGAACCTGGTAAGAAACGAGGGCTACTAATCCCTGATCTTTATATCTTTTAAAAATGGCTCCCCCTACAGGGAGCCATTTTTTATTTAAAATATTCTCAAATAACTAAACATTTAGTTTGTAAACTAAGTAATTAGTTATATATTTATCTTATTCAACAGCCACAAGCCCCATGAAAGAACTCACCAAAGCCGAAGAAGAGATCATGCAGATCCTTTGGAAGATGAAAAAAGGATTCGTGAAAGATATTCTGGAAGAGATGCCGGAACCAAAACCAGCCTATAACACGGTATCGACCGTTGTTCGCATTTTGGAGAAGAAGGGATTCGTCGGATACAATGCCTTTGGTAAGTCTCACGAGTACTATCCGCTGGTGGCTGAAGACAAGTATAAGAGCTTTTTTCTGAAGAACTTCATGAGCGGTTATTTCGGAGGCTCTTTCGAAAAGCTTGTTTCGTTCTTTGCCAAAGACAATAACCTGGACGTAAAAGAGCTTGACCAGCTGATGCGCCATGTAAAAGACGACCTTAAAGAAGAGGACCAACAAGATGGAAACAATGCTTAATTACCTGCTGCAGTCTGCTATAGCATTGCTGGTGCTATACCTGTTTTACAGACTGGTGCTGCATAACCAGCCTGGCCTGCTTTTTAATAGGCTATATCTGCTACTGACTCCTGTACTGGCGCTAACTATTCCTCTGCTGGAATTACCACTGCCATTCCAGGCCGTGCTTCCCTCCACGGATGTCATACCTGCCATCCAACTGCAGGAAATACAGGTTATAGGCTATAATTCGACTGCACCAGCTACAGCACCACTCTTTACAACCGGCCAATGGCTGCTTATGCTGTACGGTGTAATTGGCCTTGTACTACTCTTTAGGCTGGGCATGCAGGTGATCCGCATCCGGACGCTGGCGTCTGCAGCCAAACCGCTCCAATCATTAGGGGCTGAGGCAACCGTGCTCCAAACTGAAGGACAGTTTCCCTCGTTCGCTTTCCTGCACTATGTGTTCCTGGGAGATATGAAGCATTTGTCCGCACAGGAGCAGCAGCAGATCCTTTCGCACGAGATGGCCCATGTACGTCTGCGCCATACCTACGATGTACTTTACTATGAAATCCTGACCGCTTTGCTGTGGTTCAATCCGCTGGTCTGGCTTATGAAAGAAGAACTGCGTAATGTGCACGAGTTTCAGGCGGATGCGGAGGTACTCGCTAACTGCCAGCCACAGGAATACAGCTCGTTATTGGCCAAGGAGGCGCTTTACATGGCGGGAATACCGGTGGGAAGTTATTTCCAGAAGCCGCAAGTGTTCCGCCGCCTGCGCATGCTGCAGTTGCATGGAAAACCTGTAAGCAAAGCGCGCCTGCTGCTTTCCCTGCCCGTAATACTCATACTGCTGGTAGCATTCTCCAGTAGCAAAGTAAGCGCTGATGTGACAACTCTCGTGGAAGAACCCGCTTCGCTGACGGAGCTGCTCGTAATGGCTCCAGCACGAAAAGCCTCAACTCCAATAGGCGAGCAGAAGCGCGAAGGTATAGAACCTGCAGCTGCGACGGCCAACGCAGCAACCACCGAACCAGCCAAAACAGTGAAGAATGAGGTCAAGCTAGCAGGACCAACTGCTACACCTAACATTGCGACTGAAAATGCCAGTTCTACTGATAAACCCTATACCTATGTAGAGCAGATGCCCAGGTTCAAAGGAGGCGAATCTGAGATGATGAAGTTTATGGCACGACAAGTTCGCTACCCAAAGAGCGCACAGGATGCAGGCGTAGAGGGACTGGTAGTGTTGAGCTTTGTGGTAGATAAGACTGGCGGCTTAAACGAAATAACGCTACTAAAGTCGTTGCACGAGGACCTGGACAAAGAGGCCATACGGGTAGTAGAAGCCATGCAAGGTCAGTGGGATCCTGGCAAACAGAACGGTAAAGCTGTACCTGTCCGCTATACCTTGCCCGTGCGCTTCGCCATAAAATAATAGTTTCACCCTATTTTATACCTGCTAAACCCAGTTTAAAAACCGGGGCAGGGTCACTATTGCCTTTTCTTTCCTAAAACAGAACCATAAAACTTACATCTCATGAAAAACAAAAACTCAATCAAGATCTTACTGGCCGCTCCCTTGCTGGCCCTCTCACTCAGCATCGGGTTGCAAACAGATGCACTAGCACAGCAAAAGAAACCTGCAGGCGAACCCTACAGCTACGTCCAGCACATGCCGCAGTTTAAGGGTGGTGAAGCTGAAATGATGAAATTCCTGGGCACCAACATCCAATACCCAGCTGTTGCCAAAAGCAATGGCCTGGAAGGCTTGACTGTGATTACCTTCGTAGTGGAAACCGATGGTACACTCAATGAAATAAAAGCAGTGAAATCGCTCAGCCCTGAAACCGATGCGGAGGCCATGCGGGTGGTGAAGCTGATGAGTGGTCACTGGTCCCCGGGCCGGCAGAATGAGGAGGTCGTACGAGTGCGCTATACCTTACCTATCAGGTTTTCCCTGACAGAATCAGATCGAACAGCAGCAGCCAACGTGTCCAATCGTATGCCTGCCTTTAAGGGCGGCACAGAGGCGATGCAACAGGCGATGCAGGCGCACCTGGCACTACCCGCCGAAGCTAAAAAGGAAAACCTGAACGCCCGTGTAGTGGTGAAGTTCTATGTTGATAAAGAAGGACAGGTATCGAATGTGCGTCTGGAAGGCACCAAGCTGAAGAAAATGGTCGGCCCTGGCTCTGAGCTCGACTACATGGATGCATCCACTTTCCAGCTCCAGAACAAAACTATGCTGGCTAAGCTGTCAGAGTCAGCCATGGCAGCAGTGAAGGCTACTTCCGGCCAGTGGGAACCAGCCCTCAAAAACGGACAGCCCATTGGTTCTGAACTCGTGCTTCCCGTACAGTTCCTGAGTTCAGAATCGGGCCGCGGCAGCGAGAAGATGGGCGTGCCGAGCATGACCAAGTATACCAAGGCCTCTTATAAAATAGAGGAAGTAGATGTGAAGCCAACTTTTAAAGAGGGATCCTTTGAAAGATACCTGGCCAAAAACCTGCGCTACCCTGCCAACACTGACTTTGAAGGAGCCGTTGAGGTGCACCTAGTCATAAAGGAAGACGGCAAAGTAATCAGCATGTTCTCGGTAGGTATGGGAAAAGAAATGCATGATGCTATCTCTGGCACAATTCAGAAAACACAAGGTATGTGGAATCCCGGTAAAGTAGACGGCCAGCCTGTAGCGGTTAGTCAAAAGCTTACCATCCTCTTTGTGACAAATGACGGCTCAAGCAAGCCTGCAGACTCTAATGCAAAGAATGCAGACGTGATCGTCACAAAATTTAAATAAGCTATAAAAACAAAAATGTTAGGTTGCCCCTGGTGCTGATCTTCACAGCCCAGGGGTTTTTCTATACCTTAAATATCCCACTCATTGAGCGTGGCCATGGCATGATAGGCCGTCATATCGAACTGGCATGGCACTACGGATACGTAGTTGTTTACCAGCGCCCACTCGTCGGTATCCTCTCCTTTGTCGTGATTCACGAAGCTGCCCGTCATCCAGAAGTAGCGGCGGTTGCGCGGGTCAAGGCGCTCGTCAAACTCTTCCTGCCACCTGGCATGGGCCTGCCGGCATACCTTCACACCTTTGATCGGCTCACTGCTCTTCTTTGGCAAGTTTACGTTCAGGGCCGTATTCTCAGGTATACCATGCTCCAGCGCCTGCCGGATAATCAGCTCCACAAACTCTTCGGTATGCGAAAAGTCAGCCTCGTGCCCGTAATCGCAAAGAGAGAACCCGATAGCCGGAAGGCCCTCGATAGCCGCCTCAATAGCCGCTGACATGGTACCCGAGTACAGCACGCTGATGCTGGAGTTGGAACCGTGGTTGATGCCGCTCACCACCAGATCAGGTCGACGGTCTTTCAACACATGATGCTTGGCCAGCTTCACGCAGTCGGCCGGGGTACCGGAGCACTCGTAGGCCTCTATACCCAGGTCTTCAAAGGCAATGGAGCGATCGAGGCGCAGCGTATTGCCGATCGTGATCGCGTGCCCCATACCTGATTGCGGTCCGTCAGGTGCCACAACCACTACCTCTCCTATTTTCTTGGCCACTTTCACCAGCGTCCGTATACCTGGCGCTGTAATGCCGTCGTCGTTCGAAACCAGTATTAATGGTAAAGCCATTTTATTATTTTTAGTTGATGTATGACAAAATAAACGAATTACGTTTTCGTGCTAATATACGACAACCCCGGCAGTCACAACAGGGTTAAGATGAATATAATGATTTCCTAATCTCACCTCATGCTTAAGAATATACTTTACGCCATCCTGTTGGGGGTGGGCATGGCAGCTTGCCTGGCCGACCGTGACAACACCGATGAAGCGGCCAACACTACCGATACGGCAATCGAAGGCGGGCCGATGACACAAACCGTTGAATCAGGCACCCCCTCCCCCGCAACCCAGCCTGCCGACTTTGTCATTCGTAAGGGACAGGTGGGCAACATCCGGATAGGTATGCCCATCGAGGAAATGCGCAACCAGGTGCCGGCAGGTCTGCAGATACGGGATACCACCCTGCAGAACGAGGGCCAGCAGTCTACAGCTTATGTCTTCAGCGGTCCAGATAGTCCACGCGGGCTGCTGGTAGAGCAAACCTGTGACCCCGATTGCCAGGTATGGCGCATCCAGGTACAGGGCGAAGAGTACAAAACGGCTCAGGGTTTGGGAATTGGATCAAAATACAGCGAAGTAACACAGCACCATCCGATTGCCTACACCAGTTTGGGTGAGGCGGGCTTTGTGGCAGCGAGTGAATCCACAGGCATGTCTTTTTTATTGGATACCAGCCAGTTAGACCAAAACAACCTGCATAACCTGAAACCTGATCAGGTACCTGCCAATACCCTTGTTCGCGGCATTTTAATATATTAGATTTTTGTAATACTTCAGCGGATTATGTATTATTGCTCTCATGTCATTACTCCGCACCCGCTATAGCTATAAAAACACCGGCCTGCTGCTGCTCCGCATCGGCATCGGCATTATGTTCATCCTGCACGGCTGGCCTAAAATGGTCGGCGGGCCCGAGCGCTGGGCCAAAATAGGAGCGAACATGCAGTTGCTGGGTATAGACTTCATGCCTGAATTCTGGGGTTTTATGGCTGCGTTTGCTGAAACAGTGGGCGGTGCGCTGCTGGTGCTGGGCCTTTTCTTCCGCCCGACGACCATCCTGCTGGTTATCACCATGCTGGTGGCCACGCTACGCCACATGAGCGCCGGCGACGGATTTGGCGGTTACTCACACGCAATGGAGGCGGCTATCCTTTTCTTTGCCCTCTACTTCATCGGCCCAGGCAAGTATAGCCTGGACAAACAGCTCTTCCCTACAAACAAACACCGGAAGACTTTTCAGGTATAAGCAGGATTTTTGCCCTGAATTGGTTAACATTGCTTTGCAAGACCAATTGTAAACACCACACATGCTAACCACCCTACTCTTAGCCGCGCTGCTGGCTACCGGAACACCTGACAAAACCGACCTGAAAACGCCTTACGAGAAAGGCAACAAGAACCAGACCGCCACTTACGACGAGGCCATTGACTGGTACCGCAAGCTCGACGCCGCATACGACGAAGTAAAAATGGTGCCCTACGGCTATACCGACTCGGGCCGTCTGCTGCACCTGGTCATCATCTCCACCGACAAAGACTTCGACCCGCGTTCCATTAAACAGAAGGACAAACGCGTATTGCTTATCCAGAACGGCATCCACCCGGGCGAGCCCGAAGGTATAGATGCCACCATGCTACTGGCCCGCGACTACCTGCAGGATAAGAACAAGCGCAAGCAGCTTGATAATGTGGTAATGGCCATTATACCTGTGTATAACATCGGTGGAGCGCTCAACCGCAACAGTCATACCCGCACCAACCAGAACGGACCGGAGAGCTACGGTTTCAGGGGCAATGCCCGCAACCTGGACCTGAACCGCGACTACCTCAAGACGGATTCTAAAAACGCGCAGGCCTTTCACCTCATCTACCGCGACTGGGACCCGGATGTGTTCATGGACAACCATACCTCCAACGGCGCCGATTACCAGCATGTGATGACCCTGATCGCGACGCAGCATAACAAACTGAACCCGACACTAGCCGGTTACCTGCAAGGTAAGATGCTGCCTACGCTGTATGAAGGCATGAAAAAAGACAAGTTCCCGATGGTACCTTACATGAATACCATTGGTGAAACACCGGAGAAAGGCATCATAGGCTTCATGGAGTCGCCGCGCTATGCAACCGGTTATACCGCTCTATACAACACCATCGGTTTTGTGCCCGAAACACACATGCTCAAGCCATTTGACCAGCGGGTGCAGTCTACTTACAAACTGATGGAGCACATGATCAGCACTGTGAGCCGAGATGCGAAAGAAATAGGCGAATTGAGAGCCAAAGCCAAGCAGGAGACGCTGACCCAGAAGACTTTTGCCTTGGACTGGCAGCTTGATACCACAAAGGTAGAGCAGATTCCTTTCCTGGGCTATGCCGCCAGGTATAAGCCAAGCGAAGTAAGCGGACTCGAGCGCCTTTACTACGACCGCAAGGCCCCCTACTCTACCAACATCAACTATTACAATACCTTCACCCCTTCTGTGACCGTGGAGAAACCAGTGGCATACATTATTCCGCAGGCCTGGCGTGAAGTAATCGAGCGTTTGAAGTTGAACAAAGTGGAAATGCGCCAGCTCAAGCGGGATACCACCCTCACGCTCGACACCTACTACATCACGGATTATAAAACATCGCCCCGTCCGTACGAAGGTCACTACCTGCACACAGGTACGCAAGTGGAGACCCGCACCATGCCTCGCCAGTTCCTGAAAGGCGACTACGTGGTATACCTGAACCAGGAGGCCAACCGCTTCCTGGTGGAGGCACTGGAGCCACAGGCTGTTGACTCTTACTTCAACTGGAACTTCTTCGACAGTATCCTGATGCAGAAAGAATACTTCTCGAGCTATGTGTTTGAGGATCTGGCCGCTGATATCCTGAAGCAAAACCCAGACCTGCGCAAGCAACTGGAAGCCCGTAAAAAGCAGGATCCGGAGTTTGCCAAAAACGCCCGCGCCCAGCTGGATTTTGTGTACAGAAATTCTCCGCACTATGAGCCAACACATAACATGTACCCGGTGGGCAGGTTGATGAAAGATGTGAAACTGCCGCTGTAAAGCAGAATCAGCATAAAACGTGAAAGCCACCCGATAAAGGTGGCTTTTGCTTTTACACCCACTATATTTGTATACACAAGGTTGCGAACCCCGCGCCACCCGAAGATTGAAACACAACTACTATGTTAAAGACAAATCACCTGCTCCCACTCCTGGGGCTAACCCTTATCACACTGGATAGCTGCACCAGCTCGGGCAGCAGCGCCAGCACAAGCAATCCGGATACACAGACTGTCGCCCAAAATTCCGTTCAGGAAGTAGCATTGTCCGAGGCTCAGTTGGAGAAAGCCCGCACCAATTACGCCAGCTACTGCTCCGGCTGTCACGGTGAACAGATGGAGGCCTTTACTGACCGTAAATGGAAGCATGGCAGTTCTGCTGAAAATCTTTTTGCCGCCATCAAGCACGGCTACCCCGAGGAGGGCATGCCCGCCTTTGAGCAGACTTTCTCTGATCAGGAAGTCACCGCGCTGGTCGCTTACATTCAGGAAGGTATACAGAACGTGAAGCAGTACGATTTCAGCGAAGAAGCCACCGCCAGTACTGTCTATACCTCCGAGGACCTCCGCTACCGCGTCGACACCGTGGCTACAGGTATGGAGATTCCGTGGGGGATGGCCTTTTTGCCAAACAGCGACATGCTGATCACAGACCGCAACGGCGCCTTCTACCGTTTGCCAAAGGGAAGTCGAGAGCTGCAGCAAATTTCCGGCGCACCTGAGGTGCTGGCACAGGGACAAGGTGGTTTGCTGGATGTAGAGCTGCATCCTGACTTTGCCAATAACAACCTGATCTATCTCTCCTACTCTGCCTTCAAGAAAGAAGGAGAGCAAACGCTCTCGACTACTGCCGTGATGCGTGCTAAACTGGAGGGCAATAAAATCACTGATCAGAAAGTGATCTTTGAAGCGCAGCCCTGGACCCGTACCCGCCACCACTACGGCTCCCGCCTGGAGTTTGGTCGTGACGGCATGCTGTATGTGTCGGTAGGCGACCGTGGCCAGCACCACGAGAATGCGCAGACCATTGAGCGTTCCCCAGGCAAGGTGCACCGCATCAAAGACGATGGCGCTATACCTGGCGACAACCCTTTCGCAAACGAAAAAGGAGCCATCGCCTCTATCTGGACCATCGGCAACCGCAACATACAGGGCATGACAATACACCCACGTACCGGCGCCATCTGGACCAACGAGCACGGCCCAAGAGGTGGCGACGAAGTGAACATTGCTGAACGAGGCAAGAACTATGGCTGGCCTGTGATTTCCTACGGCATCAACTACAACGGCACCGTGCTGACTGAACTGACCAAAAAAGAAGGAATGGAACAGCCGCTCTGGTACTGGGTGCCATCAATCGCCCCATCCGGTATGGCTTTCGTGACGGGCAACCGCTACAAAGGCTGGGAAGGCGACCTGCTGACAGGGTCACTGCGTTTCCAGTTCCTGAGCAAGCTCAAAATGGATGGGGACAAGATAATAAGTGAAGAGAAGCTCCTCAAAAACATCGGCCGCGTGCGTGATGTGAAGATGGGACCGGATGGGTATATCTATGTCGCAGTGGAGAGCCCGGGCACGATTTACAGGGTTGTGCCTGAGTAATAGGATTTAGTAGTATGACGCCGTGTCTACTATGGTGGGGCCTCTGGCCCAGGTACAGGTAAAGGCACTACCCTCGCTCGCGTCCCGCGAGTGTGAGCTATCGGGCGGTCTCTGGCCGCTTTGATCTGTGGCCCTGCCACAAGTGGCGGGACGCCACAGGATAACTCACACTCGCGGGACGCGAGCGAGGGTATAAATGTAAAGGTCAGGCTCTGTGATTGGGCCTGACCTTTACATTTTACCTATACCTGCTTATGAATTCACATTTGCACGCAGCACGCGCAGGAAGTTTTCGCCTAGTATCTTTTTAATATCCTCTTCGCTATATCCTCTGGCAAGCAGCTCACGGGTAATCACCGGCATATCGGCTACACTGTCGAGCTGCTTGGGTGTAGAAGTGACACCATCAAAGTCAGAGCCGAGGCCTACGTAGTCTACGCCAACCAGCTTCACGATGTGGTCAAGGTGGTCGAGCAGGATAGACAGGGGTGGACGCAGTTCTGAGGCTTCTTCCGGATAGTTTTCCATCGCCCAGTCAAATACCTCAATAGAGTTCTTCCCTTCCTTGCGCAGCGAGTCTACTTCGGCCTTGTGTCTGGCCCGAAAAGCACTCATGCGCTTGTCATACTCCGGATCCAGGAAGCCGGAGAAGAAATTAAGATGGATCACGCCGCCGTTTTTGGCGATTGCTTTTATCTGATCGTCCTTGAGATTGCGGAAATGCGGGTTGAAGTGATGTACGCAGCTGTGTGAGATCAGTACTGGCTTAGTGGTTGTGGCCATGGCATCCCAGAATGTACGCTCACCTACGTGGCTCAGGTCAACCAGCATCCCCAGCTCGTTCATTTTGCGCACCACCTGCTTGCCAAATTTGGTAAGTCCGGGTTTGCGGTTCTTAGGCAGCTCACCACCTTCCTCGTCCATGGCAGAAGTAGCCCAGGGAGTGGAGTTGTTCCAGGTCAGGGTCATGTAGATGGTACCGCGCTTGTGCAGTGCCTCCAGGTACTTCAGATTGCTCTCCATCATGTGTCCACCCTCCACCCCGATCATGGTAGCCATTTTGTTTTGTGCAACGGCCTGCTCTATATCGGCAGGCGTGCGGGCAATCATCATCTTGTCAGGGTTTCGGTTTACGATGGCATAGAGAGAATCGATCTGAAGATTAGCGAACTTAAAGCCTTTGCCTTTTCCATAGGTACCATCACTCCAGACTGAAAACACCTGTACATCGACCCCACCCTCCTTGAAGCGTGCCAGGTCAGAGTGTGTTTTGCCACGGAGGTCATCCTCCAGCCGCAACCCTTCCAGTACCGAGATCAACACGTCGTTATGCGTGTCTACCACAATAGCCTGTTCGTGCAGTTGCTTGTAATCCTGAGCTGATACCTGCAGATTGCCGCCGAGCAGGGTTGCCAGGGTGAGGCCTCCGCCTAATAGTTTTTTATAATTCATAGTTAGGTGCTTAAAGTCTCAAAGAGCCATACCTTAAATATAGCCAAAAGGCGCGACTTTCCTATACCTTCGAGCTAAGCACAAAACAGCCGATCTTATCCGGATGGTCCTGCACGAGGTCGGAGCCATGCTGATGACGCAGCATCCAAAGAATGAGCAAGTCACCGGCAGCGGCCATGCTGAAGAACAAACCAAAAAGGAAAAGCACGAAATGCCCCATGGCTATACCTGCCAAAGCGGGCAACAGCCCCATCACCAGTCCCGGCATCATCCCGCCTATGGCGTACTGCCTCAGCGGCAGTACTTCTTTGCAATGGCAGTAGGGTGTCAGCATTTTCCAGTACACGCCGTATTTGATTGACTTTAAACCGTTTTTGCAGAACACAGCCCAGGTGAGCCCATGCAGCAACTCGTGCACTACTGCTCCAACTATGAAAACCAGCAGCATAAGCATCGGGGAGATCATCAGCAGGTCCCGGTTCGTTTGCACAAGCTGTCGCAGGTTTTGGGTAGAGAACTGCTCGGGCCAGTTGAGCAGATAAGCTCCCACGTAGATTACCAGAATTGGCACAATGAAAACCAGTGCCCGCACATTGGCTTCGGCAGCGGTCATGCTCAGCTCGGTGGTCTTGTAATTTTCTTTATCTACTTGCATAAGCTAATAATCACTTATAAGTAGTGAAAAATAGGCGAATATTCAAGTTGAATTTCAGCCTTTTGGGATCGAACTTTGTCAGCATGGATATCAAAGGTATACTTTTCAGAATTTTACCGGCCCTGAGCCTGCTCCTATGGTTGAGCGCTCCGGCACAGGCGCAAAGTGAGCGTGTAAAAGATTTCAATAGCAACGGCTGGTACATGTACTTCGGCGACCACAAACTCAACGACAAGTGGGGACTGCATACCGAAGTGCAATGGCGTCGCCACAATATACTCAAAGACCCGCAGCAACTGCTTATTCGCACAGGTATAAACTACGATCTGACGCCATCGGCCATGTTTACGCTGGGCTACGGCTATATCGAAACGCACCCTTACGGCGACTTCCCGGCGGCAGGCACCTTTCCGGAGCACCGCATTTACCAGCAGTTGCAGCTCAAAAACAGCGTGTCGCGTGTAGGTCTGATGCACCGCTACCGTTTGGAGCAACGCTGGATCAAACCAGCCGGAGCCGAAACCACCACCTACCTCAACCGGGCACGCTACATGCTCAAGGCCACACTGCCGCTCATCGGCACCAGCATCGAAGCGGGTGAGCCGTTTTTGGCAGCCTATAACGAAATCTTTGTAGGCTTCGGCAACAACATCCAGCGAAATATTTTCGACCAGAACCGGGCCTATGCTGCCCTGGGGTATAAGTTCAGCAATGCCGCGACGCTGGAGTTGGGCTACCTCAACCAGATCGTGCAGAAGGCCAATGGCACTGTGTTTGAACATAACCATACCTTACAGGTAAGCCTGTTTTACAACCTCGACTTCAGCAAGAATAATTAGCCCTCCTCTTTTGTCATCCTGTAAGGATCCTGGTAGTAGATAGCAGAGGCCTGCCATCTCTTAAATTAAGGTACTTAATAGCAAGGCAGGAGGTATTAAATCTATTTTCCCAGTATGAAAAGCGCTCCTGCTATACCTGAGCAGGAGCGCTTTTCTTTTCTCAGCCGATATCAGAAAAACGCTATATTTGTCTAAACGACTCACCGCTATGGCAACAGTCCTATACCTGAACGAACTCTCAAAGAAATACGGAAGCCTGCAGGCCGTGGACCGGCTGACTCTGCAGGTGAAGGCAGGCAGCATTTACGGCTTGCTTGGCCCGAACGGAAGCGGCAAAACCACTACGCTTGGTATGGTGCTGGACGTAATCCGGCCGAGCGGCGGTAGTTTTCAGTGGTTTGGGGATTCTATAAGCAGCGAAACGAAGCGTAGGGTCGGCGCTCTGCTCGAAACGCCCAATTTCTACCCCTACCTCACAGCACGCGCCAACCTGGAAGTAGCGGCCGACACCAAGCAGGCAGACCACCGGCATATCAACAAGATGCTCGATATGGTAGGTCTTGGCACACGGAGCCACACTACCTTCAAAGGCTTCTCGCTGGGTATGAAACAGCGTCTGGCACTGGCCGCCGCCATGCTCAACGATCCGGAGGTGCTGGTGCTCGATGAGCCGACCAATGGCCTTGATCCACAGGGTATAGCCGAGGTGCGTGACCTGATCACCCGGATTGCTGCACAAGGCAAAACCATCCTGCTGGCCAGTCATTTGCTGGATGAAGTAGAGAAGGTATGCACACACGTAGCCGTGCTACAGGCAGGCAAGCTCAAGGCCAATGGTCCGGTGGGGGACATCCTCTCCACGCAGGATCAGCTGCTGATCAGCGCCGATGAGTTGGCCCCGGTACTGCAGCTATTAGAGCGCCTGCCCTACATTGTGAAATTTGCGCAGGAAAAGAATTATGTCAGCCTCACACTCTCTGAAGGCTATACCAGCACCGACCTCAACCGCGATATGTTCGCACAGGGCATCGTGCTATCCCAGCTCCTGGTGCGCCGCAAAAGCCTGGAGGCGCAGTTTCTTGAAATCACCCAAAAATAAGCCCCGCATGAATCTGATCAGAACTGAGCTCAGGAAGATACTCCAATACCTTACTTTCTGGGTAATTATGGCCATCTATGTGCTACTGCAGGTACTGCTGATTTACTTCAGCAGCAACATGATGGTAGGCGGGCAGTCGCTGGGCAAATCGCTGTATGATTTCCCTAACCTTTGGATGCGCTTCACTTATGTCGCCTACTTTTTCAATTTGCTCCTGGGTATATTGGTGATCGTGCTGATCACGGATGAGTACAGCTATCGTACGCTCAGGCAACAGGTCATAGACGGGCGTTCCCGCACAGAGGCCGTTCTGGCTAAATTTTACGTCTCGCTGGGTCTGGCAGCATTGGCCACTGTGTTTCTTCTGGTGATGGGCCTGTTTTTCGGATTAATTTACAGCTCCGACACCAGTATGGGAGCCATACTTGGTAAGATCGATCATCTCTCCTACTTCTTTGTGCAGGCTGTGGGATATATGTGTCTGGCCATGTTCTTTGCCTTTCTGATCCGTAAGAGCGGGCTGGCCATCATCGCCTTTCTGGCCTGGTCTAAAATAGTGGAGCCCATCATACATTACCAGATCGATGACCATATCGATCGTTTTATGCCTATGAAGGTGTTTGGAAGCCTTACTCCTACGCCGGGGCAGGAGATTATAGATGGCCTCACCAGCCCCATGATGGCACTTAGTCCGGCCTGGGCTGTGCTGCCTGCACTATTTTATATCGCAGTGCTTGTTTTGGCGTCTGTACTGCTGGTGCGGCTACGTGACCTCTAAGTCTTTGTTCTAGAGTGAATTATAATAGTCTACGATACTGAGTAAGTCTTTGGAATTATTGTAGTCAAGCTTATTAGCTTTTACATACTGCTTCACTTTTCCTGCTTGCGTACCGCAAAGCTTAAGCAGGTCTTTTTTGTGCTTGCGCAGTTGTACTATCTCCCCGTCCGGCAGCATCACATACAGAATTTCCTGTAGTTCGTCTCCGGCTGTGGCAAAGTGCGGGAAATAATGTGTTTGCAGCGATGCTGTTGCCTGTTGCTGATGCTGTTCACCTTTCGCAGCTGTCACGCCCACATATCTTTTCATGAGCATGAGTTCCCCCTGATTTATCTGCTCGAAGAATACCGGTACCCTAAAATCACTCTGAAAGCTCCCTCTGTTCCAGGGCAGTGAGCGAAAGATCTGTGGCTTGCCATCATAAACACCGCTGATCATAAAATGGCTGACATTGACAGCTGAAAGAGAATTGATAGTGCCGTCTTCTGATGCTATTTGCACAACATCTTTTGCCGGATGATAAATCACTGCCCCCTGCAAACTGTCTCCGCTGGTCAGTACAACTTTTCCATACAGCCATCGCTCTGTGTCAAATCCTTCCCGCATTTGTGCCCAACCCCATCTACTTTCGCAGGCAAATGCCACTAATAATGCAAAAAACAAATATTTGGTACTCAGTCTTTTCATTAGCAAAACGTTAAAATTGTGAACAACCTATTATAAAACCACCTACCTAACCTATTGTTTCACAAAAGATTACATACAATTCATAACGTAAGAAAACAGAAGCGGGATAGACCTTTCACGAAATAATTATTAACCTACGCTCCAGCGGCTTGTACAAAAAAAGCCCGTACCTGGCGGTACGGGCTCTCTGTTCAGTTATTTAAGGCTGCTTAGCGCACAACCGTATTTTTCAGGATCTCGTGCCCCAATTTGTCGCGCTTGGTGGTCAGGTAGCTCTGGTTATGCGGATTCGGCGCGATTTCTATCGGCACATTTTCCACTACCTCCAGTCCATAACCGATCAGGCCAACGCGCTTCTTCGGGTTGTTTGTGATCAGGCGCATTTTTGTTACACCCAAGTCACGTAAAATCTGGGCACCTACGCCATAGTCGCGGTCGTCCATGCCGAAGCCAAGCTCCAGGTTAGCCTCCACGGTATCACGGCCCTGCTCCTGCAGTTTGTAGGCCTTCAGTTTGTTGATCAGCCCGATGCCACGACCTTCCTGGTTCATGTACACGATTACGCCTTTGCCTTCGCGCTCTACCATGCGCATGGCTTCGTGCAGCTGCGGACCGCAGTCGCAACGGCATGATCCGAAGATATCACCCGTCACGCAGGAAGAGTGTACGCGCACCAGTACAGGCTCGTCATCTTTCCAGTCTCCTTTCACCAGGGCCAGGTGCTTGGCACCGTTGCTGCGCTGTGTGAAGGCATACAGGTCAAAGTTACCGAAATCGGTAGGCAGTTCCACTGCAATCTCGCGGTCGATCAGGCTTTCCTTCTTCAGGCGGTACTCTACCAGGTCTTTAATTGAGATAAGCTTCAGGTTGAAACGCTCCGCTACTTTCACCAGATCCGGCAGGCGGGCCATGGTGCCGTCTTCGTTCATGATCTCTATCAGCACGCCAGCTGGTGCAAGTCCAGCCAGGCGGGCCAGGTCAACGGCAGCCTCTGTGTGGCCCGGACGACGCAGCACACCTTCTTTCTTCGCTTTAAGCGGGAAAATGTGTCCTGGTTTGCCAAGCGCATTTGGATCTGTGTTGGGGTCGACCAGGGCCTGAATGGTTTTGGCACGGTCAGAGGCGGATATACCGGTGGTACAGCCGTGCCCGATCAGGTCAACGGATACTGTAAACGGTGTGGCATGCAAAGCCGTGTTTCGGCCCACCATCAATTCCAGCCCCAGTTCATCGCAGCGCTCCTCTGTAAGAGGCGCACAGACCAGACCACGGCCGTGTGTCGCCATGAAGTTGATGATCTCCGGTGTCACCATTTCTGCCGCGCAGATAAAGTCACCTTCGTTTTCACGGTCGTCGTCATCCACCACAATAATGATCTTACCCTGGCGGATGTCCTCAATCGCATCTTCTATTAAATCGAGCTTAATTGGCTCAAGTGAATTAGTTTCCATGTGTTACTCCATATACCTGCTATACCTGTGGTTATCAGCAAGGTGATTGTCTATACTATGAAATGCGCTGCAAAGGTAAAAAGTTTATACCGCATTGCCTTCTTATTTCATAACACAATCTCTCTACTAAGTATTCCTTTCTACTTATTAACCACAATCCCCAAAAGATCTCCAATTTGCTTCTCGAAGGATTTGAGCTGGAAGATGACCTGGAGTACGCGGTCCTGCTCGGTTGGGTCGGTAACGAGGCGGAGCTTTTCCATTTCAGTTTTCATAAGCAGTTGCACGTTGCGCCACTTCAGGCGTAGCACGGCCCGCTCTGCGCCGTAGGGCAGCAGATCTGACTCGTGAGGAACGTAAATCTGGTGTGTTTCCCAGTTGTGGGAAAGCTCGTAGGGGTCCGATAGCAGGTTGGTTGCTTCGGTTCGTATTTCCTGGTCTGGATAGTTGATAAAGTCCTCTGCCGAAGGTATAACACTTTGTTGCAACTTCTCTTTTACCACCTCGATCAGGCGGGCGTACAGCGGCGTCCTGAATTCTACATCCTCCAGCTGCTCCAGCATATACTGGCAGGTGTTCTGTCCATCCACCAGCACTTTGTCAGGGTAGTTCAGCAGCATCCGCACAATTTCCCGTTCGTAGCGTTTCAGGCTATCGGCTTCCGTGGCTGGCTTTTCAGCCTCCATCTGCTCTGCCTCGTAGGCTTCCGCCTCTGCCAGATCTTCCGGACTACCTGTGCGCTGCTGCTTTTGCTGGCGCTCCTGCAGGTGCATCTTGTTGTACTCCGATATCAGCAATTGCTCATCAATATCGAAGATCAGGCTGCAACTACGGAAGAACACCGTCCGCTTGATGGGGTCCGGGATCTTGGAAATAGAAGTCACGATCTCGCGTATCGCCTCTGCCTTTTTCACCGGATTGCCTTTGGACTCTTCGGCATACAGACTGGTCTTGAACGAGATGAAATCCTGCGCATGCTCCGCCACATAGGCTTTGAACTTCTCGTCTCCTACCTTGTGGATATAGGAATCCGGGTCTTCACCAGCCGGAAAAGTGACCACGTTCACATTCAGGCCATTCTCCAGGATCAGGTCAATGCCGCGCAGTGAAGCTTTTATACCTGCGGCGTCGCCGTCGTACAGTACCGTGATGTTCTGGGTATAGCGGGCAATGAGCTTGATCTGTCCCTCGGTGAGTGAAGTACCCGAAGAGGCCACCACGTTCTCAATGCCGCCCTGGTGCAGCGACAGCACATCGAGGTAGCCCTCCACCATGTAACACATGTCCTGCATGCGAATCGCCTGCCGGGCCTGGTACATGCCATAGAGCACGTTGCTCTTGTGGTAAATCTCCGACTCAGGGGAATTGAGGTACTTCGGGCTCTTCTTGTCGTTGCTTTTGAGCGTACGGGCACCAAAACCGATGACACGCCCCGATATATTATGGATCGGGAACATGACACGTCCCCGGAAACGATCGTACTTTTTGCCGTCCTCTTTTGCGATGGTCAGTCCCGTTGCCTCCAGGTACTTTTGCTTATACCCTGCCTTTAGGGCAGCATCGGTCAGGTCAGACCAGGCATCAAGGCTATACCCCAGCTCGAACTTCCGAATAGTGTTACCGCTCAACCCCCGCTCCTTCAGGTAAGACTGCCCAATGGAGCCTTCATCATGGCTGTGCAACAGCTGCTGGTAATGTTTGCTGGCAAAATCAGAAACGATGTACAGGCTATCCCGCTCACTCTGTTCTTTGGCGTACTCGGGGTTCGGCTGGTCTTCCGGCACTTCAATGCCATACTTTTTGGCCAGGTACTTGAGCGCCTCCGGAAAGCTGGTGCCTTCCACATCCATGATAAACTGCACTGAGTTGCCCGCCTTGCCGCAGCCAAAGCACTTGTAAATGCCTTTAGCAGGTGAAACTGAGAAAGACGGTGACTTCTCGTGATGGAAAGGACAACAGGCCCACAGATTCTGCCCCTTCTTCTTGAGCGAGACAAAATCCCCCACCACTTCCGCTATATCGGCCTGGGCAAGGATCTGGTCAACTACTTCTTTTGGGATCAGGGACATGGGGTAAAGGAATATGGGATGACAAAGATAAAGTTTATTGTCAGAATCAGGATTTTCAGGATTAAAAGATTTTCAGGATTAAGCAGGAGATAGAGCGTTCTACCTCTCCGCCCCCTTTATAACCCGCAAGTTGCACTTGCGCTAAACTTGCGGTATAAGCAGTGCTGTTAACGAGCGCAATAAGCATCCCTAAATCATGTTTAAAGTTTTTTTGTTTGTATCTTTGTAAGGCTTTACAAAAGCTGTTAATACTATGGCAATTACAAAAGAAGATATACTAAAAGCCCTCAGCTATGTCGAGGAACCGGACCTGGGCAAGGACCTGGTGACACTCAACATGATCGAGGATGTGCAGGTGGATGGAAAGAACGTGAGCTTTACCGTGATCCTCACTACACCAGCCTGCCCACTTAAAGACCTGATCCGCAATGCCTGCATCCGCGCTATCCATACCATGGTAGACAAGGAGGCAGAAGTGACCGTGAACATGACTTCCCGCGTCACTTCCGGCCGTGCAGGCAGTAGCGAGGTACTTACCGGCGTAAAAAACATCATCGCCATTGCCTCCGGTAAAGGCGGTGTTGGCAAGTCTACTGTGACGAGCAACCTGGCCATTGCCCTGGCGCAGTCAGGCGCAAAGGTTGGTTTGATCGATGCCGACATTTTTGGTCCGTCTATACCTACTATGTTTGGTGTAGAAGACCAGCGCCCGAGCATGGTGCAAGGCGACCATGGCAAAAACTACATCATTCCGGTTGAGAAATATGGCGTGAAGCTGATGTCGATCGGTTTCCTGACGCCTCCTGATCATGCCGTGATCTGGAGAGGCCCTATGGCGAGCTCTGCCCTGAAACAATTTATCAGCGAAGTAGAATGGGGTGAACTGGACTACCTGCTACTCGACCTTCCTCCGGGCACTTCCGACATCCATCTGACCATGGTGCAGGTGCTGCCGGTAACGGGTGCTGTGATTGTAACGACGCCTCAAAAAGTAGCCATTGCTGACGCGCAGAAAGGCTTGCAGATGTTCCGCCAGCCGCAGATCAATGTGCCGGTGCTGGGTGTAGTCGAGAACATGGCCTACTTTACGCCTGCTGAACTTCCGGAGAACAAGTACTACATCTTCGGACAGGAGGGCGGACAGAACCTGGCCAGGAAATTTGATGTGCCGGTATTAGGCCAGGTACCACTGGTGCAAGGCATACGCGAGTGCGGCGATGAAGGAACTCCGGTGGCCTTGCAGAACGATTCTCCGGCTTCCGGTGTTTTCAGAGAGTTGGCCCAGGCTGTTGCCCAGCAGGTATCTGTTCGAAATGCGACTTTGGCCAAAACACAACCAGTAGAAATTAAAAGCTAAGACAGATGGCAACCATTAACGTTGACAACGATTTTTTACTTCGCATCGAAAGTGCCCTCGACCAGATCAGGCCCTACCTGGAAGCTGACGGCGGCAACGTGAAGGTGCTTGAAGTAACCGATGATATGACCCTGAAACTGGAGCTACTTGGCGCCTGTGGCACCTGCCCGATGTCTACCATGACACTTAAAGCAGGTGTAGAGCAGTCGGTACTCAAAGCTGTACCAGAAATCAGAGCTGTAGAGGCTGTGAATGTGACGCCGCTGGCTTAGGCTATGTAGAGATAAAATTTTCTAATAAAGAGTATTTACTTAAAGCAGGTGCTGAGAAATCAGTACCTGCTTTTTTTGTATGGTGCTGCGAAGTGGTACATTAAACTAAGAATCCTGTGCCCTCGCTCGCGTCCCGCGAGTGTGAGTTATCTGGTGGCGTCCCGCCACTTGTGTGAAAGTACATTAAAAAGTGGCCGGAGTCCGCAGTATAGCTCACACTCGCGGGACGCGAGCGAGTGTGTTCAAACAGGGTAGGTATAAATTACATTTTCTCTAAACCTACAGCATATCTTATTACCACCTTTCCCATACCCCTCAAAATCCCTATATTTGTCTAACAACCCAGATTTTCTTGCACTATGATAAAAGCGAACGACCCCGCCTTGCATTCCTGGATCGAAATATCTCCTGAGAGCGACTTCCCGATACAGAACCTTCCATTCGGTATATTCGAGTCAGCTACAAAAGACCCGCGTGTAGGTGTAGCCATCGGCGACTACGTGCTCGATCTTTGTGCTGTCGCCCAGCATAATCTGTTCGAGCTCCTTGATGTTGACCCAACCGTATTCCACCGTCCATACCTGAACGACTTTATCGCGCTGGGAAAACCGATGTGGCGGGCTGTGCGCAACCGTGTGTCGGAGCTTCTCCGCAACGACAATGACGAAATCAGTGGTAACAGCAGACTGATGCAGGAATGCCTGATCAAGCAAAGTGATGTGCGTATGCTGATGCCCGTAAAAGTGGGTAACTACACCGACTTTTATTCCAGCATCGAGCACGCCACCAACGTAGGCACCATGTTCCGGGACCCGAAAAATGCGCTGCTGCCCAACTGGAAACACATCCCGATCGGTTACCATGGTCGCGCCTCTTCTATCATCGTATCAGGTACAGACATCCGCCGCCCCAACGGGCAAACCAAAGCACCTGATGCCGCTGCCCCTACCTTCGGTCCATCCCGCCTGCTCGATTTTGAGCTGGAAGTAGCTTTTATCACCGGCCGCGAGACAAGGCTTGGTGACATGATCAGCCCGGACGAAGCAGACGACTACATCTTCGGCCTGGTGTTGTTTAACGACTGGTCCGCCCGCGACATGCAAACCTGGGAGTATGTCCCTTTGGGGCCCTTCCTGGCTAAGAGCTTTGCCTCTTCTATCTCACCCTGGGTTGTGACGCTGGATGCCCTGGAGCCATTCCGTGTGAAAGGCCCTGTACAGGATCCAAAGCCGCTGCCATACCTCGATTTCCATGGCGATCATAACTACGACATTAACCTGGAGGTATTGCTACAGCCAGAGGATGGACAGGAAAACAGCATCTGCCGCTCCAACTTCAAGCACATGTACTGGAACATGAACCAGCAGCTGGCCCACCAGAGCAGCAACGGCTGCAACATACAGGTAGGCGACATGTACGCCTCCGGCACCATCAGCGGCCCCGACAAGACCTCCTACGGCTCCATGCTCGAACTCACCTGGCGCGGCACCCAGCCTATCGAGCTCTCCGACGGTTCAGAGCGCAAGTTTATCAACGATTATGATACCGTGATCATGCGTGGCTTCGCGGAGCGGAATGGGATTAGAGTTGGATTTGGGGAAGTGAAGGCGAAGGTATTGCCGGCGTTGTAGGTTCTGTTTATATCAGCAGGAAGCCCTTAGGTAACATAACGTATACCTAAGGGCTTTTTTGATTTGAACGAGTATTCTCAATACCAGTCTGTACCGGGTCCAACCACCCCTAACCCCTCCTTGTCTAAGGCGGGGAACTCAAAATTGATTTATGCGTTGCTGAGTACAAGTCCCCCTTTGAAGGGGGCAGGGGGATGACACATTTTTAGAGACGTAGACCATGCCACACAATAACCACTACAACCACCAGCTGAAGCCACTTGCCAAAGCACTCCGCAAGGAATCAACAAAGGCAGAGGTTAGGCTGTGGTGTGAAGTGTTGAGCAAAGGCAAAACCGGATATACCTTTTTAAGACAGCGACCAGTAGGAAAATATATTGCTGACTTTATGTGCAAAGAATTAAAGCTGATCATTGAGGTTGACGGCTATTCTCATAACTTTAAAGCGAAGGAGGATGAAGAGCGAGATATGGTATTAAATGAGCTAGGTTACTCTGTACTTCGCTTTCATGATGAAGAGGTGTTGAAGAATTTGCCTAATGTTCAGCGTGTTATTGAGGCCTTTATTGAGGATCAACAGAAGTAGGTCATCCCCCTGCCCCCTTCAAAGGGGGACTTTCTCACTGAAGCCTAAAACCACCAAACAGGAGAAGGCCCGGATTGAATCCGGGCCTTCTCCTGTTTTACCGATCTAGACGTTTTACTGTACCATTGAGTCCAGCTCCTCGAACCTGGAGTTTTTGCTCTTGAACTCGGGGACGATCTTTTTCATTTGCTTGACAGTATCCAGTTCGTCGCCTTCCTTGTTGAGGTTGAGGAGTTCGTTGATGCTGGCAAGCACCTTATTGTAGGTGTACTCGCGCACTTTCGATACTTTGATCTTTTCGTGGTGAGTCGGTATGGTGAGCTCTTCCTGGTTCAGGAGTTCTTCGTAGAGCTTTTCGCCCGGTCGAAGGCCTGAGAAGACGATTTCGATGTCGTTGGCTGTCAGACCAGCCAGCTTGATCATCTTGCGGGCCAGGTCTACGATCTTCACGGGCTGGCCCATGTCGAAGATGAAGATCTCGCCGCCTCTGCCCATCGTACCCGCTTCAAGCACCAGCTGCACCGCTTCCGGTATGGTCATGAAGTAGCGGGTGATATCGGGATGAGTCACAGTGATCGGACCGCCTTTTTCGATCTGGGAGCGGAAGCGTGGTATCACCGAGCCATTGGAGCCCAGCACGTTGCCAAAGCGGGTTGTAATGAAGCGAGTTTGTTGCAGGGCTGTACCTTGTACATTATCCTGTAGCTTAGGCTGTGCACTGATGTTATTGAGCGACTGGATGTAAATCTCTGCGATGCGCTTCGAAGCACCCATCACATTGGTTGGGTTTACAGCTTTGTCTGTCGAAATCATCACAAACTTCTCCACATCAAAGGTCATGGAGAGATCTGCCAGGTTTTTAGTGCCCAATACGTTTGTCAGAATGGCCTCTGATGGGTTGCTCTCCATCATCGGCACATGCTTATAGGCAGCGGCATGGTATACCATCTGCGGATTATATTCCTTGAAGAGGGCATACATGCGGTTGAAGTTCTGAATATCCGCAATGCAGATTTTCAGGTTTGCCTCCGGGTAGTGCTCTTCCATTTCCAGCTGCAGGTCATGAAGCGGCGACTCGGCCTGGTCGCAAATGATCACCATTTCTGGTTTGTAAGAAAGCACCTGGCGCACAATTTCTGAACCAATAGAACCGGCACCGCCTGTGATCAGGATACGCTTGCCGGCAAGGTCAGCTGATATTTTGTCATTCTCTATTACGATTGGCGGACGCTGCAGTAGGTCCTCGATGCGCAGATCTTGTATTTGGTTCATGCGCAGCTGACCAGACATCCACTGCTCGGTTGGTGGCACAGTCACTACTTTAATACCGAGCTCCACACAGGTTTCGATCGCGTTCTTGCGGGCCTCTGATTTCAGGTCTTCGCTCAGGATCACCAGTTTATCAATGTGCAGTTTGCTCTGTAGTTTTTCGATATCGTTGATGTGGTATACCCGCTTCTGCTGGATGTGTTTGTCGATCTTGTTCGGATTGTCGTCCACAAAACCGGCGATGGTCAGGCGGCCGGCATTGCTCACCTCGAGTGCCTGCTTCACCAGGATGGCAAAGCTATCAGCACCATAGATCAGCACTGTTTCTTTGTCGCCGCTACTGCCGCGCTTGATGTAGTAAAACAAGGCTTTGGCGCCCAGACGCATCATGATCAGCACCGAAGAACTGATAAAGAAGTTGACCAGGAGCACCACATAGATGTTCACAGAATCGATGTGAAAGGCTGGAGAGACCCACAAACCTACGATGGCGCCATACACCAGACTGGCCATCAGCACAGCGGTAAAGATGCGGTAAATATCGTCAGTGCTGGAGTAGCGGATCAGGCCGGTATGGATGCGCATGGCGTAAAACACCATCACGGAGACCACCAGGTAGATACCACTGTACACAAAGAAGTGACCGCGCAGGATCGTTTCGAAATCAAACTGGCGGATGATGAAGAAGGACAAAGCGAAAGACCAGGTGGAGATGATTTGATCGATGATCAGAATGATCCATTTCGGTAAAGCCTTGTTCTGTAAAAATGTTTTCATACGGTAGTCTCAGGGTAGAGAAGAGCTTAGATTACGGCGTTAGGCTGGTCTTCGTTTTAATTTAAATTAATACCTGTTTTGTCCAGTCAAATTTCCAGCTTACGTTAGGACTCACTCAACGGTTTACACATTAACTAGTTCATAACGACACTTCACCAACATACTTATATCTTTCACAATAAAAAAGACATAGATGCCGTCCAAAATTACACAAAAAATCTGAAAAGTTCAGCTTTTAACTTGCTGTTCCTCAAGTAGCACAGCTAATAGCATATACGAAAAAAATCCACCTGTGCTTTTCGAATGTTATCGGGGTGCAGGTGGATTTTGTTTTATTTTCTAAATGTCGCGGCTATTTAGCAAAGCAGGCTTTGATGGCCTGAAGCACCCGCTCCCTTTCTTCGTCGGTCATGTTGGATCCGGAAGGCAGGCAGAGCCCCTTGTCAAACAGACGCTCGCTGGTGCCGTCGCCGTAATAAGGCGCATCAGCAAACACAGGCTGCAGCTGCATCGGCTTCCAGAGCGGGCGCGTCTCAATATTCTCCCGCTCCAGCGCCAGTCGGATATCTTCCCGACTCACGCCCTGGCTATCATCCACCAGCACGGTGCTAAGCCAGCGGTTAGAGTAGAATTCTCCATTCGGCTCCTCCGCAAACTGAATAGCAGGTATAGCAGCCAGTCCTGTTTGATAGAAAGTAAAGTTGGCTCGGCGCTGCTGCACGCGATCCAACAACACGTCCATTTGTCCGCGACCAATAGCGGCACACACGTTGCTCATGCGGTAGTTATACCCGATGTGCGAGTGCTGATAGTGCGGAGCCGCATCACGAGCCTGCGTAGCCAGGAAACGGGCCTGCTTAATATGTGCTTCGTTATTTGAAACCAGCGCACCACCGCCAGAAGTCGTGATGATTTTGTTGCCGTTGAAGGACAGAATACTCATTGCCCCGAAGGTACCCAGTTTGCGTCCTTTGTAAGTAGAACCCAGGGCCTCGGCAGCATCCTCCATCACAGGTATAGCGTAGCTGTCAGCAATCGCCATGATACGGTCCATCTCAGCCGGCATGCCGTAGAGGTGCACCACGATAATCGCCTTCGGTTTTTTGCCCAGGCGAATGCGGTCTTCGATGGCAGTTTCCAGCAGATCAGGCGACATGTTCCAGGTGCGGTCTTCGCTGTCTACAAATACCGGCGTCGCTCCCTGGTAAGCGATCGGGTTGGCTGAAGCCGAGAAGGTCATGCTCTGGCAGATCACCTCGTCACCCGCCTGCACACCCAGCATGATCAGCGCAAGGTGCAGCGCTGCCGTACCAGAACTAAGGGCCGCCACGTGCACGCCTTCACCCAAAAATTCTGCCAGGTCACGCTCAAAGCCATCTACATGCGGACCAAGTGGCGCGATCCAGTTGGTGTCAAAGGCTTCTTTAACATTTTTAAACTCGTTTGTTCCCATGTGCGGGGAAGAGAGCCAGATCTTTGTATTCATATGTTTGTCTGATGTTCTTTTATGATTCGGGCGGGATTACCAACAGCGGTTACGCCATCCGGCAGATCTCGTATCACCACAGCACCCGCGCCTATTTTGCACCACTTACCTATTTTCAGGTTGGGGATCACAACGGCACCGGCACCAATATGCGTCCCCTCACCCACCAGCACATTCCCGCTCAGCACCGCACCAGGTGAGATATGGGCATAGTCCCCTATCTTGCAATCGTGGTCGATGCTGGCACCTGTGTTAATGATGGCATGTTTCCCAATCGTAGCATCGGCCTGTATAATCGCTCCCTGCATGACGACAGTGCCTTCAGCGATAGTAGCCGATGGGGAAATGATCGCGGTGGGGTGAACGGCTTTGCCAAATGCCACATCCAGCTTTTCAGCGACCCTACGGCGAATGGCATTATCGCCAATGCTGATGATTACGGGTTCTTTCAGTTTCTCCTCTATTTCAGCACCAAGTACAGGTATACCACCGACTTCTGTTATCGCTGGGTTCTTATCAAAGGCTCCCATGATAGGCATACCCATATCCCGCAGGATATCAATGATCACTTTCGCATGTCCGCTCGCGCCGTATAGGTACATGGTAGGTTGGTATTGTTAGTGGTGAAAGTGCAAATGTAAGAATTCTCAATTTGTCATTTTGGATGCTAGTGAGAAATCTGTCTGAATCAGGATTTACAGGATTTAAAGATTTACAGGATTTTCGTGCACGATTAACCCACCCCTGCCCCTCCTAAGAGGGGAATACTCGTGCAGAGAAGTCTCCCTTGGGGGAAGGGGCCCTCGACAAAGAAGGGGGCTGGGGGATGACAATCGTGCACAATTCCCCTCCGCGGAGGGGGCGGTTAATCTTTCCCTTAGTTACTTCCCCTAAACCGCTCCATCGTAGCCACTCCCTCTGCACTGATCCCCTCCGACTTAAACACTTTCCCGATGGTCATGAAGATGATCTTCACATCCAGCATAAAAGAGATGTTATCCACATACCACACATCATAACGGAACTTCTCTTCCCAACTGATGGCATTACGGCCGTTTACCTGTGCCCAGCCGGTGATGCCGGGGCGCACTTCATGGCGACGGCGCTGCGTTTCGTTGTAGAGCGGCAGGTACTCCACCAACAAAGGGCGGGGGCCGATCAGGGACATTTCTCCTTTGATCACATTCAGCAGCTGGGGTATTTCATCAAGGGAAGTCTTGCGGACAAAAGCTCCAATTGGGGTCAGGCGCTCGGCATCGGGCAGAAGCTCACCTTGTGCGTCCCGGCGATCATTCATAGTCTTGTACTTGATCACCCGGAAGATGCGTCCATTCTTGCCCGGACGGGGCTGCAGGAAGAAAGGCTTGCCGTCGTTGGCGATTGCCAGCAGCAGCGTGACGACCAGAAAAACCGGCAGTAGCACAACAAAAGCCATTAGGCTCAGCACAAGATCGATCGGTCGTTTAAAGAAACGGCTGTATACCTTCATGTTGTGTTAAATACTCTCCTTCGTTTCCTGCGACACCTTGGCCTGCTTGACGCCGATGCCGAAGTAGGTGAAGCCCTTCTCCTCCATCTCCCTGCAGTCGTAGATGTTTCTGCCGTCGAAGACGACCTTCTCCTTCATCAGCTTGCTCACCACGGCGAAGTTAGGCGAGCGGAACTCTGGCCACTCGGTCACCAGCAGCAGCGCGTCGGCGTCGATCAGGGTCTCGTACTCGTCCTTGCCATACTCGATGCGGTCGCCCAAAGAGTGCCTGGCCTCCTTCATGGCCACTGGGTCATAGGCTTTTACCTTGGCCCCCTGCTCGAGCAGCTTCTCGATGATCACCAGCGAGGGCGCCTCGCGCATGTCGTCGGTCTTGGGCTTGAAGGAGAGGCCCCACACAGCGAAGGTCTTGCCTTCCAGGTCGCCCGAGAAGTAGTTCATCACCTTGTTGAAGAGCACCGACTTCTGCTTTTCGTTGACCGTCTCCACGGACTTTAGCACCTCCATGGAGTATCCGTTCTCGGAGGCCGTCTTGATCAGGGCCTTCACGTCCTTGGGGAAGCAGCTTCCCCCGTAGCCGATGCCCGGGTAGATGAACTTGTTGCCGATACGGGCGTCAGAGCCGATGCCCTTGCGCACCATGTTCACGTCGGCGCCCATGATCTCGCACAGGTTGGCGATGTCGTTCATGAACGAGATCTTGGTGGCCAGCATGGCGTTGGCCGCGTACTTGGTCATCTCAGCGGAGGGGATGTCCATGAAGATCAAGGGGTGACCGTTCATCAGGAAGGGCTTGTAGAGCTTGCCCATCACCTGCTCGGCCCTGTCGGAGTCCACGCCCACCACGATGCGGTCCGGCTTGAGGAAGTCGTCGATGGCGGCACCCTCCTTCAAAAACTCCGGGTTGGAGGCCACGTCGAAGGCGATGTCGGCGCCGCGCGCCTCGAGCTCCTCGGCGATGGCCTGGCGCACCTTGGCGGCCGTGCCCACCGGCACAGTGCTCTTGGTCACCACCACCAGGTAGTCGTTCATGGAGCGGCCGATCTCGCGGGCCACGGCCAGCACGTACTTCAGGTCGGCCGAGCCGTCCTCGCCCGGAGGCGTGCCCACGGCGATAAAGGCCACCTGGCAGCCCTGCACGCTCGCCGCAAGGCTGGTGGAGAAGGAGAGGCGCTCCTTCTGGGCGTTGCGCAGCACCATCTCCTCGAGGCCCGGCTCGTATATGGGCAGGATACCCTGCTTGAGGTTGTCTATCTTCTTGGAGTCGATGTCGATGCAGGTCACGTCAATGCCCACCTCGGCAAAGCAGGTGCCCGTCACAAGCCCCACGTAACCGGTGCCAACTACAGCTATTCTCATAGGTAAATATTATTAATGAAGTACAAACTTAGTACTTATTTTTGTTTTAAATGGTCTTGGTATTCCTGTATCAATAGCTCCCAGAAGTGGGTCTGCTCGTAGCGCTCCACAATCATACGCCGTGCTTGGGACTGCATATAGGTAAAGCTTTCTTTATTGTTTATAAAAGTCTGCATGGCGATATAGAGTTTCTCCATCGACTTGGGCGGCACGATTAAACCATTTTCACCATGTTGTATGATCTCGTTGCAGCCATTGATATCTGTCACAATACTCGGTAAATCAAAACACCCCGCCTGCATGGGCACATTGGGAAAACCCTCTCGGTAAGAAGGGAATGCTAGTGCCTGACTGATAGCCAGGTATGGCCGTACATCATTTTGAAACCCGACAGAGAGAATACCCTGGTTATGCTCAATCTCTTTAAGTATACTATTATCAATGGGATCCAGATCCTGCTCAAAGGGTCCAACCAGTAGGAGCTTCACCTGCGAATGTTGTGCCTGAAGTTTCTTAAAGGCGGTGACAAGCTCCTGTATACCTTTATCTTTTACCAGGCGACCAATGAACACAAATACAAAGTCATCAGGCTTGATGCTCAGCTGCGCTTTCAACTCCTCCAGTTTAACGGCGTCTAACTGTTCCCTGCTGAAGAAGGCTGTATTGATGCCATTGCTGCTCCCATTTCCGATAACTTTTACTTTATCGGGTCCGCAGAATCTGCTTTGCAGGATAAAGTCTTTGAGTACCGTCGAATTGGGATATACCTTGGTTGCACAAGCATAGGTAAGTTTCTCTACAGCCTCCAGCACCTGGCGGGTCTTTCCGTTTGTTTCCATCAGCGGCAGACCAGCGACAGTATGCAGGCGCACAGGTACACCAGCCAGTTTAGCCCCCAGCATGCCAATGATGCCGGCTTTAGGCGTATGTGAGTGCACAATCGCTGGCTTATGCTTTTTGCAGAGGCGGTAAAATTGCCAAAGTGCTTTCAGGTCCTGCACCGGAGTAATCTTGCGGGTCATCCCAATCTGAATCAAAGGCGAGGCCTGTTCCTGCATCACCTCCTCAGACTCCGGCCCAGCAGCCGACACCATCAACGGCTGAAAACCTTTGGATCGCATATAGGGCAACTGTCCGGTGATCAGCTTCTGCAGGGAGAGAGGTACTGTGGTGATGCGGATGAGTACTGGGGGCATTGGGGTATAATTTGTTTTCGGGTGCAAAGGTAACAAATCTCAATTTGTCATTTCGAATGCAATTAGAAATCTAAAAGAATGCCATAGCCATAAGTAAATCCAGGTTTCTCCTATCGTCGATATGACAACATAGTGCTTAAGCAGTCATATACTGATAAATACTCCGCATACTCAGGCTTTGCATGCGGTATTCCTTCTCTAGACTTCTGTAATGATCAATGATGATCTTCAGGTCAGCCATACTGCGTTCAGGATAGCTGCCGAAATTATGCGGATGCCACCAAAGGTGGTAGCATTCCTTTCTTTTAGCGGCCTCTGTCATTTCGTTTAAGATACGTTTCAATCGGAGATTGTTCATGATGTCTCTTTTACCATCTACTGGCCGCAGGAATCTGCTGGCAGGTATAGCCAGGGGCAGATCTGCCTCAAGTCTAAGCGAAGAAAGCGGGAAGGAGGTACGTTTTCCCAGCGGCAGGTAAGCATCACCTGTTCGGAAGATCCGCTTCGAAAGTTTATCTTCTACAGTCTGTTCCCAGAACCAGTCGCTGGGGTTAGAGCGGACTGTTTTAATACCCTCTTCACGACAGACCCGTAGGTAATGCTCATTGAACTGGTTACGAGGGAAGACAAGTGATTCCAATGTCATACCTTTCCGAGCCGCTATACCTTGCGCGGCCTGCAAGTCTTGCCTAAACTGCTCCACCGTTTGTCCGGCTTCCTGGCAGTAATAATGCGCAAAAGTATGGGTAGCAATCTCTTGGTAGGGAGTGTTGTGAATGTGCGCAACCAGTTCAGGAGCAAAAAAGAAATTTTTCAGGCTGCCATCACGACCAAACTCCTCCTTCAGCCTGTAAGCAGAGAGTTGGTCATTATGATACGTAGGACGGAGTGAAGGTATAGCGTTAGTCCAATCATTCCAGTCATTAGCAAAGAGCATCCCCACCGTAGCCCAAGTCACCTGCACCTGATGTTTTTCGAAAAGCGAGAGCATTTCCGGTATTACTTGGCGGGTATTTTTAAAATACTGCCTCCGATCTGTTAAAGGTACTTTATCAAAAATCCCCCAGTACAGTTCAAAGTCCAGGGAGATTGTGAAGACGGGTATATTGTTATTCATAACTTTTACTAAAATTCCCCGCCTTAGCTAAGGAAGGGTTAGGGGTGGTTGGAATCTCCTCCTCGGAGGGGCAGGGGCGGGTTATAGCTTTTATGATATGGCCGGAGTAGGATACCCACTTAACCGCTCCTGCTCCTCCATCTTTTTCTTCTTCAACTGAAATAATGTAATCTTTTTTTGTTTCTTATATTCCAGGAAGGAGATGATGACAAAAAACAGGAAATACATTACCATGCTCTTCTGCCGCATCGCAATCCCTAGGTTTGACATCACAAAGGATAGTGCTATAGAAGATGAAACAAAAATCACTAAGCTCATCTTCACCAAAGAGGTTGATTTCTTCAGGAATGGAATAAAGTCTTTGTCAACCAGCTTCCAGGCAAGAATTACGTACAGTAGGTTTTCAAAAGAGACGAATAGGCCAAGTGCTCCAGGTGCATCTACAAAGAGGGGACGGAACCAGAAGGTGAAGAGTTTAAGAGGTAAAGGATAACTAGTAATGTTCACAGCTGATCCAGCACTACTACTTAGGCGGCCTGCCTGCACTTGTGAAAAATCCTGAAAACTGCCTAGTACATCCTCTTCATTTATATTGGCCATAGCTAGTATCTTATCATACATCAGAATAATAGCACCCACAAAAGCAATATAAACCAGTATTTTTTGATACACTGGGACTTTATCGCGGCCCGTGAAGTAACCAATTACAGCCCCAACACCTAAAAACATGAACATATGTGGCCTGATCATGTATACAATGAAGGACCCTAGCACCAGCCCAAACATTCGTTTCTGAGGGAAGCGCATACCATAAGCAAAAAGCCCTAAACCCATAAAAATTAGCGATCCTTTTCCTAAGGATGAGGTCCAAAAATGCATATTGGGTAGGAATAAAAGAATAACCAGTACATCGTATCCCCAGATTTGTAACTTACTCTTAATATTTTCCCCGAAAAAAATATAAAAGTGAACAAACCCAATGTATCCAAACCAGGCAAAAGCCAGCATTGTCATTTCATAGGAAAAGCCTAATGTATTCGTAAAGGGATATGCAGAAAATTCTAAGAATTTTGTTCCTGATTGAAAAAGCGTTACCCAATCTTCTGCATATAGCGAGGTCTTCCTATAGTAAAGTGCGGAATCACTCCTATTATCTAAACTATATACATAATATATTAACCAGAAGAATGTATGATAGAAGAATAGTTTATTCATCAAAGGAACTGAAAAGAAAGAAAATTTTCTTTGATAGTTCTTGAGGATAGCCTGATTAATTATGAGTAGTATAAAAATTAAAACTAAAGCACCTATCATCTGTGTAGTCAAAATAATTCCATGTCTCCTAGGGAGTAACCCCATTGCTGCTGCTGCTGCAATTCTTCAAACTGATTACCCGCAAGTGACACATTCTTCAAGGTAACAATTGGGCCTTTTCCCAAAGTCGGGAGGAAACCCATACCCGGATAAACACCACGCACAAGTTCAAAGTGCCGTCCAGAGGCAGAAGTTAGGAAGCAACGCTTATTTAATTGTTTAAAAGCATCCTGAAGGTGCTGTTGCGAGTACTTGGTAAAAGTAGCTTTATCGGTCAATACATCTACTATCCGCATTTCATTGCCAAAGCTGTGGGGCTTTATTCTATAAAAAAGTGCGTAAGAAGTAAAATCGGAGAGGAAAAAGTAATTGAACAATGGATTGTATTGGTAGCGCCATGTTATATACTCTGGACTAACTAAAGTATGTACCTGTTTTTCATTCCTTAAGGGATTGCTAAGGTTATGTAATAACTCCTGCAGCTTTCCCCAATCCTGTACCGGCGCTTTGGGCTCTACTTGTTTTTTATATGCAAGCGGGTTCACTTTCAACTTCAATGCCATCCGGCCCATCTCAACCCAGCCCATTTTCAGATAACCAGGTTTACTGCTTTTATTGGGTGTATTATATACTAAGTGGATCCCTGCTTCTTTAGCATCAGCTAAACCTTGTAAGGTAAGCTTTTTAAAAATGCCTTTTCCTTGATAATCTGGGTGAGTGGCGGTATCCACAGCCCTGATAGCCTGTAGCACCTGCCCTTGGTACTTCCATTGCCAACGTAGAAAAGCCCTTACACCCACTATCTGCCCATCAGCCTCAGCCACGAGTACCGGCGATGCACCATGTGGGTTTTCCACATGCTTCCAGTTCCATAGAGATTCAGATTTCTGAATCATCTCTTCTCCTAAAGAAGATTTTAGAAGCTCTACAATGGCTGGTATATCCGTTTCTATTCCTTTTCTTATTTGCATGGTTATTTTTCAATAGTAAACACACCCCTGCCCCTCTCAAGAGGGGAATTCGTGTTCAAGTGAGTCTCCCTTTGAAGGGGGCAGGGGGATGACAATCGTTCCCAGAATCCCCTCCCTGGGAGTAGGGTGTGTTATTTTGAGTTCTCCCTTTCCTCTTTCAAAAACAAATATAACTCTTCCAGCTGCTTTGCCATTTTATTTATGCTGAAGTCGGACTGCACCCGCTGGCGGGCTCCTGCTGCGAGGGCTTTACGCTGCTCCTGGTTTTGCAGTAGCTGCACGCCGTAATCAGCCAGTTTCATATAGTCATTCACTTCGCAAAGCAAACCGCTTTTACCGTCCTCTATCACTTCGCCTACACCACCTGCTTTAGTGCTGATCACGGCACAGGAGCAACTCATTGCTTCTAATAAGGCGATTGGTAGTCCTTCGAAGACAGAAGACATCATATAAATGTCCATGGCGCTGAAGTAGGGTTGTACATTTGTTTTAAGGCCCGGCATGTGTAGGCGTTCTTCAAGACCCACTGTTTTTCTTTTTGCTAGCAGTTCTTCTTTCAACGGGCCATCACCTACCAGAATGAAATGGGCATCAGGTATTTGCCGAAGTATTTCTGCTGCAATCTCCATCCAAAGATCTAGGCGTTTTTGGAAGCGGAATACTGACACAGTGCCTACCACAGGCACACCAGCAGGTATACCTAATTCCTGACGCACCTGCAGGCCCGCTGCTTGATCACGTACAAAATGCGCTGTATTTACCCCGTTCAGAATATTGAGCAAGTATGGTGTTTTTGCTGACCCATTAAATTTATCAGACTGCGGAAGTGCTGCTATATCAAGCTGACCAAAATTAATATTGGTGTTTATTCGGATTGACTGTTGTACGTCATCCGATACCGCCACGGCTGCGTCTTGCCAGCCAAAACTGAGCTTGTTCAACCAATAGGTAATCTTGTTATAGCGCTCCCATTTGTTATGCTCCGTGTAAACAACAGGTAAGCCCGTTTTCTTCCCCACCAATCTGGCAATTATTCCTGCCCAGGGCAGGTGGCTATGGATCACCTCGATTTGGTGTTCCTGCACAAAGCGACAGATCTCCCCTACCCGTTGAAACATTTGTAGGTTATTATTAGCCTCAAAGCAAACAGCCCTTGCTCCCAGCGCCTCAATGGCTGGCACCATCTGGTCTTTCCAAGGGAGGAAATAAGCAAAATGGAAATCGAACTGCTCCCGATCATGCACTTTAAGCGTTTCTGGCAGGAGCATTTCGGCACCGCCTCTACCAAGCGACTTGATTAAGTGAAGGACTTTAATTTTGTTATTCGGCACGAAGTATTCTAGTTAAAATTCTCACAAGTTTTCCCCTTGAGCAATGGCCTTATACAAAAGGAATATTAGGGTTGAGATAAATATTATGAAAGACTTTTCCCAGCAATTATATGTTCATAGGCTTCTTTAAACCGCATTGCTATTTTAGAATTCATGTACTCGCTGATAACTAACTGATGCGCATTGACAATTTTATAGCTGACTTTTTCTCCACCATCCAATACCTCCATAACCGCGTTAATAAAAGCAGAGGTATTACCTTTATCGATTAACCAGCCTGTTTGACTATTTACTACTTCGCTGATCCCTCCCACATTATTCGCTATAACCGGGGTTTCACAGTACATAGCTTCTAAGATAACACCTGGTAAACCTTCAATTAAACTTGGCATCAGGAAAGCGGTAGAGTGTTTCAGAGTTTGTAACACATCATTTCGATAGCCTGCAAACAATATTCTATTTTTACAAGATAGCCTGGAAACTTCATTTTCCAATTCTGTTCGCAATGGGCCATCTCCTATTATAATCAGGAAGACAGCTGGATCCTTTTGGGCAATGGCTTCAAAGATGTTAAGAAGTGCTGCGTGGTTCTTCTCCGGCACCAAACTACCAATATTCACCAGCACTTTATATTGCTCAAAAATCGCCCGGAGATCATCCGGTGGCAATGAAGGTACTTTTTGATCTTCCACACCAATAGGAATTGTCTTTATCTTAGATGCATGGAAGTTAAAAGTATTTACAAAATCCTGCTCACAAAGCTGGCTAACTGAAACGACAGCCTCTACACGATTCACAAAAAGACTATTCAATAAAAATTTAGGTTTTGTATCTATGAAATCACCCATCTTGTTAGCGTTCCTAAATACAACAGGAGTATCCCATTTATAAATCAGTTTGCTAAGGATGGCAAATTTCAGCGTGTCTCCAGCGTTAGCTTGTATTATATCTGGACGTTCGCTTTCTACTATCTTGGCAAAAGTCTTCCACCCCTTTAGATCCCAAAGTCTTTTACCTATTGGTCTGTTTAAATGACTTGTTTTACCATGAAAAGGCAATTCAGAAGCACCAGTAAATACAGAAATCAGGTGTACATCTACACCTGATTTCTGTAAGTGGTTCGAAAGTTGGGAAGCAAATATCTCGGCCCCTCTAAGCTGAGGCTTCTGCACTAGTTGTATGACTCTCAATTCGTTTAATTTTTAGTACCGCCTGTATAATATTGTCAACGTTATTTCTCCAAGTGAAATTTTGGTTAACATACGCATAACCTTCTGCGGCAATTTCAGCGGCAAATTCCGGGTTTTCGAGAAGTAGAGTTAACTTATGTTCAATATCCTTTGAGTTTGGTGCTGTAAGCAAGAGATACTTCCCATCGACGAAAATTTCACGAACTGCTGGTATATCCGGGGCAATAACAGGCAATTTAACACCCAAGTACTCAAATACTTTCAAAGGGCTCATGTAGTCATTTGCTGCATGATGTACTGCTATATCAAAGGCCTTTAGATAATGATGCACCTCGTTGTGAGCAACATGGCCCGTGAAATAAAAGCAATCGCTCAAATCTTTGGCCGCAACATACGCCTTTAAATCTTCTAACGCAGGTCCTCCGCCAACGATTACAGCAACTATATTCCCAAAAGTTTTTTTTACGGAAGCAATAGCGTCTATAAAAAGGGGCATTTTTTTATGAAAATCCAGTGTGCCTACATAACCAATAACGCTGCTATTCGCAGGAATCTGGAGAACAGTCTCTTTAACAGTTTGATCTGCATCAGCATTAAAAAGTGTCTCATCATATCCATTGTGGTTAACAAGATCCCTATTAACTGAAACTTGGTCCCCCATTATTTGATCCCTTAAAAAAGAAGAAACGAAAAAATTCAGATCACATTTGCTCAATGCTTCTCTTTCTTTCTTCTGAAAATAACTCTTTAAGTAAATCTGCTTGAATGACTCGTCAAAAGGAGATGAGTTAACTTCTGTCACTAAAATTAGTTTAGGAAATCTTCTCCTGATATCATTAAGCTGAAGAAAATTATTATCCAATCTCACAACCAGTACATCAGGCTGAAATGTTGCCAATAATTCATACAAGCCCTCTATATTCTGACGATTCCGTTTATACAGTCTAAGAGGTAACAAAACCCTAAGACCCGCAACTCTTTCAGATAAAGAAACCTTAGACTTGGAAATATTTGTCTTTGAGAAAGGAGTAGCCTGAGGATAGACACGAATTTCAGATACATCAGAGTGCTCTCCAGCAAATTTTACAAATGCCTTTGAATGGTTACTTCCCCCGTGAGAGGCGCTATAAGCAGTAGAGTAATATAGTAATTTGAGACTCACTAAAGGTATTATTTTAAAGCATCCTGATATATACCGCGCAGACTATGAGCGAATTTTTCCTCACAATGGTTCGTTTTTAAATCTTCGATGCATTTTTCAGATTTAATTTTAATTGTCTCCAAAGATGTAAAAATCTCATCCAAAACACGAGTCAATCCTTCATTAATGGCAGCATTTAAGCGCTCACTATATTCTACAGACGTATAAATTGCTTCCCCCAATTTATTTTTAGGAACTTGAATCAGCCACCCCTTTTCGTTATTATTAATTTCTGGCAGTGCTCTTATGTCAGTAGTTACAACAGGACAGCCATGAGCCTGAAACTCAAGCACTGAATACCCATAGGTATCAGCCCATGTTGGTAGCAAACCAACATGAGTTTTCTTCATTATCTCTAATACTTTCTCATTAGGAAGATTTTCATAGTGCGTTATCCAAGAAGAATTAGATTCAATTATACTTCTTGCACTATTCAAGGTTTCCGCTGAATCAGTTGCCGCATATTTAGAGGGGCTTAAAGAACTGATAATATTCAAATGAATGGCATACTTAGCTTTTAGTTTAGTAAAAGCCTCTAATATATTAAGTCCACCTTTACGTGCTATATCTCTGCCTACGAAAGTGAATGTAATGGGTTCATCCAAACTTACACCTTTCTCTGCCCAATTAGTTACATATAGCTTTTGTGGAGGAGGCAGAATGACCATCTTTGGTAAAATTCTTTCCGAAAATTTGCTATCGAAATGGCTTAGAAAGAATTCTTGAATCTTATAATTACATTCTGATAGTGCTATGACTTTTTTGCATGCTTCACCAGCAAGTGCTCCTAATGCTCTTAGAACATCTATATCATTCTGTAAATGCCTGTAAGTGGGGGCTTCTCCGTGATGCCCATTCAAACACTGGTTATAGCGCGGCACTAGTGTCTCAAAAGTAGTAACCCATGGCTTATCACCGAAGCTGACATGGTTGAAGTAATGGAAAATGTCTACTCTCGGATAAAATAGAGCGTTTAATTTTTCAAGCTTATTATATTTGTTCGAATAGCGAGCCAGGTACCTACTTACCGGAGCATAGGTGTAATTTGCTTCCTCAATCTTATTGATAATCGATCGCTTCTCATTATAAGAAGGCACAGTATAAGCAATGGTGATATCTTGCATGAATATTTATTGGGTGTTTTGCAGAATGTGCTTTAGCTGTATGTCAACTACTATATTCTTATTTTTATTCAATTCAAGAAGCTTTTTAAATCCTTTAAATTCAAGTTCTATATCGTGCCTACCTGCATCTTTTATACTCTGAATTATTTTTTCCGGCGTTTTCAACTCATCCCGATACCCTTCACCAAAAGGGGTTCTGTAAAAAGTGAACCCTGTTATGTATAGTTCTTTAAATCGAGCCTGCATAAGTGTAGCCAAAGCCGTGAAACCTATTGTTGGGGCATAACCTGGCGTGAAAGCGCATATCTTTTGATAGAAGTTAACTGGAAGGGTATAGGTTTTATAGTTTTTTAAATACTTCTTATAGAAATTGAATGAATTCCTAATACTTCCAAACGTACTCCTGGGATTGATAAGATACTTTACTTGTTGTCTGTCAAAAAGATCTGTATCTAACTTTCCCCCTCCGGTTAATTCATTTTCGAAAAAACTGTGAAACAAAATATCAGTTCTGCTGCCTATTTTATTGTCGAATTGATGCGTATCAACAATCAGCCCTGACTTATTAACGCGTACAACGAAATCAAAACCATCAATATATTCTCCATTATCCGCTTCAAAAGCAGAACTTGCAGGACCAACAATAGCAACGCGTTTATTCGATAATATTGAGGTATCAAATACAGATAGGTTGCTCTTTAGGAGAAGTAACCCTTTTGCTGCAGCTACAACTTTATTCCAGGTTATTATCATACTTTAAACGCTTTCCAAGTAATCATATAGAAACTCTTGCAAAAGTATCTATATAAGCCCAGCCCCTACTCAACAGTTTACTATTATTATAGGCAAGAAAATCTAACTGGTTAGCTTCTGCTGCTTCCTGATCATTGATTGAGTCGCCTACCAGGACAACATGTTCCGGGAGATAGTTATTTTCCACCAACAGATTCTCAACTAAAGTCTTCTTGGGTGTTGGAGAACCCTGTATTGACACAAAATATTCTGCGATATTTAACTGCTCGCAAATTACATTCAGCTCTTTACCATCGGACCCTGATACGATGTGCATGGGCACGTGCCTGTGATACTTTCTGATGAAGTCTAAAGAGTCTTCAATCAAAAGTTTCTCGTCTATTAATAACTCCATCATTACTTCCGAGAATCGTGCGGCATAAGCCTTTACCATATCATCCGTAATTGGCTCTTTCAGAATTTCTTCATAGAAGTAGCGAAATTTTACATAGCGCGACAAGCCTCCGTTTAACCTATGATAATCTAGCAGTTGCTCAACTTGCTCCTTTGGAAAGTTAGCCAGTGTAACTTCAAATCCCTTGTCTCTGATAGCCATGGAGTCCATGATGACACCATCGAAATCCCAGAGTACTGCCTTATACTTTGACAAGCTTATCATAAATAGCCTCAGCAATTATAAAATCATCTTCCCAGTCAATGTCAAAAGACCTAATTTTGTCCTGTAGAAAAAAATAAGGCTTTGCTCCGACCCGGTTCTTTTGGTTAAGATATACCTCTCTGGAGGTGATGAACATGGCGTGGTTAATTTCATAGAGCATGGGTAGGTCCTGAGTGCGCGGCCAGTGGTTACGACTGGTGTCAAAATTGACGCCTTGTCCTTCACCGTCTAGTATGAAGTTCTGCAATGCACTTACTGAAACCAAGGAGTCATATCCTTCCTCTAGCTTTCCGAAGTACTCTCCAATTGCCTTGTCATATTCGTCAGCGTCTACAAATGGAGTAGTTGTATGACCCCAGATGATGTGGCTCTCAAGTACAATCCCGGGCACATAGCTAATAAGTGCCGACAGAGGAGTTGTGTCTAGGCACAACTCCTCTGGTCTTAAGATTACCCGTATCCTATCCCCGGATGGGTCAATACTTTGCGCTATTTCCACCGATAGTTCGTCGTTGGTGGACAGGATAACATAAGTCAACGACTTACAGGAAAGCAGTTGCCTAAGCTTCAGCTCCAGTATTCCTCCCTCTATATTGGAGAACCTGCGCGTATTCTTTGACTTGACCCGCTGGCTGCCTTTTCTGGTGGGCAGAAAGAAACAGATATCCCTTTTCATGCGAGCAGCGAGTATACTGACTTAACTGCAACAGATTTGTAATTCGTAGGAGTCAGAGAAACTAAAGGTTTGCCGGTATGCTGCGCAAATGAGCTGAATAGAAACTCATTCTCATCTGTCAGGCTCTTTTCTTTTTGTGAAATACTTGCCTGTATGTAGCCATCATAACCCGCTATAAATACGTTCTCATCCCCTAGCTCCAGAGCCGCCTGCAAGGCAAGTGCAGTATGTGTATCATTGAGTCTGTTACTAAACTCGATGCGCTCCAGTTCAAAGCTATTCTCTACCACTGCTTCAGGAATGTAGGTACCCATCTCCCTAGGATAAGGAGGCAGGACACAACTACCACTGAAATTTTTAAAACTATGGAACACTTTCTCTAATCGGTGCCCTTCGTTACCAACAAGGCAAAAAACCTGGTCAATTTCCAAATCCTCATAAGTGTTTGCATTCTTCGAGCTGGCATGAATAATACAAACATTCCCCAAACCAGCTATGAATTCTCTTAAGCCCTGGGCATGATTCACTGCGTTCGCTCCCCCTCCTATTATGACAACATTGTCATATTTTTTGGAAGGTTTGAATACTGGCAGCTTGTAATTGTCTTTTACTTTCTGCTTTTGGTTGTTCAACGCTCTGATAATGCTGTTGAAGGAGTAAAAACGTTGCGTTACCCACTCCATTACATTTTTCTGCGGAAGCGAATTGGCCCCCGACACCATATAAGGAAGGTTAGTGCCCCACCCATAGGACTGCTGCAACTGGGAAAACCCATCCACCGTTTTGCTCAGCGCATTGAAATCCACCTCGAGTCCGTCTTTAGCATTCATGGCAGTCAACAACAATTCTGTTTTTAAATTGCCTGCACCTCTGCCCATGCCGGTGATCGTCGCATCGACGATCTCCACGCCGTGCTCTATCGCTGTCAGCGTATTGATAAGGCCCAGTTCCAGATTGTTGTGCCCATGAAAGCCCAGCTTGATGTTTGTCTTCTCCCGAATTAGATTTATGGTCTCAATTACGTCCTGCGGGTATACCCCTCCGAATGAATCCACCATGTAAAAATAGTCTGCTACCTGATCTACAAATCTGAGATCCTCTAAGAAAGCTGGAAATTCGCGCCACCTAGACATGTACATGGTGTTGAAGCCCACCTCAAAACCCATTGCCTTGATTCTTTCAGCCAGCTTGAGGGCCCGTCCAAACTGCTGCGGGTCCAAGGCAATACGCACCATGTCGATTATACCAACGCAAGGCTTCAGCAGATTATCAACATGCACGGGCAGCACATTCTTCTCATCCAGAATGATCACCAGCTTTTTATCTGAAGCCTCCTTTACTTGCTCCAGAAGGTATGAAGGGCAATAGAAATACTCTCCCAGGTAGTCTTTCATTGGGTTGTTACGGTACCCTATCTCCAGATAATCTACCGGGAGCATATTCATGGACTCCAGGTATGTGCTAACAAGCTCCTTACTGAAATCCCAGTTTGTATAATAGCCTCCATCTCGGAGGGTGCAGTCAAGAATCTTAATCATATTTTTATAACTCCAAATCCACTTTATGAAATTTTCCTACTAAAAAGTCTCTAATAGCTAACCACTGTACTTTGAAGTTTTTCAAACCATAAGTAGATCCAAACTTAAAGCCATAAACCGACTTTGCCATCAGTTTAATTAAAAAAAACAAAAGTCCAATGTAATATTTATTCTTAAAAAGAATATCTAACATGTTCCTGCCACTATAGTATTGTCTCCAAATAAGGTCCACTCTACCGCTATGAGAGCCTTTCCACTTATAGTTAGCATTCACTTTCCCCAACTCTATTCGCGATTTTAACCAAGCATCACCATCTAACATGATCACATAACCAGCTTTTTTTACTCTCAGACAAAAATCAAGTTCTTCAAAGCCAAAGAACAACTTTGCATTTGGTAATACACCTGCTTTTACAACCTTACTATTTATAATCATAGTTTTATTGCCGGGTATCTGATCCACTTCTTGTATTCCTCCAAGTTCCTTATTATAGAGGTTTCTCATTCTAGCTGTGTAACCGTTAAAATAACCTCCTATCTGTCCAAAAATACCAAGTCTTATATCTGGGGTTTTCTTTTGTAAACTATCAATGCTTGTAAACATAAGCTCAAATGTATCATCCTTCTTTGGAGGATCATCATCATCTCCCCAATAAATCCAGTCATACCCTTGTTCAGTAAGTATTTGCAGGCCAATACTAGCTGCACCTGCTGGTCCTGAATTATATCCTACATTTATATATTCTATTCTACTATTATTAAGTTTTGCTACTAATCTTCTTGTAGTCGAAGTTAAACTGTTATCAACTATAAGAATTTTACATGGTGCATAAGTTTGATTCAATAATTTCGCTATAGTATTACTCAGTACAGCTGGTCTTTCATAAGTCATGATAAAAGCAGCAAATTTTGAATTCATCATTTTAAACGAGTGATGATTTTTAAATAATCTTTTACTGTCTCTGTATTCTTCGCTGCTTTTCTTAATAATAATGCATAATTTATTAGACCAATTTCCACTATTGAAAATCTGTTAATCAAAGAGAGTAAGTATTTTAGTCTTGACTTTTTAGAGCTAGAAGTAACTCTATTCTGTCCATGACTCACAATAATTGATGTAGGCTCATTAATACTTCCGGCTACTAATGTTCCCTTAGAAGCACACCTAACCCATAGTTCAGTGTCCTGATGTAACCTTAAAGTTTCATTGAACCCGCCGGTTTTCAATAATAGACTTTTTTTTAAAGTAATACCATTTGTACAAAAGTGTCCATAAGTGCCTCTTATTAAGTAATGAAGAAGCTTGTCAGGTCTAATTTTACGTTTAATAGTATGTACATGCTTAAAATGAGGATCATCGATTCGTACATTTAATGCTGCACTGTAGACACCATCAATAGATAAATCCCTAAAGATTTCTTTGTCAGCTTTAAAACGATTTGGTAAGTAAAAATCATCTGCGTCTAAAAATGCAATATAATCGTATTTAGCTTTTTGAATACCTAAATTCCTGCTTGCAGCTGCCCCCTTGTTTTCTCCATTTGGGTGTCTATATAATCTTACATTTGCATGTTTATTGGCTAAATCCTGGCATACTTGTAATGCGTTATCAGGAGAGTGATCCTCTATAAGAATCACTTCACCTACTTCACTTAAAGTGACAGCAGATTCAACAGCCTTTTGCACGTACTTCTCAGCGTTGTATACAGGTATAATCACTGAGACTATGAACTCCATATGACTATATAATATGTATAGGTTAAGTAATTAAATCGCTTTATAAATTCTGCGAAATTCACAGTATTATCATTATCGTATTAAAGAAAAGTCAGATTGCCTTAATTTTTTCTTAATTAATATGGACCTCAAACTATATGTAATCAAGGTTTGCAGTGTTTTTAAAGCCCCGAAAAACAAGTATTTCCCTCTATTTCGTTTTAAATCTTTAACTATTGGTAGAGTTAAGAATTTCTTACCTGAAATATCAGCCTCTGAAAACTTCTCTAACGCAATCAATCTAGATAAAAGTCTATGATAATTATATTTTAGATTTCTATTATAGGATATAGAGCTTTTATGGCTTCTTATCTTATATAATGCCTTATCTATAACTCCTACTTTGATTCCTAATGTGAGAATATCGAAATGGAATAGCCACTCTTGTGCATTATTTAAGTCATAACTAAATGGTTCGTAGCTTTTAAAAATAGATTTTCTCCATAAACCAGAGCCTGTTTGCCACGCTAACTTTTCTGATAGATAATCTCCTAAAATATTGTTTGAATAATTCAACTCTCTCCACGATTCACTTTTTAACACTGTCAAATTATCATTGTAAACTTTACAATTACAAAGGATACCATCAAACCCGTCTTTAATAAACTTAACCTGGGTTGATAGAAAATCCTGCTCCATAATATCGTCAGAGTCAAACCATTTTATGAAATCACCTTTTGCTAAGGTAAGACCATAACGCCTACAAGAATTAGCGCCTTTAATTTCTTCATCTGGTCTAGAAACAAATGTGAATCTGGAATCACCACTAATATAACCGATAATTGCTTTTACATTAGCTTCATCTGATCCATCATCCACTATTATACACTCCCATTTATTATAATTCTGAAGCTTAATACTTTCGATAGTATCTATTAATAGCTTAGCTCTCTGATAATGCGGTATGATAATAGTAGTTTCGATAACCATTATTTAAATATTTTAGCAGTAGCAATTAAGCTCATTTCGCTTATGGTACTTTTAATGATTTAAATGATTTTTTTTCTAGACGTTATATAGTTAAAGTTTATTAGGCTAAGATATATAAGGGATAGATTAAGCGCGTTGAAATTTGAACTTTTAAAAGACTTTATTATATTTGACTTAGCATCTCTAATCAAATATGCGTAAGAATTAGAAATTTTAATTTTTTTACTTATCAAATACTTAATAGCACATATCCTCGAATGCAAATAATAATCAGCTTTTTTTTCAACCTTTATTGTTTTAGCTAATGAGTTTTCATGAATTCTTCTATGAATTAAAACATCATTTATAGTAGCATAATTTGTTGAATTAACTAAAACTCTGAAGTAAAATTCCCATTCCTGATGTTTCTTAAGTTTTAGATTAAATAATTGATTTAATTTAGATTCTAGAAAAATTCTATTAAAAAGTGGCCCAGGTGTAAAAAAGTAGATGCCAGCTTTTATATATGATAAAGCTGGGGTATTTGAATGGGTTTTGTACCTTACTTCTCTATATTCATTACCTTCAAATTCATTTAACAGACATATTACGAAGTCATAGTTATATTTTGTTAATGCACTGACTTTTTTCTCTAACATTTCAGGGTGCATAATATCATCTGAATCAAACCATTGAATATATTGACCACTAGATTTACTAAAGCCAAAATTTCGACATGAAGGAGCACCTTTAACTAGATCCTTTGGTCTCTTATATAACTTGTACCTCTTATCATTTTGGGTATAATTTTCTAAGAATTCAAAACTCCCATCAGTAGAGTGATCATCTACAAGTATACACTCCCACTGTAAGTATGTTTGGCTTTCAATTGAAGTTAAAGTCTCTTCAAGTAAGTCAATTCTATTATATACAGGAATTATAATGCTTACTAAACTCATAATAGATCTACTTAATCAAATTATAATCAGAGTAATTGAATTCAGATATCACTTAATCCGCCCAATTTAGCAACTGTCCTCTGTTATTTATTTTTACAACGCTAACTGATCCTTTTGAACAAACGTAGAAATCGCTTTAAAAATAAATCTGAAATCTTTTGATTGAAATGCAATTTCAGTAAATACTTAATTAAACGACTTCCCGAATAGTATTTAAAGAATATAGTAGAGTTTACTCGTTTACCTTTAACATTGACGTTTAAGTATGTTTTAAGCAATAAATCATTAATGTTAAGTTTATATAAAGAATTGTCATTTGTTGACAGGTAAATACCACTGACTATATAAAACTTTTGTTCAAAGCGCTTATCATTATTATTTGTAACTCCGTTTTTATAATGAATTCTTTTGTATAGTACTTCATCTACATATCCTGTATCAGCTATTTTACAAAATTCTGTCTTTAGATGAGTAAATTGCCCGTACTTGAAAAAAGAGTTGTAACCACCCACTTTATAATAAAGAGATTTCAAATACATAACTTCACCCTGAGTAAAAAAATTACTTTTACCATTTATAACAGGGCTGTGTATCTTACTTTTACCTTGATGAATATCTTCAACTAAACATCCTACGATTCCTAACCTGGGATTATTTTGAAGCATTTCGACTTGAAGGGTTATTCGTCGTGGCAATGACACATCTCCCGCACCATGAATAGCAATGTACTCACCGTTACATTTGCTAATAGCTTGTATAATGCCCTTAGTAAAACCAAGATTTTCTGAATGTCTGATTAATTTAAGTCTAGGATCTTTAAATTCAGCCAGCATTTCGTAGGTACCATCATCAGAGAAATCATCAAAGATTATATATTCAAAATGCTCGTAATCCTGATTCAATATGCTTTCTATGGAAGAAATTAAATTTTCTTTCCTATTATAATAACCTGTAACAATAGATACTAAAGGCTTATTTTCCATTGATAGACTAAATAACTCTTTGTTCTACTTCTAAATCAACACTAAACTCAGCTTTGACTTTATTTTTCACATACTCAATGATTGACAGTATGTCATTACCAGTAGCATTACCTGTATTAACAATAAAACCTGCATGTTTCTCAGAAATTTTTGCACCACCTATCGTAAACCCTTTTAGTCCCAGTTCTTCAATCATTGGACCAACAAATTTTCCTTTGGGGCGTTTGAATACACTCCCAGCATTAGGATACTCCTTTGGTTGCTTTGCCTGTCGTGCATCATAAATTTGTGTCATTTTCTCCTTTATCGATGCTTTGTTTCCAGGTGCCAGTTTAAGTTGTGCCTCCAAAATTATCAGTTCACCTGAGTTTTCCTGAAATATACTATTCCGGTATTCAAAATTCATTTCACTCCGATCAATCGTGTGGACTTTCAAAGTAGATTTGTTCAGGTAAGTAACATTTACTAATACATCTTTTATTTCCTCGCCACTAGCTCCTGCATTCATGACAATAGCGCCACCCAAGCTACTAGGTATATCATAAAACATTTCAAGGCCAGTAAGCGCATGCTGCAAAGCTTGTTCACTTAACTCTTTTAACTCTACACCTGCTTGTGCCTTTATTAAATCATTTTCAAATGAGTATCTGCTAAAGTTTTTTTTTAATAGCACGAAAGATTCTTCATAATAGGGCTTGGATAAAATTACATTATAGCCGCCTCCTAAAAATATAAGCTGCTCATTTTTGTATTCACAAATTCTAACAACATCATCAATTGTATTTGGGAAGTATGCTTTTCGGCATATAGCGCCTACCCTATAGGAGTTAGAGTAAGTAAGATCAAAATTTTCAATAACATCCATAAAGACTTATCAAATAATTACGGTATTATCATTAGCCTCTAACTCGATACCAATTTGCTCAAGTTTGTCCAAAAGGTTATTATAACCTCTTAACGCCATTTGGAAATCCTTTATCTCTGTTTTAGCTGTGTCTTCAGCCAGAAGTGCTGCTAAAACTACCGCCATACTTCCCCTTAAGTCTTTTGAATATACAATAGGATGCGAGGAGAATTTTGCAGGCCCATTAATAACAATTTTTCCAGGTTCATATGAAATTGCATTACCGCATAGTTTATTTAGCTCGTCAAGATAAGCTGTCCTTTCAGGATATCTGTAATCATAGATTCTGCTGATTCCTTTAGCTTTAAGTGCTAAGAGTACATAAAAAGGCTGCATATCAGATATCACACCAGGGTGAGTTCCACAAGCAAGCTCGAAGGGTTGTATTTCACCTAAGTTTAGACATTCAGGTGACACATAAATGCTTTTATTATTTCTGAAGAAATCTATACCAGCTTCATTTATGTGCTTTAAGGGAATCTCCATTATATCGAATGGAACGTCATCAATTTTTAAAGATAAACCAGACAAGACCCCAAATACAAGCCAAGTCAGTGCCTCAATCCTGTCCGGCATAACGTTATAGGTAGTAGCTCTAAACTCGGTTGTACCCTTAACTTTGATATAGCTATTTCCTATCACTTCTATGGACACCCCCATTGCAGTTAAGAACCTGATCAGGTCATTCACTTCGGGAGATACATAGGCATTGAAAATTTCCGTTTCTCCTTCTGCGATTGAGGCTGTAATCAATGCATTTTCTGTACCACCTACTGTACTAATAGGGAAAGAAATACTATTCCCTTTTAACTTACCTGGGGAAGTAATTAATATATAATCTGCATATTCTTCTACAGTACATCCTAAACGCTCCCATACCATGATGTGCAAATCATAACCTCTTTGTCCTATTTTACAGCCTCCTGGATATGGGATTTTAGCACAACCTTCTCTTTTAAGTAAAGAAGCTGCTAAAAGGTAGGTTGTTCTTATCGGAAAGTTAAATTCTGTAACTCTATTAGATAAACCTTCTGATTTAATTTTAAGACTGCTCTCTTTATGATTTGTTATAATATTTGCGCCTGACTTTTCTAAAAAATCCGCTTTATGTCCGGCATCTACAAGCTTTGTAGGAAAATTTTTTAGTAGAATTTCTTTATCGCTTAAAGCAGCTGCAGCTAACAAGCGTGTGGCAGAGTTCTTAGCTCCAGATACTTTTATATTTTTAACTTCTTGAGACATTCTTAACTAATATTATTAATTGAAAACAAACTGTCGGCTTTTAAATTTACTCGGGAGGCTAAGGATAATAATATTGCTCAAGTCTAAACTTCTTGCAAACTCACCATCCTTTTAAAGTTTTCGGATTTTGAGGTTAAGCTAACAAAGTCCCCTATTGCCGATATTTCTCCATTCTCAAGTAACACAATCTGATCTGCATTTTTAACAGTTGCTAATCTATGGGCAACAATTAAGATTGTATACTTTCCTTTTAGTGAGTCTATATTCTCCTGAATAACCTTTTCAGTTTCCGAATCTAATGCAGAAGTAGCCTCATCCATGATGAGTATATCAATATCTTTGTACAGTTCCCTGGCTATTGAGAGCCTTTGCTTCTGCCCGCCACTAATCAATATTCCATTATTCCCTAACATAGAATTTTCCTTATTTGGTAAATCTTGAATAAAATCTGCAATAGCAGCTTTATGGAGTGCCTCCCAAAATCTAGCTTTATTTTCAGGATTATCTTCTGCCCAGAAAGTGACATTATTATAAATGCTATCACTGAATATAACAGGCTCCTGTGTTATATAGCCTATTCGTTTTTGAAATGATGAGATATCAATCTCCGAAGAAGGCTTGCTATCAATTAAGAATGAGCCATCAGATAAAGGTATTAACCCAGAAAGTAAATTTACTAAAGTAGTTTTTCCGCTTCCGCTCTCCCCTACAAATGCTATTGTTTGGTTCCTATCAATATGTAAATTGATGTTCCGTAAAATACTTGCTTCACCATACTTAAATCCACCACCTTTAATTTCTAAAGACTTGTTAAATGCTTTTATTTTTTCACCACCTAACTTATCCTGATGAGCAGATAATTCCTGCATAAACTCAGTCATATTTTCTAATGACCCTGAAACATTCAGAAAGTTATTCCATTGTGTTTGCAAAACCATTAAGAAAGTAAGAGACCTATAAAAAAACAAAAGACTTAGAATTATCAGGCCTAAACTTTCTGAGAAATAAGTTATTTGAATAGTAATTACAGCTACCACAACAGCTATAACCAACGGTTCTCTGGTAGCTGAAAGAATTGAATTATAGAAACCTATTTTCTTATTATTATTCTCAATTGTAATAACTGCTTGCTTCAGTTTCTTCGCAAACACAGGACTTAAACCTGTTGCCTTTAAATATTTAAAAAAAGCTACATTTTGGATTAATAAACCCTGAAACTTATGCCCTGCATTTGATATTTTTCTGGATGTCTCTTTTGTTTTCTTATAGATCTGTCTGAAAACAAGGTTTGATAAGCCTCCACCAAGAGTTACTAAAATGGCAAATTGCGGATTGGTTAAATATGCCATCACAACATAGACAAAAACCATAATCCCAGCTTGCACTGTCATGAAGTAAGCTTGATAAGCTCTGACTACACGTCCAACTTCTCCACTTAATGTATTTTGTATACGACCAGAATCGGCCATAACAAAAGATTTATAGCTAAAGTTATTTAACTTGCTAACATTATTAAAACGAAGTTTTTTAATAAAATACTGCTGTGTCAGCACCTTATTATATGATTCAATAAATTTGAAAATACCTTTTAAGGTAAAGAAAAATAGAATCACAAATAAGATAGAATTTATAGTGAGATTAATCCCTAAATAACTTAACCCCTCTATTAAGAAACTTAAATTGCCTAATCCTTCTGATGTAACTTCTTCATTTCCATCCACCATCTGCAATAGTGGTAAGAACATGGCTAGTCCAAAACCATCTAATACACCAACAATTAAACTTAGGGCTAGTGCTAAAAATAATTTGCTTTTAAGATGGGAATAGAAGTAAGCAAAATGAGCAAAGTATTTCTTTACTAAGTTTTTTATTGTTTTCAATAGAATAAGTCTTCAAAAGGTTTACCAGACAACAGATAAAATAATCAACATATCGCAGCTACAAAAAAGTAACTTTATTTTACATTTTAGCTTGGTTGTTATACCATTTAACAGTTAAATCTAAGCCGTCTGTTACCGAAAACATTGGGGAATATCCAATTAGTTTTTTGGCTTTGCTTATATCTGCTAAACTATGACGTACATCGCCTTTACGCTCCTCTCTATATTCAGGAATAACTGCTGTCATTGATGTACTAGCTATACTTCTCCACAGTTCATTGAGGGTCGTGCGCTTACCAAAGGCGATATTCACTATTTCATCTTTATCAACTTTATCTAACAATAATGCTTTTATATTAGCCTGCACAGCATTTTCTACAAATGTAAAATCTCGACTAGTTTCCCCATCGCCATTTATATAGGGAGTATAATCTTTCAGAGCTGCCTCTATAAACAATGGGATGACAGCTGCATATGGTCCTTTAGGATTTTGTTTTGGTCCAAATACATTGAAATATCGCAAACCAATTGCATGAAAATCGTAAGTCTTAGAGAAAACACTTGCATATAATTCATTAACATACTTAGTCACAGCATACGGAGACAGCGGATTTCCAATTTTATCTTCAACTTTAGGTAAATCTGGATGATCACCGTAAGTGCTAGAACTTGCCGCATAGATGAAACGCTTTACACCATAGTCCCGTGCAGCTACTAACATGTTTAAAAAACCATTTACATTAACTTCATTACTGGTAATCGGATCATTTATTGATCGGGGTACTGAGCCTAATGCAGCTTGATGGGAAACATAATCAATTCCTGCTAGAGCTCTGCGGCAGGTTTCCATCTCGCGAATATCACCTTCTAACAATTCAAATGCAGGGTTATTTTTAAAGTCCTCAATATTGGCATGCGAGCCTGTAGAGAAATTATCCAGTATTCTTACTTTACCAGCACCGTACCTTAGTAGATACTCAACGATATTAGATCCAATAAAGCCAGCTCCTCCAGTGATAAGAAAGCTATTTTGGCTTATGTCAGTTGTGTGATATTTTATGTCGTACACGGTTTACTCTGTCAGGTTTAAAAGTTTAATTAGAGCACTTTGCTGTTTTCAGTACTTCTTTTACTGATGAAGTTAATTTCGAAGTAATAACATTAAAGCCTACCGTCGGAAAGTTCTTTTGGCAATGCTCCCTTAACATCGTATATCACAGCTTTTTCTTTGCAGAGCTTGTTTATATCTAATGACTTGAATTCATTGTGAGATACGGCTAAGATGATAGCGTCACAGTCAGTAGTTCCGTTAAGTTCTTTCACAGAGTCCCACCCATATTCATGCTTCACCTCGGCTGGCTCGGCCCATGGGTCGTAGATAGTGATGTTCGTATCGTAGTCTTTCAGAGTGTGTAGAATATCCACTACCTTGGTGTTGCGTACGTCCGGGCAATTCTCTTTAAAGGTGATACCTAGTACCAGTATATTAGCTCCCTTTACTGGAATGTCCTTCTTCACCATTAGCTTGATTACCTCATGGGCAACATACTCGCCCATGCCATCGTTCAGTCGACGACCGGCCAAAATGATTTCAGGGTGGTAGCCAGCCTCCTGCGCTTTCTGGGCCAAGTAATAGGGGTCTACGCCTATGCAGTGCCCGCCCACTAAACCTGGCTTAAACTTGAGGAAGTTCCACTTAGTCCCAGCAGCCTCTAAAACTTCATCTGTATCAATCCCTAACCGGTTGAAAATCTTGGCCAGCTCATTGACAAAGGCGATATTGATGTCGCGCTGCGCATTCTCTATCACCTTAGCTGCTTCTGCCACCTTGATGGAGGTCGCTTTATGCGTACCAGCTGTAATAACGGAACGATATAGCTGATCTACTTTCTCAGCAGTCTCAGGATTAGAACCGGAAGTTATTTTTAGTATTTTCGACACTGTATGCTCTTTGTCTCCCGGATTGATGCGTTCTGGCGAATATCCAGCAAAGAAATCATGGTTAAATTTTAGCCCAGACATACGCTCCAGCACCGGTACACACTCTTCTTCGGTTACGCCGGGGTAGACTGTTGACTCATACACTACAATATCTCCAGGCTTAAGTACTTTACCAACTGTTTCACTTGCTTTGTACAGCGGAGTTAGGTCTGGACGATTGTTTTTATCTACTGGTGTTGGTACTGTTACAATGTAATAATTACAATGTTCAATATCGCTCAGTTTATTCGAGCAATAGAGCCCTTTATCATTTATCTCACTCTCCAATACAGCTTTCAGGATTTCGTCTTCTACCTCTAAGGTACGGTCGTGCCCGTTGTTCAGCTCGCGAACACGAGTTTCATTAATATCAAAACCAACAGTAGGGAATTGCTTTGCAAATTCCACCGCTAATGGCAGGCCAACATAGCCTAAGCCGATTACAGCAATCTTAGCATCCTCTATGTCTGTTGTCATATATTGTGGCATGTCTTTTATATTTGTTTTTATTGTTCCAAATTATACTACACCATTCGGACAGCATGACCTATCCCCACACATTTATTTCCACGTTAGCTCTATCCATTCTTTCTTCCTGTTCTCAGGAGAGTCAAGGGTGGTTTACTTCACTAACTTCCTAATCCTGCTCCCAATGCTTTTTTTCTCTTCCTCATAATAATTACCATAGCCGTATCCGTAGCCATAAGAGTAGCCATAGCTGTTATTCTTTTTAGCATCGTTCAGCACAATCATCGGATGCTTTAGCTTGCGTGACCTATAAAGGTCATCAATAATTTGCAATTGCTTTTTGCTTGTATAATTATAGCGCACAATGTACAAGCTGGAATCAATGTATGGTGCTAGTGCCAATGAATCTGCTACCTGCCCGATCGGGGAAGAATCAATAATAATATAGTCAAAACCAGCTTTCAGTTCGTCGATCAGCACCCCGATTTTAGGTAGCAACATTAGTTCGGCTGGATTAGGTGGAATAGGCCCGGAACCAATAATAGCAAGTTCTGGCAGATCCGGAGCAAACTGAATTAGGTCGTCAATTTGTACATTATCGGAGATAAGGTAATTGGTAATTCCAATATTATTGGGAAGATTTACACCTTGCGTTAATTTAGGTTTACGTAAGTCAAAACCTAATACAATGACTTTTTTTCCTGTCATTACCAAGCTTGCCGCTAAGTTTAAGCTAAAGAAAGTCTTTCCTTCACCGCTCATACTGGAAGTTATTAGTATGACTTTATTCTCTTTACCTCCAGCAGCAAACTGAAAATTTGCCCGCAATAATCTAAACAACTCAGCACTGGTACTACGGCTTTCTTGGTTGACCACAAGCAGATTCCCGGTATCATTATGTGCAATTTCACCTAAGATTGGCGTTAAGGTTGATTTTTCGACATCCCTTGATTCTTGAACCGTATCATTAAGCATATCCTTTAAGAAAAGTCCCGCAAAAGGTATGGCTAACCCTGCAATTAAAGCATACAAATATAGAGTACTTGGTTGCGGCTCGATTGGAGTGCCACTTGCTGAAGCTTTGTCTACTACTCTTGAATTTGAAACTGTCACTGCTTGAGAAATTGCAGCTTCTTCTCGTTTCCGTAATAGGTATAAGTACAGCCCTTCCTTAATTCCTTGTTGCCTGTTAATTTTCAACAGATCCCGCTCCATAGAAGGAAGTTCGATAAGCTGATTTTCATAGCGATCTATATTCGCTTGGTAATTTTTTCTAAGTAGCAGTATATTTTCCCGAAGGTTCTTAATAGTCTCTAAAATATTCGTTCTCAGGCTTTCAAGCTGACTTTCTGCGTTTTGAACCAAGGGACTTCCTGGTTTAACACTGCGTAGCATGGATTGCCTCTGGGACTGTAATTGATTAAAACTTCCTATTAAGTTAGAAAGTGTTCCATCTCCTACCCCTAACGTAGTAGGAACAGCCTCGAACTTAGTCTCTTCATTACTTATATACTTTTCAATTGACTTGAGTACCTCTAACTCAATTTCTGTACTGATAAGTTGTTTGCTAAACTCATTTACCGTACCTGAATAAAGCCCTGAGTATGATGGGATAGCTACTGGTTTATTTTTTCGCTTATATTCTTCAACGTCCTGTTCTACTGCATCTAGTTCCTTAGTCAAGTATATAAGCCTTTCATCTATAAACTTAATGGTGTTGGCAATCACTTGATTTTTATCTTCGATACCTTCCCTGTTATAGACTTCAATCAGTTTGTTAATTACATCTTTACCTTTAGCAGGCACGGCATCATTCATACTAATTTCCATCACTGACGAGGCACTGTTGATACTTTTAATGTTTAACTTGCCGCTGTAATGATTTGCCAATTTTCTTATATCATTGAACTTAACAGAGATCCTTCTATTGGCAGCAACGTCTGTATCCGCTATTATGGTGAAAGAGGACCCATACATGTTTAGTTTTTCACCATACCGATGACTCCCAATCTTATTCTCTCCACGATACAGGTCATAAAATTGTCCATCTTTGTTATGCACTATAAAACTTTTACCGATAGTTGCTGAGTCAAGGTTAGATATTATTATCTTAAGTGGAAGCTCTTTACCATACAGTTCTGTCGTCTTAAACCGACCTACGCTGTAAAATGAAGTTTGATAATCCAATTCAGTGAGGACGCGCTCCATCAAGCCAACTGACTTTAATATTAAAAGTTCATTTGACAAAGAGTTAGTAGTGCGAAAAAAAGCCAATTCGCCTAATGCCTGTGTACTAGGTCCTTCTCCTACAGACTCATCTTTAATAAGAATACTCGCTCTTATTTTATAAACTGGAATTGTATATCGTAAATAAACGTGAACGACAGCAAAGCTGATTATTACACCTAAAATAAACAGATACCAGTATTTGAGATACTTTAGTACTAAGCCTTTTAAATCAATTGACTCGTTTTGCGAATCATTGAACTCCAAATCAGACATAGGGAAAATCTAAGAAATTACAATAATCTATACAACACGAAAGCAGATGATATTAATCCAGCTGCAAATCCCCAGTTCCTTCTGATAAAACTTGTACCAGAAACCTTTGCATTTGTAGGTTCAACGTAAACTATATCGTTCTGCTGCAGATAGAAGTAGGGAGAATACAACGTTTCTTTTTTATTTAGATTAACCCTTGCCATTGTTCTGACACCGTTTTCTTCACGAATTATGAGCACCTTTTCCATTTTGCCATACACGGAAATACCACCTGCCATAGCAAAGCCTTCTAACAAATTCACATCTTCATTGTCCCCTGGTACTTCAATAATTCTATTCCCTCCTTCACCCAGCATCGTAAATCTAAAATTCTGAAGTCTTACCTTTACGATAGGGTCTTGAACATACTCCTGAACCTGCAACAGGACGCTATCTCGTATTTGTTCCGTTGTCAGGCCTTGTACCTTTAAATTTCCCAATACAGGAAAATCTATTGTTCCTTTCGTATCCACAAGGTACTCACTTCCCCTGCCACCCTGCCGCATCTGATTACCCCCGCCACCTACACCTTCATCATCTATTAATCCTCTACTGAACATCATATTGGTTTCGCGGTTTGGCGTAAGGACCTCTATTGTTAGGAGATCACCAGGCTTTATAGACAAGCGTTTCATTTCAACAGGCTCAGTTATGAGAGCCTGTTGCTCGAGGTCACTCAAATAAACAATATTCCGGGTACGGAGCGAGTTGCAAGAAGCGAAAAAGAGAAGACTTAGAAAAAGTGCCAGTTTAATTTTCATACAGGTAAACATGTTTGCTAAGGCTCTCGCCAGCAAAGCAAATTAAGCGTCCAAAGGCAAATACATAAGTTTGCCAGAAAGCAAAATTACGTAAAATGTTTATGAATACAGATTTTTAGAAATTTAATTAGATAAATTATCTTAGTGACAATAGTATTCGGAGACTTAAATTATTAAAATTTAATATAACTTCGTTCACATTAAATATCATTTATTTGTCGCTATTAGCTAACTTTCCATTATATAACTTGATAAAGTCATTAATGAAAACTTTATTAAACTTAACAACTCCAGATTGATTTAGGTGACTAGCATCATAAAAATCAGTTTGTGAATTTAGTTCTAAGTCTGGTCTTTGGTTATAATCTATTAATCTAATATTATTCTCTTGTGCTAACTGATTTATGAATCGACTATATTCATTATAATTCAAAACAGTCTCTTTTTTTTCTCTCGTGACAGGAGTTACAACGAATGTCAAGTCAATATTATTCTCCTTACAAAGCTTTACAATTTTCTTGACAGAATTAACCTGTATATCCGCAGGCTTGAAAGTGATTTTCTTTAATGATGCAAGTTTTAATGAATCATCTGCATTTTGTTTTATAAATGATTCTACAAACCCATTCTGAACATATTGGTCATTTTTAAAATCTTTTTGCTCATCAGTAGAAATAGGTTTGTAAAGCTGCCTTATATAACTTATCAAAAGTGTATTATACAACATGATGTCATCACTCTCTCTTGCAATATCTATTGCAGTTTCATTTATCTCTGAATTTGATATTATATCTACACCAGCTTCTACTCCAGTTTTTTGTAACATTGACCAATAAAGATCCATTACAATATGTTTGGGTTTTTCTCGCTTAAGAAAATCCCTTAAAAGAAAGTATGTCACATACGGCGGTTGGGCTGAAGTTCCATAGTTGAATGATTTAAAACCATGTTTTTCTAAAATCCGTGTATCGAACGCTCGATACACGTGTGAAGACCCCAAAATTAACACATCTAATTCTTTCACTTTTTTTGCTTCATCCAGTCGAAGCAAAGTATACCCATAGCCACCTACTTTATATTTTGCATTAGGGAGTTTATTTACGTGGCCTAAAATAAGTAATAGAGTAAGTGCACCTAGGTATATAATTACGAAAGCAGAAAATACAAGAAGAATTCTAATGAATAACTTTTTCATATTTTAAAATTGAAAATATATAAACTCTGTTTCATCGAATCTTCCGAATAGCAGGATAAATGCTATCACAGCTCCATAAGCAAAAACTCTTATCGATGACGGAAGCACTTCCAGTGAAATATTCATATTCTTTTCCCTAAACCAATCAATTACTAGTAAAACCATAATAGCTAGTATGCCTAGCGCGAAAAATATAGTTGACCTCCCTAGAATGAGCCATTCTTCCCTTAATCCTTCTATGTTAAATACTATTGTTCTCACTGATTCTTCTAAACCTGTAAACATGTGAGTAGAAATGTACCAGGCATCCCCAATCGTGTTGGCTCTAAAGAACACCCAAGCCAGGCAAACCACAGTGAAGGTAGTTACCATCTGCAAGATACTTTCCATGCTCGATGCCTTCGTCAATCCAAATCTTTTTGCTAACCCGTTACGCTGATCTTTAGTCACCTCTCCGAACACCTGATAAATACCGTGTAGAGCACCCCACACCAAAAAAGTCCAGTTAGCCCCGTGCCAGAAGCCGCTCACCAGGAACACCACGAAGATGTTGTAGTACCAACGCCACTTCACCACCCGGTTGCCTCCGAGCGGGATGTAGAGGTAATCCCTGAACCAGGTGGAGAGGGAGATGTGCCAGCGGCCCCAAAACTCCTTGATGGATTTAGAGAAATAGGGTCTGCGGAAGTTCTCCATCAGGTCAAAGCCCATCACCCGAGCCGCCCCGATGGCCATGTCCGAGTAGCCCGAGAAGTCGCAGTAGATCTGGAAGGCGAAGAACACGGTGGCAGTGATTAACGGTATGCCTTCATATTCTGTCGGATTGTTGTAGACCGTATTCACCATTGGTGCCAAGCGGTCTGCCACGACCACTTTTTTGAACAGCCCCCAAGCCATTAGCTTAAGCCCGCTTGTAACCCTATCATAATCAAAGTCGTGCTTCTGCCTGAGCTGGCCCAGCAGGTTGCCCGCCCGCTCGATAGGACCCGCCACCAGCTGCGGAAAGAACGTCACGAAGAGCGCAAAGATGCCCAGGTGCTTCTCCGCCTTGATCCTGCCGTAGTACACGTCGATCGAGTAGCTCATCGTCTGGAAGGTATAGAAGGAGATACCCATGGGCAGCAGCAGCTCGAAGGCGGGCGCCGCGTAGCTCACCCCCATCAGATCGGCCAGATCAGAGGCAGCGCCGTTGAAGAAGTTGTAGTACTTGAAGGTGAAGAGAATACCCAGGTTGGAGAGCAGGCTCAGCCACAGCCAGGGCTTGCGCCGCTCCCGCTCCTCCTCCGGGTAGCGGTCCATCATGATGCCACAGGTGTAGTCGATCAGGGTGGAGATGACCAAGATGATGGCGTAGTCCACCCGCCAGAACATATAGAAGGTGTAGCTGGCAACAAGCAGCAGGAGCCAACGGAAGCGGTAAGGCAGCAGGAAGTAGAGCCCAACCACGGTCGGAAAGAACAGCAGGAACTCGAAGGAATTGAATAGCATAAGTTTGTTTGATCAACGTATTGTTCAATCTGCAAACTTGCGTATTTTGATCAAATTTAGGAAGTAAAATGCAATGTTTTTAGTAAAGCCTAGTAAACTGCTCAAATTTAAGAATGGCTTATTATTATTAACTTGCAGCCCACCATTATAACCCGCTACACCATGAAAACGATAAACCCGAAGGAAACCAAAACGGCGGAAGTGCACGCATTATTGCTGGGGGCGATTGCGCCGCGGCCGATCGCCTTTGCCAGCACGGTGGATGAGAAGGGAAATGTGAACCTGAGCCCTTTCAGTTTCTTTAATGTGTTCAGCGCCAAGCCGCCGATCGTGGTCTTCTCCCCTGCCCGCCGCGTGCGTGACAATACGAGCAAGCATACCCTGGAGAATGTGGAGACGACCCGGGAGGTGGTAATCAACATCTGCAACTATGATATTGTGGAGCAAATGTCGCTAGCCAGCACGGAGTATGACAAGGGCATTAACGAGTTTATCAAGTCAGGTCTGACGCCGGAACCATCGGTGATGGTGAAGGCCCCGTGGGTGAAGGAAGCGCCTGTTGCCATGGAATGCCGGGTGAATGAGGTGATCAGCCTCGGGCCGGATGGCGGTGCTGGCAACCTGGTGATCTGTGAGGTGCTGCTGATTCATGTAAATGAAAATATACTGAACGAAGAAGGCAAAATTGATCCTTATAAACTGGATGCCGTCGCACGTATGGGTGGTGACTATTACCTGCGAGCAAACGGTGACTCCATATTCGAGCTTCCTAAGCCAGTGCGTAACAAAGGAGTTGGGGTGGACCAGATACCTGATTTTATTCGAAACAGTAAGTTATTGACTGGAAACCACCTGGCTCGCCTGGGAAATACAGAAGTAATCCCTACTGCTGAGGAAGTGGAGGCATTTAAATCTGATCCGCTGGTTAGCTATACCTTGAGCAAGTACGTGCATGATAAAGCGCAGTTACGTGCAGAACTTGAGAAACTGGGTAAAAAGCTGCTTGATGACCACCAGGTGCTGGCGGCGTGGAAGGTTTTGTTGATGGGTGAGTGAGTGTGATGCACGAATGTCATCCCCCTGCCCCCTTCTTTGTCGAGGGCCCCTACCCCCAAGGGGGACTCTCCTTGCACGATTGGACAGGTCGCGACCTGTCCCTACAGGCTTTCTATCTCTTTCACCTCAATTTCCTCTAGCACAATCTCAGAGACTTTCTCCATTTGCCCTGCTTCGAAGGCCTGGTCATAGGCTTCCAGCGGAATAGTCTCGTCTTTTAAGGTATAGTTGTTATAATCCTGGAATAAGATGCCGCCGATGGTGCGGGGGTTGATGGCTTCGCGGAAGCGGGTGCCGCCGTCGTTTTCCTGGAAAGAGTAGGCCAGGTAGTCCATGGTGTGGCGCTGTTGGTGGAACCAGTAAATGTAGACATCCTGGTAACCTTCCCCACCGCCTTCCTGGGCAAAGGTGACACGCACCTTGTGGTAAGGCTCGCCTTTGATGGTGCTTTCGCCCAGGTATTCTTTCTGCACAGCCTCGTCGTTAAGGGCGTAAGGCAGCAGGGCAAAGTAAATCACGGAGTTAACGGAAGCGGTATAGGCTTTCTGTTTTTCTTCAGGAAGGTCTACCTCTGCACCATTCACCGTGCGGGTAAAGCCGCTGTTACGCCACACATCGCGCACCTCCTGCCCGGTGGAGTCTGCAAAAGTACGGCTGTACACAAATACCCCACCATCGCGCAAAGCCCGGTACTGCCTGTCCCGGAACTCAAAGCTGATCGCACTCTTCAAAAAGCGCTCACCACCATGCGCCTCAATCGCCTGATCCACGATCTGCTGCGCATCGGGCTGTTTTTCAGTCTGGCAGGAAGTAATGGAGATCAGGAATAGAAATAATAGAGCGTAAAGTGCTTTGGGTGCCATGGTGTGGTGGGTTTTAATTGCATGCAAGTTAATCAATTTTCAAATTACCGTTTCATCGTAGGGACAGGTCGCGACCTGTCCGAATCGTGCATAAGTACTATCCTAATAATGCGTCATCCCCCTGCCCCCTTCTCTGTCGAGGCCCCCTACCCCCAAGGAGGACTTTCTTTTTATGCCACAAGTTTGAGTGCAACGGAAACTTGCGGTATTATTGTTTCTTATAAGGTTCAGATCTCTCCTATCGTCGAGATGACAAAAGTAAAAACAAAAAGCCCTCCCCTAAAAACAGGGGAGGGCTTGGGAGGAGTTTACCTACTTGGGGGAGGTAATATCAATTACTTCTTGGCCGTAAGATCCAGGCTTACCGTGAAGTTATCGTCGATTACTTTGTCGCCCAGGTCATCGAAGAAGCTCTTAGAACCGTAGCGTACGTCGTATTTTGCACGGTCAACGATCACATCGGCTTTGGCAGTGGCTGTGCCGTTCGTAACGTTGATCGTAGCCGGGAAGCTAACCGGGTTGGTCTTACCTTTGATAGTCAGGTCGCCTTCTACGTTATAGTTTGGCTGACCGGCAGCAGCATCGGCAATCGGGCTGATGCGGTTGATTTTGAAGTTAGCAGTCGGGTGCTGCTCTACACCGAAGAAATCGTCCGACTTCAGGTGACCTACCAGGTCGCTGTTGTACTTGGCATCTTCGATGTCAGTGTTTGTGATAGAGGCCATGTCGATGGTAAACTCACCACCTACTACCTGGTCGTCCGCTACTACCAGTTCACCGCCTTGCAGGCTGATGTTACCAGAGTGCTCGCCACCTACTTTTTTACCGTTCCAGGTCAGCTCGCTGGCAGCAGGATCTACGGCATACGCATCGCCTTCAGCTGTAGCAGTAGCTTCAGTAGTTACGGCAGTTGTGTTTTCAGTTGCAGTGTTGCTGTCGGTGCAGGCAGTAAAGAAAAGCGCTGCGGCCATAGAAGCAAGGATTGCTGTCTTTTTCATGTGATTCTAATTTAGATAATAATAGTTTTCTGAATTTGAGTTACAAATTTAATGTATATACATTTATTGTACAAACATAGTTCAGATTATTTTGTTTGAATCTGCACATAGGACCCCTGCCCTAGGAATTTACAGGATTTAAGAGGTTCCCTTCCCCCAGAGGGGAATTGGGAACGATTGTCATCCCCCTGCCCCCTTCGAAGGGGGACTTTTCTATTACTGCCTCTTCACAGGTATAAGCGCTGTAGGTTCTGTAACAGCACGCACCGCTGGCAGGTATAACAAGACTAACTTGCCCTTCCAGCTATAAAACAGATCACCTGAGCCAAGTGCGCTCTTGACGATTTTGTGTTTGAGCGGTCAGCGAGTTTAAAATCGTCTTGACTTTTTTGCTTACTTTTTGTGTCAAGACAAAAAGTGAGGCCCGCCCGGCCAGGGCAAGCTATAAAACAATACTGGTTGCTATACCTGCATAAGCACATATACAAAAAAAGCTCTCCTCTTTCACAGAGGAGAGCTTTGCTAAATCCTGAGGTTATACCTATTAACTATTCGTCTGCTTTGCCTTTACATTGAAACTCACAGTAAACTCATCATAGATCGCTTTGTCACCCAGGTTCTCGAAGAAATTGCTGGAGCGGTAGCGGATGTCGTATTTAGTGCGGTCCACCGTCACATCAGCTTTGGCAGTGGCTACGCCGTCTTTCACGGTGATGGTGGCAGGGAAGCTAACCGGGTTGGTGATGCCTTTGATGGTCAGGTTGCCTTTTACGTTGTAATTCGGCTGGCCAGCGGCGGCTTTTGCGATTGGGGTAGTTTCAGTGATCACAAAAGTAGCGCCTGGGTGCTTGTCTACACCGAAGAAATCATCCGACTTGAGGTGACCTACTAATTTACCGTTCATACCGGCATCCTTGATGTCTTCCACTGTGATCGAACTCATGTCAAATTCAAAGGTGCCACCGGTCACGCGGTTCTTATCTACCTGCAGCTGACCACTTTTCAGAGAGATCTTGCCATAATGCTCGCCTGTCACTTTTTTGGCGTTCCAGTTTACTTCGCTGGCGCTCGTCTCAACAGCAAAAGTTCGTCCTTTGGCAGGAGCAGCCACTTCTGTTGCATTCAGATCGGTGTGGGAGGTGCCGGTGAAGGCAGATAGCATCAGCGCAGCTGCGAATGATGCCAGAATAGCGGTCTTTTTCATGTGTTGATTTATTGATTTTTAAGTGGTTGGATGTTTTATTTTTAAAATGGTTTAATGATCGAGTTGATAATTGTTGGGTGCACGATTAACCCACCCCTAGCCCCTCCAAGGAGGGGATTTCAGCTTCTTACTTTATCCAGCAGTTTGCTTAGTTGCAGCGCCTCTTCATCTGAGAGGTTGGTAATGCCTGTTCCCTTTCCTCCTTCCAGCTCGTCCATCTGCCTGAGCAAGTCCAGGCCTTTGTCGGTGATCAGCACATCTACGGTACGCCGGTCGTTCGGGCACTGCTGGCGGGTCACCAACTCTTTGGCAACCAGCTTATCCACGATGCGGGAAGCGTTGGAAGTCTTGTCGAGCATCCGTTCGATCAGCATGCTAACGGTAGCGGGCTTCGGGTATTGTCCACGCAGGATACGCAAAATATTGTACTGCGGCAAACTTACGCCAAATGGCTTGAACTGCCCACTCTGCTGCTGCTCCACCCACCCGGCGGTATACACCAGGTTGATATAGGCCTTCTGGTGCGGGCTCCTGAATACCGACTGCTTAATTTCTTCTTCTATTTTCATTTTCTGTTGTTTCGTTGTTGGTATTAACCTGCTCCTCCTGAAAATTATCTGAATCAAGATTTGCAGGATTAAAGAGGGCCCCTACCCCCACGGATTAACAGGATTCTCGCATATGCCGGATTCAACTTCCTTATCCACCCATGCCGCAAGTTACCGCTTCGCTCAAACTTGAGGGATAGTTGGGGAATCCTATACCTCACAAAGCGGCCGGAGTCCGCTAAATAGCACACACTCGCGGGACGCGAGCGAGGGTATCTATAAATTAATCCTGTAAATCCTTAAATTCTGTAAATCCTTGGGGTAGGGGCCCTATGTAGAGAATCAGACAAGATCACCCCTCCTACAAATATATGTACATACATTTAATACAACAACATAGTTCAGGATTCTACTCAAATATATTTCACTTCTGCTTCCTGAAAACAGCGATGCACTAAAAATATATAATCAAAGCTACATCACCTCTTGATTATAAAAATATTTATTTAAAATATTACGGTTTATAGTCTAACCTGATCCTAATCTCTAAACCTCATACTTCTCACGATTATGAAAAAAGCATTTAAAATCATCGGTATACTGCTTGTGGCGCTGGCAGTGGTGGCGGCAGCGGGTATTGTATACCTGCGCTATACCTTCCCGAAGGTAGATGCGGCACCGGTCATCACGATCGATAAAACACCGGAGATGGTGGAGCGGGGAGCATACCTGGCCAATCATGTGGCGGTTTGCATCGACTGCCACTCGACCCGCGACTTCTCCCGCTTCTCCGGGCCGATCGTTGAAGGCACCTATGGCAAGGGAGGTGATGTATTTGACCACTCCATGGGCTTCCCCGGCACGTTCTATGCCCGCAACATCACACCCGACAAGGAAACTGGTATAGGCAACTGGACCGACGGCGAGATCTACCGCGCCATCACGACCGGTGTCAGCCGCAACGGCGATCCGCTCTTCCCGGTGATGCCCTATAAGTCCTATGCCAGCATGAGCACCAATGATGTGTACGCCATCATTTCGTATATCCGCACCCTTGATCCTATCAAACACAAGGTGCCGAAGGGCGATCCGGACTTCCCGATGAACCTGATTCTACGTACTATCCCCTCCGGCAGTCCTACGCCTACGGATGAGCGCAGCTTAACAAGCGAAGTGCTGCGCGGCAAGTACCTGCTTTCCATCGCGGCCTGTGCCGACTGCCATACGCCGCAGGAAAAAGGAGCTCCCATTGAAGGCAAGTACCTGGCGGGTGGTTTTGAATTCAATTTCCCGAACGGAGCCGTGCTGCGCTCTCTCAACATCACACCTGATAAGCAGACAGGTATAGGCAACTGGACTGAAGACGCCTTTGTGCAACGCTTTAAGAACTATGAAGCACCCGAGGCCACTGCCGCAAAACTGGAGCCCGACGCCTTCAACACGATAATGCCCTGGGCCATGTATGCCGGCATGAAAGAAGAGGACCTGCGCGCCATCTATAAATACCTGATGTCTGTGGAGCCAAAAAACAACAAGGTAGAGCGCTATAGCCCACCAGGGGCTGTTGCTAAGAAGTAGGGAGAGTAGCGGGAGCTTGTTATCATCTCGACGAAAGGAGAGATCTGGATTAGCGGATAGCCTGAAATTATTGTTGAAGTTGCTGTCAGAAGTTCAGAATGACGTGGTATAAACGTGGTGAAAGAGGTGTGAAAAAGTTAACTTGCAGGTATGACAGCAAACAGTCTTATGCAGGAAATCACTTACACAACTTATATCAAAAGTCCGCTGGGTCTTTTACGCATTAGTGGCACCGAGCAAGGTATAAGTGAGATCAGGTTTGAGGAAGAGGAGGCTATACCTGCTCTTCCGGAATCATCGATACCAACTTGTCTGCAGGCTTGCGCACAGCAGTTGGAAGAGTATTTTGCAGGCGAACGTCAGGATTTTGACCTGGTACTCGCCCCTGCAGGCACCGCCTTCCAGAAGCAGGTATGGCAGGAACTGCAAGGTATACCGCATGGCAAAACCACCAGTTACCTGGCTGTGTCAAGGGCTGTTTCGGGTGAGAAAGCCATACGTGCGGTGGGAGCTGCGAACGGTCGTAACCCGATCTGCATTGCGGTGCCCTGCCACCGGGTGATCGGCAGCGACGGAAGTCTGACCGGTTATGCGGGTGGCCTTTGGCGAAAAGAGTGGCTGCTGCGACATGAAGGTGCCCTGCGAACTGCTACACAAATTCCGCTCTTTTAAAAATTCTAATATTAACCAAAATACTGCAACCCACTTGCATGTATGTAGTATAAAGTAAAAGCACCCTGTGTTAAGGTGCCTTTACCATGTATTACGTATGCAACTGTCTTACCAAAAAGCGAAATCAGACCTGCTCGAAGCCCAGCTGGGTACGCGGGTACTCGCTTTTTGCCTGGACTCACTCTTTCTGATTTCCATTATCGGCCTGATCGAGTACTTTACCTTCAGCAGCAACGAGGAGGCTCTGCTGTTTAAATCGGAGCGCCTGCTGCATATCCTGCTGGGCTGGTTGTACTTTGCTGGCGCCGAAAGTGCTGCCTGGCAGGGCTCCATCGGCAAGCACCTGCTGGGGCTTCGCGTCGTGGGGCATAGCGGCGACCGCATTTCGTTCCGACGCGCCAGCCTCCGCTACCTGCTCAAGCCAGTAAGCATCTTTGTGCTGCTCTTGCAGGCATTGACAGGGACTTCAGTCACTTCCTACTCCCGCCTCTTTCACGACCGCATCTGCAAAACCAGGGTGCTGTCCTGAGCGCTAAGCCCCGAACTCTGTCACTTCTACAGTCGCCGTATTATCCGGACGCACCGTCAGTTTGAACAGATAGCGATACTGGCTGTCTGCAATCTCCTCGAAGGGCTTTTGCGCACCGAATGCCTCAATGATCGGCAGGAGCGTATTGGAGTGTCCGGCTACCACAACCGTCTGCCCGCGATGCTTTTGCAGAATGCGCTCCTTCAGGCCTTCAAAATCATGACCTTCATACTGCACCACCTCGATGTTTCGTTCCTGCGCCAGCGGATAAAGCGTCTGACCGGTGCGCATGTACTTCGTCGCGTACAGGGCGTCTACCTCCTGCCCTTCCAGTAAAGCACGCAGGGCCTCGGCACGGGCATGCCCCGCCTCTGTCAGCTCCGGATCTTCGTTAGACGCTTCCGTGGTATCCTTTTCAGCATGTCGCACCAGGTATACCGTGGTCACTTCCGTAGCGGTCTCTATCTCCTCGATCTGCTGATCAGAAGTAGCGGAGCCGGAGTTGCAGGCACTGAATATGCCCAGGAATAAAAGCAAGAGGCTGATTTGTAAATAGTTTTTCATGAGTTAATATTTAAAATTTGTCTGAATCAGGATTTACAGGATTTTAGGATTTTCAGGATTGATAAATAAACAGAAAGATTATTATTAGTTTGCCAGAAAGAGGCTGATAATTGTTCATCGTAAATATTAAAAACTACGATGGTTTTACCTTGTTCTTATACACTTTCTTATACTGAAGGCTGGTTGCTCCAAAATTGATTAGCAGACCGACCGGGAGGTTATAAGCAACAACGTAATTCTTGGCTTGCGCTAAGTGTACATCTTCTAGCTCGATAAGAGCTTTTAGTTCAATTACAATGCTATCTTCCACAATAAAATCTGCTCTGCGGCTACCAACCTCAATGCCATTGTAGAATATGGCTTGCTCCTTTTCCCGCTCAAAACCTATACCTGCAGCCAGAAGTTCGATTGCCAGGCATCGTTGATAAATCACCTCCTGAAATCCGTTGCCTAGAGTTCGATGAACTTTCATGGCACACCCAATTATTTTAAAAGTCAGCTCTTCCTGATTCATCTGCCATTGTACGAAGCTAAAGGCGATGCTGATATTATTATCAATTATAGATAATCCTGAAAATCTTAAAATCCTGTAAATCCTGATTCAGACAACTCACAACTTATACCCCAGCTCTATACCTGCAGCCAGCAGGCGTTCGGCCTGGCCGCTTTTACCTTCCTGATGCAATAGCCTTACCAGGCTTTGGCGGGCTTCGTAGAGGTACGGGTTTTCGCGTAGGGCAGCTTCGTATGCTTTTTGGGCACGTTTCGGTTCTTTCTCCGCTTCCCATACCTTACCGGAGGCAAACAGAAAATCGGCCAGCTCGGCAGGGGTGTGCTGCACGGGTTGTTTTTTGAGTTCTTCCTGCGCCTTGTGGGCATCCCCCAGGCCGGCATATACCCGGGCTAAAAGGGTGGCCTCGCTGCGGGCACGCACTTTTCCGCTGCTGACAGGCTCCAGCAACTGCTGCGCGGCGGCTTTGTCACCGAGCTGCAACTGCCAGGCAGCCATGCGCACCATGTAACCCGGGCGAGGAGTCCCTGCTGCTGCCAGTATACGTTGCGCTTCTGCCAAAGTCGCAATCGCTTCGGTATACTTGCCCTGTGTGGCCAGCACCTCGGCATACTGCTGGCGAAGTTCGTAGTGTTGCGGTTTACGGGCTACCAGTGCCGCCAGGGTACGCTCCGCCTCCTGCGATGGGGCGGCCGTGCCACGTAACCAGCTGGTATAGGCCTGCGCCTCGTCGCGGCGGTCGCGCAGGTAGGTCGAGATGGTCGGGGCATTCTGCACATAGCGTTCCCCTACTGCAATCGCCTCGGGTAGCCGTCCGTAGGAAGTGTACATCTCACGGAAAGCCTGGTTGATGCGGGCGCGGGTGAGCAGGTCATCCTCCAACAGTAGGGCCTGGTCATAGCGCAATTGCTGCTCCTGCACGGCACGGCGAACCGTCAGCTGCCCTGCTCTGCGTCGGGCCTCCAGCAAGTCAGCCTCAGCGGTATAGATAGGCGCATAGTCTTTATTCACTTGGCGGGCCCGATCCAGCCACTGCTGTGCTTCATCGAAGGCTAGTTGCCTTTGCTTCAGTCCGGCATAGGCCAGCAGGGCGGGTTGGTAATTGGCGTCCCAGATCAGGGCAGAGTCGAGCAGCGCAGCGGCTTTCGGGAAGTTGTGCGCTCTGGTTTCGCGCTCAGCCAGGTTCAGGTATACCTGCGCCCAGTTACTGGCCATGGCCTGTTTGTCGCCAGCCAGGTAAGCTTCCTGCCGCTTCACCAGTTTATCCAGGAAGGTATAAAGTTCCGGATCCTTTGCTTTGAGGTCGCCGGTGGTGTTAATGGACTTATGGTTGAGCGGGTGCACTTTGACAGGCTCAAAATAGGCGGGATAGGTTTGGGCCAGATACTCATGCTCATTGTTGGCGGAATAGTAATCAAGGGAACGGCCTTCCTTCATCGCATTGTGGTAGAGACGACGCACGGCTCGGTTTTCAGCATCTGTAAAAACCCGGCCATGAAACAGGTGCACGTACTCATGCAGCACCACGTTGCGCTCCAGGTAGGCGCCCCGGATGACATACTCAATGGCAGCCGCTCCGCTTCCCACTCCCCGGATATCCATCCACTGGCGGTTATCGAATGTGGTGGCCTGTCGGAAATAAGGCGAATTCATGGCAATGGCCAGATCAATGTGCAGGGGCGGGATCACGAACTTTTCTCCCTGTCGCGACAGAAAAGGGAAATACACCGTACTGGCGTATAGCTGCGACCAGACCATTTTCTGCACGGTTTCTCCAGGGTAATACGTCACATCCGGAAACACCCGGGCGAAGTTGACCGGGTCGGCGATCTTAGTTTGCTGGATGATCTGCGTGAGCGAATCATAGGCGGCCAGGTACACGAGCTGCTTTTGCTTGATGACTGCGGCCAGGGCATTGTGCGCCGGTCCGTAATGCTGCTTCCGGCGCAGAATACGCTGAAAGATCACTTCGGCGGAGTCGAGTCGAGGTTGATCCGGCAGGTCGAAGGCCATGTAATAAGCAGAACCACGGAGCATGTCAGGCAATACAGAGGCCGGATATGCCTGCTGCACCTTGCGTATTTCGGTCAGGGCCTCCTGCAGTTTGCTTTGAGAGATCAACAGATCAGCCGACTGCAGCGCTTTGCGCACAGCTTCATCTTCCGGTTGGGCATAGTCAGCATAGGTGAGATTGGTATGGCCGTTGCCCCAGTGCCAGTGCGTGACGTAGTGCAGCGGATTGAGTTCCAGCGCCAGCTCCCATTGCGCGGCCATGGCGTTGAGCTGCGTGGCATCCACCCGGCGCCAGATGGCATAGCCGTAGTTGAAACGGGCATCAGCATCAAATGGATTCAGCGTCAAGCTCCTGACAAGTGGCTTTTCGGCCTCTTCTGGCTTCTGATCCCAGAACAGCACATCTGACTCCAGTAGGTAAGCAGCCGAATTATTGGGATTCCAACGCTGCACTTTCACAGCCTGTGCGAGGGCTTCGTTGTAACGCTTCTGAAGCATCAGAATACGGCCTGTGATTAAAGTGGCCTCCTCGTCTTTCGGGTCGTTACGCAATAGCCGCTGGGCTGTAGCCATGGCTGCTGGGAGTTCCCAGGCTTGTATCTGCAGTTTGCTTTGTAGCAGCAGTGCTTCCCGGTTGGCAGGCGCTTGTTTTAGCACCTCTCCTACCAGCGCTTCAGCGGCGTGGTACTTGTGCTGCAGCATGGCAAGCCGGGCTTTTGTCAGCTTCACGTCACTAGATGCAGCTGCTTTTTGCAGAAGCGCCTCTGCCTCCTGCCACATGCCGAGATCCAGCATGCGGTCGGCTCTGTCTGCCAGTGACTTGGCCTTCTCCTGTCGCAATTCCTGTCGTTCACGCTCCAATCGGGCTTTAACTTCGGCTACCTGATCCGGGTGCTGGGCAAAGGCAGCAGGTATAGCCACAAGAAAGAAGGTATAGCAAAGGCAGGCAACAAGCAGGCGGGACATAGTTTCTGTTTAGAGAGGCGATTGACAGCCCTAAAATACGCTACCTGATCCTGAAGACAAAGGGATTTGTTGAATTGCTGAATGGTCTTAATCTTTACATAGGGCCGTTACCCCAAGGATTTACAGGATTCTATAATTTTCAGGATTCATCTTCTGAATAATCAATATTGTAAATCCTTGTATCCTGTAAATCCTGGTTCAGACAAAAATTTGGTGCACGATTCGGAATGAAAATCTGAAAGGTGGCTGTTAGGGGCTGATCATGGATAAAGCTGGTACTAATCTTCGAAGGTCAAAACCAAATCTATTTCATTTTCAAACAGTATAATATCAAGACACAATTTGATTTTTGAATACGATATAAATGGGATACCAGGCTACAAGCGTAACCTCTACTCCGACTACGGCATCGGCCCTAAGCGTACCCTATAGTGCCCTTTACTTACTGCTCCTTTTATTTTACATCCCTGCGCTGTTCGTGCCGCTTATGGACAATGACTCTGCCCATCATGCCAACATTGCGCTCAAGATGTACCTCGACGGAAATTATACGCACCTGATAGACCAGGGAAAACCCTACCTGGACAAGCCCCATCTGTTATTCTGGACCTCAGCACTTTCGTACCATATCTTTGGCGTAAACGCTTTTGCCTACAAGTTTCCCTCTTTCCTGTTCACCATACTGGGCACCTATGCGACCTACCGGCTGGGCTGGCTGCTTTACAATAAAGAAGTTGGCAAACTGGCGGGCCTGATCCTCGCCACTGCCTTTGCTTATGTGCTATCTACAAACGATGTCAGGATGGATGCTATGCTAACGGGCTCAGCAACCTTTGCGATCTGGCAACTGTGTGCTTACATAGCGCACAAAAAGATCCTTCACCTTGTGCTGGCAGCATTGGGACTGGCTATGGGCTTTGCTACCAAAGGTTGGGTAGGAGCCGTCGTGCCAGCCGTCGCCATTTTGCTGCACCTGCTTTACCAGCGCAACTGGCGCATGCTTTTTCATGGCAGGTGGCTACTCCTAATACTCCTGTTTTTCGTCTTTATTTCTCCGGTGCTCAATGCCTACTATGTGCAGTTTGATCTGCACCCTGCCCTGGAAGTGCGCGGCAAGACAAATGTATCTGGGGCGAGATTTATTCTCTGGGATCAGAATTTTGAGCGGATGCAGGGAGAGAGTTTTTCGACCAGGAAAAGAGACGTCACCTTCTTTCTGCACACTTTCCTATGGGCCTTCCTTCCCTGGAGTCTGCTAGGTGTCTATGCTATGATTGCCCGGGCCAGGATTTTTATAGCCACCAGGTTCCACTACCAGCATGCGCTAGAACTCATAACATGGGGGGCACCGGTATTCTTTATTGCGCTCTTCTCATTGTCTAAGTTCAAGCTGCCGCATTACCTCAATATTCTGTTCCCGCTTATCGCGCTGCTGCTCGCCAGCCACCTACACAGTACTCGGAACTCACCCAGACAAACTAAAATCTACTGGTATACGCAGCTGTTTGTACTCACTGGCATGGCATTGCTTGGCCTGATCCTCAACCTCTGGGTCTTTCCTTTTCAATCGATGTGGGTAATGTTGCTGGCAGGCCTGCTGCTGCTCGTGTGGCTCGGCACCCTATTCCTGAACCTGGAGAAAAGCAAAAGAACCATCTACTGGTCTGTTACAGGAGCTGTTTTCTTCTTTTTCATGCACCATACCAACTTTTACCCGCAGTTGCTCAACTACCAGGCGGGCACCACACTGGCCAAACTCTCAACAGAGAAAAACATCACCCCTGACCAGGTGTTTATCTACCAGATGGACAGGAGCTTTTCATACGACTTCAACACGGCTTACCTGCACGAAACCATTACGCTGGACCGTATCAAAACCTTGAGTCAGGTAAATAAGAACCTCTGGATTGTAACTGACGAAGAAGGCCTGGACAGACTTCAGAAAAGCGGGATTCCGTTTCAGCAACAGTTCCAGGCACAGGACTACCATGTTTCCAAAGTAAAGTGGAAGTTCCTCCACCCTGACACGAGGCAGGAGGCGCTTTCCTATATGTATCTCATTCAATTATAAATCCCTGGCACCATGAAAGAGCTATCAGTCGTTATCCCTGTCTTGAATGAGCGCGAGAACATCAAACCGCTGCTGGAATCGATCCGGCATGCACTGCACGGCATCGATTACGAGGCCATTTTTGTAGATGATGGTTCGCGGGATGGCACTCCCGGGGAAATAAGGAAATGGGCAGACCAAAACACCCGTCTGGTCGAGCTGCGCAAAAACTATGGGCAGTCCACCGCCATCACCGCAGGTATAGATCATACCACAGGAAACTACATTGCCTTACTCGATGGTGATCTTCAAAACGACCCTTCTGACATCCCCTGCATGCTCCAAAAAATGCAGGAAGAAGATTGGGACGTCGTAGCCGGCAACCGAAAAAACAGGCAGGACGATGTGCTGCTGCGCAAAATTCCCTCAAAAATAGCCAACAACCTGATACGCCGCATGACGGGGGTACACATCAAAGACTACGGCTGTACCCTAAAAGTATTTAAGCGGGAAATAGCGCAGGAACTTGACATCTATGGCGAACTGCACCGTTTTATACCTGTATTGGCCAAAATGCAGGGCGCCAACATTGCACAGGTGGATGTGAAGCACCATCCCCGAAAATTTGGCCGGTCAAAATACGGTATAGGCCGCACCATCAACGTCATGGCTGATCTGGTCACCATGGTTTTCTTTCGCAAATACATACAGCGCCCCATGCACCTTTTTGGCACGATGGGTTTTATTTCCTTAGGCCTGGGTTTGCTCGTGAACTTCTACCTGCTGATTCTGAAGCTGCTGGGGCAGGATATCTGGGGAAAGCCCCTGCTTATTTTGGGGCTGATGCTTGTCCTGGGAGGTATACAGCTTATCACGATCGGTATTCTGGCAGAAATATGCGTTCGCATTTACTTTAAGAGCAACAACAGCAAAACCTATCACGTCAGGCGGATTTTTGATCCTTCAAAAGAGCCCTTGCAGGTGGTGGCAGAGAAGCTGGCAAGCTGATGAGAAAGCGGGCGATATGGCATACCATCAAGACTCCCCTCAAAATACTTGTAACAGGTATATTGCTATACCTTGTTTTCAGGAAAATAGACATCGGCCAGGTGCAGGAGCTATACCGACAAAGCAACCTGCTTTACTTCTTGCTGGCCCTGCTGGCCTTGGTTGGCTCCCAGGTGGTTTCATCCTCGCGGCTCCGTGTTTTTTTTAAAGCAAAGGGGCTTGCTCTTCCTTTTCTGTATAACCTCAAACTGTACTTCCTGGGTATGTTTTACAACCTTTTCCTGCCGGCAGGAATTGGCGGAGACGCCTACAAGATTTACCTGCTCCGGGTGAGGTTTCAAAAACCAGCCAGAAAGCTACTGAGTGCTATTTTCCTGGATCGACTAAGCGGGTTCTGGGCAATGACAGGTATAGCCACCCTGCTTTTCACGCAGATAGCCGAGATCAAACTACCTGCTCTTATACCTGTTTCCTTGTATATGATCGGTTCTGTGGTATACTTTGTATTACTCAGGCGATTTTTTGACATCAGTTCCCGGGTAGCTGTTACAAGTCACACAAAAGCGTTGGTGGTGCAATTGCTGCAAGTTCTGTGCATTGTACTGATTCTTTTGGCGTTGAACACAGAGCAGCCTTTTACAGCCTACTTGTTTACGTTTCTGGTTTCTTCGCTGGTATCCCTGTTTCCTTTTACGGTCGGAGGCTTGGGTGCCCGGGAATACGTTTTTGTGCAGGCTGCCAACCTGCTCCCAATGGAAAAGTACACTGCCCTGACCATCAGCTTATCGTTTTATCTGCTCTCAGTCACGGTGGCACTAACGGGTCTTTACATCGCCTTCCGATCCAAAGAATTTGCGCTCACGCCTGAAGAAAGTGAGGAGATAAAGAAGGAGGAGCCAATGGCTCACACACAAGCGCCACGAAAGGTATAAAAACAAAAAAGCCGGCTTTGCAGCCGGCTTTTTTACATTTTGGATTAGTGCGCACGGGGAGAGTCGAACTCCCACGCCCGAAGGCACAGGCTTCTGAGACCTGCACGTCTACCAATTCCGCCACGTGCGCGCTTGGTAGTAATCAAAATGTGTTTCCCAAAACCCTTTAACCCTTGTTGATTGGGATTGCAAAGGTATAACAGAAATTATTATCTGCAATAGCCCACCCGAAAAAAAATTGCTTTCACTAAAAATCAATCTTCCTCCACCACCGGGGCGATCTCTTTGCGGGTATACTTTTCGATACGACGCAGCAGCCCGATACCGATGATAACCCACAGAATGCCAGCGGCAAAACCCGCCACTACATCGGTTGCATAGTGCACGCGCAGGTAGATGCGGCTGAATCCGATGAGTAAAATGAAAATCACGAGCAGGGCCACTAAAAAATTTCGGAGCGGCTTGGATTCCACGTGCTGCCAGGTCAGGTAGATGATCAGGCTGTAGAATGAGGCGGCAATCATGGAGTGTCCGCTCGGAAAGCTCAGGCCCGAGGCATCTACCAGCGGCATGTCAGGGCGTTGTCTGTCGAAAAAGAACTTGAGCACCAGGTTGAGCGAGATACTGCCCAGCGCCACCACCGGCACTTTGAGCGAATACCACCTGTGCCGCCGCACAAACAGAAAGTAGGCGATGAGCAGCAGGGCCGCCGCCGTCATGAAGTGGCGGGAGGCAAAGAAGGTAATGAACTCGATAAACCGCGTAAAACCGGTGCTTTGCATGTCTGCAGCCACGGCAAAAGCGGCTTCGTCGAACTTGATCGGACCGGCTGCGGAGGCGACCTCGGCACTGACATATAAAAACACCAGTACACAGGCCAGAAAAACGGCTATCACAAAGATCAGTTCGAGGGTGAACAAGGCAAAGCCTGCTGCCAGCTTCCTATAATAGTGTCGTATCATGAATATCCAGGGTTCTTGGTTTTAGCATAGGTTTAGTATACGCCTGCCGACTAATTACGTATGCGAAGCCATACAGGATAGACCCGCAGCACATGAGCCAGACCACCAGACTATTCATTGCAGCACCACTGCCCGAGGAGTTAAAGAAGTATTTTAGCGAACAGGCAGGCAGGTATAAGCACGAAGCCATCCGCCAGGTTCCGATCGACAACCTGCACCTGACGCTCTACTTTATCGGGAACGTGCCCGCCAGTCAGTTAGACACTATTCAGGATGTCACCGCACACATGGCGCAGCAGTTTGCCCCTTTTACGTTGCAACTGGAAGCGATAGAGCCCGGACCCAAACCCCGATCCCCACGCCTGATCTGGGCCCGGTTTAAAAGCCATGACGTCTTTGCCCAACTGAGCCGCAGCCTCACACAGGCGCTTTCTGCAGAACCACCCCTTAGCCGGGAACCCAAGCCGCATGTCACGCTGGCCCGTTTCCGTAAAGACCGTCCGGTGCCCCACAACCTGGAGCCCTTCCACCCGCATTACCCTGTCACGCTGGAGGTGAACGAGATCGCGGTCTGGCATTCGGAGTTAGGTTCGCCGCATCCCCGCTACAGCATCCTGCAACGCTACCCGCTGACAGGTAACCCCGCGGAGGACAAAACAGTATGAGAAGCACCCTTATCTGAATACGACTATACCTTATGAATCAAACGGAGCTTACCGAACTGACCATGATGCTGAAAGACAATGGGCTGACCATTGCCTTTGCAGAGAGCTGCACGGCTGGCATGCTATCTTCTGAACTGGTAAAAGCCAAAGGCAGCAGCGATGTGCTGATCGGCAGCCTGGTGGTTTACAATGTGGAAGCCAAGAAAAAACTGCTGGGCGTAAAACAGGATACCCTGGACCTCTACACCGCCGAGTCGCAGCAGGTAACAAATGAGATGGTGATGGGATTGAAGAAGGCGCTCGATGCCGATATCAGCGTCGCTACCACGGGACTTGCCGGCGAGGGAGGCTCTGAAACTTCTGAGAAGCCGGTGGGCACTATTTTCGTGTCTTTTCTATATGATGGCAAGGCAGAGGAGTTCAGGGAAGTCTTCAAAGGCAACAGCCAGAGCCTGCTCAAACAATTCACAGAGTATGTGCTCGAGAAACTCAAAGGGATTGTAGAGGAGCATTATGATCGGTGAAATTCTGACTGTGCATTATGATTGTTCATTTTTGTCATTTCGAACGCCAGTGAGAAATCTGGAGCGAAAACAGCATGTTAATCCTCCCAATCCTTAACTTCGTCATTCAATGGTTTCCATTCAGGATTGAAGTCTCTTATTAGCTCATCCTTTTTCTTCCTGCTCCACTTTTTCAATTGTTTTTCGCGTTCTATGGCGTGCTGTACGTAAGTAAAACGCTCATAGTAAACGAGATTAAAGCAATAGTATCGACCAGCGAAGGAAGTAGGGACGCCCGCATTTAAGACATGTTCATCCATCCTGCGAGTCAATTCATTTGTTACTCCAATGTAGAGTGTGGTCTTCTTTGGATTAGAGGTTATGTAAACGAAATAGTTATGACCAGACATAACATCAATAAAGGTTTTTGCCATTCAACCGGTAAAAGAAAATAATAGTTTGAAACGCTCCAGATTTCTCCCTTTGGTCGAAATGACAAAAAATGTGAGCAACACCAATTTCAACAGCATCGCCCCAGTTTATGACGGCCTTTCGCGTCTGGTGTTTGGTAATGCGTTGCGGCGGGCACAGGTAGAACACCTGTCGGTTATACCTGCAAAAGCGAACGTGCTGCTGATCGGAGGAGGCTCGGGTTGGTTGTTGGAGCAGCTGCTCAAGTATAGACCGCTGACGGAAGTCACTTACCTGGAGGCCTCGGAGAAAATGCTGGCGATGACCCGGAGGCGCATCGGGCAGAGAATCCCGTCTGCTCTTCCTGACATCACCTTCCGGCTTGGCACAGAAGACAGCCTACAGCATGGCGAAACCTTTGACGTCATCCTCACCCCTTTCCTGCTCGACCTCTTTCCGTATAAGCGGCTGGCATACCTGATGGACCGGCTGTGCGCTGCGCTACGCCCGCAGGGGCTCTGGCTGTTCAGTGATTTCTGGCCTACGCAGGTACCGGCTCCGGCCTGGCAGCGGATTTTACTAAGAAGCATGTACACCTTCTTCGGAAAAGTGAGTCAGGTGAGCGCTACCCGCCTGCCTGATTTTGAACACCATTTCGCCAGGCTACCCCTGGAGGAGTTACAGGCAGCTTCATTTTACGGCGGACTGGTGCAGGCCAAGGTCTATCGCAAGGTATAGCGGCTTTGCGCAACAGCTATAAAATCCCTACTTTTATTTTCGAACCAAACACTCCCTTATGTCCACGAGACTTTTTGGCGCCCTGTGTGCTGCCCTGTCGCTGACGCTCACGCCGCTGCTGGCACAGGAGCAGCAAGTGCGCTACCACCTCTCCTTCCCGAACGCCGTGCACCACGAGGCACAGATCAGCGTGACGTTTACAGGTATAAAAAGCGATACACTGCAGGTGCTCATGCCGCGCAGTTCGCCGGGCCGCTACGCCTTGCATGAGTTTGCCAAAAACGTGTACAGCGTCAAAGCCACCGACAGCAAAGGGCAGGAACTACGTGTCAGCCGCTTTAGTCCGCATGAGTGGCATGTGAGCGGACACCAGGGAGAAGTCACGCTGAGCTATACATTGTTTGGCGACCACGCCGACGGCACCTATACCGGCATCGACGAGACACATGCACACCTGAATATGCCCGCTACGCTCACGTATGCCCGCGGCTTTGAGCAGGCACCCGCCCGTGTAATTTTCCGCATGCCGCAGGGCAGCAACTGGAAAGTGGCCACGCAGCTGCAGCCTCTGAACGACTCGACATTCCAGGCGCCGAACTTTCAGTACCTGATGGACAGCCCGACTGAGCTGAGCGACTTTGCTTTTGCGGAGTGGCAGGTACAGGACGGTGCCAAAAGCAAGACTATACAGGTGGCCATGCACCACCAGGGCACGCAGGCGGCGTTTGATAGCTATGTGGCCAGCACCAAAAAGATTGTGGCCGAGCAGCAGGCCGTTTTCGGTAAGCTGCCCGACTTCGACTTTGACCGCTATACCTTCATTGCCTGCTACGGGCCACAGGCGGTGGGCGATGGCATGGAACACCGCAACTCCACCATCCTGACCAGCTCAAGGCCATTACTCACCTCTATGAATCCACTGCTCAACACAGTGTCACATGAGTTTTTCCATGCCTGGAATGTGGAGCGCCTGCGCCCTGCCAGTCTGGAGCCATTTGATTTTCAGGAAGCCAACATGTCGGAGGCGCTCTGGCTGGCCGAGGGCTTTACGACCTACTACGGCGACCTAACCATGCGCCGCACCGGCATCTTCGACCTGAAAAAGTACAGCAGCGACCTGGCCGGAGACCTGAACTACGTGCTGCTCTCACCAGGCCGCCACTACCACAGTCTGGTGGAGATGAGCCTGCAGGCTCCTTTCGTGGATGCCGCCCGCTCCGTGGATCCGCACAACCGTCACAACACCTTCATCTCCTATTATACCTATGGCAGTGTGCTGGGCCTGGGACTGGATCTCACCCTGCGCCGCGACTTCAACACCACCCTGGATGCTTACATGCAGGCGCTCTGGCAGAAATACGGTCAACCGGAGAAGCCCTATACCTTGCACGATCTGGAGCAGACGCTGGCCGAAGTGACTAAAGACACTGCCTGGGCCGCTGATTTTTTCAGAAGACAGGTATACGGCAGTGAATTGCCGGACTACGCCGCGCTACTAGCCGAGGCCGGTTTACAGGTTCGGAAAGACAACCCGGGCAAAGCAGGCCTTGGCATGGCCAATTTTGCCTACAGCAAGCAAGGCGCTAAACTCATGAACGGCACCTATGTGACCTCTCCGCTTTATAAAGCCGGCCTCGACCGTGGGGATGTCATCCTGACAATCGATGGCAGGAAGGTAACCAGCGAAAAGGAAATGGAGAAGATCATGAAGAGGCTCAAGCCAACCCACAGCGTGCCCCTTACCTACCAACGCCACGGCACCGTCCGGAAGGCCACCCTGATCATGGAAGAAATCCCAACCCTGGAGGTTGTACCATTTGAGGCGGCTGGCAAAGAGCTGACGCCGGCCATGCAGCAATTCAGACAGGCTTGGCTGGGAGCCAAGACAAAGTAACTATGCAAGGTATAAACCCAAAAGTAATCCTGCTGTATAGTCTGATCGTGCTGCTGACTTCTTACGCCTTCGTTGCGCTGGGCTACATCTACGATATGCCGTTGGCCGAGCTATACCTGGAAACGGACAACTTAGGAGCCTTTGAGGAAAGCGCCTCTAGGTATGGCGTGAACAATGCCCGCATCGACAGATTTAAGCTGGTGCTACAGGGTGCGCCTTATGCCGGGGCACTGTTTGGTGTGATACTCTCATTTATCGCCATCAGGCGCAAGAAACTGGGTTTGCAACATGCAGGACTTGTGTTGGTCATCGCCATTGTATTCGCGCTCCTGGGTTTGTTAGACAACGGGATGATAAAGGGCATCCTTTTCGCTCCCGGCAGACTGGTTTCTGATTCCGTTGCAACGACCTATACCTTGAACTACCTGTTATTGCTGGGTTCCAGCTTCTGGTTGGCCTTTACGGGCAGGCTTATACCTGTGAAAGACAAGAAATAAGTTTCCGGATAAAAGCACTTGGGCAGGCAATCACGTTTCCTGGTGCCGGCTCTACGCAACAGGTATAGCCACTGACAACAAAAGACTTGCGGCCTCGTTTGGAAATAGACACCTGTTTGTTTCAGAAGCATTTGTGCCTTAACTTAGTACCACATTCAACAGCGAGTTTTCACGTGAAAATATTTTTAAGCACCATACTGACCTGCAGCCTGCTTTTTGCAGGTAGCGTCCTGGCACAGACAGGCCAGAAAGCCAGTCTGGAAGCTGCCCCGGCCCCTGCCCTGCAGGAAAGGCCAGCCCCGGCTTCTGAAGAGGAGCGGCCGACGAAATTTGAGATGCCGGCAAAACGCCTCAGCTATAGTCTGGCCGCTGGCGCCAGCTTTGGCAGTGGTTTTGGCGCCACCTACCTGGAGCCAACGGTTCGTTATCAGCTTAACCCGCGTCTGCGTGTGTTCAGCAGCCTGACCTATATGTCGGTGATGCCGGGCCAGTACAGCGTACCTACTTCAGACGGAGGCACAACGCTGATGCGCACCAGTCCGAGCAACCACTACATTGCCCATGTGGGTGCTGACTACCTGGTAAATGACCGCCTTATTTTGAGTGGCAGCGTGTGGAAGGACTTCTCGAATGTTCCGGCCCAGAATCCGGCTTACATGAACTTTATGACACCAGGCCGTCAGGGCATGGATTTCCGGGCAACCTATAAAATTACGGAGCACTTTTCGGTGACAGGTGGCATGCGCTACTCCAATGGTGCTTCCCCCTTCTATGGGCCTTTCCAGCATCCGGTATCTGTAGGCCGAGGCGGTAGCTTTTGGTAACAGCTCCCTGCATCGCATAAAAAATTAAAAGCGCCTTTTCTGAACAGGGAAGGCGTTTTTTTATGCCTGCTGCCGTATTTTAATTAATTTTCCGCACACGTTTCAACTTTCGGGTGCGTTATCGTGTTTATAATCCCTGAAAACAAGCTTATTCAGATTTTGAGGCAGAAGAACGAAACAGTAAGACATCTGAAAAACGACAAACTGGATGTGGTGAAGCCAGATTTCCGCGGCAACAAGACCATTAACGGACAGTTTGTAAACGGCAGCGAGCTCTATACCCCTAAATTGAGCAAAGTGCTGCGCTGGAAAACTACCCGCAATCCACAGCGGGAGGAGAAAAAAGCCGACAATTATATCCCTCCCATAGTTTACGGAACCGACTTTATCGACTCCACAGAAGACATGGTGGTCTGGCTGGGGCATGCTACTTTCCTGATCCGGGTAAACGGGCTGACCATGATCACAGACCCCGTGTTCTACGACCTGCCCATGATAAAGCGCCGCATTGGGCTGCCCTGTGCGCCGGAGCAACTGACAGGTATAGACCTGGTGCTTTTCTCGCACGGCCACCGCGACCACCTCGACGAGCGGTCCATCAAAACCCTGTACCGTCAAAACCCTGACCTGAAGGCGCTGTTGCCGCTTCGGGCCGGTGATTTGCTGCGCAGTGCTGAGCCGCATATGCCTTATCAGGAAGCAGGCTGGTATCAGAAGTTCGACCTTACCCCGGAAGGGATAGAGATCTACTTTCTACCGGCTTCACACTGGCATCGCCGCGGTATGTTTGACATGAACAAGGTATTGTGGGGAAGCTTTCTAATCAAAACCGCGACCATGCAGCTCTACTTTGCAGGCGACACGGGCTACAACGGGCACTTTGAGGAAATCGAGGCGCTTTTTGGTCCGATGGATGTGTGCCTGATGCCGGTGGGTGCCTATCGTCCGAGTTTCCTGATGCAGAAGAGTCACCTGAACCCGCATGAAGCGGTTCGCGCCTATAATGTACTGCGAGGGGGTACGTTCATCCCGATGCACTACGGCACCTTCGACCTGTCGGACGAGCCGGCCGGTGAACCGGTGCGGCTGCTGAAGCAGATAGCTACTTCGGGCATAATGCAGGGCCTGCGTATACCTGCCATCGGGGAGCCGGTGCTGCTGCGCGAGCTGCTATAGCCCGAAAATCGGCTGGCTGTGCTATATTTGCAGCCTCACGACGGCAACCCACATGTCTGCAACGCTTATCCTCAGCCTGATCATCGGCTATTTCGGCATCCTGATCCTGATCTCTTTCCTGACGGGCAAGAGCACTGATTCCGACACCTTTTTTCTGGCCAACCGCAAATCGCCCTGGTATGTTGTGGCTTTCGGGATGATCGGCGCGACGCTCTCAGGCGTAACTTTTGTCTCGGTGCCGGGCATGGTGCGCGACCTGCAGTTCACCTACATGCAACTCGTCTTGGGCTACCTGGCAGGCTATGTGGTCATCGCTACGGTGCTATTGCCGCTCTACTACCGCCTCAACCTGGTTTCCATCTATACCTACCTGGACCAACGCTTTGGCTTCTGGTCCTATAAAACCGGGGCAGGCTTCTTTCTCCTTTCGCGCACCTTGGGGGCTGCCATACGCCTCTTTCTGGTGGCCAGCGTGCTGCAACTGGCAGTGTTTGATGAGATGGGCATTCCTTTCGCGGTGACGGTGGGTATTACGATTCTGCTGATCTGGGCCTATACCTTTAGGGGTGGCATGAAGACCATCATCTGGACTGACACTTTCCAGACCACGGCCATGTTACTGGCGGTTGGGGTAAGCATCTGGGTGGTTTCGGATGAACTGAACCTGGGCTTTCAGGGGATGGTCGACACGATATCAGCCAGTGAGTACGGCAATGTGTTTAACTGGGAGTACAAGGAGAACACCTATTTTCTGAAGCAATTCTTCTCAGGCGCTTTTATCACAATCGTGATGACGGGACTCGACCAGGATATGATGCAGAAGAACCTGAGCTGCAAAAATATCGGCGAGGCGCAAAAGAACATGTTCTGGTTCAGCGTGATATTGGTAGTCGTGAATGTCATGTTCCTTTCGCTGGGTGCGCTGCTATACCTGTACGCCTCCGCTAAAGGTATAGACCTCCCTGCACGTGGCGACGATGTATTCCCTTTCCTGGCACTAAACCACTTCCCGGCTGTGGTAGGCATCGCTTTTATTCTGGGCATCATCGCCATCGCCTACGCCTCCGCCGACTCCGCCCTCACCTCGCTCACCACCTCTTTTTGCGTGGACTTCCTCAACTTTAAAGAGCGCAACGAACACGAGCGGGTGCGTTTGCGCTACATCGTGCACATTGGCTTTTCGGTTGTGATGATGCTTGTGATCTTAGCAGTAAATGAAATTAACAGCCAAAGCCTGATCTCGACGCTACTGCAAGTGGCGGGCTATACCTACGGGCCGCTGCTGGGGCTCTATACCTTCGGCCTCTACACCCGCCGCCAGGTCCGCGACCGCTTCGTGCCGGCCATCTGCCTGGTTGCTCCCATGCTCACCTACCTCATCAGCGCCAACTCCGCCGAGTGGTTCAACGGCTATACCTTCGGTTTTGAAGTATTGATATTGAACGGGTTTTTGACGTTTGTGGGTCTATGGGCAATATCGTTTGAATCAGGATTTTCAGGATTTAAAAGCCTCCCTACCCCCATGGATTTACAGGATTGATAATGTCTGAGTGAACGATCAACCTGCCCCTCTCTTTGCAGAGGGGCCTACCTTCAGAGTGGAATCTCAGCCCGAGAGTGATTTTTTTGTGCACGATTGTCATCCCCCTGCCCCCTTCAAAGGGGGACTTTTCTATATCTGTCAATTCCCAGTTATAAGTTTTGTAATTACCATTACGTACCACTGGCACGCATTAGAAGACTAACTCGCACGGTGGCTATGACACAAGCAGCAGTGCCATGTGCGCGTTGCGACGCTCCACTGTTTGAGCGTTCAGCGAGTTTGGAGCGTCTTGATTTTTTTGCCTACTTTTTTCATCAAGGAAAAAAGTGAGTGCCCGCCGCATAGGCGAAGCTATGAAACAAGTCAGGCTGCTATACCTACAGCCACTGCTATGCCAATAGAAAACTTACTCCATACACATCCACAAGTTGCACTACCACTATACTCACAGGATGATATGCCCAGAATTAGATTAATGATAACTGTCATAACGCAAATAGAGCCGCTATATCCCATACTTTACTTACCTTTGTAAGATTTTTCGGGTATGTGGCATTTTTAGCACGCATCAGCTGTTATACCTGCACATTCCCGGGCCGGCGCAGTCATACCTGTGGTTGGCACATATTATTAAGTATAGATTTCATTAATGGCAAAACGCGGAATCGGGCTAAACGACGGCACGCAGGAGAAAGAAGGCAGAAAGAAGATCAGCAAAGATAGCTTTCGTCGCGGCATCAGGATCTTTAGCTACGTACTACCCTACAAGTTTAAATTCCTGGTCGGTCTGGGCTTCCTGGTGCTCTCCAGCCTGACTTTCATGATCTTCCCGCTGCTTACCGGCAAGCTGGTTGACTCCTCCACCGGCAACGCCGACTGGTTCCTCGAAGACATCGACATGATTGCCCTTGGCCTGTTCGCCGTGATTCTGGCGCAGGGCATTTTCTCTTTTTTCCGGGTATACTTTTTTGCGCAGGTAAGCGAAAACGCCGTGGCCGACATCCGTCGAGACCTCTACAGCAAGTTCATGATGCTGCCGATCCCGTTTTATGAAAAAAGACGCGTAGGCGAAATCACCAGCCGCATCACCACGGACGTGGCGCAGGTACAGGATGCTATGTCCATCACGCTGGCCGAGCTTTTCCGCCAGATCACGACGCTGTTGGTAGGTATCATCATCATCCTTTGGACATCGATTAAGCTGTCCATGTTCATGCTCGCGACCTTCCCGGTGCTGGTGGCACTCACGCTGGTTTTCGGACGCAAGATCAAGAGTCTCTCCAAGAAAACACAGGACGAACTGGCCAATACGAACGTCATCGTGGAGGAAACCCTGCAGGCGATCAACACCGTGAAGGCTTATACAAACGAAAACTTTGAGATTGGTCGTTACCAACATTCGCTTGGCAAAGCTGTAAAGGCTGCCCTTTCGGCGGCAAACTATCGGGGTGCTTTTATCTCCTTTGTGATCGTGGGTCTGTTTGGCGGTATCATCCTCGTGATCTGGTATGGTGCCACCCTGGTGCAGAACGGCGACCTGACCATTGGCGAGTTGATCTCCTTTATCATTTATACCGTGTTTATCGGCGCCTCCGTGGGTGGTCTGGGTGAACTTTACGGTAAGATCCAGTCGGCCCTGGGTGCAACGGAGCGCATACAGGAAATACTGGCTGAGACTGAAGAGCCAACCGATAAGAGCCTGCGTCCGCTGAGCGAGATCAGGCGCGTACGTGGCGATATCAGCTACAACCAGGTGGCCTTCTCTTACCCTACCCGACCGGACATTCAGGTGCTCCGCGACATCAGCTTCAGCATCAACTCCGGTGAGAAGATCGCGCTGGTGGGCCCGAGTGGTGCCGGCAAGTCTACTATTGTACAGCTCTTGCTTCGACTATATGACGTGAGCCAGGGCAGCATCACTGTCGATGGACAGGACATCCGCCGGATGAGCCTGACAGAGCTTCGCGCCAATGTGGGCATCGTGCCGCAGGAAGTGCTGCTCTTCGGTGGCTCTATCCGTGAGAACATTGCCTATGGCCGTCCGGAGGCTACCGAAGAAGAAATCATAGCAGCAGCCCGCAAAGCCAATGCATACGACTTTATCTCGTCTTTCCCGGAAGGACTTGATACGCTGGTAGGCGAGCGCGGCATCAAACTTTCTGGCGGTCAGCGTCAGCGAGTGGCCATTGCCCGTGCTATCCTGAAAAACCCGGCTATCCTCGTGCTCGACGAAGCGACCAGTTCCCTCGACTCAGAGTCAGAGCATTTGGTGCAGCAGGCCATGGATGAGTTGATGAAGAACCGTACGACCATCGTGATCGCGCACCGCCTGGCTACTATCCGCAAAGTGGACAAGATTCTGGTAATTGATGGTGGGGAAATTGTAGAGGAAGGCTCGCACGAAGTACTGTCGCTTAATGACAATGGTATCTATGCGAATTTGCTCAGGCTGCAGTTTGAAATGAGTTAAGATTTGAATCTATCAGGTATAGGAGCCCTGTTGGTGTAGAACTGACAGGGCTCTTTTATTTCAATCTTCTGTAAAGGCAGGGCCGCGACCCAATGTTGTCAACTTAAGAAACGCTATACCGAACCTGTCATCTCGACAGTATGGAGAGATCTGGATTAAATTAGAGCAATGGCATCATTTCAGATTTCTCACTAGCGTTCGAAATGACAGAAAAAAGCTTAAGTTGATGGCATTGGGTCGCGACCTATCCATACAAAGCATTTAACATTCAAACATTGTCAATCCTGAACATCTTCAAATCCTGTAAATCCTGATTCATACATTCATATATCCTAATTAATCACTAATTTGCGAAGTGTAAATTATCTATACCTGCATTAGTCGCCCCTAAACCTTTTTATGCACTTAACCAGCGCTTTCACCCGAGGCTTTCTCTTCTGCTTCTTACTGCTGATCAGTCTAACAGCTTCGGCTCAGAACTTCCGTGACACTTTCAGGGCGCGCAATGCAGTGTATGCTGAACTGGGGGGTAACGGCGACCTGCTGTCCGCTAATTTTGACCGCATCGTGTACCAGAAGTCCATGTTGAAGGCAGCTTTCAGGATAGGCATAGCCAGCAATACCTTCTTCTCTGCAGAGGAACCAGGCTTTTATCCGGTTGTGCCGGTAGAAGCCCTGGGCATGATCGGGCGTTTTCAGAAGCACTTTGAATTCGGGCTGGGCTATACCCGCCGCTTCACCAACGAGCCTGACCTGCTGCGCAATATGTACTTCAGCCGCATCGGTTTTCGGTATCAGAACCCAACCGGAGGACTTGTGGTGCGGGTTGGCTTTACACCCTTTCTTTCCACAGAAAGTAACACCAAGTCGCCAGGACCTGCTTTCATTCCCCGCTTTGGCTTCAGTGTAGGGCGAAGTTTTTAACAAAACACCAAAACTTATTCTGAAAGATACGGTTAAGGGGAATAATCAGCATTTTTCACTATTTTCGAGTCGCAAACCTTCATATTCAAATATAAAACCATGAAAAAGATTTTATTCAGCATGCTGCTGTCTGCTGCGCTTGTTGGCGGTACAGCCGTAACCGTTCAGGCCCAACAACAAGGCATTGCCATGCCGGCCGCTAGCCCGATGGCCACTGTGACTCAGAAAGTTGGTCTTTCGGATATTAAAGTAGAATACTCCCGCCCTTCTATGAAAGGCCGTTCTATTTATGGAGGCGACGTGGTGCCTTACGGTAAACTGTGGCGCACGGGTGCTAATGCTGCTACTAAAATTACGTTCGGCGAAGATGTGACCATCCAGGGCAACAAGATTCCGGCTGGTGAGTACGCACTTTATACCATTCCAAATCAGAACGAGTGGACAATCATCATCCACAAAAACACCAAACACTGGGGTGATGGCGGACAGGCTTACAAGCAGGAGGAAGATCAGGCACGCTTTACTATAAAGCCACAGACGAACCCAAGAACAATTGAGACCTTCACAATCAACTTTGCTAACCTGAAAGCGAACAGCGCTGATCTGGAGATTCTGTGGGACAAAACGATTGCTAGATTCACCATCGAAACCGACGTGGACAGCAAGGTAATGGCCCAGATCCAGGAGCGTGTTGTAAACGGTAAAGAAGTACCGGTTGGTTTGTACGCGCAAGCTGCCAGCTACTACTATGATAATGACAAAGACCTGAAACAGGCGCTGGAGTGGATGAAAAAAGCCAATGCCAACGACCCGAAGTTCTGGCACCTGCACACGCAGGCCAAAATCCAGGCAAAGATGAAAGACTATAAGGGCGCAGTGAAAACAGCTGAGCAGTCAATGGCACTGGCCCAGAAGGAAAACAATGCCGACTATGTGCGTATGAATGAAAAAGCCATAGCCGAGTGGAAGAAAATGAAGTAAGCGCCTAGCTGCCTACTCACTACCGAAAGCCTCTGCTCTGGCAGGGGCTTTCCTTTTTATTACCTGTTAAATTATACCTGTTGGAAGAGAAAAAACATTCAGAAGATCACTTAGGCCCGGCCCGTGAGTACTGGTGGAACGACGACTACTTGGAGCTGCTGGCCCATCGTCTGCACCTGGACTATACCGGCTCGCTGGTGGATATCGGTTGTGGAAAAGGCATGATGGGCTTTATGTTCTCGCGGCACATGCCACCGGGCGCCAAGGTATACGGCGTCGATTTTGAGCCGGAGTACATTGAGGAGGCCAAGCAGAAAGCCCAGAGCATCTACCTGCACAACGACATCTCTTACGACTTCCGGGTGGGCAACGCCTCCAATATTCCCCTACCTGATAACCTGGCTGACATTACCCTCTGCCAAACCTTGCTGATCCATGTGAAGGATCCGAGGCAGGTGATCGACGAGATGATCCGGATTACGAAGCCGGGCGGCTGGGTGCTGGCGCTGGAGCCCAACAACCTCGTGCCTAACCTGATGTTCGACCGCTACGGCGAAACGGATTTTGACGTGGAAAGCACCCTCGAAGTGCTGGAGATAAAGCTGCGCATTGAGAAAGGCAAAAAGCGACTCGGTGAGGGCTTCAACTCACTCGGCGACGTTATACCTGACCTATACCTGAAGGCAGGTCTCGAGAACATCAAAGTATGGATCTCCGACAAAGCCCTCTCGATCATCCCGCCTTACGACACGCAGGAGAAAATGCTGCGCGTAGAGCAGATGCTGCAATGGATCGACTCCGACTCCATGGGCTACGACTACCAGGATAACCTGAATTACTTCATGGCGGGTGGTGGCGATAAAGACAAGTTTGACGCCTACTGGCAGCGGCTGCTTTACAACAAGATTGCGCTTAAGCAACGGCTGCTGAACGAAGAGTATGTTTCGGCAGGCGGTAGTCTGGTTTATATTGTGGCGGGGCAGAAGCCGCGATATTAGTCCAATGGCGCGAGCTGAGGATCCCATACTTAATTCGGGTCGTCTTCGCTCGCGCTATTAGCAACTCAACTGCTAAGCATACAACCTCTCATCTTTCTGCCCTATGAAAAACTGAAGGATCGCTCCGAATACCACTACTGCTACACAGCCGATCACGTTGAACCACAGGAAGGCAATGTCAGTGTAGAAGTGGCAGTACAGCACTACTGCTTCAGCTAGCAGCGCGGCAATAAACACGGCGTGTCCTTTGATGTACTTCACATAGAAGGCCACCAGGAAGATGCCCAGTATAGTGCCATAGAAGATGGAGCCGATGATGTTGACAGCCTGTATCAGGTTGTCGAGCAGGGAGGCATAGGTCGCGAAAATAATCGCCAACGTACCCCAGGCTGCGGTGAAAACACGGGATGCCCGCAGGTAGTGGAAATTATCTTTCTCCTTTTTGACAGATCGTTTGTAGATATCCACTACCGTTGTGGAGGCCAGCGCATTGAGTTCCGATGCCGTGGATGACATGGCCGCTGAAAAGATCACAGCCAACAGCAAGCCTACCAGACCGGCCGGCAGGTATTTCATCACAAAGGAAATGAACACGTAGTCTGTGTCTTTGGTCTCGGCATCAGGCGTAGCCTTGGCAATAAGTGCTTTTGCATCATTACGCACCGCTTTGGAGGCATCGGTTATACCTTGCACCTCAGCCTGGGCAGCGGCAATGGCCGTCTCGTCATCAGTTCGCAGGGCGGCAACCAGACCGTGCACTGCTTCCTGCTTTTGGTTGAACAGCGTGGTGTGTTGTTCTTCAAGCACCTCCATTTCCGGGGCAAACTCGGTGGCGTATACCTTGTCTTTAGCGGCTTCGTTGAAGAAAAGCGGTGGCTGGTTGAACTGGTAGAATACAAACACCATTACGCCGATAAACAGGATGATAAACTGCATCGGGATTTTGAGCAAACCGTTGAACAGCAAACCCAACCGACTCTCCCCTACCGATTTGCCACCCAGATAACGAGCCACCTGGCTCTGGTCGGTACCGAAGTAGGAAAGGGCTAGAAACAGTCCGCCCGTCATCCCTGACCAGAAGTTGTAGCGGTCGTTCCAGTCGAAGGAGAAATCCACCACATTCATTTTGCCCATCTTACCGGCTACAGCCACGGCATCGCCGAAGGACACGCTCTCGGGCAGGTAGCGCACCACCATAAAACCTGCCACCAGCATGCCGCCCATCATCACGGCCATCTGCTGTTTCTGTGTCACGCTCACCGCCTTGGTGCCGCCCGACACAGTATAGATGATCACCAGTATGCCGATCAGCAGATTGGTTGCCGTCAGGTTCCAGCCCAGGATAGTGGACAAAATGATCGCCGGCGCATAGATAGTGATGCCGGCCGCCAGTCCGCGCTGCACCAGAAAGAGCAGGGCAGCCAAAGAGCGGGTTTTCAGATCGAAGCGGCTCTCGAGGTACTCGTAGGCAGTGTATACCTTGAGCCGGTAAAAAATCGGGATGACCGTGATCGAAATGATGACCATCGCGATCGGGAGTCCGAAGTAAAACTGCACGAAGCGCATACCATCCTCATAGGCCTGGCCAGGCGTGGAAAGGAAAGTAATAGCACTGGCTTGGGTCGCCATGATAGACAAACCGATGGTCCACCATTTCATGCTGTTGTCGCCTTTGAGGTAGCCTTCAATATCCTTGCTTCCGCGGGTTTTCCAGACGCCGTAGCTCACAATAAAGCCCAGCGTACCGAGCAGTACAATCCAGTCAAGCAGCCTCATGAATAGATGCGGGTGATGATGTAAAACAGGGTGATCAGAAAAGCGAGATTGCCCAGCACCAGCCAGTACATACTTTTCCAACTCTCAAAAAAAGGCGGCTTGTCGAGCTCCTCGTTAGGCTTACTATCGGTTTCTTTCATGGTTTTCTTTAGACAGTAGTCATTGTAGCAAAAAGTACAGGACTACTCACTGGGTATCTTGAACTGCAGATTTTGAATGGCTCCTTTTATTTAACAGCACTTTCAGCGCTGCTTCCCTGGCCACCGTGACCGTTTCCAAGCGAGATCAGGTTGGTGAAGATGCGGTAGGCACCTGGCACACCGGCGGGCAGTTGTCTGAACCAGGAGTAGCCGGTATACACGAAGTGCCCTTTGCCATAGCGGGCAATCAAAAGGCCACCGTCGCGGGCTGGCTCACCCGGGTCGTTGCTCGAAAGGATCGCTTCAAACTCCTTGCTCCATTCGCTCGGGAAATATAAGCCGCGTTCCTGTACCCAGCCTTCAAAGTCCTTTTTAGTGATTTTGTTCGGGCTGTTCAGTGCCTGGTGATTCGGTTTCAGGAAACGAACCTCAGCATCTTCTACCGTCACCCGCTGACTGGAAATCTTCAAAGGATAAGGAGCGATGTTATTCGTCTTAAGACTGTGCCCGGTGTTATACTGCACGATGACTGTACCGCCCTGCTGCACGTAATTGAGCAGACGTGGCTGGTAAAAGTTCATGCGCTCCACCGTGTTGTAGGCCCTAACCCCAAGTATCACAGCATCGAAGCGCTTCAGATTCTGTTCTGTAATATCCTCGTCTTTGAGTAGGGTCACGTTATACCCGATCTGCTGCAGACTCGCAGGAATGTCGTCACCGGCTCCCATCAGGTAGGCGATCTGCTCTCCATTGCGCTTCAGGTCGAGGCGCACGGCTTTGGTCACAGCCTCCGGGAAAGTGGTCTGTGTTGGGATATGGCTATACTGGATCACGTTGAGTCCACGGGTATAGGGCTTGCCTGCTACCGTGGCCACGGCTTTCAATTCTACTTCCTGCTGCCCTTTGGGTGGATGCACCATGAAGCGCACCAGTTGCTCGGCTCCGTTTTGCTCCAGATCAAATGCCACTTGCGCCGGCTCCGCCCGCCAGCCTTTCGGCAGCTGCAGTGCCAGATTGCCTTTCATACCTGCCTTGCCCGATTTCACCAGCACGTGCACCGGTTTTGGCTCCTGCGAGGCGAACATCAGTACTTTCTCGGAGATGTTCACAAACACGGGCGGCGTAATGGCCAGCGGTCGGTACTGTTCGCCATCCACGGGATCGTTGCGCTTGTACACCACCGGCACAGTATAGCGGAAAGGCTCGCCGCTGATCAGCAGGTCAAGCTGTACCTCAGCGGCCGGTTGGTTTTCAGGTGCTCCGATCTCCTGCAAGTCATCTACCCGGAACAGGCCCAGCGTTCCCTCCTGCCGTAGCCAGTACGGTTGCGAGAGTGGTGCCGAAACCGGAACCTGCATTCTGAAAGGTATAAGATGCCCTTCGTTCGGAGCGAGTGTTTTATTCAGGCTGCTGTCTTTGGCAGCAAAGCTATGGCGCATGCTCACTAGCTGCACAGGTATAGCCGAGCGGTTGATAGCCTCCAGCTGCAGGTTCAGTTGCTCGCCCGGTGTTACGGCATATTCCGTAGCCACAGCCTCCAGGTATAGGCCCAGGCTATGCTTCACCACCTGCTCCAGTTCCTGCGTCTTGAGTCGTTTCCAATAGCTATCAGGCAGCTTGGCCAGTTCTTTTCGGGCTGCCAACAGCGTCGGCACTACGGCTGCCGGTTGCTCCGGCTTAAACTCTGTTACCGCCTGCTGCAAAAGTGCTGCTACTTTTTCGCTGCCTTTCACGCGGCTCCAGCTGGTATTTATACCTTCAAACAGTTCTTCTTTAGCTCTCTCGCCTTTAGTATGCTCCAAATATTCTATCGTAACACCACGTGTACCTGTCGAGCCGAAGCCCTGGCTCTTGTGCATACTGCGACTCAGGGCGGCGATCTCCGGGTAGGACTTGCCCAGCAACGGATTATAGCCACCCACATCCACTTTTAATAGTTGTGAACCATAGTCCTCAAACTCTTTCTGGCTACGGAAGGACCATACGCCGGTATTCCAAAGCACCCGCTTGGCCTGCCATACCTGCACGTGCTTAAGCTGCTCGGGAAAGCGTTTTGGGTCAGCAGCTGCTTCAAACGCTTCATTGGCCAGCATAGCCGAAGCGGTGTGGTGCCCGTGCGTTTCAGATGGACGGGGAGAGAAGCGGGTAATGATCACATCAGGCCTGAACTTGCGGATCGCCCATACCACATCGTGCAGCACCTTCTCCTTATCCCAGGTCGCAAAAGTCTCCTCAGGATTTTTTGAAAAGCCAAAGTCGTTGGCGCGGGTAAAAAACTGCTGCCCTCCATCCGTGCGACGGGCCTGCAGCAACTCCTGCGTGCGGATAAGGCCCAGCCCCTCCCGGATCTCTGGTCCGATGAGGTTTTGCCCGCCATCACCGCGGGTCACCGACAGGTAGCCTGTGTTGTAGAGTTTCTCGTTAGACAGGTAGGCAATAAAGCGGGTATTTTCATCGTCGGGATGCGCTGCCACATACAGCACGGTACCCAGCACGTTCAGCTTTTTGATATCCTGCAGTAGCTCGGCAGCATGCGGTTTAGCAGGTGACTGCGCCTTGAGTATCCCTACAGAAAGCAGCGAGCACAAGACAAAAAAGAGCGAAAAACTTTTTTTCATGGTTTTAGTTAAAGAAGCAGTGAATTGAACCTTCATCACTATGCTGTAAATCTAAAAAAATTGTGTCAGCCTAACCAGTTTTGTCTGTTTATACAAGACAGAAAGTCGCTCCAACCCGACATATAACAATTGGCACATTTATTTTGCACTTAAAACAGCCTGTTACTTCATGGTTCAAATTCAGGCGATATAGTCTTGTAATATGACTAGTCAGGACTTAGCCAAGAATACTATGGGTTAAAGTAAATTTTACAAAAAAATAATCAAATTATTAGCTTTATATTTTACGCTTCCTATATTTGTAAAAAAGTGGAAGACACTTACCGCATCCTGCCTAAGGCTCGTCAGTTTTACTGGGTAGCCCCAACTATGAAACAATATATCTGAAGGCTACAAACATCTGACGTATATGGCAGAAAACAGAATTGGAGACCAAGCTATTGAATTTCTTGGTTCCTACTATGCCAAACATGAAAAAAAATCTGGCTTACTTATAAACAGACTGGTGCCTACGCACCAGGGCACTTTTGCCGATGCGCTGTTTGCCTATCAGAAACACGACAATTGCTTTTTTGCCGTGTCACTTAATATTTCCGCCTCTAACAAACTGGCGCACCTGCTGAGCACTTACAAGAAAAAAGGACTGGGCAGAAGTCGTTATTTAACTGCTGCCTCTATTTTTGGCGCAGCAGCCTACCTCTGCTACCTGACCGGCAATTGGCTGATGATGGCCCTCATACCTGCTATACTAGCAGTGACTGGTTTTATACTACATTCCAATCTGCGCAAGCGCTACATGCAGCAGCAACTGAAAGCGGCAGTGGACCAACTCAAGCAGCAGCCCGCCGACCACCAGTGGCTGGGCTTACAGGTGAGCAGCCTGTGCTGGCGCGGTAACGCCATGGCGGACTACCTATCCAAACTATGTGAGCGAAAAGGCATAGGTCTGCTGACAGTAGGCAAGCGTTCACGCCTCACGCTGCGCCAGGAACCACGCCTGGCCACCTGCCGCCGCACTGACTTCCTCTCATACTACACACAGGGCGATAACCTGCGCAGAGAATTGTCAGACCAGTTTATGCGGGTAGCATAGGCCTTAAATAAATTGCGCCTGAGCCATTACTAATCATCTCCCTCATGCGTACAAATGTCAAAAGTATGCCCTGCCTGCTAGGTAAAGGCCTGAGACGACGCTTGAACCCATGAGAAGATACCTGTATATACTACCCTTTGCTGCTCTCCTACTGGTTGGATGCCAGACCCAGGACGGCTTCCAGATTCCCAACACACAGCCCGACATAAAGGGCAACATCACCAACATCAAAAAAACGAATTCCAAAAAGAAAGAAGGCGTGGCCGTCATACTGGTTGAGTCAGTGGAAGGTATGCAAACCAATCACGCCAAAGCGACTCTCCGCATAGATGGCAAGACGCACATTGAGAACACCGAAGGAGCAACACTCCGATTAGAGCACTTGCGTGAAGGTCATTTAGTCGAGGCTTGGTTTGACGAGCAGGTCATGGAGTCATTTCCGGTGCAGGCCCATGCCACTGCCATACGGGTAAGCCACTAGCAGAACAGATGGAACAAAGTGAAGCAAGCTATACCTGGCACAAAGTATTTGACAGCGTGACTGAAGCCCGCGAGCAGGTGCCCCTCCGTAAACTCAAACAACTCGTGCTGGATGGCCGGACTATTTGCTTTGCGCATACTGCCTCCGGCTTTTTTGCGCTCGATGATGCCTGTCCGCACCTGGGATATGCGCTTAGTAAAGGTACTACTAACTATCTGGATGAAGTGGTATGCCCCTGGCACAGCTACAGGTATAACATGCAGAATGGGCGAGAGTGCGAGTTCCGCACACGCAAGGCAGTTCTCCACCGGGTGGAGCTAAGGGAAGAAGGTGTGTTTGTGGGAATAGAGCAGACAGCCTCTACTGCCTGAAAAGGTGCTTTTTACCCCTCAATAGTGGCACTCCACTCAAATTAAGCGCATTTTTGTCGGCAAAGCGGCCAATTTGCTTACATTGCGCGGTGCAACCATCTGATGTTACCTCTATGACACCCAGAATAATTCGACCGGAGATCTCACCAACTGCACCGATAAAGTTGCACCATGCAATGGGTGATGTGTATGTCACCATCCAACATAAGGAAGAGTACATCGAGGCTAAATGGCAAGGGCACATAACCGCTGATAATGTTGTAAGCGCTTCACTTGCCTTTTTGGAACTTCTTAAAAGCAAGCGCTGCTCCAAGCTGCTAAACGACAAGTCAGATGTAACCGGCGACTGGCAGGAAGCAAATGACTGGCTTCAGTTTGAATGGCTGCCCTGCGCTATGGAAGCCGGCCTGCGGTTTATGGCGCATGTATACTCCTTTAATATGTTCAGCCAACTTGCAGCCCGTGAGCTCCAGGAGCGAATTACACCTGAAGTCAGCATGAAAAGCTTTTACGAACGTCCCCTTGCGGAGGAATGGCTGCGAAAGCAGGATGACACTGCGGCTGCCGACCAGCGGGCTGCAACGGCTTAGCGCACGTTAGCAGCTACCGCACTTGGCGCAACAGGTGTGATCAATACTGTGTCAAGCAGCACAGTCATCACAGGTTTTTCTATTTCCATATCGACAGTGCTGGCAACAGCAGCATCTACTGATTGTGTGTTTTGAGTATTTGGTTGCAATGCAAGACCGAAGCATGATACAGTGGCGGCGATTAAGAATAATACTTTCATGGCTTTAATATTTAGTGGTTATCAATTAATTACTGTGACAAAGTTATTCTATAGTACTTTGTTATGCAAGGTACTGTTACTACAATTACTACTATTTTATACCAAGGGGCTTGAAATATCCGTGAAGGACCCAAAAAATCAGACGAACGACCACAGTTTACAAAGGCCAAAAAGAGCAATAATTACCAGGTATCGTTATATATTATTTACTAGCTATTGGCTTTCCTACAGATAATCACCCGTAATTATCCTTTCCCCAAAAATTAGCTTTAATTTTGCCTTCCGGCCTTTGCCATTTTGTTGGGCAACCGGCTTTACAAGCAAGTATCAGACAGCTACAATGCAGGATTTAGAAGAAGTAGAGCAAATACAGAAAGAAGAGAAGGAAAGCGGTTTCAAACGGGAGATCACCCTTTTCGACGCCATCATGATCGTAACCGGCGGTATGATCGGTTCCGGCATATTCATCGTGACAGCCGATATATCCAGGGCGGTCGTAAGTCCAGGCAACATGCTGCTGGTCTGGGTGCTTTCGGGATTCCTGACCATGGTGGGCGCCATCAGCTATGGCGAGTTATCGTCTATGTTCCCGAAGGTGGGTGGGCAATATGTATACCTGAAGGAAGCCTACAACAAAATGGTGGCCTTCCTTTATGGCTGGACGCTGTTTCTGGTGATCCAGACTGGTGTGATCGCAGCGGTGGCCGTGGCTTTCGCCCGCTTTACCGGGGTGCTCATACCCTGGTTCAGCGAAGACAATGTGTTGTTTTCCCTGGCAGGATTTAACTTCACTTCCGTGCAGTTGCTGGCGATTGTGAGCATCCTATACCTGACGTATATCAACTCTCGCGGCGTGAAGAGCGGTAAATTGATCCAGAACATCTTTGGCAGCACGAAACTAATCGCTTTGTTTGGCCTGATTCTGTTTGGTCTGCTGTTCGGTATCAACGACACGGCGGTGCAGGCCAACTTCTCTGATTTCTGGGGATCTGCCGCAGCGGCCACTGGAACCAGCGAAGCACCTCCGGTAGGTATGGCGCTGATCACAGCCATCGGCATTGCCATGGTAGGCGCCTTGTTCTCGGCTGACTCCTGGAATAACATCGGCTTTTCGGGCGATGAGATCGTGAACCCGAAGCGCACCATCGTGCTCAGCATGGTGATCGGTAGTGCCATTGTGATGGGGCTATACCTGATCATCAACCTGGTATACCTGCTCGTGCTCCCCCTCAACGGCGACCCGAACGCAACAGACGTGATTGGCCAGGGCATTAAGTATGCCTCCAACGACCGTGTAGCCACAGCCGTGGCGGAAGTGATCGGCGGGTATCCAGCTACGGTAGGCATCGCCATTCTGATCATGATCTCGACCTTCGGTTGTAACAACGGCGCCATCCTGTCAGGGGCGAGGGTATACTATGCCATTGCCAAAGACGGCCTGTTCTTCAAGAAGATGGGGCATCTGAACAAAAACGGCGTACCAGCTGCGGCTCTGTGGCTACAGTGCATATGGGCCTGCATGCTCTGTCTCTCCGGCACTTACAACGACCTGCTCGACTACGTGATCTTTGCAGTAATGCTCTTTTACATCATCACAGTGACTGGTGTGTTTGTGCTGCGTGTGCGCCGGCCAGACCTGAAGCGCCCATACAAAGCATTCGGCTACCCAATTCTGCCAGCGCTTTATGTGCTGATTGCGTCCGGCATCTGCATCATCCTGCTTATTTACAAGCCAGTCTATACCTGGCCGGGCCTGATCATCGTAGCGCTGGGTATACCTGTCTATTATTTCTTCGGAAGCAAGTTCAAGAAGGAGTCCGGTTTGTAGGAATAACCCTAAAGCATAATTGAAAAGCAGTCTGTCAGGTATGGCAGGCTGCTTTTTTGTAGCTTTGCTGCCGTACACGGCCACTTGCCGTAAACGCAAAGCTGTATGAGCACCGTTTATTTTATCAGCGGCCTCGGAGCGGACGAGCGCATGTTTCAGTTTCTGCACCTCAAGTGTAGCAGCAAGGTATACGTGCGCTGGATTCAGCCCTATGACGATGAACCGCTACACGACTATGCCGTGCGGCTGGCAGAGCAGATCACCGAACCCAACCCGGTGCTGATAGGCATGTCCTTTGGCGGTGTGGTGGCAATTGAGCTTTCCAAATTCCTGAACCCGCGCAAAACCATCCTGATCTCAAGCATCGCCAGCAGCAAAGTCCTCCCCTGGTACTACCGCCTGATGGGTTTCCTTCGGCTGCACCGCATTATACCTGTGCCCTGGCTCAAGCGCTTCCATTTTATGGGCCCTCTGCTGTTTGGAGCCAGCACTAAAGCCGAAAAAGCGCTGCTCAAGCAGGTGATCCTCGAAACCGATCCCCAATTCCTGCGCTGGGCCCTCGGGCAGCTGCTCAACTGGCACCAACCAGACCATTACGAGAACTGCGTGATGCTCCATGGCACCGCCGACCGCATCCTGCCGATGGGCACTTACCCGGGCATTATCAAGGTAAAAAGAGCTGGCCACCTCATGGTTTTGAGCCATGCTTCCGAGATAAGTGCTATCTTGGATAAGATTTTAGAAGATTGCGAAACATGACAACAGATAAAAAGAAATTCATCATCAGAACGCCGGACGGACAAACGGCTGACCTCACCAATGCGACTACCCTCCGAAGCAATAACCTCTACCCTTTCGGACGTCACAACTACTCCATCTACGAAAGTCCGGAAGGCGTATTTGTGCGCGGCTATAACAGCGGCGAGCGTGAGATCATGCTGACCGGCTTTGAGATCATAGACGAAGCGACGGCTCGTAACTATAAGCATACCTACACCCGCGAAGACGAGTAGCCATGGAGTTGAGTTTTTGGGAAAAGGAATCGTATTTCAGCCACGTGGATGTGCTGATCGTGGGCAGCGGCATCGTGGGTCTGAATGCGGCGCTCTACCTGAAAACGCAGCAGCCTGCCCTGAAAGTACTGGTGGTGGAGCGCGGCCTGCTGCCCACCGGGGCCAGTACCCGCAACGCCGGCTTCGCTTGCTTCGGCAGCCCCTCCGAGCTGCTCGATGACCTGAGCCACCACAGCGAAGAGGAGGTGTTTGCACTGGTAGAGCGCCGCTGGCGTGGACTGCAGCGCCTACGCCAGAACCTCGGCGACCAGGCCATCGACTTCCACCGCTGGGGCGGCTACGAACTGTTTGAGGAAAGCCAGCAACCGCTCTATGAAGCCTGCCTCGAGCAAATGACCTACCTCAACAAGCAGTTGCAGCAGGTAACGGGTGAGCAGGACATCTACCGTCAGGCAGATCACAAAATAGGTGAGTTCGGTTTTAAGCAGGTAGCGCACCTGATTGAGAGTACTGCAGAAGGGCAGATTGATACGGGCAAGATGATATTGGCGCTCACGCAGAAGGTACAGGCCCTGGGTGTGATCGTGCTGAACGGGTTGGAGATTGCAAGTCTGCAGGAAGAGAGCGCAGGTATAACTGCCCTCACCAAACAAGGCATTGCTATAACTGCCCGCGCGGCCCTGGTTGCGACGAACGGCTTCGCCCGCCAGTTGCTGCCGCAGTTGCAGGTGGCCCCGGCCCGGGCGCAGGTACTCATCACCAAGCCTATACCTGACTTGCGCTTCAAAGGCACCTTCCACTACGACAGGGGTTACTACTATTTCCGCAACATTGGCAACCGGGTGCTGTTCGGCGGTGGCCGCAACCTTGACTTCAAAACCGAAGAAACTACCGAAATGGGGCTGACTAATCTCGTGCAAAACAAACTCGACGAGCTGCTCCGGGAAGTTATTTTGCCTGGTACACCCTACGAAGTAGAGCAGCGCTGGAGCGGCATTATGGGCGTAGGGTCAAGCAAGACCACCATTGTGCAGCCTGTATCGCAGCATATATGCTGCGCCGTGCGCATGGGCGGCATGGGCGTAGCGATCGGTTCGTTGGTAGGTGAAGAAGGGGCAGCCCTGGTGCTTGAGAAACTTTAATCATCACACTTTTCTTTAAGCTCAAAAGATTTTAGACCATCATTCAAAGCCAATAAAAAAGTGTTTTAGGCATTTTCCTAAAACAAAAAAGGTAAACCATCAGCGGTTTACCTTTTTCAAATATTATAGTCAGTACGAGTTACATTCGTATCCATTGATTCGAGGGATTAGGGTTGGGGATCATCAGGTGTTTGTTGGCTTCTTTTTCTGCCCTAAAAAACTCCTGGTACTCTTCTTCGCTCATTTCTTCGCGAAGGGCAATATGAAACTTGGCCAGTTCAGGGTATAGCTGATTGCGTTCCTGGCGCTCCTGCGGACTGTCTCTGTTAAAATCGTAAAAGGATCTTACAAAATTTTTCATGATTAAATATTTGATTTAAAGTGAGTTGGAAAACAGTTTTACTCCCATGCTACTTTTAAAGTTGTCTATATTCAGAAGCAATTTTCCACAATAAGCCCTCAGTGTCTGCAAACCCCTAAAAGACTGCTAGAGGAGATAAAAATAGAAAAGGCCCCACCAATCAGCAGGGCCTTTTATTCAGAATATCAAATACTTATATACTCGGATCTGATAATAATGTATGTCAGAAAGAGTAACTGCGCTATCGCCCGAGGTGTTTAAAGTAAAGCCCGGTTGCTACCAGCAACAGCTTGGTTAGCTCTGGAATGTCACGGGCAACGGAAATCCGACCGTTTGTTATGCTTAAGCTACCTTGCTCGAAATGCATCAGGATGTTGCCAGCTTCGTCCAGTAGGTCTCTGCTGGGGTCTAATGACTTGCCCTGAAAAGTAAACTGCTCCCCTGTAACCAAGGTTGTCGTGGTTTTGCCAAAGCCGGACGTCTTACTCATACCGATCACTTCATCTTTGAAATGAATCGTGACATCATGCTCAAGCCAACCCTTTCGCTGGAAATAAAGATTGATGCGCTCCGAACTGAAGTCGGCGTCGTTGCTGGCCCAGCCTCTGAAAGCAAGCTCCCCAACTAGCCCGTCTTCTCCGCTCACGGTATACCTTCGTGAAGCTAAGTTCTCCTGTTTCCAGTGCAGCAACTCCATACCTGTTATTTTAAGCCAAGCACATCCACGCCCTGCTCAAACACCACATCCACCGGAATGTTGTTGCGGCTGAGGCGGTCGAGGTCGGCCTGCAGTTCGGTACTTATCTGCCCCTGTTCGTTCAGTAGCCTGCCCACGCCCGCGTAGTCGCCATTGCCCTGTAGCGTCAGGATCAGTTCGGACAATTTGTCCATCGCTTCGCCCATCTTTACATAGTTCACACGGTATTTGCCAGTATTGGCATCACGCTCAAAGGCTCCGTTCTCTTTAAAGAAGTTGAAGCGCACCATGTTGGCTTTGCCGTGTGCACTGGCCGCTCCGAAGCGCACCGAACGGAAAATGCCCGCCATAAAGGTGGTATAGTAATCTTCGAGGCTGCCGCTCACCTCGCCCTTCTTGTGCAGCTGCGTGATCATGTACAGACCCAGAATATCGGCTTTGCCTTCTTCCAGGGCAGAGCCGTGCTCTTTCAAAGCCTCACGTACAGTGCCTTTACCGTTGATGGTGTTCTTGATACCCAAGCCATGCGCTACCTCGTGAAACATGGTGTTGGCGAAGAAAGCGTCGAAGGTGATATGCTGCTTCTGATCGTCGGCAATCAGCTCATCGGCGATAGGCAGCATGATCTTGTCGAACTTGGCCTGCATCGCGTTTTTGAGCTGCAGACGGCGCGTGCCTTTCTTCAGCTGCACCTCCTCGTCGTTGGGCAGGTTGATGGCAATGGTCTTGCTGCCTGCATTGCAGTCACCGGCGTAGTATACTACGTCGTAGGCATTCAGGTCAGAGTCAGTGCCGGGCGTTTCTTTCTTGTAGTTGGCAGGTACTGGCAAACCGCGCTGCAGTTCTGGCAGGAAGGCCGCATACTTCTCGAGGCGCTTGCTCCAGTCCATATCCTTGATGAGCACATAAGCCTCGTGTGCTGCTTTGTAACCAAACAACTTGTCTTCGTACGTTTCGATCGGACCGATCACCACGTCTATGCGGTTGTTTTTCATGTCCATCCAGGCCAGGTCGCTTGGCTGGTAATTGTCGTTGAGCAGGGCATCCGCACGCAGGGTCAGGTATTTTTTCAGCCCCGGCTCCTCGGCCAGCCCGGCTGCTTGGCGCAATAGGTCAGAGGCACGCTTCACCTGCTCCTTGAATTGCACATGGTAAGGCACCGTGATCAGGTTACCATTGGCGTCGCGACGCAGGAAGGTATACTGGCTGGCTTTGTCTTTCAGATTCGCTTTTTCAAACTCCTCTTTTGTCATGTCCTGCGGGTAGAAATTCGCCGCATCCGGCTTCGGTCCCACGCCAGGTATAAAAGGCTCGTTGTTGTTCAGGCGGTCCCAGGGGCCGTAGTTGATCATCACGAATTGGCGTGCGGCATCGTCAGTCAGCGCATTCAGCAAAGAGTCTTTCTTGCCATAAGCTTCGTACCAGAACAGTTCGTCCATGATGTTACCGGCCTCGATCAGCAGGGGTATCATTTGGCGCTCTTTTTCGTTCAGTCCACTCAGGTCAGCGGTCAGGCGCACATTGGTGTACATGCCTAGCTTCTGCTGTAGGTCAGTGGCTGTAGCATCGGTCTGCACAGTTTCAGTTGTTTGCGCTTCGTTGGTGGTACTACTTGTGCAGGCGGCGGTCATGGCGGCCACAGCAGAGGCCAGTATCAGGTGGCGTGATTTCATGTAGGTATAAGGTTAGTGTTTATCAAGATGAGAAATATTCAAGATGGAAGATACAGGATTTGAGTTAAAAGAAAAAGCCGTTGCACCTTACGGCACAGCGGCTTATATCTTGAAACTGCTTCAGTATACCTAAAACAATCCGAACAGTTCACTATTGATTCTCTCTATAATAGAACCTAAATCCTCGGGATTGGCCACAAAGTCCATGTTATTCACATCGATCACCAGCAGTTTGCCCTGATCATAAGTGCTCATCCAGTTGTTGTAGTGCTCGTTGAGGTTACGCAGGTAGTTGATGCTGATGTTGTTTTCGTAGTCGCGGTTGCGCTTCTCGATCTGTCCGATCAGTTTAGGCAGGTCAGCCTTCAGGTAAATCATCAGGTCAGGCGCTTTCACCATGCTGATCATCGACTGGAACAGGGCGAAGTAGTTATCGTAGTCACGCGTGCTCATCAAGCCTGACTGGTGCAGGTTCTTGGCAAAGATGTAAGCATCCTCATAAATGGTGCGATCCTGGATCACATGCCCGTCTTTGGACTGGATCTGCTGCACCTGACCAAAGCGGCTGTTCAAAAAGAACACCTGCAGGTGAAAGGACCACCGCTCCATGTCTTCATAAAAGTCCTTCAGGTAAGGATTGTTCTCTACTGCCTCCAGGTATAGCTCCCACTTAAAATGCTGGGAAAGTTTAGTGGCCAGGGTGGTTTTGCCGGCGCCAATATTGCCGACGATCGCAATGTGCATGGTAATGGTGTAATAGTTGAAAAAACCGACTGCAAATTACGGCTTTTTCGGTCATGCCCCAGCCTAATTCCTGCCCCCAGGCTCTGTTTTTTTTGGTGCTTCTGCTCACGAACAGATCGCATTCTCCTTATCTTATTAATCCATAACTACTTAGCATCAGCACTTCCTATAAACTACACTTGCGTTACGTCTTCTGCCAGCCAGGGCATAGCACTCCGTCTCAGACTCTGCTTATTTTAGCTCTATACCTTCCAGTCCGGAGGCAAGGCACGGAGCACACGTATCACTACTGCATCGCAGCGCCTGTTGCCGAACTCAAACACATCACCAACGATCGACAGCTTGAACAGACTCTCCTTGAGCATGGACTTTGCCCGGTGCAGGCGCACCTTCACGTTACTTTCAGAAAGAACGAGGCACTGTGCGATGTCATGAATAGATAAGTCTTCCACTTCGCGGAGCGTATAGACAATCCTATACTTTTCAGGTATGCTATCGATGGCGCTTTCCACCAGCTGTTTTACTTCCTGCCGGATAGCAGCCTGCTCCGGGTTCGCAGCGTTCATCTGGCTTAAGAGAGAAGACAAACCCTCCGGCTGGTCAAGCAGGTACGTGGCTGAAGACAATTTTTTCTGCTCCCGCAGCCTTGCCAGCGCTTTGTTGATCCCAATCCGGATAAGCCAGGTAGAAAACATGGCATCGCTACGGAACTGCGCCAGCTTTTCAAAAGCCTTCATATAAGTCTCCTGCATGACATCCTCCACCTCTTGTTCCTGCTTCAGGTAACTCCTTATCACCCGGTAGAGCTTTTGGTTGTGGCGGCGCATGAGGAGCTCATACAGTGACACGTCCCCGTCGAGCACCCTCTCCACCACTGCTACATCACTGAGTGCCGCTTTTTCAGTTGCTGTTATCTGTTTCATGATCTTAATAGGTATGATACATACAGTAGATGCGTTTCAGACCAATTAGTTACATTCTTTTGTAACGATTTTCACTTATAAGTATCTAACTATCAGAAACAAACAAAATAAGAAATCAACTAAAACGGAGGAAATCATCATGGAAACAATTGCATCAACAACAACAACCGGTGCGCAGCGGACTGAGCGCCCGGCGTACGACCGCATCGCTACCGTCACCGCTTTAACAAAGTACACTTATGCCCTGGTGCCTATCCTGGCTGGCCTCGACAAATTCCTACACCTGCTTACTGACTGGGACAAATACCTTGCGCCGGTAGTCGCCGATATCCTGCCTTTCAGCACGGGCACTTTTATGAGTCTGGTGGGTATCATTGAGATCATAGCGGGCGTGTTTGTACTCGTAAAACCAAAGATAGGGGCGCTGGTGGTCGGCTTATGGCTGGTAGGCATCGCCATCAACCTTTTGTTAACGGGCGAATACTACGACATTGCTGTCCGTGACCTGGTCATGGCTGTAGGCGCTTTCTCGCTATACCTGCTTCTTCCTGATGAGGGCAAAGCTTAGTCTGGCACAAGGGCCATTTATACACAATCGGCCTAACCCTTGCGCTCTTAAGGTCGTTTATTGAGTAACGTGCGTGTATCAGTTGGAGAACAGCGTGAAGGTGTCACGCACACGTCAAATAAATTACCAACATCTTATTTAAAAGCTATGACAAAAGGACACAATCAAGACCGCAACAAGTCCGAAAACAAACCGGAAGCTAAGCACAAAGGCGGACAGGAAGGGCACCGCAGCCTGAGCGATCAGCAAAAAGACAAAAGCCCTAACCAGGGCCGCAATGACAAAAAAGACCAGTCTGGCGGAACCAAAGGCCAGAATGCCATTTAGCAGCATGTAATAAACTGAAAATAGCCGGGGCGTGTAGTGATTACTGCACGCCCCGGCTATTTTCATGTTTGCTATTCTACTGGAGGCTATACTTACCGCTGCTCCCGCATCTGGTTATACCTGTCCTTGGCGTCGCGGCTCTTGCGCAGGGTGTTGAACTCTAACTGCAAAGCAGCCACCTTCATTTTATCGCTGTTGCTCATCTGACTGATTACCTGCTGCTTGCGGTCGCTGAGCAGCAGGTACACGTGCTCGGCATAGTCCCAGTCGCGGAGGCTCCAGTCGGTGCGCTGTGCCCGCACGTTTTCCATGAACCTGACAAAAGCACCGCGCAGTTGGCTGGCCTTAAGCTGGCCGATCTTGTTGGTTCCGGCCAGGCGGCGCTCCCAGGCAGCGGCTGTCTCACGGTTCAGGGGGTCGCCGTAGCTTTCCTCCTTCTCCGCCTCCCACTCATTGTAACGGGTTTTGAGCTCCCCGTACTCCTGCTTCGAAGCTTCACTCATTTGGCTGCTATTCCGGTCCAGGCTTTGCGTACGGGTTCTGAACTCCTGCTTGATCACAGGCCATTCAGCCCTTGTTATACTGTCGCCCTGGCTGACTCTCTTGTTCATCCAGGCACGGAAATCCTCCAGGTCCTGCTCCAGCTTTGACTTAGTTTGTGCCTGGGCACCCAGCGTGCTCAGCACCGTCATCAGCATCAGGGCTGCAACAAATAACTTCTTCATAGGTTGGTTTTACTTGATCAATCATTCTTCTAACACTTCTCTCCCAATAAATATTATGCCAGAATATTCTAAAGGAGCTATATTTTTAATCCATGCCTGTTATACCTGCACCAGGTATAACAGGCCGCCCACTATCTTTTTGCGGCCGCTTACGTTTAAAGCAAAGACAGGTATTTCGCCTGCACTGCACCTGGGATTGTGCCACACACGTTCTTCCCCTATCCATACAAAAAACTTATATGCGCAAAACAAGGGACAACTTCCACGAAACCGTTGTTTCTATACCTAACCGGGACGAGATCATTCTGAGCGCCGAGCAGTTTCCGTTCAAGACCACGCTCAGCCTATCGCCGCTTGTGACCTACTGGGAAAACAAGATCGAGACTGACCCGAACTGCAACGTGGCCCGTGTAAACGAGCTGGCCGGTCTGCTGCGCAAAAACCCCGAGCTGCTGGAGCCGATCGAGGACGTGTCTATTATTGATAAATACATCGATACCGTTGACATCCTGATGGAGGATATTTTCCCGAGTGCTCTCTGGGAGAATGACCTGCGAGCCACGGTACTGCCTTTTCACTTCGACAGCTTCTATGCCACTCCCCGCCTGGAAGAGCTCGACCTGCTGGGAGGCGGTAACTATACCCAAAAACTAAATGTCGATCTCAAGACGCTGCTTTTCCGCCAGACGCTATCGGCTTACACCCTGATCCTGGAGAAGTTCTACAATGCCAACTTTATGGTGGATGAGCCCTTTATCTTCAGCATCAAGGACAAGTTCACCAAACTGGACCGGCATTACAAGCTGATCATCGACCTGAAATTCATGAAAGTGAAGGCCAAAGGTCCGATCAAAAAGCTAAGCACACAGGAAATCAACTTTCTGATAAACCGCTACAATGACCTGGACCTCTGGATGCAGAAACTACCACCTGAGAACTATGAGTTCAGCGGCTTTGCGATCTGTGATTTTACGGACGTAACCAACGAGGAAACTATTTCCTCGCTGCGCTACGACCTGCTCGATCAGGACTCTGTAACCACACAGGAGGGTTTTGAGAGCCTGCAGCAGAAGCTTCGCGTGCTTTTCGGGCTGCCGGGTCTGCGGCTGGGGCTGGCCTCCTTCCCTGCCCTGCAGGAGTTTGACACTAACTACGCCCGCAAAACCTGGAATGGCCTGGTGCTGACCAAGAGCTCTCCTATTAAGCTGGAAGACCTCGTTGACTCGATCTACGCTCCGGTGCTGGCCAAAGGCAACACCATTGTGGTAGACGACCTGGAGCAGCTCGACGAACCGGGCAGACTGGAGCAGGAGCTGATAAAAACGGGCATACGCAACCTGATCATCGCGCCGCTGCACTATGAAGGCAAAACGATCGGGATGCTGGAACTGGCCTCTCCTATACCTGGCGAACTGAATGCGCTTTCTACTATTAAGCTAAAAGAAATTCTGCCACTTTTTGCATTGGCCCTGAACCGGATGCTGGAGGAGCTGCGCAGCAGCATACAGAATATTATTAAAGAGAAGTATACCGCCATTCACCCGATCGTGGAGTGGCGCTTTACGCAGGCAGCCATTAACCTCCTCGACAAGATGGAGCGTAACGTGCCGGCTGAGATCGAGCCGATCGTGTTCCGGGACATCTACCCGCTCTATGGCGCATCGGATATCCGCAGCTCGGCAACCGAGCGCAACAAAGCCATACAGGGCGACTTGCTTGACCAACTGGTGCTGGCCAAAGAGGTCATCCTGGCTGCCAAGGACAACCTGCCACTCTCTATCCTGGACGAACTGGTGTATAAGATAGACAAGTATTCCCAGAACCTCGTGCACGAACTGGGCTCTGGTGATGAGGCTAATGTGCTGGAGTTTTTGCGCACCGAGATTGAGCCGCTTTTCAATCACTTTGGCCACAAGTATCCCTCTACCCAAAAGGCCATCGAGGCTTACCGCAAGGCGACCAATAACCCCAACGGTGTCGTGTATAACAAGCGACGTGCGTATGAGGAGAGCCTGTACCTGATCAACGACACCATCTCCAGCTTCCTGGATCGCGAGGAAGAAAAGGCACAGCAGATATTTCCGCACTACTTTGAGAAGTATAAGACCGATGGACTGGAGTATAACATCTACATCGGGGCATCGCTGTTGAACAGCGGGCACTTTGAGGAACTATACCTGAAGAACATGCGCCTGTGGCAGCTGATGCTTACCTGTGAGATTGCCCGTCGCATTCACAAGCTGCGCGCTAACCTGAAACTGCCGCTCGAGATCACACAGCTGATACTGGTGCACAGCAGCCCGATCTGCATTCGCTTCCGGCTGGACGAGAAGAAGTTTGACGTGGAAGGTGCCGACAACATCCGTTACGAGATCATTAAGAAGCGTATTGACAAGGCTACATTGCGCGGCACAGACGAGCGCCTTACCCAGCCCGGCAAGGTTGCCATTGTGTATACACAACCCCGCGAAGCGCAGGAGTATCGCCGCTACATCGATTTTCTGCAGGCCGAGGGCTACATTGAGCCAGTGGTGGAAGACCTGGAAATTGAGGACTTACAGGGGGTGCAGGGACTGAAAGCGCTCCGCATTTCGATAAATTTCCAGGAGCAGCTGCGCCACGATATCGATGCCGGAGACGAGCTTTTGCAGATCGCCCAGACGGCTGCTCTCAACTAAAATTGCACTTTTATATAAAACGCAACTTTTTTACAAATTCAACACAACATACAATCATCTAAATATCAACGCCTTAAACTTAAATTAGATTTGTAAAATTCTACCAAATACAGGCTCCTCTGTAATTTTCTCTACATCGGTGCAATTATTTTAAAGGAAAGGGCGTTTTACCTGAGACTGCCGGGGAAGCGCCCTGTGCTGTTTATTTATTTTCACTTTTCAACTTTTAGCCAAATGAAATTGAAAAACAGTTTTTTACCTGCCATGCTTGTATTTGGCGTGGTAGCACTATCATCTTGCGAAAAAAACGATCACGAAGAGTCTGCACAGCCTACTTTTGATCAGGGTGCACTATCTCATGTGATGCTGGACTCTGCTGAAGTTACTTCTTTTAAAGTAGCAGGTAAGCAACTAAGCCAGGTAAACCACTACAACCAGGAAACCGGTGAAGTGGAAAGCTTCGATAAGTATGAGCGTGACAACAAGGGCCGCCTGATCAAGAGCACAACCTACGGTGGCAAAAGCCAGACTGTACTGACAGAGCAGCATTTCACTTACAGTGACAAAGGCGAGTTGAGCAAATCGGTGGCTACTTACTTTGTGGGTGGCAAGCCGGAGTATCAGAACTACACCACGTATTCTTACGATGCTGCTAATAAGCTGAGCAAGAAGTCAATTTACGAAGGCACTGAGGAGAAGGGCAAACTGAAGTCTTTCACGACTTATCAGGCAATGCCAAACGGCAACTATGCACAGGAGAAGCAGTTTGTGATTGACGGTACTGGAGAAGCCAAACTATACGCTACCACTACCAACTCTTACGACTCTAACCCAAACCCACTGCACGCGTTTGCAGAGCCAGGCGCTGCCAGCAGCCCGAACAACCTGGTGCGCTCTTCTATGGAAGTGCACAACAGCAAGAAGGCATTCACACGTTCTTACTCTTACAAGTATGATGACAGCGGTATGCCGATCAGCCAGACGGTGACGCTGCCAAACGGTAAGTCTCAAACATTCAACTACGTGTACAGCAATTAATGCTGAAACGTAATTAGAGTCACAGCCCCCGGCCACTAACGTCCGGGGGCTGTGGTGTTTTAAGCCTGCCCATACCTGAGCCTAACCTCTGGCAATTGTGCCGCAAAAAAACTATATTTGTTATTGTACTAAACACAAGACAATGGCGAAGACCAAAATAACGGTGAACAACAATGGCTCACTCAGAGTAGAGGGTGAGTTTGAGATCGTGGACAAGCACGGCAATGTATACGGACTCGGTGGCCGGGAACTCGTTTCGATCTGCCGTTGCGGCATGTCTAAGAACAAACCATTCTGCGACGGCTCCCACAAAGGACACTTTGAGCACGAAGCGGAAGCTTTTGACCTTCCACCTAAGAAACAGTAAACACAGCCTGACTTAACACCACCTGTATACCATGGCAGAGCGCCTGATTACCGTTGCCACCTTCAGCCAACCCACTGAAGCCCACATTCTGAAAGGCCGCCTTGAGGCGGAGGGTATCCTCTGTTTTTTGGGGGATGAGCAAATTATAGCGGCGCAGCCATTCTACTCACTGGCAGTGGGTGGCGTGAAACTGCAGGTGACGGAAGGTGACGTGGAAGAGGCGCTCGAACTGTTGGGCCGGATAGAGCGCGGCACCAGCGAGTACATCATCGACGACAACATTGAACTGGCGCCTCCAGCTCAGGTATACCTGGACACTGAATCCTGCCCGATATGCGAGTCAAAAAATATCTCCGCAAGGGGATTTTTAGGTGCGGTGCTAGGCATTACGCTGCCCTTCGTCAGTAAGCGCTATGGGTGCCACGACTGCGGCTATACCTGGAAAGAAAAGTAAAAAGCGCCCCATGGGGCGCTTTTTTTATACCTGTTAGGCAAGCAGTATCTTACTTCAGGCTGTTCACCAACTGCACGTACTGTGCGCGGGCATCCTCCTGGCTGGTACCTTCCAGGCTTTTCCAGGCATCCCATTTCGCTATGTTTTTGAAATCAAATCCTCCCGGACGCTCGGTGTTCACATCGCCTTCAGTAGCCTGCTTGTACAGGCTGTAGAGTTGCAGCAGAATATTATTGGACGGACGCTCTGTGAGTTCCTTCGACTGGGCCACTGCCTGCTCAAATTCTTCTTGTGTTGCCATAGTATGTCAGATGATTGTTTTAAGTACTGACAAGGTATAAAAAAATACGCTGCATGCATAACTTTAATTTAAATTTATAGTGTCGTATTTTTTCTTATTTTTATACCTGTACAACTGATACACCCTATGAAAAAAGCACAGCACAACACAGCAGCTCCGGCCCTTCTGCTTTCGGCCTGTCTGCTGGCAGGCACAGCCTGCAGTACGACGCAACAGAGCACTGCGACAGAGACAGCTACGACCGAGCAAACGGCTGAGAGCACGGTAACCGCCAATCAGCCGCAACCGCCTGTCGCAGCCCAAAAGCCGAAAGAACTCACAGCACATGGCCACACCCGCATCGACAATTACTACTGGCTGAACGAGCGCGAAAATCCGGAAGTGATCGCCTACCTAAACGCAGAGAACGACTACACAAAGCAGGTGATGGCCGACACGGAGGAGTTACAGGAAAAGCTCTTCAACGAGATTGTGGGACGCATCAAGCAAACTGACGAATCGGTGCCTTACAAAAAGAATAGCTACTTCTACTATACCCGCTTCGAGGCTGGCAAAGAGTACCCGATCTACGCCCGCAAGAAGGGCACACTCGACGCCAAAGAGGAGATTATGGTAAACGCCAACGAGCGTGCCGAGGGCAAGAGCTACTATGCGGCTGCCGGCATGAATGTGAGCCCTGATAATCGCCTGCTGGCTTTTGGTGAGGACACTGTGAGTCGCCGCCAGTATACCATCCGCTTCAAAAATCTGCAGACAGGCGAGATACTGCCCGACCGTATACCTAACACCACCGGTGGCGCTGTATGGGCCAACGATAACAAAACCGTGTTCTATACTATGAAAGATCCGGCACTCCGTTCTTTCAAAATCTTCCGCCATACCCTGGGCACACCTACCTCGCAGGACAAAGAGGTATACCACGAAGCCGACGAGACCTTCAGCACCTTTGTGTATAAAACCAAATCTGAGAAATACATCATCATCGGCTCGGGCAGCACCCTGTCGCAGGAGTACCGTTTTGTGGACGCTGCCAACCCAACTGCAAGCTTCAGGATCATTCAGCCACGGGAGCGCGGACTGGAGTACAGCGTAGACCACTTCGGCGACAGCTTCTACATCCGCACCAACAAGGATGGCGCCACCAACTTTAAACTGATGAAGACACCAGTTGGCAAAACTACCAAGCAGAACTGGACAGAGGTGATTCCGCATCGCGCTGACACGTACCTGGAAGGCACTGAGATTTTCAAGGACTACCTGGTGCTGCAGGAGCGCAAGAATGGCCTGACCCAACTGCGCATTAAAAAGTGGAACGACCCCAAAACAGACTACTATGTGGACTTCGGGGAAGAAGCCTACACTGCCGGCATCAGCATCAACCCCGACTTCGACAGCAAGGTACTGCGCTACGGCTATAGCTCCCTCACTACCCCAAGCTCTACATTTGATTACAACATGGAGACGAAGCAGAAAACACTGCTAAAAGAACAGGAAGTGGTGGGTGATTTTGACAAGAATAACTATGAGGCTAAGCGCATTTACGCCACTGCCAAAGACGGCACCAAAATTCCGGTGTCGCTGGTATACCGCAAAGGGCTGCAGCTCGACGGCAATAACCCAACCCTGCAGTACGCTTACGGCTCCTATGGCATCAGCATGAACCCCGGTTTTAGCTCCGTGCGCCTCAGTCTGCTCGACCGTGGCTTTGTGTATGCCATTGCGCACATCCGCGGTGGTCAGGAAATGGGACGCCAGTGGTATGAAGACGGCAAGCTGATGAAGAAGAAAAACACATTCACAGACTTCATTGATGTGTCAGAATACCTGATCGAACAAGGCTATACCAATCCTGATAAGCTGTTTGCGCAGGGTGGTAGTGCCGGTGGTCTGCTGATGGGCGCTGTCGTGAACATGCGTCCGGATCTCTACAAAGGTGTGCACGCAGCCGTACCGTTTGTGGATGTAGTTACCACCATGCTCGACACCAGCATCCCGCTCACTACCGGTGAGTTTGACGAATGGGGAAATCCAGCCAACAAGGATGCCTATGACTACATGCTCTCTTACTCGCCTTATGACAATGTGGAGGCTAAGGAGTACCCGAACATGCTCGTCACTACTGGCCTGCACGACTCGCAGGTTCAGTATTTTGAGCCGGCCAAGTGGGTTGCCAAGCTCCGTGAAATGAAGACAGATGACAACCTGCTCCTCCTCCAGACAAACATGGAGGCTGGCCACGGCGGCGCATCCGGTCGCTTCCAGCCATACCGCGAAACGGCCCTGCAGTACGCTTTCTTCCTGAAACTGGCTGGGATAGAGGAATAGGTCTAGAAGCTGAGAGTTAAAAACAGAAAGCCCGCTGCAACTGGTGTTGCAGCGGGCTTTCTGTTTTGTATGATGTCATTTCGAACCTAAGTGAGAAATCTGAAATATGCTCTGGCGTTCATATAATCCAGATCTCTCCTGTCGTCGGGATGACAGAAAAGTTGAGAAGACAGGTATAACTCAGCTCGAAGTGCGGTTGGTGATTGTGAAAAAAACTAACTTACTTTCACCACGATCTTGCCAAACTGCTTGCCGGCTTCCATGTAGCGCATGGCCTGTTCGGTTTCTTCCAGCGGGAACACGATATCCACAACTGGTTTCACTTTCTTCTCTTCTACAAAAGCGATCATTTCAGCGAAGTCCTGGTTAGTGCCCATCGTGCTGCCGTGTATGGCGAGTTGTTTCCAGAATATTTCAGCCGGGTTGATCTGCCCGATCATACCGGTCGTGCCGCCGTAAATACCGATGCGGCCGCCTGGCTTGGCCAGCTTCACAAGTTGTACAAAGCCTTCGCCTGCAGCTCCGTCAATGCCCACATCGAATCCGCCTACTTCGGCCTTTAGCTCCTTGCCCCAATTCTCTTTTTTATAATTGATGCCGCCAGTCGCACCCAGCTCCTTGGCCTTTTCGATTTTCTCGTCTGATCCGGATGTCACCCATACCTCTGCGCCTGCCGCTACGGCAAACTGCACCGCAAACAGCGCCACCCCGCCACCAGCACCCGTGATCAGCACCCGCTCACTGGCTTTGAGTCCGCACTTGGTAAACATAGCACGATAGGCCGTCACACCTGCCAGTGGCAGCGCTGCCGCTTCCTCAAAACTCAGATGTGCTGGCTTGCGGTGCAGGTTAGAAGCTTTTACTTTCACGTACTCGGCAAAAGTTCCGTCCTGCGGCATACCCAGCACTTTGTAATCTCTACCATGCGCATGCGGATTATCGCCCCAGTCTGTTGAAGGATCGATCACAACCTCCTGCCCTATCCAGCTTTGGTCCACACCCTCCCCTACTTCCGTCACGATACCGGCACCGTCCGATCCTAAGATGGCTGGGTAATCTTTGGTGAAATAACGGCCATACTGTATCCAGACGTCGCGGTGGTTCAGGGCGGCGGCTTTCACCTGCACGATGGCTTCACCGGGACCGGCAGTGGGTGTTTCTTTCTCTATCAGCACAAATGGGCTGTTGATAGCTTCGAGGTAGATGGCTCTCATAGTATTTGGTTTAAGGGTATGTACAAAGTTAAAACTTCTGCTTTAAGCTGAAAACCTACCGGAGCAGGCATTGGCTTTTTATACGGGAGCGCCTATCTTCGTTGTCCATACAGCAACATCACAGCGCATGAAAAGCAAGTTTAGCATACGGGAAGCAACCACAGCCGACATACCCACCATTCACCGTTTAGCCGAAGCCATCTGGGAGCCTACTTACCGGTCTATACTTTCGCGGCAGCAGATTGACTGCATGTTCCAAGTAATCTATACCCATGAAGCCCTCAAGCGACAAATGGAGGAGAACCAGACCTTTATTATACTGTACGACGGTGCTCAACCCATAGGCTTTGCGGCTTATTCCCTTAAGGAGCCCGATGGACCGGTTTACAAGCTCAACAAGATATACCTACTCCCAGCACGGCAGGGTGAGGGACTAGGCAAGCAGTTGCTTGATGCAGTAGAAGAGCGTGTCGAGAAAGCCGGCGCCCGCTACCTGGACCTGAATGTGAACAAATACAACAAAGCAAAAGCTTTTTATGAGCGTTGCGGCTACCAGGTGCACCTCGAAGAAGACATTCCGATCGGCCCTTACTGGATGAATGATTATGTGATGCGCAAACAACTGACATAAAAAAACGGGCAGCCTTACAGCTGCCCGTTTCAATTCACCTTAATTAACAGTCGGATTATTTAATGGCAATTGGATCTGGATTTCCGTCTGGGTCATTCTTCACAGTGCCACTAGTTTTAAGTGGACCGTGCAACAAAAGACCTGCTACGTGCGGAGAAGCCATAGACGTACCGCTGATCGTGTTATAGCCACCGTTCATCCAGGTAGAGTTGATGCTCACACCAGGTGCGCATACGTCCACTGGCGGGTTGCCATAGTTAGAGAAGCTCGCCCATGAATCAGAAGAGTTCATGGCAGAAACCGTGTAGATGTTGGCATGGTTAGCACGGGCTGGAGATGAGTTGCTGGCGTGCGTAGACTCGTTACCGGCAGCAAGCGCAAACTTGATACCTTTGCTAGCCGCAGCAACTACTGCATCATCAAGCGCCTGAGAAACCGGGCCTCCCAAGCTCATGTTGGCTACGTCGCCAGACTGAGCAGCTGAAGCCACGTAGTCAACACCGCCAATTACGCCAGAATAAGAACCGCTACCACGTGAGTCAAGTACTTTTACAGCAACAACAGTGGCGCCATGCGCTACACCGATCACACCAATGGAGTTATCAAGAGCGGCAATAGTACCAGCTACGTGTGTTCCGTGACCGTTGCCATCGTCAGCTGAGTTTGCATCCTTACCGGAAGTAAAGAACGTTCTGCTGCGGTTAACATCTACGTTCAGGTCTGGGTGGTCTAAGTCAATACCAGAGTCAATTACCCAAGCAGTTTTGCCGGTAGCATCACCATAGCCTACACGTGCAATACCGTATGGTACAGTCTGGCCTGTAGAGCCACCGCCGCCACCTGGTCCCTTACCTGAAGGGGGTGCCAGCATTACAATTCTGTCTGGCTCGATGTAAGCCACACGGCTATCGCGGCGAAGCGCATCCACCTGGTCATCGGTTAGTCTTGCAGCCATACCCAGGATCGCTTGGCCGTAAGCCTGCTCAATAGTTGCGTTGGCAATACCATTGGAAGCAAGCAGCTCCTGGCCCATTTCGCGCACCGCGCCTACACGCTCAGCATAGGTAGCAGTACCATCCAGGCGCAGGTTGGCATCTTTCTTAAATACAACAATGTACTGCCCCTTGATAATAGCTCCATTCTGGGTAGAGGTCTGTAAGTTCTCTGCTACTTCGGTGGCTTCAGGAGCCTCAGAGTCGCAAGAAGTGAATGAAACTGCGGCAGTAGAGAGAGCTGCCCCAAATAGCACAGAACGCAGTACGTTCTTAACGCGTAAGGTGTTTTTCATACGTGTAAAATAGTTAGGTTAGTTAAAGTTTTAAGGTTTATTATAAGGATAGTGAAAGCCAAACTATTAAATAGGATTTTTATATCCAAATAAAAGTATAATTTTTTTTAATGTTTTTTTCTAAAATGCACTTGACACTATCTTCAGGCTGCACGTTGTTACAACATCCAAATTGCACTGAAATCAGGCGGTAATTTCTTGTATAAACAGCAATTTGAACGCTTTTCAACAGATATAAGCTATTCGCTATTCTTGGGGGCGGCTTTATACGAAACTCTAAACACAAGGTTTACATTCACAAAGCACTATCTTTAAAAAGTTTAATTTTAATAGATTTTTAACAACAATACAGTACAATTTTATTTGCACTTTATAATAGCGTTTTGCTATATTAACAGAAGCACTAACCCTATCCCTTATGAAATACTCAAAAAAAGCATTCATCTCTTCACCTCTCCTGTGGGTGATCGCACTTTTTTTGGGAATGGCAGCTTGCCAGCCCAAAACAGAAGAGCAGGCTACTGCTGAGGAACGTGAAACCACCACAGAATCGAAGCTCGAACCGCTCACATCTGAAAATGTAGTGGAGGTACTGACAGCTTATGAAAAAGAGCATCCTGACAGCCTGATTCTCATCAGCACCCGCCACGGCGATATTAAGTTGCGCCTATACCCTGAGACGCCACTGCACCGCGCCAACTTTGTGCGTCTCACCAAAGCGGGCTTCTATGACCAGGGAGAGTTTTACCGTGTCGTAAAGGGCTTTGCCGTACAGGGCGGCGACTCCGATAACCGCACCATGAAGCAGGGCGCCTACAAGATTCCACAGGAGTTCAACCCGAACTACATCCACAAGCGTGGCGCCTTAGCCATGGCACGTTACGGCGACGAACGTAATCCGGAGAAGGAGTCATCTTCACATAACTTCTACATCACACTAGGTGAGCCCAGAACGTTACAGGAATTACGGGCTTATGAAGCGCAGCATAATATAAAGTATACACCGCAGCAGATCGAGCTCTATACCACCATCGGCGGTGAGCCGGCGCTGGACCAGGAGTATACGGTGTTCGGAGAAGTGATAGAGGGTATGGATGTGATTGACAAAATAGCCGAAGAGCCGGTAGACGGACAAAAATGGCCGCTTACCATTGTGCCGCACAAGATCAAAACAATCGAGCAATAGGTAACACCTGAACAAGGTATAAACAGAACGCCCCGACCTGTATGGCCGGGGCGTTCTGTTTATAGGTATGCCTATAACTTATTGCACCTGACGGTTCTTCACGTAGGTGTTCAGCCAGGTATCCATTTCCCACAGCATGTGCAGGATAGATTCACGGGCGGCGTATCCGTGGCTTTCGTGCGGCAGGAACACCAGACGGGTCGTGGCCCCGTGCCCTTTCAGCGCATTGTAGAAACGCTCACTCTGGATCGGGAAGGTACCAGAGTTGTTGTCTGCCTCACCGTGGATGAGCAGGATCGGTGTTTTTACTTTGTGCGCGGCAGAGAAAGGAGACATGCGGTTGTATACCTCCGGGGCCTGCCAGTAAGTACGCTCCTCCTGCTGGAAACCAAATGGCGTCAGGGTACGGTTGTAAGCGCCGCTTCGGGCTATACCTGCGGCAAACAGATCAGAGTGGGCCAGCAGGTTGCCTGTCATGAAAGCACCGTACGAGTGACCGCCCACGGCAATGCGCTTCGGATCGGCCACGCCCATGCTCACTGTTTTATCGATAGCGGCCTTCGCGCTGGCAACCAGCTGCTCTACATAGGTGTCATTTGGCTGGGCATCTCCCTCGCCCACAATCGGGAAGTCGGTGCGGTCAAGTACGGCATAGCCTTGCGTCACCCAGAACAGCGGTGAACCGGAACTGATGCGGGTAAACTCGTAAGGAGAGCTCTTTACCTGCCCGGCAGCCGCTGCGTTCTTGAACTCACGCGGGTAAGCCCACATCAGCATCGGCAGTGGGCCGCTTCCTTTCTTGTAATCCTTCGGCAGGTATAGCACAGCCGTCAGCTTCACGCCGTCGTTACGCTCGTACTGCAGCAATTCTTTCTGCACACCTTCCAGCTGCGGATACGGGTGCGGGAACTTCGTCACTTGCGTCAGCTGCTTCTTGTTCAGGTCGCGCACAAAGTAATTCGGCACTTCCTGCTCTGATTCGCGGCGGGTGATGATACGCTTGCTGTTCAGGTCGATGATATCCACCGGACGCTCATAGTAAGGAGCCTCGGAGCGGAACAGGATCTTCGCTTTTTTAGATTTCAGGTTAAACTCACTCAGGAACGGACGGTTGCCCTCAGGAGAGCCGCCTTCACTGATCATGTAGATGTTGTCGCCCTTTTTGTCGGTTAGCAGCACACTGCGACCATACTGGTTCTTGGTATAAACCGGGCTGCCTGGGTCGCTATAGCCGTCCTCGTAAGAGCGCTCGATCAGTACCGTGCCAGCCTGCACCGGTTTAGCAGAATTTACACGCACGACACGCTCGGTGCGGGTCTTCCACAGACGCTCGTTCACCAGGGCCAGGTCATTGTTGCCCCACTGCACGCCACGGTAGCGGTATTTGGTACCGGCAAGTTTCGTTGGCTTTCCGGCAAAAGGAGCATCGAGCATAAACACGATATCGCGCTCGGCCACTTCTTTGCTGGCATCGCCACCGTCCTGCGCTTCTACCCAGTATAAGGTGGCAGGCTTGTCTGGGCGCCAGTTGTAGCTGCGCGGGCCTTTGGCTACGTTGTCAAAACCGATCGGAATATCTTCGGCTAGTGGCAGTTGCGCCAGTTGCTTCACCACTTTGCCGTCACGGCCCCATACCTCTACATTGTAAGGGAAATAGTAATGCGGCACCAGGTATGAGTAAGGTTTCTGAATCGTTTCCACGAGCAGGTACTGTCCGTCCGGCGACACATCGGCGCTCTTGATGATGCCGGCCTGTCCCACGTTTTGCTGCTTACCATCCAGACTCACCAGCTTGAGCTGGGTTTGCATGTAGTAGTCGAACAGCTGCTCGTCGTACTTGTTTTTGAGCAGATCCTGATAGGTACGCGAAGGATTAGCCTTGCCGATGTTCTCCTGAATGTTAGGACCGGTCGGCACCAGGTTGGCTTTTGGCATTTCGCCGCGTTTCTCGTCCACAAACTTCACCAGCAGCGATTTACTGTCCGGCATCCACGAAAATGGACGACCGCTGTAGGCATCATTAAGGCTGGCTTCTGTCAGTTTGCGAGCCTGCCGGTCGGCTATACTTGCCACCCACAGTTCTATGCCGTTGGCCTTGGTGAAGGTGAAGGCAATCTGCTTTTCGTCGGGCGACCAGGTCACATATGAGATCTGAGCGTTCTGCGGAATCCCGCTTACCTCGAACTCCTGCCCGCCATTCACCTGCTTCAGCTTGATGTTGTTGATGAACGAGGCACGGCTCTGGCCGTTTGTGGCGGGGTTGATGCGCAGACCAGCCAGACGGCTTTCGGGCTGTGCCAGTTCTTCAATACTAGGGTAACCGGCCCGCTCGAGCAGCAGCATCCAATCGCCTTTTGAGTTGATACTCACACCCGGCGTAGATGGTGCGTCGATGATAGAGGCGATGGCCTCAGGTGGTCGCTGATAGCCGGTGGTGGCTTGGTTGCCGCCCTGCGCCAAAGCGACAGGAGCCGGGGAACCTGCTAATAGCAACAGGCTCAACAACGAAGCAGCCAGTCGCTTCGAGGTTCTCAGAGTCTTGATGTGCATGATTCTTTTAAGGTTAAGATAGGTTAGATGTGCGATTAGACAATAAGCGTATCCGAAGGTTTAACTTACTACTGTTATCAGAGAAACACTACTGTTTGATTCTTTTTTTGCTCACCCTCAGGCGCATACTTTCCCTTCTCCCATATCATAGCATGAAGTACTCCCGTATGAAAAAAGCAGCCGTCCTGTATAGTTTCCCGATTTCGAACTTCAGGAAAGCTACTCCTTGAGTTGTTTTGGTTATATTGCATCTGGCTATACCTGGACAAAGCTATCTACCCATGAAATTACAGGAGCTTAAATCTTCTACAGGCAAGACTTATCTGACCATCCATTACGATGAGCAAAACAAGTGGGTCTACAATGATTGGATCGGCTACGTAACCCCTGAAAACGTGAAGCAGGGTAGCCTTGCCGTACTGGAAGCTATAAAGCAGCACAGCGCCGGCTGCGGACTGAATGATAACCGTCACCTGGTGGGGCGCTGGGATGACTCTGTAGAATGGATTGAGGACGTGTGGATACCTGCCGCCGCAGAAGCCGGCCTGCAGTACTATGCGCACGTAGCGAATGAAGATGCTTTTGCAGCCGCCTCTTCGTCGAATATGCTTAGTCGGGTGCAAGGCCGGTTTGAGATGCGTATATTTGGGGATATCGATGAGGCACGCGAGTGGCTTACAGCCTGCCAACAAAAATGAACGGAAGGTATACAGCTTCACGTACATGAACTATTTCACAGCTATTCCTCTTTAAGAAGAATACAATTCACACGTATACATGAGCAAAGGATTCAACGTACCAGACAAAGTGATTTACGTCTGCACGGGTAGTAAATGCAAGAAAAAGGGTGGCAAAGATATTGGCAAGACGCTGCGCAACATGATTAAAGAGATGGGACTTAAAGGCCAGGTAGAAGTGGTAAAGACTGAATGCACTGACCGCTGCGACTTTGCCCCTGTTATGAGCTTTCAACCGGATAATGTGTGGCTGCACCATACCACCGAAGAACAAGCTACTCAAACGTTCAAGGAGCATATTTTAAAATCAGACAAGGAGGCATAAGGGACTCTACTGCCAAAAGCCCTTTGCAACAGGTATAGCTACTTAAACTTATATCTTGTACTGACTGCTAAGGTATAGGGCACACAAACAAAAAAAGCCTTTGGAGCGAATCCAAAGGCTTTTGCTTTTTATAGCGGGGTTAATTAATCCTCGTAAGTGTCTTCGTACGTGATCTTGGGCACACGCTTGTCGATCTCGTACTGGCCTGTTCCCTCCTCGCCTATCACATCGAATAGCTCGAGCGCACGACGGGCCACATACTCTTCCTCAATCTGCTCTTTCAGGAACCATTGCAGAAACGTGAAAGTCACAAAGTCCTTTGACTTCATGCACTTGTCGGCCATGCGGTTGAACGACTGCGTCACGGCGATCTCCTGCTGCAGGGCCTGCTCAAACACGCTTCTGAAAGAATCGAATTCGATCTGAATGCCGGAAATGTCCGGGGAAACGGCACGGCCCCCCATATCAGACACATACTTGAAAAGTCGCAGCATGTGCTCACGCTCCTCGTCAGACTGCTTCTTGAAATAGCCAGCACTGAAGTCGAAGCCGTTGCGGTCGCACCAGGCCGACATGGCCAGGTACATAGACGAAGCCTCAGCCTCCATTTTGATCTGTTCGTTGAGTATTCTCTCTATTTCTTCGGTCAGCGAAGTTCTTAGCCTTAGTAAATCCTTCATAGGTATAGGGGTGTTTTTCGTTCTAAATCCGGGGCACACTTTATGCAAAGCATGCGTCCTTTATTTCTACCATTAAGGTAAGTATAATGTTCTGAAAATGGGTGTACGGAATGAAATATGGAAGAAGTCTAAATAAAAAAAGCACAGCTTGGGGCTGTGCTTACTGGTATAGCTTGTGTTGTGATGCTAGGCTTCGAGCGGCGTCAGGCACTCGTGCAGCATGCGGTTCAGCTCCAGGCTAAACTTGGCTCCTTCCAGCAGATCGCGCAGGGCATACAGCTCCGTCAGCGACAGGATAAAGCAGCGCTCACAGCCGCACACAGCCACGATCTCGTAATCAGAGGAGCGGGAAGGGTTAGCGGCCATCTGCTCCAGGTCAATGCTGGCAACAGCTTGCTTCAAACGCAGAAAAGTGTCTACCTTGAGCACGTTTAGCGCACCGGCGAAGTACAGCATCAGGCGGTTTCTGCGATCGCACTGGAATACCGCTCCGGCTTCGTTTGCATAGATCTCGACCATTTCAGTGGCTGCTGTCATCATCTCCCCGGGCTTTGCTGTAGCTGCTATCATGGTAGTGGCGCTTGTTGTCTTATTTTGAATGACACAAAGGTAAGCCCTATTTAGAATCAGTCCAAATAAATTTAAATGATATTCATCACCTCTATCTAAAACAGGTACAGCATGAACCAGAAAATTGAAAAAGTAAACCTGGCGGAGAAGTTCGCCCTGATACCCGACCATTGGAATCCGCGCATTGCCGGGGAGCTGAACGGGCAGCAGGTGAAGCTGGCCAAGTTCAAGGGCGCTTTTGACTGGCACCACCACGAGCACGAAGACGAGCTGTTCCTGGTCGTGAAAGGCAGTTTCGATATGGAGTTTCGGGACAGGACGGTTACAGTGCGGCCTGGTGAGTTTCTGATCGTGCCCCGTGGTGTAGAGCACCGGCCAGTAGCGCATGACGAAGCAGAAGTGCTGCTCTTTGAGCCCGCCTCCACTGTCAATACCGGCAACCTGACCGACAGCGAGCGCACACGTACCAATCTGGAGCGGCTTTAATTTTAGGTATTAGCGAAGATCAGGTATAGGCTTTACCTGATCTTCGCCTTCTTCATGATAGTTTTGAGGTTGAGCCGCACCAGGTCACCCATACCCTCGCATTTAAGAAACTCATCTGACTTGTGGTGCTGGGCGAGTTCCTGCTTCAGCTGCTCTATCTTTTCAGGTGTGGAAATGGTATCGCCGCGCATACAGTCGATCAGGTCTTTGAGGCGGTAGCGGGCTGTGCGCAGGCGCCGGAAAATAAGTGTGCGCTCCTCGTTCTGGTACTGCTTGATCACATCCGGTTTCAGCAGCGTGAGTACCAGGTCCACGATCACGTTATTGTCTTTAAAGAACTGCGGCAGGTACATCGACTTGCGCCCTTCATAGGATTGCTGGTCAAAGTCGATGGGACGCACACGGTACTGCTCATCCTCAAAGTCAGGTGTGATATCCACTACATAATTATAGGAGCGCATATCGCCGAGCAGTCGCACGAAGCATCGTTCGTTAAACTTCACAAACTCCTTGGCAATCCGCACCTTGTTTGTGCCCTTTCTGTTCAGGTACTCCTTTATAAAGAGGTCGCCCGGTATGCCTGCAATATGCTCCTCGATCAGTGTATCGCCATCCACAAGGTAGTTGATGCGGTTTGGTGACAGAATATACTCCAGCTCCAGGCCATAAATGCGGGAGGCATCGGCACGCTTCACATAAAAGTAGTCGTAGTTGTCATTGAGCTGGTTCATGATCTGCACCCGGAAGGGGTTGGAGTTGCCAAAGGTGCAGTAGTCGACCCGGGACACGTACAGGTGCTCCATTACTGACATATCGCCATCAGTTTTGAGCAGGGCATAGATCTGCGTGAGCCCCTTACTCAACTCCGCCTGCTCCTGCTGGTCAAACATGATCGTCTCCCAAAGCGTGTCGTGGCCCTTCTTGTCATAGTAAGGGAAAGAGTCGGTATAATGGATCAGGTCTTCGTAGCGCACCGGCAGCTTAGTCTCCCGGTCGTACTCGTGCAGGTAGTGGCGCAGGCAAGTAGCAATGGGGTAAAACAGCTTCTTTTTAGAGATGGAGTTCAAGGGAGTTTAGGAGTTAGAGAGTTTGGGAGTTTAAGAGTTCAGGAAATTAGCGTTAGAGAATATATTCTCTGATGAGACTTTACGGGAAAGGCAAAGATTATGCTGCGGGTTAAGGTATAGAAGTTATGCCACTTTCGCTATACCTGGCCTTTTCAACACAGGCAGTAAAATGAAGTATATGACATTCCGCCGCTTCAAAGCTTATACCTACAACGAGAGTTCCTAAACTCCTAAACCCTCAAACTCCTCAACTTTCTAACTCCCAAACTCTCTAACTCTCCAGCAGGTTGTTTTGCCCGAGCACTTGCAGCACTTCGTTTTTGTAGAGGCGTCCGATCGGTATTTCGGCTTTGCCTACCTCCACGGTAGTGGCGGAGAAGGCCTGTACCTTATCTAGGGAGATGATGAAGGAACGATGGATGCGCAGGAACTTGTCGGTGGGTAGCTTCTCCTCCAGGAACGAGATCTTCTGGTAAGAGATGATCTCTTTTGTGTCGGTCTTCACCCGGATGTAGTCTTTCAGGCTCTCGATGTAAAGAATATCGGCCAGCATCACCTTCACCATTTTTTTGTCAGCTTTCAGGTAGATGAAGGCTTCCTTGTAGTCCGGTTCGGTTTGTGCTATACCTGAAATCGGGGTAGCTATACCTTTAGGCTCAGCGGGTGTCACCTTGGCCATGGCTTTCAGGAAGCGGTCGAAGGCGATGGGCTTGAGCAGGTAGTCCACAGCGTTGAGCTCATAGCTGTCGAGGGCGTAGTCGCGGTAGGCGGTGGTAAAGATCACCTTAGGAGGATTGGGCAGCGACTTGAGAAAATCTATACCTGTGAGCTTAGGCATCTGGATGTCGAGGAACATCAGGTCGATGTGCTCATTCTGCAGGCAATTATAGGCCTCCACGGCATTGCTGCAGCGGCAAACCAGCTCCAGGTTATCGAGGCGTTCTACAAAGGTCTCCAGCACATCCAGCGCCAGGGGCTCGTCGTCTACTATCAGGCAGCGTAGTTTCATGTTCTATTCAGGTATGGCACAAGATAAGTTGTCGTGGGCCTTTGATTTTTCCTTACTGTATTAAGCTGTATACGCAAACGTTAACCCACCTCTGACCCCTCTTGGGAAGGGAAGTGGTAGGCAACCGCTCAAAAATCTTACCCTTCCCCTAAATCCAGTTCCAGGCGCACGGCATAGCTCTCCGGCTCGTCCTCTACTTCAAGGCTATACCTGTTTTCGTAAAGCAGCTCCAAACGCCGGCGCACGTTCTTCAGGCCTATACCTGACGCAAAATCCCGGTTGCTTCCACTCGCTTTTTCACCGCATTTGCAGTTCTCAACCAGCACAGCCAGTGTATTACCTTGCACTTTCACGTCTATCCGTATCCAGGCATTTTCGGTTTCGGTGCTCACGCCGTGCTTAAAGGCATTCTCCACAAAAGGTAGCAGCATCATGGGCGCGATTTGCTTGCCAGCTATACCTCCCGACTCGGTGTAGGCGATATCCACACGGTCGCCGTAGCGGATGCGCTCCAGGGCAATGTAGTTTTGAATGTAGTTCAGTTCCTTCTCCAGCGGCACCTTGGCAGCTGCGGCGTCATAGAGCATGTAATCCATCAGGCCCGACAGCTTCAGCACCACCTCCGGCGCATTTTCGGATTTGCGGAGCGTAAGCGAGTACAGACTATTAAGCGTATTAAACAGGAAGTGCGGGTGGATCTGCCCCTTTAGGAATTTGAGCTCAGCCTCGAGCTTGTCCTGCGCCAGCGACTGTGTGGCCTGCTGGTCACGGTACCAGTTTTTGAGCAGGTAGATCGTCGCTGTGATCGACACCAGGTAACCCAGGTTCACGATGTTGCGCACAAAGCGGTAGAGCGTCAGGTTGTCGTTGGTACAGGTGGTGGGACAGATGAGGGGGTGAATGAGCAGCGGCATCAGCACAAACTGCATCAGGATGCCAATGGCCCCCATCATCAGGAGCAGGTATACGGCGAATTCCATGTAGCGCTGCTGCAGCAGGTATTGCGGCATCAGGAAGTACATGTTAAAGTAAACCAGCAGCATCTTGAACGGCAGCTCAATGAGCTCGATCATGAAGGCATTATAGTAGTCGTCGATGTAGCTACCGTATAGCAAGCCGAAAAAGCAAACATATACCGCCCAGAAAAGCAGGTGCAGCAGCAGCCTGTTCTGGGTGATGTTGCGCACATCCGGCAGACTCCACCCCTTTACCTCCAGTTCACGCGCTGCGTTCAATTTTACTTCCATGCTGCAAAGTTACGTTTTCTGCACATCAAGTCCCTAACCGATAGGCGCTTTTAGACGAGCGGCTATACCTGCCACCCGAAGTGCAGCCATGATGCCGTGTACAGCCTGCGGGGTGCTATACCTGCTGTAAGGGTACCTGAAACGGTCGCTTGTCTAAAAGTTAAAATTGTAAGCTAAGGAGTGTCTATACTTGCATCACTATCGGGGAAGACAGAAGCCCCTTAGTGCTGCATAGAGATTTCTGTAGGCTATGAAAATAGCCGCTGTCGGGGATGTAGTTTCCCAGCCTCCACCGGCGGCAATTTTTGTTAGAGTGGTAAAAGGCGCTGCCGTAAGGTGGTGCCTTTTTCTTTTTCAGGGTATAAGCTTTGTCAAAATTATCCATATATTAGTGCAATGCTATACTGCCTGAACCGGTAATGCTTAAACATCTCTGCAATACGCCATACATAGCCCAGATAGTTAGGAGTAGATATAGCTGCTGGCAGATAGTAACCCAACACAATCACTCAAACTTTCACATGAAAACACTCCTTACCCTACTAATCTTACTCACCAGCAGCTGTTTTGCCAAGGCCCAGAAGATAGACGCCGAGGCGGCAACCCGCTATTTCGAACTGACCGATAGTCTCCGTCAAGGCAAAAGGGTAAGCGATGAGCTTTGGAAAAATTTCCTCAGCCTTGAAGGCAACAATCAGTACATTCAAAATCACGCTTATAACGAGAAATACCTCAACCGCTTTCGCAAAGATCTGGAGGTGGTGTACATGCCGCAGCACGATAGTTTGTTGCAGCAGCGGCTGAAGGATCCACGGCAACATTACAACACCTACCTGATTCATTTTTACAAAGCAAACGAACCAGAGCTAAGAGATTATCTGCAAAATATACTCAATGATCAGGATGCTTACCTTGCTTCGCTCTACGTTGAGACCTACTCTATGCTCCCAAAGCGCATGCACACTACAAACCCAAAGCTGACATTATACTTTAACGCCCTGGGCAACGATGCAGTGGCTAATCATGGTAACGTGGTGCTGACCCTATGGGGAACCTATGTGTATGATCGGGAGAAATACGGTATTCTGGGTGGCCATGAACTCCACCACGCAGTCAGAAAGCAGAAGAAATATGTGGTGGCTGAGAAAGACGAAAGTCTGGTACAAATGCTGCAGCTATTGCTGAACGAAGGATCTCCTGACCTGATTGACAAGCACTACACGATGGCAGAAAGCGTACCCGAGGATATGCGGTATGGAGGATACATTTTGGAACTCGGTGAAAAACAGCTTCCAAAGGTAGACGAAGCCATACGCGAGATAGCGGCAGGTACCAAAACTTACAGCACCTCAGAGCTGAAACAGCAGGTAATTGGAATGAGCGGCCATATACCCGGCTTTTACATGGCCGATGTGATCGCACGCAACGGGTTGAAGAAGAAGCTTATCGCTAACATCGATGATCCGTTTCAGTTTGTATACCTGTATAACAAAGCTGCTAAAAAGGACAAAACGAAGCCCATGCTATTTTCTGAGGAGACAATTGCGTACCTGAAGCAAGTAGAAGCAAGCGCAAAACGACAGAACTAACATGCATATGAAACAACTTAACTTATTGCTCCTCCTGCTCCTCCCCTTTTTGTTTGCCTGCAAAGACGAATGCGAAGGGATAGACTGCCTGTCTGAAGAAGCTTTTGCCTTTACAATTAAGTCTGCGGAAAACGGAGAGGACCTGCTGTTTGGCAGCAACGCACAGTTAAACCAGGAGGATGTGGAAGTTTACTACATGCAGAACGGCGCCAGGCAAGCTGCTCCGTTTAAATTTGAGGCTAACTACGTAGTAGTTGCGTTGACTCCGGAAGTGACAGCCTATTACATTACCGCCTTAGACCAGACAGACACGATCAGGCTTGCCGTCTCCAGCACCGGACCAACAGAGTGCTGCCCACGCACGCAAAAAGTAGAAGACCTCACCGTAAATAACCAGCCCCCAAATCAGGACAGTTGGGTGATTACGCTGATAAGATAAATCCGTTAAATGTCCCCATGTTTAAGTACCTGAGCACTTTCTTTATCTTACTGTTTGCGACTGGCTCTATACTGGTTGTAGCCTACCTGCTGGGCGTTTCTTCCTTTTCATTTGCCTGGGTACTTAACTTCCTGCTGATGATGGGCGTGTCGTCGCTCATGCAAACTTTTAAACCAAAACTGACAGCTGCTTATTTCGATGGCAAAAACTGGGAAAGGAATGGCAGGGTATACAGCTGGCTGGGCGTCAATACCTTTAGGAAGATACTGGTTTGGGTAGGCTGGGAGAAGCTTCACAAAGCTGCCAACCCCGTTAAGAAGGACCTGCAGGCATTAAAGAAGCTTGAATACAATACCCGGCAATCTGAATTCGGGCACTTAGTCATCTTTTTCATCGTACTGGCAAGCGCTGCCTGGGTAGCCTTATACTATGGAATAAAGCAGTCGCTATGGCTGATGTCTCTGAATGTGATCCTGAACCTATACCCCATCCTGGTGCAGCGTTACAACCGTCCCCGGCTGCAAAGGGCAATTAAAGTCCGTGAGCTGAGTCCCTCTGCCAATGTGGGTGCCATGCAATAGTCAGACCCTTCCCTATCTGGCAACTCCCAAACTCTCCAACTCATCAACTCCCAAACTTACAACAGTTCTTTCGCCGGGTCCCAGAACAGCTTCTCAAACTCCACTACCTGGTCATTCTCCACCTTCACTCCCTCCTGTTCCAGGCGCTCCTGCATGGCATTGGAAGCTTCGAAGTGCTGCTTGCCCGTCAGCATACCTACCCGGTTCACAACACGGTGCGCAGGTATAGCGGCAAAGGGCTGCGAGGCGATGAGCGCCCAACCGACCATGCGGGCAGACCCTTTTGAGCCCAGGTAGCTGGCAATGGCCCCGTAAGAGGTCACCCGCCCCTCCGGGATCAGTTTAACCACCTCATACACATCCTCAAAAAAGTTTTTCTTGCTGTCGCTCATGCCTTTGTGCAATTTCTTTTAATCTCATTTTAAACCTCTGAAGCCGCCGTTTGTCTTACAATAGTGCCTGTTGGTAGAGTTCAACTACCACATGCTTTATTATACCATGATAAGCATGTAAATTTAGTCGTTTTTCGCTATTGTCTATACGTTAAATACAAACCGTAATTTTTACCTTTGAGGTTAGATCACCTTAATCGAAGTTTAAACTTAAATGAACAAAACTGTCAAAACAATCCTTCTCCTGGTAGTAGCCGCTGTTGTGGGTTACCTGCTATACAACAAAGTATTTTCTGGTAACGAACAAGCACAGGCAAGCGGTCCTGGTGGCGGCCCTATGGCCCAGAAGGTGGCCGTGGACGTGTTCGTAGTCTCCCCTACCGCTTTCCAGAACAAGATTACCTCTACCGGCTCCGTTATACCGAACGAAGATGTGGAGTTGCGCAGCGAAATTTCAGGTCGCGTAACGGCTATCAACTTCAAAGAAGGCGCTCAGGTGAAAAAAGGACAGTTGCTCATGACCGTGAACGACGCAGACCTGCGCGCCCAACTGGCCAAGTTACAGTCTAACCAGAAGCTGTACCAGGACATGGAAGAGCGTCAGCGCACCCTGCTCGAAAAAGAATACATCAGCCGTCAGGAGTACGACCAGGTGAGCAATCAGCTGGCTACTGCCACAGCAGACATCCAGGCGCTGAGAGCAACATTGGACAAAGCCTATGTACGTGCCCCTTTTGACGGTGTGATCGGTTTGCGCCAGGTGAGTGAAGGCAGTTATGTTACCCCAACCTCCCCTGTGGCCCGCATTGTGGATATCAGCCCTGTTAAAATCGACTTTTCTATACCTGGCCGCTACAGCCAGTCCGTAAAAGTAGGCGATAAGATCACTTTTACCTCCGAAGGCAGTGCAGAGCAATATGAGGCCAGCATTTATGCCATACAACCGAATATCGACCCGGCGACACGCACCCTGCAGTTGCGTGCCCTGTACGAGAACAAGAACCAGGAGATAAAGCCCGGTGCTTTCGTGAAGGTGAGCCTTAGCCTGGAAGACATGGACGAGGCTATCCTGATCCCTACAGAGTCAATCATACCGGAGGCAACGGGCCACAAAATTTTCCTGGCCAAAGGCGGGAAGGCCCAGCCTAAAATGGTGAAGATTGGCCAACGCTCCGAAACGCTGATTCAGATCATCGAAGGAGTAGAGCCCGGTGACACCATCATCAGCTCGGGTATATTGCAGACACGCCCTGGTTCTGACTTAAACATCAGAAGAGTAGTAACATCTGGAGATGCACAATAACGCCTTTAGTAGCGTTAGCATGAGTGAGGAAGGGATGAACCTTTGTTCTGTTTCCCGGTCTGTTTAGTAAAAGACAATTATGGCAAGTTTATCAAATATAAGTATTAAGCGCCCGGTGCTCGCCATCGTGATGAGCATCACGATCATCGTGTTCGGTATCATCGGTATCACCTACCTGGGCGTGCGTGAGTACCCAAGCGTGGACCCGCCAATCGTGAACGTATCGACCAGTTATGCCGGTGCTAATGCCGAAACGATTGAATCAGAGATCACAGAGCCGCTTGAGGAGTCTATCAACGGTATTGCAGGTATACGCACGCTTACCTCGTCGAGCAGCGAGGGCAACAGTAACATTACAGTCGAGTTTGACCTGGGCGTAGACCTGGAGGCCGCCGCCAATGACGTGCGCGACCGCGTGTCAAGAGCGCAGCGCCGATTGCCGGAAGATGCTGAGCCTCCTACCGTATCCAAAGCCGACGCGGATGCCAACCCGATTATCTTCCTGGGTATACGCAGCGAAACCCGTTCCCTGCTGGACTTGTCTGACATCGGTCAGAACGTGTTCAAAGAGCAGTTGCAGACAATACCGGGTGTGAGTGCCATTAACATCTGGGGTGACAAGCGCTACTCTATGCGCCTCTGGATGGACCCTGACAAGCTTTCTGCGCTACAAGTTACTCCATTGGAAGTTCGCGATGCACTAGCCCGCCAGAACGTGGAACTGCCATCGGGCAGCATCGAGGGCGCTACAACGGAGCTCTCGGTGAGAACCATGGGCCGTATCTCTACGCCAGAAGAATTTAACAACCTGGTGGTACGCGAAGATGCTAACCGCCTGATTCGCTTCCGCGACATTGGCTATGCGCAGCTGTCCCCTGAAAACGAAAAAACGGTATTGCGCTACAACGGCGTACCGATGATCGGTGTCGTGATCATCCCGCAGCCAGGCACCAACCAGGTGGAGATTGCCGACGAATTTTACCGCCGACTGGAGTTCATCAAAAAAGACATCCCGGAAGACCTGGAACTGACCATTGGCTTTGATAACTCGAAATATGTAAGGGCCTCCATTGCCGAGGTGAAGGAAACGATCTTTATCGCCTTCGGTCTGGTAGTGGTGATCATCTTCCTTTTCCTGCGCGACTGGCGCTCGACCATCATTCCGGTGGTGGCTATACCTGTTTCGCTCATCGGCGCCTTCTTCATCATGTATTTGATGAACTTCTCTATCAACGTGCTTACTCTGCTGGGTATCGTACTGGCCATTGGTCTGGTGGTGGATGATGCCATCGTAATGCTGGAGAATATTTACTCCCGTATAGAGGACGGGCAGGAACCGATGAAGGCAGCGAAGAAAGGTGCCAGTGAAATCTACTTTGCCATTATCTCCACGACCATTGCCCTGGCAGCTGTATTTATGCCGGTTGCCTTCCTTGAAGACACGACCGGCCGTCTCTTCCGTGAATTTGGTATCGTGGTGGCAGGCTCTGTAATTATTTCCTCCTTCGTGTCGCTGACGCTGACCCCGATGATGTCGTCGCGCATGCTGAAGCACCGTGACAGACCAAACTGGTTCTACCGCAAAACAGAGCCTTTCTTCGCCGGCTTGACCAATGCCTACAGAAGCAGTCTGAACAGTTTCCTGACCTACCGTTGGGTGGCCTTTGTACTGGTTATCCTGTCTGCCGGTATCATTTGGTGGCAGTTCTCCACCATGCGTTCTGAGTTGACGCCGGATGAAGACAGAAGCGGCCTTCGTATTCAAACTACTGGTCCTGAAGGAGCTTCCTTCGAGTTTATGGACAGGTATATGAACGAGCTTTCTGCCTTGGTGAATGACTCGGTGCAGGGCATCAGCAGTATGACCACCATGACGCGTAACTCTAACTCAGGTTTCATACGTCTCCGCCTGGTAGACCCTCAAGACCGTACGAAATCGCAGCAGCAAATTGTAGAGGAACTTCCTGGCTTGCTTAACCAAATACCGGGTGCCCGTGCCTTCGCTGCCGGTGACAAAGGCTTGGGAGGTGGACGAGGTGCCGGTCAGCCGGTATCTTATGTAGTGCAGGCCCAGAGCATGGCCAAGTTGCGCGAAATTATTCCTCCTTTCCTGGAAGCAGCACGCCAGAGTCCGGAATTCAACTTTGTGGATGTAAACCTGAAGTTTAACAAACCAGAACTCCGCGTTGAGATAGACCGTGAGAAAGCCCTGTCGATGGGTGTGAGCGTGCGCGATGTGGCCCAGACCATGCAGCTTGGCCTGAGCGGTCAGCGCTTCGGTTACTTTGTGCGCGGTGGTAAGCAGTACCAGATCTTAGGACAGGTAGCACGTGAGAATCGCAGTGAACCTCTCGACCTGCGCAGCCTTTACGTGAAAAACAACGCCGGTGAACTGATCCAGCTAGACAACCTGATCGAGCTGAAAGAAGAAAGTTCATCGCCACAGATCTACCGCTTCAACCGTTTTGCCGCGGCTACTTTCAGCGCTACGCTGAATAAAGGCTATACCATCGGCGATGGTATAGAGGCTATGGATGTTATCGCGAAGGATGTACTGGACGAGACTTTCCAGACTTCCCTGACCGGTCAGTCGAGAGACTTCCAGGAGAGCTCGGGCAGCTTGATGTTTGCCTTCTTATTAGCACTCGGCCTGATATACCTGGCACTGGCAGCACAGTTCGAAAGCTTCCGTGACCCGATCATCATCATGTTCACGGTGCCGCTTGCCTTGGCAGGAGCTTTGTTGAGTTTATGGTATTTCGATCAGACACTGAACATCTTCAGCCAGATCGGTATGATCATGCTTGTGGGTCTGGTAACGAAGAACGGTATCCTGCTGGTAGAATTTGCCAACCAGAAGAAGGAACAGGGGCTGACCAAGCTGGAAGCAGCCAGAGAAGCCGCCGTATCCCGTTTCCGCCCTATCCTGATGACGAGTTTGTCTACGATCCTGGGTACCTTGCCAATTGCACTGGCATTGGGTGCCGGTTCTGAAAGCCGTGTTTCCATGGGTATAGCTGTGGTGGGTGGTCTGATCTTCGCCACCGGTCTGACGCTTTACATCATTCCGGCTATCTATTCTTTCTTCTCATCTGCGGAGGCGAATCTTGCCCTGATGTCGGACAAAGACGAAGAGGAAGAGTTAGAACGCAGAAAAGAGCGCAAGCAGGACAGAGAGCCGGTTCTGAGCAAATAATATCTAAAAATCTAATCTTTGACGCTAAGATTTAAACTTTTGCATTCAAATATAATGTCCCCACTTAGAGCTGCAGCGCTGTTCCTTTTAGGAGTAGTGCTGCTCTTCCCTAACAAACTTGCCGCACAGGAGCAGCTTTCGCTGCAGGATGCGATTCGCATTGGGCTTCAAAACAACTATGACATCCAGATCGCCACCCGGCAGGAGGCCATCGCAGAAAACAACGTAACCCGTGGCAATGCTGGTTTTCTTCCGAATGTGGATGCTCGCGGCGGCCGCACCTTTAGTGAGAACAACTCCCGCCAGTCCTTTCAGACAGGTCCGGACCGTACCCGTAACGGCGCCAGCTCCAACAACATCAACGGAAGTATCAACCTGAACTGGACCATCTTCGACGGCATGGGTATGTTCATCAACTACGAGCGGCTGAAGGCACTCGAGAAGTCTGGCATCTTGTTTACCCGCGAGACAGTGCAAAACACACTTGCCGCTATTTCTGACAACTATTTTGAGGTAGTACGCCAGTCACAGAAGATGCAGGCCATAGAAGATGCCATTGCCATCTCGCAGGCGCGGGTGGACATAGCCCAGGCACAGTACGAGGTGGGTGTGAGCGCCAAAGTAGAGATCTTGCGCGCGCAGGTAGATTTTAACACAGACCGATCAGAACTGCTGGTGCAGCAGGAAGCGCTGCAGAATGCAAAGATCAACCTGAACCAACTGCTCAGCCGCGACCCGGATATCGATTTTGTTGTAACAGACTCGATCGTAGTAGACCCAAACCTGAGCTATAAGAATACGGATGCAGGTATGCTGGCCAACAACCCATTGCTGGAGCGTCTGAAAATTAACCGGGAGATTGCCAATCTGGATATCAAGGCAGTTCGCGCCAGTCGTTTCCCTGTGATCGGTGTGGTAGGTGCCTATAACTTCAACCGCTCAGAAAACGAACCTCTGAATGAATTCTCGCCCCTGTTTAACCAGAACCGTGGCTATAACTATGGCCTGAGTGTGAGCCTGCCAATCTTCAACGGGCTTAACATCAACCGGATGGCACAGAACGCCCGCATCAACCTGGAGTCTGCCAACCTGGAGTATCAACGTCAGCAGAACCTGCTGGATGCCTCATTGGCCAGAGCATATAGCCAGTACAGCAACAGACTACAGCTGCTGCAACTGGAGGAAACAAACCTGAAACTGGCACAGGAGAATGCCGCCATTGCCCTGGAGCGCTATCGTCTGGGTCTTTTGACGGCTATTGAGCTACGGGAGGCGCAGCGTAACCAACTTGTAGCAGAAAACCGACTGATCGATATCCAATTCCAGGCAAAGGCTGCTGAAACTGAACTGAAACGCATCAGCAGCACACTGCTGCAGGACAGTAATTGATGATCATACCTTTAGGTATATATTGTAACCATCAGATAAAAGTATAGCCCAGGCTATACTTTTATCATTTAGGGCAGTATCTTAGCACTACACCCATTGTCACCACACCACCTGCATGGAACAGGAACTCTTCCAAGTACTAGCTATCTCACTAGGATTAGGCCTGTTGGTAGGCCTTCAGCGCCAGCATGATAATGCACAGATCGCCGGTATACGCACTTTCCCCCTCATCACGCTTTTTGGTAGCCTTACAGCCTTAATGGCGCAGCAACTTGGTGGCTGGATCGTGGGAGCCGGACTATTAGCTACTGCGGCCATTGTGGTAGCGGCTAATCTGCTGAAAAAGAGAGAGCCTATTCCTGATATAGGTCAGACAACTGAAGCTGCTCTCCTGCTGATGTATGTAATCGGCGCATACCTGGTGTTCGGTAGCAAGACAGTAGCCGTAGCTCTGGGTGCCACCGTAGCAGTATTGCTACACCTGAAAGCTACCCTGCACGGAATCGTGGCCCGCATCGGCCAGCAGGACCTGACAGCCATCATGCAGTTTGTCGTGATCTCCCTTGTCATTCTGCCTATACTCCCGGATACAGAATATGGACCTTACCAGGTACTGAACCCGCACAACATCTGGCTGATGGTCGTACTGATTGTTGGCATCGGTCTGCTGGGCTATTTCGTCTATAAAATATTCGGTAACAGAGCAGGCACCTTTCTGGGTGGTGTGCTCGGTGGACTCATCTCCAGCACAGCCACCACCGTGAGCTACGCCCGCCGAACCAAAAATGCGAAGGGCAGTGGGCAAATGGCTGCGATCGTTATTTTCATCGCCTCCACAGTTTCCTTCATCCGCATTCTGACGGAGGTTGTCATTGTAGCGCCAACCACCCTGCCTGCGGTAGCTCCTCCCCTACTAGCGGTTATTGCGCTTATGGTCGTGACAGGCCTGGTAGCTTACTTCGCTAACAAGGAGGAAAGCGACCAGATGCCTGAGCAGGAAAACCCGGCGCAGCTTAAGGCAGCCCTTGTCTTCGGCGCTGTCTACGGACTCGTAATCCTGGCGACTGCTGCCGCTGCAGACTACCTGGGAGACAGTGGTCTTTACATTGTCGCCATCATTTCGGGCCTGACCGATGTGGATGCCATTACCCTCTCTACTTCCAGACTGATGAACCTGGGCAACCTGTCCCCTGAAAGTGGCTGGCGCGTGATCCTGGTGGCCGGGCTGTCCAACATTGCCTTCAAAGGTGCGCTGGTTGGCTTTTTAGGAAACAAAGGATTGCTCGCTAAAATATCGCTCTTGTTTGGCATTGTGCTGCTGGGAGGGCTTCTGGTGCTGTGGTGGTGGCCTGAAGGCTATACCCTGCAGGTATAAGCGGCAGCACCCCATGCTGCCTCCTCACCGACTCCTGATGAATACGGTCGAACAGCTGCGTGATAAACTCCTCATTGAGATTCTTGCTCGAGGCAAGGCTGGCGTGCTTTTCCAGTAGCTCCGTCCATCTTTCCTCCTGGAACACAGGCAGGCCATGCTGCATTTTATACTGGCCTATCTCGGCGGCAACCTGCATGCGGTAGCTCAACAGGTCAATCAGTTGCTCATCAATATAATCAATGGAGTGGCGCATGTCACTCAAGTCAGCAGCCGACTTAGTATCAGCGTCCAGTGGGCGACCGCTCAGCTTCGCCAGTAATTCTGCGAGCGCTTGCGGGCTTATCTGCTGAGCTGCATCACTCCAGGCGACTTCCGGCTGTATGTGCGTTTCTATCATCAGGCCGTCCATGTGCAGTGCCAGTGCTGTTTCGGCTATACCTGCCAGCAACTCACGGTTACCGGCTATGTGGCTGGGATCGTTGATCAGCATCAGGTCAGGGCGTAGCTCCTTCAGTGTCATGGGCATGTTCCACTCCGGATTGTTGCGGTACACCGACTTGCCCAGCGGCGAGATGCCCCGGTGTATGGCACCTGTCTGACTTATACCTGCTTTCTCCAATCGTTCTATGGCTCCCAGCCAAAGTTGCACATCCGGGTTCACTGGATTTTTAACCAGCACCGGTATATCCACCCCTTTCAGGGCATCCGCAATTTCCTGAACAGCGAATGGGTTGGCCGTAGTGCGTGCACCAATCCACAGCACATCAATGCCATGCTGGAGGCACTGCTGTACATGTATGGTATTGGCTACTTCTGTTGCTACACGCAAGCCCGTCTCCCGTTGAACCCGCTGCAGCCAGGCGAGCCCGGGCGTACCTACACCCTCAAAAGAGCCCGGACGTGTTCTTGGTTTCCAGATGCCAGCCCTGAAAATACTTACTCCAGCGTCTTTCAGCTGGTGAGCGGTGGCCAGCACCTGCTCCTCTGTTTCAGCGCTACAAGGTCCCGCTATGATGAGCGGCTGTGCGTGGGTGCTTAGATTACTTACAGATTTCATATTCATATTAGTTTGAGCGATTGTAATTCCGGCTTTCATAGCTTCCGTTTCGGGGCTTTGGATGCGTGTTGATGGGTCGAACATAATCATTTGATTATAGCGTATGCGCTGTGTATTTCCCTAGCAGTTGAATGGATACAGCAAGTGATTCGATATCAGCGAGCAGTTCAGCCAGTTGCCCTTCAGATTCAGAGCGCAGGTCCAGATAGTAGCGATAATGCCATGGCTGACCAGGTATAGTCATCGACTCGATTTTGGCAAGATGTATGTTCCAATTGTGCAGCAGTGCCATGGCTTGTGTAAAAGCCTCTGGATCCGATTTCAACACCAGGCTGATAGAAGCCTTGTTGCAGGCAGTAGGTGTCTGCGGTAACCTGTCCAGTATTAGAAAGCGAGTATAGTTTTGCTTGCTCGCTTCGATCTCCTTGCCGAGCACGATCAGGCCGTTTCGGGCGATGGCCAGCGCGCTGCCGATGGCAGCCATTTCCGTAGAGCCTGCGATGGCCACATCCCGTATGCTCAGCGCCGTGTCCTCCGACTCGATCAGCTCTACCTCTGGGTAGGCCTCAAAGAAGGGCCGGCACTGGTTCAGGGCCATGTAGTGGGAGTATACCTTGCGGATGCTCTGAAGCGACGATCCGGGCACCCCGCCTAGATGCTGGCGAATACGCATGATCACTTCGTCACTGATCCACAGTTGCTGCTCCCTTATCAGTTCCAGGTTATGTTGTATAGTGCCTGAGATGGTATTCTCTATTGCCATGATGCCTTTGTCAGCCAAGCCGGAGGCAACTGCCGCTGCCAGTTCCCGGAAAGTGAGGCAAGGCACTATCTCAATGGGTTCATGGCTGAACCGAAGTCTGGCAGCTTCTTCATGAAATGCTCCCGCTATACCTTGAATTGCGATTTTCATATGAATCAAAAAAAAGCGCCCCGAAGAAATACTCCGGGGCGCTGGTGATAACTTACTTTAAAGTATAATCAATACAGCCCCGGGCGGTTACCAAAAAAGTAAAAGCTAAAACCGAAGCCGTTATAGAAATTTTGTTGTGTAAGATGCATCTCTCGTGCTAGTCTAAAATAAAAAAGGCCCCGCTTGCTGCGGGGCCCCTATATGGTTACATATACCTTTTCCCGCTTCAGTCCTTTGGAGGAAAAAAGTAAAAAAAGAAGGTATAAGAATTCTGTTGCTTGTTCATTTCAACCGCCAATATAGAGACTTTTCACAGAACGCCAATTTATTTTCGCTTCTTTTTGGCGAATGCAGGTCTCCTTAAGTAATTATATTTCAGAATATTTCTTCAGCCATTGCATCATATATCTGCTTTTAAAGCTCACAGACGCACTTTATCAGATTCACAAAGATCAACAGTGTCTGCAGCCCCCTCTATTAAACGGCCATGGCCTCGCAATTGTAAAATTTTTATCGTACATTGTAAAAAAATAAATGAACCTATATGCCTTCCACTATGTAGTAGGTATATAATTAAACAACACAGAATGAATAACGGAACAGTAAAATTCTTTAATGACCTGAAAGGTTTTGGTTTTATTAAGGAAGACAACACAGATCAGGAGTACTTTGTACACGTGACTGGCCTGGTACATGAAATCCAGGAAAACGACAAAGTGACTTTTGACCTGCAAGAAGGAAGAAAAGGACTAAACGCGATTAACGTTAAGCGTGCTTAGTTTTCAGATATAAGTCATTTCGAAAAAAGCCTTACCTGCGGGTGAGGCTTTTTTTCATTTCGATGTGCATGTTTTGCACCACTCTCCCGTTATTAGAATGCCGCCCTGGCAATGTTTCACCTAACCCCTCCTTACGATGAATAGAAGATACCTGGTAGACACTACCACTCGCGAGTACATCTGCGTAGCCCTCCAAAAAGGACAGGACTGGACCCCAAACAATCAGGATTCCCTCCCAAAGTTCATGAACTCTCGTACAAACAAAGACCAACCCGACTTCGAGCTTGTAACCGGCGAATATAACGACAATTCATTTTTTGAAAAGTGGATTCGCAATGGCACAAACTTCCTGTTCAGGTACTAAAAAGCCTGCATACCAGCATACCATCATTTTATAGATCATTTAACAGCATATATGGGTAGATCACAAGAAACCTTCAGTAAAAAAGAAAAAGAGAAGAAGAGACTTAAGAAAAGACAAGACAAAGAGCAGAAGCGCGAGGAGCGCAAGGCTAATTCTGACAAGGGCAAAGACGTAGAGGAAATGTTCGCCTACGTGGATGAGTTCGGCAATATCACGGATACGCCGCCAGACCCTACGAAGAAGAAAAAAGACATCAAACAGGAAGACATCCAGATCGGTGTCGCTAAACAGGCGGAGCTTGACCCGGCTGACCTGATCCGTAAGGGTACTGTTTCGTTTTTCAACGAATCGAAAGGCTATGGCTTTATACAGGACCACGTTACGCAAGAGCGTGTCTTTGTGCATCAGAATGGCCTGGTGAATACGATCAAGGAAAATGATCGTGTAACTTTTGAGGTTGAGAAAGGCCCGAAAGGATTGAATGCTGTAAACGTTAAACTGGCGTAATCCCCTCTGGCTCAAAAGCTTCAAAACATAGCTTAAGCCATCCGGTTTAACTTAGGTGATTATAATCTGAAAATCTCCTGCTATTGTCAGCTATTATGCTGACTGCAGGAGATTTTTTTGTCGTATACAGTTTCCCGGTCTCTGCTCTTCATAACTTTACAGCAAGACCGGCGAAAATAAAGCACACCTTAATAAATGGATACGATAAATACCCCGAAGGCCTTGATTTTACAGGAGGCTCAGCAACAATTTTTCAACCAAGGTTACAGTAAAGTATTGATGGCTGACCTGGCAAAACAGCTGGGCATGAGCAAAAAAACGCTTTACCAGTATTTCAGAGGAAAAGAAGAGTTGCTGCATGCCGTCATCAAAAACTATTTGGAAGAACTGCAGCGTGATGTAGAAAGCCTGCTTCAACAGGAAGCTTCCAACTTTGTCAGTAAGGCAGAGCAGGTTTTTCGCACAGTCGGGCAGCGCTTCGCCCGTATCAACGGACAGTTACTCACCGACATCCGGAAGCATACCCCAAAAACCTGGCAACTGCTCCAGCAGTACCGCGCTGAAGCAGCTTTTAAAAGGTTCAAAACTTTGCTGGATGAGGGCAACCAAAAAGGCTTTATCCGGAAGGACGCAAACATCTCACTAGCCGTGCTGCTCTACGCTAGTGCACTGGAGAAAATCCTGGATCCCGAGTTTATCAGTCAGGTCCCCCCGGAACTGATGCAAGACATCAACTACACCCCTTCTGCCGTGTATGAGGGCCTGGCAAGTCTTATTTTCCACGGCCTGCTGGAGAAAAAATAAATATTAGCCTGCTTTTATTAACCACAGTAAAAGTTATAGCTATACCTGAACCAGTAAAACAATCAATTGAAATACAATAGGTTCTGCTTGATGTTAATTAAAATATAATTATATTTAGTAAAGTTTTTACGTTTCTCTAACATCAGCAGCCTATGAGAATTAAAGCTTTACTCCTGCTCCCCTTGCTGGCCGCCGTATTGGCCTCCTGTTCCAATGGCGAGGAAGAAATAAAAAAGTTATACCCACAAAAAGTGGTGATCGGCAGCACGACCCATGACTTCTATTATGACCAGGGAAGGATATACAGCGTTACGACTAATCGTCCTAACTTTTATGAGGAGGTAACCTATACCTATTTTGATGATTACTTCAGAGAACCTGTCCATTGGTTTAAGGATGAAATAGCCGAAGTAAATTACAGACCTGATGTGGGCCCCATTGGCTGGGACAGAAGTGATTCCGTTATAAGGAGGCAAGAGACAATCTGGACCAGGTCAGAGGATGGCCTCATACCTAGAGAAGGACAAATTGTATACCTGCATGGGCGTTCGTTAAGGAATCATATTACACATCAATACGACTCCGTAAAAAGATTGACCTCCTCTTTTTACCACTACAATAACTCAAACCTGAATCATACATTAATATATGACGCTGACCCAAGGTATATCCATAAAAAGATAAACTATACCTATAATAAGCAGGGCAAGCTCCAAAAAGCGGCTTTCTTCGTCCCAAGCTCCGAAACTTCCTACCTGACCATTGAGCTGGAATACGACGAAAAGCCCGGCTACCTGCAAAGTTTGCCCCTCGAAGCCAGGTTTATGCCGCTGGAACTGCCTTACCGCAGCCACAACATCACCAGGTATACCGTGAAAGACCGGGAGGGCAACATCCGGAAAGACCTCTCCTATACCTGCAGCTATGACTATAATCGGGACGGCTACCCTACCAAAATCAAACGAACTATGCTGGACGGGCAGGAACTGGAAGGGTATATCGTGTACAAGGCTTCCACAGGAAAACCGGAGGTAGCAGAAGCCAGTCTGGGAGCAGAGAAATAGGTATAACTCAAGCAAGGCATCCTAAAGCAAGTTAAAAGTCTTGACCAGGGCCTAAAACAAAAAGCCCATCAATCGGTGATTGATGGGCTTTGCTCTTTGGTATCGCTACCAGCAGAGAGTGAGGGTCTTGAACCCTTTCATAAACTACTGATAATCAATAATATAAAACACCCTGTAAATTCGACTCACCGAATTACGCACTAACTTTTTTATCTCAGTTTAGCTGCAAATGCTTCTACTTAAAATTACACATCTTTTTTATCAATTTCAACCGGAAATTTAACTCACCAACATGTTGACTTTGATTCATATCCGAAACCTTCCAATATTAGGCATATTTAACTTCACACTAATAAACTGCTACTATTTAAATAAAATTATGCCCTACCCCCTACAACTATTCCAGGTTCAGGAGAGCACTTGCGTGCTCTCCTGAACCTGGATCAAGCTTACTTCCTTCGGAGCAAAGACCCTTTGGCGTTTCAGACGCAGGTCCTCCATACAGCCAACTCGCTTGTCCAGGCATTCAGCTGCCTCCCAGACCTGGAAACGGTTTGGAATGCAAATCCAAATCCTTAGCAATATCACTTAGACAAAGAGCGGGCCTACCTAGTTTTACCAGTGAGCTCCGCTCTTTCTTTTGCCTTGGCTTGCCACTCAGCTACAGGGCTGCTCTCCTTCCACGCCTGTTTCCGATAATCTATCGATTAATGATAACACTACAGGCTTTTCTCCCAGGTAAATGATGCGTACCTGGCTTTTGGAACCAGGGTCATAGGATGGTACATAGCGGATATACCCCCAAGCGGCCAGCTCCAGCATACAGCGGTGATAGGTGACGCGGGAGTTGATGCGGGCGCATAGCATCACTTCTTTCCGCTTGACTAGAAAGGGGTTTTCACAGCCCTGGGCCAGCAGCGCCATGTACAGGCTCAGGTGCGGTCGGCGCAGGCGCATGTCCCGGCCAGCTTTTGCGTAAAAGCACCTCAGGTGCAACGCAAGCGTCATGACTTGCCCTGCTTTCCGTTGAGCAGTCTGTTGATATCTCCCATGCGGTAGTAGTGGGTGCCACCTACCTTGGTGAATGGTAGGGTACCGTCTATCCGCAGTTTCTGCAGCGTGGCGGGTGAGATTTGAAGCAGGCGACGCACATCGGCAGACTTGAGTACTTTGCCTGGCGCCTCGGTTTGCTGTTTTCCAATCAATTTAGATAAGTCCTCCAGCAGCTGCCGATGGAACGCGTGCAGGTCTTCTTTGGTGATGATTTCTACTGACATAGCTTTACAGGTTTTGGTTAATGGATCAATATCCCTGTACCCATTCCTGCATTTTCACAAGCCTAGCCCAACTTGTGAAAAATTTTGTTGCGTTTCTCCCTCTAAAGGCATTACCCAATGCAGAAAATTAGCCTTGTAAGGGTACTAAATCTTAAAGCGTTTCAGATGCTATAAGCGAAGTACTGTGAGGCGTACTGGCACTAAAGCCCTCATTTCTGTAACCCCTCTAATGCAAACATCCAACGTCAATGCTTTGGCGCAAAGGTAGCCTTGCGGCCCGGACACAGGAACAAGGTCGTCCAAACAAAATGGGTATCCACCTGCGGCGGACCCTCCGCATTTTCTTTGGCTCCACCTTGCCTTTAGTCCGGCTCCGAAGGCAGCGGGGGCACCATAATCAATTTCCTCACACTAAAACATCATGATTATGGAAAAGACCGTTCAAGCCTCCGCCTTCGCCAGAGTAGCCGAGATCAAGCTCTCCTACCGCAACAAGGTAAAACCCTCCGAAAGACCGCAGGTCACCTGCTCCACCGACAGCTACCAGGTACTCAAGACCAGCTGGGACCCGGGCAAACTGGAGTTTGTCGAGCAGTTCAAGGTGCTGCTGCTGAGCCGGGCCAATAAGGTATTAGGGATTTACGAGGTCTCCACGGGCGGAGTGGCCGGCACCGTCGCCGACCCTAAGCTCATCTTCGCCGCCGCCCTCAAAGCCTGCGCCTCGGCCGTCATCCTCTCCCACAACCACCCCTCGGGCAACCTCAAGCCTAGCGCGGCAGACCTGCAGCTGACCAGGAAAATGAAACAGGGCGGGGAACTCCTCGACATCGCCGTCCTCGACCACATCATCCTCACCAGCGAGGGTTACTACTCTCTGGCAGACGAGGGGCTCCTGTAGCCCCTCTTTCTTTTGCAGGGGCCCTGAACGGCCCCTGTATCCCTTTCATATCATTTCATCACTTTAAAATTTTACTATTATGAACGCCTATCAGAAATTCAACCGCCTGGCCGAGCAGGTGACCAACGAAATCATCGCTGAGCTTCAGCAGGGGAAAGCCATCTGGCAAAAGCCCTGGAGCTCGTACGGCCTGCCCAAAAACTACGCCTCCGGCCGCCCCTACGAGGGCTTCAACGCCTTCTACCTCCACCATGTCACGGAGAAAAACAATTACACGGCGCCCTACTTCCTCACGTTTAAGCAGGCCCAGGAGCTAGGCGGCCGTGTCCGGAAGGGCCAGAAAGGCACCCCCATCGTCTATTGGAAGATCTATGAGGCGAAAGACAAGGAGCAGCCAGTAGATTTAGCGGCCGAGGGGAAAGACCGCCCCTGCAGCAGGTTCGTCCCCTTCCTCTGGACCGTGTTCAACATCGATCAGGTAGAGGGCGTGGACTTCCGGCTGCCCACCATGCCCGAACGGTCCGGGCCACAAATACTCGAAGCCTGCCAACACGTAGTGGACGGCTTCCCCCAGCCTAGCCCTAAGGTCCTGCACGGCGGCACGCAGGCTTACTACGCACCAGTCAAGGACATTGTGCAGATGCCGGACCCTAGGCGCTTCCTCACTCCCGAGGCCTACCATGCCACGCTCTTCCACGAGCTCATCCACGCAACCGGCCACCACACTCGTCTCAATCGCTTCACAGAGGAGGATAAGGTCAGCCGCTTCGGGAACGAGGCCTACAGCAAGGAGGAGTTGGTGGCCGAGATGGGCGCCAGCTTCCTCTGCGCCTTCACCGGCATACGGGAGGCAGTCTTTCAAAATTCAGTGGCTTACCTGCAGGGCTGGATCAGCCGGCTCCGGGAGGACAAAACAATGATCATCTATGCCGGCACCCGAGCCTTCAAAGCGGCTAGCTATATCCTGGATCTGAAAGCCGAACAAGACAATGGGGCATCACCTGCAGACAAGCAGGCTGCTTAGGGAAAGCGAAGGGCTGTCTGGTAAAACGGATGGCCCTTTTCCATACTTATTCGGCTCATCTAACCTACAATGCACTTCCATAAATTTTTCCCAATTGTGTATCGCCTTGTGAAAAAATCCAGTGCTGCTCCTCGACCTTTAAAAGGAGTCAACAACATGTAACACGAATGATTTTCTCAGGCTGCCAAGCCCTCCACAGCACAGCAGCTGCACTACGGAAGGACTTCAGGCCTTTAGATAAGAAACCATGAACATCCGACAAATCAACGACGAGCTCCCCATCACCGATTTTCTGGCCAGTCAGGGCATCCAGCCCAGCTACAAAAGAGGTGTTGACTGGTGGTACGTCTCCCCTATCCGGGCACCGGAGCGCACCCCTTCCTTCAAAGTGAACACGCGCCTCAACCGCTGGTATGACCACGGACCGGGAGAGGGCGGCAAACTCTTTGACCTGGCCCTGCGCCTACACCCGGGCGCCACCGTCCGGGAAGTCATTGAGCTGCTTTCCGGATCATCGCTTCCCTCCCCGGAGAACGTCACGCCACGCCTGCCGCAACAGCCTGCTCACGCACAAAAGCCGGCGTCCCTGCCCGCAGCTTCCCCCGGCTTGCGTATCCTGGCAACTACGCCCCTGGAGGCGGGCAACCCGCTTACCACCTACCTCGCGCAGCGGGGCATTCCCCTGGCAACGGCCAGCCCCTACTGCCAGGCGGTTCATTTTTCAGTAGGCGGACGGGAGTACCAGGCCGTCGGGTTCCAAAACCGCTCCGGTGGCTACGAGTTGCGCAACGCCTGGTTCAAAGGCTCCTCCTCCCCCAAAGACGTCACCTTCATCGACCGCGGCTGCGGGAAGCTTTGTGTGCTGGAGGGATTCATTGATTTCCTCTCCCTGCTCCAGCTCCGGCCCCGCCTGGTGCGCCAGGCCAGCTTCCTGGTTCTCAACTCCCTCTCCCAGCTGGGCAAGTGCCAGGAGGTACTCGGCCGGCACCGCCAAGCGCTGCTTTTCCTGGATCAGGATACGGCGGGCAGGAAGGTGACGGCGCGGATCCAGCACACCCATGTAAATACCCGGGACTACTCCGCTTTTTACCGGGATCATCAGGACCTTAACTCTTACCTGGTGGCCCGGGGCGGACAGGCCGCACAGCTCCGCCTCGGTCTTCGCCACCGGTAGGGACGCCCCAGGGAAGGCTTTTAAGTGCAGGGAGCAAGTTTGTGTTTTTGTCATACAAAAACCTCTTTTCAGGCTCGCGGCTCCCGGTGGTCGCAGCGGGTTATCTTTCAAATTCATACACACCAAGTACATGGACACAGCATCGGCACAGCACCTTCCACTATCAAAAAAGAAAGGCGGCCGCCCCACCAAACGGGTCAAGCGGAGCTGCACACTCGTCGTGCGATTGACGGAAACCGAACGGCTTCTGGTCACGGGCAAGGCCCGGGAGGCGGGCCTTAGCGTCTCGGCCTGGTTTCGGGCTGCAACCAAAAAGGCGGTGGTTGTGGCCCGCCTTCGCCCCGAGGAACTGGCCACGCTGCGCACGCTTTCCGGCCTGGCCAATAACCTCAACCAGCTCACGCGGCTGGCACACCGCCAGGGGCTGCTCCCCCTGCAGAACGTATGTCGGCAGCTGCTTGAAAAGATCCATGGGGTGCTCTCCTTACTGGGAAGAGATGATCGGTAAAGTGATGACTGGAAAGAGCTTTGGTGGCTGCATACGCTATGTTTTGCAAAAGCCGGGAGCCACAGTACTCGACGCCGAAGGCATCCGCACGGACACTGTCGCATCCATGGTGGCCGACTTCCACCTGCAGCGCCAGCTCAGGCCCGGGCTGGAGAAAGCTGTCGGCCACATCGCCCTGAGCTGGAGCATCCACGACAAAACAAAACTCAGCGACAGCCTCATGGTAGCGCGGGCCCGTGAGTACCTGGAGAATATGCAGATCACCGCCACGCAGTACCTGATTGTCCGGCATGTGGACAGCACGCATCCGCACCTGCACATTGTTTACAACCGGGTCAACTACGAAGGGGAAACCATCCCGGACAGGTTTCAACGGCAACGCAATGTGCGGGTGTGCCGGGAACTTACCCACCGGTACGGCTACTACCTGGCGCCGGGCAAAGGACAAGTGAACCGGCAACGGCTCAAGGGCGCCGATCAGACCAGGTATGCCCTGCATGACGCAATCCAACAAGCGCTGCGGCAGGCCGGAAGCTGGCAGGAGCTGGAGCGCCTGCTGGCTCGCCACGGCATTGCCATCGACTATAAATTAAGGCGAGGCACGAGCCAGGTGCAGGGAATCAGCTTTCGCCAGGACGAGCTGCGCTTCAAGGGCTCTGCCCTGGACCGTAGCCTGAGCTACGGGGCTATCAGCAAACGGCTGGCACAGCAGCGGATGATGCCCCAGCGCTCCGAGTTAGCTCCTGCCCCTTTGCTACCCAGTCCCTGGCAGCAGCCAGAACAGGTGCAGGCGCTTGTGCCACGGGTAGGCGACCTGCTAGACAGGCTACTGATGCCCGATGCAGCGCAGACAGCGCCCGCCCACCTGACGGACTACCCCTATCGAAAGAAAAAAAGCAAAAAGAGAAAACGAAGACACCTATGACACCAAAAGAACTGGAAGAAAGACTCACGGACGCCGAGCAGTTGCTCAGCCTGCTCAGCAGACGCCTGGAAAAACTCGAAGAGCGGGAAACAACGCCGCCAGCCCACGCCAGACAGCAGTCACCTGGCTGCGCCGCCCGGTTAGAAGAACTGAAAGGGCTTCTCCAGCGCCAGGACCTGGGCAAGCATACCCTGCAGGTTTTGAACCAGCTCAGCTCCTTTGAGGAAAGGCTCGCCAAACTGCCTAAGGTACTGCCCGTCCGGCACCACCATCACTTCGAGGACAGGGCACGGAGATTTGTTCTGGCAGTCCTCCTGTGTATGCTATTCACCGCCACAGCCGCCGGACTTTGCTTTAGTTTATACCGGGAAAATACCCGCTTGCAGGAAACAGACACCAAGTACAGCCTGATCCGGCAGGTTTGCCCGGAGACAGCACAGCGGTTGGATTCTATTTTTCAGCATGCACCCTGACGGACTGGGCATGCCTGCCCCAATACCATGGTTTGACACGGGCTTCGTCCCGAAGAAGCGGTATTTCGTGTAAAAAATTTGCGCTTTCCCTCCTGTATCCTGAGTATTGTCCTTGCCCCACAGCCTGTTAGTCCAAGCCCTTACAAAAAAAAGGCACCGCCGATCCCACGCCATCGCCCTGGCTTGGGCTTCCGGATTCACCAAATTTTGGCACGCTATGGCACCTTCCAGCAACCGCATCGCACTTGTCGACGACTATTTACCCTATCGCCGGGAGCTGGCCGCCCTACTAGAGGAAAACGGCAGTTTCTCCGTCACCATCGAGGCGGTTCACGGCCAGGACCTGATCCGCCAGCTCAGTCCGGGCTATTTACCCGACCTGGTCCTGCTGGACGTCTGTATGCCCGTGATGGACGGTCTGGCGACAGCCCGCTGGCTGGCCACGCACTACCCTCAGCTGAGGATTCTGATACTCTCTACTGAAGACGACCCCGCTATCCTGAGACGGCTCCTCGACAGCGGGGTTATGGGGTATGTATCGAAGAAAGCCTCTTATGAAGAGCTCTGGACAGCCCTTGAATCAGTGCAGGCTGGCAACTGCTATTTCCCTGAACCCATCAGGGAAATAGTCTTACGCTATAGACAAAACCCCTGATGCTCACAACACGTTTTTTGCGCTTCGCAGCATGCTTGCCCCCACCATAGCCAGTTCCTCCTGTGCGGTGATGAACAACAGGTTCTATTCTCGTCTCTAAGCATAGGCTGCCAAGGAATCTGCTGGAATTGATTGTTCTGTCATTTCGAAGGCACAACATCAATCAACTGTAAGAAGAACAAGTAGTTAACACCAGGGCCTGAAAATCTGCTAAAGAAAGTACCGTACGTGGAAAGGGTTAAGCAATACTTCGATTTGCAAAAACAACATTTAATCTAGTTATTTAACAAACAATTACAATACTATTCCTTTCGGAACTGCTAATTGCCCTAAACATGACTGAATCGGAAACTCCTGCGATCCTACGAAATGACTACCTGGAAATACAGCTGGGCAAACAGGCAGACGTTATCTCCGTCAGGTGGCTGCGGCATCCAACCAGCGACGAGTTCCGCGCCAACAATTACCTGCTGGCCGACCTGTTGATGGCCTACGAATGCCGCCGGCTGCTCAGTGACGCGCGGGCTATCCTCTACCTGGAGCTGGCAGATCAGCACTGGCTGATGGAACAACTGATTCCGCTGCTCAGCTCCACCTCCCTGGAGCTGCATGCCTGCGTGGTCTCTCAGATTAGCCTCGAGCTCATGGATACGGATCGCCTGGTAAAGCATTCTTCAGGTTACGCCAGCCCTTCGCGTAAAGCGATCGAAACCCGTCTTTTCCTCAATACTTCACCTGCCCGTGCGTAGTTATTCTAAGGCGCTATCCCCTTTGAAGTCCGGGAATGACGTATTGCATCTACTGGCAGGCAGGAGAACGGAGGCCCCCCATTGGTCTCCCCGTCCCATCGGGCCTTTGCATTCCTGATCCCCCTTTTGCTACCGACATCCGGCAGGCGATCACTCCCGTGTCTTAAACCGATAGGTCTGCACATGATAACCGGCAAAAATGCCGAAACCGTTTTTAATGTTTCCATGCACTCCGACCGGTTGGGTTAGGATGTTGTCTTTATAGGACTGCTTGTAGAGCGTCTGTGCATACTGGTAATAATCCGCACTGAGCTGGGCAATTTCCACCTGTACTTCCTGTCCCGGGTATGTATTGTAATACAGGTCCAGTTGCCGGGTGATTCCATCAAAGAGCTTATCACTGAAAAACCAGCGGCTCCCCAAACTAAACTCAAATAAACTGCTGCGCGAAGTAAGACTGACAGGCTCCAGGTAAGGCCGGCCGCTTGCGTCAATGGCCCGGCTGTAGCCCCTGATATAATAATAATTCGCCTGCCCGGGACGGTCTTCCAGCTGGAGGGAGAGCGAAACGGCAGCACCACCCGGGTTATCGGGAGAGGCTATCATCCGGGCCTGCACCCCGTCTGTTTTTGGTTTATCGGGTGCATGCCCAGCCCCTTCCGCTGTGGGATAGCCCGGAGCGGAAGCGATGATCCGGTAGTGGGTGTAAGCCGCCGGGTAGGCCTGCCGGGAGCGGTAGATCCCGTTACCCGTATGCGTCAGGGTTTCCACCAGCCTGTCTCCCTGCAGGACTTGCACCGTGGCATACTGCACGCCCTCGTATTCCTGGCTTGATGTGATACCCTGTGAAGCGGTGAGCTCCACCTGCCAAAGGCTGTCGGGCTGGAACATGCTGTTGAGAACCAGCCGCGGCGCAGGGTCGGGCATATCCAGCGGGAGCACCCGCTCGCAGCCAAGCAGCAGGGGCAGGAGGCTGAGCAGACAGCAAATTCGAGGAAGTTCTTTTAACATAGGGTTGGTCGGTTAAAATTTAAATCCGTAACTGAAGGAGGGCAGGATCGGGAACAGCGACACCTGGTAAAGCTGTCTTTTCACGGTGCCACTGGAAAGCACGCCCGGTGTGCTGGTGCGCAGGAAGAAGGGATTCTGCCGGTTGTACAGGTTATAGACCGATAGATTCCAGGTGCGTTCCCCCCAGTTTTTCTTTTTATGGTGCGTAATGCCCACGTCCAACCGGTGATAGGCGGGCATCCGGAAATTGTTTCGCTCGCCCAGAAACTCCACTGACCCAGGCTGCGGCACCTGTCCCGGCTGCCCGATCTCCTCCTGGTAGGCCTTGTAGTGCGTGGTCGGCAGGGTAACCGCGGACCCGCTCCGATACGTCCAGGAGCCCCCGATACGCAGGGCTTCCGTCAGGCTGTGGCTGGCCACGACCGCCATCGTGTGCCGGCTGTCATAAGTATAGGGGTAGCGTTCTCCATAGTTCAGACTATCAGACTGTCGCCAGGCCCAGGCCAGGGTATAGCTTATCCAGCCTGTCGTTTTTCCTTCGCGCTTGCGCACCAGCCACTCAGACCCGTAGGTCCAGCCTTTTCCACTGACCACCCGCTCTTCATAAGGACGGCTGACATACGCGGCAAAATCCGTGTTGGAGCCACTCTTGATGAACTCCTGCATAAAATCGGGCGTGTCCTTGAACTCCGCCGTGTTCGCCATGTGCTTGTAGTAAAGCTCCCCGCTCACATCCAGCGCACCACCCCATGCCAGGGAGGAGGCACCCAACGTATACTGCCAGGCACGCTGCGGTGCCACCTGCGCAGTAGCGGGCACCCAGATATCGGTCGGCGTACCGGTGGAGGTATTGCTCAATAAGTGGAGGTATTGCGCCATGGTTGAAAAGGAGGACTTCAGGCTGAGTCCCTTCGCGCTGTGATAGGCGAGTGCCAGTCGGGGCTGCAGCGAATGAAAATGCCGCCCTTTGACCACAAAGCCCGAATAGTGTAGGCCCGTGCTGGCCTGCAGCCGGTCGCTCAGGCGCACGACATCTTCTGCGTACAGGTAATACTCCTGTGCCGGTATCACGTCAGCCCCGGCGCTCACAATAGCCGAGGGGGTGTTCAGATGCGCGTCGACCTGGATGGCGTCCGGGTGAAACAGGTGGTTCGTATAATTGCCGCCGAAGTTGATTTCATGCCTGGGGGAGGGAATATAGTCAAAATCAAATTTCGCCCCCCAGTCGCGGATTCGCGACGCATAGGTCAGGGTCAGGTGGAAAAGCGAGTCCTGCTGCTGCAGCTTAGTGTCATCGACCACCTTGAATTCATACCCGCTGTAGGTCAGGGTCATGTTGCCAAACAGCTTCGGGCTGAACACGTGGTTCCAGCGCAGGGCTGAGGTGACGTTCCCCCACTGCAGCTTAAACTGCTGTTCCTCCCGTTGATGTTCACCTGCATAAACGTACGTGTCCGCAAAGGAATCATCGCCTGCGTAAACACTGAGGTAGAGCCTGTCCTGGGGTGAAAAACGGTGATTCACCTTCAGGTTCAGATCATAGAACCTGTAGCGGCTCATTTCCTCGCCGGACAGTTTGGAAGCCGCCGCGGCAAGTGCATCCACATAGGTGCGGCGTCCGGCTACCAGAAATGAGGTTTTCCCACCCGACACAGGACCTTCCAACAGCAGTTTGGATGAGAGCAGGCCGACAGCCCCCTCGCCTCGGAAGCCCTGGTTGCTGCCTTCCTTCAGCTGCACTTCCACGACCGAGGAGAGACGGCCGCCATAGCGGGCCGGAAAGCCGCCTTTGACAATGTCCACATTTTTAATGGCATCCGTGTTGAAAACAGAGAAAAGCCCCAGCAGATGCGAGACATTGTACACCGGCACGCCGTCCAGCAGTATCAGATTCTGGTCAGGACCGCCCCCCCGCACATGCAGATCAGAGGCCCCCTCTCTTCCCCCCTGCACACCGGGCAACAGCTGGATTGCCTTCACGGCATCCGCCTCCCCCATCAGGCGCGGCAACTCCTGGATCTCCCGGCTGCTGAGCGTGATCTTATTCGCCAGCCGGATATCCGTATGGGAAGGCGCCCCACTGGTGATGTGCACTTCGGCAAGCTGGCTGCTCTTCGGAGACAGGCGCACCACCAGGGACGTATCCCCACGCAAGTACAGGTGCGTTACCTGTGTTCCATACCCCAGGTAGCGCACCTCCACCTGCACAGCGCCGGAAGGCACAGCCATACTGAAAAAACCAAACGCATTTGTGGAAGTGGCCAGGTGCTGCCCGGAGATACGGACCATGGCACCCGGTAACCGTTCACCCGATAAGCTGTCCTGCACAAAACCACCGACCGTCACAACGGCCTTCCTGTCCTGTGCCACACAGGTAAGAGGAAATAACAGCGCCACCAGCAACACTGCCCGAAAAAGCAAGCACATCCGCCGTATCCTATCTTTCTAAAACAATCCGTACTTCCGCGAGCACGGGTCCGGTGGCTTTGTCGCCAATGGTCATGATTCCCTCTAATTCCAGGCGTGTGCTGCTCTGCCCAATCACTTTATAGGGCCCCTGCAAGATGTAGAGTTTATCGGCGTGTTCATAAGCCTGCTGCGTGAAGGAGGCAAAATTGATAATTTTCCCCTTCTCCAGAACAGAAAACCGGTTGGAAACGGTAGGTTTATCGTCAAAGACATAGTCACCGGGACAGTCATTTGTATCATTTTGCTTCTGGCACTTTTTGAATGTAACGACTCCGCGCGTCGGCAGGGCCTCAGCGCTTGGCTTCAGATGCGTCATCCCGGTTACTTGCCAAGCTCCCTCCAGGTTGTTGAGGATTTGCTGTTCGTCCTTGCAGGAACTGAATAAAAATAAAAAAAGGAGCAGCAGCCAGCTGTTGTTTTTAAAGGTTTTCATAGAGCACGATAAAATAGAGATAAATAATATACCCGGAGCGGTAGCTACCGCTCCGGGTAAGTAAAAGTTTATATTAAATGCTTTTCAACTTAAAGCGGAACTCCATAGAACCTCCTCCCAGGGTATAGTATCCTGTGGAGGGACAATGGCTCAATCCAATGGTCGTCAAACCAATAATATCGTCATCGTTCTTCAGCTTGTACTTCACCTTGGTAGACTGGCCAATCCCAAACACCTTGTAATTGATGGTCTGCTCGATTTCGATCTCAAAACCACCGTCATCCTCATACCACAAGTAGCCCACCGCATCGGAAACCATGTTGATGTCCCACGGATAAAGGTATGAGTTCGTGTTAAACCAGGTATTGTCAAACTTGCTGCGTTCTTCCTTGTATCTGTGATGTCCAATTTCCCCCTGATTATATGGATTTTTTATCTTCAAAACAACTTCCGGCTTACCTAAAATCCAGGCTTCGTATTCGCTGATGTCTTTAAACCACATACCTGTCAGGTAGTCTGTCTTGCCATCTATTCGACAGGTCCAGGAAGATGAGGTGCCGGTGCTTCCACCGCCGCCGCCACCGCCGCCATCTCCCGGTTCCAGCACAAGCTCATCCGGCATGACATAATGCACCATGTTGTCATCCACCAGGTAATCTTTCATGGCAAAGGTACCATCCTCGTACACGACCCGCTCGTTCAGCCCGACGACAATGACAGGCATATCCGGCATCGCTTTAACAGAAAGCCAGGTCACTTTTCCGTGCTGGTCAAATGCCTTTACGCGTTCTGTTGTCTTCTCATCAAAATTGCTCGGCACCACGGCAACCAGCGGCGTATACTGCGCGGCATCCCACTTGTCCATGTGAATCGGTACGGCAATGTTCAGCAGGGGAACATCCGCCGAAAGGCTGTTCAGTTCGTTTTCAGGGTTTGCAAAGGACGGGCTTTTCTCCAGGGCCGAGAGGTGCCTGGCCAGTACGTTCAAGACCTTTCCGTTTCCGGTCTGCTCATCTTTGAGTTTTCGGAAGAGGATGTCATAATCACCATCGAACTGGCGGTTTGCCTCTTCTTTGATGAGCATTCTCACCTCTTTTTCCGTGATGGCGCTGGCTAGGGCTCTGGCGAACCTCTCCAGCTGCACATCCCGGCGTGCGTTTGTGTTTCCCATGGTTGCTTCCTGCATCGCCACGTTTTGATCTGGTTCCAGCATCTCTTTCTCACATCCTGTGAAAAAGACTGCCGCAGTACAGAGGACTGCTCCGGTTAAAACACGTTTGAGTTTCATATTACAGTACTAATACTAATACTTGGCACTGTGAATTGAAACTCTGTTACACCGACGGGCTTGCTGCCGGGACGAACCGGCCGGAAGCATCTCAGGTACATATACCTAATGTTATGACATTGTCCTGACAGGTACTTTCCCTGCTGTATTTGCTCATTTAAAACATGCGACAGCAGCAGCTCTGATAACGGGCAATGAAGGAAGCAGTCTGCCTTTACCGGGCCCTGTGTCATCCTCCTGGCAGGCAGTCAGGGGCACCTGCATCGCTCAGGACGTTCAATCGTGCCAGTGTACGCAGGCGGTTTAGCGCTCAGGGAAGGGTGCGGCCCCGTCACTTGATCATGTTCAAAGTCTGCCGGATAAAATCTGTTTTCCCCAGCATATAGGCGCCCCTGTCGTTTCTGTACACTGCCGCCAGCTCGAGTTTGAGTGCCTCATAAGCCTTGGCCCGTTCCGGATGAGCATTTAAGAAGTCCCGGAAACCGACCTGCTCCCACATCACATTATCTTTGGGGCACACATGGAGATGGAAAATCTGTTCTTTTCCCCCATCCAGGCGGTAGCCTTTGCCAAAGGACATGTAGGCCGCGATGTACTCACGCGCGGACACTTTAAAATAAGTGTAGCCGATTTCCCCTAGCCTGGTGATAATTTCCTCGTCAAACAGCAGCTCATCCGGGACTTCCAGGATGATGTCGATGTAAGGTTTGGCCTTGATATGGGCGATGGACGTACTTCCGAAATGCTCTATTCTTCGCACGACACCCTCTCCGAGTTTTGCGAGGATGCGCCCCTTTTCCTGCTCAAACAGGATTTTCCATTTCGGGTCGTGGTCGACCAGGGCGATTGGGAAAAGTGTATTCCAGTCCTCTCTTGTTAACTCGTAAAGGCTTTTGTACATAGTGCTTTTAATTTTATTCATCAGCTGGTGGTTGCGGTTTAAAAAAGGCTAAGCGGCCTGTCGCCCTGGCTTGTAAACGGCTGCCTATACCTTATGTTTTGAGGCCATGTTACAAGCGCTGTCTGCAGCCCCCACCGCTTATGCGGTAATACAAAGGCTCAGGGCGAGAACATCCTGCAAAGCAGATCTTCATATCTGAGCCGCTGCGTGTCTGTTTAGCGATAGTGCGCCCAGTCGATGTTGCTCAGCAAAAAGTAAGAGAACAATACGTTCACCACTACCAGCAAGGCAAGCAACCAGCCAAGGGCGCTAGCCGGATTGTTCTTCGGGGCAGAAGATGCAAGGAATATCTTAAACAACTTCCCCCAGGGCCACCTCTGCTCCAGCAGCACGTAATTGACTAACGTGAGGGTAAATATGACCGCACTGAATATCGGTACCTGTAACTGAGACGGCACCAGCTCCTCCGTGGTGTTGACTGCATAATACAGGAGACATGATAAGAGCAGCCAAACCTGCAGGATTTCAATGCAGGAGGAAATGCTCCAGGTGGCACCCCGTTTTGTTTCCCGAAACGTCGCAGCGTCCAGGTACTGGTGGAGTCTATAGATGATAGAGCCTAATGTTTTAATAATAGACATGATAAGCTAATATTTTGCCGGAGATACAGGCATTCCTGCTACAGAGGGGGCTGTCTATATGTATACCAGCTGTTACTATAATTTGCCAGCTTTGCCAATGCAGCAGCCCTTCGGACAACCACTCTGGCCCGGACTTTGACGCGCTCCTGCGCGCTTGCTTCTGTGCCGGGTCTGCTGATAAGCCTTGTTAACAGGCTGCATACGCTGAGCCAGGCACCGGTTCAGGTCTGTTGAAGGGCCTGACCAGATTACTGTCCCCTTTCTTTTAGTTGATCAAGCTATAGAAAAGACCCAACAACTGATAAATTTTTACATCAACAGGGCGATCCTGCATACAAACACCGAAATAAGCTGGCATAAAAGCTTCTGAAAGACAGGTTGGAGAGCACAAACCCAAGGCTGGAGCAGCTACTGTCTAGCTTACCTGCTTTCCTGCCACCTATGCGCATGGTCCATTCCAGCCTCCGGTCTAAAAACGGTAATGCCCTGTCAGCATCCCATAGCGGCGGATAATGTCCAGGCGCTGCTCGTAGAGGTGGTAATCGCTGACCCGCTTTGTGGAGAAGGCTCGGACATCAAGCAGGTTTTGTCCTGAAAGCTGAAACTCCCACCTGCTGCGCTTTGGCTGGTAGTCCAGGGTGGCTGACAGAAAGGAATGAGGATGGGATGCCAGCAGGTAATGGTTGAAGCCAGCGCTCACCAGTACCTGCTCATAGGGCTTGTAGGTTATCAGCTTGCTTAACAGTAAATCCTCCACCTGGGAAACATTGCCCTCGAAGATCCCCCTGTTGTGCCGGTATTCTGCCGAGAACCTGAAATTTACGGGTATGTCAAAATAAGTGGTGCCCGACAATTTGGCGGAGGCGCCGAAATTACGGCTCTTTTGCAGCTGCGGGGTATTCAGGGCCAGGTAATTGAGGAGATAGCTCAGGCCGCTTTCCAGCTTGAAACTTGTCTGAAGAGGAGATAGGTAGCGGGTCAGCTGGCTTTGAAACAGCAACAGCTCTCCCCCCTTGCCCCCCGCCCGATTGTGCACCGTGAAGTCCTCCCCGATAAAGCTGCGGGAAATGTAGCCTTTGTCATACTGTACAAAGGACAGCAGGTTGAAGAACAGAAAGCCGCTTTCCGGCCGCTGGTAGTTGTGGGTCAGCCCCACGGCGTGACTGCTGACACGCAGCGGGGCTGTGGCCCCGCCGTAAAGCGTTCTGTAGCTCTCAAGTATATAACCAGCATAAAAAGGGCTCAGATCACTTAGCTGCTGGTTGAACGTGTAGCTCAGGGCGAACTTGCCTGCCCTCTTTACCGGGAAAGCGTAAGCGGCACTACCTTTTGCAAGGTAGTAATGATTCAATTCGGGTATGGCCGCCAGCTTTTGTGTCGTACCGGCCTCTAACCGAAAGTTTTGTCCACCTTGAAGTGTCCAGGTAAGCTGAAGCTGCTGGTTCACATTCAGGAACCGGACATGGCGGCGGGCCTGCAAACTGTCCGCCCCAGCCCCTGCCTGTTCATTTATTCCTGCCTGCAGCCTGTCCTGCTCATCTTCCACCCCCAGCATCACCTGCAGGGCCCTGCGTCCGCTTTTAAACCGCAGGCGCGTGTTGAGACCGGCATAGCCCAGGCGCTGGAATGCGTTTTGGACAGCGTCAGTGCCCAGCACCTTCCCGGTCCCCTCCCTGCTGACCTGGAAGTGCTGCCTGCCCTGGGCTGCCGTCAGATAGGCGTAACTCTCCCACAGAAAAGCTTCGGATGCCTGGTAGGTGAGCTGCAGGTGATTGCTCCACTGTTGCTGCCGATCCCGGGAAGAGACGGCCACGGGCAGCCCGTTGAGCAGCAGTACCTGCTGCCAGGCGGGCACTCCGCTACGAAAGGAGCTTTCAAAAGTGGCATACCAGTTCCGCTGGTCATAATAGGTAAGCGCTGTATTGGCATAAAGGTTCGGGCTGCGTTCCCGTGTCCGCACCTGCTCGCTGTAAGCCACCGGACCTTCGCCTGTGAAAAAGCGATTCAGCGTCTGCTGCTCAAACAAGAGCCTGTCTTTGGAGTATGTGGCAAGTGAACGGAGGCGCAGACGCTCCCCCCATTTGTGGGAGGCCGTCAGCGAGGCGCTTTCAGACTGATTGCGAAGTGCCTCCTCCGGCTTGAGGTAGGCAGGCGGCCCCGCGTTGCTTCCGGTGATGGGGCGCACCTGCGCCTCCTTCTGCTGGTTGCGCGCCCAAAGGTCCTGCAACGCAGCAGTGGGTACCCCGGCGGGCGGAATGGCCAGCGTACCGTTGTTGTTGACCTTGCCAAGCTGCAGGATTTTGAGACGCTTTCGCAGCAGCCCCAAATTGGTTTGAAATTGGTAGCGCTCCCGGCTACCCAGTCCCAGGCTGGCCTTGCCAAAGAGAATGTTCTTTTTGTCTTCTTTGATCGTCAGGTTAAGTACGACGTCATCTCCCTCTCCGAACTTTTTCCGCAAGGGGTTCTCATCGTAGTTTCGAAGTACCTGGATGTTTTCCAGCAGGCCACTGTCCAGGTTTTTGCTCAGCACTTTGTACTGATTGCCAGCCAGGTCATCCCCATCAATCAGAATTTTGAGGATTTCCCGGTTTCCGTACTTGATGGTGCCATCAGGCGTCACCTCCAGGCCAGGAAGCTTTTTGAGTACGTCTTCCACAGTTTGCTCATGGCTGTCCGTGTAAAAGTCCAGGTTATAGGTAAGGGTGTCCTGGCTAACTGTTACAGGCCGCTTAGCCTCCACCACGATCTCCTGCAGAGAATCGACCCGTGCGAGTAGCAGGGCATCTACCCAAATGTCCGGCACCTGGGGCGTTGGCTGCAGGTACTGCCGGAAAATCCCGTAGCCCAGCAGCCGCACGGTCAACAGCAGGCTGTCCCCCGGGCTGGCTGTAAAGCGCAAGGCGTAGCTTCCGTCCTGCCCTGTGAGCGAATAAGCCTGTACTCTGTCACGACTGGAGGTGAGCACCACACTGGCATACTCTAGGGGAGCCCCCTGCCCATCCCGTACCTTGCCCTGCAGCCGGAAGTCCTGTGCACGCAGTGCAAATGCCGGCAATAGCAACAGCAAACAGCACAGCAGCCGCCTCATCAATCGAAGAGCTCCAGATAGCGTTTCCTGTATTCGGCCGTTTTACCCTGGCTGCTGACAGAGCCGCTGTACTGCTCTGCCAGGGCGCGCTGATATTTCATGTTCCGTTCATAGTTGCCGTCCTGCTCTTTGCGCAGGTCAGCCAGCCCAGGAAGCTGCTCCGGCAGAGCTGGGAAGCGCATATTTCCTCTGTAAGGGTATTCCAGTTTTTTAAACACAAACTGGATTTCGCGGTTGTCGTCATATGCCTCCAGGATCAGGCCCGGCAGTCCATGCAGTTTCCAGGGTCCCAGCGGCACGGCGATATCCGGCGCGTACCAGGCCGTATAGTGGCGGCCCCGGAAGGTGGCCGTGGCCTTGATGACCTCCAAGCCGCCGATTTTTCTTTTCTCACTGCTGATCTTCCAATCAATCCGGGGCTGCTCCTCCCTGTAGGTGAAATTGCTCTTAAATCGGGCATTGCTGACCATGGTGCGCTCCCGGCGGTTGGTGATGTTAAAGAGTCCTTTTTCCGTGCTGTTGGACTGCACGCCTTTCAAATCGCCGTTTTCGTCTGTGTAGGTTTTGGCGATCCGCTTTCCCCCGTTTTCCAGGGAATCCACCCGGGTCACATAAGCGGACTTCTCCGGTGAAAAGTAAAGGGCAGCGTTGAAGGTTCTGAGATTAGCTCCTGGAGCCCCGATGCTTTCAATATCATCGTAATACACCACCCCGCTGCCCGGCTGCCCCTTGACAGCAAAGGCATAGCAGAAAAGAAAGCCGGTCAAAAACAGTAAAAATTTTTTCATAGCGTATAAAAATAACTTTCGTTCTTCTAACCTTTAGATTAGCCTGATATTATTTTTCTAATACACCCAGCACCCTTTTACCAGGTATAGGAGTACAGCTTTTATACCTTCAAAGCAGCCAG
>NZ_FTNM01000012.1 GCF_900156415.1 Pontibacter lucknowensis | reverse complement strand
GGCAACGCCGCCGCAAGACTTGCCGGCCTAAACTCCATTTATGCCTTTGGCTCTTCTGCAGGCATTCCCTTTTTTATAGCCTGTGATTCCTCCCCACCGGTAAAGCCTGAAAGCTTCGCCATTTTAAAATTTGAAAATAATCCCAATGACGGATTTAACGGTCTTGTGTATGGTGCGTATCCCGAAGGGTATGTACCATATGCCTTGTTGTGCCTAGTTTTTTGTTTCTTTATTACAGTTCTGTACTAGACTATCCGTTTCGTTCTCAAATGCCTTTAAATAATGGAAGTCGAAATAGTCGTCTCTATTTTCTTTTGAAGCCACAGTTAAAAACATGTAGCTATAATCTGTTTCTGGTTTAGGGCTATTAATGTGTGTTGAACCCATTCCGCCAAGCCAAATTCCTGTTATTGTCGAGTCTGGTTTGTTCGGTTCATTATCCCAATACATATACAATTCTCTTTTAGGTATTTCTATCCTAACTCCGTTTGGGCTGAGGAAATAGTAGTTGTGATTAATATACCCTGTCTTAATTTCTCCTTGATAGAGCAAAATGCCATTATCAGGAAAGATCAATTGTTCTCGGCCGTCAACAATCTTTATAGGTTGTCCGCAAGGCATTTCCGAAACAATTATTGCTCTTCCTTTAAAGTCAGCTGGAAAAACCATGTCAATTTTTTGAGCGGTCGCAGTTCCAATTGTCCCTGAGAGATAAAAGAAAAGTTGCATTCCTGGATACCAAGCCAAAACTGGTATTATAGTCCACAAGATTTTTGTTTTAGTAGGCTTTTTCGAAAAAAGAACTAGAAGAGCACCAACCAAAAAGACTGGAACTGTAAAAATCAACCAAAATGGATTCAGTGAACCAATGAAAGTCAATATTATTATTCCAATTCCTGTCTTGAATTCCATTTTTTCAAATTAGGCACAACGGATTGGTATATGCGACTTGCGAGGCTTTAGCCGAAGCATGTAGTATATACAGGGTTGGCAATCGTTATTTTTCCTTTCTCTCAAACACTTTCTTTGTTTTTACTCTTCCAGATATGGGGTCAAGCAAATATTCGACTGACTGTACAAAGAAGGTAAATGGTTCGGAATAGCCAATCCTATAGTCATAAGTAACAAAGATGTTGTTCATTCTAATTGAATCTATAGTAGAAGTCCCTGTGTACAGGTATACAGGTATGTCATCATGCTTTGCTCTCCACAGACTGTCATAGCGCAATTCCAATGGAGAGAAAGTGGTGTCTTGGTGCATTTTATTTGTGCGATTTGCCAGTAATAACTTCGAATACGAACTTTCTTTGACTGGAAGAGCAAACCAATTCCCTACTGTGTCTAAGCGCAAGCTTTTATGCCAGTTCTCGTCATGGAAAGTGGCTCTACCAAGTTTGAAAGTGTCTAACTCTTGTGTTACAAGCTTTAAGTCCACATCATAGAAAACTGCTGCAAAGTCAGCATTATAAGTTTCTTCACCAACCAAAGTTTTGCCGCTGCCTAAATCTATACTTACTGTTTTGTAAGATGGTCCAAAAGCTGATTTTATGGTCCACATAATAGCAACTGCAAGTACAACCAGAAGAACAAGGAAAATATAAATTGATGTAAGGCAGCCCTTTTTCATGTTCTTATAATACTTGCCAACGGTTAGTACAGGCTGCGAGTGAGGCGTAGCCGAGTATGGAGCCTGTGCCGTGTTAGTAGCTGTTATTCTTTCTTTTTTTGTCCTCGATTTTTGTTGAAATTAAAATCTGGGTTAAATTTTCATATCCGTGAGCAGCTTTGCTCTTCGAATGGCGTAAAACTTCAATCCTTTTTATAGTCGTTGTTTCTAATTTTATACCTGTAGTGTCCTCTATCAATTTCCCGTCAATCAAAAACCTTATGCGTTTTGAATCTGCAGGATAGTTTTCAATTTTAATGTCAGCGAGTGAAATAAGAGGGTCCTTTACTTTTCTTGTGTACAAGGTTGCACTTCTACTTCCACTGAATAGATACGAATCGGTCCCCTTGACAGACTTAACTTCTAGTATATTCTCTGGGTCTAGGTAAACTTTCTTCAAGTCTATTTCTACAGAATCCAAATAATAGGAACCTGGCTTAACCCAAAAAGTATTTGATACTTTTATCTTGCTTGTGTCTGGCAATACTCTGGTTTGAGCTATTGAAGTACAGGATAGCAATAGTAGCTTAACAAGTATAGTCCATCTTATCAAATACATACTTATTCATAATTAAATTGCTACTAACAATCATTGGAAGGAGACGTCCTGTTGGTTTTGTAGGGATTGATGTCTTCTTCGGGTAGTTATCCGTGCTTGTTTTCCCTTTTTTTGTAGTTACTGTGTGGAATTTCTATTTTTATTGAGGGAAAAACAAGCTGCTCGTTGGGTTATTTTCTCCTTCTAAATGGCGGCTTTA
>NZ_FTNM01000004.1 GCF_900156415.1 Pontibacter lucknowensis | reverse complement strand
AAGCGCCTGCACCAGACCCGCATCTCCGGCCCGAGGCCGGAGGCGGTGCAGATAAAGCTGCCAACTGCCAAAGCCGGGCTCTACTTCCTGCACATTCAGACGGAACGCGGTTTGATCATCAGGAAACTGACAGTACTATAGTAAACCATAAGAAGCACAAGGGCCGCTTAGTTTCAGCTAAGCGGCCCTTGTGCTTTTGTCATAGAGGAATGGTCACCTTGATCCAGGCATGCTATACCCTCACAATTTTTTAAGAAGCAAACACTTCCTCCGGATTTTTAAAAGCCTTGAACTCGAGCGGATTTTTGCTGTGGTCGAGGATAAACATAGTACGTTGCTCTCCTACCTGGCCTTCGTAGCGGGTATAGGGCTCCACCACAAAAGGTATAGCATGCTGCTCCAGTCGCTCGCGCACCTGATCGAACTGCTCATAGCTGAGCAGGCAGCCGAAGTGCGGCACCGGCACACTGATACCAGCCACTTGTCCGCAGTAATCCGGCTCAGGTATGTTGGCACTCACGTGGGCCGACAGCTGGTGACCGAAAAAGTCGAAGTCGATCCAGTGCTCGGTGCTGCGCCCTTCTTTACAGCCCAAGATACCCACGTAAAACTGGCGGGTCGATTCAATGTCCTTCACTTTGAAGGCGTAGTGGAATGGGTTCATTTAATATCCTTTAGCTTTTGATACTACATTGATTAAGGGCTCGCCGTGGCGCATGCGGTCGTAGTTCTCCAGAATCTGCGACACAGCCGAGGCCGGATTTGTAATGCTGGCGACATGGGGCGTCACCGTTATCGTCGGATGCGACCAAAACGGATGCTCCGCTGGTAGCGGCTCCTCCCTGAACACATCCAGACTGGCACCGGAAAGATGCCCCTTGTCGAGCATTTCGATCAAATCGTCATCAACCAGGTGTTCTCCGCGTGCTACGTTAATGACATAAGCTCCTTTGGGAAGCTTGCTGAAGGTGTCTTTGTTTAAGATATCGGCCGTCTGCCTGGTTAGGGGCAGCAGACAAATCAGGATATTGGCACTTTCCAGAAAAGCGTCCAGCTCCTCTGATCCGGCATAGGTTCCTACCCCTTCCATCAGTTTGGGAGAGCGGGACCAGCCATGCACTTTAAAGCCGAGTTTACTCAGCTGCTGTGCCGTGTGCGTACCAAGTACGCCCATGCCCATTACCCCGACCACCACATCGGCCGTTCGCTTGTAACTGTGCTGTTTCCAGGTATGGCTTTGCTGTAATTCCTTATACTTGTCCAGGCCGCGCACATGGTTCAGCACCTGGGCGGTCACAAATGCAGCCATATCCTGCGTCAGGTCTTCGTCTACAATGCGGGTAATCTGCACCCCTTGCGGTAACTCCGGGTCACGCAGAATATGGTCTACTCCGGCACCCGTGGAGGCGATGCATTTTAGGTTTGGGAATGCTGTAAAAGCGCCGGGCGGATGGTTCCAGGCCAGGGCAAACTCAACTTCCTCTGCCGGACCTGTATCCGGATAAACATGTACTTCCAGGCCCGGACGACGTTCCTTCAGGGCACTTTCCCAGCGGCTTGTGTTTCTGCCCTGGCTAAATATAGTGATTGACATAAAAGCTGTAAGTCTGTTCAGTAATGCTTGGCGATGTAAAGCCTGTCCCTGATTACGTGCTAAACGGGATAAGTCTGCTAAATTTAACTAATCTTGCACAAATCTTGTTAAAGAGAAATCAAAAGGCTGATAAAAGGTTTACAGAAGTGCCCTGGTCAGCTACCTTATACCTAAAACTGAATAAGATGGAGCAACTGAGCTCGAAAATTTATAAAAAAGAATTTGTAGACACTTTTGCCGGTGATGACAGCGGCACGTTAACGCCACGGCAAACGCCGGGCGTACTCTACAGCAAAGCAAAACCTACTCCTGTAGAAAAAGTAACACTCCTGACCTGGTCCGATACCCTTGCCAACGAACTAGGTATAGCTAAGCCTACAGAGCAGCAAGACATCGACATATTGGGTGGTAATCGGGTAACGGACAGCATGTACCCTTATGCAGCCTGCTATGCCGGACACCAGTTCGGTAACTGGGCCGGTCAACTGGGCGATGGACGTGCGATTACATTAGGAGAATGGGAAGCAGCTGACGGCAAAACGTGGGAGCTACAGTTGAAAGGCGCTGGCCTGACCCCCTACTCCCGCCGTGCCGACGGACGTGCCGTGCTGCGCTCCTCTGTGCGTGAGTATCTGATGAGTGAAGCCATGCACTACCTGGGCGTGCCGACTACGCGAGCGCTAAGCCTGGTAAGCACCGGTGAGCCTGTGCTCCGCGACATGTTCTACAATGGCAATGCCGCCTACGAACCGGGTGCGGTTGTGATGCGGGTAGCGCCCAGCTTCCTGCGCTTCGGCAATTTTGAAATGCTGAACGCCCGCAAAGAGCACGACAACCTGCGCCAGCTCGTAGACTGGACCATCAGTCGCTATTACCCGCACATTACAGGTGAGGACAAAGTAATAGACTGGTTTAAAGAAGTGGTAGACCGTACGGCAAAACTGATGGTGGAGTGGATGCGGGTGGGCTTTGTGCACGGCGTGATGAACACGGATAACATGTCCATCCTCGGCCTGACCATCGACTATGGTCCCTATTCGTTCGTGGACAACTTCGACCCGAACTTCACTCCGAACACGACCGACCTGCCGGGCAGAAGGTATGCCTTCGGAAAACAGCCCTCGATCGGTTACTGGAACTTAGGCGCCCTGGCGGGTGCCTTGCTGCCGCTGGCAGATAAAGACAAGCTGGTAGAGACCCTGGAGTCGTTCAAAGACGTTTACTGGACGGAATACTATGCCATGATGGGCCGTAAACTCGGCCTTGACCAGGTGTCCCAATTAGACCGCGATTTGATCAGCCAGTTCGAGAAAACCCTGACGGAAATACAGCCTGACATGACCATTTTCTTTCAATTGCTGATTGACCTGCCGCTTTCGGTAGAAGGTGAAGAAGCAGTAGCAGATCACTTTAAGCAGGCTCTGTATGATGACCTGTCAGCTGAGCAGAAAACAGCCTTCTATACCTTGATCAGCAATTACCTGGAACGCCTGAACACGAACAAGATCAGACGATCGGATTCACAGGAAATGATGCGAAAAGCCAATCCACGTTTTGTGTTGCGCAACTACCTGCTGCACCAGGCGATTGAGGGGCTGGAGAAAGGTGATGATGTCCTGTTCGTGAAGCTGCAGGAGGCAATTAAAGAGCCGTATTCCGATAAGTTCGATGAATTCTTCCAGACCCGTCCGGAATGGGCTTCTCAGAAAGCAGGCTGCTCGATGCTGTCGTGTAGTTCGTAAACTTATTTGCAAAACAAGAAAAATGCCTCTGAAGAATCAGAGGCATTTTTCTTAAAAGCTCTTTCGATGCATCCTCACCGGAAACAAGCGGTAATCCATTAAACTCACGGCATACGGAAACCCGCGCCAATGCACAATCGGAACATGCCGCGCTGGACTCGGACCCTTGGTATCCGGTATGGCCAACATCGTGTTACCGATATAGCTGACCTCTTCCTTCGGCACTGCAAGCTTTGAAGCGATATGCTGCAAAAACACGTCCTTGTCAGTATCCGAAGAGGTGAAGGAAATCTCGCGTGACATGGTGGCACCGCCTTCCAGCTCCGGGGAATAAAACACGCGGGAGTAAGTATCGATGGCAATAACCGGAACACCCAAAGCCGGGACTTTCGCCTGCATCACATCCGGCTGGCCCATGGGTGCCTGATTGGCGACCCGCTTCACCATCTCCGTTACTTTCTGCGCTGTATAGATGCCTTTGATCGTTTCGGATTCGATGCGCTTGAGCACCTGCTCTACCTTCGACTCAAAAGGCTGCCCTGGATTGTCTGGCCTGGCTGGGGCTGGACGTGGTGCAGCAGGTTGTGCTGGTGCCTGTCCCTGCGGACGTGGCTTCTGTACCTGTGGTAGCGGCTGCGGCTTTTCCCGCTCCGGCACATAGCTGTCTTTGATATGACGCTCGTGCACGTTGATCACCGTTGTGAAGGTGTTAATGAAATGCTCCGTGTTCTGCACATGAAACAGCTCCAACTCCTGTATGCGCTTGCGGGTAACGAGGTAGTTGTGCACCAGCTTGGTCTTTTCGAACACAGCCAGCAGTTTATCGGCATGCGGCGTATGCCTATACCTTTCATACAGCCTGTGCAGGGCATTCAGCCTGGCATTGGAAGCACGGATATACTGCATGGCGCGGGCGTCAGCGGCACCTGGATGGTCCATGACCGTGCGGGTCGATTCCTGTTCCAGCCCGAAAAAAGAACGAAAAAATCGGATCATTTAGACAGGATGCGTTTGAGGTGCTGGGTTTCAATTTCGACCTGCAATTTCTCCGAGAGTTTCATCTCTTCGAAAAGGTTGTCGATATGCTGGATATAAAGGTCCAGCACCGCCTCCTGCTCGTCGCTCAGGATGCGGTGCCGGACGGCTAGTTCTTCTTTCTTATCGCCTCGGTATATCATTATTCTATTTCAATCTGCTTGGACTTGCCGAAGGTGCCGATGATCTTGCTGTTGAGCTCTTCCTGCACCTGCGCCAGTTCTTTTACGGCTTCTGCCCGTTTCTTGCTGCCCTCTTCCGAAATCTTGATCACCTGGTCGAGCGTTTCCACCATGTCCTTGTTCACTTTCTTCAGCGTCTCCACATCCACGATGCCGCGTTCATTCTCCTGCGCCGCGATCACTACGTTTTTCTTCAGGAGTTCCGAGTTCTTGCGGAGCATTTCGTTGGTGGTGTCAGTCACCTTTTTCTGGATCTCGAGGGCCTTGCGCTGCTTCTCAAGACCGAGCGCAATCGCCACCTGCTGACGCCATACCGGTATAACCGTCACAATGGAGTTCTGGATCTTTTGAGCCAGCACATCGTTCGTGGTCTGGATCATGCGGATCTGCGGCATCGACTGCGTGGCAATAGTATGGGAAAGCGTGAAGTCATGCACCTTTTTTTCCAGGCGCTCTTTAAAGGCGATCATATCGCTCAGGCGCTGTACGGCCAGTTCGTCCTGCCCGCTGTTCTCCACCTCGTCCTGCAGCTTCGGTATGATATCGGTTTCGATCTCCTCGATCTTCATCTTTCCGGCCGCAATCACAGAGCGTATCTCGTGGATGTACTCCACCGCCTGGTTGAACATTACTTCCAGTGAAGTGGAGTCTTTCATGATGCTCTGGCGGGTGCGCTCCAGTTTTACCACCACATCGTCCACGTTAGCCGACACGGAGTTATACTGCGAGGCAATCTGCTTCGACTTGTCTGAAAACTTTTTCACGAAAGGCAGGCGTGAAAAGAAACCACCCTTCTCCTGCTCATCAATCTTGATCATGTTGATCTGGTTGAGCAGTTCATTGATGGCATCACCAGCTTCGCCAGAATCTTTGGCTTTTACTTTGGTGAGCAGTTCGTTTGAGTAGTGACCGAGTTTGCGCTGGGTTTCCACGCCAAAATTGCTCAGGCTTTCCGGATTGCCCGGATCTATGGATTTAGAGATTGCCAGGGCTTTCTCTTTTATTTTCTCTTGATTCTCTGCGATCGTAATCTCTGTTTTCTCTGTTTTTTCCATCTTGTTTTATTACCTAAAAAGTTTGTGATTGATTAGGTCTAAAGAGTCTAAATACTTTTTGATGCGCTCGTGTCGGTCGGTCTGCTCGTACCACTCTATTTCGTTGAGCGGCAGGTACTCGCCCAGGAGGTCACGCACTTCTTTTAGCAGCGCATCGCCTTTACGGGTTCTGAACTCGGGGTTGCGGTACTGCGCACTCAGGTATTCCACCTTCACCTGTCCGGTTTTTGTTATAGCCAGCTCGCGCACTTCCACCACAAGTTCTGAGGATTTGCCGTCCTCTGTCACCATGGTTTTGTACACGCCCTTGTTGCCTTCGTCAAGCGCCAGGGCACATTGCTGCCGTACATCCTGCAGTGCTTTGCGCAGTTGCCGGTTCGGGATAACATAGTGCCCCACGATGTACCCCAGAAGAGCCGCTATCAGGAATGTCCAAAAAATAAGCATTGCGTTTATAAAGTTTGACGCTTAATTAACTATGTAATGAAGCAAAATAAATTGATGTAATCAAGTATTAGTGAAGCGGATGGGGCCTGAAACAGCTGGATGATTCTCCTGATCACCTGTTTTGCGCCTCGCTCCCAGCCTTTTCTTTCTTCTATACGCGGAACCTACACCTGGGGCTAACGAGAGTTCAGGCTGAATAAGGGCCAGGTATAGCCTCCTGTACCAATTGTACCCGAACGCATCTTTTCATTGTCCTATTACGGTGGCAGGGCACTATACTTTACAGCGCTCGCCGATAAAATCAGGCATTTTGTCTAATTTGCGGGACGATCTATCCCTGATTTTATACTTTCGTTTACATGCAGCACCGGCATTTCATTTTGCACAAACCCTATGGCTACATCAGCCAGTTCGTGACCGATAAGAAAAAGCAGAAATTACTGGGGGAGTTGTATGATTTCCCGGAAGGAACAATGGCTATTGGGCGGCTGGATGAGGCCAGCGAGGGTCTGCTCCTGCTCACCACCGACGGCAAAGTGAGCGAACAGGTACGTGGCAAGCATGTCGAAAAGGAATACTATGCGCAGGTAGACGGCCTGATCACCGATGAAGCCATTACTCAGATGCAAGCTGGTGTTTCGATCGGCATTTACGGCGAACAGTACGGTACCCGTCCCTGCACTGCTTTCCGGCTCGAGGCCGCACCGGATTTCCCGGAGCGCAGCCGCCGCATCCGCAGTGACCGCCACGGGCCTACCAGTTGGGTGTCGATCACGATATCGGAAGGGAAGAACAGGCAGGTACGCAAAATGACTGCCGCCGTGGGCTTTCCGACGCTGCGACTCGTGCGTGTGCGGATCGGCAATATGCGCCTGCAGGAGTTTGTGCCGGGGAGTGTCTCAGAAGTTGAAAGCTTTGATTTGGGATAAAAACCTGTGTTATACCTGCGAAATTTCTTCGTGACTTTAAACCAAAGCCGTCATGATGAGTCTATTGAGCGGTTTCGGTATCTATAGCACTTATTTACTATATTAAACGGATATACCTTAACATATCATACAAACAATCCATACCTTACATTAACCATGAAGAAACACCCTATTCGCATTTTGGCCCTGGCCCTTATGCTTTCAGGCGGTGTGAGCAGCGCAACGCTCGCGCAACGACCGCAGCAGCAGGCACAGTCACAACAAAAGCAGGATCCTGTTATCCAGAACATCATCAAAATGGCTACCGAGAACTCACAACTCGAGCAGTTGGGCCATGAACTCATGGACGGCGTGGGACCACGTCTGGTAGGTACACCGCAGATGAAGGAAGCCGCCGACTGGGCCGTGAACAAGTACAAAGGCTGGGGCATCGATGCCCGCATTGAAAACTACGGCGAATGGCGCGGCTGGGAGCGTGGCATCACGCACATCGATATGGTGCACCCGCGTGTACAGTCTCTGGAGGGTATGCAGCTGGCCTGGAGCCCGTCTACGTCTTCTAAAGGTGTAACGGCTGAGGTGATTACGATGCCTGATTTCGCTGACTCCCTTGCTTTCCAGCGCTGGCTGCCAAGTGTGAAAGGCAAAATAGTGATGATCTCGATGAACCAGCCAAGTGGCCGTCCGGAGTACAACTGGAAAGAGTTTGCGACGGAAGAGTCTTTCGAGAAAATGAAAAAAGTGCGTGACGAGCAGAACGAGGCTTACCGCAAGCGCATTGCCGCTACTGGCAAAACCGCCCGTACGCTGCCTGTTGCTTTGGAGAACGCCGGTGCTGCCGGTATCGTGATGTCGAACTGGTCACAAGGTTTCGGCGTGAACAAGATCTTCAGCGCCTATACCAAGAAGATTCCTACTGTAGATCTTTCTCTGGAAGATTATGGTATGCTATACCGCCTGGCCGAAAACGGCAGCAAGCCACGTATCAAAGTGGTAGCGGAGTCGAAGCACTCTAAGAAGCCGGTTCCTACCTTCAACACCATTGCTGAGATCAAGGGCTCTGAGAAGCCTGACGAATATGTGATCCTGTCAGCTCACTTTGACTCCTGGGATGGCGCTACCGGCGCTACAGACAACGGTACCGGCACGATCCTAATGATGGAAGTAATGCGCATTCTGAAGCAGGTATACCCGAATCCGAAGCGTACGATCCTGGTAGGTCACTGGGGTAGCGAAGAGCAGGGCCTGAATGGTTCTCGTGCTTTCGTGGAAGATCATCCGGAGATTGTAAAGAACACACAGGCGGTGCTTAACCAGGACAACGGTACTGGTCGCGTGGCCAACATCTCTGGCCAGGGCTTTCTGCATGCTTACGACTACATGGGTCGTTGGCTGAACGCTGTTCCGCGTGAGATCACCAAAGACATCCAGACCTCTTACCCTGGCTTCCCGGGCGGTGGCGGTTCTGACCATGCTTCTTTCATTCCGCATGATGTACCTGCCTTCATGCTGAGCTCCCTGAGCTGGTCTTATGGCAATTATACCTGGCACACCAACCGCGACACATACGACAAGATCGTGTTCGACGATGTGCGCAGCAACGTGATCCTGACCGCTATCCTGGCTTACATGGCCAGCGAAGAGCCGGAACTGGTACCGCGTGAGCGCAGTGTGATGCCGGTGAACCCACGCACTGGTGAGCAGATGAGCTGGCCACAGGCCAGACCTGCTACCCGTAAAGGTGGTCTTGACTAAGACATACAAAAGCAGGTAATATACCTGGTTTATTTCAGCACAGCCGTTGCAGACCTTCTGCAGCGGCTGTGCTTTTTTTAGCTATACCTGTTTCACTCTCCCACCTGCCTTTAAAGGAATCTATAAGTTTTTGCGCCATGCACCGTATAAAAAAAGAGGGCTTGTGCCAGTGCTTCTACACCTGCCCCTGAATAATTGCACCAGCTATACCTGAAAAGCGAAAAAATACATGATTGGCAAATCGACATACAAGGCCGCACGTGAGGTGGCTCAGATAGCAGAAGACCATTTCACAACCCAGATAGAAGCAGCAAAAAAATTAAACGGTAACAACCTGGCCACCGTACCGCCTGCCCGCATCATCGAAACCATGATCGATGCCGCTTTCTGGGCTAGCCTGCGTCGTGAAGAAGGCCAATCCCCTAAAATATCCCTTGCCTTTCTGCCGCCCGAACAGACCGAACAGCCCTTGTTGTTCGAGCATCACCTCACCCTGTCCCCTGCCGTGCTGACCAAGCTTGGTCCGGGTGTGGAGCGGCAGGGCATTCACCTGGGCGTATGGTACGAGGGAGACTACCTCCATATCTGGGGGACAACCCGCAGCATCCCCAACTTTTGCTTTGTGTTGGATGTGTCAGAGCCTGGCTTGCTGGTGATCAAGCACCGCCGGCAGGATGGCTTTGGCAAGTTTGTGAATGTGGCCGTACTGATGGGCGATCAGGTGAAGATCGTGAACGAACAAAGCTCCCATTTGCCGAACTGTCCTGATGTGCTGACTTCATTGCTGGGCTTCAGCTCCCTGAGCGTCTGGAACAAGTCGCTCAACGTACTGGTACAATTGGCCGTGTCGATGCGCTCCCACAAGAGAGGCGGCATCCTGCTGGTGGTACCTGCTGGCTCTGATACCTGGCGCACCTCTATCCGGCACCCTATGCGGTATGCCGTGGGCCCAGCATACTCCGAACTGACTGATCTGATGAAACAGAAAGAAGAAAAGGACGGCGAAAACTCCAACTGGCAGGACGAGCTCGGAAGAGCCATAGAGGCTATGGCCGGCCTTACAGCCGTGGATGGCGCCACAATTATCAGCGACAAATATGAATTGTATGCTTTCGGCGCCAAAATAACCCGCAAACAAGGCAGCACGCCGGTAGATAAGCTGATTCTGACAGAACCTGTGATCGGGGGTGAAGCCATGATCGACCAACCCGCCCTGAGCGGTGGCACCAGGCATTTGTCAGCCGCCCAGTTCGTGCACGACCAGCGGGACGCTATTGCACTGGTCGCTTCACAGGATGGCAGGTTCACCATCTTCAGCTGGTCTGATTGCGAGAACATGGTACAGGCCAACCGCATTGATTCCCTGCTGCTCTAGCGGCATAAATCACGGTGTTTCTCCCTCCCGTAAAGGGTCCCCGCCATATGATTTTAAGGAATGATTATTGCACTCGTTTTTGTTGATAAAGAAGAGATGTTTTAGAAAGAGAGGACGATATGATCAGATATAAAATAACTAAAAAATGGGCCTACCTGGTGCCGGCACTGCTGCTGGCATTTGTGTCGCTGGCCTTCGTCAGTCCGCAAACGGACCTGCTCCAGCAGTTGGAGAAGCATCTTACGAGCTGGCGCACACAATACGCCCCTGAGAAGGTATACCTGCACTTAGATAAGCCGCGCTACACACCAGGCCAGCAGATCTGGCTCAAAGGTTATGTAGTAGATGCCGCCAGTCTGCAGCCGACCTCCAAAAGCAACGTGCTGTACGTGGACCTGCTTAACGCCAACAACGAAGCCGTGCAGCGCCTGAAACTGAAGGCTGAGAACGGCAAAGCCAACGGCGACATTGTTCTGCCGGCTAACCTGCCAGTGGGGCAGTATACTCTCACCGCCTATACCCAATGGATGCGCAATTTCGGGGAGGAGAGCTTCTTCCGGAAAGAGATCAGTATCATAGGCGAAAAGGCGACGACAGAAAAGCAGGATAAGACCGCGCAGCAGATCGACCTGCAGTTTTTCCCGGAGGGCGGTGACCTGGTACAGGGGCTGCAAAGCCGCGTCGCCTTTAAAGCCACCAAACCCGACGGAACAGGTATAGCCATGACAGGTGCTGTGTATGATGCGCAGAACCAGAAGTTGTTCGATATTAAAGACACGCACATGGGAATGGGCGCCTTTACGTTGCAACCACAGCAGGGCCAGCGGTACCAGGCTCGGGTAACCTTCGAAGATGGCAGCAAGGCCGAGTATACCTTGCCGGAAGCAAAACCGACGGGCTATGTGCTCAGCGTGAATGAAACAGCCAACCCGGAGCAGGTACAGGTGAGCATTGCCGGCAATGCCTCAGGCCGGCAGTCGCTGGTGCTGACAGGTATAAGCCGCGACGCGGTGCAATACGCCGAGCAGTTCAACCTGCAGCCAGGCCAGACCTTTAGCAAGCAGGTCGCCAAAGCGGATTTCCCGACAGGTATAGCCCGCTTTAACCTGGCCACCGCCAACGGGGAGCCGCTGGCAGAGCGCCTCGTGTTTATCGACAATCAGGACAACCTGGACATCAGCCTGAGCACCGACAAGAAAACCTATGCGGGACGTGAGCGTGTGACCATGCAGGTGCTGGCCCGCGACAAACAAGGCAAGCCGGTGTCTACGGATTTCTCGCTGGCGATCACTGACGACGAGCTGGTGACGCCGGATTTGCAAGGGCTTAATATCAACGCCTACCTCCTGCTAACATCTGACCTGCGCGGCCATGTACAGAATCCGGGCTACTACTTTGAGGAGAATAATGCCGCACGAAAAGAAGCCCTCTCCTACCTGCTGATGACGCAGGGCTGGCGCCGCTTTGGCTGGCAGCAACTCGCCAAGGGTGAATTCCCGGAGTTGAAGCATAGTCCGGAGACGGACCTTGCCGTGCGGGGTACTGTGCTGACCGACAGAGGCAAACCGGTAAAAGGCGGTGAGGCCCTGCTATACCTGAAAGGGCAGCACCTGGCTTTTATCACGACTGAAACAGATAAAGACGGCAGATTTGCTTTCGAGGGATTTGACTTTACCGGCGCCGTGGATATGGTGGTGCAGGGCACAGATAATCGCGGTCGGCGAAAGCATTTGCAGGTGAAGATCGACGAGCAGGATTACCAGCCAAAACTGCCGGCTATACCTGCGCCACGAAGTGAGGAACTGGTAGCCAGCGCCAGCCCGGATCTGCTGACCGCCGGTAAAGTAGAAATGGCAGCGGCTGACGAGGTAAACGCTGACCTGACACTGAAAGGCATTCTGCTGAAGGATGTGGAGATTCAGGGCGAAGCCGACATGGTACAGCCCTTTAAGCTGCACCGAAAGGCAGATGCGGTTATTGATGTGAAGGACTTACCGATTGCCCCTTCCGGCAATGTAATAGAATCCTTACAGGGGCGAGTAGCAGGCGTGCAGGTATACCGTGCCGGTCCGAATGATTACAGGGCGCGCATCCGGGGCAGCAGAACCGCTCCGCTATACCTGATCGATGGCATGCCTGTGGAAGAGGGCATCACTTCGCAGCTAAACCAGTTCGATATCAGCCGCATCGAGATCCTGAAAGATCCGGCCAGCGCCAGTCTGTATGGCGGTCGTGCTTCGGGCGGTGTGATTGCGCTGTATACCCGTCAGGGTGGTGAGGCGATGCAGGAAGTGGAGCCTGGTAAGTACATCATCATACACCGGGCACAGGGCTACAGCAAGGTGCGGGAGTTCTACAGTCCTGCTTACGACGGCAAGACACCCGCCAGCCGCGAGCCCGACCTGCGCACGACGTTGTACTGGAACCCGAGTGTGCAAACCGACGCAGCAGGCAAAGCGACTGTTACATTCTACGCCGCCGATCGCAACACGACTTACAGAGCCACTGCCGAAGGTATATCCGATGCAGGTAAGCCTGGCCGGGGTATCACAACCTTTGGTGTGAGTCTGGGAAAAGCGAACCCGTAAGACTAACACAAAAGACCGCCGCTTATACCTGAGCGGCGGTTTTTTTGTGCCTATACTTTACATCAGTCCGGTCAGTAACTGGGTTTTGCCGCCCAGTATACCTGCCGCGTTTCCGTCCAGCCAGTTGTGCAGCAGGGTGGCGTAAATGTTCCGGAAATCGATGTTATACCGAAGGTCGCCCTGGTCTAGGTCCTGCAGATTGGGGCCTTCGTTGTAAATACCTGCCTGCTTTAGTTTCCCGCCGATCAGGAAAAGGTTGTTCGCCGTGCCGTGATCAGTACCGTTGCTCGCATTCTGGGCTACGCGCCTGCCAAACTCCGAAAACACCATAATCACGGTATTGTCAAACTCCTGCTGCTGCTTCAGGTCTTCCACGAAGCTGTAGAGCCCCTCTGAGAGTTCGCGCAAGAGGTTCGCCTGCTGCCCCGCCTGCCGCACATGCGTGTCGAAACCGGTGAGGGAGGCGTAGTATACCCGCGACTCCACGCCCGAAGCGATTAGCTCCGCGATGGTCTTCAGGTGGCGGGCAAACTCACCGTTCGGGTATTCTTTTTTGCTGCGGTATACCTTGGTTTTCTCCTGCAGGTAGCCAGCCGATTGCTGTGTATCGATCAGTGTTTTATAGAGGTAATCTACCTGGTGGTGCGTGTGCTCCTCCGCGTGCAACTGCGCCGCCTGCTTCAGGAACTGGTCGTTCGTCGCCTGAAAAAAGCGTTTCACATCCTGTACCGCTATACCGGTATACTGTGCTCCTTTCAGCGCCAGACTAAGCGTATCGTCCACCTCAATGGCTGCGTAGTTGGCCGAAGGGCCGGAAAGACTGTCGAGGTAGCGGCCCAGCCAGCCGGTGCTCAGGTATTCGTCGGAGGCGCTGGCGGAGTGCCAGATGTCCATCGAGCGGAAGTGTGAGCGGTCCGGATCGGGATAGCCGACACTGTTCAGGATAGAAACATAGCCCTGATCGTAAAGCAGGCGCATCTTTTCCATCGCCGGGTTCAATCCGAGACCTTTTCCCAGGGTGAGCACTTCGCGGGAAGGTATAGCCAGGGAAGGGCGTGCTTTGTAATAGAGATCGTTCTGGTAAGGTACCACCGTGTTCAGACCGTCGTTGCCGCCGCTAAGCTGTATTACGACCAGCCTCTTGCCGTTGGAATTAGCCAGCAGGGACAGTCCGCCGCGGTCAAGGCCGTGCAGAAAATTGGGTACCAGCAGCATACCGGAGGCCAGCGCCGACATTTTAATGAATTCTCTTCTGGAATTAGTTGCCATAGTGCGAAAGTGAGCGGTGGAAAACTAGCATAACTGGTACTCAGGTAAAGAAAGCAGCCGCAGCGTCAGCAGCGTCACTTTGTCGGCGTGAGCAGCTCCCGAGGGTATGTGCTGCGTGAGCAGTGCCGCTGTTTCCGGGCGTAACGGTACCTGCAGCAGCTTCTGGCTCAGCCTGTCGATCAGTTCCCGGTCCTTCACTTTCTGCAATTGCTGCTGCAGTCCGTTCAGGTCGGCTTTGGCACGTACAACCCGGATTCCATCCTGCCGGCGCCTGCGTGGTGCGGTCGGTTCGGTGTCATCGTCGGGTTTCAGGTTCACCTCCAGTGCCGCATCCTGCAGCAGGGCTGGCCCGATGCGCAGCCGGAAAGCGAGTGTGGAGCTGTCGATCCAGTTTCGTCCGCCGGCCCAGCCGCTCACATTTGGGGGCCTGAACAGCTCCTGCCCCAGCGCCCGCTGTAATACCAGCGGACTACGGCCATCGCTGTAACGCACGTCAAACTGCCGCTGCAAACCAGCCAGCAGCTCGATCGGCGATTTTATTTTGCTTCCCACCACATCCGGTCCGTAAAACCACTTGGCCGTAAAGATCTTCTCCAGCAGCTTCGGTATATCGTAGCCTGTCTCGTAGAAGTAGCTGCTCAGGCTTTGGATGCGCTCGGGGTGCGGGGTATCGCTCACGAAAAAAGCGTAGATTTTCTCCGTCAGGAATTCGGCAGTGCGTGGGTTTTCAACGACAATTTGCAGGATCTCTTCCCCGCTGAAATTTCCCCGTTTCCCCATGAAGGTTTTCTTGCCCCGGTCGTGCTGTCGTGTGCGAAACACGAATTTCCCCTGCGGGTTGTAAGACCAGCCGGTAAAGGCGCGGGCGGCTTCTTTGATGTCCTGTTCGGTATAGTGTCCGCGGCCCAGCGTGAAGAGCTCGAGCAGTTCGCGGGCGAAGTTCTCGTTGGGGCGCTGTTTGCGGTTTTGCTGATTGTTGAGGAACTGCAACATGCCGGGGTCTTTGGAGATGGCCAGCAGCAGGTCCGGGAATTTGTCCAAAGCGTGCTCCCGGAGAGTGTTGTGCTGCTGCAGCGCAAATCGGGGTTCTCGCAGGCGGCAGGCAAAGTGCCCGTGCCAGAAAAGCGTCATCTTCTCACGCAGCTGGGCTTCGGAGGTGGCCATTTGCTGTAGCCACACGTTGTTGAGCAGCACGAATCCCTGCTGCCGTTCCCGCTGCCGCAGCAGGCGCATTTCGGCATTCTGTGCGTCGGCCTGCAGTGTTGTTTCTGTGCGCGGAAGCGCTACCTCCAATGGCACTGCCTGCCCCGACTGGCGAAGCAGTTCACGAATGGCACTTTTGATTCCGGGACTAGCCTGATCAGGCCTGAAAGGTATACCAAAGCCTGCCCTCCAGTAGAGGTGCTGCAGCTTTTGTTCGCGTGCTAAAGTTTTCATGCAGATGCCATTTAAACTTAGATGAAAAAGACTCATCGAAGTTTAAATATACCTGAAAATATATGTTAGCAGGTATGGCATCTAACAAATTTAAAGTCAGCCGGTTTTGACCGGTTCGCTGCTAGGCAAGCTGTGCCTGTTTTTCCTTTTTCGCGTACCGTTCCCGCGCCTCCAGAATCTGGTCGATGTTGAGCTTTGCCCAGTCGGCAAGCTGCAGGAGTTGCAGCAGCAGCCCCTGCCCCAGCGGCGTCAGGCTGTACTCCACACGCGGCGGAATCTCGGGGTATACCTGTCTACTCACCAGTCCGTCCTCTTCCAGAGAGCGCAGCGTGACCGTGAGCATGCGCTGTGACACGCCGTTGATCTGGCTTTTCAGCTCGTTGAAGCGCAGCTTTTCCTCCTTCCCCAGCGTGAGGATGGTATAGATGGACCACTTGTCGCCGAAACGGGCCAGAATGTCCTTAACCGGGCAGCAGGTTTCGGGTTCTGCCTTGCTGCACAAAACTTTATCAATCTTTTTCTGAATCGCAAGTCGCTGGTTCTCAACTTTAGTTACTTCCATGATACTAGGTGAGGCTGAAGTGCCTGCTTGACCAGCACAAATTTAACAAATACCTTTGAGTTACCAAAAGTAACTAAGTATTGAAACGTTACTGGTCATTTAACTGTTGTATAGACATGAAAATCTTAGAATCTTTGAAATGGCGCTATGCCGCCAAGCGAATGAACGGCCAGCGCGTGCCGTCTGATAAAGTAGAGCGTATTTTGGAGGCCATCCGACTGGCCCCTTCTTCCATGGGTCTGCAGCCTTACACGGTGCTGGTGATCGAGGACGAGGAGCTGAAAAAGCAGATCCGACCGATCGCCATGAACCAGCCGCAGATTGAGGAAAGCTCACACCTGCTGGTGTTTGCCGCCTGGGACGATATCAACCCGGAGCACATCGAGGAGTACATCCGGCATACAGCCGAGGTGCGCAACATGCCTGCCGAGCAGCTGAATGATTTCAAAAACACGCTGCTAGGTATAGCCGATCGCAACACACAGGAGCAGAACTTCAACTGGGCCGCCCGTCAGGCTTACATCGCCTTTGGCGTGGGACTGGTAGCCGCTGCCGCTGAGCAGGTGGACGCTACCCCGATGGAGGGCTTCGACGCAGCCGCTCTGGACAAACTGCTGAACCTGCCTGAGAAAGGTCTGCGCAGTGTGACCATCATGCCGCTGGGCTACCGCGATGCCGACAACGACTGGCTGGCCAAACTGCCGAAAGTAAGACGTCAGAAGGAAAAATTCGTACTGGAAGCATAGGCTTCACAATAGCAGATTCAGCCGACAGCTGCCTCTATCGGGTAGCCGTCGGCTTACGCATTTAAAGAAATTACTATGACAAAGCAGAAAATCAAAATAGACATCTTCTCCGACATCAACTGCCCCTGGTGCTATGTAGGCGAGCGCAGACTCGACAAAGCCCTGCAGCAGGTGGGAGATCAATATGAAGCCGAGATCTCTTTCAAAGCCTTTGAGCTGAACCCGAATATCCCGCAGGATGGCATGGGCCGACTCGACTACTTCAAAGGCAATTACGGTGAGCAGATCGTGTCGCAGGTGCCGGCTATGGACCAGCGCATGACCGAGGCTGGTGCTGAAGAAGGTATAAAGTTCAACTTCTCAGAAGGTATGACGGTGAACAACACGTTTAACGGACACCGCCTGATCTGGCTGGCAGGCCAGTACGGGGTGCAGCACGAGGTTGCCAATGCGCTGTTCAAAGCTTACTTCACCGAAAACCGTAACATGAATGACCTGGCCGTGCTGAAGGAAATAGGTATAGCCGAAGGTATACCGGCTGAGCGGCTGGAAAACTTCTTCCAAAGCGAAGAAGGCAAACAGGAAGTGCGCCAGATGGAAGCTTTTGCGCAGTCTGCAGGTATAACCGGCGTGCCCGCTTTTGTGATCAACGACCAATACCTGGTGAGCGGCGCACAGCCTGCCGAAACTTTCCTGAACTTATTTAAGCAAGTAGCGCCTGCCATCCAGAAGCTCGACATAGAAGGCGACAGCTGCGAGGTAGGCAGAGTGTGCTAAAAAACTAAAGCTATGGCAGACAAAAAACTAAGTGATATCAAATTATCCGTGCTCGATCTGGTGCCTATCCGCACAGGCAAGAGCATCCACGATTCCTTTCAGCATAGTCTGGAGCTGGCCCGCCACGTGGAGCAGCTGGGCTATACCCGCTATTGGCTGGCGGAGCACCACAACATGCCCGGCATCGCCAGTTCGGCCACAGTCGTGCTGATCGGCTATATTGCCGGTGGTACTTCTACCTTACGGGTGGGATCTGGTGGCATCATGCTGCCTAACCATGCGCCGCTGGTAGTAGCGGAGCAATTCGGCACACTTGAGAGCCTATACCCGGGCCGCATCGACCTGGGTCTGGGACGAGCGCCCGGCACCGACCAGGTGACAGCCTATGCACTGCGCCGCGACCTGCAGGGTAATGTGGAGGATTTCCCGAACAACGTGGCAGAGCTAAAACAATACTTAAGTGCTGACAACAGCACGGCCAAGGTACGCGCTATACCTGGCGAGGGCCTCGACATACCTATCTGGATACTCGGCTCGAGCACCTTCGGCGCACAACTAGCCGGTATGATGGGACTGCCGTACGCCTTTGCGAGTCACTTCGCCCCTGCCGCACTGCACGCCGCGCTCCAGGTATACCGCGAAAGTTTCCGGCCATCTGAGCAGTTACAAGAGCCTTACGCTATGGCCTGCGTGAACGTGGTGGCCGCGGACACCGACGCAGAGGCGGAGCACCTGGCAACTTCCCTGTACCAGTCTTTCCTGAACGTGATTCAGGGTAAGGCCCTGCCGATGCAGCCGCCTGTAGAGAGCATGAAAGGCCGCTGGAGTCTGCAGGAAGAGTACGCCGTGAAACAGATGCTGCGCTACAGCTTTGTGGGCAGCAAGAAGTCGGTGCAGGAAGAGCTGCAGGCCTTTGTGGACGAGACGCAGGTAGACGAGCTGATGATCTCAACCGGCATCTTCGATCCAGCCAAACGACTGCACTCCTATACCTTGCTCTCTGAGATCAGCGAACTCGCAGGCGCTAAGGTATAAGCCGAAGCAAATTCATGAAACATAAGGTCTAGGTTTTGTATACCTGACCCGCTATTCATCAACAGACCCGAAATTCGCTTCGGGTCTGTTTTTTTTTATACCTATACCTGTATGCCAGCGCCACTCACCTTTTATTCGATGCTCCTCCCCTCCTTTTCTGCAACGATTTAATCTACTATCGTACAACTTATTGTTGAATGGTTTCAAATTAAATCAAACATAAAGCTATGGAAGAGACATCAAAAAAGGACGATAACACCTTTATTGAGCGACTGGCGCAGCGACTGGGCATTACGGCGAATGCCAGTACCATTTATGGTGAACCGGTAGAGCGCGATGGCGTGACGGTTATACCTGCGGCTAAGGCCATGTACGGCTTCGGGGGAGGCAGTGGCTCCAAAGCAGGCGAAGAAGGAATCGGCGGCGGTGGCGGTGTGGGCATCAAGCCCGTGGGCTACATCGAGATAAAAGACGGGAACACCAAATTCAGATCCATACCAGATCCGGAACGGGTGGTAAAGATAATCGGTGTGAGTGGTGTCATGGCCCTGCTGCTGGTTAAAGCCGTTACCAAGATGCTGGACCGTCAATAAGCCCGGCTGCGTGATGAAAGGAATGGAATCATCTGCAGGGGAGCCTTCCTTACAGAAAACCCTGATGAGAGGTACTGCTGTCTGGCTGTTGCTCATGGGTGCCGAGGTAATACACGGCATTGCCCGCACAGCTTTGCTGGCACCCCGGACCGGCGACTTTAAAGCCAGGCAGATCAGTGTCTTCTCGGGGTCTGCCCTGATTTTGAGCATTACCTACCTAACCATCAGCTGGATCGGCAGCCGCAACAAAAGCACGCTGCTTCGCCTGGGTATAGCGTGGCTTCTGCTCACGCTGCTCTTTGAATTTGTGCTTGGCCGTAAGGTGCTGCACCTCTCCTGGCAGCGGCTCCTCTCCGATTACAACCTCCGGAAAGGCGGTCTGCAACCCATTGGTTTGGTAATGATGACACTGGCCCCGCTCCTGATGGAGCGCCTGAAAAGAAAAGAGCAGCGACTACTGTAGAAGGCAAATCTGGCTACTGCCCTGCTTTATTCCGTGGCGGGTTGATCATGATGTGTGCCCCGTGCGTGCCGGGATGCATGATCCAGGGCATGGCTACGGAGCCTTGGTCCGGCTTGAGCGGCAGACCTGTGCTCTCAGCTGTAGCCCAGGGAATGTAAACCACATAACGCAAATAGCCGTCAGCCACCTCGCCGGTTCGCATGTTCACCTGCTCCTCAGGAGCACTGTACACGAAGAGCGTGGTAGGCTGTTTGGGCATGTTCAGTTTCCCGCTCTTGGCTTCTTTTTCACGCATATCAAAAATCTCGTTGGCGCTAACACCTTGTCGGCGCAACTCACGGCCACGTGCCATAAAAGGCTCCAGGTCACGGTGATAGCATGAGGCCGAAAACCCTGGCTGGTTCGGGTCGTCGGCCAGGCAGATCAGTTCGTTTGTTCCTTTCCTCAATGTCACCACCTCTCCTTTTTGATTGTATCCCAGCACAGTAGCGCCTTCGCGCATATCGGCAGGGGCGGCCAGCACGGCTGTTTTGATCTGATTTTCAGGAGTGGGTACAGTAGTGCTCTGGGCTTGGCTGCTATACCCAACCAGCAGCATGAAAATGAAAGCTACGAAGTGTTTCATATCGGTTTTGGAGCTTAGAATGTTCAACTAATTGAGGGCTGAATCTCAGCTTCTACCCTGTACGAAGAAAATCAGAAAAGGCTTAGGCCATGTTGTCTTCTGATGCCAGCAACGTATCTATGCCTGCTGGTAGCCCCCTCCGGGTTCCGTAGCTATACCTATCAAGACATCAACATATTAAGATATTTTAGTTATCTTAACGCTACCAACCAATTAACCCGCTCTCATGGCTGAACCCAACTACCGGCTACAATACTACATGTTCCTGCTCAGCAAGCACTTCCGAAAAATTTTGCTTGGACTGTTTTTGCTGATCCTCCTCCTCACTTCCGTGAAAACGGTAGGTCCTGAAGAAGAAGGCGTGGTAATGTACGTGGGCCACTACGACCGCACCGTGCAGCCGGGGCTTAACTTCATTTTGCCTTTTGGCATTGAGGAGATGCGGAAGATCCCGGTGCAGCGCCAGCTCAAGCAGGAGTTTGGTTTCAGAACGCTGGATGCCGGCAGAAACACACAGTATTCTAAAGCAGACTTCAATGATGAGTCGCTGATGCTGACCGGCGACCTGAACCTGGCCAACGTAGAATGGGTGGTGCAGTACCGGATTGTGAACTCCTATAATTACCTGTTCAAGGTGCGTGACGCTGAGAAGGCCCTGCGAGATATGTCTGAGTCGGCGATGCGCAAAATAGTGGGCGACCGCACTGTAAATGAAGTGCTCACCGTTGGGCGCCAGGAAGTGGCTACCAGCATGGAGGTACTGCTGCAGCGTATGTGTGACGAGTACGAAAACGGTATCCGCATCGACCAGGTGGTGCTGCAGGACGTGAATCCGCCAGAGACTGTGAAGCCGTCTTTCAACGCCGTAAACCAGGCCCAGCAGGAGCGCGAGACACTCATCAACCAGGCGGAGTCAGAGTATAACCGCATCATTCCGCGTGCCCGTGGCGAGGCCGATGAAACGATCCAGTTAGCCGAGGCCTATGCGCTGACGCGTGTGAACGTGGCAACTGGTGAAGCCGCCCGTTTCAACTCCCTTTTCGAAGAGTATGTGAAAGCTCCTGAGGTAACCAAGAAGCGTCTATACCTGGAAACCATGGAACGCATTCTGCCAAAAATTGGTGATAAAGTGATCGTAGATGAGCGTGGCAACAATGTGCTGCCGCTGCTGAACCTGAATCAGAATAAAAATCAAACTCCAACGAAATAGCCTGTGAACACTCCTAAAATACTATCGCTCATAGCTGCTGTACTTCTGCTAACGCTGCTTTTCACAAGCGTATTCGTACTCGATGAGACTAAGCAGGCCATTGTCACGCAGTTTGGTAAACCTGTAGGCGAACCCCGCACGCAGCCAGGTTTGCACTTCAAAATCCCGATCATCCAGAAAGTGCAGTTTTTTGACAAGCGCTACCTTGAGTGGGACGGCGACGCCAACCAGGTACCGACCAAGGACAAGAAGTTCATCTTCGTAGATTCCTACGCCCGCTGGCAAATCACCAACCCGCTGCAGTTTTTCATCCGACTGCGCGACGAGCGCTCGGGCCAGTCACGCCTCGATGACATACTGGACGGTGAAACCCGCAACGCCATCGCCAGCCACGACCTGTTGGACATCGTGCGCTCCACCAACCGCGAGCCGGAAATAGCAGACGAGATTATGGAGGACCTTGAAAACCTCGAGAAGATTTCAGTAGGACGTGACAAAATAGAGGCGCTGATCCTGAAACGAGCCAACGAACGCACCTCTGATTTAGGCGTGCAGATCCTGGATTTCCGTTTTAAGCGCATGAATTATGTGGACGAGGTGCGCAACAGGGTATACGACCGCATGATCAGTGAGCGTAACCGAATTGCCGACCAGTTCCGTTCGGAAGGTCAGGGTGAGGCCCGCAAGATTCAGGGTAACAAAGAGCGTGACCTGGCCCAGATCACCTCCCAGGCCACCCGCGAAGCCGAAGTGATCCGTGGTAAAGCCGACGCGCAGGCCACTTCCATCTACGCCTCTGCCTACAACCGTAACGCACAAGCGCGTGAACTATATGGCTTCCTCCGCTCTATGGAGACGCTGGAGAAGTCATTTGATGACAAGACGAGTATCATTTTGTCAACAGACTCGGAATTGTATAGGTATTTGAAAAGAGCGAACTGAGGAAAGTTTAAGAGTCGAGGAGTTTGAGCGTTTAGGAGTTAAAAAGGGAGAAAGGTGCGAATTCTTGTAGGGACAGATCGCGACCTGTCCGAATCGTGCACAAGCATTTTGAATCAGAAATAATTGCTAATGTAAAAGGGCCAGCTGTATATGCAGCTGGCCCTTTTCTTTATCTAACAAGGTAACTCTGTTGTCCTTTACCTGCTGTCCCTTGACTAAAACAACGACAGCTGCTCCCCTGCCGGTGTGATATCAGCGACAGAAAGGGTCCGACCGAAAATATCCCCCTGGCTGCGGATGTGATAAACGGCTGTTTCTTCGAAGCGGGAAGCGACCACCACTTCTGTACCGTCGGCGCAGGTGTCGAACAGGCTCTTGGCCAGCTTCGGACAGTTGTTGTCTTTGGAAAGGTGCGACAGGAACACATGGCTCATGAAGGCCGGTTTGTGCGCCACAAACAGCTCTAGCGCCTGCTTGTTGGACATGTGCCCATGGTTGCCGCTGATGCGGCGCTTCAGGTAGTAGGGGTAGTAACTCTGCTCCAGCATGCCGTCGTCGTAGTTCGTTTCCAGGAAAGCGGCATGGCACTGCTGGAAATGCCGGATCACATGGTCGCAAGGCGTACCGATGTCCGTGAACACGCCGATAGTTACACCATTGCCTTCCACCACAAAGCTATGCGGGTCAGCTGCGTCATGAAATTTCGGGAAGCCTGTTACGCTCAATCCCCCAACCTGCACCGACTCATAGCCAGTAAACGACAGCACCTCTACCCCACTCAGTTCCATGCGGGAGCGGTACAGGGTATCTGTTGTTATGTAAACGGGCAGTTTGTACTTACGGGCCAGCACCGGTATACCTTTGATGTGATCGGAGTGCTCGTGTGACACGAAAATAGCCTTTACCTTGCGCATGGACAGGCCCAAACGGCGCATACGCGTCTCCGTTTCGCGGCACGAAATACCAGCATCTACCAGCACAGCTTCGTGCTCGTTGCCGATGTAGTAACAGTTTCCGTTGCTGCCGGAGTTAAGGGAGGTAATTGCTAAAGACATAGAAGTACAAAGGTCGGGCTTATCCGGAGATAAGTCAACCTGCTAAAGCTTTAAATAATTCCTGCTCCTTGATTTTAAAACACGAGGATTGAAGCCACGGCTTGGTAAACGTAAGAGCCCCTTCAGTTTATACCTCCAAGTTTATTTTACATCTCTTACCATTACCAAATCAAAGTAGCGAATGAACCCTCGCTCGCGTCCCGCGAGTGTGAGTCATCTAGTGGCGTCCCGCCACTTGTGCTACAGGCTCAGGTTTTAGCGGCCAGAGTCCGCCGGATAGCTCACACTCGCGGGACGCGAGCGAGGGCAAATTAGCACCCGAACGATTCGATAATGGTATCAGCTATACTTTATAATTCCTCCAGCTATACCTTACAAACCTTCCGTAGCCTCCAACCTACTTGGCTTAAACTGACTCAGCACATCCTTTATACCTGCCAGTCCGCCGGAGATGTTCTCCATCTCCGATAGCACCTGCCCTACCTGGTTGTTGCCGCCGAAGCCCTTGAGCTTGTTGTTGCGCACGAAGGTGGCTTTGATGTCTTCCCAGCGCTGGGCCTCTGCCTCGGTCATGATGCCGATCAGCTGCTTGAACTTGAGCATGTTGGCTTCGGCGCCGGAGGTGAGCGTCTGCGACTCGGCTTCGTAGTGCGACAGGATCAGCGTCTGCAATTCCTGGTCGTTCATGATCGGCATCACCTTCTCGGCCAGCTTGTTCATGTTGCGGTAAGAGCCCTGCAGCTTAAAGGCCGGTTCGGTGCGGTACTCGTCTGCCTGCGCCGCCGAGCGGATGTACTCGAGGTTCACTTTCAGGATCACGTCCTGGATCTTGAGCAATTTCTTCAGCACCAACACATACTCGTTGAGTTCGGCTGCCGAGTGGTTGCCTTCAAACTCCAGCCCTTCGCTGTTGCCCGTTTCTGCCAGCTGGATCAGGGCATAAATATCCTTCTGACTCTTCGCCGCCAGCTTGGCCAGCACGGTGTTGGAGGTGAGGGAGTTTTCGATGTAGCTCAGTCGGAACACATCTTCTGTGTCGCCGATGATGTCGCCGAGGTTGTAGATGTCGGCGCGGTTGGCGAGCATGTCTGGAATGCGGAACTTCTCTCCTGTCTCGGTGTAAGGGTTCCCAGCCATCACCACGCATACCTTCTTACCCCGGAAGTCATAGGTTTTGCTGCGGCCTTTGTACACGCCTTCAATCTTGCGCTGTGCGTCGCAAAGGGAGATGAACTTCTGCAGAAACTCCGGGTTACAGTGCTGGATGTCGTCGAGGTAGATCATCACGTTGTCGCCCATCTCAAAGGACAGATTCAGCTTCTCGAGCTCTTCGCGGGCTGCAGCGTTGGGTGCCTCTTTCGGGTCCAGCGCCGTCACCTGGTGCCCGATAGCAGGACCGTTGATCTTCATAAAGATAATGCCTAGGCGGTTGGCGATGTACTCCATGATGGTCGTCTTACCATAGCCTGGCGGTGAGAGCAAAAGCAACATACCCATCAGGTCGGTGCGCTTGGTCTCGCCTGCCGTGCCGATCTGCTTGGCCAGGTTGGCGCCGATCAGCGGCAGGTATACCTGGTCGATCAATTTATTGCGCACAAAAGACGAGAGCACCCGCGGCTTGAATTCGTTCAGGCGCAGTGCCTGCTCGGCCTGCTGCGTCAGGTTCTTTTTGAGCTCCGTGAAAGCTGTAAAGGCCGTAGCCGTGCTGGAGGTATAGTCACGGAGACGGTGCAGAAACTGGTGGTAGTTCAACTGGTAGCTTTGTCCCTGCACCTGCTGGTGAGCACCCTGCATACCTTGCAGATTCTCTTTCAGGACCGTGTGCACCACCTGCAGGGGACTGTAGCTGTCGGTGAGCAAGAGCGTGGCCACTTCAGCCACATACTCGGCTTTGTCGTGCTGTCCCGCCTGTGCAATGTAGGCTTTCAGCCAATGCTGAATCAGCTCGAACTGGTGCGCCACGTTCTCCTCCAGCGCCTTCACCGATTCCTCAAAACGATCCAGCACCTTGCGCTCCGTCAGGAAATGCTTGAAGCCGTTGAGGAGTACATCGGCCTGACTGTCGATCACAAAATGGTTGCCGCGAGTCAGTTCGTAAAACAGATACTCCCCTGCTTCAGCTGCACTGGCTGCTTTGCACAGCCCCGTCTCCTGCTGAAAGGTATAGAGTTCCTGCTGCAGACCCGCTTTTACATCGTCAAACTCATGCGTGTCGGGGAATACCTGCATGATAGCGCTGATTCCTTTGATCTGGTGCGTGAGCGTTTTCTTCTTCGACTCGGGCGCAAACACCTGCCAGTACAGCTGCGCACAGGCCCTGTCGATGGAGGTATAGCGGAGCAAGTCGGCTGTTTTGATCAGGCGGATCAGGGCGGCCAAGATAAGGGCTGCGTCGTGGTCGTGCACGCCTTTCATGTAGCCCTCGTTGAAGCGCACAGTCATGAACTTGTTCACGTAGTCGGTCAGCTCTGCCTCGGTGAGTTTGTGCAGATCGTCGATGCTCAGGTAGCGCAGGCTGTTCTCCGATTGCTGCCTATTTATACCTGTATCCTGCGCTGCTTCCAGCACTTTAAAGGCGAGGTACTCGGCACGGTATACCTGGTTGTTTTCTGACACCAGCGTCTGCTCCCACACGGGGCGGTAGCTCAGAAACTGGTCATCGGTGATCTTCTCGAAAAAGCTGGTGCCGGTGAGGTGGTAGTACATGGCGTCGTCGCGGTGCACCACGCTTAGCTCCAGCGGTTGGGTGTTAACCGTAAACTGGTGCTTGCCGAACCTCAGGATGTTGGCCCCGTCCACGAACAGCTCCTGCTTGTCCTTGAGCTGGCGCACGGCGTCTTCCTTCAGTGTTTTGAGGCGGCTTTGGATGGTATCGGCTTTTACTGTGTCACCGATCTTGAGCAATTCCTCCACCGTGCTCCGCACCTTCTCGATCATCAGGTCGGAGGCGAAATAGCCGTTGATCTCACTCACCGAAGTCAGTTTGCCCGCTCGGTTCTGCACCGCTTTCAGGATGCGGTCAGCCGCTTGTTGCAGGCTGTTGGCCCGCTTGTTCTGCGCCTCCTGCAGCTGCACTTTCTTCGATTCAAAAGCGCTGTAGATCTCCTCCCGCTTGACGGTGAGCTGCTCGATGAACTCGTCGAAATCCGGGAAGCGGCCTTCGAGCTCCTCCAGCTGCACCATCAGCTTGGCCAAGTACTCTTCGCACTTCTGCGGCGAGTCCGACACGTCGAGGTAGTTGACCACACTCTGACTGATCAGCTTGATCTGAGAGTTGAATTCGGCCTTGCCTTCCTGACTCAGGAGCTCTTTACGCTTGCGACGCAGGGTGGCTTTGGTCTGGTTAAAAGTAGCGTAAATAGTTGAGATCGTATCGATGATGCGGGTGGTCTGGGTAGCGTCTTCGATCTTGAGGTTGCTCACCACATCGATCAGCATTTCCAGCTCCGCCGAAACCGCCGCAATTTCCTTGTCGGTTGCGTCCGCTTCCACCACTTTGGCTATACCTTCAATGGCGGTGTTGATCTCCTTTACCTTCTTCTCGTAAGGCGCCAGCGCGTTCGGCTGCAACAGGAATTCAACGGCTCCGTTGGCGGTATCCTGCGCAAATTGCTGCAGCTGCGCTTCGTATTTTTCAATGGTCGGAAGGTCGGTATAGCGCAGCTCTTTGAGCGAAATCACCTCTCCGCGTATACCCCGCAGGTCGGCTAGGTACTTCACATAGTCGTTGATGCTTTCGGCCTTTTTGTGCTTCAGCGTCTGGATCAGCGCGTCGGCCTGCCCCAGCACCTGACCTATCTGCGCCTGCGTGTTTTTCTTGATGCTGAGCACCTTTTCGTACTCCTCTACCGCCGCCGTGGCCGTCTGCCGGATCGCCGCAATCGGAGCCGCCAGATTATAGGTTTCCGCACGGTTCAGCCAGTGGTAAGAGTCCAGCACATCGGTGGTCTTCTTGATCAGGTCCAGGTATAGGTTGGCGTAGGAATCGTCTTTGTGCAAGAGGGACAGCACCTCGTTGCTCTCGGCCATGGCCCGCACAATGTCCTTGTTGCCGATCTTGTATAGGTAGGACTCCTGCGTAACCGGTATCACAAAGTTCGGCCCGATGTAAGGCGTCTGCCAGATCTGGATGGCGTGGTGCTTCTGCGCCTCTTCGTCGGCCCGGAAATAGCACAGCTCGCCGTTCTCGTAAATGGCGTAGCCATGGCAAAGAATCGGTGTTTCGATCTGCTGCGTGATCAGGTTATAGGACAGCAACTGGTAAATGCCCGACTCCTTGTTGTAGAACACATACAGGAAATCCTCGCCGTTCGGGGACGCAATGCGCTTCTCAAACAGCATGTCCTGCAGGTTGTTGTCGAATTGCTTGAACTCGCCGGTCTGCAGGTAGTAGCCATAGGCGTAGATGATGCCCTGTCCGTCCGGCAACAGCACACAACTGTGCTCCAGCGCATCGATGCGGCGGGCCTCCTGCAGCTTCACATTGTAGACGAAGTAGCGGTAATTGTTCTCCCGGTAGGGACGTATCTTCAGGACAATGATGTTGCCCACCACGGCGTAGTAGATCTCCGAGTCGTCGAGCGTCTGGTCTTTGTCGTCTACCTCTTCCGAGTAAATGCCGCGACCGGAATCGGTGTTGTCTTCCACCTTAATGGTGAGGTCACCGCCGACCGTCTCCACAAACACCTTGTCCTCAATGGACACGTGCGGGTGCTTGCCTTTGCGCTGCGCCTCGCGGGTGGTGCGCTTCCAGCTGAAGTCGTGCTGGTTCGGGAACACATACTCGTGGTCGCTGCGGTTGTCGATGTAGGTGATCGTGTCGCCTTTGAGCAACCACTTAAAGGTCTTGATATCGTTAACGCCCTTGCCCACTCGGAACACCATGTACAGGTAGTTGCCGATGTGCGCAAACTTGACGAACTGGGTGTTCTTGTAGTATTTGTAGAGCTTCTGAAAGTCGTCCTGAAAGGTCTTGTCCTGCAGCAAGTCGAGCGGCTGCTGATGGAAGCTGTGGCCCTCGTAGGTATAGACGCCAAACACATCCGACAGCTCCACCTCCGACTTCAGGCCAAGGTATACGTTGTAGCCAAAGAGCAAGGTATAGCCCACGGGCACCATGTCCCAGGGCACGCAGTTGTTCTCGGTGGTGATGCGCTCGGTGGTAATCAGTTTCGTCTCAATCGCCCCGAATACGCTCTTCCGCTCCTGGTTCAGCTGCTCCAGTTGCGTGCGCAGTTCGGCCCCGCTTTTCTGCAGACGGTTCCGTAAGATTTCATAAGTGCCCCCCTCCAACTGCACGTTTTCTGCAGTTGCGGTGGTGGCGGTATTGGTATCTTCCATGTGGGTGGAGGATTAAAAATTTAAGGTTGGTAAGTTTTGGCTTTGGTGAAAGCCAATTGTTTTCACGGCTTATTTTGTACTAATGGCTCACGGCTGCGTTCTTAAGGTGTTGCTGCATCAGCAAGGTTAGTTAAGTATAGTGTTGATGTTCTCCCTTTATTCTTCTATGACTATAAACTTATCTGTTGCTTCAGTCCGCTCAAGCTCAACTCCTTCTTCTAATTCCAAATACGGTATTATAGTGGGGTCATAATTTGCAATGGTATTAACATCGTAGATTGCTAAGTTATTTGAGTTGTCCGCATACTCTTGCGTTTCTGTTCCTGAAAAGAATCTCCAACCGCTGTCATGTTCGAACTCTGGTTCCTCTCGATACATGTAGGCCACAGGTAAACCTTCTACTGTAATTTTATCGGATGCAATACAGCCACCCATTGGTGCAATCAGCTGCACTATCTGACCAGCTTCTAGTTTGAATTTCTTGGTTTTCATAAGCATCAATTGCACAATACGGTCTCGTTTATACCTTGTGCGAGACTATCAGTTGAAGCATAGGATATAAACTGAATTGGCAGAAGTTATTTTACTTCTAATTCAAGGTTCTCCTTTAATTTCCCATCGAAATACATCTGTTGTACCTTGTCGATAATTTTTCCAATCATCAATTCAATTTGATTCTTTTCTATCCCCAATTCACTAAGGTTATCATAGAGGGAGTCATCATAATCCAACATCTCACCATCAGCATTGTCTAACTTAGTGATGTCAAAAATTGAGAGTTTTCCAGTACGCAAAATCTTGACATCATAATATGCCAGGATTCTGGCAGGTTTTTCGGAAACCAATTCATTACCCTTCCACGTCTTGACAATGTATGGTTTGCGCGTATCGTTTTTTTCTATTTGAAACTCTACAGTCATTTTATATTATTGTCAATACATGCATAAAAAGCCCCTCTCCTGTTTTTAGGAGAGGGATTTGGGGTGAGGTTAGTTCAAAGAAATGTACGGCTTATCCGCAATCCCCATGGCTGTGGCCGTGGTGGTCAGCTGCTTCAACGTATTGAGCGTGCTTTCATCAGCGCTGCTTTGCATCATTTTCAGCAAAAGGGCCGATACGCTCAGGTTGCGCACGTCATCGGAGTCCATGCCGAACTGACTCACGAAGCGCTGCAGGTTCTCGCGGAAGTCCACATGCCCATTGCCGTTTGGCTGGAAGAAGGTTTCCTTCACCGTGTTCAGCACTTCGCTGTTACCTACCAGTCGGTCCACCTGCTTGCCTTTGGTGATGGAGCCCACTATCTGGTCGAAGAACATGGTTTCGCCACCCACGATGTCGATCTTCGCTGCTTTCAGGGCCTCGGAAATTACCTCGGCCTGCGCACCGGCAATGTCTTTCTGGATGTTGATCTGGGCCAGTTCGATGGCTTTATCTTTCTCCAGGCGCAGCTTGAACTCCTCATGCTCTTTGCCCACGCCATCGAGTTTGCGCATGGCTTCGGCTTTCTCCTCTATACCTTTGGCGTCTACCGTAAACTTCTCGCCAATCACACGAGCCTCTGCCAGACCGCGTTTCTCTTCTGCTGACGCCATGTTTTCTACGACAGTCGCTTCAGCTATACCTTTCTCTTTGGTCACTTTGGCGGTTACCATACCCAGTTTCTCGTCGGCTTCGGCTTGTGCGTTGGCTTTGGCTTTGATCACCAGCGCCTCGGCTTCGCCTTCTTTCTGACGGGCATGGGCCTTGGCTTCCATCACCTGTGCCTCTGACAAACCGATCGCTGCTGCCTGCGCTGCCTCGGCCTCAGCCATGGTCTTAATAGCCTGGGCCCGGTTGTTCGAAGACACCTGCTCTGCCTCGGCGTCGATCAGCATTTGCTTGGCTCGGAACTCCGCCGCCTGACGGGCCGCCTCAGCGCTCTTGATCTCTTTCACCAGCGACTCTTCCGCTTCCTTCTCTGCATTCTTGATCGCCACTGCTTTGGTACGCTCTGCTTCCGCAAATGCCCTGGTGTCCTTGATTTTCTCTTCTTCTTCCACCACGGCTTTCTCCACAGTCACACGCTCGCGGATGATGCCCTGAATGTTCTTGCGCTCCTCTTCAATGGCTTTTTCTTTCTCGATCTGCGCCAGTGCTACAATACGCTCTTTCTCGTTCTCCTCGAGCAATCTTGCTTGCTCCACTCGCTCCGTTTCGATGGCGTCGGTACGCTGCTTACTGCGCTCTGCCACCAGGATCTGGCGGTCTTTGTTCTGCTCGGCTATTTTTACTTCTTCATCGGTCGCGATGCGGGCTTTCTCTGCCTTCAGGCGCTCTTCGTGGCGCACTTTTTCCATCTCAGCAAACTCACGTGATTTGATGTTGGCAATCTCACGCTTCTGCTTTTCCTCATTTTCAGCCAATTGCTTCTCAAGCTCCAGGATGGTTTCCTGCGCTTCTACGTCCTGCTTCTTGATGGTCTTTTGTTTCTCGCGCTCAATCAGGTTGGCCTGCACCTTTTGCTTGGCCGTCAGGTCGATGATCTTCTTGATACCCTCGGCGTCAAGGATGTTGTTCTCGTTCAGGTTCTGCAGCGGCGTCTGCTCCAGGTAGTCAATGGCACAGTCGTCGAGGATGTAGCCGTTCAGGTCGGTACCAATGGTTTGCAGGATCTGGCGCTTAAAATCGTCGCGGCTCTGGTAGAGGTCCACGAAGTCAAAATGCTTACCCACGGTTTTCAGCGCTTCCGAGAACTTCGCATCGAACAGGCTTTCGAGTGCCGAGTGATCAGAGGCACGCTTACAGCCAATGGATTGCGCCACCTGGATCACGTCCTCCGGCGTCTTGTTCACGCGCAAAAAGAAGTTCACCTTGATGTCGGCACGCAGGTTGTCTTTACAGATCAGACCTTCCGAACCGGTACGGGAAATCACGATAGTTTTGAGGGTGATGTCCATCACTTCCAGTTTATGGATAACTGGTACGACGAATATACCTGAGAACGACACTTTCGTATCGCCCAGACCGGTGCGCACCATGGCCTCGCCCTGGATGGCCTTCTGGTACATTTTGATAACGATGGCAATAAAGCCAATGGCGACTACCGCCAAAATTGCGACGATAGACCAGGATAAAGATTCTAACATGGGAATTAAATGGTTTGGTAAGGTTCTATGAGGTAAAATTTGTTTTCAGCATTGTACTCGAGCACCAGCGCTGTCTCCCCTTTCTGCACAGCGGAGCCGTGGGAGGTTTTGACGTTGAGCAAAAGCGGCGCACCCGTGGTTTTCACGGCAGCCTGCCCCAACTCGTGGCCGCTGGCCGGCAAGGTAACCGTGCAGATCTGCCCGATAATATTGGCAGCCGATTCGTGCTCTTTCTCCATGGCGGAAAAGACGCGCACGAAAGGCATGGTCAGAAACTTAGCAAAGAATAGCGCGGCCACAAAAGCCGGGATCAGGTATAGCCACCCAAGCAGGGTATAGCCTTCGTTGAGGTAGTAGTTGGCCAGGATCGAGAACGCCCAGAAAGGCAGCGCCAGGAAAGTCAGGAACACCATGAAAGGCACCTTGCCCAGGTTGAAGAAGGCCAGCACATTGTTGAGCCAGCTGACGGCAGACACACCATCGGCATCCACCTCAGGCTCCACCTCCACATCAAAAAAGTCGAGGTCCAGAAAGCCGAAGATGACGGCCAGCCAGTACAGCAGCACGAAGGCCAGCAAGGCGGTGGGAATGATGTTGACGGCGGAAAAAGTAGCTTGTAAAAGTTCGTTCATAGGCAATTGCAGATAATGACATATATTGTGCTATAAATATAAAAGAATATTCATAACAAAGCATACACTTTTTGCATTTCGCCCCTGGAAAAAATGAGAAATGTGCAGCATCCCCTATCTTTGCGCTTTCGTTTACAAATGACAGTCTACCGAAAAACTGTCCTACTTATACATGCAGAACCGCTACAGCAAAGAAATAATCCCTATCAAAGGGTGGGAACGGGAAGAAACCTTCCGATTTTTCAGCACCTTCACCCAGCCGTTTTTCAACGTTCACACAGAAGCCGACATCACCCCGCTTTATCAGTATTGCAAACAGCACGGTTTGTCTATTTCGCTGGCCTACATGCACGCCACCGTGCAGGCTGCCAGGCAGGTAGAGAACTTCCTGCTGCGCATCGAAAACGGGCAGGTGGTCCGGTATAGCGGACTGGACCTGTCGACCACCATTCTCAAAGACAACAAGCAGATCGCTTTCACCCACTTCCCCTTTCACGAAGAGCTGGCCGATTTCTGTGCCGAAGGCGCCCACATCATTGCAGCCGTAAAGCAAAGCACGAAGCTCTTCAACGGCCATCAAGGTATAGACCTGCTGCACATGACCACGTTACCCTGGTTCACCTTCAGAGGCATGGAGCATGCCTTCTCGATCGGGCAGGAAGATGCAGGTATACCGAAGATCGGGTATGGCAAACTGGAGATGCGCGGCGATCAGGTATACCTGCCTATCAGCATCGGACTGCACCACGCCCTAGCGGATGGCTACCACATGCACCTGTTCATGGAGGAGCTGAATCGGGTGGTTCAACGCTATACCTTGTAGAATTCTACGTATTTGTTGCGCTATACCTGAAGTCAGTATAAAATGCAATAATGTTTAAACATTTTCGGTAGAATTATCTTGCCGTATATAGTGACAACCAATATATTGTGTAGCAGTTGGGTCATGTACCCAACTGACTTTTCCTCACCCTATAATCTACCAATATGTGGCGATCCGTTATCACCGGCACCGGCAGTTATATTCCGACTGAAGTAAAAACCAACCAGGACTTCACCTCTCACAATTTCTACACTGATCAGAACGAGCCGATCGGGGTTTGCCCGAACGTGGTTGTTGAGAAATTTCAAAAGATAACAGGTATAGCGGAGCGCCGCTACGTGGCCTCCCACCTCACCACTTCCGACATTGCTACACTCGCGGCCGAAGAAGCAATTCGCAGCAGCGGCATCGATCCTGAAACGCTGGACATGATCATCGTGGCGCATAATTTCGGCAACGTCATTGAGGGCACCATTCAGTCGGATGCCGTGCCGGCGCTGGCCAGTCGTGTAAAGCACAACCTCAAAATTAAGAGTCCGAACTGCGTGGCGTACGACATACTGTTTGGCTGTCCGGGTTGGGTGCAGGGGATGATCCAGGCGGATGCTTTTTTTAAGGCAGGAATGGCCCGAAAGGCACTGGTGATCGGGGCTGAAACCCTCTCCCGCGTCATCGACATGTACGACCGCGACAGCATGATCTTCAGCGACGGCGCCGGTGCCTCGGTGGTGGAGTACCAGCAGGTGCCCGAAGACGGCAGCGGTATACTGGCCAGCTGCGCCCGCAGCCACAGCGTGGAGGAGGCCTATTACATCAACATGAACAAGTCCTATATGCCGGACGGTGACCCGCGGGTGCGCTACATCAAAATGAAGGGCCGCAAGGTATACGAGTACGCCATCAAGCTCGTGCCGGAGGCCATGAAGGAGTGCCTGGATCTGTGTGGCGTGGATATCAAGGACGTGAAAAAGGTATTCATCCACCAGGCCAACGAGAAAATGGACGAGGGTATGATACAGGCGCTCTTCAAACTCTACGGCCGGCGCGACATTCCGGAAGATATCATGCCGATGAGCATCCACTACCTGGGCAACAGCTCCGTGGCCACCGTGCCGACGCTCTACGACATTGTGCGCAGAGGCCAGGATGAGAAGCACGAACTCAACGACGGCGACATCATTCTGTTCGCTTCCGTGGGGGCAGGTATGAACATAAACGCGATCTGCTACAGGGTATAGCTCCAGATTCAGAGGCTAAACAGGAAGTCCTTGCTACTGCTAGCGGGGACTTCCTGTTTGTATAAATCGGGGGTCTATTACTCTACTCAAATACTTCGCTTACCCTTAATTTTTTGTAAATTGCATTAACATAGTGCCGGGCAAAATTGTATACCTGCTAGTGGCTATGATCTGCTCTGGCAGATGTGCTAAGCAGAGGGAATATTTTATTTTTATACCTGATTAAATGAAGAATTTGCTGCTTGTGTTGAAGCCAAAACTTCAGAGTTATTTTTTCTTCAGACACCTAAAGCCTACGCTGCGATTTGTGGCGCTGGTTGCTACACCACTTTGCCTTGTCAACAGCTTTATCGCCTCCCAGGACAGCGTCAACTTCTTTGCCGACTGGGCTACCCGATTTACCTATAGTTTTTTGATTACCTTTCCGCAGGCAGTGGTGTATGTGAGCCTGATCAAGTGGTTCGACAGCAGGAGGTAAAAGGATCTTCTCTACTCCATCAATCGAGGCCATCGATTCTATCAGCCTCCCATCCAAGCCTGAAAAAGTAACCGGCTCCTATACCTCTCCCTGTGCTTCTAGCTGCCTAACGAGCTCCTGCATCCGCTCAAAATGCGAGCCCTTCCAGTATACCCGTCTGCACTGCTGGCACTGGTAAAACTCTTCAAAGTATAGCCTGGTTTTAGGCGGCACTTGCTCCAGCACTTCCTGTTTTTCAACCTGCACAATGTGGCCATTGCACACCATGCAGCGGGTAAAAGGCCGAAGCTGATCCGCCAATTTATACCTGCTGATCACCTCCTGCAGTTGCTCTTCGGTTTGTTGTGAGCGCAGCCAGTAGCCCGCAGGTATAGCCTTGTGCTTGAGCAGGTTCACATCCCGCGTCAGCAGGATGCGCTGCTCCTCATAGGCCAGCCGTACCAGTTCCGCATCGTGCAGGTGCTGCTCGTATACCGTGTCGAAGCCCAGCATGCGCAGGGAGCGGGCCAGCGTGCCGAGGTGCACGTCCAGCACGAATCGACGCTCCGCTATACCTGCCAGCAGCTCCGCTTCCCCGCCTTCAAAAGGGTATACCTCCACCTGCGCCTGCTCCTCCAGCCGCTGACTTAGAGAAGACCGCTCCCCATTCACCAGCACTTCCCGCACCTCCACATGCGGCACCCCCATCGCTTCCATCATATCCTTCAATGTTTGGTGCTCGGCATAGGTATAGCTGATGCTGGTGTTGCGCTGGCGTGGGCGCAGAAAATCGTTCAGGGAACCGTGAAACCGGAAGTGGGCAATGTGGGACATGAGGTAAAAGGTATAGCCAAGGTATACGCATCACAAGATAAAACCGCCCGGACAAGGCCCGGGCGGTTTATCAACTAACAAAAACCAGTCTTTACACTATTTATCACTTAATTCGCTCTTCTTGTCTCTTCCTCGGCACTGCCTGTGCGGCGGCGGGACGGACCAGACTGCGCCTGACCAAAGCGGTAGTTAAAGCTCAGGGTGGCCACCTGCGTGTCTCGGCGCTGGTAGAAGTTCTCTTCATAACGGGCCAGGGCGGTATAACCGTTGGCTTTGTTGGTAAAGAATATGTCCGACACATTGAGTTTCACGCTTGCCTTTCTGTCCCAGAACTGCTTCTGCACACCTGCCGACATAAACCAGATCGGGTCAACTTCCAGGAAGCCATATACCTCGCGGCTGCGGTAAACGCCTACCAGTTCCGCTGACCAGTCGTTTGGCAGTTTGATGGTGTTGTTTGAGTTGAAGTTGAAAGTAGGGCGACCGTTGCTCAGGTCTGTTTCAGCCAAAAAACCTTTGTAGTGACCATAGTAGAGTGTGCCGTTATTCACGCTGTTGAACCAGTTCCCGATCGAGAAAGGCGCAGTCAGAGTCAGGCCATAGTAGTCGAGTGTAGCCAGGTTGCGGAAGGTTTGCACCACCAGCTTCTCTGCATTCGGGTCTGGCGAGAGCACATTCACCATCACATCGGTGGTGTGGCTGTAGCTCAGTTTGGTGATGAAACGCTGATCAAAGGTGTGGGTCAGCTCGAAGGAGTAGGAAAGCTCCGGCTTCAGGGCAGGATTTCCCGCTGCGTAAGTGCTTGGGTCCAGGAAGTTCTTGAACGGGTTGAGCTGGTTGTAGGACGGACGGTTGATGCGGCGACTTACAGACATCCCCAGGTCATGCTTCTTGCTCAGGCTATAGTTAACCGCTGCGCTCGGGAACAGCTGGGTATAGTTGCGTTTAAAGTCATCATCACCTACAACTTGTCTGCCCTTGGCAATCGTATTTTCGAGACGAAGCCCTAGCTGCAAACCTGCTTTCGCCCATTTCTTATTCGCATTGACGTAGGCCGCGTTGATGTTCTCGTCATACAGGAAGTGGTTACTCTTGTCGGTATCCGGCACATTGCCGCCGTTGCTGCGATCAAAAAAGGCCAGGTTGTTGTCGGCCGTAACCAAACTACTTTTTACACCAGCCTCAAAATTGCCACCGATCGCAGCCAGTGGCTGACGGTAGTCTGCACGTGCTGATTTGATGGTCAGCTCACCGTCCAGGGTACCGTACAGCAGGTAGGGACTGCGGATCTGCTCATTGCTCAGGTTGTAATAATTGGTAATGAAGTTCTGCACATCCGTATTGCGGTATGCGATATAATCCACATCGGCCGTGATCTCACGACCTACACTGTCGATCGTGTGCTTCAGGTTGAAATTATAAGCCTGGTTGCGGCGTCCATGCTCTACATCGGCAGTGGTGATGAAAGACGATTCGGGTACGCCAGCTGCATTGATCACACTGGAGCGGTTGTTTGTTCCGCGGTCTAAGTCAGACACGAATCCACTGGCTATTACGCCCAACACTGTTTTAGGAGACAAAAAGTAATCAGCCCCTACTCTGCCGGTGTGATTGTTCAGCGTAAAGTCAAACCTGTTCTGCTGATCATAAGCGCCTATGAAGTTGCCGTTCTCGTCCAGGAAGCGGCGGTAGATATCCAGGTCATTGAAATCTTTGCGCAGCACATAATTGTAGCTGCCGAAGAGGTTGAACTTCTTCGTACGGTGATTCAACTGCACTCCCTGGTTTGACTTGGCGAAGCGCCCCTGTCCGTACGAAGCGTTGAAGGTTCCGTTTGTACCCAGGCTCTTGTCACGCTTCAGGCGGATGTCGATGATGCCCGAGTTGCCGGCCGCATCATATTTCGCAGATGGGTTGGTGATCAGCTCGATTTTCTCCACGCTGCTGGCTGACATGCCGCGCAGCATGTTGGCCAGTTCAGCACCCGACATCGGTACCTGCTTTCCGTCCACCATCACGATTACACCCTGGCGCCCGCGCATGCTGATGTTGTCATTCTGGTCGATCACCACGCCTGGCGCCTTCTCCAGCACTTCCAGGGCCGTGTTGCCAGCTGATACAATGCTGTTCTCCACATTCAGCACCGTTTTGTCGAGATGCTGCTCGATTAGCGGCTTCTGTGCTTCGATCACGACCTCCTTCAGCGCCGTGGCAGACTGACTCATCATAATCGGATTCAGTTTAAGCGCTTCTGACTCGGAGCTTACATTTGCTTCCATAGCCTTTGACTTACCGAAACCTACCATACTCGCCACGACCTTATACCTGCCAACCGCTATACCTTCGAACAGGAAAGCACCGCTCTCGTCAGAGAGTGTCCCTTTCACGAGAGAAGAGTCTGCCGCCTGCAGAAGCAGCACGTTGGCGTAGCCCATCGGCTTGTCAGCTGTTTCCAGCACTTTGCCTGATATGGTGGCCTGCTGTGCCGAGGCGGCTGTGAAAATGAAACATAACAATGGCACCAGCAACAGCACCTTGCCATTAAGTTGAGACTGGATAGATAGAGGATTTTTCATGTGGACTGGATTAAATATTTTTCATAGTTTATTTATCCTTATTCTAATTGCATGCCAACAACATAAAATGCTTGATTTCAACACATTAGACCATATTCAACCGACACCTGTTCTATCTATGTGTCTGATAATGAACACTGTGTTTTAAAAATGGACAATCCGATCAGGTAAGTTTAAAGCAAGAGAGAAGTGTTGTAAGTGAAGGGTTGCTTTAAAGCAAGAAAAAGTTGAGCGCAATACCGGACTTTAACATTTTGTTAAGATATCTCCGTATAAATTGCCTAATATTAAACCGTCATACCTTGCTAACCCACGTCCGAGCATGGAGTCATACTTTGAGCTAAAAAAGAATAACACGAACATTCGGACAGAGGTCCTGGCTGGGCTCACCTCGTTTCTGGCCACTGCTTATATAGTTGTCGTTAATCCATCCATTTTGAGTCAGGCGGGAATGCCTTTTTCGGGAGCGTTGACGGCGACGGTCTTGGTGTCTTTCTTCAGTAGCGTGATGATGGGAATTTATGCCCGCAATCCGATTATTGTGGCGCCAGGCATGGGGCTGAATGCTTTCTTCACTTTTTCTGCGGTGATGGGCATGGGCATCACGTGGCAAGTGGCTTTGGGAGCTGTTTTCTGGTCAGGCATCATCTTCCTGCTGCTCTCGGTCTTCAAGGTACGCACCCTGATTGTCAAGGCCATCCCCCGCCCTTTGCGTTACGCCATCGCCGCAGGCATAGGACTGTTCATCACCCTCATCGGTTTTGCCAATGCCGGCTTCATTGTATCCAATCCGGCTACGACTGTTGGCCTTGGTCCGCTTTCGCCGTCAGTCCTTACTTTTCTGGGTGGGCTATTTCTGATGGCGGTCCTGATCACACGCAACGTAACGGGAGCCATCCTGATCGGTATTGTGCTGACTACCCTGGCGGCTTATCCGCTGGGTCGCTGGTGGGCCATGGAGGCTGATCCGGTTATCAGCTGGCAGGGACTCTTTTCTACGCCCGACTTCAGCCTGGTCCTACAATTGGATCTGATCAATTCGCTGCAGTTTGCTGTCTTTCCGGTGATCTTCGCTTTCGTCTTCACCGATTTGTTCGACAGTCTTTCCACCTTTGTAGGTCTGGCCGAAGCCGCCAACCTGACAGATGAGCACGGGGAGCCACGCAATGTAGCCCGTTCTCTAACAGCTGATGCCATGTCTACTACCATTGCAGGTTTGCTCGGCTCCAGCCCCGGCACGGCCTATGTGGAGTCGGCAGTCGGAATTGAGGCCGGCGGCCGCTCTGGACTGACTGCGGTGGTAGGTGGTTTATTGTTTTTACCTTTCCTTTTTCTGGCTCCGCTCCTCTCCATGATTCCGGCCATTGCGACTGCTCCGGCCCTGGTTTTGGTTGGTGCCTTTATGGTAAGACCGGTTGTCAAAATCAACTGGCTGAAGATGGATGAAGCCATACCTGCCTTTCTGGCCATGGTGCTGATCCCCTTTACCTACTCTATTTCACAGGGCATCATCTGGGGCTTTCTGAGCTGGGCTGTACTCAAGGTCGCCACCGGAAACGCCAGAACCATATCGCCTACGCTGTGGGTGATTGTCGCATTTAGTGTGCTGGCGCTCGTGATGCAGTCGCATTAAGCAATTACCTCGTATATTTTTCCCACAAATCCTTAAATTAGGGCTTTCAATCCGAACCCAATGATCAAAAAGTATGCTTTAGCAGCATTGCTGACCGCCGGATCGGCGCTTTCAGTTGCTGCACAGGACGCACCTTCCTGGATGCGCTACCCGGCTATTTCCCCTGATGGCAAAACCATCGTTTTCACGTACAAAGGAGACCTTTATACCGTACCGGCAGCGGGTGGCACGGCCGTTCCACTCACCCTGCACGAGGCGCATGACTTCATGCCGGTGTGGAGCCACGATGGCAAGTCCATCGCCTTCGCCAGCGACCGCTACGGCAATTTCGACATCTTTGTGATGCCGGCCACTGGTGGTACAGCCCAGCGCATTACCTACCACTCAGCAAACGAATTCCCGTACGAGTTCAGCCACGACAACAAAACGGTATACTTCGGTTCTACCCGCCTCGACGCAGCCAGCAACCGCCAGTACCCAACCGCCTATCATTCGGAGCTGTACCAGGTGGCTGTTGCGGGTGGTCGCGTGAAGCAGGTGCTCACTACACCAGCCGAGGACGTGAAGCTGAGCCGCGATGGCAGTACCATGCTCTACCACGACCGGAAAGGCGGCGAGAATAGCTGGCGCAAACACCACGTGTCCTCCGTAGCACGTGACATCTGGTCTTACGATACCAAATCCGGCAAGCACACCAAGCTGACAACCTACGAAGGTGAGGATCGCAACCCGGTTTTTGCTGATAACGAGAAAACCATCTACTTCCTGAGCGAGGCCAGCGGTACCTTCAACGTGTACAGCATGGCCGCCAAGGGCCCTGCCAAACCAGAGCAGGTGACCAGGTTTGAGAAGCACCCGGTGCGCTTCCTGACCGCTGCCAAGGACGGGACGCTTTCCTTTAGCCAGAACGGCGAGCTCTATACCCGCAAACCGAACGGTCAGGCGCAGAAAGTGAACATTCGCATCGCGACAGATGCCAAGAGTAATAATGAGAGCATCCTATCAGTGGGCAATGGCATACGTGATCTGGCCGTGTCACCTAACGGCAAGGAGGTTGCCTTCATTTACCGCGGAGAGGTGTTTGTGAGCGCCGTAGAGGGTTCTGTGACCAAGCGCATCACCAACACGCCGGAGCAGGAGCGCAGCGTGAGCTTCTCCCCTGACGGTAAGTCGCTGCTCTATGCCAGCGAGCGCGGCAAGAGCTGGAAGATCTACAAGACGGACATCGTACGCGAGGAGGAGCCTTACTTCTATGCCTCTACCCTGCTGAAGGAAACGCCACTGATCGAAAACGACAAGGAGAACTACTCCCCGCTTTATTCTCCGGACGGAAAAGAAGTGGCTTTCCTGGAAGACCGCATGACCCTGAAGGTGCTCAACCTGGCCAGCAAGCAGGTACGCACGCTGCTGACGACGCAGGAGCTCTTCTCCATGCGCGACAACGACCAATATTATACCTGGAGCCCGGATGGCAAATGGCTGCTGTTCGAGTACTCTGAGCCAGGCTTCGCCAATGGCGAGGTGGGCATTATTTCGGCAGACGGCAAAGGCAAGAAGATCAACCTGACCGAAAGCGGCTACAATGACTTTGCTCCGAAATGGATGCAGGGCGGCAAGATGATGATCTGGAACAGTACCCGTGACGGTATGCGCAGCCAGGCCAACAGCGGTGGCGCACAGGCCGACGTATACGCCATGTTCTTCACGCAGGACGCCTTCGACAAGTTCAGACTCAGCAAAGAGGATTATGCCCTGCTGAAGGAACAGGAAGAAAAAGCGGCCAAAGAAAAGGAGAAGGAAAAAGAGCAGGACAAGAAGAAAAAAGCCAGGAAAGACGACGCTCCTAAAAAAGAAGAGCTGCAGATCGATTGGGAGGGCCTGAACTACCGCAAAGCGAAACTGACGCTGCACTCTTCCAACCTGTCGGACGCACTGGTGTCGAAAGACGGAGAAACACTGTACTACCTGGCTAAGTTTGAGAAAGGCTACAACCTATGGTCCACGAGCCTGCGCAGCAAGGAAACCAAAATGCTGGTGACCCTCAACGCCAACCGCGCCAGCATGGTATGGGACAAAGAGCAGAAGAACATTTTCCTGGAGTCGGATGGTAAGATCGTGAAGCTGGATCCTAGTAACAGCACGAAGCAGGAAACTGTGAAGATCGACGGCGAGATGAACCTGGATGCCGCCGCCGAGCGTGCCTTTATGTTCGAGCACGTGTGGCGCCGCACAAAGCAGACCTTCTACACCGCCGGCTATCACGGCGCTAAGTGGGATGAGCTGAAGGCTGACTACGAGGCTTATTTACCTCACATCAGCAACGACCATGAATTCACTGAAATGCTGAGCGAACTGCTGGGCGAGCTGAACGTATCGCACTCCGGCGCCAGCTACAGCAAAAACGATCCGAACGGTGACGCTACTGCCTCATTGGGCATCTTCTACGACCAGACCTATACCGGCAACGGCATTAAACTGGACGAGGTGATCGTGGGGGGACCGCTGACTAAGGCGGGTATGAACCTGCAGGCAGGCATGATCATCGAGAAGATCGATGGCGAAACCATTACACCGGACAAGGACCTGGCGCAGTTCCTGAACCGCAAAGCAGGCAAGAATACCCTGCTCACTGTGATGGATGCCAATGGCAAAAACAGAAGAGATATCACCGTGAAGCCTATCTCGCAAAGCGAGGAAAATGCCTTGCTGTACAAGCGCTGGGTACGCCGCAACGCCGAGGAGGTAGATCGCCTGAGCAACGGGCAACTGGGTTACGTGCACATACCGGGCATGAACGACCCAAGCTACCGCACAGTGTATGAAGAGGTAATGGGCAAATACGCCAACCGCAAAGGTATGGTGGTAGACACCCGCAACAACGGCGGCGGTGACCTGGTAGCAGACCTCGCCATGTTCCTGAGTGGCAAGAAGTTCCTCGACTACACCAACGATACCCGCTCCATGGGTATTGAGCCTTCGTTCCGATGGACCAAGCCGAGTATTGCGCTTGCCAACGAAGCCAACTACAGCGACGGACACTGCTTCGCTTTCAGCTATGCTGACCTGAAGCTGGGCAAGTTGGTAGGTATGCCGGTACCGGGCACCTGTACCTTCGCCGGCTGGGAAATGCTGCAGAACGGATCAGTGCGATGGGGCGTGCCACCACTGGGCGTAAAGGATGTGCAGGGACAGTACCTGGAGAACCTGCAGACTGAGCCAGACGTGAAAGTGGCGAACGAATACGAACTGGTAAGTAAAGGCAAAGACCAGCAACTGGAGGCAGCCGTTCGCGAACTGCTGAAAGATATAGAAACTCAGGGAAGCGCTCAGAAATAAGCTACCCGCAGGTATAGGAAACGCCCCGGCTCTGGTCGGGGCGTTTTGTTTTTGCCTCGGCTATACCTGGGTTTTAATTAGTTATACCTGACGCAGCATACCTCAATTCGTCTCCTTCCTTACCCTAAAGCAGGTAGCTTACCTAATCTGTCATCTCGACGAAAGGAGAGATCTGAATTATTTCAAGATCGAAGCAATACTCCGGATTTATCGCTCTGTCCGAAATGACAGAAAAGCTTAAATCCCGTATCTTCCCACATCAACAGCTTACCTGACATGCAAAAGATCTACGACACCATCGTGATTGGCGGTGGACAAAGTGCGCTGGCCTGTGGCTATTACCTGAACCGGGCAAATCTCAATTACCTGTTACTGGATGACCAGCAGGCTCCCGGCGCTTCCTGGCGACACTACTGGGATTCCCTCACCCTCTTCTCCCCTGCTGCCTTCAGCAGTCTGCCTGGCTGGTTGATGCCGGAGAGCAAGGACGAGTACCCTTCCCGTGACGAGGTGATCGACTACCTGACGCAGTACGAGAACAGGTATAAAGTACCGGTAGAAAGGCCTGTACATGTACAGGATGTCTGTTTTGAAGATGGCCTCTACGTGATTAAAACCAAGGAGAAGACTTACTATACCCGCACCGTCATTAGTGCCACCGGCTCCTTCCGAAAGCCTTTCATACCTGACATCCCAGACGCTGATAAATTCAAAGGAAAGCAGTTGCACTCGGCTGCCTACAAAAAACCGGAGCCGTTCTCCGGAAAGCGGGTGCTGATCGTAGGCGGCGGTAACTCCGGGGCGCAGATTCTGGCTGAAGTATCGGAAGTGGCGGATACAAGCTGGGTAACACTGGAGGAAGTAACCTTTCTGCCGGACGATGTGGACGGGCGTGTGCTTTTTGACCAGGCGTCGGCGCGTTACTATGCCATGCAGCATGGGCGGGAGGTGAACAGCTCACAGTTTCATGTCGGCAATATTGTGATGGTGCCGCCGGTGAAGAAAGCCCGTGATCGGGGAGCATTACACACGGTGCGTCCCTTCTTGCGCTTCTATGAGCAGGGTGTTGTCTGGCAAAATGGTAAACAAGAGAAGATTGATGCCGTGATCTGGTGCACGGGCTACCGCTATGCACTGGACCACCTCGCCTGCCTGCAGTTGGAGCGCGACGAAAAAGGAAGAGTAGCTGTCGAGGGCTCCAGGTCAACACAGCAGCCGGGGCTTTGGCTGGTAGGCTATGGCAACTGGACCGGCTTCGCCTCCGCCACCCTCATTGGAGTGGGCAGAAGCGCCCGGCAAACTGTTGCGGAAATTCAAAAACACCTGGAGCAGGTTTAGACACATTTATTTAACATAAAAAACCGACCAAAGAATTACCAGCAGTTCTTTAGGCTGGGTGTACATCCAGTTCCTTTATTTCGCTCTTATAAGCCGGTGGCAGGATCAGGGACTTGATCAACCAGTCGGCACGCAACCTGCGGCTGAGTTTGTAGACAGACAGCACTGGTTTCAGGACGGACCACTTACCCAATGCAAGCTGCTCGCGCACAATCGGTGGCACGATCAGTTTCTGCCCCTCTAGCAACAGCTTATACCGGACCGGACCCAGGTGCTTGCGATACTGTTTGTACAGATCGGTGGTAAAGTGGCTTGCTGCCAGGTTTTCCTCTAAGTGGCGCTGCCGCATGTGGAGCCAGGACTGGTAACTATCCGGCAGCCCCTGAAGCCCCATGCGTGTACCTACCCGCCAGAACACTTCAAACACACTTTCCTTCTCGGCATCAGAAAGCTTCCGCTCCAGTAACTCAAAGGAGCGGATGGAATAGTCGATCAGCATAAACAGCACGTCACGATATGCCCAGTCAGGTATAGACATCCCGCGTTTAGACTCTACCCCGGCGTGAATCTTGGCCATCGTATCGATCGCTTTGTGGGCCCCATCAAGACTGGAGAACACAATCTGGCGGGCATAGCCTACTGTCGAGAACAAGCGGCCCAGCGGGTCAGCGGGAAGCCGGCCGGTGAAGTAGAGCCAGTCCACCGCTTTGTTGAGTGCAAATTCGGCTGAGGCGCCCGCGAAAATGAAGAGGATGGTATCGCCCTTTCCCCAGATCTCACGCACCACACTGCCCTGCTTTACAAAGTATTCCATATCGTTAGAACAAAGGTATAGGCTAAAATGTGCTGAAAGGGGCTCATTTTTAGTCCCCTGCAGTCTGGAGAGCCCTATGTTGGTATATACAACTGATAATCAAACACATAAATAAAATACCATATTTATTTTTGGAGCAGAGGCTTGCGCATTAAAAAAATTTGTACTTATCTTTAGGCTCAACTTTTAGCCGAGCTGAACCCCGCTTAGCCTGCCCGCTCACTTAGGGACGGGCTAAGCGGATTCTTTTTTATGATCAACTACAACCCCAAAGACTGGTTCGTTTTCATATTCCGTTTCTCGAAGGCCGACACCTTCAGGAAACTCCTGCCCCTTATGCTGGGTGTGGGCGTCTATGCCGGTCTGGTTGCCTACGTAGAGTTGAACTTCCTGAACCTTTCTGAGACGCAGTACATCCGCAACGTAGGCATGATGCATAGCGTGCTGGGTTTTGTCATCTCGCTTTTGCTGGTGTTCCGCACCAACACCGCCTACGACCGCTGGTGGGAAGGCCGCAAGATATGGGGCGGTATCACCAACAGTTCCCGTAACCTGGCCATCAAACTGCAGGCCATCGCAACTGACAAAGACGACCGTCGCTTTTTCAGGTTGATGATCCCGAACTACGCCTTTGCTCTTAAATGCCTGCTGCGCGAAAACGAGGATTTCCGTGAGCTGGATCCCGTGCTCGACCTGAAGAAAGAAAAACACCTGCCCAACCAGGTAGCCGCCGGCATGTATGTACGTCTGAATACCATGTATAAACAGGGGAAAATTGACACGGCACAGATGCTCGTGCTCAACGAAGACATCAGAGCTCTGACTGATCACTGCGGTGCCTGCGAGCGCATCAAGAACACGCCTATACCTTTTACCTACAGCGTCTTCATCAAGAAGTTTATTTTCTTCTATGTTATGACGCTGCCCTTTGGCTGGGTATTCAGCCTGAGCTATTACGTGATACCGGTCGTTATCCTGATTCTGTATGCCCTGGCCAGTCTGGAGCTGATTGCCGAAGAGATCGAGAACCCGTTCGGCACTGACCCGAACGATTTGCCTGTTGACCAGATCTGCCACAACATCCGCAAGCATGTGAGCGAAGTGCTGGATTAAAACTCCCGTCCCCGTTAGGCTCTGCTTGCGACAATGAAATAATTATATTCTGACACATTAAATTATTTCACTCTTTCCCAGTCCTTTACAAAACTCCTCCTATATTTCCTCCCAAAAATATAGGTTTATCTGTATCCTTTAAAACATTCGCCCGTATTCACAGCAGCCAAACGGCTAATAACATTTTGCTATTTCAGGCTGGATCAACACATTTCGAATTTGTTCAGAATGAAGAAATTACAATTTTACTGAAGTTGAAAACACCTGTAGTTAGAGTAAAATGTAACATCACCCTGCCATGATGAAATAAAAAGCCTCCTGTTTCGGGAGGCTTTTTTTGTGCTTGTCAGCTATACCTTATCTTTGGGGAAACTACCATGCCCATGCAACCTGACTCATCCATGCTCACAGAGCTGGTCCGTATGAAAATGCCCTTTGGCAAGTACAAGGACACCGTGTTGTGCTACCTACCCGTTTCCTACCTGGAGTGGTTTGCCCGTGAAGGCTTTCCTCCCGGCAAGCTGGGCATGTTACTCGCTACCCTTTACGAGATCAAAATCAACGGACTGGAGTATTTGCTGGAGCCACTGAAAAGGCAGATGCGCAACAGGTAAGCTATACCTAACGCAACTCGTCAAAGCTGTACTTGGCGTCGTTCCAGAAGGCGTCCAGGGCAATAATGCGGGGTTTGAAAAAAGAAATCAGCGTCGGCCAATCGTTCTGATTGAAAACACTCACGCCTTTTAGCTCTACATAAATGCGGCTCACTACTTTTCCATACTCGTCAGCTGTGTGCAGGTCCCAAGTCCACTCCTCTCCTGCCGTGTCGTGCAACAACTCTTTCAACGCTTCAAACTGCTCGAAGAACATTTGCTGGATCTCAGGGTCAGGCTGCGTCATCTCGATTGCAACAGAGGCCTCTTTCTTATCAGCCTGCATGCGGAAGTACACGTTCTTCAGACCTGTCTTATAATTGATCCAGTTGGTACGCATCCCCTCCGCCGACAGCACCGGCGCCATATACTGCCCAAATGCTGTCCAGAATGCCTGTTTGAGTTTAGAAGCTTGTTCCCGTGTATACATAATCACAAAATTGGCAATTGCCCGGTAGATTAGCAAGGTATACTGCTAAGCAGTAGTACAGATGCTACTGTTTCTGCATTGTATAACCACAGGATAGTCTGGATAAAATGAACAGCTGGCGAAGGCTACGGATTAGCTTAAGATACCTTCTTTATCAACCATGTGCCTACTTTGAACAGGTATAGCTATACTCAAAGTTATATTCTACAAAGTTGCCTTGCGAATATTTCTGTCGTGCTGTTAGTGGGTAGCCTTTATCAGAGTAGGTATACTGTATATCGTATGCAAAATTTATCCGGCCATCTTCACTCCACCTAGTTACGCTTGTTACATTATGAAGCTGAGGCAGATTCAACACGAAGCCGTCAGTTTCATACTGCAGCATGAGGGCAGGCTGTGCCGGGGATGCTGAGAAAGGCGCCTTCCTTGTGTCATACCTGATATCATCTTCATAAGGCAGAAATTGAAATTCAGGATCGATAGGATACGTCTTTACACGTGTCATTACACCATTGGCATACGTAGATTTGAATGATAAATTATGGAATAAGTCAGAGCCTTGCCAAGGTCTCATCGAGTGAAATGCTGATGAGTCTGGCTCATTAGTAGCCCCATAGGTATACTCTACTTTCGCAAGTTCAACAGTAGGGCAATTCACAATTACACTGAAATGCCTCCTTACCAGTAATTGCCCCTGCTCATTATACTCATAAGTATAGATTGTTTCATTACCAGGGCCATCATAAGTACTGGTCAGTATTACCTCCGCAATTCTTCCTTTATCATCATAATGATAGATCGTAACAGCCTCATAGTCTGCAGTGCTGCTTTCCAGACCAGTACGCACTATCTGCGTAATTCTGTTCTGGTTATCATAAGAAAACACATGTTTCATCCGGCTTTGTGGCTGCTTGTTATACTCAGAAGTATAATAACTAATCACCTGCTGCACCAAACAATCTGTTGCTAATGGTTCTTCTTCAACAATTGGGTCTTTTTCGCAGGCACCTAAGAAAAGGCATGATAGCAAAAGGAGGTAAAGGTTTGATTTCATAGCGAAGCAGTTACAGACACAGGCTTGATTTACAATTAAATATACCGATTATACATTAAACGTAAAATTTATATTTCATATTAGATTAACATATAAAATATTGTTTGAATCGCTTATCGAATCAACCGAATTTTACCCTGACGGGCAGATAGACAAGGCTCAGCAGATGATCATGATCCAATACTATGAAAATGGCGACAGCACAGTAAAAGCCCTGCCCCCAAAGCAAGAACGCTAAGCCGTATGAGTTATCAGGTTGACAGGGCTGTTACCGAATCGGATTACCTGGAGCTCGCTGACCTGTGGAAGGCTTCAGTGCGGACAACGCGTCATTTTCTTCAGGAAGAGGATATCAGGTTTTTCCGGAATTCAGGGGTGAAGGCATCGGTAAAACGCTGGTGCAGTATGCTGAGGAAGAGCGCCATGCAAGTCAGGTAGATGTAAATGAACAGAACACCCAAGCTGTCGCATTTTACCAGCGCATGGGTTTCGCATCATTGGACGCTCAGAGCTGGATAGTCTGGGCAAACCTTATCCAATTTTATACATGGAGCGTAACAAGGTATAGACCCTATGGGAAAGTCAGGTATCATATTGTTAGCACTTGTGCTGAGTACCAGTTGCCAGGCGCAGGACAACCGGGAGACCCAGCAGCCTGCACGGCAGGTAGGAGGCCCCTGCGAAGGCTGTGAGGCATTGCACGAGTATGGTGACAAGCAGCTTACTCCTACCGATACGCTCCCTGGCTTTCATCCTGAAGCACAAGACAAGCTCAAAATAACCGGTATCGTATACCTGCCCGATGGCAAAACACCGGCGCAGGATGTCGTCCTGTATATTTACCATACCGACGAAACAGGCATATACCCCACCAGAGGCGACGAGAAAGGCTGGGCCAGGCGGCACGGTTATCTCCGCGGCTGGATCAAGACAGGGGCTGATGGCAGGTATACGTTCTACACCACCAAGCCCGGCACCTACCCTTCCCGATCAGAACCGGCTCATATACACATCACCGTGAAAGAGCCGGACAAAAACGAATACTACCTGGATGATTTTCTGTTTGAAGGCGATCCGCTCCTGACCCCAAAAGTCCGCCAGGAAAGACCTGAACGTGGAGGCTCCTGCATCGTGGCCATGCAGCGGCAGGGCAACACCTTTGTTTTAAACCGGAATATCACCCTGGGGCTTCACATACCTGATTACACTCCCCGTTAAAAACCGCCTGACAGCACCTAAAGTGCCTTTCCCGCAACTTAAAAATTGTATTATCGTTGCTTGTTACATATTCAGCCTCTGCGATATACCTACATTTTGGAAGGGTGCACAGCGGCCTAAAGAACTAAAACAATGAGAAAGAACATAATTTCCGGATTATTGGCATCCGTGTTCCTGATAAGCAGTTCCTGCCAGACTAACCCGGTGACGGGTAAAAAAGACGTGATGTTCATGTCAGAGAGCCAGGAGATCGCCCTTGGGAAGGAAGCCGACCCACAAATAGTAGCAGAGTTTGGACTATACGAAGACCCGGCCCTGCAGCGCTTCATCAGTGAGAAAGGCCAGCAAATGGCCAAGATCTCACACCGTAGCAACCTCAACTACGAGTTCAAGATTGTAGATTCTCCCGTGATCAACGCCTTTGCCGTGCCCGGTGGCTACGTGTATTTCACACGCGGCATCATGGCGCACTTTAACAATGAGGCGCAGTTTGCAGGTGTACTCGGTCACGAGATCGGGCACATCACCGCACGCCATTCTGCCCAGCAGCAAAGCAAGTCTATCCTCGCACAGGGTGGCCTGCTGCTTGGTATGATCCTGTCGCCTACGGTAGCGCAGTACGGCCAGGAGGTGTCGCAGGGACTCGGGCTGTTGATGCTCAAGTACGGGCGCGATGCCGAGCGCGAGTCAGACCGACTGGGAGTGGAATACTCGACTAAGATCGGCTACGACGCCTCCGAGATGGCCGACTTCTTCACCACACTGCAGCGCAAGCAGGAGGAAAGCGGTCAGGCGCTGCCATCCTTCCTTTCCTCCCACCCTGACCCGGGCGACCGTTACAATACGGTGCACCAACTGGCAGCTGAGGAAAAAAAGAAGCAGAACCTGACCAATGCCCAGGTTAACCGCAACAACTACCTCAAAATGATTGACGGGCTTATCTATGGAGAAGACCCCAAACAGGGCTTTGTGGAGAACAACGTATTCTATCATCCTGTGCTGAAGTTCCAGTACAACATGCCAGCCAACTGGGGCTACCAGAATTCCCCGCAGCAGGTGCAGATGGGCCCGAAGGACGGGAGCGCCGTGTTGGTGCTCACCCTGGCTCCTGGTGCCAACCCAACGGAGGCAGCCCAACAAACACTGCAGCGCTATAATTTGCAGCCTGTCGAAAGCAAGGAGGTGACTGTAAACGGACTGCCTGCCATTGCGGTAGTAGCCGATCCTGCTCCGCAGCAACAGCAACAACAGCAACAGCAGCCGTTGCGCACGCTCACCTACTTTATACAGTACGGGGGGAATATTTACAGCCTGATGGGTATCACCACTGCACAGAACTTTAATACCTATTTTCAGCAGTTCAGCAGCAGCATGCAGAGTTTCCGTGAATTGTCAGACCCCGACAAGCTGAACAGACAGCCAGAGCGCATCAGCATTGTAACAGTGTCGAAAGCCACTACACTGGCCCAGGCCTTGCGCAGCAACAACATGCCCGATGCCCGCCACAATGAGTTGGCTGTGCTAAACGGCATGCAACTGAATGACCAGGTACCCGCCGGCACTATGATCAAGGTAGTGAGGAAATAAGATTTAAAGCTCAGGTATAAAAAACGCCCTGCTTCTGAACATGAAGCAGGGCGTTTTACTTTTGTCAAAGGTATAGCTGTCAGGTATAGCCAGTCTAGCTTAGTTCTGTACTTTCAGCAGTTTGTGCACCGATTTCTTACCGCCCTGCTCTACCTGCATGTAGTATATACCGGCAGGCAGACGCTGTAACCTTAGCTGCTCTTGGTGGCTATGCTGATGCTTCAGGAAACGAACCTGCTGCAATTGGCGACCGGTCATATCCACTAGCTGCACTTGTACGGTTCCGCGGTAGTCGCCTTCCAGCTGCAGCAGGGTGGCTTCCTGCATGGGGTTCGGGTACACAGTGACACCTCTTTCAGCCAGTTCCTCTTCTGCTGACAACACCAGCCCCTGCCATGGCACCAAACCGGGCTGTGGTGTTTCGAGCTTTTTGGTGGTGTAAATGTGAAATTCGCCCGGCTGCAGTTCCATCACCTGCCCCGGGTCCGTTATGTTATTTTCTCTGCCTGTAAAGTAGTCATACCATACCCCGGCGATCGGAAAGTTAGCATTGATCGGCTGTACCTTCACATCAAAATTACCAACTATGAATACACGCATGTCCTCATGAAAAAGTGAGATGCGCTTCACATGGCCATTCAACTGGAGGTCAAAATCGTCGGTGCTGAAGGCGGGTTCATTCAGTTTCAGCTTGATCAGTTCGGCGTATACCTGGTAGAGCTTCTGGCGCTCCGGCTGCTGCTGATACTCCCAGCGGATAGGCTTTTGACCAGTACGCCCGTTCTGGTCAATCGGTACCTCATAGCCCAGCTCTCCAAACTGCCAGATCATCTTCGGCCCAGGTATGGGTAGAAAGAAAGCTGCAGCGAGTTTGGCCCGGTCAAGGGCAGTGCTCAGGGTGCGTGTGTTGTAATTGCCATTTTGGTTGCCATTGGTGAGCACGTCATGCATGATCCGCTCCTCATCATGACTTTCCATATACCCGATCAGGTATGGGTTTTCCCAGGTGCGGTTTTTATAAGAAATGCCCTGTGGATTGGCCTGCACCCCTTTGGCCATATTGCGGTAATCGTGGTTGTGATTGCCCCAGAACATCATGCCGTAATTGGAAAGCTCCTTCTCTTCCTGGTTATCGGCAAAGTGCTCCAGTATGACGTAAGCCGTTTCATCATAGCTCCTGATCTCGTCATAAATGCGCTTCCAGGTGGCTACGCGGCTGGCATCATAGGCACTCCAGGCATTTACATTCTCGCCGGTATTGGTCTGCGTAAAGCCTTTCGAAAGGTCAAAGCGGTAGCCGTCGATGTTGTACTCTTCTATCCAATGGCGGTTCACGCGCTGCACCAGGGCTTTGGTGGCTTCGCTCTCGTGGTTGAAGTCGAAGAACACACTGAAAGGATGCGTGGCCCGCTGGTTGAAGAAGGGACTGTTGGCAGCCGGCTGATTGCCGTCCCAGTACATTTTCACATAGGGGTACTCGTAATCGGCCTGGTTGAGCACAATGTCCAGTATCACAGCAATGCCCATTTCATGCGCCTTGTCAATGAAAGCTTTCAGGTCGTTCTTAGTACCATAGGCTTTGTCAGGCGCAAAAAAGAAGATCGGATTGTAGCCCCAGGAATCGTTGCCGGAGAACTCCATCACCGGCATCAGCTCAATAGCGTTTATGCCGAGTCTTTTGAGGTAAGAGAGGGTGTCGGCCAGGGTCTGGTAGTTGCGTGCCGCGATGAAGTCGCGCACGTGCAGTTCATAGATCACCAGGTTCTCAGGGTCAGGTCGCTGGAAGTCTGTCACTTTCCAGGTATAGCTTTGCTGGTTTGTCTGCAGGATCGATACGATTCCTTCCGCTCCCTCCGGATAGGCTTTTAGGTTAGGGTAAGTGCTGGCAGGTATGTACTGGTCCATGGCCGGGTCCAGTATCTTTTCAGTGTAAGGGTCAGCCACGGCCAGGGTGCCATCCACCAGGTACTGGTAAGCCACCTCCGCTCCTGCCGGCAAATTATTCAGCTCGATCCAGTAGCGGTTGCCATCAGGCGTGCGCTTCATCAGGTATTCCGGCGAGCTCTCCCAATTATTAAACTCTCCGATGGCATACACAAAGCTCTTGTGCGGCGCATACAACACCAGGGTGGCGCTGGTGGCGCTGGTATAGTTCACCCCATCCCGCATACCTGCCGGTAGCGCTGCGACCGTTGGTTGTGGCTTCACACGGAAGGTAAAGCTTTCTGTGGCTGTGGCGTCACCCAGATTTGCTTCTACGGTTACAGTGCGCTGCACACCCGCCTGATTGCCCGCACTGATGCTGGTCTGCACTTCGTCGGCATCGCTGGCGCTGTATACAATCGTATTGTCGAGCTTTACCGTTACACTGGCTTTCGACGATATGACAGCCCGCACAGGTATAGCACTGTTGGCATCTACGAAGAAGTTTCGCTGCTCAGGTTCGCGCAAGGCTATCTGCAGGCTTCCGTCGTAGATCTGGATGATAAAGTCTTCGGTTTGAGCGGTGCCGTTGCCGTTCTTAAGCAGTAGTCCCAGCTTATCGATGGTCTGACCAGCAGGCACTCCAAAGTAGGTTCGGGGCGTAAGTTTGATTTGCCAGCGGTCGTCACCGAGCGAGGTCATCTTGCCCGGATTGAAAGGCTGGTTAAAATTCGTTTGCCCGGCTGGCTGGTACTGAAAAGCATCGGTCGAACCCACAGTGCCCGCGCCTGACCACAGGTATACATCGTCCGTCTTTTTCAGCAGCCCGGTGGCACGGCCATCTTTGGCCTGCTTCACGTCAAAAATGAGGGTGATCTCCTGGTCGCCGTTGGGAAACTCAGGTATCGTTTGCACAGCCTGCGCCTGCACCCGCCAGGCTATACCGGACAGGAAAACAAAAAGCACCACAAAGCGGTAGAGGTATTGGTTTGCCATAAAGGGGATATTATAGATAAAAGAAATTCAGAAGTATAGCAGCAGGCACGAGACACAAAAGACAGTTCTCACATTTCCCTGAAAATATGCCTTTGCCTTGGTTTTAGTGTTATAACACTAGATAAGTTTGTATATTTTTCAGAGCTTAAAGGTATGATTTTCGATTAAATTCTAATATAATTGTTGTACTCCGTTTCAAAAACGGTGCAATCGCGCATGGACGAGCAGGAAGTTTGGGGCAGATTTAAAGCAGGAAGCGAAGACGACTTTTCGCTGCTATACCGTCATTTTGCTCCCATCATGCTGCGCTACGGCAACCGGATCACGCCTGACAAGGAGCTTATACGCGATTGTCTGCAACAGGTGTTCTTTTCGCTCTGGAAAAGCCGTGAATCCATCGGCAGCCCAGCCAATGTGCAGCATTACCTCCTCAAATCCATCCGCAACGAGATCATCAAAAGAGGCAATCGCGCCAAACAGCACGAGTCCTTGCCTGACAACTACCACTTCGAGCTGGAGGACTCCCACGAGCAGACCCTGATTCAACTGCAGACGGCTGAACTGACGCGCCAGCGGATTTCAGAGCTGCTTTCACAGCTCCCGGCCAGGCAGCGGGAAGTCATCTTTCTGAAGTACTACGCCAACCTCAAGTACGAGGAGATTGCCGCCATCATGGACATTGGGCAGGACTCCGTGTACAAGACTACCTATAAAGCCATAGCCCGCCTGCAGCAACTGTTGCACAACAGCGCCCTCCTGCTCCTAGCACTCTTCTTTTAAACCACCTATCTCGCTTGTTCACAAGCATTTAGAATTTATTTTTATTTTTTTCGCACAAGGAAGGGATAATATCCCGAATAGCAGGCTATTGTATGTAGAGCGCATCTAAACGCTGAAACTGCATCAAATAAACGCCTGACATGAACTACGCAACAGCTACTGCAACTGAACTGGCAGCTGACCATGACTTTATACAATGGGTAAAATACCCTACGCAAAAAAGCACCTTGCACTGGACTCAGATAGCGGAGCAGTATCCTGAAAAGGCTCAGGAACTAGCCGAGGCGCGTCGTTTAGTGCTGTTGCTCTCGCAGGAGCAGGCTGCTGACCACAGCTGTGATGAAGATGCAGCGCTGGTGTGGGAGCATTTGCAGAAAGCCATGCAGCAGGACCGGGAAAACGGAAATGACAGCGGTCACGTGTTCTCCCTCTGGGGCCGCAGCCGTGCAACCTGGCTGTCTGCAGCGGCTGTTATCGTCGTTTTGCTGGCTGTTACCGCCCTGTTTTTCACTCTCCAGAGGTCCGAACCGGTGACTTACGCCACTACCTATGGCGAGAAGCGAATTATCCAACTTTCTGACAAATCCGTAATAGTACTTAACGCTAATTCCAGTATAACTATTCCTGAAAAATGGAATGATGATGAACCCCGAACCGTACAGATGCGCGGCGAGGCTTTTTTCTCGGTAACACAACAGGCTAACAAACAGCAGTTTATCGTAACAACCAGCAAAGGCACTGAAATAAATGTACTGGGAACGGAATTTAACGTATACGACCGCGATCAGGAAGACCGTGTTGTACTGGCCAGCGGCAAAGTGAACTTGAGCACCACACTACATGGCGAAACAAAACAGCTGGAGATGCAACCCGGCGATCTTATAACAGTATCTGCAGCGCATGGCTTTAGCCATCGGCGTGTAGATCCGGAACTGTACACTGCCTGGCAGCATAACAAGGTATACTTCGACAACTATACCCTGCGTGAAGTAGGCACACTCGTGGAGCAACAGTATGGCTACAGAGTGGAGTTTGGCAGCCAGGCCCTCTCGGAGCAGCGTGTCACTGCTTTTCTGGATGTAAAAGGCCCGGAAGACATTGTCAACACACTGGCAGAGACCTTTGACCTGAAGGTGACCCAAAAAGAGAAAACTATATACATAAGCTCACTATAAATTAACCTCATATCTATGTCAAATAAATCTACCAAGAGACTACGATCCTTGGGTCTGGCAGTAGCGCTGTGCTGCTTCCAGGTACCGGGGACCGCTCAGGGTTATCCGGGCCCAGGTCCGAACCTTGCAGTGAACCATAACGCCGGACAGGCCCTGACGGGCAAGTCGCTCAAGGATTTGCTCAGCGAGCTGAAAGATTCGCACGGCATACAGTTCTCTTACCAGGCAAGCCTGGCCGATGACCTGCAACTGATCGTGCCGGAGCAAAAGAACGGCGTGCAGAATGTGGACGAGTTCCTGGGCACTACCCTGGCCAGCAATAACCTGGCATATAAGAAAGTAAAAGGCGTGTACATCATTTCGAAAGCACGTCCTGCCGCAGCCACCGCAACAACCGCCGTAGCCAAACCCCGCACTGAAGTGCGACAGGATGTAACTGTAAGCGGCCGTGTAGTAGACGAGAACGGCGAAACACTGCCAGGCGTAACGGTTGTGCTTAAAGGCACCACCCGCGGCACTTCTACCAACGCAAACGGCGAATTCACCCTGCCTGTGCCGGCATCTGGTGGTTCGCTTGTGTTTTCTTTCATCGGCTATACAACACAGGAAGTAGCCATCGGCAATCAGGCCACGGTGAACGTGACCATGCGCACCGACGCGCAGGCGCTGCAGGAAGTGGTTGTGGTTGGTTATGGTACCCAGCGTAAAACCGATATCTCAGGCGCTGTAACACAGGTAACTTCTGAGGATTTTGTGCAGGGCCAGATCACGACGCCTGAGCAATTGATACAAGGCAAAGTGGCCGGTGTGCAGATCACACCAAACGGCGGTGCGCCAGGTTCCGGAAGCCGTATCCGCATCCGTGGTGGTGCATCGCTTAACGCCAGCAACGATCCGCTTATCGTGATCGACGGTGTGCCGCTCGAAAATTCAGATGTATCAGGAGCTGCCAACCCACTGAGCTTCCTCAACCCGAATGATATCGAGACTTTCAACATCCTGAAAGACGCTTCCGCTACGGCCATTTACGGTTCACGTGCTTCCAACGGTGTGATCATCATCACCACCAAAAAAGGCACAGCCGGCCAAAAGCTCGGGGTTACTTTTACAACCCAGCACTCACTTTCCAAAGTGGGTAAAACGGTTGATGTACTCTCAGCCGACGAGTTCCGCAGGGTAGTGAACGAGCAGGGCACGCCTTCACAGATCGCACTGCTGGGCAATGCCAATACCGACTGGCAGGACCAGATCTACCAGACAGCCTACACTACTGACAATAACCTGAGCGTAGGGGGTTCGGTAGGCATGCTGCCTTACCGCGTGTCACTGGGCTACCTGAACCAGGACGGCGTGTTGCGCACCGGCGAATTTAAGCGTGGTTCGATCGGTGTGAACCTGAACCCGCGTTTCCTGGACGATCACCTGACTGTAAACCTGAATTACAAAGGAGCCATCACCAACAGCAAGTTCGCTGACGAAGGCGCCATCGGGGCGGCCGTGGCCATGGACCCAACGCAGCCTGTTATGTCTGGCAGCGACCAGTTTGGCGGCTACTTCCAGTGGCTGGATGCCAACGGACGCTACAACCCGCTGGCTACCCGCAACCCGGTGAGTATGCTGGAGCAGCGTGACGACCGCGGCGAAGTGAAACGCCACATTGGTAACGTGCAGCTGGACTATAAGCTCCACTTCCTGCCTGACCTGCGAGCAAACCTCAACTTGGGCTTTGACCGCTCCAACAGCAGTGGTTCTACTTTCTATCCGGCTACTTTTGCTCCGGAAGCTCCAAACAACGGCAGAAGAACGCAGTACGAGCAGGAGAAGAAAAACAGTCTGGTTGACTTCTACCTGAACTATGTGAAAGACCTGACCGGTATCAACAGCCGCATCGATGCGACAGCAGGTTACTCTTTCCAGGAGTTTGAAACGGAGATCCCTCCTTTTACACCTACTAACGCAGAAGGCGTACCAATAGAAGAGGACCCACGTCCAAGAAACGATTTCTACCGTCTGCGCTCCTACTTTGGTCGACTCAACTATGTGCTCCTTGACCGTTACATCCTGACAGCAACAGTGCGCCGCGATGGTACATCACGCTTTGGTGACGAAGTTCGTTGGGGCACCTTCCCAGCGTTAGCACTGGCCTGGAGAATAAACGAGGAAGCTTTCCTGAGAAACTCTCCGGCTGTGTCCGAACTGAAGCTTCGTTTAGGTGTAGGTGTTACAGGTCAGCAGGATATAATTGGGAGGTCAAATCAAAGAGAATACTTCCCATACCTGGCTCGTTACTCACCAAGTGACAACACAGCACAGTACCAGTTTGGCAATCAGTTTTACAACCTGCTCCGTCCAGAAGGTTACGATGCAGACTTAAAATGGGAGGAAACAACTACTTACAACGCAGGTATTGACTTTGGCTTTGCCAACAACAGAGTGAATGGTAGCCTCGACTATTTCTTCAAAGACACCCGCGACCTACTAGCCCTGATCTCTATACCTGCAGGTACCAACCTGGTGAACGAGCTGGTAACAAACGTAGGTAATCTGGAGACTAGAGGTCTGGAAGCAGCGCTGAACTATGTGGCGATCAGCACCGACAAGGTGAACTGGAGCATCGGCATCAACGGTACTTATCAGAAGCGTGAGATCACCAACCTGAGCAAGATCGAAGATCCTAACTTTGAAGGCTACCCTGTAGGCGGAATTGCCGGTGGTGTGGGTAACAACATCCAGATCAGAACGGTAGGTTACGCGCCGGATGTATTCTATGTGTACAAGCAGGTATATGACGAGCAGGGTAACCCGATCGAAGGCCTGTATGCCGACCTGAACGAAGACGGTGTGATCAGCGAAGCGGACCGCTACCGCTACAAAAAGCCGGAGCCGGATTTCTTCCTGGGCTTCAACACCAACCTGACCTACGGCAACTTCGACCTGGGCCTGGTGATGCGTGGCAGCGTGGGCAACTACATGTATAACAACGTGTACTCGAACAACGGCGCTTACCGTTCCTTCATGTTCCCGGGCTACCTGACCAACGTGTCGCCAAACGTACTGGAGACTAACTTCATGAACTACCAGCTGTTCTCCGACTACTACATGGAGAACGCTTCGTTCCTGCGCATGGAGAACATCAACTTTGGTTACAACGTGGGCCGCATCTTCAACGAGAAAGCGAATCTGCGACTGAACGCCAACATCCAGAACCTGTTCGTGATCACCAAATACAACGGTCTTGATCCTGAGATTGCCAGCGGTATAGACAATAACTTCTACCCTAGGCCGCGTGTTTATACCTTAGGTCTGACTGTTAATCTTTAATTCATCCAACCATGAAAACTCTGAATTTCAGAAACATAAGAAACATAGCACTGGCAGGCGTCCTTTCCCTGTCTGCTGCTTCCTGCGACCACAGTCTGGACATAGAGCCGAAGTACGATGTAGTATCGGCTAACGTGTATCGTGACTTCGCCAACTACAAGAGCATCCTGGCCAAAATGTATGCCGGCTACGCGGTGACAGGTCAGCAGGGCCCTGCTGGTCGTCCTGACATCAGCGGTATCGACGAGGGCTTCTCCAACTACCTGCGCCAGTACTGGCAGGCCCAGGAGCTGTCGACTGACGAGGCGATCATTGCCTGGAACGACGGTACCCTGCGCGACCTGCATGACATGGACTGGACACCGGCCAACGAATTCCTGCGCGCACTTTACAACCGTATTTTCTACCAGGTATCGCTTACAAACGAGTTTATCCGCGAGACACAGGATGCCCAGCTAAGCGAGCGTGGCATCACAGGTGCGAACCTGGAAGAAGCCAGACGCTACCGTGCTGAAGCCCGCTTCCTGCGCGCTCTGAGCTATTGGCATGCGCTCGACCTGTATGGCAACGTGCCTTTCGTGACTGAGCAGGACCGTGTAGGTTCTTTCTTCCCGGAGCAGACGACACGCGCCGACCTGTTCAGCTATGTGGAGAGCGAGCTGCTGGCCATTGAGAGTGAACTGGGCGAACCCGGATTTGAATACGGCAGAGCTGACAAGGCAGCAGCCTGGACGCTGCTTGCCAAGCTATACCTGAATGCGGAGGTTTACACCGGCCAGGGCCGTTACGCAGATGCTGTAACCTACTCCCGCCGCGTGATCGACTCTGGTCGCTACCAACTGGAGGCAGAATACGGCAACCTGTTCCTTGCTGACAACCATACCTCAAGCGAGATCATTTTCCCGATCACGTTTGACGGTCTGCGCACCACAACCTGGGGCGGTATGACTTACCTGGTACATGCGCCAGTCGGCGGCAACATGAATGCAGCTGCTTTTGGCATCAACGGTGGCTGGGGTGGTCTGCGCACGACCAAGAACATTGTCGAGCTCTTCCCGAGCACCAATGCCACACCGGATGAGCGCGCCATGTTCCATACCGACGGACAGAACCTGGAGATCGCTGACATTTTCACTTTCACAGACGGCTACCCGATCACGAAATTCAAAAACGTGAACAGAGCAGGTCAGGCAGGTTCTGACCCGAGTGGCAACCACCCGGACACTGACTTCCCAATGTTCCGCCTGGCTGATGTATACCTGATGTATGCTGAGGCTGTGCTACGTGGCGGCGGTGGTTCTGCAGCTGACGCACTTGACTACGTAAACCAACTGCGTCGCCGTGCCTATACAGATGCAACTGGCAATGTGCGAGGCAACGGTGGTGCGATCAGCCAGGGACAGTTGACGCTGGACTTCATTATCAACGAGCGTGCCCGTGAATTGAAATGGGAAGGTCACCGCAGAACAGACCTGATCCGCTTCAACAGATTCACGTCGGCTACTTATGTGTGGCCATGGAAAGGTGCCGTTCCGGAAGGAAGAGGTGTGGAGGAATTCCGCCGACTGTACCCAATCCCAAGCACGGACCTGACCGCCAACCCGAACCTGACACAGAACCCGGGCTATACACGATAATCTGAACAGACCGGAAGCTGGTCTCTAATGGGGTCAGCTTCCGGATAGATACATCACATTTTGAAATCATCAAATATGAAAAGCACGATAAATAAATTATTTACCCTGTGCCTTATGTCGCTGGTGCTGTTCTCTTGCGAGAAAGACGAAGAGCGGCTGGTACTGCGCCCTGGTGCTGCTCCTACCCTTGCTGCCACTGAAAACAGTGTGGAGTTGACAGCAGAAACAAAAGGGGAAGATGCGATAACCATGAACTGGACAGCCGCTGATTACGGCTATCAGGCAGCTGTTACCTATACCTTGCAGTTTATTGCAGAAGGTGGTGACTTTGAAGAAGCCAGAGAAATAGAAGCAACATCTGGCACAACGAGCAGAACCTTGACCGTAGCGGAGTTGAACACCCTGGCCACGCAGCTGGGCCTGGCGCCAAACAACGAAGGCACCATACAGGCACGTGTCCGATCTTCTGTGGCAGAGAGTGTAACACCAGCTTATTCCAACGTAGTTTCTTTCAACGTAACGCCGTTCCTCGACATCATCGAGTATGTATCGCTGTGGGTACCGGGCAGCCACCAGGGCTGGAACCCAGGCGAGGCACCAAAGGTATCATCTGTGAATGATAATGGTGTGTATGAAGGTTATGTGAACTTCCCGGAGGCTCAGACAAACTTTAAGTTTACGCCTGAGCCTAACTGGGACAATGACTTCGGCGGCACCAGCAGCGGCAACAAAGGAACACTGACAGAAAAAGGGGACAATTTAGTAGTGAACGGCACGGGCTACTACCTACTCAAGGCCAATACCAACCAGATGACTTGGGAAGCCATCAGAACGACCTGGGGTGTAATTGGGGATGCGACTGCAGGTGGCTGGGATTCTGACCAGGACCTGTCATACAATGCCACGGAGCAGGTATGGAAAGGAACCTTAAAACTGTCTGTTGGCGAGATCAAGTTCAGAGCTAACGATGCCTGGGATATAAACTTAGGTGACGACAATGCTGACGCTAGCCTGGAGTATGGCGCGGCCAACATCAAGATAGAGGAAGCCGGAGATTATGAAGTAGTGCTCAATCTGGCGAATCCGGGTAACTACACCTACTCCCTGACCAAACTTTAAGATGCCAGGATCGCGCAAAAACTTTATAGAAGCATACTGCTGCGAACTGCATTTTTAAATTAAGCAAACCCGGCAGGCTGTCTCGCTTGGCCGGGTTTGCTATATAAAGACCTTTTGTTTTCAACCTTTCAGCAAAAATCTCCCTATGAAGATTTTCTACAAAGCGCTGGCTGCCCTCCTGCTGACCACGGCGCTATACCTGCCATCGTATGCGCAGAACAGCCCGATCAGAGAAGTCGGCTCCGTGAACAATGTCAACATCTCCGGACAGAAAGTAAGCCTGACCACCGACCGGAATAACCACGTGGAAGTGACGGTCTATACCCCAACCGTGGTGCGCGTGCGCATGGACAAGCAGCCGCTTGGCAAAGACTTTTCCTACGCCGTGGTTACGCAGCCGCAGCAAACCAAGGTGAACATCACGCAGAATGATAAAGAGGTTACCATCCTGACGGACTCCCTGCAGGCGCGCATCACCAAGAACCCCTTCTCGGTAGCTTTCCTGACCCGCGATGGCAAAGTGATCAACCAGGATGAGGAAGGCCTGACCACCTCCTGGATCGGCGAGGAAGTGACCACCTACAAAAAGATGCAGAAAGGTGAGCGCTTCATCGGCTTAGGTGAAAAAACCGGCGGACTCGACCGCCGTGGCAGCGGCTATACCAACTGGAACACCGACGCCTACGCCTATACCACCAATCAGGATCCGCTGTATACCACTTTTCCTTTTTACATCGGGATACACAACGGTCTCAATTACGGCATCTTCTTCGATAACAGCTACCAGAGTGATTTCAACTTCGGCGCCAGCAACGACCGCTTCTCCTCCTTCGGGGCACAGGGCGGCGAGATGGATTACTACTTCTTCTACCACACCAAACTGGCCGACATCATCGGGAGCTATACCTTCCTGACCGGCCGTATGGAACTGCCGCCGCTCTGGAGTCTGGGTTACCAGCAGAACCGCTATTCCTACTATCCGGAGACGGAGGTTTTCCGCATTGCGCAAACCCTGCGTGAGAAGCGTATACCTGCCGACGGCATCACGCTAGACATCCACTACATGGATGCCTACAAACTCTTCACCTGGGATAAATCGCGCTTCCCGGATCCGGCTACTATGAACAAAAAGCTCAAGGATATGGGCTTTAGAACCACTGTGATCGTGGACCCGGGCATCAAGATCGAAGAAGGCTACGGCGCCTATGAACGTGGTGTGAAAGACGATGTGTTCCTGAAGTACCCGGATGGTAAATACTACGCCGGCGAGGTATGGCCGGGCTGGACGCACTTCCCTGATTTCACGAGCGAGAAAGGCCGTGAGTGGTGGAAAAAAGAGATCAAGTTCTTTGCCGACACCAACGTGGACGGCTTCTGGAACGACATGAACGAGATCGCCACATGGGGTCAGAAAATGCCGAACAACGTGCTCTTTAATTTCGAGGGCAACATCACTACCCACAAAGAGGGTCGCAACGTGTATGGGCTGCAGATGGCCCGCGCCAGCTACGAAGGTGCCCGCCAGCACATGCCCAACAAGCGTCCGTTTATCCTCTCCCGTGCCGGCTATTCCGGTTCGCAGCGCTACTCCGCCATCTGGACCGGTGACAACCGCGCCGAAGATAGTCACATGCTCTTAGGTATCCGTTTGCTTAATAGCCTCGGCGTAACAGGTGTTTCCTTCTCTGCGATGGACATCGGCGGCTTCACGGGTAACGCGCCGGTAGGTCTTTTTGCCCGCTGGATTCAGCTGGGGGCTTTCACCCCTTATTTCCGTAACCACACCGGCGTGAACACCCGCTCGGCCGAGCCTTGGGCCTTTGGCGAAGAGGTGACTGAGATCGCCCGCAATTTCATTAACCTGCGCTACCGCCTGATGCCGTACATCTACTCTAATATGTACGAGTCCACCCAGTCCGGACACCCGCTCATGCGCACACTGGCCATCGACTATACCCACGACGACAAGGTATACAATGGCGAGTTTGACTCGCAGTTCCAGTTCGGTAAGGCCTTCCTGATCATGCCCTTTGAGAGCACGAAGAACTACGGCAAGGTATACTTCCCGCGCGGCAAGTGGTACGACCTCTGGACCGGCGAAGTGAAGCAGGGTAATCGCGAGGAGATGATCGGAGTGCAGTACAACAGATTGCCGATCTACGTGAAAGAAAGCAGCATCATACCGATGCAGTCGCTGGTGCAGCACACCGGTGAGATGCCGACTGACACGCTGACCATACACGTATACCACGGCGATGTGGCCAACAGCTTTGTGTACTACGAAGACGACGGCGAGAGCTACGACTACCAGAAAGGCGCATTTTACAAGCGCACCATCACCTACGACCCACGCCGCAAAACAATCACTTTCGGCGATGTGGAAGGTAACTTTAAAACGAAGTTCAACCACGTGAAAGTGATGCTGCACGGCTTTGACGCCAAGACCCGCTTCAGGTTCAACAACAAAAGAACTGATATAAGAGAAGACTTCGCTTCGTTCATCGACCCTGTTTCCCGCTTCGATCCGCAAGGCACGGCTAATCCGCAGATTGGATATAAGGTGCGCAGCATGGTCGTGCGGAATGATAATGGAAGATTTACAGTGGTTTATTAATTGTCTGAATCAGGATTTACAGGATTCAAAGATTAACAGGATTTTCGCCTGAAGATTACCTCCTCCCAGCCCCCTCCTAACAAAAGGAGGGGGAGTCCAAACTCTACTGCCCTCGCTCGCGTCCCGCGAGTGTGAGCTATCATGCGGACTCCGGCCGCTGTAATGTGTGCCTCTGGCACAGGTGGCGGGACGCCACCAAATAACTCACACTCGCGGGACGCGAGCGAGGGTATAAAAAAAACATAACCAAACTAATCATTCCAACCCCCTTCCCTTTACTTAAAGGAGAGCTGGGGTAGGTTTAAACAACAATCAACCATGAAAAAACTAAACCTGCATCACCTGCTGCTTATACCTGCGCTATACCTGGCGACGGGTTGCAGCTCCACAAACCAACCTGAAAGTCAGCCCGTTGCTACCGCGAATGAATGGCCAAACGGTGTGAGCTACGAGATCTTTGTCCAGTCCTTCTGCGACTCTGACAACGACGGAATCGGCGACATCAAAGGCATGACCTCCAAACTCGATTACCTGGCAGAGCTAGGTATAGAAGGCATTTGGCTGATGCCGATGAGCCCATCTCCTACCTACCACAAATACGACGTGACCGACTATACCGGCATCCACCCGGACTATGGCACCATGGAAGATTTCAAAACCTTTCTGGAGGAGGCGCACAAACGTAATATTAAGGTCGTAATCGACTTTGTGGTGAACCATTCCAGCAACCAACACCCCTGGTTTGTAGAAGCTGCCAAAGACGAGAAAAGTCCTTATCGCGACTACTACGTGTGGGCGCATAAGGACGACCCGCAGACCAAAGGCGAAGGCAAGACCACTGGTGATGACTCCCACAACGTGCACCAGTGGCACGAGGTGAAAGGCAGTGACTACAAATACTTCGGTTACTTCTGGGGTGGCATGCCCGACCTTAACTTCGACAATCCGAAGGTGCGTGAGGAGGTATACAAGATCGGTCGCTACTGGCTGGAGGAAGTGGGCGTGGACGGCTTTAGACTTGATGCGGCCCGCCACATTTTCCCGGATGACAGACCAGCGGATAATCATGCTTTTTGGGAGGAATTCAGAGCCGAGATGCAGAAGGTAAAGCCGGATGTATACCTGGTGGGTGAGGTATGGGCTGAGGCTGATGTTGTGGCCCCTTATACCAAAGGCCTCCCTGCTCTCTTCAACTTTGAGATGAGCTGGAAAATACTCGACGCCCTGAAAACAGGAAACGGCGACTCGCTGGCTATCCACCACGACCGCATCATCAATACCTATCAGCAAGTGAATCCGAATTTTGTAGACGCCACCATCCTGAGCAATCACGACCAGAACCGCATTATGAGCGAGGTAAACGGCGATTTGAACAAGGCCAAGGTAGCAGCGGCGTTGCTATTTACATTGCCGGGCGCTCCCTATGTGTACTACGGTGAGGAGATCGGGATGCAGGGCAAAAAGCCGGACGAGCAGATACGGGAGCCTTTCCTGTGGGATACAAAAGCAAACGACGATTGCCGCGCTACCTGGGTAACGCCTGAGTACAGTACCGAGCAGAACGTTAGGCCTATGGCGCAGCAGGCGCAAGATCCGAACTCACTCCTGAACCACTACAAAGCCTACATCCAATTGCGTAACAGCAGTAATGCGCTGACACGTGGCGAACTCGAACCCGTGGATATGCAAAACAGGGCAGTGAGCGCTTTTCTGCGCACAATGGCCGATGAGTCGGTGCTTGTGTTGCATAACTTATCTGGTAATACCACGAGCGTTACCCTACCTGCCAACCTGCAGGAGCATAGTAAACTGGTACATCAGCACAACGCTGCGAAATTAAATGGCAGCACAGTACAACTACCTGCATACAGCTCTATCATTCTCACCAAATAAAAGACGAACAGGAAAAAGAATATGCAAAAATATAACGGCCGCCGTACCTTACTGATGCTAGCTCTTCTCGGAAGCCTGAGTACCGCCTGCCTGATGGGCTGCTCTGGCAACGACAGCCAGACAGAGCAAACCACAAGTACAGCAGAAACAAGCACGATGGAAATAAAATCAGAACCCTTTGGCACCGCCCCCGACGGGCAGGAAGTGCAGCTCTATACCCTGACCAACGATAGTGGCATGATCGTAAAGATCACCAATTACGGGGCGATCGTCACCTCGATTCAGACGCCGGATCGCGAAGGCAACCTGGGTGAAGTGGCGCTCGGTTTTGACAATGTGGATGGTTACGTACCCAACGATCCGCATTTTGGTGGCATTGTGGGGCGCTACGCCAACCGAATTGCCAAGGGGAAGTTTACGCTGGACGGGCAGGAATATACCCTGGCTACTAACAATGCGCCCAACCACCTGCATGGCGGCATTACCGGTTTCGACAGGGTAGTATGGCAGGCTGAGCCTTTGCAACGGCAAAACGCGATCCGGCTGACCTACGTGAGCAAGGACGGTGAAGAAGGTTACCCGGGCAACCTGACCGTGGTGGTGACCTATACCCTGACAGGCTTTAACGCCCTAAAGATCGACTACGAAGCTACGACCGACAAAGCCACGCCGGTTAACCTGACCAACCACAGCTATTTCAACCTGAGTGCGGGTAAGGAAAAGGACATCCTCAACCACATCGTTACGATCAACGCAGACCAGTTCACAGCGACTGACGAGACGCTTATACCTACCGGTGAGTTGGCTCCGGTGAAAGGCACGCCCTACGACTTCACCACGCCAACCCGTGTTGGTGAGCGCATCGACAATTTGCAAGGCTACGGCTATGATCTGAACTACGTGGTGCGCAACGGAGGCGAAAAACTGGTGCATGCCGCAACGGTAGAAGAACCTACCACAGGCCGTGTAATGGAAGTACATACTACCCAGCCCGGCATCCAGTTCTACACTGCTTTCCACCTGGACGGCACTCTGACCGGCCACAACAACACGACCTACAACCGCTACGCCGGCCTCTGCCTCGAAGCCCAGCACTTCCCCGATTCCCCGAATCAGGAGAGATTCCCTTCAAGTATCATCCGGCCCGGTGAGAAATACAGCGAAACAACGGTGTATAAGTTTGGGGTGAAGGAGTAGTCAGAATCTTTATATAGGGCCCCTACCCCAAGGATTTACAGGATTAAGACAGATTTTCAGGATTGATAATGTCGGTGTTCACGATTGTCATCCCTCTGCCCCTCTCAAGAGGGGATTTGCTGTTGCTGCCATTTCAAGGTATAAGCGTTGTGGTTTCTGTAGTTATTTTACTATACCGGGTCAAACCACCCCTGCCCCTCCTGGGGGTAGGGGCCCTCTATAAAAGCCAAAGAGGGGAGTTTCAGTAACTGCCACTTTTCAGGTATAAGCATAGTTGCTCCTGACACGGCCCACTGACACGCATTGAAAAGGTAACTTACACTTAGGCTATGAAACAGATCACCTGAGCCAGGTGCACAGCCAACGATTTTGTGTCTGAGCGGTCAGCGAGTTTAAAATCGTCTTGATTTTTTTGCCTACTTTTTTCATCAAGGAAAAAAGTAGGTGCCCGCCGCACAGGCGAAGCTATAACACATTAAAGTTAGCCATGAACAATTACACTTACATAAATATCTTAGGCTTAGCAGTCCTACTAACTGCAAGCGCCTGCAAAACGCAACCGCACACAGGCACGACCACCAAAACGGTCAGTACCGAAAAGGCAATCTGGCAATCCCAAGCATACAGCATCTACCCTGACCGCGTGATCCAAGGTGATCATGTAGCAAAGGCGCTCTCCCCTACCGAGATCACCTCAAGCTACCAGAGCCCTGCAAACGAGTTCCAGTCGCCGGAGGTGCTCTTTAAGTTCAGCATCAACAGCAAGGACAATGAGATGCCGCCGGGTATGGACCACCAGTTCATCTGCCTTGCTGAAGAAGGCGGGAGCTGTGAAACGCCGATCATCAAATTCGGGCAGCAGCTCAAGGCTACTGAGCCGGCACCTGCCAAGGCATTTCTGCCACCGAATACACCGCTGACGGTGCGGGTGGACATGCGCGAAGTGCTGCAGGCCTTTGAGAAGCAGGGATTCTACACCGCCTACAATGGCAGCAAGGTATACAAAGATGATTTCAAGGGCGTTTACATCGCCGGTAATTCCTCTCCCCTTTCGTGGGACTTCGACAATCTGGCAAGTCGGGAGGGGATGGAACTGGAGGATCCGGACGGTGACGGCATTTATGAAGTGACGCTCACTATGAATGCCCACCGCGAAGAGAAGTTCACGGCCTCGCACTGGAAATTGAGTCTGCCGATTGACAAATACCCGCAGTACAAATCCGACTACGTACTGACCGACGCACTCTACAACATGACGCTGGAGGAAGTGGTGAAGAACATTGAAGAGGATGGCACTTTCCGTACCGGTAAAGAATGGGCCGGTGTGTGGACCCGCGACATCAGCTACAGCTTGATACTGGGTTTGGCGGCCATTGAGCCGGAGATAGCCCGCAAAAGTCTGATGCGTAAAGTGAAGAACCAGCGCATCATCCAGGATACCGGCACGGGCGGTGCTTACCCTGTTTCGACCGACCGCATCGTTTGGGCCACGGCAGCCTGGGAAATCTACACTGTTACCGGAGACCAGAACTGGTTGCGGGAGGCCTATGAGATCATCCGCAATTCGATGGAAGACGATTTGCTCAACGCCTTCGACCAGAACACGAACCTGATGCGCGGCGAATCCTCTTTCCTGGATTGGCGCGAGCAGACCTACCCGAAATGGATGCAGCCTGCCGATATCTACGCTTCGCAAAATCTCGGTACCAACGCCGTGCATTATCAGGCCAATGTGCTGCTGAGCCAGATGGCGACCATGCTTCAAGACAAGCAGGCCGCTGACAGGTATAGCCAACTGGCCGAGCGCATCAAGCAAGGTATAAACCAGCAGTTATGGCAGGAAGACAAAGGCTATTATGGACAGTACCTGTACGGCCGCAACTACTTGCCGCTGTCGCCAAGAGCCGAGGCATTAGGTGAGGCACTCACAGTTCTGTTTGGCATAGCTGATACGGACAGAGCAAAAAGAGTTGTGGCCAACACCCCGGTTTATGACTTCGGTGTACCAAGCATTTTCCCGCAAATCCCGAACATTCCGCCTTATCACAACAACGGCATCTGGCCTTTTGTGCAGGCCTACTGGACCCTGGCCGCTGCCAAAACCGGCAATGAAACCGCTACCGTGGAGAGCTTAAATGCCATCTACCGGCCTGCTGCTCTGTTCCTGACTAACAAGGAAAACTTTGTAGCCAGCAACGGCGACTATGCGGGCACGCAGGTTAATTCCGACCGCCAATTGTGGAGTGTGGCAGGCTACCTGGGCATGACCTACAAACTGCTTTTCGGCATGGATTTTCAGGCAGATCAGCTGGTATTCAAACCTTTTGTACCGGAGAGTTATAAAGGCAATCGAAGCCTGACCAATTTCAGGTATAGAAATGCCGTGCTTGACATCCAAATGGAGGGCTTCGGCAACAGCATCCGCAGCATCACACTGGACGGACAGCCACTGGAAGGCGCTGCTATACCTGCAAGCCTAAGCGGTCAGCATAAAGTGCAGATCGTGCTTGCTGATGAAATAAGCGGTAAAGGTAGCCAGAACAAAGTAGCCCATCATGTAACACCTGTCGCTCCCACAGCTACGTTTGCCAATGGCAGGTATAGCTGGCAGACTGTAGAAGGCGCGGTGAATTACACCGTGCTCAAAAACGGTAAGCCGCTGCAGCAAACCACTGAAACAGGTATAGCGGTTAAGCCAGATGGCTATGCTGAGTACCAGGTGATCGCAACGGACGCAGCAGGCTTTGGCTCTTTTGCCAGCGAGCCGGTGGCGGTATACCCTGCCGCACTGGAACAGGTATACGAAGCCGAGGCAACAGCTACGCCAGCCAAACAACCTTACAAAGGCTTTACAGGCAAGGGCTTTGTTGAAGTGAGCAAAAAGGCAAACACGACCATCACCTTCAAAGTAAATGCGCCTCAGGCAGGCTTGTACGCCATAGACTTCCGCTATGCCAACGGCAATGGCCCGATCAACACCGACAACAAAGCAGCCATCCGCGCCCTGCGTAAAGGCAAAGAAATGGCCGGCACCATCGTGCTGCCGCAGCGAGGCATCGGCGAGTGGAGCGACTGGGGCTATACCAACAAGGTATGGGTGCAGCTCGAGAAAGGCTCCCACCAGCTGTCACTTACCTTTGAGCCACAAAACGAGAACATGAACGGTGAAGTGAACCAGGCCATGGTCGACCACCTGCGCCTGATCCGGGTGCAATAGCTCGAAATATCCTCACTTATTAAAGCCCCGTCTGCCATGTGCAGGCGGGGCTTTTTTCGTATAAGCTGCACCTTATTTTCAAACAGCCAGTATAGCCTATACCTTTAAATTCAAACGATGACACAAAGAGAAGTAACAAGCACAGACAACACCACCTGGACCTGCGTGCAGACTTACAGCAGTTTAGCCAAAGAAGACGCAGAAAGAGCCGCAGAAATCACAGCGGGTGACAACGACGAAGTGACTGTGGTCTGCACCCCAAGCGGTGGTGCCCAGACGGTGCGGCTGCAACTGACCAGGGACTGGATGGAAACTGTATCGGATGAAGAGCTGGTGAAGCAGATCGAGACTGCGCAGGTATAAATTGCAGCTGGGCATATCTGCTAAATCAGCAGCATATTCGTTATACTTGCAGAAACCCATTGCAGCGACATGCTCTCTCACCGACACGAGATCTTTATGGAAGTGGCTCGTTTGCTTAGCTTTACCAAAGCTAGCCAGACGCTCTTTATCAGCCAGTCCGCCATCAGCAAGCACATCAAGGCGCTGGAGGAGTTCTACAAGACCGGCCTCTTCGAGCGGCTGGGCAACAGTGTCGTGCTTACCCCTGCCGGCAAGCTGCTTTATGAAAAACTACTTTCTGCCAAACAGCTGCAACACGAACTTTACCAGAATTTCAAGCAACTGAGTGAGAATTTTTCCCCTCAGGTCAACATGGTGCTGGGAGCAAGTACCACTATCTCGCTTTATATTCTGCCACCGGTGCTCTCGGCCTACCTGCAACAAAACCCCAATGTGCACCTCGACCTGAAAAACCGGAACAGCGAGAACATCCTCAAAGCCCTGCTCGACCACGAAATAGACCTGGGCATTGTAGAGGGAATCAATAAAGTGAGCAACGTGACTTATACGCCTTTCCTGACCGATGAAGTGATCGCCGTCTGTTCTTCCCGCAATCCGCTCAAAAAGCAGCAACTGGAGATCCGGGACCTGTACGAGATTCCGCTGGCGCTGCGTGAACGAGGTTCGGGCACACTGGCCGTGCTGGAATTGGCACTGGAGCGGAAGCAGGTGAAGTTAAATGAGCTGCCTATTAAAATACGACTTGGTGGCACCGAAGCGCTAAAGAACTTCGTGCGGGTAGATACCTGTCTTTCTTTCCTCCCCCGGCAAGCGGTGATAAAAGAACTGCAGTCCGGTGAGTTGGTGCAGGTACCAATCAACGGACTTACCATAAAAAGGAGTTTCAATTTCATACAGCGCAAAGGCACCGAGAACAATTTCCCTTACAAAAATTTCATTCAGTTTACGAAACGCTATTATTCCAAAATGGAATAGCCTATTCCTTAAAGCTATTTTGTTTGGTCATATCAGGAGTGTTAATTGCCGTAAATACTGATATGGAAACGACGCTTCAATCCTTAGTAAGCCACCTCAGCACATTATCCTGCTCAGGCTGCGGCAAACAATATTCTCCCTTCGAAAAACAGACAGTTTCGGCTTGCTGCCAGCTGCCTTTGCTGGCTGGGTATAACCTTGCCAAGTCGCTAAGCAAAGAGGTACTGCAAAAGCGGGAAGGCACCATGTGGCGTTACCTCGAAATGCTGCCTGTGCTGCACAAAGAAAACATCGTGAGTCTTGGCGAAGGCTATACCCCGATCCTGACGCTAAACAACCTGGCTAAAAAGTATGAGCTCCGCTCCCTGCAGCTGAAGGATGAAGGCCAGAACCCGACCGGCTCTTTTAAAGCCCGCGGACTCAGTATGGCGATCTCCAAAGCAAAAGAGCATGGCGTGGAAGGCTGCATTATACCTACAGCCGGCAATGCTGGTGTGGCAATGGCGGCCTATTGCGCCAAGGCAGGTATGCGTGCCACGGTGGTCATGCCGCGCCATACGCCAAAGGCTTTCCGGGACGAATGTTACTGGTACGGCGCTGAGGTAGTGCTGGTGGATGGTCTGATCAACGACTGCGCCGCCAGGGCAAAGGAGCTTAACAGCGCTGGCGAACTGCTGGATGTGTCTACTTTAAAAGAGCCCTATCGCATCGAAGGAAAAAAAACCATGGGTTACGAGATTGCCGAACAGGGCAATTGGGAACTGCCTGACGTGATCCTATACCCTGCCGGCGGTGGTACCGGACTGATCGGAATCTGGAAAGCGTTCAAGGAGATGAAAAAAATCGGCTGGTTGCCGGCGGATATAAAACTGCCGCGCATGGTGGCAGTACAGGCCGAGAACTGCCGTCCACTGGTAGAGACTTTTTACGGCAGACAAGCCAATGCGCATAACTACATGGGCAAACCAACTATCGCTAACGGACTGGCCGTTCCTCGCCCATTGGGTGAGCAACTGATGCTGCAGACACTGCAGGAGTCCGGCGGTACGGCTATCAGCATCAGCGAGCAGGAAATGATAGCAGGATTGAAAGAACTGGGCGCCAGCGAAGGGTTGTTTGTAGCGCCGGAAGGAGCTGCTGTGTGGATGGCCACCCGTAAGCTGGTCGACACGGGCTGTATCTCACCCGATGAAAAGATTCTCCTGCTCAACACTGGTTCCGGACAGAAGTACATGGAAAATCTTTCTGGTGTGTTTGCAGAGGACTAAGCTTCCCATCAGTCTCTCCTAAATTTGTAAAACACACTGAAGATAAACATAAAAAAGCCATAGCAGATCGTACCCAGCGCCACCAGGAAAAAGGCTGTGTCACCCACTGTGCCTCCACCTATAAAATCGAAAGCTGAATCGGTGTCTCCGACTGCGTTTTCGTCTTGCTTGATAGCGCCGCGCAGCAGAAAGTACCCAAGCACGAGCAGGATGATACCACGTGCAAAATATCCTGCCCATGCCAGCGTGTGAATAATGCGCTTTTTATACTGTTCTAGTTCGCCCAGATCCAGGCGCTTGTTATAGGCTCCCTGTATAACGTATTGGAACTGCACCAGGCCAGTCAGCATAGTGACCACGCCAGCAGCGCCGACCAGCCATGGCCCTGCATCCCAGGCCAGTATTCTGGCGATCATCAGTTGCTGTTCCTCTTCACTGTTTCCGCCGCCTCCGTTCAGCACTTCGTAAGCTGAGAAGGCAATAAGCCCATAGCCTACGCCGCTCAGAGCAACCCCTACCCTTTTGCCTATACCTTTCAGGTCTTTCCCAAACTCGTAGGGGTCGGTTATAGCTTCAAATACCCGCCAGGTGATGTAACCGACCATACCAATCAGCACTACCCAGACCAGTATTTCTCCCAAGGTGTATTCAAGCAGATAATCCAGTGCCCGCTCTTCATCAGCATCGTCCTCTGACCTGCCAAACAGCGAGAGAATCGCCATGCTCCCTAGCAGCACATACACGAGACCGATGGATACACAACCGTAACGGGCCAGCCACTGCGCAATCTTTCTGTACTTTTTGTCTACTGTCATGGGTACTCTTTCTCTTTCCTCCTGAATCAGACGCTGTAGGATGTCTCGCTCTTTTGACGAGAGACATGATCTTTCAGTTTAGAATTTAGATTATAAAGGTGAAAAGCTTATCTTCACTAACTCAACAGCAACAGCACTGAAGCGTTACTGAATCAAGCTATACATCATACCTTATGACAACCATTGCACTGATTGCCCACAACAACAAGAAGACGGAACTACTCAACTGGGTAAAAGAGAACCAACAGGCCCTGCGCCAATACAAGCTGATTGGGACGACTAACACTTCCAAGCTGATCAATGAGCTGCTTGACATGAACATCGAACCCTTCGGCCACGGCCCAAGTGGTGGCGATATTCTGCTAGCCGCTCGCCTGCTTCAGGGCCAGATCCAAAAGGTGATATTCTTCATTGACGTAGAAACCCCACACGGCCACGAGCACGACATCCAAACACTGATCCGCACGGCGGTACTCAACAACATTCCTATTGCTTTGAATAAGGCATCGGCTGATTTGATTGTGTTGGAAAGAAAAGACTAGGTATAAATCCACAGATCCAACTCTACAACAAAGTTCATATAGTAGGAGCATGTACTCCTGCTATATGCACTAGTTGGGTGCAACACTTCAATATGGAACCTAAAAAGAGAGAATGTACATCGATTAAAAATATGAAACATCTATTTTTACTTGTAGTTGTCTCTATTGTAGCTGTTTCCTGTAAGACGACGAGGAATTTACATTCAAAGGAATTTCTGCGAACTCAACAGGAGTTGACAGAGAAATTGACCCAAATCAGTAAAACGACAAGTTTTAACGGCTTCGGTGTAGCTTTAGTGAACGACAAAGAGGTGCTGTACCAAAACGGTTTTGGCATTTCTAATATCAGGGAAAACACCAAGTACACAGAAAGCACAGTTCAGAATATTGCCTCTGTATCTAAGACTGTCATTGGTATTGCCATTCTTAAAGCACAGGAATTAGGCCATCTGAACTTAGACGAGCCAGTCAGTAAGTATTTACCCTTCAACGTGTTTAATCCAGAACACCCGGAAGTTCCTATCACTATCCGGCATTTGGTAACCCACACGTCTTCTATTGTTGACACAGAAGAATACCTTACCAGAAATGTGATCCTTAAAGACACAATTAATTTAGTTCAGAATCTTAACATAGACATTTCGCCGACACGTTTTAACCCTCCATCAACTAAAATCTCCTTAGAGGATTTCTTGAAAAACTTGCTTGATACCGGAGGAGCATGGTACACGAAAGAAGCTTTCTCAACAAAGGAGCCTGGTAGTACTTTTGAGTATTCAAATGTCGGGGCTTCACTTGCTGCACTGGTTTTAGAGAAAGCAGTAGGCACTACTTATGATGCGTTTACTACCCAGTATATTTTACTCCCTTTGAAGATGAATTCGTCGGGCTGGAGTTTCGATGCGATTGATTTTTCAAAATATTCCCCAACTTATCAGGATAAGCAAACTCCATATCCCTACTATTCACTTGTTGGGTATCCTGACGGAGGATTGCTGACCACAAGCTCAGACATGGGTAAGTATATCTTGGAACTCATGAAAGGGTATTTTGGTAACGGAACCTTACTTTCAGAGCAGAGTTACAAAGAATACTTTACACCACAGCTTACGGCAGAAAACTTCATAAACAGGAGTACCAGTGAATACAGTGACGAGTATAACATGGGAATCACGATGGGGTTCGGTTCTACAGGGAATTTTGGGCATACCGGTGGTGACCCAGGAATGTCCTCTGTAATTTGGTTTTTCAAAGATAAAAGAATGGGCAGGTATTTTATAGTTAATACAGATTGGGATTCTAATTCATCAGGCAAGGATCAGAAAGCGATCTATGATTTGCTTGACGATTATTATATAAGGCTAAATAGCTTGAGCAAATCAAAAAAATAGTACCGCACAGTTAGAGGTAGCAATTTCTTTGATAGCCTGATCGCTGATCGATTCTTTTTGAAAAGGTAGAGAACGGACTGATGATTAAACGCATCGACCGGTCTGTTCCCTGTTTGTTCCTCTTTTGCAACCGCACGGGTTCAATCGAGTAAAAGAGGCGTATACCTGCAACTTAAAAAAAGCGGACCTCACACCTTATGGAAAAATTCTTTTTCGACAACTGGGACAGTATTTTCAGAACTTTCACGATCACTATTCTTGCCTATATTGCCATGGTATTGCTCTTGCGATCATCCGGCAAACGGACACTCTCCAAAATGAATGCTTTCGACTTCATTGTGACGGTGGCATTGGGCTCGGCACTCGCCTCGGTGTCACTCAATAAAAATGTGGCGCTTGCAGATGGCGTTCTGGCCTTCTTCTTACTGATATTCCTTCAGTATGTTATCACCTGGCTTTCAGTGAGGTATAAGGCTGTCAAACATTTTATTACCAGCAAGCCTACCCTATTACTTTACAAAGGGGAACTAATAGATGAAGCCCTTAAAAAAGAACGCGTAACAATAGAAGAAATCAATTCAGCCGCCCGCAACGGTGGACAGGAGGACCTGTCCAAAATTGATGTGATGATCCTGGAGTCAACCGGTGAAATAACAGTTATACCCACAATCAAATCAGATTCACCAAATGCCCTAAAGGACGCAGGCAATTACCCGCGCTGATGGGAAGGGGAATTACCATTAGCTGCAGACTGCACTTCCCTGTCAGCGTATCATCTCAACCCAGCCTTTCCAATTCTGCCCGTTACTGGTGGTGGCATGGTAGAAATAAATACCGCTTCGCTGATTTCCGCCATCCCAGTTTTGTCTATAGTCCGCCTGCTCAAAAACCAGTTTCCCCCACCGGTCAAACACTTTTAAATCAAGGGGAAGGCAGGATACATTCAGGACGAAATAATCATTCAACCCGTCGCCATTCGGAGTGAACACATTGGCGTTCTCCTTCCGGCGCTCTACTTGTACTGTTGTCACCTGCTGCCTGTTGCTGCAATTATTGCCATAAAAGGTAGTCAGGTACACATCATAGTTGCCGATTGTATTGTAGGTATGGCCAGGTGCAGCTTCCTGCGAAGTAGTGCCATCGCCAAACTCCCACAAGTAGGCAGTAGCACCGCTTGTACTGTTGGTAAATTTTACCTGCAGCGGGGCGAGTCCCGACGGGCTTTCGGCAGTACCGCACTCAACCGGTTCGAAACCTGCCTGGATAGCAGGTATGGGCGTAACCTGCATCACTTTTGTACTGTAACCCGCGCAATGCCCATTGTCAAAGGTATAGGTCAAAGTGTGAGTTCCTGCACCTGCCAAGGAGGGACTAAAAACTCCCGCTTTACTTACACCAGTTCCGCTCCAGGTACCACCTGCCGGACTAAATCCTGTCAGCTGCACATCGCCTCCGCCTATGCATAGTTCAGCATCGCTGCCTGCCTGCACATTCAGTGCAGGATCAATAGTTGCCGTTACAAGCGTCCGGTTACTTTCACAGCCCGTACCGTTTACGAGTGACACATAGTAGTGTGTGGTGCTGTTGATAGCCGGTGTATTGAACGTGGGGCCAATGGCCAGTACTTCACCTCCTGTGGCGGTGGCATACCAATGGTAGGCTTCACCGGTACGAGCTCCTGAAACTGCAAGGGTCACGTTACCGCTGCCACAACTTGCAGCAGGTATAACAACAGGCGCCATAGGTCTTGCAACAATACTGACAGGTATGCTACTCTCCATGCCTATTACAGCCGGCACTCCGGCCACCACACGGATCCTATAGCCAGCGCCTGGCGCTATACCTGCCGGTAACTCAGCCATAATGGGAGCCGATTGACCAGTACCTATCGTCACAGGGTTGGCAAACGAACCGGAGGCATCGGAGAGTTGGGCCGTGAAAGTATTACCAGCTGCGTAAGAACCGGATTTGAGAAATGAAACAGGCACGATTGCGCCAGCACAGTATTCCAGTTCAGGCAGGTTACTGGTCAGAATGGCAGGGTCGGCATCTGAGGCCAGTTTGGCGACAAACTTGTCTGAGCGATCTTCATACTGGTCTATCCCTTCAAAAGCTGTCTCGTTGCCTCCACCAGTAATATAGCAATTACCCAACGCATCCACTGCAATTGCGTTTCCCCTGCCTCCCGCTTTAGGAGAGCCAAACTGCTTCACCCATAACACCTTGCCTTCAGAATTGTATTTAGCGGCATAGAAGCTGCTGCCAATTTCATTCTCTATTGTAAAATTGCCAAAAGTTGCTTGCCGCGTGTAAAACCCGGTCACATAGCTGTTACCGTCTCTGTCGATTGCCACATCCAACCCTGAATCATACCAGTACCCACCAGCTTCCCGGGCCCAGATCACATCTCCTGCTGCATCGTATTTCGCCAGGAACATACTTTGGTTGTAGGCATACAATATAGTGGAGGCAAAGTTAGCCGGACCGCTAAACCAACCGGTCAGGAATATAAATCCGTTCTTATCGAGCGTTATTTTGAGACTGTGAGTACCACTACTACCTGTTTTTTTTACCCATACCACATCTCCTGCAGTGTTGTATTTAGCAATAAAAAGTGCCGGGTGAAAACCAGAAATTGACAGACTATACTCAGATGAAATAGAGATTGCTCCGAAATGTGCCGTTCCTCTGATATCTCCTGTTATAAAGCTATTCCCCGTTGCATCAACAGCAATACTTCCCACAGAGTCAAAACCATCCCCACCAGCTTTACGTGCCCAGATTGCCTTTCCGAATGGATCCAGTTTTAAGATAAAAAGATCTCTCCCCTGACTTGCCAACGAAACATTCCCGAATGTAATGTCTCCGATGAAAATGCCCGTTACATAAATATTACCTTTTGCATCGATCCCAACATCCACACCGGTCGCAGATGCCTCATTGCCGCTCAGCGCCGTAGTGTTTGTTGCCCAAAGTACCTGACCTGCGCTATTCAGTTTAACTAAATAGTAGTCATGAATCCCATTGCTTTTCAGCACAGTAGAACCGAATACGCCCGTATCTTCGAAGCCACCTGTGACGAAAATATTCTCTTGCGAGTCCATGACTAATTTTCTGGCGTCACCTCCAAGCTTGATGACCCAAACTTCTTTCCCGGCAGCATCATATTTTGCAACATAGCCCTCCCCGTGAGGTTTATCACTCGTAAGGGTTGTGTTCCCGATGGTTACGCTCTTGTTGAAAGAGCCAGCTGTATAGGTATTGCCCTTGCTGTCTACTATAATACCACTCCCTGAAGCGATGCCTGTAACTTTGCTGTTCCACTCCCACTCCGGAGGGTTATTTGTTTGTGCCGATACGGGAGCAGAGATAACACCCAGAATGAATAATACTAGCGTAAAAATTTTAAGCATAAGCTGCTGACGTAAACAGGAATAAGGGAGACACAGGGTGGCACTTATAGATGGTAAGGTATGGCAGCCACCGTCCTGCAAATATACAATATCTCCACTCTCCTAAAACCTACTTCAACTGCGAATTGTCAGGCTGGATTTTTAACAGCCAAGGCAAGTATTGAAGGCAAAACAAATCTGTTTTTCCTAACTTGCATTTTTAACAGGTTCTTATTCACCCTTGCTTAACCCTACGCACGCTCGATGAACATCATCCGAAACCTGAAGATCAGGGATAAACTCCTCCTCCTGCTGGCCCTGCTCCTTTTTCCGCTTGTCTATTTTGTGGCTGTTACCGTGCAGCGCGAAATCGAAGAGAATGACAAGCTGCAGGACGAGATTGCTCAGCTCACCGAGTCAGAAAAAATATCCTCTCTGTTGCACGCCTTTCAGCGCGAGCGTGCCCGTATACTGGCGGCAGCTTCCGGCGATTCCATTTTCATGCTCGATGCACGTGCGCAAAGAAGTCTGACCGATGCTGCTACGCTCGACCTCACAGATTTTCTGAGCGAGACCAGCCGCACCCTGCCTGCCATTTCCATGATGCAGGATATCAATAAGTACCGCAGTGACCTGGACAAAGGTCGCCTGGATGTGGACGACTTCCGCCGCTACTCCAATGAGCTGATTTTTAGTATGCTTAACCGCATGGACGCCAGTGCAACAGCTCTTAGCAACGTCGAGATCAGTCGCCAGCTGATCAGTTTCAAAAGTCTCTCCGAAGCCAAGATCCACCTGGGTCGCATGCGTAGTCTGCTGATGAAATCCATGCAGGAAGGCATATTCTCATATCAGGATTACGCCCTCCTTATGACGCAGTACAACAGCCATACGACAGCGTTGGACAACTTTTACCGCTACGCCGATCGTGGCACTGTGAGCGAAGTGCAGGAGATCTTAGTGTCGGACGATTATAAACGTGCCGTTGCTGTTGTGCAGCGACTTGAACAGAATCCGGACACAGATCTGAACACCTTTGATGCAGGCTCTGTTTACAGCCTGTATACCTCCAATATCGAGGCGCTTCGCCAGGCCGAAAAGCACCTCATACAAAACATCAGAGAGCAGGTACAGGATGAGAGCAATCGCAAGGAGCGCTATCTGCAGGTACTGTTTGTAGCGCTGCTGTTTATTCTGACGCTCGTAGGCTTCCTTTCCTATTTCATCATCAGTCTGATTTCTACCTCACTGGCTACACTCAAAAATGCAGCCGACCGCATCCGACTGGGTGCCACCGACGTGGTGGTTAATATTGAAAGCGAAGACGAGATCGGTAGTGTGGCCTCTTCATTCAGAGGGGTGGTGAACAAAACCGTGTCGCTGTCGCAGGTGGCGCAGGCTATTGGCGAGGGCCGGTATGACGTGGAGATAGAGGTGCAAAGCAAGGAGGATATGCTGAGCCTTGCCATCCGGGACATGAAAAATAACCTGGAGCACTTCACCACAGAGAATGCAAATCGTAACTGGGTGCTGACAGGCGTAGCCGAGCTGAGTAACCTGATCGGGGGCGAAACCACGCTGGACAAAGTCTCCAGACATGCCCTCTCCTACCTCTGCAACTATACCGACTCTGAGGCCGGTGTGCTGTACCTGCACAACAACAACGGCAAACTGGAACCTGCCGCCAGTCATGGCCTGCAACAGAATAAGATTCAATTGCCTGTGTTTGAAATTGGAACCGGTTTGGTAGGCCAGGCTGTGGCCGAACGCAAGGTGAAGGTACTGGAAGGAGTGCAGGAAGAGTACCTGCGCATCCGCACCGGGCTTTCAGACATTGAGCCTGCCACGGTCATCCTCATCCCATTATACTTTGGCAACACCATCATAGGCGCACTGGAGCTGGCCTCCCGCCGACCTTATACGGAGGTGCAGCGCCGTCTGCTCGACTCCGCAGCCGAGCGTATTTCGGTGCTCATCCATACCCTGAAAGCACACCTGCAAACGCAGGAACTGCTTTACGAAACACAAAACCAGGCCGAGGAACTGGAGACGCAGCAGGAAGAGCTGCGCCAACTCAATGCCGAGCTTAAGGCTTCAGAAGAAGAACTGCGCGTGAACCAGGAGGAGTTGCAGGAGAAGAACGCTGAACTGGAAGAGAAGGCGCAACTGCTGGAGGAGCAGTACGAGGCACTGGGCGCTAAGAATAAGGCCCTGGAGGATGCCCGCGAAGCCATCGAACTGAAGATACAGCAGGTAGAGACCGTGAGCAAGTACAAGAGCGACTTCCTGGCCAACATGAGCCACGAGCTCCGCACCCCGCTCAACAGTATCCTCATCCTGTCGCGCCTACTGGCCGACAATAGCGAAAACACGCTCTCCACGAAGCAGATCGACCACGCCCAGATCATTCACAAATCAGGTAATGACCTGCTCAGGCTGATCAACGAAATACTGGACCTCTCTAAAATCGAGTCTGGTATGGTGAAGCTGGAGACGGAAGAGCTGCGCCTGACTGACGTGTCCCTGGAGCCGATGTTTAAAGAACTGGCTGCCAAGAAGAAGATCAACTTCAAGGAGCGCCACGTGCCGGGTGCCTTCGACAGCATCGTGACCGACCGTTTCCGGCTGGAGCAGATTCTCAAAAACTTCATTGGCAATGCAATCAAATTTACCGACGAGGGCGGTGAAGTGGAGTTCAAGGTATACCCGGTTACGCAGCGGCCTAAGTTTAAGTCGGAGCAGCTGCGCGACGCCCAGGATGTGGTAGCCTTTGCTGTGCGCGACACAGGCATCGGTATACCTGCCGAGAAGCAAAGTATGGTTTTTGAAGCCTTCCAGCAAGCCGACACGTCCACTACCCGCAAGTATGGCGGCACCGGTCTGGGACTGACGATCAGCAAAGAGCTGGCTACCCTGCTGGGCGGTGAGCTGATGCTGGAAAGTGAGCCAGGCAAGGGCAGTACCTTTACGCTATACCTGCCGCGTGTGCCTTTTGGTGCAACAAATGGCTCCGCCGTACCTGAGCAGCGTCAGGCTCCTGCTTATACCCCACCTGCTGCACAGCCTGTCACTGTACCAAGCACCTCTGCGGCACAGCAAAAGAGCCAGAGCATGGGCCAGGTGTTTCTCAACATGGAGCGTCAGGACAAGAAAGACATCTGCGTGCTGATTGTGGAAGACGACAAAGGCTTCAGCGATATCCTGGCTGACTTTGCCAAGGCCAAGAACTTCAAAGTACACCAGGCCTTTACAGGGCGTGACGGCCTGCGCATGGCGCTGGAGCACAAGCCTGATGCCATGCTGCTCGACATCCAACTGCCGGATATGACAGGTTGGGATGTGCTCAAAAAAGTGCGTGAAGACAAAGACCTGCGAAACATCAATGTGCACGTGATGTCGGCTTACGATAAGGAGGTGATCGGCGAACATGCCGAGAATGAAGAGTACCTGCCGAAGCCCGTGACGCTCGAGATGCTGAACAAAGCCTTTGGCTCCATCGTGAGTAAGTCCGGGGCAAACATCGAGAACATCCTGATCGTGGAGGACAACGAGATCGAGAATAAAGCCGTGGCCGAACTGCTGCTGGCGCACGGACTCAAGTCCACCTCCGCTTACTCTGCGGAAGAGGCCGAAAAGGTGCTGGCCAAGCAAAAGGTCGACTGTATCATCCTCGACCTCAACCTGCCGGGCATGAAAGGCTACGACTGGATGAAGAAGATCAAGTCGCAGACCAAGCTCGGCGACATCCCGATCATCATCTATTCCGGAAAGGACCTGAGTGAGGAAGAGGAGACAAAGCTGAAGGAGTTCGCCAACACGATCATCATCAAAAACGAGTACTCATACCTGCGCCTGCTCGACGAAGTGCAGCTCTTCCTGCACAAGGTAAACCAGAAGCTGCCGCCGGGCAACGAGTTCAAGATGAAGCTGCATGTGCCGGAAGAGGTGCTGCGCGGCAAGAAGATACTGGTGGTAGACGACGATGTGCGCAACATCTACTCACTGAGCAGTCTGCTGGAGATGCACGGCATGCAGGTCATAGCGGCTTACGATGGCAGGGAAGCACTCGAAAAACTTGACACAGAGTCAGGTATAGACATGGTGCTGATGGACGTGATGATGCCGGAAATGGATGGGATAGAAGCGACAAAACGAATCCGCAAGGATTTACGTTTTAAGCAACTGCCGATCATTTCACTCACCGCGAAGGCCATGAAAGAAGACAGAGAAAAATGCATAGAAGCCGGGGCTTCTGATTATATACCTAAACCAGTGGATACCGATAAGTTGCTTACCCTGATGCGCGTATGGTTGTATGAAGCTTGAGAACGAGGAGCTGTTTGAGCTGGAGGTAGAGGCGCTCATCAAAGAAATACACACACAGTACGGATACGATTTCAGCGGCTATGCACGGGCCTCGGTTTACCGCCGCATCAAGCGTTTTCTGGGTCAGAAGCATTTGCAGAGCATCGACGAACTGCGCAAATTTCTGTTCACAGATAGCTTCTTTTTCGAGAATTTCCTGCAGGAGGTCACCGTGAACGTAACAGAGATGTTCCGCGATCCGACTTTCTTTAAATCGCTGCGTGAGAACGTGCTGCCGATTCTGTCCACCTACCCTTTCATTAAGGTATGGGACGCGGGTTGTTCTACCGGCGAGGAACTGTTTTCGCTGGCGATACTGCTGGAGGAGGAAGGGCTGCTGAGTCGAACCAAGATTTACGCCACGGACATCAACCAGAAAGTGCTACGGCAGGCGAAAGATGGCATCTTCTCGGCTACGCATATGACGGCCTACACCGCCGCCTATTACGCGGCCGGTGGCAAGCGCGATTTTGCAGAATACTATACGAGCAACTACGGCAGCGTGAAGTTCAACTCCTCGCTTGTCAAAAATGTGGTATTCTATCCGCATAATCTGGCGACCGATACTTCGTTCAATGAGTTCCACCTGATCGTGTGCCGCAACGTACTCATCTATTTCAACCGTGCGCTGCAGGAACGTGTTTACCAGCTTTTTGATGAGAGTCTGGTGAGCCTGGGCTACCTGGCATTGGGCAAAAAGGAAACACTGGCCATGTCAGAGATCAGCAGCAAGTATAACTTTGTAGACAAAAACAACCGCATATATCGCAAGAACTCCTGATGCGCGACAATACCCGACTGATCGTACTAGGTGGCTCATGGGGCGGCATACAGGCCTCTTTGAAGATACTGCAAGGGCTGCCCGCGGATTATAGTATCCCCATCGTGCTGGTGCTGCACCGGCTGCGCAATCAGGAAGGCAGTCTGCAGGAGCTCTTTGACAAGAAGCTGGTGCTGAAAGCTGTCGAAGTCGATGACAAAACGCCACTGGAGGCTGGCCATGTATACATAGCCCCATCTAACTACCACGTGCTGCTCGAAAGAGACCATACTTTCTCGCTCGATGCCTCCGAACTGGAGAACTACTCCCGCCCTTCCATCGACGTGACCTTTACCAGCGCAGCTGATGTTTTCGGGAAAAATACAGTTGGAATACTACTTAGTGGGGCCAGTAAGGATGGAAGTTCAGGATTAAAGTATATATTTGAGAAACGGGGCACTGCCATCGTGCAGCATCCCGGCGAAGCGGAGATTGCCACCATGCCGCTGGCAGCCATCAATAGCATACCCGGCTGTAGTATCATGAATGTTGAGCGCATACAAGCTTATTTGCTAACTTTACATGGACACTGACCACGATACCATACCTCTAACAACCTTGCCTACAGCTACCCACCCGGTAAAGATATTGCTAGTCGACGACAAGGAAGAAAACCTTGTCAGCCTGGCGAGTCTGCTCTCTGATGAAGGCGATAATACGGATTACCTGTTTGCCAACTCAGGGGAAGAAGCCCTGAAACTGGCGCTGCAGGAAGAAATAGCCCTGATTCTGCTGGATGTGCAAATGCCTGGCATGAATGGCTATGAAGTAGCCCGTTACCTCCGCGACATCTCTAAAACACGTGATATTCCCATCATTTTTGTCACAGCCATTCACCAGCAGGATGTGCATGTGATGGAGGGTTTTGAGGCCGGTGCCGTGGACTTTCTTTTCAAGCCCCTGCACCCTGCTATCACCAAGGCAAAAGTAGCGGCGTTTGTACGTTTTTATCTGCAGAAGAAAGAGGTGGAGCTTGCGCATAAACGTACCCAGGAAATCAACCGTGAGCTGGAAGAACGTGTGAAAGCACGCACTGCTGAACTTACCCGCGTAAATAAAGACCTTGACAACTTTGTGTATACGGCCTCTCACGATCTCAAAGCTCCAATCAATAATATAGAAGGACTGGCAGTTGCGCTGAAAGAGGTTCTGGATACACCTGAGCCTGATCACGGCGAACTCAACATCATCATGGCCATGATACAGGATGCGATCAGTCGCTTCAAGCATACCCTGATGGACCTGACAGAAGTAGCCAAGCTGCAGCACCAAGATGAAACAAACATCGAAAGTGTACGGTTCGAGGAGCTGATTGATGATATAACACTCAACATCCAGGATCTGATTTTAAAATACGACGCCACGATTGATACCGACTTTTCGGAGGCCCCCGAAATGGTTTTCTCCCGCAAAAACCTTCGCAGCATCGTCTACAACCTGGTTTCAAATGCTATCAAGTATAGCTCACCGGAACGCCCGCCAATCATTGAAGTCAGCACGTATCACGAGGGCTCCTATACTGTATTCCGTGTAAAAGACAATGGACTTGGTTTGAAACCAGAAGACCGGGACAAGGTATTTGACATGTTCAAGCGCTTACATGCACACGTGGAAGGTACTGGCGTAGGTTTGGCCATTGTGAAGCGTATAGTGGAAAACAGCGACGGCAAAATTGAGTGTGACAGCGAGCAAGGCAAAGGCTCTGAGTTTAGGGTTTATCTGAGGGGGCAGTAAGTGCCAATACCTGATCATGGCAAGCGGCTCTTTGATACTCACCACATCCCCATGCTTGAGTCGCAGCATGGAACTACCGGCATCGCCCTGCAAGCCGTGGATTGGGTAATGCGGGTGAGTAAATAAAATCAATAAAACAGAAGAGCCGCTCTTTGCATTTGCAGGAGCGGCTCTTCTGTTTCAGGTTTCTTCTACGCTTTAGCAGGTATACGCTTCAATGTATCCAGCAGGAAATCCCAGTACTTCTGCACCGAGCTGATCTGCACTTTTTCATCTGGAGAGTGAGCACCACGGATGTTCGGACCGAATGAGATCATCTCCATCTCCGGGTAGTTCGCACCGATGATACCGCATTCCAAACCAGCATGGCAGGCGTTCACGTGGGCTTCGCCGTTATACTTCTCTTTGTAAAGGTCGCTCATCAGCTGCACAATACCCGCTCCCGGTCGAGGCATCCAACCCGGATACATTCCGCTCAGTTGTACTGATGCACCAGCCAGTTCGAGGGCACTTTGAATAGCTGCAGCCAGATCCATTTTCTCACTGTCTACAGAGCTACGGGTAAGGCACTGCACGGTCAGTTTTCCGTCCTGCACCAACACACGGGCCACGTTATTGGAAGTCTGCACCAGGTGCTGAATATCCGGGCTCATGCGATATACTCCGTTGTGGCAGGCATAGAGCGCACGCAGCAGCTTGCTCTGATAGTCGGCTGGTAAAACCTGAGCAGGAGCTTCTGTATGCTCTACTGTCACGGCCAGATTCGGATCTGTTGTAGCGTGTTCGTTTTTGAGGATAGCCGTCAGTTCTCCTACAAAATTCTCAAAAGCCGCAACCTCACCTGCAGGTATAGCCACCACAGCTACTGACTCACGAGGGATCGCATTGCGCAGTCCGCCACCATCGATAGAGCCGATGCGCAGGCTAACTTTTTCAGTAGCCTGGTGTAGCAAACGGTTCATCAGTTTGTTGGCGTTGCCGCGACCGAGGTAGATGTCCATACCAGAGTGGCCGCCCGTCAGGCCTTTGATGTTTACTTTGTAGCCTTTCATGTTGCCGCTTATACCTTCAGGCTGATAAGTGCCGCTGGCATTGATGTCCACTCCGCCGGCGCAACCGATGGTCAGTTCAGTATCGTCTTCGGTGTCAAGGTTGAGCATGATCTCGGCTTCCAGCATACCGCCTTTCAGGCCGAGGGCACCTGTCATACCTGTTTCTTCGTCTACCGTAAACAGCGCCTCGATGGCTGGATGCTCGATGTCAGTAGAGGCCAGGAGTGCCATGATCGTGGCCACACCAAGTCCGTTGTCGGCTCCGAGTGTCGTGCCGCGGGCTTTTACCCAGTCACCGTCTACATACATGTCGATGCCCTGCGTGTCGAAGTCAAAATCGGTGTCGGCGTTTTTCTGGTGCACCATGTCCACGTGGCTCTGGATCAGCACCGTCTTGCGGTCTTCCATACCTGCGGTGGCAGGCTTCTTGATGATGACGTTGCCGATCTCGTCCTGTATGGTTTCAAGGCCAAGTTTCCGACCAAATTCCATCATAAAGGCGATCACACGCTCTTCCTTTTTAGAAGGACGCGGGACGGCGTTCAGATCAGCAAAATTATTCCAGAGGGCTTTCGGTTCGAGTGCTCTTACTTCGGTGCTCATGTATGGTTTTCTTTTTTGATTGAAATGCTAGTGTATACCTATATGCAGGCATACATATTGGTTGGCACTAAGGTAATTTAATTTTTTTTCAAACCCTTGCGTCTTTCCTCCCACCTCCCCGTCATCCTGATGAATTTGAAACTTAAACACTAATAACAATTCATCATATGGAACCGATCTATCAATTCGCAACACCACAGTCTATCGAAAACCTAAAAGCCGAACAGCAGAAACGAGCTGCTACGCAGCAAGTAAATACAGGCAAGTGCTGCGAAGCGGCAGAGGCCAAAAAAGTCAATTCCTCTTCTACCCTGCTTGCCCTTTCCTTCGTTTTACTGACCGGCTTGTTTGCCAACTTCGCAGCCAACGCGCAAACGGCTATGGTCGTGCATACCAACAACAAAACTGCTAAGGAAAATAAAGCTGATGTAGCCATCCGCTCCCTGGATGACATCACCTTCCCCGAGGCAGACTTTAAGCGTGGGGCTTACCTGAAGTTGCGCACGGTATACGTGGATGTGCCGGTGAGCAAGTTTAGGCTCAAGCCTTTCCCGGCCAACAGTTCTGCCGAAACCCGAGCTGAACTCGACTTTTTGCTGCACCTGCAAAAGAACCGAAACGCCGAAGCCATCAACCGAACTGAAACCATGGCCGCCGTATACTTCGACCCGCTGACTACCAATCCGGCTGATGCAGATTATACCCGCAACATCAACAGCCTGTTCTACATTGGCCGCGACCTGGGTCCCTGGTTCAATGCGAAACAGTTGCCTGTAACAACACAGGTTTTGCAAAATGTCATTCAGGATGCCACTTACTACATCTTCTCGCTCAAAGCCGACTTTAGCCGCCCACGCCCTTACCAATTGGACGCCCGACTGGAGAACCTGGAAGCACCGGGCCACGCCTCCTACCCTAGCGGACACTCTTCCACTTCGCACGTGCATGCCTATATTCTAAGTCATATTTTCCCGGAGTACAAAGACCACTTCCTGGGCGTAGCCAGCGAGATGGCCTTCTCCAGAGAGACCCGCGGCGTGCACTACCCGAGCGACTCAGAAGCCGGTAAGGAATTTGCCCGCCAGTTTGTGGAAGAGCTGATGAAGAGCCGTAAATTCCGCACTGACCTGGAAGCGATGAAAGCGGAAATAGTACAGGTAAGGGCTGCTAATCAGCTCACAAAAAAATAAGGCCGAAAGCCGCGCAAAAATTCCGAGCCGAAGTAGTTGGAGAGTGTAAAACCTGTCGTACTATTGCAGCCTGAAATTTTAGGGATAATGGAATCTTGGTTAGGATACGCACTCGTTGCCATGCTCACAGGGGGCGTGGCAATGGTGTTTGCGAAGATGGGCATGAATAACAACGCCAACGAGCATCTGGCTTTGGTGATACGCACAGGGGTGTTGTTTATGATGGTGCTGGGCCATGCGCTCTACGCAGGTGGCCTCAAGTCAGCCCGGCTGATCGATAACAAAACGCTCACCTGGTTTATACTGGCAGGAGCCTGCACTGCAGTTTATTGGATTCTCTATTTCAAAGCCATCAAAACAGCCGATGTATCGGTAGTGGCTACTATAGACCGGGCAGGTATACTGGTCACGGTGGGCCTCTCCTACTTTCTGCTGAATGAGCCGCTCACGCCGCGTCTGCTGCTGGGCATGGGCGTGATCTTGTGTGGAACTTTGATTCTGATCTGGAAATAAAAGATGATACAGCTTGCAACAATGCAGCAGGGGCACGCCTGTGATGTGCTCCGCATTTACGGTGAAGGCCTGCAAACCGGCTTTTCAACCTTCAACACGGAGGTTCCCACCTGGGAGGAATGGGACCGCAACCACCTGCCGCACACCCGAATCGTCGCTATTGAAAATGAGGAAGTGCTGGGTTGGGTAGCGCTCCTGCCCGTCTCCTCCAGGGCCTGTTACCGGGGAGTGGCTGAGTTCAGCATTTACATTGCCACCCGCCACCGTGGCAGAGGTATAGCCGATAGGCTCATGCAGGCCATGATTGAGGAGAGCGAAGCCAACGGTATCTGGACACTGCAGTCCTCGACTTTTGCTGACAATACCACCAGCCTGCGTATGCAGGAGCGGCACGGTTTCCGGCAGATCGGCTACCGCGACCGCATTGCCCAGTTGCACGGAGTGTGGCGCAACACCATATTGCTCGAGCGACGCAGCAACTTGTTTTGACCTGAAACTCGTAATCAGCCTAAAAAGCCCATGGAAATCAGCAGCATACCTTCTTTTCTGGATTATTACGACAAGATCAGGCAGCGCACTGAGCGTGTTATCGCCTGTATACCTGCCGACCAATTCGACTGGACCTACCGGGAAGGTAAATTCACCTTTGCAGACCAGATCCGGCACATTGCAGCCATAGAGCGCTATCTGTATGCAGAGACCGTGCAAGGCAGATCTGCTGCTTATACTGGTTGCGGCAAGGCACTGGCGGATGATCCGGAACAGGTACTGGCATTTTTCAGGGAAAAGCATCAGGAAAGTCTCGCTATTTTCAGCAGCCTGTCTGACCAGGGCCTGCAGCAGAAAATACAAACACCGGGAGGCGGACAGATTACGTGCTGGAAATGGCTTCGCGCATTGATTGAGCATGAAATTCATCACCGGGCGCACATCTATACCTACCTGGGCATACTGGGCATACCGACGCCCCCTATTTTTGGCCTCACCTCAGAGCAGGTACAGGAGCAAAGCACTCAGGCATCCAAAATTTAATTCATAAAAAAACGCCACTGCTCATTGCAGTGGCGTTTTTTTGTTGACTATACCTTATCGGCAGGTATAGCAGCTATATCGTTCGCATGGTAAGGGCCTTGTAGTCCCACACACGTACATCATGTCCGTACTGGGTCTGGTCGATAAACGGGCCCCGACATATCTTATCTTTTGGTGGTTCCACATCATACTGCTCTTTGGCCCGCAGCAGCAGTTCGTCCATTAGCCAGCGGGGTATGATGTCGCGATCGGATGGGTATACGAACTGGAAACTCATGAACTGGGCCAGTAACAGCTGCCAGTGCTGTTCGGTATAGGACCACAGCCGGTTCCAGTCCAGCTTTTCGCCACAGCTCAGGATGATGTGGTTGATGTCAGAACCATCATAGCGCTCCCTGTTCTGCACGTACAGTTTGCACCAGATCAGCTCTTCGGCAGGCATAAATTTCACTTTTACACCGTACAGCTCGCCCTCCGTGGCATACTCAAACCAACGGTCATTCACCGGGCACATGCTGGCGGGGTTATTGAAGATCAGGTCCATGAGGTGCTCCCCTTTTTTGGCTTTGGCCAGCCAGCGGGCATCGGTCATTTCGGTATAGTAACCCTCTTCGGCAAAGGTCTTGAGAATGCGGGGGCACTCTCCCACTTTGCAGAAAATATCCATGTCTTTTGTTGCCCTGTTGATTCCCGTGTACATGTCAAGGGCCAGACCGCCACCCACCAGGAATTTGGCCTCACTCTTGACCAGCAGGCTCAGCGCTTCTTTGTAAAAGCTCTCTGCGGTTAGTTCGCCATCATCAGGGGGAGTCTGCTTTGCTTTAACGGTCTTTTTTTTAGTTTTTACCGGGTCTTGGGCGGTTTTTACTTTTGTATGATTCAGTTGCTTATTCATGTGTCAAATTCAGGCTCTGTGATCGATGTAATCTTCAGCAGGAGACAGCATTGCCTGAAGACTGCCTCTGTCAGAAACAGTCTAAATTGTACTACTCCTTAATCTAAAACTGAGGTAAGTGGTTTACTGATAAAGCGCTGAATTAGTTGTAGCACTGACTAAATAAACAATCCGGTTAGGTATAGTCACAATTTTCCCTTGAAAGGCAAAATTTAATTTGGATAAAACCTGGAATACATCAATAGAAATCCAATGCTGAGCTGAAGGTATTGCCAGCTTTCACATAGAAAGGGAAGTTAGCCGTAGCAACGTTTCCCTGCCCGTCATAGACATAGGCATAGAGTCGGTAGGCCCCGTCACGCTGCGGGGCTTTGAGCGTGACGTTTTTGCCATTTGTTTTCTGGATCGCATCAGGTATAGCATCAGGCTTTTGTTCTTTGATGGCATTGCCGTCTTCACTTACCGTTTCGGGCAGCAGCTCCCACTGCACTTGCAGGCTATCGCCGTCAGGGTCGGTAGTGAACACTGCTGCTGAGGACAATTCACCGGGCTGCAGGTATACCTGGTCCGTTGGAAAGATATCTTTGAGCGAGAGATAGGCGATGTGCGGAGCCCGGTTAAAATCCCGCTTCCCGCTCCAGATCTCCCGCATTACCTGTGCCAGCTCCGTTTCTTCGCCGGTCTCGGTCATGATGCTGAACCAGGTCGGGGTGGTTTCATACTTGTAGCCCCATATAAAAGCATAGGCACCCAGGCAGCGGTCAGGGTCAGCCAGCACGGTCTTCTCATACCTTTCGCGGGCAAAGGCGGCTTTCTCGGAACTGGTCTGCTCAATCGGTGCATACCACCAGGTCGTGTAAGTCTCCCAGTAACCTCTGCCTCCGAACTCGGCTATCACATAAGGACCGCTCCAGTTGGTTTCCCGGATTTCAGCAGGCAGGTCGTTCAGGGCTCCGAAGGAGTTGATAGAGAGAATATCGATGGCCGGGCAGCGTCGCTTGATCAGGTTGACAACCTGCTTTGGCACGTTCATGACAGTAGTGGTCGTCGGGTGGTTCGGATCTATGTCATGGATCATCTCCGCCACGCCGTTCACCGCATCCCATACCTTCACATTGGAGCCCTCGGCATACAGCTCGTTACCTACCACCCACATCAGCAGGGCCGGATGGTCCTTGTACTTAAGCACTTCCTGGCGCAGACGCTCCTTCTGGGCAGCTACATCTTCTTTGTCGTAGTAGTTGAAGCCTTCCCGCTCACGCTCCATCCAGAGCCCCAGCATAACGGTCAGCCCCTGTTCATGCGCTTCGTCCAGAATACGCTGCGCATCCTCCGTGTGCCACACCCGGATAGAGTTGCCACCATAAGCAGCTACCTTGTCAAAATGCTCGTATCCGGCGGCTCCCTTTATAAAGTAGGGTTTGCCATTCCGGTACAGAGTATACTTCTCCCCCTCCTTCACGACTTCTACAGTGCGCCCCAGTTTGTTATACTGTTGATCATCAGATGTTATAAAAGCACAAGAACTTAAAACAAACAAGCAAAAGACAACAATTGTACTAAAACGGATAGAATAAACCATATAGCTGGTCAGCATAAAGTCAAGAAAGTAAGGCGTAAGTGATAAAGTACAGGGTAAAGCAATGGAACTTTTGAGGATAATACGAGTATAAACCACAGATGTTATTGTACCAGATAATCACAAAACAGGCAAAACAGCAAGTGCATAAAAATTAAGCTATCCTAAAAAAATACACGTTCCCGTTCGCTGATGTATAACATTCCTGCCAGTAACCCTAAAGTACAGCATACTTCCATTCCCGGTGTTGTCACTAAGCCGAAGGATGTCCTGACCATCCGGCTCATGATCGTGATGGGCCTGATCACCATGGTGCTGTTCCTGTACTGGTTCATCGACGCAGACCATATCGGCTACCTGCCGCTCTATATACTTCTGACCACTGCACTCGGCTTTAAACTGCTGCGCACCCTGCACGAATGGTACCACTATTTTGATGTGAGCGTACCAGTCAAGCCTAAGCTGCGAACTAAGTTTAAGGTAGATGTGCTCACTACTTTTTGCGCCGGCGAGCCTTACGACATGATTATCAACACACTGGAAGCCATTCAGCGCATCCGCTATCCGCATACCACTTACCTGTGCGACGAAGCCGATGATCCTTACCTGAGGGAGCAATGCGAGCGACTGGGCGTGATCCATGTGACCCGTACCAAAAAGATCAACGCCAAGGCAGGCAACATCAACAACGCCCTGAAACAGGCCACCGGTGACATCTGCCTGATTCTGGACCCGGACCATGTGCCGGTGCCGGAGTTTCTGGACGAGGTGCTCCCTTATTTTGAAGATCCGGAGATTGGCTATGTGCAGTGCGTGCAGGCTTATTACAACCAGAAGGAAAGCCTGGTGGCTTATGGGGCCGCCGAGCAGACCTACAACTTTTATGGCCCGATGATGATGGGCATGAACGCACACGGTACGGCGCAGGCCATCGGGGCCAACTGCGTTTTCCGCCGCAGCGCCCTCGATAGCATTGGTGGTCACGCAGCCGGTCTGGCCGAAGACATGCACACGGCCATGCAACTGCACGCCAAAGGATGGAAATCAGTATACGTACCCAAGATCCTGAACCGGGGCCTGGTACCCGGCACGCTGGCCGCCTACTACAAGCAGCAGGTAAAATGGAGCCGCGGTACATTTGAATTGCTTTTCACCACATACCCGAAACTGTTCAAACACTTCACCTGGCGGCAGCGCATCCACTACGGCACACTGCCGCTCTACTACCTGTTTGGTGTTTTCAACCTGATCGATTTCCTCATTCCTTCCCTGGCACTGATTATGGCGGAATTTCCCTGGTATGTGTCTTTGGGCGAATTCCTTATTATGTTCACGCCTTTCTTCCTGATCTCCATTGCTATCCGGCAATATGCGCAGAGGTGGTACCACGAGAAAAATGAAAAGGGCTTCCACATGTTCGGAGGTATTCTGCGTACCGGCACCTGGTGGATTTTCCTGCTGGGGCTCGTTTACTCTATTTTCCGGGTGAAGGTGCCTTATATACCTACTCCTAAAGATGACAAGCCGAAAAACAACTGGCTGCTGAGTCTGCCCAACATGCTGATGGTCGGGCTGATGCTCGGAGCCATCGCTTACAGTCAGCATCTGTACGGGCATCTGTATACCAATCCGTATGTACAGATGATGGCCATGTTCTCACTCGTCAATGTATTTATACTGGGTTCTGTGGTGGTGATCGGGCAGGAGAAATTCATACAATGGGTGCGACACAACATCCTGCACGCCCACCTGCTGCAGCCTGTGCTGCAACCGCTCCGACTGGCGATCTGGCGCACGCGTCACAGCTTTTACGACGGCATTCGCTACGTTGCCATTTTGATCACAATGGTCTCAGTGGCTGTTTCTACCAGTTTTTTGCTGTTTGGCTACAAGCCTTACAATACCTCTCAGGAACAGGACAAGCCGCTGGTACAAAAACCTGTTAACACTGGTGCTCGCCCTCATACCATACTTCCCGCCAGTCTGCTGCCCAGCCCCCAATAAGTACAGGCACAAATTCGCCAACAGTTGACGGTTGCTCTCGTTTATAAGTATAATGTATTGATGTAGAACACTAAAACTTAGAACTATGAACAGACATTCATCAGACCGGGATCACGACCGTCATGAAAGAGAATTCCATACCCGTCGCTCAGAGCGCTACCGTCATCCTGAGCAGGACAGCGGCTACCGTTTCGACGACTACGGCTCTGCAGCGCATGGCGGCTATGGCAATGAAACCTACCAGGACACTTGGGGCAACCAGGGCAATGAGCGGGGCGGATCGCGTAACTATTCCAGAAGAAACATCACCGACAACGATACCTACAGCTCATCCCGCAACTACGGCAACATGGGCAGCTATGGCGGTGCCCAGGGCTTCGGCGACAGCAGAGGCGGCCGCCACGATTCTGACCATCCGTTTGACAGCGGCATGGGATCTCAGCGCAGGTATGGCAGTGAAGGCAGAGGATCAATGGGTAACCGTGGCTACCGCGAGGAAGGCCGTGATTACAGCCGCCACAACAGGTATGGCTCCGACCGCGAAGACCTGTACGGCAACGAAGTATCGCGCCGCTTTGAAGGCAGCAGTGGCCAGGGCCGCTACGACTTTGAACGTGACGACTACTACAGCTCCAACTATGGCGATGATCAGGGCAACTACATGGGCAGCGGCTACAACCGCGAAACCCGCAGCCGATATGGCGAAGGCGACTATGGCTCGAGCGGCTTCATGCAGCCAGGAAACCGGTCTTCTGGTAGCCAAGGTCGCAGAGACCGTGACCGAGACCGCGATGACCGTCGCCCACGTGAGTTTAATACAGCTCAAAACCGCTGGAGCCACGACTGGTAGACCAGCATAGCAATCATAAAAAAACAGCAAAGGCGCAGCTTATCGTTGCGCCTTTGCTGTTTCTGTGGTTTCTTTTGGCTGAATACAAAGTTTGAGAATGTCCTTCCTGGTGCCGTAGAAGATATTGCAGTCTACCGGCCCCCGTATACCTTCTATCACGCCACGGTCGGTGTGCTGCCAGAACGATAGCAATGCCCGGTCCGTGCGTTGCATCTTCAGCTCTTTCACGTTGTAGTGCGCGATCCAGAGTGTGTATTCGTCAAAATAGCCTTCGAGATAGTCTTTGTAGAAACTGTAGCCGGTGTAGATGATCGGCTTCACGCCATAGGCCCGCTCCACGTGTACCAGCCACTCTTTGATGTCGCCCCGGAAGTGGTTGAGCGGCTGCTTGCCGCGAACCTCCACATCCAGCACGGGCGGCAGATCACCAGGCTGCAGTACCACCGTTTGGATGAAGTTGCGGGCCTGCTCCTCAGGCGAGACGCTGGGACGGTAAAAATGGTAAGCTCCCCGGATGATGCCCACCTCCTGCGTGCCCTCCCAGTTTCGCTCATAGTGACTGTCTTTCAGCTTCACACCTTCAGTGGCCTTGATAAAAGCAAAGGTCACGTCATTGTCGCGCACCTTCTCCCAGTTGATCTTGCGCTGGTACTTGGACACATCTATACCCAAGATCGTATTGCCAAGCGGACTATGCCCTTCCGGCCAGACAGGCTGCTTCTTTTCAGTGAAGAACTCCACATAAAGTACCAGTAAACCGATAGCTGCGACCACGCCCAGCCCGATCCAGAAAGGCAGCTTGGACTGCTTCTTTTTGGGCTTCTTGCGTTTGGGCGCAGCACGGGGAGCCTTTGGGGCTGGTGTAGCCTTGGGCGTCCGGATGGCCTTGATCGGATTAGGAGTTTTGACTGTACTCATAGCTGCCTGAGGGAAAGCAAAGATATACCTTTCAGGCTAATTGCAGATGCAAGAATTCTTAAAAATGACAGCACTACTTCGCTATACCTGACAGATGCTCCAGTCGCTTGCCATCGAGGGTCGTGTAGTTTCCCATCGCGTCAGCAGTGAGGCAGGAATGGATTGGGAGAATTCCCATCAGGTCGCCTATTTTATACTTGTCGAAGAGTTCCTTGCTGGCTCGTATGGTACCATGCTCTTGAGAAAGGGACACTAGTTCTATACCTTCCAAGGGTTCTGACCAGCTGTTTTCCGTCAGTTCCACCACGCGTCCGAAGATCAGCGAGCCATCTGCCCCTACCAAACTGTCTTTGGAAAAATGCACACTGCCGCCGTGCACAATGATCTCGTTACGCTCCGGGTGCTTTGCGATCACCGGGCAGGCCATGCATACCGCTATCTGCTCGAAACTGCAGGAACCAATGTGCTGTTGCGTCAGATCATAGAACACAAAGTTACCTGGGCGGATCTCATCAACGCCAGTGATAGTTTGAAGAATACTGCAAGAGGGTGTATCCCCGATCGACACCTGCAGCTCCGGGAAGCGCGCCTTATACCTGTCGCGTACCAGGTTCAGGAGAAAGACCGTGGTATGATGAATTGTCCGTATGGCTTCTGCATCGGTCTGCTTGTAGGTATGGCCGTCGTGAGCGAGCACGCCTGTGAACTGCAGCCTCTCGCTCTCCTCCAATAGTGCCACAATCGCGTCGAGTTCTTCATGACTGTGCGGCAGAATGCCCGTGCGGCGGTAACCTGTGTCGATTTTGAGCCATAGATTCACCGGGTGCTGTAGGTGCTTTGCCAGCGCCTGCACTGTTTCGATGTTCACGGCTACTAAATGTAGTTTTATCTTCTCCGCCAGTTCGTTTACCAATGCCATATCGCGGATGTTCACAGGTATAGCCACCATGATATCTTTCCAGCCGTGCATGGCAAAGTAGCGTGCCATTTTGAGTGAAGAGACAGTGATGGCTTCTGTTCCAGCCTCCCGAAACCACTCCCCCACCTGCGCCGACTGGTGCGTTTTAAAATGCGGACGAAGCCGGATGTTGTTGCGGGCAGCCTTCTCGGCCATCATGGCGATGTTCCGGCGGCACTTCTCCTCGTCTAGCAAAAGGGTGGTCTGGGTGATATGATTGAGCATGTTATTCTGAATTAAGAGGTATAGCGGGCAAATCGGGAAGCAAGTATGGCACCAGCATTTTCAGTACTAAAATCAATTTCATGACAAATGTCACCCCCTTGCCCTGCCCTAAAGTTCAGAAAAAGTGCCCTGACTGACAAATGTCATTTCTTCAGCCACCTGCATGCCCGACCTTTGTAACCGTAATGAAGCAGCTATTGCTTCGATGTACCATTTTAGAAGAACCGATTATGAAAACTGCTGTCACTCCTGCTGAACTACTGGCCAAGTACGATGTGCCTTCGCCACGCTATACCAGCTACCCTACTGTGCCGTTCTGGGACGAAAAGCCTCTGACCGAAGCCCGTTGGAAGAGCCATGTGCAGCAGGCTTTCCGGGCCACCAATAAGAAAGAAGGTATCAGTCTATACCTGCACCTCCCTTTTTGCGAGGCTTTGTGTACGTATTGCGGCTGTAACAAGCGCATTACCAAAAACCACGCAGTAGAGTCGCCATACCTTGAAGCCCTGCTGAAAGAGTGGGATCAGTATCTGGAACTGTTCGATGAAAAACCACGCATCACGGAACTGCACCTGGGTGGCGGCACCCCGACTTTCTTCAGTGCAGCCAACCTGAAGAACCTGCTGGAGCGATTGCTCGAAAAAACCGAGACTACGCCAAATGCAGCTTTCAGCATCGAAGTGCACCCGAACGCGACAAACCGTGAACAGCTGCAGGTACTGTACGACCTGGGCTTCCGCAGGCTGAGTGTGGGTATACAGGACTTCGACCCTTACGTGCAGCTGATCATCAACCGCATCCAGACCTTTGAAAAGACGAAAGAGATATTTGACATAGCCCGCGAAATCGGCTATACCTCCATCAACGGCGACATTATTTACGGACTGCCGCACCAGACCGCAAACAGCGTGCGCCATACTATTGAGAAAGTGAAAGAGCTGCGCCCTGAGCGTATAGCCTTCTACAGTTACGCTCACGTGCCTTGGAAGAGCAAAGGCCAGCGCCGCTACTCAGAGGCTGACCTGCCTGCACCAGAGGTAAAGCGTGGTTTATATGAACTGGGCAGAACCATGCTGGAAGAGGCGGGTTACATTGAAACTGGCATGGACCACTTCGCCCTGCCGGAAGACGAGCTGTGCATCGCGTCAGCCAATGGCACGCTGCACCGCAATTTCATGGGCTATACCCCGCGTCATACGCAACTCCTGATCGGCTTGGGCTGCTCCAGCATCTCTGACACAGGCACGGCCTTTATGCAGAACATCAAAGAAGTAGAAGCCTACGAAGAAGTCGTGCTGACTGGTCATCTACCGATCTTCAAAGGTCACGAACTGACCAGCGAGGACATGCTGCTGCGCACCCACATCCAAAACCTGATGTGTCGCGACTACACGAGCTGGGAGCCTGAGGAACTGCCTTATTTTGTGGATGCGCTAATGCGCCTGCAACCCTTGGCAGACGACGGGCTGGTAGAGTACAGCAACCAGGACATACAGGTGCTGCCAGCGGGCAAGCCTTTTGTGCGTAACATTGCCATGTGCCTGGATGCCCGACTATGGGCTGGAAAGATGACGGTGCCGGTTTTTAGTAAGTCTGTTTAAGGTGATTTGATAGGATTGATTTTTTGATTATTCAGACCGAAGAGCAAAGTCCGGGTACCGCAAGGTATGCCGGACTTTTGTTTTTATGTACCTTTGCCGAAACAGCACCTAACGGTCTATGTCCTTTTTATACCTCAAAGCCCTGCATATTATTTTTGTAGTTACCTGGTTTGCCGGCCTGTTCTACATCGTGCGCCTGTTCATCTATTATGCTGAGGCGCAGGAGAAGCCGGAGCCGGAACGCAGTATCTTACAGAACCAGTTCAGCATCATGCAGAAGCGACTTTGGTATGGCATTACCTGGCCATCGGCTGTACTTACGCTTATATTTGGTACTAGTATTGTAATCACGCTCGGCCTCTACGATCCTTTTCCGGGCTGGCTTATCTGGAAACTGGCCTTCGTGGCAGGATTATATGCGTACCATTTCCTTTGTCACAGTATTTTCAAGCAACAGCAGAGCGGCATCATCAAGTATAGCTCCACACAACTGCGCATCTGGAACGAGGTAGCCACGGTATTCCTGATCTCCATTGTGTTTTTAGTAGTGCTCAAAAGTGCGCTGAGCATGGTGTGGGGCATTGTGGGTCTGCTGGTGTTTTCGGCATTGCTGATGCTGGCCATTCGCATCTACAAGCGCACCCGGGAAGCGAAGCAGGCGCGTTAAACTACTGAACAATTCGTGCTTTGCCATGGATTTTGTAACTTTGAACAAACACCTGATACATGAAACAACCCGCACTGAAGCCCAACGAGAGAGAACTGATCAAACTGATACGCTTTTTTAGCAAGCGTGCCGCGCGACTGATGGAGGAGGGCGAACTCAGCGCGGAGCATACGCAAATGACAGCCGCCTGCGAGAATCTTGAGACGCAGCTGATCACGCATGCCGCCAACCGCACCGCTATCATGGACAAGCGGGAGCGTCTGCTCAACATCATCGAGGACAATGCCCAGTGCCCGAAGTGCAACAAAGCTGATATGCTAAAGCGTACCGGCTCCACTACGAACGAGCACGGCTGGAAATGCAACACCTACAAGTGCCGCCGCTGCAATACGGCCTTTACCTGGAACCGCCCCAACAACCCCTGGGATATGGTGGAGTTTCTGGAAATGTACATCGGTCAGCTGCAACTGGCTATGGCTGCTGAGCAAAACCAGGACGTGATCAACCATACAGAAGATGCCGTGGCACAGATGAAAGATAGTCTAAGCCGTCTGCGCCCGGTGCTGCAAACATCAGACGAAGAGGTAGACGCCCTGCAACAAAAAGAAAAGGAGATGGACAAGCTGATTCATCAGTTCAAAACCTACCTGCAGATCGAAAAGATCAAACTGAACGCCTATCCGGAGGAGGAAGACGCTGAAGAAGAAGACAATCAGTAAATACCAATTCAATAAAAAAAGCCGGTGCATCAGTTAGGTCTTATACCTATACCTGATGCACCGGCTTGTCATGATAGCCAGTAGCCTAACGTCTCTTTCGTCCGCCGCCCTTGGCAGCCGGGGTGTTTCTGCTGGCCCCTCTGGAACCTGCACTGCTCTTCCCTCCTGACTTCTTAGCCCCCGGCCCTTTGGAGGCACCCCGCTGGCCTCTTCCACTTTTGGAGTCGCTTGCTCCGAAACTGCTTTTCTTGCCCGCGCCGCCTTCTTTTCGTGGCGGTCTGCTACCCGAAGATGCTTTCTTGCGAGCTGGCTGTGAAGTTTGCGACTGGCTGGATGCTGCCTTTTTCTTTCCAATGGAACCTTCCTCTGTCATCACGGAATCAGCCACCATGCTTTGCAACATGTCGATCTCGCTTTCGGTGAGCTCTCGCCACTGGCCTAGCGGGAGCTTTGCCAGGGTAATATTCATAATGCGGACACGCTGCAGGGTCTGCACTTCGTAGCCCAATGCCTCTGTCATACGGCGGATCTGGCGGTTCATCCCTTGCGTCAGGATGATGCGAAACTTATTCGGCCCCAACTGCTCTACAAAGCATTTCTTCGTATTCACGCCAAGTATCGACACGCCACTGCTCATCTTCTGCACAAAATCCTCGTTGATCGGCTTGTCCACCGTCACAATGTATTCTTTCTCGTGTTTGTTACCGGCCCGCAGAATCTTGTTCACGATGTCGCCGTCATTGGTCAAAAAGATCAGGCCTTCAGAGTCTTTGTCGAGGCGACCGATCGGGAAGATGCGCTCCGGGTAATTGACAAAGCGGATGATGTTGTCGCGCTGGGAAAGGTCGGTGGTCGTCTCTATACCTGCCGGTTTGTTGAGAGCCAGGTATACGGGTGCCACCTGGTTCCATTGCAGCGTCTTGCCGTCTACCTGAATTTTGTCTTTGCCTTTAATTCTGGCTCCGACTTCGGGCGGCTTGCCATTCACCAGTACCCTCCCCTGCTCTATCAGTTTATCGGCTTCGCGACGGGAACAGATGCCTGCGTCGCTAATGAACTTGTTTAAGCGGATGCCGTCGGATGTGTGTTGTGTCATAATCTGAAATGGCCGTAGTCTATACCTGTCGGCCGTGTGTTTATACTTGTAAAATAACGAGAAAACTTCAGGAATAGCTAACCGCTTATCCCTATAGCCCCTGCACCAGCAGGTACCAGACGGCCAGCGTGATAAAGGAAAGTGGTATCCCGAAGCCCACCATCATAGAGGCCAGCCGGGGTTTGAGGCCGTAAGAAATAGCCACTATAGAAGCCGTGATCATGGGTGCCATACCTGCTTCCAGTATACTCACCTGTACCACCGGGCCGCGCATGCCGAGCACCAATGCGTAGAGCACGTAGATCAGTAGCGGCGCCAATATTAGCTGAAACGCTAAGCCAATTGCCAGGAAACGCCAATGTTTGCTTTTCCGCTCGATGCGCAGCTGCATGCCCACGCTAACCAGTGCCAGCGGCGTTACCGTGCTGCCCAGACGATTGAAAACATCCTTCAGGTCATCCGAAAAATGCAGGTTGGCCACATTCATGGCAAAAGCGATCACAAATACCAGAAATGGCGGGAAAGTCAGTATTTTAAGGCCGATGGCTTTGAAGTCCGGCTGTCCCTTGGAGAAGTAAGCGGCCAAGGCTATCCCTAGCGTCGAAACCACCACGAAGGTACCGGGCAAGTCGACGAGGATGGCTATTTGCAACCCCTGCTTGCCGTACAGCGCCTCGATGATCGGGAAGCCAACAAAAGAAGTATTGCCGAGTCCGGCAGTAAGAATCAGGCAACCGATCAGCTTCTTAGACCAGCCATAGATCCTGCCCAAGGTATAAAAGAAGGCCGTAGCCGCCCCAAAACAGATCCAGGCCACGCCCACAGGTAGCAAAACCGTACTATCCAGTTCCACCTCAGGTATAGCGTACAACGCCAGTGCCGGAAGCGAAATATGAATAATAAACTGGTTGAGCACCACCGGCGACGTGCTCGGAAAAGCCGGCACCCGGCGCAGCAGCACCCCCACGATCAGGCAAAGAAAAAGTAAGATGATACTGCTCATGCAGGCTCAGGTATAAATGAAACCGCAAAGCTAGGTATACGGTGGCAGGTATAGGGTATGGTGCAGCGGAAAAATTATCGCTTACGGAACAGCTCTGCGATCATGCACCGGATACTGCCACCTCCTGCCTTTTCGATCATGTGGATGGGCAGGTATAGGTTGTGCTCGTTATGGGCTTGCATACGCTCCAACTGCTGCTGGGTCAGGCTTTCGTAAGCTGCTTTCGACATTACCAGAATGCGCTCTCCCTGCTGGTTCTCCACCTGCAGCATGTTGCCGGCGAAGTGCTGGTGAGTCTGCTCTTTGCTGATCTTGATGATCTCTTTGCCGCTGCCGCTCAGGCTGGTATATAGCTTCTCGCGGTCCTGCTCGTCCACCACATCCAGGGCCACCACCGCATAAGTATCACCCACACACATCATCACATTAGTATGATAGATCAGTTCGCCAGCCGGTCCGTAGGCTTCAAAAGTAACCGCTTCGTAACCCAGCTTGTCGCAGAAATGCTGCAGCGCCACCAGGCTCGTGCGAGGCGACACCGCGGCATAGGCTATTTTGTTCACACGGTCGAGCACCAGGCTACCCGTCCCCTCGAGGAACACAGGTGTTTCCTGTTCTTCAAAAAACTCCAGCATCACATGCTCCCCACACTGGCAGGCATGCTTGATCTGCTCAATGACCTCCTCGCGTCGTTCGTTTCGTCTGCTGGCCGATGCCATTGGGTATGTTACCAGCTGCCCTTCTGCGTGGGTAGAGAACCAGTTGTTTGGAAAAACAGAGTCAGGTGTACCTGCGTTTTCAGGGTCACGAATCGTGATTACCTCCACGCCTAGATTTCGTAGCTCCGTTACAGCATTTTTAAATTCCAGCAGAGCGATGTCTTGCACCTGTCCGGGTGTGAAGTCCTGCAGCTCTCTCTGAAAGCTATTGGTTTCAGCTGCTTCCGGGTTATAAGCAAAGCCCGTCGGCTCGATCATGAGGATGGTGCTGGTGGTTTGTTTCATGGTGGTACAGGTGTTTTACAAATATACTAGAAAATGGAGGAAAGTGATAAGCGTAAAAAAACCGGCTATACCTTGCACAGGTATAGCTGGTTTAAAAATTAGCAATCAACAATTAAATCGCTTTTGCCTTTTCCTGCAGCCAGTTCAACTCTTCCTCTGTTAGCTGCGGTCCGAGCTTGACTACCACAAGTTGGTTGTAGTCGTTCAGCCACTTGATCTGGTGCTCATCCAACAGCTCTTTTTTCACCGGAGCCGTGTCGATCAGCGCTAAAGTCAGGTGCTCGAAGGTATAGAACTCGCCAAAGTCATTGGCCTCGTCAGGTATAGTTAGTACAAGGTTCTCGATGCGGATGCCGTACTGATTCGGACGGTAAAGCCCCGGCTCTACCGAGGTGATCATGCCCAGCTCGATATCAACTGGCGTAGGCGACGGATTGAATACATGCGGGCCTTCGTGCACGTTCAGGAAGAAGCCAACGCCGTGGCCGGTGCCGTGACCGTAGTTGCGGGCATAGTCCCAGAGGGGTTTGCGGGTGATGGCATCGATCTGGTAGCCGCGCGTGCCTTTTGGGAAGCGGGCAGTGGCGCCGTCGATCATGCCTTTCAGCACCAGGGTATAGTCAATCTTTTCTTCTTCGGTGAGGTTGCCCAATGAAACTACACGGGTGATATCGGTAGTACCCGTCGTATACTGTCCGCCGGAGTCAAGCAGGAATAGACCGTCGGCCTTCAGCTCTACATCACTCTCCGGTGTGGCTTTATAATGCGGCAGGGCACCATGCGCTTTGTAGCCGGCAATGGTATCGAAGCTTTCGCCAACAAAACCCTCTTGTTCTGCCCTAAACTCCAGCACCTTATCGGCAACTGATAGCTCAGTGATGGTTTCTTTGCCCAAATTCTCTTCCAGCCATTTGAAAAAGCGGGTCAAGGCCACACCGTCTTTCACCATCGTTTTGCGGGTGTTCTCTACCTCCACTTCATTTTTGATGGCCTTTAAGAAGGTAGTCGGGTTGGTGGTTTGGATCACGCGCACCTCAGCTGGCAGTTGCTTGTACAGGGCATAGCAATTGCGTTTCGGGTCGAGCAGGATGGAAGAGCTGGCTGGCAGTTCGGCAAGCAGGCGATCCACCATCTCGTATGGCTGCAGCTCCACACCGTCGGCCATCAGTTGTTTCTTATCTGTTTCTCTCAGTTTTGCCTGGTCTATAAACAAAACAGCATTGTCCTGACTGATCAGTGCAAAGCTCAGCACGACCGGGTTACACTTCACGTCGGAGCCGCGTATGTTGAAAAGCCAGGCCATATCGTCGAGGGACGAGATCAGGTGGAAGTCGGCTCTTTGCTTTTTGAGGGCTTTGCGCAGTGCTTCCAGTTTTGAAGTTGTTGACTGACCGGTAGTCTCCTCTCCTATCAGGTAGGCGGAGGCAGTTGGCAGCTCGGGGCGGTCCTCCCAAATGGCATCCAGCAGGTCGCGGTCCGTGGCCATCTCTATACCGAGTGGGGTCAACTCCTGCTCCAGCAGCTCTGCCAAACCAACTGAGATCAGCTTCGCATCATAAGCCACTACTTCACCCTGCTCCAAACGGTCGGCCAGCCAGCCAATATATTCGGGTGCTTGCTGCGCCTGCAGCTTCACGAGCTCAAAGCCGCTGCCTGCCAGTTGGTCTTTGGCCTGCACAAAGTAGCGTGCATCGGTCCAGAGGCCGGCAAAATCCTGGGTGATCACCAGGGTGCCTGCCGAGCCTGTAAAGCCGGACGCAAAGTAAATGCACTTGTAGCGGTCAGGCAGGTATTCGCTGATGTGCGGATCGGCGGAAGGAATGATGTAGGCGCTCAGCCCCTGCTCTTTCATCTGCTGGCGTATAGCAGCCAGTCTTTCTTTATGACTCATAGTTTATGTGGCTTAGTGAAAGAGGCAAATTAAGGAAAGATGGGGAGAAATGCGCAGTTGCGCACCGGGTTTGATAGGTTTATGGGAGAAAGATAGTAGCTACGGTAGCTACGAAACTCCCAGAGCTGCACGTCGTTGCACAAGGTGATGCACTACTGCCTCTGTCTCTACTTTTGAGATATCTTAATTTCCACCCGCCTGTTTAGGGCCCGGTTCTCATCGGTGTCGTTGGTTACTTTTGGCATGTTTTCACCAAACCCTTCTGTCGAGATCCTGTCTTCCGCAATGCCACTGTTTGTCAGGTACTCCCTTACAGCCTCCGTTCTGCGCACCGAAAGCGCCAGGTTATCCTCATCTGAGCCAACATCATCAGTATGCCCTGTAATACGCACCACTGTCTCCTGCTCCTCTCTCATAAAAGCCGCCAGCGAATCGAGCATGGGGTAGGCGACAGACAGTATGTGATGATCACCCGAAGCGAAATTAATGTCTTCGAGGGTGATGGTTTCGCCAATGGTAAAAGGGGCAGGCTGTCTGCTGCTGGCGGTTGCAGCAGTTGTGGAGGGTGCTTCTTCTTGCTCTGCTCCAGACCGCAGCACCACAATAATGTTGTCGTAGCAGTAGTAGGTGCCTTTGGTCTTGCTGCCTTTCTCTTCCTGCTCCTCTTCGGGGTTCATGGATTGGAGTGCCGCTGCATTAGCTTCCATAAAGTTGCCGATAACAAGAAAGCGCTCCCCTCCTTTGGCCTTGTAAACGGTGCTAACTTTTGTCCATACCTGCCGCGACGCCAGTGGGCCAGCCGGAGTGGCTTTTAAGGACAGGTAGGGTATACTGACCCCGGTAAGCGGATGCTCTTTGAGGCCGTATACCTGGCGGGTTGATCGAATGGGCCTGTTGGAGAAGTGCACGGTGATCTCACTTATGGGCGGCTCTATGGTAGAGGCTTTAATGGTATAGAGTGAGACCAGGTATTCCTTATTCTTCTGGAGTGGGCGAGTCAGTTCTGCCTGCGTCAGTTCGCTGGCACCATAGCTGAACCACTGGCACAGGCAAACCTCTCCGAAAGCGATGTTCGTTAACTGCCTGCTGGGCGTTTCGGAGCGATACGCATTGAAGTAAGGCGGATACATGATCACTTTACCCTCAACGGACGCTATATCGGGCGTACCGCTCACGCCCCTGAAACCAATGATGCCACCTTTAATTTCCTCGAGGCTGGGGTTTCGCACCAGGTTTTGCGCCACACCCTGACTCAGGTATAAGCTGAAAAGAAAGTATAGCAGCATCGCTTTCATTTCCGTTATTACGGGGCAGAAAGTCGGAAGGTATAGCCCATACGGAATTGGCCCTATTATTTGAACATGGGTAGGAAACCCTTACAAACAGCTGCAGCCGAAATTATCAATATCGCTATACCATAGTTCTATCCATTTCCCATTCTCTCCTTTCGCCACCAATGCACGCAAAGGAGTGTACAGTTCCCGATTACTTGGAAAAGCATCCGCATACATAAAATAGAGATTTTCAGTGCCGGTCAGTTTTGCAAAAGATATGGCTTTGTCGTGGCTGCTGGGGCAGTCGGCGCAGTCTGGCATTAGCTTGGACCTGTACCAGCTATCAAAAGCAGGATTGTTTTCATAAGTCAGGTCCAGCGGAAGTCTGCTGGCAAAAAGTACTTCATCTCCCGTCTGCAGTGCCTGTTCATCAAAGGTATAGTGATAGTAGTCAGCGCATTCATTCTGATAATGCCCTAGGTCCTGAACACGGGATTGGCCGGTAGTTTTGGTCGTGTAAAGATAAAACCGTGGCTTACCTGCCGGGTATAGTAAATTCAGTGCTTCAGGAAAGTGCAGCATTCTGGTTGAGTCCAAATAGCCTTTTTCAAGATCAACCCATTTACTCAATAAAGCCTTTTCAGCTGACAAATCCGTGTACTCCATTGGCCAGCCCATATCTGGCACGGGCTGCCCGATAATCCCTAGTCTTTGATCCGGAATCCTAAAGATCGGGAAAAGCGCCTGCTCGATCGTCAGGCGGGGCTGTTTAGGGTCACTGTTTGCAAACTGTTGCCTAAGCTGCATCAGAAACTGTCTGTTATTGGCTGTGAGCTTCCTTCCTTTATCTGCCAGTAACCTATCAAGGTAAGCTATCCGCACCGAGTCATGCACAGTGAGGGACGCGTAATACTCTTCACACTTCTGCCTCAAATCTTCCATTTCCTCTTCTGTGAGCGCTCCGGCAACTTCAGTTGGCTTTACAGGCTCAGCTGTGCTTGTCGCAGTCAGTTCCTGCACCCTTTTCTCACTACAAGCCAGCAGCAACAGCGCCACTATTAGGTATAGCATTTGGTTTGCTTTCATCTTTTCTAAAAATTATGGGTTTTAAGGCAAGTGTATTGAGGCTAGCTTAACTCAAATATACTTAAAATAGATAAAATACTATATCTATTTTGAATCATGAGAAATAGCCCTCACAAAACCGCACAAACTGTTCAATATTGAACAGGTGCAGCCTCCTAAAAATCAAATTTTTAAACCACAAATAACTGTAAATCAATAACATACATTACTGGCATCTAAATTGGCTATACCCTCACGAGCAATACACCACATAAGACTATGGATCGTGAATTATCAGCCAGCACCAGACAAGCCCAGAAGCGGAAGCGCATCTGGCAAATAGGTATAGCCGCTGCCCTTATAGCAGTAGCCATCTTCGGATTCAGAAGCCTGATTAGCCCCAGCATCAACTTTTCAGAAATTAGTACGGCACCAGTAGAGGAAGGACCAGTAGTAGCCACCATCACTGCTTCAGGCACGGTGGTGCCGGAGCACGAACAGGTGATCACCAGCCCCATTCAGGCACGCATCGAGCAGGTGGTGCATAGCACTGGCGAGCAGGTGCAGCCTGGTGACCAGATCCTCTTGCTCGACAGGTCCTATACCCAGCTGGCCTACGATAAACTCAAAGACGAGCAGGAACAAAGCCGTCACAAAACGGTGCAGCTCAACCTCAACCTTGAAAAGAAACTAAACGCCCTGGCCTCGCAGCTGGAAATTAAGCGCATGCGGGTAAAAAGCCTGCAGGCGCAGCTCGATGATGAGCAATATCTCCTCAAGATCGGAGGCGGTACGCAGGAAAGTGTGAAGCAGGCCGAACTCAACCTCCGCATCGCACAGCAGGAACTGGAGCAAATAGAGCATGAAATCGTAACAGAGCGACAGCTCCTCAAAGCTGATGAACAGGAATTGCGCTATACCCTGGCCATGCAGAGCCGCTCAATTGAGGAGTTGCAGCGCAAAATGGAACAGGCCGAGGTACGTGCTACACAGCCAGGTGTCATTACCTGGGTGAAAAACGAGATCGGTAGCAACGTGAATGCAGGCGACATTATTGCCCGACTCGCTGACTTGAGCAGCTACCGCGTGCAGGCTACTATCTCAGATGCCTTCGCCAGCCAGATCAGTGTCGGTAGTACCGTGGTGGTGCGCATCAACGACACCAACTTAAAGGGCAGCATTGCCTCCATCAAACCCACGGTCGAAAATGGTATCGTCACTTTTTTTGTAGTCCTCGAAGAGAAAGCGCACCAGTTGCTGCGCCCGAGTCTGAGAGTGGATGTATATGTGCACACAGTCTCCAAACCGAACACACTGCGCGTGAAGAATGGCCCCTACTTCAGAACCGCCAGCAAGCCTCAGGTATACGTGCTGCGCGACGGCGAACTGATAAGAAGAGATGCTAAAATCGGAGTGAGCAATGTGGACTATGTGGAGTTGGAAAGCGGCGTGCAAGCTGGCGAGCAAGTGGTGATCTCTGACCTGGCTGACTACCAGCACCTCGACAACGTGAAAGTGAAGTGAGTTTGGGAGTTTAGGAGTTTGAGATTTTGGGAGTTATAGCCTTTTGTTTGTCAGCCCTTTGCCTAGAGAGAATTTGTGAGACGTGTGTGGTGATACAGAACCGTGCAATGCAAATAAAACCATGAAAGAACTATACAAAATCTGTTTGCTGTTTGTGACGCTGCTGCCCTGTCTGCCAGGTATAGCACAGCCTGCGACGCGCACCTTGCGTTTGCAGGAGGTGATCGCCCTGGCGCAGGAGCAGTCGGCAGCGGCACGTCAGGCCGAGACCAGCCGCGAAAACAGCTACTGGCAGTGGCGCAGCTTCAAGTCCGACTATAAGCCGCAGCTCAGCCTCACCGGTACTCTGCCCGATTTCAGCCGCACCATCATGCCCGTAACACAGCCCGACGGCACCACCGACTTCAAGCCTGTGTCGATCAACAACTCCGAACTTGGACTGAGTCTGAGTCAGGTGGTGAGTCCAACTGGTGGACGGGTGTTTGTCACGTCGCTGATGCAGCGCTTCGACGATTTTGACCGTCAGCAGACCCGCTACAACGGCAACCCAGCCATCATAGGTATAGAGCAGCCGCTGTTTGCTTACAACCAATTGTCATGGGCCAAAAAGATTGAGCCGCTCCGCTACCAGGAGTCGCAGCGGGAATACCTGGAGGAGCGCGAAAAGATAGCCGTGAACGCTACCAGGCTTTACTTTGACCTGCTGCTCGCCCAGACAAACCAGCGTATCGCCAGCCAGAATCAGTCGAGCAACGACACGCTGTACCAGATTGCGCAGGAGAAGTATAAGCTCGGCCGCTTTTCCAAAAACGACCTGCTGCAGCTGCGCCTGGCCGTGCTGAACGCTGAGCTGGCCATGGCACAGGCCGCCCTCGACCAGCAGACTGCGGCGCTTGCCCTTAAAACCTATATCGGCATGAAAGAGACAGACCAGTTGGAGCTGCTCACGCCAGAGGGCATACCTGCCTCCACCGTGCTGGCCGAGGTAGCGCTGGCCGAGGCCCGCAAAAACCGCAAAGAGAGCATCAACTTCAGCAGAAGACTGCTGGAGGCAGAAGCACTGATGGCCAAAGCACACGGCGACAATGGCTTCAATGCCAGTCTCTTTGCCACCTTCGGCCTCACCAACCGCGGCGCCTCCTTCACCGACATCTACACCCGCCCCGAAAACCAGCAGCGGGCCCGCATCGGCTTCAGCATGCCGATCATGGACTGGGGGCGGCAACGCTCTATTTATAAAGTGGCGGAGCTGAACAAGCAACTGGTGCAGTATACCGTGGACCAGGAAGACGCTAATTTCGAACAAGCCGTGCTTACGCAGGTGAACCAATACAACACCCTGAAAGCCCGCATCGCCACCACTGCCGAAGCCGATGCTATCGCACAGGAACGGTACGAGATCGCCCGCAACACTTTCCTGATCGGCCGCATCAGCATCACCGACCTCAACATCGCCCTGGCCGAAAAAGACCAGGCCCGCCGTGCCCACATCGCCTCCCTCAGTGCGTTCTGGACAGCCCACTATACCCTGCGACAGCTCACGCTATTTGACTTTGAGCAACAGCAGGTGATTGAAATGAGTGAATGAGTGTTTTGGAGATTTGAGAATTTGAAGATTTGAAAATGTGAGAGGTATAGCTGTAGGGCCATGTGGCGACGTGCTCGGATCGTGCACGAGATTCCCCTCTGGGGATAGGGGCCCTCGACAAAAGGAGGGGCCAGGGGTGGGTTAATCGTGCACCCAACAATCAGCAATTAACAATCAGCAATTCAACAATTTAATCGATATTAGAACCAAGGTATAAAACTATGATCACGTTAAAGAACATCGAAAAAGTCTACCAGACCAAGACGATTGAGACGGTAGCGCTGCACAACGTCAACCTGCACATACCCAAGGGGGAGTTTGTGTCGGTGATGGGGCCATCGGGTTGCGGCAAGTCCACACTGCTAAACATCATGGGCCTGCTCGACGAGCCGACCAATGGTATAGTGGAGATAGATGGAAACCCCATCAGCAGGTATAGGGACAAAGAACTGGCACACATCCGCAATCAGAAAATCGGCTTCGTGTTCCAAAGCTACCACCTGATCAATGACCTGAGCGTGCTCGACAATGTGGAGCTTCCGCTGCTCTACCGCAGCGGCACATCGGCAGCTGAAACCAGAAGACTGGCCCTCACAGCCCTTGAAAAAGTAGGCCTCAGTGCCCGCACCAAGCACTACCCTACGCAGCTTTCGGGCGGACAGCGCCAGCGGGTAGCCATAGCCCGCGCCCTGATTGGTCAACCTGAGATCATCCTGGCCGACGAACCGACCGGTAACCTCGACTCTGTGATGGGTGAAGAGATCATGAACATCCTGCTCGACCTGAACCGCCAGGATGGCACCACCATCGTGATGGTAACGCACGACGAGAACATGGCCCAGAAGACCGAGCGCCTTATCCGATTCTTCGATGGCCAGCAGGTGTCTGATGCGAAAACCAATGCTTACGATTATCAAAAGGTATAGCCATGCTGAAGAATTACATCAAAATAGCCTGGAAGGTGCTCTTGCGACGCAAGTTCTTTACCTTCATTAGCCTCTTCGGCATCAGCTTTACATTGCTGGTGCTCATGGTGGCCTCTTCACTTTTCGACCATACCTTCGGACCGCAGATGCCGGAGCGTGAAACTGACAAGCTGCTTTTTGTAAACATCATGCGTGAGCAACGCGACGGAGGCTTTTCGAGCAGCGGTCCGCCAAGCTACCGCTTTCTCGACCAGCATGTTCGCACCATGCAAACACCGGAAATGGTGTCTATCAACTCCATGTTCTTCCAGGTAAACAGTTACATCAACAACCGTAAGCTTGCGCTGGATATCAAGTACACAGACCGTGCGTTCTGGGATATTCTTGAGTTCAATTTCCTGGAAGGAAATGGCTTTAGCGAGCAGGATGTGCGGGGTGCAAACCGTGTGGCCGTGATCAACGAAAACACCCGCAAGCAGTACTTCGGCACAGATAAAGCTGTGGGACAGCACATTGTGGTGGACCAGGTACGGTACAAGGTAGTAGGCGTGGTAGAAGATGTACCGGCTCTGCGCCTGCACTCCTACGCCGATGTATGGGTGCCCATCACCATGAAGAGTCAGGAGTTCAGCAGGCCTGGCCTCCGGGGCACCTACTTTGCCACTATTAAAGCCAGGTCGGCTGCCGACGTACCAAAAATAAAAGAGGAGTATGCGGGCATCATGCAGGAGGTGGAACGCCAGCAAACAGAGAAAGGCACGACGCTCTCCTCCCACCCCGATACGTTTCTGGAAAGCATTGCCCGCACCTTCCTGAGCAATGGCAAAGACTCCGGCATAGGTATATTATATGTGATCATGACAGTCCTGGCGCTGTTGTTCATGCTGCTGCCTACTATCAATCTGGTCAACATCAACATCAGTCGCATCATGGAGCGCTCTTCGGAGATTGGCGTGCGTAAGGCCTTCGGTGCCACTTCTTCCACCATTATCGGGCAGTTTATCATCGAGAACATTTTCCTGACACTGCTTGGGGGCTTGCTGGGCTTTGTGCTGTCGGCGGGCGTGCTCTGGCTGATCAACGACAGCGGCGTTATCGTCTATGCAAACCTGGGGCTCAACATCCGTGTGTTTGCCTTTGGTCTGCTGCTCTGCCTGGTTTTCGGTCTTATTTCCGGAGTGTATCCGGCCTATAAAATGTCACGCTTAAATGCCGTAGAGGCACTGAAAGGAGGTTCAAAATGATACGCCACTTATTTAAACTGATCTGGAACCGCAAAAAGAGCAATTTCCTGCTCATGACCGAAATCTTCTTTTGCTTCCTGGTACTCTTCGGGGTGATGAGCCTGGTCGTGTACAATGTGCGCAACTATACCAAGCCCCTTGGCTTCGAGCACGACAATGTGTGGTTGCTGACCATGCGTCCCAGCGCCGACTCCGCCGCCCTCAACCACCAGAAACTGGAGCAGGTGGTGCAGCAGGTGCGTGCCTACCCTGAGGTTTCGCATGCCGCTCTCACAAACAGTAATGCCCCTTTTGCCTTTAGCCAAATGACGGATAACCTGTCGTACGGCAACAAGAGAAGCTCGCAGGCAGACCACTACGAAGTAGACGATGACTACGAGGATGTGCTGCAGGTACAGCTCAGCCAGGGCCGCTGGTTTGGTCCCGAGGACAATGCCGCCCACCACAAGCCCATTGTGATAAACCGCGAAATGCAAAGGCAGCTGTTCGGTGAAGAAGAGCCACTGGGTAAACTCATACCCCAAAATGACTCGGTGAACTACCAGGTGGTGGGCATTGTGGACCACTTCCGGGGCTACAGCGAGTACTCCGCCGAGCGTCCGGCCTTTTTCACCCGGATCAGCCTGCAGCAAAGTGACAAGTCCTTTTGGGGTGAGCTCCTGATCCGGGTGAAGCCTGGAACCGGAGTGGCGTTTGAAGAAAAGATGGTGCAAGAGATCTCAGGTATAGGCAAAGACTGGACCCTGGAAGTGGCGACCCTGGAAAAAATGCGTCAGAATAAATCAAAGCTCACGATGGTACCCATGATTGCATTGGGCCTTGTCTGCGGCTTTCTGATCCTTAATGTGGCCCTGGGGCTATTTGGGGTACTGTGGTATAATATCAGCCGCCGCAACGGCGAGATCGGACTTCGCAGGGCGCTGGGCGCCTCGGCCAATCAGGTATACCGGCAGTTTATCGGCGAGGTACTGGTGCTGGCTACTTTCGGTCTGCTGCTAGGTGTGGCCTTTGCCGTACAGTTTCCGCTGCTACAGGTATTTGAGGTTGAATCAGTAGTCTACTTCTTAGCCTTGGGTATTAGCGTGGTTGTTATCTATATACTGGTAGTTGGTTGTGCCCTCTACCCTAGCCGACAAGCAGCAACCATCCACCCTGCCATCGCCCTACACGAAGAGTAATAGCAATTTATACCTGAAAAAATTATCTTTATACCTGATTTAGCAGCTCCAGTTCCATGATCCTGATAATAGATGACGATGTAGCGGTTCGTGCCTCTTTGAGCATATTGCTCAAGCAGCACGGCTTTAAAACACAAGAGGCCGCTTCCCCGAGCGAGGCGCTCGCAATAGCGCAGCAGCATCCCTTGCAGCTCGTGATCATGGACATGAACTTCTCCATCGAAACCACAGGTCATGATGGGCTACAGTTGCTGGGAACATTCAAGCAACGAATGCCGCAGCTACCTGTTATACTGATCACGGGCTGGGGCTCCATTAGTCTGGCGGTGGAGGGTATGCGTCTGGGTGCGGCCGATTTCATTACCAAGCCCTGGAGTAACGATTACCTGGTGCAGGCGGTGCGCACAGCCCTGAGTCTGTCGCAGCAGGCACCCGTAAAAGACGAAGCCCTAACCCGCAAAAAACTGGACCAGCGATATGACTTCAAAAACATCGTAGGCCAGGACCCGCAGCTTCTGCAGATCCTGAAGCGGATCGGGCAGATCGCGCCAACCGATGCCTCCGTGCTGATCGAGGGCGAGAGCGGTACGGGCAAGGAACTAATAGCGGAGGCCGTGCATCGCAACAGCCTCCGCAAGTCCCAACCCTTCGTGAAGGTAAACCTGGGTGGCATTTCAGCCAGTCTGTTTGAGAGTGAGATGTTCGGCCATAAGCGCGGTGCCTTCACCGATGCCAAAGCCGACCGGGTAGGTCGTTTCGAGATGGCCAACAAGGGCACCATCTTCCTCGACGAGATCGGTGAGCTGGACATGAACAGCCAGGTAAAGCTGCTGCGCGTGCTCCAGGACCGCACCTACGAAGTGCTCGGCGACAGCCGCTCCCGCAAACTCGACATTCGGGTAGTGTGCGCCACCAACCGCAACCTGGAGCAAATGGTGGAGGAAGGCAAATTCCGGGAGGACCTCTTCTACCGCATCAACCTGATCAAGGTGCGTATACCTGCTTTGCGCGAGCGCCCGGATGATATCCCGCTGCTGGTACAGTTTTTCGTGGAGAACATGAAAAAGACCTATCACCGGCCTGAACTGGAGATAAGCCCCAAAGCGCTGCATTGGTTAAAGGAGCTCTCTTTCCCGGGCAACATTCGGGAATTGAAAAACCTGGTGGAGCGCACTGTGCTGGTAGCCGAAGACGACGTATTGAGCGCCGATGACTTCCAGGCGCAGGTGCAGCAGGGCCCTGTGAAGGCTGGTGACAAAGCCCTACCGGCTGTGGGTACCATGACGCTGGACGAGATCGAAGCCTCGATGATCCGGAAGTCGATGGCCTATTACCACAACAATGTGAGCAAAGTAGCGCGTGCACTGGGCCTGAGCAGGGCCGCCCTCTACCGTCGCCTCGAAAAGTTTGGCATCCCCTATGAATCTCAGGACTAAGTTCATCCTTTTTGCGGTTGCAGTACACTGCCTTCTAGCTGCTATGGCTTATTTCCTGCTGCAGGAGAACAAGCTGCTGTTTATAGGTATGGAAGTGCTAGTGTTGATCTCCGTGGTGATAACGGTGAACCTGTACTTTGCCTTCTTTAAACCGCTCAACCTGATCCGGGCAGGTATAGAGTCCATCCGTGACAAGGACTTTTCTACCAAATTTGTGCGGGTAGGGCAGCCGGAGTTGGATGAACTGGTAGACGTGTACAACCGCATGATCGAGCAGCTGCGGCAGGAACGGGTGGCGCAGGCCGAAAAAAGCTTCCTGCTCGAGAAAATCATCAGAGCCTCTCCTGCCGGCATCATCCTCCTTGACTTTGATGACCGCATCGAAAGCATCAACCCCGCCGCCGAGCGTTACCTGAGTCTGGCTGGCCACACATTGCAGGGCATCGCACTGGAGGCACTGCCCAATACCTGGGCACGTGAGCTGACACAGGTACAGGCCGGCCAGCCCTATACTTTCCGCCTCAATGGCATTCGCACGTTCAGGGCGCACCGGGCCTACTTTATCGACCGCGGCTTTCAGCGTGCCTTTATTATGTTGGAGGAACTAACTGAAGCTATTATCAAAAATGAACGACAGGCTTATGAAAAAGTGATCCGGATGATGTCGCATGAAGTAAACAACTCTACCGGCGCTATCAACTCGATCCTGGACTCGGTGCAGTACTATACCCCACAGATAGACGAGGAACACCGCGAAGATTTTACTTACGCCCTGCAGGTTGCCATCGACCGTAATACCAACCTAAGCAGGTTCATGGCCAACTTTGCAGACGTCGTACGCCTCCCCGCTCCTTCTAAAAAGCCAGTGCAGGTACAGGTGCTACTCAAGCGGCTCGAACGGCTGATGCTTCCCCAACTGGAGCAGCGACGGATCGCCCTGTCTTTACAGCTTCCCGCTGCCCCCCTTTGCATATCTATGGACGAGCAGCAAATAGAACAGGCCCTGCTCAACATCCTCAAAAATGCCATGGAGGCCGTGAAGTCAGAAGGAAACATCTGGGTGGAGCTGCAGCAGGAACCGCCCTGCCTGATAATCACCGACGATGGCGAAGGTATACCTGATCACGTCCGCCCCATGCTGTTCACGCCTTTCTTCAGCACGAAAGAAACCGGGCAGGGCATCGGCCTGACCATGATTCGGGAGATTTTGCTGAGCCACGGCTTCCAGTTTTCGCTCGAATCAAATGAAGATAAGCTCACCTCTTTCAGGATACGTTTCGCCACGGAAGGAGCCAAATAGAACTAATCCAGCAAAAAGCGTCGAAACACTATGTTTATTTTGAATCATTTTAATAATCATCTAAATTTTATTCTGAATGTAACCCCATTCACTAAATTTCCGTAGCCACCAGCATACAACCTATGTTATAATCCACTATATTAGTTCTATAGTTTGTTTATTTACTCAAAAGATGGAATACAATATAGTAGTAGCCCCTAACCTCGAAACACTGGCAACAGAGGTTGCCGTATTATTTCCGCAAGGCTGGAAGCTGAAAGGTGGAATCATTGAGCATGCCGAAGGATTTTCGCAGCAGCTGATACGCAAAACATCTGATAAGCTGAAACATCGCCAGATGCCTGAGCCCCGCGCTAAACAGCGCCGTACCAAATGGATTGAATAGTCAAGCATACTATATACCCTTTATATATGTATCGAAACCACCTTTTCTATACCTTGTGTATAGGATAGGTGGTTTTGTTTTGTGCCCCCCTCTGTCTGCAAGTAACACCGGTTACCTACTACCTTGTCTCCCCGTTCATTTACTCTCTCTAATTCACCCCTTCCTATACATTAATTGCACTTTACTTATAATATAGTTATATTAATTTAACGCTCCAATTTCATCACTGCTTTTCTCCAATTTTAATTCACAAACTTTTTGCATTACACAAAATATTAATTGTCAGCTACTTAAAACACAACACAAGTAATAACTACATTAAAATCACATAATATTTTCTAAAATCAGAATCTTTTTGCGGCTCCTATAGTATATATGGCTGATACAATTTTTTGGGTATGCATACTGCCATTCTTAAGCAGTATGTAGTCCCGGAGTGCTGTAAATGAGCAGCCTCTACACAATCTTCACCATATACAACACCCTAACCAAAACAAATGAGACGAGTCGTATACTTTCTACTCCTACTGATAAGCGCCTCTTCGTGCCTGAGCAAAAAGGAGCTCGTATACATGCAAAATGAGAACCTGAAAGAAACAGCGGCAACCTCTATGCAAACCAGCTACAAGCCTTACCAGCTGCAGCCTGCCGATGTGCTTTCTATTAAGGTGCAGAGTTTAGAACCTGAAATATCCAATATATACAACATCGTGCCCCCCTCAAGCGCCTTCGGTTTTGCTGATCCGGGTACTATGTTTCTGAGCGGCTACTCCGTGGACGATGAAGGTAACGTGAATCTTCCTAATGTGGGCAAAGTGAAAGTGTCAGGGCTTACCCTGCAGCAAACCCAGGAGCTGATTCAACGCAACGTAGACCGCTATATCACCAACGCTACCGTAGTAGTGAAGCTCATCAACTTCAGAGTAAGTGTGCTGGGCGAAGTAAACCGTCCGGGCCAATACTTCGTGTACAACGAGCGGGCAACCCTCTTCGACGCGCTCGGCATGGCGGGTGACCTGACACGCGGTGCTGCCCGCGAGAACGTGAAGCTGGTGCGCCAGACCCCTGGTGGATCTGAAGTAGTACTGCTTGACCTTAAAGACCCGAATATCGTACAATCTAGATACTACTTTATGCAGCCCAATGATGTGCTGTATGTAGAGCCGTCCGTTGCGCAGGTTAAACGCGACAACCTGGTGTCGCTTAACGTGGTCACCATTGCCCTGGGGGTTATTTCTACGGCGGCAGTTATCCTGAATTATTTTAAGTAAGAATCCTCCATGAAACGAAAAAATAAAGAGCACGAAATAGATCTGCGTAGCTGGCTTTTCAAGTTCCGAACCAGATGGTATCTGTTTCTGGCTTTTGTACTGGTGGCGATGGCAGGGGCTTATGTTTATGTTAAAAGCTCTACCCGCATCTATGCTTTTAAGTCAACACTCCTGCTGGGAGATCAGCATACCGGTTCTAAGAAAGCACAGGAACTGCTGAACCTGCTGGATGTACAGAACAAAGGAATCAAAGTAGAAGATGAAATCGGCATTCTGACCTCAGCCGACATGATTCGTAGTACCCTCAAGCAGCTCGACTTCTCGGTGTCGTACTATAAAGTGCCTGGCCACTGGCTCAATACGGGGCTAGACCTTATTAAAGAGGAGCAGTACGAAAACGCTCCATTCGTGGTACGCCTTGATACCAGCTCGCTCCAACTCGTGGACATTCCGCTGGAGGTGCGTGTGCTGAATGACAAAGAGTACGAACTGACTGTAAAGGCTGAAACTCCTCCTCTGTATGATTTCAGAAAGCATACCGTTGAGCAGATCATTACTGAGGTAGATTATACTAAAGTGCTGGAGTTCGGCAAGCCTTACAAAGACAAATACCTGAGCTTTACGATTGAGCGAGCCAATCCTGATGACAAGATTGACGCTAAAAAGCACTATTTCGTGCTCAACAGCATGGAAAGCCAGGTGGCCCAGTATGCCAGCACATTGCATGTCAAGCCAATTGAGCGTGAGGCACGTGTTCTGGAATTGAGCACCAAGGGCACTATCCCACAAAAGGAGCTTCTCTTCCTCAATACGCTGATGGAAACCTACGTGAAGCGTGACCTGGACGAGAAAAACATGAATGGCCAGAAAACACTGGAATTCATTGATAGCCAGATCGCAACCCTGACTGACTCGCTGCGTCAGAGCAAGCAGGCGCTTTCTACTTTCCGCTCTACCAACCGCATCGCCAACATCGACATGCAGTCGAACATCAGCTATGAAAAAATGGCGCAGCTGGAGATGGAAAGGTCCAAGCTGACCACTGAGAAACAGTACTACGTGACGGTGCTTGATCAGATAGAAGACGACGAAAGCTTTACACAGGCTGTGTCGCCGGCCGTGGCAGGTATACAGAACCCTAACCTGGCCAACCTGTTCAACGAGCTCTCGCGTCTGAACCAGCAGAAAGCCTCCTATAGTGTGAGTGCCACTGCCGAAAACCCACGCATCCGGGTGATCGAAAGCGAGATTAAAAGTACACGCAATGCCATCATTGCGAACATCCGCAACCTGGTGCGCTCTACAGACATCTCCATTGCAAACGTAGACAAGCGCATCAACCAGCTGGAGTCCAGCATTGCAAAGGTACCTGAGAACGAGCGTCGCCTGATGGAACTGCAGAGCCAGGCTGACTTTGTGAACAAGAAGTATGACTTCCTGCTCGAAAAACGCGCTGAAGCGGCTATTGCACTGGCTACAAACACCACCGACAAAAAAGTAGTCGACAAGGCCGCCATGTGGGGAGCCGGGCCGGTGAACGTGAAGCCGAAGATGATCTTTATGCTGGCCTTCATACTGGGCCTGATCATCCCTGCCGCCCTCATCGTGCTGCTCGACAACGTAGACAATACTATACAGGGTAAGAACGACCTGAATAATGTGACCAATATTCCGTTCCTGGGTGTGATCGCGCATGGCACCAAGGCTGACAAGCTGGCCGTGAAAAACAATCCTCGCTCTGCCATTGCCGAGTCATTCAGGTCCATCCGTATAAACCTGCAGTACCTGATGTCCGAAACCGACTTCAAGATAGTAGGCGTGACATCATCGGTGTCAGGCGAGGGCAAGACCTTTACCTCTGTCAACCTGAGCAGTGAAATGGCCATGGCAGGCAAACGCACCATCCTGATCGAATCGGATATGCGCAAGCCTACTTTTAGCAAGTACTTCAACACGCACAACGCAGCTGGTCTTTCCTCATACCTGAGCCAGGGACTGCCGCTGGAAGAAGTGATTCAGAAAACCGATATTGAGAACCTGGATATTATCTCCTGCGGTCCTATACCTGACAATGCCATCAAGCTGCTGGAGCACAAGCGTATGGCCGAGCTGATCGCCAAGCTGAAGGAACAGTACGAATATGTGGTGATCGATACGCCACCAATCGGATTTGTGGCTGAGTACTTTATCCTGATGAAGCACATGGACGTAAACCTGTATGTAGTGAAGCACAAGTACACCAGCAAGGACATGCTCACACAGGTGAACGAGCTGTACGCAGCCCGAAAGCTGAAGAACATCTACATGGTGATCAATGACCTGGACTACAACAACACCTACGAGTACGGATACAAGAAAAAAGGCAGCTACTATTACGTATAGCGCCTAAGCAATACTTACATGTGCGCTTGATCTTAGAGGTGCTGTGGGATGCAGATTCCTGCAGCACCTTTTTTGAGAAGGACACGATTACCTGAACCTATACATGAGTAAAAATTTAGCTTCGAAGGCGGTTAGTGGGTTGAAGTGGAGCTCGGCTGGCACCATTGCCAATGCCGTGATGCAGATTGGCTATACCTCGGCTATGGCTCGCTTACTCGCTCCCGAGGCCTTTGGTCTGGTCGCCCTTTCAGCTGTTATCCTGCGCTTTGGCTACTATTTTGCCAATCTGGGCCTGAACCAGGCCATCATCCAGAAAGAAGAACTGACCACTGAGAACATCCGGGCAGCGTTCACCTCCTCCGCCCTGCTGGGTGCTGTATTTACGGTGCTGGCCTGGGCGCTTGCGCCTTATGCCACCCTGATCTTCGACATGCCGGAAGTGGTGCCCATTGTGCGTGTCATGGCGCTGGCTTTTGTTGTCGGGGGCGTGTCGGCCACAGCGACCAGCTTACTGCAGCGCAACATGCGATTCAAGGCACTGAGCATCGTGGAAACGGGTTCTTACGTGGTGTCGTACCTGGGAGTGGGCATCCTGCTGGCGTGGCTGGATTTTGGGGTATGGAGCCTTGTGTATGCCTCGTTGGTACAGCAGGCACTGGTGGCACTGGGGGCGTACGTCATGGCGCGTCACAATGTACTGCCGGTCGTACGGTGGGAGGCTTACAGAGCCCTGCTCGCCTACGGCAGCAAAATGTCTGTCATCAGTTTTTTTGAGTTTATCTACACTGAACTGGCCACACTTCTGATAGGCCGCGTATTTGGTGCCTACCGACTGGGTATCTACAACCGGGCTTTTATGCTCGTCAACCTGCCCATGTACAACCTGACACGCACTGTATCCCGTGTTGTCTTTCCCTCGTTCAGCAAGCTGCAATCCGAAACCGACAAACTGGCCAAGGTATACCTCTCCAGCACCACCCTGCTGGCGACCCTGATCATACCGGTTTGTCTGGGTATAATGATTGCGGCACCTGAGATCGTGTACGTGGTGCTGGGCGACCAGTGGGGCGAAGCTATTCCTGTACTGCAGGTGCTGAGTCTGGCTATTCCGCTTAGCTTCATCACCATGTTTGCCGGCATTGTGTGCGATGCCAAGGCTGTGCTTAACTGGAAGATTGTGATCACGATAACCCTGATCATTGTGATCAGCGGCTTATTCTTTCTACTGAAAGATTATGGCCTGGTAGGCTTCGGCTTTGCGCTGCTGATCAGCGAGCTCATCCGGATCGGCATGTACCAAACCCTGATGAAGAAAATACTGTACCTCTCATACTGGAAGCAGCTGCGGGTATACCTGCCAGGCTTACTGAATGGCGCTGTCGTAGCTGTAGTTGTATACCTGATGAGCACCTTGCTGCGTGGCATGGAGCTGCCGCACCTGGTGATCCTGCTGGCACAGATGATCACGGGTGCCTTTGTATTTCTTGCTATGATACTGCTCTTCCCGCACAGTGCACTCAAGGAACAGCTGCATATGATCTTTTCCAAGCTGGGCGTACAGGACAATCCAACCTCCTACTATGGAAGAATGCTGATGCGATATAGAAAGAGTTTGGTAAAAGAAACTGAGCATGTATAAACAAGGTATAAATGAAAGATGTGTCGACGGTTAGCCAGCCTTGTCAGACCTAATGCACACTAAATAACCTTAGGACAAAACCAAATGACTATAGGAGTAGCCGGACCCGTTAATTTGCAAATACTTAACTGGGACCTTAAAATTAAAAACTTACCTCAGACCAATGCGTTTCCTCTAACTTCGCATTTCATCAATGCATTGCTGAAAAGAGGCTTTAAAGTAATTGCCTATACCAACTCAACCGAGATTGCGGAGCCAATGGTGTTGGAGAGCGGCAACCTCAAGGTTTGCATTAGCCGCCAGAAACCGCAGCCTGGCCGTCGCCTCTTTCTTTTTGAGGTAGAGGATCTTCGTAAGATGATGGTAGCTCATCCGGCTGAATTTATCAGTGCATTCTGGAGCTATGAATATGCCTGGGCAGCCTTAAAAACAGGAAAGCCAACTGCCATCAGTTTTCACGACGTTGCGTTTCAGATTCTGCTTAACATTCCGGATATGTTCCGCGTGGTGCGCTGGTTAATCAACTCCATTGTAGTCTCGAAGGCGAAGCATCTTATTGCCAACTCATCCTATACCTATAACCAATTGGCAAGGCGCACACAGAAAAAAACGCGCATTATCGACAACTTCTACACAAGCGAACTGGAGGAGAGCATCCCTGAGCCGCTGATCAAGGGTAACTACATCACTACAGCTGTGCAGGGCTTTACACACCGCAAAAATGTGCAGAATGCCCTCCATGCCTTTGCTCAGGTGCGGGCCAGACATCCCGAACTGGCGTATCATTTAATAGGAGTAGACATGGAGGAAGGCGGCCTGGCGCAGCAGTATGCCCAAGCCAATGGACTGACTGAAGGCGTGCGCTTTTTAGGCCCGCTGCCTTTCGATGAAGTGTACCAGCAAATAGTGCATGCGCGTGTGCTGCTTCACCCCGCCCGGGAAGAGTCGTTTGGGATGGTGCCTCTGGAGGCCATGGTGGGGGGCACGCCTGTAATAGGCGGCAGCAAAAGCGGTTTTATACCTGATCTGCTCGACCACGGTAAGGCTGGCCTGCTCTGCAATGTGGAGTCGCCCGACGACATAGCTGCTGCGCTGCTGCGACTGCTGGAGGACGAGCAACTGACTGCGGAAATGACGGAGAAAGGCCGTGCCTTTGCCCGTGCCAGCTTTTCTGAGGACGTGATCATAGACAAGCACCTGGCTTACTACAGCGACATAGTGGGCAGACCCATTCAGCCTGACAACACACAGTACGAACCTGAAGACAGTTTACACCGTAACACCATACACACTGCCAAATAGCTGCAGTAGATGTTGGATTGCCCGCTACAATGAAAATTAACTACAGCTTTCTCTTTATTATCCCCATAGCCCTGATCCTGCTCATGGACAATATGTTCACGGAGCTGGCCTTTCCGAACAACCTGGAGGCACAGGGAAACATGCTGAACATGCTGATGAAAGGTATGGCGGCCTTATCGTTTGGCTACAGCGCTGTGTACTTCATGCGCATGTCGCCTGTAATGCGGGTAGCCTTTGGACTTACCACCCTGTATGTGTTCGCGATGGTGTTTGAGTCGTACTACTTCTATGGCACACCGATGGTTTACCCGCACGTATTCCAAAAGCTGTTCCTGTTTTACTTTATTTTCTTTGTCTATACCTTTTACAAAGGCAATTTTTACCTCAAGTTTTCGCACCTGGTTTGGTTCATCCTGGGTGGTTTTTGGCTCAGTGTGATTGTGGTGCACCCCGATAAACTGAGTCTTGGTGCCTTTACTTCGCATGAGCGCGGAGTATACGCCTCCTCGGTTTACATGCTTGTCATTCCGTTTATGTATTTCCTGAGCAAGTACATTTTCGAGGGCAAGCTTTTCAGCTTGTTCATGGCTTTCTTTATCCTGGTGTCTATCGTGTTCTTCCAGCACCGTACCGTCTGGATCTCGACAGCTATCATATTGATCGTTTACTATTTGCTTATCCGGTTCAAGTCAGGTCTTTCTATCAACTTCGTGGCCAAGTTCATGCCCATAGGCATTGTGATGCTCATCGCAGGTATAGCGAGCAGCGCCTTTCTATTCTCCACCAACCCCGAGATCATCACCAAAATAGAGGAGAGTTTCTCCGACATCGAAAATTTCGACTCGCAGGGTACGGGTGGCTGGCGTTATATACAATGGATGTCATACCTGCCCTTTATCCAGGATAACTGGCTGATAGGCATGCGCTTCGAGGGTTTTGAGCTGCCCATCCAGTTCTGGCGTGACGACACCAACGAGCCCGTGTTTGACGACGGTCAGGGACACCACTTCCATAGCTTTTATGTAGATGTACTGTTCTACACAGGTTTTGTGGGATTGGCGATCTACTCGATCATGCCCATTTACGCTATTGTGAAAGGCTTGCGTTCCAAAGCGATGACCGTGCACCAGATCATACTGGTAGCTTTTATCAGTACAGGTTTCGTATATGGTTTCTCTTACGTGCTGCCCGTGTTCTACTATGCCATACTAGGCTGGACGATTGTGTACATGGAAGAAGACGGCGTTGAGCGAACGACCTACCTGCGCGACTTCGGCTCCCGCTGGAAGGCAAAAGCAATCGGACAGTACCGCAAACTAACAGCTGCCTGAGCATAACAACTTCTGAGAGCAATTTCAGTATACAGTTCCAAACATATTGTTATACCTTAATATTATGAGTAATTCTATTCCGAACACCCCCTTGCACACACCTGTGCTGTTGATTATATTTAATAGAGCTCATACCACACAACAAGTATTCGACCGTATCCGACAGGTAAAACCCGCGCGACTGTATGTAGCCGCTGACGGCCCGCGACCTGGCGTGGAGACAGATATAGAGAAGTGCGCCGAAACCCGACGCATTGTAGAGCAGGTAGACTGGGACTGCGAAGTGAAAACGCTGTTTCAGGAGAAAAACCTGAAGTGTGGTGTAGCTCCGGCTACGGCAATAAGCTGGTTCTTCGAGCACGAAGAATCGGGCATAATTCTCGAAGATGATTGTGTGCCTTCTAAAAGCTTTTTCTGGTTCTGCCAGGAGCTTCTCGAAAAGTACAAGCACGACACGCGCATCATGCACATCAGCGGCAACAACTACCTGAATGGCTGGCGCAAGGACAATGACTACTCCTATTACTTCTCAAACAAAGTGAATGCCTGGGGCTGGGCTACCTGGCGCAGAGCATGGCAGCTATTCGATTTTAACCTGAAAGCATACCCGGAGCTCAAAGAGAAAGGCTATCTGAAAGGGCTTTTCCTGAATAAATTTGAGGAGACCTACCGCCTGAGCAAACTGGAGGAGGCATTTGCCAGCATTCCGAACGGAGACATCTGGGACTATCAGTGGGAGTTTACCGTTTACAGCAACTCAGGACTCTGTATTGTGCCAGAAGTCAATCTGGTCCGCAATATTGGATTCGGTGAAGATGCTACGCACACGTTTAATACGCACGATAACAAGGCACAGATCAAAGAGAATGAGATCTCTTTCCCGCTGCGCCACCCTCGCTTTGTCGTGCGCGATATCGAGTCAGACACCAAAAACTTTAACCATTTGATCAAGGGCAAGGTAAGCTCCAAGCTAAAGAGCCTGCTAAGCTTTAATTTGTAAAAAAACTACTATTCCATAAGCTGATATTTTCGTAGACGGTACTGTCTGCAAGGTTTCGTTGCAAATTTGGCAACAGCAGCCGTACCCATACCTAAGCTTTATACCTGAATAATATGATAAGCATTGTTATACCTGTTTTTAACAGAAAAGAATACACAAGGGACTGTCTCCAGTCATTGAGAAAGCAAACTGATCAGCGTTTTAAAGTCATAATTGTAGACGATGGCTCAACAGACGGCACTGAAGATATGCTTCGGGAAGAGTTTCCCGAAGTGGAAGTGCTTAAAGGTAGCGGCAACTTGTTCTGGACGGCTGGCGTGAACATGGGCATCCGGCATGCGCTGAAGCAAGATGCCCAACTCATCATGACCATGAACAATGATGTGATTACGGATGAGCGCCTGCTGGAAAAAATGTATTACTGGCACGAGCAAAAACCTGCCGCGCTACTGGGGGCACTCGAACTGGACGCCAATACTAAACAGCCCATTTTCGGAGGGGAACGGCTTAACTGGCTACTGAACACCATCGACGAAGTGCTCCCAAGGCTATCAGCGGAAGAGCAGAAAGGCCTGCACCCAGTTACGCACCTGCCTGGCAGAGGCCTGCTTATCCCTCGGGCAGTATTTGAGAAGATAGGGCTCTTCGACCAGGACCGCTTCCCGCATTATATAGCCGATTACGACTATACCCATACTGCCAGAAGAGCCGGATTTGAACTGTATGTAAACTATGATGCAAGACTGCTCACGTATCCGGAAGAAAGCGGGGAGCGACAGATCAGAAGCGAGAAGAGCTTTAAAAATTACTACAAGCACCTGTTTGACTTGAAGGGTGGCGGTAACCTGCGTGACTTTACCAGGTTCACACTCAAGAATTGCCCTACGCCTTATATCCCATTTCACCTGGCGAATGGCTACACGCGCAGACTCTTTGGTTATTTTTTAAAGTAACACCTCTTGATTTCTAAACTATTGATTTGAAGCTAGATTCACCATACATTAAAATACTAAGCATTGCTATTCCCCTGTTGGTAGTAGCAATGCTTTTTACTTACTATTATACCCAGGGGCACCTTCCCGGAGCCAAAAGGAGCGCCAAAGCTACAACGGTTGGCTATGACAACCCGATCGTGATCAGTAAAGGAGGCACCTACTCCGGCAATTGGGAATCAAGAAACTCTGAGGTGGCTGCTGTGGAAATCAGGACATCCGAGCCAGTCATCATTGAGAATTCAAGTATAAGAGGTGCCGGCTACCTGATTAAAAGCTGGGGGCACGCAGCCAATATTACTGTCAGACATACCAAAGGCTATGGCCTCACCCCCACCCCGTGGATTATATATGAGAAGCCACGGCGTTTTCTGATCGTCAACGATTTCAAACATGTGGTGGTAGAGAACTGCTACATGGAGAATACAGCCGGCATTTACATAGGCGACGCCTACAAGGGCGACAGCAGCCCAAAAAACACCATTAAGATTCGCTTTAACAAAGCCAGGAACATCGATGGACGTATTTATGATGGCTGGTACCGGTCACAATTTGTGCAGTTCAATTTCCGCAACTCAATACAGTATGCCGAAATCGCCTGGAACGAGGTGATCAACGAGCCGGACAAGTCGCTTGTGGAAGACAACATCAATCTTTCGAATTCACGAGGCACGCCGGCATCACCTATCCGCATCCACAACAACTACATCCAGGGAGCCTATCCTTACCCAGCTAACAGCAAAGACTATTCAGGTGGTGGCATCATTGCTGATTCCTGGTACGAAGACGGCATGGGCGATCCCAAGGAGGTAGCTACCGCCTATGTGAAAATACACGACAACCAAACGGTAAACCTGGGCAACTATAACTACGCTATCGCCGGCGGCAATAACATAGAGATCTATGACAACCGTGCTGTTAACGCCGCCCGATTCGAGAACGGCGAAAAATTCAGGATGTGGACCCAAGGGCTCTATGGGTACGACTTTTACAAAAAGAATTCGACCTTCAACAACACTTTCCGCAACAACGTGATCGGAATCATGGGACAGGATGGTAGAAACGACAACCATTATTTTCCGGATGGGACAGTCCAGGAGCGCAACAATACATTCATTGAAGGTGAGATAACAAAAGAAAGCGAACGCGCAGAGTATCAGCTCTGGAAAACGAAGCTAGAGAGGAACGACATCTTCCTTGGCCCTCGTATAACAATGCCTACCTCAGTATCGGGCAAATCTGTAAGTTCTCAGTAACTGAGTTACTAACCTGGCTTAACTATAAATCCTTCGTCTGACGTTTTGCACTGGCTCCTCTAATTTAAGACTCCAAGTTTTGTCCTCAGGCGCCCGATCCAAAGTTATAACATCTATAAAAAACCTAACAGCAAAACCCACATTATTAAATATATTATATTTTATATATTACGCATTTTCACTAAATATATGGTCCAAAACCGATCATGTATCTTATATTTTAGATTAATAATTATGGGTATAATTATACGATTTACAACTATAACCATATTGAAAAGTTTGGACTTTTAAAATTTATGTAACTTTTTTCGATCAACACTTCAGTAGCAAAACCGCCAAAACAGGTCAAAAACAAACATTTTTCATCTTTTTCAAATTGAAATATACAAAGTGTCTATGATTTAAGTAAGAATTTATCATAAAAGACTGGTTTTTCTAAAAAATTCATACTTATATTTGCAACAACTTATATATGAAGATAAGGACAAGGATTAGCCAAGCTCAATATTTTCATAAAAAGCACCAGGCAGGTTACCTGCTACTTTTATAGAAAACGGTAGTTTACCTGGGGCCTTATAAGGAGTACATTTTTTAATTTTTCAACTTTTAGCCAAAAAGATGAATACAATTTCCACTAAGGTGACTAAGTGGACGGGGACAACTCTGTCTGCTTTCATGCTCACACTCGTAGCCTTTCTACTCTCGACAGGCTTCGTAAACGCCCAGACTTACAGCGGGCCATTAGTAATCACAAAAGGAGGTACTTACACAGGTAACTGGGAGTCGAAAGACTCTGAGGTAGCTGCTGTAGACGTGCGTACTTCTGAACCTGTTGTCATTGTCAATTCGAACATCAGAGGGGCCGGTTACCTGATCAAAAGCTGGGGCCATGCCGCTAATATTACTGTCAGACACACCAAAGGTTACGGCCTAACTCCTACCCCTTGGCGTGATTACAAGAAGCCACGCCGCTTCTTGACAGTTAACAACTTTAAGAACATTGTAGTAGAGAACTGCTACCTTGAAGGTACAGCTGGTATCTATGTGGGTACGCGTTACGAGGGCAATGGCTCTACAAACGAAACTGTAAAGATCCGCTACAACAAAGCCAAGAACATCGACGGTCGCGTTCACGGAGGTGCTGAGCACTCGCAGTTTGCGCAGTTCAACTACCGCGGTAACCTGCCACACGCTGAGATCGCCTGGAACGAGATAATCAACGAGCCAAACAAGTCGCTTGTAGAAGACAACATCAACTTGTCTAACGCTCGTGGTACTTCTGCTTCTCCTATCCGCATCCACAACAACTTCATCAAGGGTGCTTACCCAATCCCTGCTACAGAAACTAAATTCTCAGGTGGTGGTATCATTGCTGACTCCTGGTACCAGGATGGCATGGGCGATCCGGCTTCAGTAGCCACAGCTCACGTGAAGGTATTTGACAACCAGACGGTGAACGTCGGTAACTATAACTACGCCATTGCTGGTGGCAACAACATCGAGGTATACAACAACCGTGGAGTAAACTCTGGTTTGTTTGACGATGGCACCCGCATGAACACACACAACGTGGGCCTGTATGGCTACGACTACTACAAGAAGGGTGCTACCTTCAATGCCGTAATGCGTAACAATGTTACCGGTGTTATGAGCCAGGGCAACCTTTTCGACAAGAACTACTTCCCGGATGGTCTGGTTAAAAACGAGAACAACCCATACGTTGGCGGTAACATCACAAAGCAGCACGAGCAGAATGAATACAGCGCCTGGTTGTCAAAGCTGAGCCGCAATGGTATCGCACTTGGCCCTAACGGATCAGCTCCGGCTACTTCTCCGTCGCAGCCAACACAGGATGCGCCGGTAGCAACTGCACCTGCTGAGCAGACACCACCTGCATCAACTTCACCGTCAACTGGAACTACAACTGGTACTGCTGGTACTGGCAAGATCACGCGTGACTTCTGGTCAAACGTACACGGTTCTACAATCAGCGTGGTACCAGTGAACACGAACCCAACTTCTACGAGCGCAATAAGCTCTTTCGAGGCGCCAACAGGTCAGGGTAACAACTACGGCCAGCGCATCCGCGGCTACGTGACGGCTCCTGCCTCAGGCCAGTACACTTTCTGGATCGCGGCCGACGACGTGGCTGAGCTGTACCTGAGCACAAGCGAAGACCCGGCCAAGAAGACGCGCATCGCCCTGTCAAGCACCTGGACCAACCCGCGTGAGTGGACCAAGAACGCAAGCCAGCAGTCTGCCAAGATCACTCTGGAGGCCGGCAAGCGCTACTACATCGAGGCGATCATGCTGCAGGGCGGCGGCGGCGACAACCTGGCCGTGGGCTGGCAGCTGCCGGACGGCTCTATGGAGCGACCGATCGCTGGCAACAGACTGTCTGAAATGGGAAGCACTGCTCCTGCAACAACGACTCCTGTAGCAACGGCTCCAGCAGCTACTACAACTCCTGTGGGCAAGATCACACGTGACTTCTGGTCAAATGTGCATGGCTCCACAATCAGCGTGGTACCAGTGAACACGAACCCAACTTCTACGAGCGCAATAAGCTCTTTCGAGGCGCCAACAGGTCAGGGCAACAACTACGGCCAGCGCATCCGCGGCTACGTGACGGCTCCTGCCTCAGGCCAGTACACTTTCTGGATCGCGGCCGACGACGTGGCTGAGCTGTACCTGAGCACAAGCGAAGACCCGGCTAAGAAGACGCGCATCGCCCTGTCAAGCACCTGGACCAACCCGCGTGAGTGGACCAAGAACGCAAGCCAGCAGTCTGCCAAGATCACCCTGGAGGCCGGCAAGCGCTACTACATCGAGGCGATCATGCTGCAGGGCGGCGGCGGCGACAACCTGGCCGTGGGCTGGCAGCTGCCGGACGGCTCTATGGAGCGACCGATCGCTGGCAACAGACTGTCACCAATCGAGACTCTGACTGCTTCTGCTTCGTCATCACTTTCTGCTGAGACAACTGATACTAACATCAGCTTTGAGAAAGTAAGCGCTTATCCTAACCCATTCAACGATGTGGTAACACTCGACCTGGGCAAAGAGGAGATTAAGCTGCAGGAAGTAGTAATCCTGGATCAGGCTGGCACAGTAGTATACAAAGAAGCTAACCTGAAGGTAGAGAACAACAAGCTGGTGATGAACCTTGCTGCCAGCGGTCTCAGAGCAGGTCTGTACTTCCTGAAGTATACTGACAACGCCGGTAAGAGCGCAACAATCAAGCTTATCAAAGAGTAAGCCTGGCTCATAATAAAAAATGGATCTTTCCGAACTCTTATAGAGGGTAGAAACCCAGATCCCCAAGTTGGCCGTGTGCCTACTGGAAATAAGAAAACTCCCGCCTTAGTCGTTGTATTGACTAAAGCGGGAGTTTTTCTTTGTTCACACCATGCTTAAAGCACAGGGTATTTCATGCATTAGTTTTTGCGAACAAACTTCCAGGTATACAAACCAAGTCTGGATGTTGTTTTTTCTGATTCCGGCGCCTCCTCTGGAAAGCCAGCCCATGGCTTTTCTTCTACCCAAGTCATTTCCGTATCTGAAATAGCTGTTACTTTATACTGTCCTTTATCATTGCCCCGCTGTAATTCGATGAGGGTGGTATCGGCTGGGTCTGGGAAACTGTAATTCATTACCTCTGGAGTGCCTCCTGGTACAGTAACAGTCAGGCGTTTTCCGTCAAAACTGAAGTTTGTCTGGTATTGAACTGAGTCAGTGAACATGATTTCATCATCAATTGAATAGTACACTCTTTTGATCATCGTGTTTGTCCAGTCGCCACGCATCTGCGCATCAATTTCCGAAACTGCTGGTTCGACCGTTCCATTGTCGTCGTCGTCACTACATGAAGTGAAGACAAGAGCAAATAATATTGGTAATAGAAATAACTTTTTCATAAAAAATTAAAATTTAGATAAGTAAAGGCATTTTAAACTTGATGATAATTCATTGGTAAAACGGAGCACATGTAATGTTTTTTCACCCATAGTACGAACCGCGCTTTGCAGGGTTTATTAAAAATTTCATAAATGCAATATTAGATTCAGAAGTGACTGCTATTCATTACGTTATGGAAAATTTAAAAGTTTTAACCGGAATTTTTATCCATTTTTTGAACGACAGTTTCTAGCCCTGAGCAGCGTTAAGAACCTATACCCGCATGCTCTCTCACTACCAGGTTGATAAAAAGACCCGTTCCCATCATGCAGGTTATACTTCTGCTGCTATGGTTAGACTGCACTAGCGGGCTACCACCAGCTTGCGATTAAGGGTTTTGTTACTGCCGGCCACCGTCAGATTGTAGATACCCGGCTTTAGATACATACCAACTGGCAGTGTCAGGCGTAGCTCACCAAACTCATCGGTTCGGACCTGCTGGCTGAGCACTTGCTTGCCGGAGGCATCAGTTATCATAAAGGTCACATCTTCGCTTTCTTTCAGGTTGGCGATCTCAATAGTCACCTCGTCCCCTACTGCAGCGGGGTTCGGGTATACCCTGAAGGAAGATGCAGCTGGTGAACGGTCTTGTAACAGTATGGTGTTGGAGTAGGAAAAAGTACCATCCAGCCGAACTAGTCGAAGCCTGTAATACCCTTGCTCTTTGAGCGGCATGTCGTCGTTAAAGGTATAGTCTATGGCAGCCGTAGTAGTGCCGGAAGCTTTCACCTGACCGATGGCTGTGAAATTCTCACCGTCTTCGGATCGCTCTACCTCAAAGAAATCTGTCCCAAGCTCATAAAGTGTTCTCCAGTCTAGGCTTACAATTTTCTGATTAAGGCTTTCTCCATCTGTATAGCGTCCTTCAAAGCTTAGGAACTCAGTCAGGTTGTTGTATACATCAACGAAACGCTCCCTGATTTCCTCCGGCGAAAGTGCTCTGCCGAAAAGCTTCACCTCATCCAGCTCGCCTTCGTAGTGATAACTGTTGAGCATACTGGCGTTAAAGTAGCCAATGGTAACAGGCGAGCGGCTACTAAATCCATGATCGTGTGCAAAGTTGCTGGTGGCTATTTGCTCACCATCCACATACAGTCTGATAGCTCCTGAACTACCCTCCCGTACCACTACAAGCTGATGCCAGGATCCATCGTTAAGCTTCGGGCCACTGTTCCCCACATAAGCACCTTTAAACTCAATGTCGGGTAAGTAAAAGCCGGCTCGTCGGTCTTTGTCGAGCCCCAGCCACCACTGCGACGGAGAGTCCGTGGCATGGCGCCCCATCAGCACCTGGTTCTGGGCTTCGCTGCTTCCTTCCTTGGTTTCGGTGCGAATCCACAGTTCGATCGTAAAAGTTTCGTTTGCTTTCCAGTCAAAGTTCGGACTACCGATTACATCAAGCCCGGTGTCACGTCCATTAAACCGCTGTCCTCCACCTACTACACCTTTTACCGGGGCAGGACGGCTTCTTGCCTGTGCAATGGCATCGATGGGTGTATACACATCCCGGTAGTTAGCCCCTGAAGATTCATTCAGCATCCAGTGGTGCAGCATCCCTATCCCCTCTTCGGTGGCAGCCTTCACCTCAACTTGAAAGCGTTGCGGAGCGCTCTCTCCCTGACTGTTATTTGCTTTTACCTCTACTGCAAAGTTTCCGGCTGTTTGTGGCACCCAGGTAATCAAGCCCGTGCCTGCATCAATCGCCATTCCGGCAGGGCCTGAAATCAGAATATAGCGAGGGGCAGGTTTGCCCGATGCATTTACATCATACCTGTATTGCTGGCTAACCGTGCCGTAGGTAATTGGGGTTGACACGATCTCGGGTCTGGTCACTTCGGGGCCACAGTAACTGCCAGCACCCTGATTGTATCGGTCACGCATTTCCTGCTCTGACAGATTGCGGTTATAAACCAGCAGTTCATCCATTACACCATCAAAATAGTACTTGCTGTCAATGTCGATGTATCCGATTGTGGTTGGGCTGGAAGACTCCATGCTTCCCCTATAAGTCTTTTTTTCACTGACCCTGTCATCAACTCTGAACCCATCTACATATAACTTGCTGATTTCGTTGGGTCCATCCCGAACAACCGCCACATGATGCCACTTGCCATCAAACAAGTTCACAGCTTTGAGATAATCTCTTATGGTATGTGGCTCACCATAATTATCCTGCATATCAAATACGGCATACCCTTCAGGACTGACACCCAACCACCAGGCTGTTAACCCATCGCCCGATTTACGGCCGATGATAACCTGATTGGATGACTTACTATTTACCTGTACCCATACCTCTATGGTAAAACTAGTGTGGGGTCCCCATTGGAAGTTTTGGATGGGGGTGAACTCCAGGCCAGTGCCTGATCCGTTAAATCGCTGACCACCGGCAAAGCGGCTGCTGGCAGGTTCCGGGCAAACAGCACAGTTTGCGCTTGCATTCGTCACGTAATCAGAATAGCTGCCAGCCACTTTCTCGTCCAGTCCAAAGTGATGCGCCAGGCCGGGAGGACAGGAGGCCTGAGCCAGCGCCATATCCTGAGCTGCAAAGCTTAATAGCAGGCTAAGTGCAGCGACGGAGGCCATTGTGCCCCTGCAAGCTAACTGAAAGGAAGATAGGTATAGGAAAATGTACCTTGAGGTGGATGCTATCATATAAGCTCACTAAGTATTTTATTACGGCGTTTGATTAATCTTCGCCAGTTTATATCGGGTTGCTTCGTGGTATCAATCAGAGCTGAACAGCTGTTGTTCTAAGCAAAATGCTAGCTTGCAACATTGCATGTCCTGTACGAGGAGTATAGAGTTACTGTTGTATTAGAGTACAATAATATTACGCCGTAACCGCCCAGATGTTCGGCTTTGTGGCATACTAAAATTGTCCATAAAATAGCCTATCCGAAAAGATGGCTGAAGAGAAGAATATGATGCTTTATTTGTAGCTAAGGCTGGCTTGGTAACACAACATACCTGCAGTGGGCCCGTGCGTTAAGATGGCAGTTAAATAAGTAGATACAATTTTTTTATTGTATGAACAGCCATTTCGGATCAGATGCGTATAGAAAGCTGCACAATAAATCCGGTGCATTTATACAGTCATAAAAATATATACTGAAATCCTAAACCTTTTGGTCTGACTCCTAATATAATAAAGAAAACAGGTTCTGTTTTTTTTACCCTGCCGCAGGATACGGCCTGACTAACAGCTACCAGAAGACATGGGATCACACGCTTCTCTTTATCCATAACAGCGTCTATATATGTTATTTAACTCTACTGAATTTTTCATATTCTTCCCGGTAGTAGTTACGCTCTACTTTCTAACGCCCCCAAATCGCAGATGGCTGATCCTGCTGCTGGCCAGTTACTATTTCTATGCTTCCTGGAAGCCGGCCTATACCCTGATTCTGATCTTCTCTACTTTGGTGGACTACGGCTGCGGACGCGCCATGGGCAGGTATAGCGACGAGGAAAAACACAAACGCAAACCCTACCTCTGGATCTCGCTGCTCTCTAACCTGAGCATACTCGGCTTATTCAAGTATTACAATTTTTTTAATGAAAGCGCACGTGATGCAGCCTCAGCCCTGAACATGGACTATGCCATGCCGGCTTTTGAGCTGCTGCTGCCCATGGGTATCTCATTCTATACCTTCCAGACCATGAGCTACTCCATTGATGTATACCATGGGCGCATCAAACCGGAGCTGCACCTGGGCGTATTTGCACTGTTTGTGACGTTTTTCCCGCAGCTGGTGGCAGGCCCCATTGAGCGGGCAGGTAACCTGCTCGGACAACTCAAGGCCAATCATGCGTTCAGCTACGAGCGCATAGTGGGCGGCCTGCGGCGCATGGGCTGGGGCTTCTTCAAGAAAATCATGATCGCTGATAACCTGGCCCTGATGGTAAACCAGGTATACAACAATCCTACTGACTACGAGGGCGTTACCCTGATCATCGCCACCGTCTTTTTCGCCTTTCAGATCTACTGCGATTTCTCCGGCTACTCCGACATTGCCATCGGGGCGGCGCAGGTTATGGGCTTCCGACTGATGGAAAACTTCCGCAGACCCTACTACTCTAAGAGTATTTCAGAGTTCTGGAGCCGATGGCACATCTCCCTCTCCTCCTGGTTCCGGGACTACCTGTACATTCCGTTGGGGGGCAACCGGGTGGTGAAGTGGCGCTGGTACTACAACCTGTTCATCACGTTTTTGGTGAGTGGGCTGTGGCATGGCGCTAACTGGACTTTTGTAGTGTGGGGTGCCTTGCACGGCTTTTACCTGGTGTTTGCTATCGTGACGGCGAAGCAGCGTAACGCCTTGGCAGATAGCATGGGCCTGCGAAGCCGCCCGCTGCTTTACAAATGGGTGCAGGTGTTGAGCGTATTCGCGCTGGTACTCTTTTCCTGGGTATTCTTCCGGGCCAACTCTATTGGGGAGGCTTTCTACATACTACAAAGCAGTGTGGCAGGTATAGGCAACATCCGACAATTGATCGCAGGTATAGACCTGCAGCACATCCTGTTCATGGACCAGGGCTTCAAGGTATTTACGGTGTCTGTTATTTCGATCATGATCATGGAAACGGTGCACCTGATCCAGCGCCATGGCAGCGTGTCGCAGTTGATTGGCCGCCGACCTACCGTTGTACGCTGGGCGTTTTACTATGTGGCCATCATCGCAGTGCTGCTCTTCGGGCAGTTCGGGCATCAGGAATTCATTTATTTTCAGTTCTAACCAGCACAAGAGATGAAAAATAAAGAAGTGAAAAGGCTATTAAAGAAACTGACGCTGCTTGTGCTGCCTTTCGTGCTGTGGCCTTTTGTGGAGGCTGTCGTACTTCCCATGAACTTCTTTACGTTCAGGATTTGGGAGACCATCTCTGTAAACAGTGTGCGCCTGATGTCAGGGCCTTTTTACCCGAACATGCACCTGCGCATGGAGGAAGAGGGCGAACTGGCACCCCGCACCCCCTATGCTGAGAAGAAACAGGTGGAATGGTACACAGACCCCTACGGCTACCGCAACCGTGATACCAAAGCAGAGATCTTGCTGATCGGAGACTCCAACATCACAGGCGCCAAGCTCTCACAGGAAGAAATTCTGGCTGAGGTACTGGAAAAGCAATTGGGCAAAGAAGTTTACTCTTTCGCTCCTGCCACTGTTAACCGCTTTCTGGGCACCAAACGCTTCGAGGAAAATCCGCCGGAGATCGTGGTGGTCTCGAGCATTGAGCGCCGCATACCGGAGTTGCCCGCCGTGGGCGCCACCGGCATTGGCAACAAGCTGCGCGACCGCACGGGCGCCGTCATCAATTCATCTAAAGTATTGACCTGGATGGCGGTGACAGCGGACCGCATCTCAAAGCTGGCGCTTTACCACCGCACATTGGCTAACATCGAGCGGACATTTGGTAAAAAAGAGTACATCAATTATCAGAATGAGTTCTTTATGGAAGGTGAATATGCCAACCGAACCTTCACCAATGATGAAATAAACCGCATAGCCGACGTGCTGGAAGGTTATAAGCATGCGCTGGCAGAAAGAGGCATCCCATTCGTGTTCATGCCCATCCCGAATAAAGAGAACATCTACCACCAGATGCTGCCATCAGCCCGAAGGCCGGACTTTCTGCCCCGCCTGATGGCTGAGCTCAGGAGTAGAGACGTACAGGTGGTAGACACGCAAAGCACTTTCGAGCACTTGTACAAAAACGAAAAAAAGAAGCTATATCCTGCAGATGACGGACACTGGAACAACACGGCGGTGGCCGCTGCCGCTGACTTACTGGCGCGACATTTGCAGCAAACCGATGACAGCACGGAAAATAACACCCGACACCTGGTAAAACAATTAGATTGATGGTGTAACACAGCCAAAGTTAGATAACAAACGTATAGCAATTATTACTCACCTTATATATATGAAACCAAAGGTATTTTACGATAAATCCACCAATCGTCTGAAGAAGATACTTGGCCGTATCATTCCCCACAACACCCGTTTCAGACCTAATGGCGTATGCCAGATCAATACAGAAAGTGAAACCACATGCACCAATTCCGAAGTGAAGGTGCATCGTATATACCCCAACCTCACCACCCCTCTTGAGATTTCTGAGGATCTCTACGAGGCTTGTTCTGATTATTGGAAACCTAAACGCAGTGTCATCACTGACTACGTAGTGGTGGAAGTACCCGACGGCCGCATTTATACAGACAATGAGAGCAGTGTGGCGATCGTTTCGCAGCAGAACCGCATTATCGAGAACGTGTCGCTAAGCCTGGTAGAAGGCAAGGCAAAGGGTGCAGAGACGAACAACATCTTTACTCAAAGCTATTTTCAGGCACCTACCCGTTTCAAAGGTACTGTGTTCAGTATGCTGACCGGTGGTGCCGGCCTCAACAATATTGGGCACTGGTTTCTGGACGTGCTGCCACGGCTGCACCTGCTCCGCGAAAGCGGCCTCTACGACGAAGTGGACTGGTTCCTGGTGCCTAACACACGCTACAGCTACCAGACCGAAACGCTGGAACTGCTGGGCATACCTGCTGAGAAGATCATCACAGGTATAGAATACCACCACCTTACCGCCGACCGCATCATCGCTTCCACGGCGCCGCGAGGCAATCACACTCTGGTACCACGCTGGCTGGGCCAGTATATCCGGGACTCTTTCCTTCCATTGGTGCAAGATGAAGAATTGCCTGCATCGGAGCGGGTACCATACCTGTACATCAGCCGAAGTGACTCAGCCATACGCAATGTGTTGAACGAAAAAGAGCTGCTGGAAGCCCTGGAAGCTTACAAGTTCAAATCAATCGTCTCGAGTAAGTATAGCATCCTGGAAAAGATCAGGATGTTCTCACAGGCTAAAGTGGTAATATCGGCCACAGGTGCCGGCCTGATCAGCATGTTCTTCTGCAAGCCAGGCACCAAAATCATTGAGATCTTCCATGAGGGTTTTGTGATAGAGCCATTCTACGACATAGCCACCAAGATCGACCTGGACTATGACTACATCATCTGCAAAGGCGACAAAAAGGTACACGATGCCGCCGAAGGGCAGCGCCAGCACCTCCATGTAGACACCGACAAGGTGGTGGGGATACTGGAAAAAATGCGAAAAAGCTCTGGGAAGAAAAGTAATGTGCAGACGGTGTAAAGTCTGCCTGCTATGAAAGATTTGCCTCTGCGACCTGGGTTGCAGGGGCATTTTTCTTTTTAGACCGGATGACGTCTTCGTAAATGGAAAGCAGCAGGCGGTAGTTGACTTCGGGGGTGTACTTGACCTCGTAACTCTGGCGGGCGGCAGTGCCTAGTTGGCGGATCAGGCGAGGGTACTGCTGCAGATGATGCACGCGCTCGGCTAGCTCCTCTGCCTTCCCAGGACTATAGTGCAGACCGTTCACACCATCTTCAACGAGTTGCGCAGCCCCACCCATTTTGGCGGCAATAACCGGTGTTCCCGTCGAAAAAGCTTCTATGATGGTCATCCCGAAGGTTTCCAGCCACTCAGAAGAAAATATCAGCCCACGCGCACTTTTCAGCAGCTCCAGCACCTGGTCCCGGTTTTGAAAACCCAGGTACTCTATACCCTGGTTTGCGGCCGCATACTGTTCCACACGGCCCCGGAGCGGACCGTCGCCCACGATTTTGAGCGGAAAGTTTTGCAGCCTGTGGGCTCTAAGCAGCGTTTCTATACCTTTCTCAGGCGTCAGGCGACCGACATACAGGAAAAAATTTTCCCGCTCAGGGTAGCCCCTGCCCAAGTCCTGGGTGAAGTTGGGTTTCACGGCCAGCTGCTTTGTCTTGAGTTTGAGGGAGGAGTTTCGGAACAGCTCAGCGGCGGCGGGCGTCAGGGCGATGAATTTATCCACCTTCTGCTGCCAGGTGCCGAGCAGTTTATGCATGCCGGTGGTAAGCACCACCGATGCCGTTTGCACAGCCGAATCGCGGTATACCTTCTGGCGGATGGCACCCATGGGGAATGTTTTGCGCAGATTCTCCAGCTGCACCTTCCCATTATAGTAAAGCAGGGCGCTCGGGCAAACCAAGCGGTAATTGTGCAGTGTCATCACGATCGGCACCTGCATGCGCTGCGCCACATAAAATACGGCTGGCGAAAGCAGTGGAAAGAAATTGTGCACATGGATCACATCCGGCTGAAATGCCTTTATCCGCTCTTCTACCAGCTTCGCGCTACCCGGATTATACACAACGCCCAAAGCTGCTTTCAGCTTCTCAGACAGACTGTTAACCTCTTTATTTGAAAAGGTCAGCTTCTCTACCTGATGTCCGTGCTGCTCCAACAGAGCCGCTTCCGCATGAAAGACGGTGTCTTCCCCACCTGCCTGTTTGTAGTAATTATGGATGATCAGAATGCGCATTGTGCAAGTAAGTTGTCAGGCATACGAAATCCCGCCCGGGCCATACCTGGCCGAGACGGGATTTTGCCTTTGAGTTTATTCTATATCGCCACGGCGCCAGATTAGGCCATTGCGGTTTTATTCGGTTCCTGCTCCTTTGTTTCAGAGAGAGCGGAGGCAAAGTATTTCCGTTGTTCCTCCCGCAACTTATCGATTGTCCGGCCTTCCGGCAAGATTACGTCATCGTAAGTCAGCACCTGGTCTTTCGGGATGTCACGCTTCAGCACGCAGCCTTCGGCCACACCAATTGGCAGCAGGTTCTCGCGCTCGGTCACATCAGCGTTTTCGCACAGACCATAGGTCATGTAATGACCTATGCCGTCGATAGTCTCCCCGGCTTTCAAATCCTTTTTAGCGGCAGTTACTACTTCTACGTAAGGACGGTCCAGCGGCGTAAGTGCGGCATCGTTGAAAAGGACGGCTCTGGCAATGGTGAGCGGCACTTCGAGGTGGCAAAGATGGTACGGGGTATAGAAACAATACAGCGGCCCCTCTCCCATTTTATAGTAGTTGAGATAATGCTGCTGCCTTGGGTTATCCTGTGTGGCCAGCACAAACACGCCGCCCGCCGGCTCGGCTATACCTACCACATAGTCTACAATGCCCGGTCCGTTGGTAAGTTCTTCCAGCGGAAACAGATTGACAGACTCTCTAATGTTGGCTCCCTGTGGCGCATAGGGGCCCAGCATACCTCTTTTAGCTACGCGCATACCTGTTCCATTTGCCACAATAGCCTGTTCGAAGGAGATTTTGGTGCCATCAGCAAAAGAAGTCACCATGGCAGGGTTCTGGCCCCAGCGCTTGGCGAAGCCTTCCTGCGTGGTCGGGTTGCGGTAGGGGTCGTGCAGGCCTTTGATGTTGCCGCAGAGCACTGGCTTCATACCGATGGACTTCACGTAGCGGTAAAGGTTCATGATCACGCCCGGCTGGTCGCCGTCTACGTTGGTGAATACGACGCCCGCCTTGTCAGCGTATACCTTCAGGATCGGGCCAACCGTGCCGTCGACCTCCGCATCCATCATGATGGTATGCTTGCCGTTTTGGATCGCCTCCAGTGCCACCTGCGCCCCGAATTCCACGGCACCGGTTACCTCCAGAATAGCATCAATACCTTCTGCACGGCATAACAGCATCGGGTCGTTGGTGATGCTATACCTGCCGTTGCGGATGTTTTCCTGCAGGGCTTCAACTGAGCTAATTTCCTCCACATCGGTTATACCTGCCTCGTTGTAGGTCTCACGGGCACGCTCGATGGTTCGGTTTGAGATCGCCACCAGTTCCATTCCCGGCACGTGGTTCTTAATTTGCAGGGCCACACCTTTGGCCATAAATCCGGCTCCCACCATCCCTACACGGACAGGTCGGCCTTCGGCTTCTCGTTTGGCTAATGCGGTATCTATAATGATCATAATTCTTCTTTTGAAATGCGCTTTTGCAAAACGACTTTATTCGGTTTCAGACAAGCTACAGGTATAATTCTGAAATCTAATGTCCACTACCCTTTACCTGTTGTCAAATTCACTTACAAAGCAGACTGCTCCGGTATGGCTTCCAGCAGAGGATGATTCTGGTCCTTCTCCGAGATGATCCGGGGCTCCATCGGCCACTGAATGCTGAAAGCCGAGTCGTTCCAGCGGTGGCCACGCTCTGCGCCGGCCGCATAAAAGGCCGTCACCTGGTACATTACGTCGGAGTTGTCCTCGAGTGTCAGGTAGCCATGTGCGAAGCCTTCCGGTACGTAGAGCATGCGGTAGTTATCCGCAGTCAGTTCCACGCCGATCCATTGCTTATACGTCTCAGAGTCAGGACGCAGGTCCACGATCACATCATAAATGGCACCACGGGTGCAGCGCACGAGCTTGGTTTCGGCGTGCGGGGCCAGTTGCATGTGCATGCCGCGCAGGGTGCCTTTTTTGTAGTTGTAACTCACATTGGCCTGCACCAGGTTGGTGTTCAGCCCGTACTGCTCAAACTCCTTCTGGCAGTAAGCCCGGCCAAAGAAGCCACGCTCGTCTTCCAGCTTCTTGATATCGATGATGTAAGCGCCTTTTAGTTTGGTCTCTGTAAAGATCATGTGTTTGATGTATTGGAAAACACCTGCAAGGGTTGCCTTGCAGGTGCTTTTCGTTCAGATTAAGATGGCAGGTATGCAGGCTGTTCTTCTCCCAGATATTCCGCGATCTGCCCCATCGTAAATTCTCTAATGTTGCTTATACCTTCGTGATACGTCTTATACCAGCCGATGGTACGCTCAATGGCCTGCGCCGAGTTGTACTTTGGCGTCCAACCCAGTTCTACCAACGCCTTGCTGATGTCGAGCTTGAGCAAACCGGCTTCGTGCGGCTGGTTCTTGAGTTCCGGCTTGTCGTAGCTGCCCGAACCCCATACCTGCAGGGCTTTCTGCACCAGGTCCTCCACCGGGCTGTTGTCGCCGGCCTGCGGACCAAAGTTCCAGGCACCGCCAAAGGCTTTAGGGTCTTGCGCCATTTTTGCGCCCAGCAAGAGGTAACCACCCAGTGGCTCCAGCACGTGCTGCCACGGACGCACCGCATTCGGGTTGCGCACCGTTACCGGTTCCCCTACTCGCAGAGCACGCACAATGTCCGGTATAATACGGTCCTTGGCCCAGTCACCGCCCCCGATCACGTTACCGGCACGGGTGCTGGCGATTGCTTTCTGATGTTGGTCAAGAGCCTCCGGATGAAAGAACGAACGGGTATAGGACGAGATCACCAGCTCCGCACAGGCCTTGCTGGCACTGTAAGGATCGTAGCCGCCCAGTTGGTCCGTTTCACGGTATGGGTATACCCATTCCTTGTTCTCGTATACCTTATCCGTCGTGATCAGCACCACCGAGCAAGGCTTCTCGAGCCTGCGTACCGCATCCAGCACATGGGCTGTACCCACGGCATTCACAGCGAAGGTCTCGGACGGTAACTCGTACGATAAACGCACCAAAGGCTGCGCTGCCAGGTGGAAGATAAAGTCAGGCTGGAAACGCAGTACTGCTTCCTCCACGGCTTCCTTGTTGCGAATATCATCGATAATGGATTCACACAGACTGTCGCCGTCGATGAGGTGATACAGGTCCTCTTCAGTTTCGGGTGCAAGGGCGTAGCCCATTACCTCAGCTCCCAGGGAGTGCAGCATTTGCAACATCCAGGAACCTTTGAAGCCGGTATGGCCAGTCAGAAATACTTTTTTGTTTTGATAGGTCTGCTGCAGAAATTCTCTCTTCATCAGCTTATATTTCGCTAAAAGGTCAGGTATAGGATATGTTATACGCAGTTGCCAAACAATATGCTATACCCTTCGCCCTTTAGGCATTTACAGGTTGGTTTTGAATCACTTTGTACCAGGGAGCTTTGCCTTGCTGGATCAGCTCTTCCAGATAGTTCTTGTCACGAAGCGTATCCATTGGCTGCCAGAAGCCTGTGTGTTTAAAAGCAGCCATCTCCCCTTCTCGGGCCAGTCGTTCCATTGGTTCGCGCTCCCAGGTGGTGTGGTCACCGTCAATGTAGTCAATCACGGATGGTTCCAGCACAAAGAAACCTCCATTGATCCAGGGCTGTTCGCCCCCTTCCGGTTTTTCCTGGAAATGACGCACATGGGTATCCTCTCCGGAAAGCGTGAAAACGCCAAATCGGCCTGGCTGCTGCACAGCGGTAAGCGTGGCCTTGGTGCCCTGCTGCTTATGAAACTCAATCGCAGCGCTAATGTCGATATCGCTCACACCGTCGCCATAGGTCAGGCAGAACGTTTCATCACCGATGTAGTCGCGCACACGCTTCAATCGTCCGCCTGTCAGCGTACCTTCGCCTGTGTCAACCAACGTCACTTTCCATGATTCCGTGTTGTTCTGGTGCACCTTCATGCTGTTGGTGCTCATATCGAAGGTTACGTCTGAGTTATGTAAAAAGTAGTTGGCGAAATACTCTTTGATCATGTGACCTTTGTAGCCGCAGCAAATCACAAAATCATTGATTCCATGGGCAGAGTATATTTTCATGATATGCCAGAGGATAGGTTTTCCGCCGATTTCCACCATTGGTTTCGGCCTGATACCACTCTCCTCACTGATGCGGGTTCCATATCCGCCTGCCAGTATTACAGCTTTCATTAATTTCTAAGGGTTTGGGGTGAACTTCTTTTCAAATCTGTCTTCTATACGACAATTACTATATTTTGATTATGATATTGCGGAATTTATGATCGCAGGCAGCTATGTTCTTAAGTATCAGAACTTCGCGTGTTATAACATAACGGCACTGCAATTACTAGTCCTTATACCTGCATTTGGCTGATAAGTTGAGCCTATTAAGTAGCTTTTTAGAAACGCTTGCAAAAAGCTTTTAGGGAACTGATGAAAAAAATGCGCTGAGGTGGTGCTATACCTACGCAGCGCATTTTTGGTCTTGCTAACCCACCGTTACGGCAGTAGCTTTATTATGTCTATCCCTGGGCCAGAGCATGTCTTTTAGCGTCAGGTATACGAAGGTGCTGTTGGTAACTAGGTAGCGTTTCCAAAGCCGCTTGGGCTCCTGGTACAGCCGGTACGTCCACTCCAGGGACAGGTCTCGCGCCCATTTTGGCAGGCGCTTCTCCAGTCCCGCGTACGTCATATAAGCTTGTCCAACACCCAGCATACAGGCCTTCACGCGGCCCTTGTGCTCGGCCATCCAACGCTCCTGCTTCGGGCAACCCAGTGCTACAAACACCAGGTCAGCACCAGAGTCGTTGATCATGTCCACAATCGACTGATCTTCCTCTTTAGTAAGCTGACGGAAGGGTGGTGAGTAATAGCCTACTATCCTGACGTTCGGATGTTTTGATTTTGCAGTAGCCACCACAGCTTCGAGTACATCGTCAGTGGAGCCGTAGAAGAAGACCGACTTGCCTCTGGCAGCGGCTTCCTCGATCAGGCGCGGCATCAGGTCCATGCCTGGCACGCGGTCCTGCTTGTAGCCGTACTTCAGTTTCATCAGTTTTGAGAGCGGGCCGCCATCAGGTGAGGCAACGTCTGCTTCATTTAGTATTTTATTGAAGTTCGGGTCCTGGTATGCTTCAACGAGCATGTGCACATTGGCGAAGCATACATAAGACGACTCTCTGTTCTCGGTCATCCAGAAAACCTGCTCCACAAACTCGTCGAAGCGACCCGTGGTGATATAGGAGTTCAGGAGGCGGCGCTTTTGCTGTAAGGGTGCAGCTGCTTTGTGCAGGGTGTTTGTCTCAGTCATTTCGTTAGTATGCATTTTTCTCGCCTTTCACCATATTCCACACAGTCAGGAAGATGATTTTCATGTCCATCATGAAGCTCCAGTTTTCCATGTACTTCACATCGTACTCCACACGCTTCTCCATCAGGTGCACTTCCTTGGTCTCGCCTCTGTAACCACTCACCTGAGCATAGCCTGTAATGCCTGGTGTTACGAAGTGGCGCATTTTGTACTTGTTGATCACTTTAGAGTAGTGGTCCAGCTGCGACACCAGGTTCGGGCGTGGTCCTACTACCGACATGTCGCCGAGCAGCACATTGAAAAACTGTGGCAGTTCGTCCAGGTTAGTTTTGCGCAGGAAGGCACCTACTCTTGTGATACGTGGGTCATTCTTAGTAGCCTGTAGCTCCGTGCTGTTGTTTACACGCATCGTTCTGAACTTGTAGCACACAAACAGGCGGTTCTTTTTACCCGGACGCAGCTGCTTAAAGAAGATCGGACCAGGAGAACTGATCTTGATGGCCAATGCGATGATCGGCATCACGATCGGGAACAGGAACAGGATCACACCCAGAGAGAAGGCGATATCAAAAGCACGCTTGATCACTCGGTTAGTTACCTGCTCGAGCGGCTCTTTGCGCACACTGATCATCGGGATGTTCTGGTAGAAGTACATATTCACTTCACGCTGCACAATGGCGCTGAAATCAGGCACGATGCGGAAGTAGATGAAGTTCTCGTCAGCAAACTCAGTCAGCTCGTCGATGTGTTCCTTATCGTTTACTGGCAAGGTATAGTACACCTCGTCAATGTTGTTCTGAAGGCAAAATTCCTGAAGGTCAGACACATTGCCCTTCACCATGCTGCTATGCTTGCTCAGTTCGTCGGCCTTATCAGTGAAGAAGCCCATGAACTTACGACCCGGTGCCTCGTCACTGCTGAAAGTCTGGTGCAGGTTGATCGCCGCTGGCCCCATACCTACAATCACGTAGCGGCTATAGGCCATATCCGATTTAGAGAAATAGCGCTGTGCCAGGAAAAGCACCACACGGCTCAGACCGATCAGCAACGCAGTGAACAGGTAAGTATACAAGAGCAACAGGCGGGACAGATGCTCTAGGTTGAATATTACGATACAGCTGGCCAATATGACGGCGTGTATCGCAAATGCATTCAGCATGTCACCAGTCCTTCTGCCTACCGGAATGAAACCATCGACCCGGAAAACAAAATTCTTGAACCCGGAAACGATCCACCACACGAGCGCAAACAGTACAAAGAAGATACTGTACTGGTGTGTGAGTTCTAAATCACCGTATCTGAAAAGGTTTGACAGCTTAAACGCGAAAGCTATCAATGTAATGTCTAGTATTAATAAGAGTATTCTATTAAAACTATTATAGTGTCTGTATTTGTGCATAACCTGAAATTGTACTTATTGAATCATAATTCCCTTTTTACCTTAATTGACTTTCCCACGCCTCTCGTCTTCAATCACTTTGTCAATCCCCTCGTTGCTCCGGGACCCATGACAACCTTAATGCCTGTATTCACTTTAGCTTATAATTTATATTCTGCTTATGAGATACTTGCTTGCCCACTTTTTAAAGGCTCACAATTAACAACCAGAATTTAGACTGAAATACGACTGCATTTATATTAAGGTTTATTAATTTATCGCTAAAACATCAACAAAATTTAAATCGCTAATATTAGCATATTTATATTATTGAATAAGCATAAGTTAAAATTATACCTTTAATCTTTATTATATAATTATTTCAATAAATCACCCGTTTTAAGACTGCTATTCCTTAAAAGGTTTCACTTAGGAGCTTGAATTTTTTATTAAAAAAATAATTAACATTTATTCGCTTACTCTAAAAAGGATCATTTTTTAAACTTCTCTACCAAAAACAAAAACTTTTACTCAAGCGCTTACTAGATTATATTATTTATCCACCCTCACTCGCTGTTTAATACCATATAAGAATAATACAACACCACGCATTACCATCTCGCCAACACTCACGCCAGATGCCTTGAAATGGGAAAACAACTAAAGCTTGCGTTAATTCAGGATAGGAGCATTTTATAGAATGCTATTTATCTGGATGTGCCTTAAATCTTGATTCATAAAAAATTTACAATTATTTGAACCAAGTCTCTTCAAAAAACATTTTGCACAATACGGACAGACCATGAAAATGTTCAGCCTAAGGTGATAAATATTTATTGAGCTCAGAATTCATTTTTCTGATACCTCATTAACTAGTTGACAGACATAGGGAAGGGTTAACAATACCTCTCTTTTTCTCTCAAAACACAATGCGTAGCTGAATTGAATTTTCCGGCCATAGCCATTTTTATAAAAAAGCATTTATCTATAGCAAACTTATACTGAACCCTTTATGCAACCGGTACAAAAGAGCCTCACGTTTGTTGTGCTCACCCTGCTTTATGTGCTGTGTTTTGGTACAAAAACCGTAGCACAAAGTTGCACTCCTATTATAACTATTTCGGGCTCTCCCTCACTATGTGCTGAAGGCGAAACGACTCTTACTGCCACACAGGCAGCTAGTTACAAATGGTCAAACGGCGCTACCACTCAGAGCATTACCGTTACAACGGCAGGCACCTATACCGTTACCACCACCAACGAGGAGGGCTGCACAGCCACCTCTGCCCCTACCCGGGTAAGCGACCGTCCGGATGCCACAATCAAAGACCCGCTTTATGACTTCACTTATTGCAGCTACACCGGCAGCGCGAACTCATTCAAGCTGGAGGTGGAGAATGCCTCTACCACGGCTGCATCTAACACGGGCTATACCATCAGTTGGGGCGATGGCAAGAGCAGTACCCTTGGCGCTGACTTTGAGAGAACCAGCCATACCTACACAGCTCCTGGCCTGTACACCATTACCGTAACTGCCACCGACGCCAGCGGCTGCGAGGGCACCTTTACCGAAAAGCTTTTCATTGGAAGCAATCCAGGCCTGGGCATCACCAGTGATGGCAATAACATCGACTGTGCTCCTGTATCCTATGGTTTCAGGATCACAGGAGTGGAAGGCAACTCACCGCACACCGTCTATACCTTCCAGTTCGACGATGGCACGGCACCTTATGTGTTCAAACACAACGAGCTGCCCGCCGACCGCATTTTACGTCACGAGTTCCTGGAGTCATCCAAGGACAAGCCGAATGGCTTCACACTGACAGGTACTGCCATCAATCAGTGTAACAAATCAATCGCCACCTTTACCGGTATCCGTATTTCCAAGGGGCCTATCGCTGATTTTGCCATTGGCAATGTGTGTTTGAACGAGCCTGTCCGCTTTCAGGATAAGACCAAAAACGGTTACGATGCTTCGGCCAGAAACGATCGCTACCGTGTTAAATGGGAGATCTTCCCGGAAACCGGCTGGAAATTCTCATCAGGCAATGGCACAACGCTATCTCCGAATGTGGTTTTCAACGAACTGGGCGAGTACATGGTCCGCCTGACCGCCTATCCGCTTGATCCGAACTCGACCTGCTTGCCAACCGTGATGGAGCAGATGATCGTGGTGAACGATGTTCCAAAAGCAGCTTTTGATCTGAAACCGGATGGAGGCGTGTGCGCTCCTTCTATTTTCAGAGCACAGAACAACTCTACCGGTGCAGATCTGAAATATACCTGGACCGTGTCGGCTCAGGAAGGCTGGAGCTTTGCTGAAGGCACCAATGCCAACTCTGTAAATCCGGTTTTCAGCTTCGACAAGTCTGGTACCTATACCGTATCCCTGCTGGCCAGTAGCTTTTGCTCTGCTGTAAGCACACAGGAGACAAATATCACCGTTATTCACAAACCGCTAGTCTCCTTACCGGAGGCACAAACCTACTGTGGTCCGCAGACCATCGCCTTCACAGAAAACAATGCTGCCCACCAACCAGTTTACGATGCCCAGTCCGGCACCATCAGCGCCTACCGTTGGGAGGTGAGCGGTCCGGGCCAAGTGGCTTATGAAGGTGACACCCACGCCGGGTCAGCCTACCCAACCATGCGTTTCACTGAGCCGGGTACTTACGAAGTAAAAGTAACGGCCTCGAACGAATGCGGCGACTCAGAAACAGCCAAACAGCAAATTACCATCGACGCTATACCTGTGCTTGAGCTGAGCGCACCGAAAGAGTTTGTCTGCCTTAACAGCGGCATCATGCAGTTGCAGGCCTCGCACCAAGGTGGCAAATGGAGTGGCTCCGACTATGTGTCGGCTGACGGACAGTTCAATCCAGCCGCGGTTGGCGCCTACACCCTGATCTATACCTACCGCGCCGGTGTGTGTGAGGTAGCGGAGAACATCACAGTAACTGTAAATGATCTGCCAGCTGCGCCGAGTATACAATCGGTGGCAACACTTTGCCCGGGCAGCCCGGCACTGCTGCAAGTGCTGCAGGCCGAAGGCAGCGTGCAGTGGTACGACCAACCAACTGGCGGTAACCTGCTGCATGAAGGAAACACGTACCAGACAACTGCCCTCGACAAGACAACGACATTTTATGCCCAGACCACAGTGGAAGGCGGCTGTTCCAGTGTGCGCACTCCTATTAAAGTAGATGTATACCCGGCCACACCAGTTCCTGTGGTAGCCCCTGTTACCCTTTGTGGCGCTGGCAGCAGCGCGACACTGGTGGCAGAAGGCAATGCCGGCGCCTATGAGTGGTTTGCTGATGCAGCAGCTACGCAGCCTTTGGAGGCAAGTAGAAGCTTTACGGCACAGAACCTGCCGGAGGGCACCACTACGTTTTATGTACGCGGCGTGACCAACGGCTGCTACAGCCCTGTAGTAGCTGCGACTGTTACCATTCTGCCAGCACTCGACCGTAACACCCTCACCGAAGTGGCGGTAATTTGCGCAGGCCAGTCCCCTGCCCTGCTAACCGGCTCTGCTCCTATCGGCGGCAACGGCATCTATACCTACCGCTGGGAGGCCAGCGTGACAGGCGCTGATACAGGATTTGAAATCATTAACGGTGCGACTGCTGCTACTTACCAGGCAGGCACGCTCAACCGCACGACCTGGTTCAGAAGAACGGTGTTATCGGCTGGTTGCTCCCATACCTCCGCTCCTGTTGCTGTTACGGTAACTCCAGTCATCGACCAAAATTCGGTTACCGCCATTGCCCCGATCTGCGAAGACACGGAAGCTCCAGTCCTGATGGGCAGCGAGCCGACTGGTGGTACGGGCAGCTATACCTATACCTGGGAGTTCAGCACGACTGGTGCCAGCAACAGCTTTAAAGCAGCCAGCGGCAATAACCGTGAGCAGCAATACAACCCGGGTGCACTCAACACCACCACCTGGTTCCGCCGCAAAGTAAGCTCCGGCACCTGCCAGGTGCATGTGAGTGCAGCAGTGAAAGTGACGGTGGTGAAACCGATCACGATGAACTTTGTGTCGGTGCAGCAAAGCACCATCTGCAGCGGCAGCACACCATCTGTTATCATCGGCAGCATGCCGCAGGGTGGCACCGACCAGAAAACCTATCGCTGGGAGATGCGCAGCGAGAACGGCAGCTTTGAGCCGGCACTTGGCACCAACACGGGTCTGAACTATACCCCGCAGATCAAAGACAAAACCATGTGGTACCGCCGTGTGGTAGCGGGTGGCCCTTGCGGCGAGAGCGTGAGTAACGAGATTCAAATACTGGTGCAGCCGGCCATTGAGAAGAACACCATCCAGATTGCTGGTCAGCCAGTTATTTGCGAGGGTACTTCCGCAGCCACCCTCACAGGTGCGCAGCCTACCGGCGGCAACGGCAGCTATACCTATCGGTGGTTACAGAACACAACTGGTCCGAACACGACCTTCAGTCCGGCTCCCGGCAACAACACCGGCCAGCACTATACAAGCCCAGCGACTCTTACCCAAACTACCTGGTACATCCGCGAAGTGGTGTCAGGCGAGTGTATCAGCAATTCGGATGTGGTCGAAGTGACCGTTGTAGGCCTGCCTGCAGCGCCGGCAGTGGCTCCTGTTACGGTTTGCGAGGGCAGCACCGCCACACTCACCGTGAACAGCCACACCACCAACACTTTCCGTTGGTATGCCAGCGCTTCTGCACAAAACCACCTGTCCGAAGGCTACAGCTTTGAGACGGGAGTACTGCAGGAGACCACCACCTTCTTTGTGGAGGCCGTGAACGTGAACGGCTGCGGCAGCAGCGAGCGTCGCCCTGTAACGGTGACGGTTAACAAGCGGATTGACAATAACAGCCTGACGGCTTCGAGCGCTCCTATCTGCGCCGGCCAGCGTCCGAATACACTGACAGGCACGACACCGACTGGCGGCAACGGCAACTATACCTACCAGTGGGAAGCCAGCGTGACTGGTGCTGAAGCAGGCTTCAGCCCGATAGCGGGTGCCACGGGCGCTTCCTTCCAGCCAGAGGCACTGGAGAAGACGACCTGGTTCAGAAGAGTAGTACTGTCAGGCCCGTGCGAGGCACATACCAGCTCAGCAGTGAAAGTGGACGTACTGCCGGCAATCAGCAACAACATTATTACAGTGGAGAAGCGCACCATCTGCGCTGGCGATGTACTGCAGCAGCTAAAAGGCACAGTACCGACTGGTGGCAACGGCAGCTATACCTACCTGTGGGAAAGCAGCCGCGATGGCCAGTACTTTGCCGCCGCAGCTGGTACCAACAACCAGCCAAACTACCAGGCCCCCGCCCCACTGACTGAGCGCATGTGGTACAGAAGAGTGGTCTACTCGGCTCCTTGCCAGCAGTCGGTAAGTGCGGTACTGGAAATTGTGGTGCAGCCGGTGATCAGCAATAACACTATCACAACACAATCCCATGCTGTGTGTGCAGGCGATACACCGGGCGAGCTGAAAGGCACAAGGCCAACGGGCGGTAACGAGCAGCCGGTATACCTGTGGGAAAGCCGCACGGAAGGCACTGAGTTTGCGCCAGCCGCCGGCAACAACACCGGCATGAACTACCAGCCGGGTCAGCTGACGGAAACCACGTGGTTCCGCCGCAAAGTAGTGGCCGGTGAGTGCTTCAACACCTCAGCAGAGGTACGCATCCTGGTGAATGCGGTAATTGCAAACAACACCATCTCTGCGGATCAGGTGATCTGTACAGGCACTGCCCCTGCTAAACTGACAGGCTCACAGCCTACAGGCGGCACCGGCAGCTATACCTTCTACTGGGAAGCCGCAGGCACTGACGGGGTATTCCGCAAGGTGAACAGCAGCGCATCAGCCGATCTGACCGTAGGCATCCTGACATCGACCACCTCTTTCCGCCGTGTGGTAGAATCTGGCCCGTGCCAGCAGGTGTCGAATGTGGTGACGATTACGGTTTCGCCTGTCATCAGCAACAATACAATTGGTCTGAACCAAAGCATCTTCCGTGGCCAGACACCGGCCCCACTTTCGGGCACTAACCCGAGTGGTGGCGCAGGGGCAGGCACCTATACCTACCTGTGGGAAAGCAGCCATAGCCAACAGGGCGGCTACCAGCCAGCTGCAGGTATAAACAACGGTCGTCACTATACGCCTGGTACACTGCACGAATCCACCTGGTTCCGCCGCCGTGTTTCCTCAGTCGGTTGCGAAACCACTTCTGATCCGGTGCTGATCGAGGTGCACAAAGGCGTCACGAACAACAACATCTACAGTGACCAGGTGATCTGTGCGGGCAACAAACCGGCTACACTCAGTGGCTCTGTGCCTGTAGGTGGCGACGGAGACTTCCTATACCTGTGGCTGGCCAGTACGAAAGGCGCCAAAACGGGCTTTATGACTGCTACCGGCCAGAGCACGGGCAAAGATTACAGCCCAGCTGCGCTTACCCAGTCTACCTGGTTCCGTCGTGTGGTATTATCCGGCCCAACGCCAGACACCAGTGCGGCTGTGTTCATCAGCGTACGTCCGCCGATGGCCAACAACCGCATCAGCACCAGCCAGACCATCTGCTACGGCACTGCGCCATCTCTGCTGGTGGGTACCCTGCCAACAGGCGGCAGCGGCAACTATAACTATAGCTGGGAGAGCAGCACCAGCGGCCCGGACAATGGCTACACAACCGCTGCAGGCTCAAACAATGGCAAAGACTTCCAGTCGGCTGTGCTTACCCAGACCACCTGGTTCAGAAGGGTTGTCACGTCCGAGTCATGCGAGAGATTGGTGAGCGAAGTGATAAAAGTAACCGTGACACCATTGCCGGACATGCCGGTAGCCAGTGGTCAGACCATTTGTCACAGCACCAAAACTACGCTGGCAGCCACCGGCAAGGGCGGCAGACTGGAGTGGTTTAACCAGGCTAAAGGCGGCAATCCGATTCATGTCGGCGGCAGCTTCACCACACCCGTACTGACCAGCACGACCACCTACTATGTACAGGAAGTAGCTTCGTCCTGCGCCAGCGAGCGCCGTGCGGTAACGGTAACCGTGCCTGCCCCAAGTGCCAACGCAGGCATGGACCAGACCCTGATGCTGGGCAGAACGGTGCAGCTGCAGGCCAGTGGCGGTGAGACCTACAGCTGGTCACCAGCGGAAGGCCTGAACAACCCTAACATCGCCAACCCTTACGCCAAACCGGAGAAAACCACGACTTATGCCGTAACTGTGACCAACGAGGCTGGCTGCGTGTCAACAGACGAGGTGACCATTACGGTGCAGCAGCTGGTGTATGTGCCGAACACCTTTACCCCGAACCATGACGGTGTGAACGATGTGTGGGAGATCCTCAACATCGAGCAGTACCCGAACTGTAAGGTGCAGGTGTTCAACCAGTGGGGCAATGTGGTATTTAGCTCACAGGGCTACAAACTGCCGTGGGACGGACGCCAGAACGGCAAAGAACTGCCAATCGCCACTTATTACTACCTCATTCAGCTTGACAACCAGGAAAAACCGCTTTCAGGAAGTGTGACAATTGTTAAATAACCGTCTATGAACAAACTTTTAGCTCTAGGATTTGTGCTTTTGCTGGCGACACAGGCCATGGCGCAGCAAAAGCCGCAGTACAGCCAGTACACCCTCAACAACTACCTGCTCAACCCGGCCATAGCAGGTATAGAGGACTATGCTGACGTGAAAATCGGCACCAGGCAACAATGGTCCGGACTGGAGGGAGCCCCGGTGTCCTACTATGCCACCTTCCATGCGCCGATCATGAAAGAGGTTGCCCCTGTTACAGCGGCGCAGCGCAACAGTTCGCCAGCCAAAGAGGCCACTACCAAAAAGCCGACATCCTACCGTCGTATCAGGCCGCACCATGGTTTGGGTGCCATGGCCATGACAACGGCTACGGGCCCACTGAAGCGCAGCAGTTTTAATGTAAGCTACGCGTACCACCAGCCGCTTTCACGCACCCTGCGTGTGGCTGCCGGTGTAGCTCCAGGCCTGATCCAGTACAGCCTGGACCCTACCGCTGTGCGTGTGATCAACCCAAATGACAGAGCCATCAACGATGGGCGGATCAACGAAATGAAATTTGACTTGAACATGGGCCTGTGGCTCTATTCTTACAACTACTATGTAGGTATAGCCGGTGCACAGCTCGTACCCAGCAAGCGCGAGCACCTGACTACTGGCACTGCCACCGACAACAGCGGCCGATTACAGAAGCACTACTTCCTGACAGGTGGTTACCGATTGGATGTGTCGCCTGACCTGGCGCTTATACCTTCGGTGATGGTAAAGATGGCCCAGCCAAGCCCGGTATCAGTAGATGCTACGCTCAAGGCATTGTACAGTGATCGTATCTGGGCAGCGGCTTCTTATCGTCATAACGAATCGGTGACGGTAATGGCAGGTATAAACATCAGCTACCTGATGGATCTGAGCTACGCATACGATGCCAGTGTATCGCCACTGGGCAGCACAAACTCCGGTAGCCATGAAGTGGTGTTAGGTCTAAAACTGCGCAATTCCGCTAAAATCATTTGTCCGCAGTGGGCCTGGTAGGTTTTTGAGTTTAGGTTTTGTGAATTTATGACGAGCAGCCTGAGGCTGCTCGTTTGCCTTTAAAAGCACAACAAAAACACGAAACTTTTATAAATTATTCTAGTATAGCTAGATAACCATCTCCATCATCTATGGCGTTTAAACAAATCCTCTCGATTCTCCTGGGTATTGTTTTCATTGTCTTTGCTGCGCTGCAATACAATGACCCGGATGCTGCCATTTGGATAGCGATTTATCTACTGGCAGCAATTTTCAGTTTCCTGGTTTCTCTTAACAGAATCAGCCAGGCTGTGCTTTTGAGTGCCTTTGCTGCCTATGCGGTAGGTGCCGTGTTCTTCTGGCCTGAAAAATGGGAAGGGCTAGCCATTGGTGGAGGAGATATCAAAAACATTGAAGAAGCGCGTGAGTTCTTAGGCTTAGCCTTGACGAGTGCCTCTATGCTGACCTTTGCTTTGCTGAACAGAAGCAAGGCTCGGCTTCACCCCAGGAAACCCGTCTATAGACAAAGAAAATGGGCAAATTGATACCTCAACTTGCCCATTTGTTATAAAATAGCTCTGCCTGACTTAGCAGGCAGAGTACTCTGCTAATCACAGGCTATACCTGCTCAGCCTTAAATCCTGCCTTTTCGACAGTGCTTTTAATATCCTGTGCATCCAGGCTGTCGGTGTTCACTTCCAGGATTTTGTCCGGATTGTCAGTATCCACTTTCCAATCCTGTACCCCTTCCAGTTTATTGAGGTGTGGCGTTACGGCTCTCACACAGCTTCCGCAGTTAATGGTCGTTTTAAACTTATAAGTCTTCATATTTAACATAATTTACAAACTGATTAAAAATACTTTTATAATTTCTTGCCACGCAGGCGCAGGCTGTTGCTTACCACCGAAACCGAGCTAAGGGCCATGGCAGCCCCGGCCAGCATTGGATTAAGCAGGAAACCTGTGAACGGGAACAACAGACCGGCAGCCACAGGTATACAGATTACGTTGTAAATAAAAGCCCAGAACAGGTTCTGCCGGATTGTGCGTACCGTCGCCCGCGACAGGTTAACGGCCGCTGCCACCTGCACAAGGTCAGAGCGCATCAACGTAATGCCGGCCACGTCCATGGCCACATCGGTACCGTGCCCCATTGCAATGCTAACATCGGCTGTGGCAAGGGCCTGCGCATCGTTAATACCGTCTCCTACCATCGCTACTACTTTGCCCTGCTCCTGCAGTTTCTTCACAAAATCAGCTTTGTCCCCGGGTAGTAGTTCGGCTTCAAAGTGTGTAATACCCACCTGTCGCGATACGGCCGCTGCTGTCTGGGCATTGTCGCCGGTGAGCATGTATACCTCCAGACCGGCCGTTTTCATACGGGCTATACCCTCGGCAGCGGCGGGTTTTATCGGATCGCTCACCGCAAACACACCTAGTGCCTTCTGTCCGTCTGCGAAGTATACGGCAGTTTTTGCATGCTCCTGCAGCTGTCGGGCGGCATCTGCCAGTTGACCTTCAATGCTTATACCTTCCTGGCGCAGCAGCTTCTCGTTACCGGCAAAGAACTTTCTCCCTCCAAAAGCCGCTTCTACTCCCATACCAGTCACGCTATTGAAATACTCCGGCTCTAAGACTTGCATCCCCTGCTCTTTGTAATAGGTATAGATGGCCTGCGCAATCGGGTGTTCTGACTTGGCTTCGATCGAAAAGAAAAGCTGCTCCAGTCGCTCCTGCCCGTCTACGCCCTTTGCCCATACCACATCGGTTACAGCGGGTTTGCCCAGGGTGATCGTGCCGGTTTTGTCAAGCAGGATGACATTGGCCTTGTAGGCATGTTCCAGACTCTGCGCGTCTTTGATCAGGATACCGTTTTCAGCGCCCTTGCCCACTCCCACCATAATGGCGGTAGGCGTTGCCAGTCCGAGCGCACAAGGGCAGGCGATCACCAGTACCGAGATCATCGACACCAGCGCCTGCGACAAATAAGCCTCACCGCCCAGCACCACCCAGGCAACAAATGTCAGTATCGCGATCAGCAGTACGACCGGCACGAAAATACCCGCTATCTTATCCACCAGCTTCTGCACCGGCGCCTTACTTCCCTGCGCCTCCTGCACCATTTTGATGATATGGGCCAGCATGGTCTCTCCACCGGTTTTACGGGCAATGAGCTGCAGACTGCCTTTCTGGTTGATCGTACCGGCAAAAAGCATGTCTCCCACTTGTTTCTGCACCGGCAAAGGCTCACCGCTCAGCATGCTCTCGTCCACATAAGAGCCGCCTGACAGCACTTCACCATCCACCGGCACCCGGTCGCCCGGCAACAACAGCACATGGTCGCCTATACGCACTTCTTCTATGCGAATTTCGGCTTCCACGCCATTACGAACCACACGCACCGTTTTGGGTTGCAGGCCCATCAGCTTTTTAATAGCCTCGGAGCTTCGGCTCTTGGCGCCTTCCTCCAGGTACTTACCCATCAGGATAAAGGCAATGATCACCGCTACGGCTTCGTAGTACAGATGCGGCTCCAGCCCGCGGTTCAGGAAGAACTCGGGGTACACGGTATTGAACAAGCTGAATATAAAGGCTATACCTGTGCTCAGCGCCACGAGTGTGTCCATATTGGCACGCAGGTGCTTCGCCTGCCCCCAGGCATTCACGAAAAAGTGACGACCGGCCCACAGCAGAATCGGGGTGGTGAAAGCCAGCATGGCCCAGTTGCCCCAGCTGAAGGCATTGTGGAAGAACATGCCCAGCACAAATACCGGAAATGCCAGCACGCCTGCTACAATGGTTTTGGTTCGGAGTATATTTAGTGCCTTTTCCTGACGCTCCTCCAGTTCCTCCTCGGTATGCTGGTCAATCAGCAGTTCAAAGCCGATCTCCTCCAGGGTATCGCGCAGCTGATCCGGCTTCACCTGATCCGGCGCATAGGCTACCTGCACCGTCTTGCCGGCGAAGTTCACGTTGGCCTCCTGCACACCGTCTACTGTACGCAGCATACTCTCTATGCTGGAGGCACAGGAGGCGCAGGTCATTCCCTCAACCGGAAAGGTATCTTTTTTATAGGCTGTTTTTGCTATTGTTTCCATGTTATCTCGATGGTTTAGCTTCCAATCAATACAAAGGTACGCCCCTTTCATGCCCTGTGTGTTACACTATCTTTTAAAAGGTTTATAGATTTTTGACGGATTGAGCTGCTGTCCTATACCTGAACTTTATCATATTTACTTGAAAACCAATTGAAAGGAACTTATTGGGGGCTGTATTTTTGTTTTTAGAGTTGCAATTGTTTAAGTTCGGGGATAAACACTGATAACAATCGGTGCAAAATCCGCGACCCAAATACTTGTGCTCCGTAATTTAGTAAGCACCTGTACCTGACCAATGTTGAAAACAAACCAGCCCACGCATCTGCATGCAGCTTCGCGCACGACCTATCTTGTGCTGTTTGTATTCGCGGGCTTATTGATCACCCTGCTCATTCTGATCTCCAACACTTTTTTTCAGGCCCGCCAGGTTCAGCTCAGCCATGATGCTTATATAGTACTGGCCTTACAGGAGCTTGAACTGATCGACGACCTGCAGACCAATGATGATGCCGTACACCAGGCAGTACTACTGCACCTGACTTCAAACAGCCCTTCTGAGAAGGACAAATACGAACAGGACATTCAGGCGGCCCAGGCACAGAGTGCCGACATCATCACACAGTTGAAGGCCATGATGCAGGATGAGCAGCGCCAACAGATTCTTATCAATTTCGAAAATGAGACGGCTGCGCACGATACCCTGGTCAAGCACTTGCTGCAACTTAGCCGCAGTAGCAACATAGCAGAAGCCCTGGCCTATAACCGCATGGTGATCACCCCTGAATACCGGCATCACCAGAATTACCTCAAGGATTTAAGTGAAAGTATACGCCAGGCTACCCGCGAAAGCAGCCAGCAGGCATCTCATTCTATCTCGTCGTTTGTACAAAGTCACCGGCTTGTACTTGCCATTATCATACTGATAAGCATTGCCGCCGCTCTTCTGCTCCGCAATGTCATTCAACGGCTGCGTTCTGATAACAAATTGCTCAACGCCGAAATGCAGAAACGTCAGGAGCTGCAGGAAGCGCTGTCCGAGAGCCAGCTGAAGTATAAGATGCTCTTCGACATGAACCCTATCCCCATGTGGGTGTATGACCGGCTCACGATGCAGTTCCTGGACGTAAACAAGGCCGCCCTCCGTGAGTATGGTTACAGCAGAGAGGAGTTCCTGGCGCTGAATATATTCGACGTAAGGCCGCAGCATGACGTGCCGCTTCTTAAGTTCAGGCTGGACCAGGTAGACGAGCTGGAGTCGCAGCAAAGCAGGGTGCGCCATAAACGCAGCGATGGCAGTGAGTTTGAGGTCGAGGCGATTTCTCATGCGCTGCCGCGCATTGGGGAAAGCATGCCGCGCCTGGTTGTCGCTATAAACGTGGATGAGCGCCTGGAAATGATCGAAAAACTGCAGGTAAACGATAAACAGCTGCGAGAGATCAGCTCCAGTATACCGGGCGCTGTTTTTCAGCTGGAGATGAAGAGCCTGTCCCATTACGCCTTTACATTTGTCAGTGACGGCATCCACGACCTTTTCCATATAAGTCCTGAGGAGGTGTATGGCAACATTACGGCGCTATACCGGCACATCGAGCCTGATGATGTGCCCCAGGTTCTGAGTGCCATCACTGATTCTTATCGCAGTCTGTCTCCCCTGGTGGTGATTTTCCGGATCAGGCAGCCGCAGGACGGCCAATGGAAATGGGTGCAGACCCACGGCCTGCCTACCTGGCGAGAAGCTGGTCACGTGATCTGGAACGGCACCATGATCGATATTACAGAACAGGTCATAGCGCAGGAAAAACTGATGGCGAGTGAGGCAAACCTGAGGGCACTGCTTGACAGCTCACCACAGGCGATCTACCTGCTCGATAAATCAATGCGTGTGATGATGTGCAATGCGGTGGCAAAGAAAGATGTGCACAACATGCTGATGAAAGAGCTAAAAACAGGGATGAACTTCCTGGATTTGGTTGGCGAAGAAAAAGGCAGGCAGTTTCGGGAACAGCATGCACGTGCTATGAAAGGTGAGATCATCCAGTATGAAGATGGCCATGGCGATTTCTGGCATGAAATAGCATTTCGTCCAGTGCTTGGACCAGATAACCGTGTGCTGGCCGTTGCCCTGAGTGTGCTCAATATCTCAGATCGCAAACTGGCGCTGGAGACTATCAGGCGCAACGAGGAGCAACTGGCCCGGGCTCAGCAACTGGCCATGCTGGGCAACTGGGAGCTCGATGTGGAGCGTGACCAGCTGACCTGGTCTGACAGTGTGTATGCTATTTATGGCGTTAACAAGATGTCCTTTATTCCATCCCGATTCAACTTCATCCATTTTGTGCCAGAGGAGGAACATGAGCTCATATGGGGGGCGATAAAGGAAGCTTCTGAAAATAACAGGATCCTATCGGTGGAGCACACCATTGTTCGGCCTGATGGTCAGAGGCGTACGGTCTTTGAAATTGGAGAACCGAAATATAATGCGCAGGGCAAACTAGTCCGTTTCCATGGCTCGGTGCAGGACATCACTGACCGCAAACGGGTTGAGCAGGAAGCCCTGAAGGCGAAAAACCTGCTGCAATCAACCCTGGAAAACATACCGGAAATGATATTCTCTGCTGACACTGCCCTAAAGATGCTCTATGTGAGTCCGCAGTGCCTCGAACTGACGGGTTATACAGAAGAAGAGTTTACAGCACAGGCTGAACTCTGGTGCAACAGAATACACCCGGAAGACAGAGCCTACATAGAGCAGCATATTCTGCCTGAACTCAAAAAGGGCGAGCGCCAGCATTACGAAGTACGCATCATAACAAAAGACAACCAGTGTAAATGGCTGATGCTGCGTATTTCACCCAGAAATGATGAAAACGGACACGTCTACCGTCTCGACGGCTCTGCTTCTGACATGACATCTTACAAGGAGGCTCAGCAAAAGCGGGACGAGTTGACTGACCAACTGCTGAAGCAAAATCAGAATCTGCAGCAGTTCGCTTACATTGTATCACATAACCTGAGAGCTCCAATTGCTAACATTCTCGGTCTCACCACCATATACAACAAACACAAGCCCGACTCACCTATGAACCCCCGGGTGATTGACAACCTGTTTAAGTCTGCCAAACTACTCGACACCACCATTCGGGACCTCAACGACCTACTCACGATCCGGAGTGAAATCAACAATGTGCGGGAAGAGATTAAGTTTGAAGATGTTTATGAAGAAATCTATGATAGCCTCCCCAATGAGCTGTTGGGAGGGCATATCAGGCTGGAGCGGGACTTCGAAGAGGCGCCCAACGTGATTGGCGTTCGGAGCTATGTACACAGCATCATGCATAATCTCATCACAAATGCTTTGAAATACCGATCCCCTGACAGAAATTTGTATCTGCGGCTTAAAACTTTCACTATTCCTAACTATATTTGTCTCAGCGTATCAGATAATGGTCTTGGGATCGATCTGAGTAAGGAAAAAGAAAAAGTCTTCGGTTTATACAAGCGATTTCATGCTCACGGAGAAGGACGGGGTTTGGGATTGCATCTTGTTAAAACCCAGGCTGAGCTGCTTGGCGGCAAAGTAGAAGTAGATAGTCAGGTGAATGTCGGCACTACTTTTAACATTTATTTTAGACACACCCTGTAGTAATGAATATATTGAAAAGAGTAGTTTTGATTGATGATGATGAAGTGAACAACTTTGTCTGTGAAAGCATCATCCGAAATGAGAACTTTGCTGAGGACGTTTTCAGCTTTCAAGGAGCTGAAGAAGCACTTGATTTTCTGAAATCTTCTGTGGAACCTTCGGGAGAAAAATTCCCTGATCTGATCTTCCTGGATATCAACATGCCCGGAATGGACGGCTGGAATTTTATAGAGGAGTATCGCAAACTTCCGGAATACGCCACCCAAAAGTGTAGCTTATTTATGCTTTCCTCAGCTGTGGACCGCAAAGACATACAGTGTGCCCGCAGCCACAAGGAAGTAAAGGAGTTTTTCTCGAAGCCCCTTTCTCCTGAGATCCTCGAGTTCATCAAAGAAGAATTTTTGATGCGGGTAGAGTAATTTTCCTGCTTCAAAAAGCAAGAGCGCATGCCAAGTCAGTACCGACGCAGCATGCGCTCTTGCTTTTTGGTGATTTAGGACTACATTACTTCCTGCTTACTCAGTCTACCCGCTGCAGAATTTTCTCCATCTCTGCAATTTCTTTCTTCTGTGACCGGATGATCTCCTCTGCCAGCTTCTTCAATTCCGGATCATTGATTCTGGCCTCTTCACTGACCAGTATAGCAGAAGAGTGGTGCGGGATCATGGAATGGATAAATGCTTTGTCACCTATATAGGACTGGTTACGAAGCATAATAAATGATCCAACAATGGCCATGATGCTCATGACGGCGATGATGGCATTCATCTTTTGGTCTCTGTACATCGAGCGCATTACTCCTAGCATGATCAAAGCCATAGGAGCCACCATCAGGATAGTCATGTACAGCCGGTTGAGGTTGAGATGAATGTGACTTATTTCGGCTACATTGCTGAACATGACGGCATACATCACCAAAAAGGAAAGCCCAAGCATCAGCATAAACTTCCCGTAATTTCCCTTCTCCATAAGCAGTTGAATCAGTTTACATTATCAAGCGGCTTCCGCAATGGAGCTGCGGCTTTCTTATACTCTGATGGCGACATCCCGGTTACCTGCTTAAACTGCGCCGACAGGTGCGCCACACTGCTATATCCCAACTGAAAACTGATCTGACTCAGACTCAACTCGTTGTAGGCCAGCAGTTCTTTGGCCCGTTCTACCTTTTGCAGCACGACATAGCGTGCAATCGTGAGTCCTTCTTCGGCCGAAAAGAGTGTGCTCAGGTAGTGATAGTCCCGGCCAAGCTGCTGTGCCAGATAGTCTGAGATGTTAACATTGAGATTTTCCACCTCTCCCGAGCGGATCAGTTCGATGATGGCAATTTTGATTTTTTCGACGAGCTCTGCCTTCTTGTCTTCAATCAGTTCAAAGCCATTTTCCTGCAGCGCTTCCCGCAGCTTACGCAACTGCTCCGTTGTAGGCGCCTGCTCCAGCTTTACTTCACCCAGTTGGATGGCTACCGGGTCTAAGTCAAGTTTATCGAGCTCCTGGGTCACCACCTTGAGGCAACGGGGGCATACCATATTGCGGATGTGCAACGTGTGTGGCTGTATCATTTCCTTTGTTAAATTAAAAGCAAGTCATTGCTGCACAACAATTTCTTATGTGCGGGTATACCTGCCTATACCTACGCAAATCTAATAAAACATTTTGCCCTGCCGCATTTACAGGCTGCTGCAAAACAGAACTGCCCTGTGCATACCTGCTTTGAATTATTACGATACACTTCCTGTTGTACCCTTATTCGACCATCCTATACCCGCTGAGTAGCAGTATAGTGGTTTACAAATAAATAAGCGCAAGCCGGAATAATAGACTTACCTTTGTAGCTTGCAATAATCAATCATACATGACATTTAGCGAATTAAATTTAATAGATCCTATCCTGAAGGCACTTCAGGCGGAGGGCTATACCCAGCCTACGCCCATACAGGAACAGGCTATTCCACACCTTTTGGCTGGCACCGACGTGCTTGGCTGCGCCCAGACGGGCACAGGCAAGACAGCTGCTTTCGCCATACCTGTGCTACAGATGCTGCACAACCAAAAAAACAGAGCATCTAACACCATCAAAACGCTTATCCTGACTCCTACACGGGAGCTGGCCATACAGATCAACGAAAGCTTTGCCGCTTACGGCAAAAACACTGGCGTGCGCCATACCGTTATTTTCGGTGGCGTGTCGCAGCATGCGCAGGTTCAGACCCTGAAGCGTGGCGTAGACGTGCTTATCGCAACACCAGGCCGTCTGCTCGACCTGATCGGGCAGGGCTTTATCTCGCTTAAGCACGTAGAGTTCTTCGTGTTGGACGAGGCGGACCGCATGCTGGACATGGGCTTTATCCATGACGTCAAGCGCATCATCCCGATGCTGCCAAAGCAACGACAGTCACTGTTCTTCTCTGCTACCATGCCGCCTGTTATCCAGGATCTGGCTGACACCATACTGATTAATCCGGTAAAAGTGGAAGTGACCCCTGTCTCATCTACCGCTGAGAAAGTGGGTCAGGCCGTATACTTTGTAGAGAAAAACGACAAGCGGGAGCTGCTGCGTCACCTTCTTTCAGAGTCTGAGATCGACCGTGTGCTGGTATTCACCAGAACCAAGCATGGCGCCGATCGGGTAGCCAAGGACCTGAACAAAGCGAATATACAGGCAGAAGCCATCCACGGCAACAAGTCACAGAATGCGCGTCAACGTGCCTTGAGCAACTTTAAGGCAGGTTCTACCCGTGTGCTGGTGGCGACGGACATTGCCGCCCGCGGTATCGATGTGGAAGAGCTGTCGCATGTGATTAACTATGAATTGCCAAACGAACCCGAGACTTACGTGCACCGCATTGGCCGTACGGGCCGTGCCGGCAATGCAGGTATAGCACTGTCGTTTTGCGATGAGGAAGAACGCTATTACCTGCGTGACATCCAGAAGCTGATCAACAAGCAGATAAAAGTAAATGCAGACCATCCTTTTGCTTTGCCAGAGCACTTATCTGTTAATCTCGAGCATGCCAAAAAGCCGAAAGGCCCAGCCGGAAGAGAGCCCCGGAACAAAACAGCTTCTAACAATGGCAACCGTGCTGCAAGTGGCAACAAGCCATCCGGAAGTGGTAATGGACGATCAGGTGGAAATTCAAACGGTCGTACAGGCAGAAGCGAAGGAAGCAGCCGTGCTACAGCAAGCGCAGGAACCAATAGCCGCTCAGCTGGCGGCAACCGCAGAAACTGGCGGGATAAAAAAGGCGGCGGTCAAAGCAGGCCATCCGGAAATCTGGAATACTAGCCGTTCATAACATAAAAAGCCCCGCCTCTTGTTGAAGAGGCGGGGCTTTTTGCTGAATTTAGGTATAGCCTGTCTTAAATGCGACTCTGGTCGCTGTCATTCGGTTCAGTATCATCCTCCCCGAAAGGCTGCTGACGACTGCGGATGCCGTTCACATCATCGTCCATGGCCGTGTCGCTGCCCTCGTACTCGAAGCCGGGGCCCTGTGCAAACTCCTCCGTGCTCTTAGGATTGTTGGCGCCATAGCCGGTCGTTTCGTTTCCCTGTATATGCAGGTTTTCCAGGCTATCTTTCTGGTCAGCTCGCTCCAACGCTCCCCCATACCCCACGTTGCGCTTCGCAGATGGGTCAGGTTTGTTGCCCATCGTCTGTCCTTTGCGATGCTCGTCGTTTACATTCTTCGGGCTGTTGGGCGTGTTCTGTATATCTTCGTCTCTGGTTGCCATAATTCAATTCGTTAGTTTACCTGTGTATACGCTCTGCCGGGAGATCAGTTAGGAGCGGTAAATTTTTATTTAACATAAGTAATCAACTGAATACTATTATATATCTACCACATCTTTAGATTATCTTTGAGCGAAATAACGCAAACGAATGGCACGTATGGCACCCCAATTGCGTTAAAGAGAGAACCGGCAGCAAGAAAGCTTATGAAACTATCGAAAATATATGACCCACGTGAGATGAACTCTTACCAGTTTGTGGCGATGACGGGTCTGGTGATGACTATACTGGCGAACATTATCCTACTGTTTATCGACAAAACAGTGGAGAATTTCAATGCGCTATATCTTTGCTGGTTTGTATTCTTTGGATTGGGCACGATTGTCAACTTCAACAGCAAGCCCGACGAGCACGATCATCACCACCACCATTAAGATCTGGCGCCAGGTATAGCTTACTGCTTCAGGAATTCCAGCAGCGCTTTATGAAACTGGTCCGTTGCCTCGATATGCGGAATGTGGCCCACCCCGTTCAACTCCAGCAATCGGGCATTCGGTATAGCTCCAGCCGTTTGCTGCCCCAGTTGCGGGTATTGTCCGTACTGCTTCCGCTCCTCTTCACTTTTGATATAGGCCTTCCCTACCACCGTGCGATCCTCCAGCCCGATGGCCAGCAGCACAGGCATTTTTAACTCGCTGAATTCATACACTACTGGCTGCTCATAGATCATGGCATAGGTATGCGCTGCCACCCGAGCCACCAGCGGGTAGTCCGGACTGCGCAACTGGGCCGCAGGTATGCGCACCCACTCTTCATAGGCTGGCTTCCAGGAGGTATAGTAAGTCTTGTGGTAGTCCCGAATGCCTGCCTCCGTGCGCTTCAGTTCTTCCTGGTATAGCTCATCCAAACTCTTGTAAGGTACGATGCGCCGGTAGTCCTCCAGTCCAATTGGATTCTCAAGCACTAGTTTGGCGGTCGTCTCCGGATACATAAGTGCGAACCTTGTAGCCAGCATGCCCCCCATGGAGTGCCCGACCATAACGGCCTCGCTGATTTTGAGGTGATCCAGCAATTGCCGGGTGTGCTGCGCCAATTGGTGAAAACTATAATGCACTTCTGCCTTGTCTGACTTGCCGAAGCCCAGTTGATCAGGCACGACAACCCGGAATCCCTGCCCTGCCAGAAAGTTAACCGTCTGTTGCCAGTAAGCCCCCAGAAAGTTCTTACCATGCAGGAGCACCACTGTCTGCGGATTTTTAAAACTGGTGGGCGGCGACACATCCATGTAAGCCATTCTGTACTTCTGCCCCTCCTGCTCCACCTCCAGGTAGTTCACCGGGTAACGGTAAGCATAGTCGCTCAAAGTGGCATCATAGGCGCGCTGCGATTGTGCCTCTGCCGGAACCTGGAAGAGTAGTAGAAATATGAAAGGGTATATAAAGTTTTTCATCTGATTCAGGTATAAGTCCTGTTCTTTTTACTTACAGCGGGCCGGAAGAGTTATAAAGCAGAAAGCCCGGCACTGCAGGCACCGGGCTTTTCTACTGAACTATGCTGCAAATCTAATTTACTGAACTAACACCTTCTTAGTATGGTAGCGGCCACCCTGGGCCACTTGCAGGAAGTACAAGCCCCGGCCAAATGGGGTCAGGTCTATTTCCCGCTCGTACACACCTTCCAACTTCTCGATCGTGTCCACAAACACTTCCTGACCTTTGTCATCCATCACCCGAACCACGGTGGTGCCTTTGTTTTTGAGTGCGAACTTAAGTTTGAAGCGACCATTGTTTGGATTTGGGTGGAAGTTGATCTCCTCGATTTTGAGCTCCTCGCGTGACTTCATCTCCACAGGAGCACCGGATGCCTTCAGTTGTTCTTTGTCAGCTTTGGTCACATCCTCTACTCTGGCTTTGTGTACGAGAAAAATAGCCCGGCCCGGTCTTGCAAAGTGCAATCCAACTTCCTCGCCCGTCACTTCTTCTTCCCTACCGTCTTCATGGATGCGGTATACTTTCTTATCACCGTCTTTTACAATCACCTTGATATTCAGGTTCTCGTGCAGTTTCATTAGCGAGTCGATACGGACATGACTTGGCATCGCATGCACGACAATGCGCTCTATTTCCTTCGGATTTATATCCTTCAGACGCTCCCCGTCAAGTATCCTGAATGTAAAAGCAGAGTCCCGGTGCATCCGAATATAAGTGTCAGGGTGCCCCTTTAACGTCAGGTTCTTACCCTCACCTCGCAGAACTTCCATCCGCTTCACCATCTCTTTACTCAAACTATCGGCAGAAAGCGTTAGCACCCGAACCTCCCTCAGAGCACGCCGCATGGCACTATCTCCCTCTATACTTTGTACCCTGGCCCTGAACATGGCATTCCCCTCTTTTCCCAAGGTATAGGCTTTGACTTTCCCATCCAGCAGGCGCATGTGCGCCGTATCCAGCCGGGCAGCTTTGAGGGCTTTGCCGATGGCCTCCTCTGTTTCGGCTGTAAAAGTGGTATCAATCACCACAGTTTCACCATCCACAGTGCGGATCAACTTGATATGCATCTTGTGCTTTTGCTGGCCAGACTCCTGCGCCAGGGCGTGGTAGAAGGGCAATAGCCCCATCAGCAAGGCTATGGCCAGTCTGAGCAAGGTCTGAAGATTGAGAAAGAGGTTCATAGTGTTGGGGTATAATGGGTTAGCGAATCGTTTCTACAAATGTACGCCAGCACGGGAGCCCGAAGCGTTAAAGCCAGGTTAAAGTCTGTTAAGGAAAAGTTAAAGTGATGGACAAGCCGGACGAAATACGTAAATTTGTTATGTGAGCAGACTGACTATCATAGGTGTTATCGTGCTGATGAGCATATCGTTACTCGGTATGGTCGGGCTTCAGCTGTATTGGATATCGGATGCCATACAAGTGAAGCAGGAGCAATTTGACCGCAGCGTGCACGAGGCGCTTGCCCGGGTGGTCGAAAAGTTGGAGACGCAGGAGGCTGTTTCAGCAGTGGCTAGCGGTATGGCTACGCTCCAGCAGCCTGCACAGGAAACAGTGCCGCTTCATGGCGTACCGTCCCTTACAGAAGTATCTTTTACGAACGCCAGGCAGTCAGAATCTTCTGATCAGCCTGAGGGCAACAGCGCGGTTGCCTCACAAAGCAAACCAAAAGGTATAGCAGCAGCACGTATAGCGCCGACAGAAAAGCAGCAGTCAGACGAGCCCACGCATTTCAGAAGCATAAAAGGGCAGGCCTTTCCATATACCGGGAACCGCAGTTTCCGGGTGGAGTTTAGCTCTTTAGATTCTATGGTGCAGCATTTGATGCCTCCGGGAGTTCGTGTGCCCGCCATGCCAGCCATCCCGATGGAGCACATCCAGCACATGGCCGCCTGGCAAGCCCAGGTAGACTCCATGCAGGCCCGCGCCCAGCGCCTGAGCCAGAACAGCACCTTGCGTATACGTCGCCTACCGGACAGTACAGTCAGGTATAGCCGCCAGTTGAATGGCAGAACCGTTCACTTTTCGGTGGATACCCTGCAGTACATAGCCCTGCACCTGGACAGCCTCCGTCGTAACAACTTCATCACCCAAACGCTTTCGCCCGCTGACATAGCCTCTATCAACGTGCGGAAGGACAGTATTTTCATTTACAGGAAAGAAAATACCGCCCGTGGCAGCAACTATACCGAGACCATCGTATCAGATCCAGCGGTTCTTTCGGGTAGTAAGATTACCTTCCGGAGCATTCACAGGCCAGAAGAGCGAAGACCCGCGCAGGAGGCGTCATCAAACAACTCAGTACTTCAGGCCAGGGCAAAATCGAGTACTATACCTGCCACAACTTCAAAACCTGCTCAGAGCACGCCAGCCCAGCCGACTGTAGCTGCCAAGCCAGACCTTGCCAAAATAGAGGCGAAAAAGGAAAAGCTGAATGACGTGGTGGAGAAAATGGTGGTGGAGTATGTGGCAAAGGACATCCCACTGGCGCAGCGCATGAACCTGAACGAACTGAAGCCTATGCTGCAGAGCGAACTGCAGGACAAAGGCATCGCACTGGATTTTGGCTACTGGGTGCTATCCGGTCAGCAGGACACCGTAATGGCCAGCCACCTTCCTGTCAGCGGCATCAACTCTTTTGCCACTTACAAGGCCAGCCTGTTTCCCAATGACATATTTGACAAGTCTGACCAGCTCGCCGTCTACTTTCCTGACAGCCAGGCCTATGCGCTCAAGTCCCTCTGGATGATGCTTGCCTTCTCGGCGCTCTTCACCCTGATCATGGTCGCCACCTTTGGCACCACTATTCACATTATTTTCAGGCAGAAGAAGCTCTCCGATATGAAGAATGACTTCATCAATAACATGACGCATGAGTTCAAGACGCCGATCGCGACTATCTCGCTAGCCGCTGACGCCATCTCCAACCCCAAGGTATACGCTCGCCCGGAGAAGGTGCAGTACTACACCGGCATCATCAGGCAGGAAAATAAGCGCATGAACTCTCAGGTGGAGAATGTGCTGCAGATAGCCCGACTCGAGAAGAACGACTACCAGATGAACCTGGCCAGGACAGACCTGCATGCCCTGGTGCTCAAAGCCGTTGAAAGTATACACCTGCAGGTAGCAGAACGGCAAGGCGTGATCACCACCGAGCTGCATGCCACTGGCCCTGAGCTTGAGCTGGACGAAGTGCACTTCTACAACGTCATCTGCAACCTGCTGGACAATGCCAATAAATACTCACCAGATCGCCCTGCCATCCGCGTAGAAACTTACAACACAGCCGGTGGCACCCTACTGGCTGTGGAGGACAAAGGCATGGGCATGACCCGCGACACGCAACTGCGGGTGTTTGACAAGTTTTACCGGGTGCCAACCGGGAACCTGCACAACGTGAAAGGATTCGGACTGGGACTCAGCTATGTGAAAGCCATCGTGAAAGCCCATAATGGAACCATACGGCTGCAAAGCGAGCCGGGTAAAGGCAGCCGTTTTGAGGTGTTTATACCTGCCAGTGCCTGATATGTGCGCCATGCAACCAGTACACCTTGCGCGGCATCTTTAATCTAAAGCCTATACCTAAATACATCACCTCATGAGCGACAAAGGACTGAACATACTACTTGCCGAGGACGACCCGAACTTTGGGATCGTGCTGAAAGACTACCTGGAGCTGCATGACTACGAGGTGACGCTATGCCCCGACGGCTGCCAGGCCATTACGGCTTTTCGAAAAGGCAGCTTCGACCTGTGCATACTTGATGTGATGATGCCAGGCAAGGACGGCTTCACACTGGCCCGCGAAATCAAGAAGCTGCAGCCTGATATGCCGCTGATTTTCCTGACGGCCAAGGCCATGCGGGAGGACATGCTCGAAGGGTTTAAGATCGGTGCCGACGACTACATCACCAAGCCCTTTGACTCCGAAGTGCTGCTTTACAAAATAAAAGCGATCATGCACCGCAAAGGCGGCAACCCGACCATTGAAAAGCAGGAAGTGACAGAATATAACATCGGGCAATATCGCTTCCAGTACAAGCTGCGCCTGCTGCACTACAATGGCGATATCCAGAAGCTTTCACCGAAAGAGGCCGAGTTACTACGCCTGCTATGCCAACACCTGAACGATGTGATGCCACGAGAGGAGGCCTTGCTCCGCATCTGGCACGAGGACAGCTACTTTACGGGCCGCAGTATGGATGTGTACATTGCCAAGCTCCGCAAGTACCTCCGTCACGATCCTGCTGTCGAGATCATCAACATACATGGGCAGGGCTACCGGCTGTGCGCCCACAACGGGGTAATGCTGTAAAACGAAACAGGCCGCTACCAGAAGTAGCGGCCTGTGTGTTTCACCAAAACACTTTAACAAACAATATCTATTTAGAAAGTAAATCCTACAGAGGCTTTGATCACCCGGTTAAAGGTGTCGAAGTTGCGGTTGGCATCCACCGTGGTCAGGCCGTAGTCGTAGCCTGCACTTAGGTCAAAGCCACTGGCAAAGCGGTAGCCTATACCACCGGTTGCCGCCACATCCAGTTCACGGAAGCCGCTGTTCATGTCCCACTCCTGGTTCAGGGCATTAAAGCCCAGAGCTCCAGCCCGTACCTGTACTTTATTAGACAACAGGTATGAGAACTGAGGACCGGCGAAAATATGGAAGCCGTCGCCTATGAAAATCTTTGCCAGAATCGGCAAATCAATGTATTCTGCTTTGTTTGTCACGGTAACACCCGCGTTCAGGAAGTCAAACTGTTCCATCGGGATTTTGCCAACTAGGCGCATACCTTTTTGAGAGTATAGCAGGCCCGGCTCAATTTCAAAGCCAGGTGCGATAGGTATAGACACGACACCACCGACATGAAATCCTTCCCGCATCTCACGGCTGAGGGAGCCATTAGTCATATCCATCAGATCCTGGGCACTGTTAATGGTCTGTCCCTGCCATTCGGCCATGTTCACACCCGCTTTTATACCGATGCGCACGGGCTGCTTTTGCTGCGCATTTGCCTGCGTTACCGCCATTCCCAGAACGACGGCCAGTAGTAGAAATATCTTTTTCATCACACCTATCCTTAAATATTGAAAAACAAGAAATAAGCTGCGCAGCTTAATTACCCTGATGTAAGAATCGTGCCAAATCTGGACCTAACGTTTTAAAAAAAGTTCATAATCAGACGTAAATATTTTAAAATCAGCTAATTATAGTTTAAAATATTTTTTACATGCATCTTATTTGCCCATAGGTATAGTTGCTCCTTACCTTTGCAGCCCATGGCTCAGAACAGGGGCAGGTATAAACGCAAAGGCAGATGAATGACAAAAGACAGGTGCGGCTGAACAGGCTGGCCGTGCACCGGGTAGGCAACAAGGCAAAGGAAGAGGGTGTGATCGCTTCGAAGGAACTGGTTGACCTGAGGGACGAACAACTGAGTGATTTACTGACCAATTACTTCCTGGCCCCTTTCAAGCAGGAGGAGTTTTTCCGTTTCCACCACGTGTCCGATATCGCCCTGAACGAAATGTTCGCATACTCTGCCCTGATGTTTACAGAGCCGCAGAAGTTTCTGGAGTACTCCGTGCATGTGCTCAACCACTTGTACGAACAGTCAGACCATCCAAAAGTGAAAAGTGGAGAGCTCTACGTGGTGCTTTTGTCAGGCTGTGTAATGGAGGACGACATCGTGGACGCAATCGGTATTTTCAAGTCCGAGAACAAGGACACTTTCCTGACCTTTCAGGAAGAGGACGATGACCTGAGCATGAACTACCACTTCGGGGTGAACATCAAGAGCGTGGACAAAGGCTGCCTGATCTTTAATACCGAGGCCGAGGACGGCTTCCGGGTGAAGATCGTAGACGCCAACAGCACCGACGCCGTGTTCTGGAAAGAGGACTTCCTGCATGTGACGGAGCTCAAGGACACCAACTTCAATACCAAGACGGCCCTCAACCTCTGTAAGGATTTCTCAGAAGAGGTGTTTGCCCAGACCGACAGCAAAAAAGCACAGGTAGACTTCATTAGCCGCTCCGTGGATTATTTCTCCAAGAGCGAGACTTTTGATCTGGAGGAGTTCACCAGCAGCGTGATCGACGAACCCGAAACGGCTGAGCGCTTCAAAAACTACACACAGGCCTTTGCCGAGGAGCGCGATATCGAGGGCTTCACTGATTTTGCGATCAACAAAAACACGGTGAAGAACATGAAGCGCAAGTTCCGCAACTTCATCAAACTTGACACCCAGATCGAGATCAAGTTCAGCGGCTATAACCCGGAGCAGAGTGAACAGTACGTGGAGCGCGGTTTCGATCAGGAGCGCGGCATGCACTTCTACAAGGTATACTTCCACTCCGAGTCCTAGCGTTATCTGACCAGCAAACAGGTATAGAAACTATACCTGAACCGGGCTTGTTGCAGAGAGACCTGCGCCGAAATACCGGAACAGTATTTGATAGAGAAGAAAGCACCGATGATAAGCTTTAAAAGAGATATGAAAAAATCAGTTCTTGCCACTTTACTTTTTGCCTTTGCCGCTACCGCCGTGGTTGCACAGGCCCCCGCACAAAAGGCTGGCACTACCCAGAGTGCGCCTAAAACATTGGAACAGCGTGCTGATGAGATAACAGCCGGTATGGTGAAGAACCTGCGACTAAGTCCAAAACAGGCCGCCCAACTGAAGGATGTGAACCGCAGCAGCATGAAATTTGCGGAAGAAGCCCGCCTAAAGCACCGGGACAATCCGCCTAAACTAGCCCAGCAAATGGACATCATCAGCCAGACCAGGCTTTCACAGATCAAAGATATCCTCACGGAGCAGCAGTTTGCCCAGTACCAGTCACGCCGCGAAGAGAAGATGGGTGTGCCGCGTGAGGCAAGAAGTAACCCAAGTCAAGGCCAAGGGCAACAGTACGACAACAACTACTAGTCAGTATAAAGCAAAAAAGAAAAGCATGGCAGCCATCATGCTTTTTTTTATTTCAGCCAACTTGCCCGTTTTCAGGCGGGGAAGTTTGTTCCTCTAGTTCGATTTCGGCAGGTATAGCCGTGACCACTTGCAGGGCAGGTGCAGCTTCGAGAGGTTCAGCTTGTTGTGTCGCCAATACCTCACGCTGGTGAGCAGTCACGATAGCACCTGGTGGTTGGAACAGGATATCCCAGGCTTCTCTGAACGACCGGGCATGCAGCAGATCTCTCCAGATATCCACCCATTCATGGAACACCAGGTAGACCGGGTTGTAAGAGTTGACAGGTTTGGTCAGGCCATATGTTGGACGCTCCTCTTCTTCCTGGAAAGTCCCGAAAAGGCGGTCCCAGAAAATGAAAGTGGATCCGTAGTTCTTATCGATGTACTTGGGGTTGGAGCCGTGATGTACCCGGTGATGTGAGGGCGTCACGAAGATATATTCAATAGGTGCAGGCAGCTTCCGGACCAGCTCGGTATGCACCCAGAACTGATAAAGCACGGCTAACTGGTGGCATACGAAGAATGTCAGGGGATCAAAGCCCAGGAAAGGCACGGGCAGGAAAAATAGGAACTTGATGTGTTGGGTCCAGCTGGTGCGGAAGGAGACTGAGAAGTTCATTTTCTCAGAAGAGTGGTGTGTGACGTGTGTCGCCCACCAAAAGCGTTGTTCGTGCGAGATACGATGTGCCCAGTAACGGCAAAGATCCACCAGCACAAAAGCCAAAACAAATCCCCACCAGGACCGCGGTATGGCCCAGGGCACCGCATTGTAGATGACCAGTGATATGTAAAAAAGTGTGACCTTGAGCATAGCCCCCAGTATGATACTGCCCAAACCGATGGAAACAGCGGCCATAAAATCACGCTTGTCATAGTAGTTCCGCTTCTTTCTTACACCCACATACCATTCGATCAGTACGGAGGCTACGATAATGGGCGCGGCCAAATGCATGATCGTAAAATTATCCAGCTCTGCCATTTGGTCCATAGTAAAGATTTCCTTCTCCATAAGCTATCCATTTTTGCAGGGGTATAGCTTAATGTAACGACCGCCACCGCAAAGGGTTAGTCTCTTCATCAGGCCTCGCTATACAAACGCGGGTATAACACTGGTCTGCCTTGCGTTAGATAAAGGGGGATCAACAAAAAAAATTGATTTTGTGAATCAGGCTGCGTAATCTTACTCCAATCAAGTACACACCATGAATATCCGAAAGAAAGTAAAAGTCACCCTACCTGCCGGCATCAACCGCTATGCCGCCATCGACCTGTTTGTCAGAGCTGCTGAGAAGGAGAACTGGAGCGAACAGGAAATTCAGTTTGTAATAGACGAAGTAGTAGAGGCCGAAGATGATACCAAAGGTCTGGAGGCGCTGCGTTACTACCTGGCTTAAAAGAAAAGCCGTGCCGACGCAAAATCACTGCACCGGCACGGCCTGTATAAATTTAAATTATGCTGCTTAGGCTTCGTCTTGCTCCAAAGGTTCGAGCTGGAGCTCAGACTGGTGCTGCTGCAGCACCCCGATGATAAAGTCGATATGCTCTTTTAAATCCACGCCGAAGAGCTCAGCACCTATGCGTACTTCTTCGCGGTCAACAGAAGCGGCAAATCCACTGGTCTTCAGTTTCTTCATCACTGACTTTGCCCCCAGCCCTTCGAGTCGCTGTGGCCGCACCTGCGCACAGGCTACAATAAAACCCGTTATCTCGTCGCAGGCGATCAGGGCTTTGTCGAGGGTAGTCTCATAAGGTACATCCCAATGCGTATAGTGCGCCGATATGGCATGGGCAATGCGCTCCTCCCCTTTCTCACGTAACTGGTTTACGATCACATTCGGGTGCTGCTCCGGGTAGGCCTGGTAGTCGGCATCGTGCAGGAGGCCGGCGATTGCCCATTCTTCAGTGTTCTCTCCTAACTTATTTGCATAGGCCTCCATGACCAGCTCTACGGTGCGGGCATGGCGCAGCAGGCTTTCGCTGGTAGTCATCTGCTCCAGTATGGCGCGTGCTTCGTCTCTTGTCATATTGCTTTAAGCTTGATGGAGCTCCAATATAAGCAAAATCACCATACAAGCCTGCTGCCAGTAACCAAACAAGTTTTAGCGGTTCATAGCGAAGCCAAAATCACTTGGCTGGAAGTGATGCTCCACTTCCGGAAATTCGGCTTTTGCAATCTGCACGTTGTCCCACTTGCCATAAATCTTGTCTCTGCGTCCTACCAATATGTCGATACGATTTGTGAAGCGTCGGTTCATGGTGTCCCGCACGATGTACTGCCCATCCAGTTCATCTGAAATTCCGCGTACCCACACCGTATCACCATACTGTATATCACCGCCCCAACGTGACAACATATCACGTGAAAGAGCAATCCAGCGATGTTTTTTAGGGTTTTTGGGGTTAATGCGGGAGCCGTCGGCTGTGATCAGGGGATTTCCGTCAGTCTGGCCTCTTTCGGGGTAGTAAACAGTGGCCGTTACGGTAAAGGTTTCTGGGTACTCGGGGTATTCTTGTATTTTTTCTATAAGTCGTGGAGTTAATAAATCCGGAGCTTGATGCTCACTTGCAGGGCTTGGTTCCTCAGGTTCCGGATAAGCCATTTCGTCGAAAAAAGTTACAAAAATGGAGACTACTACTGCGAGTATTTTGACCCTAAACATATGCAATCCATTTCGTGAAACATCATTTCTATTACAATAACCCGCTTAAACGGCAGGCTTAGAAATTAAGTTTTGTAAGATGGATGAATTTAGGACCGTAGTATAGTGAAAGTTTATATTATGGAAAGTAGTACATAGTGCCAGTATATTCTAAATTCAATGATTTAGGGCAAGGAGAAGTATAAGAAAAGATTTTTAAATTTTCACTAAATATTTATAGTAAAAATTAAAATCATTGCATAAAATAACTTTCAGAATTAAAGCTTATGAGTATCAAAAAACGCCTGAAATTGTAATTTACAAAGCTTCATAGATTAACCTCGTAACAGTACCGGAAGCCTAACCTTGATGCTGCTTTTTAAAGTACTTGTCATAGATGACATAGCCTACAAAAAGCACCAGGCTAATGCCACCTACCCAGATCAAGCCGTTCATCAAACGATCATCATCTTCGCCGAGCCAGGCCAATAACACGGTGAGCGGAATAATGCCAGCCATAGTGGCTCCAATGAATTTAAAATACCCCATTTTGGTAATACCGGCAACGAAACTAACCGCATCATTGGATAGAAAGGGGGAGATACGGGCAATGATCACCGCCCAAATTCCATACTCTGACACAAATCCACACACCTTCTCTTCGGCCTTATGCCCGATGATCCTGCGTACTCCTGCCTCACCTAGTCCTCTGCCAATTAAATACCCGACAGTGGAGGCGACCAGCACAGCGGCCAGCGCAATAAGCGACCCCCACACTGGCCCATAAGCAATGATGGCCACTAACATCAGCGCCACCACATTGATGACCAGCAAGAACATCTGAGCGACCATGGCCAAAATAATGAAGAATGGTCCCCAAAAGCCAAACTGCTCCACCCAGGAAGAAATGCGCTCCTCATCACCACTTGTCAGTACTTCCCAGCCTTCCTGAATATTCGCCTGAAAGTCTGATGAAATAAAATAAGCACCTACCAGTATGGCAATAATTGCCGCCGTTACCAAGAGGGGCCATTTGCTTTGTTTTGTATCTTCTTGCTTGGTTGTCGTATTGTTCGCCATAAGGAAGTCTTTCGTTGTTTAGACGCAGATTATTTGGTTGAGGTTGGATGCTCGAGCATACCACTAGATTTGTTTATCAGGGCTGTCTGTTTGTACACCCTGCCAGGCTCGGGAGTGGCAAGCGAGTAACGCCAGGTATACTGTGGATTGACCAGCGTACTGCTCTGATGCCGCTGCTGCGCCGAGCGCTCACCTTGGCTAAGGGGAGGTTCTGCAGGTATAGCCACCTGTTTGTCGACATGCTCTCCGTAAAGCACAGCCGCTGCCAGTCCGGCCACCAGACCACCCAGGTGCCCTTCCCAGGAGATGCGTTCTTCTGATGGGAACAAACCGTAAAACAAGCCACTGTACAGAAAAAGTATAGCTAAAGAGATTGCCAGGCCCGCCCTGTCGCGACGAACGATGCCATTGAACAGCAGAAAACCCGCCAGGCCGTACACAACCCCACTAGCCCCTACATGGTAAGCATCACGGCCAATAAACCAGGTGAACAGTCCGCTCAGTACGTAGACCAGCACAAACACACGCAGTGCAACCGATCGGTGCAAAAACAAAATAAAGCCCGAAAGCAGCACCAGCGGAAAGGAATTGGAAAGTAAGTGTATGAGACCAGAATGTATGAGTGGGCCCATAAACACACCGATCAGCCCCAGAAAGTCGCGCGGATGAATGCCTAACCAGGTCAGGTTCACCTCATTCAGGTACGAAAGCAACGCCACCAACCAAATGAGCCCTACAAACAAGGTGCCCGGCAGAAAACTGTAAGCAAAACGTTCATGTTCGGCTTTCAGGCTTTGGTGGCTCTGCAAAGGGGTTACTTGCATCATAGGGTTTTGTTTGGAGCAGATGTGATTGCGCTTTTTACTGTGCTCAGGCTATACGTACAAAGGTAAAGGCAAGTCATGGAGAAATAATCCCACACAGTGACAAGATACGGGCTGTAGGTTATAAATCGTATGCTATATCCATACTTTTCACGTTCTATATCGTAACAGTTCCATTTCAGCCCTGTTGTTAAGCATATAAGGGTATAGTCAAAAAATCGATTCCAAAATTAAGAAGTATAAAAGGTGATTTCACCACCAGTACCATGCACGCTAATTCACTTCACCCTTTAGCCAGACGCTTGTCAGCACTAGGCCTTTGCCTGATGTGCTGTATGCTGTTGTTGCTGAGTTCCTGCGAGAGCTCAGACACTAGCGGGGCCGCTTATGCGCGTGAGGAAGAGCAAAAGCACGAGTTTTTCCCGGAAGAGGTCTCTTATACACGACCCAGCACCTTGGTGGAGGCGATTGAAAACCCATCACCTTGGGTGGATTCTGTATTCAGGACCCTGAGCCCTGAAGAGCGTATCGCACAGCTCATTATTATTGAGGCTTTTTCCAACCAAGGCCCAAAATACGAGGCCGACGTCATGAACCTGGTAACCAGATACAAGGTAGGCGGCATTATCTACTTCCAGGGAGGCCCTGTGCGTCAGGCTGTCTTGAACAATCGTCTGCAAGCCGCTTCCAAGGTACCACTTCTCATCTCGATGGATGCCGAAACGGGTGTGGGCATGCGCCTGGACAGCACCGTGCAGTATCCTTTTCAGATGATGATGGGGGCTGTAGAAGACAACGGACTGATCTACCGCATGGGGGCCGAGGTGGCCGAAGAGTTCAAGCGGCTAGGTATGCACGTCAACTTTGCACCGGTGGCCGATATCAACAACAACTCCCAGAACCCCATTATCAGCTATCGTGCCTTTGGCGAGAACAAACTAGACGTTACAGCCAAAAGTCTGGCCTACATGCGAGGCATGCAGGAAAATGGCATCATCGCAGTAGCCAAGCATTTCCCTGGCCACGGCGACACGGATGTGGACTCACATTACGACCTGCCTGTGATTCCGCATGACCGTGCCCGGCTCGACTCGCTGGAGCTTTATCCTTTCCGGGAGCTGATCAAGCATGGCATTGGCGGTATTATGGTCGCACACATGCACATGCAGCAGCTCGACACGACCCACAACCTGCCCTCTACCCTATCTAAGCCCATCGTGACCAGTTTGCTCAAGAACCAGCTGCAGTTTAAAGGCTTGGTCTTTACAGATGCCATGGTGATGAAGGGCGTTACCAAATACTTCAGTCCGGGGGAGGCAGAGGCACGCGCCCTGATGGCGGGTAACGATGTACTGGAGCGCCTTAACAGTGTGCCTAAAGCCATTCAGGCAATCAAGCAGGCCATTGCCCGTGGTGACCTGTCGCAGGAGGAGATTGACCGCCGCTGCAAAAAAATGCTGGCGGCCAAAGCCTGGGTAGGTTTGGACAGGTATAAGCCTGTTGAACTGGAAAACCTGTATGAGGACCTGAACCCAGGTATAGCCGATAGTACCAACCATGCGCTGGCCGAGGCAGCCATGACCTTGCTCAACAACCGCAAGAACTTCCTGCCCATCCGCCAGAAAAAACGGCAGCGCATCGCCACACTCTCCTTCGGTGTGGTACGTCCCAGTATTTTCCAGCGGGAGATAAACAGGCATGCCCGCATTGACGCAGACTTTGTGATATCCCGAAAAGCCAATGCCAAAGAGGTAAAACAAATAAAGCAAAAACTTAAAGGATACGACCTGGTGCTGGTGGGGCTCTACGGCCCGAGCGTGACGCCTAGCAACCGCTTGGGTTACTCTAAGGAAGCAACCGCCTATGTGACAGAGCTGGCCCGCTCCAACCGGTCTATTATGACGCTTTTTGACAACCCCTATACCCTGAACCAGTTCCCGGACATACACAAGAGCCGGGTACTGATACTGGCTTACCAAGCCCACATGCACGCGCAGGTGGCGGCAGCCAAACTGCTGTTTGGCAAGATACCTGCACGCGGCAAGCTGCCCGTTACCGTCAACAGGCACTACCAGTATGGACACGGCATTAGCAAAGACAAACCGCTACTCGCCGTAAGTCCATAGTATCTTGTATGGGTGCTTTGCGTATTATGCCAAGTATAGGCATCGCCTGACTACACCAACCCTAAAACTGTGAAAAAGAAATGCTTAACAATAGAACAACTTACCTTTTAGGCCTGCTGGCTGTCTCACTACTCTGGAGCTGCGAAGGAAACCGCACCGCTCAGGAAACAGAAGAAATAACGGTAGATGTACCCGCTGACACTGCCCGTGTAGAACGAACCGGCCGCACCGTGGGCGATCGGCTGGAGTCACTCCGCGGCTGGATGAACGAGAAAGTGGAGCGTGGCGACACGGCCATACAGCGCGAGATGCCTGAAATCAAGGAGGACTTCAGAAGACGCACCGCTGAGATAGAGCAGAACCTGGACAGTCTTTCAGCTGACTCCAAAGCGGAGTACGCACGACTGAAAGAGCGCTACGAACGCTGGGAAAACAGACAGGAACGCCGGCTGAACACCCCGCTCGATCGCTCTGAACTGGACCAGTGGGAAGAGCAGCTGCTCCGTGAGTTCAACAACATTGAAAACATAGCGCCCCAGGATATGCGGGAGGCATACCTGACCTTTATGGGCGTGGTACGGGCCAAGCGCCGCAACTGGACCCAGCACGACTGGGACTACGTGGACAATGTGTACGGACAGCTGAACCAGCGTCGCCGGCAGGTAGAAAACCAGATTTCCAACAGCGACAAGCTCAAAATCAGAGCCCTGCAGGCAGAGTACCTGACCCTGGAAGGTGCCGCCGATGCCCAAAGCACTATGCGCAATATGCGTAACTAGAGGCCTGGGAAAACTATTTAGAGGCTTTGTGGTTTAGGCCTTATACCTTTGCACAGGTATAGCCAATAGCCCTGGGCATGATTGCCTGTACCTAAATTAAAAGCAAAAACCATGGAAAAAGCGACATTTGGAGGAGGATGCTTCTGGTGTACTGAAGCAGTGTTTCAGGACCTGGCAGGCGTGCAGAAAGTGGAGTCCGGCTATGCAGGCGGACATATGGAAAACCCAACCTACAAACAGGTAACCTCTGGCACCACCGGACACGCAGAAGTATTGCAGATCACCTACGACCCTGCCATCATAAGTTATGATGAACTGCTGGAGGTGTTCTGGAAAACCCATGATCCCACTACCCTGAACAGGCAGGGCAATGATATCGGAACACAGTACCGCTCTATTGTGCTCTACCACAACGACGAGCAGCGCGAGAAAGCCGAAAGGTATAAGCAGGAACTGGATGCAGCGGGTGCCTTCATTGATCCGATCGTGACGACAATCGAGCCGCTGCAGGAGTTTTACCCGGCCGAAGACTATCATCAGAACTACTTCAACACCCACGGGCATGAGCCTTACTGCAGTTTTGTGATCAGGCCGAAAGTGGACAAGGTTAGAAAAGTGTTTGCTGACAAACTCAAGCCTGAGGCCAGAAAGTAGTCAAGTACAAAAGAAAAGCCTCAGCCGTCTTATAGGTAGCTGAGGTTTTTTTATACCTGCTATTTAGAACGCTACTAGCTGTTTAGCTGCACCCATTGTTGGGCGATGATGGTCTTGGCATCAGCGAAGCTTTCTTTGAGAAGCTCTTCCCGGGTATAGCTCACCAGTTCAATATCCTCGTGCTCATCCTCCTTGCCACCTCCGTCTGCATGCTGGTGCGATACTTCGGCATAGTATAGCAGTACTTTCTCAGTCGTGCCGCCCGGCGAAGAGTAAAAGGTGTGCAGGTGGGTCAGATTGTCCACGCTGTAACCGATTTCTTCCTCTATTTCGCGGGCAATACTGGTTTCAGGGCTTTCGCCTTTGTCTACCATACCTGCCACCACTTCCACCAGGTCCGACTCTGAACCTACCCGATACTGCCTGGTCAGGATATAGCGCCGCTTTTCTGTGTCGTAGACCAAGGCAGCAACCGCTGTGCCTCTGTCAAATTGTTCCCGGGTAAAGGTATGGCCGTTCTGTGTTACTGTCAGTTTATAGATCTTGAAATAGCCATCGTAGGCTGTCTCTCTTTTTTTAATTTCCATAAGGGCGAATATAGGCAATGCCAGGGTATAGCTTGCCATTAGGTATAGGTTAATGTGTATCGTTACAATTCATTGTTCCGGAATGCCGCTTTCTGGGTCCGTTCCGTCAGGCCAGACATGGAAAGCGGAGTCTCACTTTCATAGCCTTTCTTGGCCCGCTGTTCTCCGGTAGGACCGGGAAGCATACGATTGAGCACGGCAAAAATATCGGTGGTAGTCTCCGGAGACAACCCGTGTACAAAAGCGCCAATCTTGGCAGGTATAGACGTCACTACTTCTGCATCCCCGTGTCGGCAGGCATCTAAAATCGACTTGGCCGATCGCTCTGCACTGATAGAGGTCAGCGGACTCGAGTCGGCTATTTTAAACAGGGTATATTCCTCCTCATGCTGCCCCTTCACGTTCGCATGGCGTGGGCTTCCCGTCTGCATCAGACCAGGCGAAGCACAGGTAACCGTAATGTTATACTGCTTCAGTTCGGCACGCAAGCCTTCCGATAAGCCGACCAACGCAAACTTGCTGGCGCTATATGGGACCAGGTGTGGCACACCCAACTTGCCACCGATTGAAGCGATATTCAAGATACGGCCGGCACCGCGTTCCTTCATGGAAGGCAGTACGGCCAGCGTGGTATAAAGTGGTCCCCAGAAGTGCGTCTGCATGGCTTCCTCAAAGTCCCCGACAGTCATCTCCTCCAGCGGTCCCGCCGTGATGATGCCGGCATTGTTGATCAGCACGTCAATCGGGCCGAACTCCTGCTGCACCCGTGCTACCATCTGCTCCACCTGGGTTTGCTGGGTCACATCGCAGGGCAGCACCATCACATCAGCTCCGTTGCCTGCCAGCTCCATGCGTGCGTCCTCCAGTTGCATCTCGTCGCGTGAACACAGCACCAGTCGCGCCCCTTCTTTGGCCAGCTGCCGCGCCATCACAAAGCCCAGCCCACGGGCGCCACCGGTTATCAGCACTACTTTGTTCCGGAAGTTATAGGCATTCAGTTTGCGGCTAATGGCTCGGGCTGCAAGCAAAGCTCCCGCTCCGGCTGCCAGCCACCACAGGTTTCTCTTCTGTTCTGTTTTCATAGATGTTAGGTATAGCAAATAAAGCCGGAAGCAGCGTACATACAGCTGATCTGGCTTTTTTGTCTACGGGAAGGCAGGGTATGTAGGTTCGGGAACCAGGAACAGCAAGTGTAGTGCTGTTTCTGCTGCTTATTTTTTCTTTTTGAAAGGGTTTATGCCTTGTCGCTTGCTCGTGAACACCTCATTTTTAGGCATCGGGGTATAGAGCAGCTTGACCGATACCACGCCGTAGTGATCTTTTGTATTCTCTATCCGGGTAACATTATCAAGATAGTCAGTTGTGGTGATCTGGTACATTACTTCTGGTGCAATACTGATCTGGTCGGAGAAACGGAAGCGTATACCCCCACCAAAAGGAATTACGCCGGCTATGGCTGGATATGACCTTAATCGGTCGTAGGTGATGTCGGAGTTCGGGGCACGGTTGGTCGGGTAAGAACTTGGGGTGTAGTACACAAAGCCAATCCCGCCTTTCACAAACGGCACAGCAAAGCGCTTACGGGTAGAGCGGTAGTTATTGGATCCTGCGTAGCTGTCCATCAGGTTGTAAACCAGCATGCCTGACACCTCGATCACCCTTGATTCAAAAGTGATATTATCCTGATAGGTTTTCTCGGAGGCACCTAGTTTAAGGTACTCCACTTCGCCACTTATGGACCAAAAGGGGTTATACTTGAAAAGGGCGCCAATGCTGAAAGCAGGACCAAGATCATTACAATCATAACTGCCGCATATATCGCTTTTCACAGCGGCTATACCTGCACCAGCCTGTATGACCAGTCCGCGCTCCGGAATCTTACTCACCCCCATGCGGCGTATGACACTATCCTGCGCCTGGGCGGTAGTGCAAACTGTAAGGGTAATCAAACATAGTAATAGAAGGACGTATCTGCTCCTGCTCATGCTTCAGACAGGTTTCTCTTTAAGTGTTGTGTGGCATGCAGCCCAGGTATTGGCTGTGGTGGGCCTGCTCCCCCTATCTACGCAGGGCCAATAGAAAGGATCATTAATTTTTATGAATACATTATAATATAGCCATCATACTATAATACGTGCTATACCTTCCTACTTGGATACAATTAGTTTATCAAAACTTAAGATCCAAGGTATTAATTAGTTGTGCGGAGAGCCGGACGCTTCTTGTTCAGTAACTGAACAAAATCGATTACGAGCGCAGCCGCATCCGGATAAAAAGTGGAATTGATGTTTTCGAAGTCATCCGTGGGCTTGTGGTAGTGCGGATGGTCTTCTACGCCAAAGTAAATGAAAGGAATCTGGCGTTTATGGAATTGATAATGATCAGACTGCCTGGTCCAGTCATTCTGCCCTTGCTCAGGTTGGTCATGGCCTGTCAGTAGCCTGGCCTGAGGTCTTGCCTTCACCTGCTGCAACAACGGCAGTAATACCGGATAATGGTAGGCGCCACTGGCATACAGTTCACCTTGCTGGTTCAGGCTAAGCATGTCCATGTTCACGTTCAACTGGATCAGGTCCAGAGCAAGCGGCGGATTCTCCAGAAAGGCATTAGCGCCCTGCAGACCCAGCTCTTCGCCATCAAGCGCGGCAAAGACCAGGGTATAGTAGGGTTTATTCGTCTTGAAATAAGCGGCAGCTGCCAGCAAGGCTCCTACCCCGGACGCATTGTCGTCGGCTCCGTTGTAGATCTCGCCCTTGCGTGCGCCCACATGGTCGTAGTGCGCGGTCAGGACAATGGCTTTGTCCGTTTTGCCAGGTATAAAGCCGATCAGGTTCACGGCCTCTTCTACTACAATGCCCCTACCCTCCAGGCGGAAGGTATGGCGGTAGCTATTGTTATAGGGTTGTAGTCCGATCTCGTTGAAACGCTTTTCTATATAATCCTGCGCCATCCGGTTGCCTTCGGTGCCGCTCAGCCGGCCTGACATCGAGTCGGCAGACAGTACCTGCACGTCACGCAACAGGAGTTGTGGGTCGAGCACCTGTTTCTGGGCGACTGCAGTCAGCTGCAGGGCACACATCAGTACAAAAGTGAGGGATAGGCGGCGTTTCATAAGTTTTATTTTAGGCGAAATTAGCATAAATACGCTAACCCGCCCTCAAAATATATTAGCCGTTCACAACAGGCCAGTTGATCCAGCTTTTCTGGCGTGCAGTGGCTTTCTTCTGCTGATCAGCCACACGGCGTTCTACCTCCTGCGTGTAGCTTCCATCTTTTTCAAACACCTCACCTTTCAGCACCCATCCTGTTTTTACATAGTCCTGTACTCTTGTTACAAGTGCCTGCAAGTCGTTTGCTACGATTACGTCGAATTCCATGTTCGTTCCTGTTTTAAATGGTCTTACAAATGGTTATCAGATGGTATTTAAACAAGGAGCGTGCCACATACGTTCACTGACTATAAATGTTACAACAATTTTAAAACAAACTACATATCCTTACACAAAGGGCTACAAGAGCGCATAAAAAGGCCTGAAAATAAAACGGGCCGGTATAAAAACCAGCCCGTTTTACTATCACAACTAATTGTATTTTAGTTTCTTACATTGATAAAGGAAGGCACTTCTACTGGTCCCACAGATGTCTGGATGGTTGGCTTGATCTGAAGTACCACATCCGGTCGGCTGGTGCCATCTGTTTTGGTGAGCATGGTGACCAGGCGCAGCAAGTTGTTATACCCTGGTCTGCCATTTTCCTCGGCTATCCGGATGGGAGTGCGCACGTTGATGGTATTGAGTCCGTGACGGAGCTCCACCGGTTCGTCCACAATGCCGCTCAGCGTTTGCTTGCCGTCGAGCAGCAGCTGCCATTTCAGCTTGGTCACGGTCATGCTGCGCTCCTGGTTTGCTTCGTCCAACTCTACATTCAGTCCCAAACTGGAGTAGGCGGACAGGTTATTGTCAGAGAAGGCCGTAAAAAGCAGGGCTGCTTCTCCGAGTGAGAAATCCTCCGGCCGCTTTTTGTTCAGCACGTTCACGCCATTGAGCTTTACTTCATTTATACCTGACAAGCTATACTTTGCTTCCTTAAAAGCATCCACGTCGCTCTTGGTGCCGCATGAGAATGCGAAAAAGGCTATACCTAGCAGCAGAGCGAAACTTAAGAGATTTGTTTTTTTGATCATTTGCTTTGTTGTGCTCAGCGCTTTATCACTTTGCCTGAGCCTGAAATATTTGAATTAATAGTCGGATTTCCCTGGTAGTACACATTACCGCTTCCACTGATCGTAACGGCCAATTCATTGGCGGCATGTACTTCCACACTGCCCGAGCCACTCAATACCACACCGGCATTCTCGCTGCTCAGACCAAAAGATTTTATGCTTCCCGAGCCGGAGAGGTTGATCTCTTCTACTTCAGCCGTACCTACCAGATCAATCTTCCCCGAACCTGTAAGCCTGCTGCTTACTTTGGTGGCTGATACATTAATCCAGAGATAACCTGATCCATCCAGCACAGCCCGGAAGTTGTCAGTTTCAAATTCATCCTGCAACTCTACCCGCCCCGACCCAATCATTTCGGCACTGCTCAGCTCCGGCACGGTCATGTATACTTCAACGGTCTTATGGCTGCGCAGGCACCTGTCAAAGCTGAGGTCCCACACCCCGTTGGCTACATTCGTATTGATCGCATCCAGTACGTTAGGCTGTGCTCTTACTTCAATGCGCTGAGTAGCTCCCCGTCTAACAAATACACGGGTATCGCCGTTCACTCGCAGCCCGTTGACTACATCCAGGTTAAAATCCCGGCTCTCCACATCTCCTCTTCCCCTGATACAATCCACTTCATCACCGCAGGAAACAAGCAAGAGAACAGGCAGGATGAGCAAAAGCATCAGGCATGTAAAATTAGTAGATTTCATAGTTTTATGTAGCTTAATTAATGTTGCAAGTTAATTATTCCTGCTTCAGCTGCATAAAACTGACGGCTCCGTCTGCTCAATATTTTGGGGCCATTACTAATTAATTAGCTAAAATGCCCCACTCGTTGTCCCCGCTGGTTTACCAGCACCCCATTATCGGTCACGAACAAACCCTGCAGGTATTCGCTCTCGAAGTAGAAAGGGTAATTGCGGTTGTTGGTACGGGCCAGTTTGCCAATGATGCGGGCACCACGCTCGGTCATGTGCACCAGTTGCAACCTTGTAGTCAGGAAAAACTGCTCGTCCGGCGCATTGTTAAACACTACTTTGCGTAGCACTAGTCGGTTGTCCAGACCCTGTGAGGCTGTGTTGGTTCTGACTGGCTGCTGTCGCAGTTGCTCCCTTGCCTGCTGGGGCGGCTGGCTGTTGCCGGCCATGGCCTGCGACTCCCGCTGCTGGCCGTTTGCACTGGCCAGCAGCTGCGCATCGGCATTACCCCAGCCTTTGCTGATAGCCGCCAACCGGTAGCTGCGGCCCGGATGCGTGGCAGAGCTTCTTTCATCTGACAATACCTTCATGGCAGCCTGCGCCTCCTCCAGACTAGCCCCCATCTTTCGCAACACAAAGCCGGAGAACTCATCAGCCTCCAGTTCATCAGCATGGTTACTGCCCTGTCGCGACAAAGTATGACCATTCAGGTGATGGCCGATCTCGTGCGCCAGGATGCTCACGCCAGCCCAGTCGGTATGTACGGCATTGTTGATGGCAGCCAGGAAGCTTTCATTATAGAGAATGTAGCGTTTCCCATTGTAGATCACGGCAGCGGCATTCTCGATGTTGGCAGATCGCACCTCAAAACGTGGCTTCAGCCCGATCACGTCGATGATCTCACCAATCACATCACGGGGTGCGGCTTTGGTAGCGGCATAAGACTCCGGAGCAGGCACTGTCTCTGCCACTGCCGCCAGCAACGGGGTCAGGACCAGCAGCAGTGCCAGGCTTATTCTATTCAATCGATTCATATTGTTTCCCTTTCTGTAGATGGATGAACACAGCATATCCAAAACGAAAAATGGGCGGAAGCTGGTATACCCTTCCATGCAAGTACTTTGCCAGACTTGAGCGTCTCACCCTCCCAAAAGGGCATTTTGGCAGCTGCACGAATTATTTCTAATTTTGCCTGACTGATTTGGGAGTATGCTGCTAATTTTTGTGATCCTTTACCTGCTCTTTAACATGGGGGTGGGCTTCTGGGCATCAAGACGGGTACATAATACCAGCGATTTCCTGCTGGCTGGCAGGAGTCTGCCTTTCTATATTTCCACAGCTGTGGTGTTTGCCACCTGGTTTGGCTCCGAAACACTGCTCGGCGCTTCCTCGGAGTTTGCCTCGCACGGGCTGCTGGGTGTTATCGAAGACCCTTTCGGCGCAGCGCTTTGCCTGGTGCTGGTCGGCCTCTTCTTCGCTAAAAAACTCTACCGCCTCAACCTGCTCACTATTGGCGACTACTATCGCATCCGCTACAACCGCACCACCGAGCAGATCGCAGCCTTCTTCATGGTCATCTCCTATTTCGGCTGGATCGCGGCGCAGATGGTCGCCCTGGGCATTGTGATGAACCAGGTATTCGGGGTTTCCACAGCCGCCGGCATTATCATTGGCAGTATGATCGTGGTTGGCTATACCTACATGGGCGGTATGTGGTCAGTTTCAATCACGGACTTTGTGCAGACCGTGATGATCATCGGAGGACTTATTTTCATCACCTATACTTTGCTGCAGCGTATGCCGCTGGAGCAGATCACGGCGACCCTGCCCGACGGCTTCTTCCGGATGACGCCCCCTGACCGCAGCCCAACCACCTGGCTCAACTATTTTGCTCTCTGGATCACGATCGGGCTTGGTTCTATTCCGCAGCAGGATGTGTTCCAAAGAGTAATGTCGGCAAAGTCGGAGAAAGTGGCGGTCGCTGCTTCGCTGGGCGCTGGTCTGCTATACCTGACGGTGGCGTTCATGCCGCTGCTGCTGGCCCTCTATGCCCGCACGCTGCATCCCGAACTGCTACAGGAGGACGCCCAGCTACTGGTACCCGGCCTGATCATGGGACTGGACTCCATGCTGATCAAGGTGCTCTTCTTCGGAGCGCTGATCTCGGCGATCATCAGCACCGCCAGCGGCGGCATACTGGCTCCGGCAGCTGTGCTGAGTGAGAACATGCTACGCCCGCTACTTGGCGAACGCAGCGATAAGCAAATGCTGCTGCTCTCGCGCATCAGTGTGCTCGTGGTAGCGGCTGTCTCGCTGGGAATGGCGCTGCTGCGCAGCAATATCTATGAACTGGTAAGTGAGTCCTCTGCTCTGAGTCTGGTCTCACTCTTTGTGCCCCTGGTAGCAGGTCTGTACTGGAAGCGCACCTCTGCGCTGGCTGCCAATGCGTCTATCCTCGCAGGTATGGCCGGCTGGTTGCTCTGCTTATACCTACAGACCACCGTCAACCCGATGCTCTATGGGCTGGGTGCCAGTGTAGCCGGATTGCTTGTCGGCCAACTGATATCCCATCTGCGGGCAAAGCCTATACCTGCTGAGCCATTGGCCATAAAAAAACAGGTATAGGCTTATTTAAAAAAAGCCACTATCCCGGTTGGTTTGGTCACTGTGATATACGCGGGCGACTCTACGTTTCCCACCGGAGTTTTGATCGTCGGCTTTATCTTGAGCGTCACATGCTCCCGTATATCCGTACGCTGTCCCAGCAGAGTGATCAACCTGGACAGACCTGTGTAGTTAGGCAAATCTCCATCCGAAACCAAGCCTACGGGCGTCGCGATCGGCAGCAGGTTCAGCCCCTCCTGCAACTCCATGGTTTCCTCGATAACACCTGTCAAAGCCTCTTCGCCATCCACTTCCAACAGCCATTTCATGCGCGTGATGGTCAGGTGTCGTGCTTCCTCGCTATGCTCCTGCAGGGTGACATGCAGGGCCAGCGTAGAACTAAACTCCAGCGAGTTACTGGTAACGGTAGCCAACAGACTGTCCCGTTCTTCGTGCGAAAAGCCACGGCGCTCCTGAATGCGCTGCTCTACATCGATCCCGTTGAGCTTTATGTCCCGGACGCTTTGCAGGCTGTACTTTGCTTCTGTAAAGGCTTTTATATCCTGCGCCTGCTTACAGGAATAGATGACCATTGCCAGCATCAGCAGCAAGGCCATGCTCCATATCTTATTCATGCTAAGATGTCCTAAATATTATCTGCTTCAGATAACGCTCACGGTTGCCTAAAGTGTTTCAAACGAAGCTTTTATAATACTAATTTAGTAAAGTTGATGAAAATAAAATCATCTATACACAAAAACCAGGTATAGCAGCGAGGCTATACCTGGTTTTACTTATGATTTACTCAGTGTTGCTATATCCTAATTGGCTCCAAGCGGCTGTTTAGGCTTGTGCACGTCCTGACCCGTCTCCATAAAACGCTTGAAGTAACGCAGATCATTCTCCACCATTTTCTTAAGCATCGGGTTGAGCATCTTCGCAGCCAGTCCGCCCACCGACCCTGCAGGTGGACTGTAAGAGATTACTGCCTGCACGATGGTCCCCTGCGCATCAGGCGAATCAGAGAAACGGACCTCACCTGCATTGTCAAGTTCCGAGTTTGGCAGGGAGCGCCATGCGATCAGTTCGTTTTCTTTCTCATTGATGATATCCGCATCCCATTCAATGGTGCCGACACCACCCGGGATCTTAGCTACCCAATGCGAACGCTGCGGACCGTTTGACTGCACGCTTTCCAGGTGCTCCATGAACTTAGGCAGGTTCTCGAGCATGCGCCAGAACTGGAAAACCTCAGAACGTGGGCGCTGCACTGTGATGGTCTTGATGATGTCCACTGAAATATCTTCGTTTTCAGCAGTATCACGGCCAATCATTTGGTTCATAGGGCAGTAACCGGTAAAGCCTCTGAAAAGCAGCAGGCCTCCCGCCAGCGTGGACAGCAAACCGGCAGTTCCTGACTGTCGCAGCCCCACAAGTGCAAGTGCCGCTCCACCCACTGCCGAGAGTACACGCTCCGGCCGGCTCACATTGATGTGGCTCGACCCGGAAGCAGGCGGAAAAATATGCTCCGTGTGAAGCATTTTGGAGTAATTAGGTTTGTATGTATCCATAGTTTATTTGTTTTGTTCTATTCCGTTTTAATGGATACGTGCTTTAGGGCTATTATAGTTGCTGTGCTTGTGCTCCCCTCTGGTTTGGTATGTATCTCGTCACACAAATATGGCCCTCCACACTCCTAATATTATCATACACTGAAAGTTATATCTTATCCTTAAATTAAACATCCCATAAACGTATACCTTATATACCCCTCCTCATAGGATCTTACCAGAGATCTGCTTCCTGATCAGTGCTATGGCATTGTCCTCTCCTGTTACAGCTGTATTCCAAGCTTTTACTTCTTCTCTAATGAAAACATCATTACTTATCACCATCCTGTTTCTATTTCAATTTTTCATTCCTGCACAGGCCCAGCGCAATAATCAGCTGGCAGACTGCCAGCGGCAACCCGCTCCGACTGCCCAGAGCACCGCACAGGTACAGGCGGCATTGACTGAGAACAAAGTGGCGGTATACTATGTCGTGGCAAGTGACGAAACCTACAGCCAAGCTGAATACGACGCGATAAAGAAAGCCACCCGGGAGATACAGGCTTGGTTTCAGGTGAACACCGGCGGCCTTACCTATACCTTTGCCTATGCAGACACCGTCCTGTTTTACCAGGCGAAGGAGAGCACCAGCTATTACCGGGAGGACTGGTGGGGCCTGCTGTTGGCAGAGATGGAACAACTGGGGCATCCGATCTGGGAACCGGGTTTTGTAGTGAGCCTGTGGATCAAATCAGGTCGGCCTGAAGGATTGGGAGGAGGAGCCCAGTCTTGTAATGGCTATTGCGGCGTGGCCATCACCGCGGTGGAGAATTTCCCGGAGTTCAATGATTTTGGGATCTGCCCTACTGACCCGACAGGTCTGATGTGGCCCTGCGTACCACACGGCACTATGGCCCACGAGTTAGGCCATGCCTTTGGTCTGCCTCACCCCTACGACCACGAAAGCACACGCGCCGTTGCTTATCACAGTATCATGCAGACGCATTGGAGTTACCCTGACAAAGCACCTGATTCTGAAAGCCCCTGGGGACTTCTTACGGTGGAACGCACCGCACTTTGGAGTAATCCCTTTTTCTATCAGGGCCTTTCACTCCGTCAGATCTACGACTCCCCCATTGTCAACCTGCCAGTCACCGGAGAGGCACCGCTAGTCAGTTTCCGTAGTTCGACGAAAGGCCTTACGGTTAACCTGACCAACGAAACCAGAGGCGCCTGGCTCTATTACTGGACCTTTGGAGACGGTAGCGTGAGCAATGCAACGTCCCCGAGCCATACCTACAGCCAACCGGGAACCTACATGATCACCCTGAGGGCTTCGAACGAAAACGGGATGATGGCCATGCAGCGCATGACGGTGCAGGTGGCGGAAGACAAAAAACCTGTAGGCAGGCCCATTTATGTGGGACCAATCAAAATATATCCTAACCCAAGCACAGATGGCCGGTTTACCATCAGTTTCCCACCGTTCCCTTTTCCGGTACACCTTTCGGTGCACAATGCGATGGGGCGTCCCATTATCCAGCACACCTTTTCCAGTACGTCACGCAATCTGCAGCTGGACCTGAGTGATTTTGGCCGGGGCATTTACTATGTCCGGATTCAGTTTATGGGAGCGTCGTTCACGCACAGACTATCCGTCCTTTAAAGTGCATTTTGCTGACCTGGCTGGCGTGCACATCGTGAGCCGGTCTGGTCGTCTGAATTTCTTTTGCTGCTAAGGATCACTTATAAAAAAAAAGAGGGAGCCCCGTGTGAGGCTCCCTCTTTGCTCTAAACTTATTTCAGCTTATTTACCTCCGAAAAGATAAGCTACAGAAACACCCAGCACACGGTTTCTGGATTTGCTTTCGCCGGATTCTACTTCATACAGGCTGGTCAGACCCAATCCGTAGCGTACGTCCAGGTTAAGGGCTCCCGCACCCAGATTGTAGCCTAAGCCCACGCCAAAGCTTGCGCCCAGTTCCATTCTGTTGTCTTCGTCCTCAAACTCGTAGCTATCACTTGCCTTTGTACCGTCATACTTCATCGACATTTTGCCGCTGGCTAGATAGCCTACAGTTGGTCCACCTGTTACAAAGCCTTTTACTTGTTCAGAGCCAAATGTAATCTTAGCTAAAACAGGCACCTCTATATAGTTACTGGTACCCTTAATGTGGGTATCACTGTCGCCAAGTTTGTAGCCTTTCTGAACAAAAAGAAGTTCTGGCTGAATGGACAGCAACTCGCTTACATTAAAATTAGCAACTACACCTACCTGCAAACCTGGCGTGTACTTCAGTTCATCCTCCAGTTCGTTCCCATCTCCATCTGACAAGCTGATTTTTGAGAAGGTGGCACCTACACGAGGACCGAAAGAAACAGATTGTGCCATTGATGTAAATGCCATACCTACAGCAAACAGCAGCGTGAGTAAAAATTTGATTTTCATAAAAAACGTTGGTTTAAAATATGCGCAAATCACATTATAAATATTCATGTTTCAAAATATACAGCTAGACCTATATAAAATCATTTCTTCTGAACTCTCTCCTCTCTGTCCTTTTCCCCTGACTTTCAAATGATAGGAAATAGAATGGATCATAAAAAAAAGTAGCCCCGGCTGATCGCTGGGGCTACCTCTATACTCAATTTCAATACTTAGTTCAGGTATGGCTTATTTAAATTTGCCTTTCAGCATGGCCAGCTTTGCCGCAAAATCATTGGCTGGCTCCTCTTCGCGCTTAGCACCACCTTTTTTGCCGCCACCGCCTGCTGGGCGGGCTGCAGCCGGATCGCCTTTCATGCTCAGGGAGATGCGCTTGCGCGGCACATCCACCTCCAGTACGGTCACATCTACCTTCTGCCCCACCTTCACCACATCATGCGGGTTGCTCACGAAGCGGTCCGACAGGTGGCTCACGTGCACGAGTCCATCCTGGTGCACTCCTATGTCCACAAAGGCGCCGAAAGCCGTGATGTTTGTCACAAGACCAGGTAGCTTCATGCCTTCACGCAGGTCTTTCATCTCGTTCACGCCTTCTGTGAAGCTGAATGCCTCAAAGGTCTGGCGCGGGTCACGGCCAGGCTTGGCCAGTTCGCTCAGGATGTCCTGCAGCGTTGGCAGACCAACTGTGTCGGTTACGTAGTTTTTCAGGTTGATCTGCTTGCGCAGCTCTTCTTTTTGCATCAGGTCCTGCACGGTCACACCCAGGTCCTTTGCCATCTGCTCCACAATCGGGTAGCTTTCCGGGTGAACAGCAGAGGCGTCCAGTGGATTTTTAGCATCACGGATTCTTAAGAAACCCGCCGCCTGCTCAAAAGCCTTATCGCCCAGACGCGGTACTTTCTTGAGTTCAGTACGCGTACGGAATGGTCCGTTTTGGTTTCTGTATTCCACGATGTTCTGCGCCAGAGAAGGGCCTAAACCGGAAACATACGTCAGTAGTTGCTTGCTGGCAGTGTTCACTTCCACGCCCACGGCGTTCACGCAGCTCATCACTACGTCATCCAGCGAGTGCTTCAGAGCGGTCTGGTCCACATCGTGCTGGTACTGGCCAACGCCGATCGACTTCGGATCGATCTTCACCAGTTCAGCCAGTGGGTCCATCAAACGACGACCAATAGAAACGGCACCGCGTACGGTCACATCCTGATCCGGGAATTCTTCACGGGCTACGTCTGAGGCAGAATAGATGGAGGCACCGCTTTCATTCACCATCACCACCTGTACTGAAGCCGGCAGCTTCAGGCTCTTCACAAAAGCCTCCGTCTCGCGGCTGGCGGTACCGTTACCAATGGCAACGGCCTCTACCTCAAATCGGGTGACCATATACCTAACGGCCTGTGCCGCTTCACTTTCCTTGTGCTGTCCCGTGTGCGGGTAGATCGTTTCGTTGTGCAACAGCTTGCCCTGCTTGTCGAGTACCACTGACTTCACACCGGTTCTAAAACCCGGGTCGAGCGCCAGTACGGTTTTCTGACCAAGCGGCGATGAAAGCAACAGTTGGCGCAGGTTATCGGCAAACACGCGGATCGCCTCTTCGTCAGCACGCTTTTTCGACGATAGACGCACTTCGGTTTCCATGCTTAACTTGAGCATGCGTTTGTAGCAATCCTTGGCGGCCAGCTTCACCTGCTCCGAAGCGGCATTGTTGCCTTTCACGAACATGCGCTCGAGTTTGTCAAGTGCTTCTTCTTCGTCTGGTTGCGCACTTAGCAACAGTACCATTTCGGTTTCGCCGCGGCGCATGGCCAGGATGCGGTGCGAAGGCGCTTTCTCGATCGGCTCTTCCCACTCGAAATAGTCCTTGAACTTCTGGCCTTCCTCTTCCTTGCCCATCATCACGCGGCTCTTGAAGGTGCCCTTCTTCTCAAAAAGTTGGCGCATGGTGGCACGGGCCTCGGCATTCTCGTTCATCCACTCTGCCATGATGTCGCGGGCGCCGGCCAATGCCTCTTCGGCGTCTTTCACCTCTTTTTCTTCTGAGATGAAGTTGGCAGCTTCCGCAGCCACATCGATGTTCTCCTGTTCAAAAATGCGCTGTGCCAGCGGCTCCAGTCCTTTTTCACGGGCGATGGTGGCACGGGTGCGGCGTTTCGGCTTGTAGGGCAGGTAGATGTCCTCGAGCACGGCCATGGTTTCGGCAGCCATGATCTGCGCCTCCAGCTCCGGCGTGAGCTTCTCCTGGTCGCGTATGGATTTCAGGATGCTTTCGCGGCGCTTGTCGAGCTCGCGCAACTGCTCCAGGCGGTCGCGCACGGCAGCTACCTGCACTTCGTCAAGCGAGCCGGTGGCCTCTTTTCGGTAACGGGAGATGAAAGGTACCGTGGCACCTTCATCGAGCAAGGTTGCCGTGGCTTCCACCTGCTTGATGGTGATGGAGAGCTCGGTGGCAATCTTGATTAAATGGTCAACGTTTAATTCCATGTATTTGGGTAAAGAGTAATCTAAACTTTCAGGCGGGAAAAGCGCAGCGAAAGGTATAAACTAAGCCCTGCATGATTCGCCCGCACATTTTCCCCTGTTTCGGGGTATACCTTCTTGCTTAAGGAACGTCAAATTTAAACGATATTGCCAGAAAGCGAAACATCTCAGGCCTGTAAATTAACCGCTGCTCTTAAAAGGCTGTCGCACTGTTTGCTTAATATTTTTATACCTTCGTAAGCTTGAGATTCCTGAAACACGATACGATCAGCTTGTTTGCGCTGCTCAGCCTGCTGCTTTGCTCGATGCAGAGCTGTGTGGTGCAGCGCATTGACCATACCCCCTACGCAAAGACCGATTACTACCGCCATACCTTGCAGGCGCTTGATGAACAGCCTCCGGTTGCCAGGGAGGGTGACTCGCTGCAGGCGGGCTGGGCCAAAGTGAATATCACCCCTCCTGTGGGCAGTCCACTGGCTGGCTACGGTAAACGCAAAGGGCTCAGGTATAGCACAGTGCACGATTCGGTGTGGGTTCGCACCTTTGCGTTTGACAACGGGAGTGCAGAGGTCATTTTTGTGGCCCTGGATATGCTCATTGCCCCGATGACGGTGGCTGACGCGTTGGAGAAGGAGTATGCCGCGCTGGGACTCAGCCCCGGACAGGTATACCTGAGCGCCACCCATACGCATACCAGTTTCGGAGGCTGGGGACAGAAACTGGTGGGTAGACTAATGGCTGGCAGGTATAGCAGGCAATTGGTGCAGCAGACGACCGCCCATATAGTGCAGAGCATACAACTGGCCAGACAGAACAAGCAACCCGCCCAAATCGGCTACGGCATTGCCTATGCCCCTCATCTGGTTCGCAACCGCCTGACTGGCTCTCTGGCGGGGAGAGACACGACCATTCGTTTTTTCAAAATAGAGCAAACTTCCGGTAAAACAGCCGTGCTGGCCACTTTCGCAGCGCACCCCACCATCCTGCCCTCTATGGACCCAGTGCTTTCACGAGACTATCCGGGAGAGTTGGTAGACCAACTGGAAAAAAGTGTGGACTTTGCTGCTTTTGCAGCGGGTGCGGTTGGCAGTCAGGCCGTAGTGGCACCCCACGGCGACACCTATGAGAGCACAGCCGCCGTCGGACAGCAGCTGGCAGTTGCCATAATGGAGAAGCTGCCGGCAGTTGAGCTTAAATCCACTGTCCCGCTCGGTTATGGAAGACACCCCCTCCTGCTGCCCAGGCCACAGTGGCGCCTTAACACCAACTACCGGTTTGCTCCTTTCCTGTTTAATGGGTTGTTCGGCAAATACCCCACCTATATTAATAGTATGCAGCTGGGCGAAGTTGTGCTGCTTGGTGTGCCGGCTGACTATTCGGGTGAGCTTATACCTGAACTGGAGCAGCAAGGTCGGCCTGTGGTCGTGACCGGGTTCAATGGCGGGTACATCGGCTATATAACACCTGACCGGCATTACCATTTAAAGAAATACGAAACCCGCTCCATGAACTTTTACGGTCCCCAAAGCGGAAGCTATCTGACGGAGATTATGGAAAAAATAATGCGCAGTTATCAGCCAAATGACGGACGCAACAACTAGTTTGCAAAAATGTTTAAATTTCTTTCAAAGAATTTTAGTCCAATATTTCAGTTTTATAGCAGCAGTTTATAGATAGATTATATCCTATTTCATATTTTTTATACCCAATCCGGCAATATAAAATAATACAATACTTAGCCGTAATACCTTTGTAAGGTTATCCCCTCCCGACTTCTTATTCCTTCACTTTTGCCCTTCATAACATTCAAAACACTTTCAGAACTGTCAGTTCCATACTGTCTCTCAAACTCTCCAGACAGAATCCCCAAAAGGTGCAAAAAGGCATGCAATCAGCTGTACAACGATGTTATGACGCACAAATCCAGATAGTATCCGGCATCGTAAATGCATCAATGTCAGCGAAAAGCAGGAAAATACCTTCTGGTGCCTTCCTGCTCCGGACAGGTCACCCATACTTATATAATACAAAGCACGATACCAGCATCTGATCTACAACACCTAGTAAAAAATACCTTATGTAGCATTTCTAATTCTAAACTCTCCTCTATGAAACTAAAATTAACGTGCAATCCCCTGTACCTGTTGGGATTGATTCTGTTATTGGCTTCGGGCAATGTACGTGCCCAGTCTCCCCTCGACGTCGCCCTGCGGCACATCGACCAGACCAAAGCGGACTACAAGCTCAATGCCGCCGACCTCTCCGACTATGTAGTAACCGACCAGTATACGTCCAAGCACAACGGCATCACGCACATTTACCTCCGCCAGCGTCATCAGGGCATAGAGGTGGTGGATGCAAATATCAATATCAACATCGACCGTGAGGGCAATGTGATCAACATGGGCAACCGCTTTATACCGAATCTGCGCGGTGCCATCAAAGGAAATGCAGCAGCCCTATCTCCTGAACGGGCCGCCAATGCAGCAGCAGCGGCTCTCAAGCTCACACCCAAGCAAACCATTAAACTTAAAGAACGAAAGGCTCCTACACAGAAGCTGCCTGCCGCCGCCAAGGCCGTGGTGCTGACCGATGGAGGCATTTCGCTGGAGCCCATACCTGCCAAACTGGTATACCAGCCGATGCCGAACGGCGATGTGCGCCTGGCCTGGGAAGTGGACATCTACAACACAGATGCCCAGCACTACTGGAACATGCGCATTGACGCTGCCACCGGGCAGGTGCTGAAACAGCAGGACCTGGTTATCCACGATAATTGGGGTCTGCCTGTGGTAACCGATGACCCGCATCAGAAAATGGCCATTGTGCAGCAGAACAGACAAGGTCGCGTGGCGACGAAAGCGGAACGCCTGAAAGCACAGCAGGACTTCTATACCCAGGCTTTTGCTCCACGTAGTGTGGCAGCAGCGGCAGTTGCCTCCAGCGGTACCTATCGCATATACGATGCACCCTTCGAGACACCAAGCCACGGCGACAGAACCCTGGTAACGGGCAAGGAAAATCCGCTTGCGTCTCCGCTTGGCTGGCACAACGACGGCCTGCTGACATACACCATCACGAAAGGCAACAACGTGCACGCCTACGAAGACCGCCTCGGCGCCAATGCCGGTACCAGTCCGGACGGTGGCTTCGACCTCAACTTCGACTTTCCGCTGGACCTCTCCAAAGAGCCGGACACCTATGTAAAGGCAGCCACTACTAATCTGTTTTACTGGAACAACATCATCCATGACCTTTTTTACCTCTATGGTTTTGACGAGGCCAGCGGCAACTTTCAGCAAAAGAACTTCACAGGTGAAGGCGCTGGGCTTGACGCCGTGATGGCGGAGGCACAGGATGGCGGCGGTACTAACAACGCCAATTTCCTGACGCTGCAGGACGGCGTTCCTGGCCGCATGCAGATGTACTTGTGGACTTCTTCCGTACCTGCCAAACTGCTCCATATCACAGCCCCTTCCTCAGTTGCGGGCTCTTATACCGGGGTGCAGGCGGCCTTTGGTCCGGCGATTGATGAAAAGGGCGTATCCGGCAAGATTGTGATGGCTGACCCGGCAAATGGCTGCAACGGTGCTCCTGAGCTGCCGGCTGGCTCTGTTCCTTTGCCATTCAACAACCAGGCGGAAATCACTGGTAATATTGCCATAGTAGACCGCGGCGACTGTTCTTTCATCTCCAAGGCGCTCAATGCACAGGCTTCGGGAGCCACGGGAGTTATCGTTGTGAACAACATAGACGGTCCGGCCATGTCGATGGGCGGTGATGAAACTGGTGCGCTTGTACTCATACCTGCTATCATGATCAGCAAAGCTGACGGCGATAAACTGAAAACTGCCCTGGCCCAAGGCCTGACCGGCGCCCTGCGACTGGAAGGCGGCGTACCTCCGATGCGTGACGGTGACCTCGACAACGGCATCATCGCCCACGAGTATGGCCACGGCATCTCTACCCGCCTCACCGGTGGCCCGAGCACGCAGTGTCTGTCAGGTGCTGAACAGGGCGGCGAAGGCTGGAGCGACTTCTTTGGACTGATCATGACCATGCGGGATGGTGACACCGGTACGCAGCGTCGAGGCATCGGCACCTATGTGCTCTCAGAGGGGACCGATGGAAATGGTATCCGCCCCGCCCCTTACAGCACCGACATGGGCATCAACCCTTATACCTATAAGATGATCGCCAACCCGGAGATCTCTGTGCCGCACGGTGTGGGCTTCATTTGGGCGACGATGCTTTGGGATATGACCTGGAACCTGATCGAGGAATATGGCTACGACCCAGACCTGCACAATGGCAAAGGCGGTAACAACATTGCCCTGCAGCTGGTCATGGACGGCCTGAAACTGCAACCTTGCAGCCCCGGTTTCATCGATGCCCGTGACGCCATCCTGGCAGCTGACCGCATCAACAACGGCGGCGCCAATCAGTGCCACATCTGGCGTGCTTTCGCCAAGCGCGGCCTCGGCTACAGCGCCACCCAGGGCAGCAACAACGACCTCACCGACGGTACCGAGGCTTTTGACATGCCACCGTCTTGCGAGCCTCAGTTTGCCATAAAACTGCAAGCCACACCTTCTCCGGTAACTGACGGCGAAGAACTGACCTACAAGATCACCGTGACAAATGAAACAGCTGGTTCTGTAAACAATGTGTCTATCACTAACCCGCTGCCAGAGGGTACTGTGTTTGTACAGGAGTCAGGCACAGAAGCTCCTAAGCTGACAAAAGGTGTAGTCACTTTCAAATCGGTGAAGATGGCGCAGGGCGAGACCCTGGAGCGTACCTTCAAGGTACGCGTGAACAAAGGCACCGGCACGACCGTGTACTTCCACGACGACATGGAAAGCGGCACTGGCAAGTGGAAGACAGCCCGCGGTATTGGCCTGAGTGACTGGCAGCTAAGCACGAAGAATCCGAATAGCGGCACGAGCTCCTGGTTTGCCGTGGATCCGGACGCCTTTAGCGACCAGTACCTCACCACTGCGCAGCCGGTAACGGTCGGTGAAAATGCGCTGCTGCGCTTCTGGCATAGTTTTGCAACCGAAGACGGCTTCGACGGTGGTATAGTTGAGATCAGCACAAACAGAGGCCTCACCTGGAGCAACCTCGGCAGCAAAATGATACAGAACGGCTATAACGGGGAAATTCCGTTGCTCAACGCCTCTACTATCAGCGGGCCAGCCTTTACGGGCAACAGCGACGGATACATCCAGACCATTGTGGACCTGAGCAGTTACAAAGGACAAAACGTACTGATCCGTTTCCGCATGGGCTCCGACGTGCTCACAGGCGCCACCGGCTGGTATGTGGATGACGTGGACATTGTGTCGAATCCGACTGTGGTGAGCAGCACCGCCTACGTTACCTCCCGATTCGGAGGAGATGCCAACGCGACCACCGAAACGCTCGTGCTTAAAGCAGGCAGTCTGTCGCAGAGCAGTGTGCTCACAGCCAAAGCTGCCGAAACACGGGAGATCCTGTTCCCGAACCCAGCCCAGAATAGAATCAGTCTGAAACTGGCCGAGAATGCAATAGGCCCTGTGCTGATCACGGTTGCCAATGCCTTAGGGCAGCAGGTGGCACAACACGAGATTTCAGCTGAAGACGCAGGAAGCGGAGCAACTATACCGCTGGAGGATCTGACAAATGGCATCTATTATTTCACGGTTCAGAGTGGTGACAAGAGCAGTACCCACAAGGTGATCATCAGAAAATAACTTTATAAACCCCGAGCAAAAGCCATCCCTCTATGGGGGTGGCTTTTCTCTTTTTATACCTGACCGCAAGAATAAATACAATATACCATTTCCATATCACCCATATTCATATCATTGTATTAGAATAGTTATAAACAAATCCATAGCTTTTCAGGTTTAAAATAATGTAGGGGCTATGTTCCTCTTTATGTGATACTTAAATCTTTGATAATGGAAACGTTTTTGCCTGATATAGCTAGTTTACTCTTTTTCTTAACCTTTGCCGTTTACTCTTTCCTGGTGATTTTTATGCTGGTATGGACCTACCATGATGCGGAAAGCCGCGGTGTGATGGGATGGCTGGTAGTAGTTCCGGCTTTCATGACGGGTACCCTGCTGGGTGTAATACTTTGGCTGGTGTTCAGACCAGCTCTCAAACCGGAGCCTGTATGGGTAAGGGTTCAGGAATAATATTTTAAATGTGATTTAACTTGGAAAGCAGCCGGGTATTTGCCCGGCTGCTTTCATTTTTGCCCATCCCCATTCACTAATCTGCGTTTTATAGACTATCAAACAGATTAAGTTCGTTAATTTGCAGTATAGCCAATGAACCTATGAAGTCAATTCGCTTACTACTATACCTGTCCTTGTTCGGCGCCTCTCTCTGGCTTAGCTCCTGCAACGACTGCGAGACAACAGTAGCGCAGTTTGAAAATGGCGATAGCAGCTGGACCGTGTACAATGCCCGGGACAGCCTCCTCATGGTTGACAGTAACACACCGGATACAATTCGCGTGTTTCTGAACACACGGGTTAACTCCGACCCTATACCTGGCGACGGATTTGGCCCGGCCGATGTGTGCATTGAGCAGTACTATACCCGCCGCACCAGCGTCATGCAGCACAACAACCGCCGCTTTCCGGCTCTGACAGTAGTAGCCGTGCGCATGCCTGATTCTATCCGTGTGAGCCTGGTAGTAGCCGGCAGGGCCGAGCTTCGCATACCGGATGTAAACACGCCTGACCACGCCACCCTTCCCGTTGGCGGCGTAACTTACCAGGATGTGTTCGACCTGACAAATCCGGATAGTACGGCTACCGGCGTGCGCCGTATCCTGTTCAATCGCGAGTTTGGCTTTCTGCAGGTGGCTTATTTTAATGGCCGCACCTTTACCCGTTACGCACCTTAAGCCCTGCTCGCCTTACCAGCTAAGTTATAACAATTATTTTTGCACTGCTTGCAACGCTTTGCCTCCAAAACGACTCTTACCATTAGGTATAGCTATACCTGATATGCGACAATTAAACATTTACCTTTACTACTAATTTTCACCCTAATGACACACAGTATTAAACTTCTAGGCGTATTCATGCTGGCAACACTGCTCTTTACCTCTTGCAAAGACTGTGACACCACCACAACTCAATTTGACGAAAAGGATGTGGAATGGCTTGTGTATGATCGAAATGACACCATCCGTTTTCTGAACGAAACAGGTGACACCGTGACGTACGCCAACACAGCGCTGATAGCGGAGCAGGTACCGGGCGAAGGCTACAACATCTCCGACAATTGCATCGGCCACTTTGATGTGCAGGCTTACAGCGTGATGGAGGATATTACCAGAAGCAACACGAACACGAACGCTAGCCCGGGCATTGCTACTTATTTCCTGAAGCGTGAAAACAGCTTGGAGGTGTCGGTAGCAGTGAATGGACGCGGCGAGTATAAACTGAACCCGGGCCAGCCCACCTACCCATCTGTTGAGGTAAACGATGTGCTGTATACCGATGTGTATGAAGTGATAAACAACGACGCAAGCAAAGCGACAAACGTCAAGCGCATCCTGTTCACCAAGGAGCGCGGCTTCCTGAGCGTGGAGTTTTACAATGACAAAAAGCTGGAACTGATATTCTAGCCCCAAAAAAGAACATGCAAAAGGCCCGGTGCGAACAACACCGGGCCTTTTGGCTTTATTCAAGTGATACAAATAACTTAGGCGTACTGGGCTACACTGTCATGGTTTATGTCGTCCAATACGTCCAGTACCTGCTGCACGTGCTCAGCTGGCTTGGACAGCGAGTTGAACACATACTGCACTTCCCCTTTCTTGTCGATCACGTAGATGGCGCGGCCCGGCATGATACCGAACTTACGCGGCACCCCGTACAGGTTCCGGATCTGAGCGTCACAGTCGCTTAGCAGGGTAAAAGGCAGACGGTACACCCGCTCAAAGCGTTTGTGGGCGTCGGCCTTGTCGTAGCTGATGCACACAATCTCCGTTTCCAGATCCTGGAAGGTATCGTAGTGATCCCTGAACTCACAGGCTTGCTTGGTGCAATCAGCGGAACTGTCCTTCGGATAGAAGTACAGCACCACGTTTTTCTTCTTCAACAACTCGTAAAGTCGGAAAAACCCTCCATCCAATCGCTGCAATTCAAAATCAGGGGCTTTATCTCCAATCTTAACTACTTCTCTACTCATAATTTAAAAAAGCTACTCTCTAAAAACCTTTCCGATACCGGAAGGTTCAATTTGCAAAGTTAATACACTTCTTACTACAAAAGCCATACCTGACCTTCAATAGTTTAGCATATATTTTTTGCACAAATTTGCAGTATGCCCCGAATCAGCGTCATCATCCCCGCCTACAACGAAGAAAAATCTATTACACACGTAATCAGCGACATACCTGCCGAACTGGTACAGGAAGTGATCGTGGTGAACAATAACTCCTCGGACAGCACCTCCGAAGTTGCCCGGGCCGCCGGCGCCACGGTGCTCCACGAGCCCCGGCCCGGTTACGGCAATGCCTGCCTCACTGGTATAGCCTACACCGCCAACAAGCCCACTCAGGAGCAGCCCGACATTATTGTGTTCCTTGACGGCGACTACTCCGACTACCCCGGCGAACTGCCGCAGGTAATACAGCCTATTCTGGACGGGAAAGCAGATCTGGTGATCGGCTCGCGGGTGCTGGGGCAGCGGGAAGCAGGTGCCCTCATGCCGCAGCAGATCTTCGGCAACTGGCTGGCCACTACCCTGCTGCGCTGGCTTTATGGCGTCAGGTATACCGACCTGGGACCTTTCCGGGCCATCCGCTTCAGTACGCTGCAGCAGCTGGGCATGCGCGACCGCAACTACGGCTGGACCGTGGAAATGCAGGCGCGGGCTGCGAAGCAAAAGGTAAGGTATGCAGAAGTGCCTGTAAACTACCGCAAGCGCATCGGCGTTTCGAAAGTATCGGGTACGGTGAAGGGCTCGGTGCTGGCAGGGTATAAGATTATATTGACTATATTTAAGCTCCTGTAGCCTTAACCAGCGCCACCGCATGACAATCCCTCAGCTTCTTCTTGTTGCCGTGTATGGTCTTTGCCTGGCCTTCATCTTCTGCTACAGCCTGGTGCAGTTGCACCTCACCTACCTCTACTGGACCCGCCGGAAAACTATACCTGCACCCGGGGCTATACCTGATGAAAGCTATACCTGGCCTGCCGTGACGGTACAGCTCCCGCTCTATAACGAACGCTACGTGGTAGAGCGCCTGATTGACGCCGTGGCCGCCCTCGACTACCCCCGCCACCTGCTACAGATCCAGCTGCTCGACGACTCTACCGACGACACGAGTGAACTGATCCGGCAAAAGATGGCCCAACACGCCGGCAGCGGCCTTCAACTGGAGCACGTGCGCCGCCCTGACCGCAGCGGTTACAAAGCCGGAGCGCTGCAGTACGGCCTCCAGCAAGCCACCGGCGACTTCATTGCCATCTTCGATGCTGATTTTGTTCCACAACCTGATTTCCTGAAGCGCACTATACCTGCTTTCGATCACGGGCAGGTGGGCGTGGTGCAAACCCGCTGGGGCCACCTGAACCAGGACTACTCACTGCTTACCCGGCTGCAGGCCTTCGGGCTGGATGCGCACTTTACCGTCGAGCAGGTCGGTCGCAACAGCGGCGGGCATTTTATCAATTTCAACGGCACGGCCGGGGTATGGCGCAAAAGCTGCATTGTGGATGCCGGTGGTTGGCAGTCAGACACACTGACCGAAGACCTGGACCTAAGCTACCGCGCCCAGTTGCGGGGCTGGCATTTCCGTTACCTGCAGGGCGTAGAAGCCCCCGCCGAATTGCCTGCCGCCATGGGAGCCCTTAAGTCGCAGCAGTACCGCTGGACCAAAGGCGCTGCCGAAACTGCCCGCAAGCATCTGGGCAAGGTACTGCTCGCGCCCATGCCCTTCACTACCCGCCTGCACGCAATTTTCCACCTGCTCAACAGTAGCATCTTCGTCTGTGTGCTGCTCACGGCCCTGCTCAGCATACCGATGCTATACCTGAAACACAGCGTACCGGCGCTCGAACTGCTTTTTGCGCTGGGCTCGCTGCTGATCGTCAGTCTGCTGGCCCTGCTGGCATTTTACTGGACCTCCCTCTACCAGCAAACCGGCTCGGTATGGCATACCACCAGGCGCTTTATACCTGAGTTTTTTCTGTTTCTTTCCATGTCAATGGGGATGTCGCTGCACAACACAGTGGCGGTGCTGGAGGGCTACCTGGGCCGGAAAACGCCTTTTATCCGCACACCCAAGCACAACCTGCAGCACCGCCACGACTCCTGGCGCCAGCACGCCTATGCCATCACCAGCCTCCATCCGGTTACCTTGCTGGAGGGGCTGCTGGCGATCTATTTCGGGTATGGCATTCTGGTAGCTTTCAGGCTGCAGGATTATGGTTTACTGCCTTTTCATGCGATGCTGATGCTCGGTTTTGGTGCCGTTTTCGTATACTCGCTCAACCATAGCCGCCGCGCATGACCCTTGCCCGAAAGCACATAGCAACTTATTCCTTACTGGGGATATTGGCCCTGGTATACCTGGCGCTGGGCTATGCGACGCCTCGTGAGAACTTTACGCAGCTGCTCCTGCTCACTTTGCTGGCTTTTGGCATTTACGCCTATGTCACCAACCAGAAGCTGAACGTATGGCACGGCATCGGGGCCGGTCTCTTTTTCAGACTGCTGTTCCTCTTTGCTGTACCAGCGCTATCCGACGACTACTTCCGCTTCGTGTGGGACGGGCGTCTGCTGCTGGCCGGTGAAAATCCCTACCTATACCTGCCGGCACAGTTTGTAGGCGAAGAAGCCCCTGCTATACCTGGCCTCACGGCTGAACTGTTTTTGCTGCTCAATTCCCAGCATTACTTTTCGGTATACCCACCGGTGCTGCAAGGTGTATTCTGGCTGGCAGCTGCCCTCTCACCAGATAGCCTGACAGGCAGCATCCTGGTGATGCGGGTGATCATCCTGGCTGCCGAGACAGGCTCCATATTGCTTTTGCTACGCCTCCTGCGCCGCATGGCCCTGCCCGATCGCTACGTCCATATCTATGCCCTCAATCCGCTGGTGATCCTCGAGCTGACGGGCAACCTGCACATGGAGGCGCTGCTGATCTTTTTCCTGCTGCTCTTCCTGTACCAGCTGCACTACCAGCGCTACTTTATCGCGGCGGTGCCTTTTGCCCTGGCCGTCGGCAGCAAGCTCCTGCCGCTGATGTTCCTGCCCATTGTGTGGCGCAAGCTGGGGCTAAGACGCTTTATCAGTTTTAGTGTAGTGATGACTGCTGTTCTGTTGCTGCTCTTTCTGCCCTTGCTTTCGTGGGAGGTGCTGCACAATATCTGGCAGAGCATCGATCTGTATTTTCAGCGTTTTGAGTTCAATGCCAGCGTCTACTACCTGCTCCGCTGGCTGGGCTACCAGCTAACAGGCTACAATCAGATTGCCGTGATTGGTCCTTTGCTTTCGCTGGCAACATTTATTGCTATCCTGTCGATGGCGGCGGTGAAGAAGCTGGGCTCGGTGCGCCGACTGGCCGGCTACATGGCGGCGGCCCTCACGGTATACCTGCTGCTAGCCACCACGGTGCACCCCTGGTACATCACCACACTGGTTGCGCTGACCACCCTGAGCCACTTCCGCTACGCAACTGTCTGGAGCTGCCTGGCTATTTTCAGTTACTCCGCCTACCGCACCAGCGCCTACACTGAAAACCTGTGGCTTGTGGCCCTGGAGTATACCCTGGTCGGACTTTGGTTGCTGGCCGAGCTATACCTGTACCGACAACAGAAAAAGCACGCCAACCTGCCCCGGCAGAGTGTTGCCCAGCCCAAGTAAAAAGTAAACTTTATACCTGTCTATCACTCACCTTATGAAAAACCACTGCCAGTACGTTCCAAGTATACTTTGCGGTCTAGCGAATAAGCCACCATTGTTAGGGGTGTTGCTTATGAGCTGTCTCCTCTCCTGCCAATCTCCAAAGGCAACCAACGAGATAGCTGCTGAAAAGAAAGCCTCAGGTATAGCCGCCAATGATAGCCAGAGCTATACCTCCGGAACACTGGAGATACATAAAATAGCAGACCAGGTATACCAACACCTGTCCTTTCTGGAAACCCAAAGCTTTGGCAAAGTGCCCTGCAACGGTATGGTGGTGATTGACCAGCAGGAAGCCATCATTTTTGACACGCCGGCAACAGACCGGGCCTCCGTGGAGCTGATCGACTGGGTGGAGCAAGGCCTGGGTTGCAAAGTAAAAGCAGTTGTCGCCACGCACTTTCACGACGACTGCCTGGGCGGACTGCAGGCTTTCGAGCAACGGGGCATCCCGACTTACGCCAGCCACAGGACCATTGCCTTGGCTAAGAACAACAATACAGCCGTGCCAGCGCATGGCTTTGAGGAAGAGCTGACTTTGAAGGTCGGAAACGAAAAAGTACTGGTTCTATACCCTGGCAAGGGGCACACGCACGATAATGTAGTCGGCTATTTCCCGAAGGCGGAGACCATGTTTGGCGGCTGCCTGATCAAGGAACAGGGCGCTGGCAAAGGCAACCTGGCCGATGCCGACACGATCGCCTGGCCGCAAACGGTAGCGAAACTGAAAGCTACTTTCCCACAAGTGAAACATGTTATACCGGGGCATGGCAAAGCAGGTGGGCAACAATTGTTCGACTACACTATTCGTCTGTTTGAGCAAAAATGATATATTGCTAGAGTAATGTAGCATTTTTAACTGTGTCTTTTTCTACGCCTTGGGAGAATCAATGGCGCAGTACCCTTCGGTGTTCAACATCAAGCTTTCGAATGTCTGTAGGGTATAGGTATAGCGTTACCAAGCTGACTTTCCGCACTACGGAGCAGGCCGTCAGCGTAAGCATTTTCACATGGTTTCCAGCAAACTACAGGCCTATATGGAGCATCGACCGCTATACCGAACATCGCTTTTTAGTTGTCTTTTGGCAGTGAACGTTTTGATTAGTTGCCAATCTTCCAAAAGCACAGTTAGTACGAATCAAGTCCGTAAAGGAGAGCAGCTACAGCATGTTACCGAGCTGACAGTCGAGCAGTTTTTTCAGGTGTGGATAGCCAATCAATACCCGGTTAAGCTTGATATTAACTGCAAAGAGCTATACAAGGACGATGCCTATACTTATTTTGGCAAAAACTATGTTACTATCACAAGCATCAAACCCCGGATGTTCAAGGTCCATAACGATTCGCTGGCCCTACGATTTAGGAAGTACCAGCAAGTCGATGGGCAGTTGATCAGAATTGAATTTTGGAGAAAGGCACTTGCGCCGGCTGTTGCGGACGCCAGCCCAAACACCCCTTGCCATTACAGTTCCACCTCCTCAGGATTTAAGTACCAGCTGCACGGGGACTCAATCATCATCACAAGCAACCTGAAATATAAGTGCAACGGGAAAACTCTGCTTCAGAAAAGCTTTAAAGGCTATTACGATCTAAGCACCATGACAATGACCTTGGAATAACTTGATATTTATGGCACCAGTTAACTATATATTGCTTTATGGCCCGCGACAGGAAGATGTAACCAGTGCTGTTCAACAACTTGCTGATCTTTACTCTGAGTCTGGTTTTACCGACGGAATTACAGTAAATATGTCAACTGTCAAAGAAAATCTCTATATGCTGTATTTTTCAAATCAGCCTGATTTTGAGAGATTCAAATATTTTGTGAATTACCTGACATACCCCGAAGTTGATAATTTCAAAGCGAAGGTTCTTGGGTACTGGACAGTAACAGCAGAAGATAATCTACCCCGAAAGTATATTGGTCAAAGAGCTTTAGTCTATGTATCAGATCAGGATACAGAGGGTGACAATGTGTGTGCAGTCTTCGAGGGACATAAAAGTGCCATCAAAATGGGCTTCGCTTCCGGAGAGGAGTATCAGGTTTTAGAGGAAAAGGAGTTTTCTTTTTCTGAGCCTCTATTTGAGACACAAGACTTTTCTCCGTTAAAAACTTTCAGTCCTGACAGAAGCTATCATCAGGAAGCAACTAAGCCTGGCTGCTCCCTGATTTTGGCTATTTTTCTTGTATTTGGATCTTTTTTATTGTGGATGATAAAGTAAAAGAACTACTCTTCCCCAATATCCCTCAACGGTTCCCTCAGGAAATCATTAAATGGCTTCACAGCTTTAAAGCCCTCCAGTACCGTATTCATAAAATCCTTGCTGAGCACCACTTTGTCAGGCAGCTGCATCGTAGCGTTCCAGCTTTTGAAGCGAAGGTACTCGATGGCCGGATTGTCTTTGTCGTATCCCTTGGGCGTGGTTTTGAGTTGCTCACCCTGAATGCTGCCAAAGCGGTCTTTAAAAGAAGGCTCCTGAATGATCCGCTCCAGTTCGTCCAGATTATAATCAATTTCCTGTCGCACGGCTTTCAGGTAATCGGCAGGCGGCATCCACAGACCACCGGCCAGAAAGGAATTGTTGTTGGCGGCCAGGTGCAGGTAGTAGCCCGGCAAAATGGATTTGCGCCCCCCTTCGGCTATGTAGGCTCCGAAATGATCTTTGTAAGGTCTCTTGTCGTTAGAAAACCGCACGTCGCGGTAAATCCGGAATACGAGGTCTTTGCCCTTCTGTCCGATCGCCACAGGCTCGAAAAGCGCCATCTCCTCCATCAGTTCATCCAGAAAGCCCAGGTAGTTTTTGCGGGCGGCGTCATAGCGGGGCTTGTTTTCCTGAAACCACTCGCGGTTGTTATTTTGAGTCAGATCGGCCAGAAAAGTCAGTGTGGTTTTGTCTATCGTTGTTGCCATGGGCTGGTTTCTTCGTGCTTTTAGCGATGCATTGGGCTATTATACAGTCCTTGCGCCGGCTTTGTTTATGGCTATGCCGGATAAGCCAATTTATACCTTTCTTCCAAGCAAACCAATCAATCTTGTAAGTTGTTAAAACAGAGAGGCTAGCGTCTTATTTTTGCCGCTTGCGTACATTTAATACCACTGCTCTCTTAACGCCCATGGCACGCCTGCTTTTCATTGTTTCGCTGTTTCTGTACTCGCTCTCGGGTGTAGCCAGCGACTCTACGGAGGTATGGCTGCTTGTGCCAGACCAGAAAGAGCAACTCCGGCAGGCCATTACGCATTACCAGGGCCTGAGCGACCGCCCCTGGCATACCTTCCCCGACAAGCTGCTGCTCCGCCCCGGCGACTCCAGCCGGCACACCCCAAACCTGCGCGCCAACCTGCTCCTGACCGGCGACCTGGCCGACTCTGACACTACTGATAATTCAATGCTATATACCCGCGAGATAGCAGCGGCCGTCGTGCGTTTTCAGGCAAGGCACGCACTCAAAGCCGACAGCATTGTAGGTCCTCGCACTGTGGCTGCGCTTAATGTGCCACCCCTGCAGCGACTGCGCCAATTGCAGAACAGTCTGTACCGCTGGGAAGCCTTCAGTCGCGACTTGCCACAGCCTTACATTATTGTCAACATACCGGACTATACCTTGCGGCTGATCGACCAGAACAGCGTGCAGCTATACCTGCGCACCATCGTGGGCAAGCCAAACCTGCCCACTATCGTCAACCATACCAAGCTGCATACGATTGTTTTCAATCCCTACTGGTACATCCCCAACTCCATTGCCTCCAAAGAGATTCTGCCCCTGCTCAAACGCAATCCCGGCTACCTGAAGAGTCGTGACATGGAGCTTTTCAAACCCAAGCTGCTGGGTGGCTGGCAAAAGATAAGTCCCTGGGATGTGGATTGGAGCACCGTAAGCGCCTCGGATTTCAACTACCGGATCGTGCAGGTAACCGGTCCGCATAATGAGCTGGGGCAGATGAAGTTTCTGTTTGATACCCGCGTGAGCCAATACCTGCACGATACGAAGGACAAACACCTGTTCTCCCTCGAGAAAAGAGCCTTCAGCCATGGCTGCATCCGGCTGCAAAATCCCGAAGACCTGGCGCTATACCTGCTGCAGGAACGGAGCGGACTATCAGAAAATCGCATCGAAAAGGTGCTGGCATCTGACAAAGACGAGCAGTTCATCCGACTCAAAAAGCCGGTGCCGCTGATTATTGTGTACATGACAGCCTGGGCCGATGAGTTTTCGGTTATTCAGTTCCGGGAGGATATATATGGGTATGACAGCCTGGAGGAGATTGGGCTGGGGCAGTAGAACCTAACCCAGTTCCGGCCAGTTTTCCTGCAGGTCTTCGAGCTCGTCCACATCCGAAAGGTAGGGCAGCAAGGTATGGCTCAGGTGCAGGCGTTCTATGTCGGCGATGGTATCGGGAAAGACGTGCTCGGTACTCCAGCGTTTGTCCTGAAAGAAATCACGGTAAAGGCGCTTCATGCCGAGCAGGTAGTAACCGCCGTCCAGGGCCGGACCGATCACCACTTCATGTGTTTTCAATTCTTCGAATGCCTGGTTGATGATCTCGGGAGTAAGTTGCGGACAGTCGCTCCCGATGATGACAACCGAGGTATAGCCTTCAGCAAAAGCAGCCTCAAAAGCCTTTTTCATTTTCTCACCAAGATCACCTTCGGGGTACTGTAGCTTCTTGTGGTAGTGCTGCGCAGGCCAGAGGTCATTCTGCTCCACTTTTTCGGAGTAGTATACCACTTTATCCAGGGGCAGGTGCTGGGTGATGTCGCGGGTATGGCGGAGCAGGTGCAGGTAAATATCGAGTGCCGTTTCGGGTCCCACACTGGCTGCCAGGCGAGTTTTCACCTTGCCCAGCTCCGGGTTACGGACAAAGAGCATCAACAGGTTTTTCTCAGTCATATACTTTCTCTCCTTTGCGCAGCCATACTCCCCAGGCGCGGGTATAGCCATGCACTTTTGTAGTTTGCTCCTGCCCGTCATAAACAGGCAGTCCCTGGTTCACCCAGCCAAATAAGCCGCCGTGCAGGTTTCGCACCTGGGTATACCCTGCTGCCTGCAGCTGCTCCCCTACTTTTTCGCTGCGGTAGCCGACCGAGCAGTATAGCACGAGGGGTGTATTTGGGGGTACGTCTTCCAGGTCAGAAAGGTCAAAGTCTTCGTACCCTACATGCCGGGCCCCGGGCAGGTGACTCACCTGGTACTCGCTTTCGCTGCGGGTGTCGAGTAGTAGCGGCGCTATACCTTGTCGCAGCTGTTGCTGCACTTGACCAGCCGAAATGGTATCAACGCTGTTGCTGTAGAGCTGCCGGAGCATCAGGTTGTAAGCCGCATCGGAAGGCTGATTGCAGGCTGACAGCAGCAGGCAAAGAGATAAAACCAGGTATAGCCGATGATGCCAGGTATAGCGCATAAGCAGATCAGGTGGTAGAGCCGCCGCAACTGGAACCGGCCCCGGCCGTGCAGCCATAGCAATGCTGGTTTAGCACGATCTGTCGCTCGTCGAGCTGCTTCAGGTCAAAGTCGCGGATGTGCTGCGGCGTGCCGGGCTGTACCTTGAGCTCGAGCATCTGGTTAAAGTCGCAGTCGTACAGCGCACCGTCCCAGCCAACTGAAATGGTGTTGCGGCACATCACATTTGCCGCCGCTACAGGGTTGAAGGCCGTCACTAGCTTCTCCATATAGCTGCTGTAGTTTCCGCTCTCTATCAGGTAGTCGAGGTAGCGGCTGACCGGCAGGTTGGTGATGCAAAACAGGTTGTTGAATTCTATGTCGTAGCCACTCTTTAATCGCCGTTTAAACTCAGCCTCCAGCGATTTCTGACCTGCGGGCAGGAAAGCACCCGACGGATTGTAGACCAGGTTCAGCTCCAGGCTACTCCCCTCCTGCCCGTAGCCCACCTTGTTGAGCATCTGAAGCGCCTTAATGGATTTCTCAAACACGCCATCGCCGCGCTGGGCATCGGTTCTGGAAGCCGAGAAATATGGTAAAGAGGATACCACCTGCACCCGGTGTTTCTTGAAAAACTCCGGCAGGTCGTAGTACTTGGGATTGGCCAGGATGATGGTGAGGTTGCAGCGCACAATGACTTGCCGCCCCATCGCCGACAGTCGCTCCACAAACCAGCGGAAATCAGGGTTCATTTCCGGCGCCCCGCCTGTCAGGTCCACGGTAGTGAGTTGAGGGGATCTGGCCAGTGCATCGAGGCAGAGCTGCATCGTTGCGCGGGTCATGATCTCCTTGCGATCCGGGCCGGCGTCGACGTGGCAGTGGCGGCAGGTCTGGTTGCACATCTTGCCCACGTTCACCTGCAAAATGCTGGTGCCGGCAGGTCGCAAAGGGTATAGCTCGTGCTCGCGCAACTTGGCTCCGAAAAGTGGAAAATCGCCTTCTTCCGTTCCCGCATGCTGCAGCACCTCCAGTTGAAAAGCCGGGTTGGCAAACTGGTGCTGCTGCGCCTTCAGCGATTTAACAGGTATAGGCATGGGCTACATGGTCAGGTCCTTGATCTTGTTCATCATCTGCACGCCATGCACCAGCGCAGCGCCTCCTTTTATGGCGGCAGCCACGTGCACGGCTTCCATCATCTGGTTTTCGTCAGCACCTTTCTCCAGACAGTCAGAGGTATAGGCATCAATGCAGTAAGGGCACTGCACGGCGTGTGACACGGCCAGGGCGATCAGGGCTTTTTCGCGCTCGGTCAGGGCGCCTTCTTTGAATACCTCACCGTAATAATCGAAAAACTTGCGGCCCATCTCTGGCTGCAACTCACTGATGTTCCCGAATTTCTTCAGGTCCGCCGGATTGTAATACGTATTATCCATAGAAAAATAAAGTCTTATTTACCTTAAAGGTAACAAGAAACTAAGACTCCTGTTTGGTTAGCTCAGAATAGCGCTGAGTTGCCTGTGCAGATGATGGTATACGGGGAGGATGTTCAATTGGCGGGAAAGGTCGGCTCCGCTTCCTGCTTCGGTCTTTTCGTCGAGCACCGTCAAGCTGCCCATGCTGGCCTGCATGCGGTAGCCATAGAGCACGAGTTCGTTCAGCAGTTCGTCGGTTTGCCAGTTGAGCATGGCCAGTGCCTCGGGGTCGAAGCAGTCGATGTGCAGGCCTACCAGGTAAGCACCGCCATTTGTACCGGGTCCCACGACCATGCGGCCTTTACTAAGCGCATCCTGGGCCAGCAGCAGGTCAGCCGGGGTCAGGTCCACGCAGTCGGCTCCGATGCAGATCACACGCTGGTAGCCCATGGAGTAAACTTCCTGAAAGGCATTGGCCAGGCGCTCCCCGAAATTGCTTCCCTCCTGCCGCTCCGGGTAGATCACCACCAGCGGGATACCGGAACCCTTGGCCACAAACAAGGTATGCTGCAACAGCAGGTCGGCCGCTTGCTTGTTCAGTTCAGGGCCATGCTCCTCAGTGAACGTTTTAAAGCGGATCTGCTGCTCAGGCATCTGGGCAAACAGCAAAATGACGGTATCGTGTTGGAGCGTATTCAAAAGAATAATTTAAAATAAAGAGTTTTTATTTCTGGAGTAAAATCCATTCTAAACTCTAGTGGAAGGCAATTTAGTAAGAAACAATCTATAAAAAAGGGAATATTTGCGAAAGAAGTAACAATATCCGCAAAATCCCGCAAATAGAACTTTAACAACACAATATTTAACCCTTTTTTTATCAGTTTATTGTCTCCGGCAGCATAAATAGTCCGGCAACCGTATATTTACAGCACATCTTACCTAGAATCTGAAACAAATGGCGATACAAACAATAAATCCTGCAACCAACGAAGTAATCAAAACATTTGAGGAGCATACTTCCGATCAGGTGCAGCAGAAACTGAAAGCAGCCGATGAGGCTTTTCAGCAATGGAAAAACACCGGTTTTGAGGAAAGAGCCCGCCTGATGAACCGCTGTGCTGACATTTTGGAAGAGGAAGCTGAAAAGTACGGGCGCATTATCACACTGGAAATGGGCAAACCACTGAAGGATGCCATATCCGAAGTACAGAAATGCGCCAAGGTGTGCCGTTACTATGCCGAACACGCTGCTGAATTCCTGAAAGACGAGGAGGTCGAGTCCGGTGCCAGCCGTAGCCTGATCGCTTACCAACCGCTGGGGGTGGTGTTGGCCGTGATGCCTTGGAATTTCCCATTCTGGCAGGTTTTCCGTTTCCTGGCCCCTGCCCTGATGGCGGGCAACGCAGGCGTACTCAAACATGCCTCCAACGTGCCGCAGTGTGCCTTGGCCATTGAAGAGATCATCCATAAGGCAGGTTTTCCGAAGGATGTCTTCCATACCCTGCTCATTGGCTCAAAGGCAGTAGATGCGATCATCGAAAATACCATTGTAAAGGCCGTGACCCTGACCGGCAGTGAAGGCGCTGGCTCTAAAGTAGCCGAAAAAGCGGGCAGCGAGATCAAGAAAACGGTACTCGAACTGGGCGGCAGTGATCCGTTTATCATCCTCGAAGATGCTGACCTCGAAGCCGCCGCCACTACTGCCGTAAAATCGCGCATGGTCAATACGGGCCAGAGCTGCATTGCAGCCAAGCGCTTCATTGTAGTGGAAGGTATAGCCGATGCTTTCCTGAAGAGGATGAAGGAGAAAATGCAGACCCTCCGTACCGGCGATCCGCTCACCGAAGACTGTGATTATGGTCCGATGGCCCGCCAAGACCTGGCCGAGGAACTGGAGCAGCAGGTACAGGAATCTATCCGGAAAGGCGCCAAAGTCGTGCTGGAAGGTGGCCACGAAAAAGGCTCCGCCTACTTCAAGCCGATGATCATCCAGGATCCGAAGCCCGGCTCTCCTGCCTACGAAGGCGAATTGTTTGGCCCGGTAGCCATCGCGTTTGTGGTGAAAGACGAAGCAGAAGCTATCAAAATAGCAAACGACCATAAGTACGGCCTGGCCGGTACTGTATTTACCAGTGATCAGGAACGTGGCTTGCGTGTAGCGCGACAGGTCGAGACCGGTGCCATGTTCGTCAACGCCATGGTCGCCTCAACCCCCGAAATGCCTTTCGGCGGCATTAAAAAATCAGGCTACGGCCGCGAGCTCTCCTACATCGGTATCCGGGAGTTTACCAACCAGAAGAGTATCTGGGTGGGTTAGGGATTGAGTGAATGAGTGATTGAGTGAATTAGGGAGTAGTTAAATTGTTGATCGTTTTATTATGAACAATTTAAGAGAAGCCACTAAGGCGAGGTATGGTCAGCTGGAGAACCCAAGACAGCAAATCACGCTCTTAAGCCCTTTGATTCACACCATTAACAATTTAGCCATTTAACAATTAACCGTTCAATATCAATCACTAATTCAAAAATTAAGCGTACCCCACCAGCTTATATATCACAAAGCCCGTCACTTCGTGGATGATGCGGTGCCAGAGGCGGAAGGCGTCGGGATTAGGTATAAGCAGCTCATCAGGGGTATAGCGGATTTCGGAGGTATAGAAATCGGTCGGGAAAACATCGGTGGCTATACCTGCTTTGTCGAAGCAGGCTTTGGAGCGGCGCATGTGAAAGGCGGATGTCACGAGCAGGCGGCGCTGCAGCTCCGGGTGCTTCTGCAGCACATCTCCGGTGAAGATGGCATTCTGGTAGGTATTGTCGCTGCGAGTCTCGATGATGATGTCCTCTTGCGGCACACCTGCCAGCAACAGGATTTCCTGCAGCATCTCCGCTTCCGGCCTGCGGTCTAAGGCAACGGTGCCGATACCTCCCGTGATCAGAAACTTATCGACCTTGCCCATGCGGTAGAGCTTGAGCGGATGCAGAAAGCGGTCTGCCCCTTTGTTCGTATGCACCCGGTCATCAGCAAAGCCAATGGCCTGAGTCACACCCGTCAGAATGATAGCCACGTCATAATTTTCCACTTGCACCAGCGGCACCGCTTCCAGCTCCCAGGCCCGCATGGTAACATTCGCCAGAAAAGGGTTCGAGAAAACCAGCAGCAGCACCGTAGCTGTCACCAACGTAATGCGTCGCCACTTGGCAGATTTCAGGAAGATGGCCAGCAGCAGCAGTATGGCAATCCAGATAATGGGCATCAGGAAATACTGCAGCAGCTTCGAAAGGACAAAAAACATAAGGGTTTCAGGTATAGCAGACGCCGCAAAGGTATAAAAGGCATTGCATCCCTGAAAGGCTATACCTTAAAAGAGCCTTCTGAAGATCCAGAGCAGCAAAGAGAGTAGAATACTCACCAGGATCATACTCGTAATGGGCATGTAAAATTTGAAATTCTCCCGCTCCACCCGAATATCACCGGGCAAGTTGCCAAACCACCCCAGTTTATCCCCGGCCAACCAGACGATAAGCCCGATCACCACGATCACGACCCCGATAATGATAATGTATTTTCCGATTGGCTGCATTTTCTGACGCTTAATGGTATAATGCCTTAGTTTACGGCAAAGCAAGTTTAGGGATTTAGAGCCTAAAAGCGTAAATTTGAATGTTAGAGTCACCCTAAAATTACCCTATACCTTGAAAGTTTGCATTGCTGAGAAACCGAGTGTTGCACGTGAGATTGCCCAGGTAATTGGAGCCAAAACCCGTAAGGATGGCTATTACGAAGGCAACGGCTACCAGGTCACCTGGACGTTCGGCCACTTTTGCACGCTGCGCGAGCCCGACGACTACCGCCCCGAGTGGAAGCGCTGGAGCCTCTATGATCTGCCTATGCTTCCCGAAAGGTATGGCATCAAATTGATGCAGGACAAGGGTGTGGTGCAGCAGTTCAACATCATCAAAAAGCTGCTCGACAATGCCGAGGAGGTGATCAACTGCGGTGACGCCGGACAGGAAGGGGAAGTGATACAGCGCTGGGTGCTCACCGAGGCTAACTATCGTAAACCTTTCAAGCGTCTCTGGATCTCATCGCTTACCGAGGATGCCATCCGCCAGGGTTTTGCCCGCTTGCGTGAAGGCTCCGAATTCGACTCGCTCTACCAGGCCGGCAAAAGTCGCGCCATCGGAGACTGGCTACTTGGCCTGAACGCCACCCGACTCTTCACGCTCAAGTATGCGCAGGGACGGCAGACGCTCTCTATCGGACGGGTGCAGACCCCTACCCTCGCCATGATCGTGAACCGTCATCACGAGATCGCCAATTTCGTACCGCAGCCCTTTTGGGAGCTCAAGACGGTATACCGCGAAACAACTTTTTCGAGCACCAACGGCCGCTTCCACAAAGAGGAAGAAGGTCAGCAGATATTGGAAGCCATCCAAAAAGATGAGCTCACCATCACGGATATCGAAACCAAGAAAGGTACCGAGAGTCCGCCTAAGCTGTTTGACCTGACCTCGCTGCAGATCGAGTGCAATAACAAGCTGAGCATGTCGGCCGACGAAACGCTCAAAACCATTCAGAGCCTCTACGAGAAGAAAGTGGTGTCCTACCCGCGTGTAGATACCGTGTTCTTGCCGGATGACATCTACCCTAAGATTCCGGGCATCCTGCAGGGTCTAAGTGGCTACCAACAGGAAGTCGCGCCGCTGCTTCAAAGCAAGATCCGGAAGAGCAAGAAGGTCTTCAACAACAATAAAGTAACCGACCACCACGCCATTATACCGACCGGTGCACAAGCCAGTTTGTATGGTCGTGAGGCGGATGTATACGACATCATCACGCGTCGCTTCCTGGCTGCCTTCTACCCCGACTGTATCGTGAGCAACACGACAGTCATGGCGGAGTCGGCAGGCTATACCTTCCGGGTGCGAGGCAAGCAGATCCTGGAGCCAGGCTGGCGCGTGCTTTATGGTGCTGATGATGTAAAGTCGGATAGCAGCACGGGCAAGGATGGGAATAAAGAGGAAGAGGAAACAGCCGGCATACTACCCAACTTCGAAAAAGGTGAGCACGGTCCGCATGCGCCGCTGCTTGACAAGAAATGGACGAACCCGCCAAAGGAGTATACTGAAGCGACCCTGCTTCGTGCCATGGAAACAGCTGGCCGGCAGATAGACGATGAAGAACTGAAAGAAGCACTGAAAGAAAACGGCATTGGGCGTCCTTCCACCCGTGCAGCCATTATCGAAACGTTGTTCAAGCGTCAGTATATCCGCAAAGACAAAAAGAAGATTATACCCACCCAGATGGGCATCGACCTGATCGGCGTGATTCGTAACCAGACCCTGAAGTCGGCCGAGATGACCGGGCAGTGGGAGCGTAAGCTGCGCCAGATCGAAGGAGGCTCTTTTAAAGCGGAGGCATTTCTGCAGGAGTTGCAGGAGTTTGTGGTGAGTCTGGTGCAGGAGGTGAAGTACGATAAAGCCACCGTAACCATGGAGGCGCAGCCGGAGCCTGCCCCCGCTAAAGGAGGAACTGCCAAAAAACCGAAAGCCGCCACAGAGGCAATACCTGGCAAAGGCCTTGGCGCATGCCCGGCCTGCGGCGAGGGTCACATCCTGAAAGGCTCCAAGGCTTACGGCTGCATCCGCTTTAAGGAAGGCTGTCGTTTCCTGATCCCGATTGAGCAACAGGGGAAGTCCCTCACCGACAAACAGATCACAGCCTTGCTCAGCAAAGGCAAGACGCCAGTGATCAAAGGATTTAAAGACGAGCAAGGGAACAGCTTCGATGCCACTCTCAGGCTGGATGGTAACAAGCAGCTGGTATTGGAGAAAGCGGAGAAAACACCCGAGGCAGACCCTTTCGCTACATGCCCACGGTGTCAGCAGGGCAGCATGCTCAAAGGCAAGACGGCCTATGGTTGCAGTCGCTTCCGGGAGGGCTGCCAGTTTGTAGTACCTTTCGAGATGGGTGGCAAGCAGCTTACTGATAAACAGATCGGCACTTTACTCACTAAAGGCAAAACTGGCAAGATCAAAGGCTTCACCTCAGCCAAGACCGGCAACAGCTTTGACGCTGCGCTTACCATCAACGACAACTGGCAGGTCGTTTACCTGCTGAACTAACCAGCACAAGATCTATAGGTATAGCCAGCAGGTATACGGTTTACTTCACTGAAAACAGCACTTCGCCAGTTGAGACATTCGTACGGAAGTCTGTGGCCTGAATCCATAAGGTATAGTCGCCCTGTGGCAGATCACTTGCGTTCAGCAGTGTATCGAATTCGAGTATCTTCTTATCGGGTAAGGTAGTAAAGTTGATGTGGTCTGCATCACCACCGACCGCACGCACACGTACCTGCAACTCCTTTACTTTGTCTTTGTCGGAGGCTGTCAGCTTTACACGAAGTCCTGACGACTTTGATAACTTTTGGTTGTTAGTTGGATTTCGGATCGTTAAAGCGGGCTTTGAACCATCTGGCTGCAGGCTCCCATCCTCAAACACATCTTCACAGGCCGTCAAAGAGACAACCATCACCGCTGAGGCCAGCAATTTTGTAAACTTCATAAGATAGTAAATAGAGAAAATAATCTAAAGGCCCGCAATTTACTAAATCAATATAATTTACAAAAATCATAAAATAAAAAATATTCAATTTAACAACCCGCATTACGATTAGTTACACAACCCCAAAACCGGCACAACAAACTGATTTCAAATCTTGTAAACAAACTCAGCTCAGCAAATAAAATTTAAACCACCCTTAATAATTCAATTTCACATATATACATAGCCTTAGTTTATTAATAATTAAATACAATTTGTCACTCTACACATATTACCCATATGCTATGTTATGCCCATAGCTTTTGGCTGCACTCATATCAGGCTTTTCCATCAATAACTTATGCGCACTATACCCGTAAAAAATACCGGCGTGCCTATTTGGGCACACCTTAAATTTGTTCTTTTTTCAAACCTAAAAATTAAGTAAAGCTATGAGAAGCTATGAAAATTTGGGTAGCAACCCATACAATGACAACTATAGGTCTGAGAGCAGAGGCTCAGGCAGAAATTATTATTCAGGAGATTACGATCCGACCAGCCGCATAAGAGGCTCCTATGGTAGCGAGTCATCAGGCAGAAGCAGCGATTCTTCCCGCATGGGTGGTTTCGGTAGCGGCCGCGACAGCTACTCCTCATCAGGATATGGCGGCACTTCATCTTATGGCCGCTCCGCTGGCAGCTCTAACTACGGCTCGGGTTCCTCTAACTACGGTTCGGGCTCAAACCGCCGTTACGGCAGCAGCGACTGGGATTCATCTAACCGCTCAGGCGACCGTGATGCATGGGACCGCGGTAGCGACGAAGTAAGATCCTGGTTCGGCGATGACGACGCTGAGCGTAGAAGAAGAATGGATGATATGCGTGATCGTGGCAGCGACAGCTACCGTTCATCAAACCGCGGCTACAGTGGTTCCTCGAACTATGGTGGTTCTAACTACGGCTCGGGTTCATCAAACTATGGCAGTGGTTATAGCAGCGGCAACTACGGTTCCGGCTCTTCTAACTATGGCTCGGGCTCGTCTAACTACGGCTCGGGTTCATCCAACTACGGTTCTGGCAACTACGGTTCCGGCTCTTCCAACTATGGTTCAGGCAATTATGGCTCGTCGAGCTATGGTTCTGGCTATGGCAGCGGCAGCAGCTATGGTTCTTCAGGCTACAGCAGCAACCGCGGCTCCAGCGACTGGGATCGTGACAGAGACAGAGACCACGACAGAGGTTTCTTTGACCGTGCCGGTGACGAAGTAAAGTCATGGTTCGGTGACGAAGAAGCAGAGCGCAGAAGAAGAATGGATGAAATGCGTGACAGAGATCACGACAGCGACTACAACAGCCGCCAAAGAACACATACCAGCTACGGTAACACCTACAGTGGACCTCCGTACTCTTATGGTTCATCCTCTCGCAGAGATTACGAATGGTAATATGAAGGCAAACGGCTTATTAGTCGATGACCTGATATAAACCATACCAAGTTTAGAAAAGCCCGGCCAATACTGGCCGGGCTTTTTGCATGAGAAAAATAGTACAATTTATATATATCCTCCATTGACCTGTTTTCCCCTTCTCAGTAATTTCACCCTGATTAAACCAACCCATTTAAACAGGTATTTCCTATGAAAAGACTCTTACTGATTCTGTGCTGCTTTGCGCTTATGTCAGGCACTGGCTTCGCCCAACAACTTGGCTTTAAAGGCGGTGCAACCTACACAACATTTACCGGTGCTGACACCGACAATTACAAGTATCGGGTTGGGTATACAGGCGGTATATTTCTGCAAAAGCACATCAACAACATGATGGGTCTGCAACTGGAGGCACTTTATACCTCCAAGGGAGCTCGCCGCGAAATCTACTCAGGTAGCAATCTTCAGACAGCTGAGGTATTTAAGCTGAATTACATCGACATCCCTTTGCTCTTTCACGTATCTGCCAGTGGGGTATTTTTCGATCTTGGTCCGCAGGTATCCTTTATCTACAATGCCAGTCATGTGCACGAGGCGCACTCCAGCAACGGCGATAAGATTGTCACCACCAAGCACAACATTTCAGACAACCCTTACACCATTGACTTTGCTTATGTTGGTTCAGTGGGCTACCGTTCTACCAATGGCATTGGCCTGGAAATACGCTACACCGGCGGTTTGAAAAAGATAGATGACGAGGGTGCCTTTGCAAATCGTGAGCGTCGCAATGCCGGCTTCAGCCTGATGCTAAGCTACCTGCTCGGCGGACGCTAGCAGTAACCTTACCATATATCCCAAAGCCCTCCTATCAGGAGGGCTTTTTATTTTGGGTAGACGAGAGCAAAGCAGGACTGTCTCTTTGTGGACAAGTGAGAACGGCAGTTCGAAACTTGCGAGCGAAGCTCAACAGGGGTATCCAGTTGGCCAGTTTCCCACGATATACCACCTACATGGTATAGGCCGGGTCATCTACACCCTTATGGTCCTCTCTAGGGGACACTTTTCTTACTACAAAACCAGCCTCGTTCGTGCAGAAACGCTTATTCAGCAGGTTTCGAACAGTAGTGGTCCCTTCCACCTGAGATAAAGGCGGTATTATTTGCTGGGGCAGGATTCCTCTTCACCAAGATCCTTTCAGGATGACAAAAGACAGGATATTTTGCTTTCTGATCGTCCCTAAAAAACAAAACCCTCGCAAATGCAAGGGTTTTGTTCAATGTAGTTAATAGAAAAATCTAGGTAGTAGTGGTTTTTTAATACGATTAAGCATCTTGCTCCAGGCTGTAGATGTGCTCATAACGTTTCATGTAGTCGCTTTGCTCAAGCACGTTCAGGTCTCTCAGAAGCCCCTCGCTCAAATCGTATACCAGACCGTACAACTTCGGAGGATTGTCAGTCTGCATGGCATTCTGGATAATAGACGTTTTGGACAGATTAAGCACCTGCTCAATAATGTTCAACTCCACCAGGCGACGATGGCGCTGTTCCTCATCCTTGATGCTCAGAAGCTCCGGCTCGTGCAGGCGTATCACATCCTTGATGTTGCGCAGCCAGTTATCGATCAGTCCAAACTGTTTGTTGCTGGCAGCCGCCGCCACACCTCCGCAACCGTAGTGGCCACACACAATGATGTCCTTTACTTTAAGCACCTCCACCGCATACTGTAGCACCGAGAGCAGGTTCATATCGGTATGTACCACCATGTTGGCGATGTTGCGGTGCACGAAAATCTCACCCGGGCCTGTGCCGGTTACTTCATTTATAGGAATGCGGCTATCTGAACAGCCTATGTACAGGTAACGTGGCGTCTGTCCCTTAGCCAGTTTGTTAAAGTAATCCGGGTCTTCGTTGAGCTTACGCTCTACCCACTTTTTATTATTCTCAAATATTTTTTCCATAGTTTTATTTATTCCTAGTGCATATCCAGCACCTGTACTTCTTCTACATTAAACACTTCCACAAATATACCACGTTCGTGCGCTGTTTTCTTGAACTCGTGTATGGCCTCCAGCACATCGTAGTCAATATACTCAGAATTTGCACCATCGATGATCACATGGCTGTTATCCGGCAGTTTCTCCAGCGTCAGCACAATGCTTGCTTTATTCAGGAACGACACGTGCTCGCTCAGTTTGATGCGAATTGTTTCTTTGTCGCGGTGCTCTTCTTTGTGGAAGAAGTAAGGCGACTTGTAATTGGCTTTCAGGATGAAGAATACCCCCACAGCCAGACCGATCAGGATACCTACCAGCAGGTCAGTAAACAGGATGGCCACGATCGTTACCACAAACGGAATGAACTGTTCATGCCCTAATTTAAGCTGCCCTTTGAACAGGGTTGGCTTCGTCAGTTTATAACCCACCATCAAAAGCACGGCGGCCAATGCTGAAAGCGGTACCTGGTTCAGGAAGCCAGCCAGGAACAGGACAGACAGCAGCAGGAATATACCATGTATAAAGGCTGACATCTTGGTCTTGCCACCTGCAGCGACATTGGCAGAGCTTCGCACAATTACGGCAGTCATCGGGATACCGCCCAGCATACCTGCTATGATATTACCGACACCCTGTGCCTTCAGTTCGCGGTTGTTTGGAGTGCGGCGCTTGTGTGGATCGAGCTTATCAACGGCCTCCACACTCAGCAAAGTCTCCAGACTGGCAATAATCGCAATTGTAAACGCAACCACATAGAGTGAAGGGTTCGTCAATTGATCAAATGCAGGCAAGCGAAGCTCGTTCTGTAATTCGCCCATGCTCGAAATGTTTGGCAGGTTCACCAGGTGTGTACCTGCTACCGCCAGCTCAGGGGAATAGTTGAGGAACAAATAGTTGATACCGACAGAGCCAATCACCACGATCAGGGCACCCGGCACCAGTTTAAAGAGCTTGATGCGCTTCATGAATGGCTGCTCCCACAAGATCAGGATCGCCAGCGAGATAATACCAATGATCAGCGCACCCAGCTGTATGGCAGTGAAGGCATGAAGTATTTCAGAGAAAGTATTGCGCCCATCCGGCTGTAAGAAGTTCATTTCACCGAAGAAGTCATCATCGGCACCCATAAAATGCGGAATTTGCTTCAGAATAAGGATCAGGCCAATAGCGGCCAGCATACCTTTGATGACAGAGGAGGGAAAATAAAGACCAATGACACCGGCTTTCAGGAAACCAAGCGCAACCTGCAACACACCCGCCAATACAACTGCCAGCAAAAAGGCTTCATACGACTGCAGGGTTTCGATACCGTTAAGCACGATCACTGTCAGACCAGCTGCCGGACCACTCACACTTAACTGCGAACCACTAAGCAAGGATACCACCAGACCTCCTACTACACCGGTAATAATACCAGCTAAAAGTGGGGCTCCGGAAGCAAGCGATATACCTAAACAAAGTGGTAGGGCAACAAGGAAAACGACGAGGCCAGCGGGAATGTCTTTACCCAGACTGGCAAAATAATCTGATTTGGAAGAGGTGTTTTTCATAATAAGGTGGAGAGTAAAAAATTAGGCAAGCATGTAAACTAAAAGTCCCAACTCACATCCCTGCGCTGACCAACAGGCCAGCTGCAGGAACGTAAGTCAGAATACTCACCTTATGTTTACAAAAGTACGGGGGAGGTATTAAGCCAGTATTAAAACGGCATTAAAATGAAATTAAAATGCGTTTTTGGCCGAAATAAATCCGATTGCCTGCGGTAAACGCAAGGTCACGACTGTCCCTTCGTTTACACGGGAATCTATCGAAATGGAGCCTTTGTGGAGTTTTATGATGCTTTCTGTCAAGGGCAGACCAATGCCATGACCCGTAATATTGCGCACATTGTTTGCCCTGAAAAATGGCACAAATACATGCCTCAGGTCGTGCGGTGCTATACCTACTCCCTTGTCTGCAACCTGCAACACAACCTCCCGCCGGTCAGCGGAAAGCCGCACGGTGCTGTACTCTCCCTTCGGTGAGAACTTGGCGGCATTTTCCAATACATTGACAATGGCAATCAGCAGCAGCGCATCATTGCCCTTTACGATCAGGCGGTCCTCATCATCAGGTAGGTTGTCAAAATCTATGTTGAACAGCGCCCCCGGATGCCGCTTTAGCGCCTGCTCATGTGCCATCCACAGCAACTCGTCGAAACGCAACTGGGACAGCTTGATTTTAGAGGTATCCACGCTTGCCTGCGCTATCTGCAGCAGTCCGTTCGACAGTTCAGCCAAGAGCCGGGCATCTTCGAGAGTGGAGGCCAGCACCCGCTGGTACTCTTCTTTCTCGCGGGGTTTCATCAGCGCCACCTCTAACTCACCGATCATGGCTGTCAGCGGCGTACGCAGTTCATGGGAGGCGTTCGACACAAAGGTACTCTGCATTTCAAAAGCCATCTCCAGCCGGTCCAGCATCTTATTAAAGGTCTGGGCCAGGTGCGACAGCTCGTCTTTGCCGTCCGCATCGCTCAGGCGCAGGTGCAGGTCGGAGGCGCTGATCTTTTCTACCTCGCTTACCACTTTGGTAATAGGACGCAGTGCTTCACGGGCAAAGGCCCAGCCCGCCAGCAGGATCACGACCATCGAGCCCAGAAAGCCCACGATCAGGATGACCTTAAGGTGCTGCAGCTTGCGCAGACTATAGGCATCCACGGAAGAGGAGAGCACGATAAAATCACCCTCATTATCTTCGTAGAGGATGCCCACGACCTGGCGTTCGTCCTGTGCGTACTGCACCATGCGCTCCTCCTTCACTCGCTCCAGCACCTCAGGCGCCACTTCCAGTTCCCCATCTCCGTCTGAGAAAAACAGGCTGCCGTCCTGCCGGTAAATGCTCACCATTTCATAAGGAAGCACCCGGTAGTACCGGATCTGATTGCTGCGGCGTGCCCTTTCGCTCACCTCGTCGGCCTCCAGTATGTGGGCGGCCGTGTCATAGGCCCGGCCTTCGATGCGCTTGTAAAAGTCGTCCTGCCGGTAGAGGGAGGTGAAGTAATAGATCACCAGCGAGAACAGGACCAGGATCAGGGCGAATATACCTGCAAACTGCAGGGTCAGTTTATTGCGGATGGTCATGCGTCGTCCTCCTTGAGCACATAGCCCATGCCTACCAGGGTATGGATCAGTTTACCAGGAAAGCCTTTGTCTATCTTTTTGCGAAGGAAGTTAATGTATACATCAATCACGTTGCTGCCTGTGTCAAAAGAGGTTTCCCATACGTTCTCGGTGATATCGACCCGCGAAACGACACGCCCCCGGTTGCGCAGCAGGTAGTGCAGCAGGGCAAATTCCCGGGCTGTCAGGTTGATGGGTTTTCCGCCGCGGGTCACTGTTTTGCTGCCCATATCCATTTCAAGGTCTGCTATGGAGAGCTTCTCCCCTCCCCCGTTATCACCTGACCGACGGGTAAGGGCACGCAGGCGGGCCAACAATTCTTTAAACTCAAAAGGCTTGGGGAGGTAGTCATCCGCTCCGGCATCCAGCCCTGTGATCTTATCGTCGGTGGAACCAAGCGCTGTGAGCATCAGGATCGGGACCTGCGACTTTTTCTTCCGGATAGCCTGGCACACTTCCAGCCCGTTCATGTGCGGCAAAATAATGTCCAGTATAATGAGATCATACTCGTTTTGCATGGCCATCTTCAGACCAAAATTACCGTCGTAGGCCTGCTCCACTTCATACGACTGTTCTTCTAGACCCTTTTTGATAAAGGAAGCTACTTTGGGTTCGTCTTCTACCAGCAGTATTCTCATATTCCAGTCACCGTTTACGTGTTTACCCGGACAAGATACGAAAAAACGCTACTGAGCCGTCCGGCAGCTTGCAGTTGCGCCAATATCTGTATATTTTAGATGAAGACAAACAGTTTATGGCACACGATCATCACCATCACGGAGGCCACGGCCATCACCATCACCACGGAGGTGACAACATCAAGGTTGCTTTCTTCCTGAACCTGGGCTTCACTGTGATCGAGGTATTTGGCGGACTCTGGATCAACAGCATGGCCATCCTTTCGGATGCCCTGCATGATTTGGGCGATTCGCTTTCGCTGGGCCTTGCCTGGTACTTTGACCGTCTCTCCCGCAAAGGCAGCGATCAGCAGTACTCTTACGGGTATAAACGCTTTTCGCTCCTGGGCGCTGTTATCAATTCAATCGTTTTATTAATTGGCTCAGGTATCGTGCTTTGGGTTTCGATCCCGCGCCTCTTTAACCCGGAGCCCGTGCATGCACCTGGTATGATCGGATTTGCCATACTGGGCGTGCTGGTGAACGGAGCGGCTGCCTTGCGCCTAAACAAGGGGGAATCGCTGAACGAGCGGGTGGCCATGCTCCACCTGATGGAGGATGTATTGGGCTGGGTGGCCGTGCTCGTAGGTGGTATTCTTCTCTATTTCTTTGACTGGCCCATCATCGACCCGCTGCTTTCATTGCTCATCACCTGCTTCATACTCTACAATGTGGTGCGCAATCTGCGCAAGGGCCTTCAAATCCTGCTGCAGGGCACTCCCGCCAACATCAGTTTGCAGGAAGTGCGCCGACGGCTGCAACTTCTCCCTGAAGTGCGCTCCGTGCATGACCTCCATCTCTGGACGCTGGACGGCATGAGTCATGTACTGACCATGCACGCCGTCGTAAATCAAAACCTGAACTTAGAAGAGGCGCACGGTGTGAAGCAGCGTATACGCGATACCATGCAGGACGCGCACATAGACCATGTAACGGTAGAACTGGAAATGCCGGGGCAGGAATGCAGCCAGGAGTACTGTACCCCTGACCTGCCTAATTCTGGTTAAGCTGCACCGCCTGGCGCACCAGGTCGCTGAAATATTCTTCGTCAATATCCTCGAGCGTACGCAGCTTGATGTGCGGCAGCTGCCCGTTGCGGCTTACCAGGCGCTTGTTGGGGTCATCAAGTTCTTTTCCGCGGAAAAAGCCGAAATGAAGTCCGCTACGCGAAGAGGCGAAGTAGCATACGGGGCCGTAAAAGAAATAGCAGGGATTTTCCCAGCGCACACACTCTTCCAGGTGAGCAGCCGTCTGGCTGATGATGCGGCGTACTGCTTGCGCTAATAGCTGTTTCTCAGGTGTAAGTTTGTCGATGTATTCATCGACCTGGTTAGTGGATATCTTGCTTCTCATACAGGGTATGTATCGGCCTGTGTGGCCTGAGCCGTTAATTTACAGCTAAATATACATATCTTTTAATATTGGAGCAAAAAATCTGTCATCGCTTATACAAGGTCCTTCTTATTCGGTTGCAAGGCACTACGTAGTTTCGGGTAGATAAACCTGTCTTTCACAAATACTTATACCTCAGGTATAGGGTCAGGCCATTTCCAGATGCTGTAATAACCTTTCTTCCAATTCGTCGAGCTGGCAGAAGCCGCTGGTGAGCAGTTCCGGCCCCATACCTCCTTCCATGTATACACTGGGCAGGTTCGTAACCCCTAGCATTTCGACAAACTCAAACTCCTTCTCGGTCGCGTCAATGATCTCCTCAGCCTCAAACAAGGTATAGAACAGGTTTTCCTGGATGCCAAAAGGGCGGACCGCATGGGCGAGCACCTGCGGATCAGCCAGGTTCAGGCCATCGGCATAGAAAGCAGAGTGCATGGCCCGCAGTATCTCAAGCGTGAGCGCAGGCCTGAGGCGACGCACCACGTGCAAGGCGCGGCAGGCGGGCTCTGTGTCGTACACAAAGTCTTCCCGCAGAAACAGGCTGTAGTTAAACGGCAGACTGGTACGCTCCTGCACCCGGTGCCAGTTCACCGCCAGTCGCTCCCGCTGCTCACGCGAAATAGGCTCTCGGGCAAACGGGTGGAGCCCTCCGGCCACAACTTCTACAGTCAACCGACCATGCCATAAGGCGCGCAAACGGCGGATCACGTGCGTGAAACCGTAGCACCAGGCGCACATCGGGTCGGTCACATATAGCAGTACAGGGTTGTAAGGACTATTGGTCATAGGCAATTTTTACACTTCCCTTAGGTTTTACCCCAATGCCGGCAGATAGGTTCAGGCATAAATCATCTTTATGGTCATGCCGCCGTCTATCACCAAATGCTGCCCTGTGATAAAGCCGGCTTTGTCGGAGCACAGAAAAAGCGCTGCTTCAGCGATATCCTGCGGCTCTCCTATACGGCCTACCGGGTGCTGCTCCTTGTCCTGGCGGGTATGCTGCGGCTCGTAGCGATTCTTCTCTTTTTGCCAGGGCCCGGTTTCGATCCAGCCGGGTGCGATGGCATTTACCCGAATGCGGTCAGGTGCCAGACTAACGGCCAGTGAATGCGTGAGCGCCTCCAGTCCGCCCTTGGAGGCCGAGTAGGCAAAGGTATCGGGTTCAGACATGAAAGCGCGTGTGCTCGTGATATTCAGGATGGCAGGATGCGCTGACTTGCGCAGCAGCGGCAAACCATATTTGGCACAAAGCATTGGCCCACGCAGGTTTACAGCCAGCACCCTGTCAAATTCGGACATCTGCATTTCATCCGGATTGCCAATAAAAGGATCGGCTATACCTGCATTGTTCACCAGCACGTCCAGCTGCCCATGCTCCTCCTCTACTTTTTGCATCAGCGAAACCACCTCCTGCTCGACGCTCACGTCGCAGGGCATAAAGCTGGCAGTCAGCTGTCGGGCCTGCAGGCGCTGCAAGGCCTCTTGTCCAGCTTCCTCATCGGTGTCTGTCAGCACGACGTGACCCCCCGCCTGCGCAAAAGCCTGGGCTATACCCAAGCCTATACCTTGCGCTCCGCCGGTAACCAGTACTACTTTTTTTGTATAATCTGCTGTAGCCATACGTTCTGTTTTATCTCTCTATACCTGTCTGCATCCAACAGCAAACCCGCTGCCGGGCAGGTGCTATACCTGGCCACGCAGCGGGTTTGCATTGCTGTGCCCGTCGGCTTATCTTTTCTCGAGCTGGCGCTTGAGTTTATCTTCTACGTTCTTCAGCAACTCATACCAGTTGTCGCCATTGTCTTCGGCAAACGCGTCGGTGCCGGGTATACCTACTCGCATGCTCAGTTTCTTGGCATCGGTCGCGTGGTTCGCCTCTTCCTTGAAGTACACGTCCACAGAGTCTATCTTTTTGGCATGGCGCTTCAGTTTAGAGATTGTGTTGCGAATATGCTGCTGCACGTCGTCTGTAATTGATATGTCTACAGCCTGTACGTCAATCTTGATTCCTTCGAAATTCTCTGTATAATTCATGTTCTGTCTTATAAGTATGGTGTAAAACGGGAGGCTTTGTTCAGAGCATCCCGGTGCTGAAATTAAACGGTCGCCTGCCATTAAGGTTTACGCTGACAAAGTGCCCTGCGAAGCAACATCGCCCCGGCACCGTTCGTTTTTATGCATAATCACCCAAGGTTTACCGTTATGCAAAACTTACCCATCAATTGGCTGACAGAAGGATTGCTTGACTTTGAATATAAAAAATACCGCCTGCTGGCCTACCTGCAGGCAGTCCGGTCCGAGTTCGGGCAACAGCGCCTCTACCCTGTCTTTTCTGACCTGATCATGCACTACCGTAACCTGCAACAGGTGCGCGAGCATAAGAAGCTGGTATACGAAGCCTTTCCTCAGCAGATCACCCGCGCAGATTTTGAGAAGCTGGAGCTGGTATATGAAAAGATCGTAGAGGATGACGAAACCATGGCCCAGATCGAAGAGGTGATCCAGTATGCCGCGCCGCTTTTTCAGGAGGCCGTGTACCAAGGCAGGGAGCTGTATGACTTTATAGAGCGTCACCTCGAAATCAATCCTGTGGGTATTACGCCGATGTATTTCAACGAGGGCTACCTATTCCTGGACGCCTTTCCGGGCAAGGAAACGCAGGTGTACGTATACCGCATCACCGTTTTTGAGAACACCTATGAGAAGTACCGGGGTATCAACACACAGCTGGTCCGCACCGTGCGCCGCGGGCTTGCCCAGACGCACGAAAACCTGAAGGTACAGCTGGTCAAAGAAAACCAGGAGCTGCCCAATCCTGCCACGTTTGTGGTGGTCGCCAAGGTTCCCTGCCCGCTCGACAGCGCCCTGCTTCCCATAGCCAAACGATCGCTGGTGAAGTATGTGACGCGCCTGGCAGCCTAAGCCGGACTTGGTGCAAAGGGTATAAATTTATACCTTCGAACTTCAGAAAACGAGAAATACACCATGGAGATCAACCTCACCCGCGTAGACCAGGACTATCACTTCGAAGCCAGAGGCGCCGCCAATGTCGCCATTAACATAGATGCCAACCCCGAAATTGGGGGCCACAACGAGGGCGCCCGCCCGATGGAGCTCATGCTGATGGGCCTGGGCGGCTGCAGTGCCATCGATATTATCAGCATCCTCAAAAAGCAGCGCCAGCCCATCGAAAGCTTTGATATCAATGTAAAAGCAGAGCGCCAGAAGGTAGAGGAATTCAATCTCTTCAGCACCATTCACATTCACTTCAAGATCGGTGGTCAATTGGACGAGGACAAAGTACGCCGTGCCATTGAGCTCTCGCTGGAGAAATACTGCTCTGTCGCCGCGATTCTATATAAAACAGCCACGATCACACATTCTTTTGAGATTGTGTAGTTAGGGGTTAGTTGCCCCTTGTAGGTCACCTCTCCCCTTTTAAAGAGGGCCCCTCCCCAAGACAGGGGAGGGAGACTTGGGAACGATTATCATCCCCCTGCCCCCTTCTTTGTCGAGGGCCCTACCCCCAAGGGGGACTTCTCTAGAAGCTGCTTATTTTCAAGTATAGCTGCGTAATTTCTGTCTTTAGCTGTTCCTGCTGGTTATACCCACCCCTGCCCCTCCCAAGAGGGGATTTTCTGCCACTGCCATTCAACAGGTATAGGCTTCGTAGCACACATACCACTGGCGGGTATAGCACGACATACTTGCACGGCGGCTATGAAACAGATCACTGAGCCAGGTGCACTTTTTGGCGCTCCACTGTTGGGGGTGAAGGGGTCCCTCTTTCGAGAGCGTTCAGCGAGTGGGGGTAGGGGCCCTCGATTTTTTTATCAAGAAAAAAAGTAGAGTCCGCCCGGCCAGGCCAAGTTACTATACCATCCCACTATACCTTAACAAACCACCTTTCCCTCCACGAACCTCCCCTATTTACCGACGAATGGCTTATAGGCTATATTAGGCTATTCATATAGAAATGCGACGCCTTGGTATATTCCGTTTTCAGGAGTCAAAAACCCGGTTTTTCTTTACACCAGCAAGAATTTACAGAAGACCGGAAATATGAAAAGAGAACGTATACACCAACTCGAAAAAACTATGAAAAAGAGCTTGCTGCTCGCCCTGCTGGGACTGAGCACAGTGCCGGCTCTGGCACAGGCACCGCAGGCTGCCCCACAACAGCAGGCCGCCTCAGGTATGGCCGTGCCGCGCGGCAACGCGACCATCACAGGTACCGTGCAGGACGCTGACACTAAAAAGCCTGTGGAGTTTGCTACTGTTGCGCTGATCAACCTGGCGACAGGCAAACCGATTGACGGGGCCATGGCTGACGACAAGGGCCGCTTTACGATCAGCAAGGTAGGCGTAGGCAAGTACAGACTGCAGGTGAGCTTCCTGGGCTATCAGCAGAAGCTGGTAGAGGATGTGACAGTGAGCTCCGACAACGCCAGCGTGAATGTGGGTGCCGTGGCCATTGCCTCTGATGCCAAGAAGCTGAGCGAAGTCGTGATCACAGGCGAGAAGCCGCTGGTAGAAGAGAAGATCGACCGCACGGTATACAACGCCGAAAAGGATATCACCAATTCGGGTGGCAATGCGGCGGATGTGCTGCAAAAGGTACCTGCCCTTTCGCTGGATACAGACGGCAACGTACAGTTGCGCGGTAGCTCTAACGTGCGTGTACTCATCAACAATAAGCCGTCTGCTATTATGGCGGGTAGCGTGGCAGATGCTCTTAAGCAAATCCCGGCCGACCAGATCAAGTCTGTGGAAGTGATCACCAGCCCTTCTGCGAAGTATGACGCCGAAGGTACAGCTGGTATCATCAACATCATCACCAAAAAAGACGGTGGACTGCAAGGTGTGACCGGTTCGGTAGCTGCCACAGCGGGCACGCGAAACAGCAATGCCAATGCCAGCCTCAACATCCGTCGCGGCAAACTGGGCATCAACGGCACCTTTGGTGGCAACATGTTCTATAACCACGGCAACATGAGCAACACCATCCTCGCCGGCAATACTACCAGTTTCCAGTCTGGCAAGACACGCATCAATGGCTCGTTCATGAACGCGCTGATCGGTTTTGACTACGACCTCAATCCGAAGAACAACATTTCGGGCAGCATCCGCAGCAACGGTGGTACTTTCAAAATGGAGAATGACCAGGAGGTGAGCAGCCGTGAAGGCAATACCCTGATCCAGGACTTCCGCAACGAGATCCGCAACCGCAACGAGCGCATCGGCACAGACTATAACCTGGACTATACCCGCACGTTCAAGAAGCCCGGCCAGGAACTTGCGCTCCTGTCGCTTTACTCGGTTACCAATACTGACAACGACATTCGCCAGGACTACCTGAACGAAAGCGAGAACCCTTACCTGCTGAAGCGCAACCTGAACGAAGGTGCTAACAAAGAGCTGACCTTCCAGGCGGATTATACCCATCCGTTTGCTAACAAAACGATGCTGGAGCTGGGTACCAAGTCTATTTTCCGTGATGTGGAAAGTGACGCCCTGTACCGCGACATCCTGAGCTCTGGGGACGAAACCCGCCGCACCGATGCCTTCTTCTATGAGCAGGATGTGTACGCTACTTATATGACCTACGGCTTTATGCTGAAGAAAAAGCTGAACGTGAAAATGGGTGGCCGTTACGAGTATACCGATATCAACGCCGACCTGCAGGGAGACAACGACTACGCGCTGAACTATGATAACTTTATACCGAGCGTGGCCCTGTCCTACAACCTGAATCAGAAGCATACCTTCCGCGCCAACTTCACGCAGCGTATACAGCGTCCTTCCCTGTTCTACCTGAACCCATATGTGCAGGAGCAGACTTCCAACACCCGTGTGCAGGGTAACCCGAACCTCGATGCCGAACTGACGGACCTGTTTGAACTGGGCTACAGCACCTTCTTCAAGACGACATCCCTCAGTGTGACCGGTTACATGCGCCAGACGGACAATGCGATCGAAACGGTGGCTAACATCGAAAGGGAGACAGACACTAACGGCCTGCCTGTGGACGTGACGACTCTTACATTCGACAACATCGCCAAAAACAAAACTTATGGGGTAAGCTTGTTCGGAAATACCAAACCGACCAACAACTGGACCATCGGCGGTAGCTCCAACATCTATTATGTAGACCTCAACGGCAAGTATGCCAGCAACAGTGGCTGGATGTACAACATCAACGCCAACTCATCTTATACCTTCGGAAAAGGTATATCAGCACAGTTCAACGGTGGTTTCAACTCCCGCCGCATCCAGCTGCTGGGTGAGTTTGCTGCCTTCTCGTACCACACCATCGCGATCAAGAAAGACCTGTTCGACAAGAGAGGTGGTATCAGCCTGGGCCTGGACAACCCGTTCAGAGAGAGCATGCGCATGCGTAACGATGTGCGTGTGGAGGAATCACCTACCAACCCAAGAGCCTATACCCAGCAGATCCGCATCAACAACTTCAACCGTGGGGTGCGTGTGAGCTTCAACTACAACTTCGGTAAGATGGAGCAGCAGCGTCCGCCTAGGCGCAAGAAGAGCATTAAAAACGATGACGCCAAGCAGGGAGACAGCAACGGCATGAACTAAAACCTAAAACCCTTAACCAGCAAAAAGCCCTCCTGACAGGAGGGCTTTTTGTTTATGCTCTATACTGCGAAAGCCATTGCACGGCTTCCTCTTTGCTCGTAAACATGCGGGTGGGATTCTTGGGCCTGTTCACGTGAATGTAAATGTTGGCAGCCATCTTCACCATGGGCGAAGTCACCAGAATTGCACTGGCAGCAACCCCTGTATTACCTTCGTCGGCCAGATAGTCCCGTGCTTCTTTGGTAGAGTGCTTTACCTGCGTAATGTCGAACAGACTCGGGTATACCTGCTCGCCAATGTAGTTTAATCGGTCCTGCACGCAGATACGGGCTTTTTCCAGATCAAGCTCTCTTACCTCGTTATAAATACAATACAAGATTCCCTCTCTCAAATAAAGTTCGAGGCAATCCGTTTTAATTGGACTCTTTTCGTATTCTTTTTCGAAATTTGCCATTCAAATTTGAATTGGATCTATCGTTCGCATGTTCTGCTTTATCGAGACTGCGAACATAGCAAAACACATGGCAAAGATACGACATAATAACATCATTGATACGGTTGATTCCGTACTTTCTGTTTCTAAAAAAAAGGGGATCATTCACCTGCATGCTGAAGACCAAAACCTTAGTGGTCAGCACTTAACGTTGCATGGCAAGCAGGTGCTGCACTTTGGCACCTGTGGCTACCTGGGGCTGGAGCACCACCCGCAGGTAAAGCGCGGCGCCATCGATGCCATCGAGCGTTACGGCACGCAGTTCCCGATGTCGCGCACCTACATCTCCAATCCTTTGTACCGCGAACTCGAGGTTCTGATTAAGCAACTGTACAACGCACCGGTCGTTATCTCTAAAAATTGTACACTTTCGCACCTCACCGTTATACCTAGCATTATACGCCAGTCAGACCTGGTTATACTTGACCACCAGGTACATGCCAGTGTGCAGGAAGCCGTGAAGAAGCTACTCAGCCAGGGGGTGACTGTGGAAATGGTGCGCCATAACAACCTCGAGATGCTCGAAGACCGCATTAAAAAGCAGCGAGGCAAGTTTGAGCGCATCTGGTACATGGCCGACAGTGTGTACTCCATGTACGGCGACTTCGCCCCTATCAAAGACCTGATTGCCCTCGCCGAAAAATACGAGCAGCTATACCTGTACGTGGACGATGCGCACGGCATGAGTTGGGCTGGCAAACATGGTACAGGCTATGCCATGAGCCAAATGCCGGATGGTCTCTACCGCAAAATGATCCTGACCGCCAATCTGGGCAAGGCCTTCGGCGCCTGCGGCGGCCTGTCACTCTTCCCGAATGAAGAATGGTATAACAGAGTAAACAACTTTGGTGGCCCCCTCACCTTTTCGGTGCAGATAGAGCCTGCCACGCTGGGAGCCGCCATTGCATCGGCCAAAATACACCTGAGCGACGAGATCTATACCTACCAGCAGGAACTGCAACGCAAGATCGCCTATTTTAACCACCTCCTCAAGCAAACCGATCTGCCCCTGGTACACGAAAGCGAGAGCCCGATCTTCTACATCGGCACCGGCACCATGGAAATGGGCAACCACCTGGTACAGGCCTTGTTGCAGGATGGCGTTTATGTGAACCTGGCTACCTTCCCGGCTGTACCGGCCAAGAACATCGGGGTGCGCATTACCATCTCACTCACCAATTCAGACGAAGACATCGAAGAACTGGTACGCAAGCTGCAGCTGCATTTCCACCTGGCACTGGCCGCTACTAACCAGACGCAGGAGAATATCCGAAAGGCCTTTAAGATGGCGCCGCCTGCTCAGCCCCTTGCACCGGCAGTTGCTCAGCCAACTTCTGCCAGCGGCATCAGCCTGCAGCGCTATACTTCCATCACTCAGATCGAGGCAGGGCTCTGGAACAAGCACCTGGGCCGCCGGGCTATGTTTGACTGGGAAGGCATGCACTTTCTGGAAGATTCGTTCAGCAATAACCCTGAGAAGGAAAACAACTGGGATTTCCGCTACTACACCGTGCAGGACCCGGAGGGGAAAGTGGTGTTGTTGACCTTTGCCGCCATTGCTTTGCTTAAAGAGGACATGTTTTCGCAGGCCTCTATCTCCAAAGCACTGGAACGCGAACGGGAAGCCAACCCCTATTACCTCACCACCACCGGCATCGTGCTGGGCAGCTTGTTCACCGAGGGAAACCACCTCTACCTGGACCGTACCAGCCCATACTGGAAAGAAGCGCTGAAGGCACTGTTATCGGAGCTGAGCAAAGAGCAGGAAGCGAACCAGGCCAGCAGCATCCTGCTTCGCGACCTCGACGATAAGGATCCGGAACTGGATGAATTTATGGTGGAGCAGGATTTCGTGAAAATGCACCTGCCGGAGTCTTGTGTGGTCGAGGATCTGAACTGGACAGATGAGGATGGCTTCAGAAAGACGCTCTCCAAGAAAGGACGCGAGAACTTTGTGCAGAAGATCAAGCGCAATGAGCACTTCTACGACGTGGTGGTCAAAGACCAGCTCGACGCTGAAGAGCTGCAGCACGCCATGGCTTTGTTCCGCAACGTGAAAAACAACAACTTCGCCATCAATAACTTTTTGTTTCCGGAGAAGATGTTTCAGCAGCTCAACGAAAGCAAGTCCTGGGAATTTATCGTACTCTATATAAAAGAGGAATACTCGATCAGCCGCAAGCCGGTAGCCGTTGCCTTCTGCCACAGAAATGTCGCGAATGTGTATAGCTTTATGCTGATCGGGATGGATTATGAATACCTGATGACTTACGGGGTATACAGGCAGACGCTTTACCAGGTAATAAAGCGCGCCAATGCCCTGCAGTGCACACAGGTAAACATGGGAATATCGGCCACTATCGAAAAGAAGAAAGTAGGCGCAACTCCTTATCCCAAAGTTGGCTATTACCAAAGTAAAGACAACTTTGCACTGGAGATGATGGGTGCCACCTTTGCCATTGAAAAAGAATAGGTCAATAACACCGGGAGCGGTGAAAAAACGAAGCGAGTGAAAGTACTAAAAGAGCGAATAGAGGAGATCATGTCCCTGATCACCGAGGTTGCCAGCGGAAACTTCGACTACCAGATCGAAACTTCCGAAACAGGCGACGAAATGGATGCCGTGATTGCAGGTATAAACATGCTGGGGCAGGAGCTCAAAAGCTCCACGGTGTCCCGGGACTTTATGGAGAGCATTTACCGCGGCGTGGTGGACATGCTCCTCGTACTCAATGCTGACTTTACGATCCGGTCCGTAAACGAGTCCCTGGAAGAAGCGCTGGGCTACCGGGAAGATGAACTGCAAGGCAAGCATTTGTCGGTGCTGCTCCCCAAAGACCATGTGCCGACGCTGGTGTCGCTGATGGAACAGTGCCGCTCCCAGGACAAGTGCCTGAACAAGGAGTTGCAATTCAAAACAAGGCAAAGCCAGCCAGTGCCGGTTTCCTGCTCTTTCTCCCACATCCGCAACAGCCACAAGGAAGTAGACGGTGTGCTGATCGTGGCCAAAGACATCACCGAACTGAAACAGAACGAGAAAGCACTTCGCAAGGCCAAACGCAAAGCAGAAGCTGCCAACGAGGCCAAAAGCAATTTCCTCTCCAGCATGAGCCACGAGATCAGGACGCCGCTCAATGGCATCATGGGCTTTACGGACCTGCTGCTGGGCACCGAGCTGAACGACACGCAAAAACAGTACATCAACCTGATCAAATCGTCGGGCACTACGCTCACCAAACTGCTCAACGACATCCTGGACCTCCACCGCGTAGAGCAGAACAAAATTTATCTGGAGGCCATCCCGTTTGAGCTGCGCGAAAACCTGGAGGCCAGTCTGGGCCCGTACCGGCACCTGGCCGAGAGCAAGGGGCTGCGCTTTGACTGCGCCTTTGATCCTAGTGTGCCGCAGTGGGCGATCGGTGACCCGACCCGCATCAACCAGGTGGTGATCAACCTGGTGAGCAATGCCATCAAGTTTACAGAACAGGGCAGCATTGAGGTGCTGTTCAAGGCCGAGCAGCTGCCCGACGATGAGCTGCTGCTCTACTGCTCTGTGAGTGATACCGGCATCGGTATACCTGCCAGCAAGCAGGCCCTGGTGTTTGAGTCTTTTACCCAGTCCGACCAGTCTACCTCCCGCAAGTACGGCGGCTCAGGGCTTGGCCTGGCAATCAGCAAGAAGTTAGCCCGGCTGCTGCAGGGCGACCTGCAGGTGATCAGCCCATTGCCCGGCCAGAAACAGGGTTCATTGTTCTGGTTTACGATCCGACTTAAGCGCATGCAGGTCAGGCAGCCTGTGCAGCAGGAAGTGGAGGACGACAGTAACTACCGGGTGCCTGCAGGCAAGCACCTGCTCGTAGTAGATGACAATGAGATCAACGTGATGCTGCTCGAGACGGTGCTCGAAAACTTCGGGGCGAAGGTAACTGCTGCTTTCAGCGGGCAAGAGGCCATCGACCTGGCACGCAAAGACAAGTTTGACCTCATCTTTATGGATGTGCAGATGCCCGGCATCAGTGGCCTGGAGGCAGCCCGTATGTTGCGCCAGGAAAAATGTGACACGCCGATCATCGCCTTTTCGGCCAGCGCCTACAGCAGCGACATCGAAAACAGCCTGGCTTCGGGCATGAACGACTACCTCTGCAAACCCTTCGAGCAAAGCGACCTTGTTGGGCTGCTCAGGAAGTGGGTATAGCCTCTCGTTTCAAACGTATGTCCTGTTTCATCCGTAAAACAAGGTATAAGATTTATATAAATTTAAAGTCTAAAATACGATGAACGAAACAGAATATAGAACCAGAGGAAACTGGAACGAAATGAAAGGCAAGATCAAGCAGAGTTACGGCGACCTGACCGATGATGACCTGACCTACGACGAAGGCAAGCAGGACGAATGGCTCGGCAAACTGCAGCAGAAGACCGGTAAGGCGAAAGGCGAACTCAAAAAATGGATCGATTCGCTGTAAGCTGACAGCTTTTTGACAAGTACAAACACCCCGCACAGGCTACGGCCTGCTGCGGGGTGTTTTTTTATATCCGCACATTCGTGCATCATGTTATAACGAATATTGCTTTTATATTAATTAAATATATCCTATATTCAACGAAACTAACCTATTCACCTTTAAACTACATGTTGAATTATGGGAAAAAAACTACTATCCATCATTTTACCGCTTATGGTGCTCTGGTCCGCCAGCGCCTTTGCCCAGGACAGGGCAGTAAGCGGTAAGGTGACAGAAGCCTCGTCAGGCAATGGCCTGCCCGGGGTGAGTGTTGCCGTCAAAGGCACAACCATCGGCACTGCAACGGACGCGGAGGGTAACTATCAGGTCCGGGTACCCGATGCCAATGCCACCCTCGTGTTCCGCTACCTGGGCTATACCACCCGTGAGGCAGTGGTGGGCAACCAGAGTACAATCAATGTAAGCCTCCAGACCGACACCCGCCAGCTCGACGAGGTGGTGGTGACGGCCCTCGGCATCGAGCGTAGCGAGCGCTCCCTCGGCTATGCCACGCAGCAGGTGCAGGGCGACAACCTGACCTTCACCAAAGAGCAGAACGTACTGGGCTCGCTTGCAGGTAAAGTAGCCGGTGTGCAGGTAACAGGCTCTTCGGGCGCCAGCATGGGCGGCACCCAGAAGATCAAGATACGTGGCGTTAACTCGATTGCCGGCGTAGACCAGCCGCTGATCGTAGTGGACGGCACCCCGATCTCCAACGCCAACTTCGCCGGTGCCGACCAGGCGGACTACGGTAACCTGGCACAGGACATCAACCCGGAGGACATTGAGTCGGTGAACGTGCTGAAAGGCCCTGCGGCCTCTGCCCTGTACGGTATCCGTGGGCAGTATGGCGTGATCATGATCACCACCAAGAAAGGTCAGAAAGGCCCTAAAAAGGTAAGCGTGCAGCTTAACTCTGCCTTCTCGGTGGAGCGTGCCGTAAACTTCATGCCGATGCAGAACATGTACGGCGGCGGTTCCAGCCAGACCTGGCGCACCCTGCCAAACGGCGATAAGTATGTAGACGTGTCCGTAGATGAAAGCTGGGGCCCTAAAATGGACGGTACACCGGTTCGCCAGATCTTCAGTTTCTACCCACAGGATCCGGAGTATGGTCAGCTGACACCTTTCGTACCGCATCCTGACAACATCAAAGACTATTACGAAACAGGCTATAACCTGAACAATGGCGTGACCATCACGGGTGGCAACGAGAACAGCACCTTCCGCCTGAGCGTAAACGACACCCGCGTAGAGGGTGTGGAGCCGAACACCTGGCTCAACCGTAACAACGTGGGCGTAAGCGGCAGCCTGGACCTGTCTAAAAAGCTGACAGTGTCGACCAACATCAACTACGCCCGCAACAATGCCCAGCGTCCGTCGCAGGGATCGGAGTACGGTGCCCGCTACATGGTGCAGTGGTTCCAGCGTAACGTGGACATGAAACGCATGAAGAACTACCGCTACGCCGACGGCACTTTCCTGAACTGGAACCTGCGCCGCCCAAGCACAGCTACAGGCGAGATCACCAACTTCAACCCGCTGTACTGGAACAACCCTTACTTCGAGGCATACGAGAACATCAGCAATGACAACCGCGAGCGTGTATTCGGCGACGTGGGTCTGACCTACCAGATCCTGCCTGACCTGAAAGTGAGCGGCCATGTGCGCAACGACAGCTATACCCAGAACATCGAAACCCGCCAGGCCTTCGGCGGCAGGAGAGTACCTCAGTTCACGACAGGCAAATACCAGGGCCGCGAAACGAACTTCGAGTTGCTGGCGCAGTACACGAAGCAACTGGGTGATTTCTCGCTCAACGTGAATGCCGGCGGTAACCTGTTCGACACCCGCTACACGGCGCTCTACATGGGCTCGGTAGGTGGGCTTGCCACACCGGGCTTCTACCACATCGACGGCTCCATTGACCGTCCTACTACCAACCAGACACTTCGCCGCAAGCAGATCCGCAGTATGTACGGGATGGCCTCGGTGGGTTATAAAGACACCTATTTCATCGACGCTTCCATTCGTAATGACATCTCCTCTACCCTGCCGCCAGAAAACAACTCCTACTGGTATCCATCAGTATCAGGTAGCATGGTGTTCAGCGAGTTGATCGACTGGTCGCCGCTTTCATTCGGTAAGATCCGGGCCAGCTACGCACAGGCAGGCTCTGACCTGAGCCCGTATTTCACCACACCTTTCTACAATGTAGGCACCGTGTATGCCGGCAGCCCGACTGTTAACACGCTGTCTGTTCCGGACAACCTGAACAACCCGCACGTAAGACCTTCTTTCGCGCACGCTTACGAAGCCGGTCTCGACCTGCGCTTCCTCAATGGCCGCATAGGACTCGACCTGACACTGTACCAGTTGAAGAACAAAGACCAGATCCTGCAACTGCCTATCTCAGGCACCAGCGGGTATAGCACTACCACGATCAACGCCGGTCTGATCCAGAACAAAGGTATAGAGGTAGTACTCAGCGGCACACCAATCCAAACGAGCAACTTCACCTGGAACACATCCTTCAATGCGAACCGCAACCGCAACATGGTCGTGGAGCTTCACCCGGATGTGGATGTGCTGACGCAGTACTCTACCACCTACTCTTCTGTTACTTCCTACCTCAACCACTATGAAGGCAAGCCTTATGGCAGCCTCGTAGGCCAGGCGTATCAGCGTGACCCTGCCACCGGACAGAAACTGATCGGTGCGAACGGCATGCCGCTGTATACTGACGCGACGCATGACTTTGGCACGGTGCAGCCTGATGCGACAGGTGGCTGGCAGAACATCTTCCGTATTTGGAAGGTTGACCTCTCTGCCATGATCGACTACCAGTTCGGTGGCCAGTTCTTCAGCCGTTCTAAAATGCTGGCGGTGCGTACCGGTCAGGACCCGATCACGGTGGCAACCAACGACCGCGGCGCGAATGTGCGTGATCCGCTGGAAGAAGGCGGTGGCGTGAAAGTAGAGGGCATCTACGCACCAGGCACGATCGTGGGTGGTGTGGATGTGAGCGGACAGCCGGCCTCTAACTACGTAAACGCCCAGTCTTACTACAACACCGTAGTAGGTCGCCGTGTGTACGAAGAGTGGGTATATGACGCCTCCTACATCAAGCTGCGTGAACTGCGCCTGGGCTATACCCTCGACAAGTCTATGCTAGGCCGTCTGCCGTTCCAGAGCGTAGGCGTTGCCGTGTTCTCCCGTAACGTAGCGCAGCTGTGGCAGAAAGCCCCTGAGGGCATCGACCCGTCTGAGATCTCAACCGGCTCCCAGTCCATCAGCTGGTACGAGTCAGGTATGACCAACTCTGTGCGCTCTTACGGCATTAACCTAAACATTACTTTATAAGGAAGATGAGAATGAAGAAAATATATGCAGTGCTATTGTCGTGCTTTATGCTGGCAAGCTGCGACAAGTTTGATGAGGACATCAACATCAACCCGAACCAGCCGAGCAATGCTTCCGGCACCCAGCTGATCGCCAACTCGGCGCTCTCGCTGTCGAGCCTGAGCTCCTCGCCTTCGGCCCAGTTCCATGCCCAGTACCTGTCCGAAACACAGTATCCGGGCGCTTCCCTCTACCCGGAGGGCGGCACCAGCTTCTACTGGATCTACCAGGGGCCGCTAATGAACCTGGAAACGGTGCTGACGTCAGATAACCTGAGCGCTACGGAAGGCCCGGTGAACAACCAGCTGGCGGTAGCCCGTATCCTGAAGGCCTACTACTTCTGGCACGTGACAGACCGTTGGGGCGATGTCCCTTACACGGAGGCCCTGCGAGGTTCCGAAAACTTCACCCCGAAGTATGACACCCAGGAGTCGATCTACAACAGCTTGTTTGCACAGCTGGAGCAGGCTAATAATGAGATCACGGCCGGCAACATCTCCAACGACATCATCTACAACGGGGATGTGAACAAGTGGAAGCGCCTGGCCAATACCATCCGCATGCTGATGGCCCTGCGCCTGTCTGAGGTAGACCCTGCCAAAGGTGCCGCCGAGTTTAAGAAGGCGCTGGAAGCCGGTATCATGACCTCCAATGCCGACAACCTCGCGTTCCGCCACCTGGCCGACGCCAATAACCAGAACTACTGGTTTGGGCAGGTATCGAACCAGAACCGGGAATGGTGGGCACTGACTGAGCGACTCGTAAACGAACTGAAGCCGGTAGAAGACCCACGCCTGCAGGTATACGGCGCACCCGCCCGTACCTCCGGTGAGTATGTGGGCTTGCCATACGGCCGCGTGGAAGGTCTGCCAAACGTGACCAATTACTCGCTGCTGGGTCAGGCCATCTGGAAGCAGGACGCGCACATCCAGCTGGTAACTTACGCACAGGCGCTCTTCGCCAAGGCTGAGGCTGCCAAGCTAGGCTGGATTGCCGGTGGCGATGCCGAGGCTGAAGCCAATTACAACAAAGCCATTGAGCAGTCGCTCCTGCAGTGGACGGGCAGCGCAGCCGGTGCCTCAGACCTGTTGAGCCAGGAAGGTGTGGCCTACGACGCGGACAATGCCATTGAGCAGATCGCGACGCAGCGCTGGATCCACCTGTTCATGCACGGCTACGAAGCCTGGGCCGAATGGCGCCGCACGGGCTATCCTGCCAATTTGGTGGAGCCAGACGGTGGCCGCGCCGTACCACGCCGCAACAGCTACCCGGCCAACGAAGCCTTCAACAACGCCGCCAGCTACAATGAGGCTGTGCAGCGCCAGTTCGGCGGACAGGACAACCTCTACGGCCGCGTATGGTGGGATAAGTAAGTTTAGATTGTTTGAGTGTGTTACAAGACGCCGCTCTCCTGATGGGAGGCGGCGTTTTTGTTTAAGCTGTTTTCAGCCATTCCAGCCCTTCGCGCTCTATCAGGAAGTACTGTGTGTCAAAAAACGGTGTCTGTTCCTTTACCCGGCCGTCGAGCTTCTCGTTGGTGTGCTGCTGAAAGAAATCGGTGGAAGAAATGATCGCCAGCTGCTTCAGCTTGCTCTGCGAGATCATCCGGATAGAGATAGCTGCCAGCCAGCCCTGGTCATCCATTGTTAGCACGCCCATGCGCTGGTTGTTCACGAGCAGTTTCTGCAGCCCCAGTTCCAACAGCACACGACCTGTTTCCTCTATTCCAAAGCGGTATTCGTGGCTTTGCACCGGTCGCAGCCAACGCACAAGCAGCATGGCATGCCTGACATCATGTATGATCTCTACAAAATCAGTTGAAAGGCAACATACCTGCTGCAGATTTTCGGGTGGTGTAATGGTATGTTTCATCGAAATTGCTCCTGCCAGCCAGCGCACAGGGCCTTAAAAATACAAATATCAATTCCAGAAACCCCTTCTCACTGCCCAGTCAATTATTTTCATTTTTTTTGACTCGCACGATACAATATAAGAAGCTCCTGCATCGCAAATTAAACCAAGCGCACTTATTTCCCTATTTTTTTTTGCACTATTTTTTAACGCCTGAAGCTACAGTGTATTAATTACGTATTAAATTGAAGATTTAAATATATACAAAATGCAATAAACATGAATGTACTCAGAATCGGAAGCCGGGGCGATGACGTCCGGAAGTGGCAGTATTTTTTGATTGGGCAGGGGTATGACCCAGGTATAGCCGATGGCATTTTTGGGGAGAAGACCAAAGCAGCCACCATCATTTTTCAGCTGGAGCATATCCTGCAGTCCGATGGCATTGCAGGCAACAAGACAACAGGTATGGCGATGACGCTGGGCTTTGGGGTATTGGCCGATGACCGCACAGGTATACTGAGTGCTCACTGGCCACCGCGTCCTCCTTTCCGGCCACTGCTCAGCCATGCCGACCGGGCCCGGGTATTCGGCTATTTCAATTACCTCCCCCACCCTCTACCTGGCAACCCCGAGAACATCCGCATCACCGACGGCTGGGACCGCCGCCACATTATACCGGTGCAGGTGCCGCAGCTTATACCTGTCAAAGGCAGCGCCACGGTCTACTTCCACCGCTTTGCCGCCGACCAGCTGGTGCAGCTCTGGCGCGACTGGGAACAGGCCGGTCTGCTGCACCACGTGCATACCTGGGAAGGCTCTTTTGTGCCGCGCTTCGTACGGGGCAGCCGCAGGGTGCTCAGCAATCATGCCTTCGGTACGGCTTTCGACATCAACTACGCCTGGAACAAGCTTGGCACCCAACCAGCTTTGGTCGGGCAGAAAGGATCAGTACGGCAGCTCGTGCAGATCGCCCACTAGAATGGGTTTTACTGGGGCGGGCATTTCACACGGCAGGATGGGATGCATTTTGAGGTGGCTTGGGTGGGGTGATGATTCGCGATTCGCGAATTGCGAATTGACTATTAAGGATTCCAATTTGCTATAGCTTCCTTCATTTGAGCTTTATTCATTTCAAATTGCTTGGCTCTATGCCCATTAGCTCCAGAAGGGTGGGGAAAGCCTGTCAATACAGAGTTGTTATTTAATTTTCCTGTGACTTTCAGCATTGTAAAGACATCATCTACATTCTTACCCAATGGGATCACCAAAGAGTTTGTAAAATGATTCATCTCTGGTATCAGGTTCGCCTCAATTTGACTCCAGAGCAACTGACTTTTCAACGGTGATGGTAAAGAGCCTGTATAGTTCTTTCCGTTATTGAAAACCGGATATCTCAAAGCTGATGTTGAATGCAACAGATCATTATCAATGTCAAACAGTTCAGCTGTTGAATTCAGACTCAGCTTATACTGTAGCCCTAGTTCATCCAGCATATTAATTAGATTGAAACGCATGGAACCTGCGAAACTCGATTCAGATTTTACTTTTCTAAACGCTTCATCAAGAGTAGTTCCTTTATTTAATTCTTCGATTGCGGTTCTAAAAGACTTTTCCATCTGAGTCCAGCCAGGGGTTATACCTACAATTACCACAGAAGCATCTTTATTGATGTAATCAAAAGGAGCATAATATACAATAAGATTATTCTCTGAAGCTATCAAATACTCTTGCTTCATCAAATCTACTTTGGCATAGATGTCTTTGATTGCCTCAGCCCTTAATTTTTCGACAAAATTCATTTGCGCAATTTCTAGTTTCAAGATACCTCTCAGTTAGCAACACAATCGTTTTATAACAGTATAAACATTTTTTAGAATGTTATACAAAAAATTGAATTGAATAAATAGAACCATTTAATTCATTTACTATTTTATATAGTATCAAAATATTAAAAACTTGAACTATATAAATCAAGTATAACATATCCAATTCCTATATAAAATGTTACCATATAGTTGCAAACTGATATAATTTACCTAAATTAGTATTACATCACGAAACAATATTGGTTAACCTAGACTAAATTACTTCCCTCCTTTAGCTATTCTGCCTCAGAATTGATAAAGAGCAAGCGCCTCCATCAGCTACCTAGTACAAAATAAGGCTATAAAATCCAGCAGAGCAGAATCTGGTTGGGCAGAGGTATGTCTGACGGATTAGTTTTTTAGAAAAACTGCTCTTCTGGTATACCTGAAAATCTCACTTTATAACCCTTTAATTCAAGTTTTATGCAAACAACTGTACTGGATCACGAGCTTAAAACACATTTTCTTAACCTCTATTTCCTTGCCCTTTCTGACACCCAAATCGACACACAGGAGCTCGAAATGCTTTTTAAGCTTGGGCAAGAAAGAGGTATTCAAAAAGAAGAAATCGAACAGATAATTCTGCAGCCTGACAGCACAAAATTCACCATCCCACAGGATACCGTTACTAAAATTGAGTACCTCTACGACTACGTAACCATGATTCTGGCTGATGGAAAAGTGGACGAGCATGAGCATCTTACACTAAAAAAATTCTGTCTGAAGTTCGGATTCGACGAGCGTAACGTCCCAGCTATCATGCAGTTCCTGATTGAGGAAGCCATGAACGGGACAGACAAGAGAGAAATAATTGAGCAGGTAAAACAAACTTTATAGTCATGGTAAAACTATTCAAAGGCATATTCGATAGTGCAGCACCAGCCGAAGTACTGGAACGCACCCCATCCTACCAGGATTTTGTGCTGATCGACTGGTACGACGAAGGCAAAGCGAAAGCACAGAACCACGGCGCTTCCGAGACAGGACTAAAAACCTGCATTGGCAAAATCTACCATAACCATAAAGAGATTCTGCGCCAAGACGAAATAGAGCAGGAAAAGGCGAAGCAGCCTTTCCGGGTGAAGCTCAGAGAATACACGATGAAGAACGAGGTATACCACAACCGCCTCGAGAAGATCAAGCATGTAGAGGTACCTAAGATTGAGGAGAAAATTGAAGCTCTGCAGGAAGAGATCCGGGAAATGAAAAGGAACCCGCAGGATTTCATTGGCGACAAAGTTGGCAAGGCTGGTTTTGTGATCGGTACCATCATCCTCACTTTCCTTACAGTATACCTCTTCATCTTCTACAGTTCAGCATCGTTCTCCGCCTTTTTTAAAGAGTTTACAGTAGGTGAACTCGGCGTAGCCAACTCTATCTTTGACGCTCAGGCCCTCACCAAGGCTTATAGAGATGGCTTTACTGAACTCGTGCTTATCCTGACTATTCCATTTGTATTTCTGGGCCTTGGCTATTTGATCCACAAGTTCCAGGAAGTAAAGGGCTGGGCCAAATACCCCAGGATTGCTATGATGATAGCGGTAACTTTTATTTTTGACGCGATACTCGCTTACGAGATCACAGAGAAGATTTATAACATAAAAGCCGAGAACAGCTTTGACGATATCCCGCCATATACCGTAGCCATGGCATTTCAATCGGTCAATTTCTGGCTCATCATTTTTGCAGGATTTGTGGTGTACCTAGTATGGGGTTTAGTTTTTGACTTTGTGATGGAGGCCTACGGAAAACTGGACCAACTCAGCGTGATCGTAAATGCCAAGAGGGAGGAAATCGCAAAAAAGGAAGAGCAACTGCATAAGTTGGAGGAAGAAACAGACAAGTTGAATAATGTCATCGGCACAAACAACACCGAGATAGAGAAGCTGAAAACCATATTAGATCATTCTGATATCATCAAGCCAAAAGAATTGGAGCACTCCCTCATGCGATTCCTGGATGGCTGGCTTGAGTTCCTCAACTTCAATAGCCGCGACGAGGCAGCACGCCAGAACGCGCACAACCTGGTATGTGAATTTATTGAACTGAATGTTAAACCTATGCAAGCCCTTGCCCAAGACAATGAAAAATAAGCTACTATCCCTATTTCTTGCCTTCGCCCTATTCAGTTGCGGTAGTTCTGAAGAAGCCAATATTGAGAAGGCATCAGTAGAGCCACAGGCTGCAGAAGTGAAACCCCAAATGCTTAACATCAGCATTGTGTTGGATCTGTCAGACAGAGTAATACAACCTATGCAGCCCACACAGGCTGAGCGTGATATCCAGATCGTAGGCAAACTGACAGAGGTGTTTAAAAGTAACATGAAAGCAAAAGGTTCCTTTCAGTCGAAAGACAAAATAAGAGTGCTTTTCAAGCCTGCTCCGGACGACCCAAATATTAACAATATCGCAAAAAAGCTGTCGGTTGACTTGTCTAAGATGGACAACAAACAGAAGAAAGAAGTTTACGATAACATTACCACCAACTTTGAGGAAGGCTTACGGGAGATCTATACCCAAACGATTGATAGCAAAAATTGGGTAGGCTCTGATATCTGGCGTTTCTTTAAGAATGATGTGAAGGACCTGTGTATAGAGCCTAATCCTGAATACCGTAACATCGTGGTTATCGTGACGGATGGTTATCTTTATCATGAACAGTCAAAAGACCGTCAGCAAAACAAAACCTCTTACATCACACCGAAGTTTCTGCAGGATGAAGGTTTTAGAAAAGGAGACAATTGGCGTGAGAAAATGGAGAAAGACAACTATGGCTTGATCAGTACAAATCAGTCAATCGATAACCTTGAGGTGATGGTGCTGGAAATTAACGCTTCAGATTCTCACAAGAAAGAAGAAGACATTATCAAGGCTTACCTCAACCAGTGGTTCCGGGATATGAACATTGAAGATCCGGTGCTGCATACCACCGATCTACCCTCAAATACAGACAAGAGAATTGAAAACTTCTTTAGAAGCTAAAAAAAGAAAGGCCCCAAGATTGGGGCCTTTCTTTTTTTAGCTTCTATATTAGAGTTTCCAGTTATTTTAAAAGCATCAACGGTTTACAAATAGGTTCTTCAATTGCTTTAATTGTAGATCATGAGCCGAATACAATACTTATTCAGCTCAAAAATCAAACAATATCGAGCCAAATAAAAATTTTTTCGGCTTATTAAAACTGGCTATCTCAGCCCCTACAAGATTAGGCTTCGCTATAAAAAAAAATGTATGCAGATCTTACGCAAACAAAAAAAGCACCTACCCCTCTCCGAGATAAGTGCCTGATTTTTTGTGGACCCACCTTAATTCGAACTAGGTCCAATTAGTTTCATTATTTGTTTTAACGTCAAATGTTCATTATTTTTAAATGTTCATTAATAATGAACAAACAAAATACGTGAACATGGCTCCAGAAAGAATAATCAGCTTAGCAATAGAGAACCTAGAGAAGAATACTCCCTTAAGGGCAAAATGGCTCAATCATAAAAGATTGAATGGTCTGAGTGGGACTGTTGCTATTAGTTACAAAGATGATAAGCTTGAGCTACCTGTTGAAATAATGCAGGACTTTAGAGCAAGTCATCTCTTACAGTTAGAGAAATTAGTTAAAGAGCATAAAGGTAATATCATGCTCGTTGCGTACCGCATAGAGCCCAATGCAAAAAAGGAACTTCGGGACCTGGATATTCCCTATCTGGAAAGCAACGGAAACCTATTCATCCATCATAAAAAACTCTTATTTTGGCTGGAACACAGCAAGCCCTTAAAACAGGAAAAAAGCTTGGGCAACAGAGCTTTTACTAAAACGGGTCTTCGAGCTATTTTTCATTTTTTACGCTTCGAAGAAGATATTAACCTCCCATACAGAACCATCGCCGAGATTACAGGCACTGCTCTAGGCAATGTCCCCAATATTCTGAAAGGGCTAAAAGAACAGGGCTTCCTGCTCCCTCTCAACAAAAAGGTGTATAAACTGCAAAACAAAAAGGAATTGCTAAATAGATGGATAATCGGCTATCAGCAAGACCTGAAACCTTCGCTGCATATTGGTACCTTCCGCTTTCTTAAACCAGAAGATTTTACTAACTGGAAGCAACTTCCCCTGAAGAGTGGCCACTCGTGGTGGGGAGGTGAAGCCGGTGCCGATCTATACACAAACTATCTTCAACCGGAGATACTAACAATCTACACACTGGAGAGTAGAAGTGAACTCATTAAGAACTACCGCCTAATTCCGGATTCAAAGGGAAATGTTCATGCATATGAGAAGTTCTGGACTAAGGATGAAGAGTACAAAAACATCGTATCTCCGCTTTTAGTCTATGTCGATTTAATGAGCACAGGAGACAGAAGATGTTTGGAAACAGCAGAAAAAATATACCATGAGTTCTTACAAGACAAACTATAAACGACTACGGCAGAACCCTGAGACAGGAAAAATGTTAGAGGCGCTAGAGCGTGGATTCAGCCGGTTTAACGTTGATTTCTATCTCGTCGGTGCAGTGGCAAGAGATGTGTGGATGCGGGCTATAAATGATATCGCACCTAAGCGTACTACAGGAGACATAGATTTCGCTGTTCTGATCAACCGGCGTGGTGTATATGAAAAACTGAGGGATTACCTAATTGAGAAAGAAGGCTTCCACCCTTATCACCAAAATACGTTCGTGCTCATCTGGAAAAACGGGCAGGAAGTTGACCTGATGCCATTTGGCAGCATTGAGCATGATGGAAAGGTAAAAGTAGAGGGCACTGGGTTAACTACGCTGCACGTAACTGGCTTTAAAGAAGTTTACGAAGCAGGCCTGCCAGAAGTGGAGCTTGAGGACAGCAGTAGGTTTAAGTTTTGCACTATACCTGGTATCGTCCTTTTGAAGCTGATCGCCTGGCATGACCGTCCTGAGGTAAGGGTAAGCGACATACAGGATATCACAGATATCCTGCTTAACTACTTCGAGATGTTCAGCGAGCAAATATTTGATCACCATAGCGATTTGTTTGAAGAAAGCGATGATGAAAACTTTTTGACAAAAGTGGCTGCTCAGACGCTGGGGCGTGAGGTGGGCAGAATAGCAGGAAGAAACAAGACTTTATCGGACAGATTAACACAGATATTGAAGGAGAATACAGAGAGTGTCACCAGCAGCCGGATTGCAGCTATCATGGCCAGCACAACAGGCAGGACAGTGGAAGACTGTACTAAACTACTAAAGTTGGTGCAGAAAGGAATAACTGAAGTAACCTAAAAACAAAAAAAGCACCTACCTCTCCGAGATAAGTGCTTGATTTTCTGTGGGCCCACCTGGAATCGAACCAGGCACCTACTGATTATGAGTCAGTTGCTCTAACCGAATGAGCTATAGGCCCGTTCCCTTAAAAGAATGTGCTTCCTTTGATTTGGGAGTGCAATTCTACATATTTGTAGGGACAATTTCAAATACCAGACCAAAATATTTTCGTGGACCTGACTACTGTTAAAAACATCATCTTCGACCTCGGCGGGGTCATCATCAACATAGATTACCATAAAAGCATACGCGAGCTGGAGCAGTACTGCACCGCGGGCCATACCATCGAGTACAGCCAACGCGCACAGTCTCACCTGTTTGACCTCTTCGAGACCGGCAACAGCAGCCCCGAAGAGTTTCGCCAGCACCTGCGCGAAGCCTACCACCTCGACGCTACCGACGAGCAGATCGACGAGGCCTGGAACGCCATGCTGCTCGATATTCCGGCCGAACGCATTGAGCTGCTCCGCGAGCTGGGCAAGAAATACCGCATCTTCCTGCTCAGCAATACCAATGCCATCCACCTGAAGCGCTTCAACGAGATGGTGGCCCACAGCTTTACCATGCCGAGCCTCGACTCGCTTTTTGAGCAGGCCTATTACTCACACCTGATCGGGCAGCGCAAGCCCGACGCCATCGTGTTTGAGCAGATACTGGAGCAGAACGGCCTGCAGCGCGAAGAGACGCTCTTTATCGACGACAGCATTCAGCACATTGAGAGTGCCCGAAAAGTGGGTCTGCAGACGCTCTTCCTGGAGCCGCCGCTCACCATCAACCAGGTGTTTAAGGATGCGGTTTCCTAAGGGGCAAAACAGGTATAGCCTGCACCTGCTGCTCTTTGTACTCACCCTGATCACGACGACCATTGCCGGGGCCGAATGGCGTTTCGGCAAGTTGTTCTTCTGGGGAGCAGAGGGCTTTTCGTGGACGGGTACATTTACCTGGACCGAACTGGCAGCCGGGCTATACTTCTCTATACCTTTTCTGGGCGTGCTCACGGTGCATGAGTTCGGGCACTACTTCACTGCCAAACATTACCGCGCCAATGTTACGCTGCCTTATTATATCCCGCTGTGGTTTGGCATCACGTCCACCATTGGCACCATGGGCGCTTTCATCCGGATCAGGAGCCGCATCTTCTCCCGACAGCAGTTCTTCGACATAGGTATAGCCGGTCCGTTGGCGGGCTTTGTGGTAGCCATTCCGCTGCTATGGTACGGCTTTACGCACCTGCCCGACCCGGATTTTATCTTCACCATTCACCCGGAGTACCAGCAGTTCGGTCAGGATTATGCCCGGTACGTGTACCAGGGCGAGGGCAATTTCTCGCTCGGCAAGAACCTGCTTTTCCTGTTTTTTGAAAAGTATGTGGCAGACCCGGCGCTGGTGCCCAATGCCTATGAAGTGATCCATTACCCGCTCCTCTTTGCGGGCTACCTGGCGCTGTTCTTCACAGCGCTCAACCTGTTGCCCATCGGCCAGCTGGACGGCGGACACGTGCTCTACGGCCTGATCGGGTACAGGCGCTTCAACCAACTCTCCCCGATCTTCTTCAGTTTTTTTATTCTGTATGCCGGTATGGGCATGATCTCGCCGCACCGCGAACCGCTCTGGGACGATAGCCTGCTGGTGGTACTGGCGCCCTTTGTGTTCTTTGCCTTCCGGGGTATTTTGCACGATAACCGCCACGGCCTGCTTGCTGCGCTGGGGATGCTGCTGGCGCAGTATAGCCTGGCCGAGACCTTCCCGGAGCTGGCAGGCTACATCTGGGCATGGCCGCTGTATGTGCTGTACCTGTTCTTCGTGCTGGAGCCTGCCACCCCAAAACTGAGCTTTACAGCCTACCTGGTGCTGATCGTAGTAGTGGTACAGGTCCTGATCGCCTGGCTATACCCAACTGCCGACGGCTACAGCGGCTGGCTGGTTTTCGGCCTCCTGCTCTCAAGGCTGATGGGCATCTTCCATCCTTCCTGTCCGAATGAGGCGCCGATCACGACCGGACGCAAGGTATTGGGAGTGCTGGCCTTTGTGATCTTTTTGCTGTGCTTCAGTCCGACGCCGTTTGTGATTGAGTAGTCAGAATCTTCACATAGGGCCCCTACCCCAAGGATTTTCAGGATTTAAGGATTAGCAGGATTCTCACTAACGATTAACACACCCCTGCCCCTCTCGAGAGGGGAATTGAGAAAGATTGTCATCCCCCTGCCCCCTTCGAAGGGGGACTTTCTATTACTGCCTCTTCACAGGTATGCGCGCTGTAATTTCGGTACACACCACTGGCAGGTATAGCAAGACTAACTTGCCTCTTGAGCTATGAAACAGACAGCGTAAGCTAGGTGCGCTTTACGACACTCCACTGTTCGAGCGTTCAGCGAGTGGGGGTAGGGGCCCTCTATTTGGAGGGTCTTGATTTTTTTGCTTACTGGGGGTAGGGGCCCTCGATTTTTTCATCAAGGAAAAAAGTGAGGCCCGCCCGGCCAGGGCAAGCTATGAAACAGCACTGGTTGTTATACCTACAGCCGTTACGCCAGTTGCAAACTGGCCCAATATACAACCACAAGTTACGCTAACGCTAAACTTGCGGTATACTGAACAAGAGCGGTGCAAATAACATCTAATAGAAAAAGGGGCCAGAGGCCCCTCTATAGTAGTCACGAGCGCGGACGCTCGCGCCATATCCAAAAATCAAATTATCCCTGGTAGCCAGTAATCCCGCCAAGCAGGTTGCGAACCTGCTTGAAGCCCTGCTGCTGCAAAAAGGCTTTGGCAGATGCTGAACGCATACCGGACTTGCAGTGTACGATTACCTCCAGGTCTTTATAATCCTCTATATCATCCAGGCGCTGCGGTAAAGCACCGAGCGGGATGTTCTGTGCACCTTCAATTTTGGATTCCTGATGTTCCCAGTCCTCGCGAACATCGATGATAACGGGCGTTTCGCCCTTGGCCAATCGTTCCTTGAGTTCCTCGGCCGTAATGTCTGTTGTGATCATAAGTTTATTAGGATGCGTTTGGTAGTAAATGTATGATGGTCGGTTTCAATTCGGATAGTATATAAGCCCGGCGAAAGCTTCGGGAGGCGTACCGGTTCCTGCCATACCGTTGCTTTATGACGCAAAATCTCCCTTCCGGTTACATCGTACATCGAAAAAGAACGGTAAGGTCCGGAGAAATGTAAAATGCCGTTGCTGGGGTTCGGGTATACCTGCAGGTCAGCGTCACGTGCCTCCTCCTCCAGACCCAGTGCCTGACCAGCCATCACAGGGCGTAGCATCACAGCACCTGCATTGACGCTGTCCCGCTGCCAGCCACCTACCACGGTATTGTAAAACAAGCGGCCTGTGGCACCGGCATTGCGGTCAAAGCCAATATTCAGGTAGAGAGTTGCAGGCTGACTGAAGCCGACATAAAAGGTGCCCTCCACCGGAACCGGCTGGCTCAGTTCTATTTCATAAAAGGTGTTGAGTCCCTCGTTCTGTTGCACCGGAAAGGATTGCTCGTGGAGGGTGCGGCCCGGTCGACCGTTGTCGTCAGCCCAGATGCGGAAGACAATAGACACATTGTTATGCCGCACACCTACCTGCGGAAAATGCACCCGGAAAGCACGTACCTGGTCTGCTGTTGCTAGTTCAAAGCGCTGCGCCACCTGGGTATTTCCATAGGTATAGAGACTGCTGTAACCGGCCTCGGCTGTGCCATCGTCCAGGGCGAAGTAGTCACTGAAGGTGGTGCGCTGCAGGGTGCTGTCGTTGGCGCGCTGCCGGGCGTTCTGTTCTTTGGTATCGAGCCAGAAACCATGCTGCAGCACAAAGCCCTCCGGATTGAGGTTGAGGTTGCTGATGCGCGGTGTGGCCGTGATCTGGCGTTGCCGGGCCTGCCCGGGTATAAGGGCTTCTTCGCGCAGGAAGGTATCGGCTGGCGTAACACCTACCTGCTGTATAAAAGCACGCCAGGCAATCGCTCCCGGCAGGTCACCGAGGTTGTTCAGACTGGCGGAGATCTCGTCGCGCAGGTATAGCCCGGGGTTGGCCAGGAACTGACGGGCAGGTACCGCGCTGTAGTCCATGAGCGGCGACACGCTTTCGCTGATGCCGATGTCACGGGTCGTGTTTTGGCCCCGGCGGCGGTTGCGGTCCAGCTCTACGTAGTCGAGGTTCCAGATGTCGCGGATGGAATTGCGGGTGCCCTCTGTTCGGAAGCGGAACTGAAACTCGTCGTGCATAAAGCGCTGCTCCCTCACAGCCACCCAGGCCTGGGCAAACTCCGTTACCTGACCGGGCGCGGTCTGTTGCCATACCTGTGTCCAGGTGCCATTGCTTTCTTTAAACTCCAGCCGCAGCAGACGCGGGTTGTTATTATTCCGCTCCGGCGCACTCCCCTGCCCACCCGACTGCCAGTAAAAGCTCAGGTATACCGAGTCGGCTGGCGTGAGCCCTGCTAACCGGATAGGCTGCGAAGTGAGGGTATCGGTTGGTCCGCCAATGTTGCTGCCGTAGGGGTTGCCCTGTGCATTGAGCCCGTCAAACGTAGCTGCGTTGCGGGTAAGCGGTCGTAGGGCAAAGCGGTTGTTCACGTAAACCCCGCCGTTGATCCAGTAGGCCGGATCGGGCGTGGTGGTAGCACCGGAAAAATCGTCAAAAAAAGGCAGGGACAAGTGATTACTCTCTGTTCGGAGTTGGTATGGGTTTCCGGCAGGTATACGCTGCGGATCCTGTTGCAAGGGCATCAGGACTCCCTGAGCCGAGACTAAAGAGCCACAGCAGAGCAGTACTAGCGTAAACAGAAACTGTCTTATACCCATACCTTTGTTATATAAAATGCGCCCGACACGGTTAGTAGCGGGCGCATCTGTTAGTCTATACCTTGCACTGGCTCTTCGCCGGCTACCCAAAGGTCCACCAGCTCGCCCGTTCTGATCATGGCTTTCACATCAGCGATCGGACGCTGACGAATGATGGTGCCATCCGGCTTGCCGCTGCCTGACACATAAATGATGTTACCCAGCTGTAACTTCTGGCCAACCAGCAGCACCGAAGCCTCGTCGAGCGGCATACCTACCACGTCCGGCACCTCAAATTCAGTGTTACCAAGGCCGTCACCTACGTGCAGGTCTACCACCGCACCCTTTGGTACCTGGTCACCCGGCTGCACCTCTTTGCCGTTCACGAACTGCTTCAGCACAGCACCATGCTGCAGGTCAGGCACGTTCGTGATCTTGCCACGACGCAGGTTGTAGCTCTTCAGGATAAGCTCCGCATTTTTCACCGATCCGTCGATCAGCTTCGGCATCTTGATCATCGGCGGATTTTTCATGTTGATGCTGATATAGATCTTGCGGTTCTCCTTTACTTTGGAGCCCGGTGCAGGATCTTGTGTCAGGATCTCGAAAGGCTTGTACTCCGGATGATAACTCGAGTCGTTTACGAAATAGCGCAGGTTCTGTTCTTCCAGAAACGCCTCAGCATCCGGCAACTGCATACCTGTGATCTTCGGCACCGAAATCGTCTCGCCATGGTTCGTAGCCGACGGCAGGTATAGGTAGAAGAATCCGAAGATCAACCCGGCCACAATCACTCCCATCAAGGCCAGGTGTACCAGCACCCCCACAAATGAATTCGTCTTTAACATTTAATTAATTATTGATTGTTCGCCCCTGTGGGGGCTTTTTGATTTTTGAATTAGTGAATGAGTGAATTGTATCAAATGCATTTTACTCGCTATATCTCAGCACTCTGGCATTACTGTCATTTCGAACAAGGTGAGAAATCTGGATAACTTCATGGTTTCCACGATAACTCAGATTTCTCATTGCATTCGAAATGACAGGTATAGGTTTAACTGGCTAACTTCAAATGTTCCTCGACTTATACCCCTGCAGTTCTTTCACCCGCTCGTTTCTTTCTACTCCAAACGTCAGGATGCGGTCGATGAACTCGTAAGGCTTGTAGCCGTTGATGGCGGTCTGGTGGAAGATACAGGTCGCCGGGGTCATACCTGGCAGGGAGTTCACCTCAATGATGATGGTCTCCACCTCGTCGTTTTCCAGCACGCGCACAAAGGCGTCGATACGGGCATAGCCTTCGATGTTCAGGATCTGGGCTACGCGCTTCAGGTCTTCCTTCACTTTGTCAGAGATTTTCTGGCGGCGCTCCGGGTCCTGTGCATAGCGGGCCGGCGTAATGTTCTGCCCCTCCCCTGCCAAAAACTTCTCTTCCAGCGACAATACCTCACCTTCAGCCAGAGCTTCGGAAGCTTCAAACACCTCGTACGCAACTGTACCGTCTGGTGCATAAGTGGTTAGCAGGCCACCGGTAATTTCCAGGAAGTGCTTCGCGCCGTTCTTGCTGATGAGTGTTTCTACCAGGAAGCCCTGCTTGTTCGGGAATTCCTCCTTGAAGCCCAGCGACAGCGTTCTGGCGCATTCCGTATCCAGTTCTTCCATCTCCCGGAAGATCAGGGTCGTAAAAGCATCCAGCTCTGCTCGGTTCTTGATCTTTTTCACAGCCGAGCTACAGCCATCGTCCGCTGGCTTGGCAATGAACGGATAGCGGAACTCAGTTTCCAGACTCTGGTAGAAAGCCTCTTTATCTTTCAGCCAATCGTCTTTCCAGGCCATGCGGTGATGCGCTACCGGCACGCCGTGTTTGGCAAGGATTTCGTTGGTGTCGTATTTGTTGATCGTGATCTGCGAAGAGCTGATGCCGGACCCGTTGTAAGGTATAGCCAGTTTCTCGAGTTCCTGCTGCAGGGCTCCATCCTCGCCCGGACGACCGTGCAAGGCGATGAACACCGCATCCACCATGTTCTGCAACTGGCTGTAAGTGATGCGCTGTGGCTCGTCAAGGCTCTTACCGGTATACTTGCGGGTGATGCTTTCGGCCTCGCTGATAATTTCCTGCAGCACCGGATGCGGTTTGCCACCGTGCTCAAAATGCTGGATCTTCTCTTTGATGTCGTCGGCATTGTCCTTCAGCATGATGTTGATCGGAATGCTGTACAGACGATGCTCCTCGTTGCTACCTGTCAGGAAGATCGGCAGCGGCTCGTATTTGGTAGACGAAGAAAGCTTTTCGTAAATGTTACGACCGCTCTCCACGGAAATGTGTCTTTCAGAGGAATAACCACCCATGATCACCCCCACCCGGATCTTGTCGTGGCGGTGGGCGTTCTCCTCACGGATGGCATTGTCGAGTTGGCTTAACAGTCTCGTCAACGTCACGGTGTCCTTACCTGACTTCAGGCGCTCGGCCACCGACGTACGGATGATGTAGGTCAGGAACTGCGAAGGGTTCAAGCCGATCTCAGCCGCCTGGTGGAAGAAGAACGACGACGGCAGCATCCCTGACGTCGTGTTCGGGTCGTTCAGGAAGATATTGCCTTCCTCAGTGATGAAGCCGTCGAGACGGGCATACACGTTGAAGCCCAGATTGACAAACAGCTTGCTGCAGGCCTTACGAATTTCCTGAATCTGCCCACTTGGCAGGTTGATCGGCGTGATCTTACGCGCCAGACCCGGCAGGTACTTGGAACGATAATCAAACACCTCGCTGCCCTTCACGATCTCAGTCGGCGGCAAAGCGATCGGCGCACCAGTCTCGTCCTGCACCACGATACATGAGAACTCACGTCCGCTGATGAAAGCCTCTACCAACACCTGCTGCTCATGCTCCACACTTGTCAGCACGATCGTCTCGGTATCAGTCGTAGCGAAGGTATGGTTGATATGGTTCAATAGCTCTTCCGGGTGGTACAGGATGGTGCCATCTTCGAGCACAACCGGCATGCCAATGCCTTCGCGGATATCCACGAGTTGCTTCATACTAGCTACCTGCTTCTCCTCACCCAGCGCCTGCCATTGCGCTTTGTAGATGTTCTTGGTAAAGAAACTACGGTCCATGCCCTGCTCAAAGAGCTCGTAGTTGTGCTCCTTCACAATGGAAACGCCAATAGAAGAACCCTGATGCGGCGCCTTGAGCACTAGCGGCAGACCCAAGTCGGCTACCAGCGACTCGAACAGCTGCTTGCGGTTGTTAACATCTTTCCACTCCACGTACTGCACCTTGCAGTAATCCGGCGTCGGGAAGCCATGCTGCTTGAGCATTTCCTTCTGTGCGGCTTTGTCTATACCTATGGAAGATGGCAGTATACCTGATCCGGAGTACGGAATATGGTACCACTCGAGCAATCCCTGAATGCTGCCATCCTCACCATAAGGTCCATGCAGCGCCAGGAAAGCGAAGTCGAAGTGGTTCTTGAACTCGTGCGGCAACAGGCGCTTGCCGGCTTTGGCGATGATGCGGTCCTGCTCCTCGATGCTCAGTTCGCCCAGCGACTCCAGGTAGATCTGCAGTCCGTGCTCACTCTCCGGCAGGGCCTCCACCGGCGGGTAGAAGTCACGGATGGTGCCTTTGTAGATGTACTGCCAGTCCAGCAAAATGAAGTTACCGAGGCTGTCGGCAAACACCGGAACGGCCTCAAAAAGGGCTTTGTCTAAATTGTCGTACACGGTACGGCCGCCTGCGAAAGAGATCTCACGCTCACGGGACGGTCCGCCAAATATTATTCCTACTCTCATGGTATGCAAAGGTAACAAATACACTCAGTATTTTAAGGGGCAAAAGATACAGGATGCAATTGGAAATACATAGCGAAATCGGGATTTATGATGCCCGGTATAGGTATAACGGTGGAGATGGGGTGGAAATTCAATGTTTAACCAAGGGAGGAGTAGTTTGACTTGCTGCCGGCTGGGAGTATCGTGGCGCGAGTTGCCTATCGCAATATGTTATGGCGCGAGCGTTCTCGCTCGTGACTTGCTATGGTAGGGCCTCTGGCCCAGTATAACTGCTCTTTCTAGCGTAGCGGCGGTTGTTGCAGGTATAGCAACCGGTGCTGTTTCATAGCTTGCCCTGGCCGGGCGGGCCTTATGCCTACCGCCAACACCCCTCTGGCTCCCCTCAAGGGGAGAACTTGGCTATTGCTATGTCTAATGGTGGTGCCATGAACTGACCATATAATGTAGAACTTAACAGCCCTGCCTTCTAAGGGGGCAGGGGGATGACAATCGTTCTCAATTCCCCTGTTATTGACAAGCAAGGGTCAAGAGCCCTCTATTCGCGAGAAATCTAAAATAGTCCGCTGTTCTCAAAGAATGAAGATCTCTCCATTCTGTCGAGATGACAGTGAAGAATCGTTATTCCTTGAGTTGAAAGCATCTGTGGCTAGGGGTGGTTGGGCCCGGTATCTGTGAAAATCCTGTTAATCCTAAAATCCTGAAAATCCTGATTCAGACAAATACCCTTTTCACTATATTTGTACACCCAATTGCGCATACCGGAAACAAAAACTCCGTAAAAACGAAAAACGAGTAAGACTAACGAAAAAGACAAATCATGAGAACTGTAGACGCGTATAACTTTGCCGGCAAGAAGGCGCTTGTCCGGGTGGACTTTAATGTTCCGCTGGATGCTGACTACCGCATTACCGATGACACCCGTATCCGTGCGGCCGTGCCGACTATCCAGAAAATATTGAACGATGGCGGTGCTGTCATCCTGATGTCGCACCTGGGCCGCCCGAAAGCCGGACCGGAAGAGAAATACTCCCTGCGTCACCTCGTGGATCGTCTTTCACAGGAATTCAACACTACTGTTAAGTTTGCTACTGACTGCATAGGCCCTGAGGCGGCACAACTGGCACAAGACCTGCAGCCAGGTGAAATCCTGTTGCTCGAGAACCTTCGTTTCCACAAGGCTGAGGAAAAAGGTGATCCGGAATTTGCACAACAACTGGCCAGTATAGGTGATGTTTATGTGAATGATGCCTTTGGTACCGCACACCGAGAGCACGCTTCTACAGCCGTGATCGCCCGCTATTTCCCGAACGACAAGGTAATGGGTTACGTGATGCATGCTGAACTCGACAATGCCCGCCGCGTGATGGACAATGCCGAACGTCCTTATACCGCTATTATGGGTGGTGCCAAAATATCTGACAAAATTCTGATCATCGAGAAGCTGATGGACCGCGTGGACAACCTGCTGATCGGTGGTGGCATGAGCTATACCTTCGTGAAGGCTGATGGCGGACAGATCGGTTCATCGCTGGTGGAGGAAGATAAAGTAGAACTTGCTGCACGCCTCATCGCGATGGCCAAAGAAAAAGGTGTGAACCTGATGATCCCTGTTGACTCCATCATCGCCGATGAGTTCAGCAACGACGCCAACGTGGACACCTCCCTAAGCCACCATATCAAGCCGATGTGGATGGGCCTTGACATCGGACCAAACGCCCGCGAAATGTATGCTGATGTGATTCGCAACTCGAAAACGATCTTGTGGAATGGCCCGATGGGAGTGTTCGAGATGTCGAACTTCTCAGTAGGAACTGAAGCCGTGGCTGAAGCAGTGGTAGATGCAACCCGCCGTGGTGCTTACTCGCTGATCGGTGGTGGTGACTCTGCCGCTGCTGTAAACCAGCTGGGCTATGCCGACCGCGTGTCTTACGTGTCGACTGGTGGCGGTGCGCTGCTGGAGTACATGGAAGGCAAGACCCTGCCAGGTGTGGCCGCCATTGAGCGTGACGACTATTAATCTAATAAAACTAACGCGCTAGTTAAACCGTCTCCTGACACCCTCGCTCGCGTCTCGCGAGCGAGGGCAGTAGGCATAGAACAAGCAAGAACACTATTAACTCAAGAAATCCCCCGCTGCTTTTCAGTAGCGGGGGATTTTGCTAAACAGCAGCCAGCATCTGATCTCACAGTACTTGCTGTTTCCACTGAATTTACACCTGATTACATTGGTCCTTTTTAAGCTCTGAAGACCAGATGAACTCCATAAGAGCCAGAGACTAAACATGAAAATTTATACCCTATTGCTGGCGCTTTTGCTGGCATGTCCTGTTGCAACTGTTGCCCAGACTCAAGAAAGCAATCAGCCACTGTTCAACTTCAAACGCGGTGTTGGCCTTGTGACTCCGGACAGCTCCTTCTCGATCAACATGCGGTTTCGTGTGCAAAGCCGGGCCATGTATAACTCCATTGCAAAGGACGATTTTGGAGTGTCAGAATATGAAATGCGGGTGCGCCGTCTGCGTCTGCGCTTCGAGGGTTTTATGTACTCTCCCAAACTGACCTATAACATACAACTCTCTTTCTCGCGCGGCGACATGGACTGGAGCATGCGCGACCAATCCAACATCAACACCAGCCCTAATGTGGTGCGCGATGCCGTGGTATACTACCGGCCTAACGAAAACTGGCAATTCGCTTTCGGACAGACCAAACTTCCTGGCAACCGACAGCGTGTGATCTCTTCCGGTGATCAGCAGTTCATCGACCGCTCCATCGTGAATGTGGCCTTTAACGTTGACCGTGACTTTGGTTTTCAGGCGGTGTATAGCAATCAGTTCGGGGGTTTCCACTATATGCTCAAAGGTGCTCTGACGGCTGGTGAGGGTCGCAACGTGTTCTCGACTGACAAAGGTCTGGCCTATACCGGGCGCTTGGAGCTCCTACCCTTTGGCAAGTTCACCAACGGAGGCGATTATTTTGAAGGCGACCTGGAGCGTGAACCGACCCCAAAACTTTCCCTGGCAGGTGGTATGAGCCATAACGAAGGTGCCCGCCGCACGGGTGGCCAGATCGGTCGTGACCTGTACGAGCAGACGGACATTCAAACCTATATTTTTGATGGTCTGCTCAAGTACAGAGGGATGGCCCTTTATGCCGAATATATGGCGCGGGAGGCAGACAACCCGATCACGCTCAATGCTGCAGGCGATCGACGCCACATCCTGACCGGCCGTGGACAAAATTACCAGTTGAGCTATATCTTCCCGAACAATGTGGAGCTGGCAGGTCGCTACTCCCGCATAACACCCAACCAGGAAGTGCGCTCTCTGGAAAACACCGAAGAGGCCTACCTGGCGGGCGTAACCAAATACCTGCGGGCACACCGCCTTAAGTTACAGGCTAATGTGGGCTACCACTCCTTCAATCCTTTCCTGCCCGTGAACAACGACTATCACTGGACGACTGGTGTGCAGGTCGAACTGGGGATATAGGTCACGAACAGGTATAGCAGCCTTCGGCTAATTAAATTGCGTATTCAGGATAATGTATGGAACTTGCGAGCCCTAACACTTGCGTATGGAAGAACAGAAAAACAATCCCCTGCACGGCAAAACAATGGAGCGCATCCTGGTGCAGCTCGTAGACTATTATGGCTGGGAAGAGCTAGGTTATAAGATCAACATCAATAGTTTCAACAACAACCCGAGCATCAACTCCAGTTTAAAGTTTTTGCGCAAAACACCCTGGGCAAGGCAGAAAGTAGAGGAGCTCTACATCAGAACCTTCAGCTAGGACCTTACGAAAGCGATCGATATGAAAGACTACAAAAAATATTATATCATTCCGGCTGCCCCTGAGGAGGTGTATGTGGCCCTGACCAACCCCAGCACTATTCAGCTATGGACAGGCGACCCGGCAGAGATGTCGACGGAGCCGGGCTCGGAGTTTTCGCTTTTTGAGGGTAACATCGTAGGCAGGAATCTGGAGTTTGAGGAAGGCAAAATGATCGTGCAGGAGTGGTATTTCGGCGAACAGACAGACAAGTCGATTGTCACCATTAAGCTGCACCCACACAAACATGGCACCTCCGCCGAGCTGCGCCACCTCAACATCCCTGACGAGGACTATGATGACATCGTGGAAGGCTGGAACGAAGCGTACTTCGGTGCCCTGATCGAGTTTTACGAGGATGAGTTTTAGGCTTTGAGTTTCCTAGAAGTATCCGGTATCCAGGTGGATGAAGACGGCCATACCGTGCTGCACGACATCAGCTTTGAGCAGGGCGAGTACGAGAAAATTGCGATAGCAGGCGAAACCGGGTCCGGCAAAAGCACGCTGCTGCAAACCATTGCTGGATTGGTGCAGGCCAGCGCCGGTCAGATCACGTTTGAAGGCAAACGCGTGATCGGTCCGCACGACAAGCTGGTGCCGGGTCATGAAGGCATCGCCTATTTGTCGCAGCACTATGATCTGCCGCAATTTCTGAGAGTGGAGCAGGTGCTGCGCTACGCCAACATGCTGCAGGGCGACGAAGCCGAAACCTTGTACGAGGTATGCCGCATCAGTCATCTGAAGCAGCGCAAGACCAACCAGCTTTCAGGCGGGGAGCGGCAGCGCATTGCCCTGGCTCGCCTGCTCAGTACCTGGCCCAGTCTGCTGCTGCTCGACGAGCCTTACTCTAACCTCGACAAAGGCCACAAGGAATTACTCAAAGAGGTTATCCACGACATCACCGAGCGGCTTGCCATTACCTGCATCCTCATTTCCCACGACCCGCACGACACGCTCTCCTGGGCCGACCGCATTCTCGTGATCAAAGGCGGCCGGATCATCCAGCAAGGCACACCCGAGCAGGTATACCACCACCCAACCGATACTTATACCGCTGGTCTTTTTGGTAGCTTCAACCTGATCCCTGCTGAGGCGGCTTCTGAATTCGTAGCCAAGCTAGGTATAGCACCTCAGGGCCGTGACATACTGGTTCGTCCGGAACACATTCGGTTTGTAAGCGAAGCCGCTGGCTCTTTGACTGGCACCGTGCAAAAAATCACATTTTACGGTGGATTTTACGACGTGCAGATACAACTCTCGGGCACCAGCATCAATGTAAGAACACAAGCTATACCTGCCGCTACCGGCGAGAAGGTATACCTGACTGTTGAACTGGAGCAGATTAGTTTTGTCTGATCAGGAATAGCCTCAGTCTACTATACTCCCATTTGACATTTCCCGCTCCCGCAGCACCCGTGCCGTTACCAGCAGCTGCCCCACATGGCGCATGCTATGTTCCGCGGCGTGAAAAAGCAGACCCATCACCGTGGACTCTACCTGTGCACGTCCTACCCTTCGGCTTTCGGTCAGGCTGTTTTCATCAGTCTGCCGTAATTGGTCCATGGCCTTATCTACCTGCTCGTTAAACTTCTGCACCAGCGTTTCGGACTGCTTGTCCTCCCCTACCGGTTTGCCTTCGGCATACAGATAGGCCAGTTGGGGCTCGCTTAACTGCTCACCACGGGCATAGGCAAAGAGCCGCTCCAATATGCCGGTGAGGTGCTGCAGGTGATAGCCCACCGAAGCCACTCCGGCAGGTCGCTCCCAGAGCAGGTCGTCCGGGAAGTCCTGCATAAAACTTCCGACTTCTTCGCGGGCTTGCAGCAGCGCATGGGCTACTGGCTGCAGCAAAGCAGGTACGTCAGGCAGCGGACCGCGCAGCCATACTTCAAGGTTTTTGGTCTGTGTCATAAAATTAGGTTTAGGGTATACTCCTTGGTTTAAGCAGCTGCGGCAGGTCTTCCCGACCTCAGCTCACATGCACGACAACCTTGCCGCGTGTTTTGCGGGTCTCTAACTGCTGGTGCGCCCTGGCCATGTCTGCAAAGTCATATACGTGCGACACATGTGCCTGCAGCCGTCCCTGGCTCATCAGGTCAGCAATCTTAGCCATATCTTCGCCGCTGGAATGCACGAGGTAATTCTTTGCCTCGATGTTGCGCTCTTTTGCCAGCGCCTGCACCTGCTCTTTGGCACCCCCAAGTATGGAGATGATCTTGCCCCCGTCTTTCAGCGTCTGGAGGGAGCGGCGCGTGTTTTCCTCTCCGAGCGAGTCGAACACGATATCAATGTCCATCACCACGTCTTCTACCTTGAAATCGTGGTAGTCGATCTGCTCGTCAGCCCCCATGTTGCGTAGAAAATCGTGGTTCTCAGCTGAGGCCGTTCCGATTACGGAAGCGCCGAAATACTTGGCGATCTGCACCGCGAAATGGCCTACCCCTCCCGCAGCGGCATGAATGAGCACACGTTGACCAGGCTGAATACCGGCCTCGTGCACCAGCACCTGCCAGGCCGTGAGAGCCGCCAGGGTGGCAGCCGCTGCCTCGTGGTGCGGCACATTAGCCGGCTTATGCGCCAGATGTGCCTCCGGTGCCGCCACATACTCGGCATAGGCTTTTCCGTGTCCCGGGAAATTTACCATCCCGAACACTTCGTCACCAGGTTTAAAATACTGCACCTCTTCCCCTACTTCCACTACTTCACCCGAAATATCCCAACCCAGAATAACGGGCGGTGTCTCCTTCAGCTTGTCGTAAAGCGACTTGCCTTCCCTGGTTTTGGTATCGACAGGATTTATACTCAAAGCCCTGACTTTTACTAACACCTCGTTTTTATCTGGCTTGGGTCGGTCCGTTTCTTCCAATTGTAATTTGTCTGGCCCTCCCGGTTCATGTAAAATGTATGCTTTCATAGTTTAAAAATCTTATCCTGTACCAAGATTATTTTAAACTGAAGCCAGAGCAAAAAGTTGTACCGACAGGTATAGGAGTCTCCGTAATGTACCTGACATTTGCAGCTGCAGCAGATTATACCTAATATGCATACGCAATAAACTCAAACAATAAACCTATGCCAGCATACATTATAGTAGAGGTGGAAGTAAAAGATCCTGCCACTTACGAAGATTACAAAAAACTAACACCGGGCTCCCTAAAACCATTTGACGGCAAGTTCATCGTGCGCGGTGGCGCTACGGAGCTACTGGAAGGTGAGCAGGAGCCACAGCGCATCGTGATCCTGGAATTCCCAACCATGGAAAAAGCCAAAGCCTGGTGGTCGTCAGAAGAATACGCCCCGGCCAAAGCTCTGCGCCAAAGCGCCTCTAGCACACGCATGATCGCGGTGGAGGGATTTTAAGCTTTTCCTGTCATTTCGACCTTTGGGAGAAATCTGAAACATGGCTTAGGCCTTGAAATCATTCAGATCTCTCCTATTGTCGGGATGACAGATTAAACAAATTGTTCCTTAGACTGAAATTGGAGATAGAGACAGATTACGAATCTAACTTCTTTTTATCGCGCCGATTCAGATAGTCCAGCGCCTCTTTCACAGAGATAAGGTCGTTGCGGTCGTGGTAGCAGCGGATGCGCTCCATCTCACCGGCGATGAGCCCGGCGCGGGTGTCTTCGAGCTTGCCCTGCGAATGGGTCACTTCCTCCTGCCAGGGCATGGGCTTGCCTGGCAGACTGTACAGGTATAGTGACGGGTGCTCCCGCAGTGCAGCGGTGATGGCTGTCATAAAAGCACGTGGCTGTTGGAACGGAGCAGCCGTTACCACCATTCTTTTATAGCCCTGCTCCCTGGCATAGCGCACTGCCGAAGTAGCCTCGATCAGGGTATGGAGCATCTCTGTATCTTCGGGCACGGGCGGCACAGGTATAATTTGCTCCGCTCCTATACCTAGCTTTTTCATCTCCTCTTTCCATACCTCAAATCCGGGGTAGCCGCTCATGGCTTTGGTTCCGAGGCAGAGCACCTTATCGGTGCGGCCGCTTTGTAAAAACTGATGGGCTGTTTCAAAGGCCGCCTGCTGATTGTCTTCGGTCTGGCCGAACAGAAACAAACCGTCTACCGGCTCTTCAGGTATTGTATCGCAAAGTGCGCGAATGATGAGTTCTTCTATCATAGCTCCGCTTATACGCAATGTAAATGGGCAAGGTATATCCCCACAAAATTGCCTAATTTTGTACATGATCAAAAAATACCTGCTACCTCTCACCATCCTTTTATTTAGCAGCATCCCTGCCATGAGCCAAAGCAAACCTGAAACGCCTGCCGTTGTAAAACCGGTAGAGCTGCAATTGAAAGGCTACAACAGCCGCGACATTGATCTGTTTGCCAGCGCCTTCAGCGACACCGTGAAGGTATACCGCCAGCCCGGCGTGCTCACCTACCAGGGCCGCGACGAACTGCACAAGCGCTACGGCGCCATGTTCTCCAGCACCCCGGACCTGCACTGCGAAATCGTGAACCGCATTGTGGCAGGCGACGTGGTGATCGACCAGGAGAAGGTGCAGCGAAAAAAAGGTGAACCGCGCACCGACGCCATAGCCGTATACCGCGTAAAGGATGGCTTGATCGTAGAGGTGACTTTTATACCGCCTTACAATACCCAATAAATGACGAACCAGATAGACAGTATCATATTTGACCTGGACGGCACCCTCTGGGATGCTGCCCAGACCGTGGCCAAAGCATGGAGCGCCGCCCGCCAGAAAGTTGACTTTGAGATACAGGAGATCACACCTGACAAGATCCGCTCCATTGCCGGCACGCAGCACAACCTGATCTTTGATATGCTTTTCCCGCACCTGGACCAGGCTCAGCGCCAGGAACTGATGGAAGTGAGTGGTAAAGAAGAAATGGCCCATATCCGCGCGCATGGAGGCGACTTGTACGAGGGCCTGGAAGAAACCCTGCAGTACCTGCACGGCAAGTACCGCCTCTTTATCGTGAGCAATTGCCAGGACGGCTACATCGAGGCTTTTCTGGAGCGGCACGACCTGGGCAGGTACTTCGGTGACTTCGAGTGCTCCGGCCGTACTGGTGACCCGAAGGATGTGAACCTGAAAGCCATCGTGGAACGCAACAACCTGCAGGCACCTGTGTATGTAGGTGACACCCCCGGTGATCTGGATGCCGCCCGGAAAGCGGGCGTTCCGTTTATACACGCCGGTTACGGCTACCGCGAAGTGGATGAGTATGAGCACCGCCTGGAGCGCATCAATGATCTGACCACGCTTTTCTAGCAGCTCCGCTATGATCTATGAAGCCCAGCCTGAGGATATTGATGAGTTCTACGAGCTCTGGTGCCTGCTGCTCGATCTGCATCAGCCCCACCATGCCGTATTCCGCTTTAAGCCGGGCAGCGAGCAGGCTCTGAAGGCAGAGCTGCTCCACCGCCTCAAGGACAAAAGCACCCGGGTGTTTGTGTACCAGGATGCGGATACCTGGGCAGGTATGCTGGTAGCCAGTCTACGGCCCGGCTCGGCAGGCTTCAAGCTATCCAGCAAAGGTTACATTGGCGAGACGGTGGTGCGTGCCGGATATCGGGGCAAAGGCATCGGCAAGGAATTGTTTGAGGCCGCCCGCAAATGGCTCAGCGACCGGGGAGCCGATCACCTCGAGCTCCAGGTGTCGGTGCAAAACCCGAAGGCCATCCGCTTCTGGGAATCACTGGGCTTCACCCCCTCTACACAGCACATGGTGCTGCCTCTGCAGGAGCCGGGAAATTCGAGAAAAAACTAAGCCGGAACCGAAAACTGAAGCTGGGGCGCTTCGTAATGCTAAGAAGGTAACACCGCATGTTGCCTTCCCCCTAACAGCTTTCACTTACGATTACCATGGTTCTAAAATCACGCACCCTTGCGCCCTTTCTGGCGCTTTTATTGTTGCTCACAAGCGGCTGCGACAAAGAAAAAGAAGAAGAAATGCCGATCCCTGAGTCCCCTGTGTATAACAAAGAGGTGGCCTTCAAAATTTTTACGGAAACAGATTACAGTGAAACCCGCTGGCAGGACTCTAAATTGAACCTGACCCTCAGGCTGCGCCGCATCAGCACCACCCTGCCCAAAGACGAGATCGTACTGGACACTACCTTCGGTTGGATGCCATTCCAGGAGCTGCCCCTCAGAACTGCGCCCCTGCAGCTGGACCAACAACTGCGGGAAATTCATAAAGAGCAGGACCGGCTGGTGCTGGACGTAACCAAAACCGTATCTATCAACGGCTACGAAACAGTGTTTCACTACGACCAGACACTGGACCATGACAAGCGACAGGAGACAGTAGAAGTCAAACTCTAGTTAACTGGCACCTTAGCGCCGCAGTTCGTATACCTTGTCGTAGAGGGTTTCCGATACCTTACGGAAAACTGAAAAACCAGCTGCTGTGGATGCTCTATGCAGTTCGTGCTCGTGTCCGTCAATACCACGCTCTACCCGGTATATGTGCTCTTCCAAAACAGGCAGTACTTTGGAGGAGCGCAGGCGCTGGTACTGCTCTTCGCTTACGATGCTGCTGTCTTTGGCTTCCGCTATCACCAGCACACCGTCTGCTTTGAGTACCTGGTAACATTCAGATAGCAGATCCTGTAGGCTGTCCCCCATGCAGTTCAAAGTTTCGATAAGCGTGATCAGGTCATACTCGTAAGCATACACCTGTTCTTCGGTGGCCCACTCAAAGTGCGCATTCACGATATGCTTCTCTTTGGCAAGCAGATTAGCCCGCTCTACAGAGGAGATATACCTGTCATAGCCCAGGAAGGTAGATTTAGGAAACACGCGAGCCATCACTAGCGTCGAAGCTCCGTGGCGACCACAGCCCAGGTCCGCTACCAGTATACCTGTTTCCAGTTTTTCAGAAAGTCCTTCCACAGCAGGAATCCAGTCATGCAGCAGACTAGCCAGGTACTCCTCACTGAAAAACCGCCCAGATACATCTTCAGGCAATAAGTTAATTCCTTTGGCGTGGCTACTTACTGTTGGCAGTATCATATCATGGGGTTTGCCATACTGGTCCCCATTTCCTTTCAGGAAACGGTTGCCTATGTAATGGGGGCTGGTTGGGTCGGTCAGCGCAATGGCATGCGCCTCGGGTAGGCAGAAAGTATCGGTCTCTGGTTCGTGCAGTAGGTAGCCATCTGCAGCCAAGCTGTCCACCCATCGCTTGACCAGTTTGATGCTGGCTCCGGCGCTTCGGGCAATCTGACCTACAGTCATAGGTCCTGCATTGACCATCGCTTTGTAAAGCCCCAGTTGACTGCCCAGAAAAGACATCCTGACTCGCTCGGCAGCGCTCAGGTCATCCAGTACGTGGTGTGCAAAATCCTCTACCCGCTCCGGCCTGACCTGCTTTCTATTAATTGTATTCTCTTTCATAGCAGTAGTGTTTAGTTTGAAGATAACACCTTAAAATTAAAACACTTACAATGGAAAGTATTGTATGAATTTCGGAATAATTTGTGCAGACTAGAAGTTTTTGCGAATCTCTAGTGGAGTCTGCCCGGTTTTGCGTTTGATGAAGTGGCTGAAATGGGACTGGTCCTCAAAATGCAGCGCATAGGCGATCTCAGCTATACTCATTTCTGTATGGCTGAGCAGCGTACGAGCTTCCTGTAAGAGCCGATTTTGGATCATTTCGTGCGGAGGTTTGCCGGTGGTGCTTTTCACAACATCAGCCAGGTGCTTCGGTGTGATATTGAGCAAGCTGGCATACTGCTGCACCTCGTGCATTTCGCGGAAGTGCTCGTCAACCAGGTGCCGGAAGCCGCTTGTCAATTGCACGGCACGGGTAGCTTTCTCTTTGATGTAAACTGTGTACCTGGCTTTGTAGCAGTCACGGATGAGCAAGAGCAGGATATGAATATAATTTCGGATCAGTTGTGTTTTCTCCCTCGAATGGCCATTGTACACTTCTATGATATCCTCAAAAGACCGCTGCAACAGTTTGCTTTCGTATGAGGTGAGACTGATGACATGCTCAGCATCCAGATCAAAGAATGGAAATTGTTCTGACAGGGCTCCCTGCATGACTGGCTCCAGAAACTCCGTTGTAAATTCAATACAGAAGCCCCTGCAGTCTTTGATGTTAGTGGAAGCATAAAGCACATTGGCCGGCACAATGACCAGATCATGCGGCATGAGCCAGCGGTGCTTATCATCAAGGCGTATATCATGGAGGCCATCGAGGAGAAGGTAGATCAGGTTAAAGTTTCTCCGCAAAGCTGGAATCCCCAGCTTTGGGTCAACATGTTGGTGCCTTTCCTCCATACGCCCTGGCAGGAACTGAAGGCCCGGATCATAGGGCCGTGTATCGTGGTTTATTTTTCTTTCAAAGGCAGCAATTGTTTCAAAGGTCAATATTTCATTTCTGGGCACAAATACCTTGTTAAATTTCCCTACATACCCTCCATCGCCTATTTCGCCCGTAATGTGAAGGATGCTCTCCCCGCCAATCGCTCTTTGTTCTCACTTGAGCCTGTTACTCACTGAAAACCGCAGGGTTTCTCTATTTATCATAACATCATTTCACCAAAAAAAGTAGCAATTTTTATACATTTAGTTAAAGCATAGATCCGCTTTTGGGTGAATCGCACTGAGACACTGATATAGGGCCATAAAGCGTAAGTTAACAAAACCTGTAGCAGAAAAGGGAGCAAATTAATTGCATCAAAATAGGGACAGAGCGAGCCAGCCAAATGCGCCTGCCAGTGCCCCTGCCAGAAGCGTAGGCAGCATATTGGCTGCCAGGATGGCCTTGTAGTTCTGGATGTTTGCCACTGATGCTGCCGCGATAATATTGAACAGGCAAATGGCATTGCCCAGTCCGGCACCACTCAGCTGCAGCGCCAGGAGCACATTGGGATTGAGCCCCAGCACCGCGGCCGTCTCGAGTTGTGAAGCCCCGAACACGACGTTGGAAATGGTGGTGCTGCCTGTGATGAAAGCACCCATAATGCCCACAAAAGGTGCAAACACGACATAGGCAGGTCCCAGGCCGCTTAGCATTTCAGAAATGTACCGAACCATGGAAGGCTGCGTGACACCTGAATGGATCATCAGTTGGGCAATGGCGATGGAAGGGAAAAGCACGGCAAACACGGCCAGCATCTTTTTGAGTGGCTCTGCCAGGTAGAGGGACTTACTCCGGTACAGCGCCGCAACCCCCAGCCCCACCGCTGCAAAAGGCAGCAAGGGGGAGGCAAGCGGCCTGATGGCAGCCCGTATACCTGTACCGAACATGTTTTCAAAGGCCAACTCCCAACCAAGCCAACTCCGCAACACAGGAGAGAGCTTTGGCAACAGCAGCATTATTGCGAGCAGCGCATAAGGTAACCAGGGCTTCAAATCGATCTTTACATTTTTCTGCCGCAGGTATAGCACTGACAGCCCCAGCATGGTCAGGGAAGCCAGTACGGTGGCTAGCTCGGCAGCCAGCCAGGCCAGCAGTAAAAAAGGCAAGGCAATGAACAGGTATAGCAACAACACCTGCCTGCGGTGCTTCAAGTCGCCATGGCTGCGTACCACCATCCGGAATACCAGCCAAAGGATCAGCAGCCCAACGAGCACATTGATACCTGCCGCCATCCAGGCGATATCGCGTATGGCAGCATCAGGCAGACCCAGAGGAACTTGCAGGCCTGTGAGCAAAGGTGTACCGACGGCCCCGAAAATAGCGAACAAGCCATCGAAAAGCAGCACCACCGCCACCGAAAGCACGGCATCAAAACCCAGGGCGATCAGTATAAGCGGCACAATGGCACCCGGCGTACCGAACCCAGCCACTCCTTCAAAAAAAGCTGTCAGTCCGATAGCCAGCAGAAAAAAGCGTAACTCTTTAGAAGGGTGTAATTGATCGAGCGAATGTGTGATCTGGTTGATCAGACCATTCCGGGACATGATGTTGTAAAGGAAGGTAGCACCCAGTACAATCATCAGGATATTGATGGTCGTGAGCAGCGACGCCCCCATTGCAGCCATAAAATGTGCTGCCGTAGCGCCCCAGTAAAAGAACAGCACAGTCGTGAAGATCGCCCCAACCAGCACCGCCACCTTCACCCCTCTGGTAAGGGAGAGCACAACCAGCAGCAGAATAGGCAACAGGGAGAGCAGATAAGGCATCTTGTCGATCGATAGCGAAGGTAGAGAGGTATAGCTTAGGCCTTTACTTCATTTTCCAATTGCCGTCCTTGTTCAAAGTCAGCAATATTTTGCAAAGTAATGCCTGCTATGCTTTCAAGGGCGTTGCTGGTGAAGAAGGCCTGGTGTCCCGTGATCAGCACATTGTTGAACGAAAGCAGCCGCATGAACACGTCGTCTTGTATCACGCGGTCTGACAGATCTTCGAAGAAAAGATCGGCTTCCTCTTCGTACACATCGATGCCCAGGTATTTGATCTGACCACTCTTGAGTGCGGCAATGACGGCTTTGGTATCCACCAGGGCACCCCGGCTGGTGTTGATGAGCATCACACCCGGCTTCATTTGGGCGATGGTTTCTTTTTTGATAATATGGTGGGTTTGCGGCGTAAGCGGACAGTGCAACGAGATAATGTCGGAGTTGGCGTAGAGGCTGCTCAGGTCGGTGAATTCTATACCTATCTCGTCAAATTCACCCCGTTTCTCAATGTCATAGCCCAGCACGCGGCAGCCAAAGCCCTTCAGAATTTTTGCTGTCACAAGCCCGATCTTTCCGAGTCCGATCAGGCCAACAGTCTTGCCGTTGAGGTCGAAGCCCATCAGTCCGTTTAGCGCGAAGTTGCCTTCTTTCACGCGGTTGTAGGCGCGGTGAGTTTTGCGGTTGAGCGTCAGGATGAGCGCCAGGGTATGCTCTGCTACCGAGTAAGGCGAGTAGGCTGGTACACGCACCACTTTCATACCCAGTTCTGCAGCTGCACCAAGGTCTACGTTATTGAAACCGGCACATCGCAGCGCAATCAATTTCACTCCCTGCTCTGCCAGTAACCGCAGCACTTCGGCATTGGCGGTGTCATTCACAAATATGCAGACAGCCCCATAGCCATTGGCCAGCACAGCGGTGTTCTTGTTAAGCGGTACCTCCAGATAGCTGAGTTTGTGCTGGTGTGATTTGTTTGCGGCATTAAAAAAAGTGCTGTCGTATACCTTGGAGCTGAAAAAGAGTACGTTCATATCGCGACGGTTTTGATAAGCAGGTATAAGACTATACGCAAAACCTCCGGTGGGTTATACCCGTTCTGTTGCTAGGTATAACTTGCCGCTCTCGGCGTACCTGACAATGCCTGTGTCCAGGAGTTCACGCAGCAATTCGGTTACCGAGTCGGTTTGCCTGGCTTCGAACTGCTGCACGAGCTCTTTCGGCAGCAGATTTTTGGACTGCACCACTTCCAGCAGCTTCTGCCGCAAAGCCTGCTGCTCCTGCCCTTCCCGCTCCTTCTTGCGCTGCGCCAGGCAGTAGTCGCAGATGCGGCAGCTCTTGTCACTGACTTCGGCAAAGTACTCCAGCAGCAACTGTGTGCGGCAGCGGTCGGTGGTCTCTACATAGTGGGCCATTTCCTGGGCCTGCTTCATGGCACGGTCGCGGAGCTGGTCGAGCTTTTTGTGGTTGAGCGGCAGGTTGGCGGCATCCAGGCGGGGCACCGTGAAGACCAGCTGCGGCGCATCGTGCTGCGGCTCGTACACCAGCACCTGCAGCTTGTGCAGGTACTCGAGTTTGCGGCGCACTTCCTGTTCCGGTTTTTTGAGCTGTTCGGCCAGTTTGCGCTCCGATATCTTCACGAAGCCTGTGAAAGCCTCGCCCCCATACATGCGCAGGATCAGGCGCAGCAGGGCGTCGTGCTCGGCATTGGCCACCTGGAACTCGTAAAGCGCCATGTTGTCGAGTAGCAGGTATAGCCGCGACGGGCTGTAATAAGCTTCGTTGAGCTGCACGTAGCCTTCTCCTTCCAGCCGCTTGATGGCGTGGTGGGTTTCGAGGGCCGACAGTTTATAGTTCTTGGAGAAAGCAGCCAGGTCGAAATCGAAACTGCCCATAAAGCCGCTGCCCACCGCAATCTGGTAATAATTGGCCAGACACTGGTATACCCGCCGGATCAGCTCCAGTGGCGGATGCGCCTCCTTCACTTTCTGCAGCAGGTCTTTGGTGTCGCTCGGGCCGTAAAGTAGCGTGGCATAAGCGTACTTTTCATCGCGACCGGCACGTCCTGCCTCCTGGTAGTAAGCCTCCAGGCTTTCCGGCAGATCAAGGTGCACCACCAGTCTTACATCGGGTTTATCGATGCCCATCCCGAAGGCGTTGGTTGCCACCATTACCCGCACCTTGTCCTCGATCCAGGCCTGCTGCGTCTTGTTGCGCTCCTCGAACTTCAATCCCGCATGGTAGGCTGCCGCAGGTATACGCCGGCTCTGCAGGAAGCGGGCGATCTCAACCGTCTGCCTCCGGCTGCGCACATACACAATGGACTGCCCCTGCATGCGCTGCAGGATCTCGAGCAGACGACCTACTTTGTCTTCGGTATAGAGGCATGAGTAAGACAGATTGGCCCGGGCAAAGCTCTTGACAAACACATTCTGCTTTTTGAAAGCCAGTTTCTCCTGTATATCGACGCGCACTTGCTCGGTGGCCGTGGCCGTGAGGGCCAGCACAGGTATAGCCGGCAGCGTTTCGCGCAGGGCGGCCAGTTCCAGGTATGGCGGGCGGAAATCGTAACCCCATTGCGAGATACAGTGCGCCTCGTCCACCGCCAGCAGGCTCACCTTCATCCGCTTCACCCGCTCCTGAAACAGGTCGGTCTGCAAACGCTCCGGAGACAGGTATAGGAACTTGATATTGCCATACACGCAGTTGTCCATCGCGATGTCGATCTCGCGGCGGTTCATCCCCGAGAAGATAGCTACAGCAGGTATACCGCGCTTCTTAAGCTGCTCCACCTGGTCCTTCATCAGCGCGATCAGCGGCGTGACCACGATACAGATTCCCTCCATGGCCATGGCCGGCACCTGAAAGCAGATCGACTTGCCCCCGCCCGTCGGTAATAGCGCCAGCGTATCCTGCCCATCCAGCACCGAGCGGATAATATCTTCCTGCAGCGGCCTGAATTGGTCGTAGCCCCAGTAGGTTTTAAGTATGTGGTGAATGTCTTGCAAGGGTGTGTGCTTTACAAAGGCGAAGATAAGGTATATCGGCTAAACTAGCTGCCAGGCCTGAGGCAGGACTTGGAAAAATACGGCGACAGGTATAAAAAAACCCGCCTCTATAGAGGCGGGTTTTTAAGTGCGGTATGTTTCAAATTAAGCAGCGGCAGACTGACCATCTTCACGGTCTTCGATCACCTTCTTCAGCTTATCGATCGCCTGTGCGGCACGCTCTTCGTCAAATCTATTGATGTTGAGCAGCATCTTCGTTTTCTCCTGGCGTGTGATTACCGGGTTGTTCAGCAGTCGGATGATTTCCTCTTTCTGCTTTGCAGAGGCGTATCGCACACCGGCCACCTGCTCATCAACCTCAGTCTTCTCAGCCACAGGAGTGGCAGAGGCGGCTTTCATGGTTGCTTTCTTCTCGGTTGGCACAGCTGGCTTAGCAGATGATTCGTTGCCGGCATAGTCCATCTCCTCTACCGGAGTAGGTTCGTAACCGGCCGCACGGATGATCCAAGCCAGAATATTACGGTATGCTTTACCAATAGCCCGGGTCTGCGCCATAGAGGCAATCGCAAATTCCTGGTAGTACTTCTTGCCCTGCTCTTTGTTGGAGCAAATCGCAAAACCGGCACCCACCACCTGCTGACTGCGTAGGTCTAGCAGGTTTACCTTCGCCTGGTATTTAATTTCCTCGTCGGTGCTGATATTTACCACATGCTCTACTACCGGCAGGATACCCAGACGAGATCCGGCGTACTGCCAGCCTTCTACGTTCACGTACTCTTTCCCTTGTATATTTTGATATAACCTGTTCTCTTTTATAAACTTAGCCAGGTCAACAGCTAAGTGAAGCGTCTCATCAGATTTAGCTATATCATAGCTCTCAATCTTCGGCTTTCTCTCCACTTTTGTTTCTTTATTCACTTGACTCATACTTTCGTTAGTTTTCATGTTTTAGTATATATATCAAACATACCTGCTCCTGAAATGGTGCAAAAAAACTAAAAAAATATCCATTATAAACAATTGATAATCAGTTGTTTATAAAATAATTTTAGCCAGGTATATTTCCCCCGAAACCAGCCTCTGTTTTAGCACAAAAAGGCAAAGGGGGGATATATTGTACGTGAAAACTGCAATTGAGATAGTCGGGTGAACATGAAAGCCAGTCAATACAGAGGGCATGGGAAATATTCGCCCAGGTGATGGTCGCTTATAGCACTGTAAACAGCGGATAAGGTATAGCTTAGGCCCTTACTTCCTGCACGATCAAGCCGTCTTTCATGATCAGGGTGCGGTCGGCCATGGTAGCCAGCTGCTCGTTGTGCGTCACGATCACGAAGGTCTGGTTGAACTCGTCGCGCAGCTTAAAGAAAATCTCGTGCAGCTCCTGGGCGTTTTTGGAGTCGAGGTTACCGCTGGGCTCATCAGCGAAAATGATGCGGGGTGAGTTGATCAGGGCACGAGCCACTGCCGTGCGCTGCTGCTCCCCTCCCGACATTTCGGAGGGCTTGTGGTGCATGCGGTGGCTCAGGTTGAGCATACTCAGCAATTCGGCGGCCCGTTCAGTCACCTCCAACTCCGGACGACCGGCCAGAAAGCCCGGCAGGCAGGCATTTTCGAGGGCTGTAAACTCGGGCAGCAGGTTATGGAACTGGAAAATGAAGCCAATGTGCCGGTTACGGAAACGTGCCAGTTCAGTCGGATTGAGGCGGGAAATGTTCTTGTCATCGAACAGCACATCGCCGCTGTCAGCTGAGTCGAGCGTGCCCAGGATGTGCAGCAGCGTACTCTTGCCGGCACCGGAAGCACCTACAATAGAAACGACTTCTCCGGCATGGATGGTCAGGTCAATGCCTTTAAGGACTTCTAGCGAACCGTATTTTTTGTGAACGTTGACTACCTGCAGCACAGCTTAACGAATTGGTTTGAAAGTGTTGGACCTTCCAAAGCTACAAAACAAAAGGTATAAGTGCGGTACCTGCTCCCCAAAATTTAGCTTCAGCCTTCCGGTACGACCGGATCTAGGGGCTTGCTGTGCCTGTACTGCCCCCGGCACCAGCTGCCTTAGTTGAATCAGGCCGTTCGAGGACATCCTTGATGTATACTTCCTGCACGATCACCATGACGACTGCCAGCAACGGTGCTGCCAGAAAAAGTCCCAGCCCACCCTGCACGATGCCCAGCAGCACCTGGAAGAACAGCAATAGCGCCGGAGGCAGTGCCACTGTTTTCTGAAAGATAAGAGGCGTCAGCACATAGCCTTCTATACCCTGAATGATACTGTAGACCAGGAGTACCTGCAGCGCCATCTGCGGACTGTCCAGCAAGCCCAGCAGGATGGGTGGCACCCCCGCTATGATAGGCCCTATGTTCGGAATAAAAGCAAAGAAAAAAGCCAGCAGCGCCATCAGCAGTGCCAGTTCCAGCCCTATGATCGTAAAGCCCAGCCATACTGTCACTCCAATAAGGCACATGGCCAGAAACATGCCCCAAAGCCACTGCCGCAGGGTATCGTAGCACAGGCTGAGCACCTCGTATACCCGGTTGCGCCTCATGACCGGAAAGAGCTTCACAAAGCCTTTGGTGTAGAGCAGCGGGTTTGCCGCCAGAAACAAGCCTGTGATCAGAACGATCAGTAAGTCAGTAAAAATGCTCAGCGTGGAAGTGAACATATTGGTGACGCGAGAGAAGATGGCTTTAGACTCCGGTATCATCTTGCCCGTTCCATTTTCCACCTCGTGGAGCACCTGCTCGCCCCATGTGGTCTCCCGCAGTTTATCTTTCAGATCTTCCCAGGCCTGAGGTATGGAATCGCCCATTTCATTGACCTGCTCCCCGACCGTGGGCGCCACAATAAAGCCCAGTCCGACCAGCATCCCAAAAAGTAAAATAGTTACAATAGTCAGGCTAAGCCCCCTTCCGAAGCCTGTTTTAGCGCTCACCCACTCTGACAGGCTCGTGAAAAGCACCGCCAGCAGTATACCTGCGAACACCAGCAGTAGAAAATGCGTGAGCTGTATGAACAGGTAAAAGGCTGCCGCCACCAGAAAGAAAATAAAAGCGGCCAGTGCAATTCGGCGAGCATATGTGTAGATGTCTTGCATGTAGCGTTTCTGAGGAATGCAATGTATCCATATCGGATTATGTATATTACTCAGAAACTATATCCATCGTTGCAAAGCAATCATTTAGGAATCTTTATTTATGAACACACCAGCATTGCTCACAATAGTAAAAACATTGCAATTATCTGTTTCCGATAAACGCAACTTTATACATAGCATCATAATTTCCTAAGCAGAGGTATGGCAGCAACACAAGGTTCCTGAGAAGGAAAAAGCTGCTAAACTGAGTTGACAAGTACTACAGCTTATAAAATCCGGCCTGCCACCCTATCCTCTTTGCTGATAGAAAAGAAGGTTCGTCCTTAATTGGCACAAGGTATAAAGCACAAACAGTGAAAATCATAGCAATCATTATAAAAGAATAGTTATATTTACATATTCTAATCGCCTCCACTGCATTAGAGTGCATTGCCAAAAACTGGATGAACCTACCAGGTTGCCTAATTTCAGTTTACGCTTGCAATCGCTATCCTCTGTCTGCAGAGACCAGATAAGGTAAAGGAGATTTTACGAAGCAGTATACATTATACACGTTGTACCTTATGCCTACTATCACATTAGAAACGGTTATCGATGCCCCAATACCCATTTGCTTCGACTTATCCAGAAGTATAGACCTGCACGCTATCTCGACTCGTCATTCCGGCCAGCAAGCCATTGCCGGTGTTACAACTGGTCTGATAGGCTACAACGAAACAGTTACGTGGAGAGCGAAGCATTTTTTCCTTTGGCTTAACATAACCAGCCGGATCACGATTTTTGATCAGCCCCGCTACTTCGCCGAAGAGATGGAAAAGCGTTCCTTTATAAAATTCAAGCACGAACGCTATTTTAAGGAAACTGCTGAAGGCTCCATCATGGTTGATGTCTTTAATTACACATCTCCTTTCGGAGCGTTGGGAATCATGTTAGATAGACTGTTTCTGCAAAAATATATTACCGCTCTGCTCCAGAAGAAAAATAGAGTAATTAAACATTTTGCTGAGACAGGCAGGTGGAAATCTGTATTAAAAGGGTATTCTGACACTCCCCGGTCTTATCAGTCTAAACCTGACAGGCAAGTGTTAGCGCATGCCTGACCCCAGGTGCACATGAGTAGGATAATCCCCGAACATTAGACAACTCTCTTCATTTAGGTATGTAATTGCTTACAAGGCTGCACCTGTGGATCCCGTCTGATAGCATGTAGCGTCTTGGCCAGCCATAGCACTGTGCACTTCCGTTTATATTTTAAAAACCTATTACTTGAATTTAAGCCGATAAACGATTACTTTCGTGCGACCATTAAATTGAAAGCATGAACATACACGAATATCAGGCTAAAGAAATTCTGAAAAGCTACGGCGTTCGCATACAGGAGGGCATCGTGGCAGATACGCCAGACCAGGCTGTAAAAGCGGCAATGAAACTGACCGAGGAAACCGGTACAGGCTGGCACGTGATCAAAGCGCAAATTCATGCGGGTGGCCGTGGTAAAGGCGGTGGCGTGAAACTGGCGAAGAACCTGGATCAGGTGAAGCAGATCGCAAACGACATCCTGGGCATGACCCTGGTAACGCACCAAACTGGTCCTGAGGGCAAACTGGTACAGAAAGTACTTGTAGCGCAGGACGTATACTACCCTGGCGAATCTGATCCGAAGGAGTACTACCTGAGCATCCTGCTGGACCGCGCCAAAGGCCGCAACGTGATCATGGCCTCTACTGAAGGTGGTATGGACATCGAAGAGGTGGCTGAGAAAACTCCTGAGAAGATTATCAAAGAGTGGATCGACCCGGCTATCGGCTTGCGTCCATTCCAGGCAAATAAAATAGCTTTTGCATTCGGTCTGCAAGGCGAGGCTTTCAAAGAGATGGTGAAGTTCATCACCAACCTTTATAAAGCTTATGTGGAGACAGACTCTTCTATGTTTGAGATCAACCCTGTGTTGAAAACTTCAGACAACAAGATTCTGGCTGTTGACGCGAAAGTTGACCTGGATGACAACGCCCTGTTCCGTCACAAGAACCTGGCTGCCCTGCGCGACATCACGGAAGAAGATCCGTTGGAAGTAGAGGCAAGCGAGTCGAACCTGAACTATGTGAAGCTGGACGGTAACGTTGGCTGTATGGTAAATGGTGCCGGCCTTGCGATGGCAACCATGGACATCATCAAGCTTTCTGGCGGTGAGCCTGCTAACTTCCTGGACGTAGGGGGTGGGGCAAACGCACAGACGGTTGAGGCTGGTTTCCGCATCATCCTGAAAGACCCGAACGTGAAGGCTATCCTGATCAACATCTTCGGCGGTATCGTTCGTTGCGACCGTGTTGCCAATGGTGTAGTGGAGGCTTACAAGAACATCGGTGACATCAGCGTGCCAATCATCGTTCGTCTGCAGGGAACCAACGCCGAAGAAGGCGCCCGCATTATCGACGAGTCTGGCCTGAAAGTATACTCTGCCGTAGCATTGAAAGAAGCTGCTGAGAAAGTGAAGCAGGTATTGGCTGAAGTAAGAGCTTAATTCCTATAGCACATAAAACAGAAAGGGCTGCCATCACTGGCAGCCCTTTCTGTTTTTATACAATCTCTAACTCTACATTGATGTTGCCCCGCGTACCGATCGAGTAGGGGCATACCTCATGTGCTTCGTCCACGAGCTCTTTTGCTTTGTCCTTTTCAAGTCCCTGCAAGTGCACCTCCAGCTTCACTCCCAGTCCGTATTTACCTTCTTCTGACTTGAGCAGATCCACATGTGCTTTCACAGTAGATTCGGGATTAAGGCGGATGTGATGCTTACCGGCAACCAGCAGTAAAGCGCTTTGGAAGCAGGCCGCATAGCCCGCCGCAAATAACTGCTCTGGGTTGGACTTTCCCTTCTCCCCTCCCAAGCCCTCAGGTAATGAGAGTGGCATATCAATAACTCCGTCAGACGACGTCACATGGCCTCGGCGGCCTCCTGTAGCAGTTACCTCTGCCGTATATACTTTTTCCATAGCTTTCTGATTCTGTTTGCTTGATCCTAAGTATTATTTAGTAACTCCCAATTTATCCATATTGTTTTAGGTATGAACTAATTATGTATTTATATCAATGCTAAACCTGCTGGATCTGCTTTTCTGAATTATAATTATTGATCCTAAAATTTCCTTTTTAGCGCATTGTTCCTATTTTTGCAACACGGAGAGCACCCGTAGTTCAACTGGATAGAATATCGGATTTCGGCTCCGAGGGTTAGGGGTTCGAATCCTCTCGGGTGCACATTACAATTTAGAGCGCCAGCTACTGCAGAAGTGGCTGGCGTTTTTTTGTTGAATACAGAATTGAGTGCCGCTATAGGAAATAGCTATTTACAGAAGAGATAGCAAGTGCGATGACATAGATCAGGAGCAACCATCTGAAAAGCCTCTTCCTGCTAATGTATCGCTTCAGGATCGGGTAAAATAAGAAGTAGGCAAAGCCTGTTACTACTAGTATATAGAGAAGCGCTTTTAACACTTTTTAAAGTAAAATGGTAAGATCACATTTGGAGTGATCAGAGAAAAACATAGAATACCAAAGTTAAGAAATCAAGCCAGTTGACAGAACTTTGTAGGACAGAAAATTATAACCCTTGGAAGAGCCTATGAAAAAACCAGGTCCACAGCAGCATGAACTGTTGCGCGCACTCACGCTGAAAGACGCAGTGGGTGTCGGCTTGGGCGCGATAATAGGTGCGGGTATATTTGTGGTGACAGGTGTGGCCGCAGGTATAGCCGGTCCGGCTTTCCTTGTCGGGTTACTTTTTGCCGGAATCATCGCTGCCTTCAATGGCCTGTCTTCAGCACAACTGGCGGCGATATACCCACAGTCGGGTGGCACTTACGAGTACGGTTACCGATTGCTAAACCCGGCTTTTGGCTTTTCGGCCGGATGGATGTTCCTGATCAGTAAGCTTTCGGCGGCAGGGGTCGTGGCCATTGGGTTTGGGAGCTACTTTTACCAGCTTGTTCCGGTCCACTCTCCCCTTGCGCTCTCACTGGCGGCTGTGGTGTTCCTGACGCTTGCCAATTACTTCGGAATTAAGAAAGCCGGTATGCTGAACCTGGCGATCGTATCCTTCACCCTGCTTGCCTTACTATACCTGGTTTTCAGCGGAGCGCCTGCTATGGAACAGGAAAACTTTCAGCCTTTTGCGCCATTTGGTATGGCAGGTATAGCAGAAGCTTCGGCATTGCTCTTTTTTGCCTTCACTGGATATGCCCGCATTGCCACGCTGGCCGAAGAAGTACAGGAACCACACAAAACAATTCCCCGCGCCGTTATCATCACCATTGTTTCGGCTATATTATTGTATGCGGCTGTGTCGCTGGTAGCGGTAGGCGTGATCGGGACAGAAAGCATGGCAGGTAGCAAATCGCCGCTACAGGTGGCTGCCGCTTCGCTCAACACTCCTGCCATTCGACCTATCATCACTTTGGGTGCATCCACCGCCATGCTCGGCGTACTGCTGAGTCAGATATTAGGTATAAGCCGGATGCTGCTGGCTATGGGCCGCCGCCATGATTTACCGCCTGTATTTGAGCGCGTGCATGCCCGTTACCGGGTACCGCACGTGGGCATTTTCCTTACAGGGGCCATCATTCTTTTGCTCACAATCGCGGGCTCCTTTGAATTTATTCTGCGCTCGGCTTCCTTCACAATTCTGCTCTACTACAGCATTACCAATATAGCCGCCCTGCGCCAACCTGCCGACGAACAGTTGTATGGTAAAATTATTCCTGTGCTGGGTTTGATTGGCTGCCTAGCTATGTCTGTATCTTTACCTTTAGCAGTGATTCTTTCAGGCATAGGCCTGCTTGGGTTCGGCTTTGCACTTCGGTTCGTTTTTCACAAAGTATACGATAAGTGATTTGCATTAAAATACTTTTGAGCTCAGGCATAACTCCTGCAAAAGAAATGAAACTATAATGCCTGAAACAGTATTGCAGCAATGCAGCGTTTTTGCTATGTTGCATAAAATTTTCGGGGTGTAGCGTAGCCTGGTATCGCGCCAGCATGGGGTGCTGGAGGTCGTGGGTTCGAATCCCGCCACTCCGACGAAAGAGAAGCCTTCTATGCTATAGAAGGCTTCTCTTTTCTAGTATAGGCTGAAGCTACTTAGGATGGAATTTCACTCACCAGCCTTTCTATACCTTTCTCAATCTGCTCCCGCAGTTTTTCAGGTTTATCAGAAATAACACGCTCAGCCGTACCCTGCCATACCAGTTCGTTCTGCACCGGATCAACCAAGTGTACCGATACCGTGCCCACGCTGTAGCGCCCGACTTCTACCTCCCTGCTCTGCCAGGTATAGCGTCGCTGTCCTATGTAGCGGGGCGGGTCAGATATGATATCCGTTTCCCTGGTTTGTACCTGCCTGTCTACCACTATACCCAGGTTGATGAGGAGGTCGGCTTCTTCTGTCGTCGGTGCCTGCTTCAGGCCGCGAAGTTCCAGCTGTCGGGCCAATTCCTGCTTCAGGAAGTGTACATGCCCCTGATAATCTCGTCCCGTCTTCTCTAAGTCGGTATCTACATCCATGAAGGCAAACTGACGGTAAGTGCTCAAACCGAAACCGGGTGCCGGCTCAGAGTGGATACTGGTGGAAGAGCTACACCCCGTGAACAGCCAGAGCAAAAGACAAGCAGTACTTAATATTAGTTTTCTCATTTCCGAAAGTTCTTAGATCATCACACAGGAAATAATCTATATACGTGAGCAGTAATCTGAGAAGTATGCGTTGATTGCGATTTTTATATTTAACTTAGCACCTAACCTGCTACTACAACTATTCCGCGATGTAAAATATCAGCATCGTTTAAACCATACGTCCACAAGCTACGTTTTGCCCTCCATGAACACAACGGCACAAGTACTCGAAAAAAACAAGGAACGCATCCTGGAAAAGTGGATGCAAAATCAATTGTCGGATGCGTCACTCCGTGATGATCTGATGACAAGTGATGAACTACAGCGTCAATCAAAAGAGATGCTCGACGGTCTGCTCAGAGCAGTTTCTAAAGGAAATCACGATAACATCTACGACACGGAGTTTGAGCAGGTAACTGACACGCTCCGCGATATTTCTATTACCAGAGCAAGACAGGGATTTAGTCCGCGTGAAACCGGAACCTATGTGCTAAGCCTGAAGCAGGCATTGATTGAAGTACTGGTTGAGCAGCGTCAGGATGACACCAGCACGCTCTACATGGAGATTATGCAGCTCAACACGCTGCTTGACAACCTGAGCATCGTTACTTTCGAGACGTTTATCAAAGGTCGCGAAGAAGTTATCCTGCGTCAAACAGACGAAATCAGTGAGATATCGACGCCGGTAATTCGTGTATGGGACGGTATACTGGCCCTACCGATTATAGGCACCTTGGACAGCGCCCGCACCCAAATCGTGATGGAAAACCTGTTGCAGGAAATCGTGAATACAGGCAGCAACATCGCCATTCTCGACATTTCCGGAGTACCTGCCGTTGACTCGTTGGTAGCACAACACCTGATCAAAACGGTAAGTGCGACCCGCCTGATGGGTGCTGAGTGCATCATTAGTGGTATACGTGCTGAAATAGCGCAAACAATCGTGCATCTGGGCATCGACCTGTCTAACATCAAAACAAAAGCCAGCCTAGCTAGCGCATTGCAGCTTGCCTTCAGCATGACGAACCTCGAAGTGCGCCGCAACGATAAAAATAAAGGCTTAAACATAATGCGCTAACACTATGGAAAGGATACCAATACTCAAAATGGGCCCTTTCCTGCTGGTTACCATTCAGATCGACCTCTACGACAGGCTGGCCCTGACATTGGAGAACGACCTGATCAACATGGTAAGCCAGACGGGAGCACGGGGTGTACTGATCGACATTTCAGCCGTCAGCATTGTCGACTCTTTCATGGGTCGCATCTTAGGCAACATTGCCTCCATGTCGCGCATCATGGATGCTGAAACAGTGGTGGTGGGTATGCAGCCTGCTGTGGCCATCACACTTGTAGAACTAGGCTTGACACTGCAGGGTGTACACACTGCCCTGAACGTGGAAAAAGGCATGGAGCTGCTCAACACAAAACTGATCGGTAACCTAGAGCAGGACGAGGAAGAGGAGGAAGATCAGAATGATCGTAATGACTAAAGACACGATGGAGATCGTGCGGGAACAGGATGTGGTCCCCTTTCGGAACCGCGTCCGGGAGTTTAGCACGCGCATCGGTATGAGCTTAGTGAACCAGACGAAACTGATTACTGCAGCAAGCGAACTGGTGCGTAACATGCTCAAGTACGCCAGCGGCGGCAAAGTAATCCTCGAAATAATCAGCCACAATGCCAAAACCGGCGTAAGACTTACCTTCAAAGACGAAGGTCCAGGTATAGCCGACATAGCTTTAGCCATGCGCGACGGCTTCTCTACTGGCAGAAGCCTTGGTCTTGGTCTGCCCGGCGCTAAACGATTAGTCAACGAATTCGACCTTAAGAGTAATCCGGGAGAAGGCACAACTGTTACTGTCATCCACTGGAAACATGGACGTTAATCAACATTACCGCTTCGTAGTACCTGACCGCAGCTACGCTAGCCTCACCAAAAAAGACATCACCCGACTTGCTGAAAGCTTTGCCTTACCGGAAGGTGCTGTAGGCAAAGTCAACATTATTGTGTCGGAGATGCTCTCCAACCTGGAAAAGCACACGACGCACGGTGGAGAGCTGCTGGTTAAGGCCATCGGCAAACCTATTTATGGCATTGAGATCATATGTCTGGACAACGGGCCCGGTATGAGCGATCCCGGTCGCATGCTGGAGGATGGCGTGTCCACATTCGGGTCGGCAGGTGAAGGTCTCGGGGCCATTCAGCGGCAGTCTGATGTGTTCGATATCTACTCACTGCCCCAGGTTGGCACTGTGATCTTAGCGCAGGTATACAAATCGAACCGATCTATACCTCCTGTCCGGCGCTACGACATCGGCAACATCATGGTACCCAAACCGAAAGAGATAGACTGTGGCGATGGGTATGCAGTCATTCATCATGAACGGGGAGCTTACCTGCTGGCACTCGATGGGCTTGGGCATGGCACACATGCGCAGGAGGCTGCACAGCTGGCCGTTAAGACGTACTGTGACAAACCGATACCCGACCCAGCTTTGGCCTTGCAGGTCATCCATACGAGCATCCGACGCACACGAGGCGCAGTAGGTTTTGCAGCCAACATCGATCTCAGTCAGAACAAGTTCAGTTACTGCGGCATTGGCAACATAGCCGGTAAACTTTACTCTACGGAAAGCCCGCTGGGCAACATGCCTTATAAGAATGTGATTTCGTACAACGGTATACTCGGGCACAATATCCCGGGGACTTTCAATAACCAGCACCTCGATTGGAACCGTAACAAGATACTGATTGTGCACAGCGACGGACTGAAATCACGCTGGGACCTGAGCCGCTACCCTAATTTGAGCCGGCACTTACCTACCACTATTGCGGCTGTACTTTACAAAGACCATAGCCGACAGACTGATGATACGCTCGTTCTTGTATGTAAAGCAAAGCCATAGCGCATGCCGAAGAGTCTTCTTAAAATAAATATTTCCAATGAACTGGATGTAGTGCTGGCCTACAAGCGGGCAATGCAGCTATCTGAAAAAACAGGTATGGCGCAGGCCAACCAAACCAAGTTTGCGACGGCCGTATCGGAAATATGCCGCAATGTGGTGGAGCATGTCGGCAACGGGACTATTCAGTTTGGCATTATCGAGGAGAAAGGACACAATTACTTGGAGGCCAAAGTGTCGGACCGAGGAAGAGGCATTGGGAACCTGGATCAAATCTATGAACGGGCCAGCTACGGAAGCAATGTCACAGGCCGCGGCATGGGCATTGTAAACTCACGCAAGCTGGTCGATTTTTTCGACATCAAGTCTGAGCACGAGCAAGGTACCAGCGTCACCCTTCGCAAGCGCATTCCGGCCCAGTCCCCAGTGTTTACCAAAAGCCTGCAAGAACTTTGGCTGCGCGAGTTTAACGACGAAGAAGGAATATCCCCTTATGCAGAGATCAAAAAGCAGAACATGCAGCAGCTTGAATTGCTGGAGAAGCTGCGACTGCGCAATCTGGAGGCAGAGCAGCAACTACAGGAAATCAGAAGGCTGAACCTGCAGCTGCAGCAGTCCAACTTCGAAATTCAGTCACTCTCGGAGGAGCGAGAGCGCCGCAACCTGGAACTACAGCAAGCCAACGCAGACCTGGATGCCTTTGCCCATACCGTATCGCACGACCTGCGTGCTCCTTTGCAGAACATTGGGGGCATTATCAATTTCATGGAAAACAGTTTGCGGAACGGCAATAGCGAAGACGCCGCTTCTCTGCTGCCGATGCTGCGTGAGCAGGCAAGCAAAATGGACAAACTGATCACAGGTATACTGGCCTATTCACTTGCCGGCCACCACAGCCTGCACCGCCAGATTGTACCCCTGCGGTCTGTGCTGCAAAAGGTGTTGGAATCGCTTTATGTACCAGCGACTTTCAAAATCATATTCCCGGAAAACCTGCCCACGCTCTATACCCAAGAGATCTACCTGTACCAAATATTCAGCAACCTGCTGGGTAATGCCGTAAAGTACCACGACAGACCCGAAGAAGCCGAGATAGCAGTACAGTATGATTTGAAGTCTGATTTTATTTACATAGCCGTGCAGGACAATGGCCCAGGTATAGCCCCCGAAGATCAGGAGCAGATATTCAGAAAATACGAAGCACTCGGCCACAACCTGACACGCCCCGACAGTTCGGGTTTGGGCCTGGCTATTGTGAAGCGCATACTGGAAGAAAAACAGGGTGACGTATGGGTAGAGTCAACAGGGCGGGGCACTCGCTTCGTATTCTCGTGGCCAGCCAGCGAAATCGTCACTGAACCGGAAGAAGCCGAATAAACAAGAAAGCCTGTATACTTTGCGGTATACAGGCTTTCTTGTTTAGGGCAAGTCCCTCTACTTTTTGCGATTCTGGAAAAACTCAGCCAGTATCTCTTTCACGTCATGGTTAGTCAAGGCTTTGGAGTAGTGCTTCTTCACTTTCTTAAAGCTCTTGATACGCTCCAGGTCATAAAAGCTTGCTGAAGAGGTTAGCATCAGGATGATCACATGATCACCGGCATCAAGGCCTTTGCGCTGGTATTCTTCCAGAAACTCAAAGCCATCCATAGTTGGCATTTTGATGTCGAGGAAGATGAGGTCAGGGCATTTGAAAGCTCCATCAGGTTGATCGCCACAAGCCTTGCTCAGATAGTCAATTGCTTCTTTCCCGTTTTTCAACACCAGGATTTCTTTTGCTACCTTCATGTCCCTCAGCAGTCGCTGATTCAGGTAGTTTGTGGTGTCGTCATCGTCTACCAGCAGCACTAGGTCAAGCACTTCAGATGCTTCCTTCATAGTCAGTTCTCTTATCTCTCTTAATTCAACGGTAGGGTACAAATTATACTCCCGGATGCGCTATTACCCAGTTGAGCTTCTAACACATTGTAAACAATTAATGTTCAATATTGCCACTCTTTATGGTTTATACCCCCGTACAACAAAAGCAATACAGGATATGCTACACCACAGCGCCGCAAAAATACATTTTTGGTTGTAAAATTTAAAGCTTATTTGGCTGTTATCTTTGTTAAATTTTCAGCCTTCGCACCACCTCTAACCTGCACGTTGCTTCTTTTATTTTTCTTTCTGTTTTTGCCACGCCACATCACAATACCTGTTACCCACAGGGTGGCCGGCATTAGCCCCAAAAAGAACCAAAGTATCCGGGTAATCCAGCCTCCTATTTCGCCAAAGTGTATCGGCACAAACCAGTTGCGCGTAAGCTGACGGCCTATGGGAGCTGTGTGCGGATTGTATTCATACACAATAGCGCCCGTGTACTGATCCAGGTATACCATCGGCCGATCCTGTGGGCCTGCTTCCAGATCCGAGGTGGCCAGGTATGTCAGGTTGAGTGTCCCTGCACTGTCGGGGGCCATCACGAGGGTACGCCTGACGTAGCCCGGGTATAAGTCATCCATGCGGTCGATTGCCTGGTACACGCTAAGTGGTGCTATACCTTGAGTTGGTTGAGATGATTGCAGTGCTTTGACAAAAGGCGTAGGCTCTTTAGCAAAGGTTAGTTTGTCCACCACTGCCTGGGTCTTTTCCTGAAAGCCAAAATATACGCCGGTGATAGCAGCAAAAAAAAGCGGTATGCTAAAGTAAAAGCCAAACACGTTGTGCAGATCGTAATTGCGTCTTTTGAAAGAGGCGTTGGCCTTCAGGCCCAGGCCGTCTTTCAGGTTTCTTTTCTTGCGCGGCATCCACAGGTATAGCCCTGTGGTTAGTAGCACAAAGGCCAGCAACAATGCACTTATACCTGTGATCAAAGCGCCGGTATCTCCTATGGTTAGCTGGCGGTGCATCTCCAGTACAGTATCCATTACGCCCCGTCGCTTTTCGAGCTGTCCTACGTAGTTGCCAGTCGCGGCGTCAAAAAACAGAAACTGCTTGTTGCCTTTCACCTTGACGATGTAGTTCTCCAACTCTCTTACCGGAAAAAAAATATTGGTTACGGGGGCGCCAAACTGCTCTTCGGCCTTGCTGACAACCAGGCGCACGTCCACTGTCACTGCCCCCGGGTCTGAGCTTTTGTACTGCTCAGGGTATAGCGCGACCGTTAGCTCAGGCTGGAAAACATAAAGCGAGCCCGTCAAGCCAACAAAGGCCAGTACGGCGCCCGCTGTCAGGCCGATCCAGAGGTGTAGCTGAAGAAGAAGTTTACGCATGTACCTGAACTTGAAATCGGCGGCATCGCCCTTTGCAGAGCAATACCGCCGATATACTTATTATCTATGTTTCTATCAATTAAAATCTCACGCCAACGGTGCCCTGCACTGCAGTAGGTGCACCCGGCATGATCACGGTTGCTGACTGAGATCCCTCGTAGTATTTCACGTTGGTCAGGTTCTTCACGTTCAGGGCCGCATGGAAACGCTTGCTGTTGTAGAACATGGTAGCGTCGTACCGGGTATAGCCTGGCAGCATAAAGCTGTTGGCATCGTCTACCGGACGGTCCTCTACATACGTGAAGCCACCGCCAATGCCCAGGCCTTTCAACAGGCCGTCCTGTAATTCGTAGGTCGTCCAAAGGCTGCCATTGTTATACCCCACTCCTCTGAAGCGTCGACCTACCGTGCGTCTTGGATCGTCTGCACTCAACGCATCTTTCGTTACACGGGCATCAGTATAGGTATAAGTAGCGATCACATTCAGGCCAGGCAGTACCTCACCGGTAATATCGGTTTCTATACCTTTGCTCTGCACTTCACCTAATTGCACACTAGCGCCGCTTTGTGTCGGGTGCGGTACTACCACGTTCTGGCGTGTGATATCGAAGTAAGCAGCCGTCAGGTTCACGCGGTCGTTCAGCAAACCGATTTTGGTACCGGCTTCATACTGCACAGAAGTGATCGGTCTAAAGGCCTCTCCTTCCAAGGTCTGGCCTATACCTGGCTGGAAGCCTTTTGAGTAGTTGGCATACACTGAAACCGGCCCGTACACCTCGTACAGCACACCCAGTCTTGGGTTGAAGGCCTTGTTGCTTTGCTTTGTGGTTTCGTCTTTCATCCGGTTTTCTTTCTCCTGCTCCCAGATGTCATAGCGACCGCCCAGCAGCACTTTCAGGCGCTGGTTGATGGTGATAAAATCCTGCAGGTAGAAACCCAGCACATCCACACGATCTTGGTAGTCTTGCGAGTAAGTCAGTAGCGAATAGTCCTTCGGCTTAGTATTGTATTGTGGGTTCAGGATATCTAACACATCATAAGGGGCACGCTTCACCCAGATATCGAATATCGAACGTGAGATCTCAATACCTCCCACCGCTTTGTGCTCCACCAGTGCGCCTGTGTTAAAACTGGCGTACAGCTCGTTTTGCGTTGCAATATTGCGGTCGTAGGTATCCTGGTCCTGGTGCTGGCGATTGATGCGGAATGAACCGTCTTTCAATACCGTTGTCTGCTCTACTACATCGCGTGTTTCAGTAGCATAGTTGTAGTTGAAGGCATGGCGGAAGCTCAGCGCCTCAGAGAATTTGTGCTGCAGGTTGTACTGCGCCATGCGGTTTTTGAATTCACCTGTATTACTCGGTTCAATCAAAACGCGGCTTCTAGAAACCGGAGCAATTTGGCCGTTAACGGAGAAGATGCCGCGGTCGGATGGCTGGTCGTGGTTCAGGAACTCTGTCTCTACGGTGAGGGAAGTCTTGTCAGAGAAATCGTAGGTGATAGCCGGGGCCACGAAAATACGCTTCGTTTTCACGAAATCCCGGTAGCTGTCAGCACGCTCGTACACGGCATTCAATCTGTATTTAAATGTTTTGCTTTCGTTCAAAGCACCGCCCAGATCTATAGCAGGTCTTACGAGACCAAAGTTATTCGCCGTGATCTGGATATCCTGGAAGGTATGGGCTGTCGGCTTCTTGGTGGAGATGTTCACCATACCACCCGGATCGCTCACCCCATACAGCACCGATGCCGGGCCTTTCATCACCTCAATCTGCTGGATATTGGCGCTCTCGCGGTAGGTACGCACCGTGTTGCGGAAGCCGTTTTTGAACACGCTCTGCATATCGGTACGGAAACCACGGATCTGGAAAATATCGGAGCGACCACCGAAACCTGTTTCCATGGATACGCCGCTTACATTACGCATGGCATCCTCCAGGCGAAGCACCTGCAACTGGTCCAGGGCACGGCGCGAAACCACCTGTACTGACTGTGGCACCGATTTGATAGGTGCTTCCATCTTTGTGGCTGTCGTGGCGGTGCGCTGCAGGTATTCACCGCTGCGATGTGCCGTCACCTGCACCTCTCCGAGTGAATGCGAAGAAGCAGCCAGGTCTACGTTCACAAAGGACGCCTTCCCTCCTGCCACTTCCAGCAGCTGCTTCTGTAAGGTATAGCCTATACCTGATGCTACCAGCGTGTAGTTGCCGGCAGGTATGTTTCTGATCAGAAATTTGCCTTCGTCGTCTGTGGTGGAACCGTAAGACGTGCCTTCCAGCCCAACGCTGATACCGGCTATACCTTCTCCTCTTTCTGATTGGATACGGCCTTCTATACGGCCTGTGGTTTGAGCATATGCCTGTTGCGCCAGAAGCACGAAGGCAAACATAATGGTGAGTACGCGTTGCATCTATTCTTATTTAGATTTATTCTAAGAAGTGCCGCAAAAGTAAGCACCATATCTATAAGAGAAAAGAGTTATTTAGATATTTTCTAAATAAGTGACAAAAATCCCCTTAAGCCTCTCTATGAGTAGCAACGTACATCTTTTTGAAAGCTTTTTAAGTATTTAGAGTGATACCTGAAGCAGCATGCGGTATCGTTTTAATTGAATCAGAAAGAGAAGATATGGATACTTATAACCTGAAACCTGAGCACATGCGTGCCCCTAATAACCTGACACGCGAAGAAATAGAGAAAAGTCTGGGTGAGCTCGACAACAAGATCAAAACCCTGAAGGCCCGTGTAAATGCCACTGCGGCCGACTCGAACCATACCTACCACGAGCACATAGCGGCACTGGAAGCCAAACGCGAATTGATCGCCAACAAACTCGGCGACCAAGAGGACAGCCAAAGCAAGTGGCAAGGCCTCAAAGATGGCCTCGACAGCCTTAAAAATGACATGGACAACCTGTTCAAATAAAAACAGAAAGCCCCGGTACTAGGTATAGCACCGGGGCTTTTTTATAGCTTAAGCTATACGCCGATTAGCCAGCCACAGGCTCACGGAAACCTACCCAGGTAAAGCGCTTGATCACAAATTCAGGGTTTGTAAAAGAAGCGTTACCGGCCGGATTGCCACCCGTCACGTGGAAGTCAGAGAAAGCCGCATTCTGGTTCACATAAATACCACCCGTCAGGTTAAAGCTCACCGGCGTACCTGCCAAGCTCATCTCATCCATGATCTTCTCTTTTGTATCCTCGTTTGTGGTATAGGCGCCGCAGGAAATCGCTCCGTAGTTCATCGCCATTTCTTTGGCAAGCTCAATCGACTGATCCGTGTCCTTTGTTTTGATCACAAGCGCAATCGGGCCGAACAGTTCGCGGCTGAAGCTTTCCTTCTCAGTAGCGTCCACCTCGTAGATTACTGGCGTGCAGGTACGGGCATTTTCGAACATAGGGTTGCTAAAGTCGCAGGTGCTCAGCACTTCTTTGCCTTTCACGCTTGCTGCCTCTTTCACACGCTCCGATGTGGCCGGATTCTGGATAGCTCCCAATATGTGTGGACCAGCTTTTGGGTTGTTCACCAGGCCAGTCACCGCATCAGCCAGTTTCTTCACTACCTCATCATAAGGCATCATCTCATCTCCTACTTTCACACCAGCTGCTGGCACGAAGAAGTTCTGTGGAGCGGTACACATCTGCCCGGAGTACAGGCTGAGCGAGAAAGCCAGATTCTGGGCTACCTTATCAATATCCTGCACCGAATCCAGTATGATCGAGTTCACGCCAGTTTTTTCTGTGAAAGTCACTTTGCCCGGCAGGCTTTCCACGTAGTTACCAAACTCCGTTCCACCGGTGTAGTCGATCAGTTTTACCTTCGGGTTTTCTGCCAGTTCTTTCGTGATCAGATGATCGTCCGCATCCACTCCAAGCTGACAGATGTAGGGGTTCAGTCCGTTTTCTACCAGCACCTTCTGTACCTCGGCCACTACAATTGCTATAGGCAGCACAGCCTTTGGGTGTGGCTTTACGATAACCGGGTTGCCGGTAACAAGGCTTGCATACATGCCCGGCACCGTATTCCAGGTTGGGAAGGTAGAGCAGCCGATCACCAGGCCTATACCTTTAGGCACAGCTCGCCAGCTCTTATTCAGCTTTAGGTTATACTTACCCATCGGCTTCTCCCACTCCATGTTTTCCGGAAAGCGGGTCTGCTCTTCGTAGCCTGCTGCTATGGCCTCCAGCGCACGGTCAGCTGCATGCGGACCTGATGCCTGAAACGACATCATATAAGCCTGCCCGGTAGTGTGCATCGTAGCGTAGGCAATTTCGAAAAAACGCTCCTTCATGCGCTCCAGCGATTCCACCAGAATAGCGGCACGATCAACTGGCTTTACCTTGCGCCACTGATGGAAAGCATCATCGGCGCGGGACACCAGCGTTTCTGCACTGAAATAAGGGTACTTTATACCTAATGGTTGTTGTTCATAAGGTGATTCTTCCTGACCTGCCCAATTTTCAGCATTATCATGCACCAATTCTGTAAATTTGTTGTTAAGGTGCTGCTTATACCTCTCACGGCCTTCTTTATCAGCGGTTTCGCCATAAATATCGGGCATCGGGTTTTCAGGATATTGCGCAAAAAAACGTCGCTCATGCAGGGCTTTCACGGCGTTTTCTATGATGGGAAGATTTTTATTTTTCAAATCCGAGGTCATAGTATTTATTTTATATAATTAAACACATATATTAGAATCAATTGTTGGAAAGTTACGTATTTTTTTAATACGCACGGGAAGCATCTTTAAATTTCGCCGTGTAATATGCGCTTTTACTCTATACCTCTGCCTACTCAGTGGAGGTCGTATTCACCTAATAGTTTAATATGATTTAATGTTTACCCAAGGGCCAGTGGTTTACCGCTGCATACTTTCTTTACTGTTTATAGTCCTTAGTTCTTCCCTGCTTGCGGCGCAGCATTTGCCTGCTCCAAAGGGTATAGGAAACGCGACTAAACCTCATACCGTTGTCTACAAGCTGAAGCCTCAGTCAGGAAATCAGCTACGCATGGCTACCGGTAATCCTATGCAAAAAGCCCTGCAAAAGGTAGGAGCCAAACCGGTTGAACAGAAGTTCCCGGGGAAAGCCCCCTCTCCTTTTGCCCGCAAGGCCCACGTGGACCTCTCGCTTATCTACGAACTGTCATACGACCCTTCGCACAACCTCGAAGCTGTGCAGCAGGCCCTGCTGGCAACCGGTATGGTGGAGTATGTGGAACCGCTCTACGAACGGGTACCGCTCTACCAGCCTAATGACCCGGCCTCCGACTCAACAAAAACAACGCAAGCTTACCTAAAACTGATACAGGCTTATGGTGCCTGGGCCGTACAGAAAGGCGATACCAATATTGTGATAGGCGTACTGGATTCCGGATTCCGTTTTAGCCATGAAGACATCAAAAATAAGATCAAGTTTAACTATGACGATCCTATAGATGGGATCGACAATGACGGCGACGGACTGATCGATAATTTCTACGGCTGGGACTTCGGTGACAGGGACAATAATCTAACAGATGATTCCCCATATAGAGGGCACGGCACGAAGGTAGCAGGCGTCGCAATTGGCGAGGCCGACAACGGGTTAGGTATAGCAGGCACAGGTTTCAATACCAAGTTTATGCCCATCAAGGTTTTCCCGTCCACTTCAGTTGGTAGCTTTGGCGGCTATGAGGCCATTGTATATGCTGCTGACAAAGGCTGTAGTATCATCAACTTATCCTGGGGTGGCACGGGTTCTTCCAAGTATGAGCAAGACATCATCAATTACGCTGTGCTGGAGAAGGATGTCGTTGTTGTAGCAGCGGCTGGAAACACCAACGCTTTTGTAGAAATATATCCGGCGGCATATGAGAATGTGCTGTCAGTAGGTGGCATCCATAACGATGTGAAGACAAATGGGCATACCTGGAACTACAGGATAGGCTTGTCAGCACCGAGTCAGAGTGTATACAGTACTACTCACAGCCGTGACAACTCCTATGGCACCGATACAGGAACATCACTGGCTTCTCCGATTGTAGCCGGTGCAGCCGCTTTGTTGCGCTCTCAATTGCCGCACCTCAATGCGGTACAGGTCATCCAACGATTACGTGCTACGTCTGACGATATTTATCAATTGCCTGGCAACTCTCCTTACCATGAACTTCTTGGCAAAGGTCGCCTCAATATGAAACGGGCACTTCGCGACAAACAGGTAAAATCAGTTCGCTACACTTCATTTAACGTTGTCGATAACAAGGTGGCGCAGATCGGAGATACTCTGTCATTACACTTGAGCCTGACGAATTACCTCGACCCTACTACTGACCTGAAGCTAAGACTTACTTCAACCTCACCTTTTATCAAAGTGCTCGAGGAAGACCTGAGTGTTGGTGCCATGGCTACTTTGGCTTCACGTAATAATCACAACAAGCCATTCCGTTTCGTAGTGCTCCCGGATGCTCCCCATAATGCCATGGCTACTTTCAGACTTGGTTTTACAGATGGGGACTACCAGGATTTCCAGTATTTTCAGTTACCTGTCAACCCGGATTATATCACCCTTACGGCTAACAACCTGCATATCACCCTGAACAGCAAAGGCAACCTGGGGTACAACGGGTATAATTTCAGACAGGGCATCGGCATCACTTACAAGGGAAGCGCTTCCATGCTTTTTGAGGGCGGACTATTGGTTGCCACTACCCCTGACCGCGTGTCGGACAATGTCCGCAACGCCAGTTGGCAAACAGACAACGACTTTATATCTGTGAACTCCGCACGGCTCCGCCACCACACAGACGATGCAGACCAGGAGATCACCGGGATGATGCGTGACAAATTTCCGGCGCCAACACAGGCGGGTGTGCAGGTCAGCTATAAAGGGATGGCATGGAGCGATACTGCAGACGCTGACTACATCATACTAGAGTATCGCATCCGTAATATGACCCCTGATACGATCAAAACCCTGCATGCCGGTTTATTTGCAGATTGGAATATAACCGACGCTTACATGAACGTAGCAGACTGGGACGAAACACTCAAGATGGGCTATGTCTATAACATGGGCCAGGCTTCGCCATATGCTGGTATCAGTTTGCTTTCGGTGACACCTCCTTCCTACTATGCGATCGACAACTTGTCTGGGGGCTCCTCTACTTTTGCGATAGCCGACGGCTTTAGTACGCAGGAAAAATACAGAGCACTGTCGGGAGGCGTGGCACGAAAAAAAGCATGGGGCAGTGGCTATGGCAATGACGTGGCACATGTTGTGGGCACCACGGCCAAGGGGTTAGCGCCAGGTGAAAGCCAGTTGGTTTCGTTTGCCATTGTCGCTGGAGATGATTTGGAACAGCTTCAGGAAAATGCAAAAGCCGCCCTTATAAAATACCAGGTCATGAAAGCAGGGCCGGCTCCGCTGGCTATCAGTGATACTGTTTGCATTGGCTCGTCGGTTAGTCTTTCGCCGGTGGGAGGCAAGCAGTTCAAGTTTTACGCTGACGAAACTAAAACGAAGCTTCTGGGCGCAGGCAATAATTTCGAACTGGCTGCCCTCGACACAAGCACGGTGCTATACGTTTGCAACGCCGACTCCTTGTTTGACAGCCCGTTGGTACCTTTCCGGATCGTGGTAGCCAACTCTCCTGTAGCCGGTTTCAGCATTGCACAGCAACCGGAAGCTCTGGAGCCCGGCATGAGCATTGATTTCCGTAATGAAAGCGAACATGGCAGTAGCTGGCGATGGGACTTTGGCAACGGCGACACTTCTACTGAACAACACCCTACTTATAGCTATGACTTGCCTGGCTCCTATGATGTGGCCCTGATTGTAGCGAATGCCTATAACTGTGCTGAAGACACTGTCACAAGGCGAATAGAGATTAAGCAAAGCGAAACGGTAATACCGCCATTAGAAGCTCCTCAACAATTTGTAGTGTACCCTAACCCGGCCGTGTACGAACTGTATGTCGCGATGCCTACGGCTGATGCTGCTCTGGCTTTGTTTATGACGGACGCCATGGGCCGTCGTGTCAGTCCCAAGCTACGCAGCCGCCTGCCGCACGAGGCTATCTATGACCTCAGCGGCCTGGCTGAAGGTCTCTATATTGTCCAGCTTACGTATGAGCAAAACACGGTCACGAAACGTTTGCTAATCATGAGACCTTAAGTAAAGTTGTTCCATTCTCCAATGGCCAATCTAAGGTTAGTTTTCGTCAGCCTGTACGGCACCTGATAGCAAGTCGCATAGAATAGAAATAAATATACATCCTTACAAAAACAAAACGCCCCACTCTTTCGAGCGGGGCGTTTTCATTATCGGCAGCTAACTGCTTATTACGCGTTAGTTGACTGTTTCTGCTGCAAACGAATCAGGTTAAGGGCTGAACCAGCCTTGAACCACTCAATCTGTCCTTCGTTGTAGGTATGGTTTACCATGAAGGCATCCTGAGAACCGTCTTTGTGCGTCAATACCACTTTCAGTGGCTGACCAGGTGTGAAGTTCTCCAGACCCAGGATATCGATTGTGTCGTTCTCCTCGATCAGGTCGTAGTCAGCCTTGTTGACGAACGTAAGACCCAGCATACCCTGCTTTTTCAGGTTAGTCTCGTGAATACGAGCGAATGACTTCACAATAACGGCACGAACACCCAGGAAGCGTGGCTCCATGGCCGCATGCTCACGTGATGAACCTTCACCGTAGTTCTCGTCACCAATTACAACAGTACCGATACCAGCAGCTTTGTAAGTACGTGCTGTGGCAGGTACGGTGTCATAACCGCGGGTCATGTCGTTGTATACCTTGTTGGCTTCACCGTTAAACGCGTTGATCGCACCGATCAGCATGTTGTTGGAGATGTTATCCAGGTGACCGCGGTACTTCAACCAAGGTCCAGCCATAGAGATGTGGTCAGTTGTACACTTGCCCTGTGCTTTGATGAGCAGCTTCAGACCTTTCAGGTCAGTGCCTTCCCATGGCTTAAAGCCTTCGAGCAATTGAAGACGATCAGACTTCGGATCAACCACTACCTCTACGCTGCTACCGTCTTCAGCAGGAGCTACATAGCCCGCGTCTTCTACAGCGAAGCCCTGTGGAGGCAATTCGATACCTCTAGGCTCGTCCAGCATTACTTCTTCTCCATCTGCGTTGATCAGCTTATCAACCAATGGGTTGAAGGTCAGGTCACCGGCGATAGCGAAAGCTGTTACGATTTCAGGCGATGCCACGAACGCGTGTGTGTTCGGGTTGCCATCGTTACGCTTAGCGAAGTTACGGTTGAAAGAAGTAATGATAGAGTTCTTGCGTGTAGGGTCGTCTGTGTGACGCGCCCACTGGCCGATGCACGGACCACAGGCGTTTGCCAGTACCACACCGCCCATCTGAGCGAAGGTATCCAACAAGCCGTCGCGGGCTGTGGTAAAGCGTACCAGTTCAGAACCTGGTGTGATGGTAAACTCAGCCTGGGCTACCAGTTTTTTAGTTACAGCCTGCTCGGCAATGGAAGCTGAACGGGTAAGGTCTTCGTAAGAAGAGTTGGTGCAAGATCCGATCAGACCTACTTCCAGTTTAGCTGGCCAGTTGTGCTCTTTTACAACAGCAGCAAACTGAGAAATTGGCCAGGCCGCATCCGGGGTAAATGGTCCGTTTACGTGTGGCTCCAGTGTAGAAAGGTCGATCTCGATCAGTTGATCATAGAAAGCAGCCGGGTCAGCGTATACCTCGTCATCGGCACGCAGTTGGTCAGCTACCTCATCGGCCATCTGCACCACTTCTTCGCGGTTTGTAGCGCGCAGGTAGGCACGCATGCTATCGTCGTAAGCAAATACCGATGTAGTCGCGCCGATCTCAGCACCCATGTTACAGATGGTACCTTTACCGGTACAAGACATAGACTCAGCACCTTCGCCGAAGTATTCTACGATCGCACCTGTACCACCTTTTACAGTCAGGATACCAGCCACTTTCAGGATCACGTCTTTTGGTGAAGTCCAGCCGTTCATCTTGCCGGTCAGTTTCACACCGATCACTTTCGGGAACTTCAGTTCCCAGGCCATTCCGGCCATTACGTCCACGGCATCAGCACCACCTACACCAATGGCTACCATACCCAGACCACCAGCATTTGGTGTATGTGAGTCTGTACCGATCATCATACCGCCCGGGAAAGCGTAATTTTCGAGCACTACCTGGTGGATGATACCTGCACCCGGCTTCCAGAAACCGATACCGTATTTATTCGAAACAGAGGCCAGGAAGTCGTATACCTCTTTGTTTTCGCTGTAAGCGTCCTGCAAGTCCTGGTCAGCACCAACACGTGCCTGGATCAGGTGATCGCAATGCACTGTTGAAGGCACAGCCACCTGCGGCTTACCAGCCTGCATGAACTGAAGCAAGGCCATTTGCGCCGTGGCGTCCTGCATAGCCACCCTGTCAGGAGCGAAGTCTACGTAAGACTTTCCACGCTCAAAGGACTGTGTCGCGTTACCGTCGTAGAGGTGCGCGTACAAGATTTTCTCTGTCAGGGTAAGCGGTCTGCCTACTGCGTTACGGGCAGCATTCACGCGCTCGGCCATCCCGGCATACACTGCCTTGATCATTCCTAAATCAAATGCCATAGTTTTGCTATTGTTATTATTTTTAATGCTTCGTTGTGAAGTTTACAAATGTACGAAATATGCGTGTTTTAGCACAACATTAGCAGATAGGAATATAACATTTCCACACCTGCTATTGCTATTTAGTCTAAGTTTCGCTTTTCACGAATTCATCTAGTAATTTCGCGACATGAAACTTACTTGTTTTAATACCCCAATGAAGCTGATTTTGTTGTTGGCGTTGGCCACCTCACAGCTTTTAACCTCCTGTGGCTCTTCCACATCTAACGATAACACCATACAACCTGGCCCATGGCGTGTTGTGCTGCAGGCACAAGGCCAGGAGATTCCGTTCATCATGGAAGCTGAAGAGCAGAACGGCAAGACCGTGCTATACCTAGTGAATGCCGACGAGCGCATACTTGTGGACGAAATAAAGGAAGAGGGCGACTCGCTCAAGATCAGGTTGCACATCTTCGACGCCGACCTGATCGCCAAAGTAGAAGGCGACAAGATGGCCGGCCGCTTCACCCGTAACGACCTGACCAAGCGCTACTCTGTACCTTTCACGGCTGAGCATGGCAAGACCAACCGCTTCAAGGAAAATCCCGCTCCGGCTACTTATGACTTTTCCGGCAAATGGGAAGTGACCTTCACGAAGAAAGACGGCAAAACCTACCCGGCAATCGGTGTATTTGAGCAGAAAGACAACTACGTGACCGGCACGTTTATTACCCAAACCGGTGACTACCGCTATCTGGAGGGTCAGGTAGAAGGCAATGAGTTGAAGCTTTCTACTTTTGACGGTAACCACGACTACCTGTTCACGGCACAGCCAACAGCTGATGAAACGCTGCAAGGCGAGTACTTTGCCGGCCTCTATGACTACGAGACCTGGACTGCCAGACGCAACGAAAACGCCGAACTGGCCAATGCCAACGAACTGACTTACCTGAAGCCAGGCTACGAGTCGCTGGAGTTCACATTCCCTGACCTGGAGGGCAAGCAGGTGTCGCTATCGGATGACAAATACAAGGGCAAGGTAGTGCTAGTGCAGCTGCTGGGCTCCTGGTGCCCGAACTGTATGGACGAAACACAATTTCTGGCTCCTTACTACGCCAAGAACAAAGACCGCGGACTTGAGATTATCGGCCTGGGTTTTGAGCGCACCAAAGGCTACGAACAAGCCGTGCCACGTCTGACTAAAATGAAGGATCGCTTCAACATTGAGTATGACCTGCTCTACGCCGGTCCGGCCGACAAAGAAGCTGCCGCGCAGGCGCTCCCAGCCCTCAACCATGTGCTCTCCTTCCCGACCACCATCTTCATCGACCGCCAGGGCAAAGTGCGCAAGATCCATACTGGCTTCTCGGGGCCTGGGACCGGAAAGTACTACGAAGAGTGGGTGGCAGAATTTAATAAGACAATGGACGAGCTGCTGGCGGAGAAGATTTGATTGTTAGTTGCTGATTGTCAGATGATCGGCAGGTATAGCAAAGGCCGTTACTTTACCAGTAGCGGCCTTTGTGTTTTTGTATCTCCGCCTTGCGATTTCATCACTTTATGGATCTTCCATACAGTAACTTCGGGCTACCATTCATCCTGGAGATCTATGCTTAGGCATGTTTCCGAAGCCGCACAATCCTAAAAGTTCCGCCAAAAGCTGCTGGCTCGTTCAATTCCACCTGCAGCGAGGTATGGCACACGATCTTGCCAATGCTGCGGTTCACATCAGAGAAGAGCGTGCTGGCGACTTGGTTGAAGAGGCGGCGCAGCAGCGAAGGCTTCTGCCCGTCAGGCAGAAACTTATCGAAGACCATGACCGTGCCGCCTGGCTTCAGCACTCGCTCCACTTCCTTTATACAGGCAACAGGATCAGGTATAACCGCGATGATCAGGTGCAGGATCACCGCATCGAAACTGTTATCGGCATAGGCAAGCTGCTGGCCGTTCATCACATGGGCCTCCACAGGTATAGCCAACTGCTTGGCACGGGCTTTTAGTTTAGTGATCATACCTGGCGTAATGTCGTTGGCGGTGATGTGGGTATAGCCTTGCAGGTATGGGAGGTCCAGTCCGGTGCCCGCACCGATGATAAGAATGGCATCGTTGGGTTTAGCTTGCAGCAGCTCGATGGAACGCTGGCGGTGCTTGCGGAAAACACGGTCAGCGATCAGGTCATACACCGGCAGGTATAGGGTATAGCGCAGTCGGTTCCAGTTGTTCGTATTGAGACTCATTTTTCATAGGTTATTTTGTGCCCCCAAAATTACCTCCGCTCCTGTCTTTCAGGCTTACAGATTTCATTCCAAAGTTTACAGATATTTTCGCTCCAGGTATAGCAGTTAAAACAGCGATTACTTTTTTGTCATCTCGACCGATGGGAGAGATCTGAGGTCTTAATGCTGTAGGCTCCAGATTTCTCACTAGCGTTCGAAATGACACAGGAGTTACGAGGCAGGTCCGCCTCTGCCAGTCTGGTATAGGGTATAGGTATATCCATCCTAGGAGTCTTTTCTGATCTTGGAAATCCTGATTCTGATAAACTATACCTGTGCACGATTCGGACAGGTCACCCCCTGTCCCTACCGAGGTCGGCATACCTGGCACAGAGAACATCCTGCTGATCTAAGATCAACAATTTAACCATCAACAATTTAACAATTTATTTCTCCCTTTCGATAGTAAAAGCAATGAGCTGCTCCAGGGAGGTGCGGGATGGGGAGGCCGGGAAGGTATAAAGAATAGCGAGCGCCTCGGCATGGTACTGGTTCATGACCTCGATGGTATACTGTATACCGCCGGAGGTTTTCACGTAGTCGATTACCTGCTGCACGCGCCTGTTGTCGCCGTTGTTGTTTTTTACGTTGTAGATCACTCGGCGGCGGGTCATCCAATCAGCTTCCCGCAAGGCGTGAATCAAGGGTAAGGTCATCTTCTTTTCTTTGATGTCTATACCTACCGGCTTGCCGATTTCAGCAGTGCCGTAGTCGAACAGGTCGTCTTTGATCTGGAAGGCAATGCCTACTTTCTCACCGAAGAGTCGAGCTTTTTCTATGTCTTCTTTAGAGGCGCCGGCAGAGGCAGCTCCCACTGCACAGCAGGAAGCAATCAGGGAGGCAGTCTTCTGTCGGATGATGTCGAAGTACACAGACTCGTCAATGTCCAGGCGGCGTGCTTTTTCGATCTGTAACAGCTCCCCTTCGCTCATTTCCTTCACGGCATTCGACACGATCTTGAGCAGTTCGTAATCGTCGTTCTGCAGCGATAGCAGCAGGCCTTTGGAGAGCAGGTAGTCGCCCACCAGCACAGCAATCTTATTTTTCCAGAGGGCATTTACAGAGAAGAAACCGCGGCGGTAGTTGGCCTCGTCCACCACGTCGTCGTGCACGAGGGTGGCGGTATGCAACAGCTCGATTAAGGCCGCACCACGATAGGTGGCATCCCCGATGGCATCGCCGCGGAAGAGCTTGGCCATGAAAAACACAAACATCGGCCGCATCTGCTTGCCCTTGCGTTTTACGATGTAGCTCATGATCTTGTCGAGAAGCAGTACCTTAGACTTCATCGAAGTCCTGAACTTTTTCTCGAACAGCTCCATTTCCTGCGCAATCGGCGCTTGTATTTCCTTTAGGCTAATGCTCATGCGATATTCCGCAATATTACTAGGTGTGGGGGTCGTTTCCAAACAAGTATAGCAAATCGGCGTTTAAATAATCTTAGATAAGCCAGGCGGTATACGTAACCAACAGCACAGCCTAGTGCTGGTTTGCCGCATGCCTAAAATAACTATATTGCCTTCTGATAACACAGCAGACTGTTATGGCAGACACACTCAAAGTAGACTTCGTGGTATACCCGGAGCACGAGCGTCCTTTCACCGCTGACGCCACCTATACCCAGGACGGAAACAGAAAGCCGGTCGTGCTTTATACCCATGGTTTCAAAGGCTTCAAAGATTGGGGGCATTTCAACCTGCTGGCAAACTATTTTGCCGAGCAGGGTTTTGTGTTCATCAAATTCAACTTCTCTCACAACGGCACCAGCATCGACAACGATTCCGATCTGCACGACATGGAGGCTTTTGGACGCAACAACTTCAGCATTGAGCTGGAGGACCTGAAGTCGCTTATCGACATGGTGCACGACGAGGAAGGCCCGCTTCCACAGAACGAATTAGATCTCGACCGGATTTACCTGATAGGCCACAGCCGTGGTGGCGGGTCTGTCATACTCAAAGCTGCAGAAGACACCCGTGTGCGTGCTGTGGCTACCTGGGCCGCCGTCAACAACTTTGACCAACGCTGGGACGAGCTGGAGCAGGAACAGTGGAAAAAAGAAGGGGTGCAGTGGGTTACTAATTTTCGCACAGGTCAGCAAATGCCCTTGTACTACCAGATCGTGGAGGACTACCTGGCCAATGTCGAGCGACTGGAGATTCCGAAAGTGATTCAGAAAATGCAGCAGCCCTTGCTCATCCTGCATGGCGAAGAGGACGAGACACTGCCCGTGCAGATGGCCCACGACCTGCATACCTGGAAACCCGATGCGGAGCTGCACCTGCTACCCGGCGCCGATCACTCTTTCGGGGGCCAGCACCCATACCAGCAGGAAGAATTACCACTTGCAGCTAAAGCCGCTGCCGACCTGAGTATCGCCTTTTTTAACAAACATGCCTAATTTATACCTGCTCCTGGGCGGTAACCTCGGTGACCGCACGCTATACCTGTCCCAAGCTTGCGAACGCATTGCCGCACAGGTCGGCCCGATCACGCAAAGCTCCTCTCTCTACGAAACAGCTGCCTGGGGCAAGACGGATCAACCTGCTTTCCTGAACCAGGTATTAGAGGTACAGACTACTCTCAGTCCGGAGCAAGTGCTGCAAACGATCAATCAGATAGAGCAGGACCTCGGCCGCATCCGGCACGAGCACTGGGGAGCACGCGTCATAGACATCGACATTTTGTTCTATGACGAACTTGTACTACAATCGCAGCGCCTGACTATCCCCCATCCGCAGCTACACCTGCGCCGGTTCACGCTCCTGCCACTGGGTGAGATAGCACCGCATATGCAGCACCCAGTACTTCACATGCAGGTAACACAGCTCTTACAAAATTGCCCAGACGAACTTCCCGTTTATTTATTTAATTCAACTTCAAACCAATAGCTTGTATGGGAGCTGTGAATTTCCTCTAAAATACCTTACTTTAGAGCGGAATACAGCCAAGAGAGCAAAATTTTACTTATATTGTGAGATAACTATACTTGCGATTATGCATGATTTGATGCGCTTGTGGTTCGCTTCTCCCCAATAGCTTATGAACGACCTCCTCACCATCATCACAAACGAAAGAAGAAGCCTTTTGCGGGGCTTCCTGGTTGTGTTTATCCTGGTGCTTCCTTTTACTTTTATACCTGTTCTGTTCACGCAGCGCTTTACTGCAGAAACATTTAGCCAGCAATTGCCAGATAAGGCTTTGGTTGCAGCACTAATCGCCGCTGGCATAATTATCCTGCTGCTACTCAACAATTACGAAAAGCTGCTGCAGAAGAAGCGGCTGTATGACCTCCCTGCCTTTTCATCGCTTCACTTCAACGGAGCTGTTGAAAAATACAACTCGATTGTAAAAGAAATTTCGACCTATCTGTTCGGCAAAGCAGGCAATTACTTTTTCAGGGTGAACATCACCAACCCAAGACAGCACAATATTCAGGTTGAGCTCTCACCCCTCATCTATGTCGGTCAAAACCAGGAGTTACTGGACCGGCTCATGCAAGAGCTAAAGCTAAAGGAGAATTTATACCTGTCACGCGTGATCAATCTTCCGGAAGAGGAACTGCAACACAGCGACATCATTAGAAACGAACTCTTGAAACTGTCGGACGAACTAAGCAGACTAGGCGTAACACCGATGGCCGTAGACGGGAATGGGCAGTAAGCCCTGCCTAAGCACCGTCATTAAGACATCTACTTCCCATAAAAAAAAGACCATTGCAGCAGCAGCCACAATGGTCTTTTTTTATGTCTTGCTTTAAGGTTTTATTCCACTGAACTCACCTCAGCCGTACGTTCTATCTTTTTAACCAATCCCTGCAATACCTTGCCTGGGCCGCACTCTACGAAATGCGTCGCGCCATCAGCCACCATTTGCTGTACTGATTGCGTCCAGCGTACCGGGGCTGTCAGCTGGCTGATCAGGTTCTGCTTGATCTCTTGCGGATCAGTGTGCGGCTGAGCGTCCACGTTCTGATAAATCGGGCAGATGCCCTGGCTGAAAGTCGTTTCTTTAATGGCTTTGGCCAGCTCCTCTTCCGCCGGCTTCATCAGCGGGGAGTGGAAAGCGCCGCCCACAGGTAGTGGCAAGGCACGCTTAGCACCGGCTTCCTTCATCTTCTCGCAGGCGATTTCTATCCCTTTGTTAGTGCCCGAGATCACCAGCTGACCCGGACAGTTGTAATTCGCCGCCACCACTACTTCACCTTCAACTGAGGCACATACTTCCTCTACTTTCGCATCGTCCAGACCAAGGATAGCCGCCATGGTAGACGGATTGGCCTCGCAGGCTGCCTGCATCGCCATCGCTCTTTTATATACCAATCTCAGGCCATCCTCAAAGCTCAGCACCTTGCTGGCTACCAAAGCCGAAAACTCACCCAGTGAGTGTCCAGCGACCATATCCGGATTGAAATCCTGGGCAACAGCCGCCTGTGCTACTGAGTGCAGAAAGATAGCCGGTTGTGTCACTCTGGTTTGCTTCAGCTCATCATCTGTACCACCGAACATGATGTCTGTAATGTTGAATCCCAGAATCTCGTTTGCTCTGTCAAAAAGCTGACGGGCAGTCTCGTGCTGCTCATACAGGTCCTTGCCCATGCCCACAAACTGCGAACCCTGTCCCGGGAAAACGTATGCCTTTTTCATGCTAATATTAGTTGTTGATAGTTAGTTGCTGGTTGTTGAGTGGGTAAATTGTTAAATGGTTGAAAAGCCAGGTACATGCTGCGAGGTCCGATGTATACCTGACCTGCGCCTATACCTGCCGACCTGTTTGAGTTTTCAGGTATAATCAACGTTCCGATTGTCTATACCTACCTCGCTTATACCTGCATAAGGTATAAGGGGTAGCAACAAAGCTCTTAGCTGCTCGGCCAAAGTAAGACCCAACAACAATTTAACCATCAACAATTTAACAATTCAATACGCTACAAACCGGGCCCTCTCCTCGGGGCTGGGCAACATACAGGCTTCGTTGCGTCCTGCTATGCGGTAGCGGTGTTTCGCGATGAAGCGATACACAAAATCGCGGAAAGATAAGGGAATAAACCTGAAATAGTAAAGCCCCGACCACGGAAAATTGAGATGGCGGGCAATGCGGAGGGCGGCTTCAGACTCCGTATAGAGCTGGCCGTTTTCAAAGAAAAGAATAGAATCGGGCAGAGGATCAGGCACCAGCTGCTGCGGCACGAGTTGTTCCACCAATCCGGATTGCAAAGCGGCGAAATGCAGGTTCTGCCGCGTGTTATACTTTAAAGCGATCTGTATGCTGGCCTGGCAAAAGCCGCAGGTTCCATCGTAAAACACGATGGGCAAACCCTGCAGCCGGTCCAGTTCATCTTTTGTCATTAGCGTACTATTTCTACCCAGCCTTTGTACTTACTGCGGCTGCGGTTCGGGTCAATGGATATAAACTCAACCTCGGCCTCGTAATAGTAAACCCCATCTGTGAGGCGCTTACCATCGTTATCGGTGCCTGGCCAATTGATATACGCATCTGAGTTGCTTTCGTATACCTTCACGCCCCATCGGTTGAATACCTTGAAGGTAGTGGAGCGAATAAACGCAGCCCTTGGATCTGGCTTGAACACATCATTTTTGCCGTCAGCGTTAGGCGTGATAATGTTCGGCAGCTCAAAGAAGAAGCAATTGTCTTTGCACTCTTCGTTGCTTGGCTCGCTCTCCTCTCCCGCCAGACTGGTGGCCGTCACGTAGTAGCAAGCCGCAAAAGACTCCAGCCCGGTATGGGTAAAGGTGGTCTCTTTCGTCGTGGCAATGGCGCGATAATCCGTTTCGCCTGGTCCTCTGAAGTATACCGTATAGAAGTCGATCTCATCCGTGCATCCATTTTCGATCTGTGGCACCCAGTTCAGCACATTCTGGTAAGGTGGCCGGGTTGGGTTTGCAAAGAAAGCCTCACAGTTGAGCACATCCAGGGTCAGTTCAGGCGGGCAGATCACCAGTGGTATTTCCACGCACACTTCCTGACTCAGGTTCTGCAGTGGCTCCGGCAGACCGTCTATCTGGTAAGTGCCCTGGGTGCGTACCACGTAGCAGTAGGTCTGGCCTCGCTCCAGTGGGGCGGCGGCAGTGCCATTGTCGGTAAAGGTGCCGCTGCTAGCTGATGCTGCTACGCTGCCTACCTGCACCAGTTCATCTCCCACTACCCGGAAGATCTGGTGCTCCAGCACTTCGTTACGCCACGGCACATTATAGGTCCAGTTGAGTGTCACACCCAGTTCATCGCCTGTACTCTGTGCTTCGGCAGCCAGTCGCACACTGGAGGCGGATGTCGAATCGCGCAGCATATCCGGTGTAGCGCCACCTGGTGCAGTGGTACTGTAGAACTCAAGTTTATATCGATAGGCGTTTTCCTCTGTATTCAAGCCGCTGTTCACATAGACGGTGTCGCTCAGTCTGCGGGAAGTAAATACCCGCTGATAGGCTCCGCCTGGCTCCTGCCTTGTCTTACGGTACAGTCGGTACTCAAATGGTGGATTGAGGCGTTCGATTCCTGGCCCCGGCTGCGTCCAGCGGACGGTAATCTGTCCGTTAGTCACGTCGGTGCGGTCTACTGTTACATTTGTGATATAAGGTATGTCACGCTCTATTACAACACAGGCCTCCAGCGAAGCGATACTTTGTCCGCCAGCCGGTCTTGGAAACTCAGCATAGATCACATAGCAATACTCTGCGCCTGCTGCCAGCCCTTGCCCGTTGTTATCATCCAAAAACTCAGTAGCATCCTTGCCCACCTCTCCTATCAGCACATAGCCCGTGCTGGCAGGCACGCCAGTTTCGCAAGGGCCGGGGGTCCAGCCAGAGGGTCCTTCGCGCCTGTAGATCCGGATGGTTGCGGCATTCTGACAGATATAGCTGTCCCAGGTCAGCCGCACGGTACGGTCCTGTCCGGTTGCCAGCAGGTTTTGAGGCGGCGGTCCAATGACTCTGATGCGATAAGGCTGCAGGTCAGCCAGCTGCCTCGATGGCGGCGGCGGGTTATCCTCTGCCCTGAAAATTACCTGATATGGGTTGGCACGCACATCGTTGCAGGAAGTATTCCATACCAGCTGTCCTGCTGCGCGGCCAGGCTGGTTAACGGTCACGTTGAAGGTGGCAGGTGGCAGAACACCACCGGTACCAGGCGCAGTAAGCGTGATCAGGTGACCGTCAGGGTCAGTAGCTGTGATGGTAGTGCGCAGCGTTTCGCCAGCTACGATACAGGTGTCGCGGGGAACCAGCACCGGCGGACGGTTACGGGCATCCACCACCAGGATTTGCATGTCGCGCACCACCGTACTGATCAGCACGGGTGCGGCGCCTGTTACACGCCACTCTTCCACCACAAAGGCTACGTTATACTCACCCAGTCGGCAGGGCGCGTCCCAGGTTAACTGTCCGGTGATAGGGTCAAGGGTAAAAGTAGAAGGCCCGGTGTTAGCGGAGTTGCGACAGTTATCCACCGTATGCGGATCGCGGTAGCCAGGCACGTTGGTGATCGTGCCAGTAGCCTGATTGCGGTGCTGCGGTTGTATCAGTTTGTATGCCAGACTATCTCCATCGTCATCAATAGCCCCTGGGTTATGTACCCAGCGCTCACCAGCAGTCGCTTCGTCAATAGGTGCCACGGTGAGTACTGGTGTACTGTTCAGGCCACGGAGCGGGTTGATCGAAACTGTGGTCGTAATAGAAAAGGTAAGCTGATCGGTTGGAGCGGCCATGTTCAGGATGCCCCCATTGCGGTTTTCCCCTACCCATGTGACAGGATAGGTACCATTGGCCGGGAAAATATACTCCCACACAAATACTTCTCGGTCTACATCCGGCTTTACCGGTGTTACAGACTGCCGTTCTACCCGCACTGTCTCCCCTGTACCCATCGAAATAAAAACAAAGGGATCATCGGCCGGGGAGCTGGTTTTGGTGTACATCACCATGGTGAAGAAGAACTTCCGGGGATTGGGGTTGGGACCTGTGTCCCTGCGGGCTGTAATATCTCCCGCCCTGATATGTGTTGCCTGCGCCTCGTATGCATATCCCAACAACAACATCAATACCAACAGCACAATGCGGCCAGGCAAGCAACAGCTCAAGCGTAAACTATTTGGCATAAGCGTAGAGTTAGGTTTGGCGCTGAACAAAGGTAAAATGAAAACTGAATTTTTACCTTTTTATTATCAACAATCACAAGAAAAGTGGGTTTATAATATATGGTTTTCAGTCCTACGCATTGCAATTTAGATTGATTCAAAATATGCTATTTAATTGTTTTATACGGGCTCCGCTTGTACCTTTGGGCATTAAAAAGCATTCATTACTTAACCTTCTAACAAATACAGATGAATTGGTTTACTAAAACGTTTTCCAGTACAATCGGCCGCAAGATCATCATGTCTATCACAGGTCTTTTCCTGTGCTCTTTCCTGGTAGTGCACCTGATAGGTAACTTAACGCTATTCAAAGGTGATGACGGCGTGACATTTAACCTGTACTCTCACTTCATGGCGAATAACCCGATCATCCGCACCATGGAAATTGTATTGGTTCTGGGATTTGTGTTTCACATCTACGATGCGCTTGTACTGACGCGCCGTAACAAAGCAGCCCGCCCTGTTGGATACGCAGAGAATCATCCGCAGGAGAACAGCACGTGGTCTTCCCGTAACATGGGCCTTTTAGGTACTGTGATTCTCGTATTCCTGATCATTCACCTCTGGAACTTCTTCGTTCCGGCTCGTTTTGGTGCCGCTGGTGGCCTGGAGGGTGTTGTGATTGAGAATGTAGACTATGACAACCTTTACCTGAAGGTGGTGCAGTCTTTCCAAATCTGGTGGTATGTGCTGATCTACGTAATTTCCATGATCGCTTTGGCTTATCACCTGATCCACGGCTTCCAGAGTGCCTTCCAGTCACTGGGCCTGACGCACAAAAAATACACCCCGTTCATTAAGACATTCGGTGTTGTATTCTCTATAGCGGTTTGCTTTGGCTTTGCCATCATTCCGATTTATTTCTTTTTCGCTGCATAACATAAACTTTCATTAGTTGCTATGATATTAGATTCAAAAATCCCGGAAGGCGCCTTAGCTGAAAAATGGGATAAGCATAAATTCAATGTGAAGCTGGTAAACCCAGCCAACAAACGTAAATACGACATCATTGTAGTGGGTACTGGTCTTGCCGGTGCTTCTGCTGCTGCCACACTCGGCGAACTAGGCTATAACGTGAAAGCGTTTTGCTTCCAGGATTCCCCTCGCCGTGCGCACTCTATCGCTGCACAGGGTGGTATCAACGCCGCAAAAAACTATCAGAACGACGGTGACTCGATCTTCCGTCTGTTCTACGACACCATCAAAGGTGGTGACTACCGCGCCCGTGAGGCAAACGTATACCGCCTTGCTCAGGTGTCAGTGAACATCATCGACCAGTGCGTGGCTCAAGGTGTACCTTTCGCCCGTGAGTACGGCGGACTGCTGGCTAACCGTTCGTTTGGTGGTGCACAGGTATCCCGTACTTTCTACGCCCGCGGCCAGACCGGACAGCAGCTGCTACTGGGTGCCTACTCTGCCCTGAACCGTCAGATTGCTTACGGTAAGGTAAAGATGTACCCACGCACGGAGATGCTGGACCTCGTAATGGTGGACGGCAAAGCCCGCGGTATTGTGGTGCGTAACCTGATCACTGGTAAAATTGAGTCGCACAGTGCACATGCTGTAGTGCTGGCAACAGGTGGTTACGGTAACGTTTTCTTCCTTTCTACTAACGCGATGGGCTCTAACGCTACGGCGGCCTGGAGAGCGCATAAGAAAGGGGCTTTGTTCGCTAACCCTTGCTTCACGCAGATTCACCCAACCTGTATACCTGTATCCGGTGAGTACCAGTCGAAACTGACGCTAATGTCAGAGTCCCTGCGTAACGACGGACGTGTATGGGTTCCTAAAACGGTGGAGATTGCCCAGCGCCTGCGCAAAGGTGAGATCACTGTAAACGATATCAAAGAAGAAGATCGTGATTACTATCTGGAGCGTAAGTACCCTGCCTTCGGTAACCTGGTACCACGTGACGTAGCTTCGCGTAACGCGAAACTGATGTGCGACGAAGGACGTGGCGTGGGCGCATCTGGACTGGCCGTATACCTCGACTTTGCTGATGCAATCAGACGCGAGGGACAACCAGCAATCGCTGCCAAGTATGGCAACCTGTTTGACATGTACGCCAAGATTACGGATGAAAACCCGTATGAAAAACCGATGCGCATTTACCCTGCCGTGCACTATACCATGGGTGGCCTTTGGGTGGATTACAACCTGATGACCAACATCCCTGGTCTGTACGCTACTGGCGAGTGTAACTTCTCTGACCACGGTGCCAACCGCCTTGGTGCCTCTGCCCTCATGCAGGGTCTGGCCGATGGTTACTTTGTAATTCCTTACACAATCGGTGATTACCTGGCTCAGACGCCTTACGACAAAGTAAGCACTGATCACCCTGCCTTTAAAGAAGCAGAGCAAAATGTAAAAGCCACTACCGATCGCTTACTGTCTATCAAAGGTAACCGCACAGTAGATGACTTCCATAAAGCGCTTGGTTTGCTGATGTGGGACTACTGCGGTATGGCCCGTAATGCTGAAGGTCTTCAGTTTGCCAAGCAGGAGATCCGCAAGCTGCGCGACGAGTTCTGGCAGAACGTGAAAGTGACTGGTGTAAACGAAGAGCTGAACCAGACACTGGAGAAAGCGCACCGCGTAGCCGACTTCCTGGAACTGGGTGAACTGATGGTAGACGACGCACTGAACAGAAATGAGTCATGCGGCGGTCACTTCCGTGAGGAGTACCAGACACCAGAAAACGAAGCCCTGCGTGATGACGAGAACTATGCTTACGTAGCCGCCTGGGAGTTTACAGGGGTAGGCAACGAGCCAATCCTGCACAAGGAAGAGCTGAAGTTTGAGAACGTGAAGCTGACGCAGCGTAGCTATAAATAATGGATAATTAATAATTAAGAATGAATAATAGATCTGGGAAACAGATGATTGAAGTTCTTAATTCGTAATTCTTAATTCGTAATTAATAAAGAAATGGCTGGAAGTAATCCAAATGCTAAACCAATGGACCTCACATTGAAGATTTGGCGCCAAAAAGATAGAAATACTGCAGGTCAGCTGGTAACCTATACGCTTAAGAACATATCCCCGGATATGTCTTTCCTGGAAATGCTGGACGTGCTCAACGAAGAACTCCTGGTGAGAGGTGAAGAGCCTGTTGCCTTTGACCATGACTGCCGCGAAGGTATATGCGGTATGTGCAGCTTGTTCATCAACGGCCGGGCTCACGGTCCGGAGCGCGGCACAACCACGTGCCAGTTGCACATGCGTCACTTTAACCACGGCGATACCATCACAATCGAGCCTTGGAGAGCAGCGGCTTTCCCAGTACACAAAGACCTGATCGTTGACCGTTCTGCCTTCGACCGCATTCAGCAGGCCGGTGGTTATGTATCCGTAAACACGGGTGGTGTACCTGACGCAAACGAAATTCCTATACCTAAGACAATTGCTGACAAGGCATTTGATGCAGCTACCTGTATCGGTTGCGGTGCTTGTGTAGCTGCTTGTAAGAATGCCTCTGCCATGCTGTTTGTCAGTGCAAAGGTATCGCAGCTGGCGATGCTGCCTCAGGGTAAAGTAGAAGCCAAGACACGTGTAGAGAACATGGTAGCACAGATGGATGTAGAAGGCTTTGGTGCCTGCTCTAATACAGGTGCTTGTGCTGCTGAGTGCCCGGTAGGCATCTCACTAGACAACATTGCCATGTTGAACCGTGAGTATCTTGGTGCTAAAGCAAGCTCTGAGAACGTATAGTTCACCTGATTCTATTTAGCTCAAAAGGCGAGACAGGAAACTGTTCTCGCCTTTTGCTTTTATATTAGCACAAATATTCTGACATCTACACTTTTCTGTAAACCGTAGAGACTAGCGTCTGTTTACAAAAGGACACTACACAATACTATGATCACCATTATAACGGGCACTAACAGGCCATCCTCTAACTCCACAGCAGTTGCCAAACTTTACGCGAAACTGCTGGATGAACGCCAGGTTGGCAACCAAATACTGGATCTGGCTAATCTTCCGGCTGACTTTACGACTTCAGCCCTGTATGATAACATCGGCACAAACCAAGCCTTTAACGACCTGAGCGCGCTTATCGGTGAGTCAGATAAGTTTGTCTTCATTGTTCCAGAATACAACGGTTCTTTCCCAGGTGTGCTCAAGGCTTTTATTGATGGCCTTTCCTACCCAAACACTTTTCGCAACAAGAAGGCAGCCTTGGTTGGCCTCTCATCCGGAGTGCAAGGCAGTGGCCTGGCCATGAGCCACCTGACAGATATCTTCAATTACCTGGGTATGCACGTACTGGCGCTAAAACCGCGCCTGGCACAAATTGAGAAGAACTTCGATGGCGCTGCTATCACAAACGAGCTATACCTGGAACTGCTAAAACAGCAGATTGATCAATTCATCCATTTCTAATAGCCAGGTTGTTGTGTAGGTATAGGTATAAAAAAAGAGCCCGCTTTGACAGCGGGCTCTTCACATTATTAGAAAACAGGATTAAAATTAGTCTACATTATCATGCAGAAAGCGGTTGTCGCCTAGTATCTCGTTGTCATCGTTTAGGTTGAAACGGGATATGTTGCGTTCAGAAGAGTGTGCAACTGAATCCAGGGCAACATTGCGGCGCAGGTAAGCCGGTACGTCCAGCTTCTCTTTCATCGCTTCGCTCGTGGTCATGTCGGCGCTCAGCATTTTCAGGCGCTCACGGCGCTCAATCGCTTTTTGCTTCATCAGCTCACGCTCAGCTTCAAGGCGCTTTGCCTCACGTGTGGCATAGTCTTCTTGTTGCTGCACACCAAAGCCGTTGCTGAACTCCTGCGTAGTAGAACCCTCCAGGTTAAAAACACGGCGCTGCGGTTGTTGCTGTACAGGCTGCTGTGGCTGTGGGGCCTGCGGCTGCTGGTACTGCTGTTGCTGAGGCGCTTGCGGTTGAACTGGCTGTTGCGGCTGCTCCACCACCGGGCGACGAATTTCAAACTGCTGCTGCACCGGCTGCTGAGGTTGTGGTGTCACAACAGGCGCTACTACTGGCTCAGGCACAAAGTTCACCATTTTAGGCTGCTCTGGCTTGGCTGGCTCTGCTACTTCAATTTTTTTTTGGCTATCCAGGTCAAATACCGTTTTCTTTGGTTCAATGATAACCTCTGCATCGCTGGCAAAACCAGTAGCAATTACAGTTACACGAATACTCTGACCAAGTGAGGAATCGATACCGTGACCGAAAATAACTTCAGCTTCCTGTCCGGCTTTATCCTGGATATATTCAGTGATTTCAGTCAATTCGTCCATTTCAAGCTCAGCCTGCTCACCAGACATAATTGAAAGGAGGATTCTCTGAGCACCGTGAATGTCAGTGTTATTCAGCAAAGGAGAAGAAAGCGCCTCTTCAGCAGCACGCAGGGCACGGCCCTCACCTTCTGTAGTTGCAGAACCCATCACTGCAGCCCCAGAGTCTTTCATTACAGTCTTCACGTCCTCAAAGTCAACGTTCACTTCGGCTGTAACGGTGATAATCTCAGCAATAGATTTAGCGGCTGTTGTCAACACATTGTCAGCTTTGGAGAAAGCCTCACGAATGGTCAGGTTACCGAACATCTCGCGCAGCTTATCATTGAGGATAACAAGTATTGTGTCGCAGTTTTCGCTTAGTTCTTTGATACCGTTCTCAGCGGCAGTCTTTTTCTTCTTTCCTTCAAAAACGAAAGGAGCTGTAACGATACCCACAGTTAGGATACCGAGTTCTTTAGCCACCTTTGCGATAACCGGAGCTGCACCTGTACCTGTACCACCACCCATACCAGCCGTGATAAACACCATCTTGGTATCGTTGCTCAGTAACTCTCGTATCTCTTCCTTGCTCTCCAGCGCTGCATGTTTTCCTTTTTCAGGGTTGGCACCGGCGCCAAGACCTTCAGTCAGGTTCAAGCCTATTTGTAGTTTATTTGGAACACTGCTGCTTTTCAGCGCTTGCATATCTGTATTACAGATCACGAATTCCACATCTTTGATACCTTGGTTATACATGTGGTTAACCGCGTTGCTGCCACCGCCCCCGACGCCAATCACCTTGATGATGGACTTACCGCTTGCCGGCAGGTCAAAACTGTACATTGATGTCATACTAAAATCTCCTGCTATTATGGGTTTCTAATAATTATGCTTCTTACTAATCGATATCGTCTGACAGAAGTCCTTTAATTCTGTCAAGCAATCCCTTGCCGCTGCTTTCTTTGCTGGCGGTCTTTGTTGTTACCACTCTGTTATACTCTTCGTGCTGCTGCACCTCCACATGCTTCTCTTCACGCTGGTCAAGTGACTGGTAGCCGGCCAACACCAGCCCTACACCCGTTGCGTGCATCGGGCTCTTCACGGCATCGATCTTCGACTTGCCCAGATGCTCGTTCGGATAGCCAATGCGGGTATCCATGCCGGTGATGTATTCTACCAGTTGCACCAGGTTTTGAAGCTGAGCGCCTCCCCCTGTAATCACGATACCGGCTGCCAGGCTGTTGCTATACCCTGAACGAACAATTTCCGAGTAGATCAGTTCCACAATCTCTTCCATTCTCGCCTCAATAATATAGGCCAGGTTCTTCAGAGAGATCTCCTTAGGCGTACGGTCACGCAAGCCCGGGATCGAAACGATCTCGTTTTCTGAAGCTTCGTCGGCAATCGCCTTTCCAAACTTCACTTTCAGCTGCTCCGCCTGGTTCTGCATCACCATGCAGCCCTGCTTAATGTCAGATGTGATGATATTGCCCCCAAAAGGAAGAACTGCCGTATGGCGGATAATATTGTCTTTGAAAATAGCAAGGTCTGTCGTACCACCGCCAATGTCAACCAGCGCCACCCCGGCTTCCTTCTCCTCGTCGCTCAGTACCGACATGCTGGAAGCAAGCGGCTCCAGGATCAGGTTATCAATCTCGAGTCCGGCACGGGCGATGCATTTGTTGATGTTGCTGATCGCATTAGACTGTGCGGTGATGATATGGAAGTTACCCTCCAGACGGACACCCGACATACCTACCGGGTCCACTATACCTTCTTCATAGTCTACTTTGTATTCCTGCGGCATCACATGGATGATCTCGCTTCCCGGAGGGGTCACCAGTCGGTACATGTCATTTGTCAGGCGGTTCACATCCTCTACCGTTATCTCATCATCCGTCATTTGGCGGGTAATGCTGCCATTGTGCTGCAGGCTCTTGATGTGCTGCCCGGCAATACCCACGTTCACCACCTTGATGTTGATGCTCGCCTGATCTTCGGCCTGCTGAACGGCTTTTCTGATCGCCTCTACGGTTTTGTCGATATTGCTGACAATACCACGTACCACCCCTTCCGAGATGGCTTTGCCCATCCCCAGGATTTCCAGCTTTCCATACTCATTCTTCCGACCAACAAGTGCGCAAACTTTGGTTGTGCCGATGTCCAAGCCTACTACTATTTTGTCGTTCTGCATATGCTGTATATGTTATTCACAAATAATCTGATCTTCGTACTCAACATTGACTCTCTTATATTTATCCCAGCCCATCACGGGCAGTACTTCTTTATAAAAGACCATCAACTTTTTAAATTTTTGTTCCATGTCATTTGGCTTCCCAAACTCAATGGTGTGTTCCCCTACCTGTGGCAGAAAAGAAACTTTGCCCTTTTCATCGATATGCATCTGGGCTAATTGGGCTTTCCAAAACTGATCGGCTTCAATGAAACGCAGCAAGGAAATATAGGCCTGGCCTGTAGAGTCCTGAAAGAAATCCCTGCCGAACGGTCTGCCGGACTGGGTCTTCGTAATGGGTATTACACGAGCGGTATATCGGTCGGACAGGGGCAGCATATTACCCTCTGCGTCGATGTAGACATCTTGATCTGGTCGTATAATTCTAGCTATAGGCCTATTCTGTTTAATACTTACTTTGATGTTGCCGTCGAGACCTTTATAAACCTCTGCTTCTTTCACAAAGCTATGTGCTTCGATACGTTTTTCAAGGTTTTTCAGATCGATCTCCTGGTTGGGCAAACCTTCCAGTTTTCGTTCACCTTCTCGGGTTAGGAGATCTCTTACTTCCTCTTCCCCAATAAAGTAATTGTTGTACTCATTATCAATATTTATTGACACTTTCTCACACTTTTTTTCATTTTGGCGAGAAGAGGCAAATCCTGCAAGAGCGGCGATCGTAACCACGCTACAACATGCAAAAATTAAAGATTTTATTTTACTATTCAAGCCCATTTCAGTTATTTTCTAAAATATTTTTTATAGGCTTTACTAATGTATCGATATCACCGGCTCCAACTGTTGCCAATACCTCAAAATCAGTGTTTTCAGCTAAATAAGCCGCCACATCCTCTTTATGCAAAAGTCTTTTTTTCGGACCATTTATCAAGCCCAAAATCATTTCTGAAGTCACACCTTCAATTGGCTTTTCCCGTGCTGGGTATATATCCAGCAAGATCAGTTCGTCAGCAGCACTCAAACTTTGTGCAAATTCGGTTGCAAAGTCGCGGGTGCGGCTGAACAAATGCGGCTGAAACACCACTGTCAGCTTTTTGTCCGGATAAATGGCACGCAAAGACGTCATGAACGCATCGATCTCTTTCGGGTGGTGCGCATAGTCGTCGATGTATACTTTGCCCTGCCCTTCGTATATCACTTGGAAGCGTCGCTTCACACCTCTGTAACTTGCCAAAGCATCACGCAGTCTGTCGTCTGACACGCCCATGATCTGACCCGCTATCAGTGCAGCCAGGGCGTTCTCCACATTATGATATCCGGGTAAACCGAGTACCAAACGTGCTATGTTACCAAAGGGTGTTTCTGTATCAAAACAGAAGCTGTATCCCTGTATTTCAAGCTGTTGCACATGCCCTTCACCCTCGTCCAAGCTGTAGCGAATCACCCGCACACCCTCCTGCACTTTTTCAAGCAGACGTGGATCAGTGTCGCTATGCAAAATCAGGAAACCGCCTGGTTTCACCTGACTGATGAACTTCTGAAAGGTTCTGATCAGTTCCTCTTTGTCACCATAAATATCCAGGTGATCGGGGTCGGCCGAAGTCACAATGGCTATGTCCGGGTAAAGCGTCAGGAACGAACGGTCATACTCGTCGGCTTCTACCACAATCGTCTCCTGCTCAGCCGTACCTTTTCCGATTAAAAGATTCGAGTTTAGGTTGGTTGCTATACCTCCCAGAAAAGCTGAACAATCCACGCCGCCTTCGTGCAGCAAATGTGTCACGATAGACGAAGTTGTCGTCTTGCCGTGCGTACCAGCCACTGCTACGGTATAGGCCGAACCGGTGATAATGCCTAACACCTCCGAACGTTTCTTGATGGTATAGCCTTGGGTCTTCAGGTAGGCCCACTCCGTGTGCTCGGCAGGTATAGCCGGCGTGAGTACCACCAAGGTCGTCTCTTTGTTATCCAGTATTTCTTTTGGCAACTGGTTTACATCATCTTCATAATGCACCCGGATGCCCTCCTTCTCCAGTGCCTCAGTGAGTGGGGTTCGTGTTTTGTCATAGCCCCATACCGGAAGCTTCCGGGCATTGAACCAGCGGGCGATGGCACTCATGCCGATGCCGCCGATGCCAAGGAAATAGATATAGCTATAATCTTCCAGTCTCACTTGATCAACTTTAACAGTTCGTTCACAATATCGACAGCGGCATTTGGCCGCGCCAGTTTCAATATATTCTGCGCCAGACGGTGCTGCTCTGTCTCGTTACCGGCCAGTTCCAAGGCGGCAGGTATAAGCTGTTGCTGCGCTTCAGCATCCCGCACTAACAGGGCAGCCTGCTCCTGCACCAGTGACATGGCATTTTTGGTTTGGTGGTCTTCGGCCACATTCGGCGAAGGCACCAGTATACTTGGCTTTCCGGCCAGACACAGCTCCGAAATCGAGAGCGCCCCGGCTCTGGATACCACCACATCGGCGGCGGCATAAGCTAGACCCATCTGCCTGATGAAATCAAAGGCACGTATACCTGCATCGGTAAAAGGCTTCTCCAGTTCCTGCGCCTGCGGATAGAATGCTCTGCCCGTCTGCCAGATCAGTTGATAGCCTGCGTCTGCAATTTGCTGCAAGCCTGCGGCTATACTTTGGTTTATCATTCTGGCACCAAGGCTTCCGCCTATCACCAGTATCGTTTTCTTTTCAGAGGTCAGCCCGAAGTGCAACAGGGCCTCGCGGCGCTTGCCTTCTAGCTCCATGATGTCCTTTCGAACCGGGTTGCCCGTCATGACCAGCTTTTCAGCCGGGAAGAAGGCGTCCATGTTGTTGTAAGCCACACAGATCTTCTGCACCCGTTTTGCCAACAGCTTGTTGGTAATGCCGGCATAAGAGTTCTGCTCCTGAATCAGGGCCGGGATTTTCTTAGAAGTCGCAGCATACAGCAACGGACCGCTGGCATAGCCGCCCACACCTACCACGGCATCCGGCTTGAACTCACGGATGATCTTGTTCGACATCCGGATACTGGAAATCACTTTCCAGGGGAAAGAGAGATTGTCCAGTGTGAGACGGCGCTGCAGTCCGCTGATCCAGAGACCCACAATCTTATAGCCCGCTTCCGGCACGCGTGTCATTTCCATACGCCCGATCGCTCCCACAAATAGGATCTCCGCATCAGGGTGCACCACCTTGATCTGGTTGGCAATAGCGATGGCCGGGTAAATGTGCCCGCCAGTGCCACCACCGCTAATGATGAAACGATATGGACGCTGCGGATTAGGCATTGGCCGTCACTTTTGAGGTCGAACTAAATGACTCTTCTCCTTTCACGGTACGGCTCACGCTCAGGATGATCCCGATGGATATACCTGTGAAGATCAGGGATGTCCCCCCCATACTCAGAAGCGGCAATGGCAGACCCGTAATCGGACCAAGCCCAACGGCCACGCCCATATTGATCATACCCTGCAGCACCAAACTGAAACTCAGACCGGCTGCCAGTAAGCCTCCAAAGGCACCGTTGCTTTTCGTGACCGTCACCAAGCCCCGGTAGAGCAAGGCAAGGTATAGGAAGAGCACCAAAGCACCACCTAATAACCCGTATTCCTCCAGTATGATCGCATAGATAAAGTCAGAGTAAGGGTGCGGCAGAATATCGCGCTGATCGCTGTTGCCCGGACCTTTGCCCACCACGCCACCTGTTGCGATAGCGATATAGGATTGCTCGAGCTGAAAAGCGGTTTCCGATTCATCGAAGAAGGCTTCTACCCTGCTGATCGCTGTGCCCAGACGCTGACCAGCTGCCAGACCAACACCGCCCAGCATAGCGCCTGCTATCACGAAAGCCGCCAACGATTTCATCGGCACACGTCCGATGAACATCAGCAAGAGGCTGGTCAGGAACAGTAATACCGCTGTTGAAGTGTTCGTCAACGCGATCAGGGCGCAGATAAAACCAGTCCAAGCAAAGATCGGCAGCAAGTTACGCTTCCAGTCGTCGAGGTTGTTTTGCTTCTTCGAAAGCATACTGGCCAGATAGGAAATCAGTGCCAGTTTCGCCAAATCCGAAGGCTGGAAGGTTTGGTTGATCACTGGGATGGTAATCCAGCGGGACGCTTCATTGATATTCGAACCGAAAAAGAAGGTATAGAGCAATAGCGGCACCGACAGAATAAGCGCCACCAGCGACAATCGGGAATAGTAACGGTAATCGATCTTGTGCGCTAGCCACATGAAGGCTAGTCCAATGAAGATCAGCGAGGAGTGCTTGAAGAGGAAGTACTCCGTGTTACCGTCTTTTTGCTTGTACGCCAAGGTACCGGTAGCCGAATATACGACTGCCATGCTGATAAGCGAGAACATCAGCACGATGCCCCAAAGCACCGCGTCCCCTTTCAGGTTCCGCTGTAACCACTGCTTGATCATATTACCTTTGGCTAAAAATTAAAAATCTTACTTTTTCAAAACTATCTTCTCCACGGCCTCCCTGAAGCGCTGCCCCCGGTGCTCGTAATTGTTGAACAAATCGAAACTCGCGCAGGCCGGTGACAAGAGCACCACATCACCCGGTGTCGACAGCAAGCGGCCCATTCGCACCGCATACTCCATCGAAGTCGTTTCCACCACCACCGGCACTATGCGCCCGAAGGCTTCTTTCAGCTTGTCGTTGTCCTTGCCCAGACACACCAGCACTTTCACTTTCTCTTTGGCCAGATCCTGCAGCGCGCTGTAGTCGTTGCCTTTGTCCACACCGCCCGCAATCCAGATGATCGGCTGCTTTATACCTTCGAGGGCATAATACACCGCTTCCACATTGGTCGCTTTTGAGTCGTTGATGTATGTAACTTCCTTGGATACCGTGATCACCTGCAAACGGTGCTCGGCGTTCTCAAACGTCTCCAGCCCCTTTTCAATCTGGCTGTCTTCCACTCCCATCAGTTTGGCGACCGCTACGGCGGCCATCGTGTTGTACTGATTGTGCTTGCCGATCAGGGCAGAGCGGGAAGCGTCAATGTCGCCTTCAAAGAACTTGACGTTAACCTTTACATGCGTCCCTTCACATAGTACTTTCGTACCTGCCGCTCCTTGGAGCGAGAATGGGATTGTGGTTCCGCCAAAAGACGCAGAATCGAACGCATTACGGATAATATCATCATCGTTGTTGTAGATAAAGTAGTCCGCGCCGCTCATGTTCTGCGCAATGCGCAACTTCGAGGCGGCGTACTTGTTTAAGTCATAGCCATACCGGTCAAGGTGGTCTGGCGTAATATTTAACAGTACTCCAATATGTGCTTTGAACTGGTACATGTTGTCGAGCTGAAAACTGCTCAGCTCCACCACGTAGTACTCGTGTTTGTTGTCAATTACTTTCTCGGCCAGACTCTCACCGATGTTACCGGCCAGTCCCACGTTGATACCCGCGCTCTTCAGCAAGTGGTAAGTCAGTAGCGTCGTCGTGGTCTTGCCATTCGTACCGGTAATACAAATGAACTTCGCGTCGGTATACCGGCCAGCGAACTCGATCTCCGATATTACCGGAATCTCTTTTTTGATCGCCTCCTGAATAATGGTCGCCTTGTCGGGTATACCCGGGCTTTTGATGATCTCGTTGGACTCTAGGATGCGCTCAAAGGTATGGGTGCCCTCTTCGTAAGGTATAGCCGCTGTTGCCAACTTGGCTTTGTAAACCTCCTTGATCTGCCCCATGTCCGAAACGAACACGTCAAGTCCCTTCGCCTTGGCCAGCAATGCTGCCCCTACGCCACTTTCTCCCGCTCCGAGTATCGCTAGTTTCATAATTCCTATCGCAGTTTCAGGGTTGCCAATGTCAAAATCGCCAGCATGATGCCCACAATCCAAAAGCGCGAAACGATCTTGGATTCATGGTAGCCGTTTTTCTGGTAGTGGTGGTGCAGCGGCGACATCTTAAAGATGCGTCGGCCCTCCCCGTATTTCTTCTTCGTATACTTGAAGTAGCTCACCTGCAGCATCACCGACAAGTTCTCGATCAGGAAAATGCCGCACAGAATAGGTATAAGCAATTCCTTACGCACGATCAGGGCCATCACCGCGATGATACCGCCAATGGCCAAACTTCCGGTGTCACCCATAAATACTTGGGCCGGATACGAGTTATACCACAGGAAACCCACGCAGGCTCCCACAAAGGCCAGCGCAAAAATGGTTAGCTCACCCGAGTTCGGGATGAACATGATGTCCAGGTAATCCGCGAAAATAGTGTTACCGGACACCCAAGCAAAGATCGCCAGCGTCAGGCCGATGATGGCCGAGGTACCAGCCGCCAAACCGTCGATCCCGTCGGTGATGTTGGCGCCGTTGGACACGGCCGTGATCACCAGAATCACGAACGGGATATACAGGTAGCACGACCAGTCTGCGAAAAGCGGACCGGCAAAAGAAAACAAATTGCAGTAATCGAGCTCGTTATTTTTGCGGAAAGGAATGGTTGTAATCATGGACTTGATGTCTACCCACTTGCTCGTGGCGTTCACGGCGGAGGTAGAGCCATCGGTGAAAATGTACTGTCTTACGACAACATCGTCACTAAAGTATAGGGTCAAACCCACAATAATTCCTAAGCCAATCTGACCCAGCACCTTAAATTTTCCGGCCAGTCCTTCTTTGTTCTTTTTGAACACTTTGATGTAGTCATCCAGGAAGCCGATCAAGCCCAGCCAGATCGTTGAAACGATCATCAGGAGCACGTAAATGTTGTCCAGACGGGCGAACAAAAGTGTCGGTACGAGGATAGCCAACAGGATGATCAGACCACCCATGGTTGGGGTGCCTTTCTTCTCCATCTGACCCTCTAAGCCGAGGTCGCGTATGCTTTCGCCTACTTGCTTGCGCTGCAAAATCTTAATCAGTCGTCCGCCAAACATCATCGCGATCAGCAAGGATGTCAGCGTTGCCATACCCGCCCTGAACGAGATGTACTGGAATACACCCGCCCCTAATAGGTCGTACTCACGGTCAAGGTATGTAAAGAGGTGGTAAAGCATTTATTCGGTAATCGTTTCCTTTGGTCTTTCTTAAGTTTGTCTATTTGCCAAGCTGTTGCAGGGCTTCCTGCAGCACTTGTTTGTCGTCGAATGGGTATTTCACGCCCTTGATCTCCTGATAGGTCTCGTGGCCCTTGCCCGCTACCAGAATGATATCGCCCTTGCCGGCCAGCATACAGGCCGTGCGGATGGCCTCTCTCCTATCCAGCACACTCAGGGTCTTCTTGAAGTCGAGTGGCTTCACCCCTTTCTGCATGTCCTCGAGTATAGCCTGCGGCTCTTCGAAGCGCGGATTGTCGGATGTCAGGATCACCTTGTCGCTCAGGCGGCAGGCGATGTCGGCCATCACCGGGCGCTTGCCTGCGTCGCGGTTACCGCCGCAGCCAACTACTGTTATCACCTTCTGCAGCGGCGTCCGGATCTGCTGAATGGTGTTCAGCACATTCTCCAGCGCGTCCGGCGTGTGGGCGTAGTCCACTATACCTGTGATCTGCTCCGTCTCCGACACGATGTAGTCGAAACGACCCGCCGCCGTATTCAGACTTGAAAGCACTGTCAGCGCTTCCATCGGGTCTTCTTCCAGCAACACGGCCACCCCATAAGCGCCGAGCAAATTGTATGCGTTGAAAGCGCCGATCAGCTTGGCCCAGATCTCGTGACCGTCGATCTCCAAATGCAAGCCCTGCAAAGTGTTGTCGATCAGGCGGGCTTTGAAGTCGGTTACTTTGCGCAGCGAGAAATAGCGCACCTCCGCTTTGGTGTTCTGCACCATCACCGGACCACGCTTGTCGTCGGCGTTGATCAGGGCGAAAGCACCGGCTGGCAGTATATCAAAGAAAGACTTCTTGGCTTTGATGTACTCATCGAAGGTGCCGTGGTAGTCCAGGTGGTCATGCGTGATGTTGGTGAATACACCGCCGGCAAACGTTATACCTGCCACGCGCTGCTGCACCATGGCATGCGAACTCACTTCCATAAAAGCGTAGGCACAGCCGGCCTTCACCATCTTGTCCAGCAAAGCGTTCAGCGACACGGCGTCCGGCGTGGTATGCGTCGATGGGATCACCTCCTCGTCAATCTGGTTCTGCACCGTGGATATCATGCCCACATGGTAGCCCAGCTCGCGGAACAGCTTGTGCAGCAAGGTCACCGAAGTCGTCTTGCCGTTCGTACCTGTCACACCCACCAGCTTCAGTTTGCGGGACGGGTGGCCGTAAAACGCAGAAGCCATCAAACCCAGGGCCTGACCGCTATTTTTAACTTTGATATAGGTAACCCCACTTGCCAGTTCTGCCGGCAGTTCCTCACACACAATGGCAACGGCCTTCGCCTCCGCGGCTTTCGCCATGAAGTCGTGCCCGTCGACCTGCACGCCGCGCATGGCCACGAACAGCACCCCTTGCTGTACCTGGCGCGAGTCGAAGGTTATTGACTCGACCTGCACATCCAGCGGGCCGTGGCTTTCCAGCACGGTAACGTCTTTCAATATGTCCTGCAATAGCTGCATTAGCTCAGTACAATCGTAATTTTAGTTTCTTTGTTAATTTCAGTGCCCGGCTGTACAGACTGTTTCTGTACACGTTTGCCCATGCCCTCCACACTCACTTTCAGGTGCTGATTGCCCAGAATGAACAGCGCGTCGCGCAGCGTCATACCGGTTACGTCCGGCACCTGACCGCCCCTTACTGGGTTCGGCTCAAACTTCAGCGAGCGCATTTGCGGCGTCACGCGCACCCACTCGTCATCGCTTGTTGCGGTGGAGTGGTTACTCACGCCGATCTTGTTCAATATCAGACCCAGATCATCCAGGCTGCCGGCTTTCACCTGTGGCAGACTGTCTTTGTTCGGCACCACTCTAGCACGCAGCGGCTGGTGCATAGCCAGGTCGCGGGCATAGGCCTTGTCGGCCACCTCCTTAAACACCGGCGCGGCCACATCGCCGCCGTACACGTTCACCCCTCTCGGGCTGTCGATGATCACAATGCAGCTGTACTTCGGATTGTCAGCCGGAAAATAACCGGCGAACGAGGTCGAGTAGAGCTTCACGTATTTACCGTCTTTCACCTTGCGGGCAGTTCCGGTTTTGCCGGCCACTTTGTAGTCGGCACTTCTGATATTCCTTGCGGTACCGTTCTGCACTACACCTTCTAGCATGGTCCGCACCTTTTTAATGGTTTCTTCTGAAGCAATTCGCTCGTTCAACACCCTCGTCTGGAAGGTCTGGATAACTTGATCGGCGCGACGAATCTCTTTCACGATAATCGGTTGCACCTTCACGCCGTTGTTTGCCACGGCATTGTAAAGGGCTAATGTCTGCAGCGGCGCCAGCTTCATCTCGTAGCCAATCGACATGGAGGTAAGCGATGTGCCATACCAGGTCTTATCACTGGTGTTCTTAATGTAAGGTCTTGCCTCCCCATCCATCTGGAAGCCCAATGTGCTGCTCAGACCGAACTTATGCAGGTAGTCCACAAAAGCCTGCTGGTTGTCACCGAAGTTTTCCTGTATCAGCTTCGCTATACCTATGTTCGAAGATTTCTCAAAAACCTCCTGTGTCGTGAGTTTACCGTAACCGCCGATTTTCACGTCGGTCATGGTCGTATTTTTGATGCGGTAACGGCCGTCGCCCGTGTCCACGGTGTCGGTCAGTGCCATGCCAGTGTGCTCAAACAAAGCCAGCATGGAAGCCAGCTTAAAGGTAGAGCCCGGCTCCGTACGTCCTTGGTTACCAACCGCATAGTTATAGTCTTCGATGTAGCCGCCCTTGGTTTTACCTAAGTTTGCCATCGCCTTTATCTCACCTGTCTTCACCTCCATCAGGATCACGCAACCGTAGTCGGCGTTCTTCTCCACCAACGCCTTGTAGAGGGCGTTCTCCGCCACGTCCTGAAGGTTGATGTCGATGGTCGTTTTAATATCATAGCCGTTCTGCGGGGCCACTTCCGTACCGTCATAGATCGGTTTGTTACCGCCCGCTATACGCTCAAAAAGGGCCTCCCCATCGGTGCCCGCCAAATCGCCATTGAAGCTGTACTCCAGTCCCGCGCCGTTCTTGTCTTCATTTATAAAGCCGATCGTTCGTTCTGCCAGCATACCAAAAGGCTTGAAGCGCTTCTCAACTTTCTCGAAGATCACCCCGCCTTTGTTCTTGCCCGCCCGGAAGATCGGCCAGCTTGCCATCATCTTCTTCTCCTGGTAATTGATCTGGCGGCTGTTCAGCCTGATATACCTCCTGCCGGCATGCCTTGCGTTCTTGATCTTGCGACGATAGTGCTCCGGTGACTGATCCTTGTAGAAGCGCGAAAGCAACATAGCCAGCGAGTCTATACCTGCGTTGAACGTCTCCGTCTGCGCAATCGCCGGATCGAACGCCACGCGGTAAAACGGCAGCGATGTGGCCAATATACTCTCGTTGTCGGAGTATATATTGCCACGGGTGGCCGGCACCGGCTGGTAGCGAATGCGGCGCTCTTTCGAGATCTGCTTCCACTTAGTACCATCCAGCACCTGTATCTGCACCACTTTGTACACGATAGCACACGCAAAAAGGCAGACCAGCAAGAACACGATCCGCACTCGCAATACTATTTCCTTTTTAATATTCATCTGCCGGCACTTCTACTTGATAAGGTGGAGATGAACTTTCAACCAGACCCAACGGGGCCACATTGCGCGCAACTTCAGACTGCTTGCTGGCACCCATATAATCAGACTTCAGGGTGGTATAATCCGCCCGGAGGTCTTCTGTCTCTACTTTGATCTTGGCTATTTTGCGAATGGTCTTCTCGGCGTAGTGGGTATTGCCAATGTAGAAGAGCGTGATACCTGTCAGGAACAGCACATGCGGCAGGTACTTAGTCGGCACGCCCTCCTGAAACAGAAAATCAACATTGGTATACCTGTCCAGCCACTTAAACAGGCTAAACCCCTTCTTTTTTGCCTTCACCTCCGGCTTCACCTCCTCCGCTGGTTGCACGCGTGGCGTGTTCCCCTTGGGTGCGGCAGCTGTCTTAGTCATCAGGTTAGGAGCCATAGTTGAATTTAGGTATGCTACACTGTTGGTTGATTCTTTATTCTATTTCTTCATTCGCTATCTTTTCTCTGCGATTCTGAGTTTGGCACTGCGGGAGCGGCTGTTCTCGAGCAACTCCTGTTCTGATGGCACGATCGGTTTCCGGTTCACAGCATCGAGCGGCTTCTTTTCGTTTCCGAAGAGGTCTTTCTCCACCTCTCCGAAGAACTTGCCCTTGGCGATGAAGTTCTTCACCAGCCGATCTTCGAGTGAGTGGTAAGACATCACCACCAGTCGTCCGCCGGGTTTCAGCACTTCGGCCGCCTGCTCCAGCATTTCCTCGAGCGCCTTCAGCTCGTCGTTTACTTCTATGCGCAGCGCCTGAAACACTTGCGCCAGATATTTGTTCTCCTTCCCACGCGGGGTGCAGGAGCTGATGGCTTGTTTAAACTCACCGATCGTCTCGATCGGCTTGCGGGCCCGTTGTGACACGATCACCCCAGCCAGCGTTTTGGCGTTTTTCACCTCGCCGTAAATACCGAAAATCCTGTGCAATTGCTCCTGGCTATAGGTATTCACCACTTCGCTTGCCGGCATACCCGACTCCGGGTCCATGCGCATGTCCAGCGGTCCGTCGAAGCGGGTCGAAAAACCGCGCTCGGCCTCGTTGAACTGATGTGACGATACGCCTAAGTCAGCCAGAATACCGTCTACTTCTTTCACGCGGTAGAGGCGCAGGTACTTTTTCAGGTCCCGGAAGTTGGCGCGTACAAATGTGAAAGCCGGGCTGTCGATCTTCTTCGACTGCTCCTCCGCGTCGCGGTCCTGGTCAAACGAGTAAAGCCGACCTGTTGTCAGCTTACTGGCGATTACCTTAGAGTGCCCGCCTCCTCCAAACGTCACATCCACATACACGCCGTCTGGTTTAATTTCCAGTGCGTCTATGCATTCCTGTAGCATAACCGGTCTGTGGTACTGCATTAAATCAAAGGCGCTTCCGCCGGTTTATCTCCTAAAAACTTCTCGGCCAGTTGCGAGAAACTCTGTTGGTCCTTGATCAGGAAGTCTTCATACCTGTCCGGGTTCCAGATTTCTACGCGGTTTCCCAAGCCCACCACAATGGCTTCTTTCTCCAAATCGGCGAAACGGGCCATGGTACGGGGCACGATGAAACGGCCGGTGCCGTCCAGCTCGATCTCCGTGTTGCCACGGAAGAAGTTGCGCTGAAACTGGCGGTACTCCTCGTTAAACTCGTTCAGACCTGCCACCTTGTCGTAGATCGTCTTCCACTCCGATTTCGGGTAGAGCACAAGGCAAGGTTCGAAACCCCTCGTCAGAACGACATGATTGCCAGACGCCTCCGGCAGATTGGCTTTTATCTTCGCAGGTAAAACCAATCTTCCCTTTGGGTCAATCTTGCATTCGTATTCGCCAGACAGGAAGTTCATGTATATGACAGTTTGGTCCGTGTAGTTTTTCGGAGTATACAAATGTAACGATTCAACAAAACACCGCAACCACAATCTCCCACTTTTTACCACTTTGTGGATAAATTACGGTTATCCACCCCACTTATCCACATTATCCACATTTTGCAGCTTCATTTTGCGGATAAGTTTATTTGCATAAAATATGGCCGTTCGTTAATATACGAGACTGCATATATTTTAAACAACTGAATAACAGATACTTAATTAATAAAACAGGTATAAACAGCACCTCCTGCAGCGTGTTTTCAGCAAAAGTGGGACAAAGTGGAGAATGTGGGACAAAGTGGGGTAATATCCCGAGAGTGGATAAAGCTTGGTGATATTGTGGAGGAAAATCCCGTATATTTGTGTTGTGAATCAGACCATCCGCCATACGGTAATACTGCTGCTGACCCTGAGCATTTTGCTGGGCTCTTTTGGCGTGGCCCTGAGCGAACAACTCTGCCTGATGACCGGCCTGAAGATGTCGGCTGCGCAGGAGCAAACGGATGGTTGCTGCCAGGAATCTGATACTCAGGAAACTACTGAAGATGATTGCTGCACAACAGCGCTGTCTTTCGAAAAGCTGGAGCCGGTCTCTTCTATTAAGAGCCTGTCGCTTGAGATTCCGGTATTCGTTGCAGTAGCGTTCACTCCACTTTTTACCACCTGGTCACCGGCCATTGCCACTGACCAGCGCATTCTCACCTATTCCGACAGCTCTCCCCCGCTCTTTGGCATTGAGCTGCTCCATCGGCTCCATATTCTTATCGTCTAGACTTAGCTGCAACCTAAGGCGCTGGTGCTATACCTGTGCCTATACCTGTATGCTTTAGTTTTCAAACGAATAAGAAATATGCATTTTAACATACCTTCGCGAGCCCTATACCGTGTTTTCGGCACGCTCGTACTCTTTATAAGTATCCTATACCCTGCCGCTGCCCAGCAACTGACGGGCACAGTGGTAGACAAAGCCACCAACTCCCCGCTTATCGGCGCCAACGCCGCCTGGAAAGGCACCACCAAAGGCACTTCCACTGACGCAACCGGCAGCTTCTCCCTGCAGCTCAGCGACGCCGTTACGCCGGAGATTATTGTGTCTTACTTAGGATATAAGCCGGATACCATCGATGTCAGTGGCAAAACCGCCATCATGATTTCCCTCAGTCCGACAAGTTCTCTCAAAGAGGTAGTGGTCGAGGGGCAGCAAACACGCTACTCCGCCCTCACGCCAACCAACTCGCAGATCATCACGACGCGTGACCTGGAGAAATCAGCTTGCTGTAACCTGGCTGAGAGCTTTGAGACGAATGCCTCCGTAGAAGTCAGCACGACTGACGCGGTTTCAGGAGCCAAGCAGATCCAAATGCTGGGACTGGACGGTTCCTATACCTTGCTCACCACCGACAACGTCCCCGCCCTGCGTGGCCTCTCCACCCCCTACCGCCTCAACTATCTGTCAGGCACCTACATCGAGTCGATTGATATTATTAAAGGTATGGGCTCGGTGCTGAACGGCTATGAATCGATTTCGGGGCAGGTGAATGTGAAACTGAAGGATCCGGAGAAAAGTGAGCGGCTATACCTGAACCTGTATGGCAACAGCCTCGCCAAGTTCGACGCCAACCTGAACGTGTCGGCGCAGGTAAGCCCGAAGTGGAGCACCATCCTGATGTTACACTCGGACCACCTGGGCAACCGCGTGGACCGCAACAAGGACGGCTTTATGGACCTGGCGCTGGGTACGCACCACAATGTATATAATAAGTGGAAGTATACCCACGGTGACTGGGTGTCTGAATTCGGTATCAATGCGCTGCGCGAAACCAAGCTGGGCGGACAGATGGACTATGTAAAAGGTGAACCAGTGGGGCCTAACCAGCGCTATGGCACCGAATCGGAGACGGACCGCTTGTCTTTCTACAACAAGACTTCCTATACCTTCCCGGGCCGGCCATACCAGAGTCTGGGCTTTATCTCCTCAGGCGTGCACCACAAGTTCAATTCGCTCTATGGCCGCCGGGCTTACAATGGCGAACAGAACACCGGTGATTTACGCTTTATTTTCCAGTCCATCATCGGGCACACAGGCCATACCTATAAAGTAGGCGCCAGCTTCCTCTACGACGACTATACCGAGCGACTGGAGCAAACCAGACTGGCCCGCACCGAGCAAGTACCGGGCATTTTCGCGGAGTACATCTTTAACAATGCCGAGAACCTGACCATCGTGGCCGGCGCCCGCACCGACTTCCACAACCTCTATGGGACAGTGTTCACCCCACGCCTGAACGTGAAGTATGACCTTACCCAAAACACCATTTTCAGGGTGGCGGCAGGCAAAGGCTTCCGGGTAGCCAATCCAATTGCGGAGAACACGGCGGCTTTGGTGAGTAACCGCGCCTTTACGTTCCGGGAAACGCTGGAGCCGGAAAAGGCCTGGAACCTAGGCGGCTCTTTCACGCAATACTTTGAGCTGGGCGGTCGTCCGGGCGCTTTCATCACCGACTACTACTATACCACCTTTCAGAATCAAGTAGTGGCCGACATGTTTAGTAGCGCCAACCAGGTGGAGTTTTACAACTTGCAGGGCCGCTCTTTCTCGCGCAGCTTCCAAGCGGAACTGCAGTACGAGGTACTAAAGGGCTTTGATGTGAAGACGGCCTACAAGTATTACGACGTGCAGACCACCTACAACGGCACACTGCAGCAGCGCCCGATGATTCCGCAGCACCGCTTTTTTGTGAACCTCGGCTTTGCCACGCCATTCGACAAATGGCGTGCCGACCTAACCACGCAGTACTTTGGACAAATGCCGCTGGCTTACATGGAAGGCCATAGTGGTGCAGCCAACGTGCGGCAGTCCGACGCTTTCTATACCCTGAACGGACAGGTGTCGCGGGCTTTCAAACGCTGGGAAATTTACGTAGGCGGTGAAAACCTGTTGAACTTCCGTCAGCCGGAGGCGATCAGAGGAGCAGACAATCCTTTCGGCCCTAACTTCGACGCGAGCATGGTATGGGGACCGATTACCGGACGGGTTATCTATGCAGGTATGCGTTTCAAGATCGAATAGCGGCACATCATTTGCACAGCTCCAGCAACCCTAATAGAAACTAAATCATTATCATATATCTAACATTCACCAACAATAATTCACATTATGAAAATCTTCAGAAACCTCGGATTAGCACTCGTTATGTTCTTCGCTACGTTGAGCGCACAGGCTCAGAACGGCAACGAGAAAACAGTTCAAATCAAAACTTCAGCTGTGTGCGGCATGTGTAAGAAGAGCATTGAAAAAACAATGGCTTACGAGAAGGGCGTTAAGAAATCGAACCTGGACGTGGATTCAAAGATGCTGACTGTAACCTACGACCCGAAGAAGACCAACGAGGACAAAATCCGTAAGGCAGTGAACGACACAGGTTACGACGCCGACGACAAGCCAGCTACGCCACGTGCTTATAACAAGCTGGACGATTGCTGCCGCAAGGAAGCTGGCGCGCACTAAATTCGTCCATACCTTACAAAGCAAAAGGGTAGCTAACACAAAGTCGGCTACCCTTTTGCTTTATACAGCTGCCACCACGGCAGGTACGGTTTGTCGTGGTGCTCGTAATGGTAGCCGAAAAAGTAGCAACTCACAAAGGCCCACAGGTGGTTCTTGGCCTGCGTACCGGATTTGTGCCTGTTATCTGGCGCATGCTCACCCCGGTGCGGCAGGTAGGTACCGAAGTAAAACAGCTGAAAAGTCGCTAGAATAGCTGGCACCATCCAGAACATAATCACATTCTCGAGCGGAAAAAAAAGCTGCAGCACATTATAGGTAATAGCCATCAGCACGATTTGCCACCACGTGATGTAGTTTTTCAGAAAGCTGTAGTACCAAGGCCAGAAAGAGCCGTGGTGGTAGTCGGGGTCTTCATCCGTCGCCACGTGCTTGTGGTGCTGGTGGTGTTTAGGCAGGAGCCTCGGGTACCAATTGTAGGCAAAAAGAAAGGCCGTGACGGTTCCGATGAAACGATTCAACTTGGGGCGGCCGGGAGCGGCAACGCCGTGCATGGCATCGTGGGCGGTGATAAACAACCCCGTATATAGGTGCGTCTGCAGCAGCATGAACAAGTATGGCAAAGGCGATGCAAAGTCAACCGGAAAGCGCAACAGGTATGCGAGCAGCACAAACCAGCACGCCACGATGATGGCAGCAATGGCTATCCCTCTGTTGTCTCTATTGATTGTTTTTGCCATTTGATTCTTTGACGGCTGCACCCTGGCTATACCTACATTGAGTGTTTAACTTCGGGTATACCTGCCTAAATTTAAGCTTTGGCTATACCTATTTTTCCGCAGCCCCAACCCATACCTGACTATACCGCTTCCTTCAGCAAGGTATCACGCACCTTCTCCATCAGCCACATGGGTGTAGAAGTTGCCCCGCAAATACCCACTTTGTCTCCGTCGGCAAACCACTCGGGTTGTATTTCTTCTACCTTCGAAACAAAATATGTAGCCGGATTCGTGTCTTTGCATACCTGATAGAGCACTTTGCCGTTGCTCGACTTGGTGCCCGACACGAAGATAATCTTATCAAACTGGGCGGCAAACTTTCGCAGGTCTTTGTCGCGGTTCGATACCTGGCGGCAGATGGTGTCGTTGGCGTCCACTTCGTAGCCTTTTTGCTCCAGTGTGTCTTTTATGTTGTAGAAGCTGTTGGTGCTTTTGGTGGTCTGGCTGTAAAGCGTAATTTTAGGCGGCAACTCATGTTGCATGAGTTCGTCCAGATTCTCAAATACCACGGCCTTGTTGCTCGTCTGCCCCAAAAGGCCCATCACCTCAGCATGCCCATGCTTGCCATAGATGAAGATCCGCTCGTCTTTGTCGTAAGACGTTTTAATTCGGTTCTGCAACTTAAGCACCACGGGACAGGAGGCATCGATCAGGGTCAGGTTGTTCTGCAGGGCCACATGATAAGTCGCAGGGGGTTCACCGTGGGCACGTATCAGCACGGCCTCGTCACGCAGCTCCCGCAGCTGAGCGTGGTCGATAATGCGCAGGCCCCGCTTCTGCAGGCGCTCTACCTCCACGTCGTTGTGCACAATATCACCCAGACAATAAAGATACCCTTGCTCTTCGAGCAGGTCCTCAGCCATTTGGATGGCATAGACCACGCCGAAGCAAAAGCCTGAGTTAGAATCGATCGTGACTTGAAGGTTTCGCATATACCTTTATACAGCCAAGCGTTGATATTGTTTAAGAGCGAAGCGCTGTTTTAAGCCTTCATAAATCGAAATTGTCAGCAAAAGCATCAGCATGGAGTACATAGAGTCCTCTACAGGTATAGATACAATGCGGATACTCAGGTTGTGGCTGTTGTTATACCAAACTATTGGCAAGTAAGTCAAAACACCATTTACCAGCAGGAACGGAACCAGGTGCACCATGTAGGCCAGGTAAAACCGCCCTAGTCTTTCTGTGTTGAAATAGTAATAGTGCACCCCCAGCATAGCGGCCAGCAAGGTAAAGGTGATGGAAGTATAGAGCTTTTCTAAATTAAAGACCGCCAGAAGCAAGAGCACAGGTATAAGCGCAAAGGTTATTACCTTGGCGTAAGGCTGGAGCAGGTCTTTGGTGATGTAAGCATTGAGACAGTCGTAGATAAAGACGCAGGCATAAGGCACTGTGATGAAGAAAAGCACCTCCTCAAGCGGCAGGTTAAAGATGTAGACACCTACCAGATATTCCGGATTGAAGCCCCATACACCAGCTTGGGTGAAGAGTTCGTCCCAGATAATAAACAGGACAGCGTTGATAATGATGGCAGGCCACAGGTATGGCCAGTTTTTATAAAAAGCCACTTTCCTGTCGAAGGAGAGCAACAGTGGAAACAGGATAGTGAAGATGTTCAGGTACAGGTAGAGTGGCATGCGGCTTATATGGGTATGCTTTTGATTTTTCTTTTTTCCTGTTCGGTGCAGTGGTCTTTCGTTAGCATGAAATCCCGGATGTCGCGGGCCATGTCATTGGACAAACCGGATTTCGGGTGACGCTCCAGCCCGGCGATGATCTTGGCTTTGTCGTCTTCCAGGTTCTTGCTCATGTTCAAGTAGCGCGGCACATAGTGCTCTACTGTGAAGCGCAGAAATCTTATTTCCGGATTGCTTGCGTTCAGTTGAACGGCCTGCTCAAATATCTCCGAAGACCGCTGCAGGTGCTTCATTTTCATATAAGGATTCCAAACATGTTTCGCCATAATGGCTTCCGAAACTGCCTTGTAAGCCAGCACCACAGGGTTATTATCCTCGTAGTCACTCATCAGCTTGTGAAACTCCTTGCCAGCTTTGCTGTTCTGACTCGCCTCCAGGAACTGCACACGCAGGTCAGGCAACTTGTAGGACTTGGTATTATCGGCCAGAGCCGTAATGTAAAAAAAGAGTAAAAAGGGTAATATCAGTAAGCTATTCTTCACGATTCAGATGGCGTTTAGTTGGTACCTGAGATAAGAGCCCAAAAGTAAGGCTAACTTTGTATTATCAGGTACTCTTACGCGCTCATTCAAGATATGGGTTGCCGGCAGCCCTTTGATTTTGTGGAAAAGCTTGAGGTAATACACATAGGCAAGGTATACGCCCATGCGGGCAGAACGCGGCAAACCAAGTATACCAACGTAGGCGTCTTTGAAGTCCTGCGCGATGTCGGCTTCTATTTCTTCTTTGCTTGCATTGTTGAAGGTACGGATGTCCACCGCCGGAAAATAGACTCTGCCCCGGTCCTTAAAGTCGCTCTGCATATCGCGCAGGAAGTTCACCTTCTGGAAGGCAGCCCCCAGACTGCAAGCTGGTTTCTTCAGCCGTTCAAACATCTCCTGATCTCCCTCACAGAACACCTTCAGACACATCAGCCCCACCACTTCAGCCGATCCGTAGATGTACTCTTTGTACAGCGCCGGATCGTACACATGGTCTTCCAGATCCATGGCCATGCTGTTCAAAAAGGCTTCGATATACTCGCGGTCGATCTTATACTCATTCACCACGCACTGAAAGGCATGCAGCACGGGGTTCAGGCTTATACCTTGCTCAATGGCTTCAAAAGTCTGCTTACGGAACTCGCTGAGCAGTTTGCGTTTGTCGAAGTCATGAAAAGTATCCACAATCTCGTCGGCGCAGCGCACGAAGCCATAGATGGCATAAATGGGCTGATGGAATTTGCGGTGAAGTGTTTTTATTCCAAGCGTAAAGGAGGTACTGTACGCCTCCGTTATAAGCTTGCTACAGTTCAGGCAGGTGTCTTTGTATAAATCCATAGTTTTATCTGGGGCGTTACTTACTCATTATTTCCCGCTGACCCGCAGCCAGCGCATATTCCTTCGCCACTTCCTTTGCCACCACCTGTCCTGAGATAAGCGATGGCGGCACTCCGGGTCCCGGCACCGTCAGCTGACCGGTATAGTACAGGTTCTTTACTTTTTTACTTTTCAGGCTGGGCTTGAGCAGGGCAGTCTGCATCAGTGTATTGGCCAAGCCATAGGCATTACCTTTAAAGGCATTGTAGTCAGATATAAAATCGCGGTGGGCGTAGCTGCGCTTAAACACCACAGCGCTGCGCACATCCTGCTTCGTCAGGTGCTCCAGACGGTTCATAATAATGTCATAGTAGCGCTCACGCAGCTCCTCTGTATCTTCCAGATCAGGCGCCACCGGCATCAGCACAAACAGATTCTCACAACTGTCCGGGGCCACACTATCGTCTGTCACTGACGGAGCTGACACATAGAAGAGCGGCTTGGCCGGCCACTTAGGATCTGAGTAAATTTCGTGCGCATGCGGCCCGAAGTCTTCGTCAAAGAACAGGTTGTGGTGCCGCAGGTTATTAAGCTTCTTTCCTATACCCAGGTAGAAAATCAGGCAGGAAGGCGCCATTACACGCTTGCCCCAGTATTCCTCGGTATAACTACGTAGAGCCGGAGCTAAAAGGTGGCGTTCTACATGATGATAGTCAGCGCTGGCCACCACCACATCGGCTTCAAAAGTACCCGAAGCAGTGTGTACGCGACGGGCTATACCTTGCTCCACCTCTATCTCCTGCACATCCTGGTTATAAAGAAAAGCCACGCCTTTCTCCTCTGCTAGCTGCACCATGCCCTCGATAATCTTGTACATACCGCCCATCGGGTACCAGGTCCCGAGGCTGATGTCAGCATAGTTCATCAGACTATACAGGGCGGGCGTATTTTGCGGCAGCGCTCCGAGGAACAACACCGGAAACTCCATTAGTTTGATGATTTTCTCATGCGAAAAGAAGCGGCGGATGTGCGCGTGTATCGACTGAAACACATCCATGCGGAGCACATCCAGCAAAAGCTGCAGGCTCATGAATTCGCTCATCGAACGACCGGGTTTGTACACAAGCTGGTTTATACCTACTTCATACTTATAAGCGGCCTGTTTCAGAAACTGGTCGAGTCGGGCGGCACTTCCCGGCTCCCATCTCTCAAACAGGGCCTTCAGTTCGTCAAGTGAGGCAGGCACATCCACAAAATCATCTTCACCGAAGACCACAGTATAAGATGGGTCGAGGCGCACGAGGTCGTAGTAATCAGAAACGGATTTGCCGAATTTGTTGAAGTAGGACTCAAACACATCGGGCATCCAATACCAGCTTGGCCCCATGTCGAAGGTATAGCCTTCGGCTCCGAAGCTGCGGGCACGGCCTCCCGGGGTGGCATTCTTCTCCAGCACCGTTACTTCATAGCCCTGGTCAGCCAGGCTGGTGGCAGCCGAAAGGCCTGAGAAACCGGCACCAATCACGATTACTTTTTTTGACATCATTTAGAAATTTACTAAAAAAACTAGTTTAAGTTGTTTTTAGTCGCCATAAACCTGCAGCATCTTCTTCAACTCCTTGCGGGCGATATGGATGCGATTTTTCACCGTGCCAATCGGAATATTCAGCTCCTCGGCAATCTCGAGGTATTTAAACCCAATGTAATACATCATGAAAGGGGTACGATGCTCTTCATTTAGCCTGGCAATGGCAGCCTTGATATCGCTCATGACGAAGGCAGCTGTGCCTTTGTTTACCGTCACAAAGCTATCATCAGTATTCAGGTACTGCAGGTACTCCGTACTGTCGATGTTACTGCTGCGCTTGGTGATCTTGTTGTAGTTGTTTATAAACGTATTGCGCATGATCGTGTAAAGCCATGCTTTCAGATTAGTGCCAGCGTTGAACTTCTCCCGATTCGAGAGCGCTTTGAGTAACGTTTCCTGCACTAAGTCTTTCGCGTCGTCCGCATTGCGGGTAAGGTTCATGGCTACCGGCTTCAACGAACCAGCTGCCAGCTGAATGTGGTTGGAAAATTCTAACGCTGTCATAATGTTTAACTTTTTAACCTAATCACTAAACAATTATACGCCGTTAAAAAATAAAGGTCAAATTTTGTTTAATATTTTTTTCATCATATTAAACAATTTATCTCACCTTATATACCCTCAATTTGAACTTTTGCCAACAAAAAAGGCCAAACCCTATCGGATTTGGCCCTTTTTGTTGAACAATAGCAGCTGTATTATTTTGTTTAACTCGCTAGCTCTTTTGCGTTAACACGCGAATAAAATCTTCGATGCAACTGAGTCGGTGTGTGTTTTCGGGGAATACCAGGAAATCGTGCTGCACCTGGTAGCCATACAAGTATATCTGCGCAGCCGGGAAAGTAGCGGCAAGTTTATCTATGTAGTCCTGCACCTGATCGCGCTCAGGTATAATCGTCATGACTGTGCAGATAATATCAGGCTTGAGCTGGTCGTAGGTAAGTTGCAGATCCTTAAATGGCAGATTCTGCCCAAGGTAGAGCACCTGCTGGTGATGCGACCTGATCAGGTAGTTCATGTAAAGCAGGGCAATTTCATGCAGCTCGCCCTCCGGCAGGTATAGCAGGTAAGTTGGCGCGCCTTCTTTGCGCTTTACCACCTGCCCGTCTATAGCCACAATCAGCTTCTGCCGCACCAGGTTACTCACAAAGTGCTCGTGCGCAGGTGTTATATTATTGGTCTGCCACAGGATGCCGATCTTATGCAGGAATGGGTACACCACCTGCAGCATCGCCTGATGAAAGCCCACCTGCAAAGTCACAGTAGAGAAGGATTTATCGAACTGCTCTTCGTCCATGTCGATCATGGCCGTCACCATATTGGTAATATGATGTGAAAGCGATGATGCCTCCTGTTCGGCAAGCTGCTGCACCGTCAGCTTCAGCTGCTCGGGGCTCATCTTGGCTATTTTGGAGATCTTATATCCCTGTTCGTTCAGTAACGAAATATTTAGCAGGGTTTTCAGGTCGGCATCGCTGTAGTAGCGGATGTTGGTGTCGGTGCGCTGGGGACAAAGCACGTTGTAGCGCTGCTCCCAGATGCGGATGGTATGAGCCTTTATACCTGAAAGGTGCTCTAGCTCTTTAATGGTGTATTGCGCCACGTCTGTTCCCCTTGTTGTTTCTGAATGATTGCGTATGCATCCCTGAAATACCTGGGTGCCACCCACAGCATGCCGTAAGACTCGGAGCCGTCGCGCCCCTTGTGCTTATGATGCACCTTGTGCGCTATGTTTAAGGCTTTCAGATAAACATTAGACGTACTTCCGAAAACCCTGATGCGCCTGTGGATGAAAACATCGTGTATCAGGAAATAAGCCACACCGTAGAGGGTAATGCCTGCTCCTATCCAGAAACGGTAATCGATGGGGTCGCTGCCAAACACGAAGAACAGCATGGCCAGGGTACCGTAATAGGCAAAAAACAGATCATTCCACTCAAAAGCGTGCTTATGATGGGTATGGTGGGACTTGTGCAGGAACCACAGAAAACCGTGCAGCACATACTTGTGCATGGCCCAGGCCACACCTTCCATTGCCACAAAAGTAATCAACATGATTCCAAGGCCCATCAGCATACTCATCAAACAACAAGTTTAACAAATGGTTTAGAAACTTTAACAGAAAATTACCAGGTCAGCGCCTCTTTATTCAAAAAAGCCGCAATGCCGCGCTGACAGTCTTCGCTGCCACGGGCCACGGCGTTCATTTCGGCCGCATACTGCAGGCCATCCTCCAGCGACATCTCCTGCACCCGCGCGATCATCTCTTTGGTCACCTCCATGCTCTGACGAGAGTTTTCTTTGCAGAGCTTTTGGGCGAAGCTGAACACACGATCCTCCAGTTCATTGGCAGGCACCACATAATTCACTAAGCCGAAGTTTTGTGCTTCCTCTGCTGAGATCAGGTCGCCGGTGAGCAGCAGTTGCTTGGCACGAGCCTCCCCTATCTTGCGGAGCAGGAACACCTTTACAATAGCAGGTATAAAACCGATCTTCACTTCGGTGTAGCCAAACCTCGCCTCTGGTACAGCAAAAGTGAAATCGCAGATTGCCGCCAGTCCGCAGCCACCTGCTATGGCATGACCGTGCACCTGGGCTATCACTACTTTCTTCAATGTATAGATCAGCCGGAAGAGCTCCATCAAGTGCGTGGAGTCAGCCAGGTTGTCGTGGTAGTCGTATTGCTGCAGGCGCTGCAGGTACTCCAGGTCGGCACCAGCGCAGAACACCTTGCCTTCGGCCCGTAGCACGATCACTTTGCAGGTTTCATCGTCTTCGGCGGCGGCAAAGGCTCGTTTCAGTTCCGAGACCATCTCAGCATTCAGCGCGTTTCGCTTCTCGGATCGGGCCAGGGTGATATATCCTACACGCTCCTTCACTTCGTAATGCACAAAGTCCATAGTTTGCGTGATAGGTGGTTGAGTCGTGTCAGTCATGATTATAGTCTTCTAAATTATAATTCCATATACCGGCGAGCCGGTTTCAGATAATACGCGAGTTAATCAGTAATGCTCGAAAAAGATAAGCAAATTCAGTGAATGTCGCGACAAAATGAGCACAAATTCTTAGTTCTTACACTTCATTTGTTTTTGGCTATTTGTTAATCGATCGCACAACATAACAACTTCCTGCACCTAGTCTAACCATCACTGTCTGCCACACAACATAAATGCTGTAAACCCGTAAAATTTATTTGCTAACGAACGTTAGGTTGTTTACATTTGTTGTTATCTATATAAGGAGTATACTTTGAGCAGGAAAGAACAGATAGAGCAAACGGCTACGGCCTTATTCAAGACCAGAGGTTTTTCGGCCACGTCCATGCGCGACTTGGCCAACGCCTTAGGTATAGAAGCCGCCAGTATTTACTCCCATATCCGTTCCAAAGAAGAGATTCTGCAGCGGGTGTGCTTCCGGATGGCAGACGAGTTCTTTGGTGTTATTGAGGCTGTGAAAGCCGATAATGTCAGTGCCACCGAGCAACTGAAAAGAGCTATCTCGGCACACGTACAGGTGCTGACCCGCAACACAGAGGCATCGGCAGTGTTCCTGCAGGAGTGGCGCCACCTGAGCGAACCATACCACACGGAGTTTCTGGCCCTGCGCGACCGTTATGAAAATTACTTCCGCGAGATCATCCGCCAAGGTATAGCTAGCGGAGAGTTTCAGGTGCCGGACGAGAAGTTTGCCGTGCTCACTATACTTTCGGGGCTGAACTGGATCCATACCTGGTATAAGCCAGAGGGAAAGATGAAGCCGGCCGAGATTGCCGATAACCTGTCGGCCATGCTGCTGAACGGGCTAAAGACGAACCTTAACTAGTTTATCTATACCTAACCCTAGCCGGACTGTACCACCTTAACAGTCCGGCGCTTTTTACTGAACCTTAAAACTGAAAATATTATGTACGGAGGAGGAAACGTTTTCGAAGCCACCAAATTCGACGACCTGCAGACAGAAGATCCTGCAAAGCTGGCCGAGTTTGAAGCACGTATCGCACGAGGCGAGAAGATCGAGCCAAACGACTGGATGCCGCAACTATACCGCAAGCAGCTGATCCGCATGATCGAGCAGCATGCGCACTCTGAGATCATCGGCGCACTGCCGGAAGGTACGTGGATTACCCGTGCCCCTGGCTTCCGCCGCAAGATGGCTCAGATGGCCAAAGTACAGGATGAAGTAGGGCACGCACAGCTACTGTATAGCGCAGCCGAAACGTTGGGCAAAACACGCGAGCAGATGCTCACTGACCTGATCAACGGCAAGAGCAAGTACTCTAACGTATTTAACTACCCGGCCTTTACCTGGGCTGACTCCAACATCATTTCCTGGCTGATCGACGCAGGCGCGATCGTGAACCAGATGGCGAATGCCAAAGGTTCTTATGGCCCTTACTCCCGTGCGTTGGAGCGTATCTGCGCCGAGGAGGCTTTCCACCTGAAGTATGGCCACGATGCGGTAGTGCACATGGCGACAGGCACGCCGAAGCAGCGCGAAATGATCCAAGCCGCCCTCAATCGCTGGTGGCCGCCGATCATGACGTTCTTCGGTCCGTCTGACAAGATGAGCACGCACACCGAAACGCTGATGCGCTGGAAAGTGAAGATGGCCTCTAACGACGAATGCCGTCAGCAGTTCCTCGACATGTACGTGCCGAAGATCTGGGAGCTTGGCCTGACCGTGCCGGATCCGAATCTGAAGAAGAACATGGAGACGGGTCAATGGGAATACACTGAGCCGGACTGGGATGAGTTCAAGCGCGTGATCAATGGCGATGGTCCTTGCAACGCCGAGCGCCTTGCCGTACGCCGCACCGCCGAAGAGCGCGGCGCTTGGGTTCGCAGAGCCCTCCTCAACCCGAAAGCAAAATACGTGAAGCCGTTAGCCTAGAGGCATAACGGTAGTTAAAAGTTGAGAGTAATTTTTCCTTCAACCCTCAACTTTTAACTCTTAACTAACTCAAGCTCTTAACTTAAAAACTATGTCTTTGACATCCTTAGACCCGAGAGTAACCCGACTGAACCTGCCGGAAGAGGCGCCGGCTATTGAGCCGAAGCCGGAACTGGATCAGTTTGAAACATATGAAGCCTTCCATCAGAAGAAAGAAGGCGCTGCACATACCTACGTGGGCCCGGTACACGCGCCGAATGAGGATGTAGCTTTCCTATTTGCCAAAGAACAGTACAGCCGCCGCTTCCCATGCGTGGGCCTTTGGATCGCGCGCACGGAGCATATCCAGGTAACTCCTTATGCTGGTGACGGTGAGAATGTATATGAGATGATGCGCGTGAAAGAGCCGACTGAGCGAAGCGAAGAGGCGGAAGCGTACGAGATCTTCCATTTGAAGAAGCGCGGTAAAGCGCATACCCATGCCGGGCGTGTGATGGCAACTTCTTACCAAGAGGCGTTGCAGGAAGCCCGCCAGGCTTTTGGCGAGAAAGGCCCGATTGTAAACGTGTGGGTGGTAAAGTCAAAACATGTACTGCAGTCAGCGGAAGAGGACAAGGACATGTGGACCACTATACCTGAAAAGAAGTACCGCGAAGCCATTGCCTACAAGGTGATGGACAAGATCACGAAGTATAAAGAAGAACACAAAACGACTGCCCCACAATGAACGAGCTAGCGATAAAAGACCTGTTATACAAACTGGCTGACGACCAATTGATACTTGGCCACCGCAATTCCGAGTGGACTGGCTTCGGCCCGATACTGGAGGAGGACATTGCTTTCTCGTCGATGGCGCAGGACAAGATTGGCCACAGCCTGGCCTTCTATACCTTGCTGCAGGAGCTTGGCGAAGCTGATCCGGATACCGTTGCCTTCACCCGCAACGCCAATCAGTTTCACAACAGCCAACTTGTGGAGCTACCGAATGGTGAGTATGATTTCAGCTTGATTCGTCACTTCCTGTACGACAATGCCGAGATCATTCGCTTCGAAATGCTGAGTCAGTCGAGTTACGAGCCGATTGCCAAAGTAGCCACCAAACTGAAAGGCGAAGTGAAGTACCACGTGCTGCACGCCAACACCTGGATCAAGAACCTGGGCTCTTCAACTGAAGAAGCCATTCTGCGCCTGCAGTCCTCGCTGAACGAGGCTATACCTTACGCACTGGGTATGTTCGAGCCATCGAAGTACGAGCAGGAGCTGATCGATGCTGGCGTATACGCTGGCGAAGAAGCCGTGAAAGCTGAGTGGTTGAAGCGAATTGAGGCGGTAATAGAAAAGACAGATCTGAAGTTGCCGGATCTTGCCACAATAGAACCGAAAATGGGTGGACGATACGGTGAGCACACTGAGCACCTGCAGCCACTACTCGATGAAATGGCCGAGGTGTTTAAGATCGACCCGACGGCGGAGTGGTAATAACAAAATGGAATTGACGAAAGAGAATATATTGACCCTGTTGGAGGAGGTGAAAGACCCCGAGATACCTGTATTATCTTTGGTGGACCTAGGGGTGATTACGGGTGTGGACATTTCTGACGAAGACCATGTGACGGTGAACATGACTCCAACTTTCGCGGGTTGTCCTGCCATGGACTACATGAAGAAGGATGTCGAGCGTACCTTGGAGAAGCATGGCATCACCAATCACACCGTCATTATGTCTTTCGACAAACCTTGGGACAGCAATAAGCTTTCGGAAAAAGGCCGTCGGCATTTGAAAGAGTTTGGTCTGGCACCGCCTCCTAAGTATGATTTGATTCTGGACTTAGATATACTTGAGCATGTAAAGTGTCCGTACTGCGACAGCGAAAACACGGACCTGCGCACACCTTTCGGCCCCACCCTCTGTCGCTCCATGCATTACTGCAACGACTGCCGGCAGATGTTTGAGCAGTTTAAGCCCTTGTAAATATTTTGATAAGGAAAATGAAATCGCCTGTTGGACACGACGGGCGATTTCATTTTGTCTGAGTCTTTACATAGGGCCCCTACCCCAAGGATTTTCAGGATTTTTCTCCCAGCTACTGAGGTGCACGGTTGGCTAGGTCGCGACTTGTCACTACAGATAATATTGCTGATTGTCATAATTTGTATAATCGAAAACAGGGAAGCCCTCCAGAATCTTGCTCATGGATACTTATTTCAACGCTACTCCCCTCTCTTAAACATCATCACTCCTTTGCCGTCCAATATCATTTCCAACCACTCTTCACTCACCTTATACCTTAACTCCCTATCATTCAACAATTTCAATATCTGATTCTCCACCTCCATATCCGGACAAGCCATTCTGGTCGCAGCGATAGGTCCGAAATTGATTCTGTCGGCAATCGGTTCAAGTGTGCCTGTTATTCTATTACATCCTGTACTCCCCGATACCCTGCCCTCGGCAAGCGATATAACCAAGGTTGGCTGGTTCTGTCCGAAATCTTTTGGATTGATGGCTTTCGCCTGCAATTCCACCAGGTTCCAGGTGCCGTCGAGGCGGGAGTCACGGAGGTACATACCACAACCTCTGTATTCCATGTCGTCTTTCAGTACTGTTACGGTATAAGGAAGCTCTCGCCCTGACATCGTATTAACACAAGTTTCCTTGATCAGCCGGATTTCGAGATTGCCCGAAACGGTCTGTACCCTATACACGACTCCCTTACCCGTTTCTGGCTCTTCTGCAACCGGCACTGGCGTCAGCACACTGCCATCCTCTTCGTCCAGCACCCTAAACTCAATCATTTTATCCAAATCAACTTCCAGTGACCAAAACGGTTCGTTTCCAATGGCGGCAAATTCGATCCCACGTTCGTATTTCTCACGCCACAGCTTAGGACTGTCCTCTGGCTCGTCCGGGTTTTTCCGGCGTAGGCGGTAGGCATCAGCAACTTGTGATTCTATGCGGTTGCCTTCACTATCGAGCATAACCAATGCTTCACCCTCTATGGCAAACTGGTTATTACCAGTGCCCTGCTTATTTAGTTGAACCCTCCCATTGCCCACACCCCAAGTTCCAGACTGCACAAATGGTGTTGCGCTCCGGCCTTGGTACACGAGGCGCTCCCGGTAGGTACTGTCAGGGCTGAGATCCAGGGTATAGTCTACACCCGGACAGTCGGCACAAGGTATAGTTCCTACCCAAGAACCCACGGCTGCCTGGGCGACCTCAGCGTTCGACATCTCCGCATTCGACTGTGAGACGGAAGTTGGAGCAGTTGAACAGGCAGCAACAATGCACAGCAAGAAAATCCCGATGGGGAGCAACAGTTTAAAAGGATTCATTATTCTTCTTGAACAGGTATAGAAATTTCTACGAGGAATAGCCCGGCACAGGTATAGGTGAAATCGTAAAAACGCTTACGGAGCATTACACCTGCGAAACTACTAAATTTACCGGGAGTACATGAAAAAAAGCCCCATCGCTACCTGATTTGGTAACGACGGGGCTTCTGTACAGGTATAGCTATACCTTATATATTGGCCATTTCGCCTTTTACAAAGTCCACCAGACTCTTGATGTACTCGGTGCTGAAGTCGAACTTAATACCAGCAGCTTCATATACCTCACCAATCGAAACGGTATAGCCTAAGCTGAGGGCACGCTTGTAGGCGGCCAGCCCTTCGGCAGGATTCTCTTTGTAGTTTTTCCAAACAGCAATGGCCCCCAACTGTGCCATAGCATATTCTACATAATAGAACGGCACTTCGTAGATGTGCAGCTGCTTCTGCCAGATGAAAGGCTTATACTTCTCCAGTCCGCTCCAGTTCACTTCGAGGTGATTGAATCGTTCAAAAATATTGAGCCACTCCTGATGACGCTCTTCCTGCGTATGGGTCGAGTTTTCATAAAGCCAATGCTGGAATTTATCCACGGTCGCTACCCACGGGAAGGTCTCGAGTACGCTCTCCAGGTGCGTGCGTTTGGCGCGACGCAACTCGTCTTCGTCAGTAAAGAAAGTATCCCAGTAGTCCATTGAGATCAATTCCATCGACATGGAGGCCAGTTCGGCTACTTCTGATGGTGGGTGTTTGAAAGCACCCAGCGTCAGGTCGCGGGTCAGGAAAGAATGTACAGCGTGGCCTCCTTCGTGCAGCATCGTGATCACATCACGCAAACTGGAAGTGGCATTCATAAAAATGAACGGTACGCCAATCTCGTCCAGTGGATAGTTATACCCGCCCGGTGCTTTGCCTTTTCTCGACTCCAGATCCAGGTGCCCCATCTCACGCATCGTAGCCAGACAGTCACCCAGGTAAGTGTCGAGATTATAGAATACCTGTATAGTCTTCTCTAACAGCTCTTCACCAGACGTAAACGGCTCAAGCGGTGCTTTGCCGCTTGGGTCCACATCAAGGTCCCATGGTCGCAGGTCGGCTATACCTAGCTTCTCCTTGCGCTCACGGTCTATACTTGTCAGCACGGGCACTATGGTTTCCTCGATAGACTGGTGGAAATCAAAGCAATCCTGTGGGGTATAGTCGAAGCGTCCCATGGCAGCGAACATGTAGTCGCGGTAGTTGTCGAAGTCGGCGTTTTTGGCCAGCTGTGTGCGCAGTTTCAACAGCTCGTCGAATAGATCATCGAGTTTCTGACGATCCTGTGTGCGGCGCTCCTGTATGGCACGCCACGCTTCCTCACGCACTGCACGCTCGTTGCGCTTCAGTCGGTCTGCGGCACGTTGTAGGGTCATCTCCTCCCCGTCCAGCGTCACGGTCATGGCGCCTGTTATGGCGGCATACTGTTGTTGCTTGGTGCTGATTTCGGTGTTCAGCGGAATGTTTTCTTCACGGAAGATCTCCAGGGCACGCTCCACACCGCGCAGGTAAATACGGTATTTATCTTTGTCGAGACCGGTCACATAAGGCGAGTGCATCAACTTGAGGTTGAGCTCGTGGTCGTAAGGGGCAATCTGGGGTTCTATCTCTGATACGAAATACTGAAAGGCTTTCGTGATATCCTCGTTTTGAGTGTCGCAGGTCATGCGGATGTAGCGCCAGCCCAGGTCTTCGGAGAGCACGCTCTCGAGTTCACTGCGGTCTTTCATCCACTTTTCCAGTTCCTCCACCGAGTTGATGGCACGGCTTTTCAGTTCTTCAAAATATGGCTGTATGGTTTCCCAAGTATCTATTTTAAAGTCTTCGGACAGGTAAACCCGCTTCTTTCGTTCGGGCACTTGTATCATAGCTTCTGTTTTACTCATTGATGGTTCTGTATAAGAAAAGGTAATATATACACTTCTCCTGAAAGTGCAAAAAAAAGCTGCACTATATCTTCATTAAAGATAGTGCAGCCTTACTGAAGTTATAACAGGTATTTTTATCCTATTTCGATGACCACATTGGCAGTCAGCGGATGGCCTACGCAATTGAGCACATAACCTTCGTCCAACTCAGCGTCAGAAAGACCTTCGCGTTCGTCCAGATGCACTTTTCCGCTCAGGCACTTGCCGCGGCAGGCGGTGCACAAACCAGCCTGGCAAGAGTATGGCAAATCCACATCCTGGTCAAGCGCTGCTTCCAAAATGGTCTGATCCGGCTCCACAGTCACGCTGTACTCGGCGCCTTCATAAATGATGGTTACAGTCTGGGTGGTTATCTCACCGTCGTCATCTGAAGAGGACACGTCGCCGTGGTGCTCCTGTTCGTGTTGCTCTACCAGTTTGTTGCTTACAAAGCTCTCCCGAAAAATGCGGTCAGAAGGTACATGCAGCACGTTTAGGGCCTTGCGCACCTCTTCCATCATCCCCTCAGGTCCGCACATATAGTAGAGCGCGTCAGCTGACTTGGCCAGTTGCCGGCGCTCCAGTATTTTCAGTATCACACTCTGGTTCATGCGGCCGCGGTAGTCGCAGGCATGCTTTGGCTGACTATAAATATACTCCACGTGCAGGCGCTCAGGGTGTGCGGACTGGAGTTCCTGTAGTTGCTGCTTGAAGATCACGGAGTCTTCGTCGCGGTTACCGTACAGTAAGGTCACCTTCGTATTCGGCTCCTCGCGCAGGGTTGCTCTGAGCATAGACATCAGCGGGGTAATGCCGCTTCCCGCCCCGAACAGGATAATATGACGGCTCTTATCTGCCTCTGGTACCAGGTTAAAATTACCAAGCGGCTCCATCACTTCAACTTCCTGTCCAACTTGCAGATTATCAAGCAAATAATTGGAAACCAGACCGCCTTCTACACGTTTAACAGTAACTGACAGGCGACTACCCTCATTTGGGGCACAACAGAGGGAGTAGGAACGGCGGACTTTCTTTCCGTCAATCGGAAGGATAAGTGTCAGGAATTGCCCTGCCTTGAATGGAATCGGTTTTTTATCGGGATGTTCTAAGTGTATCGTAATCGCATCTGAGGTTTCGCGGGTTATCTCCACGACCTTCAGCGTGAAATAGGGGCTACTCATATCGTTTTATTAATAGTCTTTTAGGGGGAAACATGGTTTCAAACTGAAAGTTACGACAATCTGGGCTGTTGCGTGAAAATTTAGGCGAATTTTTAAAACCGATTTCACGAATCACGTATTATAACCAAATCATTAACAGAATGAACGGTGAATGAAAAAAAAGCTGCACATTTGTAACATAGTACATACAAGTGCCGTGGCCGGGAAATAACCAACCCCCACATTCCGTTCTTTACCATACAATTACTGAAAACACCAATGCTCTACAAACTAACTCTCAAAAACTGTGAAAAAACCGTAATGGTGGATGACCGCACTTACGAGTATATTCAAAACAACGCCTACCTGCAGCAGATTGAGTTTCTGAAGCACCTGCGTATTCACTCCAACGGTTATGCCTTCTTCCAGAAGAACTGGCCGTTGAAAAATGGCAAGTACCGCAACGAAACCATTTACCTGCACAAAATGATCGGCGAACAGCTGATCGAGAAGCCGGAAAGCAACATCAAGCTTTATGTGCACTTCAAAAACGGCAACAAGCTTGACTGCCGCCTCGAAAACCTGGAATGGGCTCCGCTTTGCAAGATCGTGCGTAACACATCCAAAACGGAGAACAAGTTGGGTGTACGCGGTGTGCACAAAGAGGCACAGAAATACCGCGCCATCATTCACCATAACAAGCAACGCATCAACCTCGGCACCTTCGACACGCTGCAGGAAGCTGCGCAGGCTTACAGCAAAAAGTCAGAAGAGCTTTTTGGCAAAACCAAAAGTCTGAAGACACTCTCCAAGTATGTGGAAGAAGTAGCATAATTCTTCTTATACTTGCGTGACGGTATACCCACCGTCATGTTTACTCATGCTGAATACCGAAAAGAAACTTAGCGACATTCTAAGACGGCACACTGTTGCTTTTGGGCCCGTACTCGATGCGGACCTGAACGGCGAGCACGTGTGCCGTCTTGATTTTACGGCAGCCAACCAGCTATTGCAGCAAACAGACCTGCGCGATACGGGAGCTTTTGATAAAGCCGTAAACCAAATGCTTCAAAAGCGAAATGCCACCATCGGCGTGGGCGGCTACATGGAAAACCGCTTTATCTACCGCCGCAGTCAGCACTTTGATGTGGCTGAAGAGAGTCGTGACCTGCACTTAGGTATAGATGTTTGGCTACCCGCCGGTACCGCTGTGTTTGCTCCGCTTGATGGCAAGGTGCACAGCTTCGCCGATAACGCTAACTTCGGCGACTACGGCCCAACCATCATTCTGGAACACGAACTCGAGGGTGTGACGTTCTATACCTTGTATGGCCACCTGAACATAGATTGCTTGACTGGACTAGCAGTTGGCAAGGAATTCCGCAAAGGCGACAAGATTGCAGAAGTAGGTCCTTACCCTGAAAACGGTGACTGGCCTCCGCACCTGCACTTTCAGGTAATGTGCTCCATGGACGGAAAGCAAGGAGATTATCCGGGTGTGGCACGGCTCTCGGAACGAGCTGTGTATGAAGGCCTTTGTCCTGACCCAAACCTGATTCTGAACTGCCGCCATCTGGCCTAGTTTTGGCTTTGCCCTGGAAATTAACCAAATTTGAACTCTGGCACTCTCTTAATAGGTGCCAGAGTTTTACATTTTAACACAAAGCTCTCCGCATGTTTGACCTTTTTAATTTTGAAGCTTACAGCACTAACATCACCAATTTTGTCATGCTTTACGGCATGCGCCTGGTGGCTGCCATCATTACCCTTTTAATCGGCCTTTGGGTTATCAATTGGCTTAATCGAATGGTATTTAACCTGATGGTGAAAAAAGATGTGGACGTATCGCTGCGTCCGTTCCTGAAGAGTGTGCTTGCCGTTGTCATGCGCGTACTCTTGATCATTCTGGTGATTGCGCAACTGGGTGTCGAGATGACATCGTTCATCGCCATACTGGGCTCAGCAGGCCTGGCCATCGGTCTGGCTTTGCAGGGTAGCCTTTCTAATTTTGCAGGCGGTGTGCTGATTCTTACCATCAAGCCCTTCCGTGTAGGCGACTACGTTGAAGCACAGGGACAGGGAGGAACCGTGCACATGATCAACATTTTCAACACAGTATTGAAAACGCCTGACAACAAAACGATTTTTATACCCAACGGTCCGTTGGCTAACAGTGTGGTGGTGAACTATACCATCGAGAAGACCCGCCGCGTGGAGCTGAAGTTTGCCGTGTCAGTGAACAACGACATTGGTAAGGTGCGCCAGATTCTGCAGGACCTGATCAACGCTGATGAAAGAGTGCTGCCCGAGCCAGCACCTGTGATTGTTGTAACAGATTTTGCCGAACACTCCCTCACATTGAGCGTGCGCACGTGGGTGAACAAAGAAAACTTCTGGGCTTTCTCCTGGGACATGAATGAACGCGCCAAAGCAGCTTTCGAAGAACAAGGTATCCAAATGCCGGTGCCTCGTAGAGAGATGGTGGGTGGCAGCTCAAGCAATGGGCAGACTCCGAAGGCTGTGTCACAGGTATAGCTTAGGTATAGATTTGTGAAAATGGAAACGGCAGCTCTGAGATGGGCTGCCGTTTCTTGTTTTATATACTAATCCGCTTTTTGCTAGACTAATTATTTAATAACATTTCTTTTAATCAAACTTGATCGCACGTACCGGCTTAATACGCGCAACCATAGCGGCAGGAATCAGGATGGCGAGCATGGTCATTACGAGGGTGATGACATTGAGAGCGATAATGATGGCAAAGTTCCAGCTGATAGGAACAGTGTCCATGTAGTAGTTTTCGGGGTCGAGTGGAATGACCTGGAAATAGTATTGGATAACACAGAAGCCCAAGCCAATGACGTTACCCCAGAGCATGCCTTTGAGCGTCAGGCTGAGGCCTCGGAAATAGAAGATTTGCCGTATCTGGGCGTCGGTGGCCCCGATGGCTTTGAGCACACCAATCATGCTGATACGCTCGATGATCATGATGAAAACCGTGGACACCATGTTGAACGTAGCCACGAAAATAATCAACACCAGGAAGATGACCACATTTTTGCGCAACAGCTGCAGCCAGTCGAACAGCTGGGCGTGTCGGTCAGTGATTTTCTCGAGTTGCAGGTCGTAGTTCATCTGGTCGAACACCTGGTCAGCTACCTGGTCAATCTGTTCGAAGTCCTTGAGCAGAATCTCCACACCACCCACCAAAGTATCGGGCCAATTGTTGAGCTCCCGAATCAGTTGCAGGTCACCGATGACGAACACCTCGTCAAACTCTTCCAATCCTGTATTGAAAACCCCTGCTACTTTAAGTTTCCGGGCTCGGGGCGGGTTTTGGATGAAATAGAAAATCGCCTCGTCGCCCACTTTCAGGCGGAGTTTGTTGGCAATTTTCCGACTGAGCATGACGTCTTTGGAGGAGGCAGTGTCTGAGAAAGAAACTACACCTCCCTCGTCCAGGTTAGCCTGCATGGCACTCATGTCATAGTCTTCGCCCACGCCTTTCATCACGACGCCCAGCACCTCGTCTTCAGTTTTGATGATAGCCGTTTTGCGGGCGAAACCCTGTATGTGCTGTATACCCGCTATTTCTTCGGTGCTGTTTATACCTGTGGCCGTGCTGATGGGAGCACCTTCAAAGGAATTGTTCGTGTCGTACTTGCTGATTTGCAGATGCGCCCCGAAGCTGAAAATCTTGTTTCTGATCTCGTCACGGAAGCCTTCCAAAATCGCAAATGACACAATCATGATGGCAATGCCTGCAGCTATGCTTATAATTGCTATTTTTGTCACAGACGTGGTGAAAGAACCTGCCTGTACTTCGGAAATCTTATCAGATATGAATTTGGATACGTTCACTCGCTTGCGTCTAAACTGCCTTAAAGATAGGTATGAATTTTGACTTAGAGCCTGTTAAAGTTTCGTTTTTGCGAGCGAATCTCCAAACACGGCCCTGAAAAAAGAACACTGATGATACAACCACTTGCTATACTTTGCGGTGCCTTGTTGCTCAGCTTTAACAGCTGCACACCCAAACAGGCACCTGCCACCGCCGCTGAGCAAAACGCCCCGGCCACTGAAGAACCCTCTCAAGTTCCAGCTAGAAAACCTCTGGCCTTGGGCGCCGAACAACTCGACCGCTACCTGAAACACCTCGAAGGAAAGCGGGTAGGTATGGTCGTGAACCAGACTTCTATGGTGGGTAACACCCATCTAGTAGACACGCTGATTAGCCGTGGTGTGGAAGTGACCACCATTTTTGCGCCGGAGCACGGTTTCCGAGGTGAGGCTGACGCAGGCGCACATATCAAAGACGCAAAAGACACCAAAACTGGTCTGCCGATTGTCTCGCTTTACGGCAGCAACAAGAAGCCGTCTAAAGACCAGATGAAGAACCTCGACGTGCTTGTGTTTGACATTCAGGACGTGGGCACACGATTCTATACCTACATCAGCACCATGCATTATGCCATGGAGGCCTGCGTCGAAAACGGCAAAAAGATGCTCGTACTGGACCGCCCAAACCCGAACGGTCACTACGTAGATGGGCCTGTTTTGGAGATGGAGCACAAGTCTTTTGTGGGCATGCACCCTATTCCGATTGTGCACGGCCTCACAGTGGGCGAACTCGCAGAAATGATCAACGGCGAGAAATGGTTGGAGGGCGAGAGAAGCTGTGACCTGACCGTGATCAAGATGGAGAACTACGACCATACAATGGCGTACGACCTGCCGGTGCGCCCTTCTCCGAACCTGCCAAACGCCCAGTCGATTGCGCTATACCCCTCTATCTGTTTCTTTGAAGGCACTAATGTGAGCGTGGGCCGAGGCACGCCTACTCCGTTTCAGGTGATAGGGTCACCTTTCTACCAGAAGAAAGACTACTCATTTACACCCGTGAGTACCCCGGGCGCCACTGATCCCCCGCACAAAGGCGTGAAGTGCTACGGTATGGATTTGACTGACGTATCGCATGCACAGCCGTTCACATTGAAGTATCTGTTGGAGATGTACAACAACTCATCGAACAAGGAAAAATTCTTCAACAACTTCTTTGAGAAACTGGCAGGCACCTCTGAGTTGCGTAAGCAGGTAATTGCCGGCAAAACCGAAACAGAGATTAGAGCCAGCTGGGAGCCAGAGCTGTCGAACTACAAAGTACTCCGCAAAAACTATTTGCTATACCCTGATTTTGAATAGAACCATGCCCGAATTACGCATCGTGTTTATGGGTACGCCCGACTTTGCGGTGCCTACCCTGCAAGCACTCGTCGAACATAAATACAATGTGGTAGCCGTAGTTACCGCTCCTGACAAACCAGCGGGCCGTGGCCAGAAGATACAGCAATCGCCGGTGAAGGAGTATGCCATATCGCAAGGTATACCTGTCCTGCAGCCGACCAACCTAAAATCAGAGGCTTTTCTGGAAGAGCTGCGCAGCTATCGAGCCAATCTTCAGATTATCGTGGCCTTCCGCATGCTGCCGGAGGTAGTGTGGGCCATGCCGGAGCTGGGTTCTTTTAACATACATGGCTCCCTGCTACCGCAGTACCGAGGTGCCGCGCCTATCAACTGGGCCATCATCAACGGTGAGAAAGAAACAGGCGTCACTTCCTTTTTCCTGAAACACGAAATCGACACCGGCGACCTTATTTTTCAGGACCGGGTGCCGATATTGGAAGAAGACGATTTCGGCAGCATGTACGAAAAGCTGAAGTACAAGGGCGCTGAACTAGCCGTGCGCACCGTGCAGGCCATTGAGCGAGGTGAAGTGAAGCCCCAGCCGCAGCAAACTAATGCCGAAACGAAGCACGCGCCGAAGATTTTCAAAGAAACCTGCGAAATCAACTGGAATCAGCCAGCCCATCAGGTGCGCGATTTCATCCGCGGCCTCTCCCCTTACCCGGCAGCATGGACTCGCTTTGACGGCAAAACCTTCAAAATTTTCAAGACGGAAGAACTAGAAAACACTGCCTATTCCTTAGCGCCGGGCCAAATCAAAACAGACAACAAAACCTACCTGCATGTACAGACCGCCGATGGAGTCCTCTCGATTTTAGACCTACAAATGGAGGGTAAGAAGCGCATGCCGGTACAGGATTTGCTGAGGGGCTATACCTTTAAAACAGAGCAAGCATGATAGCCATTGTCGTCGCTATCGCTGATAACAACGTCATCGGGAAGGATAATCAGCTTATCTGGCACCTGCCTGCTGACCTGCGCCACTTCAAACAAAAGACCATGGGCCACCCTATGATTTTGGGCCGCAAGACGTTTGAGTCCATCGGTAAGCCTCTGCCTGGCCGCACAACCATTATTGTAACGCGGCAGGAAGATTATCAGGTAGAGGGCTGTATCATAGTGAACTCGGTAGAGGAAGCTCTTGCGAAAGGCAAAGCGTTAGACAGCGAGCAAGTGAGTATTGTTGGCGGCGCCGAAATCTATAAGCAAGCCTTGCCCCACGTGGATACGATCTACCTGACTGAGGTGCACCATACCTTTGATGGGGATACTTTTTTTCCTGAGTTGAAGAAAGAGGAGTGGCAGGAAGTGAGTTCTGAAAGCCACCAGCCTGACGAGAAGAACAAGTATGCCTATACCTTTAAAGAGCTACTCCGAAAGGTATAGCCGAAAGGTATAGCCGAAAGGTATAGCCGAAAGGTATAGCCGAAAGGTATAGCCGAAAGGTATAGCCGAAAGGTATAGCCGAAAGGTATAGCCGAAAGGTATAGCCGAAAGGTATAGCCGAAAGGTATAGCCGAAATAAAAAGGAGCGCTTTTGGGCGCTCCTTTTTATTTCGGCTATACCTTAGGGTTTCTACTTATCGCAGGATATAAATTTTACCATACCCATTCACGAAGCCCTTATCTCCTTTTTTCCAGATATGCTTCATCTCCTCAGTATCTTTAGGCATTACCACCCGATACAGGTACACGCCATTGGCCAGCTTGTCGCCATACATGTCGGTACCATCCCAAGCGTACTCGGTTTTGTTATTTCCGATACGAATCGGCCCGATTTCCTCCCGCATAATCTCCTTTACCACTTTACCAGTCACAGTCATGATCTGTATTTTGAACTGATCTGGAATTACACCACCTGTCAACGTGAAGATGAACTGGGTCTTGGTTGAGAACGGATTCGGGTATGGATAGAAATTGGTGATTTTTGACTCGTTTTCAACTTCAAAGTTGATTTCATAAGGAGAAAGCCCAGAAGATTTGCCAGTCACATCTTTTCCTCTGACAACAAGTTTGTATCTGCCGTTCTCCAGTCGTTTTGGTTTATACTCAAAACGGAAATCGTTCTTCTCACTTGCTGGGAAAACCTGTACCTCGCCTGGGTTATTACCAATTGATATATCTTTCTGGTTGTTCATTTCATCTACAAGCGTAACCTGCATGGCATCAGCACTTTCCAGATATACGTGTTTATTCTCATCTCTCATCGTTATGCTGATGAGTGGACTAGGGGCTACCAATTCCCCATCCATTATATGAACCCCATCAAAAGCCACATCCATGATTGGGTGTAACTTTGATTTTACTGAAAAGTTCACCTCGTAGATGTTATTCTGGTACTGTTGTTCAGGCTGCATATTTGGGTTCACAAACACAGTCAGCTTATAGTTACCATCCAAGTCTGAAGTAGACATGGTATAGTCAAATATAGCTGTCTTGTTACCATCCAACGCTTCAATTTTGAATCGTGAAACTCGAGGTTCTATACCTTGCCCAGTTAGCGTTGTTTCCACCGTAATTGAATCTCGAAAGGCGTAAGGCGTCACATTTTGAAATGCCATTGGCAACTCAATCCGGCCTCTACTAGCTTGTTGAACCACTTTTTCCTCACTCACTTCTACTAGATCGGGCCTTATGACTCCCTCAGGGGCGGCTTGATAGTATACCATCCACTGCTTCAGTTGAGGTGCTGACCGGTCTTCTGTATCAGTCAGAATTGCCTGCAACTGCAACTTTGGATACTGATCAGCACTCAAACTACTTAAATCAAAAGTTTTCGAAGTCACATTATTATTTAGCAGCTCCCTATTACCGTCAGGACTAATGCCGTACAAATTCAAAGCATAGCTATCATTTCCATCTTTATACCGCTCAATATTGTGGTACAGACTCCCCCATGACAGTGCCGGACCTATTATGGAGGAAGTGATAGAACCTTGAGTGTTTTTAGAGTAAATCATTGATTCTAATACAATGTCTTGCAATCTAGGCGAAATTTCACTGCTTAAGTCTGCTGTGATTTCTTTTATATTCACTGACTCTACTCCTTTTTTTCCTATAAGTCCATATGGGTATCCATTGTTTATCTCACCATTGGAAATGAGGTTTGCTCCTATGCTTTTAAATGCATTCCTAAGCTCAGGTGAAAACTGCTCAAATGGTACTTGATGTACACTTACCACCACCACATAACTATTCGTTGGAATCGCCTCTATGAAACGCTGCATATTAGCCCTAACTGTAGCATTATTTAAATCACCGAATTGATACAAATTATCCATATACCTACATGGACTAAATCCTGGGACTACTATGTTATTTAACGTATGGTTATCTAAAACGAAGAAGTACATCCGAGGTGCTTTAGAACTTTTAAAACCTCCACATGCATTATCCATTTGTGAAATCCCATCGATATAAACACCATGGGCAGGCATGTTAAAGTTACCATCTCCACCAACAGTCCTTATTTGAATATTCCTTGCTAAAGGGCTGAAATCCCACTTCTTATTTTCAACAATAATGGTGTTCTGAACTTCTGAATTAAGTAACTGATCAACATGACTTTGCGACCAACCACCTTCAGAATTTTTAATGTATCGAAAAGAACTCTTTACCCAAAGAGTATCTTCTCCGGGAACAAAGCTATCAAACCGAGCACGCCAGAAGAAAACAGTACTATCTGTATCAAAGTTTTGCACTGGAATCGTAACATTCCAGGAAGGCACAGCACCCGGAGAAGCTTGATAAGTTTTTTTAATTGATGAATTGAAGCTACTTGTTGTGTCTAATTCAAAGTGTACTCCCTTGGGTTCTGAGCTCAATTGCGTTGATTGAACAACTAAATTCACATTCGTGCTGTTCACAATGGCAAAATTCATAGGAGCTAAAATTGAAAGCCCCGACTTAGGTAAGAAAGCACTAAACTGAAGTGTATTATTACTCTCGTTAAGCTCCTCAACTTGTTTAGTATTATCAAGTACAATTTCAAACCTGTTCATACCTGCCCCTGTAGTATCGGTATTAGGTATCTCAAGATTAATTTGCTCCTTAAAATAAATTGGTTTAATTCTAACAGGTACTATGGGCAACTCTTTTCCATCAGGCAAGATTCGCTTTATACCTACGCTAATAGAATCAGGTAATGCTTTCCCCAAATTGATTGTATTAATTTTAAATACAAATTGATTTGATGCAGCTATTGCATTTCCTCCCGAACCATCACTGATAGAAGCATTATTATCTTCAAATGCATAATCTGGCTTATCAGGAGCGTATATCTTTACGGCTGGATCTCCTTGAAGAACCATTTGAGTCATTGTGGCGATATTAACATCAATATCTCCAACTCTATACTCCTTATACATTTTACTAATAGTTTCCTTATGTATCTCCCCTATGGTACGACCATAGAATGTATTGTCTTGAAATGTGGTCCTATAGAAACGTGTTGTGAATGCATCTAAGGGCTTATTACCGCCAATATAAGATTCAGCCATAAAGGAAATGGCCCCTCTATCTGGTGTTAATAACCAATCTTCGCCAAAGGAAACCCTGTTGTAAATGAAAGCATCTCCACTGTAACATCCGTTCATTAGGATGACAGGATACTTCCCTTTATTACGGTACCCATTCAGGTTTTCTGATGCAAACCCTATTTCTAGATCTGATACTTCTACTGAACTGTGCCCAAAAAATGTAATAAGAGATACTCCTGAGTTAACCTCTGCTGACACATTTACATAGTTGGACGGAGTGCTCATATCACTTCTGTACTTTTCTATTACATTACCTCCAAAGAATAGCCCTTCTGCAATAGGTTTATAGGCAGACAAGAAATCCTTATAAATATGCACTTCATCCCTGTCACCACCTCCAAGTTGAAGTATGTTCTTTCTCCAAGCTAGTCCTTCTGGTAATGCTTCATGCTCCTTGACTTTGTTTAAATAAGCAATAACATTTTCTGCCGATGTAGCAGGTAATCGGCCTGTCGGCACACGTGGCTCATAACTGTTATTCCTAAAATCGAAAGTAAAAAATACATCTGAAGCTGGTAGCATTCCAGTGGGAACCAGATCCATTTCATGTACTTTTGGATGTCTCCCATTGATATGATAGAAACTATACCTGTTATGAGTACCTGTCCAATAAGCATCTTTTATAGATCTGTAATCAGGATGCGCATACTTCATGCCCTTTCCAATAATAAATAAGTGTTTTGGCCTATTAGAAGTTAACATATAAGACATAAACTTCCGAATAGCATTGGATGAGAATTCACCGTAATGAAACTGATTCACAATCTGGTCCATATTAACTAGCAAAGTATCATAACCTCCGCCAGCTGAAGAAGCCCGATAGGAGGCATACTCAAGCGGTGCAGGTCTTTGAGTACCTGCGGCTACTTTCATAAGCCGTTTATTCGTGATAATTATATAGTCATGATTTGCAGGAGATACCTCACGAAAACGTAGTGACTCCACCTTACCAGTCGGCTTGAATGCTTTTGCTGAATTAGCAACTAGTACCCTATGGGAGTTCTTTAGGTTTGTTGGAACTACGAATCCTTTACCATTGCCACTCATATTACCCTCTATTCTGACAGGATTATGAGGATCTGACACATCATAAGCAAAAGATTCTACCGGAGCTGCTCCAACCTCAAAGTAGGGATTTTCAGAACGAGTAGAATCTGTAAAGAATATAATAGAGTTCGTTGTTAGTATTGGTCTTTGCGGAAAAGTTAGCCGCATATTCGACATACTAACATTACTTTTTTGCACTGTGTTTGGGACAACTTGAAAAGTAACCCTTCCATCAGGTAAAATATCGGTAAACTCAATTTGACCATTTACATGTTGATATCCATATGCTCCAAACATAAAGGATGATATTTGCCTTGCTCCCCCTGAAGACGGCACAACATTTATTAATCCCGTTTGAGTCCCCCCATTAATCCCTATTAAGTTAAACTGAATAACTGGTTTTGGTCCTGTCATAACTAAGTTAGTTACAGAAGTAAGGTTATAGCTCTTTGCACTGGCACTACCTGTTGCAGAAAAACCTTCCCCTTGATCCATCCAAGCCTGCTGAGCTTTGACAACTGTATGATATGTGATACCATCATAATATCTATCCACAAAGTACTGCGTCACCTTCCTCAACACATACGGCTCAGGTGTCTTCCCTGCCGGTGAGGGGTTCACTTGCTGCATGCGCTTTCCACCAGCAGGATTAACTGTTAAGAAATAGGCAGCTGTATCAGTATACAAACTGTACAACTGATGCGGCTGATGTGCTGGGTTTTTATATAGGTCCTGATCTAAACGGCCGTCGTTACGTTCGCCATAAAACTCCACAAAGTCTTCTCTATCTAATCTGCCGTCAGCCTCGCCGGCTACATAGATAGCAACTTCCTTGCCTCTTCGGAAAAGCTGGAAGTGCTGCGGGTTGGTGCCAGCCAGCCCCAGGCTGTCCAGAAAGCCATAGCTTAAGCGATGTAGGCCTGTGTTAACGACCTTGAGTTTGTAGTAGGTTTTGTTATAGTCGATCCACTCGTTGCCGTAAGGTGTCGGTGACTGGGCAAGGGCTACAGACTGCAGGCCTACTACGAAGGTGCATACAAACAAAAACTGCTTTATGAGTCTACTTATATTCATCGGCTGTAATACTTGAAACCGTATATTTTTAATTGAAAGAATAACCTAAAGAGATGATGATGGAGTAAAGTCCGTTTGCATTGGCCGTGTTTCCATCGTTACCGCTCACGCGTGATAGAGCCAAGTCTATGTTCAAACCGTTGTTCTCAAAGCCCACACCGAAGTTTGGCTGCACCTTAGAGGACATGCTTCCATTGAAATTGCGGAACTGCTGGTAGTTGTTGATGCCTCCACGCACGAATACTGTATTGGCATAGGCGAGTTCCATGCCCACATGCGGATCCACGGAGGCAAAATCAGACTTGAGCAGCACGTTACGCTTTCCGTCAAAAGTGAAGTCAATGTCAGAGGCCAGTAAACCTGTAAACTTATCAGAGAAAGTGAAGTTCTTGGCAACTCCCAGAACTAAGCGGGGCAACGTAAGTTCGGCTGTACTCTCAGGCAGGTCGTTACCTGTCTGCTGATAGGTGGCTTCCAGCGCCTCTACATTGTGGGTCCAGGCCGTGAAGGTAGTGGTTACGTCTTTGGCCATCACACCAAATTGCCATGTACCACGGCGTAACTGGGCGCCCGCATCAAAACCGAAGCCCCAGGCATTGGCAAACTCCCCCACATTTCGGTAGATAATCTTCGCGTTTACTCCCAGTGTTAGGCCTTGTATCAAGTTACTTTTACGAGCATAGGATAACAGCATGGCATAGTCCGCCACCGAAAAAAAGCGAATGCTGTCGTATTGGATGTAGCCGTACTCGTTTTGAAGGCGACGGGTGTCCACAATATCGTCTACGCCGAGGCGGATAACCGAAACAGCAAGGGCACTACTCGAGTCGATGGGCATGGCAAAGCTGCCGAAGTCATTCTTGGCGATGCCTGCGAACAGTTCTGAGTGCATCAGGGCGATGTTGTACTTATTGCGCAGTTGCAGCAAACCCGCCGGATTCCAAAATCCGGCTGTGGCATCATCGGCAACTGCGACCTGCACATTACCCATACTAAGGGCCCGAGCCCCCACCCCGATATTTAAAAATTCATTACTATACTTTGGAGTGGCTACCTGCGCCTGGGCAACATCGCTCACAAAACATAGCACTAGTAATAGAACCGAAAGGGTAAATCTGGTCATAGGCACAGGAATACAATCTCAAATGGGCTTTTAAGAACTATTAAAAAAATTCAGGCTTCGTTTATTACCCGATCAATGGAAGCAGTTTTGCCTCCTAACACCATGAAAAGCGAATAAGTTGACTTTAAACGACATTTTTTCGCATTCAAAAATAATCATTTTTATCCACAATTAGCGGCCGCTTAAACCCTTTGAAAAAACTTTCGTAATTATTTTTAAACAGTACCTTGTTTTACATAGTACCTTTTAATAACTTTGCTTCAACATTAAACGGAATCATCATGAAAGTAGAAAACACACAAGTGCAGATGCGGAAGGGAATTCTGGAGTTCTGCATACTGGAGATTATCTCTCGTGGTGAGGTATATGCGTCCGATATGTTGGAGGAGCTGACAGCTGCCAAGATGATAGTAGTGGAGGGAACTCTTTATCCTCTCCTTACTCGTCTCAAGAACGCGGGGCTTCTCGACTATAGTTGGGTCGAATCTACCTCTGGACCACCCCGCAAGTACTACACGCTTACCGAGACCGGACGCACTTTTCTGGATCAACTCCGGGAAACATGGGGCGAACTGGTAGCTTCCACCGAATTCATCATCCACAACAAGAAAGCGCAGCAATCATGAAAAAGAATATAAACGTCAACCTGCAAGGCATTATCTTCCACATTGAGGAGGATGGGTATGAGCAACTTAGTCGCTATCTTGCTTCTATTCGCCACTACTTTTCGAGCTACGAAGGGCATGAGGAAATCGTGGCTGATATCGAGGCTCGCATAGCGGAGATTTTCTCGACGCGCCTTTCTCCTGGCAAACAGGTCATCACGATAGAGGATGTACAATCTCTGATTGCTCAAATGGGCGATGTGACCGACTTCGAGATACTGGAGCCAATGGAAGAGGAAATGCCGCATGCCAAACAAGCATACAGAGCCGGTGCTCCTGAGCCAGAGTACGCCGAGGCTGGCGGAGCCGCAGCCGCTGCTGCAACTGCCCGTCCGAAGCGCCTGTACCGCGATGCAAGCCGCAAAGTGATCAGCGGTGTGTCATCAGGTATAGCCAATTACCTGAATGTAGACCCAGTGTGGATTCGCCTGATCTTCGTGTTCCTGGTAATCGGCACGCCTATCACAGACGGCATCTCGGGTTCTTTTGGACTGATCCTGTACATTATCCTCTGGATCGCGCTGCCTGTGAACTACTCCCTGCCTGAGATCACAGTGAAAAAACTGTTCCGCGACCCTGATGACAAAAAACTGGCGGGGGTAGCGAGCGGTATCGCTAAGTATTTCGGGGTGGATGTTGCAGTTATTCGCATCCTGTTCCTGGCCCTGATTTTTGCGGGTGGCTTTGGTATACTGGCTTACATCATCCTCTGGGTAGCGGTCCCGGAGGCGGCCAGCCTGACCGAACGTATGCAAATGCAGGGAAACCCGGTTACGCTGGCCAGTATTGAGCACACCCTGAAAGAGAACCTGAACATGAAGGATCACGACGGGGAGGAAAGCACTGCTGCTAAGGTATTGCTCCTGCCTTTTCGCATCATCTCCCAGGTGATCAACTGGCTGGGCAGAGCATTAGGCCCTATACTTGCGGTACTTATCACACTGATCAGAGTGGCTGCCGGTATTACGTTGTTGTTCATTTCCCTAGGCCTTACTGTGGCTCTTTTCACTTCCCTGTTTGTGTCTTTGGGCATAGTAGATGAACACAGCGCATTCATGATGGGTGATTTTCCGGCCTCCATCTTTCTGGAGGGCTTTCCCCGGCTCGGACTGGTGGCTGGTTTTTTTGTAGGTCTTATCCCAATACTATTTCTAATTCTATTGGCAATTGGTCTTTTGGCGAAGCGCTTCTTTATGCGTCCATTGGTAGGTTGGTCCCTGTTCGGCATCTGGTTGATTAGCTTGTTTACCATGATCGCCTTCATCGCGGCGCATGCTGAAAACTTCCGCCGTTCAGGCGAAGTGGTTACGACTCAGTCCTTCCCGGTGGGGCCATACCCTACCATTACGCTGGACGGGTACAACACGAACTCGTCGTATGAAAACCGCATCTATTTTGATGTACAGGGGCACAATGGCTCCAGTGTAGACGTACAGCAACGCCTGCAGGCTAAAGGCAAAACCGAGGCTGAGGCACAGGAAAACGCCCGCATGGTAACCTACCGCGTGGTGCAAACTGACTCTACACTCCGTTTCGACGACAGCTTCGAGTTTGCATCCGGAGCAGCTTACCGTAGCCAGCGCATGGATGTGACCTTGCTTATACCGCAGGACAAGCAACTACGCCTGACCAACAACTTCCTGCGCATGGTGCCAAGCAGTGCATTTGAGGAAGAGTATAGCCGTGAAAAGACCCTGCGCAACCTGTGGCAGGTAAAGGGCAACCTCCTTAGCTGCATCACTTGCGCCTCCGATACGCTCGACGTAGCCGATAGCGATTTCACCTACAATGCGGCAGCCACCATGGGCGCCGGAGGAAGTGTGCTGATGAACGAGTCAGAGTATAGCTCGAATAAGCAGACGTATGATTTCAGCGATTTCGACGCGATTACCGTGAACGGTGCCTACCACGTACAGATTACACAAGGCAGCACGTACAGCGTGACAGCCAGCGGCGATGCCGATGACCTGAAGAAGATGGAAATCAGAAAAGACGGCAACGAACTGGTGATTGAGCACGAAGACCGCACCATCAAGCTCTTCGATCGTCAGAAAACGGTATTGATTCAGATTACCGTGCCTGAGCTGCGCAGCCTCGACCTGAGCGGTGCCATCAAAGCAGACATCGGGCACATCAAGACGAACAACCTCAACCTCGCGCTGATGGGTGCTACGCAGGCTTTTGTGGATGTGAACGTAAACCGACTAACAGCCGATATTGCAGGCGCCTCCAAGAGCACTTTTACGGGTCGTGCCGACTATGTAGATATGGATATTGCAGGAGCCAGCAAAATGGACGCCTCCAGACTGGTTGCCAACACGGTGGAAATTGAAGCTGCAGGCGCATGCTCTGCCGATGTGCACGCCACGAATACACTGCGAGCCGACGCTGCAGGTGCCAGCAAAATACGCTACAAAGGCAACCCAGGCAATGTGGTGACCGATGTTGGCGGTGCTAGCAAGGTGTCTCGCATGTAGGAGCTTTACAACAAAAAAGGGATAGGCCATTTGGCTTATCCCTTTTCTATACCTGTATCATACCTGTTGGGTATAAGTTATAATAAATCTTCCCTGATAAATCTAAACCTAAGAATGAGAAAATATACTTTCGTAGTCCTGACGATGCTGCTAATCAGCTTGCTCAGCTGTTCAGAGATGGGCGGAGAATTCAACTATATGAATCAACTAAAAAAGTCTATCTCAGAAAGATATAAGACCGATAAAGTAGAAATAAACATCAAAAACAAAAGTGAGCTAACTGTATCACTTGTTGACTCAAAATTTGATGATTACTCTCCAGCGAAAAAAGAGCAGGTTGCTCGAGAAATTGGAAAGCTAGCACAGGAACTTCGGGAAGACAAGGAACCAATTAAAACTGGTGTGGTGAATTTCCGAGATGAAGAAAATTATGGCATATCTAGAACCAGCAGCACGGTGAGCTTCCAGATGTACGAATAGACTCGTCCTGCAACAAATAAAGACAATAATTGATTTGGTCTTAATGCTGAAGTCCTTGCTTTCTGTACCAATTTCCCTGCGGACAATCAAACTTATCGGCCCGCCCTATTTCTATACCTGCCACTTTGTACAAAATAAAACTTTATACCCACTTACAGGTTCTATACCTAAGTGATTTGTTTGTTTAGTTGTTTGGTGAGTTTACCTGGCGAAGTCCCAGTTCTTTTCCTTTTTCGAGGAGAAAAGCAAAGGCTTCGCCAAACTCGTTTTTAACAGTCCCCTCCAGTATCGCCTCCGTCAGGGCCTCTTTCAACTCCCCTACTGTCTTGGATGGCTTCAGGTCGAACGTCTCCATGATAATCTCACCTGTAATCACGGGCTGGAAGTTACGCAGCTTGTCGCTCTCCTCTACCTCTACCAATCGCTTCTCCACCTTATCGAAGTTCTGCAGATAGCGCTTTACCTTGCTGTCGTTTTTGGAAGTGATGTCAGCGCGGCATAGTTTCATCAGCGCATCAATGTCGTCGCCCGCCTCAAACAAAAGTCTGCGAATGGCAGAGTCGGTTACGGTATCCTTTACCAGCGCGATGGGGCGTAGGTGCAGGCGAACCAGCTTTTGCACAAACTTCATGTGATCGTTCAGTGGCAGTTTCAGATCTTTAAAAAGCTTGGGTACCATACGGGCGCCGCGCTCTTCATGACCATGGAAAGTCCAGCCTACTTTCTCGTGGTAGCGCTTAGTGTCAGGTTTGGCAATGTCGTGCATGATGGCCGACCAACGCAGCCACAGGTCATCCGTAACCTCCGACACATTATCAAGCACCTGCAGAGTATGGTAGAAGTTATCTTTATGCGAGTTGCCTTTGATCGTTTCCACACCTTGCAATTCTGCCATTTTCGGAAAAATAAGCTGCAACAGACCGGAAGCAAAAAGCAGTTTGAAGCCGTAAGAAGGCACCGGTGAGAGCACGATCTTGTTCAATTCATCCGTGATTCGCTCCTGTGATACAATCTTGATGCGCTCCTTGTTGTCAATGATGGCATCGAAGGTTTCGGGAGCGATATCGAAGTTGAGTTGAGAGGCGAAGCGGATGGCCCGCATCATGCGCAGCGGGTCATCGGAGAAGGTGATACCCGGCTCCAACGGCGTACGGATGATTTTGCGCTTCATGTCTTTTACCCCATCGAAGCGGTCAATCAACTGTCCGTAGGTACCTTCGTTCAGGCTTATGCCTAAGGCGTTGATGGTGAAGTCGCGGCGTTTCAGGTCGTCCTCCAGCGTACCAGTTTCTACATCTGGCTTGCGGGATTCCTCGCGATACGATTCCTTGCGGGCACCCACAAATTCCACTTCCCATTCACCTGAGCGCAGCATAGCCGTACCGAAGTGCTTAAAAACAGACACTTTGGGCTTGTGCGGCAGCTTATGCGATACCCGCTCAGCCAGCTCGATGCCATTGCCCACACATACCACGTCAATATCTTTAGATGGCCTTTTGAGGACCAGATCACGCACAAAGCCCCCAATCACGTAAGCGTCTACGCCTACCTCTGCAGCCGCAGCGGCCACGGTATCGAATATGGGGTGCTCAGGTAATTTTATCGTATCCATTCAGAAAAATCAAAACCTCAGGCTGTACAGAAAACATACGCCTGAGGCACAAAAATAAAGAGATAAATTCAGAGCAAGGCTAAAAAATCGTAGACGGCTCTGAAACATAGGTATAACCCACCGCCCGTTACGCGCTATACCTACACCCTACTCCCTGATTACAGTTTGCCTCCCGCTTTCATCAATCTTGATAATCCGCGATGGCCGCGATTCCACATCTTCATCCTGTCGCCACTGCACCACGTAGTCAACTCGTTCTTTTATGGTATCCGACACCTCGGCAAAGGTACGAGGCGAGGGCTCTCCGCTCACATTGGCTGAGGTGGATACCAGCGGGCGGCCTATTTGCTGCATCAGGCGGTGACAGAATTCATCTTTGGCGATGCGCACACCGATGCTACCGTCGTCAGCCACCAGCTCTTTGGGCAGGTTCTGAGCACCAGAGAGCACAAAAGTTGTCGGACGCTCCTGTGACTCCACCAGTTTCTCAAAATCATCGGGCACGTGTTCGATGTAGCGCCGCAGCATAGCCACGTCGCTCATCAGCACAATCATCGACTTCGACTCTTCCCGTTCCTTTATCTTGAAAATCTTCTTGACGGCCGCAGCATTTTCGGCATCGCAACCGATTCCCCAAACTGTATCGGTCGGGTACAAAATAACGTTACCTATCAGTAACTCCTCTTCCGCTGCCTGAATCTCTTTCAGTAAGTGTTTCATAGCTTTAATTGTTTACTGTTGATTGTTTGATCTCCTCGTGGTTTTCCCATATTATTTGAAAAAAACAACTAGCAATTAACAACCAAAATTTACTTAATCTCCTGCGTCAGTTCTACCAGCACGCCGTTGGCGCTTTTAGGATGCACGAAGCATACGAGCTTGTTATCGGCGCCTTTCTTTGGCGTTTCGTTCAGTAAAATGAAGCCCTCACCTTTCAACCGCTCCATCTCAGCCAAAATATCCTCCACCTCAAAGGCAATATGGTGTATACCCTCGCCACGCTTTTCGATAAACTTGCTGATGGCGCTATCGGGTGTCGTACCCTCTAAAAGCTCTATTTTAGTGCCTCCTACCTTAAAGAAAGAGGTGTTTACTGCCTCTGACTCCACAAACTCGGTTTTGTAAGGCTCCACACCCAGCAATTTAAAATACAGGGCATTTGCCTCGCTGAAATTTTCAACCGCTATACCTATATGTTCTACGTTTACCATTTTCAATTTGTAATTAGTCTAAGTAACCTTTTTTTGTTAATTTTGCAGGGAATTCAAAACTAATAATTTCTCACAACTGTTAATCAGACAGGACAAAAAGAGATAAAAAATAGTGATATGCTAACATTTCCGATATACTTAGACAACAACGCCACTACACCGCTTGACCCGCGCGTGCTGGAGGCTATGATGCCATACTTCACAGGCAAGTTTGGTAACGCCGCTTCCCGTAACCACGCATTCGGTTGGCATGCCGAGGAGGCTGTTGACTATGCACGTGAGCAAATCGCCTCACTTATCAACTGTTCACCAAAAGAAATCATCTTCACTTCGGGCGCTACTGAGTCAGACAACCTGGCTATCAAAGGTGTCTTTGAGATGTATGCCTCTAAAGGTAACCACATCATCACGGCTACTACAGAGCACAAAGCAGTTCTGGATACCTGCAAGCACATCGAGAAGATCGGTGGAAAGGTAACTTATCTGCCTGTGAACGCAGAAGGCCTGATTGACCTAAAGCAACTGGAGGAAGCGATTACGGACAAGACCATCCTGATTTCGATCATGTATGGCAACAACGAGGTTGGTGTTATCCAGCCGATCCGTGAAATTTCTGCTATTGCCAAGAAGCACGGCGTGCTATTCTTTACAGATGCTACGCAGGCGGTAGGTAAAATTCCAGTGGATGTGGAAGCTGACGGCATCGACCTGATGGCTTTCTCTGGCCACAAAATGTACGGACCGAAAGGTGTTGGTGCATTGTATGTACGTCGTAAGAACCCACGTGTGAAAGTAACCGCCCAGATGGACGGTGGCGGACATGAGCGTGGTATGCGTTCTGGTACGTTGAACGTGCCTGGTATTGTGGGTCTGGGTAAGGCTTGCGAGATTGCCAAGCAGGACATGGAAAAAGACACAGCCCGTCTTTCTGCCATGCGCGACAGACTCGAGAAAGAGCTTTTGACAATCGAGGAGTCTTATGTAAACGGTTCGCGTGAGCATCGTCTCCCACACGTAACTAACATTTCCTTTAAGTATGTAGAGGGTGAAGGGCTGATGATGGGTGTGAAAGACATCGCCGTGTCTTCTGGTTCTGCCTGTACATCAGCATCTTTAGAACCTTCTTACGTACTAAAAGCGTTAGGATTAAGTGACGACCTGGCACACTCTTCGCTGCGCTTCGGTTTAAGCCGCTTCACGACTGACGAGGAAGTAGACTACGCCATCGACCACGTGAAAGAGGCTGTTGCCAAACTGCGTGAGATGTCGCCACTGTGGGAGATGTTCAAAGAGGGCATCGACTTGAACTCAATTGAGTGGGCAGAACACTAAGAGTTTAATTTAATAATGGGGAATGAATAATGATGAATTGTTCTCTCCCCTTATTATTCATTAATCATTAACAACTAGTAATTATAAATAGCCATGGCTTATTCAGATAAAGTAATTGACCATTATAACAACCCACGCAACGTTGGTACGCTTGACAAGGCGAAGAACAACGTGGGTACAGGCCTTGTAGGTGCGCCTGAGTGCGGTGACGTAATGCGCCTACAGATTGAAGTTGACGAAAACCAGATTATCACTGACGCGAAGTTTAAAACCTTCGGTTGTGGTTCTGCTATCGCATCTTCTTCTTTAGCTACCGAGTGGCTGAAAGGAAAGTCTGTTGACGAGGCCCTTGCCATCGACAACATGGACATTGTGGAAGAACTGGCATTGCCTCCTGTGAAAATTCACTGCTCGGTGCTGGCTGAAGACGCAATTAAGTCTGCCATCAACGACTATAGAGTAAAGAACGGCCTTCCAGCACTGGAAATGCCGAAGTCACACCACTAAGACCTGGACTCACGCATGGAGTCAACGACCGAGGTGCATGTAGAAAGTGCACGCATTCAGAAGCAGATTGAAAACCACTTAGGCTTAAGTGGCGACAGTCTGCTTTTCGAATTCAGAAAGCTGGATAACAAAGTGCGTCTGGACCTGATTACGGTAAACCCGCGTCACTTGCAGTCTTTCCTCTTCCACACAGAAGTTGGGTATGACAGAGTGGACGCGCTCCGTAAAATGTGGGACTACGTGCAGAGTTATAAAGAAAAAGAGAGCCCTTATACCGTACAGTGGATGGCCCGCGGAGACAAGGAGTTGAATACTTCTTACTTCAGAGCTCGTAATATGTACGAGGCCCTCGACAAGTTATACTTTGGTCGCGACATGAACACGATTACTGTTTTCAGTGTGGTACTGAATCCAGTGTCTTAAAGAACGAATTGTTATGATAACAGTATCAGATAAAGCAAAAGAGAAAGTATTGAAGCTGAAGCAAGATGCGCAGCTGGATGATACGTTTCGCCTGCGCGCATCTGTGGCAGGAGGTGGTTGTTCCGGGCTCTCCTACAACCTCGACTTCGACGACGAGGTAAAGCCGATGGACCAGGAGTTTGAGGACAAAGGTATCAAGGTAGTAGTGGACATGAAGAGTTTCCTATACCTGGCTGGCACCGAACTTGACTTTTCGGACGGCTTGAACGGCAAGGGCTTCTACTTCAACAACCCGAACGCCTCCCGTACCTGCGGTTGCGGCGACAGCTTCTCCGTTTAAGGAACGACAGCTTATAAAATCAGAAGGGCCAGCTATTCTAGCTGGCCCTTCTGATTTTATGTCTTTGGCAGGTATAGCCACTCTTCAGGGATAGTTAGTTTTTAGGTAAGGATACTCCCCAAGTATAGCGTTATTTCTTCAGGAACCGTAAAGTCTGCTTTTGCCCAGCTTCGTCAGAGAGCACCAAGGTATAGTTCCCATGCCCCAAACGGCTGACATCCAGTGAATGAGTAAAACCCTTCAAGTTTCGGCGCAGCACCACACGTCCCATCTTGTCATACACAGCTGCATCGTAAGGTATGTGCGCAAACGGTAGTTCTACCTTGAGCTCCTGCTGTGCCAGGGTTGGGTATACCGTGGCTGTTTTGGCCTGCCGATTTGTTACTGCAACCACATGGTAGTAGGTATAAGAAAGATCTTCGTCAACTTGCTTAAGTCGGTAATAGGACGTACCTAAGAGAGGTTCTCTATCGTGAAAGGTATAGTTTGTGGTCATGCTCGTCGTACCCATTGCATTCACAATGCCAACAGTCTCGAAGTTTCTTGCATCGGTACTACGCTCTATTTCAAAATGTTTGCTATCGAGTTCTGAAGCTGTTGTCCAGTTAAGTTCAACGCCTTTGCCGATAGTTCGGGCAGTAAACTTGGTCAGTTCTACTGGTAGTGGCACATAATCAGGCTGAAATTTCCAAGTTACCTGTACATCATCAATCGCAAGTCCATGGTCCTGTTGTAATTCGTCGGGGTCATACCAGCGCAGCATTACGTAGTAGCCATCGGGTATAGCTTCGGGCAGGGTATAGCTGAATTGCTTTCGGTTTTCAGGTATGTTTCCGTCAATATGGCCTGCTGTAGTTTTATTTTTAGGACTGTTAAATTGAAGAGAAGGAACAGTTGTCCACCCGCCCGTTTTGAGGTTAACGGTTAAATTAAAAGAGGAAGAATACTCGGCAATAGCATACATAAAAAGCAGTCTTTGCACATCTGTATTAGTACTACCCACCCGCCACTGCTCCGCTGCATACGCTATATCGAGCTGAGTAATCGTCTTTCCGGAGGTGTTTTGTAACAGTAGATTGTAAGCAAAATCACCGACTTTGTCTGCGGTCAAAGCACCCAATGCCCTATCAGTAGAGTTTGTATGCCCATAACTGAACAAAGCAGCAGTATTAGATGAGCCAGTACTAATACTAATAGTGTTAACCTCTATTTTAGAACTCAGCACAGTCCAGCCGTCAGGTATAAATGCGTTTACACCTAATTCTGCTGTAGTTCCTGTTCTTGGCAGGGTATTGAAATCTTGTTCATAAGTGGTAACAAAACTGCCCATCTCAATTGCCTGCCCATAAACAGGCATAGTATAACCAGCTATGACCCAAAGAGCTCCCAGCGCCGTAGACCTTACGGCTTGGGCAATAATTGTTTTCATGTGAAAAGCTAAAAGTAAAAGTTTAACATACTACAGTAATACTACCTTCTGAATAAATTAAAGCTTAAACTTTTAGCTACTTACTTAAGTTCAATCAATCCCCACTTTTATTGTAGCTTAAATTTCATGTTTAAACACTAAATATAAGCATATAAGGAGCTAGTAATGAATGAACTGAATAGTGCCAAAATGTTGGTATATGAGGTAATGCTATACTTGTATTGTTATACTTAAGAGGTATGAGCAGTCAAATAAGAAGAGAAACCTAAGTACTTTTAGGACAGGCAAATATCTGGATGTTATTTCAGGGCTACCCCTCCTTAGTCACAATCTGATTAAGATTAGCAGTTTTGAAATGCTGGTATACCCTCAGCACGATAGCAAGGGCAACGGCAGCCTCAGCAGCGGCAACCAGGATAACAAAAAGGGAGAACATTTGTCCTTGCATCAACACAGGATCGTGACGGCTGAAGGCTACTAGGTTCAGGTTGGCGGCGTTGAAAATTAATTCTATACCCATCAGCACCACCACTGCATGACGCTTTGTGATAACAGCCAAAATGCCAATCGTAAACAAGGCTGCGCTCAACAGCAGGATGTGCTCTAAAGGAATCTGATCTAACATTATACCTTCTGTTTGTCTGTGGCGATATAGGCTGCACCCATCAGTGCTATAAGCAGTAGCAGAGAGGCTATTTCGAAAGGCAACACAAAGTCGGTCATCAGTTTTACACCGATGTGCTGCACCGTGCTTTTCTGGCCTGCCAGCACATCGGTGTCAGTTTGTTGAAGCCATGGCAGTGAACTGAATCCTGCCTGCCAGATGGTATAGCTCAGCCCAACAAGTGTTAGAAGCGCAATAGTAATTCCCCATCCTACGTTTACATTCTCTGACATGACAGACTTGTCGTGCACCCTACTGCTGAGCATAATACCGAACAGGATCAGCACCAGCACACCACCCACGTACACCATTAGCTGCGTGACAGCAACAAAATCGGCAAAGAGCAACACATAAATGGCCGCTACACTCAGCAGGGTGAGCAGCAGGGAGAAGCCTGCATATAGCAGGTTCCGCGTCAGCACCATGTAAGCACCCGATACTATGGCTAATAGAGCAAAAACGTAGAATAGCATCTTCTCTTTGATTCGTCTGTTTTTAAATACTTGGTTTGTCAGATTCGAGCTGATAATGGAAACCATTCCCCAGCATCAGATACTGCATGTGTTGAAACCGTATAGCTATTTAACAATTTAATTTACTGCTGCTTTCGGGCCGCTAATGCCGCTGCTTTGGCTGCGGCCATTTCTTCCTGCTGCTTCTGTAGCAATTGCTTTTTCTCCTCTGCCTGTTCTGGAGTAAGGTCAGTGAAGTGGTAAATCATGTTCTTGATATCTACTTCAGCGAAATCGTATACCGGAGTCATAGTCAGGCAATCTGTTGGACAAACGGTAGTACAGAGGCCGCAGTAGCAGCACTTAGCCATGTCAATGTCGAACACAGGTGCATAAAGACGCTTTTTTGTACCGTCTGACGTCACCCCGATCTCCTCCGTTGCCTTCACAGATTCAATTGTGATGCAGTTCACTGGGCAAATCTTGGCGCAAAGATCACACACAATGCAGTCGTCGATCTCGTTGTGCAGGCGGTAGCGGCCGTTTTCTGGAACAGGTATAGCCTCATAAGGGTATGTAAGCGTTACCAAGCCCTCTGGCTGCTTAAAGTAATTATCGTCCATGACCGGCACAGGCGCACGCCGCTTGTCCGCATTCCGGAAATGCCGCCATGTCAGTAGCAATCCGCTTAGCAGCGACTTTACCACTTCCCAAAATCCGGTTTTATGTTGAACAGACGATTTCTCCATATCTTATTTAAAAGGGTATAAGTCGAAACCCATCCCTGCCCCTACCAAGAGGAAATAAATTACCAATGCTCTTACTTCTAAACTCAATAAATCTTAAAACTCCTGGACTCAAACCATTAGCAAACGCCAAATACCAGCTAGCAATACTACACCCAGCGCAACGGGTGTCAATACCTTCCAGCACAGGTGCATGAGTTGGTCCACGCGCAGACGCGGGTAGGTCCAGCGGATCTGTAACTGCAGAAACAGCAGCACAAAGGTCTTGCTGAGCAGCCAGAAGCCACCCCATAGTATACCTGAAAGTGACCCTATTGTGCCTGTTGTCCAGTCTGCAAACTTAAGCGTAGTCAGGTTTGGCAAAGGCGTATTCCAGCTCCCAAGGAAGAGAATAACTGCTACCAGGCTAACCAGCACCATCATGCTATATTCCGCCAGAAACAGCACGGCAAACCGGAAGCCCGAATACTCCACATGAAACCCGGCTACCAGTTCCGATTCCGCTTCCGGTATATCGAATGGTGCCCGGTTACTTTCTGCCAGGGATGCGATAAAATAGATCACAAAGGCTACAAGCAAAAGCGGAGCTCTGAAGATGTTCCAGGTAGTGATACCGCCTATGTTTGTCGTGTTTATACCCAGCGCTTCGATACCAAAGAGCCAGTTCTTTTCAAACTCAAGTCCGGGAAAGCGGTTTAGCAATATACCTTGCTGATAGCTGATCTCCTGAAAGTCCAGTGACTGGCAGATCATCACAACGGAGAGAATAGCCAATCCGGCTGGTATTTCATACGATACAATTTGCGCCACGGATCGCATGGCACCCAGCATGGCGTACTTATTATTGGAGCCCCACCCCGCCATCAGCAAGCCTACTACATCAAGTGAAATAATAGCCAGCAGGTAAAAAACACCGATGCCAATGCTGGCAGGTATAAGTTCAGGTGTGAAAGGTATAACGGCAAAGCCTGCAAACACTGCGGCGAAGATCAGGATGGGGGCCAGTTTGAATAGCTTCTTGTCAGCCGCGGCAGGTACAATGTCTTCTTTCTGCAGCAGCTTTAGTACGTCCAGCACCGACTGAAGCGAGCCGTAGGGCCCCGCCTCGGTTGGTCCCAGGCGGTCTTGCATAAAGGCTGCCACCTTGCGCTCCGCATACGCCAGCACAATGACGATACCCAGCAATAGCATAAGTGTCAGCAGAAAGGCAAGCATAAGCGGTTAGGTTTTATGAACGGGCAAAGGTAGTTTTTAATGTGCTAATGTGCTAGTCGAGCCAGATACTACAGTCAGCTTTTACTTAGCTGATCATAACTATATCCCATTAGCAGCGGTCAGGATAATCGGCTCGCCGTCAGTTATCAGGATCGTGTGCTCGTGCTGCGCTACAAAAGCTCCTGCATCTGCCAATAGAGTCCAGCCGTCGCCTTTCTCATGCACATAACTTCCTTTGGTGGAGATAAAGGTTTCTACAGCGACCACGGTGTTCTTGCGGAACCTTCGGGTCTCCTGCTTGTCATAAAAGCATGGAATCTCGTGCGGCTCTTCGTGCAGGCTACGACCAACGCCATGACCAACCAGATTCTTGATTACCTTGAAACCGTTCTTCTTCGCTTCTGTCTCTATAATGCGGCCTATTTCAGCTATCTTTTTGCCTCCCTTTATTTCTTTCAGCGCTTTATACAGTGCCGTGACAGAAGCATCTACCAGTTTGTTCAAACCATGCACGTCTTCTCCCAAAATAAAAGAACCGCCGTTGTCCGCATAATATCCATTGAGTTCCGCCGACACATCTATGTTTACCAGGTCTCCTTCTTTAAGAACGGTTTTGTCGGAGGGTATACCGTGTGCAGCTTCGTAATTGATACTGATACAGGTATAGCCGGGGAAATCATAGGTGATCTTGGGTGCCGACTGTGCATTGTAAGACTGCAGCAGCTTGTATCCAAAGTCATCCAACTCCTTTGTGGTCATACCTGGCCTGGCATGTTCGCGCATTTTTCTGAGGGTGATAGCCACAGCTTCACTCACCTTTTTTATACCTTCCAGATCCTCATTTGAGTCTATTGACATAGCTATACCTTTTCAATATTGATAAATACTAACCTTCCACAATATGCGGCACAAACTGCGACAGGTTGGTGATGATGCCTTTTTCGCGGCGAAAGCCGATGGCGGCTCCTTCACCTGACCAGAATACACCGGCCTGGTACTGGTAGCCTTTGTCGTCTTCAGGCAGCTCGCACCAACGCTGGTATACCTGCTGCTGCTTATCATATTCACCACGAACTTTGGTCACGCGCCCACGGTCTACTACCTCTACGCTCTGCCCCTCACGGCCAAAATATGGCTTTTTGATGTACTTACCTGTCAGCGGCTCGATGTCTGCCTCCAGCAGAAGAGGGTGGTACGGAAAAGCCTTCCAAAGCCAGGCTAGCATGCCTTTGCTCTGGAACAGCAAGGTATAGGCCGGATTGGCAATCGTGATGGTGCGGGAACGGGAAAGCAGTGTCAGGGTTTGCAGCAGCTCTGGCTCCTCCCAGGCAATCTGCTCCCATGGCAGTAACTTAAACAAGAACGGAAAATGCCGCCACTGCTCTGACTCCACTTGTGCCCACACGCCTTTTTCGTCACCCTCTGTAGAGAAGCTCACTTCTTCGATTGGGCAGAGATGGGCTTCAAAACCAGCTTCGTTGGCAGCCTGGGTTATGACCGAGCAGTTGGCTTCGTCCTCTGCACTTGCCCCAATGTAAGTAACGAGCAAGGCAGGTGCTAGGTCTTCGTTTCGTTCGCGCCATACCCTGAGTTGTTCTACCAGAGCTTCGTACAGGCCAGAATACTGCAGGGCATCGTTTTTGCCGGCAACGGCCAGACTGGCCCATTGCACTACAGCGGTTTCAGGTATAGAAGTGGCGGTATCGGCATTAAATTCCAGCATTTTGGGGCCATCCGGCGTCATCGCCAGGTCAAAGCGACCATACAGATGCACCTGTCGGTCGTCGTTCCATGACTGGCGCACTAGCTGCCATAGGTTCTCGGGTATACCCAGCACTTGCAGGAAGGCGTCCGGAAGATCATTCGGAATGGCTTGCACCATCATGTTGTAAAGCGAGCTGGCAGCATCGAGTAATTCTTCTGCTTCGTCTTCGGTAATCACCACTGCCTCGCCGGGCACATAGTTGGCGCATCCGTCCTCCACACACCACTCCCAGCCCAGTCCGCGCACTGCTTTTTCCACATCACCTGTATGAGGTTTTACCTGGATGCTCGTCTTAGAATTTTCTAGCATGAAATACTCAGAAATAAAAGGTTGATACGCAAATGAAGGTATCGGCACAAGCAGCATAGCTTATACTGATACCTTCCATACGAGGCATGAACCCCAAAAGGAGCATACCGTTATACCTGATTGTCGGGATACTCTCCTTGCGAAACAGCAAATATGCTTTTCCTATACCTTAAGATTAGGCTCCCGCTCCGCCGCTGCGTCCACGGAAGTAACCGCTTCGGCCTGTACGAGGCGCTGTAGACTGCTGACGGTAAGTCTGCACATTCTGGCGCCAGGCGGCTGTATTGTTCATCACACCCGGGTTGGCATAATAAGCAGGTCTGGGTGACATCATGCGACCGGCCATAAAGCCCATGCCGCTCCACCATAGCACACTGCCCAAACCGAAGCCGCCCTGGGTATATTGCTGCTCATTTTGGGCAATGTCACGCATCTGGTTCTCGAGTGCCAGGCCCTGCAGCGTATCTACGCGGCCATCATTATACTTTAAGATCGCCATGCTCTGGCCCGGTGCTGTGGTACGCTCATCGGTGATCTTCCACTGGTCAGGTGCCTCCTCAGTTAGTTCCGTTACAATCCCATCCGGCACAGGCACTTCTGTACCCGCATTCCATTCATCATTTGTCTGCGTGTTTGAGTCACAGCTGGTGAGTCCCATGGTAGCGGCGGCGGCCATGATAAAGGCATTGCGCTTGAAGTCCCCGATGGTCAAATATCGCTTTTTCATAAGATTATCTCCGTTGATATATAAAGGTACTCTTTTTACGGGATTTCTGAAAGTGAGGGATTGGAGGATGGCTGCATTGTTGATTACCAGTGCATAATTTGGACAGGTCACGACCTGTCATTTTGAAATTCCTGACACTGAAACTCCTCTACTCCCACAAGGGATAATGCTCCAGGTGCACTTTCCGCTTGAAGAAGATGCGGGTACTTTCTTCGAATGACCTGGTAAAATCAGACACAAAAAATGCATGATCGCCCTGCAACTCGCCAGAGGTCAGGTCATTGGTTTCCAGAAATCTCCGAACATGCCTGGCCACGATCTGGCTGGCGTCCAGTACATCTACTTTCCCCTGGTAGTAATTCTCGATCTGTCTTTTGATAAGCGGATAGTGCGTACAACCCAGAATAAGTGCCTCTATACCTTGCAGTTCGGGCGCTGACAGGTAGGCGTGAATCACGTTTTCAGAAATAGAATCATTGAAAAAGCCCTCTTCGATCATGGCAGCTAGCAGCGGCGTGGCATGTGATTTCAGGGTAATATCGAGGTCCAGTTCATCTATCTTTTTGCGATACACATTGGAGTTGACCGTTTGCTTTGTCCCGATAAGTCCAATCGTTTTGCCTGCATAGGTCTTTCCAATATGCTCCACCACCGGTTCTATCACATTCAGCACACGTGCCTTGCTGCCCACATATTCCTTTACAAGCTCATAAGCAGCCGCTGAAGCCGAGTTACAGGCGATTAAAATCACTTTGCAATGCTGCCTGAGCAACAGATCACAAATCTTTACGGCATAAGCCTGTATGGCAGCCGTAGATTTATCCCCATAAGGCAAATGGGCAGTGTCGCCAAAGTATATAAGCCTTTCATTTGGCAGTTCTGCCACGATTGCCTGCGCTACAGTAAGCCCCCCTATGCCACTGTCAAATACCCCGATCGGGTGCATATTTTTTCTCTCTCCCATATGGTGCGAAGTTATGCTAAAACCCACAAAATTAGATGTTCACCATGATTTTAAGATCATTCACTTATTTTGACATTATGATTGAATTTTTCAAACTTACTATTGAGTTATGAAACAGCTTATCATTCAGAGCGACGGCATTAAATATTATTTTTACAATATATTTTGTAAATAAATTTTATTTGGTTATATTTAACTACTTTATACAAAGGGAATTGCTATCTTAATTCTCCATTCCCTGAGTACGACACCCGGCGGCTTTATCAACAGAGCAGATAAAGCAGATTATCCACCTCCTAGCCTAGCCCTTATGTCTACAGCTATCACTGACTCCGCTTTCATCATCTCGTCCGCTTCACCTGTGGTGAAACGAACTCCCTTGTATGGTAGTTTTATCAGTCGCTCTGTGGCCTTCCTGATCGACACGACTATACTCGTGTTCTGGTACTCGATCATACTTTACTCTATGGCCGAAAATTCGCTGCAGTTCAACACCTGGAAACAAGTGGTGGTAGATGGCAACATTAGTATGCTTGAGTTTGAAGCTGTACTTCAGTTATTTTTTTACAGTCTGTATTTTCCTATACTGCACTGGCTTTACTATACCTTGCTGGAGGCCTCCCCCAAGCAGGCTACTATTGGCAAGTTTACCTTGGGGCTGAAAGTAACGGACTTGCGGGGCAAGCGCATTTCTTTTCTTCAGGCTAATGCGCGCTATTTCTCACGCATCCTTTCGGCTTTACCGCTGTTACTTGGCTTTTTGCTCATACAATTTACCCGCCGTAAGCAGGCACTGCACGATTATGTAGCCCGCACCCTAGTGATGACTGAGCAATAAATTGCACTATTTTTCTACTATATATCCAACACCTCTAAGTACGAATCGTATATTATACCTTGTATAACAACAAGAAAGGAGGTAATCATGCGATTTATCCCAACCCGTTTTCACGGTATATTGGATTATGTATATGGTATTTTACTTATTGCATCGCCCTGGCTGTTCAATTTTGCCGCAGGTGGTTCTGAAACCTGGGTACCTGTAGTCATAGGCGCGATCGTGCTTCTGCAAACAATCCTGACAGACTTTGAGATGGGTCTGGTAAAGAAGATTCCAATGCAGACACACCTGATGCTTGACTTTGGCATTGGCGTCATACTAGCACTGTCTCCATGGCTGTTTGGTTTTGCCGACTATGTGTATACACCACACCTGATTTTCGGTGTATTCTCTATACTGGCATCGCTAACGACACATCGTACACCAAGCAGAGCTTACAAAACTAATGTAGCACACGAAGAAACCATGCGATAAGCGATATAAACCATGTGTAATGCAACAGGCTGACTCCATCAAGTCAGCCTGTTTTATTTTGTCTGCCTATAGCGCAGAAATGCCTAAATTTGCTTTATGAATTACCTATCCGCAGAAAATATATCAAAAAGCTTTGGCGAACGCTGGCTTTTCAAAAACCTGAACTTCGGCATCAGCCAGGGGCAACGTGTCGCCCTGGTTGGCGTGAACGGCTCTGGCAAAACCACGCTGCTCAATGTGCTGGCAGGCAAATTACCCCCTGACGAGGGTAGCGTGAGCGTGCGCAAAGAAGTCACGATCGGTTTCCTGGGCCAGAACCCGGAGTTTGATGAAGAGCTGACGGTACAGCAGACCATTTTTGGTGGACAGAGCGAAGTACTCGACGTCATCCGCGAATACGAAGTAGCCATCTCCCACCCCGACACTAGTGCGGAGAAGATGCAGCACCTAATGGAGCGTATGGACGAGCTGCAAGCCTGGGATTTTGAGATCAAAGTGAAGCAGATCCTTTCCAAGTTAGGTATACACAATCTTGAGCAGGAGATAAAACAGCTCTCGGGCGGGCAGCGCAAGCGGGTGGCCATGGCCCGAGTGCTCATTGAGGAGCCTAGCATGCTCATTCTGGATGAGCCCACTAACCACCTGGACCTGGACACCATTGAGTGGTTGGAAGGCCTGCTTTCCACGCAGAACACCACCCTGCTGATGGTGACGCACGACCGCTACTTCCTGGATAAGGTGGCCAACGAAATAGCCGAACTCGACAACGGTGAGCTCTATACTTACAAAGGCAACTACAGCTATTTTGTGGAGAAGAAGGCTTCGCGTGAAGAAATGGCCGCTGCAGAAACCGAGAAAGCCCGCAACCTAATGCGCAAAGAGTTGGATTGGATCCGGCGTCAACCAAAGGCCCGCGGTACCAAAGCCAAGTATAGAGTCGATGCTTTTGAAGAATTGAAAGAGAAAGCAGCCAAAAAAACAGCGGCTCCGCAACTGGAGCTTTCCGTAAAGACGACACGCCAGGGCGGCAAGATCATCGAGGTAGACCATATTTCGAAGTCCTTTGGACCTAAGAAAATCGTGGACGACTTCTCTTATGTGTTTAAGAAAAAAGACCGCATTGGCATCGTAGGGCCGAACGGGGCAGGTAAGTCTACTTTCCTGAACATGCTCACCGGCAAACTGCAGCCCGACAGCGGCACCATCGATGCCGGCCAAACTACTGTGTTTGGTTACTACACCCAGGATGAGCTCGAGTACAAGCAAGACCAGCGGGTGATCGACATCGTGAAAGATATTGCAGAGGTAGTGGAGATGGCCAATGGTGAGGTGATCACAGCCAGCCAGTTCCTGCAGCACTTCCAATTTGCGCCGCCGCAGCAGTATACCTTTGTAAGCAAACTGAGCGGTGGGGAGAAGCGCCGTCTGCAGTTGCTGCGCGTGCTGATCAAGAACCCCAACTTCCTGATCCTAGATGAGCCAACCAACGACCTCGACATCATCACGCTCAACATACTGGAAGACTTCCTGCTCAACTTTGGCGGCTGTCTGCTGATGGTATCGCACGACCGTTACTTCATGGACCGGCTGGTAGAGCACCTGTTTGTGTTTGAGGGCGAAGGCAAGATTCGCAACTTCCCGGGCAACTATACCGACTACCGCGAGTGGCTGAAGGAGCAGGAAAAAACCGACCAGGAACCAAAGCAGGCTGCCCCTGTAATCGAAAAGAAACAGGAGCAACCCATGACAGGAAAGCGCAAACCGACTTATCAGGAGAAAAAAGAGTTTGAAGAACTGGAGAAGGAGATGCCAAAACTCGAGGCACGTAAAGCAGAGATCATCGAAACCATGAATGCCGGCACTACCACTGACCACGAGCAGCTTAATGCCTGGGCCAAAGAACTGGAGCAGTTAAACGAGCAACTGGAAGAAAAAGAGATGCGTTGGCTCGAGCTCTCCGAGATCATGTAAGCAACTCACAGCTATACCTTAAGATCGCCGAAGCAACCTGTTTGTTTCGGCGATTTCATTTCAGGCCTTTCACTGTCACGTAGGCTTTCTCGTTACGCTCCCCCACTTTCACGATTTCCCGGTCAAACTTGCGGGGGTGGTTGATGATGGCGTAAAAACTATCCAGGTACTTAAGCGACTGCCGCAACCCTGATTTACTCAAGGGCTCACATTGCCTGTATACTGCATAAATCGGAGTACGGTAAGCATTAAACGTGTTAACCATCTCCCGGTGGATGTTATCCGGGAAAGTATACGCTCTGTACAGGCGCTGCTTTACTGACTTTATACCCAACTCGGGAGGCGGTGCAGCATAGGGTGCCCCTACTATACCTGCGTAGTCGAAGTCGAAAGGCACAGGTATAGGTTCTGAAAGTGAGTCAGGTGCCAGCAGATCTATGTTATGCCGGTAAGGCACAGACCAGTCTGTGTTGCCGATCATGTACTGGAAAAGGGCTAACCGGGCCATAGCCTTCGGATCGACAAGGTCCATACTTATGCGCATTTTGCTAGGTATAAGCTTCATATCCAGCCGACTGGCCATGCTTTTGTCATCCTCTATCAGAAAGGCGTAGCGCACCTCTGGTTTGCGTTTTCCCAGGCTGTCTTCGTAGGTCACCTGACAGAGGCGCACCCGAAAGCTCTCTTCAGCCAGCAGGTTGTATACCTTATATACCAGGTACTCCCGCAGCACGTACTCCTCCCCTACGCAGTGTGTTACCAGCTTCAGTTTGTTTTGCCCTTCAAACACGGTTCCTGCCGGCATTTTTTTGCGGATCAGGTTAAGCATGAGCGGCGGAAAGCGGCAGACGGTGACATCGCGACGGCGGTTGCCCCGCACCATCACCCGCAGCGGCAAAGAGATCTCCCCACCTGCAGCATCCTGATAAAAGAGGGTAGCGGCATGATACTTTCTATCATCGCCACGGTCCTTTAACAGCTTTTGAAAGTCGGCAACCAACTTGAATTGAAGCACTGCCTCATCCTCGAAGAGCGGCTTTTCCTGAGCCCGCGCCGGCTGCCACCCCAGCAAAAGAAAAACCAACAGGTATACAAAGCGATCGGCCATGCGGCGATTGTTTCGATGTATAACAATTGGTAACATAACTAGAAACTTAATTGCCTGTGCTGCGACAGTTATAACAGGGCAGGCTTAGAGCCCCATTTGCTTCAGTGCTTTCCTGGAGAACAGGTCTTTCATCACATTCCCTTTCAGTGCAGTTGTATCCATTTTCACCTCCAACCGAATAGAGTCTTTCCGGAAAGCCGTCAGGGTCGTATCCATGGCAAGGTCTACTACTACAGTGTCTACAAGCGGCACTAAGACAGTAGAGTCCATCTCAAAATCGAGCATCCGGGAAACCGTAGCGGAAATATCAACCAAGCTATACTTGGTTTCGACGATAGCGTCTCTTCTAAAATCTGGTCCCAGGGCGAGCAGACTTATATGCTGACAGCCTTCACAATCATCGCCATGGTCTATCCATCCGTTCTTTACCGAATCGAGATGGCGGCCATGGTCCGTGGTAATAAGCATTGTTGTTTTTCCTTTGTAGTGCGCATCTTTTTCAAGGAAATCCCAGAGCTGCTTCACATAGCGGTCGGACCGGGCGATGCCTCTCAGGTAGTAATCCCAGTTTCCGGCGTGGGCATAGCCATCCGGTTCCATAAAATTGATCAGCAGTAGGTTGGGCCTGTGGGTGGTGAGCACTTTCATTACCTCCACCAGCGTGAGAGAATCCGCCCGATAGCCACTGCCAGGGCCGCTCACGCCACAGTTAAGCGATGGCAAAAACTGGTCTTTCCAATCAGGCCGAAGGGTATTGCCCAAAATATCCAGCTTGTCTTTACTTGAAATGATCCAGGCGGCGGTGGTCGGTCTGCCTTTCTGCTTGAGCCACTGCTGAAACAAAGAGGGGTTAGCCGGCAGCTCATCTCCATAGTTATCAATCGGCTGGTTCACCCCAGTCGTGATAGCCGCATGGCCGGAATTGGTGTAGGTATAGCCATCATTCCGGAAGTTTCTGCAGAAGGTGCCTCTGTGGAGCAAATCGGTGGACATGTTGGGAATAATACCTGGCACTGCTCCCCAGGTTTCCGAATACCGAATGCCATCGATCACGACTATAATGACATTCTCAGTCTGCAATCCCTCGACCTTCTCTCCAGTTGGCGAGGTAGCACAGGATGCCGCAACAGCCACTACTGCCCCAATCAGCAAGCGAAACAGCCAATTGCTGCCTCCTATGCGTAATGAAGCCTGCCTGTAGTATTCGGATGCTCCCATACCCAATGCAATTAATAGAAACTAAACTCCTATAATCAGGTATACGAGTTCTGCTAAAGATCAGGCAAAAGCGGTACCTCCGGGCTTAGCTCCTGAAAAACCCTGCAGAATAGTTTGCGTTTAATCCCGATAATTGACTTCTTGCGAACATTAAACATCACATGCAACAACCAGCAGCCATAGCGAACCTCCACTTAACAATGCCTTCAGGCATTGCGCTACTGCATGCTGTTTCCGCTGATTGCTATCGTGCCGCTTATTATTGCTACGGTTATTATTACCGCTACTCTACTGCGCTCTCTCAGGCAATCAGGCGACTAACATACCGCACTTAAACAGGAAAAGCCCACGGGTCCCTGACTGATACAACTGAAGCAGAGCGAAAGCTCTGCTTTTTTCATTTTATACCTATTCCAAAAACTAAAATTACGCCATATGACATCCATGGACCTGACACAGAACTACAGTAACTACACAGCCGAAAACCACCAGGTATGGGCCATCCTGTTCGACCGCCAATTACGCAACCTACCCGGAAAAGCCATACCTGAGTTTAGGGAAGGTTTGGAAAAAGTCGGTTTCAGCCGCGACCGTATACCTGACTTTAATGAGATAAATCAAAAGCTCAGGCCTTTAACGGGGTTTGAAGTGGTGGCAGCTCCCGGAATAGTCGATGATGCACTGTTCTTCCAGCTCATCGCCAGCAAGCGCTTCCCGGCCACTGTGTGGGTGCGCCGCATGGATCAGCTCGACTACCTCGAGGAGCCCGACATGTTCCATGACGTGTTCGGCCACGTACCGCTGCTCACTATTCCGGTGTACTGCGAGTTCCTGGCCAAGCTATCCGAGCTGGCCCTCTCCCACCTCGACCGCCCCGACATCATCGACCGACTTACACGCATCTACTGGTACACCATCGAATTCGGGTTGTTCCGCAAACCAGGCCAGCAGGCACAGATCTACGGAGCCGGCATTCTTTCCTCAGTGGCTGAGAGCAACCTGTCTGTATCTGATGAGAGTGTGAAGTTCGGCTTCGATGTAGACCATATCCTCAACACAGCTTACATAAAAGAGACCTTCCAGAGCCAGTACTTCTGCATCCACAGCTTTGAGCAGCTGCTCGAGAGCCTGCCAGCTATAGAAACGGCCCTGCAGCAGCTACGCACCCAGGATGTGCTTGTGCCCACTGCCTGACATAAAAATTCCCGCCAGCATCAGGTATAGACTACCTCTTGCTGGCGGGACTTAACTCTTTCAACTGATCTGCTCTAGTGCGTGAGCTCGTGGTTGATCATAAAACCAAGCTTGCGTGGTCTTGACAGCTGGGAGTTTTCGAGTTTCTGCTTATAGGTGATGCGCTCAATATCCGAGACATCCTGCCCCATCAGGTCGTTGTTCACAGCTGCCACCATGGCGCTTTCCACGATCAGACGCAGCATGTCATCATTTATCACATTGCGGGCAATGCGGTCGTAAGGCAAGTCCATCTGCTTCACACCTTCTATGGCAAAGTGGTTATCGATATTAATGAGCATCCTGCCCACCAGATAACCAGGGTCGTCGAGGCGGTTGTACTTAACGGTATCTGCCATGAAGTTGTACGCCATGATGTGTCCGAAAAACCGGCGGCGGAAGTCCTCTTCCACGTAATCGTTGCGCATTATCTCGTAGTCGTCAGGGAACGTGACGATGTTGGAATGCATGACAAAAACCAGCAGATCACCAGAAAATTTGATCTGAAATTCCAGATCGGTAATCGCCTTGTATTCGATCACAACATCCGAATTGTGCGTCGTGATCCGATTGGTCAGCTCCTCTACAATCTCCTGCGAAATTTCCTTCATCCGCGTAAAGGTCTGGTAGGTATTGCGGTATATCGCCTGCTTTGTAGCCGACTTTTGCTGCAAGCCTTGTATTATATCGTCGAGTCTATCTTTCATACTTGTGCTTGTTTCGGGTGCTGTATTTTTTACTCTAATCTTCAGAAATAGTTATTCAAGCGGTTTTCCCAAGGTATACCAGCCTTACTGATTTACATTTAACAGACTGATGATCACTTTAATTAACAGGTGCTATAAATTGCCTTAGCACCTGCTCATGATGCTGCGCAAAAGACGGTGGAGGCGTCACTTCAACCGCTTTCATCCCCTCCCCTACAAAAGCTACCTGCCTGATGCCGCTGGGTCCACCTGGCTGGGTAAGCAACATGCGCCTGGCCTGTAGCTGCTCAAAAACCTCGGGTATGCTGTTCACGGCACCGGCCGGCACATGCAGCCTGTGTAGCTCCTGTAATAGCACGGCCCGCTCCTGCTGCCTGATCAGCCGCTCTAACTGTTGATTAATAGCCTCCCGATGCTGCACTCTTGCATTGTTGGTAGCAAAGTGTGAATGATCTGCCAGTGCCTCCTCCCCCAGCACCTGACACAATCGCCTGAACTGCCTGTCGTCACCTATGGCGAGAACCAAAGGCAGGCCGTCTTTGCAGGTAAACACACTGCCGTAGGGTACAATATTGGGGTGCTCAGAACCCATGCGCTGTGGGCTATGCCCTGCCACCAGGTAGTTTGTACCCTGGTTGGCCAATGCTGAAACAGCGGCATCAAACAGCGAAACCTGCACGTACCTGCCCTCCCCGGTACGCTCACGCAGCAGGAGCGCCGTCAGTATACCTTCCTTTAACTGGTGGGCTGCCAGAATATCCATCAGGGCAACAGGCATTTTGGTGGGTGGTCCGTCAGGAGAGCCATTCATATACATAAATCCGCTCTCCGCCTGAATCACGGCATCATACCCTGCACGCTGGTCTTCGGCACCATAGCCCGTAATGTGCCCATAGATCAGCCTGGGGTTGAGTTGAGAAAGAGTACCGTAATCGACCTGCAACTTCTCGGCATCACCGGGCTTGTAGCTCGCTATGACAATGTCCGCTTTGGCAGCTAACTGATGAACAACATCAAGTGAAGTGGGCTCCCTGATATCGAGCCCTACAGAGAGCTTCCCCCAGTTGGCCGCCGAAAAGTAAGTGGAAGCCCCCGCACTCCCCTGCTCCGTTGTCAGTTTCCAGGTGCGGGTGACATCGCCCCCGGTAGCGGCATTTTCAAGCTTTACCACCGTAGCGCCAAGCTCTGCAAAAAACTGTCCTACACTAGGCCCTGCCAGCACACTGGCCAGCTCGAACACCAGCATATTTTTGAAAACGGGTTCAGCCATCGTCATTAGGTATAATCTCAGCGAGAGTTGGTTTCAGTCAATCGCCATGTAACAAAGCTATCAAAAAGGATATAAAAAAAGCAGCTCTCCCGAAGAAGAGCTGCACGTATGTTTTCGCTATGTATTGGATTAGGTTCCGAGCAAAGGGTCGATTAAATCAAGAAAAATATTGCATTAATGATGTTCACGCCCAGTAGAAGATAGAAGTTCGGAGATTCTTTTATAGCTTTTTTCATTTTAATTAAGAATAAATCTTTTTTCTATATGTTTTTAAATGATGGTTTAAAGTAACTTTTGGGTTGTTTACGCCAGGTTTTATTAAAAGTTTGACGTTAATATAAAAAAATCTATGTAAGCAAAATTAAATACTGCTTAAATACTATTATGTAATTGGGTATTGTTTGTTTTCAGGCGAATTTCAAAGCTTTTTAACTATATAGCTAGTATTATATACTTTGAACATTTCGGATGTCTTTTCAACTTTATAGAAGTTAAGTTCTATTTTGCTGTTCCAACGATGCAATATTAACATTAATTTTTGAATATATAACAGTATTTTAAAATATTTCTCAAATAAGGTATAAAAATCTTATCTTTACCACAATTATCGCGGTTTAAAGGCCGCTAGGCCATAAAAATAATTTTAAGGAGATAACTTTGGATTTTCGTTCATTTAACTTACACGATGATGTAATCACCGGCATTGAGTCGATGGGATACAACACCCCGACCCCGGTACAACAGCAAGCCATCCCGCTTATACTAGAGCAGAAGGATATTATCGCCTGCGCTCAGACAGGTACTGGCAAGACTGCCGCTTACCTGCTACCGCTGATTGATCGCATTTCGCACGCTAATTATGATTTCACCAGCACCCTTATATTGGTTCCTACCCGCGAACTGGCGAAGCAGATTGATGAACAGGTAGAAGGCCTGGGCTATTTTGCCCCGGTTAGTTCTATTGCCATCTACGGTGGCAGCAAAGGCGACGAGTGGGAGCAACAAAAGCGCGCCCTCACCGGTGGAGCCGATATTATCATAGCCACGCCAGGACGTCTGATGTCGCATATGGCCCTGGGCTACGTGAAACTGGACCAGCTGAAGTACCTGGTACTCGACGAGGCTGACAAGATGCTGGACATGGGTTTTATGGATGACATCCTGAAAATCGTGCGTGCATTGCCTGCCGAACGCCAGACACTCCTCTTCTCAGCTACCATGCCGAAGAAGATCCGTGACCTGTCGCAGCAGATCCTGCAGCAGCCTGAAGAGGTTAACCTGGCCATATCCAAGCCGGCCGAAGGGATTGACCAGCGCCTTTACCTGACTTACGACAATCAGAAATTGCCTTTGCTGGAGCACCTGATCCGGGAGTTGGAAGTGCAGAACATGATCATCTTCACCTCCCGCAAGTCAAACGTAAATCAAATTGTGCGCTCGCTGCGCAAGATGGGTTTTGAAGCCGAGGGCATTATGTCCGACCTGACACAGGAGGAGCGTGAAAAAGCGCTGCAGGGGTTCAAGAATCGTAAGTACCAGATTCTGGTGGCTACGGATATCCTATCCAGAGGTATAGACATCGATAGCCTGAGCCATGTGGTGAATTTTGACATGCCGCAGGATGCTGAAGACTATGTGCACCGTGTGGGCCGTACAGCCCGGGCCGCCTCTACAGGTATGGCCATCACGTTCGTGAACGAGAACGACATGTACCGTGTACGCAAGGTTGAGCAACTCATTGAGCGCGACCTTCCTAAACTTCCGCTTCCGGAGGGCTTTGGCCCTGCTCCGGTATTCGACCCGACGCGCCGTGATATGGGCCGTGGCCGTGGTGGCAAAAGCGGCGGAAAGCCAGGCAGTGGCAGACAAGGCGGTGGCCAACGCTCAGGTGAAGGCGGCGGCAGAGATCGCAATCGCCGTAGAGGGCCCAAACCAGAAGGTGCTGCTCCACAAAAAGATGGGAACAACCGTCCTATAAAGGCAGCCAACCCACAGCCAAGAGGTGAGCAAGGCACATCCAAGGCAGAGGGACAGGAAGGCGTTCAGAAGCCAAACCGCAATCGGAACAGGAACCGTAACCGCAAGAAGCCAAACGATTCCAATCCACAGAATAGCAAGCCGCCAATCTCGTAAGACAATAACTAAACAGAAAGGGCCTCTCCTACCGGAGAGGCCCTTTCTGTTTGACATGGGCTATACCTGACATGCGCTCATCTCCTATACCTTAGTCTGCCAAACAACTAATTTTATAGGTCAAAAGGCGTTTTCATCTATAGAAAACGGGGATTTATATAATATTTTACAGAATAATATATATTATATGATACCTTTCTACTCGTTACAGTTTAACCCTCCACTGCATGTATGCCTGGTTTAGGTTCATGTGAAGAGAGGACCTTTGGCTTCGCAACCAAAGGCTGCCAGCGTCATTCTAACCATTTTTAACTCTATATGAAACAAACTTTACTGCTGGCACTCCTCTGGTGCCTGGCATGCCCGGCTTTTGCTCAGTTACCGGCACCGACAGGCACCATCAAAGGCATCGTAGCTGACTCTGCAACACAGGCCTCTCTGGACTACGTCACGGTAGTGATACAGGAAGCAGGAAAGAACCAGGCAATCAAAAGCACTTTTACGAAAGACAATGGCTCCTTTGAGCTGACGGGCCTTGAGTTGAAGCAATACCAATTGGTGCTCTCATATGTAGGCTACAAAACAAAAGTGCTGCCTCTTCCGGCTTTTACCGGCACAACCATCGACCTGGGCAGGTTGCCCTTGGTTTCATCGGCCAAACAACTAAAGGAAGTGCAGATCGTGACGGAGAAGCTGCTGGTGGAGCAGGACATCGACAAGCTCACCTACAACGTAGATGCCGACCCCGAAAGCCAGACCATGACGGCCCTGGACATGCTCCGCAAGGTGCCGCTATTGAGCCTGGATGCTGAGGATAACATCAAACTGAATGGCAACAGCAACTACCGGGTACTTGTCAATGGCAAAACCTCATCACTGTTTGTACGCAGCCCGAAAGACGTATTCCGTAGTATGCCAGCCAGTACCATCAAAAGCATTGAAGTGATCACCAACCCACCATCCAAATACGAAGCCGAAGGCGTGGGCGGCATCATCAACATCATCACACATAAAAAGAACATTGGCGGCTACAATGGCTCTGTGAATGCGCAGGTATCCACCCCAAGAGGAAGCAACTTTGGCGGCTACCTGACAGCCAAAGTTGGCAAGGCGGGTTTTTCAGGCTATTTTGGTACCGGCTCCTATTACAGCCCACCTAACAGCAACAACCTGTACCGTGAAGACAACATACGCCAGACGGTGCTGCAGCAGATTGGAGAAAGCCGAAACGATAACACCTATCAGTATGCGAGCGGTGAGTTCAGCTACGAAATGGACACCCTAAACCTGTTCACGGCCAACTTCAGCATGAACATGAACAACGGTAATAACACACTGGCGCAGCGTGTCGATCTGTTTAACTCCACAGGGGCACTGACCCAGGCTTACACACGTTTGAACAATGGCAACTTTACCTGGAGAGGCAGCGACTTTGGTGCTGACTACCAGCGCACCTTCAAGAAAAACAAAGATCAGCTGTTCACCCTTTCTTACAGGCTAAGTAACAGCGGCAATGGCAGCGGCTCAGACTTCATACTGGACCCAGTGCTCAACTTCAATGGCCAGGTAAGCCAGACGGACAATGACGGCAGTTCAGTAGAACACACCATGCAGGCTGATTATGTGCAGCCGATCAAAAAGCATACCCTCGAGTTTGGTGTGAAAACAATCTTACGACTGAACAGCAGCGATTATTTCTACAGCAACCAAAACCCCGAAACAGGCAATTTCGTGATCGATGAGAACCTGACCAACAGTTTCGACTACCGCCAGGATATTTATGCGGCCTATACCTCTCTCAGCCTCAAAAAAGGCGATTGGGGTCTGAAAACCGGTGCACGTCTGGAAGAGACTAAAATCGACGCGAACTTTAAGTCATCGGGAACAGTGGCTACTCCGGACTACTTCAACCTGATCCCGAACATTACGTTGTCGCGCAAGTTGAAAGGTGCCAGCACCATGCGTTTGTCCTATACACAGCGCATCGAGCGTCCGAGTCTTTACTACCTCAACCCGTATGTAAATCAGATCGACCCGCGCAACATCAGCTTTGGTAATCCGAAACTCGATCCTGCCACAAACAATGTGTTCAACCTGGCTTATAACACATTCGTGAAGGGGACATCTGTAAATGCAAGCATCTTCCATAACTTCACGAACAACTCCATCCAGAGCTATACCACGCTTGGATCTGACACCGTTGCCCGTACTACCTATGGCAACATAGGCCGCAACCAGACTTACGGCTTTTCCCTGAGCGGCAACACCACACTGTTCAAAAAGCTGAGCATCAATCTGAACTCCACTACCAACTACGTGAAGCTGACCAGCGTCATCGACGGCGTGCCACAGAACAACGAGGGCTTTACTTACAATGTGTTTGGTTACTCGAGCTACCGCTTCGACAAGGGCTGGCGGGCAAGCGGCAACATTGGCTATTATTCGTCACGCATTTTGCTGCAGGGCCGCTCAGCCGGGTATATCTGGAATAGCCTTTCGGTAAGCAAGCAGTTCCTGAAAGACAATAAAGCGACCCTCAGCTTCTCAGTGAACAGCCCGTTCCAGAAGAACCGTCGCTTCCTGAACGAGATCAATGATCCGCAGTTCACGCAGCGCCAAGAGAATTTCAATGTAATGCGCCGCTACAGCGTTGCTTTCAACTACCGCTTCGGCAAACTGAAGGGAGACATTGCCCGCAAGAAGCGTGGCATCAAAAATGACGATGTGAAAGCCGGAGAGCAGTCAGGCGGGGGCGGTGCGAATTAAAATTTTGTTAGGTTAGCTCCGGGAGCCGCTCAGCGAGGTGGCTCCTGGTCTAACTTAAAAAGCCTTTCTCTGAACAGAAGCAAAAGAGACTGCTCTGAAAACCAAATATCTTTGTGGACAGAAACGGAATTGTGCGAGAAGTAAACAAAGGAGCACCGATTCTGAATGAAAAAGACGAGAAGGGGAATTGGAAATTAGCTGTGAGACAACTTTACTCTCCTATCCTGAGCGGGTTGAAAAAAGGTGAATAATAGCTTTCTTCTCAATCAAATAAAGGAATAACACAGAGTTACAACAAAAGCAGGCTAGTCAAGTAAACAACTTAACCCCACACTGTTAAATAAGTACAGATGCAGTCAATAGCTATTCAGAAGAACAAAGCGCTTGCTTTCCTGTGCCTGGCGCTGTTTCTATTTTCCGGCTGTGAGAAGAAGGATCCTGGTCCCGAAGAACCTACTGTGGTTAATGAACTTGCTTTGGAGCTTGATGGTCAGAGCTGGCAGCCGACAGCAATTGATGGCGATAAATGCAGAAGCAGGTTTAACGGCGCCTGGTCAGTTCATACGGTAAATGACATTTCCTCACCAGCTTTTACAATCACAGCGCACAGCAACTCCGGCAAGAGTGACATGCAAGCAGATGACCTGCTTGAGATCCAAATTACAGGAGTACATAAAAAGGGCACTTACCATACGACCGGCACTTATCAGGAAATTTTCGACTCCTATGCTTATTACCTGATCACGCACGCCGATGGCACTTCTACCAGGTATGTGAATACACCTAATTCTTTTCAGGTAAGGGTAGATGAAATATTGCCGCTGCCAGGCTATGTCGCACTTCAGTCCATAAAAGGAAGCTTCGAAGGCATTCTCTTTCATGAACAAAACCCTGAGGAATTTATCAGAATTGAAAGGGGGAGTTTCAAGTTTAACAAGCCAAATAGCTCCAACCCAAACCATTGTAGCCTGTAGGACATCCTGCTAAACCCGATTTGCCTATATCCTGCAAACCGTTCCGGCGCTTTTCTCCGTTTAAGTGAGCATCCAAACACTTAAACCAAAACCCCCATCATGCGCATTCTCTATATCTTCCCGCATCCCGATGATGAATCCTTCGGTCCGGCCCCTGTTATGTGGCAGCAACTGGAGCAAGGGCACCAGGTATACCTGTTCACCCTCACCAGGGGCGGTGCCACCAAGGTGCGGCATGAACTGGGCCTGAGCGTGGAAGAGATGGGCGATGTCAGGTACAAGGAAATGCTGGCCGTGGAGCGGGTGCTCGGCCTGACAGGCATGACGGTGTTCGACCTGCCCGACAGCAAACTGGCCGAGATGGACCCACGTGAGATTGAGAAGGTGGTAAAGGCGCACATCCGGCAGATAGAGCCGCAGGTCATCGTATCCTACCCGGTGCATGGGGTAAGCGGCTTTCATGATCACCTCGTGATGCACGCCGTCGTTAAGCGGGTATTCCTGGAGATGAAAGAGGGCGGCTCTGATTACCTGAAAAGGCTGGCTTTCCTGACGCTGCCAAACAAAACAGAACAGCCGCTGCAATCCGGCAAATTCCTGATGAAGCACAGCAGGCCCGACCTCATCGACTGCGAAGTGAAGCTGCGACCCGAGGACATAGAAATCATGAAGAAGGCACTGAACTGTTATGACACCTACCAGGACGTGATTAAGCAGGCGAATGTGGTGGAGTCGATCGGCGACACGGTTTACTTCGAAATATACCAGGAAGACCACAAGCCTCCGCTGGCCAACCTGACGGACGGGCTGGAGTAAAGCATTAACTTTACTATTATATTGAGAACCTTATAGTGGTATCAGGCAAGGCCATGAACAGCGGGGTAACCTGATACGATTTAGGCAAGCAATGCTTAACTTAGCATATCAGACTGGCTTGCACCTATACTTATACCTAGCTTATACCCATGAAAGCATTATTGCTCATCGACATACAAAACGACTTCTTACCTGGCGGCGCACTCGCAGTTCCGGAAGGTGATCTGATCATCCCTATCGTGAACCAACTACAGGAGCAGTTTGACCTGGTGGTGGCGACACAGGACTGGCACCCGGCCGACCACAAGAGTTTTGCCTCCAACCACGAAGGAAAAAGCCCGTTCGAAACGACCGAACTACTCGGTCTGCCACAGGTGCTCTGGCCTGACCACTGTCTGCAAAACACCTCCGGAGCCGACCTCGCCCCTGCCCTCGAGACCAGAAAAATTGAAGCTATTTTCAGAAAAGGCACCAACCCGGAGATCGACAGCTACAGTGGCTTTTATGACAATGGTCGTCTAAAATCAACTGGCTTAGCGGACTACCTGCGTGGCAAAGGTGTGACTCAGGTATACCTGGCAGGGCTTGCCGCCGACTACTGCGTGTACTACTCCGCCAAAGATGCTCTCGGCGAAGGGTTTGAAAAGTATTTTATTGAAGATGCGACCCGCCCGATCAGTCAGGAAGGCTATGCCGCTGCTCGTGCCGACATGCTGGCCAGCGGCGGAAAAATCATACAGAGCAGCGACCTGCTTTAGTAACTGATCAAAACTGATTAAGCCACCACTTGGCCTATCCCAAAAAGCAGCACAAACAGCATGGTCGTAATCGCCATCTGCTTCAGGTATGGGTCGAGTTCTGATGACGTTTGCTTTTGCCATACCTTCACGGCATTGACTAACACAAGTGGTACAGCCAGCACAAACAGAAACTGCCACACGCTATAAAAGTTGAGCAGTACGTAAGCCAATGCACTAAGCACGCCTCCGGCCAGCAGCACCAGGTGATAAATGCGCGCCCGCACAGGTCCCAGACGCACAGGGATGGAGCGCTTGCCTGCCAGCACATCGGATTTGATGTCGCGAATGTTGTTCACGTTGAGTACGGCTGTAGAGAAGAAGCCGCAAACCATGGCCGGCAGAATCACCAGCATGGGCAGCGACTGCGCCTGCAAAAAGAAAGTACCCAGCACACCCACCAAGCCGAAGAATACGAACACGAAGATATCGCCCAGGCCGGCATAACCATAAGGTTTGGAGCCAGCTGTATAGTTAATGGCGGCCCAGATAGAAGCCAGTCCAAGAGCAAGAAAGACCAGGAACAGGTATATGCCTTCGGCACCGAAAGCCACCCACAACAGCAGCAAACCCGACACCAGCGACAGCAGGCTGAACACGGCCATCCCCTTCTTCATGTGCTCGGCTTTGATATGGCCCGCCTGCACCGCCCGCTTCGGTCCTTCCCGGTGCTCACTGTCGGCGCCGTGTATGGAGTCGCCGTAGTCGTTGGCCAGGTTGGAGAGTATCTGCAGGAAGAGTGTCGTGAGTACGCAGAGGCCCACCACTACGGCATCAAAGGCACCGTAAGCAGCGGCCATAAAGCCCCCCATACCGATACAGGAAAAGGCCAGTGGCAGCGTACGCGGCCTAAAAGCGGAAATCCAGGCCTTTACCAGACCTGGATTCTGCGGAATGTGTTGTGTTGTGTTCAAGGTATTTTTCTCAAATATCAGGTATAGCATCAGTGCCTATACCTGATGTCATTACTTCTGAATCGCCGCCAGAATTTCCTCTCCCATCGGCTTCACTTTAGACGGATAGAAGGCCACTACTTTGCCGTTTTCGTCGATCAGGTACTTGCTGAAGTTCCAGCTCGGCTCGTCGTTGTTCGGGCTGTTTTTGGCCAGCCACTGGTAAAGCGGGTGCTGGTCATCGCCTTTCACGGATACCTTCTCCATCATCTGGAAAGTCACGCCGTAGTTCTTCTGGCAGAAAGCCGCAATCTCCTCTTCTGAACCTGGCTCCTGTCCGCCAAAGTTGTTTGCCGGGAAGCCCAGAATTACCACCTTATCGCCATGCGTCTCGTGGAGCTTCTGCAGGTCGGCATACTGTGGGGTATAGCCACACTCCGAAGCGGTGTTCACCACCAGCACTTTCTTACCCTTGAACTTCGAGAAGTCAATCTCTTTCCCGTCAAGACTTTCGATTTTGAAGGAATGGAATCCGTTAGTTTGTGCCGTCTGATTGGTCTCTGTTGCCATATCGTTTGTTTGGTTTGCATTAGATGATCCGCCTGTACAGGCTACTGATACACCTAGTACCATTGCTACTGTCAAAAGTTGTGTGCTGCGCTTCATGTTAGCTTTACTTAAGGTATAGATACTGGCTTAAAACCTCTTTAGGGTAGTTTTGTTTTGCGGATTATACATGCTCCATGAAAAGTCCCCCTTTGAAGAGGGCAGGGGGATGACACATCCCCAAGCTAGCTTCCCTTATCTTTACATTCGCTCCGGCACTTCTATACCTAGCAGGCTCATGCTTTCGCGCACGAAGCGGGCTACCATGGCAGAGAGGGCGATGCGGAAGTTGCGGGCCTGCTCGTCGGTTTCGTTAAAGATCGAGATCTCCTGGTAGAAACGGTTATAGGCTTTGGCGAGTTCGTAGGCGTAGTTCGCGATAACAGACGGGGCGTAAAGCTTGCCGGCTTCTTTCACCACCTCCGGATAATTTACCAGCTGCACGATCACCTCCTGCTCTGCTTCGTGCAGGTTGTTGAAGTCACCGAAAGAAGCGGCGTCTACGGCAATGCCCATCTCACCCGCCTTGCGCAGGATGGCAGAGATTCGAGCGTGCGTGTACTGCACAAATGGCCCTGTGTTGCCACGGAAGTCAATCGACTCCTGCGGGTTGAAGAGCATACGCTTCTTAGGGTCCACCTTCAGCAGGAAGTACTTCAGGGCGCCCATCGCGAGGGTATGGTAAAGCTGCTGTGCTTCCTCCGGCGTAAAGCCTTCGATCTTTCCAAGCTCCTCTGTCTGCTGACGGGCGGTGTCGATCATCTCGGCTACCAGCTCATCGGCGTCCACTACCGTACCTTCCCTTGATTTCATTTTGCCGGATGGCAGGTCCACCATGCCGTAAGACAGGTGGTAGATACCCTCTGCGTATGGCTTGCCGAGCTTCTTCAGCACAGCCTTCAGTACCTGGAAGTGGTAGTTCTGCTCATCGGCCACCACGTATACCGACTGGTCATACGGGAAGTCGTTGTATTTTAGCTCGGCTGTACCCAGGTCTTGGGTAATGTATACCGAGGTACCGTCAGAACGGAGCAGGAGCTTCTCGTCCAATCCTTCGTCGGTCAGGTCCACCCATACCGAGCCGTCTGGCTTTTTGAAGAACACGCCTTTCTGCAGGCCTTCATCCACACGCTCTTTACCCAAAGTATAAGTCTCAGACTCGTAATAGAACTTATCAAAATTAACGCCGATGTTGCGGTAAGTGGCATCGAAGCCTTCGTATACCCAACCATTCATGGTCTTCCACAGGGATACCACTTCTTCGTCGCCTTGCTCCCACTGCTGCAGCATGGCCTGTGCCTCCAGCATCAGCGGCGCCTTCTTCTTCGCCTCTTCCTTGTCCATGCCACCAGCTACCAGCTCGTCGATCTGCTCCTTGTAAGCTTTGTCGAACAACACATAGTATTTGCCAGCCAGGTGGTCGCCTTTCATGCCGCTGCTCTCCGGGGTTTCGCCATTGCCCATTTTCTGGTAAGCCAGCATGGACTTGCAGATGTGGATGCCACGGTCGTTCACCAGGTTCGCCTTCATCACGTTATGTCCGTTGGCCTTCATAATCTCCGACACGGAGTAACCCAGGAAGTTATTGCGAAGGTGCCCCAGGTGCAACGGCTTGTTCGTATTTGGCGAAGAGTATTCCACCATCACTTTCTTACCAGAGTCTGCTGCCTGCCCGTGGCTTGGGTTGGTCATCAGTTCACGGAACAGACGCACCCATACCTTCTCCTCTACTTCCAGATTCAGGAAGCCCTTCACCACGTTGAAGTTCTTCACCTCTGTGGCATGCTCTTTCAGGTAAGCACCCAATGCCTCTCCGATCTGCTCAGGGCCTTTGCCGGCCTGCTTGGTGTAAGGGAAAGTTACGAACGTGAAGCTGCCGGCAAACTCTTTGCGGGTTGGCTGGAGGGCGATAGTAGAAGCGTCAACAGTAAGGCCAAACAAAGCCTGAAGTGCCTGGCTAATGCTTTGGCTGATGGCGTTTTGAAGTTGCATTAAGTGAATTAATGTATAGCTGTTTTATTAAATTCTCTGTGTAAAATGGCGTCGGTGGCTGTCTCGAGTATGTCGAAAGCGTTCTCAGCCATGGTGTTTTCAGTATCTAGCGTCGGGTTGATCTCGGTCATTTCGTAGCACACAATACGCGGGTCCTGCAACAGGTGGTAATTCAGCAGCTTCGCCTCCTCTACGGTCAGGCCCACCTCTACCGGGGTACCGGTTCCTTTTGAGAATTTCGAATCGAGGCTATCCACGTCAAATGACACATAGATGATGTCGCAGTCCTGCAGGCGTCCGAGGGCTTCGGCGGCTACCTGCTCCGGCCCCTTCTTACTAAGCTCAGCATAGGTAAAGTTCTTGATGCCATGTTTGTTCATCAGGTAATCTTCCGGCTCTTCGGTATCGCGCACGACAATGTATACCAGGTGCTCGGGCTTCAGCTTAGGACCGTCATAACCCAGCTTCTTCAGCGAGTTCCAGAAGAAAACGGTTTCTGGTGCCGGGTCATTTATCTGACGCTCCAGGTTGTCGATGTTGAGCGCCATGGCCAGCGGCATGCCGTGCACGTTGCCCGATGGCGAGGTATACGGCGAGTGGATGTCGGCGTGTGCGTCTACCCAGATAACACCCAGCGTTTTATCAGGGTATGCTGATTTTATACCTGCTATCGTGCCGTGGGCATTGGAGTGATCGCCCGACAGCACGAGCGGAAACATGTCCAGCTCCAGTGTCTGCTCTACGGCATTGGCAATGTTCTTCTGCACCGTCAGGATACTGTCGATGCGGTGTGCATTCGGGAACAGATCCCTGTCGAACAGGGTATAGTTAAGGTCGGGTACGCTGATAGAGTTGAAACGTTTGAAGTAGTCGCAGCCCTTATCCCAGCAGGCAACCCGCAGCGCGTCAACTCCCATGCTCGCCCCGCGTGTTCCGGCCCCCAACTCTGACCTGACTTCTATAAGTTTAATCTTTTTCATAGATCTATATGTTCTGCGTCGCTAGCTTCCATCTTTCACAAAATTTTCCGGCTATAAAGAGCCTAATAGGAACAATTTCATGAACGATTCATATAAATTGAACTAAGTTTTTGCAAAGATGGTAAATAACGAACAATATTGCATGTTTTCTTAAGAGCACAAGCACCATAATGGATAAATACACTGACCTAATACACCAAACGTTTGATTTCCCAACGGAAGAATTCACTGTAGAGAACAACGAATTGTACTTCAACGGTATTCCTCTGATGGACCTGATCAAGCAGTATGGTACTCCTTTAAAATTAACATACCTGCCCAAAATTAGTTCTCAGATTCAGAAGGCAAAGCGTCTTTTTAACGATGCCATTCAGAAACTGGATTACCAGGGTACTTATACCTATTGCTACTGCACCAAGGCTTCGCACTTCTCTTTCGTAATGGAGGAAGCTCTCAAAAACGGTATTCACATCGAGACTTCATCGGGTTACGATATGCAGATCGTGCGGGCACTGCACAAGAAGGGCAAAATCGACAAGAACACCTACATCATCTGCAACGGCTTTAAGCGTGAGCGCTACCGCCAGTGGATTTCGGAGCTGATCAACGACGGCTTTGTGAACTGTATGCCGATACTCGACCACCTGGGCGAGATAGACTACTACAAGGAGCACGTGAACACGAAGACTAAAGTAGGTATACGCCTGGCTTCGGACGAAGAGCCGAAGTTTGAATTCTATACCTCCCGACTGGGTGTGCGATACAACGACGTGATCGACCTGTATGAGCAGCAAATAAAGCCAGACGACCGTTTTGAGCTCAAGATGCTGCACTACTTCATCAACACAGGTATAAAGGACACCTCTTATTACTGGTCGGAGCTGAGCCGCTTTGTGCACAAGTACTGCGAAGTGAAAAAAGTATGCCCGGAGCTGGACACCATCGACATTGGCGGTGGCTTCCCGATCAAAACCTCCATTCAGGCGGACTACAACTACCAGTACATGACCGAGGAAATTCTGCGCACGATCAAGCGAATCTGCAAGGAAGAGGGTGTGCCGGAGCCGAACATCTTCACAGAGTTTGGCATCTTTACCGTAGGTGAGAGCGCCGCTAACATCTACTCTATCCTGGATGAGAAGCTGCAGAACGACAAGGAGCTTTGGTACATGATCGATGGCTCGTTCATCACGAACCTGCCGGATGCCTGGGCACTGAACCAGCGCTGGCCACTGCTGGCCATCAACCACTGGAACAAGGAATACCGCAAAATTCAGCTTGGCGGTATGACCTGCGACAGCCAGGACTACTATAACTCTGAGATGCACTCCTTCCAGGTGTTCCTGCCGAAAGCGCCAAAAGATGAGCCGCTTTACATTGGTTTCTTCCACACTGGAGCCTACCAGGAGCAGCTAAGCGGGTATGGTGGCATCAAGCACTGCCTGATTCCTTCGCCACAGCATATCCTGGTGGATCGTGATGAGGACGGGAAGCTGATCAGCTGGCAGTTTGCGCCAGAGCAGACCTATGAATCGATGCTAAACATATTGGGATACGAAATTTAAGACCGCGCGCGTTAAATTTGCGTATACTGTTTTGCATTTATAGTAAAAATTGTATTTTTGGATTACCATCGTTTACCTAACTATATTATCATGAAGAAATTAGCAGCATTCGGCGCATTCATCCTGGCACTGGGTATGACTTCTTGTAAGACCTACTGCCCAGCCTACAACTTTGCCAGTGTTGAGGTGTCTGAGCAAAACGCCCCGGCAACTGACCTTGTGCAAGAAACTGAAGTGATCAAAGGCTAATCCGAGCGGATTACCTATGGATATAAAAAAACCGGCCCTTAAGCCGGTTTTTTTGTTGCTATACATTTCCACTAAGCAGGTAACACTGCTGTGCTCCTGCGCCATCTGGTGGCGTACAGCCCAGCCAGGTAAGCCATGGGCAGGTAGGCTATGGTTAGGTCAACAAAGGCAAACCACACTGGCGAAGGCAGCATCCAGACACTGGCTATACCTCCGGCCAGAAAGAAGACGCCTATACCGAGCGCAAATTTCATTTTATGAGTGGCAGCCACAAAAGCAGCTACCAGTGCGCCCACAAATGTTCCCAGCGCATGCGCCATAAAGGGCATCAGAAAATGCTTCGGTTCAAACAGGTGCATCCCTGCCGACAGGCCCTCCGATGTAGTGGTATCCACACCTGCAGGTGGCGGAATAACAGCACTGCTCACCATAATAATGCTCATGTTGACGGCACTGCCGACCACGACTCCGGCCACAACGGCTAAAATGTTTCTCAGGATTGGGTTCATATTGATTTCTATGTGATTGATTCAGGATGGATGTAGGTATGCTTTGCGTGTGCTGCCTCGTCATCGACTTTCAACTCGTATAAAAGCAACTCTTCCGGATCGTTCGGCAGCTCTACTAATTTGCTAAACTTCAGGCCTAGTTTCTCCAGCAACCTTTGTGAGGCCACATTGTCTTTTACTGTGATTGCCTTCATCTGGGTAATGCCGAACTCCTCTATACCGGCTCGCTTTATTTCCAGGGCAGCTTCAAGGGCATAGCCTTTCTTCTCGTGCTCCGGCAGGAATGCAAACCCTATGTCAATGCCTTCCAGCCCCTCCCGATCATAAAGCCCGCAAACCCCCAGCTTCTCCTGGTCTGTCTTCCGGATAACGGTGTAGTTTGCATACCCAAGTCGCTCTAGTTGTGCAGTGACTTTACTGCGGATATAAGCAGCCGCCTCCTCTACAGAATGCACGTTCCGATCACCAATATACCTGATCCAGGTCGGGCTATTGAGCAGTTTCAACATAAAAGCCGCATCATCTTCCGAAGTTGGGATCAGCAGCAGGCGTTCGGTTTCAAAAGATCTATACCGGGTCATGTTACAGGGAATTTTTATTAACGATAGGCATTTGGTCAATTCAAAAGGCTTATTGGTTTCTTATAATAATCTTGAAGTGTGTTCTTCACTCAATTACTTTTTTTCTGGTACTTATTGTCTTTCCACTGATTCGTTCCCGCTTCGCTATCTGCAATAAGTGCTTTGATGCGCTTCGTTTGCGTAACGTGCTGCTTTGCGCTCATCACCCAATTGATGGAGGCTTTGCGGTAAGAAGTAGCAAGCGATAGAAAGTAGGACCATGCCTTTTCGTTTGCTTCAAACATCTGTACAAACTCAGGTGAAAGCGTGACCTCGGCTTTTTCATAAGCGTAAATCTTTGATTTACTCTCTGTCCGGTTGTTGAAACTGACCAGCCCAGCCTCGTGCATGAGTCCTTGCCCCGTAAGTTCAGCCACTTTCCTGATATTGACAGCACTCCATATGCTGGAGGACTTTCGTGGCGTAAACCGAATGAGATAACTAGTGCTGTCGATCGATTTTCGCACACCATCAATCCACCCAAAGCAAAGCGCCTGGTCAACGGACTGGCTCCATGTCATGCTGGGTTTACCGCTATCTACTTTATAAAAACCAACAACCAGTTCTGAGTGTGTGCTGTGGTGCTCCTCCAGCCATTTCCTAAATTCAGAAAAATGTGAAAAGAAAGTAGGATTCATCTTTATTTCTTTGTGATCGAAGAGTAATGCTAGGTAATTAAGGGATTATTTCTGAGCAGATGCAAGTAGGGACCACAGAAGTAAGAGAGAAGAAGCCTGGGGAGTCGGATGATTTAACGGATTTGGCTATAAGGTGGAGCAGCTGGCTTATGGGTGTGGTTAGCAATTGTTATATTTTTATTTCAAGGTGTACGCTACCCCAACTTGCCATACCCTGTTGCGGGCATCCTTTACCTGTTGGTATTCGGTTAAATAGGTAATGCCGTGGCTATACCTGCCTTCCATAGCCCACTTGGGCAGGAAGTCGTAATTCAATCCTGCGGTTACCCCAAAGTCGCTTTTTTTATAGCCGGTTGAAGTACGCCATCCCTCTATGAAATCGCCTTTGTATTTTGCCCTGAGAAGTAACCCAAATTCAGGCCCTGCCAGCAAAGTAAACTTGGGAAAAGGTTTAAAGCTCAATAATATAGGCAGATTTAGGTAGTACAGATTAGTGGTGTACCTGTATCTGTCAGGATGGGTGCTTTCACTCTTAAAGCCTCTCAAAGATAACAATAGCTCAGGGCGCAAACTCAGCTTCTTGAATAATGGTATCGAAGAAAAAACGCCCATGTAGTGCCCGATTCTTGGTTCCTCTATATCCACGTATTCCGAAAGAGCAACAACATCCTTGTCAGCAATGACAGTACTTAAATTGGCACCCGCCTTAAACCCTAGCTTCGCCTGGCCAAAGCCCTGGTAGGAAGAGATGAACAGTAATAACAGAACAACAGCCTTATTCATGGTTTTAACTTAAGTATGGTTGTTGGATGCATCATTGAATTCCAGAAGATGAAAGTAAAGGTGCTAATGAACTTAGCTCTTAATATTTAAATCTAATTGGTTTTTTTGTAAAAGAGTTATTACCAACTTGCTCTAAAGCGGAAACATACGCTTCCCCAGCAAACGGCTGTCTGCTAAAAGCAACTCCACTTATGTTAAATATAAGAAATTATGTATAAATCTTAGTCTTTCTTTCCCTCTTCCCCTAAAATAACCTGCGCCGCTTCACACAAGTCATTTACCTGCCAGGTATAGCTGCCGGGGTTATACTTATCGCCAACAATAATGCTCCGCACACCTACCTTCTCAGCAGCTTCCAGATCGCGGTGGGAATCGCCTACCATCCAGCTTTGGGCAGGGTCTATATTATACCTGGCGATGGCACGTTCAAGCATCAGGCTGTCGGGTTTGCGGGAGAGCGATTCGGAGTATTTGGGATGCGATGGAGCGTAGTAGAGCGCATCGATCAGGTGATCGCAGGCGTCCTGCAATTTCTGATGGCAGGCTATCACATCAGCCTTGGTATACAGGCCTTTGGCTATACCGCCCTGGTTTGTAACCACAATCAGCAAAAAGCCGTTTTGCTTCAAAAGCGCCAAAGCCTCCGGCACGCCCGGCAGCACTTCAAAATCTTCCAGGGTATAGGTATAGTCTCCTCGTTCGCGGTTGAGCACACCGTCGCGGTCCAGGAATACGCACTTTCGCTGCATTGTCAGTCTATAGGTTGAGGCGCTAAAATTAGAATTATTACGTTGGATATGCATGCCCCGGCAGCAATACTGCAGCAGAAAGGCACAAATATTAACAGCTTACAAGCAAGAAATCATGAGAGTAGCGATAATCGGAGCGGGAATTTCGGGCTTGTCCTTGGCCTATTACCTGCAGCGGCAAGGCGTGGCCTACGACCTGTTTGAGGCCGGCAGCGAGGTGGGTGGCAATATGCGTACCCTGCGTAAAAATGGCTATACCTTCGAACTGGGACCCAACACTTTACAGATGAACGAGGAGCTGTTGCAGCTCATCACCGAACTTAAACTGGAGACCGAGCTGCTACCGCTGACGCCGCGCAATAACAAAAGGTATGTGTTGCACGATGGCAAGCTATACCCGGTGCCAGCCAGCCCCAAATCATTTCTGGCCAACGACTTGTTTTCAAATGAAGAAAAGCACAGGATTCTGCAGGAACGCAAGCAACCGCCAGCCGAAGTAGAAAATGAAACCGTATCGGATTTTTTCGAGCGACGCTTTGGAGTAAAGCAGATGGACTACCTGGCGGCTCCTATGATCAGCGGCCTTTACGGCGGCGATCCCAGGCAGCTGTTGGTAAACAAAGCGCATCCGGAGCTCAAAGAACTGGAAACGCAGTATGGCTCGGTGCTGGAAGGCATGGTGCAGAAAAAGAAACGTGGCGTGTTCCAGCGTGCATTCTCTTTCCGCAACGGTATGTCCACCTTGCCACACGCCATTGCCGACAAATTGATCTCGCTGCACCTCGACCACAAAGTAGAGTTCATCACCCGCATCAAAGGCAAGTTCATCATCAGCTGCGCATCCAACGGCGACCATGACAATGAAGAATATGATAAGTTGGTACTGGCCCTTCCTGCCCATCAGGCAGCCGAGCTGATTGAGTTTACCTACCCGGGTATGTCGGCAGCGCTCCAGAACATCAATTACCCGCCTATGGCAGTGGTGCACACCGTGTACAACCGTGCGGAAGTTGGACACCCGCTGCAAGGCTTCGGGGCGCTCCATCCCTGGGAGGAGCAGTCTTTCACGTCAGGCTCTATCTGGACGAGCTCCCTGTTTGAGGGGCGTTGCCGCTCTCACGAGGTTTTGATTACATCCTATGTAGGTGGCACGCGCTTTGCCGAACATGCCCAACTCGAGGAACGCAGCCTACTTGAGCAGGTGCACCAGGAGCTCTGCCAAACCTATCAGATCAAGGCCCTGGCCCCCGTATACCAGCACCTGCACCTGTGGCAACACGCCCTGCCGCAGTTCGACCTTTACATTGAGGATGCCCACCATATGGCGGAGGTGCTCGAGCAGGACGGTCTTTTCATCTCTGCCAACTGGTATGCCGGCGTTTCGGTACCAGACTGCGTGCGCGAAGCCAAAGCCATTGCCGCCAAAATTAATACCCGCGCCGCTTCTCGCTCAATAGCCTAATAACTATATTTGCGGTATGAATGACTCGCTGGTGATCATACCCACCTACAACGAAAAGGAAAATATTGAGGCTATTGTCAGGAAGGTGATGTCACTCCCCTACCCCTTTGATCTGCTGATCGTGGATGACAGTTCCCCTGACGGCACGGCTGATATTGTTCGCAGCTTACAGCAGGAGTTTCCAGAGCGCCTGCACCTCGAGTCACGCACGGGCAAGTTGGGCTTGGGTACGGCTTACATTCATGGTTTTAAATATGCTTTGCGTCAGGGTTACGAGTACATTTTTGAGATGGACGCTGACTTTTCGCACAACCCCGATGACCTGGTGCGCCTCTACCAGGCCTGTGCCGAAGAAGGACACGACATGTCGATTGGCAGCCGTTACGTGCAGGGCGTTAACGTGGTGAACTGGCCTATGAGCAGGGTATTGATGTCCTGGTTCGCCAGCCTGTATGTACGCCTGATCACGGGTATGCCCATTGCCGATACTACCGCAGGTTTTGTGTGCTATCGTCGCAAAGTGCTCAAGACTATCCAACTCAACAAGATTCGCTTTGTGGGTTACGCATTTCAGATTGAAATGAAGTTTCTCACCTTCAAGTATGGCTTCAAGATCAAGGAGGTGCCCATCATTTTCACTGACCGCACTAAGGGTCAGTCCAAGATGTCAAAGGGTATATTTAAGGAAGCGGTACTGGGGGTAATCCGCATGAAGGTGAACAGCTTTTTCCGTCATTTTGACCGTTACTAGCTATCGACCATACCTGATAGGCTTCAATTTTTTTCAAAATATATTCTCACCACAAAGCTGCGTATCCCGCGCTAAATCGACTAACTTTACGAATTAGGTGTAGCTCCTATTTGATAAAGAAAGTCTATACCTGTCAAGTTTCGCTAGCCTATGGATACCATACTTTTTTGGGTCATATTCAACGCATTCATCCTGCTGTTGCTGGGTCTCGACCTCTTCGTTTTTCACCGAAAGGAGCACGAAGTCAAGATAAAGGAAGCCTTGCTGTGGAGCGCCTTTTGGGTGGCGTTGTCGCTGGCGTTCAATGCGATCATCTATTATTGGAAAGGCCCCGCTCCCGCCCTGGAGTTTTTGACGGCCTACCTGATCGAGAAGTCGCTGAGCGTCGACAACCTCTTTGTCTTTATCCTGATCTTCAATTTCTTCAAAGTGCCGCTCCAGTACCAGCACAAGATCCTGTTCTGGGGTATCATAGGCGCTTTGGTGCTACGTGGTATTTTCATCCTGGTAGGTGTGGCGCTAATTGCCAAGTTCCACTTCATCATTTACATTCTAGGCGCTTTTCTGGTATACACCGGTGCCAAAATGGCCTTCACGAAAGATGATGACGAATTGCATCCCGAGCAAAATCCATTCATCGTTTGGATCAGCCAAAAGCTGCCTTTTACAAAAACAGCCGTAGGCGGTAAGTTTTTCACCAGGATTGACGGCAAACTCTACGCCACGCCACTCTTCCTGGTACTGATCATGGTAGAAAGTACCGATGTGGTGTTTGCAGCCGATTCTATACCTGCTATCCTGGCAATTTCAAAAGATCCGTTCATCGTCTATACCTCCAATGTGTTTGCGCTGCTGGGTCTGCGGGCACTTTATTTTGCTCTGGCCGGCATCATGCAGCTGTTCCATTACCTGCACTATGGCCTGTCGCTGATCCTGGTTTTCATCGGTGCCAAGCTGCTGCTGAGCGATATTTACCATCTGGATATGCGCTATGCTTTGCTCGTAGTAGGCACTATACTGACGGTTTCCATTGTTGCTTCACTCCTCTTCCCGAAGAAGGATAATGAACTGCCACCGCCGCCTGACATTACACTCCCTTAAAGCTGGACTTTAAAACTTTTCACTAAAATTCATTGCTTATATTTGCTTTTGTCAGTATTAATAACTTCAATTGCATATTAATTGAGAAGAAATGATTTTCGCTAACGCCTCCATTTTTACGAATTCTATGCTGGTGCCTCCGACGGGGCTCCCTGGTAGAACTTTGTGCGTTAGGTAAAACATCAACATACACAGGTACCACAGGAGCCCCGCCACAAGCGGGGCTTTTTTGTTTTAAGGCATATTTTAAATTACATACACCCATGAGTACAGCAGCACACAGCAGCATGAAATTAGCAGGACAACAGAGCCAATTGGTAAGCCAGAAGCGCCCCATGGTGATTGCGGGTCCGTGCAGCGCTGAGAGTGAAGCGCAAATGTTGCAAACCGCCCTTGGCCTGAAAAAGGTAAAAGGAGTATCGGTATTCAGAGCAGGCATCTGGAAGCCACGCACCCGTCCGGGCAGCTTCAATGGAGTAGGCACAATCGGGCTAGAGTGGTTGCGCGCCGTAAAACAGGAAACAGGTCTGCGCACCGCTTGTGAAGTAGCCAATGCTACCCAAACAGAGCAGGCCCTTCAGCATGGCGTGGACATCCTGCTGATCGGTGCCCACACGACGGTAAACCCCTTTCTGGTGCAGGAGATAGCCGATGTTCTAAAAGGCGTGCAGGTGGCTGTACTTGTAAAAAACCCGGTAAACCCGGACCTGGCCTTGTGGCTTGGCGCTTTGGAGCGCTTGCACAACAGCGGCATCACGGAGCTTGGTGCCATGCACCGTGGCTTCTCAACCCTGGACAGTGCCCCATACCGCAACCACCCGAAGTGGGAGCATGCCCTTGAGTTGCGCCAGCAGGTACCTGACCTGGCCATGTACTGCGACGCCAGTCACATAGCAGGTCGTCGCAGTCTGTTGCGCCCGGTGAGTCAGCGTGCCCTCGACCTGGGCTATGATGGCCTGATGGTAGAGTCGCATTACAACCCTGCTGCCGCCTTGAGCGATGCCCAGCAGCAGATCATGCCGCAGGAATTGCACATGCTGTTGCAGGCTTTGAAGCAACAGCAGGCCCCTGCCGAGAAGTTGAAGCAGAGTGCCCAGCTGGAAAAGTTGCGCAAAGAGATCGAGCACCTGGACGATGAGTTGTTGACTTTGCTGTCACGCCGTACCAAAGTCACAGCGCAGCTCGGCGACTATGGCAATGCCGCTGAGCAGACTGTAGAGTCGCCTGATCCGGTACGTTGGGATTTGGTATTGGAAAACCTCCTGCACCAAGCCAGCAGCGCAGGTATAGACCAGTCTTTTGTGAAAACCATATTCCAGGAAGTACGCTCTCAATATGCCCGTACACACCTGTATAACTACGGCTTGAGTTCTTAGCTAATCGCTAGTTACAAAAAAAGCCCTCCTCTGAAGCTGGATATGCAGTTACAGAGGAGGGCTTTTCTGTGCAATCAAGAATCTAAAAATATCAGCAATCATCTTATTTTCTGCATTTTCACCCAATACTCCTATTAGATCACACCACTTTTAATACTAATTCCAAAATCAATGTTATAACTATACTGCTTTTATTTAAAAATATTTCTATTTAAATATTTGAATAATAAAATTAATTGAAACAATTTTACCATAACATAAGTTAAAGCACGAAGATTAAAATATATCTATATTTAACTAACAACCCTTATAAAAATCAAAATGAAGAAATTATACACTATCTCTACGGCGCTACTTATGCTAGCCGGAACATTTACAAGCTGTACGAAAGACCTCGACGAGGTTGGCTTGAACGCTTCGTCTATTGATGCGGCGAAGAAAGAAGTGAGTGCTGATAATGGCAATGATAAGTTGACTCCCGTAATCACTGTAACTTATTCTCCGTCCACTGCAATCGTAGGACAACCTGTAACTATGACTATTACAGCTACAGCACCAGATGGCACTATATTACCAAAAGGTGAACTAATGTTACAGCAACTTATCGGAACAGAATGGGTTCAAATTGTAAAATCAGAAAGTATTATCTACACCTTTACTCCTGAATCTGTTGGTTTCATTTACTATAATATTAAATATATAGGAGCTGGAGGAAATATAGAAAATATTAATACTTTTCGTTCTCAGCTTGAAGTAGTTGCAAGTTGCCAAAAGACGGAGTTAACAGGTAGATTAATTGATTCTGAAACAAAAACTGGTTTAGAGGATAAAGGTGCTTATACTCAGTATACAGTTGAATATACTTTTAACTCTTGTATTAATATCAATGATGCCAAAATCCAAGGAGGCTTGACAGCATTTACTGAGTTTGTTTCAGCAGTTGACGGAAATGATGTAGGAGCAAAAGAGGAAGATACGGCTATAGGCAATGATAAGAGCAACAGCAAAATTTCATGGCAATTAGGCAACTTAACTTCTGGTTACAGCAATACATTTACCATCACATTTAAGAACTTTAAAAATAACCAGGAAGGTGAAATTACAGGCGATTGGTCTGTTGAAGGCACAAATGATACTGGTAAAAAAATTAAAATTGTTGCACCCCCAGTAACTGTAAATTAATTGCATCATCCCTTTTAAAGCAAACAGGCTACCTTTGGGGTAGCCTGTTTGCTTTTCTATGGTAGCTATATCTGCTATCTGCCGTAATTTTATGCATTCCAATGGCACGATTCAGGTAACTCGGCTGTTAAGTGCTAAATTGCAGCTGAACAAAAGCTATACATTATGAGAACCCCTATTTCAAGACTTCGCACCATTGGTATATACGAGGGTATATCTTACCTGCTCCTGCTCGGCATTGCTATGCCGCTGAAGTATATGGCAGGTATGCCTGAGATGGTGAAGTATACTGGCTGGGCACACGGTGTGCTGTTTGTATTGTATATGGTGTCGGTACTGGAGGTAACACTCACACATAACTGGTCTATCAAGAAAGTAGCTGCTGCGGTGATCGCATCGCTCCTGCCATTCGGACCTTTTATTTTGGATAAGAAACTGCTCAAAGAAGAGGAAAACAGAAAAGAGAAGCCTGCCAAACAAAAGCAGGTTGCATAACAACAACCCTCAACTATTTAGCCAATAGTATCAAAAAGGGCTGCCCCACGTGGGCAGCCCTTTTTTGTTTTTAAGCCTCAAGCCTTAGTTCACGATCCGGATGTCACCTCCACGAGCACCACGGTTAGCCATTGGGTTAAGATGTTTATTGATGGAGTAAGTAAAACTCAGCATGAAATAGCGTCCCAGTGAGTTCAGCGTCTCCCGCTCTACATAGTTAATATTGGCCGTTTGGTTCACGCCCAGATTCTCGTCGAGCACATTGAGGGCAGATAGCTTCAACTCTCCACTATTGTTTTTCAGGAACTGCTTCGATACTGACATGTTCAGCATCGGTATACGCTGGCTAAAGTCAAAGCCCGGGTTGTCGAACAGCATGTAGTCGAAGTTAGTGTTGAAGTTGAAGAGCTTCGGCAGGTATAGGTTCGTTTCGGCTGAGTAGGTCTGGTTAAAGAACTGCTGATCGTCTCCGAACTCATACCTCGTGCGTTGTACAGTGCAGTTTGCCCGCAGGTTCAAATCAAAGAGCTCCTTCAGGCGGTACTCGTAGCGCAGGTTGCCATTCAGATTCTGTATCCGGATGTCGTTTGCCACCTCGTTCACCAGGTTGATGCTCTCCTGCTGCCGCACATTTGCTCCGAGGTTAAAACGGCTGTTTAACTTCTTAACCGGAAAACCCAGGGAGGCAAAACCACTGACCATAGTATTGTGACTCACATTGACCGGCTGTGTGATACGGATCAGGCGGTCGGTGTAGCTTTGAGCGTTTGTGATGGCATTGTTAGTATAGGAGGCGTTCACAAACGTAAAGAAGTTGATTAGCGTACCCGGATCAAAAGTACTGAAGTTGAGGCGCCACTGGTGCATATAGGCCGGTCGCAGCTCAGGATTGCCTTCGTAAATGTTCAGCGGATTAGAGTTATCCACAACAGGCTGCAGCTGGCGTATAGTAGGCTCCTGCACCATGGTCTCGTAGTTGAAGTCGATGCGTCGGTTGCCCGTGAATTCGTAGTTGAATCGCAAAGTAGGCAGCACGTTCTGGTACGATTGGCGGATATCATCTTCAAATCCCAGGATCTCCCCTGTCAGGTCAGTGTGCTGCAGGCTGGAGCCGACCGTCAGGCTATACTCTCTCCTGTTCATCCGGAAGTTCATACCCGCGCGGTGGTACTGGTAATTGCTGGTATAGCTGTTGCTAAGCATTTCATTGTACAGGCGTGAGCCATCTTCTTCCAGGTCGTATACCTGGCGGTCAACTTTGTTGGTGTTCTGGCGGTAATTGTAGTTGGCCTCCAGGTATCGTCGGTTACCGAGCGGCTCGGTATAGGCCAGGTTGGTGCTTAGGCTATGGTTCTCCGTTTCCTGTTTGTTTTCCTGGTCCAGCACATTCACAAGTCCATCGGCAAAGGTATTCACAGCCTGCAGGGCACCCTCGTTATTGTTGATGCCGGTTCTGAACTCGGTGTTAGAGGAGATAGTTCGACCCGCCTTCGGGAAGCGGTGCCGGAACAGGATGCTACCGTTAGCATTGAGAGCAGAGCCATCCGAAAAAGCTGTATTAGCGCTCTGGTTCTGAAGCTGGTTCTCTCCATTGTAAGTTTCAACCTGGCTGCGCTGATCAGAACTCGTTTCATTATACCCGATGGCACCCGTCACTTTCACCGAATTAGCCGAGTCTATTTTGTAGTCGACCGTGAAGTTAGCGCGGTGGTTGCTGTTGCCGTTGAGCTGGCGGCTGCGCTGGTCTGTGCGTACATCTGCATTCCGCAGAAACTCCAGGCGCTCCAGGTCACGGGCTATGGTGTGATTGAGTTTGTTGAAGAAGTAACTGCCATTGGCCTCAGCCTTTTTGCTTAGCTGGTTGTTAAAGTTCAGACCGGCTGCATAGCTGTCCATCAAACCATTAGTGCGTCCTCCAAAATTTAAGGGCACACCGGAGCTGTTATCGGATGAGATGGTTATACGAGCCCCGCCACCGCCAGCCATCTGCTGCATGCCACCGCTAAAGGTCATGTATTCGTCAAAGCCAAAGCCCTGTGCGTTCACGTTGTTGGCCATACCCAGGAAAGAAAGCTGCTTGCCATTGCTGAACCGGTTGAGGCTTGCCTTGGCCTGGTAACGGTCATCGGTGCCTATACCTGCCATGGCGTTGCCAAAGGCGCTGTTGCGTTTCTCTTCTTTCAGCTGCAGGTTAATGGTTTTCTCGCGCTGCCCATCGTCTATACCTGTAAACATGGCCTGGTCTGATTTCTTATCGAAAACCTGCACCTTGTCGATAGCATCGGCGGGCAGATTGCGGGTGGCCAGCTTCGGATCACGACCAAAGAACTCCTTGCCATCCACTGTCACACGCTGCACCTTCTCGCCTTTCACTGAGATGGAGCCGTCTGTTTCCACATCCACACCGGGCAGCTTTTTTAGCAGGTCTTCAGCTACGGCATTGGGCTGGGTCTTAAAGGAGCCGGCGTTGTACTCAATGGTATCTTTTTTGAACACCACCGGGCTTTTCTCGCCCTGCACCATCACTTCCTTCAGTTCATTCGAAAGTGGTCGCATTGTGAGTTTACCCAGATCCAGTATATTTCCTTCTTCCGGAAACTGTAGCTGATTGAAATAAGGCGAGTAGCCCAGAAAAGTCGCCTTGAGGAGCAGGTCGCCTTTGTTTACGTTTTTGATCTCGAACTCACCCTGCGGATTGGTGGCGGCAAAACTTACCAAGGAGGAGTCCTTTGCCTGCAGGATCAGCACGGTGGCACCCGGCAACCCGGCCTGTTTTTCGTCCTGCACCTGTCCCTTTAAGGTATAGCGCTGGGCTGTCGCAAAGTCAGCCAGACAAAGAAAGGCGACAAGTGAGAGAAGTATAGATTTTTTCATAGCCGTATGGTTAGCGCTCCCCTATTAGCGGATGATCACGTTACGGCCGCCGTTCTGGCGCATGCGCTCCATCTGCTCGTCTACCATCGCCTGGTACTCCTGCTGAGTGACTTTCTGACCTTTGCTTGGACGTGACATCTCTCCTTTCCTGAGCGGGCGTTGCTCTACTTTAATCGCCTTGATCACACGCTCCCCATTGTTGATATCAACAGCCAGCACCGCCCCCGGCAGTGTGTTGAAGGACTCAGGGCCAAGTGCCGGCCTGAGTTTGTCAGTATACCAGGCTACCACCGCTAGCTTTTTTGCCTCGTCTTCGTAGTAGGCCTGCTTGCAGGTATAGCCTTGTATTTCTTTGGTCTCCGTTCCAAATTTCCACGGGCTGATGCGGATGGAGTCTTCTATGATGTACTTTTTGCCCATGAACTCGGTCAGCAACACTTTCCGGGCTGTGCCCTGATCGTAATAACTTTCGTTGAGCGGTACCCGCATGTTGATGCGCATGCCGCCGCCACTTGCCGTAAACTGGTCCTCGTCCTCTTCCAGTGCCTTGTAAAGCGATTCCTGGGCATTGTAGAAGAGCTGCTGTTTGGTGGTGCGGTACTCCGGGATCATGCTTTTCATAGCCTCCTGCTCAGAGCCGAGTCTACGGTGCATGTTCATCGTGTTTTCGTAGGTAATCACACCCTCCTGGGCGTAAACAACCACTGCCAACAGCAGCAGCGCCAGTGTCAGTATTCCGGAGAAGAAGTTTTTCATATGCTATCTTTTTTCTGATAAAAGTACAGCAATATGTTATCCCTAGGTGTTAAGGACTGTTAACGAAAGGTTAATCAAAAGTTAAAGTTTGGAAAGGTCCTGAGCGACCAGAAAAAGTACTTATTCGCCCTGCACATTGATGCCGGCTCGGCGGGCGATAGATTGGGCAATCACGCTGGAGGCCAGCAGTTGCAGCGCATGGTAGATCATGATCGGCAAGAGCATCAGGCCCACCATGTCAGCATCGGGGAACAGCACTTTGGCCATCACCGTGCCGTGCACCAGCGACTTTTTCGAGCCACAGAAGATTGCCGTAATACGGTCAGCAGGGCTGAAGCCCATCAGGCGGCTGATAATATGCACGATGCCATACACCAGAAAGAACAGGCCGATCATAGCTAACCCGAGCAGCAGCAGGTTGCCAAGGCTGTAGCCACTGAACATATCGCGGGCAAAAGATTCACAGAAAGAGGTATAGACGATCAGCAGAATGATCACCTGATCAGATAAACGAAGCTGTTTACGGTTACGCTCTGCAAAGCTTCCCCAATAACGGTGCAGCACCACACCCAAGGCTACTGGTACCAGTACCTGCAGCACCAGTTTACCCATCACCTGCCCCATATCAAAATCACCAGAGCCCGCCGTCAGGTATAGTCCCATCCAGAGCGGTGTGATAAACACCCCCACCAGACTCGAGATACTGGCATTAAAGATAGCTGCAGGTATATTCCCCCCCGCAATCGATACCATGACCACCGACGATGATACCGTGGAAGGTAAGGCAGCCAGATAGAATACTCCCAACCAGAGCATCTCATATGAGGTGCCTTCAAAAAAGCCATGCAAGGGGATGATCAGCAGCGGAAAAAGCAAAAAGGTGGATGCCTGCACCACCAGGTGAAGTCGCCAGCTTCCCAAGCCTGCACGAAGCTTTTCGGGACTCAGACGCAGTCCGTAGAAAAAGAAGATGACAGAAACACCTATACCAGCGACATCACTCAGGGAGACAGGTTCCCGGTCTATACCTCCTTCCGGCCACAACCAGGCCAGCACGATCATGCCGATCAGCGCCAGCAGAAACCAGTCGAAGCCAGCCCGCACCAACAGCTCCTGCACACTGCGCACCCCAAACTTTGGCTTCGTCGCTTGGGGATCAGGATTGTCAGGCAGAGGAGTCTTGGGTATGCTCACAGGTATGCTTTGTTCATATGAAAGTAAAAATCAGGTATAGCTGGCTCCAAAACAAAACAACGGCCGGCGCAATTACAAGCGACGGCCGTTGTTTTAGGTATAATCAGGACTTAAAAGCCCAGCATATCAATGGTTTCCAGTTCAAACTCGGTGGTATCTTCGTAGTCTGCATCGGGTGCCGTCACGATCAGGTCGCGGGCACGACCGTAAAGTCGCACGTTTGGTTGCAGGTTCTCGTATTCGGCCTGCGAAATGAGTCCCCGCCTCGCCATGATGCCACCGATCAGGCGATAGTAGCCCGACTTCCAGCTACGAAGGTTACCATAGCTGTCAAATGAGGAGCGGTAGCGCTTCGGACTCGGAATGATGCTGGTCAGGAAGATAGACTCCGCCAGGTTAAGTTCCGAAGGCTGCTTACCGAAGTAGAATCTCGAAGCATCTTTGGCACCGTATACATCCGGCCCCCATTCGATGATGTTCAGGTATATCTCAAACATCCGGTTCTTCGACACGATCTCCAGGTTCTCGATCAGCCACACAATGATGGCCTCCTCCACTTTGCGTGACACGGTTTTCTTACGCGTCAGGAACACGTTCTTGACCAGCTGCATCGAGATGGTACTACCGCCGCGCACAAACTCCCTGTTCTTGATATTGGTCGCGATGGCCTGCCGGAAAGCCTCTTCGTGGAAGCCTTTGTGACTGTAGAAACCAGCATCTTCTGCTGTGAGCACGGCATTTCGCAGGTAGGGCGAAATCTGCCCAATCGGTGCGTAGAACGGGTTAGAAGGCCCCACCATGAAGGTCCGGATCGGTTTGCCATACTCGTACATGGTGTGCATAAACGGGCCTTTCAGCTTGTCCAGGTTGGCTTTGCCCCACTTTACTACCCTGAAATCCTCAGAAGCATCCAAGTCAGAATCGAACACGACACGCTCTACACTGTCCAGGTTGACGTGAAAGTTCATTTTGTACTGCAGCTTTCCCTCAGCCTGTATACCTTCCAGCGTTTCGAAAAGGCCGTTAGGCAAAGACTCGAAGAAATCGTTAGCAGGGAGTGCCTCAGTGCGCACTTTCAGAGCGATGATCTTGGAGTCGGCGTTGTTGTAAGAGGCGTATACATTGGCGCGAGCCTTGTTCACGCGCACTTCCGTCAGGCTATCCACTTCAAAAAGGTTCTGTCCCAGCGATACCACATAGTCTACAGCGCCTTCTTTCAGGTAGATATTCTCATCTGAAAGCTTTTCGTGGTTCAAAAGCAGATTATTAACCATGGCTCTTCCTTTTACAGTGAGCCTATCGCGGCGGTAGCGCTTCTCGTTGAGGCCCAGGTGCAGCGTGTCAAAAGCCACTATACCGTCAAATTTCTCTTTTACATAAGGCAGTCTGATGCCGGACGTATCAGCGGTGTACAGACTGGCCATGATGTTGTAGTCACGCGGATCAATTGTACCTTTCACTATCAGGTTATTGATCAGGGAGTCAGTGCGAATAGATACTTGTGATGCAATGTTGCCGTCTTCTATGGTAAGGAAAGGCATTTTAACGTCGATGACCCGATTCGGAGAAGTATAAGTCACGTTCAGATTGCTGAAGTCCACCTGGTCGGGCACGTTATCAAAAGCAGTTTCGAGCACACGGTTAAGCAGCTCACCGTAGTTTCGGTCAGTTTTAGCAGTGGTGTCGACAGGCTGTGTATCGTCTTTCTTAAACAGGAAGGCGAAGTTATTCTGGTCCCCGTCCTTCACGGCAGTAAGATAACCATTGGCTACATCTAGGCTGCGTAGCACAATGCGCCCTTTAAAGAGGGAGCGAAAGCCAACGGTCGCATGCACGCTGTCGGTTCTGAAAAGCTGGGGCTGCCCGTGCGGCACCAGGGTTATATCACTGAGTATGACAGAGGTTAGGCCATTGAACTCTGCTTTACCGATGTTAAAATCAACAGGATAACGGTTCTCCACTTTCTCTACCACACGGTTTACGGTATAGCTAAGCAGGCTACTCCTAAACACTAAAAGGGAGATTAGGAGAATCAGGAAGAAGCCCAGCACAACGCCGACTCCTATCAGTATTCTTTTTTTCAATCGCTGGTCCAAAATATCAAGATGCGAATTACGCTAATAAGATTTAGTATCAAAATATAGTGCTGATATAATATATCACTTCATCACGCATACGTAATACCGTATGGTATATGTTATCTACCCCGCATACGACCTTAGTCGGATTTGGATATGACTTCAGGCACTAACTGGCTGCTTCAACCGCAAGAAAGATACCAATTGTTTCATTAACAGCATTTTACATTAAACTAACAGGCAAATTCACCCTTCCGTTCTTTTTTATGTGCCATAACACTACAATTGGTCCTAAGCCACCGATACCTGCTAAATAGGCATCTGCTTATTTGGCGTGCATTGGCATTACTGCTTATCTTTGACAGACGAAACATTCTCATTTCCATGAATCTGACATCACTCACGGCCATATCACCGGTGGATGGCCGCTACCGCCGCAATACTTCAGAGCTAGCTGCTTATTTTTCTGAGTTCGGACTGATCCGCTACCGCGTGCTGGTAGAGGTGGAGTATTTCATTGCCCTGTGCGAATTGCCGCTGCCACAGCTGGAAGGCGTACCTCCCTACCAATTTGCTGAACTGCGGGCCATTTACGAGCAGTTCTCAGAGGCCGATGCCCTGCGCATCAAGGAAACGGAAAAGACCACCAACCATGATGTGAAGGCGGTAGAGTATTTCATTAAAGAGAAATTCGACAACCTCGGCCTCAGCCAGTACAAGGAGTTCATTCACTTTGGCCTGACATCGCAGGATGTGAACAATACGGCCATCCCGCTCTCCCTGCGCGAAGCCGATGAAAAGGTGCTTATGCCGCTATACCAGCAGCTGCACCAGACGCTGGTGAACCTGGCAAAATCCTGGAAAGACATCCCGATGCTGGCCCATACCCACGGACAGCCTGCCTCTCCTACCCGACTGGGCAAAGAGATCATGGTGTTTGCTGAGCGGCTCGAAGCCCAGCTGGAGCAGGTGCGCCAGGTGCCTTTTTCGGCTAAGTTTGGCGGAGCGACCGGTAACTTCAACGCCCACCATGTGGCCTACCCGGATGTAAACTGGCCTGCGTTCGGAAACCGTTTCGTGCAGGAGGCCCTGGGCCTGCGCCGTAGCCAGTACACTACCCAGATCGAACACTACGACAATCTGGCCGCTTACTTCGACGGCATTAAGCGCCTCAACACCATCCTGATCGACTTCTCGCGCGATGTGTGGCAGTATGTGTCGATGGGCTATTTCAAGCAGAAGATCAAAGCCGGCGAAGTAGGCTCTTCAGCCATGCCGCACAAGGTTAATCCGATCGATTTCGAAAACGCGGAGGGTAACTTAGGTATAGCCAACGCTGTACTGGAGCATCTCTCGGCCAAGCTGCCGATCTCCCGCCTGCAGCGCGACCTCACAGACTCTACCGTTCTGCGAAACGTTGGCGTGCCGCTGGCTCATGTGCTCATAGCCCTGAAATCGTTGGAGCGTGGTATAGGAAAACTGGAACTGAACGAGGCTGCCCTGCGCCATCACCTGGAAGAAAACTGGGCTGTTGTGGCAGAAGGTATACAGACTGTGCTGCGTCGCGAAGGCTACCCGCAGCCTTACGAGGCATTGAAAGACCTGACCCGCAAAAACGAGAAGATCACCGAGCAGACAATAGCCAATTTCATCGACACCCTGCAGGTGAGTGATGCCATCAAGGCTGAATTGAAAAAAATAAGTCCTTATACCTATACCGGTGTGCAACTGCTGTAAGGTATAGCCTCCTTCATAAAAAAGCCCCTGCCGGTTCGTACTGGTAGGGGCTTTTTCTATACCTGTGCTAACTGATTACTGCCCTTGCGCAACCGGGCCGTTCACCCTGATCTGCAGCAGTTCGTAACCGGTTTCGCCGGCAGCTGTCAGGCCCTGCACCACCACCAGGTACGTACCCGGCTGATCGGAGGTATAAAAACTCACCTGCTCTCCTTTGCCAGGCTGCAGCCTGATCTCAGGAGACCAGTGCAGGAGATTTCTGAAGTCGGCTAGTCGGCTGCGCTTCTGCTCGGGTGTGTCGTAGGCCGGTGCGTAGAACTCGCGCTTCTGCTGTAGTCCCTCGTATGCCTGCATCAGGGCACGCGGATCCAGGTCAAAGCCGGCCAGATCACCTGTATAGGTCTGGTAACTCACCAAACCTTCGTAAGCCAGCGGACCGTGGAAGAAACGGCTCGCAATCACATCCAGCTGCTTGACCTTCAGCGGATCAAAAGCCATGATCTTGTCAATGTTGAATACCGGCACGCCATCCAGCAGCACCATCGGGTTCTGGCGGAAAATAGACTTGTAGGGGCGGTTCAGGACCATGAAGTGAAAACTGCGGCCTCTCAAGCGCACCTGTACACCCTGTACATACTCCCGCATCACTTCCTCCATTACTTTAAAGCGCTTGTAATCATCGAGCAGGTAACGCTCCGATGGCTGCCCATAAAAAGCGGTGCTGTCTATGCCTGGCGTGTGGAATCTATTGCGATGCGCCCCGTAGTAAGCATGCTCCACCTGCACCTGCATGTGGCGCTCTCTGATGTCCCCTTCTCTTGACTCAGCAAGCTGAAGCGTAGATGACGTCCTGGAGGTATAGCGTGAAGAGAAAGGACTGAACAGCTCAAAGTGATAGGTACTGTCCTTTGTGAAATCAGTTTGCAGCACAACATCCTTATTGCCATAGAAGTCCTTCAGCTCAAACATCAGTCTGCCATCGGCGTTGCTGCTGGCATTGTAAAAACGAATCGGCTTGCCCGGTGACGCCAGGTAAGTCATGATACCCGGAGCAGCCTGTCCCGAACTCTTATGCGTTACCTTACCAAAGAGCAGATGTCCATGGTTTTCAGGCAAAAAAGCATGCTTAGCCGGTTCCTTTTCCAGTATTTCATTCCATGTGAAGCGGCTCCAGCCATGAGTTAGCATCAGGTTATCCATACCCAGCCGGTCTGCCTGCCCCTCTTTGGAGAAGTAATAGCCAGGGTTCTCGATGGATCCTTTCAGATCGGACTCCAACCAGATGTAGCTGGCAATGTGCGCCTGAGGCTGCATTTGCAGCGAGTCCAGCTTGTACACCGCCAGCGACAGATTTGCCGGGGCCTGTGAAGAGGCCTGCAGCTCCAGGCTTACCTTATCGCGCAGACTATATTGCGACTGTGACGCAGCAACCTGTAAGGCTAGTTCTTTTGAAGGGTTCTTGAAGTACAGGCGCTCACTTACCGGCTGCCCAGCTGTGTTGAATACAGTGAAGTGCGTAATGCCGTCTGCCAGGTCAGCTTTATTTATCCTGAACACATACTTGCCGTTTTGCAGCAGCGCCCTTTCTGAGCTGACCACCTGCTGACGGGTATGCCCCAGCAGGTATACATTTTCATCTGGTTTGCCTACCGAATGTACCGCAATATGCACATAGTTAGTAGTAGTATCTGCCAGTTGTAAGGTATAGCCACGCTCGTGTACCTGCGGTAAGGTCTGTTCCAGGGTGCTTCCATCAGGCAACTGGAGTTTGGCAGTGTAGCGCCTGTCCTGCTCGGGCGTAAACGTAAAACGGCCCATTCCAAACTTGTGTGGTGCAAACGTTGCTACTTCATTTCCATCCTGATCGAAAATCTGGCCACCCAGCCCAGTTCCTTTGCCGCTCTGGCTTTCTGTTACTTTAAAGGCAACCTGGCTGGCCACACCTGCAAGCAAACTCCCGCCTTCCGGGAAAAACTGCAAGGTATAGCCCTTTGCTTTTGGCGCCTCCGGCTTCGGCAGCTGCTCAAAGGTGTTGATAATCGTTACCTGCTGCTGGAAGTAGAACTCAGGATCGAAGTTTTTCATCCAGCTGGTATAGGCCCGCACTGTGTAGTTGCCAGATTTCAGCGTGGTGGGCAGTTGCAAATAGCCACTGCCAGCCCCATCCTTCATGGCTACCTTGGCTTGCAGGGCAGGCTTCTGGTCCGCATCCAGCAACTCCACATACGTCACCTTGCTCATATCCAGGGGGCGGTGCAGGCTTCCGTCTACATTGTATACCTTAAACCACATTTCATCGCCACAGGCATACACGGGTCTGTCGATGTGCAGGTATAGCTTCTCTTGCAGCGATGCCTGCCGGTGCTTCTGCAGACTGTTGACAGCCTCATTAGCCTGGCCAGACTGGGCGCTTACATTTCCTATACCTGCTAATCCCAACGCAAAGCAGAGCAAGGTGCGCAGCGCATACCTTTTCATGCCAGGCTGAGGTTGATTATGTTCAGAGTTGATCATCATTTCGGGCTTTTGTTTCAGGTATGGCATTTATTCCCAAAAAGCTGGTTTAACATTGGTGCCCTGCATAGTGCAGTCCACGCAGGGGCGTAATGCAGCAGTATAACCAATCGGGTCCGGTGACATACCATATATCGCGTCAACAGGCACCAGCGAACCTCCTTCAAATCGCTCCTTCAACATGCCGTTCATAACGGTATCAAGCTCACAGGTCGGATTGTACAAGCGCCAGTCACGCGGAAGATCACGGCTGTCTACAAATATTCGCTTAGTCGACATGGTAGTGGCCGTCATATAGCCTATCACTGTTTCATTAGGGTTAGACAGGCTGCGGATGTTGCTGGTCAACTGAGATGGCAGCGGATCAAAGAGCGTCCCAATGCTTTCTGTGTTCTTCTTCAGTAGTTCCAGGTACTCAAACGCTTCCCGGGTCAGTGCATATTGCTTTATCAGGATGCTATTCTTCATACTAACCTTCTCCGAATTATAAGGTATCGAAAGTATGTTATAGTCGTTGATTCTGTCCTCATTCAATTTCACCGATGACCCTACTTCAATAGTAGTTGAGTTTTCTGATTTCCAACAAATATAGATTGGACTGTCGCTTGGTGTGCGCTGAACAACTTCCTCATTTTCGTATCTGAAAACAGAGTAGAAAGCGGTTCTGAATTGCCAGGTTTGCTCATACTCCCACTTATAATAATGTGTATTATTATTGGCATCGTGCGTATTCACATACACCTTAACTTCTCCATTTACCGCTTTCCAATGCACGTTGTCGATAGCGGGCGCAGGTTTTACCTCTACATAATCCGACGCATATTCCTGCCCGCTCTTCGTACGGATGTACAGCCGGTACTTCATATCGGTTCTCAGTTGCAGGTTAGGGTGCATGTAAGTACCATAACCTATTTCATGCAGCCCGTAGCGCTCGCCGCTCTCTGACTCTACCACCACTGTGGCGCTTTCTTCTGCAGGTGGAGCTTCTGTATCGTTGAGGTTTTGGCTTCGCAACAGTTGTATGCTGGTGCGCCCGTTTGCGTTCAGGAAGCCATTGACCACCAGAAAGCTGCTAGGCGACTCCAGTACTTCAGGAAAATATGGTTCTACGCAACCGCTCACCAGGAGCATCACAAGCCAGACAATTGGGTTTTTCCAGTTCCGGATCTTCATGGCAATTAAAACTTAAAATTATAGGTGATAGTAGGAATTGGATGCCCGAAGATGGACATTTTGTACCCTCTGATCTGTCCTTTCTGTGATTTGAAATAAACAGAGTAAGGGTTTTTACGACCTGTCAGGTTGTATACTGCCACGGTCCAGGAGCTGTGCGCCAGCTTTGCAATCTTATGGTTGCCCTCTATGTTCAGAGCCAGGTCTACGCGGTAGTAGTCCGGGATGCGGTACTGGTTGCGGTCTGAGTACAGGATGCGGTGTGAAGCGCCATCATAGTATTTGCCCAGCGGCAGCGTAATAGGACGACCGGTGCTGTAGGTAAAGTTTACCGACGTGCTGAAACGCTGACTGAAGCGGTAGTTGCTGATCATGGTCAGGTCGTGCGGCTTGTCAAAGTTACTCGCATACCACTCCCCTCTGTTGATCACTTCTGACACAGCCGGATCATCCAGGCGCACCATGGTGCGGGAGTAGGTATAGCTTACCCAGCCGTTGAGTTTACCTGTCGCTTTCTTGAGCATCAGTTCCACGCCATAAGCCTTGCCCTCGGCATTGGCTACATCCGTCTCGATGTGGTGATTCATGATGATGCTGGCGCCGCTTCTGTAATCCAGGAAGTCCTGCATCCACTTGTAGTAAGCCTCCGCTGAAAACTCGATGGTATTGGCGCGCAGGTTGCGGTAGTAGCCAACCGCCACCTGATCGCCTACCTGTGGCTTGATGTTGCTGTCGCTCAGCTTCCAGGTATCAGTCGGGGCCATAGTAGCCGTGTTGGAGAGCATGTGCACGTACTGGCGCAGCCTGTTGAAGCTCACCTTCACTGATGAGTTGCCTGACAGCACGTAACGGGCCGAAAGCCTGAACTCAGGTCCGTGGTAGGTCGCGATCGATTTTCCACTGCCATAAGAAACCGTGTCGACGATCGTGTTCAGCGTCTTTGGCATACCTGGCGCATACTGCAGCACATCTCGCTGGCCAAGTGCCGTGAAGAAAGAGTAGCGTAAACCAGCTGAAATCGAAAGGTTCTGATTAATATCATAACGATCAGAAAGGTACAAGGCACTTTCAATGGCTTTCTCCTGCTGCAACTTATCTGCCTTGATCAATGACTCTGCGTGGTTTGGCACCAGACTACCCGGGTTCACCTCGTAGCGAATAGCGCTGGCACCGAAGTCCAGGGTATGTTTAGAATCAGGGAAGTAGTTGAAGTCTATCTGCATACCTGTCTGGCTGATGCCAAAATCCATTTTAGAAGCGTTCGCGGCATTCTCCTCGTTTGAAATATCGTAGCCGTAGTGGCTGTATGTTCCGGTCACCACACTGTATAGCTTGTTATGGAAGTTGTGCTTCCACTTGAGGCTGGCGTTCTGGTTCTGGAAACGGTAAAGGGTGTCAGCAGCCAGTTTGAAGCGGTCTTTGCTCATATAACCGGTCAGGTACAGGCTGTTCTTCTCGTTGATCTCGTGACTGATGTGCGTGTTCACGTCATAGAATGAAGCCTCACTGTTGCTGAACGACTTATTCGGAATCTTTTTGAGCAGCCAGTCAGAGTAGGTAGAGCGCCCTCCCACCAGGATCGAGGTCTTGTCTTTGATGATTGGCCCCTCCAGTGTGAGACGGCTCGTGAGCAGACCGATACCGCCGGTTCCGCTAAACTGCTTTTTGTTACCTTCTCGTGAGGTTACTTCCAACACAGAGGACAGTCGTCCGCCGTAGCGGGCTGGCACGGCACTTTTATAGAGTTCCACCGACTTGATCACGTCCGGGTTGAAAGCGGAGAAGAAACCAAACAGGTGTGATGGATTATAGATGGTGGCATCGTTGAGCAGGATCAGGTTCTGGTCAGTGGAGCCACCGCGTACGTTCATACCCGTAGCGCCCTCTCCCACTGATTTAACGCCAGGCAGCGTCAGCACCACACGCAGGATGTCGGTTTCACCAAATGCTGTCGGCACCTGCCTGATCGTCCGGATATCAAGGCGTTCCATACCCATCTGCAGGCCCGTAACATTGCGGTCTTTTTCAGCCTCCACCAGCACTTCTTTCAGAGAGCGGATATCTTCTTCCACCTCAATATCCAGCTTTCCATCACTGTGGAGTATAACCTGACGCTTGGTGTTCTTTAGCCCTACTGCCCGTATGTTCAGCTCGTGACGGCCCACCGGGAGCGAAAGGGAGTAGTAGCCATACTGATCTGATGCGGTGCCAATGGACGGAGATTCAATGTAAATATGGGCTCCAATGATTGGCTCGCCTGTGTTGGCATCGCGCAGGGTTCCGGCCAGGTTTGCTTTACCTGTTTTGCTTCCATTAGGCGTGCCTATTTCATATAGCTTAATTTCTGACTGTATCCTCTTCTTGTTATCCTGCTGCTGCGGCAGGTAGGCTGGCGTGGCCATTTGGCTGTTCCGTTTTGCCTCTTCATCGTCCTTGAAGAAATTGGAAGGCAGGTTCGTCATGATCGGGTTTTGCCGCGTGATAAAAACCTGCCGCTGTTCCGTGATGGCAAATTTATAGTCCGTTCCTTTCAGTATTTGAGAGAGCGCCTGGTTGAGCGGTTCGCCCTCTACCTCCAGATTAACCATCAGGCTATCGGCCACAGCCTGCTCGTAGTAAAATTTGTAGGGTAGCCTGGTTTCCAGCCGCTGTACAAAATCCTGAAACGTCATGTTGCGGAATGATCCGCTTATAAGCGGGGACTCGTTCCGCTGTTGGGCATGCACCGGCACCGTCAAGGTCATACAGCACAACAATACCAGCAAAAGTGCTCTGTAGAAATGGGTCATAAAAAAGGGGGAGAGCTTAAACAGATTTTTAGATAGATCGGAAGTGTGCCACTTTATCGTTTGAGCGAATCGTAGTGCTCCGCAGTTTTCACGATAGCATATTCCCGCTCTTTACCGAAGCGAAGTCTATTCGCGCTGGCATACTTCTTCAGCGGCTTTTTCTGGTCTTGCAGCACACGCATCACCGAGCGCTTGTTACTGACCGGATGGTACACGCCATCCTTCACCAGGTAGAATTTACTGGCATCCCTGTACTCACCCTCCAGACCGTCTGTGCTAGCCCTTTCAAACAGGGTCTTTTCGCGCTTCATCAACACCTGCACCTCTCCGCTGTAAAGCAGATCATAAAAGCCCGGACGAATTACTGAGCTGGTCGTGGTGTCTGGCTGCAACTTCACAAAGGTATGTCCGTGCAGTTTGAAGGCCTCCACCCGGTTTTTCACAAGCCGTTGAGGCTGCCCGCTTCCATGGTTGACAATCAGGAGTTCGTCCTGTACCAGGTCGTACAGCATCGGCACATCCTCAAACCAGGCACCGTCATACTTTACGGTTCCGTTCTGGTAGATCTTATCCAGGTAGAATTGGTGCCCTTCCACGTAAGTCTTGACAGGCACATGATACTCCGGGCCGTTGTACAAATGGGCGTGCACACCAACTGCAGTACGGTATTGCTGCAGCGCATTCGAAACTGCATTGTCTACAAAACTGCTGTCAGCTTGGGCAATGGCAGCAAAGGGCAGAAAGGGCATTAAAAGGATGAGAACCAGGTAAGCAGGGCTTTTGCGCATATCAAATCAAAGGTTGCTTTGCAACTTAAATCGACATTAAATATAAAGTATATTTGATGTTATGACAAGCTTGCAGATAAATTATTTCAAAAAATATTACAGTATATTATCATACAGTTGGGCAAAACCATCACCCTGAAATATAACTTAAACCTTGCCCACCTCAGTCTTATTATCAAACACCAAAAGTCCTTAATCGTAGGCGGTTCAATAATTCTTAGCACGTGTCCGTTAAACCGGCCTAAATCATTTTGCCACAGAGTAGGTATAGTATTACAGGCTTTGGTACAGGCAATTACCTAATTTGTATTAATTTCATTTAGCCAAATCCGGTGATCTGTAATCCTCAGGTTAGCATAATTCTTATTGATACAGCACAGGCGATAAAGCTATACCTTATCTGCCAGCTCATACACTGCTTTCACGAACTGACTCCAACTGAAACGCAACTTATAGGTTTTGATCTGCTGCGCGTATACATGCGCTTTGCCTAAGGTATAGAAATCAATTATAGCAGCTGCGATCTCTTTTGGTTGTGGCGCTACTACATACCCTACCTCTCCATGGGGCACCAACTCTGACAGGCCACCTACATTTGTCACCACCATCGGCTTATCAAAATGGTAAGCAACCTGTGTTACGCCGCTTTGGGTGGCATGCTTATAAGGCTGAACCACCAGATCGGCAGCGCAGAAGTAATGGCGGACTTCGGCATTCGGGATAAAGTCTGTCCGCAGTACCAGCCGGTCCTGCAGCCCATGTTTTTCGATCAGGTCGCGGTAGGGTTTGGCATCTTCATAAAACTCCCCGGCGATCAGCAGTTTAAGATCAGGTATGGCCTGCAGTGCAGGTATAGCCATGGCTTCAAGCAGTAAGTCGAGCCCTTTATAAGCCCGAATAAAACCAAAAAACAAGAGATATTTAAAATTGGTATCCAGCCCGAGTGCGGCACAGGCCTCTGCTTTGCTTTCGGCTGACCCGAAATTGTCGTAAAGGGGATGTGGCAGGTATATGTTGAGTTTGTTTGGCTCAAAACGCTGCAAGTCTTGCTGCACGGCCCGCGACATGGTCAGGAAGCCATGACAGGCGCTCAAAAAGTATTTTGTAAACGGAACATCGCCTGGTCGCTTCTCGTGCGGAATCACGTTGTCGGTAATGGCCAGGATACGGCTATACCTGTTGCGCTTAACCAGGCGGGCAATGGTGCCCAGAGCAGGACCCATAAAAGGCAGCCAATACCTGAAAATAACCAGATCTGGCCTCTGGCTACTGATGTAGTTCCCTGCACGCACCCAACTGATGGGATTGACGGAGTTGATCAGCGCTTTAATGGTGATGCCCTTCGGAGCAGGCTCATTGGTAAACTGGCTTTTGCCGGGAAACAGAAAGGAAGGATACTGCAGGCTGAACGAAACGATCTCCACTTCGTCACCAGCCTCCTGAAATGCCATTGCCAGGCGCTCGTTGAATGTAGACATGCCCCCACCCCGCAAAGGGTGCGCAGGTCCCACGATCACAATGCGCCTCCCTGCCATTATTTCTTGATCAAACCTGCCCGGTCACGGATCAGGTACTCATTCTTTTTACTGGAAGTCATAGAGATCATTTCGGCCAGGAAACCAGCCAGGAAAAGCTGTACACCCAGAATCACCGCCACCAGCGAGAGATAGAACAGGGGCTGATCTACCACGTCACGTACGCGCCCATCCGGATACAGGCTAAATACTTTCTGAATGATCAGCCACAGCGTAATACCCAAGCCCACAAAGAAAGACAGGGTGCCGAATGTACCAAAAAAGTGCATTGGGCGCTTTTTGAAGCGACTCACAAACGTAATGGAGAGCAGGTCCAGGAAGCCGTACACGAATCGTTCGAGCCCGAACTTTGTCGTGCCATACTTACGCTCCTGGTGCTGCACCACTTTTTCGCCAATGCGCGTGAAGCCGTGCCATTTGGCGATAACAGGTATGTAACGGTGCATTTCGCCATGTACTTCGATGCTCTTCACGAGCAACTGACGATAGGCTTTGAGTCCGCAGTTGAAATCGTGTAGCTTAATGCCGGAAAGGCCGCGGGTAGCTGCATTAAACAGTTTAGTAGGAATGGTTTTGCTTACCGGATCAAATCGCTTCTGTTTCCAGCCCGACACAAGATCAAAGCGCTGGTGCTTGATCATGTCATACAGGGCTGGGATTTCCTCCGGGCTGTCCTGCAAGTCGGCATCCATGGTGATGACCACTTCGCCGCTACAGCGCTTAAAACCCTCGTTCAGAGCGGCAGACTTGCCGTAATTTCGGTTAAAACTGATGCCTTTGACAGTATTGTCTTCGGCGCTGAGTTCTGTGATAACATCCCAGGATCGGTCGGTGCTGCCGTCGTCCACCAGGATGATTTCATAAGTAAAACTATGTGCGTGCATCACACGCTTGATCCAGCGGACCAGTTCAGGCAGCGATTCCTCTTCGTTCAAAAGAGGAACCACCACTGATATATCATAAGGGTATTGCATGCTTTTTATTCAAACTCCGGACGCTTGTTCTTCATCACGGCTGCTACGATAAGCGAAATCAGGAAACCGATGAACAGGTATCCTACAATAGACCAAACGATCATCATCATCGGGCTGGAGAAAGATTCTCCCATGGAAATAGCCTGCTCAATCTGCTCATCGCTCATACCTCTTTCTTCCAGCTCAATACGCTGTTTATCCATCATATTGGAAGTATATTCGGTATCAACAAATGAGGTATAAATGAACATAAACACCCCCCCCAACACACCGAAGGCCAGTGATACCAGGGTACCTATACCGAGGCCCTGACCATAGGACATGTAGCCGTAATTCTGCTTTTTGTACTCCTTCATGGCAATGACCATAAAAGCAATCAGGATAAGGTAGCCCAAGGAGCCTACCCAACCGCTTACATTAACGCCGGTTATTAGCAGAACTGCAGTAAATACAACAGATACCAGTGCGCCGATGAAGCCATACTTGAGCGCTACAGAAGATACAGAGGGTTGGGTTTCAGTCATGATTAGAGAGATTTATGTGAAGATGATTTACTTTCTGAAAAATACAGCTGCCACTACAGAAAACATCGCCCCTACTAACATCCTCCCCAAAAAATCATGTGTGGCCAGCATACTCGGCGACAGGTTGTCGAGTTCCTTGTAAGCTTGCTCAAAGTTTGCTTCGCCCAATAACTTGATCTGTGCCTCCCGACTCTGGTCAAGCAATGCTCTCAGCTCTACTACATGTTGCTGAATGATCTCAGGTCCTGCCAGGTATAGCATCAGGTATAGCAGCATGGCAGCACTCAACGCAGTATAGAATGTAACCGACAGACTCACGCGAACCCCTCTCCAGAAACCAACCTCAGCATCGTGAAACTGCTTGAAATAACGCAGGCCCATGAAGATAAATATCGGCAAGGGTAGGTAACTCCAGCGCCCCGCATCTCCCAATGCGTTATAGCCCATCAGGTGCAAGGCTAGTATGATCACAAAAGAAGCCAATCCGCACAGTACGCCATAACGTACCCCCACCCTTACAATCGTTTGATTCAGCATTTGTTATGTGCTTATTCAGCGTCAGCAATACCGCTGACAAAAATATAGCTATAAAGATATTAAAAAGAATGATTAAGTACTACCTGCCCTTTGTTGACCAGGCCAATAACCTTGCCTGTAAGCTCACGTCCCAGGAAAGGGGAATTTTTAGATTTGGACCGGGTTCCTGCTGCCGACGGAGTCCATTTTAGTTCCGGATGAAAAAGTGTGAGGCAGGCTGGTGCTCCTTCAGCTATACCAAATGCCGGCATCTGCAGTATCTGACGGGGAGCGGTGGTAAACTTATCAATCAATTGCTCCAGCGGCAGCGTATCGCACATCGTCGTATTGGCCACGGCAAAGGCTGTTTCGAGGTTGATGATTCCAAAGTCCGCCAGGTCAAACTCCAGCTTCTTACTTTCAGTGTCCTGTGGCTGGTGCCCGGATACGATGGCATCAATGGTGCCATCGGCAAGTCCCTGCAATATTGCTTCTTTGTCGGCTTCGCTTCTGAAAGGAGGGGATACTTTATAATTAGTATCGAAGGGTACCATGGTATGATCGGTATAGGCAACCTGGTAACTAGCCACATCACAGCTTACATGCAAGCCTTTGGCCTTAGCGGCACGTATCGCCTCCACGGCGGCGGCTGTAGAAATAAGCGAGAAATGCAGTCGCCCTCCCGTGTATTCCAGCAGCTGCAGGTCGCGTGTCACCATTACCTCCTCAGCCAGGGCAGGTATACCTTTCATACCTAGCTGCGTGCTTACAATGCCTTCATGCACCTGCCCGTATTCCGTCAGACGGGTATGTTCCGGTCGGTTTATCAGCACGCCATCAAAAGGCTGCAGATATTGCAGAGCTTTCACGATCACTTCCGCTGCCTGCAGTGGCTTTGCACCATCGCTAAAAGCTACGGCCCCCGCACGCTGCAGGTCGATCATCTCCGTCAGCTCCTTGCCTTGTGTATCAACCGTCACAGCACCAGTCGGCATTAAATTAACAGGAAGGCCAGCAGACTTGGCCTTTATAAAATTGATAGCACCTTTGGTTTGCACGACAGGTTGCACATTAGGCATGCACAGCACATCCGTGAAACCACCAGCGGCTGCAGCCTCACCCAGCGACTCCAGGTCTTCCTTGTGCTCCAGCCCCGGCTCACCGACCTGTGCGTACAAGTCAACCCAGCCCGGAGACACACAAAGACCTTCCATCTCGATCGTCTGGTCTGCCTGCTGATCATTTCCTCCTATTGAGGTGATCAGGCCGTTATCAATAAGTATATTTTGTTGCTGAAGATGAAAAATTGATGAGGGATCGTAGATGCGGACTGCTTTGAGAAGAAGTTTCATGTTAGAGGAATCTGATTAGAGCTATTTCTGCCATCAAGAAAATCAGACACAATAATAGGCAATATTTCCAAAGGGTGACGCCAAAAAATCGTTTTTCGAATTCGCTCTTCAAAGAGAAGGTATCGCTGTAGTCATAAACATGCACATGCCGCTGTCCTTCGGGCAGGAAACCCCGCAATTCTGCAGGGCTATACTGATCAAGCACAGACTCCTGTTTATCAAAGTTGAAAGCGAAGCTACTCACTACCTCTCCCTGATGTTGCAGCTCATAAAAACCAGCTTCATCTAGATCAGGCGGCACATTAAATACCAAGCGCCCACCTCTGACCTGCTGCTCCGGTATGAAAACAGTACTGTCCTTCACCAATTTAAAAATGTTCTCACCTCCTACCTGCTTTTGAATAGGAACTGTGATTGCCATATTCTGCAAACGATAAGCAATCTGCTGCTCCTGCTTATAACTGCTGATCGCTAAACGGTACATCACCGGCACAAAGAGTGCATGATTAACTAGTTCATTCTGCTCGGGCAGCAAGGGAGCCGCCATCAGGTATACCTTCCCCTGTCCTCTGTCGAAACGTGACAAATAGGGCGCACCACCTCTATATTTCAGAATATCCTCAGAGGAACGTGACCATACCAATTTTCTAACAGAAGCAGGCATCTGCATTTTTGGGTCATAGTCCGCAAATATGGTTTTAAAAAAAGGATTATCACGGTCGGGAATAGCAAGTGATGTCTTTGTGCTGCTACCGGCGTTTAAACTGGCAGGTATAGAAAGCGATTGCATCAATGTAACATAAGAGCTACTACGCTCAGTTGATGGGGGAACTATAGCTAGTGTTCCGCCAGACTTAACATATGTATCAAGTGTAGAAACAAGCGCAGCTGGTATTTCATCTACCCCCTGAAGTATGATAATGTCAGAACTATTGAGACGGGCATAATCAATATTATTAGGGGAGAAGCGCTGAATTTGGAATAATGGCTCGTTCCGGTATAACCGTTGCAGAGGGCTTGCTTCATTTCCACTGATTTCAGTGATTGACAGTCGGCCGGAAGGTTGAAGAACAAAATAATAAAGATTATCAAACTCCACTGGATAGTCCTCTACTTCTACCCAGGCACGCTTACTTCCCTCGCCTCTTATTATGAAATTAATCGCTGTTTCCGTAATCTGCTTTGGTGGCAGATCGATACTTAAAGTTGCAAGCTGCACATTGTCAATCACTAATTTAACAGGACAATCAGCAATGGCCTTATCCCCCGCATTATAAAGCCTGACATATAAAGTGCCCTCTGTACCAGGTCGAACAAACTCATCAGCCAGGTATACTGAATCTACAAATACATTGGAAGTACCTTCAGCTTTTAGTGGTACAAGATGATAAACCCGGTTACTGTCAACGCGACTCAGCAAAGAGGGCTCGAAGTATGACTTCTGGAAATCAGAGAACAGAAACACATGCTCAGCAGCTACCTGGCTGGCACTCATCACCTGTTGACTCACAAAAGGCCTGGTGGAATGGGATAACTGATCAAGCTCATTCACAGCATCATTTGTACCCATTGTTACTGCTCTGTTATAATTTGAATTAGTATTGATGCTGATAGCTGTTGTAGAGGGGAAAATATCCAGAACCTTTTTGGCCTGATCAGCAGCTACAGTCAATAGTGTCAGATCATCTTCTGCATGAAGGTTCTGCATACTCAATGAATTATCCAGCGCAATCGTTACCTGAGAAGAGTCGATAGGGCGCACCGTTTCTGAGGCAGGTAGAAAAGGTTGTGCGAATGCTAATACCAGAAAGGTAATGAACAGAATACGGGCAGCTAGAATAAGTAATTCCTTCAGATTTCGCTGACTAGCCGTAAGATCTTTGGAAACCTGGATAAACTTAACATTGCTGAATTCTACCCGTTTTGCTCGCCGTAACTGTATGAGGTGTAATACGATCGGAATAGCGATCGCTGCAAGAGCCCATAGAAAAGAAGGATAGAGGAATGCCATGTCAACAAGTTAGAGAGGATGTTTGTAATATACAACGCACCAGCCGAACATTACCATACGCTTTCTAACATAATCTGATACTATGAAAGGAAATATAAAAGGATTCTACGCTTAGTACTCTACTCTCCTGCACTTTACTTCTCCCGGCCTCTCGTGCTTTTAGCCCAACTTGCAGCCTTCCCCTTCATTGCGGTGGGGGGTATTAAACGCGTACGGCCCCTGACTCTTGCGAATCAGGGGCCGTGCGTTGTTGGGGTTGGCGGCCACCT
>NZ_FTNM01000011.1 GCF_900156415.1 Pontibacter lucknowensis | reverse complement strand
TAAAGCCGCCATTTAGAAGGAGAAAATAACCCAACGAGCAGCTTGTTTTTCCCTCAATAAAAATAGAAATTCCACACAGTAACTACAAAAAAAGGGAAAACAAGCACGGATAACTACCCGAAGAAGACATCAATCCCTACAAAACCAACAGGACGTCTCCTTCCAATGATTGTTAGCAAGGAATAGAGTCATAAACATAACCCTTACTATATGAAAGCAACAGTTTTACCCTTTCTTCTCCTATTTACTCTTCTGTCAATCGGATCTTGTAAAAAGAGGGACGTCAATCCTAAAGATGTGCTTCCAGCGGCCACAATGGAGGGTAAAAACACCTTCGGAGCCATGGTCAACGACAAGGTGTGGCTGCCAAAGGGTAGACCGAGCACTTTCCAACCTAACCTACAACTGATTTATGATCCTGGTTATGAAAATGGATCTTTTGATATTAGAGCCTTCCGCGTTGATCAAAATACATCTACTTACGAGTTGATGAATATTAACATAACTCAAGTAAACAAGGCAGGCATTTATGACTTGGGGAATCGTCAACTTGGAAGAGTGTACTATGAAGCATCCGAGTGTGTATATGAAGGAAATGAAGGAGAAGTAAAGGGTACGCTGGAAATCACGAAACTCGACCTCCAAAATGATATCATAGCAGGTAAATTCGAATTCACAATAAAAAGCTCGGACTGCAAGACCATAAGTGTCACAGAGGGTAGGTTCGATAAAAAGATTTTCTAATTCGCTTATAAAGAATATACTTTGCTAACCCTGCACAGGCTCCATACTCAGCTTCGCCTCGTTCGCAGCCTGTACTAACCGTTGGGCAAAATAACAAGAATGGATTAAAAATGAATGACGAAGAAATTGTTAAATCAATATTTGAATCCAATTCGGAATTCTCAAAGCACTTTATTCTTAATGTTTTAAACTTAAAAAAAGGTAAATTTTTTTATCTGGGTTTACGAGAAGACTCTACTGGGAAAGACTTAGAATCAATCATTTCAGAAATTGATGGTGTTTTTGAACAAATTGATAAATATGGCTTCAAAAATGTAGTTTTATCATTCAAGGAAGTTACTTTTTTTGCTGACTTAGGAATGGCCACAATAAAAGGATATGCAAACTGGATAACTGATAACGGTGGTAAGTTCATAATCCTCGAACCTAAGCCAGAAATAGAAAAATTTCTAAAGTTTGTAGCGCTTGACATTGTGGGAACAATCTATAATTCCGAACAGGAGTTCCTTGATGTGATGAATAAATAAAATTACTTTGCCCAACAAGGCTAATAATGCATGCTTCGTCTACGCCTCACCCACATTATGCACGAGTACCGTTGGGCTTAATAACAAAGTATAAAATGGGAGTAATTAGACTAATATTGTTTTCGCTGATTCTAATCCAGACAACTGCTTACTCTCAAGTTGACTTTGATAAGATTAAGCAAAAAAGGTTAGAGCCAATCACCATCGACACAGTCAATGAAGACGTGCTGATTGTTGAGAAACGCTTTGCCACTCTATACTTCAAGAAAGCCGATGTCAGGGAATATGCTATACCTCATAATAATCTAGGTGTTCGCATTGACCAGCATCATAATAACTTATTGGAAGTAGTAAATACGTCTGGTGACACAAGGTTAGTGGACTGGTGGAATGACTACACAGACGAAGAAAGGCAAAGCATCCATGGTAACCCCAATTTTGTGAACGAGCACAAGAAAGCTCTATCAGAACTATACTATGTCGGAGCCGACTTAATTCATGATGGGAAATTCATGGTCGTAGACAAAGCCTCTGGTGAAGAAGTCAGAAAAGGGCTTAAAATAAAAAGGGTTAAAGGTCTGTATGGGAGCCGCTATGTGGAGTTCCTATTGCCAAATGGTCAGAAATTTTGGCACCTCGTGACCCGCCTTGGAGAATAGAACTACTTAGCCCAACACGGTTTATACCCTATGCTTCGGCTGACTGCCTCGCACATGGTATACACGAGCACGTTATGCTAAACCAAAAGTATGAAAACAACCACAGACATAAAGCAGCTATTCTTCGATAAGGATCTGAGGACAGGTGGTTTTTATGAACTTAGCATACAGGTTTGCCCAAGTGTGGAAACACTGCCAATAAAGGTTTATACTGACTATATTTGGAATCTCCCATTTGTTTATGGCCCTTTTGATATAGATTTCAATAAAATTGAGATTGATATAAATAATTTTGAACATCAAGGCGTAATGCACCTTGGCCAATATATCATTCCTTTCAAGACCTTCAACATTCGGGAAGAAGAACCTATAGAAACAGGTTTTAATTGGTTTGACATTTGTTTTTATACAGCAGCGATTGAAAAAGTTTTCGGAGAACAGTATCAAACTTGGACAGAAAGCCCAAAAGTACCTAAACCCTTAGAGGAGTTTCTTTTAAATACAATGAAATCACTCTACAGACTACACCCATTTCAACTGGCAATTATTGATTTTGAAGTGTCAGGCCAATACTACTTTAATGATTTGAAAGGTGATTTTCTGAACTGGACCTCTTCAAAGTTTTTCGTGGGTAAGGAGAATATTGGGTTAATCTCTGAGAAGAATAAAAACCTTGTAACTGTAGTAGATTAAAGAAAAAATGGCGTAGCATAACCTTGTACAGGCTCCATATTTGGCTACGCCTCATTCGCAGCCTGTACTAACCGAAATCTATGATTAAAACAAGGGTTTTGCTCTAAATATTCTTCAATTTCAGTTCATATGGCGTTCCCCGTTTCACCACGGCCACGATTTGG
>NZ_FTNM01000002.1 GCF_900156415.1 Pontibacter lucknowensis | reverse complement strand
GCGTCGGGGGCGGTGGCGAAGCCGGCGTTTTCGTAGCGTACGGTGGTGGTGCTCTCGAAGCAGCGGCGACGGCGGGTGGAGGAGACGCTCACCGAGAGGTAGGGGGTGAGGGTGACATGATTAGAGAAGTTAATTCCATCTACACCCATATCAGGTGAAGGTATATTTACTGTCTTAACTGGGCAGCTTTGTGTAATCGAACGTCCTTTGTCATTAGGGAAGATTTGACGTAACATATAAGTGCCAGGATCAACAGCAAGTGTGTAGTTACCATCTTTATCGGTTAGCGCATAACTTGGTCCTGGAGTCGCTTCAACAACTATACCGGCTAATCCGCTTTCATCTTCTTCCGGTTCACAGTTCTGATTTGCATCATGATAAACTTTGCCTGTTATATAGCCTTCCAAGGGGTTATAGGTATTAGAATGATAAACAGTGTAAGCATCACTAATTTTATCTTCTACCATTAATTTTGTACCTCTTTTGTTTACAACCAGAGTTTGGGGAAACTCTTGCTGCTCCTTTTCATACTTTAGGTTACCATCGGTGTCGTATATCCTGAAAAAATTTTTCTGTTTGTTGGATGCCACATAAATATTTCCGGCAGCATCCACCGTCATATCACTCTTATTGTACCTGTGGCGCGTATCATCCCAGCTATAATTTCCCATGGTTTTAAGCAACTTACCATCAGGACTAAATTTTTGGACCCGGGCACCATTATAATCAAGCACATACACATTGCCATGTATGTCTGATGCAATGGCTTCTCCAAGTTTAAACTCGTCTCCAGCGCTACCTACCAGCCGTTGAAATACACCATCAGGACCAATTTTTCGGAGCAACCCTTGTCCATAATCACCCAGGTATATATTACCACTGATGTCTACATGTATGTTGCTGAAAGTTTGCCAGCCTACATTCGGACCATAGTCAGTATACTTCTCCAGGAACTCTCCCTGATTATTGAATTTTAAAATGCCTTTGTTAGTAAAGGTGTTTGAGAGCAAATAAATGTTGCCATGTATGTCTAAGGCGAAGTCAAGAATTTCTCTGTAGTTATGGTCAATAAGGAAATCTGAAATTAATGTAGTAGGCTTACCAGAGTTATCAAATTTTATTACTCTTTGGCCTTTTTTGTACACATAAGGATGCCCCTTATCGAGCACATACACATTGCCTGCATCGTCCAGGGCAAGTTCCTGGGTTCTGTAAAGATTGCCCCATACCTGAAGGAAATCTCCATTTTTAGTATACATGATTACTTTGCTGCCGTCCCAGCGGAAGTCTGCTGCATATACATTGCCCTCACGATCCAAGGCAATGCTTATTTTCTCTCCGTATAAAAAATCATCAACATCATCACTGAACTCATGGTATATCTCGCGCAGGTAGCTTCCATCCGTATTGTAGACAATTATAGTGTGCGAGGCGCGATAAGCCACATATATTTCTCCTGAGTCATGTATGGCAATAGACATTGGGTAGTAATGTGGTTTTTTTGCGGCATTGACTTGCTTAAAATCTACTAAGAGCTTGCCCTCTGCAGAATATTTCAGAACATTGTGATGCACATAGCTATCGATAACATAGATATTGCCATCAGCGTCAAGTGCTATGTCTTTTACGTCAGTATCTGTTTGCTGAGCTCCATGGTTGACATTTATTATTTGGAGAAGTGTACCCTTGCTGCTGAATTTTTGAACACGCTTGTTACCTGTGTCAGCTACATAAATATTCCCATCGTTATCAACAGCTACGGCAGAGGGAGCGCTTAACTGACCAGGTCCATTACCGAAGGAACCAAACTTAAGCAAAAGCTTGCCCTCAGGACTAAACTTAGCAACTACAGCACTGGTATCACCAACTATATAAAGGTTGTTGTGCTGATCCAGAGTAATGCTATAACCGTAATAGTCCTGCAGCACAGACTTGTCGGGGCCATAGCCCAGGTCCACATTACCATCGCGATCAAACTTGACTATACCTGATCTTTGGGCCAGATAAATATTTCCCTGGTTATCCAACGCAATGTCTTCCGGTAAAGAGACAGGAACGCCTACTACCTTTGCTGGCTCAAATTTCGGAGATTGAGCTACAGAAAAATGACATAAAGAAAGGAAAATTATTATAAACTGTAGAGTTGTTCTCATAGGCACTAAACAGAGGTTGCTAACAAGGAGATATAATGCTGTGAATGTAGATTTTAAGCTATAAACATAGCGCTATATTGTGTGATTTGCTAAAGGTAGATTGAAAAATACGACCTTTGTTATACCTGCATAGCTTAACTTTGCAATCCTATCACCGTTATCACTTCGACCCATATAAAAACGAAACAAACATGCCTCATACCTATACCAACAAAGTGATGTGGTCGCACCTGGATGCGAACATGCACATGCGACACTCCGCCTATGCCGACTTTGCGGCACAGGCCCGTATCGAAGCCCTGGAAGAACTGGGGATGGATCTGAAAACCTTTCAGCGCCTGCATATCGGGCCGATCCTGTTCAGAGAAGAAACCTCATACCTGCGGGAAGTAGGAATAAACGAGGAGATCACCATTAAGACGGAACTGACAGCCAGCCGCAAAGACGGCTCCCGCTGGGCACTGCGCCACGAGCTGTTTAAGGAAGACGGCGTGAAAGCGGCGGTGATCAAAGTGGAAGGCGCCTGGATGGATGTGCTGAAGCGCAAGCTAACCGTGTTGCCGGAGGAACTGGCGCAGCACTTCCTGGAGCTGCCGCGCAGCGCCGATTATGTAGAGCTGGAAGGGTAGGGTTAATCGTGCCGCTCCCAAGAGGGGAATCTCTGACATTGCTTATTTAAAAGTACGAATTCAGAGCAAAGGTCGAATCCTATTGCTTCACAAGCGGCCAGAGTCCGCCGGATAGCGCACACTCGCGGGACGCGAGCGAGGGTGTTGTGGCCGATTCAGTTTACGGCTTCCTGTTCCATTTTGCTTTTCGCCTCGATGCACCAGAGCAGTTCCTGCACAAAGTGATCGGCCCGTTTATCGGTGGCTTCTTTGTCCGTGGCGTTGCCTTCTTCGTCGTAGTTGTCCTGCACCTTGGGTACGGGGAACATGGCGGGAACAGTCCAGGCGCGCATTTTCCAGAGCGTGAACTGCAGCGATGTGATCACCTGCGTACCGCCAAAAGCTCCTCCCGAAACTGTCGAGATCGCTACCGGCTTGCGATGCCACTCGTCATAGAGCAGGTCCACCACGTTTTTGAGACTGGCTGGATAGCCGCCGTTGTACTCCGGTGTCACGATGATGATGCCATCCGCACCCAAAATCTTTTCCCTGAATTCCTGCATAGCAATCGTCGGTTCTGGCTGTCGACTGTAGCGTTCATGAAATACGGGAAAGTCATAGGCTTTCAGGTCGACAATCTCAGTAGTGGCGAGCTGGTGCTCTTCCAGGTATTTTTTCAGGTATAGCACGACGCGGTGACTTTTGCGGCCGGTGCGTATGCTCGAAGAAATAAGGGCAATGTGGGGCATGGGTGCTGTGGTTATGGGTGAAGCTTAATTTCGAGTTCGTTGAGCAGGTCCTGCAGGTCGAGCGGCTGGGTATACATGGTGATGGAGCCCTCTTCGTTGTGGGGCCAGTCTTCCTGTGGCCTGTCCCAGTACAACTCTACGCCGTTGCCATCAGGGTCCGACAGGTAGAGCGCTTCCGAAACACCATGATCGGATGCACCGTCGAGGCGGTAGCCAGCATCCCGGATCCGCTTCAGAATGGCAGCCAGGTCTTTGCGGGTAGGGTAGAGGATGGCGGTATGGAAAAGACCCGTGCTGCGTGGCGGTGGCGGTGTGCCTCCTTTGCTGTACCAGGTGTTCAGGCCAATATGATGATGATAACCACCCGCTGAGACAAAAGCTGCATCCGGTCCGTACATCATCACCAACTCAAAGCCCAGCAGATCGCGGTAAAAAGCCAGTGCCCGATCGAGGTCGGCCACTTTGAGGTGCACATGCCCGATGCGGGTCTGCGCCGGTACGGTATACTTGTCTGATGCCATGGTCTTCTACCTTTTAGTCTTCAATACTAGCCCATACGCGCATCACAATTTTTTGTGTTGATCGAATCCTGTACGCTTGCATCACAAATCGCTCTGCGCCAGTTCCAGCAGGACATCGTAGTAAGGGCGGCGCAGCATTTTGGCTTTGAGCCAGGCGTAGAAACTCATGGCCTGAATGTCCGTGTTCTCAAACGATTCAAACTCCAGGCTCTGTTCTACCTGCTGAAAAAAGGCTTCGCTGGCGACAAGTGCGGGTTGGTCCACCATGTGCTTGATCAGTTGCAGGTACTGCTTCACATTGTAGTATGCCGGCTGCTGCAGCAGGTCTTTGAAGGTGCGCTCAAATGACCGGATCTTGTTCAGCACCAGGTCCTCGTTGCCCAACTCATACTGCAGAATCAGCTCGCCCATTTTTTTCTTTAGCACCCACTCTCGCCCCATGGTCTGCTCCAGCCACTTGTCTGATCGCTTGATTCCCAGCAACACGCGGTTTGCCTTGCCGAATGCACCCTGCGCGAAATAGTTGAAGCTCAAGCCCAACAGGGCAGTCAACTGGTCACGCTGACTCAGGTGCACTTTGCTTTTATAGAGCAGTTTCTCCATCAGCCCGATAGCCTCTTCGTTATTGCGCAGAAAGACCAGGTTGGCTACCATCAGAAAAATGTAGCGCGGGTAAAAGGTGGCATAATGGTTCTTTCCGTCTCCGCTCATGCTGTTGTGCAGGAGAGCCAGGTAATGGATCGACTCCACAAATTTCTTGTTCCGGTACAGCACGTGTGCGATCATGTAGAGCAGGCTGAGCTTGTAGTACTGATGCGCTTTGATGAAACCGTATTTCTGTTCTGTCTCCTGGTACTGGCTGATGATGTAAGGTTCAAAAGAGAGAAAATCCTTCCGGGCCAGCACAGCACTCCGGGCAATGGACATCAGCTTGTAAAGCAACAGCGGACGCTTGCTTACGGCCTCGGTCAGGTTGTAGCTGGCGAGCACTTCCTGTATGATCCGGTCGAAATGCAGGTCGCGGCCCTGCCTGCGGACAGCCTGCAATCGCTGGTTGATAATACTGCTGGCGATGTTGGCTCTCTCCACTTCATCTGCTGCCAGTTTGTTCTGATTTCGCCTGGCTATGATCTGTTCCAGGTCTTCGGCAAACTCACTGTCCGCTTTCTCGATCTGCAGGTTATAGATCGTGTTGAGCAGGTCGTATTGTTCGTTGGCAGTGGCCATTTTCTCCGCTTTGAGCAGGTAGTGCCAGGCCAGCCGCTCCACCCGCGCATCGAACAGGTAGCGGGCCAGGGAAAGCAGACCCATGATCGAGGAGGCTGCTGTGCTGTCCTCCTCCATCCGCTTGAGCATGATAAAATCCGTGAGGTGACGGGTGAGCCTTTTGCGGAGCGCATAGTAAGCCACCGGATTCGGTTCATCCGGGTATAGCCGCGCGATAAGTTGTTCTGGGGTGTAGTTCTTTTCCTGCAGCAGTAATTTATAAAGTGCCAGGTCTTTGCGGCTCTTCTTCTTTTTCTGTCGCTGAATGAAAATGCCAAGTTCCCGGCGGTCTTCTTCCCCCAGCGTTTCCAGCGTTATCTTGAGATCGTCCATTGTGCGTCAGTTATGGAGGTCGTGGTCAATGAAATGGAGAAGCATTATTTCTAATATCCTAAAGTGTCTGTTGAATAATTTTTAGTAGCTATAATGAGCTACATGCTAAATTTTAAAAGTCTTGCGGTGTGAATATAAGTAATTGTTAGTTAGTAATATATGATTAGGTAAAATACATTTCAAAAGTCCTTAAAGTTAGTTTGCTGGCTTTCTATACCTGTGGTAGTGTTGTAGGTTTGATCTATCAAAAGCAAGAGAAAAACTAACACTATAAACACACATCGACCATGAAAAATCTACTGTTCACCATCATTGCCTTCTTTGTTTATTTTACCTGTCAGGCGCAGGACATCCTCATCAAGCGCAACGGCGACGAGCTGGAAGTAAAGGTGCTTGAGATCGATCTGGAGGCTGTCAAATACAAGCGCTTCGATAACCTGGAAGGCCCCATTATCTCCATTGCCAAAGCGGATGTATTTATGATCAAGTATGAAAACGGGACCAAGGTGACCATGAATGAGATGCGACCTGCCGTGCAGCAACCCGTTTATGCCCAACGCACGGGTTACCCGCAGGAGAACCTGAAGCTGGGTGGACCACGACTGGGTTTCACAGTCCTCAGCCAGAAGTACATCGACCACATCAGCAACGACTACGACACCAATGTCAATGCCTTCATGACGCAGTTTGGCTGGCAGTTTGAAACGCGGGTGTTTACGCTGGAGAATGGCACGTCGGGTTTGTTTGAGTTTGTGCCATTGATAGGTGGCCTGGAGCAGGGCAAGTTCCTGCCGAGCCTGAGTGCGCTGGTAGGCATCAGAAGTGCGAAAGGGCTGGAGTTTGGCCTGGGTCCAAACGTGTCGCTTGGCGGCGCGGGAATCGTGCTGGCAGTCGGTACCAATTTCCAGAGCCAGGGAGTAAACTTCCCGGTCAACTTTGCGGTGGCACCTTCTAAGGACGGCGCACGATTCAGTCTGCTTTTCGGCTTCAACTCACGCAAATACTAAGCCGCACAGCCATGAAAAAAGTTCTACTGCTGATCCTGTTTCTGAGTATACAGCAAGCCCTGCTTGCACAGGATATTATCGTAAAAGTATCGGGTGAGGAAATACCTGCCCGGGTACAGGAAATCACGCTGCACGATGTGCTTTACCAGCACCCTGATTCATCGCAGGGTGTGATCTGGCGCTTGCCGAAGACAGAGGTATTTATGGTGAAGTTTGAGAACGGAACGAAAGAGGTTTTTGAACAGCACTTGGCTGACAGTCTGGCAAGCATGGCACAGGGAATGACACCTGAGCAGCTCTATGAACTGGGCAAAGCGGATGCAAAGCATTATTACAAAGGCAATGGCGCCATGTGGGGCTCAGCTGCCAGTTCGATGGTTATGTTTCCAATTGGACTGGCGGGCAGTGTCGTCATTGGGGCGACTGCCCCGAAAGTGAAGCCGGAGCGCGTGTCTGATATCAGCTTACTGGCGGAACAGGACTACCTGAGAGGGTATCAAGAGCAGGCAGCCCGCAAGAAGAGAGGAAAAGCTTTGGCCGGTGTGGGAATTGGCGCAGGTATACAGATTGGTCTGCTCATTTTGATACTGACCAGTATGCCTGTTATGCCTTAAGTACTGCCCATGTAAAAAACGGATCGGGTGTGGCAATATATCAGCGCTTGCCATACCCGATCCGTTTTGTGTCACTACAAATACTTAGCAGCAGCCACTGCCCGGTGTACAGGCCAGGTTTTCGATGGGCTTGCTACCGTAAACCGTGATGCTGTAGATGCCGGTGTTGCTTTCTCTGAAGGCCTTTATACCTTCTGCATCCAGGTAGCCCTGCAGAATCTCGTCCGGCACATGAATCGCTTTTTCTTTCTGCACCGTGATGTTTTCAAAGCCAACTTCATGGATGATCTGCAGGTATTCCTCTTTCTGTATTGCGCCTGACACGCAGCCGGCATACATCTCGCTGGCCTGCACGATGCCTTCCGGCAGATCGCCTACCAGCACCACATCCGAAATGCTGAAGTGTCCGCCCGGCTTGAGCACACGGAAAGTCTCGGCAAAGGCCTGGCGCTTGTCCGGCACCAGGTTGAGCACACAGTTGCTGATCACCACGTCGGCACGGTTGGCTGCAATCGGAAGCGCTTCGATCTCACCCTGACGGAACTCCACGTTATTGAAACCAAGCTTGTCGGCATTTTCGCGGGCCTTGGCAATCATAGCCTCGGTCATATCCACGCCGATCACCTTGCCGCTTTCGCCTACTAGCGCACGGGCCACAAAGCAGTCGTTGCCGGCACCGGAGCCCAGGTCAACAACTGTCTGGCCTTTGCTGATCTGCGCAAATTCGGTCGGTACGCCGCAGCCCAACCCCAGGTCTGCGTCCGGGTTGTAGCCTTCCAGCTCGGTGTAATTATCCGCAAAAATGGCATAGTCCACGGTGCCGCAGCCTGTGGCGCCGCAGCATGAGGCTGCATTTTGCTCTTTGCTTTGCAGCGCGATCTCACTGTACTTGTCGCGCACTATTTTCTTAAGTTCTTCTGCCTTGTTCATAGTTCTTAACTTTAGTTTATCGGTAAATCACGATGGATTAAAACAAATTTTTTTTAACAACAACTGCTGCCACAAGCCGTGTAGCTCTGGAACAACACGCCCAGCGTTTCCTGCGCCTGTTTCCATACCTGCTCGTTGATGCAGTAGCACACTTTTTTGCCGTCAATGTCTCCCTGAATCAGGCCAGCTTCCTTCAGCTCTTTCAGGTGCTGCGAAACTGTGGACTGCGACAGCGGCAACTCGTCCACTATATCGCCACAGATGCAGGCTTTTCGCTCCAGCAGCACACGCAGAATGGCAATGCGGGCCGGATGACCCAGTGCTTTGGCAAAACGGGCGATCAGGATTTCCTCTTCTGTAAATTGCTCTGTCTTTGAAAGTCCCATAGGTGAATTTTATTATCGTAAAATTGCGATTAATAATCGACTTTTCAAAATGAAAGAGCAGATTTTTTTTTGAGATACAGCCTATACCGGATTCGGACGATAAATATCTTTCCACTGCCAGCCATCCTGGTAGAGGAGGTAGGTCAATGTCTCGCGCCGCTTTTTGTAGGTCTCGGTGGAGTTAAATTCGCTTAAGCGGTCTGTTTTAAGTGGTATACCCGCTTCGATCAGGGCATTCCAGTTCATTTCCGGAAAAGAATATGGCTCCTGCTCTTCGTTTTTCTGATGTCGCTCCAGCACAAACAGGTAGTAATCCTGCGCTCCCCTGATGGTGAGCAGGTCTTCATCGGAAGGCCTTGCCTCGTCCTGCACGCCAAACTGCAGGAAGTTGATGGCCTCGTCGAAGATCGTCAGGTTGAGGATGACCGACTGCCGCTGTTCCACGCTGTGGAAGTAGTGAATGATCGGGTAGGCTTTGTGGTTCTGGCTGTGCTGTGTGATCATGTCGGCCAGGTCTGCATCATGCTTCAGCAGGCGGTTGAAGTTCTCGCCGTTCCAACTATTCAAGAGCATCTGCTGGGGAGAGTTGCCAAGGCTGTTGAGAAACACGCTGAGCTTCACCTGCAGGATAACCGCCGAAAGTACCGGCATGATGTAGGTAATGGAAATAGTGATGAAAGCGAGTCCGCTGAAAGCAAGCAGGTTGGTAACGATGTCCCATACATAAGAGCTGGGCTTGTAATCACCGTTACCCATGGTCGATAAGGTATAGCCGGCAAAATAGAGCTTCTCCCAGGCAGTGGTGACCTCGTCTGTGTTGCTGTTCAGGACCGAGGCCGGGTCGGAGAGGAGCAGCAGAAAAGACCCCAGCCACATACCTGCCACCCAGGTAAGAATGATAAGGACCAGCAGCATATGACCGACCCGCTCGAGCAGTTTCTTTTTGCCGTCATTACCTGCCATTTTCAGGCACAGGCGCCATGTTTTCTCTGAGAGGAAATTTGTCAGCAGCCCACCTCCCTGAAAGGACAAGGTGGTCGTGACCAGGTCTTTGAGTACAAATATGATGAGGATTATACCTGCTATCGCGTAGAGTAGCTGCATGAATGTTGGGAAATGAAATATACAAGAAGGAAGGCTGCCCTGGTAGAAAGGCTGTCATCAGCGGTTCATACGCTGGCGCATCCGGTTTACGTGGCTGGAGTCGACAATTCCCTGCTTTTGCATGCGTTGCATCATGCTGCTCATCATACCCTGGTGCTGCAGCATCAGGCGACTCATTTCGTTGCAGGCCGCGGTGTCAGCTTCACATAGCGTCATCATCTGTTTCATGTGCTGCTGCATTTGCTGGCGGTGCAGCGAAACCATGCCGCTGGTGTCGCCAATCATGCCGCCCTGCATCATGTCACCCCGCATCATACCGGCACCCATGTTCCGGTCCCGCATGTAGGCCATCATTTCGGAGCGCATCTGCTCATCTTCCAATATAGCGTCGTATACCTGACGCCGATCCTCTTCATCGCGGAGCATTTGCTGCACATTGTCCGATTGCTGGCAGCTGCTCGCACTGATCAGGAGGAGGGCCAGGAGGGAAAGTAATGTGTTTTTCATGATTTTATATTTTTGGTTATGATAGATCACTCCATCCAAAAGGAGTAGCCTGTAATTTAGCTGTTTTCTATACTTGTGCATCTACCTGATCTGCCGGCGCAGCAATTGCGCATTGATGGCCACAATCACAGTGCTTAAACTCATCAAAGCCGCACCCACTGCAGGCGACACCATGATTCCCTGGTTATAGAGTACACCAGCAGCCAGGGGCAGCGCGATGACGTTGTAGCCGGTGGCCCAGATCAGGTTCTGTATCATTTTGCGATAAGTGGCTTTGCCGAAAAGGATGAGCGAGGCGATGTCCTGCGGATTGCTGTTGACCAGGATGATGTCAGCCGTTTCGGCGGCTACGTCAGTTCCGGAACCCACGGCTATACCTACATCGGCCTGTGCCAGGGCAGGGGCGTCGTTCACGCCGTCGCCGGTCATGGCCACAAACTCCCCTTTGTCCTGCAGCTCTTTCACCTTCTCCTGTTTCTGGTGCGGCAGCACATTGGCCAGGTAGCCGTCCATCTGCAGTTTGTCGCTTACACTCTTCGCCACCCGTTCGTTGTCGCCGGTCAGCAGCAGGTTCTTGATCCCGTTCTCTTTCAGAATCCTGATAGCTTCGGCAGACTCTTCCCGTATCTGGTCGCGCATGGTGATGTAACCAAGCGGCTTACCTTCTACCAGCGTGTAGACAACTGTTTCCACGCCTTCTTCGGCTTCACTGGACGGCACGGCTATATTATATTCTCCCATATAGTTCGGCCCCACCACTTTTACATCTTTGCCCTCGACTACACCTTCCAGTCCTTTGCCAGGCAGGTAGTTGAAAGACTGGGAGGGAGGCACGGCTATACCCTGTTCCTTTACTCGGCGGAGGATGCTCTGGGCGATGAAATGTTCTGAGTTCTGTTCTACACCAGCTGCCAGGCGCAGCATTTCACGTTCGTCAACTGCCTTATCAAAAGTCACGACCGAGGCGATTTCGTGCGAGCCCTGGGTGAGGGTGCCGGTTTTGTCGAAGATGATGGTGGTGATGAGGCGGGAGTTTTCAAAAGCCGTACGATTGCGGATAAGCAGGCCGTTGTTGGCCGAAACTGCCGTGGAGATCGCCACTACGAGCGGCACGGCCAACCCCAGGGCATGCGGACAGGAGATCACCATGACCGTCACCATCCGCTCCAGTGCAAAGGCAAATTCCTGTCCCAGGAGTAGCCAGACAGCCAGGGTGCCAAAGCCTGCGAAGAGGGCAATGTAGGTGAGCCATTTGGCGGCGCGGTCGGCCAAGCGCTGCGTCTCCGATTTGGTTTTCTGCGCGTCCTGCACCAGTTTGATCACCTTGTTGAGGTAACTCTCCTTACCTGTAAACTCCACCCGTACCCGCAGCGCCCCGTTGCCGTTGATGGAGCCACCGATCACTTTATCATCCTTGTTCTTTTTAACCGGTTTGCTCTCACCGGTCAGCATGCTTTCGTTCAGGTAACTTTCGCCGTCTTCCACCACGCCATCGGCCGGTACTTTCTCACCGGGTTTTACCAAGATCAGGTCACCTTTCTGAAGGTCCTCAATACGTACCCGTACCGTCTCCCCATCCTTGATCAGCATCGCCTCGGCCGGCATCATGCTCACCAGCAGTTCCAGCGCCTTGGAGGCGCCGAGCACAGAGCGCATCTCGATCCAGTGACCCAGCAGCATGATCACGATCAACGTAGCCAGTTCCCAGAAAAAGTCCATGCCCTCCAGCCCGAACACGATGGCGGTGCTGTAGAGATAGGCCACCGTGATGGCTACCCCAATCAGCGTCATCATGCCCGGAGCGCCTTTCTTCACCTCCTCGGCCAGACCAGTCAGAAAGGGCCAGCCACCGTAGAAATAGATGATGGAGGAAAGCGCAAAGGCGATGTACATACCATAAGGCACCTCCAGTGTGAAGCCCAGTATGTACTGCACCATCGGGCTCAGGATGATCACAGGTATAGAGAGCGCTAGCGATATCCAGAAGCGCTTTTTGAAGTCCTCGATCATCATGCGGTGATGGTCGTGGCCGTGCTCACCGTGGGGCGGATGTCCGCTGGTGTCCTTGTACATGGCATGCTCATGCCCATGCAGCGTCTTCTCCTCCAGCCGCTCCGTTACCTGGTCTTTCTGCTGCCGGGCCTGCTGCTTCTGATGATGATCGTGATGCTGGTGCTGGTCCATGGCTTCAGCCGTTTTATGCTCTGAGCTTCTGCGCCATTTCAGGGGTTATTGCTTCAGCGTAGGCCCCATAGGCATCCACCAGCACACCTTTCACTCCTCGGGATGATGAAATAGCATACACCACTGAGTTGTCATCGGGATTGCTCATACCTTCGAAGCGATGCACTTCATCGACTTCGAACTCCTCCGGTTTGAGCTCCATCGGTTTCGTGGTGCAGACGATGCAATTCTCTTTCAGGTTGAAGTCTTCGGTATAGCCTCTCTGCTTAAGTCCGTTTAATGCCTGGGAGAGGGTATCATAACTGTTGTCGTTCATGTTGTTTTTAATATTAGCGTAAATGGTTGCTGGCTTTTGCTGCGTTTTCTTATACTCTATGAGCTGGTTTTTCGTTCGGCAGCATCCGGATGCCGTCTTATTGCGATATAATGTGTAGCTTGAGCGCTTCAAAATCGTAAATTCTGTAAACCATATACCTAAAACTATGCTGATAAAACGCTATACCCAACTTGCACTTGGCGTACTGCTCGCCACAACCCTGACATACTGCAACCAGCCTGAGCAAAACCAGGAAGCATCCACTGACACGCAGGAAAGCCACGCCGGCCATAACATGCAAGCCAGCGAAGGAGCGACCATCATCGGTGCACAGGCAGAGCCGGATACCTTGAAAGGCAGCCTGAAAGCGGAGGCTCATGGCATGATTGGCGATGCGCACCTGACCATCGCCTACCACTCACCGGCCGTGCGCGGACGACAGATCTGGGGAGGACTTGTCGCTTACAACCAGGTATGGGTAACGGGAGCACACACGGCAACCAGCCTGATGACTGACAAGGACATCACCGTAGGAGGGAAGCCATTGCCAGCCGGTAAGTATGCCTTGTTTACCATACCGGGTGAGCAGGAGTGGACCATCATCATCAACAAAAACTGGGACCAGCACCTGGCCGATGACTATGCGGAGTCAGAAGATGTGCTGCGCTTCACGGTGCAGCCCGAGATAGCTCCAGTAAAGCAGGAACGGCTTCGCTACGAAATCATTTCGGCAGATGGCGGCACAGGCAGCATCCAGATCACCTGGGATATGCTCCGTGTTGTTATTCCTGTTTCGCAGCAGTAAAATTTACCCGCATCAAAAAACAGAAAAGGACAGGCCTATACCTGTCCTTTTCTGTTTTTATGTGCTGTTGTAGCTTACCTTGGCGTGATCTTCCACAGTTCGCCGTTCTCGTGGTCGGTGACCACGTATAGTGCTCCGTCCGGTCCCTGGCGCACGTCGCGTATACGCTGCTTGCGGTCGGTGAGCAGGTGCTCCTCGCCGGTTACGCGGTTGTTCTCGATGCGCAAACGCACCAGCGCTTGTTCGCGGAGACCGCCTACAAACAGGTTACCCTTCCACTCCGGAAAAGCACTGCCGGTATAGAACTGCGCTCCCGAAGGCGCAATCACCGGATCCCAATAATATACGGGGTCCACATAGCCTTCCTTGGTCGTGACAGCATTTGGTACTGGTGCACCAGAGTACTCCTCCCCGAAGGTAACCACTGGCCAACCGTAGTTTTTGCCTTTCTCTACTTTGTTCACTTCATCGCCGCCCTGCGGTCCATGGTCCACTATCCAAAACTCGCCTGCCTCATTAAACGCCGATGCCTGCACGTTGCGGTGACCGGCTGTCCAGATCTCAGGCAGCGTGTTGTTCTGGTTTACAAAAGGATTGTCGTCCGGCACTTTTCCGTCCGGCGCAATGCGGATGATCTTACCCATGTGGCTGTTCATCTGCTGTGCCTGCGGACGGATCTCTTTGTCAGATCGCTCACCCAGGGTAATGTACAGCATGCCATCCGGTCCGAAGGCCAGGCGAGAGCCGTAGTGCATCGTGCCGTCGTAGGTAGGCTGCGCCTGGAAGATCACCTCCACGTTTTCGAGGCGGCTGCGGTCATCACTCAGCCTTGCCCTGGCCACACTGGTGGCGTTGCCCCCTTTACGAGGCTCTGAAAAGCTCCAGTAGATCATGCGATCCGAGCCGAAGTCGGGGCCCAGCGCTACGTCCAGCAAACCGCCCTGACCGCGGGCGTCCACTTTGGGCACACCCGTTATCGGATTGCCAATCTGTCCGGATGCCGATACGATGCGCATGTTGCCGGACTTCTCTGTGACGAGCAGATTCCCGTCCGGAAGTGGCTCCACTGCCCATGGCTTCTGGAGATTTTTAGTGAGCACCTGCACATCAAACTGAGTTTCAGACTTGATCTCGCAGGCGCGGGTCTGCCCCTCGAAAGTAGGCTTCTGATCAGGGGTGTTTGCCGTGCCCCTGTCAATCGGCTGACAATCTTCCTGGGTGGCAACAGGTTCTTGCTGGTCATTGTTCTGCTGGGTAGTCGTGTCCTCGCTGCAGGAGGCGCCCATGGTTGCCATACCTAGCGCAGAAAGAACGAGGAGTCTGGATAATTTCATAGTGTTATCTGTTTTGTGGTCGGTATTACAGTATAATCATTCTAGTACTGGATTGTTTTGAATAGGTTCGCTCAGCCCTTAACAACAAGGCCGCACTCTGTTATAAGGCGGCCTTGCAGGTATAGCGGTCACATCGCTTTTGGCTTTAGGAGTCCAGGGCTCTTTTCTTTAGCAGAATGAACTCCTCTTCGGTAATGGAGCCTCTTTCGCGCAACTCCTCCAGGCGCTCGATGGTGGAAATGGATTCTTCAACGGGCTTGATGCGCGGCTCCCGGCCTGTAGTATCCGGGTGGTCTGTCACATGCGTGTCCCTGCGGTTCAGATCGTGTGTCGATACGTTGGATGCGTAAAAGCGGTCTTCGCTGAACGACTCGTCGTTGTAGAAGTCATCACTGATGCGCCGCGTGCCTGCCGGCTGCTCCTGAACGGCCTCGTCAAACTCAGCTTTATAGTCCGAACGCTCGTCGATGGTGTCGCGGTGGGCCCGCCGGAAGTTATCCCGCACGGCATACTCATAGTCAGTTGAGATCGGTCCGCCCGGGTACACGGGGTAGCGGCTGATGCTGCCGGAGTCTACAGAGGATAGAAAGATGTTTTTGCCCTTGCGGTCGAGCGCGGCCGCTCCGATGGGCACCAGCAGAAAGGTGTCGCGGTCGCGGTCGAAAAAGCGGTGCTCGCCCAACACAGAGAGGTAGCGCACTTTCATGGCCTGCATGTCCACGATCAGGTCTTTTACATCGCCTATTTTTTCGCCGTCGGCACCCACCACACGCCAGCCCCTGACGTCGGTATTGTCCTTGGCTACCTGGTAGTCCTTGAGCTCGCCCAAAGGCACCAGCCTTTCATTTCTTAGATCATTGTCATTCATTTCGGTCAGATTAAGTTCTTTTGTACATCAGCAATCAGGTCAGGAGCAGGTATGTGCGCCAGCGGGAAGACAGCAGCCAATGCCTGCGTTTGTCCGTCTTTCAGCACCAGTTCATAAATGGCCCATCCCAGCAGGAGCAGGATCACGACCAGCAGGATCCAGGGCCACACAGGTTTTTTCTTTTTTTCAATTCGTATTTCAGCCATGTTGCTTTTTTATTTTTTCATAGTTTTAGCTCGGTCACCTGGGCCAGCCACCAAAGCGGCGTGAGGTGCTGTGCTTAATACGGTGTTGCAGAGATGATTGTTGAAAGGATGAAAGGGTAGTCGGGAGAGGGGGCGATCAGGTCAGTTTCTTTTGATTGAGCCACTCCACGGCGTCCATGAGATGTACGAAATATTTGAACTCCAGCGAGTCGGTACTGTTCCTCCCCGGCGGTGGCACCGGGGCATCGGGGGGCAGCACATTGGCAATGCAGCGTACCTCTGAGGTTTCTTTCACTTTCATGTCCCACTCGCTCCAACTCAGGTAGGCCAGGTAGGCGGCAGGTGCCTGAAAAAAGTCCTGCACATCGTTCAGGATCGAACGACAGGGAAATTGCCGGATCATTTTCAGGATGCCTTTTTCCACTTCCTCAATGCTCTCTTCCGTCGCAGTTCCTTTCCAGATGATGTGGAGCATCTTGCGGTCGGCCAGGTAGCGCAGGGTACAGTAGCGCTGTCCCAAACTGTTCCGGTAATGTCTGTATGGTCTTCTCATAGCTTTGTATAGTATAAGGTACAGCTCTAAGTTGATATAAGTTGTGGCGGTTCGTATGTTGCATGGGGCGTGGCGGGAGGTAGAGCTATTAAGTCGTTTTTGCCGATACGGCTTTGCAGGGGAACCGGCACTGCAAATTATTTGGGGACAGCATACTTATGTATTGATTTTAAACGTAAATTGCATCGTGCCTTACGCCGTCAAAAACATATTGCTCTCGTTCACATTCCTGTTTGCATTCTTCAGTCTGCAACACGGGGCGGCTGTGGAGTTGCAGGCTGCAGCTATGCAGCAGGTGGCTGCACAGGGTGAGCTGAGGGAGTTCGACAGGTTACAAGCCCCGTCTATGGCGGTTTTGCAGGCCGAGGATCATGCCGGTACCTGGCAATTCAGGCCTACGCAATCCTCTAAACAGGCCTCTTACGGTTCGCCGGCACTTGCCGCTAAGCTACAGGAGTTCAGGCTTCAACTGCTGATCGCGCACTACCTGCAGCGGATCAGGCATAGCAGTCCTGGCCTTGCCGTCAGCGACATCATCTTTCCATTCCATTATTTCTGGTAAATCCCTTTCCTTCTTGGTGAGAGTGTCCTGGCACGCCCACCTTTCGGAAACAGGTATAGGCACCGGTATGCACCTAAGGGCTATACCTGCCTTATGTATTATCAGATTTTAATGGATTAAATAAAATGGATTTAGAAGCAATCGTATTAGGTATTTTGGCAACAGCAGTATTTCTGGTGCCTATCTTTTTCATTCAACGCAAACAAAAAGGGGAGGCCAACAAAGCAAAGAAAGCTTTCCTGGCAGCTGCCTCTGCACAGGGGCTCAACATCGGGCAGCATGATTTCTGGAACGAGCGCTACGGCATCGGAATGGACGAAGCACAAGGCCAGATCTTTTACTGGCACAACGAGGAAGCAGACCTGCAGGAGATCATCATTGACCTGGGCACCGTGCGCAAAACTTCTATCGACAACATGCACCGCGATGTGAACGGGAACCGCATCATCGACATGATCGTGCTGCGTGTAGCCCTGCACGGACCTAAAGCGCCGGAGCTATACCTGCCATTCTATAACCGCGAAGGTAGCATGATGCTGAGCGGAGAGCTGCAGCTGGCTGAGAAGTGGAGCAATATCATTCAGCAGAATATGGCAAAGATGCAGGCTGTGCAGGTATAAACCTGAGGCAGCAAGCAGCCCGCAGACAGGAGGGCCAGTTGGTGAAGGTAAACCGTAAATCGGTTTTGCCTCTGCCAACTGGCCCTCTGCTATTTTAGAAATTCTCTAGCTTAGAGAACGAATGATCACCAACTGTAGGTCAGCTTTGTGTCAAAGCGGCCGTCGGTAATGTGCATGATTTTGGACGCGTCGGTATAGTGGTTTAGTTTTCCCTCGAACTGGCCGGATACAATGTGGCTGATTGTGTCGAGGCGGGTGAGGTGCAGGGTGAGACTTGCGTCTTTTACGAGGTGGTAAAAGTCGTTTTGGGTCATGTCGACCTCCATGGCCGCCATGTCGCTGTGGGTGGGCGTAAGGGTATAGGTGCCGGGGCCGCTCACGTCGTTGGCGCTTAAAGAGAAACTTTGGGAAATGTACTTTTTCTCGTCTTTGAAGCTGTAATGGTACTCGGCCCGCACATTCAGCGAATAAGTGCCATCGGTGTTTTTGTGCAGTCGGCCTTCCACGTAGTTGTCTTCACAGACGAAGAAGTTGCAGATCTGGCCGTAGTTGACCCATACCTTGCCATTGGCTTTGAAACCTAATGTATTGCTGCCGTTCTGCGTGACAGGCGGAAGGTTGAACTCGGGCTCCTTGTCGCAGGAGCTCATACCTGCGCAGAGGGCTATACCTGTCAGCAGGAGCGCAATGGTCCGCAAGCTGCGAGACCTGAATCCGGGAGTGCTCATTTGAAGCGAATTAGGGATGCAAGGTATGCAAAAGTCGCTATACTCCAAATGGGTTCAGGTGGGGTTTTGCTGGTAGAACGTCTGGCCAGCTATACCCGCTTTATAGGTTGCTGCTTCAGTCGTGTGGGTGAATTATGGGTTTGCGATGGGCTACCGATGCAGGTGTGGTATGGTAGCTGCCGGTATTAGTGGTACCTTGGACTTGAAATCACCTTATTAACATGAAGAAACTACTCTACGTAGCGATCGCTTTAAGCGCTACAGCCTGCTCCTCAGAAAATAACCTGCAAGACACCCTATACAACATAGCGGAATCCGGCGCCAGCATGGCCCTCGACTCGCTGCACCACACAGCCAACAGGGAGCTGGAACGTTACACCGGCATTGACTCGCTGGCGAACAAGATCGGTGCGGTTGATACAATAAACGTGGAGCGCAAAATTGAGCGCGGCGTGAAGCGCAGGCTCATCGAAGAACTCTCAAAATAGCGATGCGATAAGCAACGGCTTCTAACACCGCTGCACCTTGGTAGGGCAACGGGAGCTTACTTCACATACTGCTCCAGCTCTGTCTTTCGTAATAAGCCCAGGCCATGCAGCGTTTGCAGCAGGCTGTCGATTTGCTGGAGGCGCTGGCCTTGCTGGGGCTTGGCGACGGGCTTGAACTGGTAGAGCAGGTCTTCGGCTGTGGCCGGGCGCTCGTGCAGCTGCAGGGCGCGTTGCACGGCCTGCGCCTGTTCCGATAGCGTTTTCGGCCAGGCCAGGGTTTCTTTGGCGGTGGCTTTGGCAACTTTGGTTTTGGTGCTGAGGCCGATCTCGGTTTGCTGCGTGCCCTGCGGATTCTGGTACTCCGGACGAAGCCAGCGCACCAGCCCGCGTGCCTCTTCGGCGGCGCGTTCTTTGTTGAGGGCCACCAAGCGCTCAAGTATTTCCTCTTCTGGCAGGTTGGCGGGCCAGCCGTAGGCGGCGGCCACGGCGGCATCGAGCTCGGTGTGGAGTTGCAGCAAAATACTCACCAGCCCCTGCTCGTGGGTTTTCTGCTCTTTGGCCGAAAGCGCCTCACCCGACCGCAGTTTCTCGAGCACGTTGTACATGTCGGTGATGGTGAGCGAAGGGTGCTGCGCCTGCCGCTGCTTGCGGTGTGCGTCCAATGCCTCGGCTATACCTCTGATGTGTTCTTTTTGGGCTTCGGTTGCGGCGGGGAAGGGGAAGGTTTCGAAGCATGCCGTTTTGATATACCTTGGCGTATTTCCTCCTAAGTTGCTTCCTGTCGCAAGCGCCCATGTTACAAGTATTTGGCTTGAAAGAACACCAAGTATATGAGGAGAATAATAGTAGTAATATGCTGGTTACTTATATCAATGAGAACCAAATAAAAGTTACTGGTACCTCAGCTTTAGATCAGATTAGAAACTATACTATAATCACTGATGCTAAAAAGAGAGAACTTCCTATATTGCCACATCAGATTGCCTCTAGTTTCTTTGCTGCCGAGATACACTCGGAGAGCATAATCACCAAGAATAATATTTTGAGTAATGAATTAATTTACACGAATAGGAATGATGCCAGCGTAAAAAATAAAGCGGGAGTAAGTTACGCTTCAGAGTATACCTACAATGATGGCGGCTACCCAATAAGCTGTATTAAAACTTTCCATGAAGGTTCCATTGAAAAGATCACCAATACCTATTCAGTGAAATAATCACGATCAGATATAGTAAAGGCCCTCCTCCAAAACCGGAAGAGGGCCTTTTTATTTGATGAAAGTTAACATAGCCTATACCAATAGCACTTTCCTGTAGATGATCAGCTGATCCGGTTAAGTCACAGACAGTCCGCCAAGTGCAATTAGACGCTAATTGGGCTGAGCATAAGGGGAATGTGATTTATAGATAACTAGAACTAATAGTATAATTTGTTATGTTTGTCAGGATATGTTTTTTATTCAATCCAAATTTTTAATCCCATGAAAACAAAACTGCTCTACACCCTTGCCGTGTTGTTTTTGTTGGTGTCCTGCTCCGAAAAAGACAGCCCACGCCCGGAGCCTGAGCCAATAAAAAAATACCTGCTCTACAAAAAGACTTCGGATATAAGTCTGGCCGATGGCACCACAAAGACCATTAACTGGGACTATATCTATGACAAGGATAACAGGCTAAGCAGAATAGACGCCATGTCGAAAAGAGGGGCAGAGTCGACCAATCTTGGTTCCATTATGGAGCACGACGATAGAGGCAGACTGACGCTGGTACGAGATCAGACAGGCCGAGACGTGCGCTTGTCATATGAAGGCAACAATAACCTCCCATCTATGGTGCGTGTGCTCGTTGAAGGTAAAACCCCTATCGTACACCTCAACAAATTTAACACGCTTGGCCGACTGACAGAGCAGAAAACCTACGCCGGAGAGGTGCTGGAAGAGAATTTGCAGGAAATCCTGACCCTGTCTTACGGAAAAGCCAACCAGGTGAGCCTGCGACGTACTTCAGCTTCAGGCCAGATATACCAGGAAGCCATCACAACAACAGATGACCGAAACAGACCAACGCCTGTCTACCCTGACCATGTTTCCATGAATTCCATCAGCTCGGAGATCTCCATCGAAAGCCTGATCACGGAGCACAACGTCACTGCTTTTGAGGTTATAACAACTTATTCCGGTGCCGTGGACAACAGCTTTACAAGTACCTATACCTATAACCAGGACGGCTACCCTACGGCTTCCACCAGAACCTACAAATCAGGAGTTGTTGAACGAATCACGTATGATTACCTGGTGAAATAAATTCACTTGAATGCAGGTATACAAAAGGCCCTCCTCCATAATCGGAAGAGGGCCTTTTCTTTTCACAACTCAGGCTATATCTTACTCCTGACTAATCAGCAAGCCCAAATACCCCATCCTTGGCCTTTTTCATTTCACCCTCCCAGGTACTGGTTTAGCGGGTAGCGGTGCCAGTGTTGGTTTTCACTGCTTTAGGTATCACATCATAGGTTAGGCAGAAACAAAAAAGCCTGGCACCCTACGGTGCCAAGCTTTTCTTCACTGGGAAATTACATGTTCTACGAAGGGCCTCTGTGTATCGTTAGGTTGCCCCCGTGTTTGCTATTGCTTATTCATTCCTGTCTCTTGCGACAGTAGTAATGTTATTGTTGGCATCAATGGCGATATCATATTCGTAACACTCGCTCATCGGTACGTTCTCCACATACTCCACCTTATCTACCGTTACGGTGAAGGTAACCGAGCCTGCATTGTAGCTTCTGAAATCTGATGTTGCGCCTTTGGGTACATTGTTAAGGTTCTCGGTACTGCCGCCGGATGTTTTAATCTGGACACTCGCTACATCGGAACCATTGTTGATGATTCTCGCTCTCGGCTTCTCTCCGTCACATTTGTCACAGCTACTCAAAGTCACTACAAAAAGCAGCAGCAACATCAATAAGGGGATTCGTTTCATGAAATAATTTGGTATAGATTTCCTACTCCTGTGGTTTTTCGGCCTTACCCCGTTTTTTTATGTGATAACTGGTCTTCACATTTATAATGCAACCTGCATATAGTCCAAAAATTGCTTTAAGTAAGATGATATATGATATTTTATCTTACAAGCATAAACTAAGGACCTGATTGCAAATTACGCGCTTAAACATAAGCTATGTGGCTTTCAAATGCAAACCAGTGTGAGGGAATTGTTTTGCTATTGCATTAGAAAAATTCAATAATGCAAAAATATAAGGTTTTACCTATATGGGAGTGTCTTTAGCAGTTTAAGCTGGCAGTGGTTGAGAGAGGTGCTGATTATAATGCCCATCACATTTATGCAGGTTCACTGCCCTGAGTTGACAACACTTTCCGTAGCTTGCTTATCCCAACGGTATCTATCTCTTCTCCTTCCCCACATACAGCACGCAGTTTAACTATGATGTCCGGATCATTGACGAACATACGATCTTTATATACACCGCCCTGAAAGAAACGGCAATACAAACGATCATCACTGATGAAAGTAAGTACTACCAAATCGCACTCGCATGTATCAAGCTTGCTTAAAAACTCAACTAGTTCATCCATGTCTTCAAGACATTATATAGGTTGATCTACTTTACGCAGGTAAGGGCAACAATAATGCTATGTTAATAACTTTAATTGTAAATAATCAACGTCTCCTAACTGGCAAATATAGGAAGCAGCAAATTATCAGGAATAGAGTAATTTGCTGTTTACTTACTCCTGACTAATCAGCAAGCCCAGGTACCCCAGGTATAACAGCAGGAACACAACTCCCTCCCAGCGGGCAAGTTGTCGGCCTCTGCCCGTGAAGATAAAGATGAACAGCAGCAGACCGGCACCGATGTTGAAGATGATGTCGGTGAAGGAAGCGGCGCTTACCTGCAGTGGCGTGATGACGGTTGACACCCCCAGGATCAGGAAAATGTTAAAGATATTGGAGCCCACCACGTTGCCGATGGCGATGTCTACGTTTTTCTTGCGCACCGCTACCACCGATGTGGCAAGTTCCGGCAGGGAAGTACCTACCGATACGATGGTAAGGCCGATAATGCGCTCCGACAAACCGAAGGCCTGCGCTATACCTACCGCACTGGTCACGATCAGTCTGCCGCCCAGTATCAGTCCGCCCAATCCGAGCGCAATAAAGAAGATCGCCTTCAGATAAGTATAGTCCTTGGTTTCACTTTCTTCATCATCCTCGTTTCCGCCTTTCGCGATCATCAGGTTGTAGACCAGGAAAATACAGAAGAAAAGCAACAGCAGGAGTCCGTCGGAACGGGAGATCAGATTAGCCTCGGCACTGTCGAGGAACACGTCGTTGGCCACAAAAAGAACCGCGACCGCAGCCAGTAAACTCAGTGGTATTTCGAGCCAGGTGGTGTTGCGCTTTACCGTAAGCGGGTAGATGACCGAAGAAACGCCCAGGATGGCCAGCACGTTGAAAATGTTACTTCCCAGCACGTTGCCGAGCACCATTTCGGTGTTGTTGTTGATGGATGCAAACACGTTCACTACCAGCTCCGGCGCCGATGTACCGAAGGCCACAATGGTGAGGCCGATCACAATGTTAGGTATACCCAGTTTTTTTGCCAGACTGGAAGCGGCGTCTACAAGCTTGTCGGCTCCAAAGATCAGGGCGACAAAGCCTGCCAGCAAAAGAAGTATGTTCAGCATTTGATTTTAAAAGTTCTTGCCTTCGTGTGATGGTATGAGGATACGAAGGTAAAGCAATTTATGGAAAAGACTTCAGTCCCATACTACCCAGGTAGGATCCGGCGGCCATGATCAGGCAGGAAATAAACACTCCGATACTCACAGACAACAGAGCTTTGTTGCGCTCGATCTTCAGAAAGTAAGCCGCCAGTGTGCCCATGTAGGCGCCTGTGCCAGGCAACGGGATCATCACAAAGACCATCAGTCCCCAGAAACCATACTTCTGTATGTCGGCACCTACGCCTTTTTTGGCGCGTCTCCCCAGCTTGATCACCCCTTTTTTATAAGTGCGATGCGGCCAGAGTCTTCTGTTGAAGGTCTCGATGAGCCAGGCGAGCATGGGGAAAATAAGCAGATTAGCAACAAGACCGACTACAAAAGCCCAGAATAGAGGCATGTCGTTGAGCACGGCGTAAGGTATACCCGCCCGCGCCTCCCCGAATGGGGAGATGCTGAGCAGGAAGGTATAAATAAGTATTTCTAACATAAGAACATGGCCCGTAGGGCACTGAATGGCGGCTTATTTAAAGAAGAAGTCCAGCAGTTCCTGCTGCATCACCGGATTGATGGCCACAGCCAGAATAACTGAAATGATCAAACCGATGGTCACCGACAACACATCTTTCCCGATCAGTCGGAAGGTTTTGCCAAAGGCCGCAGAAGAGTCCTGCGCCCGGATACGCATCCCCAGTTCGCGTCCCGCCAGCAAGCCCACGAATACCCAGGTGGTACTCATCGGCATGTTGTTCAGTTCCTTGAAATAATAGAGGATCAGGGCATACACCAGGTCAATGATCGTAGCACTCCGCACATCCCGCACTTCAGATTTTTCGTTGATAATGTGCTGGATTTTGTCACCCTTCATGTAGAACAGGAAACCAAGTCCCAGGAAGATGAAACCCGCAAAAGCCAGGAACTCGAAGCCGCCTAACTGACGCGGCAGGTATACGGCAATGTTCGCCAGGTCCTGCACCAGCCAGATGTACCACAAAAAGCCGCTGATGAGCCACTGCGCCACCGTCCAGAGCACGTGCGCCTCGCCTTTGATAAAGCGCTTGATCACTTTGGAAAGCAGCAGGTAGATGACAAGGGCCGATAGAAAGGCCAGCACATAGCCCGCCAGACTTTTGTTGATCATCCCGAGCACCGTGGCGCTGGTTGCGGTGAACACGCTGAGCAGCATGAAAGTGGTGGAGACAGGTATACGGAACCGCGTCAGGAGCAGCAGTACAATGGGAGAGGCCAGCTGCAGGTATACGAAACTTTCGGGCGCCTTTTCAAGTCCCGGCGTGGCCAGGCGTTGGTAGGTCACATCGCCGTCGAACGCATACCAGCTGTAAGTCACCGTACCCAGAAAGATAAGTCCCATGAACAGCCACTGCCAGTACCACTTTTTGTCTTCGTTGGACACGATAAAGGTACCGATGGTCTGGATACTGTCGTTGGCGATGGCTGAATAGCCGGCGAAGGCGAAGCCCACCCACATGGCAATGTGCGGGTAGGGGTATACCATACCTGCCATGAAGAGCGAGAAGGCGATAAAGTAAAGGAACTTCTTCTCTTTCTGGAAGATAAGGTCAAACTGGTTATAGCGTTTCCTGAATTTATAAGGCTGAAGCGGCGCCAGGTGCGGCCTCTTTTTTTGCGTCTTTGTCATCTGAAAAAACGTGAATTTTAAAATTTAAGGGTGTTGCGTTTGTGAATGAAGACGCTATGCAGGTACTTCTTCCTGCTTCTTTTCTAAAAGCTCCGGATTGGTTGTCTCCACCAGACCTGTTTCCGGCTGCAAATCAAACTCACCTTCCCAGCGGGCCACCACGGCCGTTGCCAGACAGTTGCCGGTCACGTTGATGGAAGTACGGGCCATGTCCATGAGCTCGTCTATACCCAGAATGGCGAACAGCGGCCAGACCGGCAAGTTGAAGGACGCGACCGTACCGAGTAAAATCACGAGTGAGGCACGCGGCACGCCCGCCACGCCTTTGCTGGTGAGCATCAGCGTGAACACCATCAGCAACTGCTGTTCCCAGCTCAGGTCTATACCTGCGGCCTGTGCCACAAACACGGCGGCCAGTGCCAGGTATAGCGTCGTGCCGTCGAGGTTAAAGCTGTAGCCGGTCGGCATCACAAAAGCCACAATGCGGCGCGGAACTCCCAGTTTCTCCATTTCCTCCATGGCCCTAGGCAGCGCTGCCTCCGAACTGGTGGTCGCAAAGGCAATGGAAACCGGACCCGAGATTGCTTTGAGGAAACGCACGATCGGGATCCGGGCGATAAGGGCAACCGGTAAAAGCACCAGCAGCACAAAAGCCAGCAGCGCCACATACAGTGTAGCCAGCAGCTGGAACAGGTTCACCAGGATACCGAAGCCCATGTGGCCCACTGTGTAGGCAATAGCAGCACCCACACCAATCGGGGCGAAGTACATGATGATGTTGGTGAACTTGAACATGGTCTCAGAGAGGCTTTCGCAGAAGTCGAGCATGGGCTTGCGCTTCTTCTCCGTAACCATGGCCAGTCCGATGGCGAAGATCACACTGAACACCACGATCTGCAGTACCTGTCCCTCCGCAACCGACTTGGCAATGTTCTCCGGGAAAACGTGCAGGATGATGTCGGACCAGGTTTGCTTGGCTGGTGCCTGAATCTCCTCAGTCTCGGCTATACCTGCCATGTTGATGCCTTCGCCGGCTTTGCTGATGTTGATGGCAGCCAGACCGATGAACAAGGCCAGGGTAGTCACGATTTCGAAGTACAGGATCGCTTTCCAGCCCATACTGCCGATCTGCTTCAGGTTGGCGTGCCCGGCTATACCTACCACCAGGGTGGCGAAGATAAGCGGCGCAATGATCGTTTTGATCAGCTTCAGGAAGACCTTACTCAGCACGTTCAGGTGCTGGGCTACCTGCGGAAAATCATAGCCGATCTGGGCACCGACCACCATGCTGATCAGGATCCAGGTAGTGAGGTTACGCTTTTGCAAACCGTAGAGCAGCAACACGGCGGTGCCGCCCCAGCGAATAACGGTGAGTGCTTCCGCTGGCAGGGCGATGACTTCATACTGCTGCAGGACAGTGAGGATGGCGGCTATGCTGATACAGATCAGGGTTACCAGTGGCAAAAAGGCCTTGTTCATAAATTAATCGTCTAAAGCTTTTGTGTAATTAAATCTGAGTGGTGCTTTTTTTCGACAGCCGGTTTTTGAGGGCAGCCACAATAGGAGGGGCCATCGACAGCACGATGATCGCCAGAATGAGGAGCGAAAAATGACGCTTTACTGCCGGCAGGTTTCCAAACAGGTAGCCCATCAGCATAAAAAACACCACCCATACGATCGCCCCAATGATGTTGAAGCTGAAAAAGCGCCTGTAATTCATCTTGCCCACCCCGGCCACAAAAGGAGCGAACGTGCGGATGATCGGCACAAAGCGTGCGTAAATGATCGTGCGTCCGCCATATTTTTCGTAGAACCGCTGGGTCTGGTCGATGTGTGTGCGGCCCAGAAACCAGAAGTCGCGCAGGTATATGCGGCCTCCGATCTTGCTGCCCACATAGTAGTTGAAGGAGTCGCCCAGAATAGCGCCCACGATCAGCAGCCCCATCAACAGCAACAGGTTAAGGCCTGAAGCAGGTATGGCAGCCAAAGCGCCGAGTGCAAACAGCAGCGAATCTCCCGGCAGGAAGGGCGTCACCACCAGACCAGTTTCGCAGAAAACAATAAGAAACAGGATGAGGTAGATCCACTGCTGGTACTCCTGCACCAGTTGCACCAGGTGCTGGTCGATGTGCAGCACAAAATCTGCCACGTAATAAATAAAGTCCATCTAAAAAGGAGCTATTGTTACCGGGCCAGCCTGCTATTTCTTCTCATCCTTGTCCTGGATGGACTTGTCGAGCTCACTCTTTATCTCGTTGGTGGCATCTTTGAACTCGCGGATGCCACGACCCATGCCACGGGCAAGTTCAGGTATGCGCTTAGCACCAAACAGGAGCAAAATGGCAAATATGATGATGGTTACTTCTGCGCCTCCCAGGCTGCCGATGAAGGCAAATATTCCAATATTAGTCATGATTGCAGTGATGTTAAATATGATTTTAGAAATAGAATGACCCCTTCGCAGACTTTGCTGTGCGACGAGGGATGAGACGCTTTACTAATCGTAAAGGGCCACAAAAGCTGCTTTGCAATTGCTGGCAGCAAACAAAATAGAAGTTAAGAATGATGAAAGGGCTGCGAAACAGCCTTGGCTATACCTGTTGGTTCCAGGCTAAGTATTTGAACTCTGGCTGGGGTAGGGTATTGCCGAAAGAATGGGGAAATATAAGCCGCCTAGGGAGCTTGGGGCTGACTAGAAGTGTAGAAAAACTGGCAAAAGAAGTTGTCGCCGGGAGCCCGCGCTGCATAAGGCGGGATGGCTTTCTGGCTTACAAACCAGATCGTATGCGTTTTGCTAACAGTGGCCGCAGGCTGAAAGCTAAAAGTGAGAGTAGCTGTTGTTCCTTCCTGGGCCAGGTAGAGCAGCCCTTTCTGTAAGCCTGTCAGATCGTTGTCAGTACTAACTGATTCGTCTGGCGCTAGACCTGCCAGACTGCTTTGGGCTACTTTGGCTGTATCAGCGGCATAGGTTGCAGTGCTTGAGAGCACGATGGCCCAAAGCAGAGCAAGCGACATCAACAAATGTCTCAGAATGCGGTATTTAGGCTGAATCATGGCCATAAGCAACCGCAAATATACTACTAATCACAAAGAAGCAAGTGAAGTCGAACTATTAATTTACAGCCTGTATTTTGTCCTGTTTATTTCGGTCTCGCCAGCTCTAAAACCAAAAAGCCTGTTCCAGTAGAACAGGCCTTTCCATGGAAATACACGATTACTTTTTCCGGGCTTCTATGATCAGTTGGTAAGGGCCATACTTGTGCTGCGCTTCGCTGAAACCATCGGCATAAGGACCGAAGGGATGGTCGATCGGTTTTTTGGAAATATCCGGCCAGTCCCGACTGATGTCTTTCTTCGGGCGCGGCATGGAGTTTACATAGGCGGCCAGGTCCCAGGCTTCTTCGTCGGTGAGCAGCGGGCTGTCGTGCGTAGCACCCAGCGGCATGTTGGCTTTCACGTAGCGGGCAAAGGTGGATACGCGGTACAGACCGGCGCCGTCGTTGTAGCTGTCGTCGCCCCAAAGCGGTGGGTAAATGTATTCCGGGTTGCCGCTTGATTTCATGCCCTGTCCGTTATCGCCATGGCATACCTGGCACTTCTGTGCATAGATGGCTTTGCCCAATACCGAACTGGCGGCGCGGTCAAGGAAGGCGATTTCGACAAGGCCTGCACCTTTGGGAGATTCATTTGTCGTGACGCCCGTACCTACCCAGTTGATGTACGCCACCATGGCCCGCATTTCTTTGGAGTCTGGTTTGGGGGCCTGTCCGTTGAGGCTGCGCTCAAAGCAATCGGTCACACGCTTCACCACATCCTCTTCGGTGCCCGAACGGGCTCGAAACTTGGGATAGGTGGAGGCCACCAAGGAGTAGTTGTTGCCGAAAGGTTTTGTGCCAGCGTCCAGGTGGCAGTTCTGGCAATTCATGCCGTTGGCGATCTGCAGTACGCTGCCCTCCGGACCGAGATACTTTGCCGTGTGTGCCACCATTTCGCGGCCATACCGGATCTGATCGCCTTCGGGAGTGGCGGGCAGGGAGGCAAGGTTCGGAGCCTGCCACATGGCTTCAGCGGGCTGCGGAGGAACTGCCGGAGTTGTAGACGGCGTGCTGGTATCGGTCAGGGTTGGTAAACGGACCTTTGTGCCGGTGAGCTCCAAAAACATCACGATGCCCAGCATCAGGATGACCGCAACCGCACTTAAGCCAACGACATTGGAAATCTTCAGTAGAAAGCCGACAACTTCATTTTCTTGATTCAGATTCATAACAGCACAAAAGTTTAAGGTGAGTAGGAATCAAGTTAAGCTATTGCAAATCAGAAGTATGTGATATTTGTCACACGAGCGGTTAAAGTCAAGATAAAACTTTGACGACCGGGGGTAAGATGGAAGGGGTGTCTTTGTCTGAGACATCTAAAAAAAGAGCTCAGGAAAATTTTCTCCTGAGCTCTCTGCTTTTATCTGAAGGTATAGTCGACGTTTGGCAGCTGCGACAGTACCGGGGCTGGCAAGTCGAGTGCTTTGGCCCGGCCGTCGGTCTTAGGGGCTACCGTGCCCTTCTCTTTCAGGTACTCTTCTATCACATCGTGGATGGTGTAGTCGAGCACTTGGGTCTCCACGGCATTCGGCATGCGGCAGAGCATGTGGTCAGGTTCCCCGCGACGCAGACAAGCGCCCATGGTGTAGAGTCTGTTCGGGTCGAGCGGTTGGCCGCCAACCGTAATCGACTGCACGCGCTGGCCTTTCGGGGCGTTGGCGTTAAAGGTCATTTCCATACCTGAGAAACGGATCACCCAGCCACCGAAACGCTCCAGCGGCTTCTCTGCGAACACGTTGTGCAGTTCCTTTTCCATCCAGTCCTGTATCTGCTTGCCGGTGGCTTTACCGATCTTCACATTCTCGTTCACAGGCAGCATGTTCCATACATCGCTGTAAGTGATCGGTGCTTTTCCTGTTTCGTCGGGCACGATCGGGGTGCTGAAACGGAAACCGTTGGAGATGGCAATGTCCACGCCCGTTTTCCAGCGCACCGCATCGGTGATCATGTTGTCCATTGGGTTTTCTACTACTAAGTAGCGGTAGAGTGGGGTAGAGGTATAGCCCAGCACGCGTTCCATTTTCTGCTTGTAAGGAGCCATCTGCTTATCCACGATTTGCTGCACTACCGGGTCGGCTGGGTATACGGCAGGGTCCACGTCGATCAATTCGTAGCGCTGGTCCACAATCTTGCCGTCTTTCACGTCCAGGTCGAGGCGGCCTACAAACGAAGCAAATGCGCCCGGCTCTACTACCTGCGCATATTTGCCTTGCAGCGGTTTGCGAATACGCTCGTGCGTGTCGTTACCCAGGATAAAGTCCACGCCCTTGATCTGCTCCTGATCAGCAAGGTATAGCTGCTTTGAAATGCCGAGGTGCGTCACCAGGAATAGGATATCCACGCCCTGCTCTTCTTTCAATTCTTTGATCAGCGGCTCGATATTGTCTTCAAGTTGTTTGAAGATCAGGCCTTTGCTGAATGACGGGTTCTGACGGATCGGTACTTCGGGGTCGTTGTAGGAGATAAAGCCCAGCTTCACGCCTTTTACTTCTTTTACGATATAGGGCGGGTAGAGCATGTCGGTGCTGGCCTCGTCGTAGATGTTGGCGCAGACCACCGGCTTGCCGTAGGAGGCCAGCACGTCGCGCATTTTCTGGCTGCCGAAGATCACCTCCCAGTTACCCGGAATCAGAAAATCGTAGTCCATGGCCTTGATCACGGGACCAAACACAGCCCCCTCCGAAAGGGCAGCCACAGCGCTGCCTTGTATCAAATCGCCCCCGTCCACGATCACAGTGCCGCCCGGGTTCTCGGCTTTCACCTGTTTGAAGATCGTCTGTATGTTGGCCACACCGCCGCGCTCTTTAAACACGAACTCACCGTTCTCGATGAACATTTCCTGGTGTGGCATCAGCTGACCGTGAATGTCGGCAGTTTGCAGAATGGTGATGGTTTCGACGCCTTCCTCCTTGGCGTGCGTATCCTCTTGCTGGGTTGTCTGGCAGGAGGTTGCAAAGGTGAGGCCGAGGATAAGGATGGCAGAGAGAAGCAGTTTAAGGTTTTGTTTCATGGTGCGGTTAATTTGTTAAGGTGACCACCTGTTTTTCAGGCTTCTTAACAAAGGTGACCATTCACAAACTGCCAGACAGTGACTTTTGTCACAGGCATGAGCTTTTACATAAACACACTTTCCAGCACATCGCCCACAAAAAAGGCGAGGGTGGCGGCCAGTCCGCCAAGCAGCAGCGTCTCAGCTATACCTGCCATGATGTTGCGCTCTGTCACAATACTCTTAAGAGCACCCACGATCGTCAGGGCTATACCTGTAAGCACACTGGAGTAAACGAAAAGCTCAGCGCCTGCTATACCTGAGTCCAGCCCGGCAAAAATATAAGCCAGCAGCGGGATGGAGCCAACCAGAATAAAACTGATAAAGGTAACCGAAGCTGTTTTGATAGGCGTTTTGTCGTCTTTGGTCATCTCCAGTTCCTCCTTCATCATGGTGTCTACCCACACGTCTTTGTCGGAAGTGATGACCTCCACCACTTGGTTCAATAACTCCCCTTTAAAGCCTTTGGTCGCGTATATTTGCCTGATCTCTTCTTTTTCTATCTCCCCCAGGTTATCTACTTCCCAATATTCACGGGCCCTGTGTCGGTCAAAGTTGTCGCGCTGCGCTTTGGTGGAGAAGAAGTTGCCGACCGACATCGAGAATCCATCCGCGATCAGGTTGGCCAGACCAAGAATGATGACCACCGCTATCCCCAGACTAGCCCCTTCAGCCCCTGCCACCACCGCGAAAGTGGTAATGGCCCCGTCAATACCGCCATACACGAACTCCGAGATGTATTCTTTCTTGAAGAAAAGTATTTTGTCTTCCGACTGTACTTCGTGGTGAGGCATGGGGGGTTTAGGAGTTTTAGAGTTTGGGATTTAGAAAGTTAAGAAAAAATTGGAATGATTTCATTTTTTGTAGGGACAGGTCGTGACCTGTCAGAATCGTGCACAGACTGGTATAGCACGAGCGAGTACGCTCGCGCCATAGCTGCCTAAGCCTCAGGTATTGTTTCCCTCTCTTTTTCTGACTCTACAAGCTGATCATCGACAACCGCCCGCTCCCGAAAAGGGTATACCTGTTGCTCAAAGAAAGACTTTGGATATTGCTCCACTTCCTCAAACCCCAGCTCAATATCACGTCCATCTTGGGGCATGTAAGCGGTGCCGAACAGGTAATCCCACACACTCAAGCTAATGCCATAGTTAGCGCCATATCGGTGGGGCATGCGCTTGGCGTGATGCCAGATGTGCATTTGCGGGTTGTTGAACAGATAGCGCAGCGGACCCAGCGGGATGTGCAGGTTGGAGTGGTTAAAGTGCCCGATGGCGGTGGCGAAAATGTGCACGAGAAAGAAGTCCTGAATACCGAAGCCGATCATGGCCAGCGGGATGTACTCAAGGGTGCGGTAGACCACCGTTTCGCCCCAATGAAAGCGAAGGTGCGCCGCAAAACCCATTTGCTGCACAGAGTGATGTACCTTGTGAAAGCGCCACAGAAAATCGGAGCGGTGCAGAAGGCGGTGCACGTTCCACTGAATGAAATCGCGCAGTACAAAGAGCGTGAGCAGTTGTGCCCACACCGGCCACGACTGTATCTCAAAAGCAATCAAATTCTGGATACCGAACAAACCCAGAAAATCATTAAACGCCTCTACGCCGATATTGGAAATGGCATTGAAACCGACCAGCGAGAACAGGAAAAAATTAAAGAACATGTAGAAGCCGTCGAGCCAGAAATCCTGCCGGATGACTGGCTGTCCCTTGCGCCACGGCAATATGACCTCTAGCAGCCAGAAAAACAGCGACAAGCCCAGCAGCCAATAGAAATAATTGCCCCAGCTTGGGTGCAGCATTTCACGCCACAGGTAGTTACCGTAGTCCGAAAAAGAGCTCGTAAAGATGTTCCAGTATTTCTCCATGTATACCTAAACTGGCAATAAATTTTGTATAGAATCTGTTGCTGCTGTAAGTATAAAAAAATAGCCAGCAATAAGTTCAGCGCTGGCTATTTTTAGCATGTTTATTTCGCCAGCCCCAGCAGGAACTCACGTACTTCTTCAGTATCATACTCGGCCATACCTTCCTGTTTGGCTACGATCTTTCCTTCCGGAGAAATAATGAACGTGGTAGGGATCGCCGTGCTGTAGAATTCTTGCGGAAACTGGCTGGCCGGCATGTATACCGGGAAGGTATACTTCTTTTTGTCTACAAACTTCTTCACCTTTTCCATGCCGCCCTCATCCACCGACAACATAACGAACGCCACTTTATTAGGGTCCATTTTTTTGTACAAGCTGTGGATGTTCGGCATTTCAGCTATACAAGGTGGACACCAGGTCGCCCAGATGTTCAGGAAGATAACCTTACCTTTCAGGCTTTCGAAATTCACGGTCTTGCCGTTCAGGTCTACCATCTTGAAACCTGCACCTGCCATGGGTGCTCCGGCAACTGTATACAATTCTGTCTCCGAGTTAGCGGCAACTTCATCTATGGCTGGCACATCCGCATTTTTGACACCTGTTGCCAGTAATAGGCGCTGTACTTGCCCGATGGCCTCAGTATGCAAACCCGTCAGGTATAGGATGCCGAAAATGCCCAGCATGACAGCCCAGCCAGGTATGTCTTTGATTGAAAATTTCTTCTTGTCCATGATATTATATTTAATAGAATTCGGTCTTCCCGAATCAGTCTAGATCAATTTTAATTGTTAATTTCTGTGTTCCGCTTCGGCAATTAAAGCTCCACCGTGGTATAGCCTTGTTCCTGCAGGTCAAACATATAAGTGAGGCCGTTTGGAATTACTTCCACACCGTCAACAAGCGAACTAGTATTGATGTTAAACTGCTTGAGCGACATGCCGCATACCCTGTACGTGACACCTGCAGCTTTCCCTTTCTCAAACTCCTGTGCCAGTTCGCTGCCTTTCACGAAAGCTTCAACAGACTTGCCGCAGGCCATTACCACAAAACTTTCACGCTGGTAGCGACTTTCTTTCGTGATGGTCTCGGCTGTGTTCACGGCAGCTTTCAGGTGGTTGGGCTGACTGATCAGCACTGCGTATTTCTTACCTGTTGCCGCTGTCACGGTACCTGCTTGGGCAGTGCTTTGGCCTACTGTTGTACCCGCAGTGCAGGAGCCTAAAACCAATAGCAGACCGAATGCCAATACGGCAACATAATTACCATTAAATTTATTCTTTATACTCGATTTCATTTGCTCTTTTTGAAAAAGTGATTGGTCCAGTCCGTAGTAGATGGCGCCATTCACGATGAAAAACACTAGCATGCCGATCAGGGCGATGTTTTTGAACAGGGGGCCGGAACCTTCAGCGCCTACCTGCACCGTCAGTGTGATCGGGATCAGGATGGCCAGCAGCAAACCCGCCGCTAGTCTGGTCTTAAATCCAGCCAAAAGCATAAAGCCGCCAACGATCAGACCAACGCCTGATAAAATGATCAGCGTTTCGGCAGGAGCCATCCAGGTAGCTAACTGGGCAAAAGGTGCTTTTTCGAGGCGGGCTGTTGCGCCAGCGGTCTGAAACAGGTGGTTGAAACCAGCCATGATGAAGATCAGGCTACCAAAGGCGCGAAGCACCAGAAAGGATATTTTTTGCAAAGGGTTATTTTCCATAACAGAGATTTTTCTTCAAATAATAGTCGCGGCGCTATAGGCCATGCCTGGCGCGTTGACATGTTGATTAAGGCACAGCGACAGCATAGGTATAGCAATATGTGCAAACCCGGTATGTTGTGGCTGTGTCAGGATAATGTGATTAGTATTTTAAGAAAATCTCGGAGGGTCAGGGTCAGCGCCTAAACTAGGAGCGGGGTGGATCTGCTGCACTGTAGCCATTAACTGTTGTCTGGCAGCGGATTTGAGATACGCGTCGGACTCTTTGTCGGCCACCACAGCATAGAGTTGCTGGCTGCAATCGATCACGACATTCGCAGAGTCCTTTTGCTCAGAATGCGTCTGATGCTTGAGACATTTTTTAGCGCAGGGGCGCTTTAATTTGGTAGGTAGGTTCGCTGCTTTCAGCTCACTTTTAAGCGCACAGGCAACCCCGTTCACTGGCTTTTGTGGTTGTGCCAGGGTGAACAGGAGCAATATGGTGCTTAAAAGAAGTAGCAGCGTGTGCTTCATAGTCTATATTTTACCAGCAGGTATAGCGAGACGGCGATCTCGTAAATTTACAATTTTAAGTTCTGGCCACCAAGTTTGTTCCGCATTCGGGACTATGCCATAAGAGCTTTTTGGTGCAGCACATCCGTATTTCGGACAATACACCCGCTCCAAGGGTCAGGATGGCCGTGCCCAACAGTACAAATTCCACGCCAAAGAGGTCACTGAAAACACCTGCCGCCACGGCTCCGGCCACGTAGCCGAAGTCACGCCAGAAGCGGAAAATGCCCAGGCTCTGCGGTCGCTGTTCCGGGTGTGTGTTTTCAGCCACTACTGACAGGAAATTCGGGTATACCAGCGCTGTTCCGGCTCCCAGCAGCACCAATACTGCTATTACTAATGCGTAAGCTTGGGTGAAGAAAAGTACACCAATGGCTATACCTTGTATCATCATACCTAAGCTCAGCAATTGTTTCTTGCAGAGCACGTCACCGAGCTTGCCTGTCACTAACTGTCCGAGACCCCACACCGCCGGGTAGATACCGGCCAGCAGACCGACCTGCTGCAAGGTATAGCCTTTGCTCATCAGTAGCACCGGCAGCAAACCCCAAAGTATGCCGTCGTTCATGTTGTTCACGAAACCGCTCAGCGTGACAGAACCTAGATTAGCATGCCGCCAGGTGGTGTCTTTCCAGACGTTGCGCAAAAGCGGAATGCTGGTTTGTGCCGTCTCGGTTCTGACGTGCGCATGCGTATCGCGCACAAAGAGCCAGGTGAGCAGCAAACCTATGATGGAGAAGGCGATGCCGGGTATGAAAGCATAAGTGACTTCGCCTGTTGTTGACGCAATGTAACCAGCTAAAAACGCCACCAGTCCCACGGCCAGATAACCGGCAAATTCATTGATGCCCATGGCCAATCCACGGTTCTTTTCACCTACGAGGTCAATCTTCATCACCACCGTAGCAGACCATGCCAAGCCTTGGTTTATACCCAGCAGCAGGTTCGCAAAGATCACCCACCACCAGTTGTTGGCGTAGAGCAATAGCCAAGGCACCGGCAAAGCGAAGAGCCAACCGATCAAGAGCAGTTGCTTACGGGTAAACCTGATCGTCAGGCGGCCCATCATCATGTTGGCAAAGGACTTGGCCAGACCAAAGGCGACGATAAATGACAGAAGCGCTGTGTGCCCGCTGATACCGAAAACAGTTTCGGCGAACTCCGGGATCACAGAGCGCTCCAGTCCGACCATGGCGCCCACAAAGCCGTTCACCAACACCAGCAGCCAGAACTGCGTGGCGTTTTCTCTCAAGCCTAGTTTTGTGTCTGTTGTCGACATGGTCAATTCATTTTTTTGGAAGTACGCATGAAAGCCATTGCTTGACGCAAACGGCTTTCAGCACACAACAACATTTAGCCAAATTTCATATTAATGCGGCAGTCGGTCCTTGATCGCACCGTACATGTAAGTACCTGCCAGGGCACCGCCTATGGCGATGAAAATTGCCCAGTAGCTGAAGCCTACATTCACGAACATCGGACCCGGACAAGCACCTGTCAGCGCCCAGCCCAAACCGAAAATGGTACCGCCGATGATGTAGCGCGGAATCGACATTTCCTTGGGTGTAAATACGATTGGGTTGCCCTGAAAGTCGCGCAATTTGAACTTCTTGATCACGAGTGTAGCAATGGTACCCAGCACCACAGCCGTTCCGATGATGCCATACATATGGAAGTCCTGGAAGCGGAACATCTCCTGAATGCGGAACCACGAAATCGCCTCCGATTTACTCATCACGATACCGAACAGAATGCCGGCTATTATAAATTTTATACTTTTCACGAATCTGTATTTTAAGCTTTAGAAAATTAGAGGCAGCAACACAAAAGTTGTGATCAGGCCACCGATGAAGAAGCCGATCACGGCAATCAAAGACGGGAGTTGCAGGTTGGAGATGCCACTGATGGCGTGACCAGAAGTACAGCCGCCGGCGTAGCGTGCCCCGAAACCGATCGCGAAACCGCCCAGCAGCAGAATCAGGAATCCTTTCAGGGTGAAGGCGGCACTCAGGCTAAAGATCTCTGTTGGCTGCATGCCGTCTGGAGCCGAAATGCCCAGTTGCTGCAGGTCCTGAATCGTGGCCTGTGAAATTTGTACCGGCTCCCCGGATGAGAGAAACTCAGCCGAAATAAAACCACCGATGATGGCACCTACCAGGAACAGCAGGTTCCAGGTTTGTGAGCGCCAATCGAAATCAAAAAACTTAACCCTTTTGCCGGCACCGCAGGCCGAGCAGATGGTGCGCAGGTTTGACGAAAACCCGAACGACTTGCCGAAAAACAACAGCAACACCATGATAAAAGCGATCACGATACCCGAGATATACCATGGCCATGGTTGTCTTATAAGCTCTAACATAATTTAGTCAATTTAATATTTGGTGATGGAGAGAAGAGCAGGGAAGAGGCGAGGTCGCGTGCCCCTTCCTTTTCTGCCCGTATGATTTGTTTAGTTGTTTGGCCAGGCACCGATGCCACCTGCCAGGTTATAGCACTTGAATCCCTGAGCACTCATCAGCTCACAGGCGGAACCGCTGCGGTTGCCACTGCGGCAAAACACAAAGTACTCTTTGTCCTTGTCGAGTGAGCCCAGCGCGTTTTGAAACTGACCTGTGGTCACGTCCAGGTTTTTGGCGCCTTTGATAGTTCCGGAAGCAAATTCACCCGCTGTTCGCACATCGAGCAACTCTGCTTTTGGTGCGCTCTGGAATTTAGTTTTGAATGTATTTCCGTCCAGGTTTTCGTAGTTCTTGGGAGCGGATTTAAAGATATTGAACATGGCTTTATGTGTTTAATTTATAGTCTTGTTTTAATTTACTATACAAAGGTACAGGTATAGCAAAACATGTTCAGTGACTTTGGTCACGCAGTACGATCTGGCCTAAAATAATCAGGGCCAGCTTTTAACTGGCCCCGATCTATCAATACTAAACCATTTTACTTTAATGTAGAAGGGCAAACGTAAGCCGTTCTCGGTACGTTAGTTTCGGCGATCGCCTTAAAGCCACCTTCCACGTTGATCACGTTATCGAAACCTCTTGCTTTCAGGATGGAAGCTGCGATCATCGAGCGATAGCCACCGGCACAGTGCAGGTACATCACCTCTTCTTTCGGCAGCTCAGCCAGGTGGTCGTTCAGGTAGTCGAGCGGAGCGTGCTGGGCAGATGCTACGTGCTCTGCCTGGTACTCGCCCGGCTTGCGCACGTCTACCACTTTGATGCTGTTGTCTTTTGCATAATCAGCCGCGAATTCAGCAGCAGAAATCGATTTGATGGTGTCAACTTCCTTGCCAGCTGCTTTCCAAGCATCGAGTCCGCCTTTGAGGTAACCCAGCGCAAAGTCATAGCCTACACGGGCCAGTCTTGTCACCACTTCCTCTTCACGGCCTTCGTCGGCGATGAACAGGATTGGCTGCTGAATATCCGGGATCAAAGCGCCGATCCAGGGAGCGAAGTTGCCATCGATCCCGATGTTGATCGAGTTCGGAATAAACCCGGCAGCGAAGGTCTCTGGCTTGCGCGTGTCGAGCACCAAGGCGCTCGTTTCGTTCACGGCTGCTTCAAACGCATCCGGAGACAGCGCCTGCTGGCCTTTTGCCAACACCTCGTCGATGTTTGCGTAGCCTTCCTTGTTCATCTTCACGTTCATCGGGAAGTAGCCCGGAGGAGGAAGTAAACCGTCAGTTACCTCTTTTACAAACTCCTCTTTCGACATATCGGCACGCAGGGCGTAATTCGTTTTCTTTTGGTTACCGAGCAGGTCGGTTGTTTCTTTGCTCATGTTCTTGCCACAAGCTGAGCCTGCACCGTGCGCCGGGTATACCACCACGTCATCCGGCAAGGTCATGATCTTGTTGCGCAGCGAGTCAAACAGGTGCTCAGCCAGTTGCTCCTCTGTCAGGTCGGACTTCACAGCCAGGTCCGGACGGCCTACATCACCGATAAATAAGGTGTCGCCTGAGAAAATGGCGTGCTCTTTTCCGTTCTCGTCGAGCAGCAAATACGTGGTTGACTCCATCGTGTGACCTGGTGTGTGCAGCACCTTGATCGTCACATTACCCAGTTTCAGTTCCTCGCCATCAGTGGCAATATGCGCTTCAAAGCTAGGCTGTGCATTCGGACCGAAAACGATCTGGGCACCGCTGGCTTTTGCCAGATCCACGTGGCCCGAAACGAAGTCGGCGTGGAAGTGTGTTTCCAGCACAAACTTTATTTTGGCATTGTCTTTTTCAGCTTTTTCCAGGTATGGCTTGATCTCGCGCAGTGGGTCCACAATGGCCACTTCGCCATTGCTTTCGATGTAGTAAGCACCTTGTGCCAGGCAACCGGTATAGATCTGTTCTACTTTCATGGGTATAGGGTTTTGAGTTCTTTTTTATCTGTTTTATGTCATCATCTTTCCATCAGATGACACTACAAATATCAGTATATTATTTGCGCGACACAGTGACTTAGATCACGCAGGTTAATTTTTTAGAAGAAAAGCTCTTTTCCGATGATATACACCCCCATCACCAGGACGAACCAACCAAAAGCGGTTTTGAGTTTGTCAGCGTGAATTTTAGCGGAAAGTGCGGTACCAACGAAGATGCCTGCGATAGAAATGGCGGAGAAATTGCCCAGGAACATCCAGTCGATCTCGTAGTTGAAAATGTCGCCGATAAAACCGAAAAGTGACTTGGCCGCGATGATCAGGAGGGAGGTGCCCACGGCCATTTTCATGTCGAGCTTACTGAAGAGTACCAACGCAGGTATAATCAAAAAGCCACCGCCAGCACCCACTAATCCGGTGAGCGTACCCACTACTAAGCCTTCGGCCAGAATGCCGGCATAATTGAATTTTGGTTGCGGGTGCGGCGTACCGTTTCCTTCCACATCAATTTCCGTGTCAATGTTTTCGTCCACCATGTCTACCGGTTCGGTAGGTGTCGTAGCTGGTGCTTTCTTTTTCCTGATCATGCTGATGGAGGCAAACACCATCAGACCAGCGAAAAGCAGCATCAACATAATGCCTTTGGTGACCATAAAATCACCCACCGAGAAAATTTCCTCCGGTATGGCCGGCACCAAATAGCGGCGCGTCAGGTATACCGCCACGATTGAAGGTATACCGAACACGATGGCTGTCTTCATACTGACAAGCCCATTCTTGTAGAACTTGTAAGAGCCCACCAGACTGGTAAGTCCCACGATAAAAAGCGAGTAAGCTGTTGAGATAACGGGGCTGAGGCCGATCAGGTAGACCAATACCGGCACCGTCAGAATTGAGCCACCACCACCAATCAAGCCAAGCGAAAGCCCAATCAGAAGGGCCGCAATATAACCTAGAATTTCCATTGATTATGTCGTTTGTTTTGTAATCTGCTACAAAGGTAGGGCGATCATAAACGGACTTCAGTGACTAGTATCACAGAGGGAGGAAGTTGAGGAGTTTGAGAGTTTAGGAGTTGGGGAGGTAAGTTTGTGCGTACAGGTCGCGACCCAATGCCGTCAACTTAAGGAATAACAACCCAAACTGTCATCTCGACAGAATGGAGAGATCTGGATAATTTGAGATTAGTGGCAATATTTCAGATTTCTCCCGTAGGTCGAAATGACATAAAAGTATATTAGTTGACGGCATTGAATCGTGATTGTCTCCAACTCCCCAACTCTCAAACTCTTAAACTAACTCCAGGTCATGCACCTCAATATAATTCCGGTGCAAGGTGATGGCGCCGGTTTGCTCCAGCTTTTTAAGCAGGCGGGAGATCACTTCGCGGGAGCTGTTTAGCTCGAGGGCGATCTGTTGGTGGGAGAGGCGGATCTCTTTACCACTTACTTTTACGTGTCGCTTGAGGTAGAACAGGAGGCGCTCGTCCAGCCCTTTGAAGGCAATGCTGTCGAGGGTTTGCAGCAGCTCTTCGAAGCGCTGACGATAGGAGGCGATCACGAAGTTGTGCCAGCTCTTGTACTTGGCCAGCCACTGCTCGGAGAGGTGGGAGGGTATCAGGATCACTTCTGCTTCGGTCACGGCCTTGGCCATGATCTGACTCTGTTCGTCGCGGGCCGTGCACATCATGGACATAGCGCAGGCATTGCCGGGTTCAAGGTAGTACATCAGGAACTCGTTGCCTTCGTCATCCTCGCGGTATACCTTGAGCAGTCCGCTGAGGAGCAGTACTGTGGAGCGGATGTACTGGCCGGTGCGCATGACTTCTTCCCCTTCTTCCACTTGCCGGATCGTGCTGTGCTTCAGAATTTCTTCGAGTAGTGGCTGTTCGAACTGAGGGAATTGCTTGAGTATATCGTCTTTCTGCGGTATTTCCATGGTATAGTATACGTGTCGTAAAGGTTTGAATAGATGTTAAGGTATAGCAAGTATAAAGCAAAAAACCAGTGCAGGCACCAAAAGTACCCGCACTGGTAATAATTAATGTATAGAACGCTTATTTAAAGTCGTTTACGGCTTCGCTCAGGTCAAGTACCTTGGTGTCTGGCAAAGCTGCTTCCACGATGCTGCTGCCTGCCGCAGAGCGGTAACCACCGGCACAGTGCACCACAACTGGTTTGTCCGAAGGAATTTCCCTGGCTCGTTCACGCAGTTCTGGAAGCGGAATGTTGATGGCCTTGTCGAAGAATTTACCAACTTTCACTTCGGAAGCGTTGCGGATGTCCACGATGGTATACTGGTCCTGATTTTCTTTGAACTCAGCCACATCGATTACCGGAGATTTCTCCTCACCTGCTTCGGTCTGTACAAACGCGCCCTCAATCAGCAATTCATAACCGATTTTGGAAGCTTTGCGAATCAGGTCATCCAGCTCATCTTCTGTTTCAGCGATCAGGTAGTAGCGCTCGTTCGGACCAATAATACTACCCAGCCAGGTTTCAAATTTGCCACCGTTCTGAATGTTGATCGCACCCTCGAGGTGCCCTTTTTTGAAAACCTTTTCGCTACGGCCGTCCACGATCACAGCACCTTTGCCCGGCTTGTAGTTTTTCTCCAGTTTCTTCACCTTGTCCAGGCTAGGCTGGTAGGAGGGAGCACCTTGCTTGTTAAGCCCTACGTCGTAGCCAAAGTATTTCGGTATAAAAGGCTGATCTTCTGTCAGTACTTTCACGAAAGCATCTTCGCTCATTTCCTGCAGGGCATAGTTGCTCATTTTCTCGGCTCCGATGGTGCTGCTGTTCGCTTCGCTCAGGCCCTTGCCGCAAAGCGTGCCAGCTCCGTGCGCAGGGTATACCAGCACATCGTCGTCCAGCTTCATCAGTTTTTCGCGGGTGCTTTGATACATCTGGCGGGCCAGCTCTTCGCGCTTGGCTGTTACGTTACCGGCACTCTCGCGCAAGTCCGGACGACCTACATCGCCTATAAACAGGGTGTCGCCTGTAAATACCGCTTTGTCCTTACCTTCGTGTTCCAGCACAATGCTGATGCCGTCTGGAGAGTGACCCGGCGTGTGGATGGATTTCAGTTTCACGTCTCCAATCTCCAGCACTTCACCTTCGTCAAACGTTTTATGCGGATAGTCGGCACCTACCAGGCTGTGCGCGTAAATCGTAGCACCCGTTTTCTCGTGAATTTCGAGGTGGGAACTCACAAAGTCAGCATGTGGGTGCGTTTCGATCACACCTACTATTTTCGCGTTATTTTTCTCGGCGAAGTCGTAGTAGGGCTGCGGATTACGGGCCGGATCTATCAGCACGACTTCACTGGTTTTTTCACTCAGTATGGCATAAGCATAATGCGCTAAGCCTTTGTCTTCGAACTGTTCTATTTTCATGGGTTTTGGGTTTTTATGCTTATAAATTCAGCAAGTTTAACAGTACTTCCTGATTTCATTACAAAGGTATAGTATACGTTACCCGAACACAGTGACCTAAGTCACATAGCGTTAATCAAGGGGAAATTGTTGTTATTTTTAGTTAGGTATACCTAAAAAGTAAGCTGCGTTACAAAGTTTATATTGTGAAAGTTGGTGTTGTAATACATGTCCTTTAGCGGGATATCCATTTCGGGAGATGTACGACCAATGTAGAGCAAGCGGAAACTGAGCCCATCGAGTACCGGTTTCGAGGGACTATAATTGAGATCAGCCACCCAGCCCCAGTGGGATATAGCGCCATGTTTGTTATACCTATAATCGTTTGGTGCCGGGAGCCACGACTTGGCTACTGACAATTCTGAAGAGAAATTATCAGACCATTTTTTGCGGCCTTTTGCTACGAGCAAATCCGATTTGCCCACACCTTCCAATCGTCCTCTGGAGATGGTGGCAAAAAACTGCTCGCGTCCCCATTCCCGAGGAAACAGAAAGCGCCCGCCCCCGTCGATGTGCAGGTAATTAAGCGACAGGTGCAGATTGTTGGGCTCATAGGCCAGCATACCCCCAGCCAGCCACTGCTGCTGGTCCGGGAAGTAAACCAGCGTACTTTCAGGGTTGCCGCCGTTGCCTACCTGAAACTGGTACAATCCCTCTATACCTGCCTTTACCTGTGGCACTACCTCTACTACCGCTCTGCCATAGCTGTTGTTCGATACGTTTTCAATCCAGTAGTTCCAGGCTTCGGCCTGCAGGCGTTTGTTGGGTTTTAATTGCAAACCAGTTACAGCTACGCCTTTAGTATGTGTGTGATGCGGATAGCCGGATGGTTTTCCCCATTCATCCACTCCCGGTGAAAAAATACCGATCGTTTCCCCAGCCCTGTACCATTCCACGGTACTTCTGGGTGAGAAATGGTCGAACCAAGCCATCGTGAGAAGGCCTTTTTCCTGAAACGGCAGTTGCACTTTTATACCTTGAAAAGAATACGGTTTCATGCGCGTATCCTGCGGGTTCATTAGGGGAGAGGTAAAACTAAAGCGACCGATTTTGGCCCGAAGCCTGGCTGAATTATACTCCAGGTATAACTCGTCAAGGCGGTCCAGGTCCGCTTTGTTGTGCGGGTCCTCGATATCAAAAAGCTCCATCTCCAGTTTCGGGTGTTTTTCGGAAATGAAATCCCTTTCACCCAGATTGGAAGAAAACAGGTTATAGGTAAAGAGTCCGGCAAAACCAAAGCGGAAACCGTGCAGGGACGCTGTTTTGTACCCAATCTCGGCCCCGATGGCATTGGCATAATTGTCGGAGAGGGAACCGTGGTTGAATGTGGCCATAAAGTAGTTGCGCACGTGGCCCTCTATTTCACCTTTCGTGAAAAGGTCTTTCGCGCTTCTGATCTGTACGGTGTCGGAAACTGCATGCTGCTCTGCATGCTCACGGGTGTGCACTTGTGCAATGGCAATGCCCCAGTTCGTAGACAGAGATAAAGCAGTGAACAGCGCAATTTTTTTTAGCATGGAATTGGTGATTAATAACTGGAACAGGTATAGCTGCCCCGGAGCCTGCCTATGTGAATATTTTATTTCAGGTGATAAGTCAGCAATGGACGGATACAGTGATTCACCAAAGTCTCGGCAATGCTGCCGTAGAAAATTTGGCTGAAGCCTTTGCGGGCGTGGGTGCCGATCACCACCAGGTCCATCTCTGACTCCTGGTTAAAGTTGCGTACACCGGCCGGCACCTTGCTGTCGCTCTTAAAGTGCAGTTCGTAGTTTTGCAACTTCAAATTGGTGGCGAAGCGCTGCATCTGCTGTATGATGCTGTCGAGCTTCGGATCATCCTCTTTTTCGATGATCTGCAAGAGGTGCAATTGTGCCCCGAAAAGCTGTTGCAGCGTCTTGATGGTGTTAACCGTTTGTTCCGGTTGCTTCTCGGCGCTGAAGTCAGCCACCCACAGCAGGTTTTTGATCGGGGTGATAGAGGCGTCCTTCTGAATCGTGATGATTGGCACCCTGGTAAATCGTACCACATGCTGCGCCTCAGAACCCGAGATGCGCTCGAACCAACCCTCTGCACCCTCTGTACCCATGATGATTAGGTCAATCCCGTTCTGTTCGGCATACCTGGTCAGGCTGGTCGTCAGACCGCCGTATACCACAGCGCTGGTGAAATCGAAATTCACCTGTTTTCTAATTTCCTCGAAGCCTGCTATTGCCTGTTGCTCGAACTCTTTTATCTGGCCTCTGTCGATGGTTTCAGACGAATCGGTGGTGCCCGCCCACTCTGCCGCGTTCACCTGAATAACATGCACCAAATGCGTGTTTACCGGAGTTTTCTCCATCAGAAAGGCGAGCATTTCCAGTGCTTTAAAAGATACCGGTGTAAAATCCATCGGCACCATGATGTTGAGTCTCTTTTCCATTGTATGTTGCTTGTTTATCGCTTGTGTAGCTGATCTAATTTTTATTTTATGTAAGCCGTTGGTTTGGTTGCCACTAACAGTCACTGCTGTACCTTGCGGTGCAGGGTTTGGCGCAGATCAGAGGGATGTGAGCGTATATCAGTGCCATGACATCCACACTTTCAGGTTCGGTTGCAAAACTGCCAGCATCTGCCAGACGGTAGTTGTTTCCCAAAAAAGACGTTCGGCTCAGGTCCGTATACCATCTCTTGCTGGCTATTGCGTTCGTTCCAGTATTGCTGCATCATGTTTTCTACTTATTGACAATACAAAGGTCAGCGATAAAGGCACCTTGTTCAGTGACTATGGTTACACAAGTTTTTTTTGTGGAAACAAAAGGCTGTGCATCCCCTTAAGAGCAGGCTAGGGGCTTATTTAGAAACTAAAGCGCTTTCGTTCAGGTATATGTGGGAAGTTTGATTGTGGAATCCTTACAGGTATAGCTGATGAAAAAGTATTTCTACCGATTGCCTCGGCAGGTGCTGCCGCTCGTTTTAGTTATGCTGATCAGCCTTCCCGTCCTCGCCTGCACCACCTGCAATCGCCCCCTGCAAGCTGCTATTTTCGACGAAAGCTTTCTGAAACTATTCTTTTATATGCTGCTGCCTTTTCTGTTTATCGGAGTGGCGGTATACCGACTGAACAAACTCAAGTAACACGCTATGAAAAGACAGATACCCATTGAAGAAGTGAAGTCCGTTCGAAGCGGTCCGCTGATAGCGGCGGCCACCCTGATCGGTATAGGGATGGGTGGGTTTGTGGATGGTATTGTGCTGCACCAGATCCTGCAGTGGCACCAGATGATTTCGGCCAAGCTGCCGCCGGACACGCTGCTCAACAAAGAGACCAACATGTTCTGGGATGGGATATTCCATGCTTTTACCTGGCTCACCACAGCGCTGGGAATTTATTTGCTCTGGCGTGTGGTATACGAACGCAAATCAGTACTCTCCAACCGGATTTTCGGTGGCAGTCTTTTGCTAGGTTTTGGCATTTTCAACATCGTGGAGGGTATCATCGACCACCACATTTTAGTGCTTCACAACGTGCGTGAGATCAGTTCTAATCAATCAGCCTGGAACTTCGGTTTTCTGGGGATATCGCTTGTGATGCTGGCTGCCGGTTGGCTGCTTGTGCAGAAGGGCAGGAGGGAAGCATTACCCGGGCACCAGTAAGAAAGCATCAGCGCTACATACGAGCCCCTTTTCTTAATAAACCCGCATCGCAATAGCAGAAAAATCGGGTCCATAGAGCCACTATCTTTGTGTGGGTTAACCGCTGCATCGAGGAGCAGGAGCGGAGTTATGGCTTCTGGACGCTTCCAGCTGCCACACCCCTTCCGCGAAGACCAGGAGTGGATAATGGACGAAATCGGGAAGATGGCCACAACACCCTCGTGCCGCCTGCCAATGAGCGGAATGTGTCGCCACTCCCTCAAAACCCACCTAATGGCCTGTTCCTCATGCAAAAGTAAGGCCTGCTTCAGCCACGAGCCTTGGCGGGTAGTTTGATGATCTTTTACTAGACGTTGATGCGGCTGGACCCGGTCCTGATCCTGGGGCAGGTTGTCGGCGTGCTTGCCTACAGGCGTAATCAGTACCGAGGTTTGCGCGCCGGGGCAGCCCGTCAACTGAGCCAGGGGCAAGCGCCTTAGTCAGGTTTTGCGCGTGCAGTGCTTTGGGGCTGTTGGCTGCAGTGGTCTGGTACCTTCTATATCCTGCTGTTTGGGAGCTCAGCTGGAGGGCGACAGCCTGGCGTGACGGAGTGTTTTGCGAAGCTGCCTTACCAGAAAACAGAAAAGAGCGAATGCCCGTGGACATGAATAGACCGGCCGGCCATGGCGGGAGGCAGAGGCGCCGGAATAAAATAATATTTCTGATAAAACAGACAACAGCGGCAGCGGTCGAAACGTTTTATATCATACTAAGCACCAGCTATTTGTCTCGATGAGATACTAACCTCTACACCTCCGTTTCCTGAAAACAATTTAACCTGCAAAGGGCAGGAAAACTTTGTCAATTAATCAAACCGGTGTATATGAAACGTGTCTTATCTTTTGCTTTGCTATGGCTGGTCCTGCCGTTTAGCCATAGTGTCAATGCCCAAAACACAGCTGATGGGGTGAAGTGGGAACACCGCTTCGAGGAAGCCGCCCGGCAGGCTGCAACCGGGCACAAACCCATCCTGATGGTGTTTGCCGGCTCCGACTGGTGCAAGCCCTGCATCCTGCTGCGCAAAGAGGTATGGGATACGCCTGCCTTCCGGGATTATGCCAAAGAGCATTTTGTGCTGCTCGAGCTCGACTTCCCCCGTTTTAAGAAAAACCAGCTACCGGAGGAGCAGAAAAAGTACAATGAGCAACTGGCAGACAGATATAACCAGGAGGGCCTGTTCCCGCTGGTTGTCCTGACAGATGAGAAAGGAAATGTGCTGGGCAAAACGGGCTACCAGGCTGGCGGACCCGACAAGTATATTCCGCACCTGGAGCAACTCCTGCACCAAAAGTAGATCGCCTGCTTACCCTTAACCTTTTGATGTGTATGTATAGAATCATGCAATGCTGGCTGGTGGCCTTGTTGCTTGTATGCAACGCCGCACAAGCGCAGGCTCCTGCCCGGGAGCTGAAAACACAGAAAAAAGTACTGTTGCTGATGGGCACCCGGTTTGAACTGGTGGCCGTGTCGGAGGATGAAGAACTGGCCAATAAGGCCATTGAGGCAGGTATAGCGGAAATCCAGCGGATCGAGGCGCTTATTTCGGAGTGGCAACCGACCTCGCAGACCAGCGCCATCAACCGGAGTGCCGGCGGCATGCCCGTACCGGTTGACGAAGAGTTGTACGAGCTTATCCGGCGCAGCCTCCGCATCTCCGAGCTCACGGGCGGGGCCTTTGACATTAGCTGGGCAGCGGCCGACAAGGTATGGAAGTTTGACGGGTCGATGAAGCAGATGCCCTCGCCGGAAGCCATTGAGAACTCCATCCGCCACATCGGGTATCAAAAGATCCAGCTGATACCGGAGACGCACAGTGTGTTTCTGAAAGAGCAAGCAATGAAGATCGGGTTTGGCGCCATCGGTAAAGGCTACGCTGCCAACCGGGCACGCGACCTGATGCGCAGAATGGGTATACAAAGCGGCGTGGTGAATGCCGCCGGCGACCTGATCACCTGGGGCAAGCAGGCCGATGGCCAGCCCTGGTACATCGGTATAGCCGACCCTGCCGACAAGGAAAAGGTTTTCTCCTGGCTCACGGCCGACCACACCGCCGTCGTGACTTCCGGAAGCTACGAGAAGTACGCCGAGATCAATGGCAAACGCTACGGTCACATCATAGACCCACGCACCGGTTATCCGGTAAGTGGCCTGAAAAGCGTCACCATCATCTGCCCGGATGCCGAGCTGGCCGATGCGCTGGCCACGGCTGTATTTGTGCTGGGGAAAGAAGAGGGGCTATACCTGGTCAACCAGCTGAAAGGGGTGGAGTGCCTGCTGGTGACAGATGAAAACGAAATGGTAACCTCTGACCAGCTGCACCTGCACTATTACAAAAACAAGCCGGCTTCAGCCAAAGCTCCTATACCTGCCAAAACATCTAAAATCTAAGCCCATGAAGTTGATCAGAAGTGTCGCGTGGTATGCCTGTGGTGCCGTTTTGCTTGGCGCGCTGGGTGGCTGCGAAGTCGTTAAACCTTATCAGAAAACTTTGCTGAACGAGGAGGAGATGAAGCTGAGTGCACGGAAAATAGAGGCCTTTGAGACGAATTTCCAATCGTACCGCGAAGGTGCCTCGGGTGCAAACGGCGGTAAAGTAGGAGGGGGGTGCGGATGCAACTGAGGTATATCGGCCTCATGATGGCCTGCGCCATGGCTACGACGGCCTTCGCGCAAAACACGACTGTTACGGCCCCTTCGCGCCGCGTACGCAAGCTGGAACCGGCAGAGGTGAACATCCTCGGCAGCTACTACAGCCAGGACGGCAACCACTCGCCGGTGACCGGAGGCATTGGCACCGAGCAGCTGACGGGTGTCACGCCGACCATTATCGTGAATGTGCCGCTCGATACGGTCACTAACCTGAATGTGAACTTCGGGATGGACTTTTACTCTTCGGCTTCTACCGACAACATCGATTTTAACGTCTCATCCGCCTCTAAATCTGATTTGCGCACACACCTCAACCTGGGCATCAGCCGCCGCAACAGCCTGGCAAGGACGACGAAAAGCCTGAGCATAGGTGGCTCTACCGAATACGATTACCAGTCGCTGTCAGTGGGGGGCGGCTGGGCGCAGGAGTCGCGGGACGGCAACCGGGAACTCAGCCTGACAGGCATGATCTACTTCGACACCTGGACGCTGATCTACCCGGAGGAACTGCGCAACGGTAAAAGCCTGGTGAGCACCAACAAGCGACAGTCCTACAACCTTTCGGCTACTTTGTCGCAGGTGATCAACCAGAAGATGCAGGCTTCGCTAAGCGCCGATATCGTGTACCAGTCCGGTCTGCTCTCCACGCCCTTTCACAGGGTGTATTTCCGGGAGCAGGAGATTGCACAGGTAGAGCAACTGCCGGACCAGCGCCTGAAGTACCCGCTGGGGTTGCGGGTGAACTACTACGTGAATGACTATGTGACTTCGCGCTTTTTCTACCGTTTCTACAGCGACAACTGGGGCGTGACGGCCAACACCATCGAGCTGGAAACACCCATTAAGTTCGGGCCTTTCTTTTCGTTCTACCCTTTCTACCGCTTCCATACCCAAACGGCAGCCGACTACTTTGCACCTTACAAAGAGCACAGTCTGAGCCAGGTGTTCTATACCTCCGACTATGATCTGTCGGGCTTTACCAGCCACAAAGCAGGTATAGGGTTGCGCTACTCGCCCCTGACAGGTATAGCCAAATTCGGACTGCCTTTCTCGAAGAACAAAACCTCGCTGAAAGGGATAGAACTGCGGGGTGCCAACTATTGGCGCAGCGATGGCCTCAAAGCTTTCATCATCAGCACGGACCTCAACTTCACGCTGCCCTCCAGAAAATGATCTGTGATCGCAAGCACCAGGAAAGATGCATGGCTTGTTAAGATGATTGCTGCTTTTTGCGGGCCCGTAGGTATATTTTGCCCAGTTCATTCACCAGGAGCGGTACTAAGCCTAGGGTCAGGACCATTAACCAACCGGGAGTATCGAGCATGGTCAGGTTGAAAGCTTTCCGCATCAAAGGGACGGCTACCACCACCAATTGCAGTGCCAGCCCCAGCACGATGGCGCCTATCAGGTACCTATTCGAGAAAACGCCCAGCTGGAAAATGGATTTCGTCGGATGCCGCATGGCCAGCGCATAAAAGAGCTGGCAGGCCACCAGTGTCATAAAGGCCAGGGTTCTGGCGTTCTCCAGCGTGGCGACAGGCACAACATCATCAAAAGGGGTATAGCCGTGCTCATAGTAGCCGAACCAGAAGGCAAAAATGGTGAGTGTACCGATCAGAATGCCGCCCCCCAGCACACGCCAGCCCGCAATGCCGGTAAAGAAACTCTCATTCGGACTGCGGGGCTTCTCCTTCATCACATCCGGGTCGCCGGGGTCCATGCCCAGTGCCACGGCCGGCATGGAGTCCGTGAGCAGGTTAATCCAAAGGAGCTGGGTGGCGATCAAGGGTGCTTCCCAGCCGATCATCAGCGTGATGAACATGGCCACCACCTCGCCCAGGTTGCAGGACAGCAGAAAGAGCACGGCTTTCCGGATGTTGTTGTAGATGTTCCGGCCCTGTTCGATGGCCGATACTATCGTGGCAAAATTATCATCGGTCAGAATCATGTCCGAAGCGTTTTTGGCCACGTCAGTCCCCGTTATGCCCATGGCCACCCCGATGTCAGCTGCGTTAAGCGAGGGCGCATCGTTCACGCCGTCTCCCGTCATCGACACCACATTTCCCTGCGCCTTGAGGGCACGCACAATTCTCACTTTATGCTCCGGCGAGACCCGTGCGAAGATGCGGTAGTCATTGACCTTTTCACTGAATTCGGTTTCGCTTAGCCTGTCTATTTCCTGACCCGTAATGGCCTGGTCCAGGTGATCGGCTATACCTAGTTCATAGCCGATGGCAAAGGCGGTGATCTTGTGGTCGCCCGTGATCATGATGGTTTTAATGCCCGCCTCTTTTGCTTTGCGCACGGAGTCCTTCACCTCCATTCTCGGAGGGTCCATCATCCCGACCAGCCCCAGCAGGATCAGGTCCTGCTCCATCTCATCTGCACCAATCACCGTGTCAACGGGCTTGTAAGCGACCCCCAGCGTACGGAGGGCCTGCCCCGACATGCGGGCGGTCGCTTCCTGTACCTGCTGTTTGTGTTGCTCAGAGATGGGGACCACCTGTCCTTTTATGTGTACATGCGTGGTCAGCTGCAGAAGGTTGTCGATGGCGCCTTTGGTGTACACGGTATACCTTCCGTTTTCCTCGTTCAAAGTCGACATCAGCTTCCGGTCCGAGTCAAATGAAAACTCGTCGATGCGTTTGCTCTGCCTGCCCAGTGCCTGGCGATCTATCCCTAAGTCGTCTCCCAGGATCAGCAGGGCGATTTCGGTGGGGTCGCCGGTGCCTTCGCCGTTTTCGTAGGTGGCGTCGGAGCAGAGCACCATGGCTTTGGCGAGCAGAGCGGCATCGTCGGTAGACGGGTTTTCCTTTTCCCGCTCCACAGCCACTTCTCCCTCGGAGTTAAAGTATCGGAGCACCGTCATTTTGTTCTGTGTGAGCGTGCCCGTCTTGTCGGAACAGATGATGTTGACCGAGCCCAGTGTTTCCACCGCTGGCAAGCGCCTGATAATGGCGTTGCGTTTGGACATGTTCGTAACGCCGATCGAAAGCACAATGGCCACGATGGCAGCCAGGCCCTCGGGGATAGAGGCCACTGCCAGCGAAACCGAGATCAGGAACATCTCCGCCAGGTCTCTCCCTTGCAGCAGGGCCACCACAAAGATCAGCACGCAGATGCCGATCGCGAATTTGCCAAGTGATTTGCCGAGTTTGTTTAGCCGGATCTCCAGCGGGGTTTTGATTTCTTCTTCGGTGTCGATGATGGTGGCGATCTTGCCCACCTCGGTCTGCATGCCGGTGCCCACGACCACTCCTGAGCCTCTGCCCGCCGTCACCAGTGTGGACATGAAGGCGGCATTGTCGCGGTCCCCGAGGGGTGTGTTGGGCGCTTTTAAGGTAATGGTGGCATCCTTGGGGGAGGGAACGGATTCGCCGGTCAGGGCCGACTCCTCTATCTGCAGGTTGGCCGACTCCAGCAGCCGGAGGTCGGCGGCAATATACCTGCCGGCATCCAGGATCAGCACATCGCCCGGCACTACGGTTTCAGAGTCAACCTCTTTCACGACACCCTCGCGGCGCACGAGGGCTTTGGGGGCGGCTATTTTCTGGAGCGCTTCGATGGCGTTGCCCGCCTTCACTTCCTGCACCACACCCAGTACCGCATTGAGGATGATCACGGCCAGGATGATGATGGCGTCGATGTATTCGCCCATGAACACGGTGATCACCACTGCCGCAAACAGCACATAGATGAGCCAGTCCTGCAGCTGCGCCAGGAAGAGCTGCAGGATGCTCTTTTTCTTTCTTGCCGTCAGTTTATTAGGGCCATACTTTTCCAGACGGGCTTTCACTTCCGCTTCGGAAAGTCCCTGAGCAGGGTCTACTGCCAGTTCTTTCAGAACAGCCTCTATTGATTTGGAGAACCACGTGTAGTGCTATCGATTCGTAACGTCAATTAAATAAAGTTAGCGATAAGCAGTGATAGTTCGTTTACACCGGCTCCGGTTTCAACTTAAAAAAATCGTGCGTGATGCCAAAGCCCTGCGGCAAGTTTCACGCCCCAATTCGATCTGAGTCTCGAGGCACGCAGGGCTTTGTACAGATCACCGGAGGTATAGTGGACTTCTTCGTTTCGGAGCATATCGGTGGCCACAGCCGTGAAAGGGATTTTGAGGTGTTGGATTTCCTGCGCACCCGTCACCTCCCGCAGCACATTGAACACCTTTTCGCCCTTGATGAAACCCTGCCGGGTTAAGGTGAAGTCGAGCAGGTTGAAGACCGCGCTTCGGGTCATGGTCAGCATCCATTCTTTATAGGCCTGGTTGTAGCCGGCGGCATACAGCCCGCCCACCACGGCACCCATCGAGCAGCCGGCCACACTCACAATCTCGAAGCCCTCTTCTTCCAGCACTTCGATGACGCCGATATGGGCCAATCCACGCGCGCCGCCGCTTCCCAGCACCAAGTGTACCGCCCTGCGTTCCAAGCTCTGAAAAGTTATTTTTTTCATCCGAGGAACTAACAAAAGACCACTATAACTGCTTCAATAAGTAAGGTAAATATTGGTATTTTCGTTTGTTGAGTTTATAGGCTGTGCACGGATATAGGCAGTGAATTGTAGTTAAACTAATTTTTTTATTTTTTCTTTGATTCTTGGTGTAACACGTATTATATAATTCTGGGAGGATAGTGAAGGATCATACTTAGCTCGAATGAACATGAGCAGGAAAAAGAGAATCTTGGTAACCGGAAGTGCGGGGTTCATCGGACACCATGTGGTGATGGCTTTGCAACATAATCATTTTGAAGTGGTGGGGCTCGATGTCATCAATCATTATTATGATCCGGCACTAAAGTATGACCGCCTCAAAGAACAAGGCTTTGAGAAATCCCGGATATCGTACAACAACTGCATCCAAAGTTCAGATATTGCCTCTAGACAATTTATCCAGCTCGACTTAACAGATGCTCACTCTTTAGACAAACTCTTTCAGGAACAGCAGTTTGAAATCGTGGTGCACCTGGCTGCGCAAGCCGGGGTATTGTATAGCCTGGAAAATCCGATTGCCTATGTGGAAAGTAACCTGGTGGGGTTTGCCAACATCCTGGAAGCTTGCCGGAAATATCCGGTGAAACACTTGCTCTTCGCTTCCTCTAGCTCCGTTTACGGACAAAATGTAGAGATTCCTTTTTCGACAAGCCATAATACAGATCATCCGATTTCTTTCTATGCCGCCACCAAAAAGGCGAACGAGGTAATGGCGTACAGTTATGCCCATTTGTATGGTATACCTACCACGGGCATGCGCTTTTTTACGGTGTATGGGCCATGGGGGAGACCAGACATGGCCTGCCTGCACTTTGCCAAATGCATTGCCGAGGAGCGTACAATCCATCTGTACAACCAAGGCAACATGTGGCGTGATTTTACTTATGTTGACGATGTGGTAACCGCCGTAACGAAACTGCTGCTACGTGCACCAAAGATCGCTAAAAAACGTGCTCCTGAAGCCCCTTTCCGCTTGTATAATATTGGCAATAACCAGCCCGTGCTATTGCTTGAAATGGTGGCGCTGCTGGAGAGTGGCTTGCATAAAAAGGCCAGTATTGACCTGTTGCCCATGCAATCCGGCGATGTGCCGGTTACCTACGCCGATGTAGATGACTTGGTAACAGCCATCGGGTATAGACCCCGCACTTGTCTGGAAGAAGGTATAGGGAAGTTTCTGAGCTGGTTTAAAGCTTATTATAAAAACCAAGCCATGGAGAAAGCAGCCTGAAAGCGTCATTTATGTTCATTTGATAACAGCTGAAACAAGGTATAGTAATCGAATTCTACCGTGAGGAGCCTGCAAATCCTTCCTCCTAACAGCCTGAAGATGGACAGGTATAGGGAGTCAACACCTTCTGGCAGGTTTCACGTCCCAATTCGATCTGAGTCTCCGCTCTATGAAATTCAAATATAGAGCAGGAGTCCACCGGTATTTCGACCAGTACGTCGGGGGGGTATACCTGCAGCATGAGGCTGGTCAGGCGGTCCTGGGTCATTTGGTAGGACAGTAACAGCAGTTCCCGTAAGGAGTAATCCGAGAGCGGTGAAAAATCACCGGCAGCGTTCCCCTTGTCCTGGCCGGTCAGGTGCAGCCACTTCCAGAGGGCCGACACAGCCTCCGGACGCTCGTTCACCTTCAGCATCGGCTTTTCTCCGGAAGCCGGGCCATTGAGGTTGACCGCCACGACCAGTTCGTTTTCCTTTTTTCGCACCAGGTTGAGGGGGAGGGGATTGAGCACTCCGCCGTCGACCAGGAACTGCCCGTTCTCGAGCACGGGTGTGAACACGCCAGGTATAGCAATAGAGGCACGCAGGGCTTTGTACAGATCACCGGAGGTGTAGTGAACTTCTTCGTTTCGGAGCATGTCGGTGGCCACAGCCGTGAAAGGGATTTTGAGGTGTTGGATCTCCTGCGCACCCGTCACCTCCCGCAGCACATTGAACACCTTTTCGCCCTTGATAAAACCCTGCCGGGTTAAGGTAAAGTCGAGCAGGTTGAAGACCGCGCTTCGTGTCATGGTCAGCATCCACTCTTTATAGGCCTGGTTGTAGCCAGCGACATACAGCCCGCCCACCACGGCACCCATCGAGCAGCCGGCCACACTCACAATCTCGAAGCCCTCTTCTTCCAGCACTTCGATGACGCCGATATGGGCCAAACCGCGCGCGCCGCCGCTTCCCAGCACCAGGTGTACCTTCTTCTGTTCCATGTTGGGCCAAGATAATATTTTTTGCCCGAAGTGCTCTTTTCTGTGTCTACTTTGGTCCAAAAATGGTCGCTTTGAGAGTTGCTCTACACAAGAAATAACGGACAACTGACCCTCCTGGCAACGAGTATTACTATATATTCTGGTCCAATTACTCAACCTGTCAAAAAGTTTTTCGTTTAGCTCTCTGAACTTGCATAACATCGGCTCTGCAAGGTGCTCAATTACGTTTCTTTTAATTTCTATGGATAAAATCTACTCGTTCAGCTATAGAGAACAGGCCAGACTTATACTTTTTACAGTACTTCTTATAGCATCGGCACTTACAGGACTTAAAAGTACAGCTGCTCCGAACGCCTTTTTTGCCACAGCCCCTGCTGCTGTCAAAGCACAGCCCTCCCTTGTTGGCGCCATCACCGTTCAATGGAATGCTGTGACAGGTGCAAGCCGATATGTGGTGGAGCGGTCGCTGTTTCCAGGAGCTGGATTTCAGGAGCATGCCACCGTCTCAGTAACAAGTGGTAAAACAATCTATACCTACCGCGACACAGGTTTGGGCTACGGCGAAACCTACTATTATCGTGTGAAGGCAGTGGATAGCGCAGGCGACTCGCCCTGGAGCAGCACAGTGAGCGCCACCACGCACGCGCAGCCCAAGACATTCAACATCATGCCGCTTGGTGACTCCAACACCCACGGCACCAAATTCAGCGACACCCGCCCGGACGCCCAGCGCATCGCTTACCGTAAGCAGTTGTACGACCTACTGATGGGGGCCAACGCTAAGTTCACCTTCGTGGGTAGCGAGCGCTCGGGCAGTGCAACACTGGCAAACGATCAGAACGCTGGCTTTTCAGCGGCGCGCACCGGCGACATTGCAAGCCTGCTGCGTACCAGCAGTTACCGCAACCAGGACAATGTGTTAGTGTCGCGGGGCTCAGGCACTTACCTGGACAAGTTCAACCCGGATGTCGTGCTGCTGCACCTGGGCACAAACGGCGGTCAGTGGGGTGTCACCGATGACGATCAGGCTATTGCTGAAATGGCTGCTATACTTGACGAAGTAGATGCCTATGAAGCCAGGGCCAACAAAGAAGTCACCGTTGTGCTGGGACTCATCATCAACCGGGTACTTCAGCCGAATGATCCGGCGGCAGTCGAGTTTACTTCACGTTTCAACGTAAAGCTGGCCGCCATGGCCGAGAACCGCATCCGCACCAAAAGCGACCGCCTGATTGTGGTGGACATGGAAAAAGCGGCCGGCATCGTCTACCGCCTGGCCAGTGAGGGAGGTGACTTCGACGACAGCCTGCACCCTTCTGAGTCGGGCTATCAGAAAATGGCCAATCAGTGGTTCAAGGCTTTGGAACCTTTGCTCAAGCCTTCTACCGTTAGCACCAGTGCCCCGGAGACTACTATCACACAAAAGCCGGCGGAAATATCAAAAGAGAAATCCCCCACCTTTGCCTTTACAAGCAACAAAAGCCCCGTTTACTTTGAAGTGAGTCTTAATGGGGCGGAATACACGGTGGTGAGCACGCCCTATACCTTGAGCAACCTGGCCGATGGACGCTATACCTTGTCGGTGCGGGCAGTGGATGCCGCCGGCCGAAGAGACGCCACACCGGCCACCCATACCTGGACCATCATCACCGAACCGCCAACCCCGCCTGTTTTCACAGCGGTGACCGAAGACCGTGGTCCTGTCAACAACGACCGAGTGACCTCAGACAACACCATTCGCTTGTCTGGTAAGGCGCAGAATGGGGTAGAGGTAACCGTGCGTGAAGCAGAGCGGGGTGAGCTGGGCAAAGTGAAAACGAATGAAGGCGGTGATTGGTCCTTCAATTACGAGGGAACAGCACTGCCAGCCGGTGTGTATCGCTTCACAGCCATCGCCACTGATATTGCGGGCAATGAGAGCAAAGTGAGCAATACCTTTACTGTAACCATCGACCTGACCCGACCGGACATCGCTATCAGCACGGAAGCCAAATCTCCCGTGAAAGAGGCTTTTCAGGTGCAGTTTAAATTCACGGAGGAGGTATACGGATTGGCTGCCGGCGATATCACCGTCACCGGTGGAACATTGGGTGATCTGAAAGAGGTAAATAAATCCACTTATACTGCTACCATCACGCCACCTGCCAATGGGCAGGGCACGGTAGCCATTAGTCTGGCTGCCAATAAAGCGACTGACCTGGCTGGTAATGCCAACACGGCTTCCAATAAACTGGAAATCGCTTATGACCTGAAGCGCCCGAAAGTGACGCTCAGCTCAGATGCCCCTCAGCTTGTGAAGGCTCCTTTCACAGTTAGATTTACCTTTGACGAAGCGGTTACAGGTTTTGCGGCGGCTGACATCAGTGTGCAGAACGGCTCGGCGGGCAACCTGAAATCCGAGAGCGCCACTGTTTATACCGCAACCATCAGCCCTGCGTCTGACGGGGAAGTCGTGGTCAGCCTGGCAGCCAACAAGGTTACAGACGAAGCCGGCAACGGAAACGAAGCCTCTGCCGAACTGAAGCGACTCTATGACGTGGCGCCGCCAACAGTGACGCTGGCCACCACAGCTGGTAATCTCACCAATGCGGCTATACCTGTCACGATCACTTTTAGCGAGCCGGTTACGGGGCTTTCCTTAAACTCTTTCGGCGTAACAAACGGTAAGCTGAGCAGTTTGCAGAAACAGGATAACACTACTTATACCGTGCTGCTGACACCAGATAAAGACGGGGAAACAAGTCTGCAACTTGCCGAAGACAAGGTAGAAGACCAGGCTGGAAATGGCAATACGGCATCTAACGTTCTTAAACGCCAGTACGATGCCACACCGCCAACTGTAGCCCTTAGCACCGGGGCGGCAGAACTGACCAACGAGCCTTTCACAGTCAACTTCCGCTTCAGTGAAGTGGTTGAAGGCTTTGCGGTGGCCGATATCACAGTAGGGAACGGCTCAGCCAGCGAATTCAATAAAACAGGCGATCAGACTTACAGTGCCCTAATCAGACCAGCAGCCGATGGCCAGGTAACGGTGCGTGTAACGGCCGGAAAGGCGCAGGATGCGGCAGGTAACCCGAACACTGCTTCCAATACCCTGGGTATACAGTATGACAGTACGCCACCTGCTGGTTATGCCGTGGCGTTCACTACCGACAAGGTCGAGCACAACAACCAGCAGAATATTTCTTTCAGCGTGAAAGGAGCAGAGCAGGGAGCCACTTACTTCTATACCATCAGCAGCGACAAGGGCGGCACGGATGTGACAGGCACAGCCAGTACAACGACTACCTCTTTCAATGTTCAGAACCTTGATCTGAGTGGTCTGCACGATGGTACACTCACGCTCACTTTTTACCAGGTGGATGCCGCCGGTAACCGGGGTGCTGATGCAACGGCGCAGGTGGTGAAGATGACGAAGAACATCCTGACCGTGAGCAGTCTGGAAGCGATCAGCGTCAAGTTCAGGACCAGTTTCGAGGACCTGCCATTACCCTCGCAGGTGAAGGTGCGCTATACCAACGGAGAGGAAGAAGACCTGGAGATAAAGTGGCAGCAGGGTAATTACAACGGACTGGAGCCTGGCACCTATACCTTGAGCGGGGAACTGGTGCTCAAGCCGAACACTACCAATCAGGACAACCGCAAGGCCAGCATCACGGTGACTGTGGAGCCAAACCAGCCACCGACTGCCATTGCGATCAGCCAGAACACCTTCAAGCCGGATGCGACGCCAGCTGAAGTGTTGCTGACTTTCAGCACCACCGACCCGGATGATGAAACCCATACCTACGCCCTGGTGAACGGACAAGGCGCAGAACACAACAGCTACTTTGAGCTCAGAGATGACAAGCTATACCTGAAGTCAAACGAAGGGCTTTCGGGCATTCGCAACTTCAGCATACGGGTGCGGACTACCGACCCGTACCGAAACAGTTTCGAGCAAACCTTCACCCTGAGCAAGGAGGTATACCAGCCGGCCAATCCGATCAAACTGGTAAACGCCTTCTCGCCGGACAACGACGGCATCAACGATACCTGGACCGTACCGGAACTCAAATTCTACGACGAGATCAGCATACAGGTGTTCGACCGGGCGGGCAGGAGGCTGTTCCACACCACCAATCCGGAGCAGGGCTGGGACGGTCGTGGTCAGGACGGACAGGTGAAAGAGGGTTCTTATTTCTATATCATCGAGGTGAAGGATATCAACCTGTTGCAGAAGGGTGTATTAACAGTACTTAAGTAAGTTTACATGAACAGATTAGTAGTAATAGCTATATTCTTATTCACAATCACAGGCCTGCAGGCGCAGAACCGGAAGTACATCAGCAATTTTTCAGCCTACCAGCATTTCTACAACCCTGCGCTTACAGGTAGCGAAGGCTCCATGCTCCGCACCTATTACCGCAACCAGTGGACAGGCTTTGAGGATGCCCCCAAGACGCTTTTCTTCTCAGGCGAGCTGGACATGGCGGATATGAACAAAACCACGGATCGTACCAGTCACTACCAGTACCGCGACTCACGAAAAAATTACATGGGTGCCCGGCATGCCTTTGGAATCATTGCACTGCAGGAGCGATTTGGCCCTACAAGAGAGACGCAGCTGGGGCTGAACTATGGTACCGGTGTGCGGCTTTCACAATCACTAAGTCTGCGCTTTGGCACGTCGCTCACCTTCAATAATTTCCGGCTCGACGGCAACAGCCTGGTGGTGGACAATACAGGTGACCCGCGCTACCAGCACGTACTGGGCGACCAGAACAGTATGAGCAAGTTTGACCTGAACCTGGGCTTTGCGCTGGCCTCTGCCAACTACTACCTGGGCTATGCCATGCAGGATATCACCGCAGGCCACTTCATGAATAGCAGCGATAATTTTATGAAGGATGTCTATACCCGCAAACATATTGCGCAGGCCGGGTTTCGTACAGCTATGTCAGATCATTTCGGGCTGATTGTAAATGGCCTGTACCAGTACGATGAGCAGCTGAAAGGTACGGTTGAGGGACAGGTGAAAGCAGTGTATAACGACATGCTATGGGCAGGAGCAGGCTACCGTAACGACCAGGCATTCCATGTAGGGGCTGGTCTGCACTACCGCCAGTTCCGTATCACGTACGCCTATGAGAGCCCAATACAGGAAGCCCGCTCAATCAGCCGCGCCACCAACGAGATCGGCCTGGCTTATACCTTCCGTCAGGCGAATCCAAATCAGCAGGGCGGGCTTACTTTCTGGTAATGCCTGCATGCCTACTGTGGCCGGGGCAGGGGAATCGGAATTTTAATGTCGAAGGCGGTGCCTTCTCCGGGTGAGGAAACCACTGTCATGCTTCCATGCAGGCCATCGAGCAGGTGCTTCACCAGTTGCAATCCCAATCCATAACCCTGCTCCCCTTTAGTGCCGGTCGTGGAAGAGGATTTGCCCTGCATCACACCGCTTACCTGTTCTTCCGTCAGGCCTATACCTGTGTCACTTACCCGAATATGAAGCAGGGATTTGTTTTCGAGGTTTTCCAGTCTTAGCTGCACCGTCACGCCTCCCAATGGTGGTGTAAACTTGAATGCATTCGAAATCAGATTCCCCGTGATCTGCATCAGCCTTTTCTTCGGGAAAGGCCTGTCTGCCTGCATCGCATCGATCTCCACATCAAAGGTGATCCCTTTATCAGTTGCCTGTGGCTGATAGAGCTCCAGCAGACGCTCACGCAGGGTGTTCAGGTTCAGCTCATTTTCACTTAAAACAGAAGTATCCGGTGCAGATGTCTCCTCGTTCCCTGTCAGGATCTCGTCAGCCAGCTTAAGAATGGAATTGCCACTCTTGTAGATCAGGCTCATGAAATTCAGAACTTCCGGCAGCTTGTTTTTTTCTCCCTTCTTCAGGATCAGATCTGCCAGACCCACAATACCGCCCACAGGCCCTCTGATGTCGTGCGCCACCCTGCGGTTTACCTGTTCGGCTTCTTCCAGCTTATGGTGCATCGACTGCATGACCTGGTGCACCACCAGGCGGTGCACGATCTCACCTGCAATGATCTTTAGCAGTTCTATTTTCTCAGGTGAGAGCTCCTTTATATTTCGGTCCAGTACGCAGAGTGTGCCGATATTGTAACCCCGCTTTGTCCGGAGAGGCAATCCGAAATAGTACTTGAGGTCAGGGTTACTTTTAAGACTTCGCAAATTCATGAACCGCTCATCCTGCATCAGGTCTTTGACCTCTAAAGGGTCAGACTGTGCAATGGCATACTGGCAGACAGAGTCTTTTCGTGGCATATTACCAGTCGGGAATCCATACCCTGCCACCGTCCACTGGGTATAGGCGTCGAGCAGGTTGACAAGCGAAATCTCCGTGCCGGCCACATGTGCGGCCAGCCGCACCAGGTCCTTGAAGCTATCGCTTAGATTGCCATAGTCAAGGTCAAGTTCTGAAAGGTCGATAAGACGCTGAAACTCCTCGTGCTGTACAGTTTCCTGATCGGGCATAGGCTCAAGTATTAGAAGGTTGTCCATCTCTTAGTGTTTACGCAGTACGCCAGCTGGTTCTGCCATTATTCTTCTTTCCGGCATAAACGCTTCTGCTTCTGCCTTGTGCTGCAACTGATGTGCCACAAACAGCGCCGCCATAAACAGAATCGCCGCCACTACCTGGTGCAGCACACCCAGACTGATGGGAACCACCAGTACCAGGGTCGCTATGCCCAGGCCAACCTGCAGTATCGTGACAAGTAGCAGAAACCTCACCGCTGTCCTCGTGGTGCCCAGCAAGTACTGCTTGCTTAAGTAGCTATAAAACAGCACTACACAGATCAGTACAACAAATGCGAACCAACGATGCATGAACTGCACAGCTACACCATTATCAAAGTATTGCAGGATCGATAAACCACTCAGGAAGCCAGGAAAGAACTCCCCCTGCATGAGCGGCCAGGTGTTATAGGAAAAGCCCGACTTCAGTCCTGCCACAAAGGCCCCCAGCACAATCTGAATCAGGATAGCGAACACCAATAACCAGGAGAGGGGACTGTAGGCCCGAAGTGCATGGGACTTTTGTTCGACCGGTGCCACCAGGTCAGCAATGGTCCAGAGAATGACACCGATCAGCAGCAGGGCCAGTGTCAGGTGTGCTGCCAGTCGGTAGTGGCTCACGTGCGGCATTTCGCTCAGGCCGCTCATCACCATTACCCAGCCCATCACGCCCTGGGCCATACCGAGCAGCAGGATGAAAACAAGGCGCTTCACCAGCCAGGGCGCCAGCATTTTGCGGTACAGGAAATACAGGAAAGGTACAATGAAAACGATCCCGATGAGACGGCCCAGCAGGCGATGCAGGTACTCCCACATAAAGATTTGCTTGAAGCCCGGGAGGGTCATGCCGAAGTTCAGCTTCTGGTACTCGGGAAACTGCTTGTACTTCTCAAACATAACGAGCCACTCACTTTCTGAAAGCGGAGGCAGCGTGCCTGAGATCAGGTTCCACTCGGTAATGGAAAGGCCGGAGCCGGTGAGGCGGGTGATGCCACCGATGACCACCATGGCCAATACGAGTACTATGCCGCTGATAAGCCAGAGAACGACAGGTATAGAAGCAGGTTTTTGATGCATAACATGGAAAAGAACAAATATCCATGTTTCTGACCTGCCAGAAGATGATAAATATCACTTTTTAACAAAAAATGCCACTCAGGTGCCTCGCACAGTATCTAATATTTTTGCGGGTGAACTTTTGGGAGAGATGTCGTCGAAATCGCCCCGAAGAGCTTTCAGGGCATAGCGTTCTTCGTCAATCTCCCGGCGGCTGCGTATGCCCAGCGCCCGCATGATGGGCAGGGGAGGGCACCAGCCCTGTATGCCATGCTGCAGCAGGAAAGTAGTGACAATACCCGGCAGGATGAACCAGCGCTTGTTTACAAAAGCCCCTAGCAGGGTGCCGGAAAGAGCCAGCGTGGAAGCATTGACCTCCAGAGTACGTTCGATGCTCCATTCCTGGTCAAGCTCGCGAATGCGCTCTGAGATCTCCCCGTGACTGCGGCCTTTGTAGCGCGCTATACTTTGACGTATGTGATGATCCACCCGTTCGTTGGTTTCATCAAAAGAGCTTTCCCTCACACGTCCCTGTTCTTCCTGTTCTGTATTATTCATTATCTTCTTCCTGTTTGTGTATCTTACTATAATGCTATACGCGGTTGTATGAATATTTAGTTGTGCCAGAACTGAATCATGTCTGCAGGAAGTAACGTTTTGGCGTAAATCTTCGGCTTTCTGTCGTTATTTGTAAGATTTACTACGAAATCTGTAAGTTCATCTTGCGTTTGCTGCCTACCTTTGCAAAAGAAACTGTATCTTCGTCTGAACGAGCGTACCTGAATTTGAAGCTGATTCGCACCATATTGACCCTGACACTGGCCCTGCTGGTTGTTTTCTCCTCTGTGGGGATGACGATCACGCAGCATTTGTGCGCAGGTGAGGTTATGGCAACAGCTTTCTTTTCGCACAGCGCCGCCTGTGAAATGGAGAAACAGCGCGAAAGCCTGCCGGATTGCCACAAGCCGGCCATGGACGCCGACTGCTGCCAGGACCAGACAATTGTGCTGGAGGTAGAGGACGAGCAAGCGCTTAGTCCGACTTTCAAGCTTTCCGTTCCGGATATGACCTTTATCGCAGCTTTCGCGGCGGTATGGACTTCCCTTTTCGAACTTTACGAACCGGCCTATACCCATGTGCCGGATTATTCCCCGCCTTTGCTCGCGCAGGACATCCCTGTGTTTGTGCAGTCCTTCCTGATTTAAACCTGCTTTTTCGATGATGCCCGGCCGCTAAGGTCAGGTATAGCTACTGGCTTTTCCTATACGGAGAGTGCCATTCCTTTTTGCATTCAATCGAACAAAGCATGTTAAATAGCATTATTAAATTCTTTCTGGAACAGAAGCTGGTGACCACCCTGCTGCTGCTCCTTATCGTGGCCTGGGGCATCATGGTGGCGCCGTTCAACTGGAACGTAAACTTCCTGCCCCGCGACCCGGTTCCGGTGGACGCCATACCTGACATTGGCGAAAACCAGCAGATCATCTTCACCGAGTGGATGGGCCGCTCTCCGCAGGACGTAGAGGACCAGATCACCTATCCGCTCACGACTTCCCTGCTGGGTATGCCCGGCGTGAAGACCATCCGTTCCACCTCCATGTTCGGCTTCTCGAGCATCTATGTCATTTTTGAGGATGACGTGGAGTACTACTGGAGCCGTTCCCGCATCCTCGAAAAACTAAATTCACTGCCAGCCGATCTGCTGCCTGCCGAGACGACTCCGAAGCTCGGACCTGACGCCACGGCGCTGGGGCAGGTATACTGGTATACCCTGGAGGGCCGCGACGAAGACGGCAACCCGGCCGGGGGCTGGGACCTGCACGAACTCCGCAGCATTCAGGATTTCTATGTGAAGTACGCGTTGGCCGGAGCACAGGGCGTGGCCGAAGTGGCCTCTGTGGGCGGTTATATCAAAGAGTACCAGGTAGACCTCGACCCGGTAGCCATGAAGGCAAACAACGTCTCCATGATGGAGGTGATGAATGCCTTGAAAGCCAGTAACCAGGAAGTGGGCGCCAGCACCGTAGAGATCAACCAGGTGGAGTACCTGGTGCGTGGCTTGGGCTATGTGAAGGAAATAAGCGACATCGAAAACGCCACCGTGCGGGTAGCCAACAACGTACCGATCCGCATCCGGGACATCGGACGGGTGAACATTGGTCCGGCTGACCGTTCTATGCTGGGCGTGCTCGATAAGAGTGGCGCCGAGGCCGTAGGCGGTGTGGTGATCGCCCGCTATGGCGACAATCCGCTGGCGGTGATCAACAACGTGAAGGCCAAACTGGACGATATTGCTGCCGGTCTGCCTTCCAAAAAGCTGGCCGATGGGCGCATTTCCAAAGTGACGGTGGTGCCTTTCTATGACCGCACGCAGTTGATCAACGAGACACTGGGCACGCTCAACACTGCCATCATCCTGCAGATCCTGATCACTATCATTGTGATCATCGTGATGGTCTACAACCTGCGGGCTTCGCTGCTGATTTCTGCGCTATTGCCGCTGGCTGTGTTAATGACTTTCATCCTGATGAAGTACTTCGGGGTGGACGCCAATATCGTGGCACTTTCAGGTATAGCCATTGCCATCGGTACCATGGTCGATCTGGGGATCATTCTTAACGAGAACATCCTGCGGCACATGGAAGAGGCCCCGCCGGGGCAATCACTGATAAAGACGGTATACAATGCCACCACGGAGGTGGCTACTGCGATTCTGACGGCTGTTTCCACGACCATTATTTCATTTTTGCCCGTGTTCACGCTGGAGGCGGCGGAGGGCAAGCTTTTCGGTCCGCTGGCCTACACCAAGACCTTTGCGCTGGTGGCGTCGCTGATCTTTACGATCCTGATCATGCCGGCTTTTGCACATACTATTTTCGGGCTGAAGTCGCGCAACGTGGCCTGGAGTAAGATACTGAACTGGGCATTGGTGGGCCTGGGTATAATAGCTTTGTTCATTGTGCCGCTGGCAGGTATCACATTGGTATTGATTGCGGCTAATAACCTGCTCAATTACTATCAGCCGGAGCGCTTCGGGCGTCACCATACACTGATCATGGTAGGTATAGCGGTACTGGCCGTTTCGTGGCTGCTGGCGACCGAGTGGGTGCCGCTGGGCGTTTCGGTGAGCTATTTTGTGAACTTCATTTTTATCCTGCTGATCATCGGATTGGTGCTTGGATTGTTTTCCTTTTTCATCAGGGTATACCCGCGGGTGCTGGGCTGGTGTCTGGCCAACAAAGGTACTTTCATGCTGATCCCGGCTTTCATTATGCTGCTGGGGCTTAACATCTGGATCGGTTTCAACGGCGTGTTTGGCTGGGTGGCAACTGGCTTCGATAAAGTGGGGGTGAACGTTCGCACATCTGCTCCCTGGAGCGGACTGGTGCATACCTTCCCGGGTATGGGCAAGGAGTTCATGCCATCCCTGGACGAAGGCGCTTTCCTGCTGATGCCGACCTCGATGCCGCACACCGGTGTGGAGGCGAACAAGCGCTATGTGCAGCAACTCGATATGCTCATCACGGCTATACCTGAAGTGGAGATGGTCGTGGGCAAAGCAGGTCGTGCCGAAACAGCTTTGGACCCGGCCCCGATGTCGATGTACGAGAACGTGATCCAGTACAAATCCGAGTACATCACGGATGAAAACGGGTATAAGGTCCGCTTCAAGGTAAACGATGACGGCGAGTTTGCGCGGGACGAAAAAGGCAACCTGATCGAAGACAAAAGTGGCGAGTATTACCGCCAGTGGCGCGACCACATCAGGACGCCTGACGACATCTGGAACGAGATCGTGGAAGTGGCCGAACTGCCGGGCGTGACTTCCGCCCCGAAGCTGCAACCGATCGAAACCCGACTGGTGATGCTGCAGACTGGTATGCGCGCGCCGATGGGAGTAAAGGTATACGGACCGGATCTGCAGACCATCGAGGACTTCAGCATGCAAATGGAGCGGCTCCTGAAAGAGGTGCCTTCTGTGAAGCCTGAGGCTGTGTATGCCGACCGTTCCCTAGGCAAGCCTTACATGGAAATAGACCTGGACCGCCGTGCCATGGGCCGCTACGGCCTCAACGTGGCCGACGTGCAGGAGTACATTGAAGTGGCGATGGGCGGCATGGCGTTGACCACCACTGTGGAGGGCCGCGAGCGCTATTCCATCCGGGCCCGCTACGCCCGCGAGTATCGTACTGATCCGGAATCCGTGAGCCGCATCATGATCTCAAATCCACAAGGTGGACAGATTCCGTTGGCTGCCATTGCCAAAGTGGAATTCCGTCCGGGACCGATGATGATCCGCGGCGAGGACTCCTTCCTGACTGGCTACGTGCTGCTGGACAAACGCGAGGGCTTTGCCGAAGTGACCGTGGTGGAAGATGCACAGCGCTACCTGCAGGAGAAGATCGCAAGTGGCGAACTGGTAGTGCCGGCTGGGGTGAGTTATAAGTTCTCTGGCAACTACGAAAATCAGATTCGAGCCGAAGAAAGATTATCCTTTATTGTGCCACTCAGCTTACTGATCATCTTCCTGATCCTGTATTTCCAGTTCCGGTCGGTGAGCACGTCGCTTTTTATTTTCACATCGATTGCCATGGCTTTTGCCGGCGGCTTTATGATGCTGTGGCTTTACAGCCAGGGCTGGTTCATGAACTTCTCCTTTGGCGAGACCAATATGCGGGAGTTGTTCCAGATGCGGACCTTTAACCTGAGTGTGGCCGTGTGGGTTGGCTTTATCGCCCTGTTTGGCATCGCGACGGACGATGGTGTGGTAATGGGGACTTATCTGAAACAAAGCTTTGAACGCAACACACCGCAAACCAGAGCCGAAGTACGCGAAGCAGTAATGGAGGCAGGTATACGCCGCGTGCGTCCTTGTCTGATGACCACCGCCACGACTTTGCTGGCGCTGTTGCCTGTGCTCACGTCTTCGGGGCGAGGCTCCGATATCATGATCCCGATGGCGATCCCTTCTTTCGGGGGAATGTTCGTGGCCCTGATCACGCTGCTGATTGTGCCGGTGTTATATAGCTGGCGCGAAGAATCCAAAATCAAAAAAGAAACCGTATGAAAAAGATACTGGCTTTAATCATGCTAGTGCTGGTGGCAATGCCCTTGGCACAAGCGCAAACGCTGGAAGAATATCTGGTGGAGGCAGGCGAGAACAGCCCGACGCTGAAGGCGCGCTACGCCGAGTACCAGGCGGCGCTGCAGCGTGCCCCGCAGGTGGGGGCGCTGCCAGACCCGGAGGCTTCCTTTAACTTTTTTCTGCGGCCGATGGAGCGCTTCATGGGCAATCAGGTAGGCGATATCTCAGTGATGCAGATGTTCCCCTGGTTTGGTTCACAAAAGGCGGCCCGCGACGAGGCGGACTACATGGCGCAGATGAAATTTGCATCCTTCATTGAAGCGAAAATCAACCTGTACCACGAGGTGCGCACCATCTGGTACCAGCTATACCTGAATGATCAGGAATCGATCCTGATGGAGAAGGAGTTGGAGATCATGAAGACACTCGAAAGACTGGCCCTGGCCAGGTATAAATCGGCTCCGGCAGGCGGCACTTCTGGAGCCGCCACGCCAGCCCGGGGTACAACGGGCGGCTCGACTGGCTCTTCTAGTGCTGTGGGGAGCGGTGGCTCCGGTATGGCGGGTATGGAGAGCTCCGGCGGTGCAGCTGCGGGCTCGGCCAGTGGGGGCAACATGGCGGCTGGCGGCAGTAGTATGTCCGGTATGGGCAGTACAGGAGGGTCTTCTATGGTCGATGTCATGCTGATCCGGTTGCAAGTGAAAGAACTGGAAAACCAGGTCCTGATTCATCATGAAGCACGCAGGCCGCTGCAGGTAGCTTTTAACCAGCTGTTGCGCCGCCGTCCAAGCATGACGGTCATTTCTGCCGACACGCTCCTGCCTGCTGCGTTGCCGGCTACCTTGTCGCTGATCGAAGACTCGATCCGCAGCAATCACCCGATGCTCAAAATGTATGAGTGGGACGAGAAGGCCCGGGAATCCCAACTGCGGATGGCGCAACTGATGGGCCGACCAATGATTGGGGTGGGGCTAAACTATATGATCTTCAAACCGCGCATGGATGATATGACCCAGATGAATATGGGCGGCGAGAACATGGTGATGCCGATGGTGACCCTGACGCTGCCGATCTACCGTAAAAAATACAATGCGGCCCAAAAGGAAGCAGAGTTCTCCCAACAGGCGGCTGTGTTCCAGAAGGAAGCTACGGAGCGTGAACTGTTCACGGAACTGGAGAATCTGCTATACCAGTACCAGAGTGCAGTCAGCCGGATTAACCTGCTCAAAGATCAGGTAACGCTCACAGAACAGACCATCCGGCTGCTCACCACAAACTATTCCGTTACGGGCACAGGTATAGAAGAGATCATCCGCCAGCGTCAGTCTTTGCTCAGCTTAAGGCAACAGCAACTGCAGGCTGTCACAGACCAGAACATTGCCGTGTCAGCCATCAACCGCATGATGCAGGGGGATAATTAGAATTGGGTAGGTATAGATAGAGTAGACGGGCAATAGTGTCCCCTTTGAAGGGGGCAGGGAGATGACAATCGTGCACCAGTCTACAAAAGCACTGAAAATCAGAAGAACAACAGTCATAAGCATAAAGAAACATGACATCAAGAAATAAAAGAATCGGAACCTACTTACTCGTGGCCTTGGGCGGACTGTTGCTGGGCTGGCTGCTGTTTGGCGGCCGGGGTTCAGAACAGGCACACGAACACGCCGGAGAGGTAGCGGGTGCCACGGAGTATACCTGCTCCATGCACCCACAGATCAGGCAGGAGGGACCGGGGAAATGCCCGCTTTGTGGCATGGATTTGATTCCGGTGAGCAATGGCGGAAGCAGTAACAAAACCAGCCGCTATGTACTTGAGATGACACCGGAGGCCATCGCTCTTTCTAACATCCAAACTACCAGGCTGGAAATGGTTGATCCGGAGAACGAACTCGTGCTATCGGGCAGAGTGGCCTTGAACGAACAGCAGGTGTCTTCGATCACAGCTAAGTTTCCGGGACGCATTGAGCGGCTCTACGTGAACTTTACCGGGCAGGAAGTGCGCCGTGGAGAGCGGCTGGCTTCGCTTTATTCACCGGAGCTGATCACAGCCCAGCGTGAGCTGCAGGAAGCTGCCCGAGCCAAGGACCTGATGCCCGAACTCTACGAAGCCGCCCGGTCCAAACTCAAGCTCTGGAAGTTGACTGATGCACAGATCAAGCGTATTGAAAACGCATCGGACATCATCACCAATTTCGATATTTATTCTGATGCCGCCGGTGTGGTAACAGAGCGATTGGTAAGTGCCGGTGACTACGTGACAACAGGGTCTGCACTTTTTGAAGTAGCGAACCTGTCCTCGGTGTGGGTGGTGCTGGACGCCTACGAAGCTGACCTGTCCTGGATCAAGCAGGGTGGCAACATCACCTTCACGGTACCAGGTATACCTGGCAAAGAATTTACAGCCAAGGTAGCCTTTATCACCCCTGTACTCGATCCGACAACCCGTGCCATCGAGGTGCGGGCGGAGGTGCAGAATCCCGGCAACCAGTTGAAGCCGGGCATGTTTGCGGATGCCCGCATCAAGACCTCTACCGGTGCCAAAGAACAGTCGCTGTCGGTGCCGAGCAGTGCCGTGCTGTGGACAGGCAAGCGCTCGGTGGTATACGTGAAAGTACCGGGGCAGGAGATGCCGGCTTTCGAGATGCGCGAGGTGACACTGGGGCCACGCATGGGCGAGCGGTATGTCGTGGAATCTGGCTTGCAACCAGGTGAGGAAGTGGTAACAAATGGTGTGTTTGCCGTGGATGGAGCTGCACAGCTGCGAGGTAACTACAGCATGATGTCGCCACCACCAGCAGGCGGACCTAAGGCACCGGAAGCTTTCCAGCAACAGCTCACCCAGCTCATTGACCAGTATTATACCCTGAAGAATGCCCTGGTAGCATCGGATGTGCCGGCAGCACGTCAGGCGGCAGGTACCTTTGTCGTGACTTTGGGGCAAGTGAATATGGGTGAACTCGATGGTAAAATGCACGATCAGTGGATGGCGCTGCTGCCAACATTGAAGTCTAATGCCGAGGCAATTCAGAAAAGCCGCGATCTGGAAAAGCAAAGAGCTGCTTTCTCACCGCTTTCCGACCAAGTCATCGAAGCCGTGAAAGTGTTCGGCATTCAGCATGATGTGGCCTATATACAGTCCTGTCCGATGGCACTCGGCGACAAGGGCGCATTCTGGCTGAGCGAGATCAAGGATATCCGAAACCCATATTTCGGAGAGGCGATGCTGACATGCGGAGAAACGGAAGAAACGTACAGAAGAGGGCAGAGCACGGGAGCAGCTGCTGACCAACCGGCTCCCATGCCGCAGGGGCACCAGCATTAAACCAAACCTATCACAAACAGGAAGGCAGGTATAGTGCACTATACCTGCCTTCCTGTTTTATAGAAATACACATAGCTCAGCTGTATTTAATCTCCACCACTTCAACTTCTTCTTCCACACGCCCCAACTCCAGGTGCAGCTTCTGACCGAATTTGGCACCCGTTACCGCTTGTGCAATAGGAGCTACAAACCCTATCAGCCCTTGCGTAACATCTGCTTCGTCTACACCCACGATGGTGAACTGCCGGATGGTGCCGGGTTTGCCACCACTAAGTGTGCGTAGCTTGACAGTGGCTCCGAAGCGCACTTCGTCCGGGGTTTGCTCCAGCGGGTCTATGACTCTGGCGCTGGCAATTCGTCCGTTCAGGGCGCTGAGTTTGCCGTTGAGGATAGTGAGTTGACGGGTGCGGTCCGCATCGTTTTCGCGGTTGGCTTCTACAATAGTGCGCTCCGATTCCAGCTCTTCCAGTTCAGTTCTAAGTTTCTCCAGTCCCTGCGGACGAACATAATTGGGCACGCCTGCAGGCAGGGCAGCCCGTGGTGGGATGATGGGCGCTTCGCCTGCGTCGTCTTCTTTTACAAATGCTCTGCTCATGCCCTGTTATACAGCAAGGGAGTGCCGGATGTTTCCGACACTCCCTTTTCTATTAGATCAGGTGTAAGAGTAGTTGCTATACCTGTTTATTGTCTGTCTTAATCCTAATAACTATAAAAGTCTCTTATCTTTTTCCACAGGCTCTTTTGTCACAGTAATTACATAGGCATTTGGAGCACATACTCCTTGCCGGCTGGCACGGTTAGTTTATAACCTCTGATCCAGGGGTTGTAGAGGCGCAGTGTTTTGTAATTTGTACCCTGTTCGTGCGCAAAGTCGATCAGGTCAGGTATGGTGTTCTCCACGGTCACAGCTTTGGCAGGCAGTGGATTGTAACCATGTGTTTCCGGTACGTCAAATCCATACTTCTGCGGATTGCCGAGAATTTCTTTCAGGGCCAGGATACGGAAGATGTAGCGGGAGGTCTCGTCATTCAGGTAGAGATCATAGAAGGAGTTCACCTTCTGGTGCTTCATGGCTTTGTCCAGACCAGCCATGCCACGGTTGTAGGAGGCGGCAGCATCGGTCCAGGTGCCAAACTTGTTTTTGGCTGTTTTGAGATAGCGACAGGCCGCCACAGTCGATTTCTGCACATGGAAGCGCTCGTCCACCTCCCCATTCACAACCATCCCATAGCCGCGGGCCGTGTCTGGCATGAGCTGCCAGAAGCCAGAGGCACCGGCATGGGAGGTTACCTGCCCGAAAAGACTCTCGGCCAGGGCCAGGTAAATGAAATCTTCGTGCATATCATTCTCCTTCAGGATCTGCCGGATCTCCGGCAAGTAGCGCTGCATTCGTTTCAAGGCCAGCAGCGTGCTGGTGTGCAAGTAGGTGTTAGCCAGCAGCTCACGGTCGAGACGCTCCGCTACATCCGGCAGATGCAGCGGTACGGGTTCACCTGCAAACGTGATGGCGTCAGGCAGGGCAGGTGAAGTGAAAATTTGTCTGTTTGCCTCAAAGGCTCTGTCGTTGCGCTCGTTTGGCGTAGCGCTCAGTTTGAGGCTGTTCTCACCGCTCAACTGTAAAATCAGTAGCGGTGCAACCAAAATCCAACCATACTTTAAAAATTGCTGTCCCATAGCGTGCTCCTTTCTTGTACCTGTATTTATAACCTGAAAACTGAAGATGAATTGTGTTTCAAGGTAAGGAAAAATGCAACAGGATGCCAGGCTATACCTGCGATTTTTGAGATTGGAAGAGACATTTATTCTGACTTATTAGGTGATAAATCTTCCTCTAAAGCCAGTTAGGTAACAAAGTGAGTAGAAGAACTGTGTTCAGAAAACCTGATTTTAAAATAAGTAATATATAAGTTTTGCAATATTTATCTATTTGCAGTATCAACCTTGCCATCGCCTTACTTTGCCAATAAAAAAGTCAAGGCTGCCGGCATGCGCCTGGCCCAGGCCGCTTCGTTGTGCTGTGCCTTCTTGTCCAGAACCCAGGTATAGTCTTTGCCTTCTCGGTAGCCTTGAGCCTGCAGAGCTGCTAACATTTCGTCTATACCTGGCTGCAGACGGGCCTCCAGGTCGATGCCGCCGTTGTCAATATAGAGCTTCAGCTTTTTCTTTTTGCCTTTATAGGCTTGCACGTCCTTCACGTAGTCGATGTGCATGATCTTGAAAGCGGGGGACATACAGATGGCCTTGCTGAACACCTGCGGATATTCCCAGGCCAGCATAAACGCCATGATTCCACCGGCTGAAGAACCGCCTGTCAGGGTATGTTTGGCGCCCGATTTGGTGCGGTAGGTCTGATCAATAAGCGGCTTCACCTTGTTCACAACAAAATCCATGTAGGCGCTGCCTTTCAGCCCCGGCACATACTCTTCCATGCGATCGGTCGTGTTGTAAATTCCTACGATGATGACAGGCTCCATTTGCCTGTTGCGGATCAGGCTGTCTGCCGTTTCGTCTATGCCCCAGTCTACGCCGAAGGAACTCGTAGCCGGATCGAATACGTTTTGCCCATCATGCATATAAAGGACAGGATAGCGTTTGTTACTTTCTCCGTAGCCCGGCGGTAACCACACAATCAGGTCGCGGGGCTGCAGGCTGTCTGCTGTTAAGTTGCGGTGATACGCTACCGTGCCGGTGATGCCTCCTGAAATTGGCTTGCTGGCTTTCTCCAGCCAATGGCTAAGCTGATGTTGCACGGTGGTGTCACCTTCTGGTTCCAGACTGAAATTTGGCAGCGGATTGCCTTGCTCGTCGGTAGCCTCGGTGTTCCAGGAGCCAAGGGTGAACTTGTACTGCACTGACTGCTCTTTCAGGTATACCGTCTTTTCCCATACCTGAGCCCCGGTATGCCGCATAGTGATGCGGTTGGGTTGCCAGTTTCCGAGTTCAGGCGTGCTGCCACTCAGGTATACCTGCTGCGAATCCGATAGGGTAGGAGCGTACACCCGGAAGGTGATACGGGTGCTGTCCGGTTGTTGCTGCCCTATGGCAGTGTGGTAAAAGCTAAGCATTAAAAGCAAAGACAACAGAAGGCTTTTCATAGGGCTTGCAACATGTGATCTGCCTACAAAGATACAGGAAATGTCACAGGCAGCGGACGTCAAGCGAAAGAGGCTCATCTGCCTTCAGCTCCATACTACTCACCACATAGTGACTGAAGGCATTGAGGGCGCTTTTTTGCAGGGCATGGTATACAGCGTCATTGGGCTGACAGCAAATCTGCATGTAGTTGATGCCCCGCTGGTACAATTCAAGCGACACCTCTGGCAAAGTATTTATGTTGTCCTGGGTAAGATTGTAAATTGTAGTCGTCTTTAACAGAGATCCCACCAGCGGCACATATTTATTTGTTCGGATAAAACGGTTCCCCAGCCAAAGCCCGCCGCTCAACACCGGGTTTACTGACTTTACTTTGAGTTGATACAGTTTATGCGTGTGCCACAGACCCATACCGCTTTCATTTACTTCGTAGTAGTCACTTAGCTTGCTCTCTTCAGTGAAAAGAGATGTTTTAAATAAGGTATCACCAATGGCGGCATTCTCAACCCGCAGGGTACGGGCAGTTGGGAAAGTCAGGTATAGAAACTCGTACAGGAAAGTGTTGCGATAAGATTTGGAAAGCAGGTGCAGCATGGTCAGGTTGCCGGCCCGAAGGGTGGTAAACTGGCGTTTCAATCCTTTCGGGTCGAAGTATCGTTTTCGCACGCAGGTAGCCAGGTCCCGTCCAATACCCATGTTACGGACAGAGGGATCAACCAGCACATCGAAACCGAAGCCTGTCTGGTGCAGCTTTCCGTTGATGCACATGGGTGTCTGTGCGCCTATACCACCTGCCAGCACCTTCTCTTCCGGGCCAAGTGCGACAAAAGCAGCATAGTCCTCAAATAGCTCTGCCCGGGATAAAAAATGATCGCGCATGACTTCCAGCTTGACCATAAAGCCCTGCGGCGACATACGTTCAATTTCCAGTAGCGCCTGTTCATGTTCCGGCCCGTAAGGCACTATCCGGAATTTTGCTTTTTTCCTGGCAATCATATCATCATTTTAGCTGCCTTTTATCGCTTATCAGTTATGCATATGAAGTGGCAAATGGTACACATACTTACTCGCCAGCAAGCGCATGGCGGCCTGTGGGGCTATTTTCCCGGATGCGTAGCATATAAATTTCCCTGACCGGATAGATCAATGAACGAAAAGAACCGCAGCACAGATAATACAGCCTTAGTCATGATTCGTGTCCTTTTATAAAACCAAACAGGCGTTTAGACTCCTTTTAGATACGATATATTTTGTTAATAAGTAAATATTTATTTTGATTATTTTTAGTGTTAAGTAAGAGGTTTATTTGTGTCAGGTTCCTGCTATTAATTAGAGTCACAAGGATTTTACTGAAGTAAGGATACATTATTGAATCCTAAGTTTACCCTGATTTTTACTGTGGCAAGGCATATTGAAACCAAAAAAGCCCTTCTGTATGAAAGGCTTCTAATGGACAACACATTGGCTGTTTATGGAGCTGTTGTTGCCATCAATCCCTGAATTACCTGCAATAACCCGGATGGATACACGCCAATGTACACCAGCAGCAAGGCCAGCACGGTAAGTGTACCTACGCTGGCCACATAGATAGAAGGACGCAGTTTGCCACGTGGATCAGCCTCTGTCTCTGCTTCCGGCTGTTGGAACATAACAGCCACAATGCGGATGTAGTAGAATAAGCCGATCACACTGTTGAGCGCCAGCATAACCACCAGCAGCCACAACTGTGTATTTACCCCCGCAGCCAGAATATAGAACTTGCCCACAAAGCCCGCTGTGAGCGGTATACCTGCCAGCGAAAGCAGCATGGCGGTGAAAACCGCCGCCGTCCATGGTCTGCGCCAGAGTAGGGCACGGTAGTCTTCGAGTTGCTCCGCATCACGCTCCTTGTCCGAAAGCATGGCCACTACCCCAAAAGCTCCGACCGTCGTGATGAAGTAAGCCACGAGGTAAAAGGTCACCGCTTCCACACCCATTTGGTTGCCCGCCAGAAAAGCCACGAGCAGATAGCCCAGGTGTGCGATGGAAGAGTAGGCGAGTATGCGTTTGACGTTGCGCTGCAGCAAGGCCAGCAGGTTGCCCGCCAGCATGGAGGCAATGGCTACGATGGTGAAAATCAGCACGAGTGTCGGGTAGCGGAAACCATCCACTTCCATGAAAAAGCGAATGAGTACGCCCAGCACACCGCCTTTGGAAACAGTGGCGATAAAAGCCGTCACCGGAGCCGGCGCGCCTTCATACACATCAGGCGCCCACATGTGGAAAGGCACCACGCTCAGCTTGAATCCTATACCTACAATCATCATCCCGAAACCTGTGAGCAGGAGTAGCGGCAGTTCGGTAAAGCCGGCAATTGCCGCGGCTATACCTGCAAATTCCATGGTGCCGGTGCTGGCGTAAACCAGCGCCATCCCAAAGAGCAGGAAAGCTGAGGAGAAAGCAGCCAGAATAAGATACTTTATACCTGCCTCGTCGGAACGTTCCCGTTTACGCAGGTAGGCGATGAGGGCATAGAGCGACACGCTGAGGATTTCCAGACCTAAGAACAATGAGGCAAAATGCTTGCTGATGACCAGTACACAAGCCCCGATTGTCGCCATCAGGAGCAGGAGATAATACTCCTCTTTCCGCTCTTCCCGTTGCTCAAAATAGGCGTAGGACAGCATGCTGATGAGCAGGGCTGTGAGCAGGATCATGCCGATGTAAAACACACCGAATCCGTCTACCACCAGCAGCGGCTCGATGGTATAGCGGCCCACATCCCGCAACTCAAACAGCGAGGCAAAGGCTGCCAGAAAGGACACAGCTGTAATGACATACATGATCTTATGATTGCGCCCCACGGCAATCACCAGCATGGACACCAGCACCGCGAAGGTGAGGATGAGCAGTGGCATGAGGTGTTGGAAATCAGTCAGCGTCATATCTTTTTAATTAGAAGATTTGGGGATGAGTGGACTTGGAGATTTGGAAACTTGAAGATTTAAAGCTGGCTTCGCGTCCTCAGGTTTTTCCGAAAGTTTCTCCAGTGTGTTTTCTTCTACACGCGCCATGTTTTCCAGTGTCGATGGGAGCTTTTTTTGCTCTATTGGAGGCTTCGTATAAGCCTGCAGTTGTTCCTGTATGCTGGGTCGGGCGGTGTCAAGGACGGGTTGTGGGTAGAGGCCCAGCCACAGGATCATAGCAACCATCGGGATGGCGATGAGCATTTCGCGGGCGTTCATATCGGGAAGCGGTTGCACGAGTTTATACTCCTGGAAGAAAATTTTCTGCATAATGCGAAGTGAGTAAATCGTTGCCATCACCAAGCCGATGGTGGCGAAAACGGTCAGCCAGTTGTTGGCCTGCCAGGAGCCGACGAGTGTCAGGAATTCGGCGATGAAGTTGCCCAGTCCGGGCAGGCCGAGGGAGGCCATGACGAATATGAGCGCGATGACACCCATCTTGGGAGCCGTGGACCAGAAGCCACCCATCTGCCGGATGTCGCGGGTATGGAGTCGCTCGTAGAGGAAGCCGGCGATGATGAAGAGTGCGCCCGTGCTGAGGCCGTGTGTGATCATCTGCATGACCACGCCCTGCAGCGCCCACTCGTTAAAGGCAAACACGCCCAGTATCACGAAGCCCATGTGGCTCACACTGGTATAGGCCACCAGTCGCTTGAGGTCGGTTTGGGAGAAAGCCAGGATGGCGCCGTAGATAATGCCGATTACCCCCAGAAGCATGGCCCATGGCGCAAACTCTACGGTAGCCGTCGGGAAGAGCGGCAGCACGAAACGGAGCAGTCCGTAGGCTCCGGTTTTGAGCAGCAGTCCCGCCAGGATCACACTGCCCGCCGTTGGGGCTTCGGAGTGTGCATCGGGCAACCAAGAGTGGAACGGCACCACGGGTAGTTTCACCAGGAAAGCCGCCAGAAAACCGAACATCAGCAAACGTGCCGCTTCGGGTGCCAGCGTGGTGTTGAGCAACTCAAAATAACTGAAGGTATAGATTCCCGTTTGGCTTCCGTGGATGAAGTAGAGTCCAAGGATAGCCAGCAGCATGAGCAAGCCCGAAGCCTGCGTGAAGATGAAGAATTTGTAAGCAGCGTAGCGGCGGTTTTCATGTCCCCAAATGCCGATGAGGAAATACATCGGGATAAGCATGACTTCCCAGAAAAAGTAAAACAGGAAGAGGTCCATGGTGAGGAACACGCCCGTTATACCTGCCAGCACCCAGAGCAAATTGAAGTGGAAAAAAGCGACTTTGGTCTGAATCTCCCGCCACGAAATAAGCACCGCCAGCAAGCCGATGAAAAAGGTGAGCAGCAGCATGAGCAGACTCAATCCGTCGAGCGCCAGACTAAAGCTGATTCCCCATTGCGGAATCCAAGGCTGGGTGAATTGTACCAACCAGGCCGAACCCAGAACAGGTATAGGATTGCTCAGCCACAGGTATAGCGTCATCAAGAAAACGGCACCCACAGAAGCCAGCGCCACCCAGCGGGGCAGGCTGCGGTTAACTTTTCCGGAAATCCAGGCCAGCACGCCGCCAGCCATCAGTATCACAATCAGCCAGACCAGTATCATAGCAGTAGACTTATGGTTAGAATCATAATGGCGCCGACTACAATGCCTGCCACGTAATTGCGCATAATGCCGGTTTGGGTGCGGACAAATAACTCGTGCATACCTTGTGTCGCATTGGCGATGAAAGTATAAGTGGAATCGATGAAGTCATTTTTATTCACCTTGGACAGGTATACATAAGGCCGCACAAAGAGCGCGTCGTAGAGTTGGTCGAAGCCCCAGCCCGAGTGCCAGAAGCGGTGAATCGCCATGGCGGTTTCAGAGCGGTGGATGTTCTCGATGAGCTCCGGCTTTTTATAGTAGAAGAGGTAAGCGATGAAAATACCGCTCAGCGAAATGACCGCCGCCAGCAACTGCAACATCCATTCATATTGACTGAAATCCGGCACCACACTTACGGCGGGCAGCACGGGTCCGAGGAAGTCGGAGAAGAGCACGACATGGCCGAAATTGTGCGGCAACTCAATGAAGCCACCGGCAAAGGAGAGTATACCTAAAATGATGAGCGGCACCGTAATGGCCATAGTCGGTTTATGCCCGACGTGCGTTTTTTCTTCGCCATAGAAGGTGAGGAAGACCATCCGGAAGGTATAGATGGAGGTGATGAAAGCACCGAGCAAACCAGCTAGGTATAGCCAGATGTTTCCGTTCTCACCGGCCAGCTGCAACCACAGGATCTGGTCCTTGCTGTAGAAGCCCGCCGACACCAGCGGGAATGCCGCGAGTGAGGCCGCGCCAATCAGAAAGGTATAAAACACGACCGGCAGCTTTTTGCTCAGTCCACCCATTCGGCGCATGTCCTGTTCGTGGTGGAGCGCCAGAATAATCGCCCCGGCGCAGAGGAAAAGCAGCGCCTTGAAAAAGCCGTGAATCATGAAGTGGAACACTCCCGCCGACCAGGCCCCCACGCCCAAAGCCAGGAACATGTAGCCCACCTGGCTGATGGTAGAGTAGGCGAGCACCCGTTTGATGTCATATTGCGTGAGCGCCGCAAAACCGGCAATCAGTAGCGTAACAGCCCCTATAACCGCCACGGCCATCATGGCCACCGGGGACAGGGCAAAAATAACGTGCATGCGGGCCACCAGGTACACGCCGGCTGTCACCATGGTGGCTGCGTGTATGAGCGCACTCACGGGTGTCGGACCCGCCATTGCGTCGGGCAACCACGTCTGCAGCGGCAACTGACCGGACTTGCCAACCGCACCGCCGAGCAGGAGTAGCGCAATGATCATGGCTGTTTCGTTGCCTACACTCCATACCTGCGCCGCTTCCGTGGAAATGCTCTGGATGTGCAGGGTACCGAAGTGCTGGAAGAGCATGAACAAGCCAATGGCCATGGCTGTGTCGCCGACGCGGGTGATGATGAAGGCTTTGCGGGCGGCATAGCCATTAGCGGGTTCCTTGTACCAGAAGCCAATGAGCAGGTAGGAGCAGAGGCCCACGCCTTCCCAACCAAGGTATAGCAAGAGTAAGTTATCCGCCATCACAAGCATGAGCATGGAGCCTACGAAGAGGTTCATGCAGGCGAAGAAGCGTGCGTAATCCTTGTCTTCGGCCATGTACTCGGTGGAGTAGATGTGAATCAGAAAACCCACGAACGTGATGACGAAAATGAAGACCATCGAGAGGGCATCGAGGTGGAAAGCGATGGAGGGACTGAAACCCGCCACATCAAACCACTGCCAGACTTCCTGCCGGATAAAGGCCGGTCGTGAGCTGAGGTAGTCTATACCCAAGACCAGCGTGATGGCCGCTGAAATGCCGACACTCCCGACGCCAATTGCCGAGACCAGTGCGCGGGAAATGCGGTTGCCGAAGAGTACCAGCAAGAGGGCGCCGGCAAAAGGCAGGGCGGGGATTAACCAGAGTAATTCTCCCATAGCGTTATCCTTTCATAAAGTTAGCCGCGTCGCTGTTGAGCGTTTTCAGCTGGTGATATATCTGAAGTATCAGGGCCAGACCAACCGACACTTCGGCGGCTGCCATTGTGAGGATGAAGATGAACATGATCTGCCCGTCTGGCTGCGCCCAGTGGCTACCCGCCACAATAAAGGCCAGCCCGGCGGCATTGAGCATGATCTCCACCGAAATGAGCATGAAAATGATGTTGCGTCGAATCATCACACTGATCAGCCCGAGCATGAACAGCACTCCTGCCAGCAACAATCCGGTTTCCATTGGGATTGACGTCATATAGCAGCGCTCCTTTCTTTTTGCGGTTCCTGTTGCTGCAGGAAACGGTGGATGACTTTCTTCTTCTGCCGGCCCAAATGGTAGGCACCGACGATACCTGCCATGAGCAGTATGCCCGAGAGTTGCACACCCAGTATGTAAGGTCCGTACAAGGCCAGCCCGACCGCTTTGGCATTTACGTAACTACCGGCGACAGGCGCAGCGGGCATTTCGGCGATGACCAACAGGTATACCAGCTCGGCGAGTAGCACAAAAGAGAGCAGGGCAGGCCCCATCCAGAGTTTGGGCTGGAGCCATGCTTTTTCCTGTTCCACATCTTCGCGGGTGAGGCTGAGCATCATAATCACGAAAATAATGAGCACCACGATGGCCCCGGCATACACGATGACTTCGAGAGCAGCCATAAAGGGCGCACCCATGGTCAGGAACACCACCGCGACGGACAGAAAAGACACCACGAGGTAGAGCAGGGCATGAATCATGTTGTAGCGCGTGATGACCATGATGGTCGCCAGCACGGCGACGGTAGCGGCTATATAAAATGTCAGTTCCATAGGCTAGGGGATTAAGCTTTTAATGTCCACAGGAGGGGCTTCGTTCTCGGCTTCGCCCTTGCCTTTTCCGCCAATGGCTAGACCCGCTACCTTGTAGTAATTGTAGCCATGATACTTGCCCTGTCCGTTGATGAGCAGGTCCTCTTTCTCGTACACAAGGTTCTGGCGATTGTACTCACCCATCTCAAAATCAGGTATAAGCTGGATGGCGTAAGTCGGGCAGGCGTCTTCGCAGAAACCGCAGAAAATGCAGCGCGAAAAGTTAATGCGGAAGAACTCAGGATAGCGCCGGCCAGTCGGATCTTCTGTGGCCTGCAAGGCAATGCAGTCCACGGGGCAGGCGGCGGCGCAGAGGTTGCAGGCCACGCACCGCTCACCCCCGTCCGGGTCGCGCGACAACACAATGCGGCCCCGCCAACGCGTCGGGAGGATGGCCTTTTGCTCCGGATACTGAATGGTTTCCCGCTTGTGAAACGCATGCAGAAACGTAAGCCACATACTGCGCAATAAACTAAACATAAGTGCTCCTTTCGTTTATCGTTTTATTTCAACTGTCCCCTTTGAAGGTATAGTCAATGTATTCTCCATAATAATCCCCTTGAGGGGGTTATAGGGGTGTTCATCATGCTCGATTGTCATCCCCCTGCCCCCAAGGGGGACTTTTTTCTAGTGTTTGCTCTCGCTCGCGTCCCGCGAGTGTGTGCTATTTGGCGGACTCTGGCCGCTTATTTTGTCCCTGTCGGCACAAGTGGCGGGACGCCACTGGATAACTCACACTCGCGGGACGCGAGCGAGGGTGTGAGATGTAAGCTCTTAATGAAAGACTTCCCAACTGGCTTTACACCCCTATGGTCCCCTCAAGGGGACAGTCTCGTGTTATCCACTCCCCAACTTTCTAACTCTCAAACTCCCCAACTCCTAAACTCCCTCAAACCCATCATTCAACCACAACAACACCCCCGCCGTCACCACCAGATTCAGCAAGGTCAAAGGCAACAAATACTTCCAGCCATACTCCATCAGCTGGTCGTAGCGTGGTCTCGGCATGGAGGCACGCAACAGGATAAAGACCATCAGGAAAAATCCTGTTTTGAGGATGAACCAAACTATAGGCGGCAGAAAATCCGGGCCGAGCCAACCACCGAAGAACAGGACCACCATCATGCAGGAGATAAGCGTGATGCCCATGTACTCGCCGATGAAGAACATGCCGAACTTCATGCCGGAGTACTCTGAGTGGAAACCTGCCACCAGTTCACTTTCCGCTTCCGGCACGTCGAAAGGCAGGCGGTGCGTTTCGGCTATACCTGCGATGAAGAAGATGACGAAGCCAATGATTTGCGGCACCACGAACCACATGCCCCGCTGGGCTTCCACAATGGTGCTGAGGTTGAAGGAGCCCGCCATCAACACCACACCCATCAGCGAGAGACCCATGAATACTTCGTAGGAAATCATCTGTGCCGCGCCGCGCATGGCGCCCAGCAAACTGTACTTGTTGTTCGAGGCCCAACCACCCAAGATGATACTGTAAGCGCCCATCGAGGACATCGCCAGAAAGAAGAGCAAACCGATGTTCAGGTCTGCCACCACAATGCCCGGCGCAAAGGGAATTACCACAAAGGACATCAGCACCGTGACCACCACAATGGCCGGGGCCAAAATGAACACGGGCTTGTCGGCGAAAGGCGGAATCCAGTCCTGTTTGAAGAACAGCTTGATGGAGTCGGCGGCCACAATCAGCAAGCCGAAGGGACCTGCGCGGTTGGGTCCATACCGGTCCTGCAGCAAAGCCAGACCGCGTCGCTCGACCCAGATAAGCAGTGCCGCCACGTTGAGCATGACGAAGAGCACGCCGCCGATAATCAGTAAGTAGTTTGGGGTTGCTGTTTCCATTTGAGTTCTCGGTTTAGTATGGCCCACGCAGGCAATTCAGCATAAGGTATACCCGGCAGTCCGGTAGGTAGGCCCGCGGTGCCGCTGCGTAGCAAGGGACTTATTTTCACAGGCACTTGGTAGACTTGTCCGTCGATGGTGAAGCTCAGGTTCTCGCCCACCTGCAGTTTCATCAGGATGGCGTCTTCTTCGTTGAGCAACACATAAGGCTCTGGTGCCCGCTCCACGATAGGGGACGAGTGCATGCTGAGTTCTTCGGAACCGAAAATATGGTGGAGCGGCAGCATGTACAGGTGGCCTTCCAGCGGCTGGAATTTCTGCGGCACGGTCTGGGTAAAAGGCTTGGTATGGCTCGTATTCGGCTTGATTAAGCGCAGACCCGGGTCGCCGCCTTTGAGGTGTCCGCCCACTTCCTGTTGGTACTTGTTGGTGGCCTGCGCCGAGTTCCAGCCCGGTGCCCAGAAGAACGGAATGATGGATGATGGTGGCTGTCCGCGGTAGCCTTCCATGGTATAGGAGAGCGGTGCGTCGGGGTCTACCGGCGGTTTGGGTTCACTCACGTTGATGTTGGCCTGCATGGCGGTACGGCCGCTGAAACGGTGCGGTGCCCGTGGTATCTTCTGTCCGGCAATGCGGAAATCGGTGCCCGGCGCGACGGCTTCTATACCTTTCAGTTCCGGCTGTTCTTTCACCATGGCCTGCAGGATGTCGTCGAAGCCGTGCCAGTGACTGATGCGGTCGTGGGCCAACAAAGTGCCCAGCTCCCCGAGCCAGCGCCAGCTTTCCTGCAGGTCTTCACCAGTGGGGTATACTTGGAAGAAGCGCTGCGCCCTGCCTTCGTTGTTGATCAGCGTGCCATCGGCTTCAGCGAAAGTACCGGCTGCAAGTAAGATGTCGGCTTCTTCAGTGGTGGCGTTGTGCAGGTGGTCGAGCACAATGACGTTCTTGGCGGTCTTCAGGAAGTTGGTCACCATACCGGCATTGGCGCGTCGGTAGAGGTCGTTTTCGAGGATGATGACTGTATCCGCATAGCCGTTCAGAATCGCTTCGAAAGCCGACTCCAGTCTGTGGCCGCCGAGCTTGGCGAGGCCCATGCTGTTGCACTCGGGCAGGGTGAGCACAATGCCCGCTTCTTTTTCTTTGGCCACCAGCGCATTGGTGATGTTAGCCGTAGCCATCAGTACCCGTTCGCTGCCGCAGTGTGTGCCGGAAATTACCAGTGGTTTTTTCGCTGCCATCAGGGTATCGGCAATCTGTCGCGCCAGCTGTAGTTCGTCTTCGTTCAGCCCCTGCACCTCCGGGAAATCCGCATGAATAAAGTGCGCCACGGCAAAACCCAGCCGAGCGATGGCGTCCGGGGAATCGTTGTAGGTATGGGTGGCAATTTCGTCGAGTTTGGTGTCGTGGATGGTGGCGATGAAGATCGGGCCTTTTTCGTCCTGCATCAGCTCCCGCACGGCCGCGTCCTGCCAGACTGGTATGTTGGCTTTGGAGATATGCTCGAGTGCAGGTTGCTTGCGCACCGATTGCCGCACAGCCAGTGCCAGCATGGGCGCGGTGTTGATCAGATCTTCCCCGAGTATGAAGACGGCGTCGGCCTGTTCCACTTCCCGAAGCGATGGCGTGCGGGCGGCACCTTCTTTCAGGATTTTCAGCGCCAGGCATACCAGGTCGTGATCCGTGTCAGATACGCCGTGGTGGAAGTTGTCGTCACCGACCAAGGTCTTGAGCATGAAGTTCGATTCCAGCGAAGCCCGTGGCGAACCAATGCCTATTACGCTGCCGGTCCGAAAAGCCGCGGCCGCTGCCTGCAGCGCGGTATACTTGTCGGTGGCTTCGGGCAGTTGAGCCCGCACCAGCGGCTTGCGGATTCGGCCGACGTGGTTCACGTGCTCGTAGCCAAAGCGGCCGCGGTCGCAGAGGAAATAGCCGTTCACTTCGCCGTTATACCGGTTGGTGATGTTGCGCAAGGTGCCGTAGCGCTCGCCTGCCGAAATATTGCAACCGAGGCTGCAGTGGTGGCACACCGAGGGCGCCATGGTCAGGTCCCACTTGCGGGTATAGTGCTGTTTTAGGGTCTTGTCGGTGAACACGCCCGTCGGGCAGACTTCCACCAGATTGCCGCTGAACTCGCTCTCGAGCACGCCTTCTTCGTGGCGACCAAAGTACAGGTGGTTATGCGCGGCAAACACGTCGAGGTCTTTGCCGCCGGCATAGTCTTTATAGTAGCGCACACAGCGGTAGCACTGTATGCAGCGGTTCATTTCGTGGTTGATGAACGGGCCGAGGTACTGGTTGATGTAGGTGCGCTTGTCAAAGCGGTAGGCCCGGTAGTTGTGGCCGGTCATCACGGTCATGTCCTGCAGGTGGCAGGAGCCGCCTTCGTCGCACACGGCGCAGTCGTGCGGGTGGTTGGTCATGAGCCAGCCAATCACATGCGCCCGGAACTCCTTGGCTTCCATGTCGGCGATGGAAATGCGCATGCCGTCGCGCACCTGTTCCATACACGACATGAAGAGCTTGCCCTTGGTGTCGTTTTCGTCCTTGTATACCTTCACGGCGCACTGGCGGCAGGCGCCGATGGAGCCCATGGCCGGGTGCCAGCAAAAGTAGGGGAGGTCCTTGCCGAGGGTGAGGCAGGCTTCCAAGAGGTTCTTGCCGGTGGGTACTTCGTAGGGTTTGTCGTCTATATAGATGGTTGCCATACTTTCGCTTTGCTCCAGGGACAGTGGTGTTCGTGAATGTGTCGTTCAAAATCCTCCCTGAAATATTTCAGGGCGCTCTGCAGAGGTTCCATGGCGCCGGGGGCAAGGGCACAAAACGTGTTGCCGGGGCCGAGGTATTTAGTATGAAAGTCGAGTGTGAGGAGGTGTTCGGGTTTGCCTTCCCCTTTATCAATGGCGAGTAATATCTTCTCTACCCAAGGCAGTCCTTCGCGGCAAGGCGTACAGAAGCCGCAGGACTCCTGCGCAAAGAAATGCTGCAGGTTGTGCACGAAACCCACAGGGCAGGTCTGGTCGTCGAGGATAATCATCGTGCCTGTACCCATGCGACTGCCGGCTGCCTGTATGGCGGTATAATCCATCGGCAAATCGAGGTGCTCTTCCACCAGAAAATCCGTGGAAGCGCCGCCCGGCAAGAGTCCCTTGAACAGGTAGCCGTCCTGCATGCCACCGCCGTGCTCTTCAATCAGCTCGCGGATGGTGGTGCCCATCGGCAGTTCCCAGCAACCGGGCGTTTTCACGCGGCCGCTGATACCGTAGAGTTTGGTGCCGGCGTCTCCGGTCTTGCTCAGGCCTTTGAACCACTCGGCCCCGTTGTTGATGATGTGCGGCAGACAGCAAAGCGTCTCCACGTTGTTCACGATGGTCGGCTTTCCAAACAAACCACTCACCTGCGGGAAAGGCGGCTTGGCGCGTGGGTTGGCCCGTTTGCCTTCTAAGGCATTAAGCAAAGCGGTTTCTTCGCCGCACATATAGCGACCCACGCCGGTGTGCAGGTGCATGTCCAGACTAAAGCCCGAACCCAAGATATTCTCCCCCAGATAGCCCGCTGCGTAAGCCTCGTCGAGCGCCTTGATGATTTCCCGTGCCGCCACCTTGTAGGCCCAGCGCATGAAGATGTAGGAAACGCTGGCGTCGATGGCGTAAGCCGCGACAATCATCCCTTCTATCAGCTGGTGCGGATTTCCTTCCAGAAGCACGCGGTCCTTGAACGTGCCGGGCTCCATCTCGTCGGCGTTGGCCACAAGGTATTTGGGCTTGGCCGCTTCGGGTCCCATCGGCACAAAGCTCCACTTCAGGCCGGTGTTGAAGCCCGCACCGCCGCGACCCCGCAGGTCGGAGGCCTTGACCAGATTCTGCACATCGGCAGGGGCCATCTCTTTTAGGATCTTGCGCACGGACTGATAGCCACCCACTTTCTCGTACTCTTTGAGCGAGAGCGGTGCGTGTCCGGGGACAATGTGTTGGGTCAGGGGCTTCTCCATGGGTATGCCCGCTTGGGTTTTAGGTATACTTTTCCAGAATCTCGTCCAGTTGGTCAACCGTCAGGTCACGGTACAGGTCGTTGTCAATCATCAGGGCAGGGGCACGGTCGCAGGTGCCGAGGCAGCAGTTGGGTAGCAAGGTAAAGCGGCCGTCGTCGGTTGTCTGGCCATATTTGATGTTTAGTTTTTCAGTGAGGCGGTCGCGAATACTTTCGTAGCCCATCACCCAGCAACTGATACTGTCGCACACCAGAATCACATGCCGCCCCACCGGTCTGCGGAAGATCAGGTTATAGAACGTAGCCACACTGTCGAGCTCTGCCGGCGACATCCCCACATAGTCCGCCACATCTTTCAGACTCTCGTCCGACACCCAGCCATGGCTATGCTGCACAATTTTCAGCGCTTCGATGCACGCATTCTTCGGTGAAGGCACCATACTGATTTCGTGGTCGATTTTGTGTTTTTCTTCGGTGGTCAGCATAGGTTGTTTGTTTATCTATCAATATCTGCCAATACATAATCCATCGCCCCGAGTATCGACAGCAAATCTGCTACGGTATAGCCGCGGGTGATGTAGGGGAGCATTTGCATGTGGGGGAACGAGGGAGTGCGGATCCGTACCCGGTAAGGGGAAGTGTTCCCGTCACTGGTCAAGTAGTATCCATTGGCTCCTTTGGTTGCTTCGATGCAGCTCATGGCTTCTCCCGGCGGAATGACAGGTCCCCAGGTCACGCCCAGAAAATGCGTGATTAGCGTCTCGATATCGTGCATGGTGTTTTGCTTGATGGGTGGTGTGGTGATGGGGTGCTCGGACTTATATGGACCGGTCGGCATGTTCTTCACACATTGCTCGATGATTCGCAGACTCTGGCGCATTTCGGCTACCCGCACCACAGCCCGGTCGTAGCAGTCGCCGTTGGTGGCGGTGGGCACGTCGAAGTCGAACATTTCATAGCCGGAGTAAGGGCGCATTTTGCGGAAGTCCCACTCGAATCCACAGGCACGCAGGTTCGGTCCGGTCACGCCCCACTCAATGGCTTCTTCTTTCGTGAAGATGCCAATGCCTACTGTGCGGGCTTTGAAGAGGCTGTTCTTCATCACCATCGCATCGTATTCTTTCAGGCGTTTCGGGAAGTAGTCGATGAAGCGCTGCACCAGCTGCTCCCAGCCCTTGGGCAGATCCTGCGCCACGCCGCCGATGCGGAACCAGTTGGGGTGCATACGTCCGCCGCATATGCCTTCGATGATGTCAAATATCTTTTCACGGTCGGTGAACATGTAGAACACTGGCGAGAGCTGCCCCACGTCCTGCGCAAAGGTGCCGTACCACACGAGGTGACTGGCGATGCGGAAGAGTTCGCACAACATCACCCGGATATATTTTACCCGCTCCGGCACTTCTATACCTGCGAGTTTCTCCACTGCCTGCAGGTAAGCGAGGTTGTTCATCACGCCGCCGAGGTAATCTACCCGGTCGGTATAGGGGATATAGGTATGCCAGGACTGGCGCTCACCCATTTTCTCAGCGCCGCGGTGATGGAAGCCAATGTCAGGTATAGCGTCCACGATGTCTTCACCATCCAGCTGCAAAATAATGCGCAGTACACCGTGCGTGCCAGGGTGTTGCGGACCGATGTTGAGGAACATGAAGTCGCTGTCGTCGCTTTGCCGTGCCAGTCCCCATTCTTCGGGCTTGAACTGCAGGGCCGATTGCTCAAGGTCTATCTTGTCGTCATACAATTGGAAAGGACCCATCTCGGTGGCGCGGGCCGGGTGCTCTTTGCGGAGCGGATGGCCCACCCAGGTGCGCGGCATGAGAATGCGGGAAAGGTGGGGGTGCCCCTCAAAGCGAATGCCGAACATGTCGTATACTTCGCGCTCGTACCAGTTGGCGTTTTGCCAGAGCCCGCTGATGCTCGGGGCTTTCGGGAAGTCTTCGCGGAGGCCGGCTTTCAGTCGGATAAAGGTATTGCGCTCAAAAGAAAAGAGGTGGTAAATGAGCGTGAAGCTGTATGGTATATGGCCGTTCTCGGGTTTGCGGGTACGTTCGTCAATGGCCGTCAGGTCGAAGAGGAGGAGGAAGGGCTGTGGCAGGTCGTGCTTCAGGAATTTGAGCACTTCCGGCACATGGTCCACAGGAAGCCAGAGGGTGAGGATGTCATCCTTGGTGGTCTGAGGCTTGAACGTATCTTCGCCGTACCGCGACTTGAGTTGCTCCAGTATGCCGCTGTTGTTGTTCATGGGAGGAGGCTGTAAGAAGTTGATGTTAGGGTTAACTCATGTACTCTCTTTCCTTTTATGCTAAGTTTAAACTTATACCTATTCTGTTTCTTGCTAGCGTAGCGGCGGCTTTTTAGGTATAGTGCCTTTGCGGTTGCATAGCTGGCTTTTGCCCTGGCCGGGCGGGCCTTACTTTTTTCCTTGATGAAAAAAGTAAGCAAAAAAATCAAGACGATTTTGAACTCGCTGACCGCTCAAACAAAAAATCGTCGGTGGTGCACCGGGCGCCTTTTTTTGCTTCGTTGCCAGCGTGCATGTATGTCTTTCTATACCTGCCAGTGATCTGTTTTGTGTGCAACGAAGTTTAAACCTGTAAGTAGGTAGTTGCAGGAATTCCCCTCTTGAGAGGAGCAGGGGGATGTCAATCATGCACGAGAATCCTGTCAATCCTTAAATCCTGAAAATCCTTGGGGAAGGGGCCCTATAAAAAGATTCAGACAATCAACCCTCTAACTCCCAAACTCCCCAACTCTCAAACTCCCCAACTCTTAAACTTCTATAGCTCATCCGGCGACCGGAATTCATTCATCTGGCTCCAGCGTTCTTTTTTTCTTTCTTTCACCTCTATTTTCTCCGGCCGGATAACGCCTTGTTCCCCAATCGTCCAGCTAAGTGGTCTTCTTTCCTGGCCAACACGCTCTGCCAGCAGCATCAAGCCCTCCATAAAGGCGTCTGGTCTTGGGGGGCAGCCGGGGACATACACATCAACTGGGAGAAATTTGTCGACACCCTGCACCACACTGTAGATGTCGTACATGCCGCCAGAGTTGGCGCAGGAGCCCATCGAGATCACCCATTTCGGCTCCATCATCTGTTCGTGCAGTCGCTTGATGATAGGGGCCATTTTAATGAAGACGGTGCCGGCAATAATCATCACGTCGGCTTCTCGTGGCGTACCCCGTATAACCTCGGCACCAAAACGGGCTACGTCGTATTTAGGCGTCATGCTGGTGGCCATCTCCACGAAGCAGCAGCTCAACCCAAAGTGAAAGGGCCACATGGAGTTCTTGCGGCCCCATGCAATCAGGTCCTGCAGCGTGGTGAGCATGATGCTCTGCTGCACTGTCTCTTCGTAGGAGCTGGTGCCTGTCACAGCATTGGCAGGTTCATCCGGTTTGCTTAGCCACCATTTCATATTGTTGGGTGTTAGTTACAGCATTGATCAAAAGCTTTAGAAAAAGTATCGATATAGGTCTCATATAAAGCTTCCGGCAAGATTACTCTGTTAATTCAAACTTAGCTCCCGTAGCATACGCTTATAGGCAGCCAGTATCTTCTTGCCATCCGGGCCGAAGTCCAGGGCGCCGTTGCGCCACTCGTATACCAGCACCACTACCAGCATCACAATAAAGACGAGCACACCGAAATAGCCATACCAACCCAGCTCAGGGAAAGCGATGGCCCAAGAAAAAATAAAGATGGTCTCGACGTCGAAAATCACGAACATCATGGCCACCATGTAAAACTGAGAGGAGAATCGGATACGGGCACCGCCGGCACTGATGATACCGCCTTCGTAAGGTTCGCCGGTTGCTCGGGCATTGCCGCGCTGGCCTAATACATACGATAAGCCCAGTATCAGCAATACCAGACTGAGCACGATGGCACCATAGACCACCAATGGCCACAGTAAAGTGGTTGTTTCGGCTGTTTCCTGCATGGTTTCTCCTAATAAATGATATCCGGGCTACCTACTCGTGGTGCCCGGTTATATAGTGCTCGAGATCCTCGATGATGCATTTTTGTTCATCCATCATACATTTCACAATGTCACCGATGGACACCAAGCCAATCAGTTCCTGATTGTCAAACACTGGCAGGTGGCGGATGTATTTCTGGGTCATGAGTTTCATGCACTGCTCCAGTGTAGTGTCTGGGGTAACGGTGACCGGGTGCTCGCTCATAATTTCCTGCACAAGCGTATCGCGGGAGGCTTTGCCTTTTAGGATGACTTTTCGGGCATAGTCCCGCTCAGTAAACATACCGGCAAACTTGCCATTGTCCATCACGATGAGCGCACCCACGTTTTGCTCTACCATGGTTTCAAGGGCACTGTAGACGGTGCTGGTAGGGGCAACAGAAATCACTTTGTTGCCTTTTTTCTGGAGAATATGTCTGACTGTTCCCATAAAACCTCCTGTATTATTGTAATATATGCTTGAATGTTAGGATGTTATACGAGTATATTAAAAATAAGGCAATGAATTATGTAAAAATTACTTAAAAATATTATAAATGTGTTTTTTTTAGTTGCTGGCAGGGTTTTCCTTGAACTGATGTTATGACTTAAGGCAACTTATGGAACCGATTGATAACACTGGTATTTAGTAAAGATTGATTTGTATATAAGTCAAAACCAAGTGTTTAAGCTTCCGTTATCACTAGTGTATATCGTGGCATTACCGCCTTTTGCCATCAGATCTATACCCAAATCAGCGAGCCATGGAACCGTTCATCAAGCATTTTAAAGACATTAGCTACAAAGACATGAGCAGTGTGGGTGGCAAAAACGCCTCACTCGGAGAAATGTATAACCAACTCAATCCCGAAGGTATACAAGTGCCTGATGGCTACGCCACTACCTCAGCAGCTTATTGGCATTTTCTGGAGCAGAATGAATTGAAGCAGCAACTGACTGATATACTTTCTGGCTTGGATACGAATGATTTTCACAATTTATCTGACATCGGGAAACAGGCGCGGGAGCTTATTTTAAACGCTCAGTTTCCAGAGGACATTCGGGAAGCGATCGAAGAAGGCTATACCTATCTGAAGTCTGAATACGGGGAGGATATCTCGCTGGCCGTGCGTAGCAGCGCCACTGCCGAAGACCTGCCTACCGCCAGCTTTGCCGGTCAACTCGAAACCTACCTCAATGTGAGTGGACTCCAGAACCTCTACAAAGCCTGCCACCACAGTTACGCTTCCCTCTTCACAGATCGAGCCATTAAGTACCGGGTTGACAACGAGTTTGAGCACATGCAGGTGGCACTGTCGGTAGGGGTACAAACTATGGTACGGTCCGACAAAGCCTGCTCCGGTGTAATGTTCACGCTCGATCCGGACACTGGCTTTGAGAATGCCGTGGTCATTTCCGGTTCCTGGGGACTGGGCGAGAACGTGGTGCAGGGCGCTGTGAACACCGATGAATTTGTGGTGTTTAAGCCAACGCTCGACAAGGCAAAGCAGCCGATCATTTCGCGCAAGCTGGGCAGCAAGGCCAAAACCATGGTATATGCCGACAAGTCAGAGGGTGAATTGCTGAGCCCGACGGATGCCATCGTCAACCTGGACACACCGGTGGAGCGCCAGGAGCAGTTTGTGCTGCAGGACGATGAGGTAGTGCAGCTGGCGAAATGGGGCAAGCGCATCGAGGAGCATTACGACCAGCCCATGGATATTGAGTGGGCCAAAGATGGTCTGAACGGGGAGCTTTACATTGTACAGGCCAGACCTGAAACAGTGCAGAGTCAGCACAAGGATGAAGCTTTTTTCACGGAGTATACCTTAAAAGAGGAGGGGAAGGTGCTCTGCTCGGGTATAGGCCTGAGCAACCGCATTGTATCAGGTACAGCCCGCGTACTGCACTCACCAGCCGAGAGTGACAAATTACAGGAGGGTGAAGTGCTCGTTACCCGCAAAACAGATCCGGACTGGGATCCTATCCTGAAAAAAGCAAGTGCCATTATCACCGAACAAGGAGGCAGAACCAGTCATGCTGCCATCGTAGCGCGGGAGGTAGGTGCTGTTGCTGTGCTTGGCACGGATGATGCGACCAAAACAGTACGGGACGGGCAGGAGGTGACCGTGTCAACAGCGGGAGGGGAGACAGGCTATGTGTATGAAGGCAAGCTGGACTGGGACGAGAAGAAGACAGACATGAGCAAACTCTGGAAGCCGAAGACAAAGGCCATGCTGATACTCGGTGATCCGGAGCAAGCCTTTAAATATTCTTTCCTGCCAAACGACGGTGTCGGGCTGATGCGCATGGAGTTCATCATCAACAATTCCATCCAGATTCACCCCATGGCGCTGAAGCATTTTGAGAAAGTGGAGAGCAAAGAAGCGCGTGAGAAGATTGAGCAACTCACGCACCACTACCCGAACAAAGCAGACTATTTTGTAGACAAGCTGGCAGAAGCCACAGGCATCATCGCGGCGGCATTCTACCCGAAGGATGTGATCGTGCGCATGAGCGATTTCAAGTCTAATGAGTATGCCAACCTGATTGGCGGACGGCAGTTTGAGCCCGACGAAGCCAACCCTATGATCGGGCTGCGGGGAGCATCCCGCTACTACCATAGGCTTTATCAGGAGGGCTTTGAACTGGAGTGCCGCGCCATGAAAAAAGTGCGGGAAGAGATGGGACTGACCAATGTGAAGCTGATGATCCCTTTCTGCCGCACCGTGGAGGAAGGCAAAAAAGTGATCGACCTGCTGGCGGATTACGGCCTGAAACGGGGCGAAAACGAATTGGAAGTATACGTAATGGTTGAGATTCCGAGCAACGCCCTGCTGGCCGAGGAATTTGCCGAACATTTCGACGGCTTCTCCATCGGCTCCAATGACCTGACACAGCTGACACTCGGTGCCGACCGTGATTCCGGTCTGCTCAGCGACATTTTCTCTCCATTTGACCAGGCGGTGCAGCAACTGATCGTGATGACGCTGCAGAAAGCTAAAAAGACGGGCACCAAAGTCGGATTATGCGGTCAGGCTCCGAGTGATTATCCCAGGTTTGCCGCTTTCCTGGTAGAGCACGGCATCGACAGCATTTCCTTTAACCCGGATGCATTTTTCAAGGGACTGGAGAATATGCTGGAGGCAGAGAAGCAGATGCAATAGAATCCTTCCTTCTCGTCTTGCTATACCTGTGGAACTACTATCAGGTGCTGTGATTTACTTTTTATACAAGCCGTTGCAGAGGTTCTCCACTTCCTTGAGCACACGTTTAGCTCGGTCGTCTCGCAGGCCTATACTTTGCAGCAGTTCTTCTTCGTGCAGCAGCTCACTGCATAGTACGATCTTCTGGTCGAGCAGGCGCTGCTTTTCAGAATTGGTAAGGGTGGTGAGGCAGGTGAGAGGATAGAGATGAAAAGAGTCCACCAGGTCTTTAAGCCCGCCTTTGGCAGGATAGTCCCAACCAATCAGACGCATCTGCATGCAGCTGGCGAAGCGGATGGCGTCTTCCGTGAAACGGGTGTTCGTCATCACCCATACCTCATGAAAGCGGACCTCATACTCATGTTCCGATGGCCATATCTTCTCCACGTCCTTGAAGCGGGACTGGATATACATCGGAACTTTCACATCAGATTTGTTGCGGTGCATGTTGTGGTATTTGCACTCGATCATGGCTCGTTTTCCGTCCTTTAACGCGATCACATCTATTTCGTGTCGCACACAGTGCCCGTCTACAAATACTCCTATCTCTGTGGTATAGCCCTGTGCCCGCAGTATCTCCGCTACGAACTTCTCGAAAGGAAAGCCTGAGGGACCCAATTGCATAATGCCCTGTTTCAAGCTGTAGCGGGCGGCGGCGGTGTTGGAAAGACGCCTGAGGATGCCGAAGGCTTTGCGGTAGATCTTACGGGTCGAAATACCGGAGGTAAGTTCTGGGGCCAACTGGCGTAGAACTTCATCTGCCTGCTGCTCGTCAGCACCGGACTTCCGAAGCGAGTGCCGGAGTTTACCGACTGAGAAAAGTACTTTTTCACCGGATGCTTTTGTCACGACCAAGTGGTCCAGCGTGTCCTCCATAGTGAGCTTTATTTTTGGCGGTCAAGTTCATGAAAGCATGGCAGATATACAACATATACCTGCCATACCTGAAGGATTAATCTTTGGAGATGCGGGACCAGACCTCGTTGATTGGGTTGCCAGTGCTGCTCTGGCCCGAGTGGTGCCAGTTACCGTCTTTCACTTCAAAGTTAAAGGAGAGTGACATGCCCACACGGCTGCTGTCGCGGGAAAAGAACTCGATGTTTTCGGTATATTTCCCATTTTCGGCAGTGTATGTGCCGCCACCTGTACCGGAGAACTGACCTGTTTCGGAGTTGAAGGCGATCCATTGGAAGCGGGTACCGGATAGTACTTTCAAGGTTTTGCGCGGACCGGGGCGCATGGTCTGCATTTCACCGTCCCGCTCCCGACCTGTGATGCGCCAGGTGCCAGCCAGGGGAGAGTTGCTGTTGCTTTCATTTATTCGGTTCCAGGTGTCGGTTATCCCATCTTTGATTAACGTCCACTGATCGTTCTCGAGCTTGTAGTCAGCTGAAGCTGTAGTGCCTACCTGGGTGGAGTCGAGTGTGTTGAACTCCTGTTTGATGTTGAATTTCCCGTTCGAAACCGTATAGGTGCCGCCGGTAGTACCCAGGAACTGTTTGTTCTGTTGGTTGAACCGCGCGATGGTAAAGAAGCCATCCTGTACGAGCATCACTACCTCATTACCCTGTCCGTCTGTCGTCCGCCAGGCGCCTTCCAGCTGCGTGGCTTGCCGCATATCATTTTGAGAAGCGCTGGTGGTTTGCGTAGATCCACCTGCACTGGCCGTGGCAGTTGAACCGGTAATTGCGGTAGCAGATGCGGTGGCTGACTCGTCAGCTGACGTAGTGGTGGAAGTGCCGGCGCAGCCGATCAGGAACAGGAGTACCATTCCGGCTGAGGATGCATTTTTCAGTAGTTTTATCATGGTCGTATCGGTATGGGTTTGACATAAAAAAGCCGCATATACTAGGTATAGGCGGCTTTTCATTTATAGTTACTTTATCTTAACTGGCAGCTCCAGCTTCTCCCAGCGCATCAGGATGCCATTGCGGACAACATGGTAGGAGAGGCGCTCGTGCATGGCCATGGTGTTGCGTGGTTTCACATTTACCCGCAGCGCATCCTGCCTTTCATCGTACTCCGTACCCCACTGGCCTGTGGCTTTGTTGAAGATCACGGTCCACTGGTTTTCGCCAGGTATGGTATAGAGACTATATTTGCCCTTTGCCAGGTGACGTCCCTCCACCAGTACATCTCTGCTGAATTCGATTGTGGTGGCCTCGTTGGCACCGGCACGCCATACCTTGCCGTAAGGTACCAGCTCACCCCATACCTTACGGTTCTTCACGGCAGGGCTGCTGTACTCAATGGTAACCAGTGCGTCGCCTATTTTACCGGAAGCCGTAGCGGGTGGACTAGGCCGGTTGCTTTTATTGCCGTTTTGTGCCATTACCAGCATCGGACCTAACAACAGGACACAAACCAGCAAGTGTTTTACAAAATGGAAGCTAATCTTCATAGATAAGAAACGAAATTATGATACGTGAATGCATGGCTAAGATAGTTAAAAATATAGACTGCATTGCAAAAAAATGGTTTAATGCCTGCGGTTGAAATATTATGATAAGCAATATGTTGCCTACTGAACGAAAGCAGGGGAGGCTACTGTTTTAGCTATACCTTAACAGCATTAGCATTAACGATTCATGAAATACTTTTTCAAAACCAGGGGCAGCGTCTTCTTAGTGGCCTGCTTGCTGCTCGTCTGTTTTTACCTGGGTGGGGCAGGTATAGCTGCGTCACCTGTGGCTGACAATAAAGAGCCGATCGTGCTGCGCACCGAGAAAATGCCTTTTACGCCACGTGAGTTTTACATCGCCAATGTGATCGACGAACGCACCGACAAAAAAGCCGTTGCCTACCTGCTACCACTTACCGGCGCGGGCAAGGCACAACCTGTCGATCTGCAGGGCGGGGGCTACATCGCTTTGCGTGAGTTCATCAACAAAGGTATACCCGCCAATAAATCGCTGCGACCCGTCGTGATCCGCCTGAAAGAAATGCAGGTGAAAGAAGCCCCTTCTGCGGCTGGTCGTGTGGCGGGTACCATTGCGGTAGAAATGGCGTTTGAAATGGAGCGTGACGGGGAGACGGTGCAGCTGCTGCAGTATAAAGGCGGCGGACGCTACGAACGCCCGGTGGGCCGAAACGAAGTAACAGAGCCTGCGCTGCGGCAGTCTATTAAGGAGGCTTTGCGTTATCTCAACACCTGGATGGACCAGGAAGCAAACACCAACCCGAAACTTGCCAAAGGTATAAAAGTAACCTTTACAGACTATACCGCACCCGCCGATCAAGACACGGTGTTTTATGACACGAGCAGGCCACTGAATTGGAATGACTTTAAAGCGGATGTGAACCGCACCAGTCGTTATGCTGCCACAGTGTTTCCGAGCTTTGCATACGAAGGCGAGACTGAAGTAAAAGATGGCATCATCCACCTCCACCTCAACATGAAGGTATATGTGCTGAAGAGCTCATCCTGGGTAAAGGATAACGCCCGAAATCCATACGGTCTAAACCACGAGCAAAGGCATTTTGATATTGTAAAGCTTGTGTCGGAACGCTTTAAGCAGAAGATAAAGCCTGAAGACCTGTCGCTGGCCGACTACAACAGCAACATTCAGTACCTCTTCATAGAGTCCTACCGTGAGATGAACCAGCTGCAGGACCAGTATGACTCTGAAACCCGCCACGGCCTCGACACAGCAGCCCAGGAACGCTGGAACCAACGCCTGGAGCAGGAGCTCAAAGCTGTCGGAGTGAAATGAGTTGAGGAGTTTGAGAGTTTGAGAGTTGAGGGGTTTGGGAGTTTAGGAGTTTAAAACTCCAGAGTGCATCAAATCATTGAGAGGGCCTGTCAGACAATTCTGGCAGGCCCTCTGTTTTAAACGATGTCATTATTATTAGGCGTCTATGCTGACTACTTCAGGTATAGATAAACATGATGGAAAACTTCAAAGTATTTCAAAAATTGAAATCTAAGCTCTAAAAACTCTTCAACTCCCAAACTCCTCAACTCTCAAACTCTCAAACTTCTAAACTCCCTTCCCTTCCTGCACATAGAAGTTCGGATCGATGGTCAGTTTGGTGCCGGTTTTCACTTTCTTGATTTCTTTCCAGTCGGTTGTCGGCTCTAGCCAGGTTTCTTCTCCGTTCAGGTATACCTTCACCGGCATATCGAAACCTTCCACCGCGTTGGCCCAGCGGTACGTTAGCTTTTTCCTTTCCAGACGATACTCCAGCGTAGGGATGCGGGTGTCGCGCAAGTACTGGTCGAAGAAGCGGCTGAGGTCGCGGCCTGTGTGCTGGGAGAGGTAGTTCTCGATCTGCTCTGTGGTTACTGTTTGGTGGTAAAAATCCTTGTTGAGGCCTCGCAGGATGCCTCGCCACTTTTCGTCATCGTTCACCACCTGGCGCAGGGTATGCAGCATGTTGGCGCCTTTCGGATACATGTCGCCGGAGCCGCTTTTATTCACGTTGTAGTGACCGATGATCGGGCGGTCGTTGCGGATGTTCTGGCGTATACCGATCACGTATTCGCTGCCGGCCTGCTTGCCGTAGTGGTATTCCACAAACAGGGGCTCTGAGTAGGTCGTGAAGCTTTCGTGGATCCACATGTCCGCCACATCCTTGTAGGTGATGTTGTTGGCAAACCACTCGTGACCGGTTTCGTGGATGATGATGTAATCGAATTTCAAGCCCCAGCCTGAGCCACTCAGGTCGCGACCTCTGTATCCGTTTTGATAACCGTTGCCATAGGTCACGGAACTTTGGTGCTCCATACCCAGGTAAGGCACCTCTACGAGCTTGTAGCTGTCTTCATAAAAAGGATAGGGGCCAAACCAGTGCTCAAAGGCATCCAGCGTACGGCGCACATCTTTAAACTGCACCTTCGCCTTTTCCAGGTTGTCGCGCAGCACCCAATAGTCACAGTCCAGTACACCTTTCTCGCCCTGGTACTTCTCCCCGAAATGCACATAGTCGCCTATGTTGATGTTCACACCGTAATTGTTGATCGGGTTTGTCACCGCCCAATGGAAGGTGCGGGTACCGTCCTGGTTCTCTTCCACGCCACGCAAGCGACCGTTTGATACATCCGTCAGGTTTTTGGGAACTGTCACGCTCATCAGCATACTGTCCGGCTCGTCGTACATGTGGTCTTTGCAGGGCCACCACAGACTGGCACCGGCACCCTGGTTCGAGCTAGCCACAAACGGGTTGCCCCGGTCATCGCGCTTCCAGGTGATGCCGCCGCTCCAGGGTGGGTTTTTGCTTACCTGTGGTTTGCCGCCGTAGTATACCTCTACCTCGTTCTGAGCCCCTTCCTGCTGCGCCTCTACCAGCTGTACAAAATAGGCATTGCCTTCCTGCCGCACGTTCAGCTGCTGGCCGTTTTGCAGCACACGCTCCATTCGCATCGGTGGCTGCAGGTCGATCTGCATGATCTGGTACGGCTTCAGCACCTTGTATCGGATTGTGTTTTTGCCGTGGATGCTGCTGTCAGCCGGGTTCACGTTGATGTCGAGGTGGTAGTGCGTGAGGTCCCACCAAACCCGCTCCGGCGTGACGGAGCCGCGCAGGGTATCCTGGCGGGTGAAGGTAGGGTTTTGTGCCTGAGCAGTTTCCATACCTAAACTTAGAACAGCGACTGCAGCCGGAAAGGCTATCTTAAAAGGTAGGGCGAAAAACTTCATAGATTTTATTTTTAGCTATTCATTAAAGTTAGGCAATTCTTCTTAATCTGGCTTACTATTTCATCAGCTGATAACTGGCCTGGCTATACCTGTCCGGTGAAAAGGCGTCGCTCAGAACGCTCTCCTTCCGGTGCAGCAACTGCTCCGCCAGTACCTTGCCGGTAGCGGGTGCCAGGCTCACGCCCATCATGCTGTGACCGGTGCCGAAGAGTACATTGTTCCAGCGCTGGGTATAGCCAATGTAAGGCAAACCATCCGGAGAGCAGGGGCGGAGACCGCTCCAAACGTCTTCTTTCTGAGGCAGCGGGCATTTAAAATTAGTATAGTAGCGGGCTATGGAAGCATGTATTCCCTGTACCCGTTTCATGTTGATGTGCCGGTTTGCCGGGGTGATCTCCATGGTGCCGCCGAACCGTACTTTATTGCCGTAAGGTGTCACCGCGACACGCTCTTCGGTCAGGATGGTTGGCCGCTGAATGGCTGGTTTGTTATCTACTACAAAGCTATACCCTTTGCCACCCAGCATCGGCAGGTTGAGCTGAAGTTTGCGGGCCACTTCTCCCGACCAGGACCCGGCGCATACAATGATGTGATCTGTGGCAATGTCGCCTTTGTCAGTCACCACTGCTGTAACGCGCCTTCCGGCAGTGACGAAATCGAGCACCTCCAGGTGAGACACCATGCATACTCCTCTGTCGAGGAGGAGGCGGTGCAGACAAGCAGAGAGCGCTGCAGGATTCAGATGCGCATCGCCTGGGAAATGCACGCCTCCCAAAATATCCAGCTCCAGGTTTGGCTCCAGTCCCTGCACCTCCTTTGGTGATAGAATCTCTGCCTCCAGACCATGCTGCCGGGCCAGTAAGGCAAACTCCTTTTCCTCGTGTGCGCCTTCTGCTGTTTTATAGAGCATCAGCAGACCGTCCTGTTTCAGTTCGATTTCCGGATGTGCTGCGGCAAACTCCAGGTATAGACTCTTGCTCAGAAGACTCAGGTTTTTTAGATAGGGAATGCTATTGGCTACATGCTGTGGCGTAGCGGCTCTGTAAAAGTGCATGCACCACTGCAGCAGCCTCCTGTCCAGCCGCGGATGAATGTAGAAGGGGCTTGTGGAGGAGAGCATCCAGCGAAACCCTTTACTGATGATACCCGGTGAAGCGAGCGGGATGATGTGACTCGGCACCAGCATGCCGGCATTGCCGATGCTGCAGTTGTCGCGCAGGTCCCCTTTGTCGATGATGGTGACACTGAAACCTTCTTCAGTGAGATACCAGGCGGTAAACATTCCGATGATGCCGCCTCCAACGATAACTACTTTGCTCATATCAGATCACCTGAAAACCGTGTACATAAGGATCGTCGTCGTCCAGGAAGATCGTGTTCAGGCCGGTGACCATCGCCCAGCCCTCTATACCTGGTAGAATGGCCGGCTTGCCAATTACGGTCGTTTCCCCCTCTATGGTGCCTTTAAAAATGGAGCCGATATAGCTTTCATGAATGAATTCCTGCCCCGGCTTCAGTAGCCCTTTTGCGTACCATTGCGCCATGCGGGCCGAAGTGCCTGTGCCGCAGGGAGAGCGATCAATGGCCTTATCGCCGTAGAACACCGCATTGCGGGCAGTGGAAGTAGCCGCAAGGGGAGTGCCTGCCCATAAGATATGCGAGAGACCGCGGATGGTATCGTTTTCAGGGTGCACAAAGGTATAGTGCTCGTTCATGCGCTTTCTAATTTCGCGGCTCCAGGAGATCAGTTTGTCGGCTGCGTGGTGCTGTATACCTTTAAAGTTTTCCTGCGGGTCGATGATGCCGTAGAAATTGCCGCCGTATGCCACGTCCAGGGTAAGTTCACCCAACTCCGGACACTCCACCGTCAGCTTCTCCGCTTCCAGGTATGAGGCCACGTTAGTGAGCTTGACTGTCTTTACTTTTCTGCCTTCCTGGGTATAGCTCACCTTCACCAGTCCGGCGGGTGTTTCGAGCCGCAGCTGTCCGGGCACTTTAGGGGTGATCAGGCCCTCCTCCAGCGCAATGGTGACGGTACCGATAGTGCCGTGTCCGCACATGGGCAGGCAGCCACTGGTTTCGATGTAGAGCACGCCTATGTCGTTTTCAGGATCGTGCGGTGGGTAGAGGATACTGCCCGACATCATGTCGTGACCCCGCGGCTCGAACATCAGCCCGCGCCTGATCCAGTCGTAGTCCCGCAGAAAATGCTGGCGCTTTTCGCTCATGTTGCTGCCTTGCAGGATAGGGCCACCGCCTGCTACCAGCCGAACCGGGTTGCCGCAGGTATGGGCATCGATGCAAAAAAAGGTTTTCCGTGCCATAACCTAGATGCTGTCCTGTGTAAGTTGCCCGTTAATAGTGCGCCATACCTTGTCCGGATTATCATCCTTTAGCTCTGCAGGCAGCAGTTCCTGCGGTGCCGACTGGAAAGTAAACGGTCGTGCGAAACGTTTGATCGCATAAGTACCCACAGAAGTAGAGCGACTGTCGGTCGTAGCCGGGAAGGGGCCCCCATGCGTCATGGCATGGGAAACCTCCACTCCGGTCGGTACACCGGAGAAAAGCAGCCGACCGCATTTCTCACGCAATGTATCCACCAGTTTCTCCGCTTGCTTTAGTTCATTATCTGTACCCCAAATCGTGCAGGTCAGCTGCCCCTGCAGCTTGCCGGCCACCTGCTCTAGTTCCTCCTGGTTTTCGTAGGTCACGACCATGGCATAAGGTCCGAATACCTCCTCCTGCAAGGTCGGGTGCTGTAGCCATTGCTGTGCAGTCGTTTTGGCCAGAGCCGCGCCGCCTGTCAGCACATCTTCGGCCGGAGCCAGGATCATTTCCACTCCCTCGTGCGTGTGCAGGCCTTTTAAGTCTTGGTAGTAATTACTGCAGATGGTTTCGTGGAGCATTTTTTCGGCAGGGGCGTCCCGCAGTTTCTCTGCGAATGTCTCCAGGAAGGTATGGTTCGCCTCCGAGGCAGGGTAGAAGACGAGTCCCGGGCAGGTGCAGAACTGCCCCACTCCGAGCAGCACTGACTGAGCCGCCTGTGTCGCCAGCTGCTCGCCATTGCCTTTTGTTTTTTCCGGAAGCACAAAGATCGGGTTCACGCTGCCCATCTCGGCAAACACAGGTATAGGCACCGGGCGCTGACAGGCCAGGTCAAAGATAGCTTTGCCTCCTTTGAAGGAGCCCGTGAATGCAACGGCCTTTGCCTGCGGGTGCTGCACCAGTTGCTGCCCGACATCCGTTCCGCCGCTCACATGCTGGAAAATGCCTTCGGGCAGTTCACAGCGCTGCAGTGCCTTTTGGATGGCTCTGTATACAAGCTGCGAGGTTTTCGGATGGGCGGGGTGTTCTTTGTAAATGACCGGGCATCCGGCAGCCAGGGCAGAGGCCGTGTCGCCTCCGGCGGTGGAGAAAGCCAGCGGAAAATTGCTCGCCCCGAACACCACCACCGGTCCCAGCGGAATAAGCATGCGGCGCAGGTCCGGACGAGGTATAGGCGTGCGGTCAGGTATAGCCGTGTCGATGGTCGCCTCCAGCCAGGAGCCTTCTTCCAACAGAGAGGCAAACAGTCGCAACTGATTTATCGTGCGGCCCCGCTCACCTGTCAGCCGTGCCAGCGGCAGGTTCGATTCCTGATGGGCAGTTTCCAGCAATTCATCACCTAACTGCTCAATTTCTTTAGCAATGGTGCGCAGTAGCTCTGCTTTTGCGGCGGCATGCAGTTTTTTATACCTGCCGAAAGCCATGTCGGCTTTCGTGAAAATAGCATCAAAGGACATGGTTGATTTCTTTAAGGTTAGGCAATGTCGGACGGGTGCGTATACCTGCCTCAATGATAGCTAATACGCGCTGTCGCTCTTCCCCAATCAGCGGGAGTCGCGGGGCACGGACGTGCTCTGTACCCAGGCCAACCTGCTGCTCGGCCAGTTTGATGTTCTGCACCAATTTAGGCACGATGTCGAGCTCCAGCAGGGGTAGGAACCAGCGATAGATGGCGAGGGCTTCCTGTATACGTCCAGCTTGCACCAGTCGGTAAATCGCCACCGTTTCTTTCGGAAAAGCGCAGACCAAACCAGCCACCCAGCCATGCGCTCCCATCAGCAGACTCTCCAACGCCAGTGTATCCACGCCACAGAGTATTTTGATCCGGTCGCCGTAGCGGCTGATCATGCGGGTGACGTTGGAGATATCGCGAGTCGATTCCTTTACCGCCTGTATGTTTTCATGCTGTAGCAACTCGTCAAACATCTCCAAGGTGACCAGCGTTTTGTAGTCGGTTGGGTTGTTGTAGATCATGATAGGAAGTGAAGTGCTGTCGGCCACGGCTCTAAAGTAGGTGACCACCTCCCGGGCATCGGCTGCATAGCGCATGGGCGGGAGCAGCATCAGGCCTTTCGCACCGATTTCTTCTGCTTCTCTTGCCCGCTGTATAGCTTCCCGGGTAGCGCCTTCCGCTATGTTGAGGATGACCGGCACTTTGCCATCCACATGGGCAATGGTGCGTGTGGTCAGTTCCTGTTTTTCAGGTATGGTGAGCACACTCGCCTCTCCGAGGGTGCCGCCCAGGATGATGCCGTCCACACCTGCCTCCAACTGAGCATCCACGTTGTCCAGGAATGTATCAAAGTCAATTACCCCGTCCGCATAAAACTTGGTGGTGAGGGCCGGGAATACGCCGTTCCAGTTCATAAGCTTTTCTTTTTTATCAAAACTAGCTCAATCAAAGCCCCTTATCTTCCACAGGATTAGTCAATACTGGTGCTATATTGATCAAATAGTGAGATTTGTCTGTCAGATTTATTAATATGGTATTATGAAAAAGGTGATTCCATTCAAAATCCCCAAATCGAGCAAGGAGTTTGTGCGCTTTCAGGAGGACAGGCAGCCTTACTTCTACGATAAGCTGCACCAGCATCCCGAGATCCAGTTGAGCTGCATCCTGAAAGGGGAGGGAAAACTGATCGTGGGGGATTACCTGGGGCGCTTTAAACCGGGCGATATTTTCCTGCTGGGCCGAGACGTACCGCATGTGTTCCGCAGTGATAAAGTATACTACGAAGCAGACAGTAAGCAGGAATGCCACGACCTGATCGTGTTCTTCGACACCGAGGCTTTGGGACGGGCTTTCTGGGAGGCAGAGGAACTGCAGGAAGTCAGAAGCTTTCTCGACAAACTGAAAGGCTGTTACCAGGTGCAGGGTATAAACGAGCCCTCATTCAGGCGGCAGGTAGAATTGCTGAAGGAGATATCAGGTCTTGACAAGATGCTGGCTGGTTTAGCTTTGCTGCGGGTGCTGTTGCTGGAAGCGAAATTGGAGCGGCTAAACCTGGATGACCGGGTGCAGGACCTGTCGGAGCGGGAAGGGAGGCGCATGGACCAGGTGCTGCATTTTCTGGTAGAGCAAAGCCACCGGGCTATACCTTTGGAAGAAGCGGCTGCCGTGGCTAATCTGAGTCGGGAGGCCTTCTGCCGGTTTTTCAAGGAAAGAACCCGTAAGACGTTCACAGCTTTCCTGAACGAGATCCGGGTCGGCAATGCCTGTCAGATGCTCAAGAAGGAAGACGCCACTATAGCGAGTGTGGCTTTCGGCGTGGGCTTCTCCAATCTTTCGCACTTCAACCGGGTGTTCAAAAACATCATGGGTTGCTCGCCTAAAGTATACCGCCGTTCGGGACGTGCGGAGTTGCAGCATGGGTAATGAGCAGACTAACCGCTATAAACGACAAAGGGCCCCGCATGCTGCGGAGCCCTTTGTTTGTTTTACGCTTTATATATAACCAGACTAAGCCAGTTTCACATTTACCGCGTTTAGTCCTTTTTTGCCTTCTTTTACTTCGAATGTTACTTCGTCGTTTTCTCTGATCTCGTCGATCAAACCTGTTACGTGTACGAAGTACTCTTCGTTTGTTTCACTGTCTTTGATAAAACCGAAACCTTTGGTTTCATTAAAGAATTTTACTTTTCCGTTACTCATGATGTTTTGTTGTTAATACATGTTAGACACTGCAGAACGCTAAATCGTTCATACTAGGTTACAACTTTTTGCAAAAATTTTAAAATTATGCCTCTCTGCAGTCCCAGGGCCTATTATTTTTTTCAAACGCGCTTTCCTCAAACTTAGTCTTTCCAAGGCAGGCATAAAAAAATGCGGCAGCCCTACTGGCTGCCGTATTTCATCAGTTATAAGCTGTCTGTTGCTTAGCCGTAGATCTGGTTGAGCAGACCAGCCAGACGAACACCCGCCTGCAGGATGCGTTGCTCTACCGTGCTGAAGTTATCGTAACTGTAGCGGTAGCCCAGGCGGCCATCTTCCGGTATGTTGTATACCTGCTCTCTTAGCTGCACCGACTCGTAAGCCCAGTCGCGCACGCCAGTAGACTGCCAGTTTTTAACCTGGTCTTTTGATGGAGTACCCACAAAGCGGGCCAGCTCGGTAAAGCTCAGGTTTTTGCCATCGATCATATCGCTGTCCCATACGCGGTGCAGGTTAGAGTTTTGGCCGAACCACTGCAGTTTTACCGCATTGCCGCCCATATCGCCTTCCTTGCCTACGTGCAGCGGCTGGTGCAGGTCACCTACCAGGTGCACCAGGTACTTCAGGTACTCTTCTTCCTGCTGCGCTGTCAGGTTGCCGGCTTTCAGTACGGTTACCAACTCCTCGATCTTCATGATGATGTCACCGTTTGGGTTCTTCTCGGTCTGCTCGTATTTCATACCGCCCGGTACAGTCACCCAGTGCCAGTCGTGGGTGTGGTTGTAAGCGGCGTCCGACTTGATATCGTCCATCCAAACAGACACCTCTGCCAGTGAGTTGTCGGCCAGAACTTTGTTGATCTTCTTCTTCGCTTTTTTGCTCAGGTGCTGCTCCGCTATCAGACCAACGGCACGGTGTCCGTTTTGCCCCCAGGCCATAGCCTGCGATACGAAAAGAGATATAAATAGCAGAATACAAACTATTTTTTTCATCGATAAAATTATTGGATTTTAGATGCTGCAAAACAAAGGCTTTTTTGCGTAATTGTGTAGATCAAAGCCTATTTCTTTTAAAGAATGGCTTTTCAGACATTAAAGTTCAGTGGCATGTGGCTGCTGTTACGGTTCACTATTTTACTCGGATCCACCGGTATGAAAATACTCTTTACAGGCTTACTCATGATGGCAGTGATACTTAACGCAGACGCACAGGATCGCAAGCGTGCCCGCGACTATGGCATCCGGATCGGGGTGCTGCAAACCGGTACGCACAATGCCATTACCGATGTGGCCGGTCTGCGGGTAGGGCACACCACCCTGGTGCAGGGAGAGCAGGTCCGGACTGGTGTGACGGCTATTGTGCCGCATGGTGGCAATCTTTTTCAGGAGAAAGTGCCGGCAGCGGTATACGTAGGTAACGGCTTCGGCAAACTGGCTGGCAGCACGCAGGTACAGGAACTGGGCAACCTGGAGTCGCCCATCATCCTGACCAATACCCTGGGAGTAGGCACGGCCATGAACGCGGTGGTCGGCTATACCTTGCAATTGCCGGGCAACGAAGCAGTGCAGTCTGTCAATGCGCTGGTAGGCGAGACGAACGACGGCTACCTGAACGACATTCGCGGGCGCCATGTGAAAGAGGAGCATGTACTGCAGGCAATCAAGCAGGCGGCTGACGGACCCGTGGCCGAAGGCAATGTAGGGGCCGGAACCGGCACGGTCTGCTTCGGGTATAAGGGTGGAATCGGAACAGCGTCGCGCAAGCTGCCAGCCAGCCTTGGCGGCTATACCGTGGGCGTATTGGTGCAAAGTAATTTTGGCGGTGTGTTGCAAATCGACGGCGTGCCTGTGGGGGAGGAGCTGGGTAAATTTTCGTTTAGCAAGCAAGTGCTGGAGAGTGCTGACGGCTCCTGTATGATCGTGGTGGCAACTGACGCACCTGTAGATGCCCGCAACCTGGAGCGCATTGCAAAGCGAGCCATGATGGGCCTTGCCAAAACCGGCGGCATCGCCTCCAATGGCAGCGGCGATTATGTGATCGCTTTCTCCACCAACGAAGGTTTGCGTATACCTTATCATTCAGATGATAAAACACAGACCTTTACACTGCTCCGAAACGATGAAATGTCCCCGCTGTTCATGGCCACGATTGAGGCAACCGAAGAGGCGATAATCAATTCCCTTTTCAAAGCAGAAACCATGAAAGGTCGCCAGGGTAATACCATTGAAGCACTTCCTATACAACCAGTCATTAAAATACTCAAGAAACACAATGCCATCAAACGATAAGCTTTTCGCCTACAACCTGGGCCAGATCGTGCCGCTGAACGAGGCCACGCTACATATCAGTGACCTCTCCGTGCAACGCGGCTATGGGGTGTTCGACTTCGTGAAAGTGCAGCAGGGCTACCCGCTGTTTCTCGACGATTACCTGGATCGCTTTTACCAGTCAGCAGAACTGATGCACCTGGCCGTGCCACTTTCTCGGGAAGAGATAAAACAGGTGATCTCTAAACTGACAGATCTGAACAAGCTGCCAGTGGCAGGCATGAAAATGATTCTGACCGGCGGCTACTCCGAGGACGGATTTACACCAATGAATCCCAACTTGCTTATCACGCAGCTTCCGCTCACACTGCCATCCGCCGATAAAGTGGCGAAAGGTATACCGATCATGACGCACGACTATGTGCGGGAAGTGCCGGAGGTAAAAACGATCAATTACTCCATGGGTATACGCCTGCTGCAAGAGCAAAAGGCAAGTGGGGCAGAAGAGGTGCTGTATGCTAAAAACGCAATCGTCTCAGAGTTCCCTCGCTGCAACTTCTTTATCGTCACACATGATGGCACCGTCGTAACACCTGCCAGCAACATCTTAAAAGGAATCACCCGCAAAAATGTGCTTTCGCTGGCCGGACGCAGGTATAAGACCGAAGTACGTGACATCCGGTTGGAAGAAGTGTTGCAGGCCAGGGAGGCTTTTCTGACAAGCACCACAAAACGTATCCTGCCCATTGTACAGATTGATGAAGCCATGATCGGGACAGGCAAGCCGGGAGAAGTCAGTATGCAGCTATTGCAAGACTTGATTAGCCTGGAAGTAGAACAGGTGGCAGCTGCAAAAGGCTGGTAAACGGTTTTTTTTATAAATACAGAATTTCTTCAAAATCAGCTCGTACATAGTAACAAAAAGGGTTGTGCTATGAAGAAATATATTTACTGCTTACTACTGAACTGGCTTGTACTCCCGGCATGGGCAAATCAGCCAGCAGATTTATACCTTCACATTCCAGACACTGCTGTAGTCAGCGAGTTGGCCGATACGACAGAAACAGCTCAGGTAGCAGAAAGAAGTAAGCTAAGCGTGCTGGCCAGGAAAATGGCCGTTCCCACTTTGCTGATCACGCTGGGGATCACCCACATGGACGACGAGGGCCTGTTTGAAGGCAGCCGAGGTTTGCGTAGGGTTGTGCGCAGCAATTACCAGGATTTTAATACCCAGATCGACAATTACACCTACCATGTTCCGGTCGCCATGGCTGTTGGGCTCAACCTTGCCGGTGTGCGTGGAGAGCACCATTTTACAGAACAGGCCATTTTGCTGGGAATGACGCACCTGCTCAACCGCACCCTGACCAACAACCTCAAAACCCTGACAGCTATCGATCGCCCTGACAATTCCTCTGACGATGCTTTCCCATCTGCCCATACCAGCAGGGCTTTTGCCTATGCCACTTTTTTCCATAAAGAGTACGGCAAACGAAGTGTGTGGTACAGCGTGGCCGGCTACTCCTTCGCTACTGCTACCGGAGCGCTACGTATACTGAATGACAAACACTGGCTATCCGACGTGCTGGCGGGAGCGGGTATAGGTATGCTGTCTGCAGAAGTGGTGTATTTGGTTTACCCCTATATTCAGCGGAAAATTGCCCAGAGCCACCACAAAAAAAATCAGCAACTGGGTGTTATGCCGTTTCACAGCGGCGGAGCGACCGGCATTGCACTGATATACAGGATTCCCTGATTCTGAACAAAAGGAAAAGCCCGGAGCAGCAGCACCAGGCTTTCACTTTTAGGGAAATTAAAGACGGTTGTTATACCTGTGAATCACCCCTTTTCCTTTTTTACTGCCTTCGCTGGCTATGTACAGCGCGCCGTCCTGACCAAAAGTCAAGCCCTCTGCCTGTCGGAGCATCTTTTTATCCAGGTCAACAGTTTTGGAGATCTGACCTTCTCTGGAAATCACGTACAGCCTGTTGTTCACGGCATCCAGCATGTAAAATTCGCCGCTAGTCGGGTGCAGCTCCAAGGAGGAGGGTTGCAACACATCATAGCCTGATTTCTGTTTTTTGCCTTTTGTGGGTGTCTGCACCTGATCCAGGGAAATGCTGGTGACGGGTTGAGGCAGGAATTTCTTAGAGTCCAGTGAAAAAGCATAGATACCCTTCTGCGCTTTCAGCTTCGGATCGTAACCCTTGGGAGCCAGCAGCAGCTGGTTGTGCTCTTGGTCATAGGCGAGCCCTTCGATGTTGATAGTAGCCGGAAAGGAGGCTTCGTATACCTGCACGGTCGGCTTAGTGTTTCTGAACCCGACCACTTCAAACAGGGTGCCGTCACTCCGCACGATATAGGCGTTCTCACCGGCCACTGCTATACCTTCATAGTCGCCGGGGCCAGCAAATGGAATCTCCTGACTGATCGCTTTCTGGTCCAGGTTATAGATAAAGATTGTTCCTACTTCATCCTGCACACAGGCCATATTACCATCCGGGAGCATGCCGATGCCAGATACTTCACGAAGCACCGGCGGTAAGTCCCAGCGCAGCTCCGGCGTACCCAGGTCATCGGTCGTCGTTGCGCTACTGCTTAGAGGTAGGAGTGATGCCGACTGTTTCCTGATCGGAGTGGCGGCATTAGAAGACCTATCCAGCAGTTCGCCCTTTTCATTGAAGCGCAGCCAGATGTCCCGGGTTCCTTTTTCCAGTTCGATCACAAAACTTGTCAGGCTGCCTTCCTGCACCCGGTGTACCTCGTCTATTTTATAGCTCTTAAACTCCTGCTGCAACTGGGCTGCTATTCTTTTCGGGAGGTATTGTTCTTCAATCTCTTCAGTGTAACTGAGCAAAGTGCCGTCTTCCCCAAATAGCGCCTTCCGCTCCCGGCCGCTGATCTTGAATTCAGCCTCGTACAGACTATCCACCCTGTCCCATTCCACACGTTTGATGGTAGGGTAGCTTTCTACAAATTTGACCTTAACGGCATCCGGTACGTTTCGGGCAGACCAGTCATGATCGCAGCTGCTCAGGATGGTGCCTGTCATGAGCGCCATCGCCCATAAATGTGTATGTTTCATAGTATGGTTCTTAATTCTTCTTGTATCTGTTAGATTATACTGCGGGAATTTGAAGCAATTCTGAAGAATGGGGGTATCAGGCGATTTTTTTCTGAAAATTTAACCGGAGCACGTGCAGGCCCTCTTCATAGGTATAGGAAGGTTGTAATTGATAGAGTTCGCTGATTTTGCTGACAAGTGCCAGTCCAATACCCAGTGACCCGGAAAACTTGCCGCCGCTTCTGAAGCGCTCAAACAAACTCACCGGCTCATCCTGTAGCGCTTCGCCTGAGTTTTTGATACAAAGTTCGTCTGCCTGCAGGTTGATCCGGATGATGCCACCCGTACTGTTATGCCGGATGGCATTAAGCAGCAGGTTGGATATCAGTATCTCGCAGAGGCCAGTGTTCATCTCCACAAAAACAGGTTGCATCGCTTCTATCTCAACCTGGATATCGTGCATCTGCATCATTTCTTGCAACTGATCGAGTTGCTCCTGCAGCAACTCATGCAGAGGGATGACTTCATTTTCTGAAAACTCCCTGTTCTCGATGCGGGTCAACAGAATGAGCGAACGATTGAGTCGCGACAGGCGGTTGATGGAGGCGTGCATCTCGTCCAGCATGGCTGCCTGCTGCATGGTCAGGTTGTCGGACTGCATGAATAGCTCCAGTTTGTTGCTCACAATCGCCAGGGGCGTCTGTATTTCATGTGAGGCGTTTTCAGTGAATTCTTTCAGGTTGAGGTAGTCATTGTGGATCTTGCCGGTCATGGCCTGCAGCACTTCATTCAGCTCCTGAAACTCCTGGGTGTTGGATGGCTTCAGTACAAGCGGTTTTCGCTGTGTCAGGCTGTAGCGCTTCGCTCGCTCCAGTGTATCGTAGAAGTTTCGCCAGTTGTATTTGTTAATGAAGTAGTTCACCCCGGCCAGCCCGACGAGCAACAGCACAAATATCCAGGCCATCGCCAGCATGGTGCTCTCAAACAGGTCCTCGAAGTCCATCAGCGACTTGAGGATGGTGTACTCAAAGGGTTTGCCGTCCTGGTAAGTTGTGAATGTGAGTTTGCGAAAGGGCACATACTCTTCATCGTAAGTGCTGAAGATCAGTGTATCCGACAGCGCTTCGAGGGCTCCGGCGTTTGCACTGGTTTCCCTGACAATGATGGCCTCCGATATACCTGAGGTTACGCTGGGCAGTTCATTGTGCCGCCGGATGTACTCGATGATGTTCTCTTTGTCAGTAAAGAGCTGATCATCTACTTCGTCGTAAATCTCTGTCTGCAGGATCTTGTAAAAGCTCAGGCCTCCGAGCAGGAACACGATAACCGAAACCAGGAGGTAGTAGAGACTCGTCTTGGTGAGAATACGCATTAGAAGCTGAATTTATAACCCATGCCATACACGGTTGTGATGGGGTCCTCGCCACCTGCCTCCACTATTTTGCGTCGCAGATTTTTGATGTGCGTGTACACAAAGTCAAGCGAGTCGAGCGTTTCGATGTGGTCACCCCACAGGTGCTCGGCGATGGAGTCTTTGGTGAGCACCCTGTTTTTGTTTGTGACAAAGTAAAGGAGCAGGTCATACTCTTTCTTGGTCAGCGTGAGCTTGCGTCCCTGCACCAATGCCTCCGCCGAATCCGGGTGTACCTCCAGGCTCCCGATCTGGATCACTTTCTGTCCGTTGAAATTCCGGCGTCTGATCACGGAGCGCAGCCTGGCGTTGAGTTCTGACAGATGGAACGGTTTGGTCAGGTAGTCGTCTGCCCCGAGCTCAAGCCCTGTGATTTTATCGTCGAGCGCATTCTTAGCAGATATGATGATGATGCCCGTGTCGGGGCTGTTCTTTTTGAGGAGCCTCACCAGGTCAAGCCCACTGCCACCCGGCAGGGTCAGGTCAACCAGCACACAGGTATAGTGCTGATCTGCCAGCATACGGGCCCCGTCGCGGTAGTTGAGTGCAGCGTCGCAGGTATAGCCGCCCTGCTGCAGGTAGGACACCATGGAAGCATTCAGGCCTTGCTCGTCTTCAATTATCAGCAGTTTCATTCAATCGTCTTATTTCGCGAAGTATACGGAAAGAACCCGAAGTATATGAAATGAATCTGAAGACAATCTGTATTTGATCAGGTTAAGCGAACATTATCCAGATACTGTTGGCGTAACGTATGATGAAACAAAACTGTACCCGTGGTGGGGCAAGAGAATCAAATTTTGTCAAATCAGGACAATCTCAGAAGTAGCTCCGTTGGCAGAAACGATACAAAATTCAACTCGGGTCATCGTGCTATACCTGACTTAAAACCAGCGGATGCGCTTTTCTTTTTTCTCTTCCTGCTTTCGCTTTCTTTCTTGTTTTTTTCGTTCGCGGTTGCTCTTCGCCTGGTTTTTCCAGTCTTCATAGGTTTTCACAACCCGGTCAGCTATCCGGTCAAATATATTCTCTGGTTCTGGTGGTGCGTCGCGGTAAGACGCACAGCTGAGCATACCCTGCAAGTGAGAGGGCAGCGGTGCAAAACGACCTGTACGCAGACTGGCAAATTCTTTGTCTTGGGCTACCCGTCGCATGTACTCGCCCCACACCGGCATGGCCGTGCGCGATCCCTGGCCTTCGCTGATCGTTCTGAACCTGACCTTCGGACTTTCGGCCCCAACCCAGACACCTGTCACCAGCTCAGGGGTAATGCCGATGAACCAACCATCTGCGTGCTCCTGTGAGGTACCGGTTTTGCCGGCAATATCCATGCGCAGACCATACTCAGTTCGCAGGCGGGCGGCGCTGCCTTCTTCTACCACACCCTGTAGCAGGTGCAGCATGATGGCCGCATTGTCACGCGACAACACCCGTTGTGTTCCGCTGCCGCTGCGATGCTGGTGTACTACGCGGCCCTGCCTGTCCTCTATACGCTCAATGTAGATAGGTGCCGTCTTATACCCACCGTTGGCAAAAGCCGAGTAAGCGCTCACCATTTCCAAGAGCGAAAGGTCCGCCGTGCCCAGTGCCAGCGAAGGCACCCGTGGCAGGTCCTGCTGTATACCCATGCGCCTGGCCAAGGCAACGGTGCGGTCAACACCCGTTTCCAGGATCAGGTGCGCTGAAATGGTGTTGACGGACTGTGCCAGTGCACCACGCATGGTATACTCGCCACCGTACTGCCCGTTGGAGTTTCGTGGCGACCAGTCGTCATACTCGGGGTAAGTCGTCAGTTCATTCGGGAAATAATTGCAGGGATCTATGCCTTTCTCGAGAGCGGCAGCATACACAAATGGCTTGAAAGTGGAGCCAACCTGACGGCGGGAGCGCACATGGTCATATTTAAAAGCGTGGTGGTTGATGCCGCCCACCCAGGCACGCACATAGCCGGTAGCGGGCTCCATCGACAGCAGGCCGGTGTTTAGAAAGCGCTGGTAGTAAGCGAGGGAGTCCATCGGGGTCATGGACTTGTTGCTGTTGCCTTTCCAGCTGAAGACCGGCATGTTTACCGGCTGCCGGAAATTCTCCAGCACCTCTTCATCGGAGGCTCCGTTTGCCTTTAGTTTTTTATAGCGATCCGAGCGCTGCATGGCCAGCTGCATCACCGATGCATCCGAACCCCAGGGGGTACGGCCTTTCCAGTGCGCATCAAATTGCTGCTGCAGCTGCGCCATTTTTTTGCGCACCGCCTGCTCGGCATGTCGCTGCATGCGGGAATCAATGGTGGTATAGATCTTCAGTCCGTCTGTATACAGGTTGTAAGGCTGCCCGTTCTGTTTGCGCTGGGAGGCGGCCCACTGCACCAATTCCTGCCGCAGCTGCTCCCGGAAGTAAGGGGCCATGCCGTCGTTGTGCGTGACATAGCGGTAGTTCAGTTTGAGTGGCAGTTGTTTCAGCGAGTCAGCCTGCTGGGGGGTTAGGTAGTTATACCGGGCCATTTGGTTGAGTACCACATTCCGGCGCTTCAGCGAGCGCTCCGGGTACAGACGCGGGTTATAGCTGGTCGTGGCCTTCAGCATACCGATCAGCACGGCTGCCTGCTCTGTCTTGAGTGAGTCGGCAGTTGTGTTGAAGAACCGGCGGGAAGCCCGCTCAATGCCGTAGAGGTTGCCGCCCATCGGCACAGTGTTCAGGTATAGCTCGAGCAATTCCTGCTTCGAGTATATACTTTCCAGCTTGCGGGCAATGATGATCTCGCGCATCTTGTTGACCGGCATATCCCAGAGGCGGTAGCCTTTGCGCGGAAAGAGGTTCTTGGCCAGCTGCTGGCTAAGGGTACTACCTCCGCCAGAGCTTTCCTGGCCCATCATCAGCGTCTTCACAAACACCCGCGCCAGGCTTCGGGTGTCTACGCCGCCGTGCTCATAAAAACGCACGTCCTCCGTAGCAACCAGCGCATCAATGGCTACAGGCGCTATATCATCGTAGCGGATGTTGGTGCGGTCCTGGATGTAGTAGCGCCCGAGCAGGACCCTGTCTGCTGAGTATACCTCAGAGGCTGTGTTGTTCTGGATTGCCTTCAGCTGTGCGCGTGAAGGAACGGCACCACCCACTATCCCTGTAAATACCGCCAGGTAAAAGATGGTAAATGCGAGCAGCAGAAAGAGCGCTCCTTTCAGGGCAAAGCGCAGCATAGAACGCAGCTCTGACAAACGAGGCTTTAAGGGGTTAAACTGACGTATCGCCTGCCACTTTTGCTTCCAGTATGCGCCTGTTAGCTTTGGCTTCTGACTTTGGAAGAACAGTCGGAATTGCGTGCCCAGAAATGTGAGCACGGGCACTAGAAGGCCGTATGTGATTAATTTTATTAGCTTTACGAGCAAACGCTTCATATAAGGTAAGTTTTGCGCAACTGCTGTGGCAGCCGCCGCCAGGAAGCAGGCAATAACCACGCCATACCTTTCCTGGTTTTTTCAGAGGCCTTACGGGTAAAAACACTTTCAGGACACCTGAATTTGTTTCTGAGCCACGGCTGACAACGCAATTAACCTGCATTTTATTCAATTTGTCCCTAACGTGCAACGGCTCCTGTGTTCAGTGCCATATCTCCTTAAACCTGTACCTTCAAAAGGCAGTATGTGATTTCGGATGCGTGATGCTGCCCATCATATTTTTAAATGAGGTAGCAAACGCCTGGTCGTGTAAATTAGTTATAGCCTGATATTATAGGTAGTTTTGTACAAGCGGCTTTATGCAATAGATTAATTTATACCTACAGCCGTTCACCCAATGCCCTATCACATGAACTTAGATCAGATCCTGCAGCTGGTAAACCAGACGACACAAACCGTCATTCAAGATGAGGCTCCCCGTGTGGACCAGGAGGCACAGTGGCCCGAAGAAGGCATCAGGGCCCTGCAGCGCAATGGTCTGGCCGGATTGGTTGTGCCCCGCGAAGAAGGGGGCATGGGGCAGGGGCTCTACGCATTGGCACGTGCCTGCGAAACCATTGGCACTGTGTCGGCCTCTACGGCGCTTTGCTATGGGATGCACTGTGTTGGCACGGCGGTGATTGCGGCAAAGGCGACCAACCAACAGCGGAATGAGTTTTTGCAGCCGATCGCGGCCGGTGAGCACCTGACCACACTGGCCCTGAGCGAGCCCGGCACCGGATCGCACTTTTATTTCCCGCAGACGCAGCTCCTGCTACAGTCTGATGACGAATACCTGATTCGCGGCAGCAAAACGTTCGTGACAAACGGAGGCAAAGCAGACTCCTATGTGGTGTCTACAATGGGTATAGAACCTGATGCCACTTTGCATGAGTTTTCCTGTGTGGTGGTTGAAAAGGACCGAAGTGGCCTGGAGTGGGGCGGTGAATGGAAAGGTCTGGGCATGCGTGGCAATTCTTCACGCAGCCTGACGCTGAATGATGTGCGGGTACCGGTACAAAACCTGCTGGGCGAGCGGGGTGATCAGCTCTGGTACGTGTTTCAGGTGGTGGCTCCATTTTTTCTGACAGCCATGTCGGGCACTTACCTGGGTATAGCACAGGCAGCCTTTGACAATGTGCGCCAGCACCTGATGGACCGTACGCATCGCCACAGTGGCATGTCCCTGTCACAGCTGGCCCTGCTGCAGCACCGTGCAGGTATGCTGTGGGCCAAGATCGAACGCACCCGCCGCCTGATCTATCATGCCACCGAACTGGCCGACCAGGGTGACCCTGCCGCTGTACTGCCTATATTATCAGCCAAAGCAGAGGTAGCGCACTGTGCCGTAGATGTAGTGAACGAGGCCATGACACTGGCCGGTGGCATTGCCTACCGCGACAACTCCCGCCTCGATGTGCTGCTGCGCGATGCACGTGCCGCCCACGTAATGGCACCGACCACCGACCTGCTTTATACCTGGCTCGGAAGGGCGCTGCTCGATCAACCTATTCTGGACAGCTAACACTGGCGACCAAGATGAAATGTGTCTATTACATAGGACTGCACGAAGATACCCTGCACCTCTTTCAGGAAGAGCTGGAGGACATCACCTTGCAGGCAGTCAGGGAAGAAGATATACTGGGAAACAAAGCTAATCTGACAGCATGTGACACGCTGCTGGTAGGCGAGCAGGTCCTCAACCCGGTCCGTATCGCTCAGGAGTCATTCTCCAGGGACAAGGCCATTTCTATACTGCTGATCAATGATAAAGCAAACCACCAGAAAGTAAAGAACTCCCTGCAGTTTGCTCCCTTTGTAGGACCGACTATACAAGCCGTTACAAATGAACTCGGTACCGGCTTAGTTCCGATCGTGGAGGACGCTGTGCAACGTACCGAACAGCGTCGCAGCTATGTGCGCATCCGGTCCGCCAGTTCTTCCATCACGGCCTTTACGCCTAACTACATGGAGAAAGTCCGGGTAAACTACATGGCCCGTGTACTGGATGAGGCACCGATCGGAGCAGCGCTACTGGCAAAAGATGGTACGGTGCTCAACGTGAATAATTACATTGTGCGCCTGCTGGGCCGCACCGACCGGGAAATTCTAGGCATTGCCTTTGCCGACCATTTTCCTGTGAATGAACGGAACGCACTGCAGGATTTTATTTCCGACGGCTACCATAGCAAGCAGAAACGCATTTTTGAGTTGGGTAAAGGAGACAGCCGCAAGTTTCTGGAGATATCGATCGGTGACATTGATGCCGAGAGTTCCTCCCCTTACAAGATCGCGATCGTAAATGATGTAACAGAGGCCACTCAGGCCAGGCAACGTACGTTGGCCCATGTAGATGAACTGCAGAAACTCAATGAAGAACTCCGGGTAGTGAACGAAGACCTGGACACCTTTGTGTACACAGCCTCGCATGATCTCAAATCTCCTATCCTAAACATAGAAGGCCTGGTCAACCTTTTGGAGGAAAGTCTTAGTCAGCAACCGGGAGAGGTGCCTGAGCTGGAACACATCCGACGTTCAGTGGAACGCTTCAAGGCCACCATCGAGGACCTGACAGAAGTAGCCCGCATACAGCGCAGCTTTGGACAGGAGGCGAGCGAACTTAGCGTCGCAGACATGGTAGCCGATGTACAGCAGCTGCTTCAGCCCGAAATAGACAAAACAGGTGCTGTGATTGAAGTTGACATCAAGCAGGCTCCGCATATTTTATTTTCCCGAAAAAACTTTAAAAGCATATTGCTCAACCTGATGAGCAATGCAATCAAGTACCACGCTCCGCAACGTCAACTTCACATTAAAATCCGTACTGCTATAGAGCAGGACCTTTTTTTGCTGAGCGTGCAGGACAATGGCCTGGGCATCCCTACTGGCAGACAGGACAGAGTTTTCCAGTTATTCAAACGGATGCATATGCACGTGCAGGGTAGCGGCATTGGCCTCTACATAGTGAAGCGTATTGTAAGCAACAGCGGCGGCACAGTAACTGTAACAAGTAAGGAAGGGGAGGGCACTACCTTCACCGTTTCATTGCCTGTGCAAATCAAACGTCCTTAGTCCACCCTCAGCCACTCCAGGGCATCCTCTTCCGCCATGAAATAGTGAGCCTGATGGTTCAGGGCAGCTTGTTTTAGTTTCTTGCCTATATTTTCGCTGCTCATTTGCTGCAGGGCATCCGCAGAGGTTATCACCGCCAGTTTACGCAGGTTCAGTTTGGGGAGCAATTGCTGTGCCGTTGAAATCAACCAGCCCTGATCTTCGAGCGTGAGCACACCCAGCCGCTGGTTATTGAGCAGCAGCCGCTCTAATCGGTGCTCCATCAATGCGCGGGCTGCCTTGAGCATGCCATAACGGTACTGTCTGCTCTGCGGCGTTTTTTTCCAGCGGATGTTCATGGTGCTTTTCGCCTTGTCCAGCATGATCGATACAAAGTCTGTTTCAATGGTAATCAAATCCGGAAGGGGGTCGGGCATGCTGGTCAGATTGCCGCTTTGAGCAGGAGCAACCGCTACAGTGGCCTGGCCTCTGTCCTTTAGTCCCGAGCGTATCATTTTCAAATTGAAGTGAAGCGGAACCCGGATAAATTCTTCACCTGATACTGCCTTGTAGTCATCGCCCAGCAGCCAACGCAAGCCCTCTTCCCGGTCATCAAACATATTGGCTTCGTAGGGCATTTCTCCCAGCGTCAGAATTGCTTCCCGCACCAGGTTGTTCTGCTCCTGTGTCGGCACTACACGGGCTACCCGCCGGATTGAGGTATACTGTAGTGCATCGCACATGAATTTTTTAGCCCACTGCCGGTCTTCGGATGTCACGTGGTATTGCACCGGTATTTCGACAAGCAGAAGTTCTGCCTTGAGGATGGCAACTGCCCGGGCCAGTAGGCGAATAGATTGCCTTAGCTCAGCTGAAGTAGTAGAGCGTTCCCACTTGCAGCACAGCAGTTTGAGCTGCGGACAAAAACGCACGGAGAGAATGTCTGTTTCTTGCTGGTCAGCGGTTGGATAGGGTGATCTGTTACCAGCATACTGAGGTGTTGAAAAATTCAAAAAGGAGATACTCATATTTAACATTTGTTTCATAAGACAGCAGTACTGTCAGTAGGTTTTGGTAGCGTAATGGTTGTGTGGGATGATTTACCAACCGCAATATAAGTGTTTGAGTTCAAGCTATTTATAAAATGTTGTAAACGGCTCGTTCAAAAAAGGAAGCACCATCCATTCACCATCAGATTTTTGACGTTCACCCGTTGGAATTCTACTTTGGCCACTAGTCCGGAACTTGAAAAAAATAGAATGATTTTCGGATAGCATACTAAAGACAGGTAACTACGTAGTATAGCTACTGAACAATAAGCTTGATTTTTATGAAAACTGGACAAGGACTGCCTGATGTTTCGGAGGCAGATATAGTACTGATAGGAGCGGGGATTATGAGCGCCACGCTGGGTATGATGCTAAAAGAGCTGCAACCTGATCTGCGGATCACGGTGCTCGAGAGGCTGGATGAAGCGGCCGCAGAAAGTTCGGACGCCTGGAACAATGCCGGTACCGGCCATGCTGCCTTCTGTGAACTAAATTATACCCCTGAAAAAGCGGATGGTACGATTGATACTTCCAAAGCTGTCAGCATCGCCGAGTCCTTTGAAATATCACGACAGTTCTGGGCATACCTGATCCAGGAAGACCACATTAAGATACCAGAAAACTTTATCCGGAGTATTCCCCACATGAGCTTTGTGTGGGGCGATGCCAATGTGGAGTTCCTGCGTAAGCGACATGCAGCCCTTACCAAATGCCATCTGTTTGAGGGGATGGAATATACTGAGGACTGTGAACAGCTGAAGTCCTGGATTCCGCTGGTAATGGAGGGACGCGACCTGCTGGAGAAAGTAGCGGCTACGCGTATGGATCTAGGCACTGATGTTAATTTTGGCGCGCTTACCCGCTGTATGTTTGAGCAGTTGAGCAAAATGGATGGTGTTCAACTACACTTTGGCTATGACGTGCGCAAGCTGAAGCAACGGCCAGACAACCGCTGGAGCGTGCGTGTGAGGCACCGTGAGACAAGGGTAAAGCACAAGGTAAGAGCGAACTTTGTCTTTATCGGGGCTGGTGGCGGAGCCCTGCCACTGCTGCTTAAGTCAGGTATACCAGAGGGCAAGGGCTTTGGTGGATTTCCGGTGAGCGGCCAGTGGCTCAAGTGCACCAATCCGGACGTGGTCGAGCAGCACCATGCCAAGGTATACGGGAAGGCCTCCGTCGGCTCCCCGCCTATGTCGGTACCACACCTGGATACACGCTTTATCAATGGTAAGCGGGAACTGCTTTTTGGTCCCTATGCCGGCTTCACAACCAAGTTCCTGAAAAACGGCTCTTTCTTTGATCTGCCGCTCTCACTCAAAGTAAACAACCTGCATCCGATGCTGTCAGCTGGCGTGAAGAACATGCCGCTGACACAGTACCTGATCAACCAGGTGCGGCAGTCACCGGATGAACGGGTAGAAGCCTTGCGACAGTATTACCCCGAGGCCCGCGGTGAAGACTGGAAACTGGAAGTAGCCGGACAGCGGGTACAGGTCATCAAGAAGGGCCCGAAAGGGGGCGGTGTGCTGGAGTTTGGCACCGAAATAGTCGCTGGTGCGGATGGTTCGCTGGCAGCTCTGTTGGGAGCCTCTCCGGGTGCCTCTACGGCTGTTTCCATTATGATCAGCCTGCTCGACCGTTGCTTTCCGCAGAAAATGCAGAGCGAAGCATGGCAGAAGAAGTTGAAAGAAATGATTCCCTCTTATGGCGAGTCACTGGCACAGGATGCTGAATTACTACGCAAGGTACGCAGTTGGACCAGTGAGGTACTAGGTCTGCAGAATACAGTTAAAAATGAAGTGTAGGTATAAGTCAGCTATCGTTATACCTTATTGCTTAGGATCTTATCCGGGGTGATGGGCAGGTCGCGCATGCGTTTACCTGTCGCGCGGTAGATAGCATTGGCGATGGCGGCAGCGGTCGGTCCCTGTGCTGCTTCTCCGGCTCCTAGCGGAGGAAGCTCTGGCCGGTCCAGTACCAGGACTTCTACTTCCGGCACCTGCCTGAACCGCAGAATAGGGTAGGTGTCCCAGTTACGGCTCGTTACGCGGCTGTTGTCGTAGGTAATCTGTTCCAGAAGCGTCCAGCTGGCGGATTGTATCATGCCGCCCTCTGTCTGGTTTTTAAGTCCGTCCGGGTTGATGGTCTGCCCGGCATCAATAGCGCCTACCAGTCGGATCAGCTGTAGCTCCTGCGACTTCCTGTCGTAGGCTACTACTGCCGCTACCGCAAAGTAGGCCGCCTCGTTCTTGTACTGCGCAAAGGCTATACCTAATCCGTGATCGGCTTTAGAGCGCCTATCCCAGTCAATTCCTTTTGCAGCAGCTTCCAGCACTGCGCGGCCACGTTCGTCACTGAGATGCTTCAGCCGAAAAGCCAGTGGGTCCTGCCTGGCCAGCACAGCCATTTCGTCCATGAATGACTCTAATGCAAAGATGTTGGCGTAGGCACCCAGTGCACGCAATGCTGAGGTTCGTAATGGACCTGTGAAGGGGTGGGATACAACCCGAACATCCGGAAAATCATAGAGCGGACTCGCATTGCGGTGGTTGCCGCCTGAGTAGCCTCCGCCAGGCTTCTCAAACGGGTCTTCCAGGTATTGGGCTGCCAGTAAGTGGCCGGCTTCACCGCCCGGACGGGTGCTGTGAGAATCTGACCAGATCTGGGTATCCCAACCGACAATTTTTCCCAGCTTGTCCAGTCCGGCCTTTAGCTGCAGGACCATGGCTGAACCATAAGGCTCCCAACAGTGCTCGTCCTCGCGCATCCACTGTACCCGTACCGGGTAGCCCGACAGACTGCGTGCCAGCAAGGCGGCATCGGCTGCCACGTCGTCAGCGCCGTTATGCCCATAGCACCCTGCGCCCGGCACCCCGATCACATCTATCTGCTCTTTGTCGAGCTGCAGCATGTCTGCGATGGAGTTTCGGAGCGGGTATACCCCCTGGCTGTGCGTCCAGATGGTGAGTCGGTTTTCTTCCCACAAGGCCAGGGCGCAGGAAGGACCCATGGAGGCATGCATGTGATAGGGTCGGGTATAGGTGGCCTCGTGCTGCAGGGCGGCTGTTTGGAGGGTTTCTTGTATACTTTCGCTTTCTTCCACGGCTTGCCCTTCGCGTACCTTTTGCATGGCCTGGAACAGTTCATCCTGTGGAGGCAATGCAGGTCCAGACTCCCACGTGGCTTCAGCCTTCAATGCTTCCAAAGCCTGTATTGCCTGGTACTCTTTTGTGGCAATTACGGCAGCAAAACTGCCATTTCGCACCACTTTCAGCACGCCCGGCATTTTTGAGACCCGCTGTTCAGGTATAGCCCGTAGGGTAGCGCCATACCCTGGCGGACGAAGTACGCGGGCGTGCACCATCCCCGGTAAGCGCATATCGTGGACAAATACTTCCCCACCGGTGGCCATTTGAATGATTTCCCGCCGGGGTAAAGGCTGCCCGACCAGTTGATAATCGGTTGGGTTTTTTAATGGGGCTTTGCCACTTATCTTGCCGCTAAGCTTTTTGCCGCTAAGCAGTTCCCAGTAGCTGACGCTTTGCTTGCTGTTGTCTTTTGCCTGTACTACTCCATCCGTAACTAACAGTTGTTCTGACTTCACACCCAGTTTTTCTTCCGCTAATTGTAGCAGGCGCATGTGTGCTTCTGCAGCCGCCTGTCTGATGGCCCGTCCACTGCTTTCAATCGAGCGACTGCCCGCTGTGTAGCGCTCGTCAGGTGTCTGCCTGGTATCCGCTGTGATGATACTCACTCTATCCATGCGCACGTCCAGCTCTTCTGCCGCCATTTGCATCAGGGCAGTGCGTATACCTTGCCCGAGTTCCTGCTTGCCGGTGATGACGGTCACAGTGCCGTCTTCCCGTAGGCTGATCCAGGAATCAATGTCATCCGCACCTGCCCGACCAGGCTGTTCCTCAACTTTTGTCTGGTCGCCATCCTTATTGTCGGGGCTGCACATGACCATCGGGAAAAGGCTGAACCCGATCAGCAGCTGGCCGGACTGCTTCAGGAAGGAACGCCGGTTAACAGGGGGAAGTTGGAAGGAGTCTTTCATGGCGGGGCTTATCCTTTGTTGCTGGTTCCGGCTGCGCGTTGCACTGCCTTTAGTATGCGGGAGTGGGTGCCACAGCGGCAAAGCACCCTGTTCATGCCTTCTTTTATTTCATCTATACCTGGCGATGCCTGTTGGTCGAGCAGGGCTTTGGCGGTGATCACCATACCGTTCAGGCAGTAGCCACACTGGGCAGCCTGCTCTTCCTGAAAAGCCAGCTGCAGTGGATGGGGTTTTTCGGCAGTGCCTATACCTTCGAGTGTTGTGATCTTCGCATTTCCGACAGCAGATACAGGCATTACGCAGGAAGTTCGCGCCTCCCCATTAACGAGTATCATACAGGAGCCGCACTGGGCAATGCCACAGCCGTATTTAGGTCCGTTAAGCTGCAGGTCATCCCGAAGGATATACAGAAGCGGGGTGTTTTTGTCAGCCGTGACAGAAACCTGACGACCATTAATGTTCAATCTGAATTGCTGTGACATGGCGGTAAACTTGCGGATGGAAGCTTGCTTCTTGCTATAAGCTTATCCTTTTGGGTTACGCTCGGGTATCACTTTGGTTACCAGCTCTGTCCGCCTCTGATAGGTATAGGTATAAACTACTTAAAACAGCAAAGCCCTCCCGACAATGTTGTCGGGAGGGCTTTGTAAAATAAGCTTAACGCTAATTACCAGATTCTGATTCTGTTCTCCGGCGCGATGTAGAGCTTATCACCTGGCTTCACATTGAAGGCCTTGTACCAGGCGTCCATGTTCACAGGGGCACCGATTGTACGGTACTTGCCTGGTGAGTGCGTGTCTGTCAGGATAAGCTGAGCTTCTGTTTCAGGAAGGATATTGGTTCTCCATACCTGTGCCCACGAAAGGAAGAAGCGCTGATCTGGCGTAAAGCCATCGATCTTCTTCTTCGACTTGCCCTGCTTGGTCATTTTAAAGGCTTCGTAAGCAGCGCTCAGGCCACCCAGGTCACCGATGTTCTCACCCAAAGTCAGCTTGCCGTTCACGTGGATCGTGTCCTGTACGGTGTAGTCGTTGAACTGCTTCACCAACTGGTCAGCTTTCTCCTGGAAGCGGGCACGGTCAGCATCCGTCCACCAGTTGCGCAGGTTACCGTCTTTGTCGTACTGGCTACCGGAGTCGTCGAAACCGTGGGAGATTTCGTGTCCAATCACCGCACCGATACCACCGTAGTTCACAGCGTCATCCGCGTTCGGGTCGAAGAACGGGAACTGCAGGATACCTGCCGGGAACACGATCTCGTTCATCACCGGGCTGTAGTAGGCGTTCACAGTCGGAGGCGTCATGCCCCACTTGGTTCTGTCTACTGGCTTACCCAACTGACTGATCATGTCGTTATAACCCCACTGGCCGGCGTTGCGCACGTTCTGGAAGAAGGCATTGCGGTTCACTTCCAGGCCATCGTACGTTTTCCATTTCTCAGGATACCCCACTTTAGGGCGGAAGGTATAGAGTTTTGCCAGGGCTTTCTCTTTTGTCTCAGGCGACATCCAGTCCAGACCTTTGATGCGGATCTCGTAGGCTTTGATCAGGTTAGCGATCATTTCGTCCATACGAGCCTTTGCTTCGGGTTTAAAGTGTTTCTGCACGTACAGCTGCCCAAGTAGCTCACCTATAGTGCCATCTGTCAGCTGCGACATGCGCTGCCAGCGTGGCGTCTGTACCTTCTGGCCAGACAGTGTCTGGGTGAATGCGAAGTTGGCATCCACAAAGTCAGAGCTCAGGTATGGCGCTGCAGACTTGAGCACGTTGAACTGCAGGTAAGTCTGCCAGTCAGCAACCGGAGTAGACGTGAGCATGGTGTTCAGCTCGGTAAAGAACTTCGGATTGTTCACCAGGATCGTGTCTTCACCTGTCACTTTCAGCTTCGTCATCAGCTGCTTCCAGTCCATGTTTGGCGTAGTCTTGCTGAAGTCGGCTACGGCAAACTTGTTATAAGTCTTGTGCGGGTCGCGCATCTCTACACGGGCCATCTGCGCCTCAGCCATTTTCTTCTCGATGTTGAAGATGGTCTCAGCATTTTTCTGTGCAGTAGCCTGATCTGTGCCGGTCAGCGTGAAGAGTTTTGTGATGTAGGTTTTGTAGGCATCCTGAATACGGGTGCTGCGGGCATCATTCTTCAGGTAGTAATCGCGGTCAGGCAGGGTAGTACCGCCCTGGCTCAGCTGCGGGATCATCACTTCCACATTCTTGCGGTCCTGGCCCACGTAGAATCCGAACATTGGAGCAGCGGCACCGGTGCTGCGCAGGTAAGCCACCTCGTTCAGCACAGCGTTGATGTCCTGCAAACCTTTGATGCGTTCCAGGTCAGCTTTGATCGGGGTATAGCCTAGCTTATCGATGGCGGCGCTGTCCATGGCGGCGGCATAGAAGTCACCTACACGTTTCTCAACCGAACCGGCAGGGGCGTTGGTTTTAGCAGCAGATTCGTTCAGAATCGTGCGAACGGCAATGATGTTGAAGTCGCGCAGCTGGTTGAAGCTTCCCCAGCGTGTTTCCTTAGCCGGAACCGGGTTGTTACGCAGCCATACGCCATTGGCGTAGGTATAGAAGTCGTCACCTGGCTTCACTTTCGTGTCCATGTTCGACTTGTCGATGAACTTGGCCTGGCTGGCAGGTTTACCACCATTCTGTGCGGAAACCTCTACTGCGCAGAAAGTTGCCGCTCCGAAAAGCAACAGTCTCAGGCGGTTTTTCCAAACAGACGACTCTTTCACAGTCTGTGACAGATTAGCAGTGTCTTTTGTGTTTTTCATGTTAGATTGATTGTTTTAAAATGCTCAAACAGATGACCTTTGGACAGGCTTCGTTTGAATGCCCTAAAATAAGGCTAATTAGCGAAATTATGCAGTTTATTTTTGAGAAGCCGATGTTATGGCGATGTTTAGCTGTAACACAAAAAGGCCGTTTAAAGTTTAGTGGCCCGCTCATGGAGATTGTACTGGAATGCAGGTATGGCTAGTGGTTCACCTGCCTGCTCATTAGCAGCCGCGGGCTTTCATCCAGGTAATAACCCGCTACTTGTTCCTGCATCTCAAAGCCCAGCCGGGTATAGATGCTGATGCCAGCTGCATTGTCAGGGTGCACGGTCAGGTATAGGATGGAAGCGCCCTGTTTTTCCATAGCGGCCATAGAGGCGGCCATCAACTTTTCGCCGATGCGCTTGCCCCGGTGCGCCGGCAGCACCCCGAGCGAGAGCAGCCAGCCCTGTGATTTTGCCTGGTCCAGGTGTGACAGCATATAGCCTATCACTTCGCCTCCTGTCTCCGCCACCAGCAGGTAGTCGCCGGTGATGTCATAGAACTGGCGCAGCACAAAAAGCGGGTAACTGTCCGCACCGAACAACAGCTGGTCGATGGCTTTGACGGCTTTGAGGTCGCGCAGTTCGGCTTTGCGGATAGTCAGCATTGGGGTAGCCTTACTGGGTTTTACCCTTCAGCAGGTTAATGCTGATGGTTGCCATGTCGGAGTCCGGAAAGCGACGGAAAGCACCTTTATCGGGATGCAAACCAGCTTCACCTGCCACTTTATGAAATACTTCCACTTCCACGATGTATTGGTCTGAGAACCCGTGGGTTGCATCGTAAGCGGTAGCAGCTGTTTTACCGAGGTTAGCTGCTGCCAGGGCAGGGGGGATGGTATGCAGCTCCATGGTCAGCAGACCGAACTTATCCACATAGGGCGTCCACTTTTTGAGGTGCTCCAGCAGGTTGTCCTCCACCTCATTGTTGCTGATCCGCTTGCCTCTGAAAGCAAAGGCGCCGGTAGACTGGCTCAGACGGTTCGGATCGCGTTGCGCCGGACGCTCCCAGATCCGGTTATGATCCAGGAAGGTGCGCACGTTGAGGAGTTCGCGCAGGTCAATGTTGTAGTTCTCGCGCAGGTCATCTGCCAGCAGGTCCGGACGACCGATGTCACCCCAGATCACCTTGGCCCAGATGTCTGCCTTGATCAGGTTGGCCCGCGTTACTTTGAGAGCAGCCTGGTTGTAGTCAGCCCCCACCAGGAAGAGAGGGTATTGGTCCAGTACTTTGCCTCGCTCGGTCTGTCGTTCGATCACATCAAACATGTGCTGCAGAAAGGCGCCGTTGCCGCAACCCATGTCCAGTATGCCTTTTGGCTGTTCATGGATAGGCCGGTTAAAGAGTTCGATGATGATCTCATCGATTACATTAAAGTATGTGGCGTGGGCACCACCGCTGCCCCATACGTTCATTTCGCGGTCCACGTGCAGCTCAGGTGCGCCTTCCGGCTTGTCCCAGAGCACATTCGGGTTGCCAAAGATCAGTTCGTCGAGGTGGCGAAACGTAGGGATGTAGGATACGGTCACACCATAGGCGCTACCCCTTTTGGCAAAAAACACGCCCTCTTCAGTGTATTCGTACTGGTCGCGCACTTTGCGGAACCAGCCCAGGTGTGCAAACAGATCCAGTATCTTGCGGAAGTCCTCATGGTTCTCGTGAAATTCCTCCGGACTGAAGCGGCTTTCCATAAAGTATTTATGAAACATCCCGTTCATGCCCAGCAGTACGATGGTCGGTCCCATCAGTAAACCTTCGATGTGTTTGAGCACCTGCTCCTGCACACTGCGCTCCTCCGCATCGTCCGAAAGCGTCAGTCCATACCCATCCCTATACCTGTCTGCTACTTTAGCCCAAAGCTGGTAAGGCTCCTTCTCAAATTTGCGCGGGTGGTACTTGCCCGACAGCTGCATCAGCTTCACGACGTCTTCATACAGGTATACCAGCGGAATAGCCAGTCGGCCGCGGTCTGTCATGCGGTAAGTTACCTGATCTGTTGCATTGTCGAGGACCTGTGACAGCCAGCCCTGGGAGCAGAGCACGCGCAGTGCCACGTTCAGGTAGCCATCGTTCGCTTTAAATCTAGTCACCAACTCTTCCAGAGTTGCTTCCTGCTCTTGCTGCAGATATTCTAATACACCGTGTTTGTGGAGGCTGAAAGCCGTAGGGGCTGTTACAATACCATCCAGGTGACGGAAGATGGTTTCCCGAAGTTCGCTTTTACTTCTCATATCAAATAGTAACGAATATCATCTTTTTAACTAATCGCAGTCATCCTTCAAGGATAGAAATTTACGGAATATTACACCATCAAACTAAACCACTCAAATAAAATGAAAAGTTTACATGTAACCTTGATAGCAATTGCTTTTGGTCTGGTGACCTCTTGCAACTCTGCCAACGAGCAAGACACGGCGGTGGCGGCCACTGAATCTAATACAGATCATGCAGCTATGGATCATGGAGCCGGCCAGTCCGCCGTAGCTGATGACCAGTCGCAGCAGAACGTAGTGCAGGTAGCAGCCGGATCAAAAGACCATACCACCCTGGTAGCTGCCGTAAAAGCTGCCGGGCTCGTGGATGCCCTGACCAATGCCGGTCCTTTCACTGTGTTTGCCCCGACCAACGCTGCTTTCGATAAACTACCTGCCGGTACAGTAGACGGGCTTATGAAACCAGAGAGCCGCAAGGATCTGCGCAACATTCTGCAGTACCATGTATACGTAGGCGTAATACCTGCTGAGCGTTTTGACAACGACATGAGCCTGGGTCAGGTGAACGGAGGCCGCGTAAACCTTGGCCTGGAAGGTGATCAGCCTACCGTAAACGGTGTGAAGATACTAGCCTCTATACCTACGTCCAACGGCATTATTCACGTAATAGACCAGGTATTGTTGCCGCAATAAGTAGCGCCTCATCTTAACTTATTAATAAACAGGCCTGAGTACTCTGCATAAGTACTCAGGCCTTTATTATATAGATAAACCTGTATTTTAAAATTTAACATATTTTTTAGCATATATTTTAGTTTGTTTTCGTAAAAGTTCTGGATTAAGGATTAACACATCTTCAACCTTAAAAGCAGTGCATTATGAACCACACACCTTTGCAAAACTATTTTAAATGGGGTGCTCTGGCACTGGTACTCAGCCTGAGTGCCTGCGGTCAGCGGACAACCACCCAATCCCCCGAAGCAGCCACGACTACAGCTGAGAACGTCAACACAGCTACGGAGAATACAGCCCCTGCTTCAGCCTACCAGATTCCGGTTGACTACTATACCCTCGACAATGGCCTGAAGGTGGTGCTGTCGCAAGACAAGACGGCACCGCTGGCCACTATTGCGGTCTACTATAATATTGGTTTCCGGATCGAGCCCAAGGACCGCACAGGTTTTGCCCACCTGTTCGAGCACATGATGTTCCAGGGCTCCGAGAACCTGGGCAAGATGGAATTTATTCAGCTGGTACAGAAAAACGGCGGCATCCTGAACGGGTCTACCCGTTTTGACTTCACCAACTACTTTGAAATCGTGCCGGCCCATAAGTTGGAAACCATGCTCTGGGCAGAGGCTGACCGCATGAAAGGGCTCAACATCACGCAGGAAAACCTGACCAACCAGCAGGGTGTGGTGAAGAACGAAGTGAAGGTGAACGTGCTCAACCAGCCTTATGGTGGTTTTCCGTGGCTTGACATGCCGCAGTACGCCAACAAGAACTGGTACAACGCGCACAACTTCTACGGTGACCTCGAGGATCTGGACGCTGCCAGTCTGGAGGACGTGCAATCTTTTTTTGATACGTATTACTCGCCAAATAATGCGGTACTGGTTGTTGTAGGCGACTTCGAAACGAGCGAAGCCAAGCACTGGATACAGCAGTACTTCGCCGGTATACCTTCCGGGGATGTTCCTTCGCTGCCTGACCTGAGTGAGCCGCGCCAGGAAAAAGAGCAGCGCTTCACCAAAGACGATAAGCTGGCTAACCGTCCGGCTTTGGCATTCGCCTACCACATGCCTGAGCGCAATTCTCCTGAGTATTATGCGATGGGCCTGCTCGACCAGATCCTGCTGCAGGGCAATGACAGCCGCCTGTACCAGGCACTGGTGCAGGAGCTGGGCTATGCCAGCTCTGTGGATGGCGGCATCAACGCTTTCCTGGGCAACATGTTCAACTACAATGGCCCGATGCTCTGGATGGGCAGCCTGATCCATGACCAGAATGTAAATGCCGACGAAATCGTGAAAGTGGTCGATGCAGAGATACAGAAGTTGCAGCAGGAGGGTATAGACCAGGAGCTGATTGACCTGGCGATCGTGAAAATGCGCTCCTCTCTCTATGATCAGGTAAGTGCTTCCTCGGGTTTTGGAAAAGCAGACCTGCTGGCCACTTTCGCATTGTTCGACGATGACCCTTCCCGCATCAACCGCCTGGAATCTGAATTCAGAAAAGTGACACCTGAGCTCCTTCGTAAAACGATAGAGGAGTACCTGCGCCCAACCAATCGTACTGTTTTAGTTGTTAACCCACTTGCAAAAAGCTAAGCGCCATGTATAGAAAGCTATTAACCATAACACTGAGCGCCATCCTGACCCTGCTGGCAGGTATGGCCATGGCCCAGAAACAAACTCCGCCGGAAGGAGGCCAGCCGCGTGATTTTAAACTGCCTGCCAAACAGGAATTCGAACTGGATAATGGGCTGTCTGCCGTGATGGTGCCTTACGGCGACGTGCCCAAGGTAGTCGTGAGCATGGTGGTCCAGGTCGGGAACGTGCACGAAACGGAGAAGCAGAACGGCTTGGCCGACATCGTGGGAAACCTGATGCAGGAAGGCACCGCAACACGAAACGCACGGCAGTTGGCTGAAGAAGTAGCTCGCCTGGGCGGCTCGGTATACGTGAGTGTCGGACCGAATGAAACCTGGATATCCGGTTCTGCCCTGTCAGAATTTGGCCCGCAACTAATTGAGATCATGTCTGACCTGCTCAAAAATCCGGCATTCCCGGATGCTGAAATGACCCGTATAAAAAATGACTTCAAGCGCCAGAATAACCTGTTACGGCAGCAGCCGGGTGCCACCGCCCAATCCAAATTCAGAGGGGCGCTCTACCCGAACCATCCCTATGGACGTGATTTCCCGACAGATGAAATGATTGATGGCTTCACCAGAGAGCAGGTACAGCAGTTTTACGAGCAGCAGTTTGGAGCCGACCGCACTACCGTATACGTTGCCGGCAAATTTGACCAGGGGGCCATGAAAGAGGCTGTTACAAATCAGCTGAGCGATTGGCGAAAAGGGGCTGCACCACAAATCACGGTCGCCAAGCCAGTTACGAAGAGCGATATGATCGTCATGGACAGACCGGGCGCTCCACAGTCCACCATTGTCTTTGGTTTGCCGGTTGTGGATCCTTCGCACCCCGATTACATGGCCTTGCGTGTTACCAATTCGCTTTTAGGTGGCTCGTTTGGTTCGCGTATTACCCGTAACATCCGCGAAGACAAAGGCTATACCTACTCACCCTCCAGCTCACTGTCTGCCCGCTATCGGGTAGGAGACTGGGCCCAGGTGGCGGATGTAACCACGGAGCATACAGGCAATTCGCTGCGTGAAATTCTATACGAAATCAACCGTCTGGCTACAGAGGCGCCTGCACCTGAAGAGCTGGAGGGTATCAAAAACTATGAAGCCGGTTTGTTTGTGTTGCGCAATTCCTCGCCATGGGGCATTGTTTCGCAGCTTAATTTCCTGAAGCTACATGACTTGCCGGATTCTTTCCTGGAGAACCAGGTGCAGAACATCCATGCCATTACCCCACAGCAGGTACAGCAGACGGCCCAAAAGTACATGCGGCCTAAAAACATGACCCTGGTGGTCGTTGGCGATAAAAAAACAATTGATCCGCAGCTGAAGAAATTCCAGGCGGAGTTGAAGAAGAACCCGCTTTAAGTTTCGAATTGTAAATGGAAAAAGGGAGCCCGGAATCGATCCGGGCTCCCTTTTATTTTTGAGGTAGGTATAAAACAAGAACAGACCCCTTTATCAGGAGTCTGTTCTCTATTGAAAAGATTAGTCTGTAACAATTAACTTTTCAACTTTTAGCCATTCATTTATACGGCAGCAGTTGCAGGGAGGTTACAAAGTATTTAAAAATATTTTTGATTTGGTGATAACTGCCTCCAGGTTAACCTCCAATAAGCGTGAATGCACTTAATCGGCAGGATGAGGGGGATACTTTCAGATTGGGCAAAAAAAGAACAGCCCCTTCGTAAAGGAGCTGTTCTCTATTGAAAAGATTAGTCTGTAACAATTAACTTTTCAACTTTTAGCCGTTCTTTTATACGGTGTCAATTGTAGCCGGGTTACGTTTACCCGAAAAATAATTTATTTTTTATCTGTTATCCGGATTATTCTCACGGTCTACGTCCACCGTTCTGGTATTTGTGGTGGTATCACGTTCCACTACTGTTTCTGTTACTTCATATTCTGACGCCACTGAGTCTTTATGTATAACAGTACCATCAGTTTCTGTAGTCCCGGTTCCACTGTTATCACAGGCTACTAAGCCCATCATACCAAACATTAAACCGAAACCTGCATATAATATCTTTTTCATGGTCTTATTTTTTTTAAATCTGATTATGATACAATATCTGCTTTCAAGTATGGCAGAATTGATTTTCATAAATTTGTACGTTGTCTGTGTTCTAAAAGGTTGTGAATCAGTTTGTTTTAATTTTTATATTCTTGATAATATTATATTTTAAACATGCTGGTGTATGTTCGGCGTGGAAACTGGCTGCTATTTAGCACTGCTCAACTACCTCTCCGTTTGATGCTTCGGGTAGGTATAGCCGTCAGTGGATCCTCAGGCCAATGGTGCTTGGGATACCGTCCACGAAGGTCTTTTCGCACCTCAAAGTAGCCGGCGTTCCAGAAACTGCGCAGGTCCCGGGTAACCTGCACCGGTCTTGATGCCGGAGAGAGCAGGTGCATGAGCAGTGGAACCTTGCCAGCGGCAATACGTGGAGTGTCGAGCAGGCCGAATACTTCCTGTAGGCGGACAGCCAGTACTGGTGTTGTGGGATCTGTATAGTCAAGTGCGATGCGCGAACCGCTGGGTACCTGTAGATGCGTAGGGGCCAGCTTATCAAGTTCCTGCTGCTGCTCCCAGCTAAGCATGGCTAGCAGGATGCCATTAAAGTCCAACCGGTTGACATGCTCCATGCTGCGCAGGCCGGCCAGGTGCGGTAGCAGCCAATCTTCCATGGTCGCTTCCAGGGCTGCGTCTGAAACATCAGGCCATTTGTCAGGTACCAGCTGCTGCAGAAAAGTGATGCGCTGGCGGGTGCGAAGCGCCTCCTCTGACCAGGGTAGCCGTGCTACGCCTTTATCCTGCAGTGCCTGTAGCAGTGCCTGGGCAATCTGCTCCGGGTCAGGTTGGGTGAGTTGTTTTTCTTCCAGTACCAAAGCACCGAGTTTTACAATCCGTCGTGCTACTACACGATTAGTCACATTGTCCCAGCGAACTTCTTCGATTTGTATGAGCTGCGTCTCAAAATGCTGAAGCACTTCTTCCTTGCTGAGTGGTGCTGCCAACAGGATGCGCGGATGCTGCCCGGCATCGAGATGGGCGATGCCATAGTAATCAGCTTCGGAGAATAACTCGGTGGGAAGCGAAGCGCGCTGGCCTGTGATAAGACGTACTTTGCCAGTGCTTTCACGTTGTGCCAGCCGGTCGGGATAGGCCAGTGCTGTGAGTATGCCTGCGGCGTGGGCTTCAATCGTTCCTTTGGAAGCACGGAGACGCTGTCTCAAATGCTGAGCCTGTTCCTGCACACGCCGGATGGCATTTTCATCGCGCTGGTAGCCGGGTATAGGCGGGCGTTTAGCGGTTAATAGTTCGAGTCGCAAGGGCAGATCAGGCTGGGGTGTGCTATGGGGTTGTTGCGACCGGATGATGTCCCGCTCCGCGAGCAAGGCAGCCAGGGTACAGGCCGTTTCGGTCAGACCCATTTCATGGCCCCTGATCACCAGGTGCCCCAATCGGGGTGTCAGTCCCATGGAGGCAATGGCCTTGCCATGTGCTGTGGCATGGCCTGCTGCGTCCAGCGCTTCCAGGCGCAGGAGTAAGTCACGTGCCAGGGACAGGGCTGCAGCGGGAGGTGCGTCCAGCCACTGCAGCGCAGCGGCATCCTTTATACCCCACAAGGCAAGTTCCAGCGCCAGACCTGCCAGGTCAGCTTCACATATTTCCGGATCCTGCCGTTCGGGCAGTTGCAGCTGATCGGCGGTAGACCAGAGCCGGTAGCAGACACCCGGTCCCAATCGTCCGGCACGGCCGCGGCGCTGATCGGCAGCTGCCCTGGAGACTGGCGTGGTAACCAGCGTGGTCAGGCCGGTTCGGGGCATAAAACGGGGCACACGCGCATATCCGCCGTCCACCACGATCTTCACACCCTCGATGGTTAAACTGGTTTCGGCAATACTGGTAGCGAGTACTATTTTTCTGTTGCCGGAAGGGGAGGGCTGAATAGCTGCCATTTGTCGGCTTAGTGCCAGGTCGCCGTGCAGAAGGTGCAGCTCTACATCTGCTGGCAATCTGTTCTCGAGCTGTTCGGCCACCCTGCGCATTTCGCCCATACCTGGCAGGAACACCAGGATATCGCCGGCAGACTCTTCCCGTAACGCTTTTATGATCGCCCTGGGAACCAGCTGTTGCAGGCGCTCCGCAGGACGGGTGCCGGCAGCAGCCACTTCGGCAGGTGTGAGGTAGTGCGTTTCGACAGGGTAGAGGCGGCCGTCACTCCGAATAACAGGGGCCTGCAGCCACTTGCCTATACCTGTCGCATCGAGGGTGGCGCTCATGATCACGATGCGCAGATCGGGTCGGAGGACTGCCTGTGCATCCAGCGCCAGGGCCAGGCCCAGGTCGGCCTGCAGGCTGCGCTCATGAAACTCGTCGAAAAGGATAGCGGCTACTCCTTCCAACGCTGGGTCTTCCTGTAGCATACGCGTCAGGATGCCCTCAGTCACTACTTCTACACGCGTGCGTGCAGACACGACATGCTCCATGCGCACCCAGTAGCCTACCGTTTGGCCCAGGGGTTCCTGCATCAGGTCGGCCATGCGTTGTGCCGCAGCACGGGCCGCCAGGCGCCGTGGTTCCAGCACCAGTATTTTGCCTCCCAGTAGCCAGTCAGCCTGCAGTAAGGCAAGTGGCACCAGGGTCGTTTTGCCTGCTCCCGGGGGAGCTTCCAATACAGCTCGGTTAGTTTCGGAGAGCGCCTGCAGCAGGCTGGGGAGCACTTCCTTTACGGGCAGCTCCGGCAATTCAGGTATGGAAAGGGCGTACGACATGTCGCCGCAATTTCAGAAAAATAAGCCAGAAATTATCAGGTGGTGCTTTCTGTGGAGGTTTCGAATAGCTTGAGTGCTTCTTCATTGCCAACCTGTGCGGCCATTTGTTGTGCTGTCAGGCCTCGTGCATCGCGGAGTTCGCGGTTCGCCCCCTGGTCGAGCATGAACTTGACCATGTTGTTGCGGCCGTACATGGTGGCAAACATCAGGGCAGTGCCGCCGCTGCCGTTCTGCACATCAAGGTCGGCGCCATACTCCAGCAGGAGTTCGGCTATACCTTCGTAGCCATTGAAGCACTGCCCCATCAGCGCGGTATTTCCGGCCTGGTCCTGGGCGTTTACATCTGCTCCTGCTTCCAGCAGCATGCGGGCCGCTTCCGGCTGGTTGTTGTAGGTGGCTATGATCAGCGGCGTGAAGCCGCGAGGGCCTGGTTCGTTCACGTCAACACCTTCAGCAATGAGTTGTTTCAGGAGGGTGAGGTCACCGCGGCGTGCAGCATCAAACAGCACATCAACAGGTCTTGTGGAGTGGAAGGTCATAGGGATAAGGGTTTGGTTATGGCCTTACCTACGGTAAAAATATTTTTTAGTCACTCACCAGGTCAAAAAAACGCACTTTCAGGCTGCCTGGTACCAGCTTCAAGCCCTTTGGTATACCCTGATGCGACTCCTTCATGTGCTCTTTGTACCATTCCCTGTAGCTGATCTCGTCAGTCCAGGTGGTCATCACCCAGAACTCATTTTCGTTCTCCTGCGGCGTAAACACCTTCATGCCCAGAAAACCCTTCTCGTGATCCACCATGTGCGGTCGGTTCACAAATGCTTCCTTCACATCGGCTGCCATATCGTTGGCAACCTCAAACTGGCTCATGGCTATATACATAATCTGTTTTTAATTTTTAGGGCGTATTCTTCTGTTACTGCGGAAACGTCAGTGTAAACGTTGTTCCTTTGTTTGTTTCACTTTTCACCTGCACTTGTCCGCCAAAATTATCCATAATCCGCTTCACAATGTAAAGGCCCATGCCGGTGCCGTCTACGTGGGAGTGGAATCGCTTGAAGAGCGTAAACATTTTGCTCTGGCTCTCCTTGCTGATACCAAGTCCGTTGTCCTCAATGCTCAGCACAAGCTTCTTGCCTTTGCGGCTGCTTTTGATCCTGACATGCGGCCTGCGCTCAGGAGAGCTATACTTGAGTGCGTTGCTCAGTAGGTTATACAGGATACTGTGCAGGTTCTTTTTGGAGAAACTGATATCGGGTGCCTCAGAGAAGTCAGTTTCAATGATAGCCTGCTTTCGCTCTGCCTCTTCTCTCAGCCCGTCGAAGATCGTATTATACACGGTTTCAATCTCCAGGGCTTCTGACTCACCGTCCACATCCCGCTGCACTTTGGCAATATCGGTCAGGTCACGGATCACATTCTTAAAGCGCCTGATCGAGTCTTTGATCATGACAAACAGAGGATCTGTAGGCTCGCCAGGGAGCGGTTCAGCTTCCTTTATCTGCTCTTCCAGGACCAGCATCAGGCCTTCGATATTTGCAATCGGTGACTTCAGGTCGTGGGAGGCCGTGTACACGAAGGTGTCCAGGTCGTCGATCACACGCATCAGGTGGTCATTGGTATGCTGCAACTCTTCCTGTGCCAGCTTCAGGTCCGAAAGGTCGATGAATGAGCCGATCATCCGGTAAGGCATGTTATACTCGTTGTACAGGATATAGGCCCTGTTCGAAACGTAGGTATAATTTCCTTGCTTGTGTTGGATACGATACTCCGCGTTCCACTGTCTCTTGCCGTTGTTGATGGCATCGTTGACACTGCGCTCCACTTCCAGGCGGTCGTCAGGATGCAGTTTGGAGAACCAGCCTTCCATGCCACCGGACATTTCCTGTTCATCGAAGCCCAGCATTTTAGACAAACCGTCACTCCACCAGATCTCGTTTGTGGCCAGGTTCCAGTCCCATACCACGTCATTGGTGGCCATGGATACCAGGCGGAAGCGTTCTTCACTGTTGGCCAGCTCGCGGGTGCGTTCCTCTACCAGGCGCTCAAGTTTGTTGTTGAGCACGGTCAGGTTTTCCTCAGCTTTTTTGAGATCTTCGTAAGCTGCCAGCGTCTGCTCTTCGCTGTTCTTTTTGTCTGTGATATCAGCCATGGTCAGCGCGATGCCATTTCCCATTTTCACGGCGGCTATCTCGAACCAGGCCTTTTGTTCGTTCAGGGTCAGCAGCTGCTCTATGTGCAGCGGCTTGGCGGTTTCCACCACGTGACAGAGTTTTCTGAACAAGCCGGTATCGCGCAGGCCGGACATGGTGGCTGTCACACTTCCATGCAGCAGGTTTGCGCTCGATTCGCCCAGCATTTCCTCTGCCTTTTTGTTGAGCAGGGTCCAGCTAAAGTCCTTGATCTGATTTTTGTTGTCACGGATAGCCTGCATGGCCATGATGCTGTTAAGCGAACTGTCGAGCACCCCCTGCACCACGCTGCTCAGCGTTTTGAGTGTAGTCACATCTACAAAGCTGACCACAACGCCGTCTTTGTTGCCATCCCGCTTCAGGTAGGGGAGGATGCGCATCAGGAAATAGCGGCCATTTTCAGTCTCCACTTCCTGTTCTATTTCCTGTGAGGTGTTGTTCACATCCCGGATGTCGTCGAACAGGCGGGCATATTTCAGATTGTGTGACAGGTGGTACACCGGCCTTCCGATGTCGCCCCCGATGATGTTCACGATCTGCTCAACCGATGGGGTATACTTGCGGATGTCCAGGTTATGGTCCACAAAGATCTGGCCCACGTTGGAGCTTCGGAAGTAGTTGTCCAGGTCTTCATTCAGCTCCTGCAACTCTTTGATCTTCAGCTGATGCTCTGAGTTGACGGTGTGCAGCTCTTCATTGAGTGACTGCATCTCCTCATTGGAGCTTTGCAGTTCCTCGTTGCTCGACATCAGCTCCTCATTGCTGGACTGCAGCTCTTCGTTGGCAGTGCTCAGGTCCTGCACGGTCATCTGCAGGCTTTCCCGTGTTTCGCGCAGCTCTGATTCCAGGGTGGTGAGTTGCTGGTAGTAGTCTGCGTCTGATATATGCGGTGTCTCTGTCAGTTTAGGCTGCGGGCTAACTTCGCCCATTTCCTGCAACAGCACGAGTATGAGCGGTGGCTGACCTTTCTCGAGCGTCACGGGGCGCACGGAGGTATGGATCAGGCGCTCTTTCTTGCCAAACTTTACAGCCACCTGCCGGCCTACCACACTTTTTTTGGTCTTGATCGCTTTGCGGATGCTGACGCTGAGCACAACTGCCAGCTCTTCCGGCACCATCTTGATCAGGTTGAAGTGCAGGCGCTTGTCCGGAAACTTGAGAAAACGGTTGATGTCGCCAATGCCGTGCAGCAGCTGGTAGTTTGCGTCAACGTAAAGGGCGGTAACTTTAAAGTCCTCTGCCAGGGCATCCATAAATGCCTCATTATAGCGATTTAGCTGCGTCGTCTTAAACTGACTGGCCTGGCTTTGCTGCATGCTGGTAGTATGGTATTCTGTGACACCGTAGCTGCGCTGCAGGCTGCTGCGGTCTTTTACTTTTCGGAAAATTTTCCATTTGCGGTCTTCTTCCTCAAAGTACTCCTGCATGTCCCCGATGTGCTCACTCGGACCCAATAGCAGATAGCCGCCCATGTTGAGGGCGTATGGAAACAGGGAAAGTACTTTATGCTGCAGGCTGGGGTTAAGGTAGATGAGCATGTTGCGGCATGTGATCAGGTCGATCTTGCTGAAGGGAGGGTCCTTCTGCAGGTCGTGCTGCGCAAAGATCACCATCTTGCGGATCTCGTCACTTACCGTGTATTTATTGCCCTTTTGCTGAAAGAAACGCTGCAGGCGCTCTTCTGATACGTGTTTCTGGATGGCGCTGGCAGGGTAGGTGCCTTTGGATGCTTTTTGCAGGGCCTGCTGGTCTACATCGGTGGCAAAGAGCTTTACATCCGGTTGGCGGCCCAGTTTGTGAAAGGCCTCCTGAAAGAGGATGGCCAGCGAATAGGCCTCTTCGCCTGTGCTGCAGGCCGCAATCCATACTTTAGTGAGTTCCCCTTCCTCTTTCGACGCCAGTATCTTCGGGATCACCTTTTCCTCCAGGAGCTGAAAGGCATCCGGATCGCGGAAGAAGCTGGTGACGTTGATGAAAAACTCCTGGCAAAGGACTTTGATCTCGGCCGGGTTGGCGTGCAGGTAATCGAGGTATTCCTGCAGACTCTCGAGCTTCAGGGTCTGCATCCGCTTTTGAATGCGGCGGTTTAGCGTGGGTTTCTTATAGTGGCTGAAGTTGACCTGCGTATGGGTGCACACCAGGTCCAGAATTTCGTTGAGTATTTTTTCCTCATTGTCCGGATCATCCTGCTGCTTTCCGTTCTGGATAATGTTCCGGACCAGGGGGGTGCGGCGGGTGTATTCCATGATCTCGTGCGGGATCTGATCGGGTGGCAGTACGAAATCCACGCTTCCTGTATCGATGGCACTGCGTGGCATGCCGTCGAACTTGGCGCTCTCCGGGTCCTGCACCACCACCAGACCGCCGGCCTGCTTGATGGCCCGAACCCCCTTGCTGCCGTCTGTCCCGGTACCGGACAGCACGATGCCGATGGCGTACGGCCCCCGGTCGATGGCCAGCGACTCAAAAAATGCGTCCACGGCAAAGTTGGGCTCCCGGTTGCGGGGCTTTTCAGTCAGGCGCAGCCGACCGTTTTGCAGACTCAGTTGCTTGCCGCTGGGCAGTACATAAACACAATTCGGGCGTGTGAAGGCATGGTCTTCCGCTTCCTGCACCTGCATGCTGGTATGCTTGGACAGCAGCTCCGCCATCAGACTTTTGTGGTCTGGTGACAGGTGCTGGATAATCACGAATGAGAAGCTGGAATTGCCAGGGAAATGGTCGAAGAGCTTATGAATAGCCTCAAGTCCTCCCGCCGACGCACCAATGCCCACCAGATAATGATCAGCAGGCTTTGGGCTTATTTTCTGCTCCTGCTTATTGTTTGCTTGCTGCAACATGCTGTCTTAGCCGAAATAATGGTAATGTATTCTCTTAGTACTTCTCGCGGATGATCTTGCTAAGCACAGCACTGCGCAGCGCCTCTGCAGCCTCCAGCTCTTCCTGTTGCCAGGGGAGGGAAGTGAGCTGCACCGTCTGCTGGTAAAGCGCAAACGAGTTACGGGGATGATAGCTTTTTCCGTCCGGTTCCATCCGGATGGCCTGATCAGGATTGCCGCTCCAGTTGACAGTTTGCAGTACCTCTCCCCGGAAGCAGAGAATATACTCGCCCTGGTCCGGATTAATGGCCAAAGCCAGCAATCCGCTTGCCACGTCCTTATAATCTTTGCTATTGGGATAGGCCTGAGGGAGCGAGTTGGTTACGTATGTTTTGTCCGAGCTGTTGCGCCGCAACCAGGAAGCAAGCTCTTTTATTTTTTGCACAGGTGGGGTTTGCCCCATGGTGTGCACGTTGCCCTCATACAGTAAAGCTGCCCCATCCAGGGACAATAGCTCCATCAGGTTTGGCTGGCCCTGTAGCAAGGCATCTGTGAAATAGTCATTCTTAAAGAGCTGCTCCAGCATACTGGCATACTGTCCGCGCATGTGCGACTGTGCCGACGCACGCTGCTCTTTCTCATAGGCACCCAGGCGTACCGCCGCTATGGACGACAGCAGCTCCATGGCTGTGCGCTCCTGGTAGCTTGGGTATTTCGGGGTTTTGTGATGGCAGGAGATCAGGCCCCACAGTTTACCCTCCATAATAAGCGGTACTGACATGGAGGCCGAAATGCCCATATTGCCCATATACTCCAGGTGCACGCCTGCCACACTGCGCAGGTTACAACTGGTCAGATCCGTAAAGCGCCTGGTAATAGGGTTGAGGATAGGGTGGAGGCGAACAGGTGTATAGTCACGCGCAGGTATAAGCCGGTAGGGGTTGCGGAAGTAGAGGTCACGTGCCTGCTTGGGCACATCGGAAGCCGGAAAACGGAGCCCCAGCAAATCACTCATGTCTTCTGTTTTGGCCTGTCCGATCACGGTACCATTCCACATGTGGTCGAAGCGGTAGACCAGTACACGGTCAAAGCCTGTAAAGTGCTTAAACTCGTCTGCCACCGCCTGTGCGATCGCCTCAGTATTGTCGGCCTGCTTGATACGTGACGTGATGTATTTGATCTGCTGGAAAAAGGCCAGAAAAGATTTGTCTTCTTCACTGTGCGCCGGCTCCATCTCTATCAGTATTTGTTCTGCTTCCGGATGCGCGGTAACGGTAAAGACTTTGCTGTTTCCTTCTGTATTGAAAGTGAGGGACGAAGGTATGTCGACCTGCTCATTTTCAGAGGCCTGTTCACGGGTCAGTTTCAGTTGCAGGTCTTCCAGTTCTTTCTCAGGTACGAAGGCCGCCAAGGGCTGTTCCAGTATCGCTTCGGGTGCAAGCCCAAGCAGCTCTGAGCAGTTTTCGCTTACCTGCCTGATCCGGAGCGTCTTGTCCAGAACAAGCAGCAGACCGTGTGGTTGTATCAGGTTGATCTGGTGAAGCGGAATGCTGCCGCAGAAATCAGAATCATAATTTTTTTCACTGCCGGGTTGCAGCACAGGTGCTTTATTTTCCATAGTATGCGAGGACTCTGCCAGGGATAAAAAAAGGATACAGTACAATAAAAAAAGGTGAGCTGTATGTTTTTGGCAAAGTATATCAGGCTGTAATTTAAGTGTTTTTCCCCTAAAAACATGAAATAAAATACTTTATTGGTGTGCAACAGGTGAACTTTCAGATTGTTTTGATGAGAATAGGGGCTCGGAAATCATCCTAACCGCATCAGTATAAATACTGATGCGTCAATAAAGGCTATTTTTTCTTTTCCAGAAGCAGGCGCACCGCTTTATCCGGACTTTTGACGCTGAAAGTCTGGGTAGCATAGCCTGCACTACTCACGAGCAGGGTATAGCTGCCGGCATCCAGCGGAAGCCTGAAAAATCCTTGTTCGTCGCAGCTGGTCTGCCAGGGGCTGCCCTGCACCTGCACGGTTGCCAGCCCTATACCTTGTCCTCGTGTATCCAGTACCTGCCCTTGCAGACTGAACTCCGCCTGCGGCCTGCTGCTCTCCAGGTGGTTGCTGGCAGGAGGTGCCGGAATGTCCAGCACAAGCGCAGCGTCTATCGTGCGGGCCAGCAGTTCCTCCGGACTAGGCGGCAGGATTTCAGCTGCCTGCATGGCTGCTTTCTCCTGAGCGGCTGTGCGGGTGTAATGGTAGAATAGAATAAGGCCAAGTGAACAGAACATCATTAGCAGGCCCAGTGCCACACGCCAGTCAGCCAGGCCGTGCAGGGCACGCGGGCGGTGCTTGCGCCGCAAGCGGGTGCGAACCCGCTGCCAGATGCGGTAGCGGGACTGGCGGGTTCGTTCACGGTCCGACAGCGACATGCCTGTCAGTATGTCTTCGCACATCTCACAGTCGAGCAGGTGCTTCTCCAGTTCATAGTTGGTAGCCGGCGGCAGCGTGCCTTCCTCATATTGCCGCAACAGCTCTACGGAGGGGTGTTCCTCCAGTCCCCATTCGCTTATCTGTATTTTATCGTTGCGCATGGTTTTTCTCAATGTAAATTCTAAGGTTACGGCGGCCGTTCTGTATGTAACTCTTCACCTGCTTCAGGTCGCAGCCCGTGATTTCCTCAATCTCGCGGTAGCTCTTCTGCTGCAGGTAAAACAACTCGATGCAGGTGCGCTGCTCAGCAGGCAGGTGTACCAGGCCGTGTTCGAGCGCCTGCCAGTCCAACTCTGCCTGTGTAGCATCGTCCTGTGGCAGGGTATGCTGCTCGCGTGGCAGGGCCTGGCTCACTTTGTTTTTCAGGCGACCTGTTCGCAGCAGTTGCAGGCAGTGGTTTTTGGTGAGCGAGTGCAGCCACGATTTGAAGTTGCTTACCTCATGCCGCTTCAAAGCTACTATCAGTTGTTCGAACACCTGCATGGTGGCGTCTTTGCTTTCTTCTTCATCCTCCAGGTAGCGCAGGCAGATCAGGTATACCATCTCGGTGTGCCGCTCAAAAAGTTTCCCGATCACGTCCAGGTCACCGGAACGGCGATACTGCCGCACCAGCTCCATGTCATCAGTGGAACGCGATTTTGAGAAGAACTTTAAAAACATAGCCAGTACCGTGTTAAAGTATATTCAATAAAATAAATATAGTTGAATTTACCATGCTCTTATTGAAATGAAATTTACATCCGCCCTGCTGCTCCGGGTGGCAGCAGGGCTAACGCTTATCGGGAGGCCAGCAAGGCCTTGTCTTCTTCCCTTAACTCTACCAGAGCATATTTGCGGGTGTCGGTGATTTTGAGCTCGTCCAGCACATCCACCATGTTTTTAAAGCGGGAGCTTTCCGTTGCTTTCACCAGCACCACCATGTCGGGGTTGCCCTTGACCTGATCTGTCAGCAGCACCTGCCGGATGCCTGTGGCAGAAAAGTCGGTTTGTGTTACCTCCGGCTCATCGCCCGGGTAGCCAAAGAAGTAGTATACCTTGTCTGCTTCATCGAGCACTATGTTCAGCGCATTTTTGCCAGGTATGGGCGTGTCGGGCCCTGTTGCAACGGGCATATTGATCTCCATGGTCTGGAGTTTGGCAAAAGTGGTCGTGAGCATAAAGAAAGTCAGCAGCAGAAAGGCCAGGTCCACCATCGGGGTCATATCCAGGTGAAAGCCATTGTTGCGTGCACGTTTTCTGCTGCCTTTTGCGGGGTTTTGTTTTTCCTGTACCTGTGCCATGATCTTGTCCTTTCTGTTTGTGATTGCGGATGCAGGCAGGCCTTCTGCTGCATTTGTATAGTAGATGAACCGGGGCCCCGGATTCCACACGGAGACTCCATTTATTTCACAAAAAAAATTACAGCAGCTGCCTTCTGTCGTAAGCAGTGGTAAACATAAATCAGCGCTATGATTGATCGACAGGTATACCGCATGTCACGTGCTGGCTCTATTCGCAATCTTGAGTTGCGGCATGAGTCGCTTGAGTCGCCCGCCCGGGATGAAGTGTGCGTGCAGGTGCGTGCCATCGGGCTCAACTTTGCCGATGTCTTTGCCATGCAGGGCCTTTACAGTGCCACCCCCAGCGGTTCGTTTATACCCGGGCTCGAGTTCGCGGGGGAAGTTGTGGCTGTGGGAGATGAGGCGGGTGACTGGCAGATCGGGGACCGGGTGATGGGAGTGACCAGGTTTGGAGGCTATGTATCGCACATCAACAGCCACCACCGCTACGTGCTGCCCTTGCCCGATAGCTGGAGCTTTGAGGAGGGAGCCGGTTTTCTGGTGCAGGGACTTACGGCTTATTACGCCCTCACCGAACTCGGCAACCTGAAGCCGGGTATGAACGTGCTGATCCACAGTGCAGCGGGAGGGGTAGGTATACTGGCTAACCGCATCTGCCAGAAAGTTGGCGCCTATACCATTGGCACGGTGGGGCAGCCGGGCAAGGTGGAGTTTCTGCGCAAGCATGAGCACTACGGCGATGTGATTTTGCGAGACAATGACTTTTATGACAAACTGATGCACAGTCTCAACGGCCGCCCCCTGCACCTGGTCATGGAATGCATCGGCGGGCGCATCCTCGAACTGGGCTGGAGAGCGCTGGCACCGATGGGGCGCATGGTGGTGTATGGCAATGCCTCGTTTAGCAGCCACGGCAGCAAACCGAACTATCCGCGCCTGATCTGGAAGTACCTGCGCCGTCCGAAGATAGACCCGCTTAAGTTGCCCACCGAAAACAAATCCATCATGGGTTTTAACCTGATCTACCTCTACGAGCAGACGGATATGATGCATGAATTACTGCAGGGACTGCAGCAGCTCCAGCTTGCGCCCCAACACGTAGGCCATGTGTATGCCTTTGACGAAATGCACGAGGCCATCCGGCTGTTTCAGCGGGGCAGGTCAGTAGGCAAAGTAGTCGTAACGGTGTGAGGGTGAAAATACACACTTTTAGGGTGTTGGGTAGCAGGAAATTAATGTACTGCTCGGTTGAACCTATCGCTCAATGCTGCTGCGTGATCTGTACAGTTTGCGGGCTGCGACCTTTCTGCGTTTGTAATAGCTGCTGAGCTGGCTCAGTCTGCCTGTATGCATTTGTTCCGCTCGCTTCGCGGGGTGCGGGATATGGCAAACAGGGCAGACAGGTTCCTCAAGTTGTCCCTGCAATTCTTCTATGGCGTCTTCTACCTGGCGCAAATAGGCTATAATGGCCAGTGTGCCCAGGAGGCCAACCAGCGTAAGGATGGTACTGATGATCATGGTAATCGAAACTTTGGCTAAAAGTTAAAATTAAAGGCAATCAAACGGCTGGATAGCGCAGCCAGTTTTCATTTTGAATGCGCTATATCCGAAAATTTGATTTCTTTAATTAACGCGATTCATTCAAGAAATTAAAGCTTCCCGCTGCAAAATCTTAAACTTCCATAAAGAATCATCGATAGATGCCATCCGCATAGCAATTTTGGCGCAGGCAGCAAAACAATTCAAAAATAGACTACCTGGCTGATGGCCTGATGGAGGTCCTATTGAATGCGTCGGTTCAAAAAATGTACTCGAATTCTCCCATTCAGTATGCAATAAGTTGTGTTAGATACTCTATATTAGCACCTTCACTCAAGCACTATTTATGAAACAACTTTACATCCTGCTTTTTGCCGGGCTGTCTTTGTCGAGCTGTGTCAGCACAAGCAAATATGCCCAGTTCGTAGAACAAAAGCCTAAGACAGAGCGCCCGGAACAGGTGCAGCAAAACGACTGGCTGATCGTGCAGGCTCCTCCCGCTGCCCAGAAGAGCAATTACTTAAAACTGGAGAATTCGTTTATACCTGCCATCGTTTACTGGGGGTGGAACTCCACTATATCCTGCGAGCTGGACCCAGGCAGCACAGCTGTTCATGTACAAAGGGGTATGCACCAGGCAGCCCAAAAGCTTAACCTGCAGCAATTACTTGGAGGTCGTCAGCTGGTGGTGGAGCTGCAACAGCTACCTGGCCAGTTCCTGTACGAGAACAAGGGCAGTACGGTGTTTCTGCTGTTCATGCACATGACCAGCGCACAGGAAGTGATCACACCCCGTCCGACTAATCTGATCGTGCGTTATTATCTGAAGGAGCATGGAGAAGTGATTGCCTCTGGCGAGAGCATAGTGCCAAACGAGGAGCAGCCCATCCGCAATCTCTGGAAGTCAACTAAAAAGTTTACCTGGATGTACCTGGACCTGCTGGAGTCTGAATCAGAGCGTATGGGTACGGCAGCACTCACCTCCATTGCAAAAGAGCTGGAAGCCTTGCCTAATCAGACTGCAGCGGAATAAGCACAAAAGCGCTGTCTGAAATGGGAGCAGTAGTTTTTTTACCCGGGGCTTAAATCCGCCTATTGAAGTCGTAATGCTGCAGCAGCCATTCTGTTGCGCTTTCTGCATCCAGAAATATCTCCACCCGGGTATTGGCTTCAGCTATCTTTTGCTCTTCCTCAATCTTGTGCTTAATACGTTGCATGTCCAGCATCGACAAGCCCTCTTCTGTCATGACGCGTGCAAAGCGGGCGACGTAGGGGTTTATTTTGGGGATCATGGTGCTCACCAGCCAGTTCTGGTCTGCGAGTTCCATGTAATAAAGCTTTCGTGCATCACTGAGCCAGTAGCGGCACTCCAGATCGCAGACATAGTCAGCAGCCAGTGTAAGCGAGCGCCTGAACTCTTCGCTGGAAGGATGCCGTAGCCAGCGGGTGAAGAGGAGGTTCAGTTTGCGATCGACCTCAATGCTTAGGGACTCGTCCTGGTGTAATTTCTCTGTTTGTAAACCGTTGATCATAAGCAGAGCTGTTTTTATGCTACGCGTTCAGGAGCATGTGTTTTCTATCGATTAAAATGTATATGCTGCATGGTAAGAGGATGCAATATTTGCTATAAGGTAAGTTAGTACAATATTCAGAATTAATGCCAGAGCTCACAGCGAAATCTGGTTTATCTGTTTTATTTTTCCCGCAGGCGGTGTTATAATCGCTTTTCCTTCGCATCTCCCATACCTGTGCCATCCTGACTTACCAGCAGTTGCTGCACAGGCAGAGCGAAGCCTTTGCCTTTTGTATTCACGGCATCCATCATACTCAGGAGCAAACCTTCCTTGATCTCAAGCTGCTCATTGAAATCGCTCGTGAGGACATAGGAGAAGACTTCGACCTTGAGTGCATCAGAGGTGATCTCGGTCAGGCGTACACGGGCGCTGGTCTTGTCTATTTTGGGATGGGCTGTGAGCGTTTCCCGGAGGGCTCGTAACACGGCCTGTATCTGGGCCGGCGTGGTGTCGTAACGCAGGCGCAGCACAGGGGCAAAGAGGAAGCGGTCGCGGTGGGCGAAATTCTCGATCTTCTGTGAAGAAAAGTCTCCGTTCGGAATAGTCACGACGGTGCGTTCCGTTGTGCGCAGGCGGGTGGAGCGCATGCCGATCTGCTCTACGGTGCCTGTCGTGTCACCTACTTTGCAGAAGTCTCCTACACGGATGGGCTGGTCAGCGATCAGGGTCACGCTCCCGACAAAGTTCTCTACCGTTTTCTGAGCGCCTAAAGCCAGGGCGATACCACCTATACCGAGTGCTGCCAGACCAGTGGTCACGTCAAATCCCAGCGTGTCGAGGATGAAGATAATGCCGAATACCAGCAGCGCGATCTTGGCACCGCGGCGCAAGAACAGCACGATCGAAATCCCGGACATGTTGTTCTTCTGCACAAGCCGCCGTTGACTGAAATTGGTGATCGCGTCGACCAGTCGCCAGAGCAGCAGGATCACAGCCACCAGCCCCACGATGATGGTAAACTCACTGAAGCGCTGCCGCACCACAAACGAAATACCCAGGCGCTGGCTCATCACTACCAGGATCAGGGCAGCCAGGTATAGCCTGACCGGCAAAGAGAAGGCCCGGATGAAACCGTAGGTGGGTTCGTCCTTAGTTTTGCGCCAGATATAATTGATGACAAAAGTGAGCGAGGCCGTAATGCCCCAGGCAATGAGGTAGGCTATGACCGCAATCAGGAGCATGGCCAGCCAGTGTCCGGCAGGTACCCCGCCCCACCTGGTTTCCGTGAGGTATTCGGGTAGTACACTTTCCACGACAGCAGTTTTAGGTGCTTCGATCTGCAGGGGTACTTTGCTGATGGTCTCGGAGGCGACCAGCCAGATAGGACCGCCAGCCGGTCCCTGTGTTTTTTCGAGGAGCAGGTCGAAGGTTTCATTGGCGACCTCGGCAGTACCGACTCTTTCCTTGTCGGGTGGCAGGTCGTCTTCCAGGTCGCCTTCGGGTGTGTCGCTGATCCAGGAGCGGGGTAGGGTCTTGCTGCGCTGGTCCAGCAGGCGTTGCAGGGCCTGTGCTGTGGCAGCGCCATCCTTGATCGTGCCTTCCGGCGTATTGAGGTTCAGGTATAGGGCAGCTTTGGTATAGTCCTCATCGGCCACCGCCCGGATAAAACCCACCACCGTACCACGCGGCGTCCGCCTTCCCAGCGAATCATCCGGCCACTCAGGTACTACCGCCTCCACCGTATCCTGTACAGTTTCCTGTGCATGCGAGGTGGCAGGTATGGCAATTGTCAGGGTCAGGGCAAGCCATAGCGCAAAAGGGGGCCGCAAGAGATGGTGTGATAGCGCGTAACTGTAAATTGCAGAAAACATGTTTGTTGACGTATGTGGCTCCTGAAGTTAGTCTCATGGGATACGTCTTTGCGACTAACTTCTGTTACTCCCTGCAATAACGGCTAAGCTTTTCAGGAGTTGTATGAAGTGCAATTTGTGCCTGGCTTGATGGTGCCAGGTTTGTGCTATACCTGCACTTTCTTCCAGGTGCCGCGGCGGAAGAGCCACCAGCTCACCAGTGCATGGAACGAATGGCAAAAAGCAATGGCGAAGAAAACGCCGGTTGCTCCAAAGCCCAGGGTGATGGCCAGGAGGTAGGCCAGCGGAATCTCCAGCAGCCAGAGCACCATCACGTTGATGATGGAGGGGGTGCGGGTATCGCCGGCACCATTAAAGGCCTGTACCATCACCATACCCAACCCAAAGAAGACATAGCCCAGCGTGATGATGCGGAGTGCTTCTGAGGCCACACTAACCACTTCTTCGTCATGCGCAAAGATGCCTGCGATGGACTCCCCGAAGAGCAGAAAGAATACGGTGACAGCCGCCATGAAAATGACATTGTACCGGGCCGTGAGCCAGACAGAAAGCTCAGCACGCATAGCTTTCCGCGCTCCCAGGTTCTGGCCGACCAGGGTGGCTGCCGCCGAGGACAGACCCCAGGCAGGCAGCAGTGCAAACATGATGATGCGGAAGGCAACGGTATAGCCGGCCAGGGTATTGCTCCCGAACTCAGCAATGATGCGGGTCAGGAAAATCCAGCTGGCGGAGTCGATCAGGTACTGGCCCATGCCGCCCGAGGACACTTTGAGAATGCGCCAGATCATGGCCAGGCTGAGGACCAGGTTCCGGCGACCGAGCCTGAGCAGGTGCCGCCCATTGAGTAGGTGGTAGAACTGGTAGACCACCCCCACACTACGGCCGATGGTCGTGGCCCAGGCAGCCCCTTCCAGCCCCCAGCCCTCAAAGCTGCCGATGCCGAAGATCAGGAGCGGGTCCAGCACGATGTTAATACCGTTCGCAATCCAGAGGGAGCGCATTGCCAGGTGTGGCAGACCGGCTCCGCGAAAGACACCATTGATCAGAAAAAGCAGGATGATAGCCAGGTTACCGGCAAAAACGATCTGGGCATAGCGCAGGCCGTACTCGATGACGTCAGCCTCGGCACCGAGCAGTGCCAGCAGATCGGCGGCATACCAGGTGGCCAGAAAGCCCATGGCCAGCGCCAGCACCGTGCCTGTCACGAGCAGCTGAAAGGTTACGTTGGCCGCCTCCTGGTAGTTCTTCTCACCGATGCGCCGCGATACCATGGCTGTGGCAGCAATGCTCACCCCCATGCCGATCGAGTAGATGATCATCAGCACCGTCTCGCTTAGCCCTACCGTAGCCAGGGCTTTGGACCCCAGTCTGCCCACAAAGAAGATGTCGACCACCGCGAAAAGCGACTCCATCACCATTTCCAGGATCATGGGCACGGCCAGCAGCACGATGCTCGTCCGGATACCCAGCGTGGTATAGTCGTGCTCCGTGCCTTTTATGGCAGACCAGACAAGTCGCAAAAAGTCTTTGGTGTTTTGCATGAAGGCAGGAGCAGGTATGGGACGCTCCGCAAGTTACGTAGGAAGGTACCATGCAAGTTGTGTACTTCAACGAATTCATGATGGGACAGGCGACTTAAAAACACACAAGCCATGGTCATAGGTCTGCTATGCTTTGGAAAACATGTGGCCGGCAATGAATGCAAGTTGATTTTATGTGCAGTTTAGTGCAATTAAGAAGGCTAAATCGAATTAATCCAACAGGCTAAGTTGTTAAACTTGTTGTATTTATATATATTGTTTTAACTTTAATTCAATAAAAAATAGTGCAATTGCATATAGCTGACTTTTAGAAAGATAAGGCTTAATGCTATTGCTTACTTCCCACTGGCAGCTGCAAGCTGTTGTTTTATCTATAGAATGTTATGAACGAAGCCGATTTCAATGAAAAACTTGTCAGGTACTCGCATGATTTACTTTGCGTCATTGATTCAAGGGGTGTTTTTATCAAAGTAAGTGAAGCCTGCAGTCGAATTCTGGGCTACGATCAGCACGAGATAGAGGGAAAGTCTTTTACCTCCTTTGTACACTCCGAGGATCTGGAAGTCACCGTTCAGGCATCCAGGCAGCTTAAACTCAATTCCAACATTCTCCATTTCGAAAACCGCTACCTCCATCAGGATGGCCATGCAGTTCCTCTGCTCTGGACAGCTACGCTTTCTGAGGAAGATGGTCTCATTTACTGCACTGCCACTGATATCTCAGTGGAGTATAAACTTCGCGGGAAAGTGGAGGAGAAGGAAACATTCTACAGAACGCTCATAGAACACGGGTCTGACATGCTGGCTCTCCTCGATGAGGATGGAAATTTCCTGTATGCCAACAATGCCTTTAAACGCATACTTGGCTACGAGGTGCAGCACCTCCTGTGCGGCAACAGCTGCAGCTACATTCATCCTGATGATCTGCCTGCCCTGCGAAGATCCTGGAAGCGGGCTGCTAAGCTTGAACTGCTGCGGATGCAGGACTTCCGGGTACGGGACGCCGAGGGAAGCTGGCGCTGGGTAGAGGCCATTGTCAGTAACCAGATCGGCAATAAGGCGATGAGTGCATTTGTGGTCAGTTCCCGCGATATCACAGAGCGTAAACACGGCAGGCTGCGCCTGGAGGAAAGTGAGCAGCGTTACAAAGCTCTGTTTGAAAATAATCCGGACATCGTGCTGTTTGAGAACAGACATGGTGTCGTAACCGAGGTAAACCAGGCATTTCGTGAAACATTTGGCGCAGCAGCAGACTCCGTGGTCGGCAAGTCGCTAACAGAGCTGCTCCCTCCGGACATGGCCGCCGTCAATGCGCGGTCACTGCAGGAGGCACTATTGGGCAGCACCCTGCGCTACGATCTGGAGCTTAAACCCAAGGGAGCGCAGACCATGGTCCTGGACACGGTGAAGTTTCCGGTGCCTGCAGGTGAACAGGTGATCGGAGCCCAGACTATCGCCAAAGACATCACCCCGATCGTGCGCTCTTTTGAAACCATCGAGCGGCAAGCCAAAAAACTGAATACCATTTTCGAAAGCATCACAGATGCCTTTTTCACCCTGGACAAGGAGTGGCACTTTACGTCTGTGAACAGTGAGTTTGAGCGGATTGTAGGTGCCACAGAGCAGGAAATAGTGGGGACTAAACTAAACGAGCATTCTGAGTTTGACACCGAAGGGCACTTTTACAGGCAGTATCGCCATGCCATGGAAACCGGTGAGAGTGTGCATTTTGAGGCTTACTCTGAGCGACCGGGTAAGTGGCTGGAGGTAAAGGCATTCCCTTCAGATGAAGGCCTGGCCATTTACTTCTCTGACATTACTGCCAAAGTACTGGCCTTAAAGGAAGTTGAAAAGCTGTCGCTGGTAGCCAGCCAGACGGACAACGGTGTCGTGATCACAGATGCCAACGGACGGACTGAGTGGGTGAATGAAGGCTTCACCCGCATCGCAGGCTATACCCTGGATGAAATGCAGGGTAAGAAGCCAGGAGAGATATTGCAGGGTCCCGACACCGATCCGGATGCCGTGCAGCAGATCAGGAAGGGACTGCAGGAGGCCTCACATTTCAGCGCCAGACTCATCAACTACCGGAAGTCAGGAGACAGGTTCTGGGTGTCGATGGATATCACACCAATCCTGGATGAAAAGGGTACCGTCACGCGGTTCATCGCCGTGCAGCGGGACATCACGCTACAAAAAGAAGCCGAGGCGAACCTGCTGCAGCTTTCACAGCATCTCTACCAGCAGAACAAGGACCTGCAGGAGTTTACTTACATCGTGTCGCACAATCTGAGGGCACCGGTCGCAAATGCGCTCGGGCTGGTGCACTTACTTCATGCAACAGACACATCTTCTGACAATTTCGCTTCGATCAGGACGTACCTGCAAACCAGCATAGAGCAGATCGATACGGTGCTGCATGATGTCAACACCGTGCTTTCGGTAAGGGAGCGGGACGATGTGCTGGAGCTGGAGCCTATCAAGGTGGTCAGTCTGTTTGAGCAGGTACAGGCGAAGTTTGAAGAGATCCTGCAACAGTTCGGCGCTGAAGTAGTGCTGGCGGTGGAACCAGGGACTGAGGTGCGGGCCGTCCGAACGTATTTGTTCAGCATCTTCTACGGATTACTTTCCAATGCCATCAAGTTCCGGTCATTGGAGCGGACCCTGCACATCACGCTGACCGCTGAGAAAAAAGCGACCGGTGAACTGGAGCTTACATTTGCTGACAATGGCCAGGGCTTTGATACCCGCAAAGCAGCTGATAAAGTGTTCAAGCTCTACGAGCGCTTCCATAAGGATATCAAAGGACGCGGAGTCGGGCTGTTCCTGCTCAAAGCGCATACAGAGGCGATGGGCTGGAAGGTAACGGTGGAAAGTCAGGTACAGGTGGGCACTTCTTTCCGGTTCAACATTCCGGCTGAAGCATTGCTTTCATAAGTCTGCTTTAGCGGCCTTATGAAAGCAATGCTTCAGGTATAAAAGCGAAGCATCAAGCGAGACTGAATTGAATGCAGCGCCTGTTACTTAATTAAGTTGTTATACAAACTGTTGAGAACCTCAGCCAGTGCCAGGTTATACTCATTTACTTCAGGGGCGCTGGTTCCGTTGGTGATCACCACAAAGCCAAACTGCTCTTTTGGCTGAAAGAACATAGCGCTGTAGAGTCCGTAGGCATTGCCGGTGTGGCCCACCATGGACTTACCGGGTATCAAATTGCTTTCTGTTTTCAGCGCCAGCCCGTAGCCATTGTCGGCAATCTTCGCCTGCATTTGCCTGGCACTCTTCCTGGAGATGATCCGGGTGCCTTTGTAACTGCCCTGGTTCATGTGCATGGTCATATACCTGGCCAGGTCGGGGGCCGACATCTTCATGCCACCGGTTGGTGAGAAGATAGGAGTAGTATAGCCCATTCTGTATCTGCTGATTTCCTCCCGGCGCGGGGCATAGGCCGAGGGCGAAGGAGAGAAACTGGCGGAGTCAGGATTGTATTCATAAAGCGTCACAAAGCGGCTGGCGTCCAGGGAGTCTACCTGGTAGCCGCCGTACAGCCCGAGTGGGTTCAGGATGTGGCGTTTTACGTACTGGTCAAATCGCTCGCCGGACAGTTTTTCCAGTATGGTACCGGCCATGTTAAAGCCCAGGTTGCAGTATTCATATTTGGTGCCCGGCTCATAGTCGTTGTAGCAGGCTTCCCAGTTCGGGTTTTTGGCAGGGTCGATGGTATCGAGTGTGAAGTAGCCCTGGCTATCGTTGATGCTGGAGGTATGCGACAGCATCATCCGCAGCGTAATGACCTTCTCCGGGTACTTCGGGTTCCGCACTTTAAAACCTACGAGCTCACTCACATCATCATTCAAAGACAGCTTACCCGCCTCGATCAACTGCATCAGGGCCGTGACGGTAAATGACTTGGAGATGGAAGCGATCCTGAAAATATCGTTGTTGGTGAGTGGTGCCTGGCTTTCAACATCCTTCAGCCCAAAGGATTTGGCGTAGATGATCTCCCCCTTTTTTACGACGGCAACCGACAAGCCTACCATGTCATGCTGCTGCATGATAGCCTGTATGTCCGATTCGGTTTTCCCTTCCTGCGCCTGGCCGGACAGGGTGAAGGCAACAACAGCAAAGGTTGTAAGTGTGGCTTTCTTCCAAATGTTTTTCAGCATAGTCGTCATGGTATGTAGCTTTTAAGAAGTCTAAGATAAGCATCTATCCCGGAATATAGTATTTGTCCCATAGATTCAGGAAGAAAGGGTGACAACTCTTGTATATTTACAGCAGTATGTAGGCAGAACTGGGAACTTAGAAATAGCAAGGTATGGAGTACAGAAGATTTGGCCGCACAGGCTGGCAAGTGAGTGAAATAGGATACGGCATGTGGGGTATGGCCGGCTGGACCGGTTCGGATGACAAGCAGTCAGACCACTCGCTGGATATGGCCGTGGAAGGCGGCTGCAACTTTTTTGACACGGCCTGGGGCTACGGCAAAGGCAAAAGCGAACAGATCCTGGGTCGCCTGCTCAAGCGTAACCCGGATAAGCGCCTGTATGTGGCAACGAAGATTCCACCCAAAAACATGAAGTGGCCGTCGAAAGCATCTTACAAACTTGAAGATTGTTTCCCTGCCGAGCACATCATCTCCTATACCGAGAAAAGCCTGCAGAACCTGGGGGTGGAGACAATCGACCTGCAGCAGTTTCATGTCTGGGAAAACAGCTGGGCCGAGCAGGAGGAATGGCAGCGGGCGGTGGAGAAGTTGAAAGCCGATGGCAAAATTCAGCACATGGGGGTGAGCGTAAACCGCTGGGAACCGGACAACGTGCTTCAGACCCTGCGCACCGGCCACATCAGCAGCGTGCAGGTCATCTACAATATTTTCGACCAGGCACCGGAAGACAAGCTGTTCCCGCTTTGCCGCGAACTGGATATCGCCACCATCGCCCGTGTTCCCTTCGATGAAGGCACCCTCACCGGCACTTTCACAACTGAAACGACTTTCCCTGAAGGCGACTGGCGCAGCACCTACTTTGTGCCCGAAAACCTGCAGTCCAGTGTGGCGCATGCCGACCGCCTGAAGCCGCTTGTACCTGCCGGCATGAGCATGGCAGAGATGGCCCTGCGCTTTATTCTGAGCAATCCGGATGTGAGCACCACCATACCCGGTATGCGCAAAGCCCACCACGTGCAGGCCAACCTGCAGGCCGGTGATGGCAAAGGTCTGCCAGACGAACTGCTGGCCCAACTCAAATCACACCGCTGGGACCGGAAGCCAACAGAGTGGTCGCAGTAGGGAAGAATCACCGCTATTGACTTTACTTTTTTGTCATTTATTTTTTTGTCATCCTGTAAGGATCTTGGTTAGAGGGGTGATAAGCCTATGCCACTTGCGACCAAGATTCTTTCAGAATGACAAAAAAAGTATAATGAAACGGCCGTCACTGTAGTATACTATGAAGAGCCATAACTACTTTGTCTATATCACGACTAACCCGAGCAAGACTGTGCTCTATGTGGGTGTTACAAATGACTTGGTACATCGGCTTGAGCAACATAAGGAAAACAGAGGTAAGCCTGAGACCTTTGCAGGACGCTACTTCTGTTACAAACTTCTCTACTATGAACGCTATACCTATGTGCAGCACGCTATTGATAGAGAAAAGGAGCTAAAAAGCTGGAGTCGTGAGAAGAAAGTGGATTTGATAAAAAGTGAGAATCCATATCTGCGGTTTCTAAGAGCTGATCCTTGAATTATAGTTTCATACGCTCGCTACCAAGATCCTTACAGGATGACAAAAGTGTAGTACTCCGGATGACAAAATAGAATGAAACGACCCCGTCAGAAAATAGGCTCGGCTGAATCGACATTCAACAGCGCAGGATCAATGTCTTCACAATGATCCAGCGCCAAAGCCTGAGGTTCTACGCATTTTGTGCTATATTTCAGCTCAGATCGATATGCCTGAATATTTTATAAAATGAAAAAGACCCTGGTAGGCCTTTTATGCGCCCTCTTTGTCCTGCTTTATGCAAATGCCTTTGCGCAGGAAAGTAAAAACCAATTTGACCCTAAGAAGCTTCAGCTAAATTATGAAGTAACAGACGGAAAGTACCAGGACAAGCCGCAGACGCTGGCCGTCCTTACCCTCACCAATAACGGGAATGTCCCTTTGCCGGCAAGCGGCTGGACCCTGTATTTCCATTCTTTTCCTGCACTCAAACCCATAGCTGAAAATGCGCCTGTCAAGGTAGAGCATGTGAACGGCGATCTGCGTTACCTGGTACCGACGGACGCTTTCAAAGAGCTGGCTCCAGGGGCTTCGCAGCGCATTGAACTGCTTTCCGGCGGACAGGTCGTGAACGACTCCAGAACACCGCATGGCTTTTACCTGGTCTGGGATAACGACAAGTCGAAAGGCTATGCGACGGCACCGATCAGCGTCAAAAAGCCAGACCAGCCCTGGGTAGACTGGGTACAGGCGAAAGACATTTATGCACAAAACAAGGTCATTACCGATATCCCGGAAGAAAAGCTGACCAAGGTATTTCCGACACCGGCTGTCTACCATGAAACCGGACAGCCTTTTACGATGACCGCCACCGTGCCTATTGTAACCGATGCTGCTTTTTTGCGGGAGGCTGATTTGCTGGCTGATCACTTCGGAACTGTTTTTGGCAAAAAGCCGGTGATCAGCATGCTGGGCACGGGTAAGGCGATCCGCCTGCAGCAGAAGAAAGGGATGGGGCCGGAAGCCTACGAACTGCAGGTGAGTCCGCAGGAAGTGGTGATCGCCGCTTCTACGCCTGCTGGTGCCTTCTACGGCACCCAATCGCTGAAGACGCTGATCCCGGCGGCGGCACTGGCTAAAAACCAGACCTCCGTTTCATTGCCTGGTGTGCGTGTGTCGGATGCACCGCGATTCGGGCACCGGGCTTTTATGATGGATGTGTCCCGCAACTTTCAATCGAAGGAGCAGGTGCTGAAGGTGCTCGATATGATGGCGCTCTACAAGCTGAATGTGCTGCACTTTCACCTGAACGACGACGAAGGCTGGCGCCTGGAGATTCCTGGTCTGCCGGAACTGACGGAGGTGGGCGGCAAACGCGGCCATACCTTAGATGAAAAGAACCACCTGCAGCCATCGCTGGGCTCCGGTCCGGATGCAAATAAAACCAGCGGCAGCGGGCACTATACCAAAGCCGATTATATCGAGATTCTCAAGTATGCCACGGAGCGCCACATCAAGGTGATCCCTGAAATAGAAACGCCAGGGCACGCCCGGGCCGCTATCAAGTCGATGGATGCCCGCTATGCCCGCCTCATGCAGGAGGGAAAACCCGAGGAAGCGAAACGCTATCTGCTCCGTGACCTGGAGGATCAGTCGGTATACCGCTCCGTGCAGAACTGGAACGATAATGTGATAAATGTGGCGCTGCCCTCTACCTATACCTTCCTCGAAAAGGTGGTGGACGAGATACTGGCCATGTACCAGGAAGCCGGCGCCCCGATCCAGACCATTCACATGGGCGGCGACGAAGTGCCAAATGGCGTGTGGGAGAAATCTCCCGCTGTAAACGCTTTGATGGCGGCGAACCCAACGATAAAAGGTAAATATGACCTTTGGGATTACTACTTCGGCAAGGTGAATGACATGCTGAATGCCCGCAAGCTATACCTGTCGGGCTGGGAAGAAATCGGCTTGACAAGGGTAGAGCAGAACGGGAAGAAAGTGTATGTGCCCAACCAGGATTTCAAAGGCAAGAACTTTCATGTGGATGTCTGGAACAACCTGTGGGGCGCAGAGGACCTGGCCTACCGCATGGCGAATGCCGGTTACAAAGTCGTGCTCACCAATGCCTCCAACCTATACCTGGACCTGACTTACCAGAAAGCCTACGAAGAGCCGGGCCTGTACTGGGCCGGCTACCTCGATCTGGACAAGCCCTTCTACTTCATTCCCTTCGACTACATGAAGAACCAGAAGGTGGACACAAATAACGATCCGATCAATCCTGCGGTAGTCTATAAAGGAAAAGAGCGACTGACTGCCTTTGGCCGGTCGAACATTGTGGGTTTGCAGGCGCCGCTTTGGTCGGAGATGATCAAAACCCCGGAACGACTGGAGTACATGCTGCTGCCGAAACTGCTGGGCCTGGCCGAAAGAGCCTGGGCACCTGACCCGGCCTGGGCAACCGAGCCAAATGCCGCTAAAGGGGAGGCCGCCTACAACCAGGCATGGTCAGCTTTTGTCAATGTGCTGGGCAAACGGGAGCTCCCGCGTCTGAGCCACTATGCCGGCGGATTCCAGTACCGCATCCCAACAGCTGGGGCGGTGGTCGAAAACGGCAGAGTACTGGCCAATGTGCAGCTGCCCGGCTTCACCATCCGCTATACCACCGACGGCACAGAGCCAGGCGAAAAGAGCCCGGTATACACCGGACCGATCAGCGACAAAGGGGAGATCAAACTCAAAGTATTTTCTCCTACCGGCCGCTCCGGCCGCGTGGTAACGGTTGTGAACAAGGCGAGCTGATTATATAGTCGGTTTCGCCAGGAGAGAAGACCGCGTAAAAGGTCTGTCAGGTATACCTGGCAGACCTTTTTTTGTGGGCGTACATCCAAGAGCAGCTGCCCGCCGTTAAACTGTTCTCATATAGGTATACATTTTCATAATAAAGGCTGAAAATGAGCTTAACCTGGAATTATTCACTTCATGAAAAACAAATACTATGAAATGGCAAGGCAGAAGAAAAAGCACCAATGTAGAAGACCGTAGGGGTCAGTCAGGAGGTGGCTTTGGGGGTGGCCGGGGCATCAGCCCCATGCTGCTGATCCCTTTGTTCCGGCTCCTGTTTTCGAAAGCGGGGCTCGTGATTGTAGCCGTGATCGCGCTGTTCCTTTTTCTGACAGGCACTAACCCGCTCACGCTCCTGCAGCAGTTTGTGGGGGGCGAACCGCAATATGCCCAGACAAGCGACTACCAGCCAAGCCCGGAAGAGCAGGAGCTGGCCGAACAAACAAAAGTTGTGTTGGCAGATACCGAAGATGTCTGGAACAACATTGTGCAAGGGTACAGAGAGCCTACGCTGGTACTGTTTTCGGGGCAGGTAAACTCAGCCTGTGGTTCAGCTTCCTCAGCTTCAGGGCCGTTTTACTGTCCCGGCGATGAAAAACTGTACATAGACCTGAGTTTTTTCAGTGAAATGGAGCACAAACTGGGTGCTGGCGGTGACTTTGCACAGGCCTATGTAGTGGGCCATGAAGTAGGGCACCATGTCCAGAAACTCACGGGCGTGATGGACAAAGTAAACGCCATGCGGGGCCAGCTTTCCCAGACCGAATTCAACCAACTCATGGTTCGGGTAGAACTGCAGGCCGATTTCTATGCCGGTGTGTGGGCACACCATACCCAACGCTCCACAGGCTTTCTGGAACCTGGCGACCTGGAAGAAGCCCTGAACGCAGCCAGCGCCATTGGCGATGACCGCCTGCAGAAGCAAGCCACCGGCCGGGTAGTGCCCGACTCCTTCACGCACGGCACCTCCGCTCAACGCGTCCGCTGGTTCAGGAAAGGCTTCGTGACTGGCGATGTGCGGCAGGGCGATACCTTCAATGCGGCGGAGTTGTAGGTAGGTATAGCTATGGTAAAAATGAAAGCCTCTCCGGGAATGGAGAGGCTTTTCTGTTTGTCGTTTAAGAAGTTCCTGGCGTATTAGTTTTGCGCCCTGATGATCTCGTACTGGATGGGCTTGAAACTGTAGTTATTGGACTGCTCAGCGGAACAGGCCGTGAGACCGACGATCAAATCCATTTTGGCTTCCAGCAATACGTAGTCACCTGCCTTGCTCGTAGGAGGGGCGACCGTTAACTTCCCGTCTGCGGCAAACTGCACATTCATAAAAATGTTGAAGGCTGTCGGCACATCATCGGGCTCCAGGCCAAAAGCTGCCAGGTTGGTGTAGAGGTTCTCGAAACAACTGGGATGGTACTCCGGGTTCTGGTACATGATCTGAAAGGTCTCCGGACTGCAGGGAGCCAGCAGGAAATCGTTGCGGCCGTTTGTGTCCTCGAGTATTTCCATCATCTTGTGGCTTCTGTTGCTCCACAGGTGGTGCCCCTTCGTGATCAGAATGGTTTCCTCAAAGTCTAGCGTTTTCCCCGACGACAGTTTCTCACGCTTATCCTCAGCGTTGAAGAGCACCATGTCGCTCACCTGCTCCCCCAGCGGGTCGATCACTTTCAGTTTGTCTCCTTTGTTCAGTTTAAAGGCAGCGCCAGTTTGTTTGGCAATCGTTTCTATCATGTTGTATGTCTTTTGTTAGGTCACGTCCTTATAATTTACCCGCCAGGAAAGGGCACTTCCAGCTATCATCCACCTGGCGACCGCTGTACTGCGGTGCTTCCAGTCCTTCGCCGAAGTCGTTTAGCATCGGGTTTATGCTTCCGTCGTAGGCGGCGTCCCGGTCGCGGATCACTTTCTTCATGTTCTCATACACCCCTTTGTCGCGTAGCTGCTCAAACTGCCGGTGCAGGTTAAAAGCCATGGACGTGTAGCCCAGTGTCCTGGCTTTGCGGCTGGCATTGGGGTGCAGGCCCACCACAAAAAAAGCAGTGCCGTTGTAACTGAAGCTGAAATTCGTATCCGTTGGATTGCTGCTCACCTCCGGGTCCCAGGGAGCGGGACTGTCGTCGCTGTCGTGCAGGCGCTGTAGCTGGGCCCATAGCTTGTTTTCAAATGCCAGCTCGTCCGCAGGTTCCTCTTCCTTAAAAAAGGCCACCATGGTCATGTATTCACTTTCGGTTGCCAGGGTCTCGGCTATGTACTGTTTTAAGTCATGCCCTAACTGCCTGGTCGTTTCATCTGTGGCCATCCGGTCATACACCCCAATGCGGAGCTGTTTGGAGTTCAGGGCCGCCTTGGCACCCACGCAGGGATATTCTGTTTCGCCTACTTTCTCGGAAATGCTACTGTATATGTCTTGGAGAAGTGCACTATCGTTTGTTTCCAGGTCGTCTGGTGTAAAGTATGTTTTCGTAAGCATGTGTATCAAATAATAGTGATAAAAAGAGACAACTCCATTTGCAGGAGTAAAAGCCTCTGATTAAAACAGCTGCGGCAACGGGAAGTTTAGAAAAGCTTATTTCTGATGCTGCAAAGCTCTTTACAGCCTGTATGAGCATTTGCTCTATCCAATATGAGCCAGCGCTGCTTTGGTATCATCCTGACAGGTATGATAGATGCTTATACTCGGATGGGTTTAAAAGGGTGCTATTTTGCAGGCTTAAATTTGGGGGGAGGGGATACAGTTTAATGCGGCAGATAACAAACGCTATACCTGCTGCAGATCGTAAAGTCGCCTGTCTCAAAGCCAGCTGCCAGGGCGGCTGCCTGTACCTCCTGGCTATACCTGTCTGAGCAACTGACATGCAGGTTTCCATCATCGCATAAATTTATAGCGACAGGTATCTCTCCGTCGGCAGCGACCAGAAAAATAACGGGTACATCCCACTTTCTCGCTTGAAAGAAGAGGGGCAGCAGTCGGGGCAGATCACTGGTGTCGAGCAGGTAGTTATAGTCCTGGCTGTGCCTGCCAGCTATTCGCCTGAACAGGTTCTTTTTCCTGAAGTTTTCAAAGGGAAACTCATTCAGATTAGAGCGCAGGAAGTCCATCAGGTATAGCTGCGTCACACCGAGTGAGTGGAAGAATTTTTGCAACCGCAGTGGCAACTGCGTCACATAGTCCGGCAGGTCCGCTGCTTCGTAGGCCAATACCAGATCTGACACAATGGGGGTGTCATCCGGCTGCCAGGCTGCCCGGTGATCATAATACTGGCGGAGCACCTTCGCTTCTTCCGGTATAGTCGCATCATACATGGCGGCATAGCTACGCTGATAAGATGCTATCAGGTTGTCGGCAAAAGGGGAGGAGCGGAAGATGCTGGCGCGGCGAATGGGGTGGATCATGGAGTAGGTATACCTGAACTCAAGGCTTAAGCTGAATAGAGTTAAAGAATGTCTTTTTGTCTTCTTCACTGGCGGCATTGCCTTCTTCGAGGTACCAGCAGTCGAACAGGTATAGGGTGCGGTCTACCACGAACATGCGCTTAAAGCAGGTCATGGTACACCCTGTATGTCGCCCTTCGTCAGCTTCTCCTGGTGCGGCAACTGACTGGTCATGGCCATGAAATAAGTTCTGCTGTTGCTGGTTGCCAATATCTTCTGCCGGGCATCTTCATGCGTCTGCGGATCGAGTGGGAAGGCAACTGATATAGCCGGACTTAGTTTCGCTTCGATCCAGTCGGTTTTGACGAACACAAAGGAGGAGGCAAGAAATAGGGTGAGGAGGAGTAAAGTTGTTTTCATGGATGTAGCATCTGATGAAGGTTGTACCTGTTAAGTTAGATATTCTCAGTTAAAAGGCAATGTGAATTTTTTGCACACGAAGCACTGACCAACACCAGCGTTATTTAATTTGATTGGTATGCGGTAGCTATACCTATTCCATAAAGCACAATGTAAAATTGAAGTTAATGCCCGATTAAAAACAAAAGTCTCTCCGCACTGGGAGAGACTTTTTTCATTATAGAGCTTGTAGCAACAACTTGGTATGGCAGTGATTTAACCAGCTGTATGAACAGCATAAAGTGGCCTCAGCATACATGCTGGATTATTCTGAAGCTGCAGTAGACTCTTGCACAGGAAAGTGATTCTTCCGGAGGTTCATGCCATAGGTATAGTTTGTCGACAGGATCACATCATTGCAGTCAAAATGCTTGATTACACCATCTTTCTGCAAGGCGACCACCCAGCATGTGTTCTGATGCATGCCATAGTCGATGATGAAAATTGCCTGGCCTGTACCTAAAGGCGTTTCGACCAGTATCGTAGGTTTTAATTGAAGTATAGACATAAGGTGCGTTTCAAATTCATAGTTTTCGACACTTTAACTGATGAGTTGAACAATAGTTTATGTAAGTATCCCTAAAATTAAGACAGTTTAAAAGTAGACAGAAAAGTCATACATTTAAACTGAGAAGATGAAAAAGACAAGATTTACCGAGAGTCAGATCGTGAAAGTCCTCAAGGAGCACGAGGCGGGCCGCAAGGCCGAGGACATCTGCCGGGAGCTGGAGATCAGCCGGGCAGCCTTCTACAAGTGGAGGAGCCGCTACGGGGGCATGGAGGCCTCGGACGTGCAGCGCCTCAAAGAGCTGGAGGAGGAGAACCAGCGGCTCAAGAAGATGTTTGCCGACCTGAGCCTGGACCACGCCATCCTAAAGGAAGTGATCACAAAAAAGGGCTGGGGCCCTGGCAGCAGAAAGCCCTAGCCCAGGAGCTTGTCTCGGACTACGGCCTCTCGGTTGCCAGGGCCTGCACGCTGAGCGGTCTGTCCCGCTCGAAGTTCTACTACAAAAGCCGCCGTGATGACGCGGAAGTGATCGCGGCCCTGCAGGAGCTGGCCGCCCCTCACCCTTCCTACGGTTTCAGGAAGCTGCTGGCCTGCCTGAAAAGAGCCGGCAGGAAGTGGAACCACAAGCGGGTGTACCGGGTCTACAAACTCCTGAAGCTAAACAAGAAGAGAAGAGGCAAGCGAAGGCTGCCAGCCAGGGTAAAACAGCCCCTGGTGCAGCAAACCCAGCTTAACAGCAGCTGGAGCATGGACTTTATGAGTGACTCGCTGGCCTCGGGCAGCAAGTTCAGGACCCTGAACGTGATCGATGACTGCAACCGGAAGGCGCTCTCCATCGAGGTGGCCACCTCCATCGGGGCCAAAAGCGTGATCCGCACGCTCGAGCAGCTCATTGACTGGCGGGGAAAGCCGGCATCCATTCGGGTGGACAACGGGCCGGAGTTCACCAGCGCCGATTTCACCTTGTGGTGCGAGAAGGAAAAGATCGCGATTCAGTACACGCAGCCGGGAAAGCCGATGCAGAACGGCTATATCGAGCGATTCAACGGCAGCTACCGCAGGGAGATCCTCGACAGCTACCTGTTCTTTGACCTGGAGGAGGTCCGGGGGCTGACGCAGGAGTGGGTGGAGCATTACAACACCCAAAGGCCCCACGAGGCGCTCGGCAACCTGACGCCAAGGGAGTGGCCGCTCCAAAAAGAAAGTGGAAATATGGAAAACCTGCCCACGCTCACAGAGCCAACGCAGCAGGTTTACCACATATCCACTTCATAACAGTGGTGGCAAGTGATTTTAGAAAAGTCTACTTTTGAACTGTGCTGGTTTAGGGGTACTTACATTTAGGCCAAATTTATACCTGCCATTTTTGTACTATCGCGCAGCCTATGTTTGGGGCAATTCGGTTGGTTCATTCTCGTAGGGACAGGTCGCGACCAGTCCGAATCGTGCACTGAAATTCCCTTCCTCGGAGGGGCAGGGGTGGGTTAATCGTGCACCGGGTAAATTTGTCTGAATCAGGATTTAAGGATTTTCAGGATAGAGTTAATTATCCTTAATAACCTGACCAAGCATGAATTTCAGCGAAAATAGATTTTTGCCAGGCATCGATGGAATCTTCAACAGGTAAAGTAATGATACTGCATTCTATATCGGTTTCTATGCCTCTACTAGAACAAAGGTACTTCCCGTTTTTAAACCCTTTCTCTCCACCAGGATAAACCAACGCAACTCTTTTTGCATGGTAATATTGGTGATATACATACAATTGCCTTAGATCATCAGGGGAAGGGTTGTAACCGTTCAGGTTCTTCCATTTGGTATCCAGTACCAGACAGTCAGGCTGATCCTTGTTGATAACTATATCAGGTTTGATCTTGCTTCGGCTTCCATGAGCCGGCTTCCAGAAATACTTGTGCACCTGATCGTGTAAGGTATAGCTTAGGTTTGCTTTACAGAAACCTTTGCGCAGACTCACGTACACGAAGCGCTCCCAAAGCATGTTCATGTCAAACATCAGGGCCAGTACGTGGTTTTGGCCTTTGCTCACATCCGGATGGTAATTTAACAGCAGCATTCGAGCAATCTCCAGCGCTTTGCTGTAGCTTTCTGTTTTCCGGTTAAGTGTGATTTTCTCAAACGTGACTTCTGATACTTTCAGATCTTGCTGCTCTGGGAAGTTTAACAGCAGAGAACCGATTTTACTATTAAGCGCGGTATTGGTATTGATCTGCTTTAGCAGCAGAAGGGTCTTGTATAGGATCTGGTGGAGTTGGTGCTGCACATCGTAGGTGGTGTGGCGCACATAAAATCGCTCCTGATGAACCAGGTTTTTTTGGATGTGTTGTGCGAACTGAATACTGCCTTTGAGTGCTGTTGCATTACTTTCTATTTTGCGATATTTCTTCACAAGACCGCGATGCAGCAGATACTCTATTTCCTGCAGGTATAGCGCAAAGTACAGGTCCAGAATAGAGTTGGAGCGCAGGCTTAGGTCGCTGCTGGTCGGAGCCTGTATGTTAAAAAGCCCGACTGCTTTGAGCATACCGATCAGCATACCGTGCCACTGAGTAACGCTGTCGTTTTTGTCTGCTTTAGGGAGCACCTCAATCGTTAGGTTCCCAACCTGTAACACACCTACATACTCCGTAAACCTGACACCTTTGTGGATCAGGGTATAGTAGGGGACACCTTCCTCACCATGGAAAGCCTGTAGGGCATGCAATTGATTATCGGTGAGACGTTTCTTTGGCTCACCTTTATGTGCCCAGAGACTGCTATGCTCAAATACCCGCAGAGGGTTTTCCTGTTCAAGCATATGTCTACTTCATTAACTTCTCCAGAGCCGATTTAAAGTCATCGTCTGACAGTCGGTCTTTACCTATTAGTTCGGCTAAATGGTATACCTGTTTTTCAGATAGACCAGCAGGATCGTAATTGCCGAAAGAGGCAAATATATCAGCCTCTTCAACTTTATCCAGTTCCTTGAAAAAGCCCTCACCCAGCACCAAGCCTATCTTGCCGTAGTCGCCGTAGAAATACTCCTGCAGCAGCGGAATGATCTTGTTCTGGAAAGCAGCTCGTAGGTTATCGGTGTTCTCAACGCAGAGGAAATAACTATGCCCGATCAGGTTGTCTTTGCCCAATAGCTTCTCGATTCTACGGTTTATTTTCTTAAGGATGTCAGCCAGTTTGTAGCCTTCCACTTCCTGCTGAAGCCCTTCCAGATCATACCTTGGTGGCATTTCAACAAAGCTGAAGCGGCGGCGCAGGGCAGTGTCCAAAGCCTCTACACTACGGTCGGCAGTATTCATGGTGCCGATGATGTATAGGTTGGCTGGTACACCAAACTTCTCTTTGCTGTAGGGGAGGGTGACTTCCAGTTGTTCGTCTTTACCAAGGCGCTTGTCTTCTTCGATTAGTGTGATGAGTTCGCCGAAAATTTGGGACACATTGCCGCGGTTTATTTCGTCGATGATCAGAACGTAAGGTTTTACTGTTTCATCACTCAGGCTGCCTTTTACTAAATTTCTATGCTTCTCCAGATGTTTAATAATCTCCCTTACATAGGTAGGATTATAAACACCATCAAATGATCCAGATTCATAAGCTTTACGGACATTTAATATGTTAACGGGGTACCAAGGCTTATCTTTTACACTGTTGTGAGGCTGCACATAGAAGACATTTGTACCCCTATAAACCACATCAAAGGTTGATGCCTTAGAAGTAATGGTTAATGGCTCTTTTCCATCAGCTTCTGAGATTTCCTTTTTGAAAGCCTCAATGACTTCCTCAAAGTTTCCAGAAGAAGGTCTGGCCTTATTACAAATAGATTTGAAGATCCCTTCTTCGATTTCATACAGCAATTTCTCGTTCTCTGACTTTGGTTTTATACCTTCGATAAAGTCTTCATAGCTCATGCTTTGATGGAATGTGGTAAACATGATCTGACCATCGGCTACTCTTCTCTCAAAGATCCTCTTAATTGCAGTCCTCTCTATATTGTCCGTTTTCTCCCCTAAGATTTCTAATGCCAAGTTGATGGTGTTGAAGGTTTTTCCGGTACCCGGAGGGCCAAAGAGAATTTGATTTAAAAGCATAGGAGACTTATTCTTATTTGCTTTAATAGCAGTATCCTTTACTGTAAAAAGCAATTGGGTTGGATCAAAGTTGAAAAAAGTCGCTCTGTATTCTTTATCGAATACAGCCTTCCTAAAGGCTGTATTATCATACTCTTTAGGATCGGTTTTATTGTTTCTTTCTATCTCAAAGTCGACAGCTTCAGTAATAGCATTAATATGTTGCTGAACAATTTGGGCAATGTTATTCTTAAAATAAGCTGCATTCGCACCACCTGTAAAAGCTTCTTTCTCTATGCCAGGAATATTGTAATCTTCTGGTGCAATGAAAGAAAATTTATTATTTTTTAAATTAAGGCAATACCTCCTGCCGACCTGAAAACTCAGCTGTTTTGAGGCTGTACTGAACACAAGGTTATCTTCATTTAGTAATGAAAGCTCCTCTATTATTTGATCTAATGCATTGAAATAGGTATTAAGGTTCTCTAGAGATAACTTTCTAATTCTATCTTTGAATTCAGCTTCATCTTCTGAGAGTTCTTCATATATGGTTTCATTTAAAGCTTGCCACTGTGGGATAATTAGGTTCAAGCTTTTTAAATAATCTTCCAAAGTAGAGTATCGATTGTCAATTTGAGTGAAGCCATTCCCTGAAAGTCTATGACCTTTATATAGTCCTCCACTGTATCCGTCTTTATCAACTCTGAAGAATAATTGATATGCATCTTGTACACTTGGTGCCTTTTCAGGAATAAGAGCCATCCACACTAAATCATCACCATAGTTTTGAGAACCATCAAAATCAACTATATGAATTTGTGTGTCTGTGATTGAGTTATGATCAATTAATTCTTCAGCAAACTTGTGTAGAGCTTTCTTAGTCTGTTCTTTTTCTGTTCTGGTGTAGAAAAAGGGGAATAAAATTCTAAAAGAGTCTTTCCACTGAGGAAACATACCACGATCACTCTTCTTATAGCTTTGCATACTTTGTTTATATGCTGCGGGTAAGTCGTAATACTCTGAAATGTCACGACGCTCAATGGCGGCTTTCATTTTTTGTATAGCATCATTATCTACTCTTTTACCATTGAGTAGGCTTTGAGCAATAAGGAATCGTAACAATATAACTGGTTTGAAGTCTTTTACAGGCTGCCATCCATAAACCAACTCAATAAGAATGTCAGGCTCAATCTTATTGAGCTCTTCAAATATGATTTTAGAATCACGTAGTTTATTAAGTACTCTACTTTTCTCAATAAGATTCTCTACGGTCATATTGCTCTATTTTAGAAGTTAAGGAATTTAGTACTCAAACGAGTTGATTAAGCTTTCCATGGTAGACCAGAATAATTATCTTTTGCTTACTCAAGTCGGGTTAAGCAATTCTAAAAATAGTCTTTGATATTTATATGATCTTCTTCATCTATGATATGATCTAACTCTGTCTACAGATTGATAGTTGCCCAGCCGTATTTGAACAAGATTTAATTGTTCCACTCGAATGTATTCATGAAAGCTGCATCTCTTACTAAGGCGATTTCTAAAACAGATTTCCAATAGTTATAACCAAAAGCTGCTTTATTATCTGAAGCTGTTTCAACTATTGTATCTATTACTTCACTCCTAGGAAGTCTTTTAGCAGTATTTTTTATACTATTTTCTAATTCAGTTATCACTGAATCAGCATTTTCACTAAATCTTGGACACAAGCGCAGTTTTGTATAATGATTATGAATTAACTCGAACAATTCCTGATCAATACCACTCGGGTTATCTAGATAAAAATCGGTTTCAATTGAACCATTAACATTTATAATATTTACAAATAGATATTGTTCTTCCGGTAAAGAATCAAGGTATAAATTCAGAAAGAGTTTCTTGTTTCCCTCGCGCCAAGCGGTACTCTTAAATCCATTACATTTGGTACAACTTGGGAAAAGGTTCTTAGGGTTTACTACAAATTCTGCAAATTCTTCCTGAGGCACGAAATGATCAAATGAGTTTACCTCACTAATAGTACAATTTTGACAGGTGCTTATCTTCTTGTTTGAATCTGTAGTTGTTAGTTTTATTTTGAGATTCTGAAATTTCTTTGCTTTGTAGGAATATAGTCTATGCAGATCATCTTTATCGCTACCGACGAAACCATGCCTAGATAGTAACTGAAGTGAATTGCTACTAAAATTTTTGTCATAATTAGAATATAGTAGCTTAATTGTCTCATTGTGGGACGTTAATCGCTGCTTATAATCTAGATCGTCTTTAGAATTCCTTTTGCTTTTGATGACATCTTCATAAAAATCAAAAGCATCTTCATTGTAGAAATTAAGCTTTCTCATTTCTTACTTTTATTTGGCTTTTGATATACAATCGTGCATTAAGGCTTAAAGGAGTGTCGTTAGATGACAGATTCGAGACAATACTATCATATGATGCGCCTTTTTCGACAAGCTTTTGAATTATCATCTTATATTGTTTATCAACATCTTTATTTCCAAAGACTTCATCAGTAAGGGTGGTTAAGTTCTCACCAAAAGACTCAATCCCTATTAGACGTATAGATGGAATGTCACCATGCCTTTCAATGACATACACATTTCTAGAGAATAGTTCTCTAATAACAAGAGGCGAATGTGTGGCTATGATACAATAAGATTCAAATTCATTTACAAGCTCATAAATAGTGTTCATCAGCTGTGTAATTGCATTTGGATGTAAATGAGTCTCAGGTTCATCATAGATTAATAGAGAGTCATATCGAATGTGGGCGACTATTTCAGATATGATATATAGTAAAATGCTCTGACCTGAGCTTAGAATATTTTTGATACTGTTAAAGCCGCTTATGTTAACTTTATATTTATTCGTAATAAATTCAATTTCATCCCGCTCCACTATAAACTGATTAACCAACTCTTCATCAATAAAATTGAGGAGAATTTTCCTCCATTTATTGATTCGCTTTAATTCTTCAATTCTCTTCCACGTTTTATGAAAGCGCTCTACGAGAATATCCTCAGAAACGAATTCTCCTTTCTTGTTGCGTAAACCACAATATATATAGTTGAAAGATGCTGTAGTTTGAGGTATTTCAAATCTATCAAAGATGCTATAGGATATAGCTATTACTTTACTAAAAAGAGGTGCTCTTGGTGAAAAGAACGCATCCTCTCTTTTTGCTATCTTATTAGGCAAAGAAGCAACTAATTGAGTTTTCCCAGTACCATTCTTACCAATCAGGCCATAAATTCTGTTTGGTGTAGAAGAGTCTACATTGAATCCAAAATTGATATTAACGGGAGTATCTGAAAATGCTGGTTTGAACGTGTAAGTAAAATTATATAAATCGGATGAAGTATTTCCACTAGTTATAATATGTTTCGCCTCTCTTAATAATCTCTCAGCCTTATCATCCCTAACAAGTGAATTGACAAAGTTACCTTGTTCTTCGAAAACTTCTTGAATTTGAGGAAAGAAGGCCGCATCTCTTAATGCATAAAGAACACTCTCAAAATCTCTCTCTATTGAATCTTGAAGGTTATTATAATAGCTAATTTCTTGTCCTAGGGAGCAAAAGTCTTGATTCAGTCTATTAAACTGTTCAGGAATAAACTCGGGGGTATTCAGCTCTTCTTTGAAGATTATTTTAGTATCCCCGATGTACTCGCATGTATCTCCATCATTATAGTAAAATAATGAAAACTCTGACCATACACTAAAGTCATTCCACCCATCATTAAATACGAGTACAAAAGCTGGAGTGGTAGGGGGATTAGAATGGGAGCTTTTGTATTTTGACCTACCATTAGGTGTTTTGATTACATAAAATGGATAATCATTCAATTTTATATGTGCGGGTAAGTCATCAACTTCTTCCTTTGTTTGTAGGGAATAAACTGGAAGGTTATTTTCGGTGTAAGCTGTTATGGCTAATTGTAGATTTCCTTTTTCTAAATACCTATTTATGCTTGCTACAAAAGTGAAAATTTCATCTGCATTTTTTTTGTACTTAGGGCTAACAATCGTCTCTGTGAATTTCTTAAAGCTTTCATCATCCTCCAATAAATTTAACCGATCAATAAAAAGATATTCCAAACTCCAATCATCATTATTAATCATATGATGATAAATATCTCTATATCCATCTTGGAACCTTTCATCAGTAGAAGGCATCGCCCTCAAATTCCAAATTTCGCCGAGGAAAGGTATAATTCCTTCATTCTCATCTAACTCACCAAAAGAGTTAGGAGTTTGCAAAAGGAAGCTTAATAGTTCTGATTTTACTTTTTTTGTTAATTGCATTCGGATTTTCTAGTTTCAAAATTATAAGATTACTTCCTCCTCCTGCACCTGCAAAGCCTCCTGCACCACCGACTGCATCAGCGCCTCTGCCTCTTGTTTTGACTGCTGAATCTGTTTCTCTAGTTTGTCGCATAGCTGCATCAATTGATCTACTTTGGCAACTATGGCTTCTTGTTCGGTATGGGGAGGGAGAGGAACTAGAATGTCTTTTAGCTTAGAACCACTAAAATTTGCTTGGTTTGTTTGCTGAGTAATTTGTGGCTCAATCTGAGTCTGACGGCATACTGATGAATTAATGTAGTTATTGATATAAAAGACATCTACATCGTCTAGAAACAAGGTTGCTTTAATTAGATATGAAGCTAAAGTAAACTCATCATCATTTTTATCGAAGACACCACTTTTGCCAACAAGCTCATAGCTATTCGTTCGGTTGAAAACTAAGTCATACTTCTTCAAGTAAAGACGCGGTAAATCCTTGATAGTAGGTGAGATGAATTTCAGATTATGGTATAACACCTTTCCATCAGATGTTATATTTCCCATCCTTAAAACAGGTACTTCGCTAAAGTCATTGGTCTTCTCAGATGTACCGTAAGCCATCTCTTTAGCAACATCACCAAACCTACACCAAACCCAACCCTCCGGCAAAGTATAAGGCACTTCGTCTTCTGAAATCGGCTCCAGCGGTTTTTCCTTTTTGATCTTCTTCTCCTTTACCAGTTGCGCCTTTTCTGCCTGAATGCGTTTCAGGAGTTCAGAGGCTGGCTCGGTAGTGGGGTTATACTTGCGCCAGGTGGCGGTGAGTTTGCCTTGTACGGCCAGCTGAAGTATGGTTTCGCGGAGCTTTTTTACATTGGCGGCCTCATCAAACATACTTGTAAAGTGCTGCTTCAGGAAAAGCCAGTTTTGCTCCAGTTCCTCGTCGGTGGCGGCTGTTAATTGCTGCAAGGCGGCGGCTCCCAAGTGCTTTTTCAGTTGTATACGTTCTGCCGTTTGGTTCTCCAGCTCCTCAATTTTCTGCATCAGCTCTTCCACCCGCGCCACAATGGCTTTCTGCTCGGCAAGGGGAGGTAGGGGAACAAGTATAGCAGATACTTCTTTACCAGATACTTCTTTAAAAGTAGTACCTGAAGCATTTTCATTGATTTCTTTTGCAGCCTTTTTAAGAAAGTAAAAGATATACTGATTAAGGTCAAGAATATAAGGTACACAAGACTTGAAACCCTGATTAGTTGAAATAGGATTTGAAGCTATGGCCAAATGACCAATTGGAGCTCTACTTGAAAAGAGCACAGAACCCGTTGGGAGTAGCTGTGCTGAGCTTTTTGCAAGTCCCAGCTCTGTAATATCCCTTCTCCCTCTAGTCACATACTTGCCCTGATGCTTTCCTAAATCGGCAGGAGTAAGCCAAGGTATACCTTCTTCGCAGAAGAATTCTGGAGAATCAGCTTTTGGGGTTCCTCCACCTACGATACTTCCTAAACCTCCTAATCTAATCCAAACCCATCCCTCGGGTAAAGAATAAGGCACCTCATCCTCAGAGATCGGCTCCAGCGGCTTATCTTTCTTGATCTTTTTATCCTTCACCAACTGCGCCTTTTCCGCCTCAATGCGCCTCAGCAGTTCAGCGGCAGACTCCACATCAGGGTTTTGCCTGCGCCAGTTCTCGGTCAGTTTTCCCTGCACGGCCAGCTGCAGGACGAGTTCTTTTAGCCTGGCTGCGTTTTTCGGGTGCAGCGTCAAGTTTTCGAATTGCTCCAGTAGTAACATGCGCGGCTTAGCTTAACAGGGATTCTTCCAATGCATTTACAATTTCCTGCTGTAGTGCCTTCACGCGCTGTGCCGTTTGCTGCAGCTGAGCCAGCAGCTCGTTCGGGTCGCCGAGAGCTGTTTCCGGGGCATGCGGGTTCTTGATGTCCAGGTTATAGTTGCGGGCCACGATCTCCTCCACTGGCACACGCCAGGCATATTCGTTCTCTTCCCGGTTGTGCCACCAGGCTTTCTCCAGGTCAAACTCCTTAATGTTGATCGGTTTGCCCTTGTTGTAGCTTTTCGCTCCGGCAGGGTAGGGGTGCTCGAAGTACCAAACCTCTTTGGTAGGCTGGCCTTTGGTGAAGAACAGTAGGTTAGTTTTTATACTGGTATAAGGGTTAAACACGCCGTTGGGCAGGCGCACAAGGGTATGCAGGTTGCACTTGCTCAGCAGCTCCTCCTTAATGCGCGTTTTCACACCCTCGCCAAACAGCGTACCGTCGGGCAGTACCACAGCTGCACGACCATTGTCTTTAAGCAGGCGCATGATCAGGGCCATGAACAGGTCGGCTGTTTCCTTGGTCTTGAACTTGGGTGGGAAGTTAGCGTCCGTGCCTTCTTCCTCGGTTCCCCCGAAAGGCGGGTTACTCAGGATGATGTCTACCTGATCTTTCGGTCCCCAACTGTCGTAAGGGCGCACCAGCAGGTTATCGTGTCGGATAACTGGCACATCCATGCCGTGCAGCATCAGGTTGGTGGTGGCCAGCATGTGCGGCAGCGGCTTTTTCTCTACCCCCTGAAAGCTCTCCTGCAGCGTCTGTATGTCAGAGGGATTGTTCAGCTGGGTACGTACGTGCTCAATGGCACAGGTCAGGAAGCCGCCCGTACCGCAGGCAGGGTCCAGCACGCTTTCGCCGATCTGCGGAGCCGTCATGTCTACCATAAACTGCGTCACGGCACGCGGGGTATAGTACTCGCCTGAGGAGCCTGCGCTTTGCAGCTCCTTGAGCATGTTCTCGTAAATGTCGTTGAACAGGTGGCGGTCCGAAGAGGAGTTGAAGTCGATCTGGTTGATCTTGTTGATCACCTGGCGGATTAGCGTGCCGCTTTTCATGTAGTTGTAGGTATCCTCAAACACCTGCTTCACGATCCATCCCTGCGGGTCGGTCTTCGGTACCACGTCTAGGTTCTTCAGCGTCTCGAACAGTTCGTTGTTCACGAAATCCAGCAGCTCGTCGCCTGTCATACCTTCCTCATCGGCAGCCCAGTTGCTCCACTGCAGCCTGGCAGGTATAGGCGATTTATAGTTGTCTATGGTCAGTTCCCACTCTTCCTCCTTGTCGCTGAAAACTTTCAAAAAAAGCATCCAAACCATCTGGGAGATACGCTGTGCATCTCCGTCCACTCCCGCATCCTGGCGCATGATGTCGCGGATGGATTTAATTATACCTGAAAGGTTACTCATTTAAGTGTATATGTAAGCGTAATTTTATATTTAACTATTAAGAGCTATTAGTTCAATTTTGTGAGCTAATAATGCTTTCTCTACATTATCTATGATAGGCTCTACTTTAGTAGTCCAAAAAGTTTCGAATCCATCAGGAAGCTTGTAAGGGTTTTCTCGCATTTGCCCCTTTACATCCATTTCGAACACTTCTTGAAAGTATACAATCCAAGTATGATTTTCCCTTGTCCTTGCCTCGCCCTCACCAATCAAAATTTCAGACAGTTTATTCCTATATTTTTTGTTAGCGCTGGTAGGTGATGCTGTCGCTTTGAATATAAGTTTGCCCTCATGGATAAACTCAAATTCTAAGAGGAACGCCTCTTTTTTACTCCAGCCACTTCTCTTTTCATTTAGAGGTATTAAGCCCTTCAAGCTTTTGTTAATAAACCGTATATACCCTTTAGCAGGAGACCCTTGAACAAAGCCTTTTTCTTTTAAGAAGCCCCACAGCAACTTAGCAAATTCATCCATGTGGTCGGGTCTATTCTCAAAGATAAAGTCGAGCAGTTTTTTATGGTTTAGATAGATTTCTCTTGCAAGTTTATTCGTGGTGTCGGTACCCATTAGGTTTCTTTTCAATGATTTAATGTAGTCTTGAATATAAAAGGATGCCTGTGGTGAGATCAGATCTTTGTAGACTTGTAGTATTCTGTCTAAAATTTTTATAATGGTGCGGTAAGAAATAAAAGCATACTTATCCTGCTCATGAGAGCTGGAGCTACCATAAGGCGTTAGGTAAATAAATACTTGTCTATACTTACTTTCTGGATACTCCTTCTCTATGATGTTTTTGTAATCAGTTAACTGCTTACCATTATCTTTTGCCCGTACTTTATTCTCCAAGCAAATTACTAAGTCGGGGAAAGCAATTAATAGATCAATATGTTTCCACTCTCTTTTAATTGTAACCTTTCCATAATCAAGTTTCTCGGCATCTAAAGGTGTTACCTCCTTGATTTTCTTATTGAAAAAAATCTCCCTTAGAAATCTTTTCAGAAATTGATCACTTAAGCCATGACTTTCCTTTGGGTTTAGCAACCAAGCTAAAAAATTTGAATGCCTGATTTCCAGGTTGTCAATGGCCAGTATAGAAAAAATGTTAGGCTCATTTAAAGCTAACTCCAGCTTATCAAGGCTGGTGTTCTCCATTAACTTAAGATACTCTTGCTGTAATTCCAGCTCTGTTAATTCAGCCATTTTTATGCTGTTTTATAAAGCTCCTGCTCCAGTTCATTTATAGCTTTCTCAAAGTCTGCCTTCTTGCCAAAGCGCTTCACAATTTCAATAGGAGTACCAAATTGGTTAAGCGGCTTTACTGTCAGCACAGAGTTATTCTCAAGGGAGCTTATTCCTTCGTCAGCATATTTCTCCAGCAATGTCTGAAGTACCTCACGGGCACCCGTACCATACTTTTCAAAGTAGTTACGCTTCTTTACCTGTTCGGCTCTTTCTTTGCGGGTAAGGGGAGGACGATCAAAAGCAATGTGTGCCACCAGGTCAAAGGCATCCATTTCCTTCCCAATTTCCTGTTGCAGCTCTTCGAACAGCACACCTTTCTCAGCGAGTTCATTCACAATGGCTTCTTTGCGGTCGCTGGCTTTCCACTTCACCAAAAAATCATCAAGCGAGGTATACTCTCTCAAAATTTTGCTTCGGGAGTAGTCTTTCAAGGATTCGGTTATCAGTTTGCCGTCAGCGCCATAATACTGCACCCGCTCGTTTATCACCTTTACCGTTACATCGTTGATGTAATACTTCTTTGGTTTATCGGATCCGTTACCACCAGGTACATCGTCTTCATCCTCTCCAGGTATAGGCTTGTTGTCAGGCTTTTCACTTCCTTCGCCACCCTTATCAGTGGGTGGTACAGGCGATTCATCTTCACCGGCTTCGTAAATCATCACCGGATCGCCATCAAAGTTAGGGTCAGCAAATAGCTTGGTTACTTGTCTGAAATCCAGGATCGTGAAGTATACCTTACCATCGTCTTCGCGCAGTCGAGTGCCACGGCCGATGATTTGCTTAAACTCCGTCATGGACTGTATACCTGACTCCAGCACAATCAGCTTAACCATTTTAGTATCTACGCCTGTTGTTAGGAGCTTAGAGGTTGTGGCAATAACCGGCTCTTTCTCTATGACAGAAGAGAAGTTATACAACTCCTTCTTACCTACTTCATCGTCGCCTGTTATCCGCACCACATACTTCGGGTGCTTTTGCAGCATATCGCTGTTTTCATTCACCAAGGCCTGTCGCATACGCTCGGCGTGTTCTGTGTCTACACAAAACACAATGGTTTTAGCCATCCGGTCAGTCTGCCTCAGGTACTCAGTTATTTTCTTGGCTACTTTCTGGGTGCGCTGGTCAATTACCAGGTTGCGGTCAAAATCACGGATGTTATACTCACGGTCTTCAACTTCATGGCCATACTTGTCACGCTTGCCTTTTTCCGGTCTATATCCTTCATCCACGTTTAGGCTCACACGTACCACCTTGTAGGGAGCCAGGAAGCCATCGTCTATACCTTGTTTTAAAGAGTAGGTATAGATCGGTTCGCCGAAATAATGAATGTTGGAAGTGTCCTTCGTTTCTTTTGGAGTGGCCGTCATACCCAGATGGATCGCCGAATCAAAATAAGTCAGCACCTCCCGCCAGGCAGATTCTTCCTTTGCGCTGCCACGGTGGCACTCGTCTACCACCACCATGTCAAAGAAATCTGGCGAGAATTGTCTGAAGATGTTCTTCTCCTCTTCAGTGCCAGTCAAGCCTTGGTAAAGCGCGAAGTATATTTGGTAAGACTTATCGACTTGTCGCTTCTCGATCTTGGTCATAATGTCAGAACCGAATGGACGAAAGTCACCTGTTTTGGTCTGGTCTACCAGTATGTTCCGGTCAGCAAGGAAAAGCACCCGCTTCACAGTCTTTGTTTTCCAGAGGCGCCAGATGATTTGAAAGGCAGTATAGGTTTTACCTGTACCCGTCGCCATAACGAGAAGCATGCGCCTATCACCTCTGGCTACAGCTTCTATAGTTCGATTAATGGCAACCTGTTGATAGTAGCGCGGAGCCTGGTCGGTTTCATCGGTATGATTCTCCTGCTTTATAATCTCCTGTTGTTGAGGGGAGAGGCCTTTGAACTGGGCATATCGCTGCCAAAGCTGCTCAGGTGTGGGGAAATCATTTAGGGTAATTTCTTTCTCGACAATACCTTCTGTTAGCGTCCTGTCAAACTCTATAAATCCATCTCCATTGGTGCTGTAAACAAAAGGAATGTCCAGTATCTCGGCATAGTCTTTTGCCTGTTGCATGCCATGGCCAATAGCGTGGTTATTGTCCTTGGCTTCTATCACAGCGATCATCGTGGACTTGTAGAAGAGTACATAATCCGCACGCTTGCGTTGTCCACGTGTATACTTGCTGCCCCTCACGATGATTCTACCATCCGTAAAAGGCCATTCTTCACGAACCTGCTTTTGAATATCCCATCCGGCTGCTGCCAGAGCAGGCGTAATAAACTTTGTACAGATATCACGCTCTGTCAGGGTCTTCTTGTTAAGCATGTTTTCGGTTGGTGTTTAGACAGGTAAATATAGTTTTTGTAGTATTCTTATCAAAATCTATATTTAGGTAACTTTAGGGCCGCTCTTTTTTCCTAAGTCTTCACATTCCAAGTCGCACAATTTAACACCCCACCATCCTCCGCTAAAACTGCCGACGGCACAGGTATAACCTGGCAACCATTAAATATACGCTTCGCCTCTTTCAAAGCTTCCTCGTCCTCTGGCATATCAAATTGCGGAAAAAGGATCACATCACCGATCCAGGCAAAATTAATATAGCACCTAGTCGCTGGGTAATCACCGTTCTTGTTTTTCTCTTTCACTGGAGCAGCTGGAAATTCAATCAGGCGCAGTCCGGTCTTCTGCAGCGCATTTCTATACCTAGTTTTCCAGTAATCCAGCTCTCCTCTATAATCAGCCACCAGCAAGGTATGGTCATCTACGAACCGTACCATACCATCTGAGTGGCCGGTAAAGTCGTAGGGCTGGGAAGGGATCAGGTATAGCTTTTCGACTTGCAGTGCCTGCTTTAGCTGTGCGATCACATCCTCTTTTGCAATGGTTTTGTTTTCCTTAAAGACACGATCCGTCATCACCACGGTATTGCCCGAGCGCACGACATTGCCGCCATCCAGCAGCAGCGGATGTTGCACGGTAGTGCCCGGCAGCGGATTGCTTAGTTGTACTTGTGCCGTATCCGTGATCGAGGGCCGGTACTTTACGGTGTTACAGTAGGAGGGGTAGTACTTGAATTGCACAAAAGCTTTCGGTGAAATCTGAACCGGCATATAGTCGCGACACCAGATGTCGTTCGTGTTCTCGATAAAGCCATAGTCTATACCTGCCCGATGGAGTTGCTTCTCTAGGTATAGCCAAAAGCTTTTCAGCGCAGGCCGTTCTTTGATCAGGCTACTGAAATAAACGAAGTTGGTGTCGCGGTCGTTGATCATCTTCAGATTTCTCCTCTCGTCGAAATGACAGGGTGGGGGATTGTATTACTTACCATTTAATCACTTATAAGATCGAGCTGATGATCAGCTGATCGCCACCTTCCTTGCCGATCTTGTTCAGTTTGATCTCTTCTGTGCTCGGTGCTGGTTGCTCGTGCAGGGCTTTGATGTAGGCTTCGAGTTCTTCCTGTGTTTCGAAAAGTGCTTTTACTTCTTCGTGTCGCTGGCTAAGCGTTTTCACGGCATCACTGGTGAGGCTGTAGAGCTTCCAGGCACGGAAGCGCCCGCTATAGCACTAGTAGCCACCAATACACACATAGGCATAATAGTCCCTGTTCCAGTCGAACTCTTTGATTGATACTTGTGCCATTTTTTATTCTTTAGGAGGGTTTAGGTATATTTATGCTTATAAAGGCGTCGATTGTTCAATATATAGAAAATTCTGTATAAAATCTGCAATAACTGTTCCTTTTACCAGATGAAATTAAACCTGTAGTAGCAGGGTATAAATATGTACAACACTCCCAGCTTAGAATCTTAAACCACACGATATGCACAAGCAAATACACAGTTTTCCAGCCTTGATTTCTTTCTTCATTCCGGGATTAGGCCAGCTCATCAAAGGGCATATTCTGAAGGGTATATTTATCTGGATATTCGGCGGTATTCTGACTTTCTTTTTCTGGTGGACGATCATCATCCCGTTCATTCTGTGGGCTTGGAATGTGTACGATGCCTATAATTCGTAATCCTTCTAATGACTGCATAACACATTCAGATTTCTCCTATCGTCGAAATGACAGGGTAATTTAGAAATGTCACCTACCGGCTCAGGCATAGCGGTGGGATGGGGGCGAGCGTCTTTCATCCGGGTGATAGGGAACAGACTTATCTTATTCAAATCAAGTATGAAGCACATTTACATTTGTTTACTTTTCCTGCTGAACACAGGAATACTGTTTGCACAAACAAAGCCGATTGCCTTAGACTGGCAGTACGGAACCGGAGGGTATGACTTGGGTAAAGCAGGTGTACTGGCGGCAGACCTGGACGGGGATGGGAATAGTGAGATCATCGCTTCGGGCAAACATGGTGAGTCTAGTTTCATCACCATCCAGCAGTATGATGAGATGACGAAAACGTATGTGATGAAATGGATCAGCAGGGCATATGCGAGTGAAATTACGTCCCTGCAGTTACATGACTTCAACGGCGATGGGGTCAGTGAGATTTACCTGGGTTTCGCTGAAGGAAAAGTCGTGGTCTACCACAGCCGCACCCTGGAGGAAATATCCAGCTTTGACGTGGTCAGGAAGAAGTCTTCAAGCCGAATCTACCTGCCGAATGCCGTTACTGACATAGAGTTTAGCCGGATAGACAATGACAATCCTCCGTTTATGGTGGTGTTGGCCAAGGATTCCACCTACATCTACAACAGGAGCTTTCAGTTGGTGAACAGGCTCCCTTACATGGCTAGGCACTGCAAGGTCGGTGACATTGATAATAACATGCGCCCGGATATAGTCTATTCGGATGGCCGCGTAGTGGAGCTGAGTGACAAGGAACACTCCCTGGTGTATACCTTCGAGACCGTCAATAAAAATGTAGACATCGGGCTGAGTGACCTGAACGGGGATGGTGTGCCAGACATTATCTATAGCTCAGCCTATAGCATCCATGCATTTGACTACCGCAACAAAAAGCCTCTCTGGACAACAGACTGGAGCGCCCATAGCCGTTACAGCAGCTACATCAGTGGCCTTTGGGTCTACGATTATGATCAGGATGGTGTAAAGGATGTCTTAGTGGGCCAGTCATCCTTTGACGGCATTTACGGCTACAATGGAAAGACAGGCACCAAAGATTTTGATTTCTATGAGTTTAGTAACGATGGCATCACCAATGCCGCTGTTTCCGACCTTGATGGGGACTCGAACCCGGAGTTGGTCTGGACGACCGGTGCGAATTGCTCATGCGATGATTTTTTCTTTGTGTATGACCTCACCACCAAAAAGAAAGAGTGGAAAAGCAAGTATTTCTCGACCGGTTACAAAGCTTTTGATGTTGGGGATGTAGACAATGACGGGAAGCCGGATGTCGCGCTGGGTACATACGGCGGCTACAGTAAGTTTTACCAGCATGGTTTCCTTTCCGTTTTTGATGCTGCCACCAAGCAGCTGAAGTGGCAGAATGAGGACGACAGGGAAAGTGTAAGGGCCGACGACTATACCTTCGTCAGGATAGGTGATGTGGATGGGGACGGGAAGAACGAGTTGCTGTTGGGCATTAAATACGGCTACTCGGAAAGCTATGTCTATGTGTTCAATCCGGATTACACCGTGCAAAGAAGATTCGCCATAGACGGAATGAGTATTATAGCGGGAATAGAGATTGCTGACATTGACCGGGACGGTAATCCTGAACTGATCGTAACATCCGGAACGAATGTGAGCGGCAGCACGCACCCGGATGAATGGCAAAATTACATTTACATATTCGATGGTAAAACGGGCACTGTCAAATGGAAAAGCCCGCAGCTGGGAGGAATGGCATCGAGAATCGGATCCGTCAAAGTGGGCAACATCGATGAAGATGACGCACTGGAGGTAGTAGCGGTGCAGTATGAATCTTTCCGTGACCCGCAGAGCAAATTATTGGTGATCGATGGCAAAAGCCATGAGCTTGTGATCAGGCCTATGGATATCAATGTCGTTGATCTGGTAGACTTTGATCAGGATGGCACAGATGACGTGCTGGTAGGCTCAACTAACGGGAAAGTCACCTTGCTCGGCGGTCCTGACCTGGAAGAGCGCAAGAGTTTTGAGCTGGGATCAGGACAGCTGAACGCCTTGAAAGCGGTGGATCTCAGCAGGAATGGCCAGTACCAGTTCGTCGCTGCTGATTCCTATAAACTGTACATATATGACGCCGGGCAGATGCAGGTAAAATGGCAGAGTGATTCGCTCGGCGGCGGTACTGCAGGGATATACAACAGCCTGGTGGTTCAGGACCTGGACGGTGACGGGCATTTGGACATACTTCTGAACGGCGGGCATGCGCTTTACGCTTTTGAAGTGCTGGACTATGATGCGCTGAATATCGTTACTAGTGTGGACGACCCTTTTGAGGACAGGTCTGGCAGGAGCATCACTGCCTATCCGAATCCATTTGAGGGCACCCTGAAGTTTCAGTTTCAGCCAGTCTCAAAACCGGCCGCTTATGAAGTAAAGCTCTTCAACCTGCAAGGCCAGGAAGTTGTCTCGCGCAGCGGCAGTATCCGACAGGAAGAGACCACCATCGAAATAGACGTGTCCCCTATACCTAAAGGGATGTATATCTACCGCGTGCTGCTCGGTAACAAGGTAATCGGGTCGGGCAAGGTTTTAAAATAAAGCCATCGCATGTCAATGCTGGGATACAGACCGGAATATCCGGGTTGAACATAATGTGTTCGCAGGAGGTATTTTCATGCTTTGGAACCATCATCCCATTCATCCCGTGGGCTTGGAATGTGTTCGATGCGTATAACTCCTAATCTGAAAAGGCATCTTATATTGCTTTCAGATTTCTCCTATCGTCGAAATGACAGGGTGGGAGAGATAACTCTGATGCTCTTAAATTGATTCTCAGATGATAACTTATCCTACAGGTATGAAAACACTACTGCTGATCCTGCTGTGCTTTACCACGTTTGTGGCTTTTACGCAATCTCCGGAAGAAAAGCTAGCGCAATTAAACATGCCTTTGCCGGAAGTGGCGGCCGCCGGTGGCAGTTTTGTCGACGCCGTTAAAGTTGGAAACCTGATTTACCTGTCGGGCAAAGGTCCGCGTAACAGCAAGGGGGAGTACATCAAGGGCAAGCTGGGCCAGGACCTGACCGTGGAGCAGGGCTATGAGGCGGCTAAGTTGGTTGCCCTGCAGCAACTGGCGGTACTGAAAAGAGAGCTGGGTGACCTGAAGCGGGTTAAGCGTATCGTGAAAGTCAACGGGTATGTGAATTCAGCCGCGACCTTTTATGACCAGCCGAAAGTGATCAATGGGTTTTCGGATGTGATGAACGCCGTCTTTGGAGACAAGGGCAAACATGCACGAACATCGGTAGGCACCAATGCACTTCCGTTTAACATGGCAGTGGAAGTAGAGATGATCGTGGAAGTAGAAGAGTAACTGCCTGCTAATTCACCATGCGGGACCAGGTATAATCCGACAGTCCTTGACAATCACAGATACAGGCCACAATGCGTGCACCAACGTGTCCGCACGCACTGTGACCAGCTAATACCTCAACCTAAGAAGTTTTCTAGTTGCCTCCGTCTCAATGGCTTACATGTTATACTGAGAAACCTTCTGTAAACTAGTTGGTTATCCTTATAAATCCAAAAGGTTTTGTTTTCATATTTTCCACTTAAAGGCCACTATTATGACTCCTAAAACTGCACTCGCTTTGTTGTTGGCTGGTTCGCTCGCCTATTTGGTTGTCGAGCTGGCCTTAGATTAATCTGACGCTTCGCTATACCTGTTGCCGTACCGCTTTCCCATACCTGAAAAATACCAGTAACACCACCAGGGCCACCAGGGCCAAACTGATCCAGGCCGTCATGATGATCTGCGGACTCGCAGCTGCACTCAGTTCGCGGTGCTTCAGGATGATGCCGTAGAGCGCCCATATACCAACCAGCCCCACAAAAGGGTTCGTCCGGCTGAAAACCACGAATACCACGATCAGGGTAGCTGCCACGATCATGATGATCGTCCAGATACCTTCGCTCAATCCAAAGCCATCCCACCCTAAACCCACCAAAGCGGAGCTGATGTTGGCGACCGTGGCGATGATGATCCAGCCAAAGTATAAACTCAGCGGCACCTGCGTAAACCAGCGGGAAGCAGCTGAGCGGCTCGGATCGAAAATGCCCAGTCGGATGTGAATCGCCAGCAGCGTGACCAGCTGGACCAGGATCAGCCCCACCGAGAGCAGCAACCGCTCGTGTACCCAGGCGATGGTCCAGGCACCGGTGGCCAGGTTGTTGAGCATAAAGTAGTAGCTGAGCCCCTTCAGGTCCACATTGGCCTCGTGCAGGGCAGGCTCTTTAAAGGCTTTGACGATGTGGTAGATGCAAAAGGCGGAGAGGGCCAGGTAGATAACGCCCCAGATCGAGAAGGTGATTCCCGCCGGGGTGAAAAGCGCCGGATATTTCGCCGACACCTCACCAATGGTCTGACTATTGAAAAGCTCCAGCTGCGTGAGTTGCGAGGGCACCAGGTGCAGCAGAAAAAACACGGTGTTCAGGATGGCAAGTGTCTTGACGTTTTTCATGGGGTGTAATGCCTTTTTATCTGTTTTCTCTCTCTACGCATGAAGCCCTCTTTCAGCCAAAAATCCTCTTTTTTCGTTATGCTTAGCTAATAGTTATTCCCATACCTGCATTAGTGTAAAGCAAGATGAAACAATGACAAAAGACCTCACCGGCAAAACCATCGTCATCACAGGCGGAAGCTCCGGCATTGGCGCGGCGGCCGCCCGGATCCTGCGCCAACGGGGAGCGCAGGTGGTGATCACGGGGCGCTCTGCCGAAACCAAAAAACTGGCGGAAGAGATCGGTTGCGACTACTACCTGGTGGACTATACCCGCTTTGCGGAAGTACGTTCGTTTGCGCAAAAGCTGCTGGAGCAGTATCCCCGCATCGATGTGCTGGTCAACAACGTGGGCGGGATCATCGCCGACAGGCGGGTGACGGCAGATGGCCACGAAATGACGCTGCAGGTAAATCACCTGTCCGGCTTCCTGCTGACGCACCTGCTACGGGAACGGCTGGAAGCCTCCAAAGCGATCGTGATCAATACCTCCAGCGCGGCTAACCTGATGGGCCGTATCAACTTCGATGACCTCGAAAGCGAAAAGAACTACAAAAGCTTCCGGGCCTACGGTGCAGCCAAGCTGATGAACATACTGCATGCTGCGGAGATCAGCAGACGATTCAAAGGCGTGTGGGCCACTTCTTTTCACCCGGGGGTAGTGGAGACTGGCTTTGCGCGGGAAGGAGGGAGCACGGTCAAGTGGCTGTACGAGTCAACAGTCAAGCGCTTTTTTATGATCTCTCCTGAACAGGGAGCCGATACCCTGATCTGGCTCATCAGCACGACGCCGGGCAAGGACTGGCAGGATGGACAGTACTATTACAAACGCAGACCCGGCCGCAAGAATCCGCAGGTAGTAGCCGGTATAGCCAGCAGGCTCTGGGAGGTGTCGGAGAGACTGACCGGCGCGAACAAGCCCGAACAGGTATAGCATTATAGTTGAACAGAAATACGAACCAAGATATGAAAACAGCACTCGTAATAGGCGCCACCGGCCTGGTGGGAAAACAACTGGTACAGCAGCTATTGGCAGATGATCGATTCAATAATGTGATCGTATTCGGTCGCCGCTCCTTAGGTATAACCAACAACAAATTGCAGGAGCACCTGATCGATTTTGACAAGCCTGAAGAATGGCAGCAACTGGTGAAGGGCGATGTCTTTTTCTCGACGCTGGGCACCACGCTCAAGCAGGCAGGCGGTCAGAACGAGCAGTACAAAGTAGACTACCACTACCAGTACAAATTTGCCGAAGCCGCCGCCCGAAACGGTGTGCCGGCCTATGTGCTGGTGTCTTCCTCCGGTGCCGATCCGGGTTCTCTGATCTTCTACTCCCGCATGAAAGGAGCATTGGAAGAAGCCGTGAAGAAACTCGGATTCAAAAGCATCAGCATCATCCAGCCCGGTCTGCTGCACGGCGACCGCCAGGAGAGCCGCACCGGCGAAGAGATAGGCTATAAAGTGATGCACTTCCTCGACAAACTAGGTATAGCCGGCAAGTACAAACCTTACGAAGACAGGGTAGTAGCGCAAGCCATGATCAACGCAGGTATAGCCGCCCAGCCTGGTGTGCATACCTATAACTTAAACGAGGTGTTTGAGCTTGCTGAGCGGGAGCACCTGAGTCGCTAGTTCAGGCGATATGCGCCGTGCTTACTGCAACAGTAGCTTCCGGTCTACATGGCCTTTTTCCGTGCTCAACCTGAGCAGGTAAATGCCTTTGGGCTGCTTGCTCAGGTTGAGCTTTTCTTTCAGTATACCTGACAGGCTGTGCACCTGCTGGCTGAAGATCAATTTGCCGGTCGGGTCATAAACCTGCAGGCTAGCCTCGGAGGTGCCGGTTAGCTGTGCCTCGAGCTGGACGAGCGTGCTGGCGGGGTTCGGGAACAGCTGTATGCCCGTTGCCACTTCAGCCTCGTTTGTGTTGGTGCACACACTCACCGTGATCTCTTTTTCGACTGTGATGGAGCAGACGTTAGCGTAGGTATAGGTGATGCGGTGTGTACCCGGTCCGGCCTCCGCCGCATTGAACACGCCATTCTGCACATGGTTTCCGCCATAGGTTCCGCCCGCCGGTGATCCGCCTGTCAACTGGAAGTTGGTGGTGGAAGAGCACACCTGCTGGAAGTCAGCCAGGCTGACGGTTGTGAACTCGTAGACGGTGATCGTTTTGGTGGCGCTGACACTGCAACCGTTTTCAGAGTAGGTATAGGTCAGCTGATGTGTGCCAAGTCCTGCCAGAGCTGGATCAAAAATGCCATTCGGCTTCGTTCCGATACCCGACCAGGCGCCCCCTGCCGGGCTAAAGCCACTTAACTCTATGAGCCCTTGCTTCAGGCAGGCGTTTTCATTCTGACCGGCCTTCACCACCGGCATGGCTTGCACCTGTATGTCCAGGTATGTGCTTGCGGATTGTCCGTTGAAGTTCTGCGCCGCCACTCCTATCTGTCCGCTACTCGGGCCGATGCGCACGTTGATCGTGGTGGTGCCTTGCCCTTGTATGATCTGGTAGCCTTCGGGCACGGTCCAGGTATAGGCTCCCGCGCCGCTCACCGGACTGATGCTGTAGGTCACGGCATCCTGCTGGGCACATACCTGGCTTGGGCCGCTTATCTTGCCCGGCTTGTCAGGTATGGTCACCTGGTTCATCAGGCTGGCGATTCGCTTCGTGATCGTATCGTGGCAGACCATGCAGAAATGAATGACTTCGCTTGCCGTGGAAAGGTAACGCATGCTGCAGCGCTGGTGCGGCCGGTACCAGGTAGGCGACTCTTCATAGGGGTAAATACCCACACCCGTGTTGTTCAGCCACTGCTTCCACTTCACGGTTTCAGGAGAGGAGACCTGCGTCATGTTCGGCCGCTCACGGGCATACTGCGGACCGGCCCAGTATTCATCGGCAAGGTTGGCAAAGGAGTGGCCAATCTCGTGAATGGCGATCTCTTTGGATTGAACATTGGTAGAGCTGGTGGCATAAGCGCCGCCCGATCCGCCGTAGTAAGGACTGTTGACGAGCACAAAAACCTGGTCGTACTCCGGAAAATTGCTGGCAAGTACAGATGATATGGCCATGTGATTGGTCGGCACGAGCAGCCGGTGTATGCCACCGTAGTCAAAAGTGGAGCCGAAGTAGTTGTCTACTTTGACGATTGGAATGGCTGATTGGGTGCTTTCATCACTGGCAGTGCCCGGGTGACTGGCACCACTTTGTTTTGAAGGTACTTTGATGGCGAAAACGTTGAAGAAAACTTTGTTCTCCCTGAAAGGCCGTTTGGCAAAGATTCCATCCACGGTGCCCTTCACATCCTCTATGTATTTGCTGAGCTCGTTTGCCTGGTAGCCGTCCGCGAGAAACACAAAGTTGATATACTTGTCCGACGGTCCGTGGTAGAGGATCGTGTCGACTTCAAATTTCTGTGCCTGGGCAAGCAGTACACTGCAAAGCACCAGCCATACCGTGGTCAATAGCCTTTTCATAGCGTCAGTCTTGCGATTTCTTTGAGTTGTTTGTCTTCCTGTAGCTGTTCGATGAGCAGATGGGTTGTGCCCGGGTAATAGGGTGCCCTGAGGGTGAAAGTAGCCTGTTTCAGCTGAAAGGTTTTCTTTTGGAGCTCGCCTGATTCAGCGGCATATTCGAGGGTGTTGGCCAGCGGATCAGGTATAGCGGTGCTGTAGAGTACCTGCCCGACTGAGCTTAGCAGGGAACATTGCAGATCGCCGGAACCGTTTTCATGACCCTGGTGTGGGAGGTTTTTCATCCGGCCATCCGTCACTGTTTTGTTCAGCAATCTCACCGTGCTCTCCTTTGTCAGGCTGTCCCGGCTCAGCTCCAGGTCCAGGAAGATAATCTGGGAAACGGGGCTTGTCATAGCTTGTCCGCCGGCCTCCGCTGTACTAGCCGCCGTGCTGGAAGTGTGGCTTGTCTGGCAGGCTGTTAAAGCCATGAACAGCAAGGGGATATACAGGTATAGGCGCATCGCAGTTCTGATTCATGTATGGTTACTTAGCCAATCCGCCAGGTGATCGTCACGGTTTCGGCAACATCGATGTCGTCGGGCTCAAAGTCGGGGGCAGGGGCGGAGGCCTCCATCAGCACCTGGCTGTCATACACCGGGTAGTCGTGCTGCTGCGAGCGAATGGTGAGTTCGCGGTAGGAGTAGTCAATGTCCAGGATCTCGCGCAGTTCCACTTCGGTGGCCTCGGCGATGAGGGCGGCATTCTCTTTGGCTTTGGCGATGGCCTGCAGGATCAGCTGCTGCTGGTGCCCGCTGGCATCTTTCACCCCGAAGGAGATGCTGAAGTCCAGGCTGTCCAGCTTTTTGGCGATCTGGCTGAGCAGTTTGTTGATGAGTGCCTTGTCAAGAGGCAGCTCGAGTTCCAGGCGGTGGGTGGCGCTGTAGCCAAGAAAGTCAGACTTCTCGGTCTTGCGGTTCCACTGGGTCTCTTTGCGGATCCCGAAGTCCTTGGTCTTGAGGCTGCTGCGGCTTATACCCTGTGCTTCAATGATGCTGCGCAGTTCCTCTACTTTAGTGTTGAGGGCATCTACTGTTTTGTCGTATTCCCACTCCTGTGCCACTGCACTGAAGGAAAGGATCATGATATCAGGCGAGACGGAAAGTTTTCCGCGCCCCGTGATCTGTAGTTTGCGTTTCATAGCACAGGTATGTATTAGGTGAATTATGCTCCAATATATAGATTAAATTGAATAATTTGAAAAATTCAACCTTATATACTGTAAAGTTACATATTGGAGGAGGCTACACCTCAAAAGAGCGGGTGAATGCTAGCCCGGAGCCCCGGCAGATGATTATATTTACACCACTATACCGGAACCTATGGACTTTTTGAATTCAATTTTACCCTTCCTGCTCTGCTCGGTGCTGCTGACAGCCTGTGTGTCAAAATCACCGCAGGGTATGGGGGACGAAAATACCGAAAAGGCAGCGTCGCAACTGCGTATCATGAGCTACAACATCCACCATGCAAATCCGCCCGGGGAAAAAGGCGTGATCGACCTGGAAGCAATTGCCGGGGTGATCCGGAGCGAAGAGCCGGACCTGGTGGCCCTGCAGGAAGTGGACGTGCACATTCCGCGATCAGGAAATGTGCACCAGGCGGAAGCACTGGCAGCGATGCTGGGGATGCATTTCTATTTTGCGAAAGCGATTGATTTCGGGGGAGGGGAGTATGGCGTTGCGATCCTGTCACGCTACCCGCTGTCGGATACCCGGAAGGTGGAGTTGCCTAAAGAGGATAGCCCGAAAGCCGAGGGCCGCGTGCTGGCAGTCGCCACGGTGCAATTGCCCGGTGGGCAGCGCATCCGCTTCGGCAGCACCCACCTCGACATACAGAGCAGCGCCAACCGGCAGCAGCAGGTACAGACCATCATTGCCGTGGCCGCAGCCGATCAACTGCCTTTTATCCTGGCTGGTGACCTTAATGACTACCCGGACAGTCCCGCCATCGCTACGCTGGACGAGACGTTTCAACGTACCTGCCTGGCGGCGTGCGAGGCCACCTTCCCGCAGGACAAGCCGGACCGCATCATCGACTATATCGCCTTTACGCGATCATCCGGCCTTGCGGTGCGATCGCATCGGGTGGTGCCTGAGAGCTACGCCTCCGATCACCGACCGGTTGTGGCGGTGCTGGGCCTTTCTTCTGCCCCTGGTGCCTTTAGTCGTTAGAGGCCAGCTGCTCTGTTCCGTTAGGCCAGCTTTCCATGGACAGGATCTTCAGCTTGAGGGCATCGGTTACCTCGTCTGCTATCTGGTTAGGTGACCGGTTATAGCGGGTGTTGGCCAGCACCACAAAGCTATACTCGTCGTTGACCCTGGAGAGTACGGCCGTAGTGCCGGGCAGGGAACCGTAATGGGTCCAGGTATCGCCGCCAAAATAAGTGCTCTGCAGCAGGTTGCTACTGATCAGATCAGGTATAGCCGGGTTGCGGTCGATCAGGGCCATGAAGCGCATCAGGTCGCCTGTGCTTGAGAGCCAGCCGCCATGGGAGTCCATGCGGGTCATGTTGTAAGCATAGGGGCTGTGTTCTTGTTGGTAGTATTTAACCTCTTTAGGGGCTTTTTCCGCTTCCGTATCACCTGCAATGCGCATCCCGACAACCTTGGCAGGCTGCAGTATGTCTTCCTGTATGTATTCCTGGTAGGTCTTGCCTGTCACTTTTTCGATCACCCTGCCCAGGATGCTATAACCCAGGTTGGAGTAAGCGTTCGTCAGGCCGGGATGGTGATCCAGCGCCCGATGCAGCAGCTGCTCGGTTATGATCTCCCTGGCCGTGGCGGCATACTCAACCAGCATGGGGTCTCCTGCGCTGTTGCTCCAGCCAGCGGTATGCGTGAGCAGATGGTAGACAGTGATCAGCCCGATGTTCGGGTCAGCCGCAGGGGCCGGAAACTCGTCAGCCAATATGCCTTCCGGACCAAATACCTTGTCTGCCAATGTCAACTTGCCATCCTGAATCAGCTTGAGAATGCCGGCACTTGTGATGGGTTTAGATAAACTGGCAATCCGGAAAAGGCTCTGGTCGCTCACGAGTTCTTCATTTTCCCTGTCTGCGTAGCCATAACTCCGGACAAACACCGGTTCCCCGTTTCGGGTGATCGAGACAGAAATCCCCGGTACGTCATAGCGCTGCATAATCGCATGGAGCGTCTCATCGAAATCTATGAAAGCAGAGCCAGGCAACGCTTCCTGCTGCACCACGCTTCCATCCGCTGCCACTACATTGTAGAAAATGCTCTGCTGTTCCACAGCATCTGCATCGTTGCCTGTAGTAGTAGAAGCTGCATGGGCAGTTAAATAGGGAACCACACCGCCTGAGGTAGACCCGCTGGATACGCCTTGTGGGGCAGTGTTTTTTGGAAGTGAAAGGGAAGGAAACAGACCCGCCTCCAGTTGCTGGATTTGAGAATGCTCTGGTTTTCTGAACTCGCCCTGGCAAGCAAACATGCTACACAGAAGCAGCGCGACAGTCAGCCTTCTGTACATACTGTAAAAGGTAATAGGTACTAAAATTCGTAAAAGGCGGCGACTACAGGTATAGCTTATACCTTGGCCGTTTTTTCATAGTGTAGGTATAGAGGACGTTCAAATCTGATCCGCTGGGAGACTGATTCTGATGCTAATATAATTCGTGCGGGCTTCTGAAACAAAATAAATTTAAAATCGTATTTGCACTATTTTTATTATTTAGGCCTTTTTTGGGTCTTAATAGTGTATTAATTCTATAGGTCCTGCTGGCATCACTCTTGGTAACTATGATTATTTCTAATAATTAATTGCGAGTTTTCAAGAGGTCCTTTAATTGATATGACGTGCTTTTCTACTTTATCGGAGTGAGTGAAGAGGATAGCTGTTGATTATGAGTATCTTATGTTATGGCGATAAATATAAATCCGACTATATATTGAAAATTAAACGAATTGATTGGATTTTATAAATAAAGCCTGATAGGAAGGACAACCAATTTTTAACAGGATTTACCACTCTCAATTTTGCCTGTCTGCAAGTAGGGTTTAGGCTTAAAAGCAAAAGCCCCGTAAATTTCTGGTTACGGGGCTTTTGGAAATACAATGCGGGAATAATTGGGCAGCTTACTGTACAGGAGTGCTCACCTTCTTCTCTTTCGGGTTACGATTCAGAAGCGGCAGCAGCGACACGCCCACATAGGCATTGGCGCCATAGGGCTTACCCAGGTTAAAGGCACCACCAATGTTGTCGGAACCGATGTAAAAATTCATGAAGCGCACCATCGCCCCCACAGTCAGTACCGAGTAATTGTTTTGCAGGGCAACCGGCATGGCCACTTCAAACTTCCTGAACTCAGCACGTGGCGTAATGGCAAACAACGAGTTCTGGCGCATGCCGGTCGCATTCTTGCCGCGCACGCCCTGTATCAGGGTGGCATTTGCGTATAGGTTGCGCGTCAGGCGATAGTCCACGTTGATGTGCAGGGCAGTTGGGAGGGCTGCACGGAAAGAAGTTGTCTTTTCGTTTTCGCTCACGTCCAGTTGCTCGTTCAGGTAGTCCAGCATTTCCTCCGTGGTTTCTGCGTCGCCGAACTCAGTCAGATTGACTTCCTTGTTAGTACGCTTCACGTCGTAGGCCCATACCAGGTCCGGGTTGTTGTAATTGATGCTACCGACATCCATCAGGGACACCGCCACGCGGTACTTGTATTTGTTCTGCTCCACGTCGGTCAGCACCTGCCCGTTGCGGGTGACCTGGTAATCAGGGTTGTTGGTGCGGTACTCGTAGGTAAAGCCCAGGTCAGTACCCCAGCCATTGCCGGCGCTTTTGCTGCCGAATAACAGGCCCAGGAGGTCGCCGCTTTCGGCTGCGTCAAAGTCAGGCATAGCGGCATAGCCATAGCGGGCATGTACTTTGTCCAGTTTCACCACGTATTCGGCATCTCCGGTTACATCATTTGTTCTCTCCTCAGCCTGCAGATCAGTGTCTTCCAGGTTCAGGTAGGCAGAGGAGCCGCCATTCAGGCGCTTCACTGTTATACCGGCCTTCACAAAGTGCGGTCCCTGGTCCAGCACGACGCGTGCATAGCTGAGGCCAAATTCTGAAAAGGCATTCACATTGAGGTTCATGTTGTTGCCAGTGTAGCGCTTATACAGGTAGCTGTCGTCTTCGCCGTCTGCCACTTTATACAGGCGTGCCACTTCCTCTGACAGGTTGTTGGCTTGCGCTGCGGCACGTACACGGGTTGTTACGGCAATACTGTGCAGGGGGCTCAGCTGCACCATCAGGGCAGGGCCTCGGAAGTCAGCACCTGCCATCACGAGCTTCTGCTTGCCATTGAGGTTCTCCTGGATGTACTCGCTCTTGAACTCCTCGCCCGTTCGGGCCAGTTTGAACAGCGACATCGGTGCATCGTAGCGCAGGTAGTTGTTTGTAGCTCCAAACTCTGCTGAGAACAGGCTCAGGAAGAATTTGTGACGTGAATCAGCAATTGCTGATGGATTGGTATAGAGGCTGTTGGTGCCTGCATAGTTGCTGTTGGCTATACCTAGCTGCTGTGCCTGTGCTGATTGTGATAAAAAGGGTGATACCAGCAGGCTAAGACCAAGCGCAAATTTTAAAGCGTAAATTTTTCGATTCATGCAAAGTGAATAAGGGTGAGTAAATAGAATAAGGGTAAGCTGTGTATCATAGCCTGGAAAGGCATTCGGGAATAAAAGGCGATGCTACAAGCAAAGAGTAGCGGTACATAAAATCATCGAAAAAACAATATTTTGCTTTCAGAGGCGGCAAAGGTAGCATTCCGGATTGGTTGCGCCAATACCTACATGTGGGTATTTAGTGAAAAAAAAGCCCCTTCGATTGGAAGGGGCTTTGTCGTTGATGGCGTGGCAGCTATACCTTACCAGGCAATGCCGTAGTCTTCGCCGTGGTTGCTGGAGCCTCCCCAGAAGCTGCCGTGTTGCCAGTCGAAGAAGACGGCGTTGATCGGCCCACTCGTGCGGTCGCCAAAGCTCAGGGTATAGCCCATCTTCTTTAGTTCATTGCGGACTGCATCCGGCGTGCTTTCGTTGAGCAGGATGTGGCCGGGCTTGGGCTTGCGGTCGTCGATCTTGGTGCCGCCCAGCGAAAGCCAGAGCTGGTTGGTGTTGAAGTTGGCTGCTTCGGCTGCCTGCTGTACGTTCATGCCGAACTCGACCACGTTGAGGAAAAACTGTAGCAGGTTCTGGTCCTGTGTGTCGCCTCCCTGCACGGCAAAGGACAGGTAGGGCTTGCCGTCTTTCAGCGCCATGGAAGGGGTGAGGGTCACCCGCGGACGTTTGCCCGGCTCCACCACATTGAAAGGATTCAGCTCTGCATCGAGCACAAAGCTCTGCATGCGCTGGCTCATACCTATACCTGTGTTACCCGCAATAACAGCCGGAAGCCAGCCCCCGCTTGGGGTGATCGAAACCACCCAACCTTCTTTGTCAGCCGCTTCGATGGTGGTGGTGCCGCGCCAGAGTCTGTCCTGGTATTCGGCATCCTCCATGGATGAACCGCTGCGCTGGTCATGTGTAGGGGCAAAGTTGCGGCGCACCGTGTCGGGTTCGTAGCCTCTTTTCTTCAGCATTTTCAGGTATGGGTTCTTGCGGCCTTCAAAAGGGTAGGGGTCGCCCGGACCGATGTTTGCATCGTTCTTGTTGTACTGGATCAGACTGGCTCGCTGCTTGGCGTATTCTTTACTGAGCAGACCCTTCATCGGCTCTTCCGGTTTGAAGTAAGGATCGCCGTAATAGAAGTCGCGGTCGGCAAAAGACAGGTTCATGGCCTGGTACAGGGTATGGATGTAGCGGGTGCTGTTGTAGCCCATGTTTTTCAGGTCGAAGTTCTCGAGGATGTTAAGTGCCTGCAGCATGGTCGGTCCCTGCGTCCACTGCTGCAATTTGTATACTTCCACGCCTTTGTAATTCACCATCATGGGCTCTTCCTCGATCGGTTTCCACTTGGCCAGGTCCTGCATTGTGATCAGACCGCCCTGCTCCTTGGAGCCGCGCACAAACTCCTCGGCAATATCCCCTTTGTAGAAGCGGTCGTAAGCCGCCATGATCGCCTCTTTGCGACTTTTGCCTTGCTTTAAAGCTGCTCGTTCAGCTTCCACCAGTTTGGTCAGCGTCTGCAGCAGGTCCTTTTGCACGAAGATCTCTCCGGCGTTCGGGGCTTCGCGATCCTCTCCCGGATGCGTCAGAAACACTTTTTTGCTGTAAGGCCACTGCTTGATCAGCTCCTTATTCTTCTCCATGCTGTTGGCCGTCTGTGCTTCGATCGGGTAGCCGGCTGCCATTTCCATAGCGGGTGCCAGTACCTCTTCCAGGCTCAGCGTTCCGTAATTGGCCAGCATGTGCATCAGTCCGCCCGCTGTACCTGGTGTGGTCGCGGCCAGCGGACCGTTCTCCGGCGGGAAGTTATAGCCTTTGTCCTTAAAGTACTTAGGTGTAGCACCGGTTGGCGCGACACCTAAGGCGTTAATGGCGATCACCTTTTTTGTTTTGGGGTTATAGATGAGCGCCTGCGTTTCGCCGCCCCAGCTCAGCACATCCCACATGGTGCAGGTGGCGGCCAGCATGGTGCAAGCCGCATCCACGGCATTGCCGCCTTTCTGGAAAGTCATGGCGCCGGCAGTGGCCGCAAGGGGTTTGCCGGTGATGGCCATCCAGTTCTTGCCATGCAGCACCGGCTTCTGGGTCTGCTGCGCCGCTGCCGGAAATAGGGGCAAGGCTAGTAGGCAGAGTGATATGAGTCTTTTCATTTGTTAGAGTTTAGGGTATCAATTTAGCTAAAAACAGAGTGCCTCACAACTGAGCTGGAATTTGATCGCTTACCGGCTGTAATCTTTAACCTAATGTAATATCAACAGTATACATCAACCATGGCTATCGAAACCCTTGAAAATAATCAGCCATAATTTTTTGATTCTAAGGATTATATCAGATATTAGCCAGCACAAATGAACACAGCGCACAACCATATCGCCTATTATAGCTATCACTATTTTACTTTATGTAAATAAGGGCGGCGATGCTTTAGGTTGACAAACAGCTATAAATCAGAGGCCTCCCGATCGGAGGCTTTTTTTATTCAGATACATGACAGCGAACCAGAACAACTATTTTACTTTTTACTATTACTACTTCTATCGCAGGAAGCAGGCGGGATTTCTATGGTAAAAAGCATTCGTTGTTTTGCACTTACAAAGAGTCCCCTTCCGGCGGACTCTTTTTTTATTTAAAGCAATTGATAAGCACCTTAAAAAAGCAGATGGTGAACATAGCAGACAGATACGGGGATGTGCAGGAGTACTACTTCTCACAAAAATTACGGGAGGTCGCGCAACTCAACGCAGCCGGCAAAAATGTGATCAACCTGGGTATTGGCAGCCCCGATATGGCCCCACCCCGGCAGGCAGTAGAAGCACTGTGCGCGGCGGCCCATAATGGCAACGCACACGGCTATCAGGGTTACAAGGGTACACCGGCCCTACGGCAGGCCTTCAGCGATTGGTACGCTACCTACTATGCGGTTGCCCTGGACCCGGAAACAGAAGTGCTGCCGCTGATGGGCTCGAAGGAAGGCATCACCTATATTTCCAACGCCTACCTGAATGCCGGGGATGAAGTGTTGGTGCCCAACCCCGGATACCCGGCCTACAGCGCCGCAACCAAAGCGGCCGGTGGGGTGGTGCGGCATTACAATTTACGGGAAGAGACAGGTTGGCTGCCAAACCTGGAGGAATTGCAGCAGCAGGATTTAAGCAGGGTAAAGCTCATGTGGGCGAACTACCCGCACATGCCTACCGGAGCGAAGGCGAGCAAAGCCGCCCTGGCTCAACTCGTGGACTTTGCTGAGCGCCATGATATCCTGCTCTGCCACGATAACCCCTACAGCTTTATCCTCATCGACAGGCCCGAAAGTATCCTCTCAGTCAAGGGTGTTACAGCGCATGTGCTGGAGCTGAACTCGCTGAGCAAATCGCATAACATGGCTGGCTGGCGGGTGGGTGTGCTGACTGGCCATCCCCAGCACATCGCGAATGTGTTGATCGCGAAAAGCAATGTCGATTCAGGTATGTTCCTGGGTATACAGCAGGCCGCCATCGAGGCTTTAAAACAACCCCAGGCCTGGTTTGAAGAACTGAACACGCACTATGCGGAGCGGCGGAAGCTGGTTTGGCAAATCATGGAAACGCTGGATTGCAGGTATAGCACAGAGCAGGCAGGACTGTTTGTGTGGGGGCGCCCACCGGAAGAAGTCAATGTGGAGCAACTGGTAGATGAACTCCTCTACGAGGCAGGGGTCTTTATCACGCCTGGTTTCATCTTCGGAACGAACGGGCAGCGCTATATCCGGGTGTCGCTGTGTGCTGACAACGGGCAGCTGCAAAGAGCATTGGAAAGAATCAAAGCATTTAAAAATATTAAAATCAAAAAGTCATGATCGTAGGCATAGTAGGTATCGGACTGATTGGGGGCTCCATGGCCATGGACCTCCGGCAACGTGGCTTTGCCACTAAAATAATCGGAACAGACAACAACCCGGAGCACATCCGGATCGCAAAAAGTACAGGCATTATACAGGAAGAGGGCAGTCTGGCAGATCTGGCCAAAAGCTGTGATCTGATCATTGTGGCCACGCCGGTTGATGTTTCCCCGGGTATCGTGCTGACACTTTTAGACCAGGTAAAAGACGGATCCGTCGTGCTGGATGTGGGCTCTACAAAAGAGCAGATCTGCCAGGCCGTTGCGAGCCATCCGCGCAGAGAGCAGTTCGTTGCCTGCCACCCGATTGCCGGCACCGAAAACACTGGTCCGGGAGCGGCACACCACAAGCTCTTCGACCACAAAGTGAATATTATCTGCAACGCAGAGGCCTCCGGTGTAGCGACTGTGCGGATAGCGGAAGAAGTGTTTGGCGTCCTGAAAATGGAAACGGTGCACATGGAGGCCCGTGAACACGACCGCCACATCGCCTTTGTTTCGCATTTGTCACACATCACCTCCTTTGCCCTTGGCCTGACGGTGCTTAAAATCGAAAAAGACGAGAAGAGCATTTTTAATATGGCTGGTAGTGGTTTTGCCTCCACCGTGCGACTGGCCAAAAGCTCTCCGGATATGTGGGCACCCATCTTCAGCCAGAATGCAGGTCATGTATCGGCGGCATTGGATGCGTACATCGATCAGCTGCTGCTTTTCAAGGAAACGATCGACGAAGGACTTAGCTCCGAAACCTACGACATGATCTCTAATGCCAACCAGATCAGCCGCATACTGGATGGCATCGAACTCAAGAATCGGCAGAAACCCTTTGCTCGGCCACTCACCGGCAAAGACAAACTGGAGATTGCCCCGATCAGCACCTGGCTGCCCGATCTGCAGCGGCCCTTGGTGATCAGCGGGCCCTGCAGCGCCGAAACAGAGGAGCAGGTGATGGAAACCTGCCAGCAACTGGCTGCCACAGGCAAGGTGGATGTGCTGCGAGCCGGCATCTGGAAACCACGCACACGTCCCAATAACTTTGAAGGCATCGGCACAGTAGGGCTGGAATGGCTGCGTAAAGCGAAGGAGACGACAGGTATGAAAATAGCGGTGGAGGTGGCCAATAAGCAGCATGTGGAGGATGCGCTCAAATATGGCGTGGACATTCTCTGGATCGGGGCGCGCACGACGGTCAATCCTTTTTCGGTGCAGGAAATCGCAGATGCCCTGCAAGGTATAGACGTGCCGGTGTTGGTAAAGAATCCGATCAACGCTGACCTGGAGCTTTGGATCGGGGCGCTGGAGCGTTTGAGTGGAGCCGGTATTACCAAACTGGGTGCCATCCATCGGGGCTTCGCCAAGTATGGCGAAACCAGGTTCCGAAACGCACCGCAGTGGCAGCTGCCTATTGAGCTGAAAAGGCGCATGCCTGACCTGCCTATGATCTGTGACCCGAGCCATATCTGCGGCAACCGGGAATTGCTGGCCGAAATTTCGCAGCAGGCAATGGACCTGAACTATACAGGACTGATGCTGGAAAGCCACATTGATCCGGACAAGGCATGGAGCGACGCCAAACAGCAGGTGACGCCTGAGCGTCTGGCCGAGATCATAGACGGGCTGGTGCTCCGGAACGGCTATGGCGGTAAAGTGGAGGTGGATGACACCTTGCAGGAGCTGCGCAGTCAGGTAGATCAGTTCGACAGTGAGTTGTTCACCCTGCTGTCACAACGAATGCAGGTGGTGGAGAACATTGGCAGGTATAAAAAGGAAAACAAGCTGACCATTTTGCAGGCGTCCCGTTGGAACGACGTGTTGGAGAGATCCTTTGAGCGGGGAGAGAAATTGGGCCTGAGCCGGGACTTTATTCATAAGTATCTCAAAGCCGTGCACCAGGAGTCGATCCATCACCAAAGCGCGATCATGAATGCGTAATAGGGACAGGTATAGAAAAAGGGATTGAAGCAGGTGGTTACCGCTTCAATCCCTTTTTAGTTTATAAGCACGGAATTATCTGATCAAGCCAACCCCAACCGTCGAATTTGTCCCCTCGTCGATGAGGATGAAAGCACCGTTTGCTCTGTTTTCAGTAAAAGAATCGTAAAAAACTTCTTTTGCTGTTTTCAGTTGCACGTCGGCAATCTCGTTTAGCTTCAGCTCACTTACAGCGCTATCTGCACCAAGGGTCGCCACGTCTATCAGGTTGGAGAGTGCGCTGACTTTGGCTCTGGAAGTATTTACCCCATGCTGCAGCAGGTATGTACCGCCCACACGTAGTGGCTTTTTGTCCATCCAGCAGATGGTGGCCGCGAGCTGTCTGCTTTGCTGTGGCAATTGGCTGATCGGTACGATCATATCGCCCCGGCTGATGTCCACGTCATCCTCTAGCAGTAAGCTGATAGATTCTTTGGCCTGCGCTGCCTCTATCTCACGCCCAAACTTTTCGATTTTGGCAATGGTAGTTTCCTGTCCGCTTGGCAGTACAACCACCCGTTCGCCCTTGCGCAACAGTCCGCTGGCTACCTTGCCAGCGTAGGCTCTGTAGTCATGAAACTCTTCTGACTTCGGTCGTACTACATACTGTACCGGGAAACGGCTTGCTTCCTCTGACAGGTGCTGTTCCAAAGGCATGGCCTCCAGCAAACTAAGTAGTGATACCCCTTCGTACCAGGGCATGTGCGCTGACTGACGCACGAGGTTTTCGCCGTATAGGGAGGACACAGGTATAAAGCTGATCTCCTGTCCCGGAAAACGAACCTTTTCAGCAAAGGCCATGAAGGCGGCCTTTATTTCCTCAAATTTAGTTTGGTCGTAGTCTACCAGGTCCATCTTGTTCACGCAAACCACTACATTCGGAATGCGCAGCAGACAGGAAATATAAAAGTGACGGAAAGTCTGTTCCACCACACCGTTGCGGGCATCTACCAGGATCATGGAGACATTGGCGTTGGAGGCGCCCGTCACCATGTTGCGGGTATACTCAAAATGCCCTGGTGTGTCGGCTATGATAAACTTACGGGTAGGAGTGGAGAAGTAAATGTGCGCTACGTCAATCGTGATGCCTTGCTCACGTTCTGCTATCAGGCCGTCTGTCAGCAGCGAAAGGTCCACGTAGTCGAGGCCTTTCTTTTTGCTGCTTGCCATGATAGCCTCCAGCTTATCGGTGGTGATCGAATTGGTCTCGAACAGGAGTCGACCGATCAGGGTGCTTTTCCCATCATCCACACTTCCGGCGGTTGCAATTTTTAGAACGTCCATACCTTAAAAATATCCTGCTTGCTTTCTTTTTTCCATGGCCGCCTCGGAGCGCTTGTCGTCTATGCGGGCACCTCTTTCTGATACTGTGGCGCTTAGTATTTCTGCAATAATGTCCTCGATCGCAACGGCAGTTGACTCCACCGCAGCCGTACAGGTCATATCTCCCACCGTCCTGAAGCGGACCAGGCGGGTGCTTACCGACTCTTCTTCTGACATGTTCATGAAAGGGGAATAGGGAAGGATCTGCCCGTCACGCTCAAAGGTTTCGCGCTCGTGTGAGTAGTAAATGGAAGGTATAGCCAGTTGCTCTTCTCTGATGTAGTTCCACACATCCAGCTCTGTCCAATTGCTGATCGGGAACACGCGCACATTCTCGCCCATATTGATTTTGCCGTTCAGCATATCGAACAGCTCCGGGCGCTGCTTTTTGGCGTCCCATTCGCCGAAGTCGTTTCTTACCGAGAAGATACGCTCCTTGGCACGGGCTTTCTCTTCGTCGCGGCGTGCGCCACCGATGCAGGCGTCAAAGCCAAACTCCTCGATTGCGTCCAGCAGCGTAACGGTCTGCAGCACGTTGCGGCTGGCGTATTTTCCTGTTTCTTCCGTTACTTTTTGTTGGTCGATGCTGTCCTGCACATAGCGCACGATCAGCTCCAGGCCCAACTCTGCTACCAGTTCGTCCCGGAATTGGATGGTTTCTTCAAAGTTATGCCCCGTGTCGACGTGCAATAGGGGAAAGGGTATTTTGCCTGGGTAGAATGCTTTGTAGGCAAGTCTTACCAGTGTGATCGAGTCTTTTCCGCCGGAGAACAGGAGTACAGGTTTTTCAAACTGTGCGGCGACCTCTCTGATGATGTAGATCGCCTCGTCTTCCAGTTCTCTGGGGAATACAGCGTTGTGAATAGCCATACTAGTTTTGTTTATTTAAATAATTTGCATGCAGACCGCATTCCTTCTGGGTCTGTTCCCACCACCACCTTCCGGCACGCGGTTCTTCCCCTGGCAATATGGCCCGGGTGCAGGGAGCGCAACCTATGCTGACATAGCCCTGATCATGGAGCTGATTGTAGGGTACCGCGTTATCCTGCAAGTATGCGATCATCTCATCATAAGACCAGTTGATGATCGGGTTGAATTTGATGACCTGAAACGCCTCGTCCCACTCCAGTAAACTGAAGCTGCTGCGGTTGGCACTCTGGCCGGAGCGCAGTCCGGTTACCCAAACGTCCACTCCCTGCAAAGCTCTCGTCAGCGGCAGTACCTTACGGACCTGGCAGCAGGCTTTGCGGTTATCAACTGAGTCGTAAAATCCATTTATACCTTGTTTTGCAACAAGCGACTCCACGTCGGAAGCCTGCGGAAAAAAGGGCTCTATTTTGCGTTTATACTTGTATTCGGTATCTGCCCATAAGGTGTAGGTTTCCTGAAACAGGCGGCCTGTGTCGAGCGAGAAGATTATGATCGGAAGCTGGTCAGAGAAGATGGCGTGCGTGATGACCTGATCCTCCTGACCAAGCGCTGTCGAAAAAGCAACTTTGCCTGGAAATCGTTTGGCTACCCAGGCCAGTGCTTCAGAAAGGGACAGGTCTGCCAGTTCCTCAAGCAGCGACGGTATTTGATTTTTCGAGTTCATTGGCTTCTTTTTTTACTGTGAATCGTTCCCAGATCCGTTCGTGGACATAGTAGAGCAGGATCTTGCTGAATACCTCAATCGAACCGATCGAGAAAGCCATTTTAAGCTCACCTGTGATCAGGTAAGAAATGACAATGGTATCAAAAGTGCCCAGGACACGCCATGAAATGGCCTTGGCGACACTTTTAAATTTGCTGTCCTTCTTCTGCGGACTCTGCTTTTTATTAAAAGCTTTTTGAAGATATCGGTCTAGTAGCATAGCGCTGCATTGTGTGCCAAAACTACACAAAACCTACAAACTTAGTAGGGTAATAAAGTAAAAAAAACTAAAATCAGCTATGTTTAATATTTAAGAGGCTGTTTTTCAATTGTTTGAGGTGATCAGGTCGGAGAGGGTTTTGTTCTCGACCACCGACAGGGTCTGGTCACGCACCTGGCACATGATGATGTGCATGTTACAGGTGGCCTCGTCGGGGCAGTCGGAGCACTTTTCGTAATAGTTGAGACTCACACAGGGCAACCAGGCGATGGGGCCATTGAGCAGGCGGATGATCTTGGCCAGTGTGATCTCTTCCGGTTTTTTAATAAGATAATACCCGCCGCCTTTGCCTTTTTTGCTGCCCAGTATACCTGCCTTCTTCAGCTCAAGCAGAATGTTCTCGAGAAACTTATGTGAGATATTCTTACTGGCGGCGATTTCCTGGATAAGCACAGCACCCTTATCCTGATTTTCTGCCAGGTAGGTGAGCGCATGGAAAGCATACTTTGTTTTCTTGGATAACATAAGGAAGATCGGTGTCAGCTGGTCTGCTTTTGGAAGAGTAGGCTGTGTTATCACAAAATTAAGAAGCTTTGGACAGAATACCAGTATAGGCGTAAAAGATTGCAGGTATAGCAGAACGGAGTTGCTGCGCTGACAGCTGCCCAGAACCACGAAATTTGTGCAGATGGGGCTTATACCTGCTTCTTTCTCAAGCACTATACCTGCCACTACTGCTGTATACTTTATCTGGAGACCAGGTTTTCGTCCAGGGGCTTGTTCTTTTTCATGACCTTGATGTAGCGCACGAGGGCATTCAGGTTTTCGTCAGGTATCTCGTGTTCTTTGAAAGAGGGCATTCTTCTCAGACCCAGTGGGAACGCCTTGCTTCGTACCCTGAACTTGATCAATCCCCCTGGCAGGGGCACATTGTTGATCGGCGGACTGCCCTCTGAGCTTGTAGCAGCCCTGCAGAAGCAGTAAGCTTAGCATAGATATGATCGTGAATGCGGAAGGCCTGTAAAATTTTTTCATAGACAAGATGCTTCGTGTTAAATGTAACATTCACAATTAGTTACGATCCTAATGTTACGTAATTTGTGCTGCCAGAGTAGCGCTTAATCACGGAATAATTAAACTGCAGCAGGAAGTGATGTGAAGCGGCTTTTGTTGCCTACATGAAAGTAGTATTCTTCCAGTTTAGGACAATCCTCTCAGTTTTTTGTAAAAGCTTTCATGATAAGAATCACTTATCGGTATGAGATGATCTGCTATTCTGATCCTGTTCTTTTCAATGTGATCTATCTTATCAATAGCTACCATGAACGACCTGTGCACCCGGGCAAAGTCCTGGGCAGGCAACAGCTCTTCAAGCTTGGCGAAACTTAGCAAGGTCATGATTTTCTCTTTGGCTGTGTGTATCCGCAAGTAGTCTTTCATCCCCTCAACGAAGAGAATGTCTCCCGTGTCAATTTTCTGGATACGATGCCCCACCTTCAGAAAAATATGGGCCTGCTCCTGTTTAAGGTCCACTATGTTGTCCTTCTTTTCTGGTTGATGCCGGCTGCCTTGTTCCTGGTAGAGGCGCAGTACACTTTTGTAGAAACGCTCAAAAGAAAAGGGCTTCACCAGGTAATCTCTCACCTCCAGGTCAAAAGCTTTTAAGGCATACTGATCATAGGCGGTCGTCAGGATGATCATGGGTTTCGGGTTGAGCATAGGTATAAAGCTCAGGCCATCCAAGTCTGGCATGTTAATATCCAGGAACAGCAGGTCGGGTCTATCTTTCTCAAGTTGGGCAGTTGCTTCCAGGGGGCTCATAAAGGTGCCTTTCAGCTCCAGAAACGGAACTTTGGACACATACTCTTCCAGTATTTCCTGAGCCAGGTGCTCGTCATCAATTATATAACAGCTGAGCTTCTCTTTCATGCGCTTGCGTGTGCAGATCGTGGATTTTTAATGTAACTATAAAAATTTCACCCAGGTTATCTATCTCCAGACTGTGCTTTTCAGGGTACAATAGCGCCAGTCTTTTCCGGACATTCGGTAGCCCTATGCCACCCGGCTCCTCTAAAGCATTGCCTGCCTTATTTCCGGCCGGGTTCTGGATACGGAAGGTAAGTGTATTTTCTTTTATCTCAACACGGACTTTTATAGCACCTGGTTCCAGTCGGGCAGGACTGTGTTTGTAGGCATTCTCCAGGAGGTGTATGAACAGCAGCGGAGCAATGTGGCAGGAAGCTATGTCTCCTTCTACTTCCAGGTCCACCACCGGACTACTTTTATAACGGAGCTGCTGCAATCCAACATAATCCTGCAGGTAGTGCATCTCTCTTGAAAGGGGCACCGTGGCGGCATTTGACTCATAGATCATGTATCGCATCAGGGATGAAAGACGAAGTACGGCTTCTGGAGCAGTCGATGCCTGTTTGTATACCAGCGTGTGGATGTTGTTTAAGGTATTGAACAGAAAGTGCGGATTGATCTGCGATTTGAGGTAATGTAGCTCTGACTCCACTGCCTGCTTCTCCAGTTGCTCTTTTTTTATCGTATTAAGCACCAGGTTTTCTGTAACCCTGGCCAACCATCCGAGAAATGTAAAGAGAGGTACTATAGTGACTAAGGTCATTATGTAGTACTGGAAGAAATCTTGCCATACCTCCATTGCTCTTGGATGTAAATACAAGAAGGGCAGAGGGCCTATCAGCACAATGGCTATGAGCCTGCGGTAATAATCTCCTCTCTTCTTCTTTCCCGGGTAGGTTGTCAGCAGATAGAAATTGCCGTAAAAAACAAGCAAGCATGTCAGGATGAAACCAGTGGTTAAGGTAGGCCAGTGGTCACCTTCATTGCTTAGCTGCAAGCTGGCCAGCAGGATAAACAGCGTCCACAGCACAACGTGGACCTGCACAAAGATCTTTTTCACTCTCTCCATAAAGCAAAGATATTTTTCCCGGACACTATCTTACCATCTACTCGGCAGTTGCCTGATTCCAATCTACGAAAACCCCTATTGGCGCTGCAAGCGCTTTGGCGGAAGCATTGCAGCACTTGGTAGATTAATATACAGCAATAGCATATCGCTTTTTGATATCCAGTGGTGTGTTTTTTCCTTTATTCTGAAAACGAGGGGGAAGGCCCTATTAAAGTGCTTTTCTTTCTTCCTGAACAAGCATAATAAAAACAGAAGAACTATGGAAAATCAGCAGATCAGCCTGTCCATCCGGAATATCTCCAAAACCTACGCTAACGGGGTAAAGGCATTAGACAATGTTTCGCTGCACATACCGCCGGGCATGTATGGCCTGCTGGGACCTAACGGTGCCGGCAAGTCCACACTGATGCGCACACTGGCCACGCTGCAGGACCCGGATGAAGGAAGCATACAACTGGGCGAAATAGATGTGCTACGCCAGAAAGAAGAGGTGCGCCAAACGCTGGGCTATTTGCCACAGGAGTTCGGTGTCTACCCAAAAGTAAATGCAGAGGATTTGCTTGATTACTTCGCCGTTTTGAAAGGCATTACCAGCCGCGCTGCCCGCAAAGAAGTAGTGGAGCGTTTACTTAGACAGACAAACCTATGGGACAAGCGCCGGCAGAAGTTGGGCGGCTATTCCGGTGGTATGAAGCAGCGCTTTGGGGTGGCGGTGGCGTTGCTGAGCAACCCTAAATTGCTTATCGTGGATGAACCCACGGCAGGCCTGGACCCGGCGGAGCGCGTGCGTTTCCTGAACCTGCTTAGTGAGTTAGGTGAGAACAGCGTGGTGATCCTATCAACGCATATTGTGGAAGACGTGAGTGAACTCTGCACCAACATGGCGATCATCAACAAAGGGAAAATTTTACTAGAGGCTGAACCGATGCAGGCTGTAGAGGCACTCAAAGAGCGTATCTGGCGCAAACTGGTCTCTAAAAACGAGTTGCATGCACTGGGCGAGGAGCACCAGGTTATTTCTGCCAAACTGTTTAGCGGTCGCACTATTGTACATATTTACAGTGAGGAGAGCCCGGGAAACGGTTTTGAGTTGGTGGAGCCGGACCTGGAAGATGTATACTTTAGCACCATGGCGGGCTTTAACACGTCCTGTCAGCAAGTGGAGGAGGTTAGCATATGAAGTTCCGGAAGATCTTTCAAATGGAGTTTGCCTACCAGATACGCAGCATCTCTACCTGGCTGTACTTTTGTATAGTAGCAGTACTTGCTTTTTTATGGGTAATCGCCAATTACTTAAGTGATGCCCGGGAAGGATACTTCTTACTGAATGCGCCTATTGTGATAGCGGCTGTCACCGCGCTATGCATTTTGTTCTGGCTTCCGTTAGGCGGATCCGTAGCAGGCGATGCAGCAGCCCGGGATGTACAGACACGCATGCATTCGCTGACCTACACCACACCAACCAGTAAAGTCACTTACCTGGGAGGGCGGTTCCTTGCCGCTTGTCTTCTCAACTTAATTGTGCTGCTCTCCATTCCGCTGAGCATTTTCTTCTCCTTATACTTTACCGGTGTGGAGTCTGAAGTGATGGGGCCGTTTCGGTTAACAGCCTATCTTACCAGCTTTTTCTACCTGTTGGTTCCCAACATTTTTATTGTGACGGCCATTCAGTTTTCGTTGGCAGCGCTTACCCGTAGGGCCATGGCAAGCTACCTGGGTGGGGTGCTTCTCTTTATGTGTGCCTTCGTTTTAGAGTTGGTTCTGCAAGATGCAAAAGCATGGGCGAATCTGATAGATCCCATCAATTTTAGCTTTGTTTTAAATCAAATGTCAGGCGAGTGGAGTCCTCTGGAAATGAATACGCGCCTGCTTGTAATGGAAGGGCCGTTACTCGTTAACCGCTTACTTTGGCTCAGCATTGCAGTTGGCTTATTGGCTTTCACTCATAGTCGCTTTAGGTTTGTTCAGCCTGCAACAAGTATTGGCAAGAAACAGCTTACGCAATCCGTAACAAACCTGCCAGAGCGGGAGTGGCTGAAATGGAGACCGGAGCATACATTAACACAGATAAGGGGTGTATTCGGTTTTACAACGCACATACAGCAGTTACGCGTCATCACCTTGAAGTCGTTTCTGCAGCTCGCAAAAAGTCGTATCGGGCTGCTGTTACTGTTGGTCCTTGCCCTGGTAGTAGGTTTAACCATACCCGAAAATATAGAGGCCAAAGATGTGCCCTTGCTACCCGGAACGGATCAGGTGATAAACTTCCTAACAGCACCTCTGGTAGAAATTAAGTCTTTCTGGATTTTGATTACCCTGCTTACCATTTTTTATACCGGAGAACTGGTTTGGAAGGAGCGAGAAGCAGGTATAAACGAAATCACCAACGCGACTCCGGTACCGGAATGGGTGTTGTTTCTGAGCAGGTTCCTGGCCTTAAGCTTTATGCTTCTGATTTGGCTAGCGTTCCTGATGACTGCAGGCATCGTTGCTCAGAAAACTATAGGTGGCGCACCGGTTGAGATCGGGCTGTACATGAAGACACTTTTCGGGCTTCAGTTGGTTGAATGTCTGCTTTTTGCACTGCTCGCGCTTGTGGTGCATGTGCTGGTCAATCAGAAATACCTCGGCCATTTTTTTACGCTGCTTGCTTACGGGTTTATCGCGTTTGCCCCTAGTCTTGGCATTAGTCACAAGCTACTCATCTATAGCGCGAGCCCGGCCTGGTCGCACACGCATATGGCCGGCTTTAACTTATCGCTGGAGCCATGGCTGTGGTTTAAGCTATACTGGTTGTCGTGGGCGCTGTTGCTGGCTGTGGTGGCAAAACTGTGCTGGGTTCGGGGCCGGGATGAAAAACTAAGGTCGCGGTTAAACCTGGTCAAAGGTCGCATCACTCGCCCTACGATCGTAGCTGCTACGGTAGCAGTAGCGGGTATACTGGGATTTGGGGGATTCGTATTCTACAACACAAATATCCTGAACAACTACCTTTCTGCATCTGAGAAAGCGGAGCTGCAGGCGCAGTACGAAAAGCTATACGCAAAGTACTCCCTTATTCCGCAGCCACGGCAGACGAGTGCCAGCCTGCAGGTGGAGCTATATCCGGAAAAAAGAACAGCAACAGTTAAAGGGATATACCTGCTCGTAAACCAGCACAGGGAGCCAATCGATGCTATACATATAGCCACAGCACCGGGAGTTGAAACGAAGGCCATAACTTTAGACCAGTCTGCCGCCAGTTCACTTAAAGATGAAGCGCTGGGCTACCACATTTATACTTTGCAAAAGCCACTTCAGCCCGGTGATTCCCTGCAGCTCAGCTTTGAAGTGCAGGTAGGAGGACGTGGCTTTACGAACAGCGGCACTGATGTATCAGTAACACCGCGCAGCACCAACTTCCGGAATTATGAATGGCTGCCCGCAATTGGCTATCAATCTTACCGGGAACTGGATGATGCCGTCTCCCGAAAAGAATACGGACTGGCCCCACGTCCCGCAACTCCTTCGCTCTATGATGTGGAGGCACGCCATAATTCGCCGTTTGCCGAGCGTATTTTATTTGAAGCCGTGGTGGGCACGGATGCAGACCAGGTGGTGGTGGCGCCCGGTGAGCTGCAGCGAACTTGGACGGAAGGTGAACGGCGCTACTTTCATTATGCGACAGATGCTCCTATCCGGAATGAATACTATTTCTTCTCAGCTAACTATGCCGTGCATGAAGGGAAGTGGAAGAACACTGCAGGTGGTTCAGGGGAGGAAGTCAGTATACAGATTTACTATGATCCGGGGCAGACGCTTAACCTGAAGCGTATGATGAAAAGCGTGCAGGCTTCTTTAGAGTACTACAGCAGGCAGTTCGGGGCTTACCCACACCGTTCGATCCGGTTCGTTGCTTATCCAGGATACGGGTTCGGAAATCATGCCGCACCGGTCAACATCACAGCAGGAGAAGCATTCTTTCTGATGAACCCTGATAAAGACAAGCGGAATTTTGACCTGGTAACGGCAGTGGTGGCACACGAGGTGGCGCACCAGTGGTGGGGCAACCAGCTTGACCCGGCCCATGCAGAGGGAGCAGGTTTGCTTTCTGAAAGCCTGGCCTGGTACTCGGCCATGGGGGTACTGGAAGAGCATTATGGGCCGGAGCATCAAAAGCGGTTGCGAAGCTTTTTACTCGAGGAAAATGAAAACCCCAAAACACGTGCAGCTGTTCCGCTGCTGCAGGCGAATGACTGGTACCAGAATTATCGCAAAGGTCCTTTCGCGCTTTATGCGCTGAGTCAATACATCGGAAGGGATAAGGTAAACGGGGCGCTCCGTACTTTGCTGCAGAAGCATGGTTCGGGACAGTCTCCGCTGGCTACCTCACTTGATCTGTATCAGGAGCTGCAGGCAGTAACACCTGACTCTCTCCAAGCCCTGCTTCATGATCTTTTTGAGAAGAACACCTTTTGGGAGCTGAGCACTAAGCAGGCCACGACCAGGCAGGTGCAACCCGGTAAGTGGCAGGTGACCCTTGATGTACAGGCACGGAAGTTTGTGGTTGACAGTATAGGAGTGGAGACTAGTTTACAGATGAAAGATTGGATAGAAGTTAGCGTATTTGCTCCTGCCAAATCAGATCAGAGTCAAGGAGAAGTGCTTTACCAGAAGAAGCATTTTATTAATTCAGATAAGCAGACGATTACGGTGATGGTACAACGCAAACCTGCCCGTGCAGGCATAGATCCTGACAACCTGCTTATTGACTGGGAGTTAAATGACAATATCGTAGAGGTTCAGTTGGGAAAGACAGTCCATTAACCATGCTAGAATGACAGCCCTACTTTCAGATGCGACGTATTTATAAGCTGCCAAAAGCCGGCTGGTTATTTAGATAAGGTTATAGAAAATGGGAGCGAACTCGTATCAGCGACAACCTAATTTCCTGCTCATAGTAGTGGATGACATGGGCTATTCTGACTGCCAGCCTTTTGGCGGCGAGATCAGGACACCCAATTTGCAGCAGCTGGCGGACAACGGCGTCCGCTTCCGTAATTTCCATACCTCATCGTTGTGCGCCCCCACACGGGCCATGCTGCTGTCCGGCTGCGACAACCACCAGGCAGGTTTAGGCAATATGCCCACGGCACATGCCACCAATCAGTACATGCAGCCTGGCTACGAAGGCTACCTGACCAGGGACGTGCTCACAATTCCTGAGATACTGAAAGAGACCGGCTACCATACCTATATGGCGGGCAAGTGGCACCTGGGCGAACTGGAGGGGCAGCGGCCCCATGACAGGGGCTTTGAGCGGGTATTCTCTTTTTTAGGAGGTGGCGTCAGTCACTTCAACGATCAGCGTGCCCTGAGTGAATTTGAAGAGCCCCATACCAAATACTCTGAAAACGGAGAGACGGTCGCGCATCTGCCAGCTGACTTCTATACATCTGACTATTTTACTGATAAGATGATCCGGTATATAACGGAGCAGCAGGATGGCGATCCGTTTTTTGCCTACCTGGCTTTTACTGCGCCGCATGACCCCTTGCAGGTGCCGGATGCCTGGCTCGATAAATACAAAGGCGTGTATGACGGAGGGTACGATGCCATTCGGAAGCAGCGCCTGCAACAGATGAAGGAACTGGCACTGATACCGGATGAACTAACGAAGAACGAAGGCAGCGGCCACTTTGAGAAGTGGGAAGAGTTGACACAGGAAGAACAAAAAGAGGCGGCCAGGAAAATGGAGATCTATGCTGCCATGATTGAAAATCTGGACTGGAATCTGGGACGTTTGTTCGATAAGTTGAAAGATACCAACAAGTTTGACGATACCATCATTTTCTTTCTCTCCGATAACGGCGCCAATCCGAAGGAGCCTCACTTTTATGCCCCAAACACAAAAGAATCCATCGCAGAGGAGTATGACAACAGTTTAGAGAATATGGGCAGGATCAACTCGTTTGTTTCCATCGGTGGTGCCTGGGCCGAGGTGGCCAATACCCCTTTGTCGTACTTCAAACTCACAACCTACGAAGGCGGCACACAAACACCCTTTCTAGTCTCGGGCAGGCGCATGCACAAACGCGGCACGGTCACAGATGAGATGCTGCACGTTACAGATATTCTGCCCACCATACTGGACTATGCCAATGTTACCTACCCCAATAACAAGCCCGGCTTAAAGCCGCTTTACGGCACTTCGCTGAAGCCCTATCTGCAGGAGGAAACTAAACAGCCGGTGCGTACCGCTTTTGACGTACTGGGCTTTGAGATAACCGAGTGCAAAGCCATTTTGAAAGGGGACTGGAAGCTGATCTTTATGCCGCCACCCTACGGGAAGGGGGACGAATGGCATTTGTATAACCTGAAGGAGGACCTGAAAGAGGAAAACAATGTGGCTGCGAAGTTTCCGGAAAAATTCAGTGAATTGAAAGCTGAATGGAAAGCCTATGCGCTCTCGGTGGGGTACATCAAAGCCAGCGATGAACGGGCAGTAGACAAATTGGGTTATAAGGAGTTTTACCGCTTTGATCCGAAACACCGGATTGAGCTTGAAGGGGGAAAAGGAAATTCAGCGGGAAGCAGCCAGGAGCCCACTGGCCTGATGGATTGAAATACGCAGACCGTCCCGCGCCCGAAGAGTGGACCGAGCGGCTAAGCCAGATCGGTCCCCCGACGTCGGGTTACGTGAACCGCCGTTTCTGGAACCAAAGCGGGCACAAATTGAAAAGCTGGTTCGGCCTATTGATACCGTGCGGAGCACGAAAGAATTTACCCGGGAATAAGAAAATACACTTCAGTATTCGGCGGATAAAAGGTATTTTTACAGACCAAAGCAGCTGTATACCTGAAGCACTTCGGGTATAAGAAACGACGAACGGACCGCTCTCTACACCGATCCACCATGTACGAACTCTTCTTTCAGAAATTCAATGAAAAAGTGCCCCTGACCCTAGAAGAGCAGGAGCAGATCAAAACCTATCTGACGCCAAAAAAGCTGCGCAAAAGACAGTACCTCTTGCAGGATGGCGACGTGTGCAAATCTATTGCCTTTGTGGAGAAGGGGGCCTTGCGCGCCTATACCGTCGACGAGAACATGAACGAGCACATCATCCAGTTTGCCATTGAGGGCTGGACGATATCGGACCTCTTCAGTTACCTCACCGCTGAGCCCGCCACTTATACTATCGATGCCCTGGAAGATGCCGAGTTGGTGCTGATTACCCGCGCAGCACACGATGAACTCCTGAAAACCCAGCCCAAGTACGAAACCTATATCCGGCTGCTGATAACAGGTGCCTACATTGCCCTGCAACGGCGCCTGACCTCCAATATCAGCCTACCCGCCGAAGAGCGCTATACCCGCTTCACCGAAACCTATCCAGACATTGCCCAGCGTGTGCCGCAGCACATGATTGCCTCCTACATGGGCCTGACGCCCGAAACCCTGAGTCGCGTACGCAAGAAAATGGCCGAGCGCAGGTAAAGTCCCCTTCCTTTTCATTGACAAATGTCAAGGCTTTTTCTTGACAAGGCGCAATGCGCCGGGGCCTGGCATGGCCGTACCTTTGTATTGTTCCTAATTAAACGACCATGAAGACAATACAGACTATCGCCATCATAGGCGCTTCCGGCAACATGGGGGCCGCCATTTCGAAAAGTCTGGCCAAGGGCAATTATCGTTTGCTGCTTTGCGCCAACGACCTGGACAAAGTACAGGCAGTAGCTGAGGAGATCCAAAGCAACCAGCCCGCCGCCTCGGTGGAGGCAGTGGACTGCTCTGTGGACGCCTCATGGGAAGCGGATATCATTATTGCGGCTGTTCCGCATGATGCAGAAAGAGAAGTAGCCCAGAAGATAAAGGAAGTCGCCAACCAGAAGATCGTCATCAGTATCGCCAATCCGCTGAACGACAGTTACGACGGACTGGTAACGGCACCCTATACCAGCGCGGCCGAAGAACTGCAGAAGCTCCTGCCCAACGCCAAAGTGATCAAAGCCTTCAACACCACCTTCGCCGCCGACTTTGCCACGCCGGTTATAGACGGAAAGCAAGCTGACGCCTTTGTGGCGGGCAACGACGAAGAGGCACTGCAAACGGTGTCTGAACTGGTGAGCACGGCTGGGTTTAACCCGATCGTGGCAGGCGACCTGTCGGTGAGCGGCACCCTGGAACGCATGCAGTTGCTGCTGATCCAGCTCAATATGAAATATGACTACAACTGGCTGGCAGGGTGGAAGATCTTGCACCAGTAATTTTAGCCACATAATTGTCACCCAAGCAACATGCGACGAGACCAATTTATTAAAACACTAGTAACAGGAGTAGTAGGTATGACCACATTATCAGCATTCAATAAATTTACAGATAACCTGAGCGAGCAGGAGCAGTTAATGCCCGTGCTGTTTGTAGGCCACGGTTCGCCCATGAATGGCATCGAGGACAATGCCTTCAGCCAGTACTGGAAAAAGCTGGCCAGGGAAATGCCGACACCCAAAGCTGTGCTGGTGGTTTCGGCGCACTGGCTGAGCAAAGGCACCCGTATCACGGCCATGGATTTCCCCAAGACCATTCACGATTTCGGGGGCTTCCCGCAGGAGCTGTTCAATGTGCAGTATAAGGCCCCCGGCAACCCGGAACTTGCCAAAGAAACGGCCTCTATCCTTAAAACCGCCACTGTGGAGATGGACCACGACTGGGGTCTCGACCACGGCGCCTGGACGGTGGTCCGGCACATGTACCCGGAGGCTAACATTCCGGTGCTGCAGCTCAGTATCGATTATACCAAAGGACCGCAGTATCACTACGACCTGGCCAAGGAACTGGCCGGTCTGCGTAAAAAAGGCGTACTGATTATGGGTAGCGGCAACATGGTGCACAACCTGCGCATGGTGGCCTGGGACAGGCTGAACGACGAGGAATACGGTTTCGACTGGGCCGTGCAGATCAACAACACCTTCAAGGACCTGATTCGCAGCGGCAGCCACGACAAACTGATTCAGTACGAGAAACTGGGCCGCGAAGCTATGCTGGCTATACCTACGCCAGAGCACTACTGGCCACTGATGTATACGCTTGGCTTGCAGGGCAGCAAAGACGAGGTATCCTTCTTTAACGACAAAGCGGTAGGCGGCTCCCTGACCATGACTTCCGTGAAAATAGGCTGATTACAGCACAACATTAAGAATCATAACGTATGGTATTCAGAGAAGACATAAAGGCTGACACGCTTGCATCGGACATGGTTTTGAAATACCTGGTGCGGCCAGCAAGTGAAGCTTTGGGAAAGCGGAAAGCGCTGATCCTGCTGCACGGGGTCGGGAGCCATGAGCAGGACCTGTTCAGCCTGGCTCCATACCTACCGGATGATGTGATGGTGATCTCACCTCGTGGTCCTATTGTGCTGGGAGAGGGACGTTATGCCTGGTATCAGGTAGATTTTTCTTCGGGCAAGCCAATGATCAACGCCGGGCAGGAGGAGCAGAGCCGCGAGCTCATCCGGGAATTTATCTCCCAGGTGAAGGCAAAGTACAGTATAGACGAAGTATACCTGGGCGGATTTAGCCAGGGGGCTATCATGAGCTATACCATTGGCCTGACGCAGCCTGAGTTGGTAGCCGGGGTGCTTGCCTTCAGCGGCAGGATACTGAAGGAGATCAGGCCGCTGCTTGCTTCTTCGGACAAGCTGAAAAGCCTGCGTGTATTTATCGCACACGGTACGCAGGATGCAACTTTGCCTGTGCATTATGCCCGCGAAGCAAAGGTGTTTTTAGAAAGCGCAGGTATTACACCGGCTTATCATGAGCTGGAAATGGGGCACCAGCTGACTGGCGAAGTAATAGCGGCTGTGCTCGATTGGCTGAAATAGCTTTTTTAAAATTAAATTAAAGTATACATACCTAATAAAACCGATATGAAAATAGGCATTACAGGTGCAACAGGCCAATTGGGAAGGCTGGTTGTTACGAGACTAAAAGCTAAGGTGGAGCCCGAAAACATTATAGCGCTGGTGCGCGAACCTCAGAAAGCAGAAGGGATGGGGGTGGAAGTGCGCGAAGCAGACTATACGAAAACAGAGACGCTGGACAGTGCCCTGCAAGGTATAGACACCCTGCTCCTGATCTCATCCAGTGAGGTGGGGCAGCGTGCCGCGCAGCATAAAAATGTGATCGAGGCTGCCAAAAAAGCGGAAGTAAAACGGATCGTCTACACCAGCCTGCTGCATGCCGATACCTCTTTGCTAAGCCTGGCTGAAGAGCACCGCGCCACAGAGCGCATGATCAAGGATTCAGGTATAGCATACACTATCCTACGCAATGGCTGGTACACTGAAAACTATACCGGCTCAGTACAGGGCGCAATTGCCGGCGGCGCTTTTATCGGCAGTGCCGGTGAGGGCAAAATTTCCTCCGCATCCAGAGAGGATTATGCAGAAGCAGCAGTAGCGGTGCTGACAAGCCTGGGGCATGGAGGCAAGGTATACGAACTGGCCGGCGACGAGGCCTATACCCTCAGCGACCTGGCCGACGAGATCTCCCGCCAGACCAGTAAAGACATCCCTTACAAAAATCTACCGGAGGCAGACTATGCTGCTGCACTGGCAGGGTATGGGCTTCCGGATAGTATGGCAAAAGCCATAGCCGGCTGGGACGTAGCCGCTTCGAATGGTGCCCTATACGACGATAGCCGCCAGCTTTCCAAACTGATTGGACACCCAACCACACCCATGGCTGATTCTGTAGCAGAGGCTTTGTAAAGCTAGTTTGGGATTCGTGACCTGTGCGGTATGCACTACCCGCATACACGTATAAGGTATAGCTATCTGTTCTTGGCAGAATGAAATCAAAAAAGCCGCTCCATTTGATGTGGAGCGGCTTTTTAGTAGTCCGTAGGGGAATCGAACCCCTGTTGCCAGAATGAAAATCTGGAGTCCTAACCCCTAGACGAACGGACCATTCTGTCGTATTGTGATGCAAATATAGCGGGCCGCTTTTATTTTGCAAAGCCTCAGCCCGGCTTTTTTGTCAAAAAAATAAGCCATGACACGTAATTGCCTCACTTTTAGAGAGAAAATTTTTGACTTACAATCAAGAGGATCATTCTGCCTTTAAGGAAAGCACCGGATTGGCTATAGCTGCCCTTACTGCCTGTGTGCTCATGGTGATCAGTGCAATGACAAGGGTGGCGGCTCCAGCCATCAGGAACGGAATATAGCCGATGCTGATGCGGTAGGTAAAGTCCTGCAGCCATTGACTCATCAGGTACCAGGCAATAGGGGCTGCCAGTACAAAGGCGATCAGTACAAGTTTCACAAATTCCTTGGAGAAGAGCACAGTGATCTGGAACACCGAAGCACCCATGACCTTGCGTATACCTATCTCTTTGGTGCGCTGGGTTGCCATAAAGGCGATGAGTCCGTAAAGGCCCAGACAGCCAATGAAAATGGCGATGAAGGAGAAAATTTTGAAAAGGGTGCTTTGTCGTAACTCGTCTCTGTAAAAGCGGTTTAGCGTCTCGTCCATAAATTCATAATGAAACACGGTTTCCGGGTAGGCCTTCTGCCATACCTGCTCCAGGTGCGCCAGGGCCGCTTCTGACTGGCGCAGGTCTACCTTGGCCATCATAAAGAAGTAATCGCTGTCACCGGAGTAAAAGATGGCCGGGTCGATCGGGTCGCGCAGTGAGTTCTGATGAAAGTCTTCGACTACGCCCACAATAATAGCCTTCTGCTCTCCGCCGTTAAGGTATAGATTTTTGCCTATGGCTTCCTCAGGTTGCTTCAAATCTAGTTTGCGGCGCATGGTTTCATTGATGAGCACCTGCAGGATAGAGTCTTCTGCAAATCCATCTGCCCGGAACATACGACCCGCGACGAGCTTGATGTCGAATAGCTCCAGGTAGTGCTCGTCCGTGGATTTCATGTTGGCCTGAAAAGGAATGATATTCTCTGCATGGCCATACCGGAATCTGCTGAGGCGTGTTATTTCAGAGGAGGGTGGGGCAGAACCGAAGGTAACACCGAGAAGCGCCGGGTCTCTGAGAATCTCATCCCGAAGAGCCTCCATTTTAGCACTTTTATCCCGGGGCAGCGGAACTGTTACCACAGCATCCTTGTCAAAGCCCAGATCTTTGTTACGGAGGTATTGCATCTGCTCGTTTACAATTAGTGTGCAGATGATGAGAACCTGGCAAATGGTAAACTGCAGCACAACCAGGCTGCGTCGCAGGGACAGCCCCCCAACTTCCTGAACCGACATACGGCTGCGCAAGGCGGCAATTGGCTGGAAGCGTGCTAACAAAAAGGCAGGGTATAAGCCTGCAAATAATGTAACGAGCAGCACCTGCAGTACCACAAAGAGCAGTAGCTGAGGATTTTCCAAAAAGCTGAAGGTTATCTTCAGGCCCAGCAGTTGATTAAGATGCGGTAAGGCCAGTTCAACAAGAATGGCAGATATAAGTGTGGCTACCAGGGTGATCAGCAGTGTTTCACCCAGGAACTGGAGCATCAGTTGCAACTGATTACTGCCCATTACTTTGCGTATACCTATCTCCCGGGCTCGTCGCACGGCCAGTGCTGTAGCCAGGTTAATAAAGTTGATGCAGGCTGTCACCAGCAGCAGCAGACCGATCAGGGCCATCGACCAGATCACTTCTTTGGATATGGTGCGCTGCGAATAATTGCCGTATGCCGCATTGAAATGAATGTCATGCAGCGGCTGCAGCTTGATGCGCTCAGTAGCGGATCTCTGGTCTGGCATCAGTCGCTTTATAATAGTGTTTGCCTGCTGCTCTAGTGCATCTATATCTGCGTTTGGGGGCAACACGGCAAAAGCGGTGTGGTTACTCATGAGGGTGGTCCAACTGCTGAGATCAAAAGGCAGAAAGCCCTGTAGGGTAGGGTATGAAGCGAGCATGACAAATGGAAAATCGGTCGTAACCGGAAAGTCAGGTATGACAGCTACTATTTTCAGCGTTAGTTTATTATTGTAAATGATGATCTTGCCGATCACTTCATCTTCATCCGGAAAGAAAAGCTTTGCCATGCTATTGGTGAGCACCACATTGTTAGGTTCCAGCATGTAGCTGCGCAGGTCCTGTCCACCTGTGTCGAAGTCAAATACATCAAAGAAGGCCGGCTCCACAAAAGCAATATTACCCTGATTGATAAAATGGCGTGGTGCCATATTGCCATCGCCCGGAACAGTTACCTGTCCGTCATTTTCTGAATACATTTGGGTGATGTTTTCAAACCCCGGATTGTTGTTTCGCAATGCATTGGTAGCCGGAAAGTGAATGGAGGTGGTTTGAAAGACACCATCAGCATAATGCGCATCAACGCTGAGCCGGTAGATACGATCTCCTTTGCTGTGGAAGGTGTCATAGCTGAGCTCGTACTGAATGACCAGGAAGAGCAGGATGCTGCAGGTAATGCCCAGTGCCAGACCCAGCACGTTGAGCAGGCTGTAGCCTCTGCTGCGTAGAAGGGACCGGAAGGCCGTAAGGAAGTATAGCTTTAACATGTCGTGCACAGCTTTAGGAGTAGAACGATTAGCCTGGCTAAATCCATTGTTGTGCCAGTCCTGCAAAAAGGGCTTTGTTGCCTTTATCAGGTATAGGCGTACTGTTCGGTTGACCAGTTGTGGACACTTATTGTCCGTGGCTGGACAGGTATAAGCTATATTTTTCCTAAATTTATCTTAAATTAAGCATTTAACCCGACTGGCATAATTTTCTATCCTCTTATTCTAAAACCTATACCTGTCATGGAACAAAACCTGGGAAGAATACTGGTGATCGACGACAACGAAGATGTGTTGTTTTCAGCCAAAATGCTGCTGCGCAAATATGCCAAAGAAGTGGTAATGGAAAAGAATCCGAAGAAGATTCCCTTCCTGGTTTCCAATGAAGAGTTCGACATCATTCTTCTGGATATGAACTTCAGTCAGGACATTACGAGCGGTCAGGAGGGTTTTTTCTGGCTAAAGGAGATTCTGAAATATGACCCATCGGCCGTAGTCGTAATGATTACTGCTTTCGGGGATGTGGAGATGGCCGTGCGCGCGCTGAAAGAGGGTGCTACTGACTTCGTGCTTAAGCCCTGGCAGAACGAGAAGTTACTGGCAACACTGACTGCCGCTTCCAAGCTGCGCCATTCTTACAAAGAGGTAAACCAGCTCCGGCAGGTAAACCGCACCCTCACCGCTGAGCTGCAGAACCAGCAGCCGGTCATCACAGGTGAGAGCCAGGCCATGCGCAGCCTGTTTTCCATCATTGATAAAGTCGCCCGTACCGATGCAGACATTCTGCTGCTGGGCGAAAACGGCACCGGAAAAGAAGTCATCGCCCGCACCATTCACCAACGCTCCTCGAGGGCTGATAAGGTATTTGTGACGGTAGACATGGGAGCCATCACAGAAACCCTGTTTGAGAGTGAACTCTTCGGACATAAGAAAGGCGCCTTTACGGATGCGAAAGAGGACAGGGTGGGGCGGTTTGAAGCTGCCAACGGCGGTACGCTTTTTCTGGATGAGATCGGGAATTTGTCGCCTGCCCTCCAAAGCAAGCTGCTGACAGTGCTGCAGCGCAGAGAGATCATCCGGGTAGGGACCAACAAACCTATACCTATTGATGTGCGCCTGATCTGCGCTACCAATATGCCACTGAAAGAAATGGTACAACGGCACGAATTCAGACAGGACCTGCTTTACCGCATCAACACGGTGGAGCTGAATCTGCCACCGCTCCGTGAGCGCCTGGAGGACATTCCCTTATTTGCGGATCATTATCTGCAAACATACGCCACCAAGTATAAGCAGCCGCTCAAGCGACTCTCTGACGCCGCGCTGGCCAAGCTGCGTCGCTATACCTGGCCAGGCAATGTGCGGGAGCTCCAGCATGTGCTCGAGCGTGCCTCCATCATGAGCGATAACCGCGAATTGCAGCCGGACGATTTTTTCTTTATACCTGATGAACCGGCCGTTTCTGCAACCGCTCCGGCGGTATTTTCTAACTCTCAGAATCTGGAGGACCTGGAGCGAGAGGCGGTGCAACGGGCCATGCAGTTACACGAAGGCAATGTATCAAAAGCAGCCAAAGAACTGGGTCTGTCCCGCGGTGCTTTGTACCGAAGACTAGAGAAATATGCGCTTTAACAACTACCGGTTACAGTTGGTGCTGCGGCTCATCATTCTGGCACTTACTGTTTTTGCGCTGGCAAAGGTAGGGCTGGATCCGGCCTACCGGGGCACATTCATCGGACTTTTGCTCTTCCTGCTGCTACAGGTTTTTCTGCTGGTGCGCTTCCATGAGCGCACAAACCGGCAGTTTCTGAGCTTCCTGAACTCCATCCGGCACGACGATTTTACAGAGCTTATACCTGCATCGACAGGTGGCAGATTGCACCGGGAACTGGCAGCGGGTTTGAATGAAGTGATGAAAAAATTCAGGGCAGTGCGGGCCGAAAAAGAGGCGCACCTGCACTATTTTGAAGCTATCGTGCAGCACGTCGGAACAGGCATCATCACTTATAAAAACGATGGCAGCATCCTGCTGCTCAACCACGCTGCCCGCAAGCTACTGCAGGTCGGGGCGCTGCATCAGATACAGGAGCTGGCTGCTCTATACCCTGACTTAGCTGTTCGCCTTTCTGGACTGGACCATGGCGAGAAAGCAGTTGTTCCACTGCGACAGGGAGGCTCAGTAACGAACCTATCGGTGCAGGTGATCGAGCTGGTGATGCTGGGAGATAAGGTAAAGCTGGCATCGGTACAGAACATACAGCGGGAACTGGAGGACAAGGAGATGGAAGCATGGCAGAACCTGATCAAGGTGCTGACCCATGAAATCATGAACTCTGTGACGCCCATTGCCTCACTCTCAGCCAGTGCTGGCGAAGAAATAAGCGGGTATGTTGATGATACGAATGCCGAGGAGATCACAGTGCTGCGGGACGAACTGCTGGACATCCGCCAGTGCCTGCACACGATCAGCCGCAGAAGCGATGGCCTGATTCATTTTGTGAATGATTTCCGTAACCTGACCCGCATCACGGTACCGGAGTTGACGCTGATCGATGTAGGGGAGTTGCTCTCAGAAATAAAGACCTTGTTGCGAGAACAGCTGATACAGCAGGACATTCACTTTAAGATTGAGTTGCGGTCAGGCAGCAGTCTGTTGCTATCGGCCGACAGAGGTATGGTGGAGCAGGTGATCATCAACCTGGTTAAAAATGCGATGGAAGCAGTTCAGGAAAGAGCCCACAAACAGATAACTGTACGTGCCTACCTGGACGAACGAAGCCGCGTGTGCCTGGAGGTGGAGGATAACGGACAGGGTATGACGGCAGAGGCCACGACCAAGATTTTCATTCCTTTCTTCACTACAAAGAAGAGCGGATCAGGTATAGGGCTCAGCCTGTCCCGTCAGATCATGCGTCTTCATAAAGGCTCTATTTCTGTGCAGTCGGAGCTGGATAGAGGAACTACTTTTATACTGAGGTTTTGATCGGCTCAGGAACTTAGTTGAGGTTCCAGCTCAAAATAATCTTCTAAAGTATACTGCCCTACTGCAGGTGCTACACAGTCTACTTTGCTCACAGCCGTCATAAAAGCCAGTTTGTCGTAGAGGTTACGGCTGAGCAGCCGCACAAAAGGCAGAAGCGTATCCACATAATCGAAGGGAATTTCGGCTACACGTCCGTTATAACCCGCTGCATCACACACCAGCTGCGCCAGTTCCTGTCGTGTGTAGGTAGTGGGGCCGCCAAGCTCCAGGGACTGGCTGGGTTTTCCGATGCAATCGATTGCGATGCGGGCCACATCCCCATCATAAATAGGGTTCGTGAGTTTGTCTCCCTGGCCAAGCTGCCCAATGTGCCCTTTTCTTGCCATGGCTGCCATCTCTTCAAATACTGAAAACAAGGCAACCGGTTTTAGAATGGTATAAGTGAGTGAACTGTATCGTAAGGCCTTCTCGAAGGCGGCATGTGCCTTAAAGTATGCCAGCTGCGGATAGCGTCCTGCCCCGAATGCCGACACATAGATAAACTGCCGAACACCAGCCTGCTCCGCTTCTTTTAATAAATTGAGGTTTGCCTTGTAATTGATATCGTGAAATGAGCCACCGCCCTGGTGACGGAGGCTTAGATTTTTACCCAGAGCTGAGATCACTACATCAATACCCGTACAGCAGCCTTCCAGAGATACGGGTTTGGTAGCGTCGGCAAGCACGAGCTCTTCCGGATCCGGGAAAAGGGACTGTGCTTTTTTCAGATTACGCGCCAATACACGCACTTCATATCCATGCTGCTTTAGCTCCCGGAAAATATGCCTCCCCAGGTGCCCGGTAGCGCCGGCCAGTAGAACTTTTTTCATAGTGAAGGGCTGTTTGTTTCGCGTTAATTCCTATACGTGATAAACGATTGATATGCAGTGGATTAAAGGAAAAATACAATGCTCCACTACGCAGTTACTTCAGCTTTGTTCAAAAATTCCTATCTTCGGATATAATTGTGTGGGTAGTGGTTTTTGTAAGCCCACTAGTAGCTGATAGAATTATATGATGTTCTGGAATAAGTTTAGCAACGCCTTTGCGGTAGCTTCTATTTGTCTGGGCCTGGCAGCCTGCGTACCGCTTGAACAGCAGGGATATGCCACTTCGGGCAGTACGACGCAGCAGTCCGTACGCTATGAAGACTATGTGTACGATAACAGTATACGCTCTGTGCAGTGTTACCGCGGCACTGGCGGCCCGGAAGCAGTACTGGAACCTGCCGTTATTTCCATAGGACAGGAGCAGCCCATCCTGCTGGAATTTGATCGCCTCAATGCCGGTCCCCAGCGGCTCGTGGCCAAACTGGTGCACTGCAACGCCGACTGGACCCCTTCCGGACTGAATGACGCGCAGTACCTCAACGACTTCAACGAGTTCTTCATCACAGATGTGCAGAACTCCATCAACACCCGCGTGCCCTATGTCCATTACCGCTTTCGGGTGCCACGTGTGAAACTGAGCGGAAATTATGTGCTGCAGGTAAGTGAGGAGGGAGGTAATCTGCTGTTGACCAGGCGCATACTGGTATACCAGAACCTGGTCGCCGTAACTGCCAAACTTGGCATGCCAACCGGCCCAGAGGGGAGAGCAGCCCGCCAACCCGTAGAGTTCAACGTGTTTTATAAAGACTACGCCCTGGTGAATCCGGCACAGGAGGTAAAAGCTGTCATGCGTCAGAATCACCGCTGGGACAATGCCAAGGTATACCCAAGGCCGGCTTTTGTTCGCGATGATCAGCGACGACTGGAGTATGTGTTTTTCGAGGCGAAGGATCACTTCCTGGGTTTGAGCGAGTTCCGTTCCTTCGATTCGCGCAGTATCCGCTTCAAAGGTTTAGGTATAGAGCAGATCAATTTGGAAGCTTCGCCTGTGCATATATTGCTACAACCTGATCGCAGCCGGGCTGGTGCAGCGTATAGCCAGGACCCCGACGCTGACGGTAAAATGTTGTTTGGCAACAGAGAGTATGGTAACTCGATTGTGAATGCTGACTATACCTGGGTAGATTTTGAGTTGAAGACAGGAGAGGAGCAAGGCGAAGTGTATATACAGGGCGGCTTGACCGACTGGCTGTTAAATGACGAAAGCCGTATGCGCTACGACCAGGAACAGCAGGCTTATAAAGGGAGGCTATTGCTGAAGCAGGGTTATTATAACTACTACTATGCACTAAAGCGCGCCAATGGACAGGCAGCGGATGCCAGCTACTTTGAGGGGAGCCACTTTGCCACAGGAAACACTTATGACATCCTGATCTATTATCGCCCGCCAGGTTCCCGTGCCGACCTGTTGATCGGATATGAGGAGATTTTGTTCAATAACAGGTAACTGGGCTGCATAAATACCCAGTTGCTCTAAACCTGTCTTCCCTATTACCAACACCGGTGACTATCAGCTTTAAGTTTAGCAGTAAAGTCCATTGTTTACAAAAAAAGGCGGGAGAAATCCCGCCTTTTTTATTATTTGAAATTGTGTGGTTTATACATTGAAACGGAAGTGCATGATATCACCGTCCTGCACCACATAGTCTTTGCCTTCCACAGCCATCTTACCGGCTTCCTTGATCTTGGCCTCAGTCTTGTACTCCTGGTAGTCCTTCAGTTTGATCACCTCTGCACGGATGAAGCCTTTCTCGAAGTCAGAGTGTATAACACCTGCAGCCTGAGGAGCTTTCCAGCCTTTCTCAATTGTCCAGGCGCGTACCTCTTTCACACCGGCGGTAAAGTAGGTGATCAGGTTGAGCAATTCGTAAGAAGCCCGGATGAGCTTGTTTAAGCCAGACTCTTTCAGGCCATACTCAGCCAGGAACATTTCTTTTTCTTCCGGATCAGTCAGCTCTGCGATTTGCGCTTCGATGGAGGCGGATATGAGAACAACCTGCGCATTTTCGTTTTTCACGTGCTCTTCCAGGGCCTTAGAGTACTCGTTACCGTCGTTCATGGAATTTTCGTCCACGTTGGCAGCGTAAATCACAGGCTTGTCTGTCAGCAGGTTCAGCTCGCTGATCGTTTCTTTATCATCTTCGGTAGCGTCGAGGCTGCGGGCGTTCAGGCCCTGCTCCAAATGATTCTTGTACTTCTCGAGCGAAGCCAGTTCTTTTTTTGCTTTTGCATCACCTGCCTTGGCAGAACGCTGTACCTTGATCATCATTTTCTCGATGGACTCCAGGTCTTTCAGCTGCAGCTCTGTGTCAATGATCTCTTTATCAGAAATAGGGTCTACTTTGCCAGCTACGTGTACGATGTTCGGATCCTCGAAGCAACGCACCACATGGATGATGGCATCTACCTCACGGATGTTGGCCAGAAACTTGTTACCCAGACCTTCACCTTTGCTGGCACCTTTCACCAGGCCGGCAATGTCCACAAACTCGATCACGGTAGGCAGTACACGTTGCGGTGTAACCAGTTCTTCCAGGATCTGGAGGCGCTCATCAGGCACGGTGATCACGCCCACGTTCGGTTCGATGGTACAGAAAGGGTAATTGGCAGATTCTGCCTTAGCATTCGAAATAGCGTTGAACAAAGTGGACTTGCCCACATTTGGCAGTCCCACGATTCCGCATCTTAGTCCCATTTATCTTTATCTTGTTTTATACCAGGGCGCAAAGATACGAAATTTCAGTCAGTATAGGGCAGGGGCTGGGGGTATAAAAAAAGCCCGTGCTGGAAACACGGGCTCTCGGTCGCTAAACTAAAAACGGGGAGTCTATTCCCACTTCAGTTCTTCATCAAAAGACACCTCGGCATTGGCCACCGGTACCGGAGTTGCCTCGGTTTCGGCTGGTCTTTCGAGGGCGGCGAGGGCCTCTTCTGTCAAAAGTTCGGATTTAACGTGATCGATTGTGCCCTGCAAGGCTTCCATGAACTTCACGAAGTCCTCTTTGTAAAGGAAGATCTTGTGCTTCTCGTACGAGAACTCGTCATCCTTGAACTTGCGCTTGCTCTCTGTGATGGTCACATAGAAGTCGTTTGAGCGAGTTGATTTCACATCAAAGAAATACGTTCTCTTCCCTGCTCTTACTCTTTGGGAATAAATTTCTGCTTTGTCGTTGTTCTCTTCCACCGTGTTATAGACGTTAAATTCAACTTTCTGAACCTAAAGCTAACATATTGTTCTGATATATAAAAATTTTTGAATTTAAAATTTAGCCATTTTGCAGCGCTGCAGAGATTTAATTCTATATTTGTCACCGGACCAAATATAGTATAGTATGAATTTGCTTTCACTTATACTAGTATTTCTCTTTTCTTTCAATTCCGGTACGGCCCTTTATTCTGCTGACGGCAAGGCTTCTTACTACGCCGACCGCATGCACGGACACCGGACCGCCAACGGCGAGCGCTATGACAAAACACAGCTCACGGCCGCTCACGCCACGTTACCGTTCAACACCTATGTGCAGGTAACCAATGTGCGCAATGGCAAATCGGTGATCGTGCGCATCAACGACCGCATGGCACACAGCCGGCATCGCATCATTGACCTGTCCAAGGCGGCTGCTCAGCAGATCGAGTTGATCCGGGAGGGGATCGCCTCTGTACAATTGCACGAAGTTCCCGACGATGGGCAACCCGAAATGACAACCGTCGTTTCTGAGATAAAGCCGACCGGAAAGAAATAAGCCTATACCTGTATGAAAAAGCCGCTCACCCTAGCCGATATTCAGAAATTTGAGAACATGGAATTTCTGGCCAAGCAGCTGGTAGAGGGCTTTATTACGGGGCTGCACCAGTCTCCCTATCATGGCTTTTCGGTAGAGTTCTCGGAGCACCGGCTCTACAACAGCGGCGAAAGTACCCGCCACATCGACTGGAAAGTCTTTGCCCGAACTGATAAACTGTTTGTAAAACGGTTCGAGGAAGAGACGAACTTGCGCTGCCACATCCTGTTGGATGTTTCCCCCTCTATGTATTATCCGGTAGAAAGCCGTGGTAAATTGACTTTCAGTGTACTGTGTGCCGCTGCCCTGGCCACACTGCTTCGCAAGCAGCGAGATGCCGTAGGCTTGGTGACTTTTGCCGATACCGTAAGGCAGCAAACACCTGTTCGTTCCACCGCCTCGCACCTGCATACCTTGTTATTGCTCCTGCAAAAGCAGTTGGAAGAAGCACCATCCCGCACCAAAACGGATGTCGCTTCTGTGATCCACCAGATTGCCCAGCAAATACCGAAGCGATCGCTTGTCGTTATCTTTAGTGATATGCTGGGGCAGCACGAAAACAGCGATGCCATTTTTGCCGCCCTGCAACACCTGAAGCACCAGAAGCATGAAGTGCTGATCTTCCATGTGATGGACCGTCGCACAGAGGAGGAATTTGACTTTGCTGAGCGGCCTTATGTGTTTGTGGATGTGGAGACAGGGCAGGAACTTAAGCTACAGCCCTCCCAGGTGAAAGCCCATTACCAACATGCTGTAAGCAATTACAAGCGTGAACTGGAGTTAAAATGCGGACAGTACAAGATCGATTTTGTGCCGGTTGATATCAGCGAACCATTTGACAAGGTGCTGTACAGCTACCTGGTGAAGCGGGCGAAGGTGAGATGATTTAACCTGGTGCGTTATCTAATGACTGCCACAAGTACTTACAAGCTACCGATCGATAAGGCCTCCAGTTCTCTGCTATCTCCAGCATACGAGCTTTTAGTATTTTCCCGGATTCTTCCAACCCATAGTGTCTTTTCATCGCATTCTGTATACCCAGATCATCTACAGGCATCACGTCCGGTCGCTCCAGTGCAAACATCAGCAGCATCTCTACCGTCCAGCGGCCTATACCTTTTATCTGGGTCAGGTGCTGTATCAGGGCTTCGTCCTCCATGGCGTCTATAAGTGCATGCTCTAAGTTTCCACCTTGCGCAAAAGCTGCTACATTGCGCACATAGCCAATTTTTTGAAAAGAAAGTCCGGCTCCTCGGAGGGTTTCATCCGGCGTTTCAAGCACCAGGTGAGCGTGCGGGTAGTTGTCAGGAAAAAGTTCTTTGAAGCGCCCAAAGATAGTAGCGGCTGCTTTGGTACTGAGCTGCTGCGATACAATAGCACTGAGCAGCCTGAAGTATATATCCTCTGATTTGGCTGATTCAATCGACAGGCCTTGCTCCACGATCTGAGCCATGACCGGATCTTTTCTGAGTACCGTCAGTACATCAGAAGCTATGTGGTGCGTGTTTTCTGAGGCCATGGCTGCAGTGATGTAATAAGTTAGAACGGAGGTATAACAGGTGACGGACTAAACCGCCACCTGCTTTTTATTGAGGCTGTGCAGTACCTGCAGCACATGCTGCAGCATTTCTTCGCTCACATCCAAATGCGTCACAAAACGAATCATCTGTGGACCAAAACTGCTGGCACGTATCTGCTGCTCTGCCAGTGCGGCCACAAAATTTACATCTTTATACCTGTCGTTAAGCTTGAATATGACAATGTTGGTTTGCACGGGAAGCACATACTCCACGTAATCCGCTTCGTTTAAAGCTGCCTCCAACTGCTTCGCCTTCTGATGATCTTCTGCCAGGCGCTCCACATGGTGGTCGAGTGCATAGATACCGGCTGCAGCCAGGTAACCGCCCTGGCGTATACCGCCGCCCAGCACTTTACGAATACGACGTGATTTTTTGATAAACTCTTTCGTACCCAGCAGGAGAGAGCCTACCGGCGCACCTAGTCCTTTTGAGAGACAGATTGAAATACTATCAAAGTAAGTACCGTATTCCTGCGGGTTCTCACCAGAAGCTACCAGGGCATTGAACACACGGGCACCATCCAGGTGCAGGGCGATGCCATGGCGCTTGCATACCCCGGAAATAGCGGCTATCTCTGGCAAGGTATAGTAAGAGCCGCCACCTTTGTTGCAGGTATTCTCCAGGGCGACCAGGCGGGTGGGAGGGTAATGAATGTTATCCGGACGGATATGCGCCTCAACCTGCTCTGGTGTCATTTTGCCGCGTTCGCCGTGAACCAGTGCAACTGATGCGCCGGAGTTAAACATGATGCCACCACCTTCATACTGGTAAATGTGCGCCGTAATATCACAGATCACCTCCGTCATAGGCTCTGTGTGAGCTTTGATAGCGATCTGGTTGGTCATGGTACCGGAAGGGCAGAAAAGGCCTGCTTCCATCCCAAAAAGGGCTGCAGCTTTCCGTTCGAGGGCGTTTATGGTTGGGTCTTCTTCGTACACGTCGTCGCCTACCTGGGCGGCAAACATAGCTTGCAGCATGGCGGGAGTGGGCTTTGTGACGGTGTCGGAGCGGAGATCTGTTATGTTCATATCGAATTTGATGCTAGAAATACTTTACTTTGTAAAAATAATAACTTACTTTTGCCCTTCAAATTTAAATTTTGCAACGATGGGAGTTACTAGACTTAAAAGAAAAGACCGTAAGAATAAGGCAAGAGCAAACAACAAGGTTGCCAGAATTAAGCAATTGCTTTTGACGCCAGTTATTAAGAACGTGGACATGGACGAGCTGCGTGCTCAGTTCGGTGAAGCGCCTAAGAACAAGAAGGAAGAAGAAGCTTCTGCTGAGTAGTCTTTTACGGCAAAGTAAAACCATCTGCCTGCCAACGCTGTGAAAGCTTCGGTTGGCGGGTTTTCGAAAGACTTCAAAGTGTGCTTGCACCAGCAGGCACGCTTTTTTTATGCCCGCTTGCCAAGTTCGATCACCTGCAGATCGCGAATCTGACCTTCTTCAATAGCAAAGCGCATCATGGTGCGCACCTGGTGAAAACCGTGTCGGCCTGCCGCTCCGGGATTCAGGTGCAGCAACTTACCTAAGGTTTTGTCAGGCATTACTTTGAGGATGTGGGAATGCCCGGTGATAAACAGCCCCGGAGGGTTCGTCTTGATTTCCTGTCTGATATCCGGATGGTACTTGCCGGGATAGCCGCCGATGTGGGTCATTAATACATCCAGACCATTGACATCGAAACGCAGCACCTTCGGGTACAGTGAGCGGATGTCCTGTCCGTCAATGTTGCCATACACGCCCCGAAGGGGAGCCACCTCGCTGAGACGCTCTGCTACCATGGCAGTGCCAAAGTCACCGGCATGCCAGATCTCGTCCCGGTCAGCCAGGTGCCGCAGGATCTGATCATCCATATAGTCGTGCGTGTCAGAGAGGAGGCCTATTTTCATGCTATACCTTGTTTGCTTATACCTTCCAGGTTTCAGGGGATTGGCGCCACTCCGCCAGCGTAGGCATGGCTGACTCCGGGATGTAGCCATTTTGCATGGCGGCTTCGGTCAGCGCCTGGTAATCGCTGAGACAGTGCAGTGGAATACCTGCTTCCCTGAAGTTCTCCTCTGCCAAAGCAAACCCATAGGTGAAGATCGCTGCCATACCTACTACATTGCCGCCTGCAGATCGTACGGCTTCTGCTGCCTTCAGTGAGCTGCCACCTGTTGATATCAGGTCTTCCACCATGACAACTTTTTGGCCGGAGATCAGCTTACCTTCGATCTGGTTGGCCATACCGTGACTCTTTGGCTGAGGGCGTACATACAAGAAAGGCATTTCCAGCAGATCGGCGACCAGTGCCCCCTGGGCTATACCTGCCGTGGCAACCCCTGCGATGGCCTCAGCCTCCGGAAAGTTCTGTTTGATCATTTCAGCTAATTGCTGCTTGATATAACTCCGGATGTGCGGGAAGGATAAGGTCACGCGGTTATCGCAGTAGATGGGCGAATTCCAACCGGAGCTCCATTTAAAGGGCTGTTCTGGTCTCAATTTCACGGCCTCGGTTTCCAGCAGGAAAGAGGCTACCTGATGTGCTGTCGTCTGATTATCCATGGCCGAATTTAAGAAATATTTCCCCTTTTTAGCGACCTGTATTTTCTTTACAGCGAAATATTGATTGATTTGTGTAAATTTCAAGCCTGATATACGAGCACTTGACCCTATGAACGTTTTTATTAACGATATTCCGCTTATCCTCAAAAAGTCGAACGAGAAGGTACACCGCCATCACTACGATCTGGTGCTCGATGCTGACAACCACTTCACCTCTAAAGATCTGGTAGGGGATGTGCTGATAAAGGGGGCTGACCCGCAGTTGATAGATCGTATTGTACGGCTAATGGAGGTAAAGAAGCTGAAAAAGCTAAATTCGCTTACACTGGTTGCCAACAAGAAAAAACAATTGATCGAGCACCTCAAAGATCAGTTCAAGATCGTGAAAGCCGGAGGCGGGCTGGTGTTGAAAGATGGAAAAATCCTGATGATCTACCGCCTTGGGGTTTGGGACCTGCCTAAAGGCAAGCTGAACAAGGGTGAGAAGACGCAGGATGGTGCTGTGCGCGAAGTAGAAGAAGAGTGCAATATCTCGGTAGAAGTGTTAAATAAACTTCCGAAGACCTGGCATTCTTATGCTTTCAAAGGCAAGAAGATCCTCAAGAAGACAAGCTGGTACTTGATGGAGTGTACAGATGACAGCCTGATGAAGCCGCAGGCGGAGGAGTTTATAGAAGAAGTGCGCTGGATGACACCGGAAGAGGCCATGGAAGTGCTGCCTAAAGCCTATACCTCGATTGCCTTTATTGTGCGGGAATATCTCCAATCGCTGAAATCTGGAAAGGTATAAATTCGTCTACATTGCCACCAAAGCGATGAATTTCGCGGATGATCGTAGAGCTGATGGCCGCCAAAGCTGGTGAGGTGATCAGGAACACGGTCTCCAGCTCTTTGTTGATATGACGGTTAGCCTGGGCTATCGTGTTTTCATATTCGAAGTCGGTGGTGTTGCGCAGTCCGCGCAGCAAAAAAGTAGCGTTTACTTCACGGGCAAATTCTGCTGTAAGTCCTTTATAAGAGCGTGCCGTAATATTGGGCTTATCTTTGAAAACCTCTCCGATAATATCCACCATCTTCTCTACTGGAATGTAGCGTTGTTTGCTGCTGTTGTTGCCAATGGCGATCACAATCTCATCAAACATTTTAGAACCACGCAACACCACGTCCAAATGGCCATTGGTAAAGGGGTCAAAGGATCCGGGGAAAATGGCAACTCTTTTCATGTTGATTTTGATTAAGCGATTGAGTAATTCTTAATTATTGAATGAGTTAATTTCAGGATGAGTGATTGAATGAAGTTAAAGGCAAAATGTTCTCGTGAATATGTAAAATATTGGTTTATAGCTAAGTATAAACTTTGATTCTTCTCAATCACTTAAACACTCATTCGCTCAATCACTAAATAATAACCTACTCACAAAAGTGTAAGCTGAAGAGTTCGAAGTAGCGGTGGTCGAATAGGTCGTCGAACTTGTAGCTGTAGCCCACATCAGCAGGTCGCTTGCCAAATTTTACTTGTCTGATGTATTTTTTGAGCATGTTGAAGAGGCTCGAGTCGGGGGTAATATCGCCCCAGGCGGTGATCGTTTCCTGTTCAGGGTTCATCTTCTGCTCCTGCATCACAAAGATGACGAAGTAAATGAAGTCCTCAGGACTCAGGTAATGAAACACGTTGCAGAACTGCAGGCCATTTTCATCCACTACCAACACAGTCACATAATTCCGCTCCACAAAGAGGTGCATTACGCGGCCTGCATTACGGTCAGTCTGGTGCAGCACACTCTTGATCAGGGAGCTGGTCTGGTGGGTAAACTGGACCGTGCGCTCCGGGAAAACGCTTTGCGCCATTCGGTAAATCACCCCATCGATCGCAAAGATGTTGACAGCATCCAGCCCGAAGGTGCGGTTGTACAGAATGACATGCTGCTGTGGGTCGAGATTGCTGTGCAGGCGCAGGTAGTCTTCCTGATGAGTCGGGTCAAACAGTGTTTCCGGTACAAGGGTAAAGAACTGATTGCTCACGCTGATGCGGACATCCAGCCAGCGCTGCTCCTGTAAGATAGGACTTTGGTCGGCGATCAGGCGCAGCTGCTCCGCTATCTGAAGCGGCGTGAATACCGTAATAAGCTCGTAATCTTCCAGCGCGACAAACTTGTTGCGCTCCACGTCAGCAACGGCCAGTCGCATGGCTCTGGAGCTGATGGCAACGTACAGGTTGCAATTGCCTGCCTGTGAAAGCTTAAAAGCCTCATCCTGTATCTGGTAAGACAGCCGAAAGTGCGTGTTGATTGTGTTCAAGGTATACGAGCTCCAGGTAATACTATATTGTGCTATGCAAGTATACTAAAAATATAGTAAAATGATCATGCCTGTACGAAGCGATGTGGCATCCCGAACAGATCATCCAGTGAAAAGAGATAATGCAGCACCCGGTGTTTGTCTGCCAACGGAATCTGCCGGATCTCGTCCAGGCTTAGAAAAGCCACCTCTTCGATAAGCTGCTGTTCGGGGCTAGCTTCCGGATCTGTACCTCTTACCAGTTCACCGCCTGTCGGCTCCAGCTCAAAGAACAGCTCAACAGCCTGAAGCGGCTCCTGTAAGAATTCATTCACGAAAAGAAAACGCTTTACTCTCGTCTGCAATCCTGTTTCTTCCAGTACTTCACGCATCAGGCAGGCCTCTACAGTTTCGCCATATTGCAGCCCACCGCCAGGCGGAGCCCAGAATGCTTCATTGTTGAGTGTTGGTTGATGGCGCACGAGTAGAAGTTTATCGTCTTGCAGGCAAATGCCGCACACGCGGAGCCTTACTTTGCCGGCATAAGCAGCGGCATTGGGGTTTAGTGTGTTCATGTTTGCGATAGCGGGGTATAGGTGGTAAATTTACAAAATGATTCAGACCTATAACCCCGATTTTCGGGCAGATATAAAAGAAAAGCTGGAGCGCCAGGAGTTTATGAAGCTCATGGGCTTTGAAGTAACCAGAATAGAAGTGGGCAGGGTAGAGGGGGAACTCGTGCTGGAGCAGAAGCACAAGCAGCATAAAGGCTTCGCGCATGGTGGCGTAATTGCTACTCTGGCCGACATTGTAGCAGGTTTTGCTGCCGTAAGTCTGGTGCCCAGGGGCCATCACGTAGTCACAGCCGAGATCAAGGTATCCTATTTCCATCCGGGTGTGGGTGACAAACTGATTGCCAAAGGCTTTGTGCTGAAGCAGGGGCGTAAGCTTAATTTCTGTGAGGCTGAGGTATATGTGGTGAAAGGAGCGGAGGAGCCATTGCTCATCGCCAAAGCAAGCGCTTCCATGGCGAACATTGCACCAGAAGAGTTGAGGAGTTAAATGATGCGTCCAGTAGAGGCACTTAGAACAAGTTTTCCGTTTGAGCCTACCCAGGACCAGGCGCGGCTATTCGCCAAGCTTGATGAATTTATAATGGACACCGAAGCCGAGAAATCGGTGTTTTTACTCAAAGGCTATGCCGGTACGGGTAAGACCACGGTCGTAACATCGCTGGTGAAGATACTCCGCACCTTTGGCTACAAGTATGTGCTGCTGGCCCCAACTGGTCGTGCTGCCAAGGTTATGGCTTCTTACAGTGGCCGCAAGGCCTTTACCATCCACAAAAAGATCTACCGGCAGACAGCAAATCCTTATTCCGAGGGATTATCATTTACCCGTATGCCAAACAAATCAGACAAGACCTTCTATATCGTGGACGAGTCTTCGATGATCTCGGATGACAGCGGCTTTGGGCAGAACGGTTTGCTGCAGGACCTGTTGGGCTATGTGTTTGAAAACAAAAGCAACAAACTGCTGCTGATAGGCGATACGGCCCAGTTGCCGCCAGTGAACCAGACGCTGAGTCCGGCCCTCAATGCAGATTACCTGAAGCATAACTTCCGTTGCCAGGTACACGAGTTGGAACTGCGCCAGGTTATGCGACAGGCCGAAGCCTCAGGTATACTTATGAATGCCACGCAGCTGCGCAACCAGCTGCAGGGTGACAAGCCTGACATCAAACTGCACACCAAAGGCTGGCGCGATATTTACCGCATGACAGGCGAAAAATTGGAAGACGGCTTAAGGTATGCTTATGATAAATTCGGTATCGAGAACTCCATCGTGATCTGTCGCTCCAACAAGTCTGCCAACCTGTACAACCAGCACATACGGCGTCAGATTTTCTTCTCAGAAGATGAGATTGGCGTAGGGGATTTTCTGATGATCGTGCGCAACAACTATTTCTGGTTGCCAAAGGAGTCTAACATCGGTTTTATGGCGAACGGTGACTTTGTGGAGATCACGAAGATCATCCGCTACGAGGACATGTACGACCTCCGGTTTGCGGATGTGCGGGTACGCTTTGTCGATTATCCGGAGGAGGAAGAGCTGGAGGTGAAGATCATGCTTGATACGCTGTACACCGATGCGCCGGCTCTGCCCGCTGACCAGAACAAAAAGCTCTACGATGCGGTGCTGCAGGACTACCTGGACATCAAAAACAAACGGGAGCGCTCTAAGGAGATGAAGCAAAACCCTTACCTGAATGCGCTGCAGGTCAAATTTGCCTATGCCCTGACCTGCCACAAGGCACAGGGCGGCCAGTGGAAAGCAGTGTTCGTAGACCAGGGCTTTTTAAAGGACGAGATGGTGAATGAGGAGTTTGCCCGCTGGCTTTACACGGCACTGACACGTTCATCAGAAGAGTTGTACCTGCTGAACTTTAGCAAGCAGCTATTGGTTGACTGATATATTTGGAAGGTTCACCAAAACGTTAGAACTTAACAACGGACGAATCGTAACAGCATTAGCTAAACCCTTTATACGTATGAAAAAATTAATCCTTTCTTTTGCAATGGCCGCACTGGTAGCCAGTGGTACCGTAGCGCAGCAAGGCCCTGCCAAACAAACGGCCGCTCCGCAAGCGCAAGCTAAATCAGGTCCTGCCATCACGTTTGAGGCAACGGAGCACAACTTCGGTGATATCGCGCAAGGCGATGTGGTGGAGCATACCTTTACCTTCACTAACACAGGTACACAGCCAGTAGTTATCGACCGAGTAGACGTAACCTGCGGTTGTACATCACCTGCCTGGACCAAAGAGGCTGTGATGCCGGGTAAAACTGGTTTCGTGAAAGCGAAGTATAACAGCGCCGGTCGCATGGGGCAGCAGAAGAAAGCCATTACGATCCATTCCAACACAGGGGAGCCTACCTATGTGTACATCGTAGCCAACATCAAGGAGAAGCCTGCCTCTGCCGCCAAAGCGCAGTAAGCAGCTATACTTTACCAAAACAGAAAGTCTCCCGGCAGATAACCGGGAGCCTTTCTGTTTTGATAAGTTCCTGTACCTTATAGTGCTTTGAGGATAGCATAAAACAAAGCAGCCCAGCCTACTATCAGAGCGGTCCCGCCGATTGGCGTGATGGCACCCAGCCAGGTAATACCTGTCATTGTCAGGGTATAGAGAGAGCCTGAGAAGATGATGATACCAATTAAAAAAGCCCAAGCGGCTATCTGTAAGGCAGGGTGCTCTACTTTGAAAAGCAGCAGGCCTACCGCCAGCAGGGCCAGGGTATGGTACATCTGGTATTTCACGGCCGTTTCAAATGTCTCGACACGATTGGTGGCACGCAGCATGGGAGCCAGGGCATGCGCTCCGAAGGCACCTATCATTACACTAAGTGCGCCAAAGGCTGTTGCTATTAAGAGTATGGCTTTTTGAGTCACTGTAAAAGATAGTTTGGTTTAATCGGGTGCTAATTTCCGACATAAATCAACCAATTCATAATTCCCGGTACAGGTTCGGGTAATCGGATATTAATCCGTCTACTCCCATTTCTTTCAACCGCTGCATTTCATTCTTCTCGTTAATGGTCCAGGGAATTACCTTCATACCTTTAGCGTGGCAATTCCTAATTAGCCCTGGGGTTATCAGCTTGTAGTAGGGGCTGTAGATATCAGGTATAAAACCCAGGGTTTCCAGGTTCTTGTTCAACCCTTTCAGGTTTTCAACCAACAGTGAAGTTTTGATGTGCGGATAGCGCCGTTGCAGCACCTGCAGCGTACGCACATCAAACGACTGAATGATCACCCACTCGCTCATACCTTTTGCCTCGATCACACCCATCAGCAGTTCCACAAACTCCTCGGGAGCGGGGTGCAGCTTACCGTCGCCGCCAGGCTTCGATTTGGTTTCGATGTTGTAATATACCTGGGGCAGTTCTTGTTGCTGCAGGTAGGTCTGCACCGAGTCGATCAGGTCGGAGAGGAGCGGTTTATAAGTCGGGAGCTTCTCCTGCTGTGGAAACTTGTCATAGAATTTAGTGCCCGCATCGAATGTTTTGATGGCAGCATAGTCCATCTGGTAGAGCACATACCTCCGCTTGTTGGCTGCAGGTATTTCGCTGCCGTCGGACAGGAGGTCGTGTTCCGGATTGATGTAAGGATCGTGGGAGAGCACCACCTGCTTGTCTTTGGTGATGTGCACGTCCATCTCCAGGGTCGTGACCCCCAGGTCCAGCGCCCTGATCATGGCCGGAATGGTGTTTTCAGGCATCAGGCCACGTGCACCCCGATGACCTTCCAGGTCGAAGGCAGGGAGGTGCCGGGTTGTGGTGTCAGGTATAGCGCCGTGTTGTGCAGACATGGTGCATGAGCTTATCAGGTATAGGAAGGAGGCAAAAAGCAGATTTCTGTGCATGCGGAGTTCTTTTCAGCAAAAAAAGCGCATGGGTAGGTATGGCTATACCTCTTAGTAGTTAACAAATCGTTAATTCTTTTAGCTGCCTCCTGCCTGGTTCGGCTTTAGCTTATTCGTCTTCGCCTTCCAGCGCTTCGATCACCTGCTCTTCAAATTCGTCCTGGCTGTCATACTGGGTGAACTCTATGGTTTTGCCTTTATGCTTCAATTCCTGTACCACGTCCAGCGCCACCACGAGCGGTTCCATTTCACGGCCTACCAGACTGGCATCCCAGTCCGGGCCCAGCAGCAATTGGTCGCCATACATACCCACGCACCAGTTTTCCAGAAACTCTACCAGTGTAATAGACTCTGGCTTGTAATCTGACCAGTCGTCTTCGGCACAGGCTTTGGCGCCATCCGCATTGGACCAGAACAGGATCACCTCTGCATCTTCGTACTCAGCAGAACTGGAAGTAGCCCAGGTATCGTCGTGTGTCAGGCCCCAAACGCTCTCTGTCTCAACGATGCGCTGGATGAATTTTCTGTAATTGGCTTCCATGTTTTCGTTGGTATTCTCTTGCATGGTGATGGTTGGTTTAGCGTGAAAAGATCGTCTAAGGTATGATTATTTGTTGTAATTGCGTGCTCCGAATATACCGCTGCCGACACGTATGAAGGTACTGCCCTCAGCTAAAGCAAGTTCCCAGTCTGAGGTCATGCCCATCGAGATTTCTTTGAAGTCATCGTTGGCGATAAAAAACGTTTCTTTCAGTTTCTCAAAGTAGCCACGCAGCGTTCGGAATTCACCTCGGAGTTTATCCTGGTCATCTGTATTGGTGGCGATGCCCATTACTCCGGTGATACGGATAAAGTGCATGTTGCGGTACTCTTCGCTTTGCAACAGTGCTATTGCCTCCTCGTAGGTCATGCCATATTTGGTCTCTTCATCGGCGATGTCGAACTGCAGCATACAGTTGACAGGCAAGGTACGGTTAAACTGCTCTGCTCTTTTATTGATTTCTATCAGCAGTTTGAGGCTGTCCACAGACTGAATAGTGTCGATGAACTGAGCGATCTGCTTTACTTTATTTGTCTGCAGGTGCCCGATGAGGTGCCAGGCGATGTCGTGTGGCAACAGGTCCCGTTTCTCCAGCAACTCCTGTACTTTATTTTCGCCAAAAATGCGGTGGCCAGCGTTGTAAGCTTCCATGATCATTTCAGGCGGATGCGTTTTGGATACAGCTACCAGGCGGCAGGGCGTGTCGCGCAGTTTCTCATCAAAAAATCGGATATTATCAGCAATTGCAGACATAGTTTTATGTAGTGTGTTCAATCTAATTTTCGCACTTGTATTGATCAGGTATAGGCTGGTTTAAAACGCTTTATTGCGGGTTAAAGCTTGTTAGAAGGTATGGCAAGAACTAAGATCAAAGTTCTATACTTCTCAAACTCCTAAACCCCTAAACTCCCTAGTCCTCCAACACATTGGTCATAAAGGTATTCTTTAGCGCCATCCAGCCAACAAGTAGCAGCAATGCCCATTTCAGGTATACCTGGTAATAATCGTAAGTGTCCCGGAAGCGTTTCTCCCGTACCTCTGTCTTCTCAAACTGGTTGATGTTTTGAAATACCTCCTGCAGACCGTCACGGGTGTCAGCTCTGAAAAAACGACCTTCTCCGGTCTCTGATATCTCACGCAGGCTTTTTTCGTCTAACTGCGTTTCTACTAACAAGGTTTTGCCATTGGCGTCTACGTCGTAGGGTACGAGGCCGTCTTTCCCTATACCTATGGTGTATACCTTGATCTGATGGGCGTATGCCAGACGGGCAGCCATGGTGGGGTCGAGGCTACCGGCTGTGTTCTCTCCGTCGCTTATCAGGATCGCTACTTTGGATTTGGCATTAGAGTCGCGCATGCGGTTGATGGCCACTGCCAGGGCACTACCGATGGCCGTGCCATCATTCGGGATCATGCCGTTTTCGATGGAGCGGATGCTTTCGCGTAATAGTTCGTAGTCGGTGGTGAGAGGAGCCAGGGAGTAAGCGTCGCCGGCAAACACCACCACTCCGATACGGTCAGCTACGCGACCGTCTATAAAGTTAATGGCAACGTCTTTGGCAGCTTCCAGTCGGCTCGGTTTGATGTCCTGTAGTTCCATGGATCCTGACACGTCCAGCACCAGCACGATGTCTATACCTTCGGCGGTTTGCTCGACTTGCTCATTTATACGCTGCGGTCGGGCCAGGGCCAGTAGTACCAGCATCACAAACAGCATGTAAACCACATCAGGTACAAAGCGCAGCAGACTGGACCATTGCCACTTTACAGTTCCCTCAAACATGGCCATGTCGAGCTTGCTGCGTGACTTTAAGCGAAGCAGCCCCTTGATCAGGAAGAGGAGGGGCACTACCGGCAGGGCATACAGCACCAGTGGGTATACCCAATCAAAAGAGCGCAGTGTGCCCAGGCTAAACCATTCCAGGCTGAGCCAGTCCAGCATGTTATCGTTAAGTCCTAGCATTACCGGTTATTTCGCGATGGGTTTTATATCTGCTTCTGGCAAAGCGGCGCAGCATGCCCAGCGCCTGGTTTGTTTCCTGATCGGGTTCGGCCGTTACGTTTCCGTATATGGCTTTGTCGCACAGGCGAAGCGCCACGTTCACTTGCTCGTCGTCATTGTAATACTCCACAATTTCTTTTGTCGTGAATGAGTTGATGGCGCTTCGTTCCAGTTTAGTGAGGTAGTTTTTCCAAAGGGCCACCGCTTTCTCCATACTCGATGGAACACCCGTTTTTACGAAACGATCGACATGGGAATTATACCTGGAGTTGAAGTACAAGTGGTCTTTTCGTAGTCGGTAGAGCTGGTATTTTGTCTTGATCGTTTGTCCAAACACCAGCCATACCAATGTAATGAATGCAGCGATGGTGACGATCCAGAGCATCAGCACAGGCCAGTCGAAACGCTCCTCTACCGGCGACAGGGTGGTTTGAGTACGTAGTTGCAGCGGTGTGGAAACCTCCTGCACCAGCTGCCGCAATACCACCGACTGCCTCTGCGATACCACCTGCAGGGTGTCTGTGCCCCGTAGTACAATGGCGGGCAACTCCAGCGACTGAACAGGCGAGGTATCAAAGGTGCGTAAGGTATATACGGTGCTGTCCGTGCTGATGCCTGCGCGTGTAGCGGTCGGGTAAAACTCCTGTCGCACCAACTCGAAGGGGGCGAAATTGTAAGTGGAGTCTGGCAGGATGACTTCCTGCACGGCCGGGTGCCGGTGCACCAGGGTATAGCGCACAAGCTCCCCGATATGCACGGAGTCCTTGCTGAAGCTGCCAGCCGGTGGCAGCAACTGCTGTGCCTTTGCACTCAGGGTAAGGAAACAAAAAAGTATAAGCAGGGAGTTACGCACTTTTCTTGGATGTTCGGTTACGAAGGCGGAACAGGTTTACCAGCTGCATCACATAGTCTTCATTGGCCTGTATGGCCAGGTAGTTGGCCTGGTATTTCTGGCAGATCCGGATCACCCTGTCCTGGTTCTGTTTGTACTGGGCAAAATAATGCTCTTTGAATTCTGCGCCGGAGGTATTGAGCCAGATTGTCTTACCCGTCTCCTTATCGACCACTGGCACAATGCCCAGGCTTGGCATATTGCGCTCACGCAGGTCGAGCAACTGTATCACGATCAGGTCATGGCGCTTTGCGAGCATGGCCAGTTCCTTTTCATAATTTACATCAATGAAATCGGAGATAAGTAGGATAATGCTGCGGCGCTTGACAATATCGAGTGTGAGCTTGATGCCGGCTGCCAGGTTGGTTTTAACTGATTTAGGAGTCAGCTCGTGCAGCGCTTTAATCAAGGTATAAGCCTGTTCTATACCTTTGGCGGGCTTTATGTACTTCTCTTTCTGATCACTGAAGCAAATAATGCCGATCTGGCTTTGCTGGCGGGCGGCTGCAAGGGAAAGCACTCCGCAGATCTCTTTGCCAACATCCAGCTTGTGCTGGCGCCCTGTGCCCACGGTCTGGGAAGCGCTTACGTCCAGCATCAGAAACACGGACTGCTCTTTTTCCTCCCGGTAGGTTTTCACGAAGGTGCCATGCCCCTTGGCCGATACGTGCCAGTCGATCGAGCGCACGTCGTCGCCGTACTGGTAAGCGCGCACGTCATCAAACTCCAGCCCTGTTCCTTTAAAAACAGAATGGAAGTCACCCTGCATCTGGGTGTTGATGGCTTTGCGTATGCGTATCTCGTACTTGCGCAGCTTTTGAACAAGTTCCTTCATAAGGGTAGGGGCTTTGCCTCAGATTTTAAAATTAGGACATATTCCCGTAATATTACATTCGTGAAACGAATTTTATACCTACTTTCCTTTGTCGTGCTGACTGGCTGTGGCCAGAGCAGCGAAAAGCGGCCCGCTGACCTGCTGCCTGAGCAGAAGATGGTGCAGATCCTGGCTGATGTGCATATTGCCGAAGCCCGCATCGAAAACCATGTTCTGTACCCGGACACCGCCCTGATGGTCTTCAACAAAGAACAAAAGCAGATTCTGGTGCAGCATGGTGTAGAAGAAGAAGACTTCAGGAAAACCTATCGCTACTATCTGAACAACCTTGGGCAGATGGACCGCCTCTACGAAATCATTCTGGACACCCTGAGCGTGCGCGAAGCCAAACTGCGTTCCATTGATACAACTGGAGCTGAGCCTGGTCGCAGACCCAGATTGGAGGGCATGCAGGAGGCTTATTAATTTAAATCAGTTTGCTTCCGTTTGGTACTGGGCCGGCCGGTTGCGCCAGCACTATATCCCCGTGCTCGTCCGCAAAGCCTGTCACTAATACCTCTGACATGTATTTCCCGATCTGTTTGTTTCCCAGGTTAGCGACACACAGTACCTGCTTCCCAGGCAGGTCATTTAACGTATAGTGCTTCGTGATCTGGGCACTCGATCTTTTCATACCCAGCGGCCCCAGGTCGATCAGGAGCTTATAAGCAGGTTTACGGGCTTCCGGAAAATCTGTGGCCTCTACTATGGTGCCTACCCGGATATCTGTTTGTTCAAAATGCTGCCATGTAATGGTCGGCATGGCCTCTGCGGGTGTGTGCATGGTATTGTCAGTTTTACTCAGCCAAGTTACAGATTTTGCTTTAAAAATTAGCCAGTTGCGGTTGGTGCTGTGCCCCGCGGTAACATTAGGCCTATACCCGCGTATCCTATGCAACTGGCTTTCTTACTGTTAAAAGAGCTAAAAGTATAAGTCAGACAAAGCTATTGCAAAACCTTAAAACTATGAAAAGAGAATCCGGAGCTAGTTTCCCTGTGTGGGTAGAGAACATATCGATGCCTGTTACCAACCCCTTAGTAGACAATATAAAATGTGATGTCTGTGTTGTCGGCGCAGGTATAGCAGGCCTGACAACGGCCTATCTGCTGGCCAAAGAAGGCCGTGACGTGGTATTGCTCGAGGCCAAGGAGATAGGCGGTGGAGAAACCAGCCGCACGACGGCTCACCTGTCCAATGCTCTGGACGAGCGATTCGACGAACTTATCCGTCTTTTTGGAGAAGATGGTGCCCGCTTGGCCGCCCAAAGCCACGGAAAAGCGATTGATAAGATTGAAGAAATCATCAAAGATGAAAAAATAGACTGTGATTTTGCAAGGGTAGACGGCTACCTCTTTGCCACCGACAACCAGCAACAGGAAGACCTGATGCGGGAACTGGAGGCAGTCCAGAAAATAGGCTGGCTGGATGTTGTGCTGCGAAAGCACAGTCCGCTGAGCACCCTCACCGAATTCCCTTGTCTGCAATACCCGAATCAGGCGCACTTTCATGTGCTGAAATACCTGTCTGCCCTGGCAAATGCCTTTATCAATGCAGGAGGCCGCATCTTTACCAAAACCAAGGTGGAGCGATTCGATACTGGTCCGGTTGTATCCGTAGTTTCCCATGACGGACATGCTGTTGCAGCAAACCACCTCGTGGTGGCTACTAACACACCGATCAATGACATGGTGACGATGCACACAAAACAGGCACCCTACCGCACTTACGCCATTGGGCTGGCAGTGCGCCAGGGGGAGGTGCCCGACGCATTGTACTGGGACATGGAAAATCCGTATCACTACGTCCGTCTGCTCAGAGGCAAGGCTGGCGGAGAGGATGGAGAGGGACTTGATTTGCTGATCGTGGGAGGCGAAGATCACAAAACCGGGCAGGCCGATCACCTGAGTCAGCGATTTGATTCACTGGAGCGCTGGACCCGTAAACATTTCCCGATGGCTAAAGACGTTATGTACCGCTGGTCTGGTCAGGTGTTTGAGCCAGTGGATGGCCTTGCCTTCATTGGCCGCAATCCTGGTGACAGCGATAATGTGTACATTGCCACTGGCGACTCGGGCCATGGCATGACTCACGGTACGATAGCTGGTATGCTGATCACAGACCTGATACAGGGTAGGCCGAACCCATGGGAGAAGCTGTACGACCCGGGCCGCAAGAGCACCAAGTCTGTAGGGGAGTTTTTGAAGGAGAATATTAACGTGGCCGCGCAGTTCAAAGACTATGTGACGCCAGGAGAGGTAGAGGACCCCATGGAAGTACTGCCAGGAACCGGCAGAATTATGCGTAAAGGTATGGCTAAAGTGGCGGTCTACTGCGATCAGGACGGGGTGCGGCACCAATGCTCTGCAGTATGCACCCATTTGGGCTGCGTCGTACACTGGAACGAGGTTGAAAGCTCGTGGGACTGCCCATGCCACGGCTCCCGTTTCGATCCGTTTGGGAGAGTTATTACCGGACCAGCTAGCAAGGACCTGGGCCCGGCATCATAAGGAACGGTAACCGGAAACAGAAAGCCCTGCTTTACGATAGCGTAAAGCAGGGCTTTATTGAATCATGTTTTATTTCCAGGCGTCTAACTCCTGGAGGCGATGTGAAATCCGCTCCGACCAATCCTGCTGTACCTGTGCATCCAGACCATGGCGTGACAGCTTGTCGAACTGATCCTGCTCTGCTTTCCAGGCTTTGAATGCGTTGCCAACGGTTGCGTTCAGGTTTGTTTTCAGGTTACCGCAGGAAATACCCAGTTCCTTCAGTTCTTTGCGCAGCATGCGGGCATGTACTTCCGTCAGATCGAAATGCAGTTGCTCATGTGCCAGTAGCTTCTCAGACTGCTTGTTCTTGGACCAGGACTCTCCGGGTAGGAACACGCACTTCACCTCGTAGTAAAACTTATTGTCTTTGCAACGGGCGTCTACGGCCAGGTTGGCAGCCGTCAGGGCATGGTGTGGGTTATTCGACTCAGGCGTCCCCCTGAAATCTTCCCAGTTTAGCTTCCGGGTTGCAGACCAGGCCAGCTGTTCATTGTTTGAAACACTGAGGCTGGCTGGGTTCGGAACATAAATAACAGAGGCCGGCGAACCGGCTGGGGTTGGATAGGGCATAAGCAGGCCTACCAACAGGCTAAGGAGTAGAGTGATAATAAACATCGGCTAAAAGTTTAAAAAGTCTCTATCGGGGCAACACTGGCTCCTGTAAATAGGTGCCACTATTGCATTATTTTATTTACTAAGCCTACTGCTTAGCATTTTAAAGCGCCAGAATAGTAATATAGCAGCAACTGATAAGCCAACTAACAGACCAGTCCAGACACCGTTCACACCGAAATCAAGTTTAAAGCAAAGCACATAACCAACCGGCAGACCAATTACCCAATAAGCAATCAGGGAGATCAGGCTGGGTATCCGCACATCTTCCAGACCACGCAGAGCACCAAGTCCCACTACCTGCACACCGTCCGAGATCTGGAAAAGTGCAGCAATAATCAGCAGGGTAGCGGCTATCTCGATCACCACCGGATCGTCTATGTACAGGGAAGGTATGAAATTTTTGCCAGCAATCATAAGAAGACCGCTGCCCATCATGAACAGGGTGCCCATGACAAAGCTACTGATACCAGCCACCTGCATGGACCTGTAGTTTCGGAGTCCTTTCTGATTGCCTACCCGTATGGTCGCCGCCGCCGCGATGCCGCTGGCCATCATGTAAGTAACAGAAGCCACATTGATGGCAATCTGATGTGCGGCCAGTTCACGCGCTCCCAGCCAGCCGATCATAATAGCCGAGAAACTGAAAGCACCCATTTCAAACACCATCTGGCCTGAGATGGGGAGTCCCAGACGGAAAATGTGGTACATGTGCACAAGAGACAGGTGCCGGAAGGTGAGGAACCGATGGAATGCGGCAAATCGTTTGGCATAGAGCACATAGCCTCCCATCATCATGGCCATGATAATGCGCGAGATCAGGGTTGCCCAGCCTGCGCCTACCAGTCCCATCGGCTCAAAACCCAGTTTACCAAATATCAGAATGTAGTTGAGTACCACGTTGAGAGCATTGGCAATGATGGAGATGTACATAGCCTGCTTTGTGAGCGAGAGCCCTTCCGCAAACTGGCGGAAAGCCTGAAACACCATCAGCGGTACCATGGACAGGAACAGGATATTGATGTAAGGTATAGCCTGCCGGACTACTTCATCCGGTTGCTGGAGCAAGGTGATGTAAGGCGAAAGAAAGTAACCAGCTATAAAAAGAACCACCCCCAGCAACAGGTTGGAAAATAAGCCATTAAGCAGAAGCAGGGAAATGCGGGTATAATTACGCCGGCCGTCTGCCGCAGCAATCAGTGGTGTGATGCTGTAGGAAACGCCCAGGCCGAAGACCAGCGTGATCGTAAAAATACTGTTGCCCAGTGAGGCAGCCGCCAGGGGAATCGTACCGATCTGCCCCACCATCAGGCTATCGAACACACTCACCATAATGTGCCCCAGCTGACTTAGCACGACAGGATATGCCAGCAGGAAATTTTTACGGAAGTGCTCTTTGTATTCTTCGGATCTCATAGGGGCTTCTGGAAAAGGACTGCAAAATTAGCTTTTTTTCCCTTGCCCTGCACCTTATGATTTTATAGTGCTTGATGATGATATGGTCAGCTGGCTTTTCTGAGGTTGCGCAGTTTCGTCAGGATTGCCTTTGCCGGTATTGGCAGTAGCACAAGCGCAGCTGTCAGGACGATCTTTTTTGTATTCATGAAAGTGTTAAATTGGGTAATGCAGAGAGATTAAACAGCTTTAAAAAGCATATCCGCAAAGCCGCCTTCTTCATCCAGGTAGGAGGTGACGAATTCGAACCCGGCCAGGCGACCCATTTCAGTGGTCTGCGGCAGTGTATACTTATGTGAGCTCTCCGTATGGATCGCCTCCCAGGCAGTAAACGAATAACGCTCCTGTGTAGCTTCCAGGTATACCTCCTGGTCACGTTGGCTTACCAGAAAGCTTTTCATTACCCCCAGCTGTGGATCGTACAGGGCATAGTGTTTGAAGCCATTCAGGTCAAAATTACCTCCTAATTCTCTGTTGATGCGCTCCAGCAGGTTCATATTAAAGGCAGCTGTTATACCGCTGGCATCGTTGTAGGCTGCCAGGATAGTCCCTGGATCTTTGCGTAAATCCACGCCGAGCATGAAAAGATCCCCTGGCTGCAGATGCTGCCTGATCTGGCAGATAAAGTCCTGCCCCTCTTCACGCTCAAAGTTGCCAATGTTGGAGCCCAGGAAGAGGACGACCTTTCGTTCGTTCAAGTGTTGCTCGAGCCACTTCAGGCCTGTGATATACTCTGCCACTACTGCGCGCACATGCATTTCTGGGTGCTCCTGCCGCAGGTCCTTGCCCAGTTCCTGCATCGCAGACCCCGATATATCCATGGGTACATAATCAAAGGGCTTCTCCTGCTTTACCAGTTCCTGCAACAGCAGATTGGTTTTCATGGCATCTCCTGCACCCAGGTCTACCAGGTGAAAGAAGCCATCAGCGGCAAATGCACTGACCATAGCCGACCGGTGCTGCTGCATCAGACTATACTCGGCCCGCGTCAGGTAATACTCGGGCAGGGCCATGATCTGCTGGAATAGCCTGCTTCCCTTGGCATCATAAAAGTAGCGGGAAGATAATTGCTTGGGGCTCTGGCCTAGGCCTTCAGCTACATCTTTGGCAAACTCAGCTCTGTCCTGGCTGCCGTCTGTCTTTCTGGAGAGGTCAATCAGCGTATTAGGGGTTGTTTGTAAAAGCATAGTTTTATTGTGCCAGTCTTATTCCGGAGAATTGCCAGCGTTTGTCGGGGTGAAAAAAATTACGGTAAGTGGTTCTGATATGGCGCTCAGGCGTTGCGCAGGAACCACCCCGCAACACCATCTGGTTGACCATAAACTTCCCATTGTACTCACCCAGTGCGCCGGGCGCCGTCGAGAATCCAGGGTAGGGGTGATAGGCACTGTAGGTCCACTCCCAGGTATCCCCATAAAGCTGCTGCATACCTGTGCCTGAGGTAGCAGCCTTGGGTTCATACATACCTGTTTCCTGAAAGTTGCCTTCAACAGGTGGGTATACCTGCGAAGCCGCCTCCCATTCAAACTCCGTCAAGAGGCGCTTTCCTGCCCAGGTGGCATAGGCCTGTGCCTCATAGAAACTGATGTGGCTGACTGGTTTGTGCAAGTCCAGCTTTTCTAGTCCATGCATAGTAAACTGATACCAGTCCCCGTCCTGCTCCAGCCAGTATAAGGGGGCTTTGAGATTATCTCTCCGTACCATGGCCAGTCCCTCGTCCAGCCAGAAACGGAAATCGCTATACCCGTCCTCCTGCATAAACTCCAGGTATTCCCTGTTGGTTACCAGCCGGTTCATGATCTGAAAGTCGGCAAGCAGCACCTCGTGCACACCCAGCTCGTTGTCGAAGCTGAAACCCTCTCCCTGAAAACCGATGCGGTAGATGCCGCCGGGCACTTCCAGAAATGCTGCCTCTCCCGGATTGGATGCCTGTGGAACTGACACTGCTTCGTGGTAAGCAGGTAAAAGCGCGTTGGTGCTAAGAATATACTTGATATCGGTGATAAGGAGTTCCTGGTGCTGCTGTTCATGTTGCAGACCCAGTTCCAGTACAGGCAGCAACTCTTCCAGCTTTTCGTCGCTCAGCGTGTTCAGTAGCTCACCCATATGTTCATTCACATGGCGCCGGTAAGCATAAACATCCCGAAGGGGAGGTCGGGTAAGTGTGCTTCGCTCTGCCCGCTGCACCCGGTTGCCTACCGTATTATAGTAGGAGTTGAACAAAAAGGCATAGCTTGGATGAAACACCCTGTAGTTTTTGAGGTATGGCCCTAATACAAACTGCTCGAAAAACCAGGTAGAATGGGCCATGTGCCATTTTGGTGGACTCACATCCACCATCGGTTGCACCACAGTATCTTCTGGTTCGAGGGGAGCGCAAATTTTTTCAGTCTGAGTCCGGATCTGGTTAAACCGCTCGAGCGTGGTCTTGTTGATAGAAGCAGTCAGTATGTTCATAGGCATCTGGGGTATGCTGGAGATACAGAAGCAGGTTAATGCAGCGGAGGGAATGCATTAAAGTGCTTCTAACTGTCGTATTAACTCATTTTCTACGTACTTTGTTTTCGATAAGCCGATATTAGTAAGACTAAACTGATGCTATTATGCCTTTATTTCTGACAGTTACACCTCATCAACTTCAGTTTAAATTTGATGCCCGCACTTCACGTGGCGCTATGCGAACGCATCAGGTATACTACCTGCACCTGCACGATTCAGACAGGCCTGGCATGACCGGAGTGGGTGAGTGTGCGCCACTCCCAGGTTTGAGCATCGATGCACGTCCTGACCTGGAATCTAAACTTAACCAGCTATCGGAGGAAGTTCGGCAGCGGCAATTCACAGCAGATGAGCTGCATAAGCTTTTAAAGTCTGATGAACTAGTCGAATGGCCATCCATACGGTTTGCGCTCGAAACAGCATGGCAGGATCTGCAGCAGGGGGGCAGGAAAATACTATTTATGAATGACTTTAGTCAGGGGACCACAGGTATACCGATCAATGGTTTGGTCTGGATGGGGGAGAAGGATTTTATGCAGCAGCAGATCAGTAAGAAGCTGGATGAAGGCTATACCTGCCTGAAGCTGAAAATAGGCAGTTTGGATTTTGCCACCGAGCTTGACATACTGCATCAGATCCGGGAAGTGGCGGGGCCGGATGACCTCACCATTCGGGTGGATGCAAACGGTGCTTTTGCTCCGGAAGATGCTTTCCGGAAACTGGAGCGCCTGGCCAGGTATAGCCTGCATTCCATCGAACAACCCATCCGGCAGGGGCAGCCTGAACAGATGCAGCAACTCTGTGCCTATACGCCTGTACCTATCGCCCTTGACGAAGAACTGATCGGGGTGCAGGATGCCACGAAACAGGCTGCATTATTAGACTTTATAAAGCCGCAATACATCATCCTGAAGCCAACCTTAGTAGGAGGACTGCAAGCGAGTGCTGACTGGATCGATATGGCAAGGGAGCGCGGCATAGGCTGGTGGATGACTTCGGCACTGGAATCGAACATCGGGCTCAATGCGATCAGTCAGTTCACGGCCAATTACGCGATCGATATGCCGCAGGGACTGGGCACTGGCCAGCTTTACCACAACAATGTGGCTTCTCCACTTCAGATAGACAAAGGCTGGCTCCGGTATGGAGATGGCTCCTGGGGCGAACTGCCCAAATAGGTTGTCTATACCTTAGTAAGAGCTATAAACAGAGGCGGCCTGCAAATCTTGCAGGCCGCCTCTGTTTATAGCTGGTATGTCTATTAGTTTGATCCCGGACGACCGCGGTACATTCCCGGACCACGCTGCATGTTCTCTTCAGTAGCCGGTGCTCCTTTGAAGCTGCGGATGTTATAAGAGAAAGTCAGCATGAAGAAGCGCTGCAGCACAGTGGACTGCACATCCTCTACATAAGACTCCGTGATATTGCGACGAATGCTCACATTCTGGTTCATCAGGTCATTCACGCTCAGGCTGATCTCACCCTGTTTGTCTTTGAAGATCTTCTTGCCAAGGCTCATGTTCCAAAGCAGGAAGCTGTTGTCCACTCCAGCTGAGAGACCAGAGTTGTACTGGTGGTTCAGCTCGGTGCGGTATACCAGGTCTTTCCAAAGGATCCAGTTGTAGCGAACGCTGGTGTTCTGGTTGAAGTAATTGTTGTTCTGAGTCGTACGCAGTGTGTTTGACACAATGTTGTAGCTCGAGAAAGTGGACACTGAGAAGTCTATTTTTTCGCTGATGTTGCTGCTGATGTTAATACCGGCACCCAGGTTAGTGTTATTGGCATAGTTGATCTGTTCGTCAATCATACCTGGTATTCTGGAATAACCCACCGTACCATTCACATTAAAGTTAGAGCTGATAAAATTAAGCGGCTGCCCGTAGTTGAAGAATGAACGCACATTGTAGTGCCCATCCAGGTTTACAGGGCGGCTCAGGCGGGCACCCGGGCGCAATTCATATCCTTCAGCTATACCTTCAGGTACGTTAGTCGTGTACACGCTGTTGGCTACGTAGTTGTTGGTCATCGTACCGAACATGCCGATAAAGAACACGCGGTTTGTCTCCGCATTGAAGTTGCGGTAGCGGATGTTCAGACGGCTCTGGTAATCTTGATCCAGGTCTGCGTTACCGATGCGTGCCTGCAGCGGGTTAGAGATGTCCAGCACTTCCTGCAGCTGCTCTACAGATGGCACGTTGGTGCTGGTTCTGAAGTTCAGGGTCAGGTTCTGAGAGTTAGAGAACTTGTACTCGTACTCAGCCGACGGGAGGAAATTGTTGAACTTACGCTCCAGTGGAGCCAAATCAACCGGAAACTGGCTGTCCGTGTTCAGTGTCGCGTACTGGTAACGGGCATTCAGCTGAAGTCTGGCTTTGTCGTCGCGGTACTGGTAGCTTGGGCCTATGTTCTGAGAGAGGTAATCGCTCTTGAAGGTGCTGCTCAGCGGTGTATTGAAGTTTGTATATCCACCGGCTGTTTCCATGTAGTCGTAGGTTCTGCGGTCTGAGTCACGCATCTGGTTGCCAATGCTATACTCTAACTGCCAGCGGGATTTTTCACCCAGGCGCTGCGAGTAGTTGGTGCTGCCTGACCAGCTGAAGTTTTTGCGGTCTAGGCGAATGTACTGGTCGCGGAGCACGTTTCTATCAGGGTTTTCAAAGTTCTCGGTCTGCTCAAACTGATAGCCATCTCCATCTACATTGTTGATGCTCGTATTGAAGTTAGTCGTCAGAATGCGGCCAGAGTCACCGAAACGCTTTGAATAGAGGATGTTGTTGTTGAAGTTGAAGGAGGTGTTGTCAGAGCTTGCGCGGTTAAGCGACTCCGAAAGCGTGCCTTCCAGATCAAAGGTGCGGGCGTTTCTGCCAGTAAAGCTGTTATCATTCTGCACACGCAGGCTAGGAGTTACCAAAAGGCGGTTGTTCTCATTGATGTTGTACTGCAAACGCATGTTCAGGCGATGACCGTCTTCACGGTCTCGGTTGTCGGCATACTCAGTATACTGCAGACCAGCATCATCGGAAACAAAGTCACGGAAACGGTACTGGTCGTTGATGATATCGCGGTTGGTGTAGTTGTAGTTGGCGCTCACATCCATTTTCTTACCCCACTTGTCCTGGTAGTTGATGCCGAAGTTGTTGGTGTTGATAATACCAATCGGGGAGCCACCGCCCCAGCCGCCTCTTCGACCACGCATGCCACCACCTGGTGTTTCACCGATCGAGAAGTCAAACATGTTGATGTTGTTGGTCAGGCCTGTTACCGTGATGCGACGGTCGTTGTTGAAGTAGTTGACAGCGGCACCGGCCATGTACCGGTCATCAGTACCGTAGCCCGCGGAGATCTTACCCGTATAACCCTGACGGCGGTCTTTACGGGTTATGAAGTTGATCGTCTTGAGGCGGTTGCCATCATCAAAGCCACTGAAGGCAGCCTGATCGCTCTGGGCGTCAAATATCTGCACATTCTCGATCATGTCAGAAGAGATGTTACGCATGGCCGAGGTTACATCCTCACCGGTATAGCGTTTTCCGTCGATCATCACCTGGCGTACTTCTTCGCCCTGTGCCTGAATACGACCATCCTGTACCTGCACTCCCGGCATTTTAGTCACTAAGTCCTCGGCACTGGCATCAGGCGCTGTCTTGAAGGCCTTGGCATTGAATTGGGAAGTATCACCTTTTTGCTCACCAAGCGGTGCACGGCCGATAATCTGCACTTCACCCAGTCTGGTGTTTTGCTCCTGCATGCTCAGCACACCCAAATTGACAGGTGCCTGTGCCACCTGCACCGGCTTTGACAGCATGTCATAACCCAGGAAACGAACCTCCAGGGTATAATTACCAGAAGGAACCCGCTCAAAGCGGAAAGCGCCCTGGCCATCAGTCATCGTGGTCAGGATTGCCTCGCTGGCTGCACGCTTCATTACGACGCTGGCGCCCGGCAAGCCGCTTTTGTCCGTGGCACTCTGCACCGTGCCGGTTACGGTTTGTGCGTATACCTGTGAAAAGCTGATCAACATGATCAGCAGAGAGAATAATTTTCTCATCAGATTGTAGAATTGAGTAGTAGTGATGGTCTATTAAGTAATCGGATAATTAAGCGTAAGATCATCAGCAAGCGGTATGGAGCCCTGCTGTTGCTATCTTTAGAATACAGAAGGGAGGCTAAGGTTTAAACATTAGCTAGAAATATTTTCAGAACAGGATGAACGGGCAGATAATGTCGATAAACTGCGTTAGCAGGCAGACAAACCTGTCCCAGCGTGACTGTCGTCAAATCTCGCGGATAGGAGTACATGCTCTTCTGGGCTTCAAACAGAAGGGGTGTAAAATCCGGCTAGCGGTGCTTTTCCCGTAACAGTTCAGCTACTTTTACCATACCTGTGCTGGCTTTCTCTTCGAACAGATGCAGGTTTGGCCGGGGCCGCATATAGGGGAGATTGGGGTCTACCACAAAGATCGGCGCTTCATCCGGAACCAGGTCCACAAGACCGGCAGCGGGATATACCACCAGGGAAGTGCCCACAACCAGAAAGATATCTGCACACAAGGTTTCTGCCATGGCCTGCTCCATCATCGGAACAGGCTCACCAAACCACACGATATTGGGGCGGAGCTGGGAGCCGCGTGCACATTTATCGCCGAGGTTCAGCTGCCAGCCTTCTATCGGATAAACCAGCTTAGGATCAAGTGTACTGCGGCTCTCGAAAAGTTTGCCATGGAGGTGAATCACATCAGTAGAGCCGGCCCGCTCGTGCAGGTCATCCACGTTCTGCGTAATGATCTTGACCTCAAAGTCCTGCTCTAGTTCAGCCAGTATTTTGTGGCCGGCATTGGGTTGAACGTTGTGTGCATTTTTCCGTCGCTGGTTGTAGAAGTCCAGCACAAGTTCCGGATTCTTACGCCAGCCCTGTGGGGAGGCCACTTCCATCACATCATGCCCTTCCCAAAGTCCGTTTGCATCGCGGAAGGTAGCGATGCCGCTTTCCGCACTTATACCTGCTCCTGTAAGCGCTACAATTCTTTTCTTAGACATGCATCTGCTGATTTGATCTCCTGTAATTTACTCTGTGTACGCCATTCGGGTTTATTTATCCGCCGGGTGATCCTATAGAAAACCTTATACCTATACCTGCAGAAGGGACGTAAAAAAGCCGCTCATTTTAGAGCGGCTTTTCCTGGTTATTTCTTCTTCGCCGTGCCCGTTTTCTTGGCGGCCGGTTTTTTAGCGGCGGCCTTCTTGGCAGCTGTTTTCTTGGTGGCCGGTTTCTTTTCAGCTGTGGCTGTTTCGGCTTTCTTCTTGAATCCGCCACGACCCTTCTTCTCGGGTGTCTGCTCCGCCAGGTCCAGACATTCCTGCAGGGTAAGATCAGCCGGTTCTTTCCCTTTCGGGATCTTCACGTTTTTCTTGCCCACTACGATGTAAGGGCCATACCTGCCATTGAGCACCTGCACATCCGGATTTTCCGGGAAAGTCTTGATGAGTTTTTCGGCATCGGCCTTCCGCTTCGCTTCAATGAGAGCAATGGCTTCATCTGCCGTTACCGTCATCGGGTCCAGTGTCTTGGGCAGAGAGTAGAACTTGCTGGCGTGGCTGATGTAAGGACCGAAGCGACCGATGGCAGCCTTCATCTCCTTGTCCTCATACACCCCGACGATGCGTGGCAGTTTGAACAAGTCCAGGGCGTCTTCCAATGTCAGGCTTTCTATGAACTGGCCTTTGCGCAGGCTGGCGTAGACTGGTTTATCACCTGTATCCGGATTTTCTTCTCCCAGCTGCACGTAGGGACCGAAGCGTCCTAGTTTGGCTATGATCTTCTGCCCTGACACAGGATCTATACCTATCTCACGTGCACCAGAAACGTCGGCACGGTTAATGTTTTCGCTGTTTTCAATGCGCTTATGGAATTTCTCGTAGAAATTCTCCAGCATTTGTTCCCATTCCTGCTGCCCGTGAGCGATCTCGTCAAACTCAGCCTCTACACGGGCTGTGAATGAGTAATCGATCACATTCGGGAAATGTTCTACCAGGAAATCGTTCACCACCATGGCCATATCCGTGGGGAAGAGCTTGCTCTTCTCCGCACCTGTGATCTCGGTTTTGGTCTGCGCGCTGATCTGGTCATTTTTAAGCGTCAGGACGTTGAACTTGCGCTCTTTACCTTCTCTGCTGTCCTTCTCAACATAACCACGTTTCTGGATAGTTGAGATGGTAGGAGCGTAGGTAGATGGTCGGCCTATACCCATTTCTTCCAGTTTTTTTACTAGGCTGGCTTCTGTATACCTTGGCGCAGGACGGGAGTAGCGCTGTGTTGCCTGCATCTGCCGTAAGCCAAGCTGCTGGCCTATACTTAAGGGAGGCAACATGCCCTTTACATCTTCGTCACTACCTTCTTCATCGTCTTTCGACTCGATGTATACCTTCAGGAATCCTTCGAACTTGATCACCTCTCCGGTAGCCACCAGTTTGTCGGGCTGCGTGGAGATATCGATCGTGGCAGTTGTTTTCTCAATTTCGGCATCAGCCATTTGAGAGGCAATGGCACGCTTCCAGATCAGTTCGTACAGTCGCTGCTCGTTGCGGTCGCTGCTCGCTACTATTTGCGAGAAGTCGGTTGGGCGGATGGCCTCGTGTGCCTCCTGCGCTCCGGAAGACTTCGTTTTGAAACGACGGGTCTTCACGAACTTCTCCCCAAAGGAGTTGCGTATCGCGCTGGATGCGCCTTGGATCGCCTCGTCCGATAAGTTGAGGGAGTCAGTACGCATGTAGGAGATTTTACCAGCCTCGTACAGGCGCTGTGCTACCGTCATGGTCTGGGCAACTGAGAAGTACAGCTTGCGGCTGGCCTCCTGCTGCAGGGTAGAGGTCGTAAAAGGAGGGGCGGGGCTGCGCTTGAGCGGTTTCGTCTCCAGGTTGCCAATTGTATAGTCAGCTCCGACACATCGTTGCAGGAAAGCCTGTGCCTCTTCCTCGGTTTTGAATTTAGCAGGCAACTCCGCCTCCAGGGTTTTGCCCTGCACATCAAACTGGGCAGTGATCCGGAAGCTCGACTCAGCGTTGAACTTCTCGATCTCACGCTCACGCTCCACCACCAGGCGCACAGCCACAGACTGCACACGACCAGCTGAGAGGCCTGTTTTGATCTTTTTCCAGAGTACCGGTGAGAGCTCAAAACCTACCAGGCGGTCCAGCACGCGGCGGGCCTGCTGCGCATTCACGAGGTCCATGTCGATACCACGCGGTGTGCTGATAGCGTTAAGGATAGCGTTTTTGGTGATTTCCCGGAAAACAATGCGGCGTGTTTTGGCTTCGTTCAAGTTCAGGGCTTCGGTCAGGTGCCACGAAATGGCTTCTCCTTCGCGGTCGTCGTCCGATGCGAGCCATACCGTTTCGGCTTCCTTGGCAAGTTTCTTTAGCTGTGAAACGACGTCTTTTTTGTCGCTCGATATCACATAAGTGGGTTTAAACTTATTTTTGATATCGATGGCGTTGTTGTCTTTAGGCAGGTCCCGCACATGGCCGAAACTCGATTTCACCACAAAATCTTTTCCCAGGTATCCTTCAATCGTTTTGGCCTTGGCCGGTGACTCGACTATGACTAGATTTTTTATCATCCTTTATATTTAGGGGCGATTCATTTGAATTTTGCCCAAAGTTCAAATTTTTTTTCAAACATATACAACCTGAAATTGATAACATAGGTTTAACATGCCATCATTGTTTTGGTGAACAGGCTGTTTTATTAGCTTAACTATCTATACGGACCACTTTTATAATTATATGCAACGATTGTTAGTCATTTGCCGCCACGCAGAGTCAAATGATCCCTTCCCGCTCCAACCAGACTTTGAACGGGAACTCACAAAAAACGGACAGCATCAGGCGAGAATAACCGGGCAGTGGCTCCGTGACACGTTCCAGAAGGTTGATATGATCCTGAGCAGCCCGGCCCCACGTGCCGGTCTGACCGCCAGGCTATTGGCTGACAAGCTATACTTTGATGAGGAGCGGATTGATTACGTCCCTGACTTCTACAATGCACGAGAAAATGTGCTGGCTAAGGTACTGGGCAAGCTTCCGGACCATGTGACGCGTGTGCTGCTGGTCGGGCACAACCCAGGTATAACAAGCCTTGTTCGTACCCTGACTGAGCAGCATGTCGCTTACCTCGAGCCGGCTGGGGCATACGCCATCAAGTTCGATCTGGACACCTGGCAGGACCTGCATGTTAAAAGCGGAAAGCTGGAATCAAGCTTTATACAAGCTTAAAGTGCAGGCATTATTTGTCAGTTTTTTTTGATAGCTTTAGAAACTCATTACTATTTGCACCTATACCTGATCATCAAGAAGCTGGATGAAAACTAAAATAGTAGCTGTGATTAACCAAAAAGGTGGCACAGGTAAAACAACTACCACCATCAACCTAGGCAGTGCACTAAGCAAATTAGGATATAAGGTCCTGCTGGTTGATCTCGACCCTCAGAGCAATTTATCCTATAGTCTTGCTGTCTCTTCGCCTGATCAGACACTGGCCGAGGCTTTTCTGGGGTCACAATCCTTCAAAGACATTATAGTTGAAAAAGATGGCCTTTGGGTAGCTCCGGGGTCGAACGAACTGGTGGATGTAGAGATATCGCTGGTTTCGCAGCCGGACAGGGAGCAGTTCCTCAAAACCATGCTCTCGCAGGTCAAAGGGTTTGATTATGTGCTGATTGACTGTCCACCATCGCTTTCAGTCCTAACACTGAATGCACTGACAGCCTCGCAAGAAGTACTCATACCTTTGCAAATGGAGGTACTGACCCTGCAGGGCCTGGACCAGATCATGCAGACGATTGCCAAAGTAAAAAAAGCATTTAATCCGAAACTTAAAATCAAAGGGATCGTAGTGGTCATGTTTGATGTGCGTCGCAAGCTGAGTCAGGAAGTGCTTGCATACCTGCGCGAGAACGTGAAAGAAAAAATATTTGACAGTCAGATCAGACTCAATGTAAAGCTGGCAGAAGCACCATCTTTTGGCAAAAGTGTGTTAGACTATGATAACGCTTCCAATGGGGCGAAAGACTACACCGCACTTGCCGCTGAGTTTTGCCAGGTATAACGTTAGCTTGCAAACAATCGCTATTTTTGAGTAAATTGCCGTAACATTCCCCTTGTACTGTTCAGCCTGTCAGTCTAAAACTGATGCTGACGAAGGGTCGGACAGATGACAAACCCCATACAACCCTAAACATATGGCCTTAGGTAAAAATTTGAAGCTGAGCAAGGAAAAGCTCATCAGTGACGTAGAAACCAGCCAGTCAGAAAAGTCGACTCCGTCGCGTGCGAAAGCCAAGCAGCAGACGCCCGTTGCCACAACTACCGTGGAAGAGAAGCCGGAGACGTCCAAGCCAAAACAGGAAAGCGCAACTACCGCTGCCTCGTCAGCAAAGCCAGAAACATCTGATGCTGCTGGCAGAAAAGATGCTGGAACCAGCTCGCTTGCAGTGAAAAGTGCCCCTAATGGCAAGCAAAGCCGCAAGCAGGTGTTGCCTTCAAGCCCTGAGTACATCAGCGAACAGTTGAACAAAGTGCTTTATGCACTTGATGCCTTTAAGAAAGGGGATATCTCAGTTCGCCTGACAAAGCAGAACGACGACATCTTTGCTGAGATCGCCGAAGCCTACAATTCGATGGTGGAAATGATCGGTGGTGTAGGCGGGGAGGTGTCGCGCATTTCTAAAGTAGCCGGTGTGGAGGGTAACCTGAAAGCCCGCGCCTCGGCCGAGAATGCTTCCGGTTTCTGGAAGGACATGATCAATAACATCAACGGCCTGGTGGATTCCATTGCGGTTCCTGTACTTGAAGTGGGTAAAGTACTGAAGAACATCTCGCGTGGTAACCTGGACGAGACTTTCCAGATTCCTGTATCGGGTGACTTTAAGGTGATGGCCGAAACCATTAACCGCACGATTGACAACCTGAACCTGTTTGCAGGTGAGGTAACGCGTGTGGCCTTGGAAGTGGGTACGGAGGGTAAGCTAGGTGGCCAGGCATCGGTGCCAAACGTGGCCGGTGTTTGGAAAGACCTGACTGACAATGTAAATACCATGGCCAGTAACCTGACATCCCAGGTACGCGACATTTCTAGTGTGGCGACTGCGGTAGCGAAAGGTAACCTGGCTCAAAAAATATCAGTGGATGTACGCGGTGAGTTTGCCCAGCTGAAGGACAACATGAACCAGATGGTGGACTCACTGAACATCTTTGCTGACGAAGTAACCCGTGTGGCGCGTGAAGTGGGTACCGAAGGACGCCTCGGCGGTCAGGCCAAAGTACCAAACGTGGGCGGGGTTTGGAAGGACCTCACCGACAACGTGAACACCATGGCAAGCAACCTGACCTCTCAGATGCGTGACATTGCGAACGTGTCTACTGCTGTTGCGAAAGGCGACCTGACGCAGAAGATCACAGTGAATGTACGTGGTGAGATGGCTGAGCTGAAAGACATCATCAACCAGATGGTGGACTCGCTCAATATTTTCGCAGGTGAGGTAACCCGTGTGGCGCGTGAAGTGGGAACAGAAGGTAAACTAGGTGGTCAGGCTGCTGTACCAAATGTAGAAGGTACCTGGAAAGAACTCACTGACAACGTGAACCTGATGGCAGGTAACCTGACCCTGCAGGTACGTGACATTGCTGAGGTAGCAACAGCGGTAGCAAAAGGTGACTTGACCCAGAAAGTGTCTGTGGACGTGAAAGGGGAGCTGGGTGACCTGAAAGACATCCTGAATGAAATGGTGGACCGACTGAATGTGTTTGGCGCGGAAGTAACCCGTGTGGCACGTGAGGTAGGAACAGAAGGTATACTGGGTGGCCAGGCCAACGTACCAAACGTGGCGGGCATCTGGAAAGAGCTAACCGACAATGTGAACTACATGGCGTCTAACCTGACGCTGCAAGTGCGTGACATCGCCAATGTAGCAACAGCAGTTGCGAAAGGTGACCTGAGTCAGAAGATCACGGTGAACGTGAAAGGCGAACTAGCCGACCTGAAGGAGAACTTGAACCAGATGGTGGACTCACTCAACATCTTTGCTGACGAGGTAACCCGTGTGGCAAGAGAGGTGGGTACGGAAGGTCGTCTCGGCGGCCAGGCATCGGTGCCGAATGTGGGCGGTGTTTGGAAAGACCTCACCGACAACGTGAATACCATGGCCTCCAACCTGACCCTGCAGGTACGCGACATTGCCAATGTAGCCACCGCGGTAGCGAAAGGCGATTTGGCGCAGAAAGTGTCTGTGGACGTGAAGGGTGAGCTCGGTGAGTTGAAGGAAAACATCAACCGCATGGTGGACTCGCTCAACATCTTCGCCGGTGAGGTAACCCGCGTGGCCCTTGAAGTGGGTACAGAGGGTAAGCTGGGTGGACAGGCCAACGTGCCGAACGTCGCCGGTGTTTGGAAAGACTTAACAGACAATGTAAATACCATGGCCTCCAACCTGACAACGCAGGTACGAGGTATAGCAAAAGTGGCCACCGCGGTAGCCAAAGGCGACTTGAGCCAAAAGATTACGGTAGAGGCCCGCGGTGAGATTCTCGACCTGAAAGAGAACCTGAACCAAATGGTGGATTCCCTCAACATCTTCGGTGACGAAGTAACAAGAGTGGCCCGTGAAGTAGGTACGGAAGGTAAACTGGGCGGACAGGCGAATGTGCCGAATGTAGCAGGTACCTGGAAGGACCTGACCGACAACGTGAACTACATGGCCTCCAACCTGACTTCTCAGGTACGTGACATTGCCAAGGTAGCGACCGCGGTGGCGAAAGGTGACTTGAGCCAGAAGATTACTGTAGAGGCTAGAGGTGAAATCCTTGACCTGAAGGAGAACCTCAACCAGATGGTGGATTCCCTGAACATCTTTGCTGACGAGGTAACGCGTGTGGCAAGAGAAGTGGGTACGGAAGGTCGTCTGGGTGGTCAAGCCAATGTACCGAAAGTACGCGGTACCTGGAAGGAGTTGACCGACAACGTGAACACCATGGCTTCCAACCTGACCCTGCAGGTGCGCGACATCGCGAAGGTGGCAACTGCTGTAGCGAAAGGTGACCTGACCCAGAAAGTGTCTGTGGACGTGAAAGGTGAGCTCGGTGAATTGAAGGAAAACATCAACCGCATGGTGGACTCGCTCAACATCTTCGCCGGTGAGGTAACCCGTGTGGCCCTTGAAGTGGGTACAGAGGGTAAGCTGGGCGGCCAGGCCAACGTACCAAATGTAGGCGGTACCTGGAAAGACCTGACTGATAATGTAAATACCATGGCCTCTAACCTGACAACGCAGGTACGAGGTATAGTACGCGTAGTAACCGCGGTGTCGAAAGGTGACCTGACCCAGAAACTGACCCTCGAAGCAAGAGGCGAGGTGGCAGAACTGGCCGATACGATCAACACCATGGTGGTTGACCTGAACCGATTGGCGGGAGAGGTTAGCCGCGTGGCGAGAGTAGCGGGTGTGGAAGGAAAACTGACTGAGCGTGCGACACTCGCAGGCGTAGGCGGTAGCTGGAAAGAGCTCGTGGATACGCTCAACGACCTGTTGGAGTCGATTGTAACGCCGGTACTGGAAGTATCCCGCGTGGTGCGTGCGATATCTGAAGGTGATTTAACGCAGAAGGTAGAAGCCCACACCGCAGGTGATATCCTGGACATGGCAAATGCCTTGAACCTTGCCGTTGACAACCTGAATGCCCTGCTTGGTGAGATCAATGACTCTTCACTTGTTGTGGGAAGTTCTTCGGAAGAGATGGCAGACAAAGGTCTTGAAATGAACCGCGTAACGCTGGATGTGGCGCTTGCCATGCAGCAAATGGCGGAAGGTGCTCAGAATCAGGCCCTCAAGACAGACCAGGCCTTCAAATTGATAGAAGAGATCATGAAAACCACGAAAGACACGGCCAACCGTGCGGAAGTGGTGAACAAATCAGCCTTGCTGGGTGAGGAAACTTCGCAGTTAGGTCTCAAAACAGTGGCAGAAGTGGTGAAAAATATGGAAGAAATCTCTAGCTCTGCCTCCCTTACCTCTAAAACGATTGAAGTACTAAGTGCCCGTTCGCAGGAAATCTCCAAGTCACTTGGTGTAATCACCGACATTGCCGCTCAAACGAACTTGCTTGCCTTGAACGCAGCCATTGAGGCGGCCCGTGCAGGTGAGGCAGGACGTGGTTTTGCGGTAGTAGCCGAGGAGATACGTAAACTGGCCGAAGGGTCACGCAAGTCAGCCAGCGAAATTGCGACACTGGTAGATGACGTGAAAAAAGATACTGCATCAGCTGCAATGGCGATCTCAACCATGGAAGGCCGCGTTCTCAAAGGAAAGAATGCGACATTCGAAGCATCCGGCGCCTTCAAAAACATTGCTGCTTCCAGTGGTGAAACGCTACGTACCGCACAGGACATCCTGACGGCGACTGAGGTACAGAAGTCATCGATCGGGGACGTAGTAAAATACGTGGAAGAGGTGGTAGCCATTGCCGAGCAAACGGCCTCCGGCACACAGCAGGTGGCTAGCACTGCCAAGCAACTGTCCACTTCGATGCAGGAGCTGACATCATCTTCTCAGAACCTGAACGACATTGCCGCGGATCTTCAAATCAGTATTTCCGCCTTCAAGCTGGTAGATGGCAACCTGGTGTTCAACCACAGCCCGAACAATCGCCGCCTGGCTTCCATGCCAACCAAGCCGAAGCAAAAGCAGCTTGCCGGCAATGCTCGTCTGAGCTCGGTAAGCTCCCGAAACAAGAACAGCGAGGACAATAGCAAATAAACCGCTCCGGACTGATGAAAGAAAAGACGACCAAAAAAGAGGCGCCATCAGCAGGAGCAGCCGTTGAATCCGGAACGGATAAGACAGCTGAGACTGCAGTGGCTTCTGCCAAAGATAATCCGGCCAAGCCTGAAGCGGTAAAGGAAGAAATGATTCACCTGATCGTTTTCAAGCTTGGAGCGGAAGAATATGGTATCAAGATTGATCAGGTAAAAGAGGTAACCGTTACGCCAAATGTAACCCGTATGCCCCGAACGCCTGATTTCATTAAAGGGGTAGCCAATATCCGTGGTGATATTATTGCGATCATGGATCTGGAAGAGCGCTTTGGCATTCGTCCTGTTCCACTGGCCGGAGACCTGAATCCGCACATTACCTATACCCTGGTGATTGAAGCAAAGGAGTACAGCATTGGGGTGATTGTGCGCGAAGTACCGCAGTCCCTGAACCTGTCTATGACCAAAATTGACAAGACTCCCTCATTTCTGCAGGACATCAATATCCATGAGAATTACATAGAAGGCATTGCCAAGGTGAACAACCGCCTAATCATTGTACTGGATATGTACAAAATCCTGACACAGGACGAGATCAGAGAGTTGAAAAGTAACTAAAGCCGTTCATTCAAATTGAAGCTATACTTTAAAGTATGAAAAGAATTCTGATTGTAGATGACTCTTTCTACATGCGCACAATGCTCAAAAATATGCTCACCGATGCGGGCTATGAGATCGTTGGAGAGGCGCCCAATGGGCAGACAGCACTTGAGCTGGCCAAAGAAACCAATCCTGACCTGATTACCCTCGATGTGATTCTGCCAGACAATACAGGGCTTGATGTGCTGAAAGGCATTAAAGCAGAGCAGCCTGATATGAAAATCGTGATTGTGAGTGCCGTAGGGCAGGAAGTGATCGTGAATGAGGCCCTGGAGTATGGAGCACTTTCGTACATCGTAAAGCCTTTCTCTGAAGAGAAGGTGCTGGAAGTAGTAAAGAAAGCGCTGGACGAATAGCGCTGTTCTGACTTAAAAAGTACTCATTGTTGGCAGTAGGAAAGGAATCGTACTTTGAAAGGACAGGAAAGCAAGCTAAAAGTGCTCGTTGCTGACAGTTCAAGCCATGCCCGTCTGGTGTTGGAAAACATCCTGAGTGGTTCAGCTGATATGGAAGTGACAGGCCTTGCTTCTAATGGAGCCCAGGTGCTGGAATTATTGCGCCGCCATCAGGTGGATGTGATACTGGCTTCAGTAGATCTACGAAAGAACGAGCAACTACTCGTCTTTAAGCAGGTTTTCAGCGAATGCCCTACACCGATTGTGATGTTGGTGGAGAAAGAGCAACTAAGCCTGGAACTTCTTAAGGATGTGATAGACCTGGGTGTTTACAGTGTCATCCTGAAACCTGGCCCTACGGCAAGACCTGCTTACAGAACTATGGCAGAAGAGATCTGCAGGAAGGTATCAGCAGTGCGTGACACTGAATACTGGGATCCTCAAAAACGTTTGAGTATGCTGGGAGAGGAAATGCTGATTTTCCCGCAGGTAGCTCAAAAGGATTCCAGGAATGTGACAGCGGACACCATCATTGTGATAGGAGCTTCGACTGGTGGAACCCAGGCCGTAGAGCAGATCATCCGGCAGCTAGACCCGAGGCTCAAAGCTGCAGTACTGGTTGCTATACACCTGCCACCTAAGTTTACGCACAGTTACTCACGCAGGCTCAAGGGTATGACCGAACTTACCGTACTTGAAGGCCGCACGGGACTTATACCTAAGCCCGGGAAAGTTATAATAGCCCCTGGTGGCAGGAACATGATTGTACACACGGTCATGGGCAACGCCTCTAGCCTGAAAATAGGTTTTAGTGAAGACAATGGCGCAGAGCATGATCTGCCTTCAGTGGACAAACTGATGCAGGCGGTGGCGCAGAGTGGTGTGAGGCGCGTGATCGGAGTTATCCTGACAGGTATGGGGAAAGACGGCACAGCTGGAGCCAAAGCCATTGCACTTCGAAAAGGAGGACATGTAATAGCGCAGGATGAAGCCTCGTCTGCCATTTTTGGAATGGCAAAATCTGCGATAGAAAGCGGAAATACCGACAAAGTGCTGCCTTTGTCAAAAATTGCCCAGTACCTGAACCGGTACGTGGCAGCAGAACAACAGCAAGTCAGTACAACTGACGTGAATTCATGAAATCGAGAGAGCAGGAGTATAAAGAGATATTTATAGCAGAAGCGCTGGAATACTTCGACGCCCTAAACAGGCTCATCAGCGAACTGGAAAAACGACCGCAGGACGATCAGGTGCTGGCGGAGATATTCCGTATGCTGCATAACCTGAAGGCGAATGCGAAGGCGATCGGCTATCTGCAGATCTCAGACGTATCCCATAAGCTCGAGACTGCCTTTGGCCTCATCCGCAATAAGGAACTGAGCTTCAGCGACGAGGTGGTAGGCGTACTTTTTGACGGCATCGACCTGCTTGGCGAGCTGATCAAAAGCATTGACAGCGAACGGCAGGTGGAGGTTGATCCGGTACTGATCCGCAACCTCGACATCATTGTCGACAGCTTATCGGACAGCACAGTAGAGTTGGCCAAGGTGCAGAAGTTCAGCACTTCCCGCAATCTGACACTGTCCGACCTGATTTACATTCAGGTAAAGAAGCTGGATCACCTTATGAACCTGGTAGGGGAGCTGATCATTGACCGTGACCGCATCCTCTCGCTCAGCCGCGAACTGGATAGTGACGAACTAAAGACGGTGGGTTCTCACCTGTATCGCATTACAGAAGACCTGCAGTATAGTGTAATGGATGCACGCCTGGTAAGCATCGGTACTTTATTCAACAAGTTCCCGAGGGTGGTGCGTGATATTGCAACTGCAGAGAAAAAGGAAATTGACCTGGAGCTGAGCGGACAGGATATTCAGATTGACCGCAACATTCTGCAGATCATGACAGACTCATTGCTGCACCTGGTGCGCAATGCCATTACGCATGGCATTGAGAAGCCTGAGCAGCGAGTGAGAGCAGATAAACCCAAAGCCGGATTACTGCAACTCTCAGCCCGCAGCGACCGCGAAAGTGTGGTGATTACGCTTACTGATGATGGGAAAGGTATAGATATCGGGAAAGTGAAGAATGCAGCGGTGGCCCAGCAGTTGGTACCAGCTGATGTAGCTGAAAACCTTCCTGATTCAGAGGTATATTCTTTCCTGTTTGAGCCAGGCTTCTCACTCGCCAAGGAAGTGACCGAATTTTCAGGTCGGGGTGTGGGATTAGATGTGGTGAAGAATGCAATTGATTCAATAGGCGGGCGCATCCGTATAGAATCAGAGAAAGGCAAGGGGACCAGCTTCATACTGCAATTACCAACCTCCATTGCAGTAAAAGGTGCTCTTTTGTTTGAGATAGACAGTATTTTCTACGCCATTCCACTGATTCACACAGATTCAGTGGTGGCACTGGACAAAGACGAACTCCATGAGGTAGGCGAGGTGCTTGTTGCCGATATTAAAGGGGAAACAGTGACTGTTGTATACCTGGACGAACTCCTGAATGTGGAGGAAAGCCAGATGCGTCTGGGTGACAAAACACGGTTGAAAGGCCAGGTGCAGAACATAATCATTGTTTCGTACAACAACCGTAAGCTTGGTCTGATCGTGGATAAACTTTACCGTCAGCAGGACATTGTGGTAAAACCACTTAGCAAACCGCTGGATAGCATAGATTTATATGGTGGTGTCACACTGCTTGGTACAGGCAAAGTATGCCTGGTACTGGATGTGCCTGCCATAACCAGATACTTTGTGAATAGAAGATGAGGAAATGAGGCGATGGATAACAGAACTAATAACACGACGAACATGATGGATACGCATGTAACCGAGTTGGAAAAGGACATTATCAAAGAGATCCTGAATATAGGACTGGCCCGAGCTGCCGATTCTTTCGCTGTGATCGCCAAAGATAAAGTTATGCTGAAGGTGCCTGATGTGCAGCTCATTGAAGTAAAGGACCTTATTTCGCTCATTGCTAAATATGAAGACACACATTTTATTATTCAGTCTGATATAAAAGGCGATTTCAATGGAGCTACGCTCATGCTCTTTTCAGAGGAGCACATCAGCCTGCTCTCCAGTGTGTGCCTGAGCATGCTGAATGTGCAGAAAGGCGAACTGAGTGTCATGCAGGAGTCCCTTTTGCTCGAGATCAGCAACATCATTACCGGCGCCTTGGTCACCCAGCTCGCCAATATCCTCAAAAGCAACATCTACGGCTCGCCACCAAAGGCGCCTAAAAATCATATTGCTAATTCGCTGAAAGACATTCTGGTACAGCACCCACTTTTCCAACCACTCGTGTTTACTGTCATCACCAAGTTTCAGCACAATTCAAAAGACGTGGAGCTTCCGCTGCTTTTGTTCTTCGACACTAGCACCCTGCTTAAAATGCTTGAAATCATCAGAACTTTTAAGGTATAGATTTACCTGATCAAAAGTTTTTGGAATAAAATATCTGACGAGCTATACCTGTCGGGATGAACCCACCAGGTATAGCTCGTTCACTTTTTAGGCTATCCCTGCCATAATTCTGACCCCATTGACGAACCGTTGCGTAAAGTCTATTTGAAAGGTCCTGTTTGAATATAGCGCCAGTTTTCGTTTTTTTGCATTTTTATATATTTGAAACCACACAGTCAATTAATGAACGCCTTAGGAAGACACATTTTAGTTGAATTTTACGATTGCTCTCCTGAACTGATGAACGATGTGATGCACATCGAAAACAGCATGGTTGCCGCTGCCGAAACAGCCGGAGCCACTGTCATCAACAGTACATTCCATCACTTCTCGCCTTATGGCGTGTCAGGTGTGGTGGTAATTCAGGAAAGCCACCTGGCCATCCATACCTGGCCTGAGTATGGCTATGCAGCCGTAGACCTTTTCACCTGTGGCGACTCTGTTGACCCATGGGTATCTTATACCTATCTGAAAGAAGCATTCCAGTCAGGTCATGGCTCGTCTATGGAGCTAAGACGTGGCCAGCTAAGTCTGCTGAAGCGTAACGACTTCAACCTGGAGACCCTGCGTGACGCGACCGCTAAGACGATAGAAGCCGATGGCTCTATTACAAGGGATGTCTGGTTCACAGAGCGCGATGAAAACATTGCGCTTTCTTTGAAGCACACCGGTAACCAGCTCTACAAGAAAGATTCTGAGTACCAGCGTGTAGAAATTTATGAAACACTTGCTTATGGCAATATGCTGACGCTGGATGGCATGGTGATGTGTACGCAGAAAGATGAGTATGTGTATCATGAGATGATCACTCATGTGCCGATGTTCAGCAACCGCTCCGCCAAGCGCGCCCTGGTGATCGGTGGTGGTGACGGTGGTACGGTCCGCGAGCTCCTGCGCCACGAGCAGCTGGAAGAGGTGACACTTGTTGAGATCGATGAACTGGTGATCGAAGCGTGTAAACTGCACCTTCCTGAAACAGCCGTTGCGTTTGACAATCCGCGCCTCAACCTGCTGGTAGCGGATGGCATCAAATATATTAAAGAGTGCGCCGACGAGCATTACGACCTTATCATCGTGGACTCAGCTGATCCGGTTGGTCCGGGAGAAGGTCTGTTCACAGCAGAATTTTACAAGGGGGTATACCGTTGCCTGACGAAAGACGGTGTGATGATCACGCAGAGCGAGTCTCCACGCTTCAACTCCGCTGTATTTGTAGAGATCTATGATACCTACAAGAAGATATTCGGACAGGAGAAAGTACACTGTTACCTGGCGGCTATACCTACTTACCCGACTGGCACCTGGAGCTTCTCTTATTCAGCGAAGGGCAATGCGAATCCATTGCATTTCGATAAAGAGGCAGCTGCAGCTTTCTCTCAGAAAGAAGGCCTTAAATATTACAATGAAGCTGTGCATACGGCTGCATTCGCTCTTCCGAACTTTGTGAAGGAGCTTTTAAACACAAAACCTGAAAATGTAACTGATGAGTACTCAGCAGAACCAACCAACTAACAGTAAGCAGCAAAAAATCGCAGCCTTTGACCCCAATGGTGTTGGCGATGTGAATGGGGGGCTTTTTGGTCTGCCCTTTACAGTAGAAGAATCGGAGGTTGTGCTTATACCTGTGCCTTGGGAAGTAACCGTGTCTTACAGTGCCGGTACGGCAGCCGGCCCACAAGCCATCAAGGAAGCCTCTCCTCAGCTTGACCTGTTTGAGCCCGCCATCAAAGAAGCCTGGAAGTTAGGAATCGCGATGGAGGAGATATCAGAAGAATGGGCTGCTGTGAGTGATAACCTGCGCCAGCGGGCGGAGAATTATATTAACTGGCTGGAGGAGGGAAGCCCCGAGTCTGACAGGGCTGAATTTGAGAACCTGCCAACAGAAGTGACTGATAAAGGGGAGGAACTGCTACAGTGGCTGAAGTCGAAAGCACATAGCTACCTGGATCAGGGGAAACTGGTTGGCGTAGTAGGCGGAGATCACAGCACGCCGCTTGGTCTGATGCATGCGCTGGCTGAACGCCACGAGGAGTACGGAATTCTGCAGGTGGATGCACACGCTGATTTACGTGACGCTTATGAGGGCTTCAAATATTCGCATGCCTCTATCATGTACAATGCCTTGCAATTGCCTCAGGTCAAAAAGCTGGTGCAGGTAGGTATACGCGACATCTGCCAGGCAGAAGCAGAGTTGGCCAATCAGTCCAACGGACGAGTAGCTATTTTCTACGACAGCGTGCTGAAAGAGAATATGTATGAGGGTGACAGTTGGAAGAAAGAGTGTAAAAAGATCATTGCCCAGCTTCCTCAAAAGGTATACATCAGCTTTGACATCGACGGGCTGGACCCGAAACTCTGTCCAGCTACTGGTACACCTGTGCCTGGCGGTCTGGAATTTGAAGAGGCCGTATACCTGATCAAGGCACTGGTTCGTTCAGGCCGTGAAATCATCGGTTTCGACCTGTGCGAAGTTGCCCCTGGCGATAGTGAGTGGAATGGTAATGTTGGTGCCCGATTGCTTTACAAGCTGTGCAACTGGATGGCTGTCTCTCAAAAACGCTTAGAGGTACAGTAGCTTACCTTTATTCCCGCTTTGTCGTATAGCGTGATAGGAATAATATACTATCACTATATATCGAAACAAAATGGGAATCATTATTAAGATTTTATTGACCGGTGTAGCCGCTCTAATTGGAGCCTACATTTTGCCAGGTGTGCAGATTGACGGTTTTGGGGCAGCATTGATCCTGGCTGTGGTACTGGCCCTGCTCAATGCAGTAGTTCGTCCGATCCTGGTTATTCTGACTATACCTGTTACCGTACTGACACTTGGTTTGTTCCTGCTGGTCATCAATGCGCTGATCATCCTGTTAGCCGATTCCCTTGTGGGTGGCTTTGATGTGGATGGTTTTCTGTGGGCCCTTATCTTCAGTTTGGTGCTCTCACTGATTGAAGCGTTATTGGATATGATTTTCTAGCATCCGAACCTCCCAAAAATAGAAAAGCCCCTGGTGTAAATCAGGGGCTTTTCTATTTTCATTATTTCATTGCTTATCGAGTCATCCAGGCTTCACAAGCGTCAGCACACTCACGGCAGGCGTCAGCACACTTCTGACAATGATCATGGTCGTGCTTGCGGCACTCCTCTTCGCATAGGCGACAAATCTCGATACACTCTTTCATAACGTGCTTGGCATGGGCCGAGTCGCGGGCTACAAAGCGTGCTGTGATGGTACAGATGTCGGCGCAGTCGCGATCCAGCATGATGCAGCGCACCATCATTTTTACATTATCTTCCTGCAGACAGGCAGTTGCGCAGGCTTCACAGGCGGTGATACATTTTATGAGCACATGCTCTAATTCATTTGTTCTCTCTGATTTCATAGTTTACAGGTTATAAGGTTCATACTTTTACATAAAGTACGGCTCGAAAGTGTCATTGTTTATTTATTGGGTAAGTACCACCAGAACAGGAACCTATTTCACGTCGATATTGGTTAACTTTGGGTTTAGTACAGCAATTCTATTTCGCATCGTTACACTTTCTACAAGGCATGAGTTTAGGTATAAGAGAAGCACGTGAAGCATTAAAACTGTATTTTGGTTATGAGCAGTTCAGGCCTATGCAGGAGCACATCATTACCAATATTTTGCAGCAGAAAGACGTAGTGGTGCTCATGCCGACCGGCGGCGGAAAATCTGTCTGTTACCAGGTGCCTGCCGTGGTGATGCCCGGTCTATGCGTGGTAGTTTCTCCTCTGATCGCCCTGATGAAAGACCAGGTGGAAGCTCTCCTGGCAAATGGTATACCTGCCGCATACCTGAACAGCTCCCAGACAGCAGATGAACAGTACCAGATTGAGGAGAAAAGCCTGGCAGGTCAGATCAAATTGCTGTATGTCTCTCCTGAAAAATTACTTTCCGCTGGCTTTTTTTCCTTTTTGAAGCGGTTGCAGGTATCCCTTTTCGCTGTAGATGAGGCGCATTGTATCTCGGCATGGGGGCATGACTTCAGACCAGAGTATACCCAGCTTCGCGCCCTCAAGCAGCAGTTCCCCGCTGTTCCTGTGGTAGCACTGACTGCTACAGCTGATAAGCTGACCCAGAAAGACATCCAGGAGCAGCTCCAGCTGCGACAGCCTGAAGTTTTTGTGGCTTCATTTGACCGGCCAAACATCAACCTTATGGTGCTGCCCGGCCAAAACAGATTCAATAAGATCACCGATTTCCTCTCACGCCGACATGGCCAGCCGGGCATTATCTATTGTCTGAGCCGAAAAGCGACCGAAAGCCTGGCAGGCAAGTTGCGTGAAAACGGCTATAATGCCACTTTTTATCATGCCGGTATGAGTGCCCAGCAGCGTTCAAAAGCGCAGGAGTCCTTTTTGCGTGACGATGTGCTGATCGTTTGCGCCACCATTGCATTCGGTATGGGGATTGACAAATCGAATGTACGCTGGGTGATACATTACAACTTGCCTAAAAATGTTGAAGGCTATTACCAGGAAATCGGACGTGCCGGGCGTGATGGTGCGAAGTCAGACGCACTCCTGTTCTACAGTTTTGCCGACGTGATGAATTTGCGCACTATGCTGTCTGATAATGACAAGTCGCAGAATGAGCTGCAACTCGTTAAACTAGAGCGTATGCAGCAGTTCGCTGAAGCCACTTTCTGTAGAAGACGAATTTTGCTGCAGTACTTCGGGGAGCAGATGAGCAGGGATTGTGGCAACTGCGATATCTGCCGTAATCCTCCCAGCCGCTTTGATGGTACCCTGATTGCACAGAAAGCACTGTCAGCCATTGCACGTTCGCAGGAAAGGCTTAACATGAGTCTTCTGGTAGATGTGTTGCGCGGCTCACGCAATAGCCAGGTAATGGCAGGCGGGTACGACCGCATCAAAACCTATGGTGCAGGCCGCGACATTGGCACCCTGGACTGGAACCGTTATCTGCACCAGATGCTCAATGCAGGCTTGGTAGAGCTTGCCTATGACCAGAATTATACCTTGAAACTGACTGAGCAGAGCAGGCAGGTACTCTTTGATGGTCGCAAAATAGAGCTGGTTAAGTTTGAAGACGCCAAGCAACAGACCGAAAACTTGCAAAGAGAGAAACCAAAACGAGAAATTATCAAGGATGCGCTGTTTGAGCGGCTTCGTGCTTTGCGGAAACGCTTGGCTGACGAGCAGAATGTGCCTCCTTACGTTGTTTTTACAGATAGCACGCTGCAGGAAATGGCAGCAGAAAAGCCTGCGAATCGCATCGCGATGTTGGCGATCAGTGGGGTCGGAGCTCAGAAGTTTGAGCGCTACGGGCATAGTTTCATCAATGAGATCATCGCCTTTCTGACAGAAGAGCAGGCAAAGGGGAGTGCGATTAAAGGGGCTACGCATTTAGTTACCTGGGAGGCTTATCAGCAGGGGCTAAGTCCGGAAGAGATAGCCAGGCGCCGGAACCTGAATCCTGTCACGATCTATTCGCACCTGGCTACTTTGCTGGAACAGGGTTACGATGTGCCTGTGCACGATTTTGTTTCGAAGCGCGAATATGAAGCCATTATTGAGGCGATCGAACAACTTGGCAAAGATGCCAAACTGAAGGATTTATATGAACACCTGGAGGAACGTTACGAGTACTTTAAGATACGGCTTTCGCTGGCCATGCACAAAATGCAGTACGCCTGGTAGTTTACAGGTATAGAGTCAACAAAAAGAAGGCCGTCCAAATCTGGACGGCCTTCTTTATTATTGTAACAAGGAGTATGAATTACTCCACAGAAGCAATTGGATCTGGCCAGCTGTCTTTGTCACCGTTTACGATACCCTGTGAAAACACCTCACCACGAAGCAACAGAATACCAGCCACGTGAGGCGCAGCAAAGGAAGTGCCGCTTCCGACGCTACCGATACCACCACCAATGCGGGTAGAAGTTACACTCACACCAGGGGCTGTATAATCAACAGGTGCGCCATAGTTGGAGCTGGACCAGAAGTTCTGGTAGCGGTCCATCGCGGACACTGTGTAAACTCCCGGGGCATTCACACGGGCCGGAGAATTAACGGAGCAGTCTACAGCGCTATTACCAGCTGCGATTGCAAACAGAATGCCTCTGCCAGCTGCAGTAGTCACGGCATTGTCAAGTGTGCTGGAGATGCCGCTACCGAGGCTCATGTTTACCACGTCACCAGGCTTGGCCATGTTGGTCACATAGTTTACGGCACTGATGGCACGTGACACAGTGCCATATCCTGTGTTATCAAACACGCGCAGCGCTACAACATTTGCATTTGCAGCTACGCCCACCATGCCAGTGCCATTGTTTTTGGCGGCGATGATACCGGATACATACGTACCATGACCGAAGCCGTCCTCAATAGAAGCATCACCATAGATAAGTGACGTACTGCGCTGGAAGTCTACATTCAGATCAGGGTGATCGGTATCTATACCTGAGTCAATTACCCACACCGTTTTGCCGGTGCCGTCTCCGTAGCCATTCATGGCAATGTGCCAAGGCAGGGTTTCACCTGGAAGGGGAGTTATTTTTGCATACGGGCTGCTGGTTGGCTGCTCAGGCTCTGGTTCTGGGCTTGGCTCTGTTGGAGCCGGCTCTGTAGGAGTTGGTTCAGTAGGTTCCGGCTCAGTCGGAGCAGGTTCTGTAGGAATAGGTTCCTTAGGAGTTGGTTCTGACGGGGCCGGCTCGGTAGGTGCAGGCTCTGTGTTTTTATTCTTTCCATTGCCATTACCATTACCATTGCCTTTCGTCGTGGTACTATCGTCTTTCGTTTTCCCGTTGCCTTTCGTCGTTGTATTGTCGGTACCCGGCTTTGCAAGCATAATAATACGATCTTGTTCAACGTAGGCTACTTCTGGGTTTTTACGCAACTGATCTAACTGATCTTTAGAGAGTCGGGCTGCAAAACCGTTTACATTTCCTTCAAAAGTTTGTTGTATAGCTTCACGCTCTATTCCTGCTGTAAGCAGCATTCGTTCACGCAGGGCTACAGTTGCGGTACGTCCGGCTATGGTCATGCCGCTCACACCGGTTGCGCTTAAGTTGTTTCCCCCATTTTTAAATACCACAATGTACTGGCCAGTTATAGCCTGTCCGTGTTGAGTATCGACCTGAACAGAATCAGTATGAAACTGCTCTTCCATGAAGTCCTCTTTCTGACAGCTTGAGAGGGTGAATACTGACGCCAGGGCTAAACCTGACAACGCCTTGAATAGTGTAGAATTGTTCATCATATAAGTTTGGTTGGATTGGGTAAATTATTGAATTAAATTTTTCACAATGCCTCGTAACAACACGAGTTTTTGAAAAGTTTAAGGATGCGATAAAATTGTAAAAATTTTATGCTGGTAACAGATTTGGAAGGGCGTAGTATTCCTGTCTACATTTTTAAATGTGGATTCTTAAAGATGTGGCTCGTGCAATGAGCCCAACAGGATGTGAGGTTTTAGTAGATTTTAATCATATAGTATGCGTTTAGGGTTACTTTTCACGAAAGATAATTGGATAAAAAGTAAGATTGCAAACTTATTGCGAAATAAATTTTAATTGAACTATTGATGGGTTCTATTAAGATGATTTAAATGATTATGCATTACTATAATTGAACTATACCTATGTATATAGGTTTTTGTAAATATCACTGAAATTCAGATTAATTATTTGCTAATAAAATTAGTATAATACGTATATATTTAGTATGTTTACATGCCAGCACCCAGAGTGCTCTAGTATTATCAGGATACGAACAAAGAATAAGAGTGGAAAAGGTAACATCGAATATAAGACACCTTCGCAAGCAGGCCGGTTATACCCAGGCACAGCTTGCCGAGAAATTAGAGATCAAGCGTTCGTTGGTGGGAGCGTACGAGGAGGGAAGGGCAGAGCCGAAGCTAAGCACGCTGGTCAATGTTGCGCGTCTTTTTGAGGTTTCCCTTGACGAACTCATTACTGCTGACCTGTCTGATCCGGCATATAAACCTGAACCAGGGCAGGCCGGTGGTGGTAAATTGCGTGTTTTAGCCATTACGGTAGATCAGGAAGATCGCGAAAATATAGAGCTGGTTCCTTATAAGGCAAGTGCCGGATACCTGAACGGGTATGCCGATCCTGAGTTTATTGAGGAATTGCCACGTTTCCGTCTTCCTACCCTGGGCAGCGGCGGGACTTACCGTGCCTTCGAGATCAGTGGTGACTCTATGCTGCCTCTGGCTTCAGGTACTGTCATTGTTGGGCGGTTTATAGAGGACTGGAGTACGCTGAAAGATGGAACTCCCTGCATCATTGTCAGTGGCAAAGAGGGAGTTGTGTTCAAGCGAGTCTATAATAAAGTGAAAGAGGCTGCCACCTTGCGCCTGCACTCTGACAATCCGCTCTATTCTCCTTACGAGCTGCCGGTTGATGATGTAGTGGAGATCTGGGAAGCCAAGTCTTATATCAGCTCTACTTTCCCGATCGCTGATATATCACTTGACAAGCTTTCATCCATTGTGCTTGATCTTCAGAAAGAGATGCTTAAACTGAAGAAAGCTTAATATTTTAACAGCATCCTAAGTATTGTATAAACAGCGCATCCTGCCTCTGATAGGGCAGGATGCGCTGTTTTAGCCCTGTTTTATGCGCCTAGTTAACTACAAACGCCATTATCCGTAAAGGCATAGCATAAAACAAAAGCGCGATATGATACGATTAATTACCGCTTCCCAAAGATATGAGGCCCAGGTGGAGGGCTGGCTCCGTTCCCACTATCTCTTCTCTTTTGCAGATTATTATGATCCGGAAAACATGGAGTTCGGTCCACTTCGCGTCTTCAATGATGATTATGTAAGTCCACGCTCGGGTTTCCCTACCCATCCCCATTCTGAATTGGAGATTGTGACCATTGTGCTATCAGGAGATTTGACTCACAAGGACAACATCGGAAATGAGACAACGGTGTCTCCGGGCCAGGTACAGCGTATGACTGCTGGCACTGGTGTGAGCCATTCTGAAACAAACGATACAGATGATGAGATCCACTTACTGCAACTATGGTTTATGCCGAACAAGCGAGGGCTTGCACCATCCTATGAAGTGATGGATGTAGGGTTTCTAAAGGCAAAGGACGAGCTTATACCTTTGGTGACAGGTCAGAAGGTTCTGGAAGATGTCACTTACATCAATTCCAATTCCACGGTGTACTATGGCAGCGTCTCACAGGGAGAAGAAATAACTTTCAGAACATTCAAGATTCGTAGAACACTGATCTATGTGCTGACAGGAAGCCTGCTCGTCAATAATGTCGAAGCTGACAGCCATGACCAGATCAGACTTGATGAGCAGGAGGTGATTGCCATCCGGGGGACTGCAGATGCCACTTTTATCCTGGTGGATGTTCCTGCTCTTGAGGCAAATTATTAATAGATCTCGTTATCAGTAAAGCGGTGGACAGGTCATCTATTGGCTGCTCACCGCTTTATTGATTTTTAATCATGGTCATCACCTGGAATAGCAACGGCTTCCTGCAGGAGGTGCTCGTCCAGGTGTTTGCTTGTCTTGGCCCCTAACTCCCGCAATATCTCTACTCTGCGAATCAGGTTGCCTTTTCCTTCGGTTAATTTGTTCATGGCCCCGTTATAGGCACTTTGGCTTTGTTCCAGGTGGCGTCCGACCGTTTTGAGATCTTCCACAAAACCCACAAACTTATCGTAGAGTTTCCCGCTTTCCTCTGCAATCTTAAGAACGTTTCTCTTCTGGTCCTCCTGTCGCCATACGCCAGCCACCGTGCGCAAAGTGGCCAGTAGGGTGGAGGTGGTCACCAGCACAATATTCTTGTCAAAGGCGTCTGTAAAAATGTTTTGGTCATGCTGCAATGCCAGGTTAAAGGCAGGCTCAATGGGAATATACATCAGCACAAAATCCGGAGAGTTGATGCCACTCAGACGGTGGTAGTTTTTGCGGCCCAGATCGGTGTAGTGGGTCCGGATAGAACTGATGTGACTGCGCAGGTAAGTCTCCAGCTGCGCCTCATCATCGCAACTGCAGTAGGCTTCGTAAGCCACCAGCGAAAGCTTGGAGTCAATCACCAGGTGTTTGGAGTCGGGCAGGCGTACAATCACATCGGGGCGGTATACCTTCTGCTCGTCATTCTGCCGCACCTCTTCACGCTCGTAGTGCACACCCTTGCGTAAGCCTGATTTTTCAAGGAGGCTTTCCAGCAGATATTCGCCCCAGTTACCCTGCGTTTTACTTTCGCCTTTGAGGGCTTTCGTCAGATTAAGTGCATCCTGACTCATTTGCTGGTTCAGGGCCGACAACTGATTGATCTGTTCTTTCAGCGAAATGCTATCCTTCAGAGTTTTCTCATAGGTAAGATCTACTTTCGCTTCGAACTCACGGATGCGATCTTTAAGTGGGGTGAGGATCCGTTCCAGGTTTTCAGAAGAAGCTTTATTGAAATGCTCGGCATTGGTCATGAGCACCTGGTTAGAGATATGCTGGAACTGCTGCAGGAATTTTTCACGCAATTGCTCCAGTTCCCTGGCTTGCTCATGCATGCGCTGGTGCAGGTGCTCGTAGTCTGTTTCCGTCTTAGTCAGTGCATTAGTCAGCTCCATTGTTTCTGTCTGGGCCTCCCGCAGCTGATTTTTCAGGACTTCCGCTTCCTGCGCCTGGTGCCGGGCCTGGCCCTCCAGAACGCCCTGCGCTACCACTGCCTGATTAAACTTATCCTGCAGTGCGTTTATTTTGCCCTTCATAGCCAGATAAGCTATAACGAGTCCAGCCAGAAATGCTGCTATACCTACCAATATCTCCATACAGTAAAGGTATGTTTTTTTAGCATTTCAAACCAGATGCTAACCTTTTTAGTTTTCAGTCGCCTTCCAAATGATCCGTGGCATTCCACTCTGCATAAAATTGGGTCAGAAAATCCTTCATGTAATGGTGGCGCTTTTCGGCCATGGCATGGGCAGTTGACGTATGCATCCGGTCTTTCAGGAGAAGCAGCTTTTCGTAGAAATGGTTGATGGTGGGTGCTGTGTTGGACTTGTAAGCTTCAAAATTATCGTGCAGCACAGGGGCTATAGCTGGGTTGTACAGTTCGCGACCTTTATGACCTCCGTAAGCGAAGGTACGGGCTATACCTATAGCGCCAATTGCATCCAGTCGGTCTGCGTCCTGTACAATGCGCCCTTCGAGTGTAGGCATAGCAGAGGAGGTGCCGGCCCCTCTGTAAGACAGGCCACTGACAATGGCACAGATCTCTGCAATCAGGGCATTATTTACCTGCAGCCTTTCAAGCCATTCCCGCACCATGCGCGGTCCAACGGTATCGTCGCCGTTATGAAACTTATGATCGCCTATGTCGTGCAACAGTGCCGCCAGCTCTACTTTAAAAGTATCGGCTCCTTTTTCCTGTGAGGCAATGTAGAGGGCGTTTTTCCATACCCGGTAGATGTGCCACCAGTCATGGCCGGAGCCTTCGCCTTCCAGTTGTTCTCTTACATAGTTTGCGGTTGCGTCTATAATGGCTTGTTGCTGCATGGTATAAGGTATATTTCCCAAAACTGCGAAATATCCTGGAAAGGCACAAAGGCGGTTCTATACCTTTATACCTAACGCAGCTTCAATGGCTATCCCTTGTTTGGTCGGTACTATTAGCAAATCCAGCTCGAGCAACTCAGCCCAGGCGTTCAGGTATAGCACCACATCGTCTCGCTCGTTATGTTTTAAGTAGCGTTTTTCAGGAGACAGCATTTCGATAACTTTGGCATCGGAGAGTCGTTCCAGGTGGGCCAGGTCATCTTTGGAGAGCCCCCAGGAGAGCATCTGGTCGATGATCTCATCCATGGGCAGACCACTTTGCGGACAGTAGTCGCGCAGTTGTTCGTTCCAGTCGCCATGTCGCCACATGGCTGCTCCATGTATGTAACCCTTTTCAAGCTGGGTAATCGTTTGGGCCAGGTGGCCGCAATTGCAGCTGCCCATATGACCCCATTGGTAATTGGCGCCTTGTGCCAGTCGGTTGGCTGTCTGGCGAATAGCCGCCACCAGTTGTGCTGAACTTCTTGCCATATGCTTGGTACTTATAGGTGAACGTGTAAGGGGAGGTATCATCTCCTTCTATTATAAAACGGCAGATGCTCCAAATGTTATGAATGTCAGCCTGATTTTCATAGCTCCCCCGGGCTTTATACCTTTGCAGCTATACCTACTCATTTGCAAGTAAACCATCATGCGTACTATACCTGCCATATTTATTATTCTGTTGCTCTCTCTCTTCTATGCTACTCCAGAGGCTGATGCCCAGATTCTAAATATTGAGCGTTCGAGGGTAGAGCGTGACACGGCTGATTTTCTGACAGGCAAGGCAGGGCTTAACTTTTCGATGTTCAACCGCAATGCGGGTCGTAACAACCCTAACAACTTTCTGCAGCTGACTTTCAACGGGGATCTGGCTTATATTTCCAAAAAGCATACCTACCTGCTGCTCAACTATTATAACTACCTGCTGGTAAACTATGACTCACGCGAATTGCGCAACACCGTAGCCAGCAATGGTTACTCCCATTTCAGAGTAAATCTGTTTAGTCGCCGCAAGATGTCTTATGAGCTTTTTACTCAATACCAGACAGACCTTGCCCGTGGCCTGGAGCGGCGTATTCTGACAGGCGGGGGTTTGCGCTGGCTACTTTATCGCACAGACAATACTTCCTGGTTTGCGGGGACAGGGCTGATGCATGAGCACGAAAGCTGGAAAGATCCGGAGCAGGAAGGTGTAACCCGTGTAGCGGATTTGCTCAAGTCCACTAATTACATCAGTCTGCGCTCCAAATTATCAGAGCATGTCGAGACAAATAACATAGCCTATTTTCAGACAGGTTATGACGATGATATCAGCCGCTTCCGTAACCGCATCAGCGGTGATCTGGGGCTAACGGTACGGTTGGTCGGACGTGTATCGATGCGCACCAACTTCAACTTTACCTACGAGGACAGACCCATCGTTCCGGTCACGAAGTTTATCTACGCCATCACGAATGGACTACAGGTTGATTTTTAGTAAAGCAGCTTGTTCATAACAGTATGTGCAGTATTTGCACCGCTCTTTCCTAAGTTTATATCAAACTTTTTTAATATTATTTGCATTGTGTTAAACAATGCAGTCGACTTTGGCGTAAGCTGCGTCATGGGATATGTGTTACGAGCAAGTGCCTGTTGTGCTTTCAAGTAATTTTCCCGCAATCAGAACGCACAATTCTGATACGTGACGTTAAACAATATAACTGGTAAGTCCAGCGTGCTTCAACTGCACACATTTGTACTTTTTTATCGATGGAAAAAACTTCTAAAATCTACATTGCTGGCCACCGGGGCATGGTAGGCTCTGCCATTCTGCGTCGTTTGGAGGCCGATGGGTATAAAAACATCATTACAAGAACCTCTTCTGAACTGGACCTGCGCAACCAGCGGGCAGTGCAGGAATTTTTTGAGAACGAGCAGCCGGACTACGTGTTTCTGGCAGCAGCCAAAGTAGGGGGCATTTACGCCAACAACACCTTCCGGGCAGAGTTCCTGTACGACAACCTGATGATCGAGGCCAATATCATCCACGCCGCACACCTGAACGGAGTGAAGAAGCTGATGTTCCTGGGGTCTTCCTGCATTTACCCGAAAATGGCCCCGCAGCCACTCAAGGAAGAATACCTGCTCACCGGACCGCTGGAGCAGACGAACGAGCCTTACGCTATTGCCAAAATAGCGGGCATCAAGCTCTGCGAATCCTACCGTGACCAGTACGATAGCAATTTTATCAGCGTAATGCCGACCAACCTTTACGGCTATAACGACAACTACGACCTTCAAAACTCGCATGTACTGCCGGCCCTGATCCGAAAAATACATGAGGCTAAAGACAACGGCGCACCCACTGTTACCGTATGGGGTACGGGCAGTCCTAAACGAGAATTCCTGTTTGCCGATGATCTGGCAGCCGCCTGTGTGTACCTGATGGACAATTACAACGGTCGCGAGTTGGTGAATATCGGCACGGGAGAGGATATCTCTATCAAGGACCTTGCCCTGCTGATCAAAGAGGTGATTGGCTATGAAGGCGAGCTCGAGTTTGATACGTCTAAGCCGGATGGTACACCACGTAAGCTGATGGATGTGGGCAAACTGCACAGCCTTGGTTTCAAACACAAAATTGAGCTGCGCGAAGGTATAGCACTGGCCTATGCCGATTTCAAAGAAAAATACGTGACTGCTTAGTCATACCTTATATACAACCATAAAAAGAGAATTACATTAAACAAGTATATCACATGAAGACAGCCCTTATCACTGGCGTAACCGGACAGGACGGCGCCTACTTAGCGGAGCTTTTACTGAGCAAAGGATATAAAGTACACGGTGTGAAGCGCCGTAGCTCGATGTTCAACACAGAGCGCATCGACCACCTCTACCAGGACCCGCACGAGAAGAACATCAACTTCAAGCTCCACTACGGCGACCTGACCGACTCGACCAACCTGATCCGCATCATTCAGGAGACGCAGCCGGACGAGATCTACAACCTGGCCGCCATGAGCCACGTGAAGGTGAGCTTCGACACGCCGGAGTACACTGCCAACGCCGACGGTTTGGGTACGCTCCGCATCCTGGAGGCCATCCGCATCCTGGGGCTGACGAAGAAGACGAAGGTATACCAGGCTTCCACTTCGGAACTGTACGGTCTGGTGCAGGCCGTGCCGCAGACAGAGACCACGCCGTTCTACCCGCGCTCTCCTTACGCTGTGGCCAAGCTATACGCTTACTGGATCACGGTGAACTACCGCGAGGCCTACGGCATGTTCGCCTGCAACGGAATCCTCTTCAACCACGAATCGCCATTGAGAGGTGAGACGTTCGTGACGCGCAAGATCACGCGTGCTGCCGCTCGTATTGCAATGGGTCTGCAGGATAGCCTGTACCTGGGTAACCTGGACGCCAAGCGTGATTGGGGCCATGCCAAGGACTACGTGGAGGCCATGTGGCGCATTCTGCAGCAGGATGAGCCGGAGGACTTCGTGATCGCCACCGGCGTTACGACTACGGTGCGTGACTTCGTGAAGATGTCATTTGCCGAGGTGGGCATCGAGATCGAGTTCAAGGGCGAAGGCGTGGACGAGAAAGGCTACGTGGCCGCCTGCAACAATCCGGAGTACCAGATCGAGATCGGCAAAGAGGTAGTTTGTGTAGATCCGAACTACTTCCGTCCGACGGAGGTGGAACTGTTGATCGGCGATGCGACCAAGTCGAAGGAGAAGCTGGGCTGGACGCCGAAGTACGACCTTCCTGCGCTGGTGAAGGACATGATGCAGAACGACATCGAGCTCTTCAAGCGCGACACTTACCTGATGGAAGGTGGTCACCGCATCCTCAACTACCACGAATAATCGCTTGTACCCCTAACAAGGTATAGCTTAAAAATAAAACGGCAGCTTCACTTTGGTGGGGCTGCCGTTTTATTTTTTCCCTGCTATACCTTCCAGATCTAATCCAAAGTTTACCTGCACTTCATTGCTTTCAAAGCTTACCTGTATGACTGGAGCATTTTGTTTACATAAGCATCTATCGCCAGATTTTGACGGAACGACAGGTATAGGTATAGGTATAGGTATAGGTATAGGTATAGGTATAGGTATAGGTATAGGGGAGGGCTATAAACGCAAAAAGCCCTTGCTTTCACAAGAGCTTTTAAGCGGTCTGGACGGGACTCGAACCCGCGACCTCCGCCGTGACAGGGCGGCATTCTAACCAACTGAACTACCAGACCAATAATTTGAAAAAAATCAGAGTCATCTACTCTGAAAAATAAACCGCAGTTTAAATCTGCGGTCTGGACGGGACTCGAACCCGCGACCTCCGCCGTGACAGGGCGGCATTCTAACCAACTGAACTACCAGACCAAAATCTTGAAATTAGCAGAGTCATTTACTCTACCTTGTGTTTAACCGCAGGGGTTTAAGCTGCGGTCTGGACGGGACTCGAACCCGCGACCTCCGCCGTGACAGGGCGGCATTCTAACCAACTGAACTACCAGACCAAATGTTTTTCGATAACGCTATCCGTTAAAGTGTCACAAATGTAGAGGGTAAATTTTGATTCTGCAAGTGTAGGTACACATTTTGGTGCTATATTTTTGCCTTAAAAACGTAACTTGCTCAAAACCAAATATTCTTTTTTTGTAATAGACGATAATTTTCAAAGATTGGCAATTCCGTAACTGTAATCTATTAAATTTGTGCTTCAATCAGCAATGAGGAATTATGCTTTTGGATTTTGAACAACCTATAGCGGCCCTGGAGGGCAAACTGCAGGAAATGAAAAAACTGGCCAGCGAAAGCCAGGTAGACGTTTCGGAAGCAGTCAAAGCGCTTGAAGAAAAAATAAAGACGCTCAAGAAAGAGACCTATGCCAACCTGACCCGTTGGCAGCGTGTGCAGCTTTCGCGCCACCCAGACAGACCTTATACCCTGGATTATATTGCAGGTTTAACATCTAAGTTTGTGGAGTTGCACGGTGATCGTACCGTAAGTGACGACAAAGCCATGGTAGGTGGGTTTGGTGAAATAGATGGGCGCAGCGTTATGTTTATCGGTCAGCAAAAAGGCCGTAACACGAAGCAGCGCCAGATGCGCAACTTTGGTATGGCCAACCCGGAAGGATATCGCAAGGCGCTCCGTCTCATGAAAATGGCTGAGAAGTTTGGCCGTCCGATCGTTACTTTCATCGATACTCCTGGTGCCTTTCCAGGTCTGGAGGCCGAGGAGCGTGGACAGGGTGAGGCAATTGCCCGCAACCTGAAAGAGATGTTCATGCTGAAAGTACCGGTAATCTGTATCATTATAGGAGAGGGCGCCTCTGGCGGTGCTTTGGGTATAGCCATTGGCGACCGTGTTATGATGCTGGAGAACACCTGGTACTCTGTTATTTCTCCTGAATCCTGCTCGTCAATTTTGTGGCGCAGCTGGAACTACAAAGAGCAAGCCGCCGAAGCCTTGAAGCTAACAGCAACCGACATGCTGCAACACAAGCTGATTGATGGTATTATCAAGGAACCGCTAGGTGGAGCGCACACAGAACCAGACAAAATGATGCGTACCCTTAAGAAGGAGATCTGCAAAATGCTGGATGAGCTGGACGGAATAGCCCCTGAAGACCGCATCATGCAGCGCATCGAAAAGTTTTCTGCCATGGGTGTGGTTCAGGAAGGCTGAAATTGAGTTTTTTGACTTTGAGAATTCCTGAATACCGGTTTCTCACATAGCAAATATATAAGAGGTGGCAGCCTGCAGAGGTTTTGCCACCTCTTTTTGTTTTGGTAACTTTAGGCAGATGACAGTAACCATTCGTTAATACAGCAGTAAAAAGCGGTGGTTGCTATGCTAACTCTTAATCACTCCAACACTATAGAATTATGAAACTACACGTGATCGATACAGGATTTTTTAAGCTGGACGGAGGTGCCATGTTTGGCGTAGTACCCAAATCTCTGTGGCAGCGTACTAATCCGGCCGATGAAAATAATTTATGTACCTGGGCGATGCGCTGCCTGCTCATCGAGGACGGAGACCGGCTCATCCTGATCGACAATGGCATTGGCGACAAACAGGATGCAAAGTTCTATAGTCACTACTACCTGCACGGTGACGCCACGCTCGAAAAGTCCCTTCATGCTGCCGGCTTTTCCCATAGCGACATAACTGATGTCTTTCTGTCGCACCTGCATTTTGATCACTGTGGCGGTGGCGTAAAATATAAAAATAACGACGGGGCCCTGGAGCTTGTGTTTCCGAATGCTACCTACTGGTCTAATACCGATCACTGGAAATGGGCAACAGAGCCGAATGCCCGTGAGAAAGCGTCTTTTTTGAAAGAAAACATTTTGCCGATGCAGGAGAGCGGACATTTACAGTTCGTCGATCCCAATAAACCATCGCCTTTCCCGCAGTTTGATATCTTTTATGCTGACGGGCATACCGACAAAATGATGGTACCGATCATCTCTTACAAAGGCCGTAAAGTGGCCTTCATGGCTGATCTGCTGCCCTCGACAGGGCATATTCCACTGCCTTATGTCATGGGTTACGACACAAGGCCACTGCTGACACTGGATGAGAAAGCCCGGTTTCTGAATATGGCAGCCGACGAGAACTTCGTGCTATACTTGGAGCATGACGCCGTGAATGAATGCTGCACTGTGCAACACACTGAAAAAGGTGTGAGGCTTGATACAACTTTCTCACTGAGCGAACTTTAATGAAGCGTATAGGGCTGGCACTTTCAGGAGGTGCTGCCAGGGGCATTGCTCATTTGGGTGTGCTCAAGGCTTTTGACGAATTAGGTATAAAGCCATCCATACTTTCAGGAGTGAGTTCTGGCGCTATAGTGGGCGTGTTCTATGCGGCCGGCTATAGCCCCGATGACACACTGCGTCTCATCAAGGAGCTGCGCATCTATCGTATCATGCGGCTGGCCATTGGGCAGGTGGGCATCCTGCATCTCGACGAAGTAGAAAAGCTTTACCACCGCTACCTGGGTGATCAGGCCACTTTCGAGGACCTGGCTATCCCTGTCATCATAGGGGCAACAGATATGCATGCTGGTGTGACCGTTAATTTTTCGAGTGGAAATCTTATAAAACCCCTGATCGCCTCTTCTGCAGTGCCTGTCCTGTATAGACCGGTACAGTATGAGGGGATGTTGCTCAATGACGGCGGTTTGCTGGACAATCTGCCTTTGGAAGCCCTGACAGGAAAGTGTGACTTTAAAATAGGTGTGCACAGTAATCCACTTAATCACGATGCTCGCATTACCAGCCTTCGGAGCATGATTGAGCGGACGGCTCACCTTGCGATAAATAACAACGTACAATTACGTCGCCACCTCTGTGATTTTTTCATAGAGCCACCCGCGTTAAAGTATTACAGACTGATGAGTTTCAGTAAAGCAGATGAGCTTTTTGAGGTCGGTTATACCTACACGATGAGCATTAAAAAAGAGCTATTGCAGGTAACTATTTCAGCCTAGTGGAATAGGTAAAAAAAAATTTCTTTATCTGATGTTATTTTGTTAATATTAAAAGATAAATTTTAATCTATTTTTTAATATTGATCGTAAAAGCCTGCATATACAACCCAACTCTACTATGCTACAACGTATCTTTACCCTTATTGTAGCCCTATTTTTTATTACAGTTTTTTCGCTTAGGGCCCAGGAAAATGAGAGTTCACTCATAAGAGCTAAAATAAAACATGGCTCTTTGTTATTAGGCGGTAACCTCCAGGGGAGTTACAAGGTCACTTCCAGTGAACTAAACAATACTGGCCAGGAAATTACGGGTCGCCGGATAGATTTTAACCTGCGAAGTAAGAATGGCTATTTTGTGCGTGAAGACTTAGCTGTTGGCCTTGATCTTAGTGTGCTTCACCAGAGTAACAAGATTACTGATGCGACAGATAGTGATCGGGAGCCAAGTAGAGAAACCTTCATTTTGGCTGGTCCTTTTATCCGATACTACATGCTTAACGGTGTTTTTGGTGAGGTGACCATGCTGGCGGGGCTAAATAATTTTAACGATGTAAACCGCAAGTACAAGGCATTAGAAGGCGGAGTAGGCCTCGGGTATGCGTTTTTCATCAACAAGCAATTTTCCCTGGAGCCGGTGCTTTCTGTTCGTTACTTCCGCAAAGTAGACAGAGATGGACGAGCTTACACGGAATTAGGCCCTATGATTGGCTTTGGATTGCAGGCTTATTTACTGCGCCAGAAATCGCATGTGATTAAACGCGCCCTCTAAGATTCTGTTTTTACTGAGAATACACTATATTTGAAATGCTAATCCATTTTCTCGTCTTGAGTCATGGATTAGCATTTTTTTATAGCCTATTATATGTTAGCAAAAGCAATCTCAAAACTCCTCTTCAAAATTGCAGGCTGGAAACTAAACGGGAACCTGGCTCCAGACCAACGCCGATGCGTGATGGTAGCCGCACCACATACCAGTAACTGGGATTTTATTTTCGCCCGTGCCGCGTTTTACATGATGGAGGCGCCTATTCGTTTTACGATCAAAAAGGAATTCATGAAATTCCCTTTTGGTGGTCTTCTCAAATCGATGGGCGCTTTGCCTATTGACCGTTCAAAGAACACACGTATGGTAGACGCCATGATCAAGATCATCAAGGAAACACCTGGCGATATGTGTGTGCTCGTAACACCGGAAGGCACCCGCAAATACCAACCGCGCTGGCGACTAGGCTTCTATCATGTTGCTGTAGGTGCCGGTGTACCCATCGTGTTAGGCTATGTCGACTATGCTAAGAAGGAAGCAGGTATAGGACCGTCTATTTACCCAACGGGAGATATAGAAGCAGATCTGGAAAAGATTAAGGCTTTTTACCGCACCAAACAGGGCAAATTTCCTGAAAATGGTGTGCTGTAATGTGTTGAGTTGCATTAAGCTGAATTTCAAATGAACATAGAAAATCTAAGAACCTTTTGTCTGGGCCTGAAAGGTGTAACGGAAGATGTGAAGTGGGGAAATGACCTATGCTTTCTGGTTGGTGGCAAAATGTTTTGTGTCACGAACCTGGAAGGCGCTCCGAGTGTGTCTTTCAAAGTATCTGATGCAGATTTTGATGAACTTTCGACTTCTATAGGTATAATTCCCGCCCCCTATATGGCCCGTAACAAGTGGGTGCAGGTACAGTCCTGGGAGAGACTTAGTGTGCAGGAGTGGGAAACTTATGTTAAACAGTCATATGAAATGGTGAGGTCAAAACTCACAAAGAAGCTGCAGAAAGAAATTGAAGCTTAACAGCAGTAATTTCAATCCATTTATAAAGCAGAAGAGCCGCTGATAATCAGCGGCTCTTCTGCTTTACGTACGGTGGTTTTTTAGGCGATCTGTCTTAGATCCACTGGTATAACCCGTGATATACCTGCCTCAATCATGGTGATGCCATACATCACATCTGTGGAAGCCATTGTGCGCTTGTTATGGGTTACTACAATGAACTGCGACTCGTTGGAGAAGGTCCGGATGATGTTGTTGAACTTGTCAATATTGGCATCATCCAGCGGTGCATCTACTTCATCGAAGATACAGAAAGGAGCTGGCTTGAGCAGATAAATGGCAAAGAGAAGGGAGATAGCCGTCAACGTCTTCTCACCACCTGACAACTGGTTGATGGTCAGCGGTCGCTTGCCTTTCGGCTGTGCCATGATCTCAATGCGAGAGTCCAGTGGGTTCTTTGGATCCGTAAGTACCAGGTCACAGTTATCTTCTTCCGTAAACAGGCTGCGGAACACCCGGATGAAGTTCTGCTTGATCTCGTTGAACGAAGACAGGAACTTCTCCTTCGCTACAGTATCGATTTCGTTGATGGTATCGATCAGGGCATTTTTGGCGTTCACCAGGTCGTCACGTTGCTCTGTGATAAATCTGTTTCGCTCTTCTATCTCGACATAGGCCTCTGCTGCCATGGCATTCACAGGTCCCATTCTGTCGAGCGATGACTTAATTTCAGAGATGTTCTTGTTCAGTTCCTCATTGCTCAGCTGGAACAGGCCATCATGCTCCATTTCAGGTATAGGCTGCTCCAGTTCTTCGGTGGCAATGTTGAATTCTGCCCCCAAACGCTCCTGCACCGATACAAGCTTGATGCGTGTATCATTGATGGTCTGCTGCATGCGCATCAGTAGCTCGTCTGCGTTCTGGCGCTTGCGTTGTAGCTCCCGTATGGTCTTATCTTTCTCGTCCAGTTCGCCGCGCAGACTGAAGTATTTCTTCTCTACGGCATCCAGTTCGTAACCAAACTCACGGCGGGCTTCTACCATGGTCTGCACCAGTGCCTCGTTCTCTTCAATGAAATCAATCGCTTCAACCGTTTCTTCTTCGGATTTTTGGAGTTCCTGTCGTAGGCCGGCTATGCGCTCCTGGTTGGTCTCCACAGTTTTCTGCTTGTAGCTGATTTCCTGTTGCAGCGATCCGAAGCGGTTTTTGAGCTGGTGGAACTGGATGTTCTCCTGGTTATACATACCTGAGATCACCGTGATCTGCTCTTGCTGCTGGTTGATCTGAGAATTCAGTACTGCCAAGCGCTCCTCCAGCTGCTTCAGCTCCTGCATGTCTTCCTCCGCCTGTGGCGACACCTGCTGGCTTTGTACATACAGGTCATCAAGACGCTGCTGCAGTTCCTGCTGCTTCTGATCGGAGTTTTTACGGTTCTGCTGGTGCTGTTCGTTCTTAATGCGAACTGTGAGCAGGTCCTGCTGTAGTTTGGCAACCTCTTTTTCCAGTTGTTTGATCGCCTCCTTCTGTGACTCGCTGCGGTAATTGAGCAGGATCTGCTGCTGCGCGTTGATGCGGCTTTGCATCAGTTCCGTCTCCTGCTGGAGCTGCTCCAACTCTTCAGCCAGCTGCTCCAGGTTTTGCTTACGCCCCAGGCGACTGCCATCAAAAAGGCCTACCGACCCTCCGGAGAGACTAAGCGGCTTCTTGATGGCAGAGCCATCCTTCAGGATGATGGTACGGTAGTCCTCTGCTGAGAAGTCTTCTTCGGTTTCGTCGCTGATGTACACGTTGCGCAGCATGTACTTAAGCAGGCTGCTGTATTTCTTATCAGCTTTTACTACCTCAAAGGCTGCTTTCAGGGAACCGTCGCTAAAGGTAGCGGCTGGCTCCAGTTCTTCGATCTCGGAGAGGATGATAAAGTTTGCGCGTCCCTTGTTGTACTGCTTGAGTAAAGCGATTGCCTCCACAGCATCCTGCAGCTCATCTACCACAAAGAAGTTCATGTAAGGCTCCAGGTAACTTTCGATAAGTGACTTGTACTCAGGTTCACATACAATGATATCCGATAGGAGAGGAGCCGGTTTGCTCCAGTCATCAGACTGTGCCAGGTATTTGATCGCCTCCGGAAAACCTTCCATGTTCTCGACCAGCGATTTGGTCAGGTTGTACTGGTTCTGACGAGCGTCACGCTTGCGGTTAAGTACCACCAACTGCTCTTTCAGCCCCTCTATGTCAGTTTCTGTTTTCTCGATATTGTGCAGCAGCGACTCTTCCTTGGCCTGCAGACTCACAAGGGTAGAGGTCTTTTCCTCTAATTCAGCCTGCGCCTCCTGTAATTGTTCCTGCAGCACAGCGGCTTCTTCTTCAGCAGTAAGTTGTTGCTGACGTAGCTGCTCCAGGTCCTGTGTCAGGTTCTGGATCTGTACCTGGCTGATTTCAAGCGATTTGTTCAGTTGAAAAACTGCATTCTGCTTACTGCGCTGTTCCTGGGTCAGTTCCTGAAATGCCTCCTGTAGACTCAATTTTTGTTCATTGGCTTCCTGCAGTTGCTCTTTTAAGGTATTCACCTGCTCTTCGGCACCTGCAAAGCTGTCTTGTACCTGTATCAGTTCATCGCGCAGCTCTACGATGCTTTCCTGGGTATGCTCCAGATTGGCCGTGTCCTGACTGATCTGCTGGCGCAGCTGCGTCATGCGTTCCTTGAGGAAGTTGCTGCGTTCAGATTTGAGTTTTATATCATTTTCCAGCTGGCGCAGTTTGGCCGTTTGAACCTGCATGGTTTTCTGCATCTCGGCCAGTTGCTCCTGCGTCAGGTTCAGTTCCGCTTTCTGGTCGGCTATGGCATCTTCAGCTTCTGTTACAGCCAGCACATAACTCTCTTTCAACTCCGTTTCACGCTGTACATCCTGGTCCAGGCGCTCCAGTGTCTGCTGGTACTGGTTGATGTTGCGGCGCGCATATTCCAGGCTGAATTTTTTATAGTCATCCTTTAATTGGAAGTACTTAATTGCCTGTTTTGCCTGACGTTCCAGCGTTTTCATATTCTTGCCAATCTCGAAAAGCACGTCTTCCACCCGCTCGAGGTCAGCATCAGTTTCTTCTAGCTTCTTAAGCGTCTGTTTCTTGCGCACCCGGAATTTAGAGATACCAGCAGCCTCTTCAAACAGCAAGCGGCGGGAGTTCTCCTTATCGTTCAGGATCTCGTCCACCATCTTTAACTCGATGATAGCGTAGCTGTCGGAGCCTATACCTGTGTCGAGGAAGAGTTCGTTGATGTCTTTGAGGCGGCAGGTCACGCCATTGAGCATATACTCACTGTCGCCGTTGCGATAATACTTGCGGGTAACGGTTACCTGGGAGTACTCCGTAGGGAGGATGCCCTTGTTGTTGTCGAAGGTGATGGATACTTCGGCCATCTGCACCGGCTTGCGGGTTTTGGAGCCGTTGAAGATGACGTTCTCCATTTTATCCGAGCGCAGGTTGCGGGTCTTCTGCTCTCCTAACACCCAGCGTATGGCATCCACGATGTTGGACTTGCCGCAGCCATTTGGCCCAACTATACCTGTGATACCTTCATCAAAATTAATGACGACACGGTCGCCAAAGCTCTTGAATCCTTTAATCTCTAATCTTGATACTTGCATTCGCGTCAGCGGAATCTATTCAAACCAAACTCAAAAATAAGACTAATTTGTTTACCATGGCGCAAGGGAACAGTATAAATATGCAGGAAGTATGCAGACGGAATACTTTATTTCTGCTATATTTGATAAGAGACTGACAGCATGGAAGATTTTAAACTGATCCTATACATACTGGCCATTGTGGCTTATTTCATCTACACGGCCTGGCGCAAAGCCTTCAACACGCCGGACGATGATGGCAGGCCGCCTGCCCCCCAGGAACGATCGCCACAGGAGCGTCAGGCTCCTCGACCCATACCTACAGCACAAACACAGCCCCGCCAGCAGCGCCCATCAGCTCCTGCTACTTCGTTTGAGGATATTCTGCGGGAGATGCAGAGCAAAATGGAGCGTGCCAATGAGCAGAACAGAGCACCTGTAGAGAAGCCGAAGCCAGTGCTGCAGCCAGTTTTGCAGCCTACTGCCAGGGAACAGAAGCCACCGCGAGCATTATCATTAGAAAATCCGGAGCAAGCCCGACTTTACAACCAGCAGAGGAAGGAGCGCATTGCAGCCGCAGATGCTTTGTATGAAGCCAAGAAGCAGGAGCGGATAGCGGTACCTAATGTGTATGCTCAACTGCTGCACAATCCGCAGTCCGTTCGTCAGGCGTTTATTCTTTCTGAGATATTCAACCGGAAGCAGTACTAGTGCTTACTTAAGCTATAAAGTAGGATTGTAATTCACACTTACTACTTATAAAGCTAAAACCGATAAGCTAGACTATACCTATAGGAATACCCTACAAGTACTGTGTGAGGGCATAGGCCAGAATGTTGGCTCCCATCTGCAGCGCTTCCTGTCTTTTATTTTCTGGATCATTGTGTACCTCAGCATCCTCCCAGCCGTTTCCTAAGTCTGTTTCGTAACTGTAAAAGCACACCAACCTGCCCTTGTGGATGATACCGAAGCCCTGTGGTGGCTTGTTGTCATGCTCGTGAATCTTTGGTAAGCCGTTCTTGAAAATATATTTCTGACTGTAGATCGGGTGATCAAAAGGCAGCTCTACGAACTCATACTCCGGAAACACTTTCTTCATTTCTTTGCGGATGTACTGGTCCAGGCCATAATTGTCATCGATATGCAGGAAGCCTCCGCTGGTCAGGTAGTTGCGCAGGTTCTGTGCTTCGGCATCTGAGAAAACTACGTTCCCGTGGCCTGTCATGTGCACAAAAGGATAGGTGAATAACTCGGGGCTCCCGACTTCCACTATACCTTCTTCTGGCGCGATGTTCATGTTCAGATTCTGATTGCAGAACCTGATCAGGTTTGGCAAAGAGGTTTTGTTTGCATACCAGTCTCCGCCGCCGTTATACTTGAGCTTGGCTATCTTAAAGCTGTACTTTTGCTGTGCGCCCAGTGAGCCACAAAGCAGGACAAGGTATAGGAGGAGGAGGGTGCGTTTCATGTATAGGTTTTCTTGAGTTTATAACGGGGCGTAAATATCGTGTAGTACGTGTAACGTATGGCAAGCGACCAAAGCGGCCGTTTCGGTCCTCAACCTGCTCTGCCCCAGTGTAACAGGCCTTATACCCAGATCATAGGCAGCCTTTATTTCCTTAGGCGAGAAGTCTCCTTCCGGACCGATTAGTATGCAATGCTGTCTGTCTGGTCTGTAGTAGTCCCTGATAGATTTGGTAGCATCGTCTTCCAGGTGTGCTATAAAGGTATCTTCCGGTATGCAGGATTTGATAAAATGCTGGTATGGCGTCAGCTCGTTCAATAAGGGAAGGTACCCTTTCTGGGACTGCTTCATAGCACTGACCGCTATTTTCTCGATGCGATCTAATCGGAGCTGTTTACGCTCTGAATGCTCACATTCCAGAAAGGTGATGGCGCTAACTCCGATCTCTACGGCTTTCTCTACAAACCACTCGATCCGGTCCATGTTTTTGGTAGGTGCCACGGCGATGTGCACATAGTAGGGGAGTTTGCCATACTCGAGCTGCTTGTCTATTATCTGCAGCTGACAGCGCTTTTGGTGCGCATCCTGAATAATGGCTGTGTACATGCCCCCTCGTCCGTCTACCAGGTATACCGTATCCCCCTGATGAAGCCGCAGCACACGCGTGCAATGCTTTGATTCATCTTCAGCCAGGGTATAGATTTCGGAATTGATGTCAGGGGTATAGAATAAGTGCACGGTATATTCAGTTGATTTCGATGCCAGATAAAGGTATACGAATGTAGCTAATTTTATAACAAGGAAACAGCTCCATTTTCATAAAAAAAGCCTTTCCGCTTTAGCAGAAAGGCTTTTTTTATATTACTGAGACAAATTAGTCGATAGACACTTCCACCTGGGGTGCACCGGCCATGATGTCTTCACTAGCAAAGTCAGCGTACTTGCTGAAGTTTTTCACAAACTTAGCAGCCAGGTCAGTTGCCTTCGCGTCATACTCTTCTTTGTTAGCCCAGGTATTACGAGGGTTCAATACTTCGTCTGGAACGTTAGGGCAGGTGTTCGGCATTTCAACGCCAAACACAGGGTGCTTCGTGTACTCCACGTTATCCAGCTCACCGTTTAGGGCAGCTGTGATCATTGCACGTGTATAAGGCAGTTTCATGCGTGAGCCTACACCATATGGACCACCAGTCCAGCCAGTGTTCACGAGCCATACATTCACGTTGTTCTCGTTCATTTTCTGGCCCAGCATCTCAGCATACTTGGTCGGGTGCAGCGGCAGGAAGGCTGCTCCAAAGCAGGCGGAGAAAGTAGTTTGTGGCTCTGTCACGCCAACCTCAGTACCGGCCACTTTGGCTGTATAACCAGAAATGAAGTGGTACATCGCCTGGCTGGTGTTCAGCTTAGAGATTGGAGGCAATACACCGAAAGCATCTGCTGTCAGGAAGAAGATGTTTTTCGGGATATCCGCTCTGGATGGCTCGATCGCATTGTCGATATGGTGGATTGGGTAAGCGGTGCGCGTATTCTCTGTTACAGAGTTGTTGGTATAGTCAACTGTGCGTGTACCTTCTACAAAGCGCGTGTTCTCCACGATAGCGCCAAACTTGATGGCATCCCAGATCTGTGGCTCTTTTTCACGCGTCAGGTCGATTACCTTGGCGTAGCAACCGCCTTCAAAGTTAAACACGCTGTCTGCTGTCCAGCCGTGCTCGTCGTCGCCGATCAGTCCACGGTTCGGGTCAGCTGACAGCGTTGTCTTACCTGTACCTGACAAACCGAAGAAAATAGCCGTGTCACCGTCTTTGCCCACGTTGGCAGAACAGTGCATTGACAAGGTATTCTTTTCCTCAGGCAGGATATAGTTCAGCACGCCGAAGATACCTTTCTTCATCTCACCTGCGTAGCCTGTGCCTCCGATCAGGATGATGTTGCGGGTAAAGTTGATGATGGCGAAGTTAGACTGGCGTGTGCCGTCTACTTCGGGGTCTGCCTCAAACTCAGGGGCACAGATAATCGTGAAGTTGGGATTGTGGTCTTTAAGCTCTTCTTTCTCAAGACGCAAGAACATGTTGTTGCAGAAGAGGTTATGCCATGCTTGTGTGTTTACAATGCGCAGGTTCAGACGGTAGTCAGGGTGAGCACCGGCATAAGCATCGCGCACATAAAGTCGACGATCCTTCAGGAAGTCGATCATTTTGTCGTAAAGTTTGTCGAATTTCTCAGGGTCGAATGCAATGTTGATGTCGCCCCACCATACGGTGTTTTCGGTTTTAGCGTCTTTTACCACAAAGCGGTCCTTAGGAGAACGACCTGTGAATTTGCCTGTGTCACACATCAGGGCGCCAGTGTCAGTGAGTACGCCTTCGCCATTTTTCAGAGCCTCTTCCACTAGCTCGGCAGGAGTGAGGTTCCAAAGCACTTCTTTCGCTTCTTTGATGCCCAGGCTCTCCAGACCTACTTTACCTGATTTAATACCAGATTCTTTCATTTGAAAATAAAGGGTTTTAAGTGAACTGTTTGTTTCACAACGGTGCTACAAAAATATAAAATATTAGATATTAAAATAAGATTAGTCGCTATAATTAAAAAAGAGGTCTGCAAATGACGTTGCCCCAAAAAATATTTGTCTGTAAGTGTTTAAACCGATATATTTACCTTCTTTGTATGCTCAACTAAACTAAACAATCAACTAACAAATCCTATGTCTTATAAAGAACATACGCTTACTGACCAGGTAAGTGAGCAAAATGCACCGATTGGCGCTGACCCGACCGGCCCAGAGATGTTCGGGCATCCGAAGGGACTGTTCTACCTTTTCTTTGCCGAGCTCTGGGAGCGCTTTAGCTTTTACGGTATGCGCGCCCTGTTGGTGTTATACATGGTGAACAACCTGTTTGAGTCTTTTGCAAACCGCGATGAGATTGCAATTGGTATCTACGCAGCTTATGGCGCCTTAGTTTATGCTACTCCTGTAATTGGCGGTATGATCGCCGATAAATTAATCGGTTATCGTAAAGCTGTAATGCTGGGTGCCGTTTTGATGGCCTTGGGCCACTTTGCCCTTGCAATAGAGCACCCTATTTTCTTCTACGGTTCCCTTGCCCTTTTGATTGTTGGTAACGGTTTTTTCAAGCCAAATATTTCAACGCTCGTTGGTACGCTTTACAAAGAAGGTGATACCCGTCGCGATGCTGGTTTTACCATTTTCTACATGGGTATCAACATCGGTGCGATGGTGGCGCCACTTGTTTGCGGCTGGCTGGGTATGGAATATGGCTGGCATTACGGCTTCGGCGCTGCCGGTGTCGGTATGTTGCTTGGCTTGATCATGTTCTGGCAGGGAGGACGCAGCGGCGTTTTCGGTAACAACGGTCTTCCACCGGAGCCTGCTGTTATCAAGGAGCGTGTAGCAGGTGTGACGAAAGAGGCATGGGTAACCATCCTGAGTTTCCTTTCGCTGCCTGTTTTCGGTCTCCTGTTATTCAATGGTACACTGGATCTGCCAGGTTTTGGTACAACAGTTTTTGATGGTTCGATCATGCACATCGTGATGAACTATATCCTGCTTCCAGTTATCACACTGGTGTTAATTTACAACCTGGTGAAAGTGGACAGCGTAGAGCGTCAGCGCCTGTTTGTGGTAATACTACTTACGTTCTTCATTACCGTGTTCTGGTCGTTCTTTGAGCAGGCGGGTTCTTCACTTACCCTGTTTGCAGAGCGTAACGTGAATTTGACGTTCATGAACGCGGCTCAGACCAACTCGATCAACCCATTCTTCATCATCCTGTTTGCACTGCCGTTCTCGGCTATGTGGGTATTCCTTTCCAAGCGTCGTGTGAACCCTTTCACGCCAGTAAAGTTTGCCTTAGGTATAGCACAGTTAGGTCTGGGCTTCCTGATCTTCGCATGGAGTGCCAACTATGCCGACGCGGATGGTAAGGTATCTATCTGGTTCCTGATCCTGGGTTATATGTTCATCACAACTGGTGAGCTTTTCATATCCCCTGTAGGCCTTTCTAAAGTGACGGAGCTATCTCCTAAGAAGATTGTGGCCTTTATCATGGGTATCTGGTTCCTGTCCTCTTCTTTTGCGCACTACATTGCTGGCCTTATTGCCCAGCTCACCGCGGTAAGTGGTGGTGAGGGCGAAGCTGCCACAGGTATGGCTTCTCTGATGGTTTATACAAGCGTATTTGAGCAGATCGCATACGTTGCCTTTGGCTTCGCGGTGCTTGCTCTGTTGCTGACTCCGATCATGCGTAAGTGGATGCACGGTATTCACTAATCTGCAGAATATAGTATTCAAGAGAGCCCGCACTTTAACTAGTGCGGGCTCTTTGTTTTTATAGTGCAATTTGTGATATTGCGAAAAATTCCTAAAATACGACAAATTGCTTGATATATAGTTATTTACTGGTATTTATGAATTTAGACTTTTAGCTATATTACTATTTTCATGCATTTCTTAGTCAAGCATCTTCTTTCAGCTGCTGTTCTATTGCTTGTTACTACCTCATGTGAGGTAGAAACGACTGCCATCACGGAAACTGATTCTCCCACTCCGGAGCCACCAGTCACCACTTATACTATCAAGAAAGGAGAGCACGCCACTAACAGCCAGTTCAGGTTGGTCCAAAACTCCATCATCCGTTTTGAAGCGGCTTTTGACAGCTCAGCCATTTATACCACAACTATACCCAATAACCAGGCAGACATTAATAAACTGTATGGCTTGTCAGACTGCGATACAGACCACCACACCAACAGTGCTCGTTTTGGCTGGCGCTGGTATAATAATCGTCTGGAGATTCACGCTTATACCTATAGCAACAAGCAGCGCAACACAGCCTATATTACTTCGGTACAACCCGGCCAGTCGAACAGGTATGAATTAGAAATGGGAGAGAAGGAGTATACCTTCAAGGTAAATGACACCAGGATTACGCTGCCCCGGTACTGTGCCACAGCAAGCAGCCATTATCAGCTATACCCATACTTTGGGGGCGATGAAACGGCACCACATGATGTCACAATTAAGATCAGAGAATTATAGCTATACCTAATGCATCAGCTATCTTAAAACATAAAGCCCCGGACCAAAAGGCCCGGGGCTTTATTATTATCAGACTATGGGAGTCGATTACATCATGCCGCCCATTCCGCCCATGCCACCTGGCATGCCGGCAGGAGCACCACCTTCTTCAGAAGGCTCTTCTGATACTACACACTCAGTAGTAAGCAGCAGACCAGCGATAGAAGCAGCGTTCTCAAGCGCCAGACGAGTAACTTTCGTTGGGTCGATGATACCAGCCGCAAACATGTTCTCGTACTTGTCGTCACGGGCATTGTAGCCATAGTCAGCCTTGCCTTCGCGAACTGCCTGTACCACTACAGAACCTTCGCCACCTGCGTTGGCTACAATCGTACGAAGCGGAGACTCAAGTGCAGTTTTAATGATGCTTACACCTGTCTGCTCGTCAGCATTGTACACGTCTACGTTGTTGAGGGCATCCAGGGCACGGATCAGGGCTACGCCACCACCTGCTACGATACCTTCTTCAACGGCAGCTCTTGTTGCGTGGAGCGCATCGTCCACACGGTCTTTCTTCTCTTTCATCTCAACTTCAGTAGAAGCACCGATGTAAAGGATAGCCACACCGCCAGACAGTTTAGCCAGACGCTCCTGCAGTTTCTCTTTGTCGTAGTCAGATGTAGTAGTCTCCATCTGTGCTTTTATCTGGTTTACGCGAGCGACGATATCATCTTTCTGGCCAGCACCATTTACAATGGTTGTGTTGTCTTTATCGATGATCACTTTTTCAGCCTGACCTAAGTAGTCAAGTGTCGCGTTCTCCAGTTTATAACCGCGCTCTTCAGAGATCACAGTACCACCAGTCAGGATAGCGATGTCTTCCAACATGGCTTTTCTGCGGTCACCGAAGCCAGGAGCTTTCACGGCTGCGATCTTCAGGGAGCCACGCAGTTTGTTTACTACCAGTGTAGCAAGCGCCTCGCCGTCCACATCCTCAGACACGATCACAAGACCTTTACCAGTCTGTACCACCTGCTCCAATACTGGAAGCAATTCTTTCATGGTAGAAACTTTCTTGTCGTAGATCAGGATGTAAGGGTTGTCGAACTCCGCTTCCATTTTCTCTGGGTTAGTCACGAAGTAAGGAGACAAGTAACCACGGTCAAACTGCATACCTTCAACAGTTTTCACCTCAGTTTCTGTACCCTTTGCTTCTTCCACAGTGATCACACCGTCTTTACCAACCTTGTCCATCGCATCAGCGATCATTTTACCGATCTCGGAGTCATTGTTGGCAGAAATAGTACCTACCTGGGCGATCTCAGAAGAGTTTTCGATTTTCTTAGACTGTGTACGCAGGTTCTCAACAACAGCGTGAACCGCCTTGTCGATACCACGCTTCAGGTCCATTGGGTTAGCACCTGCGGCTACGTTTTTGATACCGGCTGTGTAAATAGCCTGGGCCAGCACAGTGGCAGTAGTCGTACCGTCGCCAGCCTGGTCAGCTGTTTTAGAGGCAACCTCTTTTACCAGCTGAGCGCCCATGTTCTCGATCGCGTCTTTCAGCTCAATCTCTTTCGCTACAGATACACCGTCTTTTGTGATCGTAGGGGCACCAAATTTCTTATCGATGATTACGTTGCGGCCTTTAGGACCCAAGGTAACTTTTACAGCATTTGCCAGTTTGTCAACGCCAGACTTAATTTTGTGGCGAGCGTCAGCATCAAATGTGATGTTCTTAGCCATAGTTATATCTCTTTGGTTTTGGTTAAATGGAATAGATTAAAGGATAGCCAGGATATCTGACTCACGCATGATCAGGTAATCGTTGCCGTCAACAGAAATCTCTGTACCTGCATACTTGCCATACAACACCTGGTCGCCAACGGCAACCTGTGGCTTCATCAGAGCGCCTTGCTCAGATACTTTGCCCTCGCCTACAGCCACGATCTCACCGCGCTGTGGTTTCTCTTTAGCAGTGTCCGGAATGATGATACCAGACTTCGTTTTTTCCTCTGCTGCAGCAGGAGCTACAATCACTCTGTCTGCTAATGGTTTAATGCTGATTGACATAGTTTGTTATGTTTTTAGTTTTTGTGGTTAATGATTTAACGTTGAAACCATACTGTCCCTATCATTTCCTGTGCCAAGGCTGTTTTCCTGCCAATTTGGGTCATTTTAGCAGTTCAAATTAGTTCCCTGTCTGACAAATTTGTCAGGTACTGTCAGTCAGCAGCTATTTGTCAGTTCGTGCTGGTAGGGGAAAGGGCAAAATAAAAAAGCCGGCTTTGAAGGCCGGCTTTCAATTTGTCAGTTCTTTATTACTGTGCAGTGTCTACCATTTCAGGTATCTCACCCGTTCCCGGGATTGACATGTCTTCTTCACCTTCAGCGCCTGGCAGGGCTGGCACTGCCGGAGTACCCATCTGGCGGGCACGCTCTTCGTTTACGCTGCGGATAGTAGATTCAGTATTGGTGTCGATCATCATGTGCGTACCTAGTGTCAGTACAACCAGTGCGATTGCGAAGCCCCATGTCAGTTTCTCGAGCAGGTCGCCTGTGCGCTTTACACCCATCAGCTGGCTGGCACCGCCACCACCAAACTGGCTTGAAAGTCCGCCTCCCTTAGGATTCTGGGCTAGTACTACTAAAACAAGAAGTACGCAAATGAAAAGAATGATACTGATTAGGGCGATATACATTTTATGTTATGTTTTGTAATTTCTCGATCTGTTCGGCAAAGTAAGACTTTTTTTCCGGATATTTCAAAATAAGCTGTTCATAAATTTTAACAGCCTTTTTAGGCTTTCCTTGTTGGATAAAGATGTTGGCCAGACTTTCAGAAGCCATTCCCTTCTTTATTTTAGAGCTCTTGAGCGACAAATCCTCCTGTGGCTCAGGCTTTAGCTTCAGGTTGGCCATGGTCTTGAGCTTCGGATTCAGCTTGAGAAACTGGTCGATAATGTCAAGCTGCTTGCTGAGCACGTGGGCAGTAGGCTGTATCGCTTTTTCGAGTTCGTGGGTTTTGCTATACTCTAAAATCAGCTCCGGGTGGAAGCTTTGAGGACGTGACCGGGTATAGTCATCCTTCAGCTGCAGCACCTCGCCCATGCGGCTCGAGCCCATCCAATAGCCCAGTGCATCTTCCGCGTATAGTCGGTCTATCTCGTCAAAAGAATAGTTGATCTCGGCATCTTCCGCGCTTGCTAGAGCAGGTTCGTCTGCTTCTTCAGCAAATATGTCACTGTCAGATTCTGTATTCTCCGCTTCTGATGTGTCAGTATTGAAAGAATCGGCCTGGTATGCTTCTGCCTGGGGAACAGGTATAGCCTCTTCCTCCGTTTCAACTTCAATTTCAACATGCTGATCTTCCGCATCGGAAGCCACCAGGTCTGTCTGCTGAGTTTCTTCCAGTTCATGCAGCACTTCAGCTGCTTCTGTCAGGTGGGCATGCTCCGTTTCCTGCTCTCCTGCTTCAAGGCTTTCTTCTTCCCGCTGGCTCAGCAGGTCGGTGGAAGAGGAGCTGATGCTGTTAAAGGTGAACAGCAAGGCCAGTTCAGAGTCTATTTCTGCATCAGGCGATTCTGTTTCTGGTTCGGATTCTAGGTATAGACTTTCCTCAACAGGAGCAGGGGCGTATACTTCTTTCAGTGTTTCTTCTGGGGTTGAAGCCTCAGGCTCAGGTATAGCTTCTGATGTTTCAGCATCTTCTGTTACGGCCTCTTCAGCAACAGCCACTGCTGTGTCGTTTTCCTGATGTGTTACTGTATCAGAAATTATAATTTCCGCTTCCGCTTCCAGGGCTGTTTCTTCGGCATAAGCAAGTTCCAGGACAGGAGAGGTATAGATGATGCGCTTCAGGAGCTGGCGGTCTGTTGCGTAGGCAGAAGCACGGCGCAGACGCTGCGTGGAGAGCATGCTGCCTTTGTCATAAGCTGACTTTGCCAGCAGCAGATGGGCCGTCTGGCAATAGGGGAAGGTAGCCGCCACCTGCTCCAGTTCGCTTTGCTGCTGGTCAGAAATGTCGGATACCTGCTTGATCAGTTTAAGAAAGGCAGATTTATTCATGTAAAGGTGATGATGCTATGTTATGACTACCAGTTTGCAACCGTCTTGTTAAACACATCAGCCACAAGGCGATCGGTCATGCGGTCAATGGCCGCAGGCGGAATGCTGGTGATGTCCACGTTTTGAGGAAAGTCCTCTGTGATCGTAAACTGCTGATCAAAGTCCTGCTCCGGATCTTTTGCGTTAGTAAAGCGGATCTGGATGCCCATGGTAAGGCGGTTCAGCGTCGCCTGGTCAATGTTGCCGTCCCGTTGCACAGCGGCTGGAGTCAGTGTAAAACTAACAATCTGTCCTTCCAATTGCAAGTCGCCGTCGCGTTGCAATACAGTTAAGTTGGTGTTGCGCTGATAATAGTTTCGGAAACTGTTCGTCACCACCTGTGTCAGGTTAGAAGGACCTTCGCCGGCACTGTTCTCAAAGTTCTGAATCGAAATGGTCCGGATGTCGGGGGAGATGGAAGTGCCCGTAAATGAGTACACCCCGCAGGCGGTGCAGCAAAGTGCCAAAAGAAGGCTCAGGCATATAGTGAGGCCCTTAGTTCTCGATATCATATTGCTTTAGTTTTCGGTAGAGGGTTCTTTCGGAAATACCCAGGTCATTAGCCGCGTACTTCCGTTTGTTGTTGTGCTTCTTGAGCGCTTTCAGGATCATTTCCTTTTCCATCGACTCCAGCGAAAGGCCTTCGTCCTCGGTTTCATGGGAAATGTCTTCTACTTTTTCCTCGTAGTCTTCGTCGTGACGGGACTGCTGCACCGGCAGGTAATAAGGTTCAGGCTGTTCTGTGCCCTTGTAAGGACGCACATGGTGGCCTACCTGCTCTATGTTCTCAAAAAGATGGCTGTGCTCTTTCAGCAGTTCGTTATCACCTGGTTGACGCGTCATGAGCTCGAACACGAGTTTTTTGAGCTCCGATACATCACGGCGCATGTCAAAAAGAACCTTGTAAAGCAGGTCGCGCTCCGAGAAGGACTGGTCTGCACCGGGCTCTTTTGCCAGGAGTGCCGGCACCTGGCTACCACCCTGCTCACGTGGGAGGTAGTGCCGCAGTTTGTTGGCATCCAGTTCACGGTCGTACTCCAGCACCGAGATCTGTTCTACAATATTCTTCAGTTGGCGGATATTGCCCGGAAAGCGAAAGCTCAGAAGCTCCTCCACAGCATCCTGCGTCAAGGTAATGGGTTTGACCCGATAGCGTTCAGCAAAATCTGAAGCAAACTTTCTGAATAGCAGGTAAATATCCTCACCACGTTCACGTAATGATGGAACTGTGATAGGAACCGTATTGAGACGATAGTAAAGGTCTTCCCGGAAGCGGCCTTTCTCTACTGCATTGATCAGGTTCACGTTGGTAGCGGCAACCACACGCACATCAGTCTTCTGCACTTTGGAAGATCCTACCTTGATAAATTCTCCGTTTTCGAGCACACGCAGCAGGCGGGCCTGCGTACCAAGTGGCATCTCACCGATTTCGTCGAGAAAGATCGTACCGCCGTCTGTTACTTCAAAGTAACCCTTGCGTGTGTCTGTGGCGCCGGTAAAGGATCCTTTTTCGTGACCGAAAAGCTCTGAGTCAATAGTGCCTTCAGGTATAGCGCCGCAGTTGATGGCGATAAACTGCCCATGTTTGCGCGGACTCAGGTGGTGAATGATCTTTGAGAAAGACTCTTTGCCGCTGCCGCTCTCACCTGTGATCAGCACAGTCATATCGGTAGGGGCCACCTGGGCCGCCACCTGTATGGCGTAGTTAAGCAAGGGTGAGTTGCCGATGATGCCAAAGCGCTGTTTTATACTCTGTATATCGATATTGCGCATTATTTTTTTGATTTGAAGATTAGACGAGCTGGAAAAATTCCAACCCTAATCTACCGCTTCGCCGAAGAGTGTGCCTACGGAGCAGTCGTTGACGAATACATTCACATAATCGCCCTTCTTGTAATGCTTCTTGTCGAAGATCACGACTTTGTTCTGGTCGTTGCGTCCGCTCAGCTGTTGAGCTGATTTTTTGGAGAAGCCCTCCACCAGCACGCGGTGCACGCGGCCCACGTCACGCTTGTTCCGGTTCAGAGAGCACTCACGCTGCTTTTCGATGATCTCTGCCAGACGACGCTTCTTCACTTCCAGCGGAATATCGTCTTCCAGTTTGCGGGCAGCCAGTGTGCCTGGGCGCTCTGAGTAGAAGAACATGTATGAGTAGTCGTACTGCACGTAGTCCATCAGCGACAGGGTATCCTGGTGCTCTTCTTCTGTTTCGGAGCAGAAGCCTGCGATCATGTCCGAAGAGATGCCGCAGTCTTCACCCAGTATGGCACGGATAGCGTCTACGCGGTTCAGATACCAGGCACGGTCGTAAGTACGGTTCATCAGCTCCAGTACACGGGAGTTGCCACTCTGGGCAGGCAGGTGTATGTATTTACAGATGTTGTCGTACTTTTTCATGGTATACAACACCTCGTCAGTAATGTCTTTGGGGTGGGAGGTAGAGAAGCGCACACGCAGGGCCGGGCTGAGTTTGGCCACCATTTCCAGCAGCTGCGCAAAGTTTACATACTCAGTGCCGTCTTCTGACGCCCATTTATAAGAGTCCACATTTTGTCCCAGCAGCGTCACTTCCTTGTAGCCCTGTGCAACCAGTGCCTCGGCTTCCCGCACGATGGAATGCGCATCACGGGAACGCTCACGCCCGCGTGTGAATGGCACTACGCAGAAAGAGCACATGTTGTCGCAGCCACGCATGATGGAGATAAAAGCACTTACCCCGTTGCTGTTCAGACGAATCGGGTTGATGTCGGCGTAGGTTTCCTCACGTGAGAGAAGCACATTCACGGCCTTCTGGCCACCATCCACTTCATTGATCAGGTTGGGCAGGTCGCGATAGGCATCTGGACCAACTACCAGGTCCACGATTTTTTCCTCTTCCAGCAGTGATTTCTTTAAGCGTTCCGCCATACAACCGAGCACGCCAATTACCATAGAAGGTTTTTTCTTCTTGAAGTAATTGATCTGACCCAAGCGATTGCGTACGGTTGTCTCCGCCTTCTCGCGGATGGAGCAGGTGTTGAGGAACACCACATCCGCCTGCTCGATGTGAGCTGTAGTGTCGAAGCCCTGTTCAAACATGATGGACGACACGATCTCGCTGTCTGAGAAGTTCATCTGGCAGCCGTAGCTCTCGATATAAAGTTTGCGGGTCTTGCCGGTATTGGTTTCAGCCGTTACTTTGGTATCGCATGAAGCGGCTGCAGTAGCCTGTTCAGGGGTGCGGTTATCTATAAAATCTAAATCAACGATTGGGTCCATGCTTCAAAAAATCTCTTAGGAGGTGCAAATATACTATAATCCGCTGTAAAACGTGACAGAATGGCAGAGGAATTCTTTAAATCTAATGTGCTTATTCAAGCCCTAAGGCTTTCCGTATACCTTGTGCTTTGAGCAGACACTCTTCATACTCCTGCTCAGGTATAGAGTCATAGGTAATGGCGCTGCCCACCATGAACGACAAATAGCCTGTTGTAGCATTGTATTGCAGACTTCTGATCACCACATTGAAGTCGAAGTCCTGATCAGGCTTCAGGTAGCCGAAGGCGCCTGAGTAGAGTCCGCGTTTGGTTACTTCAAGCTCTTCAATGAGCTCCATGGCCCTGATCTTGGGTGCACCGGTCATGCTTCCCATCGGGAAAGCCCCTTTCAGTGCATCTGCGACCATGCATTCGGGGTGCAACTCTCCACTAATAGTCGAGATCATTTGCGAAACCTGCCGGAAGCCGTAAATGCCGAACATTTCTTCGACCTGAATGGTGCCCGTGGCGCAGGAGCGGCGCAAATCATTGCGCACCAGATCCACGATCATCATGTTTTCGGCCAGTTCTTTTTCGTCATGCCGCAGTTGCTGCTGTAGCTGTTGGTCCTCCTCAGGTGTAGTACCGCGACGGATCGTCCCCTTAATGGGCTGTGAGATCAGTTTGCGTCCTTCTTTCTTGAGAAAACGTTCCGGTGAGGCGCAAAGCAGGTATAGATCGCCATACTTCAGGAAACCTGAAAATGGAGTAGGCGAAAGGGCGTTGAGTTGCAGGTATAGTGATAAGGGTGATATTTCCGCTTCCTCGGCATAAAATTCTATGCAGTAATTCAGTTCGTAAACTTCGCCATCCCGGATATAGTCCCGCACCCGCTCTACATTCCGTATGTAGTCTTCCTTCTGCACTCGCTGCTGGAGCTGAAGCGGGGATACAGAGAAGTCCTCAAGTATAGGAGTCGCTAGTATCTGCTGTAAAGAATCTTGAATATTATTAGCTTTGCTGTTGATGATTAGGCTGCTTTTATTAAAGTGAAGGTATAGCTCTGGTTCAAAAAGGAATATGTCCGGAAAGCCTACCGCATCTGCATTGTGGCTGCTTAGATTCTCTATTTGGTTCTTGAGGTCATAGCCCAGGTAGCCGCACCATAGCGCTTGCTTTGCCTTGTGTTTATCCTGAAGTTCCTCGAAGACGTTCTCCTGCTCCCACTTGATCGGCTCTCCGTCCGAAACCGCGATCAGATCATCAAAGCCATGGTATGGATAGGGGATGTCATTGGAGGTATAGCTGGCTACTAAGCTAAACTGCTGCGCCCAGGCAATAGCTTTCTGGCGAAGGAGGACTAGCGAGCAAGGTATATCTGTCAGTGAAATGGTTTGGGTGTAAGCCATGGTATTACAGCTTGTTAAGCGTTTGGAGAGCCAGCTTGGCTTTACCGTCAATGCTATTTTTGTAATCGTGTCCTTTGTAAGCAAGGGCCCGGCTGAACCATTGCCTGGCCAGCTCAGGTTTTTGCTCGTCCTGGTAAATGTAGCCCAGTTGTAAAGCTGAATAGGGAGCAAAATAAAGTGTTGTCTGCCGGCTTGCCTCTATGGCCTGTTCATAGTGCTGTTTGGCCTGCTGCAACTTTTCCATGCCGTGGTAGATACGGGCTTTGCGGTAATAATACTCAGCACGTTCAGTAGGGGCTGTATCCTGCTTCATCGGCATTTGGTTGAGCATGCCAAGGGCTTCCTGGTAATAGCCTCCGTCGGATTGCAGTCGGGCCAGCATCAGGTAGCGGTTAGGCTTTACCTGCTCTTTGGCAAAGCGGGCGGCATAAGCATCTTCCTCCATCTCGGTTCGCCCTGCAAGCCCTATCTGTGTCAAATGCTTTTCTGCCTGCTGTGCATGACCGCCCAGCCAGTGAGCCAGGTATAGCTTGTAGTTGGCTGCCTTTAGGTAGTGCTCTCCTTTGTGTTGCGTCAAAAACAGTTGATTTAACTTTATGGAGTTGTTGAAATCGCCTTTGTACAGGTATAGATCTGCTGCCATGTGATGCAGGTAGGGAAAGGAAAGATAGCCGGCCTGATGTGGTCTGCGCTGGTATACCTGCAAGGCAGTTTCACTCTTTTTGGTCTTTTTAAGCACATGCATTGCTGTGAAAGCATAAAGAAGGTTGTTCGGGTGCTGACGGCTTAGCTGAAGCATGGAGCTGCCAGCCACTTCATCTGCCTCCGGATCAACCAGGTGTAGCAACAGGATCTGCAAGAGCTGCGCTTCTTCCCGGAAAGGATTGTCTCTGGTGGCGGCTGCCTTCAGGTTCGCCATACCTGTTTCGATACTGCCATGCATCCCGATGATGTTTAGCAATACACGGTAGGAGTCAGGCACCGAACCAATCAGGACCTGCAGGGCACCGAGTGTTTTGCGGTTTGGCAGAAAATCCGGGTACTGCCGGTTGTTGGCGCTGTATTGCAGGTAAGCCTGTCGTAAATCCCAGGCGGCGCCCAGCTTATTGCCTTGCAGCAGTTTGCTTAGGGCGATCTGCAGGCGCACTTCGGCCAGGGCATAACCAACCCAAGCAGAACTCTCCTGTAGGCTGCCAAGTTGTTGCAGTCGCTTTTCCTGGCGGGTCAGTAAACCAGCGTAGACCTCCGGGTTTTGCTGAATGGCCCATGTTAGAAAGTCCTGCTGGTTGGCGATCAGGATCGCGGCGGCATTGTCAGGATGATGCAGGAGTTCCTGCTGGATCAGACGGCGCCCTTCTGGAATGCGCAGGCTGATGGTTGCCTCGTAGGCCTGTCGCATGATAGGACCGTAGACAGAGGTCGCCTGGGCAGGGAGAGAAAGGAACAGGGATAGCAACAAAAAAAAAGGATGGGCAAACGCCATCCTTTTTCTATATGTATGCAAGCGCATAACGCTCAGCATGCTGTCATTTAGTAGATGCGCTGCTCAACACCAGCCATGATACGGCCGCAGTGCTCGCAAACGATTACTTTTTTCTGAGCCGCAATATCAGCCTGGCGCTGAGGCGGAACTGTGTTGAAGCAACCACCGCAGGCATCACGCTTCACCAGTACTACTGCAAGGCCGTTGCGCACGTTCTTACGGATACGGGTATAGGCGCTCAGTAGACGGTCTTCGATCTGCTGTGCAGCATTGTCACGGTCTTTCTCCAGGTTCTTTTCCTCTTCTTCGCTCTCGGCTACGATCTGGTCAAGCTCGTGCTTCTTGTTGTCAAGGTCTTTGCGACGCTCTTCCAGACGGTTTTTCGTGCCTTCAATCTCGTTGATCTTCTGCTCGATCTGGTAGTGTGCTTCTTTGATTTTCTTCTCTGCGATCTGGATTTCCAGTTTCTGCAGCTCGATCTCTTTCGTGATGGCGTCGTACTCGCGGTTGTTGCGTACGTTTGTCTGTTGGTCTTCGTACTTGCGGATCAGACCTTCAGCGTCCTTGATAGACTGCTTGCGTTGGGCAATGCTGTCGTTGAGTGCGGCCACTTCATCGTCAAACTTACGAACCCTTACCTCATAGCCCTCAATTTCATCTTCCAGGTCCTGAACCTCTTCAGGGAGGTCGCCTCTTACGCGTCTAATTTCATCAAGCTGCGAATCGATACTCTGAAGCTTTAGCAGTGCTTCTAATTTGCTGGCTACCGTACTTTCCATGTAGTTAATAGGTGTATCTGATAGGGTTTGTGTTTACTTCCGATAAATAGACTGCAAAATTAGTAAAGTTTTTGGAAATTGTATCATAAAAAATCTCCTTTGTAAATACCTCACTTTCATAGTGTCCGATGTCAGCAATGAGCAGGCGGTTCTCTGCGTCGAAGAATTCGTGGTATTTCACGTCGGCTGTCACAAAGGCGTCGGCACCCTGGCGCAGGGCGTCTTTTATCAGGAAACTGCCGGAGCCACCACAAACCGCTACCCGCTTGATTTTTTTATCACCCACCGGGGTATAGCGAACACCCGGCAGCTGCATATGTCTTTTCAGGTAGACCAGAAAGTCCTGCTCCGCCATAGGCGTTTCCAACTCCCCGATCATCCCGATACCTACTTCCTGATTGCTGTTCTCAAGCAGGGTCAGAAAATGCGCCACTTCCTCGTAAGGGTGCGCCTCCAGCAATGCCTGCATAATACGCTGCTGCTTGAAGGCCGGGAAAATCACCTCCACCCGGTTTTCCTGTACCTGTTCCGGCTTGCCTTTCTCGCCAATGGTAGGATCTGCTTGTTCAGAAGGAAGAAAGCGACCGGTGCCCTGAACCTGAAAACTGCAATCGCTGTACTCGCCAATCTGCCCGGCGCCGGCTTTATGTATAGCGGCCAGCACCTCGTCGGTATTCTCGACGGGAACAAAAAAAGCCAGTTGCATCAGGGTATGGGGCTTGTAACTGAGCAGGCGGATGTTATGCAGCTTCAGCTTTTCTGCGATCTTGGCATTCACGCCATTGTGTACGCTGTCCAGGTTGGTGTGGCAGGCGTAGATGGCGATGTTGTTTTGAATGGCCCTGATAATGGTGCGCTCCACATAGCTGCGCCCCGTCAGACTCTTAAGGCCTTTAAAGATGACCGGGTGGTGTGCCACGATCAGGTTGCACCCTTTGGCAACAGCCTCTTCTATAACCGCTTCAGTACAGTCCAGGGTCAGCAGCACGCCTTTTATTTCGTCGCTGGCGCTGCCAGTCTGCAAGCCGGAGTTGTCGTAGCCTTCCTGGTAAGGAATAGGGGCGTACTGTTCCAGCACCTTTATAATATCGCCAATGGTGTTCTTATCTTTCATAGTCTGGTCTGCTTTTAAAACACCAAATTACGAAGTTCGGTACAGCCCTGAAAATTTAAAGTACCTGGAGTTGCAGATAACCTGTATCGGGCTGGCGCTTGAGCTCTTTGCCATTGAAGTAAAAAGCGGAGTAAGTATAGTCGGTATAGCACTTGCCCCGGTTCACGGTATAGGCGATGTCCAGGGTGTCGGTGTTCAGGTTGTTGAAACGTAGTAGCATGCGTACCCTCGACTTGGTGTACATGACCGGGTAGGTCTCAAAAATCAGGTTATTCACTGTTTCATCAGTGCCGGTAAACAGGTAGTTAAATGGCTCCCCATCAAGTATCAGTTGAATAGAATCTGGATGGATGCCGGCAGCCGGATTATTGAATGGACTGCTGCCCGAGGCGTCCACGAGGTAAAACGAAACAGGGGCAGGCGGATCGGAGCGCATGGTGGCACAGGGAGTACAGGCTGAGGTGCCAAGCAGCAGAACGAGTGCAAAAAGGGTAAGGGTACGGCTTGTTTTCATGTGAAGAAAAATGAGGTCGGATATTGCAAGTATTAAATATAGTGTATTCAGGGTATACAAATCAAGTCCGGGCAACAGGCTTTGCTCATATTTCTATACCTTTGTAAGGTATAACTGCCCCATATGACTGTTCTACGTTACCTGTTATGGCCATTTTCGATCCTCTACGGCGGCATTCTGCTGCTGCGGAATCTGCTCTATGACAAGGGCTGGCTAGCCTCTGGGCGTTTTGATCTGCCAGTCATATCTGTTGGTAATCTCACGGTTGGAGGCACCGGCAAAACGCCGCACGTGGAATACCTGCTGCGGCTTTTGACCGACAAAAGAACAGCCGTGCTGAGCAGGGGCTACCGACGCAAAAGCAAAGGTTTTGTACTGGCTGATGATAAAGCAACTGCCCATACCCTGGGGGACGAACCCTTTCAATACTACCGCGACTTTCCAGACGTGACCGTTGCTGTCTGTGAGAGCAGACCCGCAGGTATAGCACAGCTGCTTAAATTAAAAACCGCTCCAGAGGTCGTGATTCTGGATGATGCTATGCAGCACCGCCCCGTCAGTCCGTCACTTAACCTGATGCTAACCGACTATGGTCGTCCGTTTTACAAGGACCATGTGCTGCCAACCGGACTGCTGCGTGAACCCCGGCAGGGTGCCCGGCGTGCCGATGCTATCATCGTAACAAAATGCCCTTCAACGCTAGCATCAGATGAGATGATGCGTATAGACAAACGCATCCGCAGGTATAGCCGACCTGACACACCTGTTTTCTTCAGTACATTTCGATATGGCAACCCGGTAGGTATAGGCAATGCTACACAGTTGTCAAAACGTGTTGTGCTGCTGACAGGTATAGCTAATGCCAGTCCATTGCTGCATTATTTAGCTGACAGGAAATTTGAAGTTGTGCAGCACTTAAAATATCCCGACCACTATAGCTATACCTTAGCGGATATGGAGAAGCTGAAAGGTATACTGGAAGGAAGTAGTGGTAAAGATCTGATAATCATCACAACACGTAAAGATGCTGTGAAGCTGTCAGATGGTCTAATTGCAGCTGCGACGCGGGAGCTGCCGATATTCTATATACCGATTGAAGTGTACTTTCTGCAGCAGGCTGGAGAGACTTTTAACGCTTTGATAAGGCAGCATATAAGCGCTTTCAGAGCATCTATACCTATCGCTGGGGATAAAAATTAAACTAAAACACCTTATACTTCATAGCAGTACGTATATGGGTTGCACGAAAATCACTAATTTTGGCTTGTGAAAAGTAAGCTCTTAGCAGTAATATGGCTCCTGGTGGGTCTGGCTGGTGCCCAGCAGGCACAGTCCCAGATCGTTGACGACACAACAAAAGTGCTCTACAGCCCTAGAACAACACTTCAGTTGTTTGAAAACGATGTGCTGGAAGGACGGTATCTGTTGCAGCGTATTGATACCAGCATCAACAACATGCACAATGAGCGCTTCTGGTACCATGATACAGCGCATTATCAGCACCTGGGTAATGTGGGCACGGCATCCAAGGCTATTCTTTTCAGAGCCCCAAATAAGATTGGCGCACGACTCGGCAAAAACGTGTTTGACCGCTATGCTTACGATCCGCATCGCTTCAATTACTATAATACTCGTTCACCGTACTCTCACATTTTCTATGTGCAGGGACAGCGGGGAGAACAGGTTTTTGAAGCGACGCATACCCGCAACATTACGCCCGGCTGGAATGCAGGCGTAGCTTATCAGATCATTTCCGGCAACAGACAGATAGGTGTATCTAACCTGCGTCGCGATGGCTACCTGAGTAGCCAGGCAGTGAAGGCTTTTACGCATTATCGGTCCGAGAATGAAAAATATGACCTGTTTGCTAATTTCACCCACCTCAATCACGAGCAGATTGAATTTGGCGGAATTATACCCGGAGAGGCTAACCGGTTTCTGTTTCAGCAGGCGCTCACCTACCTGAACCAAGCCTCTACACGGGAGTTCCGCAGCAACTATCACCTGATGCACATTTACAAGCTGGCCGGGGAGAACCTGAAGCTATTCCACAGCTTCGACTGGGGGCGTCAGCGCGATATTTTCCAGGATGATGCTATTCAGCGTCAGAACAACGGTGAGCCAGTGTTTTACCCAAGAGTTCTCACACCGCTCACCCGAACGGATGACCGTACCGCTTACCGCGAAATGGAAAATGTGGCAGGTGTAACCGGAAATAACAAACTCTCTTTCTACAAGGCTTACGCCAAGTTCCGTAACTCCAAACTCGACTACAGAGTGCTTAGCATAGCACAGCAGGACAGTTCGGAGCGTTACAATGAAAGTAATGAAAGTCTGAACCAGTTGTTTGTAGGGGGCGAATTGCGCCTGATGTACGGTCAGGCACTGCTGTCTTTTGACGGTGAGTTTCAGATGACAAACGACTACAAGGTAGGTGCTACTGCTAAACTGGGTCCATTGCAGGGGCGTGTCAGCCGAGTGCTACGCTCACCCTCACTTATAGAGCAGCGTATAATCAGTAACCACTTTGAGTGGACCAACAACTTCAACAATTCTGTGACTGATCGCCTGGAGGCTACATTTGCCAGCAAACTAGGTGAGCGTCAGTTTGTTCGTCTAACCGGTCACTTTAACCACATCAAGCGCCACATTTACTTCGATACGGTTGCTGTACCTAGGCAGTATGCAGATAATCAACAAGTGTTTGGAGTTGAACTCCAGCATCACATCCGTTTCGGCAAGATTCATTTTGAAAACTTTGTCGCTTATACGAATACGAGCGAAGCACCTGTCATTCGCATACCGGAGTGGTTGTTTGACTCTAAGCTCTACTTTGAAGGTGCGCTGTTCAGAAATGCACTGATAGGTCAGTTTGGGGTGCAGGTGTATTCTCCTACCGCCTACAGGGCAGACGCATACATGCCTGTGACACAGCAGTTCCATTTGCAGAACAGCTTCAACATACAGCCTTACCCCGTAGCGGATGTGTTTATTACAGCTGATATCAAGAACCTGAACGTGTTCCTTAAAATGGCAAACATCGCTTCCGATCTGACAGCGCCGGGTTATTTCAGTACGCCTTACTACCCGGGCATGCGGACCAGCTTTGTTTTCGGCATTAAGTGGATGTTTTTCGATTAATCTACCTTACCCGTATGTCTTCCCAATTTACCAAAACGATACTGCGCCTTCAGCTTCCTTCTGACCCGCGTTGGGTGAACATTGCTGAGAAAAACATTGAAGAAATATTAGTAGACCACGCTTACTGCGAGCAGAAAGCAGCTACCTCTGGTATATCCCTCATTGTGAAGTACCCTGACAAGACTCGCCTTGTGGAAGAGATGACGGACCTGGTGGCAGAGGAGTGGAGCCACTTTGAGCGCGTGCTGGCAGAACTGAAGAAGCGTGGTTGGGGGCTGGGTCGTAACCGGCCTGACGAGTATGTGGTGGAATTGACCAAACACATCAGGAAAGGCGGCCAGCGGGAGCGCCAACTGATGGATCACTTGCTGGTGAATGCTCTGATTGAGGCTCGCAGCTGCGAACGTTTCAAACTTCTCTGGAAAAATATACAGGACGAAGAGCTCCAGAAGTTTTACTACGAGCTCATGGTCTCAGAAGCGGGGCACTATGTAAGTTTTGTGAAGCTTGCCAAGGAGTATATGCCAGCAGACGTAGTGGATGCCCGCCTGAATGAACTACTCGAAATAGAAGCAAATATCATCCGAAATCTGGAACCCCGACCAGATAGGATGCATTAAATTAATATTGATCAGAATTTTTCATTGTTTGGCCACCTGATTAGATCTATTTGCCTTATTTTGTTTAATTTATTATAGTTTAGTTAATACTTATTCCTTTGGTAGGAGTATACTCTATGTAAGTATCACTTCTCAAATCGAATAATTATGAAACAAGCTTACTGTATTTTTTTTGCTCTGCTTATAGTATGTATAAGCGGTGGACAAGTTTTAGCACAAGGTAAAAGCCGGATTGGAAAGGCTGCTGAAGTTTCTCAACTCTACAAGAGTAAAGCCAACTTAAAACAATCTCAGCGATCCGCTTCTCATGAGGTGCGCCATCAGCTCCCTGGTAACAAATCCATTTCGTTGTCAATCAGCAAGAGTAAAACTGAAAAGGACGGCGAGATTTTTTACGGGAAAGTTTCCAATGTTCCTAATAGTAACTTCTTCCTGAAAGTGTTGGGCAATCGGGTAACAGGCGATGTAATAATGCCTGATCAGAAACGCTATTATCGCTTTACGACAGAGCTGAACGGTGATGTATACCTGCAGGAAGAGGACATTGATAAGGTGCTTTGTGTTGACTTCATGCGGCATCAGAGTGTTGAGTCTGGCCGTCATGAGAACTCCTTAGGCGCTGCTGCAATACAGGTTCCAAACCTCGAAAGTCTGCCTGGGGCCACAGCCGTTGTGCTGCTTGACTATGATGGGCATTATGTCGACGGCACACTTTGGAACCAAGTATTCAACGGCGGTAACCCTATAGACGCACTGCCTATGAACTACAGTGAGTCAGAGATAGAGGCCATGTGGGCCCTCATCAGTGCAGATTTCATCGCATTTGATGTCAATATCACGACTAGTGAGGAAGTCTTTAATCGGGCGCCAGTCAACAGACGGGGCAGAGTCATTTTCACGCCGACTAATTATTTTTCACCTGGTGATGGTGGGCGTGCTTACATTGGATCTTTTAATTTTGGCGGTGATATATGGGGAGAGACACCCAGTTTCGTCTGGAACACAGGTGTCGTAAATGGTGGCAACACGGCTTCCCATGAGATTGGGCATATGTTGCACCTGTTGCACGATGGCAGAACTTCGCCTGCAGAAGAATACTATTATGGAAACGGGAGTTGGGCACCTATTATGGGAGCAGCCTTTATTCCATTCGCTCAGTGGAGTAAGGGGGATTACCCATTTGCCAATAACACGGAGGATGACCTGCATATAATTGCCACTCGCAATGGCTTCGGTTATCGCACTGACGATCATGGTGACTATCATGAAGCGGCTTCTGCTGTGGTGATAGATGGAACAGGGGCAGTTGCACCGGCTTCAAACAAAGGGAACATCAGCAATTCAGATGATATAGATGTATTTTCATTTGAAACCTCAGGTGGTTTGGTTACGCTGCAGGTACAGCCAACTGCAGAACATTCCAACCTGAACCCTCTGCTTGTGCTGCGCAGCGAAAGCGGTCAGGTAATTCGAGTGCAGGATGTAGGGCAACCTGCTGTCAGTATTGAAGAGGAACTTCAATCTGGCAGGTATTTTCTGTCGATTGAGGGGGGGACCTCCGTCTACGGCGCATATTCTAAATATGGATCACTTGGGGAGTATACCATTAGTGGGTACATACCCGTTGTTACTCCTGCTGTAGCAGTAGATTTAGTTTCTCCGGCAAGTGGTACTTATTTTAAAGCTGACGCTTCTGTGGACCTTGTTGTAGCACTCGATATTCCAGACAACACCTCTATTCAAAGGGTTGTCTACTACCAGGGAAATAAGATATTGGGCACTTCCAGCAAAGCTCCCTATACTTTCCATTGGAAAGGTATAGGAAAGGGAACGTATGAAGTATACGCTGTAGCAGTTAATCAGCAGGGGGAAACATATGCTTCGGATCCTATCAGTATCATGGTTGTAAATGGTTACGGGGGAGGTAACAGGAATAGCTGTGAGCTTCCCGATTGGCGACCTGATTTTATGTATGTGGCAGGAGCACTTGCTTCATTAAATGGCAACACTTACGAAGCCCAGCGCACCTCAACTGGAAGCAACCCATCGCAAAATAGTCATGCAAAGGGTGATTGGAAATACAGAGGTCCATGCCGTGGAGCAATTGCTTCAAACAAGTCTTCTTCTAAAGCTACAGCGGCATTTTCATCAGACGACATCCTGGTATATCCTAACCCGGCCAGGAACAGAGGCGTTTTGCAGGTAGAGCTGCCTGAAGTACTAACTACAGCACAGGTCACGCTGCAGGAAGTAGGCACTGGGGCCAGGTTAATGGAAAGCAATTACCGCCACATGTCTAAGATACCGATTCAACTAAATAAGCTTCCTCATGGTTACTATGTGCTCCGAATTGTATCAGAAAATCAAGTGTGGACCAGAAAAGTTATTATAAATCCATAGACTGACACTATAGATCAGACGCTATTATAATTGGAGACCCTACAGTTGCAGGTTGTCGTAGACCTGTAGCTGTAGGGTCTTATGTTGTTGCCTAGATCACGTCTTCTGCTTTTTCTTTTTAGCTGCCGGGAAGAGGATATTGTTCAGGATAAGCCTATAACCGGGTGAGTTAGGATGCAGGGCCAGGTCGGTAGGGTCTTCGCCTACCAGGTGCTGGTAGTCTTCCGGGTCATGGCCGCCATAGAAGGTCCAGGTGCCACGGGCGAAGGTGCCGTGCATATAGCGTATTTCGCCTACTTCCTTGTTTTCACCCATCACCACTACTTCTGGTTTGACCAGACTTTTGCGGAAGGCAGTTGTCTGACCCATAAACCCTTTGATGGTTTTGGCGTGGTTTTGCGTCAGCATGGTAGGTATAGGGTCCCATTTGGCTGAAAAGGTGAAGAGTTGAAAGAAATCGTTTGGCTCTGTCAGACCACGCTCCTGTGGCTGCATGTCAATATTGGAGTACTCATACTCAAGCGGGTTGCGCACCAGCGAGAAATCTTTGAATGCAAAGGTTTTACTGAAATCCAGTTTACTTTGCGCATTGGGATCAGCACCGTCGCCGTCGTACATCGACTCAATAAAGTCCACGCCTTCTGCCGCCAGGGCTATGTCATAGGTGTCGGTGGCCGAGCACATGGCAAATAAAAAGCCGCCTCCGGCACAGAAATCCCGGATGGTGCGAACTACTGCTCCTTTCAGTTCTGATACCTTTGTGAAGCCAAGCGATTTGGCAGAAGCCTCTGCTTCGCGCTGCTGTTCCTGGTACCAGGGATAATGGCGGTAGCTCGAGTAAAACTTGCCGTACTGGCCCGTAAAGTCTTCATGGTGAAGATGTAGCCAGTCGTACTTAGGAAGGTCACCGCGCATAATCTCTTCGTCATATATCTTATCGTAGGGGATCTCGGCGTAGGTCAATACCAGCGTTACTGCATCGTCCCAGGGCATTTTAGACTTGGGAGTATATACGGCTATCTTGGGTACCTTCTCCAGCTTCATGACATCCATGTTGGCCTCCGGGTCGCTTATCTGGGTGAGGATGGTGTTGTATTGTGCATCAGAGATTACCTGGTAGCTGATCCCGCGCACGACCAGCTCGTTTTCAAGCTGCGGGGCATGCTGGAAGGCAAAGCTACCGCCCCGGTAATTAAGGAGCCAGTCAACCGACACGCTTTTGGAGAGCACCCAATAAGCCGCTCCATACGACTTCAGGTGGTCTTTCTGGGTATCATCCATCGGTATAAGTACCGTGGAGCTGAAAGCATGAAAGGGGAGAACCAGGTATGTGATGAGCAGTACAAGATGGCGGAATGACTTCATGAGCTTAACATATGGTAACAAATGTATTGAAATTGGTTCTTTTTTCAGATATTGGAGGTAAATTAGAAACCAGAGGTTCTTCCTTATACTTAACGCAGGGGGGAACGTTTCGCATATAAGATCTAAGCTATGGACCTGTTCGAAAATATACGGGAAAGTATTCGAGCCATCAAAAGTAACCTGCTACGGACCGTCCTTACCGGCCTGATCATCTCTATTGGCATTATGTCACTGGTAGGTATACTCACAGCCGTTGATGGCATGAAGAACTCCCTTAACCAGACTTTTTCGAGCCTTGGCGCCAACTCTTTTGATATCCGAAAGAAGTATAATAGCGGCAGGGGAAACAATGGACAAGGCAGGACTGACAAGGTATACCCGGATATCACCTACGACCAGGCAGTAAAGTATAAGGAGCTGATGGAGGCGAAATCACAAGTGAGCCTTTCAGCCAATATTTCAGGTGCTACAGTTGTAAAAAGCGTAACAGATAAGACAAACCCGAATATAAACGTAATAGCCGGAGATGAATTTTACCTGTCTGGCCAAAACCTAAACCTGGAGCGGGGCCGGGCTTTTTCCAACTATGAGTTGGAGCTTGGTTCCAACGTTGCCATCATTGGTAAAGAGATATCTGATAAGCTTTTCCCAAAGACAGATCCGATTAACCAATATATCTCATTTTTAGGGCGCCGTTTTAAAGTAGTAGGGGAATTGGAGAAGCGTGGAAGCAGCATGGGCGGCAGCGGAGGTGATCGCATGATTCTTATCCCACTCGAAACGGGGCGTCAGATCCCGCAGCAAGGCAATGGCACTCTAACTTACAACATTAAAACCTCCATATCTAAGCCTGAGGAACTTACCTATGTCATGGGCGAGGCTACGGGCGTGATGCGCAATGTGCGCCAGGACAAACTGGGACAGGAGGAATCCTTCGAAATCAGAAGAAGTGACTCGCTTATTCAGAGCCTGAACGAAATTACGGGTTATCTTAAAGTGGGTGGATTCATCATTGGATTTATTACCCTGCTGGGTGCCTCTGTCGGGCTAATGAACATCATGATGGTGTCAGTCAATGAGCGTACGCGTGAAATTGGCGTTCGGAAAGCTTTGGGTGCCACTGCTATGCAAATTCAGCAGCAATTCCTGATCGAGGCCATCGTGATATGTATCCTGGGAGGGTTGGTCGGTATTTTCCTGGGTATACTCATGGGCAACGGCATTGCATCCCTGATCGGTGATGGCGGCTTCATTGTTCCCTGGATCTGGGTATTTGTTGGTTTAACTATCTGTGTGCTTGTTGGTGTGCTTTCGGGCTATTATCCCGCTCACCGTGCCTCCAGACTCGACCCAATCGAATCATTACGCTACGAATAGTGTATGATAAAGCTATATGATGGTCTGAGCCGTATCTTAGACGAGAAGCGCTTAGTCCCGATCATGAATAACACGAAATGGAAGGAGTTGATTGCGGCCATGCTCAGTCTTCCTCAGATTGAACCGCATGTGCGCATCAAATATCTCCATGAGGATGTTGCGCCGAAACATTATGCTCCAATATGGTGGGAGCAACTGGAACACACGGGCCTGGCAAACATTGAGTGGCTGGAAATAAAGGCGATGAAAGAAACCAGTACCGGGCTCTTAGCGCCAACGCTGCAGGCAGACTATACAGATCTGTTTCAGGAGGTGTTAGATAAATATGGCATACCGCATGAAGTAGAGGGGGAGATATTCAGGATAATGGGTTACCAGCAGCTACAATAAGAGATTAAAATAAAGAAGGCGGGCTTAATAGCCCGCCTTCTTTGTTTGTTATACTCGGTGTCTGGTTATTTCTTTTTGGCAGCTGGCTCTTTTGTAGAGGCCGCTGTTTTCTCCTGATCATATTCGCTGTTCAGACCAGCCAATACCTCTTGTGTTATGTCCAATGAGTTGTCGCCGTACAAGATAGCACTTTGGCCTCTGGAGTAAGTCAATACCATTTTATAGCCTCTTTCCTGGCTTAGCTTCTGCAGGTATGCTTCTACGCGATCATAGATCTTTTTCATCTCTTCAGCTTCTTCAGTAGCCAACTGGTTGCCAGTAGTCTGGCTTTGCTGCTGCAACTGCTGCTGACGCTGTGAGAGTTTCTGTTCTGTAGAAGCACGCTGCTCCACTGTCATATTGCCGCCAGTGCGCTGGTAGTTTTGCACATCTTTCTCGAAAGCAGCCGCTTTGGCCTGAAGATCTTTCTCAGCTTTCTGCGTTTTGGACTGGAAGCGTGTACGAGCGTCTTTGAAATACTCATAATTGCTCAGCAGAGAGTCTGAGTTGATGTACACAATATCAGCTACGGCAGCGGTAGCCAGGGTGTCGGAGCTGTTAGCTGATGTAGTAGAAGTAACGGTCGCCTGTGGCTTTTGATCTGTGTTACAAGCAGTTAATAGGGCGCCCAAAGCAACTCCCAAAACGATTCTAGATAGGTTCACAATTAGATAATTAAGCTGTTATTGATTGTTTCAGACTGAAAATATAGGGCTAATTTTTAAAAATTCAGAATTTTTAATGTTTCAATACCTCTATATAAGTTTCTTCGGCCTCCATTAAGCCCTGTTCGTTGATGCCGGTCAGTCGTACATGTTTTGTTTCGTTCACCAGTACAGGGTCGTATTTGGCTGCTACACGCACATAATTCTCAGTCCAGCCTTCCATCACACCGTCTTTCACATCGTCTTCGAACAGCACCGTAAACTCCCGGCATATATTCTGCTCATAGAAGAAACGTTTTTTCTTCTCCGAAAGGATGCGCAGCATGTCTGCTCTGCGGTTACGATCCTTGATGCTTACCTTGCCCGGCATATCAGGAGCCATTGTGTTTTCACGCTCGGAGTAAGGGAATACGTGCAGGTAGCTCACATCAAGTCCATTGATGAAGTTGTAAGTCTCCAGGAAGTCCTCTTCTGTTTCGCCCGGGAAGCCTACGATCACATCCACCCCAATACAGCAATGCGGCATAAGAGATTTAATGGTGGCAACACGGTCAGCATACAGCTCACGCAGGTAGCGGCGTCGCATCAGCTTCAGTATCTTATTGGAGCCTGACTGTAGCGGCACATGGAAGTGCGGCATAAAGCGATTGCTTTGGCTCACAAATTCTATAATCTCGTCTTTTAGCAGATTAGGCTCGATAGAAGAGATGCGGAAGCGATCTATACCTTCTACTTTGTCAAGTTCCTGTACTAGTCCGTAAAAGGTCTCCACACGTTCCCCATCCTGCAACCCGAAGTCGCCTGTGTTTACACCTGTGAGCACGATCTCTTTCACACCCGACTCAGCTATTTCATTGGCAGAGCGTACTACATTGGCGATGCTATCGGAGCGGCTGTTGCCACGGGCCAGCGGAATGGTGCAGAAGGTACAGGAGTAGTCGCAGCCGTCCTGCACTTTAAGGAAGGTGCGCGTACGGTCGCCGAAAGAGTAGGAGTTATGGAAGGTGTTGGCTTCGCTGATGGCGCTGGCGTATACCTGCGGCTGTTCTTTTTTCTCGAAAGTCTCCAGGATGTCCACCAGCTGAAACTTCTCAGCTGCTCCCAACACGGCGTCAACACCCGGAATTTCGCTGATCTCTTTTGGCTTAAGCTGCGCATAGCAACCTACAATTGTTATAAAAGCGTTTGGAGAGTACTTCTGCGCCTCCTTTACGATTTTACGACACTTCTTGTCTGCGTTGTCGGTGACAGAGCAGGTATTGATCACGTATATGTCAGGCGTATCGGTAAACTCCACCTTCTCAAAACCGCGCTCCTGGAAAATTCTTCCGATCGTGCTGGTTTCAGAGTAGTTCAGCTTACAGCCCAGTGTATAAAATGCTACCTTTTTCATAATCAGGGTGCAAAGATACGAATTTAAATTTTGAATAAGTTAGTAGAGGCCTATGTAACCAGTGCTGTTAATCAGCATTTTAACTGGCCAGCCTAATTTTTTACACGCAACGCCTTTGCCTATACCCATCGCTCTTTCTATTTTCTGACGAAGTCTTCAAAGGAGTATTGCATATAGGCTTTCCCCAGTTCGATCTGTTCGGGCGTTACACCCTTGCCCTTGATGATAGGCTTTTTGGCCACATTATCGTAGGACAGCACTTTGCCGGGGGTAATAAAAGTAAAGCCGTCCCTGAAAACATAGAATGCAAAGGGATAATCACTTGGCGCCAGCAGGTTGCGTCCCCACTTGAAGTCCTGGTGTGGCAGGTCCAACTGGTAGAGCAGGGTAGTGGCAATGTCAGTCTGGCTGCCAATGGTGGAAACGGTTCGTCCTTTGTCCGCCAAAGCGCCTCCTGTCAGAATGAAAGGTATGCGAAACTTGGTGCTTCTATAGTTCGGATCATCATAAGGCAGTGGATGTCCATGGTCGGCTACCAGTACAACCAGGGTCGAATCCCACCAGGGTTGCTTCCGGGCCTGCTTCATGAATTGCCCCAATGCCCAATCGGTATAGTAAACTGAGTTTTTGAATTTGTCACTGATTTTGTTTCCTTTAAATTTAGCAGGTATAGGAATTTCGAAAGGCTCGTGGCTGCTCAGGGTATAGACTGTGCTAAAGAAAGGCGCCTTTTCCTGATTAAGGTCCTGAAGCACACGCTCAAACAACACATGGTCATGCGCGCCCCACTTGGAATTATAGCTCTCAGCCGGGAAATCATGCTTGTCAATCAGTCGGTCATACTTGCCGTTTTGCAGGTATGAGCGTATGTTGGCAAACTCCAGTTCTCCTCCATAATAAAATGAAGTGCCATAACCAGCCTTTTTGAATGTCTGACTCAGGTGCGGCAGTTGCTCTGTTTTCTTAGGGTTTTTGATGATCGAAGTAGTCGTCTGCACAGGATAGCCGCTCAGAAGTGCCACCATGCCTTTTTCGCTGCGGTCGCCACTTGAATAAAGCTTCGTAAAAGTGATTCCCTCTTTGGCCAGTTTATCCAGATTGGGGGTAACGCCAGGTCTCCCACCCAAATGCTCCACATACTTGGCGGTATAGCTTTCAAGAATGATGAAAAGCACATTGGGTCGCTCTACGCGAAGAATTTTCTCAGAAGAGTCTGCAGTGGAGGCATAGAGTTCAGCTACTTTGGCAGCGGCCGCTTCATAGTCCATGTACTTGTAAGGGTTGCGCGTCTCTTCGTTATACTTCAGCATGGTGTCCATCAGGTTCCAAGGCATATTGAGACCGGCGTGATTAGCATATGGGTTCTCCGAGAAATACACGACACTCTGGTTGATCGGGATTTGCTGCCAGCCACCCCGCATCGGCAGGACCAGGACAGCGGTGAACAACAGCGCAACACCTGCATACTTCAGCTTTGAAAAGTTGAGGTGGTAATTTTTATAATCAAATGTATAGCGAAAGAGCAATGCAAAAAACAGGCTGGTGGCCAGCGCAATGATGCTCAACAGCAGAATTGGAGCTGCTGCTGCAGAGGCTGCCATTTCGCCTGGTGTGTTCAGGTACAGCATCGGCGTGGAGTCGAGCCGGAAACCCCAGTAGGTATAGAGTTCCAGGTCCACCGCCATCAACACCGACAGCAGCACGAGTATGGTATAAGTATAGTAGCGGATAAACTTTCGCACCCGCAGTCCCGGGAAAAGGGCAGTACACAGAATAGCCAGAAAGGGGATAGCGCTTACATAGGAGCTGAAAGAAAGATCCAGGCGAAGGCCTTTTGTAAAGATGGTCAAAAGATCTGCCTGCGATAATTCCTGCGTGCGGTTATCATGGTAAAGCAGAAAGGTGGCTCTGGCTGCAACAAAGTACAGCACCCAGAACAGAAAGTAGAGTGGCTGATATAAAAGGCTTCGTATCACGGCTGCAAATATACAACTTATGTATCCTCTCTTAAACGTCAGGTGTTCTATTAAAATTCAGCTTGCTGAGATTATACCGCTACTTATTATATAGTGAAGTCATAATTATAGTAATGCATTGAATATACCCTGTCAAAAACAGGGGGTGTTATTAAATTTTATACTAAATATCAGAGTTGCCCCCTAAAAAATAATACCCTATCTGATACAAGCTATCTATTTACTCTATACCTTTGGTTTAAATTTATACCCTAACCTCTTTAACCCATGGCAATTCTTCGATTTAAGGCGCTCGAACTGGTAAGTCAGCGCAAACCGGCAGAGGTAGTGCTGCCATCCAGTAAAATTTCAGAATACTTCGGCGAAAACGTGTTTGGCTTTTCGGCCCTGCGTGCCACCATGTCTACTGAGAACTTCAAAAGACTTTGCGCTACGATTGACGCTGGCGAGAAAGTAGACCGAAACCTGGCTGACGCCGTGGCTGCCGCCATGAAGACCTGGGCCATGAGCAAAGGCGCTACGCACTACACCCACTGGTTCCAGCCGCTGACAGGTGCTACAGCCGAGAAGCATGACTCTTTCTTTGACCTGACCGGAGAGGGCGACCCGATTGAAAGCTTTAAAGGCAGCGCCCTGGTGCAGCAGGAGCCGGATGCTTCTTCTTTCCCGAGCGGCGGTATTCGCAATACCTTTGAGGCACGGGGCTACAGCGCCTGGGATCCGTCTTCGCCTGCCTTCCTGATCGAGAATGCCGGTACCCGCACGCTTTGTATACCTACTATTTTCGTTTCCTATACCGGTGAGGCGCTTGATTACAAGACACCTTTACTGAAATCCCTACACCTGCTCAACCAGGCGGCTGTTCCGGTTTGCCAGTATTTCGACAAGGATGTGGTGAAGGTGAACACTACCTTAGGTATAGAGCAGGAGTACTTCCTCGTGGATCGCGCCCTGTATGAGGCCCGTCCCGACCTGGTAATGACTGGTCGTACCCTTTTCGGGCATGCGCCTGCCAAAGGCCAGCAGCTGGAAGACCACTATTTTGGTTCTATCCCTAGCCGCGTGCACTCTTTCATGGTAGATTTCGAAAAGTCGGCCCTGAAGCTGGGTATACCTTTGCGCACCCGCCACAACGAGGTTGCTCCAAACCAGTTTGAGTGTGCTCCAACCTTTGAAGACGCCAACCTGGCCGTAGACCACAACCAGCTCCTGATGGACATCATGGACCGTGTGGCTGAGCGCCATGGCTTTAAAGTATTGCTTCACGAGAAGCCTTATAAAGGTGTTAACGGCAGCGGCAAGCACAACAACTGGGCTATGAGCACCAACACAGGTGTGAACCTGCTCTCACCTGGAAAGAAACCAAAGGAAAACCTGCAGTTCCTGACTTTCTTTATTAACACAGTCATGGCTGTGCACAAGCACGCCGACCTGCTGCGTGCCAGCATCGCTTCTGCCAGCAACGACCACCGACTGGGTGCTAACGAAGCGCCTCCTGCTATCATGTCGGTATTTGTGGGCCAGCAACTGACGGCGGTACTGGAAGAGCTGGAGCGCACTGCCAAAGTGCCGATGGAGAAAGGCGACAACATGTACCTGAAGCTAGGTATAGACAAGATCCCGGAGATTCTTCGCGATAACACCGACCGCAACCGTACCTCTCCATTTGCCTTCACGGGTAATAAGTTCGAGTTCCGTGCTGTGGGCTCTTCTGCAAACAGTTCTTCTTCAATGACGGTGCTCAACACCATCGTAGCCGATCAGCTGATCGACTTCCGTGTGGCAGTGGATGACCTGATCGATAACAAAGGCATGAAGAAGGAACTGGCCATTATCCAAGTACTTCGTGAGTATGTGGCTGCTTCCAAGGCTATTCGTTTCGAAGGCAACGGTTACTCTAGAGAGTGGGAGGAAGAGGCAGCCAAGCGCGGACTTTCTAATATCAAATCTACGCCACGTGCACTGGATGTATACCACCGCGAGGAGGTGCAAGACCTGTTTACCCGTCATGGCATCTTTAGCAGAGTTGAAATTGCCGCTCGTCATGAGATCCTGCTGGAAGATTACATCAAGAAGATTCAGATCGAGTCGCGTGTGATGGGTGACCTTGCCTTTAACCACGTGATACCGACGGCAGTTGCTTACCAGAACAAGCTGATCCAGAATATCCGTGGTTTGAAAGACCTGGGCCTGGAAGATGAGTATACCGAGTCCACGCTGGACTCCATCAAGCGTATTTCGCGTCATATTAAGACGATCCAGACCAATGCGGTGGACATGATCCAGCAGCGGAAGGTTGCCAACAAGATGGAGGATGTGCGGGAGAAGGCGATTTTCTATAACGAGAAAGTAATGCCTTATTTTGAAGCGATCCGTACCAGCGTAGACAAGCTGGAACTGATGGTGGATGATGAAGATTGGCCACTGGTGAAGTACCGCGAGCTGATGTTCAGACGCTAATCTGTATACTTAGTAACTAAAAAGAGCACCTAATTGAGGTGCTCTTTTTAGTTAGCGTCTGTTTCTGATCCAGCCGATGACTTCCCCCGTTACTTTGGCCAGGATAATCGGTAAAAGCACAATCACCAGCGCTGTGGCAATCACAGGCCGCAGTCCCATGCGCATAATCAGTTTCCGGACCACTTTGCTGCGGAGTTCGCCTAGCATATATCTGCCAGCCTGTGTCATTGGTTTACCTTTGAGCACCTCCAGCACGCCGCTCCAGTTACCGTGCTCTATCTGGCGTTTCAGGAAGCCCAGCACTGTATCCTTGGTGATCAGGAAGGCCTCGCTTAACTGTTCCTGCCGCAACTTGCCCCAATGCAGGAGGGAGCGGAGCTTCTCGTCCGCATTTTTAGGTATATAGGCACTCATGTGTATCATGTCTGTCGAACTGGTCTAATATATCATGTACTGGCAATATCTTTAACGTTTATCCAATCGTATTATATTCAAGATACAGATAATTTCTATTTGTTCCATACCTGAGAAAGGTCTGAAGCTTCACATCACATTCAAATAGCGCTACAAATCTTGTCGCTCTTAGCTCTCTTTAAAATATTGCTGCTAAATTTACGTCTTATGCCTGTTGAACAAAGCAGGCTTGAATTAAGTTAAGAGAACGTAGCTTTAGCGAAGGCCCACTTATATATGAACAAGATCTATTGCCCCAGCCTGACGGAGTATAAACGCAGAGAAACCATTGAGGTGCATATTGGTGATGTGCCGATGGGTGCCCACCACCCGATCCGGGTGCAATCCATGACTACCGTGGACACTATGGATACCTTGGGTTCTGTGGAGCAGTGCATCCGCATGATCGAAGCAGGCTGCGAATACATCCGCATCACGGCACCAAGTATCAAAGAAGCCGAAAACCTGCGCAATATCAAAGACGAACTTCGCCGCCGCGGATATAATACCCCTTTGGTAGCCGATATTCACTTCACACCCAATGCCGCTGAAGTGGCCGCCCGTATTGTCGAGAAGGTGCGAATCAACCCGGGTAACTATGCTGATAAGAAGAAATTTGAGGTCATTGAATACAACGATGAAACCTATCAGGCTGAGTTGGACCGCATCCGCGACCGCTTTGTGCCGCTGGTACGCATCTGCAAAGAGCATGGCACGGCCATGCGCATCGGTACGAACCACGGCTCCCTGTCTGACCGTATCCTGAGCCGCTACGGCGATACCCCGCTGGGTATGGTGGAGAGTGCGCTGGAGTTCTTGCGCATCTGTGAAGACGAGCAGTACTACAACATCGTTATCTCCATGAAGGCATCGAACACGCAGGTGATGATGCAGGCCTATCGATTGCTGGTGCAGAAACTGGAAGAGGAGGGGCTGAAGCCTTACCCGCTGCACCTGGGTGTAACAGAAGCCGGAGAGGCGGAGGATGGGCGTATTAAATCGGCCGTAGGTATAGGCACGCTGCTGGAAGACGGTCTGGGCGATACGGTGCGTGTATCCCTGACAGAAGCGCCGGAAGCTGAGGCTCCAGTGGCCAAAGCACTTATTGACCGCTATACCCACCGAGCAGAAAAAGCACAGCCCATCAAGCCGCTTTGCAACATCCCGATCGATCCGTTCCAGTACCACCGCCGCGAAACTGTAGAGGTAGAGAATGTAGGAGGACAGAATGTGCCACGGGTGGTAGCGGACTTGAGCCGACTGCGCGAAATACAGTATGCAGACCTGAAAAGCGTAGGCCACCTGTATTCTATGCTGCTTGACAAGTTTAACATGAATGACCTGGGCGCGGACTACATCTACACAGGTGACCACCCGATCAACTTCATGCTGCCCAATGGTTTGAAGGAAATCATTAATTATGTGCCCTGGCAATTAGCAGAGGAGCAGGAGCACCGACATCCTTTGCTAACTGTGCAGCAATACCTGGAGGCAGGGCAGATGCATCCGAAGCTGAACTTTGTGGAAGCTACCATTAGTGAGTTAACCACTGAGTTACTAGATCGGCTAAAAACAGACAGTACTGTTGTGTTGATGCTGCATACCACCAACGAGCATGCTATGCCGGAACTGCGTAAGTGCTTTTTCCGCCTCATGAACAACGGAATCAACACACCTGCCATTGTCAGGCGCTCTTATGGTGAACTTACGCCGGATCAGGTACAACTGTATGCCTCGACTGATGTAGGCGGATTGTTGATCGACGGTCTCGGGGACGGTATTATGCTGGGCACTGAATTGTTGCCTGAGCAGGAAAAGGTTGAGTTGCTGCAGACCATCGAGAAGCTGAACAACCTGAGCTTTGGCATACTACAGGCCGCACGTACCCGCATGAGCAAAACCGAGTATATCAGCTGCCCAAGCTGTGGCCGCACTCTGTTCGACCTGCAGGAGACCACCGCCATGATCCGCAAGCGCACCGATCACCTGAAGGGGGTGAAGATTGGCATTATGGGCTGTATCGTGAACGGTCCCGGCGAAATGGCTGATGCTGACTATGGTTATGTAGGCGTGGGTAAAGATAAGATCGCCCTGTATCGAGGCCAGACGGTAGTCAAGAAGTCGGTACCCGCTGACAGAGCAGTGGACGAACTGATCGAGCTAATCCGCGAGGATGAGAAGTGGATAGAACCGCTCGTGCTGGAGGAGTAGAGAAAGAAACTGAATTCTTCTCGCAATCATTCAGCTGCAGTAGTTGTTATACTTAGCCGGGTGTGGCTATACCTGTAGCCACATCCATTTTATAAAATACAGAAGCCGCACAATGAAAGGATTATTTGATTTTACGGAAGTGGCCACTTACTTCTTCCGTAAAAAAGACCCGAAACGTAAGACGAATTTTAATTTACGGGCCATGCACACCATTAACAAAATCTCAATTCTGATGTTTTTGGCTGCTATGGTTTATTTTGTGATCAAGCACTGGTAAACTTACTGCTTTGAACATCGAGGATTTCAGAGATTACTGCCTGGCCAAGCCCGGTGCTACCGAGGAGATGCCTTTCGATGAAGACACGCTTGTATTTAAGGTAAGCGGCAAAATGTTTGCGCTGTGTAGTCTGTCCGATTATGCGAAGGGCATAACCATGAAATGTGATCCTGAGAAGGCCATCATCCTGCGTGAACAGTATGAGCAGGTTTTACCAGGATACCACATGAATAAAAAGCACTGGAATACTGTGCTACCGGAAGCAGGCTTAACATCCGATCTACTTCAATCTTTGATCGATACGTCTTACAATTTGGTCGTATCGAAATTGCCGAGGGGGAAAAAGCCTTCCTGAGCAATAAATTCCAAAAAAAATCGTTAGCCTTTAATATTTTTTTTAACCCAGTATTTGCCTGTCAATTCAGCAATCCTGCACAAACCTGCATTGGATTGTAACATAAGATATACTTCACTGCCTGTTTTTGAGTGTTTGGACATAAACCGCACTCAAAACATTTTAAGTGTACATTTTGAAGTAAAGTAGTTGCTGCGAACATTGCAACACATATAAAAGATTATATGTATATTAAGAACAATTTCGCAACTATTCACCCTATCTCACTATGCAATCTCAACGCAGTGTAGGCATATTCGCTTACAGAAACGAATGGCAGAAAGCCAGCCTGAACATTTTCCTAACAAACAGTTTAATGCTGAACAGCTACGAAGAGTTTTTTAAAAAATTCGAAGTGACGGGGCAGCAGTACAATATCCTGCGGATATTACGTGAACACTATCCTAAACCTGTTTCAACCTCTGTTTTGCGCAACCACATGCTTGACAAGATGTCGGATACATCCCGACTCGTCGGCAGACTCAAAACCAAAGGTCTGGTGGATGTGGAGCGCAATGTCGCAGACAAACGACTAGTTAACATTGTTATCTCTGACAAAGGCTTCAACCTGTTGGATCAGATCAGCCACGAACTATACAAGCTTGACAACCTGGTACAGGGCCTGACAGAAGAGGAAGCCACGACGCTTGCTGGTTTGCTCGAAAAAGTTCGTGATTCAATCAGCACTGCGGAGGAACGCCTTACAGGCGCACTCACGCTCAACGAGGCTGTGTAATCGAATCGACATGAGCAGCATGACAACAAGGATAGCCTGATGGCTATCCTTTTATTTTTTCAGCCATATGCAGGCGTGCAGGAATCGTTTCTGCTGCGTCGACAAATGGGGACAGTATAATGTCAGCTTCCGAAGCATGAAGTCGTTCAGCTTCTGGCTGGCGATGTGCTGTGAGAGCTATAACGCCTTTATAGCCGCCAGAGCGTAACTGTTTGACGAGCGCTATATTGGCATTAACATCTGATAGGCTGCTGATCACATATTTTGCCGTGTCCAGGGGAAGCCTGTCAGGTAGTTCCGGATCTTCCACATCGCCGTAAAGTGCTGTCAACCCCTGTTTTTGCCAGTAACGCACCTGCTGCGGATCAAAATCAATGCATAGCAGGTGAATGTTGTCCTTTAAGAGCGTTAGGGCTATGTTACCCCCATAGCGCCCCAACCCAAACAAAATAACATCGACCTGCTGTGGCATGCTTTGCTCTGCTTCACTTTCACGGTAGGGTCTTTTGCGTTCAAATATGCTTAAAACTGGCGCCAGCACATCATAGAGTCTGTGCGAATAGATGATCATGTAGGTAGAGAGCCCGATCGTGATCAGACCGACCAATGTAATCAGACCGACGGTGCTTTCCTGGATGTGGCCCATGGTCAGACCGAGTGCAGCAAAAATAAGAGAGAACTCACTGATCTGGGCGACTGTCAGACCAGCCAGGAAACTGGTGCGCTTTCGGTAGCCCATTATCCCCATGATAGCTACAACAATCAGCGGATTACCAACCAACACAAAAACTGAGAAGAGAATGGAAGGCCCTATCTGTTCGCCCAGTAAACCAAGGTTTAATTGCGCTCCCAGATTGATAAAAAAGAACAAGAGCAGAAAATCCCGCAGGCTGACAAGGCGGCCACTGATCATTTCGCGGTATGGTGTAGAGGCAAGGGAGACACCGGCCAGAAACGCACCAACCTCCCGGCTAAAGTTGAGGTAGTCGCAGGCGGACGCTACGATTACTGCCCAAGCTATGGAGAAAAGCACCAGCAATTCCTGGGACCTTGCCAGATAATGAACCAGTGAGGGAATGACGAAGCGCATCAGCAAACCTATGACCGCAACAATAGCACTGCCCGTTACTACCACCTGCATAATACCGAGTACAGGATGGGCTCCTGTCTTCGCATTCATGGCTGAGAGCATGATCATTAGCAGCACTACCACAATATCCTGTACAATCAGGAAGCCGATCGCGATCTGCCCGTGCAGGGAGTCGATTTCTTTCTTGTCTGAAAGCAACTTCACAATAATGATGGTGCTGGAAAAGGTCAGCGCAATTGCAATGTAGAGTGCCGTGATGGAATCATAGCCTAGTGCTATACCTATCAGATAACCAAATACGGATGTGAAAATGACTTGCCCCAGTCCCGTCATCAGGGCGATCATGCCTGTTAAGCGGATGAGGGAGAGATCCAGCTTGAGACCAACTACAAACAGGAGTAAAGCAATGCCCAGTTCTGCCAGCAGGTGCACCATGTCCGATGACGACACCAGGTTAAGAAAGGAGGGGCCAACCAGTATACCCAATGCAATAAACATAACAATGAGTGGTTGCCTGAGCATGAGTCCGATGGCACCCAGCAAAGCGGCAATGGCCAGTATGACTGACAGCTCAAAAAACGGATTGCTCAATACGTCCTGCATAGGGTTAGACTTTATGGGGAAGTATCAATAATGGCATATGGGCTCTGACTGCTAGTTCTTCACTTAGGTTTTTGGAGAACAGGATCTCCCAGATGCTTAGCTTTTCAGGCATCAGCACGACTAAACTGGAATTGGTGGCTGCCATGTGGGCTCGCATACCTGTTGGCGCTTCAGAGTCTGCCAGTAAGTTGGTGGTATGTGGCCTGGTTAAGACATGTTGCCAGGAGGAGTGTTGATCTTGGAGTTCGGATACATCCTGCACCTGTTGCCCATCTTTCGTTAGTATCAGAAAATGCAACATGGCATTGTAGGTCTGTGCAATGCTATCGAGCATCTCTATACCTGCCCGCTCCGGCAATTTCATTTGCTCAAGCAGGATCGTTATATTGTCGAACCCGTCAAACACGTCATAGCTAGGTATAACAAGCAGTGGAACAGGACTCAAGCGCATCAATTCTAACGTGTTGCTTCCGATCAGAATTTGTTTTAACTGACTGCTGCCGCGACTTCCCATGACCACGAGGTCTATGTTTTCGCTTGCAATTACCTGTAGCATAGCGTCTGCAAAGGGTGTTGGTACGACCAAAGTCTTATACCTGACTTCAGCGTGACGCAGATCAAGAATATCTAAGAGATGCTGAGCCTCGTCCAGGAGTCTAACTTGCGTTTTCCGCATTTCTTCCGAGTAAACACTCCGGAAGAGTGATTCAGGAGAAGCTGCCGGAACAGGCGGCTTTGCCATGGCGTGTACAAACACTACTTCAGCTGTCAAAGCTCTGGCTAGCTGCATGGCAACCAGCGTAGCATTGTAGCCATCGGTCGAAAAATCGGTGGGTGCAAGTATACGCAGCATAGCACAGAGGTTTACTAGTCTATACGGTATACATTGGGCTTTTAGTTAAGTATAGAAAACCAAAAGCCGCCAGATTTGGGGTCTGAGCGGCTTTTGGAAAAGTTAGTGGTAAGATGGAAATCCTTATACCACCACGTTGATGATTTTGTTAGGGACGATAATAATTTTCTTTGGTGTTTTTCCTTCCATGAATTTGACAACGGTTTCGTCGGTTAGCACCGCCTTTTCCATTTCTTCGCGTGGTGTGTCAGTGGCAAAGGCAATTTTGCCGCGCGTCTTACCGTTCACGGATACTGGATACTCAAATGTATTTTCCACCAGATACTTTTCATCCCAGGCCGGGAACGAGGCGAAAGTGATGCTCTGGGTGTGGCCCAGCTTTTCCCAAAGCTCCTCGGCGATATGTGGTGCATAAGGTGCCAGCGCAATTGTCAGTGGCTCCAAAATGGCACGCTTGTTTGTCTTCAGGGCTGTCAGTTCGTTCACGCAGATCATGAAAGTTGAAACGGAAGTATTGAAGGAGAAACGTTCAATGTCCTCTTCTACCTTCTTAACCGTCTTGTGCAGCGACTTAAGCTCCTCGGCAGTTGGCTCAGCATCAGACACTGTGAAGTTGCCTTCATTGTCGTGGAAGAGTTTCCAGAAGCGCTTCAGGAATTTCGTTACGCCGTCCATGCCATTGGTATTCCAAGGCTTGAACTGCTCTAATGGTCCCAGGAACATCTCGTACATGCGCAGGGTGTCAGCTCCGTTACGCTCTACAATAATATCCGGGTTCACAACATTGTACTTCGACTTCGACATCTTTTCGATCTCGACGCCGCAGATGTATTTGCCGTCTTCGAGTATAAACTCGGCATTGGCGTTCTCCGGTCGCCATGCTTTGAAGGCCTCCAGATCCAGCTCATCATTCTCGACGATGTTCACATCCACGTGCAGTTGTGTGATGTCGTAATCCTTGCGTAGACTGTACGACACATAGGTGTTGCTGTCCTTCACGCGGTACACAAAGTTTGAGCGGCCCTGAATCATCCCCTGGTTGATCAGCTTTTTGAACGGCTCTTGCTCTACCACCAGACCCATATCGCAAAGGAACTTGTTCCAGAAGCGGGAGTAGAGGAGGTGACCGGTTGCGTGCTCTGCACCACCCATGTAAAGGTCCACATTGCGCCAGTACTCTACCTTGGCTTTATCAGCGAAAGCCTGATCGTTCTGAGGATCCATGTAGCGGTACCAATACCAGCTCGAGCCGGCCCAACCCGGCATCGTGCTCAGTTCATATTCGTACTGATCCTGATATTTCCAGTCCACGGCGCGACCAAGTGGCGGCTCACCTGTCTCAGTAGGCAGGTAGGCGTCGATCTTTGGCAGTTCCAGTGGCAGGTCATTTTCATCCATCAAGCGTGGTATGCCGTCTTTGAAGTATACCGGTACCGGCTCACCCCAGTAGCGCTGACGGCTGAACACCGCGTCGCGCATGCGGTACTGTGTGCGGCCTTTGCCTACTCCAAGTTCTTCGGCTTTGGCTATACCTGCATTTATGGCCTCTTTCACGTCCAGCCCGTTTAGGAAACCAGAATTGATGATCTTTCCTTCTTTACCGGCATAGGCTTCTTCTTCCAGGTTACCACCGGCTACCACTTCTTTTATGGTCAGGTTGAAGTGCTTGGCAAAAGCGTAGTCGCGGGAGTCGTGTCCCGGAACGGCCATCACAGCGCCGGTACCATAACCCGCTAGCACGTAGTCCGCGATCCAGATCGGCACGCGCTCTTCGGAGATCGGGTTGATGGCGTAGGCTCCGGTAAACACACCGCTCACGGTTTTCACATCAGTCATACGCTCACGCTCCGAACGGTTTTTGGCTACGTTCACATAGCGCTCCACTTCCGTACGCTGGGCATCCGTTGTGATTTCATTTACCAGTTCGTGCTCAGGCGCCAGCACCACAAAGGTGGCACCATAAATGGTATCGATACGGGTCGTGAAAACCTTGATCTTCTCGGAAGCGCCGCCTTCTATGGCAAAGTCCAGCTCGGCACCTACTGACTTTCCGATCCAGTTGCGCTGCATTTCCTTCACCGGCTCCGGCCAGTCAATAGTATCGAGGCCTTGCAACAAGCGCTCCGCATAGGCGGTGATGCGCATCATCCATTGACGCATTTTTTTTCGCTCTACCGGGTAACCGCCACGCTCCGATACACCACCAACTACTTCGTCATTGGCCAGTACCGTACCCAAGGCTGGGCACCAGTTCACGACGGCATCAGCTACGTAAGTCAGTCTGTACCTGAGTAACATCTCCGCCTTGTCCTGCTCGTTCATGCCTTTCCAGTCTTCAGCCGTGAAGGCAGGCGTGTCTTCGTCGCAGGCGGCGTTTATATCCGCGTTGCCGTTTGCTTCAAAGGCAGCGATTAGCTTATCGATGGATTCGGCTTTGTCGGAGGTATAGTCATAGTAGCTGTTGAACAGCTGCATGAAGATCCACTGCGTCCACTTGTAGTAGTTTGGGTCGGAGGTACGTACTTCGCGCTCCCATTCGTAGGAGAAGCCAATGTTTTTGAGCTGCTCGATGTAGCGGGCGATGTTTTGCTCCGTTGTAATGGCCGGATGCTGACCGGTCTGGATCGCATACTGCTCGGCTGGTAGACCAAAAGAGTCAAAGCCCATCGGGTGCAACACGTTGAAACCTTTGGAACGCTTGTAGCGGCTCACGATGTCAGAGGCGATGTAACCGAGCGGGTGACCCACATGCAGACCCGCCCCGGAAGGGTAAGGGAACATATCCAGCACATAGTACTTCGGCTTATCGGTGTTATCGGTGGCCTTAAAAGTCTGGTTTTGTTCCCAGTAACGCTGCCACTTCTTCTCAATCTGATTGAAATTATACTCTGACATAGTTTATCGTGAATTCGCTTGATCTAAACAAGCTGCTAAGATACTTTAAATGGTTGAATTGTTAAATTGTTGATTGCTGATTGTTGAGTGATTATAGTCCAAACATTAGGTTTTCTCAGTTGTCATCTTGACAGAAAGGAGGGATCTGAATTTGTTCTATCCTCGGAATTTCCCAGCCTTCTCTCTGAGCGAAATGACAAATTGAGCTGTTAGGTTTGTTGCATAGGTATAGCTCTTTTCATTTTAGATTTTTTGCTGATATCGATACTTCTCTATTAGTGGTATACCAAAACAACAATCAGCAATCGACAATTAACAATCAATACCTACCTTTGCACTTTGAAGCAAAACAGAACGACATGGAAAAATACGACCTGCTGGATGTGCCGCACCTGATCTACGTGATGGATCCGATGTGCTCCTGGTGCTATGGATTTGCGCCGGTGCTGCACCAGCTCAAAACAGAACAGGAAGGCAAACTCAATTTCAAGCTGGTGCTGGGTGGCTTGCGCCCGGGTACAACCGAGCCGATGGGTGACGAGATGAAAGCCGCAGTGAAACAGCATTGGCAGGAAGTAGAGAAAGCGACTGAACAGGCTTTTGACTTTGGCTTTTTTGAGCGTGACAGCTTTGTGTACGATACGGAGCCAGCTTGCCGCGCTGTGGTGACCATGCGCTACCTGCAACCTGAGAAGGAGCTGGAAATGGCCGAAGAAGTGCAACGCGCTTTTTATGCCCGCAACAATGATGTGACCAAGGCGGAGGTACTGGCCGAGATCGCTTTAGGACTAGGTATAGCGGAAGATACTTTTCTTGAGAAATTTCACTCCGATGAAATGAAAGAGAAGACACTACAGGATTTCCAGATCACCCGACACCTGCAAGCCAACGCCTTTCCAAGTTTATACCTGCTCGTCGGGCACAATTTGAGTCTCTTGAGTCGAGGCTATCGCCTGTACGATGCTTTAAATGCCAAGCTCGAAGAGGCACTAAAAGGGGCTCAACCTAAATAGCGATAAAATACCATCGTAACGGACCGGCACTAAATGTCGGTCCGTTTTTTTATACCTATCAGGCAATTTACGTACAAAACTAAGTCTGTCTCCACATAATTCGCAGGACTTGAAAACCGCTGTCTGCCATCTCACCAAAAGGCAACTCCCTCTAAACCAACTGGTACTGGGAGCTTCTATCCGGCGGCCTATCTTTAAGCTGATCCAAGCCGACTATCCCGATTTTACTGATGAGGCTTATGTGGCGGTGGGGAATCTGAATAAGTACCGCAAACTGTATCTGGAACAATTACTGGAAAAAGAGTTAGGAGAGATCTCGGAGCTTGAAAAAGAAGTACTGGAAAGTATTCAGGAGAACGAGCTGCTATCTACTAACATCGAGGAGGAAATACTGGAGAATCTACCTATTGGGGACCGCATGGCGGACAGAATAGCTTCTTTCGGTGGCAGCTGGACGTTCATCATAGCTTTCTTCGGATTCATTTTGCTCTGGATGATGGTGAACGTTTACCTGCTGGCTACACGTCCCTTTGATCCATATCCTTTCATTTTGCTCAACCTGATCTTGTCTTGCCTGGCAGCGATACAGGCACCGATCATCATGATGTCGCAGAACCGAAAAGAGGCGAAAGACCGGCAGCGCTCCGAGTACGATTACAAAGTCAATCTAAAGGCTGAGTTGGAGATACGCCTGTTGCATGAAAAAATCGATCACCTGATTGTGCACCAGAACCAGCGCCTGCTGGAAATTCAACAGATCCAGGTCGATCTGATGGAGGACATCCTCAATCGCTCCAGAAAGTAAAATTAAGTTAGCGTATTGCTGATCACCTTTGACAAAGGATCAACCCCATTCCACAATCCATGACTCCCGACAGGTATAAACCGGGCGAAGAGCTCTTCGCTATACCACTTCTCAGATCTTGTGCGCTTGATGACTTCTTTGTGCAGATCCCCTTTGTAGGCATAGGTTTTCATATCTTCCATCGACTCCCAAACACTGAAAGTAGCTTGCCGGATTAGGGGCAACTCGCCTAGTCCAATGGAGCAGATGAGCCCCTTGGCATCTTCCAGCGCCTTGCTCACTTTAGGGGTAAAACGCCAGAATTGTGGCAGTGCCCGCCAATTGATCGAGGCTCGGGTGAGTACCGCTACAGGCCCATCATGTTGCTTTTCGGACAGTTGTGGCGTAAAGGGCTGCACGCCGTCCCATAGGCCATGCGCCTGTGTAGGTAGAAGTTTTACCGTCCAGATCTCAGATGCGTGCAAGCGGTACTCCAGCATCAATTCAGAGCGCTCCAGAAACTCATCGGCTGCTTCTTCGCTCTCCCAGGTACACATCAAGCCATACCTTCTGAAGTTCGGTTTGATGCTAAAACCCTTTCCATGGCCGCTGCCCAGTAATTTGTGAAACAATAGACCGGGTATTTGATTAAGTTCGGTGCCTTTGGTGCCCATTTGAGCCAAACCCCAACGGATATGGCCTTTCCGAAAACCGAAAAGCGTCAGGGTGGTTAGTCGATCAGACTTGGTGCTAATTTGTCGCAAGGGATTCGGTATTAAATGGTAAGTATAAATGCAATTTACAAAACGAATAAACCAAAAACACCTGCCGAACGGAAATGTTTGGCAGGTGTCTCAGGAAATTTTTTGAGCTATACCTACAGGTTCATTTTGTCATGGTCGCCCGTCTTATAACGCTCCCCCGTAATAGCTGCTTTCGCCATACCAATGAGGTGCACCACAGCACTATTAGGTGAGTCCCAATACTCCGCTTTGTCGATGGTTACTTTGATCAGGCCAATATTCGGATCGTCTTTACCCTCCGGGAACCAAGCTTTCATGGCTGGGGTCCAAAGCTCGTCGATCTTTGCCTTGTCTTTGGTGAGTGTGGCTTTGCCTGAAACCGACACATACAGATTATCCGATGGCTTGGCATAACTCAGGTTCACGTGTGAGTCGTTCTTGATCTCGTGCGACTTACCTGACTCGTAACCTGTGAAGAACCAGATAGCCCCATCGTCCTTGATTTGCTGGTTACGCATCGGGCGACTACGGATGCTGCCGTCCTCGTCCATCGTCGACATCATGGCAGTGTCGACGTCCTTTATTTTGTCTATCAGTGTCTGCAGTTTTTCAGTTCTGTCGTTGTTCATAGTTTTTAGGTTGTATGTGTTTAAGTGGTACGGGCTAATGCGCTAAAGTGTTTATGCCCGTTTTGGCTATACCTTTACAACCGAAGCAAGTATAAGATGTTTATATTGCAACCGAACAAAACCCCGAGCCCTTGAACTACCTTGCCCATATTTTCCTCTCAGGCGACGACGAAGCGCTTTTGCTGGGCAATTTTATTGCCGATGCTGTGAAGGGAAAACAACTGGAGCTATACCCGGCCGGTATAGCCCGCGGCATCAAATTGCACCGCCTCATCGATACCTATACCGATACCCATCCGATTGTTAGCGAGACCAAAGCCCGTCTGCGGCCACACTTTCGCAAATATGCTCCGGTGGTGGCAGACCTGTACTTCGACCACTTTTTGGCCAGTCGTTTTGATGAATTCTCCAATGAACCTTTGGAGCCGTATACCACCCGCATCTATACCTTGATCAACCAGCACCTGTCTAATCTGCCTGAGCGTGTCCAGTATTTTTTCCCATACATGATGCGGCAGAACTGGCTTCTGTCTTATGCCGAGGTGTCAGGTATAACACAGGCTTTGGGTGGCCTGAGTCGACGGACTTCGTTCGAGTCAGGTATGGAGAGGGCAGGAGAGGAATTGCTGAAGAACTATACCCTGTATAGGGAGGATTTCTCACTATTCTTCCCGGAGCTGATCGCTTATGTAGAGGAAGTACTGCCGGAATTGAAGTAAGGTATAGCCTGAGAATAGACAAAAAAAAGGAGCCGCTATACCTGCGACTCCTTTTCTGTAAATTGTGATTGGTTCTTAGTGGTGATGCACACCGCCTTCGCCATGCACGTGACCGTGGTCGAGTTCTTCAGACGTAGCCTCACGCACTTTCTCAACCTTCCCTTTAAAGAACAGCTCTTTGCCAGCCAGCGGGTGGTTGAAGTCCATTACCACTACATTGTCTTTCAGTTCAGCCACACGGCCCTGCAGCTGATTGCCTTCGCTGTCCGCCATCGGGATGAAGTTGCCAACTTCCAGCATGTTTTCAGGTATACCACCTTCCACTTCAAACACGCTCATCGGCAGTTCTACCACCGCATTCTGATCAAACTCACCGTAACCGGCATTTGAGTCTAGTTTAAAGTCAAAGTCGTCACCAGCGCTCTTGCCGTCAAGGTTCTCTTCGAACTGATCTGGCAGGCCGCTCATGCCGTATATGAACACCATTGGATTCTCTGTATTGGCAGTTTCAACGAGGGTTTGCTCACCGTTTTCGTTCTGGATACGAAGCTCGTAAGAGAGCGTCACCACTCTGTTTTTCTCAATTTTCATAATTGTGTGTTTTGGTTTGGTATCAGAAAGGTAGAAAGATTAACCGGAGAAGCATAGCCGACCCGGTATTATTTGAATAACCCTCTGATGATGAAAAAATAAAATCTAAACTTATACCTACGCTAAGGCATGCTCTCAGTTAGCTCCCAGGCGCTTTTATAGGCACCTATACTCTCCACATAAGCGATCAATTCTGCAAAAAAAGGATTGGTCGAAAGCGTGGCGCTGTCGCCTACGATGATCAGCTTGCGGCGGGCACGGGTCATGGCCACGTTCATGCGTCTTTCGTCCGCCAAGAAACCGATCTCGCCGCGTTCGTTGCTGCGCACCAGGCTCATGCAGATAATATCGCGCTCCTGCCCCTGAAAACTGTCCACGGTACCGATGCTCAACTGACGCTTCTGGTGCAGCTCGTGCAAACGTGGTGTGTGCTCCACTTTATCTTGCAGGTAATTGATCTGGGCGCGATAAGGCGCAATCACCCCGATCTTCAGCGGCGCTACTTCTTCCTCCTCGTCGTAGTTCTTCAGGAGGTTCGACAGATGGTTGATCAATAGGTCCCCCTCTTCCGGGTTGGCAGAGCTTTGCGTCTCGGGCATCTCTGCCTCGTTATACCCGCAACCTGCCGTATCGATAAACTCCACGGCCATGTCAGGCGCAAAGATGGTGCTATACCCGTGCAGCTCGGCACTGTGCACGCTCTCGTGCGCCACCAGTTCCCCACCATAAAATTGCTGGTTCGAGAACTGCATGATGTGGTGGTGCATGCGGTACTGTGTTTTCAGCATTACCGACACCTCCGGTTGACGATTAATACACTTTTCAAACAGCGTCACGCTCAAACCGCCTTTGTCCGCTTCCAGCGACTTGATAGTAGGAGGCAACTGGCAATGGTCACCGGCCAGCACCACACGGTTCGTGCGGCTGATGGGGATCCAGCAAGCAGGCTCAAGAGCCTGCGCCGCTTCATCAATGAACACCGTGTCGTAGGTCAGGTGACGTATGGCTTTGTTGGCGGCACCCACCAATGTACAGGTGATCACCTGCACATTGTCCAGCAAGTCATCGGTGATATAATGCTCCACATTATCTGCCTCGTCGAGAAGGCGGTGACTTTCGGATTTGTACAGCTGGCGTTGCGCCCGCTCCTGATGGCCAAACTTGCGCTTGAACTGGTAGGCCATGCGCTTGTACTCCTCGGCCGTCTTGCGCAGATTCTTGAGGTCTTTGTAGGCACGGTGCGCCATCACCTGTGCATCCAAAGTATGCTCCAAGAGTACATCCGACACACGCGACGGATTACCGATGCGGATCACGTTCACGCCTTCATTGGCAAGTTTCTCAGTGAGCAAGTCAACGGCCGTATTGGAAGGAGCCGTCACGAGCAGGCGCTTCTGCGATTTCAAGGTATGGAGGATGGCCTGCACCAGTGTGGTGGTTTTGCCGGTACCCGGAGGTCCGTGGATAATCGCCACATCCCTGGCCTGCGCAATTTTCTGCACAGCCTCGTTCTGTGACTCGTTCAGCACCTGAATCTCCTCCAGTTTCTCGTCCGTGAAAGCGGCGGGCTTTATACCGAGCATGATGTCGCGAAGTTCGGCCAGACGCGTCCCATTGGCTTCCTGCACCTTTTTCAGGGCGATCTCCATTTCGCGGTAGCTGATCTCATCGAAGGTCAGCTCAATGCCCATACGCCCTGTTCCCACCCAGTCAGGCAGATCCTCTTTGTTGGTCGCCAGGATCACTTTATTGCGCTTGACACCCAGCACCACGCCGCTCAGGCTGGATTTATCGCCGTTGTTGATGAAAAGTGAGGCTGTTTTGCCGGGCTGGAAAAGGTGCAGCTGATCACGGTCGGAGGTACGCTCCAATTCGATCACTACTTTGTTGCCGAAACCGATCTCTTCTTTTGAGATGAACACCGGATACCAGCAAAGGCCCATTTCCTTGCGCTCCGTGATCGTGCTCTTCAGTGCCTTCAGCTTGTATTGCTGCCGGTCTTCTTCCTGTTCTATTTTCAGCAAGTCCTTTACCTGCCGTAGTTCTTCAAAAATATCGATCATTCTTATCTAAAAAAGAAAGGCTGGGTACGAAGCGCCAGCCTTTTCCGTAGCTTTTGTCTTATTTGTGTATACCTGTGAGGGCATCAGTTTATAACAAAAAGCGCATGCTAAATAATTCCGCTGCTAAAGGATGTTTCTTATACCAGTGGCAGCTATACGGCCTTAAGCCTTCTTCCGTTTTTTAGGCGTCTTCCTGGTGCTGAGCCTGATCTGCAGGAACACCGCATAAAGGAACATAATGAAAGCAGCACCACCCAATATGGCGATCACGCGGTCTTTGCCGTAGCGCACCTCGTCGGTGGCTTTCAGTTGCTCTTTCAGGTCCAAAATGGCACGTTCGCGCTTTTTGGCCTGACTCTCAAGGGTGCTGATCTGCCCTTTGAGGTCGGAGATCTGGTTGTTGATCAGGCGCTCGTCCTGTTGGATCATTTTACCGGCTCGCTGACTCTCCACGGTGCTCTCGGCGATCTTGCGCACGCTGGCCTCCTTCACGGCCGCGATCAGTTCCGAGTCCTTACGGATGATCTCTTTAAGCGTATCTATTATATTGAGGAGGTCTTTCTTTGATTGCTTGCCCCAGAAGTTGCTGTTCTGTTGACTGTAGTACTGGTACTCCAGAATCAGCTGTTCACGCTCGCCCATGAGGCGACTCAGTTTGTCTTCTTGCGGTGGAGCTTGTTCCTGTGCCTGCGCGCCCACAAACCAAAGGCAGCAAATACAAATAGCCAGTAGTTTCTTCATCATCATAAAAAGGAATGCTTTACTCTATCACGCAAATATGGCCATCCTTATTGGATTCGGCACAAATTATTTTCCGTTTGGCCTGTAAAAATAGAGGATCAGCACGGGCAGAAGCAAGAGGTCGGCCACCACGGCAAACACCAGCGTGAGACTCACGAATACCCCCACGTAAAAGGTCGCGTCGAAGGAAGACAGCACCAGTGTCAGGAAACCGGCCACCAGAATGCAGGAGGTGATGATGATCGCCTTGCCTGCCGAGATAATGGTTGTTTTGATGGCGTAGGGCAGCGACTTGCCTTTGCGCAGTTCTACTTTGAGTTTGCCGAGGAAGTGGATCGTGTCGTCCACGGCAATGCCGAAAGCGATGGTGAAGATGATCGAAACCGATACGGTCATGTTGATGCCCAAAAAGCCCATGATGCCCCCGATCATCAGCAGAGGAATGATATTCGGAACAAGCGAGATTACTACCATGCGGAGTGAGCGGAAAATCAGGCCCACCAGCAGCGCCACCACCAAAAAGGCGATCAGCAAGCCTTGTAGCATGTTACTCACTACGTAATCATTGTTTTTGTCGAGCATGACGGCACTGCCCGTAATGCGGGTCTGAAGTAGCTCCGGGTTGATGTGCTGGTCAATAAACGCCTCCAATGAATCATTCAACTCAGCGGCCCTCACACTGCCTACGTCGGTCATTTTGCCAGCCAACCGGCCTTCCTGCTGGTCAGTTGTCACGACTGCCCGCAGTTCGCTTCGTTTACTGAATGCCGTCAGTCGCTGTTGTACCTGTTGCATCTCCCGTTCATTGGCGGGCAAGGTATAGTAATCCGGCAGGCCGCCATTCTGTGCGCGATGGATGGCACGCACAACGGTGGCAGGCGAAGTAATAAAGTTAAGGCCGTAGGTCTGGTAGAGGTATGTTTCCAGTTGATCGACTTCCTGCAACACTTCCAGGTCGTACATGCTTTTGTCGGGACCAGCGATCAGGTGCAGCTCAAAAGGGCGCACGCCAGAGAATTTCTCTTCAAAGTACTGAAAATCCTTGATGATCGGGTCATCATCGCCGAGATCTTCAAGCAAAGTCGTATCTACTTTGATCATACTAATGCCGATCAGGGAAACCAGCACAACGCCCATGGTGGTATAGAGAATAGGGTATGGCCTGCGCAAAACAAAGGTATAGACACGCCGCAAAAGCATGGGCCAGGACAGGTCGATGCGCCGCGCCCGACGTGGATTGGGCTTTTTGTTGAGGAGAAGAATAGCCGGCAGCATTGTAAAGGCCAGCACAAAGGCCAGGGCTATACCTACTGCAGTGTAAACGCCAAACTCACGAATGGGCACGATGGAAGTGGTCAGCAAGGTCAGGAAGCCAACGGAGGTGGTGAGCGAGGTCAGGAGGGTGGCCATACCTACTTCTTTGATCGTGACCCGCAGCGCCTGTATTTTGGTAACGCCCTGACCAATTTCGGTGATGTAGCGTGACATGATGTGAATCACGTCGGACATACCTACCACAAACATGATGGTCGGCAACAGCACCGTCATCACATCGATCGGTTTGTTGAATACTCCCATCACCCCGAGGCTCCAGAGAACGGAAAGAAGTACCACTACCAATGGCACCAACACACCCCAAACCGATCGGAATGCGATCCATAGAAACAGGATGACCAGGAGGATAGAGGCTGACATGAAAATGGCCAACTCGATTTTCATCTTCTCAATGAAGACCGACTGCGCCAGCACTTTGCCCGCTACATGGTGCTCCTGCAAACCCAATCGCTCTATTTCCCCATACATGGCGGCTATCAGCGAATCGCCGGGTTCCTTGGCCAGATTGTCGCTGGTCTGGATGAAAAGGGAAACGGCCGTGGCGTCCTCTGAAAAAAGCGTGCCCACCAGTTCCCGGCTCTGGTAAATCAGCAAAGAGTCTTGAGTATAGCGCTCGGGTTCGTCGGGATGCAGGTAGGGAATCTCAAAATAGCCGAACTGTTCGATGATCGGACTTTTGACGTTAGTAGGAGAGAGCACGGATTCCACATGCGGCTGTCGCTGCATAAAGCGGGTCAGGGTATCGACTTTTTGCAGGAATTGCTGATCGAACAAGCTTCCACTATTATCGAGGCCAATTAGCAAATAATCGTTGTCGTTGCCGAACTTGTCGCGGTAGCTGAAATAGTAAGCCAGATCCGGGTCGCCCTTCGGGAAGAAATTGTCGAAGTTGTAATCGAAACGCAAACGGGAAGCGTAGAAGACGCTGAGTACCGTCAGGATGGCGATGACGGTAAGAACTAGTAAACTGCTGGTTTTGTGGCTCAAAGGATTAAAAAATGATGATGATCATTTTGGTGATTAGGTAGAACGTGTATATTTACTCACTCAACAACAAAGGGTTGATTTCTGTTTAAACAATCGATAAAGCAAGAGATATGAAAAGATTAGTTCTGGCGCTCGCACTGGCAGGATTTGTAGGTGCCGGCGTAGCCACCCCAGCCCTCGCCTGTGAAGGCGGCAAGTGCAAGATGGAGCATTCGGACAAAAACGGCAAAACAAAGAAAGCCAAGAAAGGTGAAAAAGCGGAGGCTTGTCATATGACTACAGCCGCATCGGCTGATGCAAAAGAGGGTAAGGCCACTGCCGCCGCGCCTATGTCGTGCTGCGCGAAGAAGGATGCGCCTAAAGCTGAGGCTGCTAAAGAAACCAAGGAACAGCGCTAGGCTCGTTGGATATTCTAAAAGGGGACTTGCTGATGATTCAGTGAGTCACTTTTTTAGTTTAGGTATAGATCGGGCATGATACAGATATTTCACGATCTGTTCCTAAGAGAATCCAACACTTATTGCCCTCGCTCGCGTCCCGCGAGTGTGCGTTATTTAGTGGCGTCCCGCCACTTGTGCCTAGAGGCACATACAGTAGCGGCCAGAGTCCGCCAGATAGCTCACACTCGCGGCACGCGAGCGAGGGCGGCAGAATATCATGTGCACGATTCGGACAGGTCGCGACCTGTCCCTACATTCTACCTTACTTCACTAACCCTACCCGGAATTTTCTGCCTTTGATCTTTCCAGTCGAAAGCGCCTCTACAATCTCCTGTGCACGATCGGCAGGTATAGCCACATAGCTGGCTTTGTCCTGCACCTCTATGCGACCGATTTGGTCAGCTTTGAGTCCGGCGGCGGCAATCAGAGCACCCACAATATCGCGTGGGCTTAGCTTGTCTTTTCTACCTGCATTGATATGAAGGGTGGCAAAGGCTTCGGTGGATTCCGGTTCAGCTTTCTCAACGCGTGCAGTGAGTTCAGCGGTATTCAGCCATTCATCCATGCGCACCAGGCCCCAGTCACGCAGCTTTTGCTCGTCGCGGGTGGTGGCGAAGGTATAGACCTCGCCGCCTCGACCGGCACGGCCAGTGCGTCCGCTGCGGTGCAGGTAGGCGGCTTCGTCGTCTGGCAGTTCGTAGTGGATGATGTTTTTGAGCGCGGCAATATCGAGTCCGCGGGCTGCGAGGTCGGTGGCGACCAGTACCTGCGTAGTCCCATTGCGGAAAAGCGTCATGGCCTTGTCGCGGTCCTGCTGCTCCATGCCGCCGTGCAGGGAACGGGCTCCAAAGCCGTGCCTGGCCAGCATGGCCGCCACATCGTCGGAGGCACCACGCGTGTTGCAAAACACGACCGTACCTGCCGGGTTTATGCTTTGTAACAGATGCAGCAAGGCTTGCTGCTTGTCCGGTTGTGTAACTTTTATACCTGTTAGCCGCACCTGATCAGGTATAGCGTTTGGCGACACCTGCACAAACTGCGGGTTCTTGAGCGAGTCCGTAATCAGTGTCTTTACCTCCTCGGGCATGGTGGCCGAGAAAAGGACTGCCTGTCGTTTCTTAGGTATAGCCTCCAGTATCTGATCAATTTCATCAGCAAATCCCATTTCCAGGAGCTTATCGGCTTCGTCGAGCACCAGCATGCGAACCTGACCAAAATCAACGGTCTGGCGGTAGAGGTGATCCGTTAAGCGACCGGGTGTACCCACCAGTACCTGGGGCGGAAAAGCCAGCGAGGCCCGCTCCTGAGAAAAAGAATGTCCGCCGTAAAAAGCGCTGATCTTAAGGTTATCAATCTTCTGAGCGAGTTGCTTTAGTTCATGACGTACCTGTACAGCCAGCTCGCGGGTGGGCACCAGCACAAGCGCTTGAATTACCTGCTTGTTTGTATCGATCTGCTGCAAAAGCGGCAAACCGAAAGCTGCTGTTTTTCCGCTGCCTGTCTCGGCCTGTCCGGCTACGTCCTGCCCTTTGAGAAGCGGGGGTATTGCGGCAAGTTGTATGGGAGTAGGAGTGTGAAATTCTAACTCAGCAAGGCGCTCTAACAGCGCAGGGGAGAGTCCCAGTTGATCAAAAGAAGCCATAGGCATGCGTACGTGAAGCGCAAAGGTACGGATTCCAATATATCCCATCTCCTATTTTTTCAGTAAGAAGATTATGGCAAACGATTACAAAAGGATAAAGAAGCTGACGTATTGGTTACTTTTTCTAGTGCTACTGGTCTATGTGCTGGTGGAGGCACGGGAGTTTCTATATCCTTTGGTAATGGCCTTGCTGTTTGCCTACTTGCTATACCCAGTCGTGAAGCAATTGGAAAAATGGGGCATTCCCCGGCTGCTGGCCAACTTTGCGACCATTATTACTGCCATGGCCCTTTTTGCCGGGCTGATGGTACTACTCTACAAGCAGCTCTCGGTATTCCTGACAGATTTTCCAGAATTGAAAGAAAAGGCCCTGCTCAACATCGATCAGTTGCAAGCGCATATTGACCGGAAGTTTGGCGATGACAACCAGTCCAACGAGCGCTGGCTTCGCCTGCAGGTGAACAATGCGCTTGACCTGAGTGGTTCAGCCATTGCTGAGATATTGCTGGCTACTACTAGTACCATTACTAAGTTTGCCCTGATGCCGGTATATATTTTCCTAATGCTTTACTACCGAAATAAATTCGAGAGCTTTTTGTTGAAAGCATTGCCTTCGCATCGACACGGAAAGGTCAAGGTGATGATCGATGAGGTATCAGATGTAACAAAGCACTATATGGGAGGAGTAGTGATCGTTATCCTGATCCTCTGCGTTATCAATTCGACCGGTCTGCTCATTATCGGTGTGGAGTATGCCATCCTGTTGGGGATCGTGTCTGCCTTCATCAACTTCATCCCTTATTTTGGCACGCTGATCGGTGGCGCCATTCCGCTGCTTTATACCTTGGTGGTGCAGGGAGATCCGCAGAAAACCCTTGCCGTACTTCTCTTCTTTCTGGCTGTGCAGTTCACAGAAAACAATATCCTCACACCCAATATCACGGGCAGCCGGGTGAACATCAATCCACTCTTCACGATCCTTAGTATTATTATAGGAGGTATGCTATGGGGGCTACCGGGTATGTTTGTGGCGGTGCCAATTGTAGGTATGTTCAAAATATACTTTGATCACACCCCCGAGCTGCAAGCCTTTTCGTTTTTGCTGGGAACAGATGGCACAGAAGAACATTCACTCACAATAGACAAAATTCTCCGTTTCCTGCATCTCAGGAAGTAAATACTGACTGCTTTAGTGCTTTAAAATAAGCAAAACAAAACAAGCTTCAGGAGGTTACTTTTGCAAGTACTCCTGTATTAATCTTTGAAGAGATTCAGGCATAATTTATGCTGCAGCGCATGCAACTCTTTACAGGTTTAGGGCATCTTCTCTATAGTCCTGTTATCCAACATCTTTTTAATTTAGCCAAGGTTTGTCTACCTCTATCATCACCACATTTTTCAAGCGCCGCATTGCACAGCCTGTGCTCAACCTGCTCCGTCAGGGTATGACGCCGCATAAGCTGGCTGTTACGGTTGCGCTCGGTTCTGTGGTAGGTATACTGCCTGCCCTGGGCGTTACGACGGTGATGGGAACTGCCCTTGCTGCCCGTTTCAGGCTAAACATCGCCGCCACGGTACTTGTAAGTTACCTGGTACACCCGTTGCAGCTGTTACTGATCATCCCATTTATCAAGATGGGCATTTTCATGTTTGGGCTGGATGAGCTGAAGCTGACGCTTGATGAGATGATAGCGATGTTCAAAATGGACTGGCTCGCTGCACTGAATAAACTTTGGATAGCCAACTTAGCAGCTGTATCAGCCTGGGCTATACTGGCTGTACCTTTGGGAGGGATGCTCTACCTGACGTTACTTCCCTTGCTTAAGCGGGTTATGCCCAAACCAACAACCACAGTCTTTGAGGTTCCTGAAGTTGTAGAAGCTGTACCAGAGCATCAGGCCTAGCTACTTGCGTACACGCGACGGTGGATAGCCAAAGTGCTTTCGGAATGCAGTCGTGAAATGGTTTGCATGGCTGTAACCTAATAATTCGGCCACTTGAGCCACGTTTTTCTCACCTGAAGTCAGTAAATCCAGCCCATGTACAAGTCTGAGCTCTTGCGCATAAGTAAACACACCTCTCCCAAACCGCTCCCGAAACACCTTCTTCAACTTGTATTCATTTGTTCCGAACATTTTGGCAAGCTGCTGCAAACTGGCTAACTCCATATAGTGCTGCTCCAGGTATAGCCGAATCTCTTCTGCCAGGGCCGTATCTTTTGACAATACCCTGGTTTCTCTCTCTTTCGTACTCTGCAAGTTTTCGAACTGCAAGGCCAACAGCTCCAGTACCTTTCCCTCCAAATATAGCTTTTGCACTGCACCCTCAAAAGGGCATTCCAAAATGCCTTTGATCGTCTGCAGCATATGGCTGGTGATGTTGCCATTATGTGCAGATGCCAGGATAGGAGATTGCCGCTCAATGCTGTTAAGCAAGAGATCAGAAAGCCGGAACTCTTCTGTGCAGATACTTTTAAAATATTCAGTTGAGAGACTTACATGTAGATTGTGCAGCAAGGTGCCTGTTGGGAAAAGGTGCGTGCCGCTTGAGTCGCAGGTAAAAAGTAAATTATGTTCCATTGGCTTCAGGCGGATAGGCTGTGGTAAGGCCTCAAACTCTGAGTAGATGCCACCACTCAACATGAAGTTCATACTGATGCCTGCTTCCAGTCGATCTGTCTGCAGTTCTAGTTCCTGGTCCAGTTGCCAGCAAAGCTGTGCTATATTGAAATGCTCAAAGTGAATGTACCGTTGCAGAAACTTGCCTAGCTGCGGATCCTGGACATGTTGAGATGCAGCAACCTGAGATGTATGCTGGCTGCCTGCAAGCTGGTTTTGGTACAGCAGCAGATCATTCAAATTGCTGTCAGTAATCTTTATCCGCATAGTCCGGAAAACTCTAACGCCCCTTCAATCATCGCATGATAATCCTTTTTTCGTAGATGCCGCTCCCTATTGCGTAGCTGGTAGTTAGCGTGAGTACTATACTTTTGCAATACGAATATACCCATAATATTTATAGTATTACTATGAAAGAATTATCCAGAGAGTTAAAAAGTACATTGGGAGGCTATGATGTAACCATTATAAAGAGTGCCGCTGATACGGATGGTGATTATCTGCTAGTGCAGGTGGTGATGGGGCCTAAAGGGGGAAATGGATTGCATTACCATGCTACATTTGAGGAGGAGTTTGAAGTACTGGAGGGAACGCTAAGTATTCAGCTAGGCAAGCAGCGGATCCAACTTCAACCAGGTGACAAAGCCGTGGCACCAAAGCATGTCCTGCATCGCTTCTATAATAAAGATACTTGCAGGAAATGTGTATTCCTTGTCACAGTGAAGCCTGCCCGCCAGTTTGAAGCAACTTTACGCATAGCCTATGGTTTGGCGCATGATGGACTTACAAGGGCAAACGGCATTCCGAAAAGTTTCTGGCATACAGCGCTTTTATTTCATATGGGTGAATCCTATACAGCTGGTTTGCCACACCGATTCCAAATATGGTTAGCGGGTTTGCTTGCCAAAGAAGCCCGGAGACGAGGGAAACACAAAGACCTTGAAAAGTATTATCTGCCACAAGTTGCAGAGCAGCTAGCATAGCAGGAAAGTTGCTTTTTGTACGTTTAAGAAACGCCTATAAGCGCAAGAGCCAGTTTCATTACGGAACTGGCTCTTGTATACAAGGTATGGCGCTTGCTTAAGCCGACTCCAGAATCTGGAACAGTTCGTCCAGTTTAGGCGTGAGGATGATCTCAGTGCGGCGATTCTTCTGGCGCGCCTCTTTTGTTTTGGCATTGTCGAGTGGCACGTACAGACTGCGACCAGACGGTGTAACGCGGTCGGGCTGAACACCTGCCTGTGTTAGGATGCGGGTGATCTCAGTGGCACGAAGTACACTCAGGTCCCAGTTGTCCTGCATACCTACGGTACCACGAGCGATCGGCACATCATCCGTGTGTCCTTCCACCACTACGTTCACGTCCTGCTGTTCTTTCAATACGGTAGCCAGTTTTTTGAGTGCCTCAACACCTTTAGGGTCCACTTTGGTAGAGCCGGAGTTGAAGAGCAGTTGCTCTGCCAGCGACACGTATACCTTGCCATTGCGGATGTTAACGGTCAGGTCTTTGTCGTTAAAGCCAAGCAGGGCATTGCTTACTTTAGAACGCAAGGCGTTCACAGCCTTATCTTTCTCGTCGAGGATGCGCTGCAGTTCGGCCAGACGCTGCTCACGGGCTTTCAGGTCGGCGTTCAGCTTGTCGATCTGTGACTTGTTCATGTTCAGCGTTTCACCCAGTGCCTTACCCTCTTTCAGGGCCTGTTGCAGGCTCTGCTGATACTCTGCTTTCTGGCGCTCCAGTTCGGCGCGCTCCTGCTCCAGTTGGGCTTTTTCAGTTTCAAGGGCAGACTTCTGTTGCTCCAGGGTGCTTTTCTGCTGCTCCAAATCTGATTTATCCAGCTCCAGGGCATTTTTGCGGGCCATCAGGTCCTCGTATTTCTTTTTTGAAACAACGCAGGAAGAAAGCGAAAGACTTCCGATCAAAAGGAAGAGGGAAGCTCTGTAGAAATTCTTTTTCATGTCAATCTTTAAGGTTGGATGGTGCTTACGTGTTGTATTTATTTAGCGGCTTCGGTTTCGATACGGAACATGCCTTTCGGATCCGGCATTTTAGCCATCAGTTCTGACAGAAAGTTGTAGTCAAGCGACATCATGTTCAGGTCACGGCCGCGGTGCAGGTAATCCCAGGCTTCAGCGTATTTCTTGTTATGGAAATATACCTGCGACAGATTTGCCAGGGCAAAGGCGTTATTCTGGTCAGCCTTTAAGGAGCGGTCAAGAAAGGCTGCAGCCTGCTTTAGGTTTTTCTTCTTTTTGTCAGAAATAAATTGCTGCAGATAGGCTGCTCCCACATCCGACAGCAACAGCGAATTGTTAGGCTGGTATTTCAGCGCACGATCAAACATTCCAATCGCATCGCGTGTATTTCCCCGGCTGTTTTCTACCAGACCGAAAGCCCAGTAAGTATTGTAATTATCTGGATTCAGGAGCCAGGCCAGGTTAAAGCGGTATACGGCAGTGTCTACCTGTCCTTCATTCAGGAACTCCCAGCCACGGTCCATGAAAAAGTTACTGGCCTCCGTGCGGCTCTCGAAGTTCTTATCGCAACTGGTGAGGAATTTTTCATCGGCCTTCTGCTGGGCATCCGTCTTGGCTACCTGCCCAAACATAGGGAGCACTTTCGGGTGCAAAGCAGGTTGTTGCTCCTGCGCAAAGGCCATGGAGGCGCTTAGTAAAATAGTGGCCGCGGCCAGGAAAATTCTTTTCATGTGATGGTATCAACTAGGTGAGGTAAATCCTTCTTGGTTTAAAAATACGCCACCTGTCTTGAAATAACAAATGCTGTCCTTTCATTTACTCGTATTTGCCTGCGGGATCCTGTTGCTTTTCCAGCAGGGCCGCAATGAAGGTGGCATCCGCCATGGCTTTGTCTTTGCTGATGCTCTTGTGCAGATAATCCCACGCCTTGCCATATTCCTGCAGGTAATAGTGGCTGATAGCAAGTTTGTAATAGGCGTCGGCTGCGTTAGGGGAGTAGCGCACGGCACTTTCCAACAGCTTCTTGCTTTGCATCAGATCCTGGGGATTACTTTCTGCATAAAAACGACCCAGGTGGCTGGTAGCCAGGTCGGTCAGCAAGCGTGGATTGTGCTGGTCTTTCTCCAGTGCATGGTAGAGCACAAAGAGTGCCTTATCATACACTTTCTGCTGGCCATATACGAGCCCGTAAGCCCAATATACCTCGTTGTTGGTGCTATCCATCAGCCAGGCTTTGTTCAGTAGCAGACCGGCTGAATCTATTTTTTCTTCATTGAAATTGCGCTTAGCTTGATACACATAGTAAGCCGATGCTGCCTTACGGTTCTTGAACCGCTTCGCATCCATATCCAGGGTTTTCTTCTGCTTCTGCCTTTCTTCAGGTGTCAGGTTTTTTTTTGCAGGAATGACATCAGTCAAGGTGAGTTCAGGCTTGGGCGACTGCCTGTTTTCTGTAATGGCGTTTTGGGAAGTGCAGGCGGCCATGGTGCCTGTTATAAATAGTCCGAAAGCGATCAACTGGCTTCGCATGGGTAATAGAGCTTGGTTCTGGCTTCAAACGATGTTACGCCTGGATTAGTGCCTCTCTTTCCGCTCCCAAACTAACATTGGTATTATTATCCATTTAGACAAAGGTATAGCCCTATTCTGTGACTGCATATGGCATGTTAATGTGATTAATCAGGAAAAGCTTAAAATATGTTGCGCAACTTGTCGTATATTCTACGACAGATTGCGTATATTTGAAAAAAGGAAACGACAATGGGCAAAGCACTTAAAATAAACAGCGGCATCAACTATAGCCTGATCGATGACCGGGATGTTTTCATGTTGATCACGACCGTGCGTGAAGGTATAAAGTATGCCACCTTTCAGAACATCGCCAACAAAATTCCCTTTAGCATAGGAGAGTGGTCAGAGTTTCTGCACTTGTCAGAGCGTACCTTTCAGCGCTACAAAAAAGAGCAGCGCAAGTTCGATCCACTGCACTCCGAGAAAATTCTTGAGATCACCTTAGTGTATAACAAAGGGATGGAGGTATTCGGCGAGAAAGAAGACTTTGACGCCTGGCTGGAGGCAAAAAATGTGGCACTCGGAGGTATACGCCCGAAAGAACTGCTTGACAGCACGTTTGGCATTGGGCTGCTTCGCGATGAACTGACCCGCATTGAGCATGGTGTGCTGGCATGATCGTATACCGCCTCAGCAGAAAACTGTATTGCAATGACCTGTCTGGCAAAGGCGCTGAACTGGCAGGAGGCCGCTGGAACAGCAAAGGCACAGCTGTGCTTTACACCAGCGAATCCATTGCCCTATGTACGGTGGAGATAGCCGTGCATATGCCATTGGGTATTGTGCCCAAGGACTACCACCTTATTACAATTGAACTACCTGATAGTGGCCCTTTAGGGGAAGTACACGAAAAAGACCTGGCGGCTTCCTGGAAATCATTCCCGCACAGCAATGCCACCCAGAAGATAGGGGACCGTTACGTAGCGGAAGGTGCAAGTCTTATACTAAAGGTTCCCTCCGCCACCGTGCAGGGCACATTTAATTACCTGGTCAACCCTCGCCACCCTGATTTCCAGAAAGTACGCATTCTCAAGACAGAGCCTTTTGTATTTGACAAGCGGCTATTTATCAAATAATCAGGTTTTAGTGTAATTCATAGGTCTTGCCCATCTCGGCAATTGTGCAGCTCCAGCCCAGGGTGTCTGTTATTTTTAGCCGAAGTGCCTCCAGCGCCTGTGCTTCCCCGTGATTCAGGTATACCTGCATCGGAGCATTTTTCAGATGGCTAATCCACCAGAGCAATTCGGCCTGGTCGCCGTGCGCTGAGAGAGAAGATATCTGCTGAATCTCGGCTCGCACCGGATAGTAATTGCCTTGCATTTTAATTTCAGTGGCACCGCTCAGCAACAGGCTGCCACGGGTGCCGGGTGCCTGATAGCCTACCAATAGCACCGTGTTTTTTGCATCATCCAGCAGTCGCTGCAGGTAGTAGAGCACCCGTCCGCCGGTTACCATCCCGCTGCCGGCAATGACGATCTTCGGCCCTGGTTTATCGAGTACCCGCAGCGTTTGCTCAAAGTCACGGATCACGTGCACATTGTGCATCATGGTGCGGCACTCCGCATCACTCAGACTGTGCCAATCGCGGTGGTGCAGGTATAGCTCCGTCACATCAATTCCCATCGGCGTGTCGAGGTAGATAGGTATAGGCGGTATGCTGCGGTCTTCCCGTAGCGTGTTCAGTATAAGCAGCAGTTCCTGTGCCCGCTCCACGGCAAAGCTAGGGATCACCAGCACGCCACCTTTCTCAACGGTATGATTCACGTAAGCCTGCAACTCCTCGTAAGCCGAAGCCCGCTCGTGCAGCCTGTCGCCATAGGTAGATTCAAGCACAAGGTAATCTGCCTCCCGGATAATGGCGGGCGGGTCCATCAGGAGCGGCTGACGTCTGCCGATATCACCCGAGAAAACGATTTTGCGCCCTTTACACTTGAGTTCTATAAAGGCAGAACCCAATATATGACCGCTTCTCCGGAAACAGAACTTGAAGTCCTCGTTGATGATCACCCACTCATTGTCGTCGTGAGTTTCGAAGAGTGGCATCGTAATGTCCACATCCTCGGAGGTGTACAGGGGCTTGGCGGGGGTATGTTTTGAATAACCTCTTCTGTTGGCTTCAGCGGCGTCCTCTTCCTGTATCTTGGCACTGTCGCGGAGTATTATTTCTGTTACGTCACGGGTGGGAGTGGTGGCATAAATCGGGCCATTGTAACCATTCTTTGTCAGTACAGGCAGATAGCCGCAATGGTCCAGGTGACCGTGTGTCAGAATGATGGCATCCAACTCTTCCACATTCAACTGCAGGTCCTGCCAGTTGAGCAGGCGCAATTGTTTGAGCCCCTGAAACAGACCGCAGTCAATTAACACTTGGTGTCTATCTGTTTTAAGCAGCATTTTAGAACCGGTAACCGTACCTGCGCCGCCCAGGAAGGTCAGTGTGAAAGGAGGGATTTCGTGTAGCATCTGTTTTGATTTTATGGTGAGGCAAGGTATACAAACCTGAGCTGCTGAATAATGACAAATGTCTCTTTTAGATAATTTACGGTTGGTTTTTATACGGGTATAGCTTAGTGTCTTAACATTAAAATAAAGCCCTTGGCCTGGTTGCTACACAGGTTTTAGCGTATCTTCGCACCATGAAAAAGATTTCTGTATTGCTGGTTTACCTGCTCTGGCATGGACTGGCATTCGCACAAGTAGACACGGTGCAGCGTGTCATCCATGACAGGTATAACAGCCCGGCGCAACAGGAAAAACCTTACGTCATTCTGATTTCAGCCGACGGTTTCAGGTATGATTATGCAGATAAGTTTGACGCTAAATTCCTGAAGTCGAAGCGATCAGAAGGAGTAGAGGCTACCTCCATGTTGCCGGCCTTTCCTTCCAAAACTTTCCCAAACCACTATTCCATTGTGACAGGGCTATACCCGGCAAGCCACGGACTAATCAACAATTATTTTTACGACCCGCAGCGCAAGGAGCACTACAGCATGCGCGACCGCAGCAAAGTGGAAGATGGCAGCTGGTATGGGGGAACACCACTTTGGGTACTGGCCGAACAGCAGCAAATGGTAGCGGCCAGTTTTTTCTGGGTAGGCTCTGAGGCGCCTGTGCAAGGTATACTGCCTACGTATCATTACCAGTACAGTGAGGTGATGCCCATTGAGCGCCGCATCCAGACGGTAGTAGATTGGCTCAGTTTGCCTGCTGAGAAGCGCCCGCACCTCATCACGTTTTACCTGCCGGAGGTAGACCATGCTGGTCACCGCTATGGTCCTGATGCCCCACAGACAAAAGAGGCTGTACTGGAACTGGACAAACACATGCAAAGGCTGACTGAGGCGGTGGCCAAAACGGGCCTGCCGGTGAATTACGTGTTCGTGTCAGACCATGGTATGCTCGCAGTAGATACCCAAAATACGCTGCCTATGCCAGCGGCTATTGATACAGCAAAATTTATGGTGTCAGGAGGTGGTATGGTCGTGGAGTTGCATGCCAAGGATAAGAAAGCTGTGAAGCCAACTTACCGGAAGCTGAAGAAAGAGGCAAAGGAGTATCAGGTATATAAGAAATCAAATATGCCAAAACACCTGCACTACGGAGCAAAGCACGACAAGTATGGCCGTGTGGGCGATATCCTGCTGCTGTCCGATGCACCAAAGGTATTTCACTTTTCGTCACGACCGCCTTCACCTGGTCAGCATGGTTATGATGCCACCCAAGTGAAAGAAATGCATGCTACCTTTTATGCCTGGGGGCCCGCTTTCAAGCAAGGCGTAAAAGTAGATACTTTCGAAAACGTGGATGTATATCCGCTTATCGCTGAAATACTGGGGTTGCCCTACCAGCATAAAATTGACGGCAGCAGGCACTTGGTTGAGAAAGTACTGCAATGAGCATAATTTATGTCGGACTTAAAGAAGTGAAGCCCGCTCCAGAAAACTGGAGCGGGCTTCACTTTAAATATAGCGACTTAATTACCTGCAGGCAGATAAATCTGCAGACCAAGACTAATGGAAAGACCAGTAGCTGATCCTCCAAAGTCTACGTTAGCATTGCTGCGGACCAGGTTAAGCATACCTTCCAGCGCTACGTTTCTTGCTACAAAATACGCATAGCCACCGCTAACACCATATACGCGTGAAAAAACGGAATCTCCATCACTGTCTTCTTCAGAACTGCCAGCTATACCTACAATGGCTTCACCAAAAAATCTGCCGGTAGGAGAGGCTCCCTCAGGAAAATAGTAGCGTACAAAAGGTGTCACACCATATCGGAACGATTCGCCACCACTGTAGATAGACAAACCTAACTGCGCCTGAGCACCAATCACTGCATTGTCACTGATAAAATAGCCTGCTCTAGGAGTTAAATCCAAGCTGAAGGTTTTGGACTTGAAGTTATGACCAACATTGGCAATACTTGCGCCAACAATCCAATTTCCTTGTTGTATAGCATCACTAGCTACCGGGGCTGATGTTTGAGGCCGGGGAAGGTCTTCAACATCCTGCGCAAAAACATTAGTTGACAAAAAAATAATTAAAGCTGATAGTAGATAAATTCGTTTCATAGTAGTCATGTTTAATGTGTTAAATTGTACTTAATTAACTAGTAGTGTGTTATAAATATTAACGGAGGAGATAGCCTTTTGTTTGTGTTTCAGCTTTTTAGCCATTTTGCAGCTGTCAAAGACGTATTTAAAGCGAGATGACACCAACAATCAAATTGTACTAGAGTTCAGCTTTTCATTAGCGAATGAAGCAATATTTTGAGTAAAGGTGCTTTGGCACAGTGTAGAAACAGCCATGTCAGCTACTGCACAAAGCGGTAGCTGACATGGCTGTGACAAATAGAAGGAAAATTGCAAATTTAGATTCGCCTGATATTGCTGATGATCACACCGCTTTGTGGGTATGTCGGCATACGGTCGAGCTTGTAGTACAGGTTTTGGGGAGGTACCTCATAAGAGATGTGATTCACCAGAAATCCCAGCGCCTGTTTCATCACCTCAATCGTGATCCACTCGCCGGCGCATCGGTGGCCGAGTTCGAACTCTCCGCCTCCCTGCGGTATAAAATCAAAGGGGCTGCCCTGCCAGTTTGCGAAGCGTTCCGGTTTAAAAAGTTCAGGCTTTTCCCAAAGTCGCGGATCATGGAGCATGCCGTAAACGTCGAGCAGTACTAGCTTTCCTTTTTTAAAATGATTGCCTCCCCAATCAAACTCGTTCCGGACACGGGCACCCAGGAATGGTGCAAAAGGGTAGAAGCGTCGTACCTCCTGCACAAACATTTCACGGAAACGTCCGTCTGGCTGTCTGAGACGCTCCAAATACTCCGGGTGCTTGTGCAATGCCAGTGCGGAGAAGGCTACGTAATAGGCAATGGCTACAATAGGGCGCAGCAGGTTGATCAGTTCAACGGTTGCCATCTTTTTGCTCAGCAGTTTACCAGCTGTGTCGTAGTGCCAGGCTACTATGTAGAGTGGGGAGTTTTCATCGGGATGTAGTTTCTTTTTCCGTACCTGCTCAATGATGCCCCCGACCCAGCTCTCAGTTCTGCTTCGGGCTTTGCGGCCGCGGTAGTGGCGCATGTCAGCCGCTCCGAAGGCATCCACCATGGCTGTAAAATCCTGCGCCCGCTGCCTCACTTCTGTTGGCTTCAGCGGCACTCCTGCCCAGGCGCAGGCGCCCAGGCACATGATCTCCTGCACGTCCTCAAACAATACAACTTCCGGCATATTCACCCACTTGGTGACATAGGCTCGCCAGGCCCTGTCGCACTGTGCAAGCAGGTGGTTTATACTTGCTTTCGACATTAGGGACATGAACATGGCCTTACGGTGCCGATGGGCAACGTCATCCATTGTCTGCACCCCGTCCTCGCCGAGCAGGGTTTTCTGTACCGGTTTAGGTATAGCGCCCTTCCGCTGAAACTTGCTTGTATCATAGAAAACCTGAGCAGCCTCCGGCCCATGTATACAGATCACTTCTTCGCCCAGGAGCCTGGTCTTAAAGATATCAGAGTTAAACTGCTGCATGCGCTTATGCAGAAAAGGAAAGCCTTCCTGCAGCAATGTGATAGAACTGTCGAGGGTCTTCTCTTCCGGAATGTTTGTCATAGCTTTATTTATTTCAGAGCATATAATAGTACTAAGGGATACGACGCGACTGCTCACTGGTTCACACACAGGCTGCGATAAAGCCCAGCTATACCTGTAACTAATGAGCAACACACCTTGCGTGATGACAGTCGCTATTTTGTTGGTTGGTTTGAATACAAAACTAATGCATCAACAAGCCGTAGCTAAATAATATAATATTTGTTAAAGTTTAAATTATAAAAATATATGCATAGCTACGTCATTCTATATCGTTTCCAGAAGGAAGACTTGAACCGGAATTTTAAGGAGAAAGTGTTAGCAGCCTTTCCGAGGCACCAGGATGTAACAGATGCGGGCTTCGAATACATCGGTGTGGCAGGCGGCGAAGAGCCAGCAGTTGTAGACACCCTCAACGGTATCCTCAACGAGATGGGCATCGGACGGGAAGGCTTCTTTGGCCAAAACGACTATGTGGCGCTGTATTTCAGCCGGGACAAGGATGATGACGATGTGAAACGGCAATTGTTGATCGGAACGCAGGATATGGTAGACAAAGACGCTGAAACCATGTCTGCAGATGCGCACCGCAATGCAATCCTGAACCTGCTGAAGGTAGATTATGCGAAAGCGCAACCCAATAAATAAGGTTTGTCACAAAAAAAAGGAGGGGCAGCCGCATAGTACGGCTGCCCCTTGCATGTTTTACTGAGGTGTATAGTCGCTCAGCAGGCCTTCATAAATCCAGTTGGCAAGGGCCTGGCGGTTATCCGGAATCACAAAACGTCTTTGATCCTTTACGTTGCGAATGTTACCGAGCTCGATAAATACGGTGGGTGGATGGCTATACTTAATCACGTACAGGCTACTGCGCTGTGTCACATTGCCAGAATAGTCACGGTTAGGCTGGTAGCGTCTGTATTTGTTGGTGAAGGTCTGGTGAATGTTCTTAGCCAGCTGCTCTCCATCCTTGCTGTTTTCGTGGTGGTAGAAGAACACATCGATATTCTGGCTTTCACTGCGACTATCGACGTGAATGGCCAGCATGCGCTGGTAGGCGCCCTTGTGTTTCAGGTATAAGCTGTTTACAGCTTCGGTGCGCTGACGCAGACGCGCACTGTGGTTGAGTGGAATCCGTTTGTTTGGGTAAACCACTTCATTCCGGTCCATTTTCAGAATCCCCTCATCACGTATGCCGTTTTCCGGGTCCTGCACGATCATGTACACGGTAGCGCCATGCTCCATCAGCACGCGGGCCAGGCGAATGGTGACGTCATAGGCATATTCATCTTCTGCGAGATCGTGATTGCCATACTTGCCCACCGCACCCGGGTCAGGGCCGCCATGTCCGGAGCTCAGATAGTAAACTGCGCCCTGCAGCTTTGAAGACTTTAATTCCACACGGGAATACTTCTCCCCGAACAAGGGCATCTCGAGTACGCGGGCAGCTACCTTGGCTGGGGTGGCACTTACATCGCTTCGTGTTTTACTGACCTCAGTGGCAACGCGTGTATTGTCGCTAGCCACAGCGTTGCTTTCGGCTGCAGTGGCGCCCTCTGGTAAAGTGTACTCTTTGCCGGCAATGAGGCCGTTGTCTTTGCCGAATCGCTCCTTATTCATCTCCACAAACTTTTGAAGATGCTCGGAAGGATTGAGCCCGTGGCGGCGCAATAAGGTATAGATTCCGTCGCCGGGCATCGCTACTACCTGCAGGTTAGAGCTTTGACCGAAAACGGCGATAGAGGATAAAAATAATAAGAGGGTGATAATAGAGGTACGCAATGCAATCAAATTTATCGGCATGTGTTAAGAATCCGATATTACTAAAAATGTATGAAGTATAAAAGTCCCGTTTCAAGATCAACGCATAATATCGGAGGCTCTATATACGGGACTTCGTATTTTTTACTTCATTATTTTTGATTCATTTTAAATGCGAACCCGCACATCTCTACTTCACACGGTAACTCTTGAGTTCATAGCGGCGCATCAACTTGTCGGAGTCGGCATAGTACCAGTCAGTTCGGATCATACCAATATCAGGCGTTACGTATTCTTTGACCCAGGTCGTGCTCAGCGAGGAGGATGCTTTTTGGGAAGTCTGCCTTTCAAAACTGAACTCAAGTGCCTGGTCCGCATGCGGTGAATCAGGTACAGCTACAAGGCCTGATGTTCTTCTGTGGTAAATCCATAAGGTATAATTCGGGTACTCGTATCCATAAGCGATGCCCGACATCTCGGGGCTGGGGTAAGTAATGTACTGTTCTTTGGCGTCCTTTCTATAGTACACGTACCCATCCCTGTCATTTCGTACGATCGAGCCATTACTCAAAATATACCAGGTGGTTTTGCTGATCAGGGTATCTTTTACCACCTGCCGTCTGAACGAACTGGTGGTAAGAACATCGCCATCAGTATTGTAATCTATCACCTCATATACCCATTCATTACCGACCTGCAATGGCATGATGACTTCCACCGGTATTATTTCTTCTTCTTTATCACAGGAAGAGAAACAAAGTGCCAGGCACAATAGGGCGAAGGCTCTGAATAAAGGCTGCTGTTTCATAGGATTATAGGCTTTCTTATAGTTGTAAGATGCTAATAATCGATGAGACGTTGCATGCTTTGCTTAAATAATATTATAAAAGTCAGATATAATTACTCTACTACGTCTAAATACCCCTGCGAGGGCTTCACTATCCTATCTAAAGCATCTTCGTGTTCATGCTGACAGAATTTTCTATCAGAAGGATAGTGCAAGTTTTGGGTAAATAAAAGAGCGGGAGGAATACTGAAATCTATCTTTCAGCCTCTGCCAGAATTCGTTTCAGGTCGGTGAGTATACTGCCTACGTCCCGCTGCATCTCAGGCGATTTTATGTCTTTCAGGTACTCCAGGCAACGGTCCTGCTCCAGGCGGGCCTGCCGCATCAGTTTCTTTAGCTGCACAATATTTTCTTCTGAAGAATCAACCACGCTTTGTCCAAATGCGTCGATGCAGTTGGCGGTGACCTCCATGGCGAGCTGCAACTGCTCTTTTCCTGCGAACGCCGAACGGAAGGGCTTAACTTTCTGCAGATCGGCCAGACTTCTGCGTATACCTCTGATCTGGATGGTAATACTTTCGAGGTTGTTTATATGAACAGCCAGGCGGTTCAGTGTCATACGCTTGTGCGTGAGCAGGAGGTTGTACTTCAGGCTTTGCTCGGCCAGGTCAAGTGCTTTCCGGCTGTCAGCTGACTCCCTGATAAGGGCGTCTACTTCAGCTCGCCCAAACTGCTTGCGCTTGCTTGAGGAATCAATCAGTCGGCTAAGGCTCACCAGCGTATCAGCTGACAGCCTGCTATACCTGACCACGCTTCTCTCCACATCCGGAATTGCATTTTGCGGCACTATCAGGGCATTGATGATAACTGCTATACCTGAGCCTAGCACCGTCTCAGCAATCCGTTCAAAAGCATAGCCTTCTTCAGTATGTCCGAATGCCAAAACCAGTAGCGAACTGATGGCTACCTGTGAAATGATCTGGGGATTCATGCGCAGGGCTTTTGAGATGCCCATTCCCAACATGATGACCAGGAAGATAGAGAAAGTATTGATGCTCAGCCAATGCCCAAGCAACATGCTCAGGAAAACGCCGCCAATAATGCCCACTATACGCTGCGTCGCTTTATTCACAGAGTCGAGTACCGTCACCTGTACCGTGATGATGGCGGCAATAGGCGCAAAGTAAGGGTACTCGGACTGTAGCAGAGTAGAGGCGATGAACCAAGAAAGCGAAGCGGCAAAGGCCGTTTTCACAATCTGCAGGGTCAGACCCATCTTGTCCAGTATGTTCAAAACTTTGACCATTACCGTCTATTTATCCATCAATTGTTTTGAGCTACACTATTAAATTTGCTAAGGATAGCTAATGCTGTGCAGGAAGAAGCAGGTAACCTAATCTTTCGCTGCTTTCTTTTTCCGTTGTGGGAGGCTCAGGTTGATGGGGACATTGTAGGCAACATGCACAGCCTTACCATTTTGATAGCCCGGCACCCATTCAGGCATACTCGTGATGATGCGAACTATCTCCTGGTCCAGGTCCCATCTCACCCCTTGTTTCACTTGTACGTTTCCAATCTTACCGTCATTCTGCACGACATAACTAACTATGACTTTACCTTCCACTCTGTCACGAAGCGCTGTGACTGGATAGTTGAAGTTTCGGGTAATGAAAGCAAGCATCTGACTTTCACCTCCGGGAAATTCGGGAACGCTTTCGGTATAGGTATAGACATCATTGTTATTGGTAACAGCGACATTCCCAGGAAAATCAGGGTTGGGCGTTGATACATAGGGCTCCTGCAGCTTATACAAGTCTGCCGCTATAGCGAAGCAACCCCTACCATTGGCTGGTGGCTTGATGGACGTGACATAGATCGCATTGGCACCTTTTTCGACTGCCTGTTTTTTTGCCAGAGACAGTAAATCATGAATATCACAAGGGGTATTTCGGCCTTTCGCGAATTTAATTTCACCCAACTTCTCTCCAGTTGCTGGTAGACTTTCCTGCTTGTAAATTATCTCTACCTCAGGCAGCACCAAGGCCATATTGGCAAGACTGTCACTTTGTTGGGCCTGCGTCTGATAATCTGTCAATAGGAAGATAGAGAAAAGTAGTGTGATCGCGTTTTTCAATTGAACAGAAGAGTTTAAGGTCAGAGAATAATTACGACGTATTTTTTGGGCCAGTGGGGACTACCGCGCACAAATGCCCCTGTATGGACAGTATTGGCAAATTTCCAGCTCCTTTGTTTTCCGGATCACTTCAGTCGGGTCGAGTAGCTCTTGTACGAAGCGGGTGATCAGCTTCTCTGAAGAAGTGATGAAGTCCTCTCCGGTCGCCTGCTCAAACGGGAAGTCGGCTGTGAGTACACCGGCATCCAGATTCCTGAATGACAGTATACCTGATTTCGGGACAATGCGTGCCGGGTCCAGGTGGCCTGCGTTACGAAGCAATAACTCGGGTTTTTGTTCCAGGTTGCGCTGTAGGATGTACTCGTAGAGCCACAGCTGCCGTACCTTGTCATACTTAGGCGAGGTAATAAAGTGTAAGTCCACATCATCCGGCTTCACGTTCACCTGGTTGCGTTCAACCTTGCCGGTCTTGTAGTCTATCACGCGGAGTTCTGCTCCTTTCAGGTCGATGCGGTCGGCTTTGCCAGCCACTTTCACAGGTATAAGCTCATCGCCCACCTGCACCTGCAACGTAGTTTCCAGTTGCTCTTCGAGGCGAAGCACGTAGAGCGGCAGTTCGTCGTCAGATTTCAGCAGACTCTCCAGATACTTTTCGAGCACCTGCACGGCTACTTTGAAAAGCAGGAAGTTCATGCCGCGCTCCGGTGTGGCGCCGCGTGTCACTTTCTTGAATTCATCTTCCACCTTCGCCGGAAGCTCCTTCAGCATCTGCTCCACATGCGGTTTCTCGATCGGCTTGCCATCTTGCTCAAAAGGCCGGAAGAAGTCCTCCAGCACCTGGTGCACGATGGTACCAAACTGGTCCGCGCCGAGCTGCTCTTCCACTTCGTCGATCTCTCTGATCTTGGCGATGCGGCTGAAATAGTACTGCAGTGAACAGTTGATGTACATGTTCAGGTGTGAAGGGTAGAGGCCTCGTTTCAGTTCCTGCCGCAGCTGCTCCAGCGTCTGGGCGTCTTTGTGGATGACAATATCCTCGTCGTACTTTTTCTGATCACGCAGCTCCACCGTGGCAGTCAGGTCGCGGAATTTGATCCTGGGGTTGCGCAGTGCCAAATCGTTCTGCAGCTGCAGAATGAAACGGCTCTTTTCGCCAGAGCCATAAGTATCGGATGGCAGCACGTAGAGCAGGTTCACAGTTTTGGCACGCTGCAGCAGACGGTAAAAATTATAGGCCATGGCCCCCTCAGTTTCAGCATAAGTAGGCAACCCAAACTGCTTCAGCACATCAAATGGCATCAGCGACTCATGACGTTTTGGAGCTGGCAGTGTGTTCTCATTCACCGACAGGATGATCAGGTTCTCAAAGTCAAGCGCACGGGTCTCGAGCATACCCATGATCTGCAGATCTGAGATGGGTTCGCCGCTGAACGGAAGGCGCTGCCGGGCGATCAGCTCGTTCAAAAACTTACGGAAGCTGCGCACCGATATCTTCTGCTCGCGGCAGTCGAAGATCGTATCAAGGCGCTTGACGATGGTATAGAAGATGTAGAGGTACTCCGTTTCGATTGTGCTGGGCTGGTGACTGTACATCTTATGCAGCAGGTCAATCAGCCTGTAAAGCGAGGCAATGATGTCGTCGCAGTCACGCCAGGATGTAAACAACACTTCAAAGAGCGGCTCGTGCTTGCCCATTTTCAGCAGGTCGTTTGCCGTGATCAGCACGCGGTTGTCCTGCACGATCTGCTCCAGTACACGCTGCACAAATCCATGGAGTTCCGGCTTGTCAGGCTGATCATTTATATATAGTTCATACCTGCGGATGAAAGGGTGGGAGAGCAGCTTGGTCACCGTGAGGTGGTGGTACTGGTATACCTTGTAACCCGACTCCTGCAGTTGGGTTACGCCGGTCAGGTGCACGTCGAACAGCAGGTCGATCAGGTTGTAAAGTGGCGTGCCTTTAAAACTGAGACCCATGGTCACATTGTAGTTCGGCACCTCGTTAGGTATAGAGTGCAGCACGGGGAGCAGGAGCGTTTCGTCGGGCATTACTACCGCCACCTGCGCATGCTTGTCACGTGAGCGGATTTCCTGGATCAGCTGCCCGGCCAGCTTGCCCTGCATGCTGGCATTGGCCACCCCGATCACATTGATCTCTTTCTCGTCCGTGAGCAGCAGGTTCTGCTGCCAGCGCCATTCCGGCAAATTCCAGGTGCTCTTATACCTGCGCAGGAAGCTGCCCGCACGGTTAGGCGTGCCCTCCTCCATGTAAAAGTCGTCGGAGTCAAATAATACCTCCGCCTTATTGTGCTTGAGCAACGTGCGGATAATCTTCTCCTCTGAATTAGTGAGCGCATTCAAGCCAATGAAAAGGTATTGGGCGCAGTCTGGCGACTTAGCCAGTTGCTCGATATTATCAGAAACAATCTTATAAGCCATACCAGTATAAGCCTGTTTGCGCTCCTCCAGGTGGTTTTTCAAGTTGTGGTAGGTCTTCTCGATGTTGTCCCAGAGGCTGAAATATTTCTTAACTGCAGGAGTCAGGTCTTTGCCGAGACGCTCCGGGTCCCAACGCTCCAGTGCCTTTGCCTCGCTCACATAATCGAAGAGTTTGCCAGTGTCCACCAGGTTCTGGTCGATACGGCTGAAGTCGTCGAGCAGTGTGCCGCCCCAGGTGATGAACTGATCGAAATCAAGGTTGGGGTCCTGTTCGCGCATCAGGTCGTAGAGCTCCAGCTGCAGGTTAATCGGCTCCAGCACATCCACTTTGGCCAGCTTGGTGATGAAATCCTCCATACCAGACACCTCCGGGGACCAGATCGGCTCGGGTGCAGCCTGAGCCAGGGCATTCTTAAAAAAGAAACTCGCACGACGTGACGGCAGCACGATGCATAGCTCGCTGATGTTCTCTTTATACTTTTCGTAAACGTATTTCGCCGTAAGCTCAAGGAAGGTCTGCACTATCTTATTGAGTGAATGAGTTGTTGAGTGATTTAGTGAATAGTTGAATTGCTGATTGCTGTATGTGTATGGTTATACAGTGGCTCTATCGTTTAATCAACTTTTTAAACTATCTAACTTAAAACGTTTCCCTTTTCATCCATTTTCATGAAGGGGTTGTAGGCGATTTCCCAAAGGTTGTCGTCCGGGTCGGCAATATAGCTGCTGTAGCCACCCCAAAACACTTTCTCCGGTTGCTTGAGTACACGAACGCCTTTGCCTGCAAGTTCTGCTACCAGATCATCCACCTCTTTTTCAGAGCTCACATTGTAGGCCAGCGAAAAGCTTTTAAAGCCCTTGCCATCAGCCTCCAGGCCGGCATCATCTGCCAGCGACTCTTGTGGGAACAGGGCCAGTTGCAGACCATTCAGCTGAAAGAAGATCACGCTCTCCGTGCTGCTCTCGAGCGGTTGCCAGCCAAAGACATTCTGGTAAAACTCCTTCGAGCGCTGCAGATTCCTGACGCCTAGTGTAATGAGTGTAATTCTCTGTTCCATATTATCCCTCTGATCTATAAATACTTTCTGATTTCCAGATGCCTATACCTTACCTGGCTTCTTCATAAGCAGCTTTCAACCAACCGATCAGGTCTGTGTCGATTTCTTCTGCATTCTGAAGTCGCACCCGATGCGAGCACATGGCATTAAAGCTACCAGAGTTTTCCAATCTGCCTTCCGCTTCTCTACCTCTCAGGTTAATGCCAACATCCAGCCTGGTTTTAGTAGAGGGTTGGATCAGGGCAAACTGCTTTTTGCTGCGCACACTTACATAGGCGTTTTTAGGAGCCAGTTCGACTTCATCACCAAACTGCTTCAACTGGGCAACAAGCGCTTCATAAATAGGCAACAGCTGCTCTTTTCCTTTGTATTGCTTCTCCACCAGATCTTCCGGATTTTCAGCTGAACCGGCATCACTGCCTTTGGCTTTGAGTGCTACCATGTTAGCAAAACCATGCGTAAAGCCGTGATCATTTTTTAGAAACTTCACAATCTCACCGTGCTTTTGCAAACCAGTGCTCTGTACAATCTGAATCCACTCTTCAAGTGACTTACCTGTGTTCTTCTCCAGGTTGTCGATCATGGTTTGTGCTGCTTTGTCCATGTGATTAAGGTGTAACTAATGATTAGTAATTATTCTATTTATGATAAAGAGTAATTCGTCATTAGATATTACTCATTATACATCATACTTTCTTAAAGTGCCAGGCCCATCTGCAGACTCTTTCCACCGTAGGACCATTCGTACAGCTCCTCTGTATCGAAGTAATAAAGCAGGCATTTTACTTTTTCGTAACCGAGCTGCTTAAAGCGCACAGCGTAATGATCGAGTTTGTTGCGGTGCTCCTCCAATGGTGGCGGCAGTTTGAACTCCAGTAGCACTACCTGATCACCATCAAACACCACCCTGTCAGGCTTATAGAGGTAGGCGCGTGCATCCAGCAATTCCTTTTCATGCTCCACAATGACTTTTTCCGAAAAGTAATGGCTGATTTTCGGGTGGTTCACGACTTCGAGTAAACGCTCTTTCAAGGTACTCTTTTCCCGGTCACTGATGATGCCCTGGTATACCATCTGGCGCAGCACATTGTCAAGCTGCGCGGCAGTCAGGATGCGAGAGAGGGCATAGTGAAGTTTCTTGTTCTGGATGCGCTGCTCGGTCTGCGTCTCGAAGTCGAAGACGTTGTTTGCATGCTGCTTGAGTTGGAGGCGCTTTGCCCAGTCATTCGTCTGCAGGTAATCCAGGGTATAGGCCGGACCGATCTCCCGGCTGCCGCTATCCTGTTTGGTTGCCTGACCTGCGTATACCTGGTAGCACAGTTTTCCGGGTTCCCAAAGACCCTCCACCACCAGGTAGCGGTAGAGCAGGTGACTCACATTTTTGGCTGTTCCTTCCAGTGCCTTCTGTGCCTTTCGCTCCTCGAGCAGGTCCTTCCCGTTGCCGATCAGGTATAGCCTGTCTTTGGGGCGGGTAAGGGCCACGTACAGCATGTTCAGGTTTTCAATAAAGGTTTTCTCTATCTCGGTATTGTATTGGTCGGCCAGTTCGGTATGCTCCAGGCGGGAGCTGATGTTAACGGCCACACTGCGCAGTTTGCCCATCACCTTGTTGTCGTCAGTCAAACGGCTCCACATCAGGGCCCGCGTCTGTGGCTCCGTGCTCCAGTCCGCGAACGGGATGATCACGATCGGGTAGGCGAGGCCTTTGGCTTTGTGAATACTGGTGATCGTAATGGCATTGCGGTCCTTGGGCGTATTGATGCTTAGCTTTTCCTTCTGCACGTCCCAGTATGCCAAAAAGTTGTTGAGGTTGTTGCTGTTCTTGAGACTATACTCCAGTACCAGGTCCAGAAAGCGGAACAGGTATTCGCACTCGTTGTTATGCCCCAGCAGGTTGAAAATGCGTATCAGCTGCTCTGTGAGTTCGTAGATGGAGAGGTTGCCCGTCTCACGCTCTTTCACATCAAATTTTAATTCACGCAGGTAATCAAAAAACAGCTGCGGATCCGGCTGGTTAGCGATCTGGGCTATTTTTTGGGCCAGTTCTGTGGTAGGTACTTTGCCGCTGGTGACGGTATGGATCAGGTATATCGCCTCTGATTTGGCTAGCGTATCGTTTGGACGGTTAAAGACGCGGAACATGGCAATGATCACATTGATCACTTCTGCAAACTGCAGTGAAAGAGAATCCTGCGAGATGATATCGTACTGCTTCTCCTTCAGGAAATTGGCAATTAACTTGCTCTTGGCATTTGTGCGGCAGAGGATAGCCATGTCCTTCAAGGTATAGCCATCCGTCAGACCCTGACGCACGAGTTCGATCACCATGTTAAGGGTGCTGGCATCATAGCTCAGTTCCTGCTCATGGGTATAGTCATCGTATAGCTCTTCCGTCCGGATACAGCTATTCAGGTCGTATTTGTAGTTCAGGTCGTCGGGGTAGGTGAACATGATCTGCACCCTGCCACCAGTCTTGCCTGATTCTGGGGCCTCCTGCACAAACTTATCGTCGTAGATGGAGGTGAAGGTACCGTATACTTTATGTTGCTCGCTGAAAAAAGTGAAGAGCTTGTTGTTGAACTCGATGATCTCGCGGCGGCTTCTAAAGTTCTGCTGCAGCACATCAGGTGCCAGGTTCTCGCGCACCGATTCGTAGCGCTCCCGGATCATGTGGCCATGTCGACGGTTTTCGTAGAGCAGGTGTGTGTTGTTTTTGTAAAGGTGCAGGATCTGCTCCATCTCACCACCGCGCCAGCGGTAAATCGCCTGCTTGGCATCACCCACCACCATGCTGAAGTGTCCGGAAGCCAGGGCGTTATCAACGAGCGGTAGCAGGTTGTTCCATTGCAGCACCGAAGTGTCCTGAAACTCGTCGATTAGAATGTGGTTATATTTCTCGCCAAGGCGCTCATAGATAAATGGCACCGGCTCCTGCAGCACAATGTCGATGATGCGCTTGTTGAACTCTGAAATGTGCACCGTGTTACGGTCAAGCTTGATCTCCTGCAGGCACTTCTCCAGCTCGTTCAGCACCGACACTTTATAAAGGTGCGGCACCACAGCCGAGATCAGGGTAAAGGTACCCGCATACTGCTCTTTGATCGACTCGATACTATAATAGAGGTCCGTCAGCAGCTGCCGTAAACCGTCAATCTGATTCTTTGTAGCCGTTGAAGCCTTGCCGGCATACCACTTGTCTTCCTCCACTGTCTGGCGGGCGTAGTTGTTGCCGTACGTCAGATCGGCTTCCCGGTTAAACTTACTGAAATAACCGTACAGGCCGCGATTGCCCTGGTAGAAATCAGCAGGGGAGAGGCCTGCCTGCTCAATTGCCTGCAGCGCTTTGACCGCATCTTCCTGCAAAGCCGCCAGTATACCTTCCTGCAGTTCTTTGAGCTGTTTCCTGATCTCCCTGAAATCTTCCAGCGTGAGTCCCTGCAGGTCTGTCACAGCTTCGTATACCTGTTCATTGAGCAGGTTCTTTGCAAAATCAGCCAGGTCATCGGGCAAAGTGTTCCAGCTGCGGCCTTCGCGGGCTTTCTCCAGGGCGTACTGCTCAAGTGTTTCAGAGAGCAGGTCATCTTTCCGGTTACTCACCTTATCCAGCAGCAGTTGCACGGCTGTGCTCACCAGCGTCTGGGAGTCCAGGTCTACTTCAAAGTTATAGGGTATGTTAAGCTCTTTTGTAAAAGCCTGCACGATCTTATTGACGAAACTGTCGATGGTGCTGACAGAGAAATCGCTGTAATTGTAGAGGATCTGGGTAAACAAGAGCCCAGCGCGCTGCCGTAGTTGCTCTTTATCAAAGTGCTCGTCCGGAAAGCGCTTCTGCAGCTCATCCGTTATCTTATCAAGCAGGTCCTCGCTCTTCTGTAGTTCGCCTCCACTCAGGCTAGGGTTGTTGAAATTGCGCAAGGCCCCCAAAATACGCTCCTTCATTTCGGCAGCCGCATCGTTTGTAAAGGTGATCGCCAGGATAGACCGGTAGTAGTCCGGATCAGCGGTATGCAGCGCCAGCTTCAGGTATTCTTTGGTCAGGGTATAGGTTTTGCCGGAACCAGCTGAAGAAGAGAGTATCTTAAAATTTGGCGACATAGCGGAAGGCTTTTTAAAGGATTCTAAAGATACACCTACGACATGGTTTATGCCAGAGCCCGCCCTTAAAATTATGGTCTGTTGATAGCAAATGTTTGGAGATCAAGGTATAAAATACAAAAAGCTCCCCCGCCTGCGCGAAGGAGCCTAATGCCTTTCTATGTCAGAGTAAAAGGCTATGCGTATACGACCTGGCCTTTCTTTTCTTCTTTTTCTTTGGCAGGAGCAGGGGCATGCACACCCACGCATACATTGCGCATGATGCGTGCCATGGAGATAGAGTAATCAGTGATAATACAGTGTTGCTGCTCCGTGCTCATCAGCGCCTTACCGCCACCCAGCGTCAGTTTGTTCAGTTCAATCACTTCATCAAAATTCTGACGCAGCATCTTAAGCGCCTTGAAAGATGGCTCGTTATAGTACATTGGAATCACCTGGCACACGGCGTAACTTCCCTTTGCGCGTTCCTTCGCTATCATACTACACAGATTAGAAGCATTCATTTTATCAAGATCAGAGATGATCACAAAGAACACCTTTGCCTCACTTTTGTCTGATTTGATAACCGCATTGCTTTGCAGCAGGTTACGAGAAACTTTTGCACCCTTCATGAAATCTTCGTCCTTCAGGATCTTGTTGTGAATCTTGAAAGCCAGTGCGCCTGATGCGATTAGATGAAAGTCCTTGCTTTTAGCTGTGATTTTGGAGAAGTGTAACATAATTAGAAAGGATTAAAGGGTTAAAGATCTAAAGTATTTTTATGCTGCAGATTAAATACTGCACATTTATTTCTAAAAATATTGCTTTCAATTGATAGGGTAGGGCGGCGGCAGTTAAACCTAAAGTGAATTGATCAGATAGACAATCAATTCTCAATAGGATTAAGCTTTGGTGTTAAAATTTTACTGGTTTTGATCCTGTAATACACTAAACTACGTGCAATATATTGGATATACCAATGAAAAATTTTAATAATAGTTAACGGCTTGATTTTAAGGGTGAATGTAATCTCTTTACGGGTGAATGAAATCAGTGTTTCTTATTTCAATAATAATTTGGAATTTTTTGACGCAAAATAAAAAAGATTTTGAAATAAATATAAATCGTTCGCCATTTTCTCATAACAATTTTATAACCGAATAATACACACCTACTTAGGTTGGCTTATTTAATAATATATTTGAACGCATGACAACAGTGTCATTTATTATGCATACCTTTGCAGCCGATTTGGAATCAGTCTGATTTAAGTAAAACTGGCTACACCGCTGTTAAAGCAAAACCTGGTTGATTTTTATTCTTGTCGGACTTCTTTCTCGTAAAGAAGGGTTTATGGACAGGCTGTCTCCAGACGTAGTGTAAAAAGTTATTATTATCAGAATGAACAAAATCAGATTTGACGAGCTTCCGCTTTCGCCGGAAGTCCAGCGTGCTATCGCTGACATGGGCTTCGAAGAAGCATCTCCCATCCAAACAGAAGCAATCCCGGTAGTATTAGAAGGACGCGACATCATTGGCCAGGCCCAGACGGGTACGGGCAAGACGGCCGCTTTTGGTATACCTACCATCGAAAGCATCGACGAGAACGATCGCAGTGTGCAGGCGCTTATCCTGTGCCCGACGCGTGAACTTGCTATTCAGGTAGCCGGAGAAATCCAGAAACTTATTAAGTATAAGCCAGGCATCAGCATCGTGCCTATTTACGGCGGTCAGGCTTATGACCGTCAGCTGCGTGCCCTTAAGCAGGGTGTGCAGATCGTGATCGGTACTCCGGGCCGTGTGATGGACCACATCGAGCGCGGTACCCTCAAGCTGGACAAGATCAAAAAGATCATCCTTGACGAAGCCGACGAAATGCTCGACATGGGTTTCCGTGACGACATCGAGTTCGTATTAAGCAAAATGCCGGAAGAGCGTCAGACGATCTTCTTCTCGGCTACTATGTCCAAGCCGATCATGGACCTGACCAAGCGCTACCAGAACGATCCTGTGATCGTGAAAGTGGTGCACAAGGAACTGACCGTAACTAACATTGACCAGGTATACTTCGAAGTGCGTAACTCTATGAAGCAGGAAGTACTTTCCCGCATCCTGGACATGCACAACATGAAGTCGGTGATCATCTTCTGCAATACCAAGCGTATGGTGGACGAACTGGTAACAAACCTGCAGGCCCGTGGCTATTTTGCCGATGGTTTGCATGGTGACCTGAACCAGAACCAGCGTTCTAACGTGATGGGCAAGTTCCGTAACGGTATGCTCGAGATCCTAGTAGCGACTGACGTGGCAGCCCGTGGTCTTGACGTAGACAACGTAGAGGCTGTGTTCAACTATGACCTGCCGCAGGACGAAGAGTCTTACGTGCACCGCATTGGCCGTACAGGTCGTGCCGGTAAGTCAGGCAAGGCTTTCTCTTTCGTGGCAGGCCGCTCTGACATGTACAAGCTGAAGGACATCATGCGCTATACCAAGGCGAATGTGCAGCTGCAGCAGGTACCTACCTACGAAGACGTAAACGAGATCCGTACTAACCTGTTCCTTGACAAGGTGCGTGAAGTGCTGGAGAAGGGTAACCTGACCAAGCATGTCAACACCATCGAGAAACTGGTGAACGAAGATTATACCTCCCTGGAAGTGGCGGCTGCCCTGCTCAAAATGAGCCTGAAGGAAGCCAAAACGAAAGAGGCTGGCAAAGAGGCTGAAAAAGGCCTTGGTGGACCGAAAGCCGGTTTCGACCGTCTGTTCATCACAATCGGTAAGAAAGACCGCGTTCATCCAAAGGACCTGATCGACCTGCTGAGCCAGAACGCCGACATACCTGCTTCTAAAGTAGGCGATATTGACCTGTATGACAAGTTCAGCTTCGTGGAGGTACCTACCGAATACACTGCTGATATCCTGCAGAAAGTTGGTCGTATCGAGGTGGATGGCCGCATGGTGATCGTAGAGAAATCGCAGAAGAAAGAAGGTGGTGCCGGTGGTGGCAGAGAAGACTTCGGTTTCAGTGATCGTGGTGCAGACCGTGGCGGTGATCGTGGTGGCAAGCGCTTCGGCGGTGGCGACCGTGGTGGTTACGGCGGAGATCGTGGAGGCGACAGAGGTGGCCGTCGTGAAGGTGGATACGGAGGCGGTGGAAGCCGTTTCGGTGGCCGTGGCGACCGCGACTCTTTCAGAGGCGGTGACCGTCGCAGCAGCGGTGGCGATCGTGGCGGATTCCGCAAAAAAAGATTCTAATTGACCGAACCTGCCTGTGGGTAGTTCGTATAAAAGGATATACAAAGCTTGAAGTGTAAAAAGCTTCAAATTGTTAGAAAAGGCTGACTTGAAACGTCAGCCTTTTTGTTTTGTGATTATTTTTTCTTAATCCGTAACCTTGGCTTTAACCTTCCGTTAAAGAAGGTATCATAAAAAGGTTGGAAGATTATTCTACTGTTTTACGCAGTTAGAACTGATAAGCCTGACATCAGACGGATGTCAGGCTTATTACTTTTATACCAGTATATACCTTCAGCCTAAGCGGAGGGCACAAAAAAAAGGAGCTATAGCAGCTCCTTTCTGTTTTTTATCTTCATGTGAAAGATCAGGCGCTGTCACGCAGCGAGCGAATATGATCATGTGCGTTTTTCACATCCTGGTACTGCTGCGCCACGATTGGCTTCAACTCACCTGGCAGGTTCTTCTCCATGGCTTCTTCGTATGCTTTCACAGCATAGTCTTCACCACGCTCGCACTCCTCCAGTATACGCTTTCTGTCTTTTGAAGAGAGGGCCGCTTTAATATCGATCCAGGCACGATGCAGGGTACCTTCGATAGAGCTGGACTCGTCGTCTGTCTTGCCCATTTTGTGCAGTTGATCCTGTAGTTCTGTGATCATGCTGTCGCGCTGCACGGCGTACTTGCGGAACAGTTCTTTCAGGTCCTGATCCTCTACGTCTTCGGCAGCAGTTTTATAGCCCTTTACACCGTCTTTGCATCTTTCGATGAGATGGTGTACGGTTGAGTAAACTTCTTTATTAATTTCCATAGTGATATTTTTATTAGGTTTTGTATGCTGATGTACTGCATTCCCTAATTTTTTGTTTCCAAAATGGATATATCGCTATGCTAGGATATGGAAGCGGCCATGGTCCTGCCCGCCAGGTAGCCTGTGGTCCAGGCAGCCTGAAAGTTGAATCCACCCGTAATACCATCAATGTCAAGTACTTCTCCGGCAAAGTGTAAACCCGGATGCAGGCGGCTTTCCATCGTTTTCATGTTGACCTGACTCAAGTCTATACCGCCACAGGTCACGAACTCTTCCTTAAAAGTCGTTTTACCGTCCACCTCAACAGGCATTCTCAGCAGTGCTTCTAAAAGTTTGTTTGTGTGTTTAGCAGGAAGTTCAGCCCACCTCACTTCGTCATTGATACCTGCTATACCTGTGAGTGCCTTCCACAGTCGTTGCGGCAGACCGAATAGCGGGTTAGTAATCACTACTTTTTTTGGATGTGCCTTCCTGAATTGTTGCAACTGCTCCCGCAGGCTTTCTTCCGTTTGATCGTGCACCCAACTCACCAGGGCGGTGAAGCGGTAGTTCATACCATGAAACAGTCGGGCACCCCAGGCGGAAAGTTTCAGCACTGCCGGCCCGCTATATCCCCAATGCGTGATCAGTAAAGGACCTTCGTACTCGAGCTTCTGACCGGCTATACGCACCCTGGCCTGAGGAACAGATACACCTTGTAGCTCTTTGAGCGGCGATCCCGGCACATTGAACGTAAACAGGGAAGGGACAGGTTCCTGGATGGAATGACCCAGCATGCGCAACCAATCATAGCCCTGACTTTTGGGATTACCGCCCGAGCTAACTAATACCCGATCAGCATACAGTTCGTGGTTATTACTCAGGTATAAGGTATAGCCTCCTTTGTCAGGCTGAGGTACAATGCGCTCCACAGCCACACCTGTTTTGACCTCTACACCAGCTTTGGAGGCTTCGCGTTGCAGACAGTCAATGATCGTCTCAGAATTATCGGTGATCGGAAACATGCGGCCATCAGCCTCAGCTTTCAACTTCACGCCACGGCTCTCAAACCACGCTACTGTTTCCGCTGCCCCAAAGGTCTTGAATGCTTCCTTCAGCTGTTTGGCGCCGCGAGGATAATGTTGCGCAAAGACAGAAGGTGTAAAACAGTGATGTGTCACATTGCAGCGTCCGCCACCCGAAACCCTCACTTTAGACAACAGCTTGTTGCTTTTCTCCAGGATAGTAACCTGTGCTTTCGGATTAGCCTGCGCACAGGCGATTGCCCCAAAGTATCCGGCCGCACCGCCACCTATGACTATTATCTTCATGAAGATGTTTAATTGTTAATTGGTAGTTGTTGATTGTTTGCTCTGAGTGGATAAAAAACAATCAGCAATTCTTCTACAAAGATACTAAAAGAAAGCCATGGGATCGGGATGGGAGAAGACGTAGGCCAGGTCATCTTTCAGTTTCTGGCTGCTTATCAGTTTAAAACTGGTTTCTTCCATGTTCAGAAAGGTAGGAGCTTCCAGGCCGATAGCTTTGGTAGCCGCTACATAAAAGTCGCGTCGGCACGGGTGCTCATCGGCGCAGGCGTTGTATATCTGGCCCCATTTCTTCTGAGCAATGATGCGCTCTAAAATGTTGAGGCAGTCTTCCAGATGAATCATGTTAACAGGGGCATCGCCATTTGGCAAGTCACTTTTGCCGGCCATGAAGCGTCCCGGCTGCCTGCTACCCCCAACAAGCCCTCCAAAGCGTACCACGGTGCAAACCCAGTGTTCACTGTCCCGGAACATTCTCTCCACACGCAAGAGCGTATTATCAGGGTCCAGTTCATCGGTAAAGCTGGTGTCTTCTTCGGTCACGATGCGGTTGAGCTCTGGGTATACCGAGGTAGAAGACACGAAAAGTATCCGGCCGACAGGCGACTGCAGGAGCGCTTTCTTCAGCACAGTCATCTGATGCAGGTAACTCTCGCCACCATCAGCGCGAAGTTTGGGTGGAATGTTCAGCACCAACACATCTGTCTTCAAAAAATCATTCAGAACTTCTTCGTTCAGAGCAGGAGCGGTGAGATTGATCAGATAGGGGTTTATATCAGCTTCACGGAGGATGTCCAGCTTATCTTCAGAGGTAGTAGAGCCATTAACGCGCAGTCCGGACCGTACCAGTCTTTCAGCCAATGGAAGGCCGAGCCAGCCGCAGCCCATAACGCTTATGTCAACTTTCTTTTGCATCGCTTTAGTGTTTTGGAAGTAACATTCCGTAAGCTCACGTGTTATCGTTTGCGACAAAGGTAAGCCTAATATTATACATTCATGCAGTACGACGTCATCCTGATCGGTTCTGGTTTTGGTTCACTCACAGCGGCTGCCCTGCTCGCTCAAAGGGGGCTAAAAGTAGCGGTGCTGGAACAAGCCAAATACCCGGGAGGCTGCGCTTCTTCTTATAAACGAAAAGGGTACTGGTTTGAGACGGGTGCCACGACACTAGTTGGATTGGACGAGCACATGCCCCTGCGCTATCTCCTGGATGTGACGGGTATCGAGCTCCCGCTTCTAAAGCTTGACATCCCCATGCAGGTGCACCTGCCGGATGGACAGCTACTGACGCGATACGCCGAGCTCGATGACTGGATCAAAGAAGCCGAGCGTGTATTTGGACCTAAAGGGCAGCGTGCATTTTGGGAGCGCTGTTTTCAAATCAGCCAGAAGGTATGGCGTACTTCTCTGGAGCAAAAATCCTTTCCATTCTCCAGTGTCAAAGACCTGTGGCAGGCATTGGGGAATGTTCGTCCGCACCAACTGTCTTTGTTGCCTGGTGCTTTCAGAACAATGGAAGACTTACTCGCCAGGTATGGGCTGCTAGACAATAAGTTGTTCAAAGATTTTGTAAACGAGCAATTATTGATCACGGCGCAGAACCACCTGGGGGAAGTGAACGAGCTTTTCGGTGCGACCGCCTTGTGCTATACCTTGTTTGACAACTATTATGTAAAGGGAGGCATGATCGGACTGGCCCGGGCGCTTGAGCGCTACCTGCACAGCAAGGGGAGTGCGATCCTATACCGGCGTAACGTCCATACGATTACCAGTTTACCGAATGGCTATGTAGTAAATTGCCTGGCAGGTAGCTACCAGTCGCGTTTCGTGATCAGTGGTATACCGCTAAACGATACCTATCAGCTTTTTCAGAATGATCAGGTGAGACAAAAGTTGCAGCCCCACCTGCTGCCTTCCGCGAAGCTAAACGGCGCCTTTACGATGGCGCTGGTCCTTCGTCAGGCACCAGCTATACCTGTGCTACACCACCAGGTACATGTGCCCGGAGGCTTACCACTAATCGGTAGCAGCAGCTTTTTTGTAAGTTACAGCCATCCAGCCGACAGTGAAAGAGCAATGCAGGGAGAACGAGTGGTAGCGATCAGTACACACGTACCTGACCCGGCGGCGCTTCGCATTCAAGACAAAAGACAATTGGAAGAGTCGATCATCAAGAGGATGGAGGGTTTAGGCCTGCTAAAGCGAGCAGATATTCTGCACTTGGACTCGGCAACGCCCGGTGCCTGGATCTTCTGGACGCAAAGGGCCTATGGCATGGTGGGCGGTTACCCTCAGTACCGCGATATAAAACCCTGGCAGATGAAAGACGCCCGACTCGATCACAAAGGCGCCTATACCTGCGGTGACTCAGTTTACCCGGGGCAGGGGATAGTGGGTGTCTGCTTGAGCGGCATCATTGCGGCAAACAAGCTCATTTTAGATCACTTTTAACACGACATTGTTACTACTTCAGAAGGTATAGCCTTCGAGTTAAGTTAAAAAAATCCCCGCCTAAAGCAGCCGGGGATCCTTTTTTACATCATGTTTCGACCACCATGGTTTTAAGGCCTGCAATTTCACCGTTTGGTGTTCGGCCTAGTATGAGCACCAGTTTCTGAGTTTCACCGACACGGTATACCTTAACATCCTGCAGGAGCTCGTGCAGTTTTTTTTCCAGGTGCTGAAAGCGTTTGGCCTGCTGCATCCCTTCTTCACCAGCATCGGGTCTGGCGTGTGTCATGTTCCTGAAAAAGTAACCCAACTCCAGTTCCTCAAATGGATAGTCAGCTGGCATGGCCGCGAGTTTGAGCACCGTCTCTTCATCGAGTGTTTCGCCTTTAAAATTTTCGGCCTGGTAAAATTCAAAAGGGGCATCTGTTTCGCTTATCATAAGCAATCCGTCGGTAGCCTCTTTCAGTTCGGTTTCAATTTGTTTTAGATCCATAGTTTTAAATGCTTCAGCAAAAGAATGCTTCTTTTACTCTGATTGTCGTTGGAGGTTCTTATCTTTAGATAGTCAGCACTGACAATTATACGTTAGCTCTTTTTAAAACAAACAAAATAAAATGATGAAGGCAGAACCTATGCTGAAAGAAGGCGCCCTGAAAGGGAAAACCATTGTGATTACCGGAGGCGGCACAGGCCTTGGCCGCTCCATGACTAAATATTTCCTGGAGCTCGGAGCCAACGCCGTTATCTGTAGCCGCAAACAGGATGTGCTTGATAAAGCCGCCGAAGAGCTGATGCAGGAAACCGGCGGACAAGTACTGCCAATCGCCTGTGACGTGCGCAAATACAACGAGATTGAAGCTATGCTACAGGCCACGCTCGATAAATTCGGCAGGGTAGATGTGCTTGTTAATAACGCAGCGGGCAATTTTGTGAGTCCGACGGAGCGCCTCAGCCACAAGGCTTTTGATGTGATCACCGACATTGTGCTCAAGGGCAGTTACAATTGCACACTGGCACTCGGCAAGCACTGGATCGAGCAGAAGCAGGAGGGAACCATCCTCAACATCGTGACCACCTACGCCTGGACAGGTTCAGGCTATGTCGTGCCATCTGCCTGTGCCAAAGCTGGCGTGTTGGCTATGACACGCTCGCTGGCTTCTGAGTGGGCCAAGTACGGCATCCGTTCCAACGCCATCGCTCCCGGTCCTTTCCCAACCGAAGGCGCCTGGACCAGACTATTCCCGAAACAATTGGCTGATAAACTCGACCCGGTGAAGCGTATACCTGTCGGCCGTTTCGGGGAGCACCAGGAACTGGCAAACCTGGCCGCCTACCTGGTGTCAGACTACGCTGCCTTTGTGAACGGCGAAGTCGTAACCATTGACGGAGGTGAGTGGCTCTACGGTGCCGGTGAATTCAACTCCTTCGACCAGATTCCGCAGGAAATGTGGGATGCCATGGAGAAGCAGATGCGAGGGAAGGGGTGATAGGATTGAGTGATTAATTCACACTGTCCTCTCGACGATAGGAGAGATCTGGATCATTTAGAGCAATGGTTAAGTTCAGATTTCTCCCTAGGGTCGAAATGACAGCTAAGTGCTTAGGATGACGGCATCAGATGGCAAGAAGATCTCATCATTCCGTGCAATCTGCACATTACATTTGCAAACAAAAAATCCCTGGACTACATGCGGGTGCATCGTCCAGGGATTTTACTTTAAAACCTATAACTTAAATTTTCTGCAGCAGACCTTTGATGGCGTTGACGGTTTCATCTGGTTCAACACCGAGCCCTTCGGCCTGGTGGATGATCTCTCCGGTTTCGCTAAGTACCGTGATGATGTTGGAGTGGGAGATCTCGCCATCCAGCTCTGTCTTGTACTTCATGTTCAGCAAAGCTGCGAGTTCCCGTATATTGTCCTGCTCGCTGGTGAGCAATGTCCAGCGTGTGGGGTCCAGGTTATTGGACTTCGCAAATTGCAACAGACGCTCCGGTGTGTCGCGAGCTGGGTCCATCGTTACGAGAACGATGCCTATGTCTTCCCGCTTGTACTGTTCCAGTCCCATCTCGATGCGCTTCAGGTCCGCGATGATGCGCGGGCAGGCGTAGCTGCAATGGGTATAGATCATGGCCACCAGCTGCACTTTACCTTGTAGTTCCTGCAGCTGTAGCTCCTGGCCATGCTGGTTTTGCCAATCGGATTCCAGCTGGTAAAGCGACATATCTGTCAGCCCCGCAGTAGGTATACCGAGTGTGCCAGTGCCATCCGGAAGTTCGTTAGCAGCGACTGGTTTGGCGCAGCAGCTGTCGTCTTCATGCGCTATTTCCTGCTGGCAGGCTGTGAAGCCTACAGCGATCAACGTGAACAGGTATAAGGTATAGCGTTTCATAATGATCATGTTATTTTTTTGCTGTGGTTTTAGCTGGTACATCCTGCACGCATCGGAAGCCAAGGTTCGCCACGGTATAGTTGGCCTTGAGGCTGGAGCGGAAGGCGTAGCGCATAAAGGCCACGTAATTTTTCACATCACTCGCTCCGGTCGAACCGGCTCCGCAGAATAGCTGCCTGTCCAGGCTGGCGTTTTGTCTGGACTCACCCACAATCAGGGCTGAGTTGAAATCTGAGGTCCATTCCCACACCAGACCGATCATGCCGTACAGCCCATAATAGTTTTTGAAGGCGTTCTGCACAGGGGGCAGGTACTTCGGGTTAGGCTGGCTGTACCAGTCGAGACTGCGCTGGTAAAAGCTGGGCTCGCTGGAGGCGTCCTTCTTCGTTTCGCTGGCCAAAGCGGCAAACTCCCATTCATTAACGGTTGGCAGGCGCTTGCCCTGGCACTCGCAGTAGGCCTTTGCGGCAAACCACGACACGTTGATCACGGGGCTGTCTTTTAGTTTGTCGGAGTTTGTACCCACTCCAAGGTCAGAGCTCCAATGCTTCAGGTAGCCGGCATCTGCAAACAGTGCTTTTACTTCCGACTTCTTCCACTTTGGGTATTCCGCTACAAATGCTTCATATTGGGCATTTGTAACCGGGTATTTATCCATGATAAAGTCCTGTACTGATACCGACTGGTTGTTGCTGCCGTAAAGCGGCACAAAAGTGCCTCCCTTCACATGAACCATGTTAGCAGGAGTGCCCTTTTGTGCTTGTGCTATACTACAGGCTCCGAGCATCAGCAGAATTGTCAGAAGTCGTCGCATGATTGAAAAGCGTTAATAATTAGTGCTTGTAATTGGCTTTGGCCTTCTTCACTTGTTCTGGCGTGATCTCACCACCCTTGTTGCCCCAGTTGTTCATCACAAAGGTCATCACGTTGGCGATTTCTTCGTCTGACAGCTTCAGTTTGGGCATAGTGCTGTTGTATACCTCACCGTTCACTTTGATCTGGCCTTCCAGACCGTGTGCCACCACTCCGATAGAGCGATCCACGTCAGCATTGAGGTAGTCAGACTTGGCAAGCGGAGGGAAGGCGCCTTTGATGCCCTGGCCTTCTGCTTGGTGGCAGGCCTGGCAGTTCTGGGCGTAAAGGGTTTTGCCAAGCTCCATGCGCATCTCTTTGTTTGAGGCAAAGGCTGCTTTCGGTGTATTTGTCTTCGGCATTTCCTGCACGGTAGAGCCCTCTGGCAAGTATATCTTTTGTTCGGTTTGACCTGAGAAGATGGCCAGGTTATCCGGTCCTTCTACTTTCAGCATACCAAGCGCACCTTTGTTGAAGGTTCTGAAGATAGAGTGGTCAACGAGTACATAGTTGCCTGGTACGTCCACCTTAAACTCTGTGATGGCTGAGCCACCGGCAGGTACTAAAGTTGTCTGCACGTTTTTGTTCAGGTTGGTGCCACCCTCAGGGTATACCGTGTCGAAGATCTCACCGATCACGTGGAAGGAAGACACCAGGTTAGGTCCGCCGTTGCCTACAAACAGGCGAACTTTATCACCTACTTTGGCTGTGATGGCATTATCACCCGTCATAGAACCAACGGAGCCGTTAAACACCACGTAAGACGGTTTCTCGTCCAGGGCCTTCTCCATATCGAAGGGCTGCAGGCCAGGTGCTCCGAAGGCTCCTTTGGTGTAGAAGTCGCCCTGCATCACATAGTACTCCTTATCAACCGGCTCCATGCCTTCTTCGGGCTCCACCATGATCAGGCCATACATGCCATTGGCGATGTGCATACCTACAGGTGCTGTCGCGCAGTGGTATACATACAGGCCAGGGTTCAGGGCTTTGAAGTTGAATACTGTTTCCTGTCCGGGAGCTGTGAAGGTAGCAGCTGCACCACCGCCCGGGCCTGTTACGGCGTGCAGGTCAATATTGTGTGGGTTCTTGCTGTCGGGGTGGTTCATGAGGTGAAACTCCACCTCGTCGTTCTGACGAACACGGATAAACTTGCCTGGCACTGAACCACCGAAGGTCCAGAAGGTATAGTCCACGCCATCGGCCAGTTTCTTCACGACTTCAGTTACCTCCAGGCGCACCACTACTTTGGCAGGGTGCTTACGGGTAATAGGAGCCGGTACAAGCGGGGCATCCGTAAGTTCTGCTTCGATCACGGGCATCTCGCCAGGAGCAGCCGTTTCATTCAGGGAGTTGAGTATTTCGGCATTTGTGGTCTTGGTGCCACAAGATGAGGCGATGCCGAGGCAGAAAATGCCCACCATGGCCAGCCGTATTGCTTTTGGTAAATGTGACCGTTTCATAAGAATTGCTGTTAGAGTGTCTTTATGGATACAAAAGAACACCCCAAACTCCTTTAATCTTATGACAGTGGTCAGTCACAGAAGTGACTTATATCACTTCGATATCTAATTTTTGAAATATGTCTAAACATCGTTCATGCTCACCAAATTCATTTCCATTCGGTATGGAAATATTCACCTGCGGGCTTGTCCTTGCGCTGGTAAGTATGTGCCCCGAAATAATCGCGCTGCGCCTGAATCAGGTTTGCGGAAGAGTCTGCTGTGCTATACCCTAACAAGTAATTTAAACCCGAAGAGAGCACCGGCAACGGAACACCATACTGCAGCCCTAACGCGACTACTGCTGCAAAACTTTGCTGTGCGTTGCGAATTTTATCGACCAGTGTAGGGGCCACGAGCAAACGGGGTTCCTGTTGGTAGATGGTTACCAATTCTTCCATCAGTTCAGAGCGAATGATGCAGCCATTGGTCCAGATACGGGCAATTTCGCTGAAGTTGAGCTCCCAGTTCAGCTGCTCCGACACTTCGCGCATTAAGTTAAACCCGATCTCGTGATTGATGATGCGGGTCACCTGATAGGCTTGCTTCAAACTGGCTACAAAACTGCTTCTGTCAATAGTGACTTTGGGGATTTGTTTCTGATAGCGTTCTGCCGCTTTCACCCTTTCAGCTTTCATAGCGGAGAGGGCTCTAGCCATTACAGCGGCTGAAAGGGTGTCGTAGGGTACGCCATACTCTAAAGCTACGGCGGCAGACCAGCCACCGGTGCCTTTCTGTTCTGCCTGGTCCAGTATCTTGTCAAGCAGCAGCTCGTCTCCTTCTTTCTTATGCAGAATATCAATCGTAATCTCCAGCAGATAGCTTCCCAATCCATGCTGCTGCCATTCCTTGAAAATAGCGGCAATTTCATCAGGGGCTATACCTAGCATATTGCGCAGCAATGAATACGCCTCCGCCAGAGCCTGCATTTCCGCGTACTCAATGCCGTTGTGCACCATCTTTACGAAGTGTCCCGCTCCGTCTGGGCCGATATATGTGGTGCAGGGCTGAGCTTGTCTGTCCTTCGCTGCGATCATTTCCAGGTAGCTGGCCACCTGCTCATAACCTGCACGTGGACCACCCGGCATAATGGATGGTCCCTTGCGGGCACCTTCCTCACCGCCAGAAATGCCAGTGCCGACAAAGTGCAGCCCGTTGTCAGCGAGTAGTGCAGTGCGCCTTGCCGTGTCTTTATAAAAAGAGTTGCCACCGTCTATCACCACATCACCAGGCTCCAACAGCGGTATCAGTGCCTCTAGTTGTGCGTCCAGCGCACCGGCATAGATCATAAGCAGTATTTTGCGCGGCTTCTCCAGCGACTGCACAAACTCCTCCAGCTGATCATAACCTTTTATATTGGTGAAAGAAGGATTTTCGGCAATTACCTGCTCGGCTATACCTTCCTCTTTGCCTGGCACGTGCCGGTTATACATCGCGACACGCACGCCACGGCTCGCCAGGTTCAGGGCCAGGCTTTTGCCCATCACGCCCAGGCCAATCACACCAAATTCAGAATGTGGATTCATATGCTCTAGTTTAGAGATTACTTCCTGAACGATCTGCTCAGGGCTTAAGGAAACGTCGACGTGTATACCGTAGGCAGGCTTCTCCAGCGCCTCCAGTTGCGACTCCAGCATGGTCGAGGGCATGAAATGCGCATGACGGGCCTGTAGCCGCTTCAGGATGGTATCGCGGGAGCCATCGAGGTAAATCCAGCTTATGTCCGATACTGTCTGCAATACCTTACGGTACTCCTCCTTTAGGGCGGAGCAGGCCAGTACAGCTCCACCCTCAACTTCCCAGGTGGGTATCAGATCAGCCAGTTGCTCCAGCCAGGGTGCACGGTCGCTGTCGTTCAGCGGAATGCCTTGCTGCATCTTTTCGACGCTTTGCCGGGGGTGATAATCATCTGCATCGTAAAAGGGGAGCCCGAGCCTGTCAGCCAGTTTAAGCCCGACCGTGGTTTTACCACTTCCCGATACTCCCATCACGATATAAATCATAATTGCTGGCTATATAAATGCGCTTCCCGGCAAGCCGGAGGTTCTACACGTTGTTGAGTTTTGTACGGAATTGTAGCCAGTAGTTTGCAAATAACTGCTGGCTTATAACATTAAAGTGTCAGTATATGTACACCCCCACTATGGAAGTTTTCGTCACGGGTGCGACCGGCTACATCGGTTATAGCCTGGTAAAAGAATTAATTAAGCGAAACGATAGGGTATCAGCACTGGTCCGTTCGAAAGAAAAAGCAGCTGACCTGGCGGCTATGGGCGTGAAGCTATATGTCGGTGACTTACAGAATGTACAGCTCCTGGAGCAGGCCATGGCAGGTGCAAGTGTCGTGTTTCACCTGGCGGCCTATGCCAAACCCTGGGCAAAAGACGAGCGTACCTACCGACAAGTAAATGTGACAGGAACAGACCATGTATTGACTGCGGCATTGAAAAACAACGTACAAAAGGTAATACTCACCTCCACCGCAAGTGTTTACGGACCTGCTCCATCACCTCAGCATCCTGTAGACGAAAACACCCGGCGTACCATACCTTATACAAACAGCTACGAAAGCTCTAAGGCAGAAGCTGAGGTGCTCGCACGGAGTTATGTAAAACAGGGGCTGGCAGTCGTGATCCTGAGCCCAACCCGGGTATATGGCCCGGGCAAAGAGACCGATAGCAATGGCATTGCTAAACTGCTGCGGCTATACCTGGCAGGCAAATGGCACTTCATGCCCGGTGATGGAAACAGTGTAGGCAATTACTGCTATGTGGACGATGTGGTGCGAGGGCATCTGTTAGCCATGGCGCAGGGCAGGAGTGGGGAGAACTACCTGCTGGGTGGTGAGGACGCCACATATCAGCAACTCTTTGCGCTCATTGCTAGGTTGACAGGGAAGCAGCGAAAACTTATACCTATACCTGGCAGCCTGTTGCGCGGGGCAAGTTGGGTCATGGTCAAGCTGGCAAAACTGACGGGCACCAAGCCCCTGATCACCCCGGACTGGACCCGAAAGCTGCTGCTTCACTGGAGTGTGTCGAGTCATAAAGCTGAGAGAGAATTGGGCTATACCATAACACCACTAAAAGAAGGACTATCGAGAACGCTACAATCACTCCAACAGAAATGATACCTGAAAAGACCTATACCTTAATAACGGGTGCCAGCGCTGGCATTGGCCAGGCCATGGCTACCGAATGTGCCGCCCGTGGTCAGCACCTGATTCTGGTGGCGCTCCAAGACTCGGGACTTGTGCAAACTGCCACCAGTTTGCGGGAGCAGTTTGGGGTAGACGTCAAAACGATCGAGTTGAACCTGATCGCGCCCAATGCCATCCAGTACCTGTATGACTGGTGCCATGAGCAGGGGCTAAGCATCAATGTGCTGATCAACAATGCAGGTATAGGCAACTACAGTTATTTCCAGGAGTCCTCGCTGGAGGATTACCTACAGATGATACAGTTGAACGTCAATGCCGTGGTAGCGCTGACACACCTGTTTATACCTAAACTCAGAGAGCATGAATCGGCATATATCCTGAACGTAGGCAGTTTTGCTTCACTAATGCCGCTTCCTTACAAGAGCGTGTATGCGGCAACTAAAAGTTTTGTTCTGACCTTTTCTCGTTCGCTGCAGATGGAGCTGGAGCCTTATAACATTCACGTAAGCTGTCTGTGCCCGGGGCCCACCAGCACCAAGACCATGCGGAAGCGCAACCAGCACATCAAGAAAGGCAAAGGCATTCTGACTAAAACTCCGGAGGAAGTAGCGCGACAGGCAATTGATGGTTTATACAAAGACAAAGGGCTTATTATACCTGGTTGGAAAAACAGATTCATGATCCGGGTGGGGCGTATCCTGCCATTTTCAGTCAAGAGCTATATTCTTAAAAAGATCTTTAAACAGGGCGTAGAGGAAGATATAGTGGATGCCACACCACCAGCTACTACACCTCGCAAAAAGGGGAGGGTCACATTGTAAATTGTCACGCTACCGTTATAACCTGCGACTAAATGTCTTACCCTTTTACTCTGCTTTTAAAACATTTACAGGTTCAACATGCGCTGCTCGAATAGTTTGGGATAGGACGGTCAGTAGTCCGACTATGGCAACCAGACCAAAGCCTATGCTTACATTTATAAAACTTAAATCAACAAGGCTGCTGCCTAAATCTTGTCTAATTAAATCACCGCCAAACAAGCCAGCCGGAACACCGATAAGTCCTGCTATCAGTATGAGAATACCGAAATTTTTGGTAACTATCCACACCAATTCTTTGTTGCTCGCGCCCATTACTTTTCTTATACCCAGTTCCTTAACGCGTGTTTCTACGGAGTAACTGGCTATGCCTAAAATGCCCAGCCCAGCTATTATCATGACGATAAGGGCTAATCCCCCAAAAAAACCTATTCTATCGCCAATGCTTGAAAAACCATCTTTTAAATTCTGAAGATTTGCTGTTTTTTCAGGAAAATGGTTTTCCCATATGGATTGAATAGCTTTGGTTGCTTCCAATTCTGTATTTGGTTTTATTTTTATAGTCAAGGTGGCTACTTCATTTGGTAAATACCTATATAGTAAGGGAGCTGTTTCGCCAATCATTTCATTAGGCATGATACCAATGACTTGTACATAGGCAGAGTCCAGTAATAGCGTTTGCCCCACTAAAGTCTCCGATTCAGGCTCTATTAATTTTGCTGCAGCTTCATTCAGCAACACATATTGTTCCCTATTTTGGGGTATATCATGAGGGAAATTTTGACCTGATTTTAAGCTGATGCCTTCTGTTTCAATTGTTTTAGGGTCAATACTTACATAATACATTTCTAAAAACTTACCATTTACTGTTACAGAAGCTTTGCCCTTTTTCATCGGTTTGTAGTACCAGTTAGTAGCCAAAGTCGATTCTACCTGGCTTAACTGGCTTATTTCGTTTTGTAGGATTCCATGTTTTTCACCTCTTAAATCAAGTGTCAAAACATTAGGTGACACGGTTGAGTTAATGATTGCATGATTTTTTATTTCATAATCGGCTAATATGACAACCACTATCATCAGCATGATGGTCACTGAAAACTGTATGACAATCAAGGATTTGTAAACAGCAATACTCCGGAACAGCTTAATATTCTTCATTTTACGCAAAACCTGTATTGGCTGAAACGCTGACAACAGCCATGACGGAAGTGCACCAGCGACTAAGCCTGTGAGAACTGCGTAGGTCAACAAGCCTAAAATTAAGATTGTGTCATAGGAAAACGCCGTATCCATTTCGGGTATGTAGTGCGTTAAAATTTCAACACATGGCATTGTAAACATCAAAGCCAATAGGGAAACAAGGATTGATTCAGTTAAAAACTGTCCAATAATTTGTCTTCTTGTGGCGCCAATCGTCTTGCGGATACCTACTTCTTTCGCCCGGGAAAAGGCACGCGCCAGTGTCAAACTGATGTAGTTGAAAGCAGATAATAGAGTTAAGGCTAGAATTAAAAACAGCTGTATTTTTATGCTCTCCCAAGTGCCAACCGCATTAGAGTCATTTTTAATGTCATTGTTTCGAGGAGTGATAGCCTCTAAGGGTTGTCCCAAAAATTGAAGACTGCTCTTCTCCAATTTCCGTGTATAGTTTTGGAGCGTTGTATTGAACTGCTCTAAATCATCTTCTGATTTTAGACGCACGTATATTGCTGCACTCTTGAAATTTCCCCAATTCTGTAAAATATTAGGGATTGCACCTTTTTTTTCAAGTACTTCGGCAGCATTAATAGAAAGCATGGCCTCAATGGGCAGATGTGTTTCTAAAGGTGGGTCTTGAATTATTCCCCCTACGGTATAAGTACCTAAGTTTTCAAATTGAACCGTTTGGCCTAAAGCATTGGCGTTACCAAATATCTTTTCTGCTGTTTTTTGGGTTAAAAAAATGGAAGTGGGATTATTGATAAGGCTTTGTGCATTGCCTGACAGTAATTTAAAGCCAAAAACATCAAAAAAAGAAGGCTCTGAAAATTTTATATCAATAGGTACATCTCCTCCATCGGTTTGCAGGTTATGTTTTCCTGCCAGACGTACTTTCACCGTTTTTTCAACAAAGGTGATACTTTCCAGTTGAGGCGCTAAGGGCAATGGCGCTGTTGCCCATTTGGTTTGTTCCTCCACATTGGTTTCCTGCGTGAGTATCCGTACTATTTGATTTAATTTAGGATGAAATTGGTCTGTATCAAACGTGGCTTTTAGGTCTGTAAACAAAATGACACCAACCGCCATACTCAGTGACAAGCTCAGTACATTGACCAATGAAAAAAGTTTGTTTTTCCAGAGTATCCGAATAGCGATTTTTAGATTGTTCCTGATCACAACGTAAATTGTTGATTTTTAATAAAAATAGACCAAATACTAATGGGGAATCCCTCTGAATCTTATTGCCAAAGTTGGTGCCAGAGTATAATCAACTGACTATCAGTATTTTAAACAAATATTGATTTAAATTTGGGGCAACTGTTAATATATCCGTGTTCGATTTCGCACACTTATTGTATCAAATTGATACAGTGAATCACATTATTTTTCACCCCAACAGAGACTGTGACATTTGATTTATCTCATGCGGTGTTCGCTACCTGCTGCTCGAGAACTAGAAGATACTGATCGTGCACTGACAGTCCAACATGGAGCAAAAAAAGTATAGTACAACTTACATCAAGTATAGCCAAAGAAAAAGCCCCGCCTGAATGAACCGACGGGGCTTACTGAAATAGGGAGAAGGTGCTTGCTTAGTTCACTACTTCAGCCTCTTCTTTTTCTTTCTTCTTGGCTGCTTTTCTAGCGGCTTTCTCAGCTTTGCGCTGCTCTCTTTTAGACAGCTGCGTGGCTTCAGCAGGTGCTTCCGTTTTGCGGCGGGCATCTACCTGCGGCAGACCAGAAGTGTTGTCGTTTACCAGCGTCATCTCTTTTACCAGGTGACCGGCTCCGGCAAACTTGTCTACAATGAAAAGCATGTAGCGCACATCCACCGAAATGTTACGTACCTGGTCCGGGTTATAAGTCAGGTCACTCATAGTGCCTTCCCAGTTGCGGTCGAAGTTAGTACCGATCAGCTGTCCGTTAGCGTTGATCACCGGTGAACCGGAGTTACCGCCCGTGGTATGGTTCGAAGCGATAAAGGCCACCGGAAGCTGACCATTCACGCCGTAAGGTCCGTAGTCTTTCTTGTCGTAAAGCTCCTGCAGACGGGCAGGTATAGCGTAGTCTTCAGCCGCACCAGAGGCAGCTTTCTCAATAATGCCTTCCAGTGTCGTGTAGTATTTGTACTTCACGCCATCCACTGGCTCGTAAGGCTCTACTTTGCCATAAGCTACACGCAGGGTGGAGTTGGCATCCGGGTAGAACTTACGGTCCTGCTGCATGGCACGCAAACCAGTCATATAGGTTCTGTACAGCAAGTTCAGGTTGTCGTTTACCTTGGTGTAGGTCGGCAACACGTTGGTGCGGTAGTAGTCGTTGATGCTGCTGGCCAGTTGGTAGCCCGGGTCATTTTTCAATGGATTGGCTTTGCCCGCTTTAATGTCAGCAATCGCCTGACGCACACCGGCTTCAGAAGTGAAAAGCGACCTGCTGTACACCTCGTCGGCATACTTGCTGAAATCGCCTTTGTATTTCTGACGCACCATCGCGAAGGCAGACGGATGCAGTTTCTGGTCGAGGTTATCGTAATACATGCTCATTAGAGCAGCGAATACTTTTTTATCGGTCGGAGCATTGTAGTTCTTAAAGTAACCTGCTACACCTTTCTCCAGTCGGTCGAGCTGGGCGTTGATCTCCTGCTGCGGTGCTTTTGCTTCGATCAGCTCGTTCAGCTTTATGAAATCGTTGGCATAACGCACCAGTTCCACACCCCAGGCAGCTTCCATGATATAGTCACGGGCGATCGTGATACCCTCCAGCTGCTTGTAGTTCTTTTCAAACTCGGCGATCAGGTTACCATACGTCTGCTTGCGGCTGGCATCAGCATTAGCCCAGGCGGTAAACTGGTTCTCCAGCTCCTGTTTGCGGGCAATAGTATTGGCCTTACGCAGGCCACGGTTCTCACCGATCCACTTTTTCCAGGCATTGGCTACGCTGGCATACTTAGCGGCATACTGTATACGCACCGCGTCAGAGGCTTTCATATCCTTGTCCAGCACAGCCAGCTTCGTATCACGGATCTTGATCTTGTGCGGATTTGAGGTTTCGTAGATCTCCTCAATGGCATGCGAAGTCAGGTACTCGTTCGTGCGGCCTGGGAAGCCAAATACCATGGTGAAGTCATTCTCCTGTACACCGCTCAGCGAAATAGGCAGGTGGTGCTTCGGCTTATAAGGCTTATTGTTCGGAGAGTACTCTGCCGGGTTGTTATTCTCGTCGGCATAGATGCGGAAGATGGCAAAGTCACCGGTATGGCGCGGCCACATCCAGTTGTCTGTGTCGCCACCAAACTTACCGATAGACGATGGGGGGGCACCCACCAGACGGATGTCGCGGAAGGTCTCGGTCACATACATGTAGTACTCATTGCCATAGAAGAACGGACGAATAATGGCATCGTAATGCGTACCTGCGGTAGCCTGCTGGCGCACCTTGGCAATATTTTGTTGCACCATTTTCTCACGTTCAGCCTCTGTTACGTTAGCCGGTATACCTGCCAGGATCTGCTGCGTCACGTCTTCCATGCGTACGATGAAGGTGGCAAACAGACCCGGGTTTGGAAGCTCCTGCTCACGGTTCATAGCCCAAAAGCCTTCCGTCAGGTAATCCTTCTCCACAGAACTATGGCTTTGGATTTGCCCGTAGCCGCAATGGTGGTTGGTGAGCAAAAGACCCTCCGAAGAGATCATCTCGCCGGTACAGAAACCACCAAACGAAACGATAGCGTCCTTAAGGCTCGACTGGTTGATGCTGTAAATGTCTTCGGCAGAGAGCTTCATGCCCTTCTTCTGCATTTCTGCTTCGTTGAGCTGCTTGAGGAGCATAGGCAGCCACATACCTTCATCAGGCTTGGCCGTGCTTATACCCAGACTCAGACAGGCGGCAGCAAAAAATGCTATAATGCGCTTACTGATCATGTTTTTATATAAGAGTTGGTTTTGAACCCCCAAGATACGGAAGAAATATGAGTTTAGGGGTTTGAGAGTTGGGGAGTTTGAGAGCTGAATAATTATTTCATTTCGAATTGGGGTAGGGGCCCTCTATTAGTGAGAAATCAGAAATATTGCCACTGCTCTAAACTGATCCAGATCTCTCCATTCTGTGGAGATGACAAATTGGGAATATTGTTCCTTAAATTGACGGCATTGGGTCGAGACCTGTCCCTACAGAATCACACTTCTTAATTCCTAAACTCCCCAACTCTCAAACTCTTAAACTTTAAAGCGTTCCCATTGTCGGCTCAAAGTTCCTGTTGCTTTCCCAGGTTTTGAAGTTGGTGATCTCTTTCTGGAAAGAGTCGATAAACCAGGCCATCAGGCTAATGTCGTCGAGGAAGCCGATCACAGGTATAAAATCGGGGATCACGTCGAGGGGTGTAACCAGGTATAGCAGCACGGCCACACCGGCGAGCAGCGACTTGTTAGACACCTCCCGGTAAGAGCCGTTGATGTAGGCCTTCACCAGTCGGATGAACGTCTGCATTACCTCCTTCACCTGATCAAAGCCGCTTTTATTGCTCTCCACGTCCACCAGCTTACCATAGGCCGTGGTAAGCAGCATGCCCAGCTTCACTGGCTTCGACACCAGTGCTCCGGCTTTGCCCAGTAGACCCTTGAAAATTGAATGCTGTGATAGTTTTAGTCCTTTATTTATCAGTTCTTGGATCATGTTTCTGTCTTTTGTTTGGCCCTTATACGGCAACATCCCGCTAATTGGTATAAACCGTGGTTTCAGGCAAAAGCAGGCTATATTCTGAAGAAAAAATATTCTTGTAAACTTGCTTGATTGTATTGTTTTTTCTCCTTTAAATTGGTGTACCTTTAGCATCAAATTATCCCATACACCTCCAGGCATATCGCATTGTATATGAAAGCGCCACTCTTCGTGCTGGTGTCGTTGCTGGTAGCTTCGGCCGCAGTATACCTCGGTTCATTTCTGCTCCCTGACTCCTACGAGGTCAGGCGCTCCATTGTGGTCAATGCCAGACCTGAGCAGGTGTTTACCTACCTGAACAATCCAACCGAATGGGAAAAGTGGAATGCCTGGAACAAAGTCTACGACCCGACCATGATCCGACTTTACGGTGGTCCGCTCACAGGCAAGGGTGCCTACCAGGAGTGGAACGGCGACAAAGTGGGGATGGTAAAAGTACACTTTACGGATAGCACACCGCCAACTGAACTTTACTACAAACAACTCACCAAAGGAGAGGACTTTGAGACCATCGGCATCTTCAGCCTTGAGCCGTTGGAAGAAGGAACTCGGGTAGTATGGCAACAACGCTCAAAAGTGGCAGACGACCCCTACAACAAATACAGAGGCTTCTTCAAGAAATTAAAAACCGAGCAGGAAACAGAACAGAGCCTGCTATCGCTCAAAGCTTTGTTTGACCCTGTAGCAAAAGCAGAAAGCAAAGCACAGATAGCCAACAGAAAAGGCCGCAGCTAAGTATTGCAGCGGCCTTTTGCTTTGATACAGGTATAGCTAGAGCAGTTCGTTCGCCAGGTTGGCCAACTCAGATCGCTCGCCTTTCAGTAGAGTGATGTGCGCATATAAAGGGTGGTTTCGAGCCCGGTCAATCAGGTAGGAGAGACCATTGCTCTGCGAGTCCAGGTAAGGCGTATCGATCTGGTAAATGTCACCCGTAAACACGATCTTGGTATTTTCTCCTGCTCTGGAAATAATAGTTTTGACTTCGTGCGGCGTCAGGTTCTGCGCTTCGTCCACAATAAAGTAAATGTTCGAAAGGCTGCGCCCCCTGATGTACGCCAGAGGCGTGATCACCAGTTTCTCCAGCTCCACCAGTTCTCTAAGTTTTTGGTACTCCTTACTGTTCTCGGCGTACTGATTCTGAATATACTTCAGGTTGTCCCATAGCGGCTCCATGTAGGGATTGAGCTTCGACTTGATGTCGCCGGGCAGGTAGCCGATGTCTTTGTTGCTGAGTGGCACAATAGGGCGTGCCAGGTAGATCTGCTTGTAGTCACGGCGCTGCTCCAGAGCGCTTGCCAGGGCCAGCAGCGTTTTGCCCGTGCCGGCTACACCCTGTATACTTACCAGCTTAATGCGCGGATTTAACAAGGCATGCATGGCAAAAGTCTGTTCGGCATTGCGTGGCTTCACACCATAGGCCGTTTGCTTATCAACCCGCTCAAACTGGTCATCAGCCGGGTTATAGTAGGACAGGATAGAGTTCTTAAAGCTTTTGAGCACATAGTAGTGATTGTCAGGCGGCGTCTCTTTGATCACCTTAACACTTTCAGAGCTGCCTTTTTCATACAGATCGTTGATCACAGCCGGGTCAATCTCCTCTAAGGTGTCACTGCCGGTATATAAGCCAGCTACGTCCTGAATCTTTCCGGTTTCATAGTCTTCTGCGATCAGGTTGAGCGCACGGGCTTTGAGGCGTAGGTTAATGTCCTTGGTCACCAGCACCACTTTGCTTTTCGGAAAGTCCTGCTGCATGTGCAGGGCGGAGTTAAGGATGTGATGATCGTTCTTGTCACCGAAGATCTTGGTGGCATCGAGCTTGGCGCTTCCGTTCATCATCACCTTAAACTTGCCTTTGGTCTTGCCATTAAGCGGGATCCACTCTTGCAGCATGTGCTCTGACGAAAGCTTATCAATGAAACGGATAAACTCGCGGGCTTCAAAGTTCTTGATGTCGTTGCCTTTCTTAAAGTTGTCGAGCTCTTCCAGCACCGTGATCGGAATAGCTACATCGTGCTCCTGGAAGTTCTGTACTGCACTATGGTCGTAGAGAATGACGGAGGTGTCTAGTACGAATATTTTCTTCTCTTTTGTGTCAGAGGGTTTCTTGTTAGCCGGGACTTTTACCTTGCTGGTCGTGCGGGAAATTTTTTCAGTGTTATCCTGGGTTGTCTTCGTCTGTTTGGGCATAAGGGAAGGGCTAAAGGGCTGAACATACTCTTTTTACGCAATTACATAGCGGTTAGTCTATTTTTGAAACAGGCTATTTCAGAACCCGCACAGGCCCTGTTACCGAGGGCAGTATTTATCAAAAATTAGTTATCTGATTCAGAAACATTTACGTATTTTTTATGTACAACTAAATATTTAGTTAAAATAGAAATAATTTTTACATTTGTCGAAGCACACAGCATTTGCTGAAGCTGGTGCCATGCGAAACTGCCTAAGATACTATCGTATGAAATTATGCTGTACCTTCTTCTTTATAGTGTTCCTCGCTATACCGCTGGCACTGCAGGCGCAGTCCAAGCCTAAGAAGGGCATTTGGCCCTTCAAGATCAACCGTTTCGACAAAGAAGGCCGTCACCACGGACGCTGGAAACTATACCTGTCAGACAACACCACGCTACTGCGCAATGGGCGTTTCAAGCACGGTCAGGAGCGGGGCAAGTGGCGTTACTATTACCCGGATGGCAGTATCCGTAAGATTGAGTACCACAATCCAAACTCCAAGGAGTTTCTGGTCAAGCTTTTCCACGATAATGGCGAACTGGAAAAGCAGGGGATGGCAAGAGTCGTCGAGACAGAGCGTGTGATCCACTACTACTGGTTCGGAACCTGGGAGGTATACAACCGGGCCGGCCAACTCACCCATACCGAGTATTATGAAAGGGGAAATGAAATAAAGTTAGACCTTAGCAGTAGGGACTGAGATTAACTCAAGGTATAATACTCTTCCTTTTCCTTATCATGCAGTCGTAAATACCCATGAATCACCAGCTTCACTAACATCCTATAAGCCCTTCTCTCAGAAAGATTCGCAATCTTCATATACTGCCGGAGGGTAACCCGCCGGTTAAGCGCCAGGTAATCAAGCACGGCACGCTCATGACGGTCGAGCGGGATGCGCTCGAAAGCAGGCTCCTCGGTTTGCATGGATTTCTCCACCATTTTACTGGTCTGCACACTGGTATCATTCACACGCACATAGCCGCGCCAGTCATCCTCCTTTACTTTGGCAAAATGCGGCTTCTGATCGCTTTCAGGTATAGATACTTTCAAAATAGTATGGCCATCCAACTCTACTTCTTCATAAGTCAATTGCAGCGGAGGGTCACAGTAGAATGCAGCGGCCAGTTCCAGGGTGTGTTTTTCTTCATCCGGGTCGATACCCACAATATAGCCATTGTCTTTCACACCAATCAGAATGGTCCCACCGCGTGTATTTGCAAAGGAAACCAGTGTGCGTGCTATTTTGTCGGGCTGGGTTACCCGTTGCTTGAAGTCTACCTGATCGTTTTCGCCCTGCCAGATCAGGCGCTGTAAATCGTCCATAGTCAGAAGGCTGTAGGTATAGCGGCTATACCTAATGATAAAACGAAAAGCACAGTCAGTTGCATTTTATGATAAGCAAGCTATGTGCAGTGTCATGAAAGCATAAAAAAAGCGAGCCTGTTGGGGCTCGCTCTCTTTATACGCAATATTTATTAGAATGGCAGATCATTGTCTGCATCGCTACTGTAGAAAGAAGGAGCAGCTGACTCCTGTGCTGGGGCACCAGCCGGAGCACCAAAACCACCGTTTGCGGCAGCACCCTCTACACGCCAGGCCTGCAGGTTGGTGAAGTACATAGTCTGACCATTTTTAGTGAATGGCTTGCCAGTCAGGTTAAAAGTAACTTTCACTTCGTCGCCCTGCTTGTAGTTGTCGATCAGGTTACACTTGTCTTGTGTCAGCTGGAACTTGCAGTATTGCGTGAATGAACCATCCGGAATCTCCAACACGAACTCACGCTTTCTGAATTTTTCACTTACCTGCTGTTCTTCAAACACTTCGTACAGCTTTCCTTGAATATCAAACGACATAAAATAAACTTTAGAATGAATAGATTGATCTAATGACAAATATACAAAATCTTTGGTTTCGACGGGACTAAAAAAAGGCAGCTTTCTTAAAATATCGCCTTAATCAGACTCACACAAAACAGCAGAGCGCTTGCCGGCGTAGGAACCACTGTAACCCAACCAATACCAATGCAAAACCTAGCTATTGCCATTCACGGAGGGGCCGGCACCATTACGCCTGCCTCTATGACACCCGACTTAGAGAAAGCCTACAAAAGCACCCTGTCCCATGCCCTGAACCAAAGCTACCAGATACTTGAGAAGGGTGGAAGCGCCCTAGACGCGGTGGAACTGGCTGTTGCGCTACTGGAAGACTCTCCGCTGTTTAATGCCGGACGAGGCTCTGTATTTACGAAAGAAGGCAAACATGAAATGGATGCTGCCATCATGTGCGGTAAGACCATGGAGGCCGGTGCTGTGGCAGGGGTGCGCAGCATCCGAAACCCGGTGCGGCTTACCAGAGCCATACTGGAGCACTCTGACCATGTTTTTCTATGTGGCTACGGGGCAGAGGAGTTTGCCCGGAAGTATGACATCGCTTTTGAACCGGAAGAATACTTTTATGACAAGCACCGCTACAAGCAATGGCGCGATGTTAGGGATACTGACATCTTTATGCTCGACCACACCGAGGACCGCAAATTCGGGACTGTGGGCGCCGTAGCACGTGATGCCAACGGTGACTTGGCCGCGGCTACCTCCACGGGCGGTATGACCAACAAGAACTACAACCGGATTGGGGACAGCCCGGTGATCGGCTCCGGAACCTATGCAAATAATGATACCTGTGCGATTTCCTGCACAGGCCACGGAGAGTTTTTCATTCGGGCAGTAGTAGCCTACGACGTTTCCTGCCTGATGGAATACAAAGGCTATACCTTGCAGGAAGCCTGCGATGAAGTTGTGATGGACAAGCTTGTCCGCTTCGGGGGAGAGGGCGGCCTGATCGCAGTAGACAATAAAGGCAACATCGCCCTGCCTTTTAACTCTGAAGGTATGTACAGGGGCTACAGAACCAGCCAAGATCAGGAAGGCAGGGTATCTATCTATAAAAACTAGTTGCTACTAGACTCGGATGCCAATTCGTTTTTCTCAACATCTTCCATGTCCTTGTAAAAGGCACGTGAGTTTATGTTGAACACATTGCCTTTGGCTAGTACGTGCATCATCATTCCGGCAATGGCCACAGGTCGTCCGTTCTCTATATCATTGATGTTGGTATATTCTACGCCGTGCCCATCCACCACCACCACCAGATTGGAGCCAATGGTTTCGATCATATGGCCTTCTGTTATCAGAACGCCGGTATCCTCGCCAAGGCCTATGCCTACTGTTTTGGGATGCGTCACAACGGCTTCCATCAGGCGACCGAAGCGCCCCCTTATCACGAAGTGCGAGTCGATGATCACGCCGTTGATCAGGCCAAAACCATGTCCCATCTTAACGGAGCCTCGCAGCAATGCTTCGGTAGAGCTGCCGCCCTTGATCATGATCTCTGACATGGCCATGGCGCCCGCACTGGTGCCGGCGACAACAAAGTCCTCGTTCCAATATCTGTCCTTGATAATCTGCAGAAATTCTGTTTCGCCGAAAATCCGGGTAAGCCGCGATTGATCACCACCACTGAACATGACACCGTCTGCTTTTCGGATCCGTTCCAGGTATTCAGGTTTCAAGGCATCCTCATCTTCTCTGATGTGCATCATGTTTACGTTCTCACAGCCCAAAATGGCAAAAGCACTTTCATAGCGTTCACCTACCTCTTCAGGTATAAGCGATGCCGTTGTGATCACTTCAATGGCAGGGTTGCGGGCAGGTATCTCACTAAGGAAACGCTTTAATATTCCCAGCTCAAAGAAATCGAGGTAATATTTCTTTTTGTGTTTTGGGTTGGGGTACGAGCCTTTGTCTTCGTTTCCGCCAATGGCTATCAGCTTTCCTTTTGGTCTATCCACGGGTGCTTCTTTTTATGCTAATTGTATTGTTACAGTGAAGGTATGATCGCAACAGCCATCATAACCCTCACCTAAGATTACCTATATTTTTGAAAATCGTTACGGCCGCAAAGCCTTTATTCTGTTTTAAAGGCATATTTCTTCATTTAGTTGAATTGCACTCAAAAAAATAAGCATAGGCAAAACAATACGAATATCATATTTGTTATATATCTCCTTGGTATGCGATCTTACTATATATATTTTATCTAATTAAAGTTATATTTTCTAAACCTCTGTAATAACCTGCCGTATAGTAATCACACAAGCCCAGGCTTATATTTATTTACGACGCTAAACCTTTCCAAGCTATGAAACTAAACAACCTGAACGACTTATTTGTCCACGAGCTCAAGGACATCTACAACGCTGAAAAGCAGATTACAAAAGCACTTCCGAAAATGATGAAGGAGGCATCGTCCTCTCAGCTCAAGAAGGCTTTTGAAATGCACTTAAGCGAAACGGAGAAACAAATTGAGCGACTGGAACAAGTCTTCGATATTTTGGGCATGAAGGCCTCTGGCGAAAAATGCAAGGCGATGGAAGGAATCATCAAGGAAGCGCAGGACATGATGTCTGAAAACGCTGACTCTGATGTGATGGACGCCGCCCTGATCGCTTCGGCCCAGCGTGTGGAGCACTACGAAATTGCCGGCTACGGCACTCTCTGTACCTATGCCAAGCAACTAGGTCACAAAGAGATACTGAACCTGTTGCACACCACGTTGGAAGAAGAAAAAGCCACAGACCTCAAGCTGACTGATCTGGCTGAAAGCAAGATCAATGTAAAAGCCGAACACAAAGGAGCAAAGTAAGGCTCTAACGAAATAAGGAAAAAAATCTGTCCTTTCCCCATGCTAACCAAGCTGGCCAGAAGTAGACAGATTTTTTTCGTTTATACCTGTGCCAACAAAAAAAAGCCCCGCATTGCTGCAGGGCTTTTTTTGTATTTGGTTGCTATACCTATTTCAGCATGGCATCCAGCGTGTTGGTAGACACGGCATGGTAATTTGGCTTGGCACGCACATAGATTTCCTGTGCTTTTTTCTTTCCGGCAGGTGTAGCGGCCAGTGCTTTGTAAATCGGCACCAGGAATTTACGGCGGCCAACGTTGGTCAGGAAGTTGTCCAGTGCCTGATCTGCAGCAGCGTAGTTGTTGCGGATGGTATGGATAAACCAGGCGGCCAGCACTTCAGAGTTGCCGGAATTTGTGAATCCAAAGGCTTTGTCGAGTTCGGCTAACTGCTGCTGACTCATCTGCTCAGGCAGCATGCGAATAAAATGCAGCCATTCGTGGCTGGACCAATCTTTGGTTTGCAGCTGATTGGCTGGCTTGCCGCTTTGCCAGGCTTTGAATGACTCTTCTACCTGAGCAAAGCGCTTCGAGGTTGGTTTTGCATGATCTTCCGGAAGTCCTGGCGTATACACCCAGCCTTCGATGTTGATCTGCTCAGCAATTTTTTCGTCACCCTGAATCAGCTCCTTGCGCAGGAAATCCAGGAAAAGATCTGTGTTGGTGCTCTGGAACGCAAAAGTCTGGAAGTACTTGTTCAGGAACTGGTCGAAGCGTTCACGGCCAACCACCCGCTCAATGTTTTGCAGGAAGAAATTGCCTTTTTCGTAAGCAATATCGGTCAGCCCTTCATCCGGATCACGTCCTTCCAGGTCTAGTTTCAGGCGGGTGTCATCGCTGGTTTGTCCCAGGTCTTCCAGAGTATGCTGCAAATCCTGGTAACCAAGCACGTTGAGCATGTCGGCGTAGTCTTTTCCATAGATCTCCTCCATGATGCGTCGCTCAAAATAGACTGTAAAGCCTTCATTCAGCCAGAAGTCATCCCAGGTGCCGTTAGTCACCAGGTTACCGCTCCAGCTGTGCGCCAGTTCGTGTGCGATCAGGCTGGTCAGAGAGCGGTCTTTGGCTAGTACGGTCGGCGTTACAAAGGTCAGGCGTGGGTTTTCCATACCACCGAAAGGGAAGGAAGGAGGCAGCACCAGTAGATCATAGCGATCCCAGCGGTATTTGCCATATAGCTTTTCAGCAGCCACCAGCATTTTGTCCATCTCGGCAAATTCGTATACGGCTGCATCAATGGTAGCCGGCTCCGCATAGATACCTGTTTGCTGCCCGATGGGCTTGAACACCATATCACCCACAGAAAGCGCCATCAGGTAGGATGGGATCGCCTGGCGCATTTCAAAGGTGTAGGAGCCGCTGCTGTTCTTCTGCTGCGGGTTCTCAGCGCTCATCACCGCCATCAGCTCTTTCGGTACCTGCACCTTGGCGCTGTAGGTGATGCGAATACCCGGGCTGTCCTGTATTGGAATCCAGGTGCGTGCCAGGATCGCCTGTGACTGCGTGAACAGAAACGGATGTTTCTTGCCTGCTGTCTGCTGCGGATTCAGCCACTGCAGCGCGTCTGCATTGGCAGTTGTGCGATACTGGATGGTGACATAGTCTGTCTCAGGTTGTATAGCAATGATCAACGGACGACCCAGGAATTCCTTTTCATCGCCCAGCTTAAAGGTGGTAGGAGTCTGTTCCTTGCCCAGGTATACCTGTTCAATTTCAAGACCACGGGTATCGAAAATAATCTCGTTGCCTTTTGCCTTATTCTCTATCTGGTAAGAGGCTTTGCCGGCGATTACTTTCTGATCAAAATTCACGGCGATGTCGAGATCCAGGTGGCGAGCCACGGCCTCTGCCGGTTTGGCAAAGCTGTGTACATCGCTTGGCGCCTGGGCCATTCCTAGCTGTTCTGCTGTCATAGTTTCATCTGTCGTAGTGGTTTGGGTAGAGCATGCGCCTAGTTGCAGACTTCCGGCCAAACCCAGGCCAAGTAAGAATTTACGGTATGGAGTCATTGTATACTTTGGTTATGGTGTGGTAAGATACATTATTTGTCAGGAACTGTAAAGTATCAGTGTCTAAACGTATCGACAGGTGCTCGCAGTACGTAATATGTTATAGAGGCTCGCTCCTGACAGTTAAGTTAATCTGCTTTGCAGAGCTGAAACAGGCTGACTGCTTTCAACATGCTATGCAGCCTTGTACAGAACATTTTATGCCAGTTTGAAGTACATAAGGCAAAATCAAGATAAAAAGGCAATCACTACTGTAAAATAGCACAATTTGAAGGGCGATATAGTTCTACCGGATTATAAACCTGTCACAGTAGGCCATTAAACCAACACACATGAACCCTTTCATCCTAAGAAAAATAAAACCAATAGGCCTTGTCATCCTCTGCCTGTTCTGCTTAGCTTCCTGCAACCAAAGCAGCGAAAGCAAAGAAGAGGGAACAGGGGGCGTAAAAGAAATGCTGGGCCTCAATACCCTGGCAGCTACTGAAACCGACAGCCTATACATTCAGGACTATATTTCACAGCAAAAACAATTCAAAGAGCACGAAGACCTGATCTACCAGTTTTACGGCGACCGTGACTATCGCCTGGCCTGGTTCAAGGGATCTGATCTGGTACCGGAATCAGAGAAACTGCTGACCACGATAAATAATGCTTCTAAGGAAGGTCTTGATCCCAAAGAGTACAAGGTGGTCGCCATAGATGAAATGATCAGCCGCTACAACGATATGGGCCGTAAGGACTCTGCCCGGCTGGAACTGCAACAACAGATCGACATTGCTCTGACAGGTACTTACTTTAACTATGCCTCTGACTTTTACCGTGGGCGTATCAACCCGAGCAACATAAAACAGGTGCAGTGGGGCGTGCGCAACAATAAAATTAAACTGCATAAGGCACTTCAGACCATTCTGAAGGAGCGAGAAAGTACCTACCCCTATTACGAGTTTGAGGCCTTACACAAGGGCTATACCGACTTGCGGGACGCCCTGCAGCGCTATCGCGAACTGGAAGAAAAAGGCGGCTGGGCCAAAGTGGAACTGGGCAATCGCAAAATACTGGAGAAGGGAGACACAGCCGCGGCTGTCATTTCGCTCCGCAAGCGACTTGACCCCAGTGCACAGATCAATGCCAACGATCCGGCTATGCGCAGGTTCGATGATAAACTGGAGGCGCAGGTGAAATCGTTCCAGGAATTGCATGGCATCGTCCCTGATGGTAAAGTAGGTGGCAACACGCTGCGCATGATGAATGTGCCTGTGGAGGATCGTATTCAGCAGATCATGATGAACATGGAGCGCTGGCGCTGGATACCAAAACGACTGGTGCCTAAGAGTCTGGATCAGAAATACATTTGGGTCAATATCCCGGAATACAAGATGTATGTTTATGAAGATCCAAATAATAGTCCGGAGGCTGAGCGTTCTTACAAAAAAACAATGGAAATGAACGTGATCGTAGGCAAGGAGCTTAATTCCACGCCTATATTCAGCGATAAAATGGAATATGTGGTGCTGGCACCTTACTGGAACATCCCCAACAGTATTGTTGAAAAAGAGATCGCACCGGCTATGGCCCGCAACCCAGGTTACCTGGAGGGCCAGAACATGGAAGTTGTAACCAAAGAGCGTAATCCGAAGCAGATTTCCCCATCGTCTATCGATTGGTCATCTGTGACTGAGAAGACCTTCCCTTATATGGTGCGCCAGCGTCCGGGGCCGAAGAATGCCCTGGGTACCATGAAGTTTTTGTTTCCGAACGAGCATGCCATCTACCTGCACGACACACCTTCCGGCTCACTGTTCAGCCAGACACAGCGCGGCTTTAGCCACGGCTGCGTACGTTTGCAGCGCCCCATGGACCTGGCCAAATATGTGTTGAAAGACATGCCGGAGTGGACAGAGAGCCGCATTCAGGAGACGATTAATGGGGGAGAAGAGACCTGGATCACCTTACCTAAAAAGGTACAGGTATACCTGGTATACTTTACCAGCTGGGTCGATGAGGATGGAAACGTCCACTTCCGGGACGATATATACGGACACGACAAGAGACTGGAGCAAGAGCTATTCAGTTAAACTCCAGGTATAAGCATTCAATCTTAATAATCGAGATATGAAACAGATATGGATAATCGGCTTGTTCTCTGTTTTACTGTTTGCCTCCGCTTGCGGCAACCAGCAGGAGACAGGTGACAGGCCGGAAAAAATAACAGATGAGCCGCTGATGCAACAGGAAGAGGAGCAGGACACCACACTGCAGGATGTTGAGGAAGTAAGTATCCGGGCTATAGGAGGCGAGGAACTGGAAAGTATGACCTTCGACCAGGACACAATTGAGGTAAAAGCCGGCTCGCATGTCAGGCTGGCCTTTACAAACGAGGGAAAAGACCCTAAGATGATCTACAACATCGTATTTACGAAAGAGGGCTATTCAACACAGGTAGCCCGAAAAGGGAGCGAGGCGGGCGCTTCCGGCAATTACCTGCCCGACAGTACCCTAATGCTGGCTGCTTCACCACTGGCACTACCCGGCCAGACCGTGACAATGGAGTTTACGGCCCCTGACAAAATCGGGGTGTATGAGTTCGTGAACACGTACCCCAGCGAGACGCCGTTGATGAAAGGAAAGCTGATAATCAGGTAGTAATAGATCTAAGTAATTTAAAATTTCAGAAAGCCGCTGCTCTCAGGCAGGGGCTTTCTTTTTGAGCTTTAATCACTTACAGGTATAGCCTTAGAACGAAATGCAAAAAAACCATGTTAGAAGGCATACGATATAACAGGCGAATGCATACTTTTGCAGCATCCTGATTGCTTATGAAATTCACCAACCCTGACTGTCTGAACTGTTCGAGCCGAGCAAACTCCCTGCTGAGCTGCTGCAGAGCATCTGAGCTGTCGCACCTTTCTGAAACGAAATCATGTTTCGCTTACAAGAAAGGGCAGCTGATCTTTCACGAAGGGGGTAAACCATCGGGACTTTATTGCATTAATTCAGGTAAGATCAAAATCGCCAAGCTGGGGAGCGACGGCAAAGAGCAGATCGTGCGACTCGCGAAACCGGGTGACCTGATCGGCTACCGTGCCCTGATGGCCGACACGAACTATTCTGCCTCGGCAGTTGCGCTGGAGGATGCCGTGATTTGCTTTATACCACGCTCTCAATTCCTGGAGCTGATCAGCCAGAACGTAGAATTTGCGGGAGGATTGATGAAACTGATCTCCAATGCCCTGGGTGAAGCTGAAGAACGTATGGTGCAAATGGCCTACAAGCCGGTGCGCGAGCGTCTGGCAGAGGCCCTGCTGCTGTTACAAAAAACCTACCAGGAACGCGAAGAAGGTGATCAGTTTACCATCTCCATCTCCCGTGAAGACCTGGCCTCTATTGTAGGTACTGCCAAAGAAACTACCATCCGCTTACTTTCTGAGTTCAAAGAAGAAGGACTTATCTCCGCTAAAGGCAGCTCCATCACCATTCTGGATCACGACAAGCTTTACAAGATCAGCCACATGTACGACTAGGCCGGCTGGCGCAATGTTTCAGGTATAGGCAATAAAAAACGGCAGCCGTATGACGCCTGCCGTTATTGTAGCTCAGTCTCTCCTCTAAGCTAAAATCACCTTATACTAAACACTAAACTTTAATCACAAAACAATATTTTGACAGGTATGTTGCGCTCCTGCGCTTGCCTTATTCGTCTTTCTTGATGTTACAAATTTCGGCCTTCCTACCGGGCTATGCACTGAGCATTATCAGTTCAGAAAGTGACATGCATCATCTTTTAGGCTTTGCCTCCCAATTACCTTTGTACCAGACATTAATAAAGGAAAATTGTGATGGAAGCCGCACTCCAAACCAATATTCAGAACTGCTACCACTGCGGGGATTCCTGTGGTGATGAGCCCATTGTAGCACACGAGAAAGCTTTCTGCTGCGATGGGTGTAAAGCCGTTTATGAACTTCTCGAAGAAAATAATCTCTGTACCTACTATAATTTGGAGGAAAGCCCGGGCCTCACCGGCAAAAAGCCGGTTTCGGATGCCCGCTTTGCCTATCTGGACGACCCGGGTGTGGAGGCCCAGCTGATCAACTTCCGCAGTGACAAGATCTGTAAGCTCACCTTCTACATTCCACAGATGCACTGCAGTTCCTGTATCTGGCTGCTGGAGAACCTGTTTAAGTTGAACCCAGGTATAGCCGAAACCACGGTGAACTTTATGCGCAAGGAAGTAGCCCTGACTTACTTTCACGAAAAGACCTCTTTGCGTGAAGTAGTAGAGCTGCTGACCCGAATCGGCTACGAGCCAGCCATCACGCTGGCCGACACAGACGGCAAGAAAACAACCACAAAGAGCCGCACCATTATCTACAAGCTAGGTATAGCCGGCTTTGCTTTCGGTAATGTGATGCTGCTGGCTTTCCCGGATTACCTGGACTTTACGCAGGGGCTGCAACACAGCTTCGGCTCTTTCTTTGGTTACCTGAGCATCCTGTTGTCTATACCTGTTTTCTTCTACAGTGCGCGTGGTTTCTTTACGTCAGCCTGGGAGGGCATTAAGCAGCGCATGGTCAACATCGACCTGCCGATCTCAACGGGTCTGTTGGCGCTCTTCTTTGTCTCCTTGTTTGACATCCTCACTGGCCGGGGTCCTGGCTATCTGGATTCATTTACTGGTCTGGTGTTCTTCATGCTGATCGGCAAGTATTTCCAGCAGCGCACCTACGATACGCTGTCCTTCGACCGTGACTATACCTCTTATTTCCCGGTGTCCATTACGGTGCTTAAAGAGAACGGCGAGGAATCCTCCACCGCTGTACGAAACCTTCAGGTGGGCGACCGTATCCGTATTCGCAACCAGGAGCTTATACCTGCCGACGCCATGCTGCTGCACGGTCGTGCCATGATCGACTACAGCTTTGTGTCGGGTGAGTCGGAGCCGGTGGAGAAAGTGGTCGGCGAAGTGATCTATGCCGGTGGTCGCCAGGTAGGCGAGAGCATCGAACTGGAAGTAGTGAAGGAGGTATCGCAGGGCTACCTGACGCAGCTCTGGAACGACACCGTCTTCTCGAAGAACGAAGAGCAGTACCTGCATACCTACTCTAATATTGCGGGCAAGTACTTCATCATCGTAACGCTGATGGTAGCAGCCGGTGCACTCGTTTACTGGGTGCCGCGCGACATGGACATCGCGATGAAGGCCTTCACGTCCGTGCTAATCATTGCCTGTCCTTGTGCTTTGTCACTGGCTACGCCCTTCGTGCACGGCCATACCATGCGTGTGTTCGGTCGTAACAAATTCTACCTCAAAAACACGGGCGTAGTAGAGCGACTGGCTAAGATTGATACCGTGGTGTTCGACAAAACAGGTACGCTGACAGAGCCAAGTGAAGCAGAGGTAACTTACACTGGCAAAACACTTTCAGCTGATCAGCAGCAAGCGATACTTTCAGTGCTGCGTCACTCGACGCACCCGCTCAGTCAACGCATCAGTGAGTCCATTCAAGGCAGTACAGCTCCTGTAACAGGTTTCCAGGAGTACACCGGTAAAGGACTGGTTGGCGAAGTGAAGGGTATGCATGTACGTGTAGGCTCCGCCGCATACCTGGGCGTACCAGCAGACAAGCAAAAAGACACCCTCAAAACAACAGTTTATGTATCAATAGACGGTGTGGTACTAGGTTACTATACCTTCTTCAACGTGTACCGCAATGGCTTGAGCAATGTGCTGGGCGATCTGAAAGACAAGAAGATCGCGGTGCTTTCAGGCGACAACGACCATGAAGAAGCACGACTGCGGGAACTGTTGGGCAGCGAAGCAGAGCTGAACTTCAATCAGTCGCCTGTTCAGAAACTGGAGTACATCCAAAAGCTGAAAGAGCAGGACCACCGCCAGGTGTTGATGGTAGGTGACGGGCTGAACGATGCCGGTGCCCTGAAGCAGAGTGATGCAGGTATAGCCCTGAGCAACAGCGTCACCAACTTCTCACCCTCCTGCGACGCTATCCTGGATGCGGAGTCATTTGACAAACTGAGCATGTTCCTGAAGTTCTCCAAGAAGACCATGACGCTGATCCTGTTGACCTTCGCTGTGTCGCTGATTTACAACGTGGTCGGATTGACCATGGCGGTGATGGGGCTCTTTACTCCGATCGTATCCGCTATCCTGATGCCGATCAGTACGCTCAGTGTGATGACTTTTGCCACCCTCTCCGTGAAGTACGCCGCAAAAAAGGCGGGACTTTAAATAATTGAGTGATTGAGTGAATGATTAATATTCTCAGGTATAAACATTCACTAACTCACTCAATCACTCATTCACCAACTCGCTAACTCACTAAATCTCATACTCCCATGTATATCATATTTGTTCTTATCGCTGTCAGTGTGCTTGTAGCAGCCGGTTTCCTGGCCGCTTTCCTGTGGGCAGTTCGCTCCGGACAGTACGACGACGACTATACCCCAGCTGTTCGCATGCTATTCGAAAACGAGTTCAACGGCGTGCCAAAAACCGAAAAACCAAGCCAGAAGCAGTCATAAGTCACCTCGATTACTGATGACAATCACCTCGAAGAATGACTTTGGTCATCTTTTCGGAGAGGCCGAATTCTCAATTTTGCACATGATTAACAAGCAAACAAACAGTATTTCACAACACACCTTAACCAATGGAGGACACCGCACATGTCAACTAATGTAGCAACTGTCTTAGAGCCGAACCCGAAACGGGTAGGTCAGGATACAGGGGGGATCGAATCCTTTTTCTACGACAACAAGATCGTTCGCGACTTTGGTATCGCTACCGTATTCTGGGGCGTAGCCGGTATGATTATCGGTACGCTGATCGCGTTCCAGCTCGCCAACCCAGATGTGAACATGGGTAACCAGTACACAACATTCGGCCGTATCAGGCCACTGCACACCAATGCGGTGATCTTTGCCTTCGTGGGTAACGCCATCTTTATGGGTGTGTATTACTCACTCCAGCGCCTCTGCAAGTCGCGCATGTACAGCGACAAACTCAGCAAACTAAATTTCTGGGGCTGGCAGCTGATCATTGTGGCGGCGCTTATCACGCTTCCGCTGGGTATTACGACCTCGAAAGAGTATGCTGAGCTGGAGTGGCCAATCGACATCGCTATTACACTGGTATGGGTGGTATTTGGCTGGAACATGTTCGGTACTATTGCCAAGCGTCGTGAGAAGCACATGTATGTGGCTATCTGGTTCTATATTGCCACCTTCCTGACCGTAGCGGTGCTGCACATTGTAAACTCTTATGAGCTGCCTGTTACCTTCTGGAAAAGCTACTCGGGCTACGCCGGGGTGCAGGATGCGCTGGTGCAGTGGTGGTATGGCCACAATGCGGTTGCGTTCTTCCTGACAACGCCGTTCCTGGGCCTGATGTACTACTTCCTGCCAAAGGCCGCTAACCGTCCGGTATACTCATACAGACTTTCCATTATTCACTTCTGGTCGCTGATCTTCATCTACATCTGGGCTGGACCGCACCACTTGCTGTATACCTCACTGCCTGACTGGGCACAATCACTGGGTGTTGTGTTCTCTGTCATGCTGATCGCTCCAAGCTGGGGTGGTATGATCAACGGTCTTCTGACGCTGCGTGGCGCCTGGGACAAGGTTCGTGAGGAGCCGGTACTGAAATTCATGGTAGTGGCGATCACCGCTTATGGTATGGCTACTTTCGAAGGTCCGATGCTGTCGCTGAAGAACGTGAACGCCATCGCGCACTTCACCGACTGGATCGTTGCACACGTGCACGTGGGTGCCCTTGGCTGGAATGGCTTCCTGACATTTGCGATGCTGTACTGGTTGTTCCCACGCTTGTACAAGACACAACTACACTCTAAGAAACTAGCCAATACGCACTTCTGGTTAGGTACACTGGGTATCCTATTCTACGCTATACCTATGTACTGGGCAGGTTTCACTCAAGGTTTGATGTGGAAACAGTTCACAGCAGAAGGTACACTACAGTACTCTAACTTCCTGGAAACGGTGCTGCAGATCGTGCCGATGTACTACCTGCGTGGTATTGGTGGCGTGCTATACCTGAGCGGTGTATTCCTGATGATCTACAACTTGTATAAGACAGCGAAGTCTGGTGCATTAGAAGCTAACGAAGCGGCTATCGCTCCTCCGGTTGTGAAAGAAGTAAGCCACAATGCCGGTCACTGGCACAGCTGGATCGAAAAGCGCCCGATGCAAATGGCAGTTTGGGCTACTGTAGCCATCCTGATTGGCGGTCTGGTAGAATTTATTCCTGCCTTCGTGATCAAATCAAACGTGCCAACTATCGCCAGCGTGAAGCCTTATACCTCGCTGGAGCTACAGGGACGTGACCTGTACATCAAAGAGGGCTGTGTGAACTGCCATACGCAAATGGTCCGTCCGTTCAGATCGGAGACAGAGCGTTACGGCGAGTACTCTAAAGCAGGTGAGTTCGTGTATGACCACAACTTCCTGTGGGGTTCTAAGCGTACCGGTCCGGATCTTCACAGAGTAGGCGGTAAGTACCCGCACAGCTGGCACTACCACCACATGCTCGACCCAACATCCATGTCACCGGGCTCTATCATGCCAGCTTACCCATGGTTGTTTGAGCAGGACGTTGACCTGACCACAACTGAGGCGAAACTGAAAGTGCTGAAACAGCTGGGTGTGCCTTACGAGGACGAATACATCGCCAATGCGAACCAGGAGCTGATGAAGCAGGCACGTGAAATCACCGCCGACCTGGCCAAAGAAGGCCTGGAAGTGCGCCCTGAAAGCGAGATCGTCGCCATGATCGCCTACCTGCAGCGTTTGGGTACCGACATCAAGGTGAAAGCTGAAGAAGTAGAAGAATAGTAAACCTGACAAAAGACTTAGTGACAAAGGACATCGGAGGCTACACTCTGGTCCAGCGTCACTAAGTCTCAAGTCAAAAACTCTAAGACAATGTACAAGAACGTGTTACAAGCCATAGATGGCATTGAAATATACCCGCTCATTTCATTTACTATTTTCTTCGTGTTCTTCCTGGGTCTGCTGGTGTATGTGGCCCTGATGGACAAGAAGTATGTGAGCAGCATGAGCAGCTTTGCCTGCGCAGATGAGGACCAAGACCAAACAATAGGAGGGAACAGACAATGAAATCTCCCATGAATAAACTGAAACAACTGGCCCTGGCGGCCGGCTTTGTTCTGATGACGGGTGCTGCGGCATTCGCACAGGATGCAGTGCAGGGCAAGAAAATATTTGAAGGCAACTGCGCCGCCTGCCACAGCATGGATGCCGACGTAGTAGGACCAGCCCTGAAAGACGTACACGAGCGCCGCGGGGATGAATGGCTGCACAAGTTCATCAGCAACTCGCAGGAGTTAATCCAGTCAGGTGATGCGGATGCGGTGGCCGTTTATGAGAAGTTCAAAAAAATGCCGATGCCGGCTTTCGAAGGTTCTCTCTCTGAAGATGACATCAACCACGTAATTGCCTACATAAAAGAGGCAAGCGCCGCTGCACCTGCCCAGGCTGAAGAAACGGCAGCTACAACAACAGTTAAAGCTGATACGCCGGCTGCACCACAGGACGTCGCCTTTATGGATTTGCCACCGATCGTGCACTTCATCTATGGCCTGGTTGGCCTGATCATCCTGCTGATCGTCGTGGTACTGGTAATGCTTTTCCGCGTAATCGTACCGATGATGGGCGACTCGCTGAAGGATGAAGAATTTCAGGCTACTTTCTCAGGACGTGTATATGCTCTGCTAAGCGGTGATGCCACCGTAATGACAGGAAAGGCAAAAGACGAGATTCACTCTAACCACGATTTCGATGGTATACAGGAGTACGACAACGACCTGCCACCATGGTGGAAGTATATGTTCTATGTGACCATCGTGTTTGCAGTGGGCTATATGCTGCACTACCATGTGTTCCGCACAGGTGCGCTGCAGGCAGAGGAGTATGAAATGGAGATGCAACAGGCAGCTCTGATTGCCGCTCAGAACGTGGAAGACCCGAATGCGGTAACCAACTACGAAGTGCTGACTGACGCGGCTGCCCTTGAGTCTGGTAAGTCACTCTACATCCAGAATTGCGCAGCGTGCCATGGCCAGGCCGGTGAAGGTACGGTAGGTCCTAACCTGACGGACGAGTATTGGCTTCACGGAGGCGATGTGAACGACATCTTTAAGACGGTTAAGTTCGGTGTACCAAGCAAGGGCATGGTTCCTTGGCAGGGTAAACTGACCAAAGACCAGATGCTGGAAGTAAGTAGCTACATCTTGTCACTGCAGGGCACCAACCCGCCTAACGCCAAAGAGGCCCAGGGCGAGAAAGAATAAATCAACAACCAACCTTCATGAAGGCAGGCATTCGAAAGAGTGTCTGCCTTTCGTGTTTTGGATATTACTGATGACAATCACCTGGAAGAATGACTTTGGTCATCTTTTACCAGGGCGCGAATTCTGAATTTTGTATCAGCAAAGAGCAGCACAAGGCCGCTACTGGCTACCATAATATTTAATAACAGGCAGGATTAATATCCGCACAAATTAAACTGCCATGGCAACTAAATTGCACACCGCACCGGAGGAATTCCGGGACCATATCTCGACAGTAGACGAGCATGGTAAAAGGGTATGGGTTTACCCTAAAAAACCCAAAGGCAAACTCTACGACTACAGAAAATGGGTAAGCTACGGCTTGCTGGCTTTTCTGTTTGCAGGGCCTTTCATTAAGATCAACGGGCTGCCGCTGCTGATGCTCAACATCGTAGAGCGCAAGTTTGTGATCTTCGGCATCCTCTTCTGGCCTCAGGATTTCTTTATCCTGGTATTGGCCTTCCTGGCACTAGTGGTCTTTATTATCCTCTTCACAGTAGTCTATGGCAGGCTGTTCTGTGGCTGGGTATGTCCGCAAACGATCTTCCTCGAAATGGTTTTCCGCCGTATCGAGTACCTGATAGAGGGGGACTACACCAAACAACGGGCACTGAATAAGATGCCCTGGAACACGGAGAAGATCCTGAAGAAAGGGGCTAAGACTGCTGTTTTCCTATTTATCTCCTTTATCATAGCCAATACCTTTCTGGCTTATATCATCGGGATAGATGCTCTTAAAGAGATCGTTACTGATAGTCCGGCTAATCACCTGGCGGACTTCGGCTCCATGGTCGCCTTTACAGGTGTATTTTACTGGGTGTTTGCCTATTTCCGGGAGCAAGTATGTACGATCGTTTGTCCATACGGCCGCCTGCAAGGTGTGATGCTTGACAAGAAAAGCCTGACAGTAGCTTATGACTATGGCCGTGGAGAGCCTCGAGGCAAGCTGCGCAAAGGGCAGGAACGTACCGAGGGCGACTGCATCGACTGTCACCAGTGCGTACAGGTATGCCCGACAGGTATAGACATCCGTAACGGAGCACAACAGCTGGAATGTATCAACTGTACTGCCTGCATCGACGCCTGCAACGACATCATGCGCATGATCGACAAGCCGGAAGGTCTGATCCGATACGACTCAGAAGAGGCTATTTCGGAAGGGCGTCAGTGGAAACTCTTCACACCGAGGGTGATGGGCTACAGTGCTGTGCTGCTGCTTCTGCTGGTTGCGCTTACATCACTTCTGCTCACCCGCGACGCCGCTGAGGCCACTATCCTCCGCACGCCAGGTCAGCTTTACCAGAAAACAGAGCAGGGAACAGTGAAGAACCTCTACAACATCTCGGTGATCAATAAGACCAATTTCGAGATGCCGCTGACGCTCAAGCTGCACAACACTGACGGCACGATCAAGATGGTAGGCAGTGAACTGGTGCTGCCAGCACAGGGCAAAGCCGATGGGGTGTTCTTCGCTGAGATCCCGCAGAACCAACTGACCGGCATGAATGCCAAAATTGAGATCGGGGTGTACCATGAAGGTGAGCTGATCACCACACAGGACACCAAGTTCCTAGCACCTGCCAAATAATTATCGCTTCATTACAAAGCAACTATTCAAGCGCAATCATCATGACTAAAGATAAAAAATTCACTTTCTGGCCTTATGCCATCGTTATCGGCCTGGTATCCTTCATGGGTTACATTGTCTACTTTGTGATACAGGCCATGAACCAGGATGTGGACCTGGTGAGTAAGGACTACTACGCACAGGAGATCGCATACCAGGATCAGATCGACCGTGTGCGCCGCACACAGGCGCTCGGCGATGTAATGCTAACTTACAAGGAGGAGGGCCAAACCATCCTATTGCAGGTACCCGCCACTTACAGCGACAAAAAGTTAACTGGTATGGTGACACTTTTCCGCCCGTCAGACGATAAGCTGGACCAGCAAATGCCACTGCAGTTGGGTCGCGACTTGAGCCAACTCATAGAAGTAGGAGACCTTGAAAAAGGTCTCTGGAAAGTTCGCGTGAACTTCAGCGACGGAGAAGAAGCATACTATTCAGAAAAAACCATCCAAATAAAGTAAGGCCATGATCTGGGCAGGATTTCTATTTGGTTTATTAGGCAGTTTCCATTGTGTCGGGATGTGCGGCCCTATAGCAATGGCGCTACCATTTGTCGGGAGTTCCGGCTGGCGTTACTACGCCGGTCGGCTCCTGTACAATGGTGGTCGCATCGTCACATACGCATCGTTGGGCGCAATCGCAGGCGCCTTTGGTCAGTCACTTGAGATGGCGGGCCTGCAACAAACAGTTTCGATTGTATCGGGTGTTTTGATCCTGTTGCTGCTGGTGCTGCCGGCAGCTCTTAAAGGTAAGGCATCCAATGTACTGGGCACAGACAAAGTGATGGGCTGGGTTCGCAAGAAGCTTGGCTACTACTTTCAGAAAAACTCACTGGGCTCACTTTTCATAGTAGGTATGCTCAACGGTCTGCTTCCCTGCGGATTCGTTTACATTGCCCTGGCAGGTGCCATCAGCGCCCCGGGTATAGGCGGTGCCATGCTCTACATGGCGCTTTTCGGACTGGGCACTTTCCCTCTTATGTATATTGTCTCACTTTCCGGCAAACTGATCAGCCTGAAAGTGCGAGGCATGTTTAACAGGGCCGTCCCTTACGTGGGCATGGCACTGGCTGTGCTGTTCATTGTACGGGGACTAGGCCTCGGTATACCTTACCTCAGCCCTAAAGTGGTGCAGACAGAACAGCATACCACCGAAATGAGCTGCTGTTCCAAGCCCAAATAGCTGTAAAGCCAATACTGTTAAAAGTCACTTTTTCAGGTGATGCAGCTCACTGCATCCTAAGCGATCCACCTATACCTTTACTATACTAAACATGACCACTATGACAACGCTATCGCAGACAAAACGCATCCTGGTACCGCTGGAACTGAACGAGACAGGGGAGGACCTGCTCTACTACGCCGGACAGCTGGCCCATGCACTGGGAGCGGAGCTATACTTGTTCCATGCCTGTAAAACGGCCGACCTGACTTATACGCAGCAAAGCAGCTGCATCCAAAAGCTTCGATCTTTTGCCGAGCGTGTGTTTAGCCGTGAATTCAAATACTCTAAAGTCGCAGCACCTTTTGATTGTGTGGTACGGCCAGGGCAGGTACGCGATAGCATACAATCCGTTGTTCAGGAATACCAGATCGACCTGGTGCTGATGGATGCCGGAACACGGGCAAATAATGGTCTTAACAGGGAAGCAACTGAGCTGGCTGCTGTCGTGATGGACCTTGTTTCATGTCCGGTTATGGTGCTTCCAGCCTCCATACGCTATCGAAAATTGAAAAACCTGGTGTTTGCAACGGACTTTACAGACCAGGACCAAAAGGTGCTCTTCCGTATAGCTGACCTGGCGCAGCAGCTAAATGCCAAACTGACGCTTGTGCAGGTATATGGTGAAGAAGAACGCTCCCAACTATGCTACTACAAGGCGGCTATGCTGGAAATTGAAAAGCAGCTGAAAGGACGAAAAGTAGCCGTCAGATTGTTGGAAGAAGAAGACGTGCTGGAGGGCATCAGCGAGTTTTCAGAAGAGACCTCAGCTGATTTGCTGATACTGGCCACACAGGATAATTATCTCATGGAACGCCTCTTTAGCACAAATTACACGAAGACCATGGCCTTTCATACACGCATCCCGCTGCTGACCTACCGTCAGCATAAAATGAAACCTTGTTCGGGTTGCTGTGTCAATTGTACAAGCAAGCAAAAGCAGGAGCAACTGCAGTCTGTACATCAGTAAAAATTAAACCAGCATGGCAGTAAGGGATTTCATCAGCAGGGGAATGATTGAAGGCGAGCCGGAGCTCCTGGAGCGTGGGCGCTGTATTTTCAGGCAAGGGGAGGAGGTTTCCGCTTTCTACCTGGTCACCCAGGGGAGTGTGGCACTTGCTGACCAGGCGGCAGGTATAGATGAGCAGGTGATTGCCCCTCCGGATTTTCTGCTTGGCATCACCGACTTACTGAATGACACTTACAGCTTTACGGCCTACACACTTGAACATACCGAACTGATCAGGATAGATAAGGAAGCCGTGCAAAGAGCACTGCACGAGAATCCGATGATTCGACTGTACCTGCTCAAAATGATGAGCTGGGAAGCCAGCCTGACAAAGACAGCATTCGAATAAACTAACCCGCTTATGATCCGGAGCCGGTAGCGTCAAGCTGTCGGCTCTTTTGTTTTTATAACTTATACCCAAAGCATACAGTAATATAAAGCAATGTAACCCCGCCTCCGCACTATGAAGAGAATCATAAGCCGGCTGAAGCTTGTCATTCAGTTCATCTTTACCAGTATAGGATTTTACCCGACTATCATCTCGTTGCTCTTTTTCGGGATTGCAGTGCTGATGATCTATTTTGAAACCAGGGGAATTAGCAACTCCCTGAAAGATGAGTTGCCTTTTTTCATCATTACGCACGGCGAAACAGCCACCATGATCCTGAGTTCGATCGCCACCGGGATCTTTTCCCTGATCGTTTTCAGTTTTACCATGGTGATGCTTGTCCTGAATCAGGCCAGCGCCAACTTTTCACCCCGTGTCATACCAGGGCTGATTTCTTCCAAGTCAAACCAAAAAGTGCTGGGATTATACCTGGGAACGCTGATTTATACCTTGGTTGTCATGGTAAATATCCGCTCTGAAAGTTATGATGCTGACCTGCCCGGGCTGGCAGTATTCATGGCCATGTGCTTTACAATCCTTTGTCTGGCCTTCTTTGTCTACTTCATCCATTCCATTTCAGCTGCCATTCAGATCGGCAATATCCTGGAGAGCATCTACAAACTGACCCTGGATAAATTGCGCGAAGAAATCTCAAAAGATGAAGGAAAGGCACTTCCGGCAATATTTGAAACGGGAGACTGGCGGGAACTCAACAGCGATTTCAGCGGATATCTGCAAAAAGTGGATAAGAAAGCGATTATCGAGCTTTGCAGAAAGCATGATGTGGTGCTGGAATTCATGCAGCCCCTTGGCCATTTTGTGATCAAAGGATTGCCATTTGCAAAAGTGGCCGGTGCTCTGAAAGATAAAGATGCTTTTTGTGAAGATCTTTATAGTAATATCAGTTATTACCAGGAGGAGCTTGCCGATATGAACTATCTCTATGGTTTCAAACAGATTACCGAAAGTGCTGTCAAGGCTTTAAGCCCCAGCGTGAACGACCCAGGCACCGCTATAAAAGCGATTGACTACCTGACTGACCTCTTTATAATCCGGATGCAACTCACTGACGAGAAAATCTTTCATGACAAAGATAATGTACTTCGACTGCGTTTGGACGAAGTAAATTACAGGGACTTATTGAGTCATTGTCTGGGGCCAATCCGGGTATATGGCAGAGAAGACCCTGTCATTGTGCTACGACTTTTGAACCTACTCAAAAACTTAAGTTACGCAGCAAAAAGTAACCCTAAACGACTGGCACCAATCACAACAGAAGCGAAGCAGCTCTTGTCGGATGCAGAAGAAACGACCAAGAACCCAGGTGATCGAACAAAAATAAATCAGCTGGTAAAAGCCCTCAATGACACCTCAGTACTTCCTCAAACGCTCCCGATGCTAAGTGTTAAATTGGGGACTTAAGCGAAAAAAAGCTATTTTTACAGGAATTGCTAATTCCTGTTTATGATTTTCGATTCGATTAAGAGAGCCCTGGACAGTGTGCTTAACATCATCCACGAGACCGACGAGCCAGGCACTATTCGCGAAATTTACGATAAGATTCCTGTTCGCGGCAACAATACCTGGATGCTGATCTGCTCCGCCATGCTGGCTTCTATTGGCCTCGACACTGGCTCCGGCGCCGTTATTATCGGGGCCATGCTTATTTCCCCTCTCATGTCTCCGATTCTGGGAGTGGGGCTATCAGTAGGCATCAATGACCGCGAAATGTTGTGGGCCTCTGTGAAGAACCTTTCACTTGCAGCAGCAGCCGGCCTGATTGTGAGTACGTTCTACTTCATGATCACGCCACTCGGAGAGCCTACCAACGAACTACTTGCACGTACCAAACCCACCTTGCTTGATGTGATGGTCGCCTTTTTTGGCGGTGTTGCAGGTATCGTCTCTATCTCCAGATCTGATAAATCAAACGCTATACCTGGCGTGGCCATTGCAACTGCCCTCATGCCGCCGCTGTGTACGGCTGGCTATGGTCTTGCGCTCGGTCGCTTCGATTTCTTTTTCGGCGGCTTCTACCTGTTTTTCATCAACGCCGTCTTTATCAGCCTAGCGACTTTCCTGATCGTAAAATACCTGAAGTTTGATATCAAACACTACGTAGACAAAGCCACAGAGCGTCGTGTAGCCCGCATCATGGCCTTGATGCTGTTCATTGTAGTATCACCAAGCGCCTATTTCCTCTACAACATCTACCAAAGCGTTCAGACCAAGAAGAAGATCGAGAACCTGATCGTGCGCGACTTTGCAAACCGAAATAATGAAATCATTAAGTGGGAAGTAACGGATACCGACACGCTGAGCACAATTAAGATCTATAGTGTTGGTAACCCTGTGCCTGATTCCCTGCTCCAGCATTATGATCAGGTGCTGGCCCAGAATTCGCTTTCAAAACACCGTGTAAAGCTGGTGCAGTTGGATGTATCAGCTGAGGATGTACGCCGTATGGCATCTGACATCACCAACAACCTCACCAAGGACTTCCTGAAGACCATCGAGATTCAGAAGATGCAGAGTCAGCGGGCAGACAGCCTCATGCGCCTGGCCAACTCTTATACACCAGTAAGCGCCAGCAGAGAGCTTAAACTGATTTTCCCGGAAATTGACAAGGTGGAGGTAGGAGAGATCGTGTCTGTGGCAGAAAACAAAGCAAAGCTCGATACAGTTATGTTGGTCATGATCGGCTGGAAGAAACCGCAGCCTGCCAACCAGACTAAAAATACACGTGCTGTATTTGTAGATCCTGCCAAGATTACTGAGTATGAGCAGCGTATACAGCAATATATGGCTAGTCGGTTCCGGAAGGACTCCGTACGCGTTTCTTCCACTTTGTAAAACAGGTCCATGGCAACATACAAAAGTGACACGCTAAAGCATAAACTGTACAGCATCATTTTCGAAGCTGAAACGCCAGCCGGCAAAGCTTTCGATATCATGCTGCTCCTGCTGATTATAGCAAGTGTTGTGGTGGTGTCGCTGGAAAGTGTGGTGTCCCTGAGACGAGACTACCTGCCTCTTTTTCAGATGCTTGAGTGGATCTTTACCATTCTGTTTACGATTGAGTACATACTCCGCATCTATAGCTCAGAGCGCCCTTTAAGGTATGTATTCTCTTTTTTCGGGATCATTGATTTCCTGGCTATTATCCCTACATATCTCAGCCTCTTTGTACTTGGTTCCCAATACCTGCTGGTCATTCGCGTGTTCCGATTGCTCCGGATCGCGAGGGTATTCCGCCTGACCAGCTTTGTCAACGAAGGTCAGGTCCTGTCTAAAGCCTTGCGGGCCAGTATGACTAAAATCACCGTATTTTTGGGTGTTGTACTCATGATGGTCATAGTCGTTGGTGCGCTGATGTATGTGATAGAAGGGAGAGAGAGCGGGTACACCAGCATTCCGAAAAGCATCTATTGGGCCATCGTGACCCTCACTACCGTGGGCTTTGGAGATATTACCCCGGTGACACCGCTTGGTCAACTCCTGGCCAGCTGCCTGATGATTATGGGCTATGGCATTATTGCTGTCCCCACAGGGATCGTATCGGTAGAGCTCGCCAATGCAGAACGTCTGAACACGACTACGCGTGTTTGCCCGAACTGCTACAAAGAGGGACATTCCCTGACAGCTAATTTTTGTGATAACTGCGGCTACGAACTCCACCGCGAAGAGGCGGTTGGGAGTAACATCTAATCGATAATAATCCGGGGTATGTTCAGCGGAAGCCTGGTCAACAACTCATAGTTGAGCTGGGTGCTCAATTCAGCAAACGAAGCCACCGTAATGTGCTCACTACCCTGCTTGCCAAGCAGCACCACCTCGTCTTTAAGAGACACGTCCGGTATACCGGTCACATCCACCATCAGTACGTTCATGTTCACAATGCCCACTACCGGTGCTCTGTGCGACCTGATTAGCACCTGTCCCTGGTTGCTGAGACTACGGCTAAAGCCCCAGGCATACCCTACAGGTATAGCGGCAATCAGCATTTCAGTACTTGCCTGAAAGCTCTTACCATACCCAATAAACTCACCAGACGGAACAACTTTCAGGCTCATGACCTGGCTCTTCCAATTAATCAGCCGCCTCAGCGGGTCGCTGCGGTCCGTGCTGATACCCATGTAACGCTGGTAGATCTCCGGGCTGGGCCAGAAACCATATTGCATAATGCCTACCCGCACCATGTCCAGGTGAGTCTCGGGATAGGCCATCACGGCAGCTGAACAGGCTGTGTGCAGTGTTCGGATGGTGAGTCCTTTCTGCTGCAGCATGCGTACCGCCATGTGATAGCGTTGCAGCTGGGCTTTTACCCGGTCATCGTTTTCGCTGCTTTCGGCTCCTGCATAATGTGTGGATACGCCAACTACCTCGAATGCATCAGGCTGCTTCAGAATAATCTCAGCAGCACGCTCCAGATCATCCGTGTTTAATCCGATGCGGTTCATACCTGTCTCCAGATCGAGGTGGATCCTGGCAGGTTTCTGCAAAGCCCTGGCTGCCTTGCCAGCCTGTTCCAGCCTGTCCAGGGAAAACACATAAAATTCAATATTGTGCGTGATAGCCCAGTTTAACTCCTCGTCATCAATATAGCCCATGATCAGGATGGTAGCAGTGTGGGGCAGCACCTGCTGAAGACGATAGGCCTCATCAGCGCTAAAAACTGAAAAATGGTCAACTCCACAGGTATAGGCCAGCTGCCCGAACTCCTCAATACCGTGCCCGTAGGCATTGCCTTTAATGACAGAGGAAAAGCGAACGCCCGGCTTGAGTTGAGCTTTAAGAAATGCTATGTTATGCGCCAGTGCTGAGCGACTTATTTCGATATAGGAACTATAGAACATGAAATGACTAATCGTTTAGGAGGGAGGCTGCGATGCGGTAAAACAGGGAAGCACCAGCAGGTATAAGTTCATCAGGGAAATCATAATCAGCGTGGTGTAGCTGTGGTTGGTCCGTACCAGATCCCAATCCAAAAAGAGCACCGCAATACCTGTTTGTAAAGTGTCCAAAATCTTCGGACCAGCGTACAGGTTGTGCTGCCTGCTTGGCCTCCATACTCAGATAACGGGCAGCCTGATCTACCAGTTCAACAGCCCCCGTACTATTGCGGGTAGCAGGAAACTCCTCCACCCACTCCAGGTCATACCTTAATCCATACTTGAAAGACACCAGCTTAATTGATTCTATTGCAAGGGATTTTAGCCTGTTCAGGTCTTCCTGTTCAAAGGCCCGAAGCGTGGCCATTACTGTTGCAAATCCCGGGTTGGTGCCGAATGCAACTTCACCCAGCCGGGCATGCACGACAGTGAGCAAAGTCAGGTCCTGGAAGGAATGCGGATCACGCACCAGGGAATTGAAAGCCTGTATCAGTTCACTCATACCTTCTCCCGGGTTCAGACCGTTATCAGGCTCCGCAGCATGCGACTCTTTTCCATGTAAATGCACCTTGAGTCCCACAGAAGCCGCAGCGAATATGTCAGGCCGCAGTATTACCTGACCCATAGGCTTGCCTGGCATGTTATGCAGCGCAAACACATAATCAGGTGCTATTTCCTGAAAAGCAGGGGTATACAGTACAGCCCAGGCACCTGCTCCGTTTTCCTCTGCCGGCTGAAACAGCAAGACTACCCTTCCTTTGTCCGGTGAGTACTGGTGCAACAGACTTGCAAGTCCTGCTAAAATAGCCATGTGTCCGTCGTGCCCGCATTTGTGACTAACGCCTTTCTGAATAGAAGTATAAGGCAGTTGGTTCTGCTCTAGAATGGGCAGGGCGTCCAACTCAGCCCTGAAGAGTACAGTAGGTCCGGCATCCGGTTTCTTTCCATTAAAAATCAGTGCAAAGCCGTTGCCTCCTAAATCTGTAATTACTTCATCGGGTTGGTAGCGTTGCAGGAAACCACGCAAAGTATGGCTTGTGTCAAATTCAAATCCGGAAAGTTCAGGGTGCTGGTGCAGCTGGTGCCGCAGCGCTGTGATATCTTTCAGATCAGGTATGGAGGGCGTAGATAGGGTAGAGGACATATATTAAATAAAGGTATAGCTGTCAGTAGGGCTTACGGAGGTTACCGCTAAAACTTTACAAAAAAGCCTGCCCTGGCAGCACAAAAGGCTGCCAGGGCAGGCTGTGAATAAAACAATACGATTGATTAAGAGCTTATCTCGGCACTGATAGCATCCACAACCTTCAGCATCACCTCCCGGATCTTAGAAACACCTGCCCGAACTTCAACCAGATTGGTCTCTTGTTTGGCATTTGCCTCCACAAAGCGCACCACTTCTTTCAAAGACTCGATCTTCATGGTATCGATCGTGGACTTTACCTTGTGAGCCAGTGCACTCACCATCTTCCAGTCTTCCTGCTCCATTGCTTTGTGCATATCCTGTACCGTGACAGGAATGGTATCTGCAAATAGCTGGCGGGCGCGGTTCATGAACGCCTCGTTGTTGTGAGACATTTTCTGGATGACCTCCATACTGTAGAGCGGTTCAGCCGGCGCTGTTTCTTCCTGCTGCGTTGCTATAGCCGCAACTCCTACCTGATCGCTTTTTCTCTTTTCAGGAAGCAGGCTGGCAATCTTTGTATAAAGCACCTCTGCTTCAAATGGTTTCGACAGGTAATCATTCATACCTGCGCTCAGGTACTTTTCGGCGTCACCTTTCAGGGCATTGGCAGTTAGTGCAATGATAGGTATACCTGCCTTCTGCTCGTCGGCCATGGCTCTGATCTGTAGGGTGGCATCTATTCCGCTTAGCTCCGGCATCTGAATATCCATCAGGATGATGTCATACTCTGATTGTTGTACCATTTCCACTGCTTCGAGGCCGTTGACAGCCACATCCAGTTGGAAACCCCATTCCTCCATGATCGCCTGTGCCAGGAAGACGTTTACTTCATTGTCCTCTGCCAGCAGCACTTTCACGGCACCCAGACTGCCAAAGTCAATATCAACTGTTTCATCCTCCGGCAGCTGGTCCACTTCACTTTTCGGATAAGTGATCATAAAGTGGAAGATACTGCCACCTTCCGGATTGTCTTCTACCCAGATATCACCCCCTTGTCGTTCTACCAGGTTTTTGCAGATGCTAAGTCCCAGTCCGGTGCCGCCGTACTTACGCGTGATGCTGGAGTAGGCTTGCGTGAAGCCTTCGAAAATCAGGTCCTTTTTATCGGCTGGCACGCCTATACCTGTATCCTCGACTGCAAACTCAATCGTGAGGGTAGAAGCCGTTTCTTCCAGCGTTTTGGCATGCAGAGTCACGCTTCCTTCCTCTGTAAACTTGATGGCATTGTTCAAAAGGTTGAGCAGGATCTGGTTCAGGCGGTACGGGTCACCCTGCAGTAACGTCTGTGGTAAATCCAGTGTGCCAAGCTGAAGTGCAATGTCCTTTTCTTCGGCCTTGTACTTCAATGTATGATAAGCAGCCTGCACGGTCTCTTCAATCCTGAACGGAATGGACTCCAGCTCCAGTTTGCCAGCCTCTATTTTGGCCACATCCAGTATGTCATTGATCACTACCAACAGGTTGTCCGCCGACTGATTAATGATTTTGAGGTAATTAAGCTGCGTTTCATCCAGCTGTGTCTTGTGCAACAGTCCGCTCATACCCAGTATACCGTTGAGCGGCGTTCGGATCTCATGACTCATGTTGGCCAGGAAATTCTCTTTCACCCGTGCAGACTCCTCAGCAGCTTCCTTGGCGCTCTTGAGCTCACGCTCTGTCTGGATTCGGTCAGTCACGTCTTGGGCGATACCGATCACATAGGGCTCCTGCCCATCTTCACTCACCTTGTAGTTCTGGTAATTGAGGAAGCGCTCTTCTTTGTCTTTGCGCAGTATGCACAGGATGCCTTTCACAGCTGTATTGTCCTCGAATTGCTTCAGATATTGCGGGAAGTACTGGCGGTGTAGCAACGGAAAGAATTGTTTCAGTTCTTTGCCGACCACTTCTTCTTCTTTATAGCCAAGCATTTCTACCAGGTAAGGATTGACAGACAGGATAACGCCCTGCATATCGTGCGTACACATATAGGCCTGGCTGTATTTGATCAGGTCACGGTATTTCTTTTCACTCTTCTTGAGCGCCTCTTCTGCCAGGCGACGCTCAGTAATATCACGCGACGAGGACTGTATTTTGATCACGTTCCCATCACTATCTGTAATGGGCTTGATGCTCGTTTCTACCCAAATATAATAGCCATCACGGTGCATTTTTCGATGCTGTACTGTGGTGTCGTGTTTCTCCTCCAGAGCAACCCGATGTCCCATGGTCTGCACCTTTTCTGCGTCATCCGGGTGAATAATCTGGTAGGCAGATAAACCGACTAACTCAGCAGATTTGTAGCCTAACATTTCCTCTACGGCATTTGACACATACAGATAAGTGCCTGCAGCATCATGCAGGCAAACCAGGTCACGGGAATTTTCAGACAGCAGTCTGTGAAGTTCCTCGCTTTCCTCCAGCTTTTTGTTGGCGTTATACTGCTCTGTTATGTTAGTGGAGATGCCGAGCACATGCACTTCTCCATTATTAGTTGTCAGTGGCTTCTTGATGGTATTGAACCACTCCACACGACCATCAGGCAAGGTATAGCTGTCCTGCACACGCAACTCCTGGCCTGTCTGTATCACAACTTGATCTACATGGTCATAGTGCTGTATCTCTTGCGGTACATGGTGCAGGTCATGTGTATTTTGATTCAGTAGATCCTCCGGATTCAGACCAAACAGAGCAGCACACTCCTGGTTTACGAGTTTGAAATTGCCTTCGCCGTCCTTTACATATATCAGGGTCGGACTGGTGTCGAGTACCAGTCTGATAAAGTCATTTTTTTCCTTTACTTCAATTGCAGCCTTGCGTTCCTCAGTCACATCCCGCACAATGGTGAGTACCTGCTCATCATTGTACTTCACGATGCGGCCCTCATAGTAGCGCGACTTCAACTCGTAATTTATAGAGTGCATCTGCCCGGTTACAAGCACATCCTGTAGCAGTTCGAAGCTCTTCTGACTCAGAGGAGCAGGCAGCATATCGAAGAGTGTTTTGCCTATCACATCAGATGCCTCCATCACCTCGTACTGGGAGTGTTCGTTATGCATCTCCAGGTACACCCCCTGTTTGTCTATTATAAACATCAGGTCGGGTATGGCATCCAGAATAGCCCTGATCTTGGTCTCGCTGGATTTGATTTCCTGCTGTGCATGATGCAGGTCAGTAATATTGAGTCCGTGGCCAATTATGATTTTTATTTCGCCTTGCTCATCGAGTACAGGGTTTAGCTTACGAATGTGGTAACTCGCATTGCCCTGTTTATCGACAAGCTTTTCCTCGAAGGCCACCTGCCGGCGCTCCTCCATCGTTTTGAGTAAATGTTTACCCCGTGTTTCGATACGATGCAGCGGCACATTGCGATAGGCGCAGTACTCTTCATTCGTTTTGTTGATGATCCATTCCCGCAGATGAGGGTCTGACACGGCAGCAGGGTTCACGAAAATGTAGCGCAGCTGGTTATCATACACTGCCACATCCGAAGGAAGGTTATTCAGAATGGCTTCATAAAACTCTTTCTGATGGGCTAATTCCTGGTTCTTCTGGCGCAGTTTGGTGATATCCTCGGCTGATCCAATGATCTGGCTTACTTTGCCATCGGCACTGCGCTTAAACACTGCTTCCCGACAAAAGAGAATTCTGCTTGACCCGTCGCTGGCATGAACACTATAGGAGATCTCACGTATTTCACCATCCTTGGCACTCAACATGCCGGAAGTATGCTGCAGCAGGAGGGGCTTGTCAGCTTCCTGCACAACGGACATAAAGAAGTGCCCATCCATAGCATCCAACTCCTGTTGGGTATACCCCAGGATCGTTTTAATACAGTTGTTCAGGTAGATGCTTTTGTTCTGGTCGAGATCGTAGATATAGACAATGCTCGGCACCATGTGCATGACATTTTGCACAAGCTCTGCTGTAGTATCTGACGGACGAGAACGGAGTGACTCTAACTCGCAGGCTAAGGTTTGAGCTCTTGCTTCAGCTTCCTGCCGGGCTTTTCTTTCTTTTTCGAGCTCCTGTTGCAATTCCTGCAGCTCATATGAAGTTTCCATCATGCAATCAATAAAACCCGTGTAAAAGAAGAGGCGGATTTATTCGCAAATTATCGCTTTTCAGTGGAGTAACAATCGATGTGAGGATATAATTTAACACATTATGGATTATTTTAAAGCCTGTCTCATAACCACTCCACTACCATACTGATTGCTATAGCTGTTCAGCTTAACTAATGTATCCTCAGGCTTTGCAGTAGGTCTATGTCAAGCCCCGCTCCGGCACGGCCTATGTTACTGACGGAACACCATCGTATGAAGCATACAGTATAACATGCACCAAATACAAATCAGCTACATTAAGGAGGGCACTCTTCAACAGAATAACTGAATTTCTAACTTCAGCTTGAGACACCAAAATATAACTACTGGATGCATGGTATTAAGAAACCGCTGACAGACAAAAAACTTGATGAGATAAGCATGCAAAACACGTCGATTCATGATAGCAGCCGTACATTAAAAAACGAGCCCATGTGACTACACCAGGTATCCCTTTACCAATGGATATAAACAAAGAATTTGAACTGTATCAGTTCGAAAAACTTAACCAGACGCTCTTTCTTAACCACCCGGATGCCATCTTCCTGCTGGATCTGGAGGGGAAATTCATGATGGTGAATGAGGAGGTATGTCGCATCACGGGGTATGATCGGGAGGAGTTGATCGGGCAAAGTTTTGAGCCACTCATCGAAGAAAGCATGAAGGCCTTTACGCAGGAACGTTTCCAGGATTCAAAGGAAGACAAGCCGCAACGCTACGAAACTTCTATTGTAACGGAAAACGGCATCAAATACCTGGACGTCACAAACTTTCCGCTCAAAAACGACACGCGCATTCTAGCCATCTTTGGCATCGCTAAAGACATTACAGAAAAGAAGCAGAAGGAGATAGAGCTAGAGAAATACACAGCTCTCCTGAAAGAACACAACGACGAACTGGAGATATTTCGTAAAATACTGGCCCATGACATGCGAAAGCCGGTCGCCAATGCCCTGGGTTTTGCACGGCTCCTGCAAGGCAACCTGCCAGAGAGTAAAGAAAAGCAGGTAAAGCGCTATTTACTGCACACTGTCGAGTCAGTTGACGTAATGTTGCGCGATCTTAATGAACTGATTGCACTGCAGTCGACGGGTAAGGAAAGCAAGGAGGAGGTGGACGTCAACAAAACCATCAAGCGTATCGTCAATTTCTTTCAGGAAGAAATCCGTCAGGCCAATGCAAGTGTAGATCTGGAAATAGCGGACAACCTCCAGATTCATACTATCAAGGCTTATTTCAACAGCATCATTCGAAATCTGATCTCCAATGCCCTGAAGTACCGCAGCCTGGATCGCCCCACTATGCTAAGCGTGAAAGCTTTTTTGCACGACGCGGTGATTACTATCATTGTAAAAGACAATGGCATTGGCATGGATCTCACTAACATAGGCAAGGAACTGTTTCAGATGCATCGCCGGTTTGCTCCAAAAGTAGCAGAAGGAAACGGACTGGGACTCTACATCGTGAACCAACAGATCAGGCTAATGGGCGGTCATATCAGCGTTGAAAGTGAAGTAGACAAAGGAACTATCTTCACGATAACGTTACCTACGCACTAAACCAGATATGATTTTTGGAAAGCAGCACCCTCAAAAGGTTGCTTTTTGACCACTTCTTTACCTTACTTCACGATAAGTTCATTGCTCTGTATCATCCGATAGATCGTTGACTTCCCAATGTCCAGCTTATCAGCTACCAGTAGCACATTGTAGTCATACCTGTCCAGGAATCGCTGAATGATGGCGGTTGTATATTCCTTGAGGCTACGCTCTTCAGCCAGAAAGTCCTTATCGGTATGGCTGGCAGAGAAGTTAATGTCCTGCTCCTGTATGGTGTCTTCGTCAGCCAGTACGACAGCCAGTTCCACCAGCGCCTTCAGTTCGCGTACGTTACCCGGGAAAGCATAGGAGAGAAGTTTCTGCTGCGCATCTGGCGACAAGTGCTTACGCCCAAGACCATTCTCTTTGGCAAAGGCATCAATGAAGAATTTTGCCAGAACCAGTATGTCGCTACCCCGCTCACGCAATGGCGGCAATTGAATCGGAAGACCTAGCAAACGGTAATACAAATCTTCTCTGAAACGTCCTTTCTTAACTTCTTCAGCAAGGTTTTTATGCGTCGCTACAATGATGCGGACATCAACCGGCACGACAGCATTTCCTCCTACGCGTGTGATTTCCTTTTCCTGAAGCACGCGCAGCAATTTGGCCTGCAAACTAATGTCAAGTTCCCCAATCTCGTCCAGAAAAATAGTGCCTTTGTTTGCTTCTTCAAACTTACCAAGACGGCGTGACACGGCGCCGGTAAAGGCTCCCTTTTCGTGGCCGAACAGCTCACTTTCGATCAGTTCACGAGGTATAGCCGCTACGTTTACTGCCACATAGGGGGCTTTTTTGCGGGTGCTGTTATAGTGTATAGCCTTTGCAACAAGCTCCTTACCTGTACCCGTCTCACCATGCACCGACACAGTGATATTGGTTTTAGAGGCTTTGTCCATCAGGTTAAACACCTTCTTAATAGCATCACTGTTGCCAATGATCACTTTGCCGAAATCGTATTTCTGGCCAATCTCTTCTTTCAGGTGGTCAATCTCTTCACGCAGCGACACATTTTCCCGGATCTTATTGATCGTGTTCCAAAGGCGTTCTGGCGTGTCTTCGTCTTTTACAATGTAGTCGTAGGCACCCAGCTTGAGCAGGTCCACAGCTGTGGCCACATCTTCCTGACCCGAAATCACCACAACCTGCACATCCGGGTTTTGCTCTTTTATGCGTCTGAGTACCTCTGATCCATTTTTGTCAGGCAGCGAGTAGTCCAGCGTCACCACATTTGGGCGCAGGTGCATACTGGCAAGGCATTCATTTGCTGAGTGAAATTTATGGATTTCGTAGTCTGGATTGAGCGAAAGGTGGTATTCCAGCAATTCGCTGTACCATACATCGTCATCTAGTATAAATATCTTAAAAGAACCGTTTGTCATCAGGTAGTGGGATAATTGCAAAATTTGAGTCAAATATAACTGAAAAGTTATACCCTGTTAACAGAATCCGGTTCAATTTTGGTTTAACTGTACCACCTGATTAACATTTCAAAATAATATTATAATCAGCCATGGTTCAGTACTTTAGATGATAAGGTAATAACTGCCTCGTCTGGTGCAGCTTAAATTTAAACTCCGGTTGGAGTATTGTTCAATTAAAACAAGCGCACCTATGCAGGCAAGAACATTTACGAATGATTCCAGGCAGCTCACAATAAGCCTTCGTGATTCACTGATCAACCAGTACAACAGCTTTATGGGAGTTTACGAAACATGCGTTCTTCTGCTCATCTTTATATTTGTGGCCTGATGATCATGGTGCAAAACCAAGGCCAGGGACTGTGTGGAAATGGCGCTACAGGAACATGACCTCCTGCAGGTTCCTAAGTAAACCCGGCTATCCCTTTGTGCTGATCACCTCACACTTGGCCCGCACAAACATGAATACGCCGTAGCAGATAAGTCCCAGGGCCAGAACACCCAACAGGTAAGAGCCATACGAAGCCTCCTCCAGAAACTGAAAAGCTTGCGAACTGCTGCCAGCCTCACGGAAATTAGCCTTAATGGCAGCCCGCAGCAACAAGTACCCAATGATCAGCCAGACAATTCCGCGGGCAATGTAGCCCACCAGACCGGCACGGACGAGAGAGGTGCGAACCTCCGGTTTCAGCTGTTCCGATTGCACTTTATTCATATACTTGCCGGAATAGGCCCTGTAAAACTGGTAAAGCCCCATAATCATCGTGCCGACAGCCACAGCTCCCAGTAACCACTGCCCAAAAGGTTGCGCCAGTAATTCGCGGGCAAGAGTCTGCCGTGAATCTGTTCCATTGCTTCCGCCGCCGTTGCCCAGCAGCAACTGAGCTGCAGTAAAGGCAAGTGCCCCATAAACTAATCCGCTGAAAGCATAGCCTATGCGTTTGCCTATACCTTTGGCATCCTTGCCCTTATCTTCCGTGTCGCGAATGGCCTGTATAAGTCGCCACAGGGTATAGCAGAGCATGCCCGCCACCACAATAGCAAGCAGCACCTGCCCATAAGGCTGCTCCAGGATAAACTGAAACACGCCGGTCTTGCCGGCGCCCTGTTCTGTCTGTCCGCCTAGTTCGAAGGCCGCCATAAAAGCCAGTGCACCGACGAGACAGTACACGATTCCTTTAGCGATCAGGCCGATGCGGGCAAATCGTATGACCCACTCCGGACGAGGGGAAGGTATATGGGAAGGGGAGATTGAAATGTCCATAAAGTATGTATAGTAACCTTCCCATACACGCAAACTTAAAGCTAAAGTTTATCACCCTGACTATAAGTTTTTGAATCGCTTGAAAGCCTCTTCTTCAAGCCGTGCACGGTGATCGGGATGCGCGATTCCGATCAAGGCTTTGGCCCGCTGACGCAGGTTCTTGCCATAAAGGTAAGCAACCCCATATTCTGTCACCACATAATGCACGTGCGCACGAGTGGTCACTACGCCGGCACCCTGGTTAATATAAGGCGTGATCCGCGAAATTCCTTTATTGGTGACAGATGGCAGTGCAATGATAGGCTTTCCGCCTTTGGAGAGGGCTGCTCCCCGGATAAAGTCCATCTGTCCGCCTATACCTGAAAACTGGTAGGTGCCAATGGAGTCGGAAACCACTTGGCCGGTCAGGTCGATCTCAATCGCGCTGTTAATGGCCGTAACTTTTGGATTAGAGCGAATGACGGTCACATCATTCACATAGTCAGAGCTCAGCATGGTGATCAGTGGATTGTCATCTACAAAATCATACAATTTGCGGTTGCCGACAATAAAGCCGGTCGCAATTCTTCCCGGATGCTTCTTCTTGAATTCGTTAGTGATTATTCCCTGCTCTACCAGCGGCAGTATACCATTGGAGAACATCTCTGTATGAATGCCCAGACCTTTGTGATTCGTCAGGCTGTTGAGCGTAGCATCAGGTATAGCGCCTATTCCCATTTGCAGGGTGGCACCGTCTTCTACCAGTTCGGCAATGTAACGGCCGATGGTCTCCTCCGTCTGGGTGATGCGCTGACCATAGTCGACTTCCGGCAGCGGCTCGTTCACCTCCACCAGTGCGTCGAAGCGGCGGATGTTGATCAGGGCGTCGCCATGGGTACGGGGCATTTGCGGGTTTACCTGCGCGATGACATGCTGCGCACTGATGACAGCCTGGCGGGCGATGTCAACGGAAACACCCAGGGAGCAGAAACCATGGCGGTCGGGTGGCGACACGTGCACGATGGCTACATCCAGCGGCATAATACCTGAGCGGAACAGGTTAGGAATCTCACTCAGGAAGATTGGTACATAGTCGCCGCGGCCACTGTTTACAGCCTCCCGCACATTGGCCGACACAAACAGGGAGTTTATGTAGAAGGCATCGCTGCATCGCTCTTCGGCACAGGGCATGTCACCAAAAGTAGATATACTCACTAGCTCCACGTTACGCAGTTCATCTGCGCGCTCAGCCAGTTTGTGCAGCAGGTACTGTGGTGTGGCTGCACTGCCATGCACAAACACGCGATCGCCTGACTTGATAACAGAAAGTGCTTCTTCAGCTGAGGTGTACTTCAATTGGGGTTGATTCATGGGTTCCTTATTTTTGATCTTAAGCCTTGAGCGTATCGCTTAACTTACGGCTGGTCTTATGCTCGGTTTGAAATGCCTCTTATTTCGTGCCGGCATATTTATTTATTCGCAAAAGAATATATAAATTTGAAAGCAAGCGATGATAATTGTCACCCTTAAAAATGAGCTTGCGTAAGGAGGGGAGGAGAAGAGCCTGCTGCCTTTGCCCTCCAGACACCAGCATCTACTATGAAAAGCATGAAAAATAAACTGAACTCAGCATTATATCTCTTTCTGTGCGCGCTCTTTTTCAGTTCCTGCGTGGCCACTTCCGGCATTGACAACACCAGCACGATCAGTTCATCAGAAGGCGTATTAAGTAAAAAAAGCACCTATGCCTGGTACCAACCCACACCGTCTGCTCAGCTGACTTATGGACAGGGCTTTGATGCGGATCTGCACAAGCACCTGCTGCAGTCGGTAGAGGAAGAACTGCAGCGTAAGGGCTATACCAAAACCACTGTGAATCCGGATATGTTAGTAGCTTATGATGTGAGTGTATCGGTACCGGATGCGATGGACAAGCCGGAACTGTATGGCCCTGGATTTGGGTACAGCTATGCCTATATGTCTGGCTACAGGTATAGCTATGGCAATGCAGAGCTGCCCGGCTACCGCGCTGTAGATCTCTTTAAGCAGGGCACGCTGATTGTTGATGTGATCGACCCGAAATCGAAACAACTGCTCTGGCGGGGCTGGACGGAAGGCGCCGTGAAAAATTTTGATGCAAGCTACGGCAAAGTGAGAAGTCTGGTGCAGGAAATTGTCAAGCGACTGCCTACTGCTGTGCAGCCTTAATATGAGACCACGCCAGCGAGCGTAAGGCTGTTCAGTTATGCCCGTAATTGTCCCCGTGAGGAAATTATAGGAGTGTAAATTCGGTGCTGAATTGCCATTAGCAAACTTAACTACGATGCATCCGCAGCCTCTGCGCCCCCCTCAAGGGGAGAACTTGCTAGAACTTAACGGCCCCATACCAGAGAGCGGGGTTTTCTTTTTCAGACTTAATCAGCCCGTACGAAATTATTGAATCGCATCACATCAGACGGCTTGCCTACCACATAGACCACGTCTCCGCGTTTCAGTTTTGTATGGGCATTGATCTCCAGTAACGTATCGCCATCCCGCTTTATACCTACCACCGTGATTCCAAAGCGATTGCGCACATCGGCATCAATAAGGGTTTTACCTACCAGCGAGTCTTCCTTGGTATAGATCCGCAGACTGGCTACTTCAATATCTGGCAGGTCAGTTGATATATTTCCCGCATTGGTTTTGCTGCCTGTCAGGCTGCGCAGCATATCATAATTATCGGCCCGGATGCTGTAAGTAAAGTTGGCAATCTCATCACGTGGCATCAGGTATTTGGAAAGCACGCGGGTAAAAATCTCGATAGAAGTTTCAAACTCCTCAGGTATCACCTCATCGGCTCCCAGCCGGAAGTTCTCCTCCATCTCCTGCACGAAGCGGGTTCTGACAATGATATGCACTTTGTCGCTCACTTCTCTGATGCTGGAAATAATTCGTTTAGTCGCTTCAGGGTCGGATATTGCGATCACCACCACACGGGCCTTGTGTATATTGATATGCGATAAGATGACACCGTGCACGGCGTCACCGTAGAGTATGGGCTCCCCCCGCAGGCGTTCTTCTTTTACAGTTACAGCATTAAGCTCCACAATCACGTAAGGTATGCTGGCATGGCGTGCCGCTTTGGCCACATTGCGTCCGTTTATCCCATACCCGATGATCACAATGTGGTCTTCCAGATGGTGCATATCATCTGACGCATCGGCATTGACTGGAGCATTGGGTATCTGGTTATTGACAGGTACCCAGCGGGTACTCAGCTTATTGGCAATAGTGTGAAAAGAACCGATCACAAAAGGGGTGATCGCCATAGTCAGCAGCGAAACAGAGAGGAAATACTGGTATACCTCCTGAGAGAGCAGACCACTGTTTATACCTGTTTTGGAGAGAATAAACGCAAACTCACCCACCTGAAAAAGCGAAAGACCAACCAGTATGGACGTACGCAACGGGTACTGTAATATTCGGGCGGCCATAGCTGCGATTACACCTTTCAGTATAAAGGTGCAGACAGTCAGCAGCAGGATCAGCGGCAGGTGTTGCAGCATGAATGCAAAGTCGAGCAGCATACCGATCGACACGAAAAAGAAACTGGTGAAGATTTCCCGGAAAGGAAGAATGTTACTTGTGGCCTGGTGGCTATACTCCGACTCTGATATAATCAAACCTGCCATAAACGCCCCCAGCGCCAGCGACAAGCCAAGACTCTGCGTCAGCCAGGCCACCGCAAAACAAATCACCACAATGCTGAGGATGAAAAGCTCCTTGCTCTTGGTTTGGGCCACGACAAACAGCAGCTTGGGTACCAGGTATCGGGCACTGATCAAAACGAACACTATCACAAAGGCGCCCTTAAGCACCATAAGCAGTAATTCAACCACGATGTTCTCAGAGCCACCCGCCATCAGAGGCGCCACCAGCATCATGGGCACGACCACAATATCCTGAAAGATGAGAATGCCCAGCACCACCTTTCCATGTGGACTGTTGATCTCGCCTTTGTCCTGCAATAGTTTAAGTACGATGGCAGTACTGCTAAGTGCAAACAGGAAACCGACAAAGAAACCTTCGGCTGCTGTGAAATTGAACATCATCAGAACGAGGCCAACAAGCAAAATCGTAACGAGGACCTGGGTAGCGCCTCCCAGTAAGACAGTCCGCTTGATCAAGGCCAGGTTGCGTAGCGAAAACTCCATCCCGATGATAAAGAGAAGCAGAATTACACCGATCTCGGCCAGAATCTCAATGTCATGTACATCTGCAATCAGGTTGAGGCCGTGTGGTCCGGCAATCACACCCGTCATCAGGAAACCCAGGATTGTCGGCAGCCTGAAGCGCTGAAAGAGCAGAATCACCACCACGGCCAATCCCAGAATAATAACGACGTCAGATAATAAAGGAATTTCCATTCGATTTTAATTTGCCCAGCGGTCTTTCTTATTCGAGTATCACCCTGCTTGGGTTGAAAGATGGAGCAATATAGTGAAGTATTAAAAGGATTTTGACATAAAAAAGGAAGGTGAGTGGCATTGGGCAAATGTTTTGATAAAACAGGCGACAGGTTTTTTGCCGGATTATTTTTGCGCTATATTTAGGGTTCGGAACTACAAAACAGCGCTATACCTTATGAAACAGTACCTGGACCTGATGCAGCATATCCTCGACAAGGGGGTGAAGAAAGAAGACCGTACCGGCACCGGTACGCTGAGTGTGTTTGGTTACCAGATGCGTTTTGATCTGGCGGAGGGCTTTCCGCTGGTAACAACCAAAAAGGTGCACCTCAAGTCGATCATCCACGAATTGCTGTGGTTCCTGAAAGGGGATACCAACATTTCCTATTTAAAGGAAAATGGGGTCACAATCTGGGATGAATGGGCGGATGCAAACGGCGACCTGGGTCCGGTATACGGATCGCAGTGGCGCAGCTGGCCCACACCGGACGGCCGCCATATCGATCAGATCACGCAGGTGGTTAATCAGTTGAAAAACAACCCGGATTCCCGTCGTATCATTGTAAGTGCCTGGAACGTGGCGGAGATTGAGAACATGAAGCTACCACCTTGCCACGCCTTCTATCAGTTTTATGTAGCAGAAGGCAAACTGAGCTGCCAACTGTACCAGCGCTCTGCCGATGTTTTCCTGGGCGTGCCGTTTAACATTGCCTCTTATGCTTTACTGGTGCTGATGATGGCGCAAGTGACAGGGCTGGAACCGGGCGAGTTCATCTGGACAGGCGGCGACACGCACCTATACCTGAACCACCTGGAGCAGGCACAGTTGCAACTTACCCGTGAGCCATACCCACTGCCGACCATGCGCCTGAATCCGGATGTAAAGGATATCTTCGACTTTAAGTTCGAGGACTTCAAACTGGAGAACTACGTGTCGCACCCCGGCATAAAGGCACCTGTTGCGGTATAACAGGTTAACATGTAGCGATATAAAGCAAAAGGCCCGAAGCTAAACTTCGGGCCTTCATTATTATGGATTTGTTGACCAGATACCGGCCTCTTTGATAAACACGCGGCGGTTAAGTTTCAGCTGCGCCACGATCAGTTCGGCAAAATCCTCGGGCTGCATCACGCGCTCCGGGTTACCGTCAGTCAGCTTAAGTTCGATAGCCAGCTCTGTTGCCACTGTGCTTGGCGTGAGGGTACTCACCCGGATGTTATGCTTGCGCACTTCCTGCATCAGCGACTCTGATAGACCGATAACTGCAAACTTGGAGGCACTGTAGGCACTTGTAACCGGGGCTCCTCTTTGTCCGGCTGTAGATGATATGTTGATGATATCACCAGTCTGGCGCTCGATCATTTCCGGCAGCACGGCTCGGGTCACGTAATAAACCCCCATCAGGTTCACACGGATAATGTTCTCCCAGTCAGCCGGGTCCAGCTCCAGGAACTTGCCAAACTTAGCCGTACCCGCATTGTTGATCAGGATATCGATCGGGCCAAGTTCAGCACCAATCGCCTTCACCGCTTCGTTTACTGAGTTTATATCGGTCACGTCGGCAGTAGCAACGGAAGCTTTAACACCTGGCTTCTTCACTTCTGCTGCCACTTCTTCTAATTGAGTAGTAGTGCGTGCTAGCAAGCCCACGTTTACACCTTCCTGAGCAAGCGCAATCGCAATTGCCCGACCTATACCTTTACCAGCGCCTGTGATCAGGGCGCTTTTCCCTTTTAATGATTCCATGTTGTAAGCCTTAATGTTTGTAGCTACAAATATACTACAGAATACGGTAAAGGTTCATATGCTATACCCGATTGCTTAAGATAAGCTATCGCTTGAAGGGGAGCATGCGCTTTTCGGAGCTGCTTTGCATGGCCAGTTCAACCACCCGGATAGTATTCAACGCCTGCTCAGGCTTCACCTCCAGTTCTGCTATACCCAGGATAGCATCCCGTACATTTTCGTAGTAGCCGCGATAGTCACCCTGTTCACTCTGGATTTTCCCGACAAGGTGCTGCCCTTTGAGTTCAGTGTCCAGTCTTCCCCAGATCTCTTCAGGCTCAGCTCCCCAGTCTGTACCGGCAGGAGCGAGCCCCGCCTTTAATGCTGCTTCCTGAACATCCAGGCCATGCTTCACAAAAGAACCTTTGTCTCCCGAAAGGATAAAGCGAGGCCCAGGCTGCTTTACCAACATACCTGCTTTAAGTATAGCTTTCAAGCCATTGGCATAATAGAGTGTCAGGTCGAAACTATCAATTATTTGCCCGCCACTGCGCTGAGTCCGCAGGTCGGCGTAGAGTGCCTCAGGCAAACCAAACAGCACCAGTGCCTGATCGATCAGGTGTGATCCTAGGTCATACAAAATACCTGTACCCGGTTTCTCTTCTTCTTTCCAGGTCTCGGAAGCAGGTATAGGCCGGAAGCGATCAAAGTGTGCTTCGTACTCCACCAGTCGCCCCAGCAACTGGCCATCAATTAGTTTTTTTACTGTTTTGAAATCACTGTCCCAGCGACGATTCTGGTAAACGGTCAGCAATTTTCCTTTTTGTTGTGCCAGTTCAATCAGCTCACTCGCCTCCTCCGATGTAACAGTAAAAGGCTTCTCAACCACTACATGCTTACCGGCCTCTAATGCTGCTTTGGCCAGGTTGTAATGTGTGTCGTTGGTGGTAGCGACGATCACCAGATCAACAGTTTCATCCTCCAGGACACTACCTGTTTCAGGTACAACTTCAGCATCAGGGTAAAGCCTGTTGGCCAGGGCAATGCTTTCGGGACGGTTTGCTTTTATTTTCCTGAGCTTTATACCTTCTACAACCGATATAATGGGCGCATGAAAAACCCGCCCGGCCATTCCAAAGCCCAGGAGGCCGATATGTATTGGTTTATTTGTCATAAGAGAGTGTTACGCGCTGATTTAATGAACTACTAGATGAAGTATACTATTTACATCACCCAACTGATAGCACCAGACCATTTTTAAAGCTTTGCAGCCATTCACTGTTTACTTTCAAGCTGTTCTCATCCAGGTATTCTATACCTCGTATACCTGTCACATTCGCTGCAAATACAGCTTCTGCTTGCAGCAACTCTTCCGGTTTGGCCAGTACTTCCCGTACCGCTATACCTTGCTGCTGACTCCAACGCAGAATGTTTCTACGCAGAATTCCGTTCACACAGCCCGTTTCCAGGGCGGGTGTATACAAATCACCTTTATCGTTCAGCCAGAACAGGTTTGAAGAAATCAATTCCGCCAAATGCCCCTGCGCATCCAACAGCAGCATGTCATCAAAACCTTTATTTCGTTTTTCTATACCTGCCAGCACATAAAGCGGTGCATGCGGGCCTTTGAAATGGGAGAGGGAGGAGTAGCAGGTACGTACGCCCTGGCAAATACCGATTGTTAGACCTGCTTCAGGTATGGCTTGCGTTGGCTCTGCAGTCGCCAGCCATTCGATCTCATTTGTCTGCGGGGTATACAAACCACCTCCTGACCGCCAGACTTTTAACTTCAAACGCCCTATCTTAAAAGAGTTATGCTGTCTTGCGAGATACAATAGATTCTCTTCAAGTTCGCCACTCCAGAAACAGTCAGGTATAGCTAGTTGTAACGCCTCAGCGGCTTCCCGCATACGAGCCTGATGGTCCCGCCAAAATCGCAAATTACCGTCCACGACCATGACCGTTTCAAAGAAACCGTCATTGTACTGAAAAGCCCGGTTATGGATGGGGAGTTTCAAGTCTTGCACTGGAAGGAATTGATTGTTGTAGAGAAGCAAGGGAATTAGAGAGTTTAAGATTTCAGGAGTTCAGGATGTTTGTCAAACCATTTATCATTCAGAAGGAATACTGGCAGCAAATAACTATAGCATTTGCTAGTCGCCACCAAGATCTTTACAAGATGACAATTAGTTTAAATCGTTGGCATTAACAATCGTCAACGAATCAGCGCAAATCGTTTTCCTGGCATCGCTTTTACCATTCCTTTAAATTCAAGTGATAACAAGACCGACGCCAGTTGGTTGACAGGCACTTGCGACTTCCAACCTAAATTATCCATTTGCTCTTCGCCGGATTGAATCAGCACTTGCAGCACCTGCATCTCCTCAGGAGTAAAGTCAGCCGGATCAAGCGTAGGTATAGCGGCGGCTCGTTTAGAGGCCAGTTTGTCTTCCACATCCCAGTTGAGCAACTCGATCAGGTCTTGTGTGGAGGTGAGCACAGCTGCTTTGTGTGACTTGATCAGCCAGTTCGTACCCTCTGACATCGGGGAATTAATGTTACCCGGCACGGCCATTACCTCCTTGTCGTAGCTGTGGGCTATGTCGGCGGTGATCAGGGTACCGCTTTTGAAAGCTGCCTCGATCACGATGGTGCAGTCGGACATACCGGCGATAATGCGGTTGCGGGCCGGGAAGCGGGGGGCGTCAGGCTTGGTGCCAAACGTGTTCTCGGTAATCACGCCACCTTGCTCCAACATCTTCTCGGCATACTTTTTATGTACCCCGGGGTAGATTGTATCAGGTCCGGAGGCCATGACGCCAATCGTTGGCAAGCCTGCCTGCAGCGCAGCCCTGTGCGCGGCAATATCGATGCCGTAGGCCAGACCACTGACGATCGTCACATTGTAAGGTTTCAGCTCTTCAACTATCCGCTCAGTTACCGACTGCCCGTAACTGGTTGGTTTACGGGTGCCTACTATACTGATGATACGGCGATGGTTTAAGTCAGTATTTCCTCTGAAGTAGAGAAGGGGAGGCGCGTCAGGTAATTGCTTGAGCCGATTGGGATAATGTGGCGAGGTATAGAAGAGGAGCTGAACACTTCTGTCAGCTGCTTTTTTCAGCACTTCATCCGCCTCCAGTAAAGCATGGCGGCCATTGTCACGAATACTTTTCGCTACACGTTCGCCCACGCCCGGCACCTTCATCAGCTTGGCAACAGGCGTATCAAATACAGCTTTGGCAGAGCCGCAATAGCTCACCAGCACCTTCGTCAGCTGGTCGCCGACGTAAGGCAAAAACGAAAGGGCAACTTCAAATTGAGCTTCCTGTGACATGCACCAAGGTACGCAGGCTTAGCTTTTGGTGTTCAGCTGTTCCTTGATTCCCACTAAGAAAGAACGCACTTTCTCAAGCGAATTAATGATCTCGATCTTGTCCTTTGTCTGCACCGATTTATTCTTCAGCACTTCCTTAGCGCCTTGTATCGTAAAGCCACGCTCTTTCACCAGATGGTAAACTGAACGTAGTTCTTCAATGTCTTTAGCGGTATATTGGCGGTTACCTTTCTTGTTCTTCTTGGGCTTAAGCTGGTCAAACTCAGTCTCCCAGAAGCGGATAAGCGAGGGGGCAACGTCAAATAGGGCAGCTACCTCACCGATGGTGTAGTACTGCTTTTCGATTTCTTTTTCTTTATAAGGCATAGTGTCGGTTTCAAGGTACAGGGCTACAGCACTAATTTTCGGGTATAGGACACTGAATTACGGCTAAAATTGCTACTTTTGCCCTAATGCTGGCCCGTGTAAGCATTGCCCGAAAGGGCTGTTTCTATAAGGCAAAAATTCTATATTTTTTGTTATTAAACAAGAAGTATAGCACATTGTATCTAAAGGCTTAATAATCATAGATGAACTCAGCTGAGATTAGACAAAAGTTTCTTGACTTCTTCGCGCAGCGACAGCACCAGATTGTGTTGTCAGCCCCCCTTGTAGTAAAAGACGACCCCACCCTGATGTTTATCAACTCAGGTATGGCGCCCTTCAAAGATTACTTCCTGGGCAATAAACCAGCCCCCTCTAAGCGCATCGCTGACACCCAAAAGTGTCTGCGCGTATCGGGCAAGCACAACGACCTCGAGGAAGTAGGTTACGACACCTATCACCATACCATGTTCGAAATGCTGGGCAACTGGTCATTCGGAGACTATTTCAAGAAAGAAGCCTTGGCCTGGTCCTGGGAGCTGCTCACAGAGGTATACCAACTTCCAAAAGACAGGCTGTATGTGTCGGTGTTCCAGGGCGATGACTCCGAGAACCTGCCGATGGACCAGGAAGCATTTGACATCTGGAAGTCTATGATTGCGGAAGACCGCATCCTGATGGGCAACAAGAAGGACAACTTCTGGGAAATGGGCGACACAGGTCCCTGCGGTCCGTGTTCGGAGATACACGTGGACTTGCGTACCGACGAAGAGCGAGCGCAGGTGGACGGCAAAACACTCGTAAATGCCGACCATCCGCAAGTGGTGGAGATCTGGAACAACGTATTCATGGAGTTCAATCGTCTGGCTGATGGCTCACTGGTAAAACTGCCTGCGCAGCACGTGGATACAGGTATGGGCTTCGAGCGTTTATGTATGGCTATCCAGGGCAAGCGCTCTAACTACGACACCGACGTGTTCCAGCCGCTGATTCAATACATTGCTAAGGAAGCGGGTGTAGTTTATGGCGAAAACGAGAAAACAGACATAGCCATCCGTGTGATGTCCGACCACATCCGTGCCATTGCCTTTACCATTGCCGACGGTCAATTGCCGTCGAACAACAAGGCGGGTTACGTGATTCGTCGCATTCTGCGTCGTGCCGTTCGGTATGGCTTCACTTTCCTGGATTTTAAAAAGCCTTTCCTATACAAATTGGCAGCCGTACTGGCCGACCAGATGGAGAACGTATTCCCGGAACTGAAAGCACAGCTGTCATTCGTGCAGCGCGTGATTGAGGAAGAAGAGAACGCTTTCCTGCGCACTTTGGAAAACGGTTTGAAGCGTCTTGATGCTTTGGAAGCTAAGTTCAAAGAAAACAACAATACTATCGACGGCAAAACCGCCTTCGAACTATATGACACCTTCGGTTTTCCCCTAGACCTGACTGCCCTGATAGCCCGTGAAAAAGGCCTGAAGGTGGACGAGGCTGGTTTTGGTGTGGAGATGGAGCAGCAGAAAAACCGTTCCCGCAACGCCTCTGCTTCCGAGCAAAGCGACTGGGTAATCATCCAGCCAGATGTGGAGACGGAATTTCTGGGCTACGAGCATGACGTGGCGGACTCTCATATCGTTCGCTACCGTCAGGTAAAGACTAAAAATAAGAGTGAGTACCACATTGTACTCGACCGCACACCTTTCTATGCAGAGAGCGGTGGACAGGTAGGCGACACAGGTTACCTGATTTCTGATTCAGAGCAAATCGAGGTGCTGGACACTAAAAAGGAGAACGACCTAATACTGCACATCACAGCTAAATTGCCGCAGCAAGTGGATGCCACTTTCAGAAGCGAGGTGGATTTTGAGCGTCGCAACCTGATACGTAAGAACCACTCGGCTACGCACTTACTGCATGCTGCCTTACGTAAAGTTTTAGGGGACCACGTACAGCAAAAAGGCTCTTTAGTAAACGAAAAAATACTGCGTTTTGACTTTTCGCATTTCTCTAAAGTAACAGACGAAGAGCTGCGTGAGGTAGAAAACATCGTGAACCAGCGTGTGCGCCAGGCGATTCCGTTGGAAGAGCAGCGCAACATCCCGATCGCCGAAGCAAAAGAAATGGGTGCCATGGCGCTGTTTGGTGAAAAGTACGGCGAGTTTGTACGTGTGATTGCTTTCGACCGCAACCACTCGGTGGAGCTTTGCGGAGGTACGCACGTTTACAATACTGGCGAAATTGGCTACTTCAAAATTATTTCTGAAAGCTCAGTGGCTGCTGGTGTGCGTCGTATCGAAGCCACTACAGCTAGCTCTGCAGAAGAGTATATGCAGCAACAGCTGAACGAGCTGAATGCCGTGCGCGAAGTACTCGGTACGCATAGCAACATATCTGGAGCCGTTCAGAAACTGCAGGAAGACAATAAAGTCCTGCAGAAGCAACTCGAGCAATTTGAACTGAAGCAGCTGACCAGTCTGAAAGAAAGTCTGGTGCAGAAAGCGCAGTCCATCGACGGGGTAAACTTTGTTGCCGAGAAAGTTGACGTAAGCACAGCTGACTACCTGAAAAAACTGGCTTTCGACATGCGCCAGGCGGTTGAGAATCTGGTATTGGTGTTAGCCGCAGAGATTGACGGCAAGCCACAGATCGCGGTAATGCTGTCAGACAACCTGGTTTCGGACCGTAAATTGAACGCCAGCCAGATGGTACGTGAGCTTGCCAAAGAGATCAAAGGCGGCGGCGGTGGACAGCCTTTCTATGCGACGGCTGGCGGCAAGGAAGTTGCTGGTTTGCAGGCTGTGCCTGCGAAAGCGCAGGAATTAGTGAAAGGACTGTTGCAATAAGTAAATGGCAGGTATAGAAACGCCCTATTTAGAGAAGGCTAAATCATTTTATACCTTTATACTTTGGGCAGTGGGCTCAGCAGTTCCGCTAAACTTACTGACCAGGTATATGCAACTGAAAAGCCCAGCAAAAGAAATAGTTGGTTTTGGACCTGCTGCTATCGGTTTGTTAATAGCTCCTATCGGGATGTACTACATTTTAAAGAGCTTTCAGCAGCAAGAACAAAACAAGAAACAGCAATGGCTATACCTATTGGGCTTACTATTGATAAATAGTCTGGCTTTGTACATCATCTTTATGACGGTTACCGGAAACAAGCCATTTACTAATTAGTAGATATACCGTTTTAGACAAATAAAAAATCGCTTTCCAATAAAGAATCATGGATAAAGCAATAAGAGACAAATACCAGGCGATTATCGGTCTGGAAGTACACGCCCAACTATTGACAGAGAGTAAGGCCTACTCGTCTGACTCTACAGAATATGGCGTGCTGCCAAACACGAACCTGAGCGTGATCACACTGGGGCACCCAGGTACTTTGCCACGCATCAATAAGTCCGTGGTAGAGATGGCCGTGAAGATGGGACTGGCAACAAACTGCGAGATCACCCGCTACAACATCTATGCCCGTAAAAACTACTTCTACCCAGACCTTCCAAAAGGCTATCAAATCACGCAGGACAAGACGCCTATTTGCACAGCGGGCTACCTGGATGTGAAAGATGCCGCAGGCAATGACAAGCGCATTGGTATCACGCGCATTCACATGGAGGAAGATGCAGGTAAATCCATGCACCTGCCTGGCGAAACTGAAACGCTGATCGACCTGAACCGTGCTGGTGTGCCTTTGATTGAAATTGTATCAGAGCCGGACATCCGTGATTCCGAGGAAGCTTATAACTACCTGACTGAGATTCGTCGTTTGGTGCGCTACCTCGAGATCTGCGACGGCAACATGGAAGAAGGCTCGCTCCGTTGCGATGCCAACATTTCGGTGATGCTGAAAGATTCACCGCTTTGGGGTACCAAGGTAGAGGTGAAGAACATGAACTCATTCCGCAACGTGCAGCGTGCCATCGAGCACGAAATTGAGCGCCAGATCATGGTCATTGAGAACGGCGGAAAGATTGATTCTGAAACCCGCAACTTCGACGCTAACACGGGCTCAACTACGGCCATGCGTTCAAAGGAAACGCTTAATGACTATCGTTACTTCCCTGAGCCGGACCTGCCACCTTTGGTGATCGAGCAGGAGTGGTTGGAGCGTATCAAGGAGACCATGCCAAGTCTGCCGCAGGAGTTGTACAAGCGCTTTACAGAGGAATTTGGCCTGTCGGAGTATGACGCCGGTGTTTTGACAGATGCGAAGGAAATAGCCTTATACTACGATGAGCTTTGCAAGCACACCAAGAACTACAAAGGCGCGGCCAACTGGGTAACCGGTCCGGTGAAGTCATACCTAAACGAGTTGCAGCTGCACATCAAGGACTTCCCGCTGCAGCCGTACAGCATTGCCGAGATCATCGCACTGGTAGATGAGAACAAGGTGAGCCACTCAGTAGCCGCCAAGAAAATATTCCCATACATGCTGGAGAACCCAGGTATACCTGCGCACCAGGTGGCCGAGGAGCAGAATCTGCTGCAGGAATCTGATACTGATTCCCTTAAGGCGATTGTTTCAGAGGTGCTTGCCGCTAATCCCCAGAAAGTGGAGGAGTATAAGGCTGGTAAGAAATCACTGGTAGGTATGTTCATGGGAGAGATCATGAAGAAAACCAAAGGCAAAGCTGACCCAAAAGTGGCCAACCAATTGCTGCAAGAGGGATTAAATGCATAATATTACGTGTCGCGAAACACCAGGCCTTGATATATTTTGCCAGGTGCACCGCTGTACGATCATCTAAACCCATAGAAATATGAACCTAAAGAACTATATAGTACTGGCTTCAGCGGCTGCCTTGATGGCCAGCTGCCAGGGCAACAAGACAGCAACCAACGGCAGCGCCTATACTATAGAAGGGAAACTGCAAAATGCCACACCTGGTCAGATCTTTTTGTTTGAACTGGGAGAACAGCAATTCATTGCCCGCGATACGGCTGACATCAGTCAGGATGGTACATTTTCATTTCAGGGTCAGGTAGAAGAACCGACGCTTTACCGCCTCGGACTCGATCAGCAAAATGCCCTGATGATGGTTCTCGAAAATAAAAATATCAAAGTACAGGCTGATGCCCGCGACCTGAACAATACAGCCAGGTTTGAGAACTCAGAGGACTCTGAGCTTTTCCAGCGTCTTAACAAAATGGTGAATGAAAACCGCCAGAAGGAAATGGCTCTGAGCGAGCAGTTTAACCGCGCCATTTCTGAAGGCAAGACGGAAGAAGCAGAAGGTTACCGTCAACAGTATCTTTCCTTGCAAAAGGAGATCAAGAATTTCATAGCAAAACACCCGTCATCTGTGGTTTCTGCTTTCGGAACACTCAGCCTGGTTAACCCGCAGTTGGATTTTGCTTTTGCGGATAGTATGCTGACGCTCTATACCCAGCACATTCCAGAGTCTAAATACACCAAGACGTTGAACGATCGCCTGAGTGCTATGCGCACAACTGCCGTGGGTTCGGTAGCGCCTGATTTCACACTGCCAACACCTGAAGGTGGCAGCATGGCTTTGTCTGAGCTGCGAGGAAAGTACGTACTGATTGATTTCTGGGCTAGCTGGTGTGCACCATGCCGCAAGGAAAACCCGAACGTTGTAAAAATGTACAACAAGTACAAGGACAAAGGTTTCGAGATCTTTGGCGTATCGCTGGATCAGTCGCGTGAAAAGTGGCTGAAGGCTATTGCCGATGACAAACTGACCTGGCCGCAGGTATCAGACCTGAAAGGCTGGGAAAGCGCTGCCGCTCAGCTGTACCAGATAGACGCCATTCCGCAGACTATTCTGCTCGATAAAGAAGGGAAGATCATTGCCAAAGGCTTGAGAGGAGAAGAATTGGAAGCTAAAATTGCTTCGTTGGTACAGTAAACCAGGATCTATACCTGATATAAAAAGCAAAAGCCCTTCCTTGACAGAAGGGCTTTTGCTTTTTATGGTTATGTAATAGGTACTACTTTTTAAACACTCGCTGCAGCGCCGCCCACAGCAACTTTTTCTGCTCCTGATCGCCATCCAACACAGCCAGCGACTGTGAGAATACAACTGGCACACCATCTACCGGCACAGGATTGTAAAGCGTGAACTTCTCGTGCGGAAGGTCAGTGTCAAGGCGGCTGGCAAAACTGATGATATACTTTGTCTGGGTGGTTTCGCGCAGCGCTTCGAACTTCGTGATCGCTCCCGACACGTTATTTACAAAGGCAACATCCGAAGGACCAAAACCAATAGCTGCCAGTATTTTGGTCAGAAACTGTGACTGTGGTAATACCCTAAACGCTGCATCCGGAAGTGTGACCAACACAATCAGACCTTTACGGTTCTCACCGATAAGATCAAAAGACTTTGGCTGAGGTGCTGTCTCTATTTTCGGCAGTTTAGGGGTATCGGTTACAACAGTCGCCGGACTTGCTGGAATGGGAGCGGCAGTTTCATGAACCGGTTTAATTACTGGTGCTTCAGTAGCAATAGGTATAGCCGCACTGACAACAGTCACCTGGTCCTGCTCGATCAGGTAGAGCGTTTCTGGCATGAAATGCTTCAGAAATTCCGCGTTCAGTTGTTCTGGTGTCAGGGCTGCCATTTGGTAAGGTATAAATTATTCGGCGTCTTCCTTAAGATCAAAGATAGAGCGTAATTCATTGGCTTCGCTCGGTTTCATACGACCAGCCAATACCAGACGTAACTGACGGCGGCGTAAAGCACCGTCATACAGCCTGATCTCTTCCTCGGTTTCAGGGATCGCTTCCGGCACATCGATCGCTTTGCCAGACTGGTCAACCGCCACAAAGGTGAAGAAGGCCTGGTTTGACATCACTTTTTTGCCCGAAGGGATGTCTTCGGCATAAACCACGATGTGCACTTCCATAGATGAAGAGAAGGCACGGGTAACTTTAGCTTCGAGCGTAACCACATTGCCCAATTTTATGCTTTCAGCGAATGACACGTTGTCTACTGAAGCCGTAACCACGATACGGTTGGAGTGCTTCTGTGCAGCGATAGCCGATACGATGTCCATCCAATGCATCATTTTACCGCCCATCAGGTTATGCAGGGTATTGGTGTCGTTTGGCAACACCAACTCAGTCATAATCACGTACGATTCGCTTACTTTTTTCTGTTTACGCATGTTTGTTCTATAAATTCTGACGCAAAGATAGGGCACGAAGGTCCAAACAAAAAGACCGAAAAGGCATTTGGGGCAAAATGTTTGGGTAGTAGTGTGGCAAGTATATAATTTATAAGGCTATCACCGGAAGGATTAATTCTCATTATAGATTGAAACCTTCCTCACTCGCTGGCATTAAGGCTAAAGCGCTATAAATTATCTGCCTCCCAACCAGATTTGCCCAGAAGGGGCACAAATTTGAAATCAGCAAATTCTTCCCGCGTAAAATCATTTTCGCCGGTGCGGGTAATGCGCAGCATCTTCTGGCTCGACTCACCACCTACCGGGATTACCAGAATACCACCAATAGTGAGCTGACTTACCAATGTTTTAGGTATACCGGGCGCTCCGGCCGTCACGATGATCTTGTCGTATGGTGCATGGGCAGGCAAACCCTGTGAACCGTCGCCGTGGAAGGTGTGCGGGAACAAGCCATACGTCTTGAAGAACTTTACCGCCTTCTCATAGAGCGGCTTGTTATACTCGATGGTGTAAACTTTAGGCGTAAGCTGCAGGAGGACACAGCACTGGTAGCCCGAGCCGGTCCCGATTTCGAGTACTTTGTCGGTTGGTTTCAGTTTCAGCAGCTCCGTCTGGAAAGCGACCGTGTAAGGCTGCGAAATGGTTTGTCCTTCGCCTATCGGAAAGGCTTTGTCCTGATAGGCTTGTTCCAGGAAGGCTTTCTCGAAGAAAAAATGCCGGGGTACTGTTTCAATTGCAGCCAACACCCGTTCATCGCGTATACCTTTGTCTCTCAACTGCTTTACCAAGGCGCGGCGCATGCCTTTGTGTTTGTACAAATCTACCTGCATTTCCCTTTTCCTATAATACTAGTTACAAATGATTGGCACTTGCTATGCCAGCTGATTCAGCCAGCGGCATTCTTTTTCTGAGAACAGATAGTGATGCCGTATGCGAAAATAAGCATAGGAGGGCAGAGTTACCTAACACTAAGGCAATTTAATCTCGGCCTGTTGCGGATTTAGGTATAGCAAGTATGCTTTTCAGCAAAATCATGGTTAATTTTGAATTCAGACAATAAGCCCGGAAAGATGTTTACAGGTATAATAGAAGCTATGGGCCAGGTGCAGGCCATACAGGAAGAAGGCACCAACAAGCACTTCACGCTGTCAGCACCTTTCACACAGGAGCTACAGATCGACCAGAGTGTGGCTCACAACGGCATTTGCCTGACAGTGGTGAACATAGAGGGCGATAACTACACTGTGACCGCTATAGACGAGACGCTGCAAAAAACAAACCTGAACAGCGTGCAGGTGGGTGACAAGATGAATCTGGAGCGATGCATGAGTGCCAACGGTCGTTTCGACGGACACATCGTGCAGGGCCACGTGGACCAGGTAGCAGTATGTGAGTCCGTAGAAGACCAAAACGGCAGCTGGGTTTTCACCTTCCGCTATGATTCTTCCCTAGGAAATGTGACGGTGGAGAAGGGTTCGGTCACTGTCAACGGCATTAGCCTGACGGTAGTGAACTCACAGGAAGACCGTTTTTCTGTTGCGATCATACCCTATACCTACGAACATACCAATCTGCACCAGGTGAAGCCGGGTACAACTGTTAACCTGGAGTTTGATATAATCGGCAAGTATGTAGCGAGGCTCTTGAATAAAAGTTAATAAAAAAGTTTAGTCATTACTTTACCACAATCTGGTGGTACGTTACCCCATAACCGCCCCAAACACCTAATCCGCCGTTGATGTTAGACCGGGTGGTATTGGCGGAGCCGATGGGGCTGCCATTGTTGTTACGCTCATTTTCTAAGGTATACCAAAAGCGATAGTGATCCAGATCGATCGCAGCCCAGCGCACTGTGATCGTATCGCCCTTCCCAAAATAGCTATAAGTATCCAGATCGACATCCCGGCCACGGGGCTCCCCCCGGTCAAGCGGGAAACTCAGGTTCTGCACTCCATTGATCAGCTCATCATTGAAAACAGAGGTAAAGTAGCCAGGGTAGAAGGGTTCGCTGTTGCGCTTTGTGAAGTAGCGGACGCTGTTCCCCAGGGTGTCAGGGTCGCGGTAGCGGTAGAAGAGTGTGAACAAGCTGTCCTGCCTTGGGTCGGGATGAGGCTGCAGAAAGAGTTCCTGCAGGGGGTTGAGATGGGGTATGGTCGTCGAAGAGGTCAGTACCCGCCCTTCGTGACTGATTCGCAACTGATAGCTCTTGCCGATTTCGCCCCGCAACTCATCAGAGGTATAAACATAAAAAATAAAGTTGCTATTACTGGTAAGCTGGTTCTCAGGTATGGCGTATTGCTCTGACACTACACGCCGCAGCCCTGGCCAAAAGGCGGCCGCCGGTACTTCTTTTAAGGTATAGCTCTTTCCTGCGATCGACACCTCTACCTGAGCCCCATGCACGAAACTAGCCTCGATATCAGCTGGGGAAAAGCCGGAAAACACCGGCATACTACGCGTGAGTACCACCACTGGCGGAGCACCCTGCTCAATGTGCCCTTCTACTACCAGTTGTTCCTGTCCGGCAGGTATGTCGATGGTAAGACTTTCTTCACAGGAAACAAGAAAGGTGAACAGAACGAGTGAGAGAAGATTTCTGATTCGCATAGCATTACCATTTAAAATTCCAGGTGGCTGATGGCAGCGGAATTGGAATCAGTGAGACTTTCTTTGCCTGCACCCGGGTATCTGTACTGTAAGGCGCCCCTTCGCTATCAATGAAATACAGGAAGGGGTTACGGCGGCCATACACATTGTAGATCGCAAAAGTCCAGCTCCACTGCAACCGTCGCTGCGCCTTTCCTTCCAGCGTAGCCGAGAGGTCCAGCCGGTGAAAAGGCTCCATCCGGAAGCTGTTGCGGTCACCGTACTGGTAATTGACTGTTCCCTCAATCAGGTAGCGCCGCTCGGGCATCGTAGTGGCTTGTCCGGTGCCGTAGACGAAGCTGCCACCAAATGTCCAGCGGGTATTGTACTTATAAGTAGCCACCAGCGAGATGTCATGCCGCCTGTCGAAGCGGGCGGGGAAGGTACGGCCTTGGTTGATAGCGGGGAAGGTGCGATCGGTCCAGGACAAGGTATAGCCCAGCCAGCCTTGCAAATCACCATAGTTCCGGCGCAGGAAAAACTCTGCGCCATAAGATTCGCCACTTCCACGCACAAATTCATACTCCAGATCACGGTTACTAGGCCCCGCCACAAAACCCTCGCGGTACTCCAATTGGTTTTCCATGGTCTTATAATAGAGCTCCACAGACCCTTCATACATATTTTGCCGGAAACTCTGGAAATAGCCCACTGCATACTGTGTGGCCCGCTGTGGTTCTACTATTGCCGAACTTGGCACCCATACGTCCAGAGGCAGGGTTGTATAGGCATTGGAAACGAGGTGCAGGTACTGTGCCGAACGGGCATAGCTTGCTTTAACGGAAGCATCAGCCCCTAAGCTGTAGCGCACCGACACACGCGGCTCCAGAGCCTGGAACGTTTTCACCCGCTCTCCCGCTGCATATGCCACTGAATCAATAGGCCTTTCGTTCTGATCAAAGGTATAGAAAGTAAAAGGCCCCATCTGCGCAAAGTAACTACCCCGTATACCTAAGCTCAGCAAGAGCCGGTCCGTTACGTTCCAATCATCGGACAGGTATAGCGCGGCTTCATGGGCTGTTTTGGAAAGGATCCTGTCGGTAGAGAATACATCACCTTCGGCTGTTTCGGCACTGCCGGTTCGGGGACGCAACGTATGGTGGGTAAAGTGCAAACCGTAGTGCAGCTCATGGCGCACAGAAGGAGTATACACAAAATCGGTTTTCAAAGTATAATCCCGTACCCCGGTTTCAACTGCTGTTGTAATGTCTCCGAAGTCCCAATTGAAATCAAATGCGTAGTTGCTCAATGTGCCTGTCACATCTACAAAGTGCTTTCCTGAAAACTGATGGTTCCAACGGGCAGTGGCGGAAGCATTTCCCCACTGGAAATCGGCCACAAAGCGGCCGGAAGAGAGTGTAAGCGAACCTACGTCCTTGCCATAGTAACCGCTCAGGTAGAGCTTGTCCTTCGGTGACAAGGTATAGGAGAGCTTGCCATTGAAGTCATAAAAATAATAAGGCACCCCACCTTGTTCAGTGTTTCGCAGAAATGGCCCGAACAACACATCCACGTAGGTGCGGCGGGCAGAGAAAATGAACGAGGCCTTGTCTTTGACCAGTGGGCCCTGCACCGTCAGCCGGGAAGCGATCAGGCCAATGCCGCCCTCTGCCTGCAAACTATCCATGCTTCCTTCCCGCAGCTCCACATCCAGTACCGACGACAGGCGCCCGCCATACCTGGCCGGCATGTTGCCTTTGATCAGGGTGGCATTGCTGATGGCGTCGCTATTGAAGACAGAAAAGAAATTGAGCAGATGTCCAGGGTTGTAAACCACCGCCTGATCGAGTTGCACGAGATTCTGGTCAACTCCTCCGCCCCGCACATAAAAACCTGTATTGCCTTCGCCACCCGACTGCACCCCCGGCATCAGCTGCACAGTTTTCATGATGTCAGTCTCTCCGAACAGCACCGGCAGCGTTTTCACCGAAGTCATCGGGATGTCCAGTTCACCCATCGTGGCGGTCTGGGTAAACGGCTTGAGGCGGGTCCCGATCACCTCCACCTCACGGGTGCTGTAGCTGGCCTGCTCCAATCGTATATTAAGTGATTCGACTCGAAAGAGCTGAAGTTGAATTTCCTGACTATTGTAGCCAATGTAACGGATAACCAAGGTATAACTGCCTGGCGGGGCACTCATGCTGTACCTGCCATCCGGTTCCGAGACCGTACCGATAGAAGGGCGCTCCTTCAGACTGATGGAAGCACCGGCCAGGGGCTCATCTGTACGGGCGTCGAGTACACGGCCGCTTAGCACAAAACTGTCCTGTGCCCATGAAGGTAGCACAGGCAGGAGTATGAGTGACAGAAGCAGGTATAAAAAGTGTCGTAGTTGCAAGTCCGGAAATCAGCTCTTCTAACAATACGTCAGAAACAGCGGATTATGCCAAAGGTTTGTGCTGAAAGCGGGTATATTTTCGCAGCCAAAAACGGTAGCCCACCACGGCCAACATGGCTGTTCCGGTACCCACCAGAGCGCCGCCCAGCGTATCGCCCGGATAGTGCACACCCAGGTATATGCGGCTATAGGAAACCATCACAGCCCATGTAACCAGCAATATCTTGAAGATCAAGTAACGGTCGGATAGGGTCAGGTTAAAGAAAACCGCCAGCGCAAAGCCAGTAGAGGCGTGGGAGGAGAGGAAGCCGAATTGTCCGCCGCAGCCGCGCACCAGATTTACTATGGCTGATATTTCAGGATCGTGACAGGGACGCAGACGCGCAAAATAAGGTTTGAAAACGCCAGAGGCCACATAATCAGCCAAACCTATACCTGCCACAGCCATCAGCAGCATTGGTATACTCTGCAGCTTGTAGCGCCAGATGATATAGCCAATCAGCAGAAGGTAAAAGGGAATCCAGAAGTATTTATCTGAAACCGTGACCATAACATTGTCCCAGAACGGGCTTTGCTGCTCATTCAGGTATAGAAACAGCTCTTGGTCCAGCTTCTCCAGTTGCTCCAGCATGCTTAGGCTATGTTGATCCAGTCGATGTCCTTCTTAAGATAACCCAGGGTCTTTTCCTCAGATCCGCCCGGTGCAGGCTTGTGGTTATATACCCAGGAGGCATGAAGCGGCAAACTCATCAGGATAGACTCAATGCGACCGTTGGTGGCCAGTCCGAACTTGGTACCACGATCGTACACAAGGTTGAACTCCACGTAGCGGCCTCTGCGGATCAGTTGCCATTGTTTCTCTCGTTCAGAATAAGGCAGATTGCGGTTTTCGTTCACGATCTTCGTATAGAATGGTGCAAATGCATAGGCCACGTCACGCACAAAGGCAAAGCGTTGCTCCAGGCTGATCTCATCAGTAGCCATCAGTCGGTCAAAGAAAATACCGCCCACACCGCGGGTTTCCTGTCGGTGCTCGTTGTAGAAATAGTCGTCGGCCCATTTCTTGAACTCCGGATAATAGGAGGGATGGTGTTTGTCACACACGGCTTTCATGGCCTCATGAAACTCCCTTGCCTGCTTCACATCCACATAAATAGGCGTGAGGTCAATGCCGCCACCAAACCAGGCTGTACCGTTGCCAGCCTCAAAATAGCGCACGTTCATGTGCGTGATCGGCACCATCGGGCTGTGTGGGTGCATTACCACCGAAACGCCCGTCGCAAAGAACTTCGGATCAGGCATCTGCAGCATTTTCAGGAATTGTGGAGAGAGCTCGCCCTGCACAGCAGAGAAGTTGACACCGCCTTTTTCGAGCACGTTCCCGTTTTCGATGATGCGGGAAATGCCGCCACCGCCCTGTTCGTGTTGCCACTCATCCTTCTGGAAAGTTGCACCGCCATCACAGTTTTCAAGGTCGCGCACCAGGTCTAGCTGGAACTGGCGCATAAAAGCTTCAACTTCTTCTCTGAACATATTATCTTTATTACTTCTTTAATGTGTCATCTGACAAAGATCACAGAATTCCGGAACAGAAATCCAAAGTCCTATGTCCTTTGCCACCAGGTATTTTTGTCCGGAAACCGTAAAACTACCAAATAAACCCCGCTCTACCGAACATTCGTAAGGATTTCAGAAAAAGCACATTTTTCCTTAACTTCGGGCAACAACTACGCGCAACCTATGTCAAAAGAACTGATGGAGGCATTTAAGATTGACACGGGCATTCTTAAAAAAGCCTACCGACTGATGATAACTGCCAAGACAATGGCAGACACCTACGAAGAAAACAAGGCCATTTGCAGTAAGTATGTGCACAGCACATCCCGCGGTCACGAAGCCATACAATTGGCCACGGCCTTTCAACTGAAGCCCTACGACTACGCCTCACTCTATTATCGCGATGATTCAGTGCTGTTAGGTATAGGCATGCAGCCTTACGAGCTCATGTTGCAGCTGATGGCCAAAGCCGGTGATCCGTTCTCAGGTGGCCGCACCTACTACGGACACCCTTCGCTGCGTCGCGAAGGGTGTCCGACCATTCCACACCAAAGCTCTGCCACTGGCATGCAGGCTATACCTGCCACTGGTATGGCACACGCCATTGCCTACTTCGAATCGCAGGGACTGACTAATAGTGAGGAAAAGCCGGTGGTGCTTTGCTCCCTGGGAGACGGCTCTGTGACGGAGGGTGAAGTGGCCGAGGCTTTCCAGATGGCGGTACTGAAGAATCTGCCAATTGTATACCTTGTGCAGGACAACGACTGGGGTATTTCGGCCACAGGAAAGGAAATGCGCGCCATGGATGCCTACGAGTATGCAGCCGGCTTCAAAGGGATGGAGCGACTGCGCGTGAATGGCTCTGACTTTGCGGAGTCCTATGAAGGCATGCGGGTGGCATTTGAGTATGCCCGCGAAGTGCGTAAACCGATACTGGTGCATGCCAAAGTACCTCTACTAGGTCACCATACCTCCGGTGTACGCCGCGAGTGGTACCGTGGCAGTAACCTGCAGGAACATAGCGTCAACGACCCGATCCCGAAGCTGCGTCAGGCGCTGCTGGATGCCGATGTTACGTCAGAAGAAGTACAGTGGCTCGAACAGGAAGCTCAAAAAACAGTGAATGCTGATTACCAGCGTGCACTGGACGCTCCCGTGCCTGATCCTAACACCTTCGACCAGCACGAATTTGCCCCAACTCTGGTAACAGAAGAAAAAGGAGAGCGCAGCCCATCAGGTGCTGATAAAACCATCATGGTGGACGCTGCTCTTCATGCCGTGGACGATATCCTGCGCACTTACCCGGAAGCTTTGTTCTATGGGCAAGACGTAGGTGGGGAACTTGGTGGTGTGTTCCGCGAAGCCGCTCTGCTAGCTAAGAAATACGGCGATAACCGTGTGTTTAACACCCCGATTCAGGAAGCGTACATTGTCGGATCTACCGCAGGTATGTCAGCCGTAGGTGCAAAGGCAATTGTAGAAATTCAGTTTGCCGATTACATCTGGCCGGGTATGAACCAATTGGTGGAAGAGCTTTCTAAGAGCTGCTACCTCTCGATGGGCAAGTTCCCGGTACAGTCGCTGATTCGTGTGCCGATCGGCGCTTACGGCGGCGGCGGTCCTTATCATTCCGGAAGCATTGAGTCTACGTTGCTGACTATCCGTGGCATTAAAGTAGTCTACCCAAGCAACGCTGCCGACATGAAAGGTCTCATGAAAGCTGCCTTCCTGGACCCGAACCCGGTGATCATGCTGGAGCACAAAGGTCTGTACTGGTCTAAAGTAGCCGGCACCGAAGACGCCAAGACCGTGGAGCCGGATGAAAATTACATCCTGCCTCTCGGCAAAGCCAACGTGGTGCAGTATGCCTCTGACGAGGAAATCCGCATGGGCAACTCCATGACGGTGATCACTTACGGTATGGGCGTATACTGGGCCAAAACCGCATCCAAGCAATTCAAAGGTAGCGTTGAGATCCTGGACCTGCGTACGCTCAATCCGCTGGATTTCGAGGCCGTAGTCGCTTCTGTGCGTCGTCACGGCAAGGCACTGGTACTCACCGAGGAGCCGCTGATGAACTCTTTTGCAGAATCACTGGCGGGACGTATCTCCAAAGAATGCTTCCAGCAGCTAGACGCACCAGTTTATACCCTGGGTGCTGCTAACCTGCCAGCTATACCTTTGAATGTGGAGCTGGAGAAGATGATGTTGCCTAACCCGGAAAAGGTAGCCGCTGCTCTGGAAGAGTTGCTGAACTACTAGACTCTAGCATAGCCTGCAAACAAAAATCCCCGTCAGATCATGACGGGGATTTTTGTTTGCAGGCTATTAGAACTAAAAGTACAGGTCTTATAGCTAAGCTTTAGAAAGGATAACCTATGCCGATGTTGAGGTTAGTTCTTCGATTGGCTGGATCAACCTGGCGGAAAAAGTCGGAGAAGCGGAAATCACGAATCACGAACTTGTTGCCGTTAAGGTCTCCGGCCGGATCGTATACCTGTGTGGCAAAGTCAAATCGAAGAATCACAACAGAGAAATTTAGTCGCAAACCAAAGCCAGTACCTACCGCCAGTTCTTTATAAAAGCGGTTAAATTGAAATTCAGACCCCGGGCGGTTATCAGGCTTCAGCATCCACACGTTACCAGCATCAACGAATACAGCACCATTTAAGAAACCGACCATATTAAAACGGTACTCAGCACTGGCTTCGAGTAATACTTCACCAGGCTGTTCGGCAATAAATCTTCTATCAGTCTCCTCTCCATCCTCAGTTTCTGTAATCACCCGCCGATATGAGCCAGGGCCCAGACGCCGGGCCTGCCAGGCACGCACACTTGAAGCACCTCCTGCAAAAAAGTATTTATCATAGGGGAGGGCATTCGTACCAAACAGGGGACCGCCTACACCAGCATTTACACGATAAACAAAAAAGCGCTGTCCTCCCAGCGGCAAATAGCGTCGGTAATCAGTGTTTAATTTGGCATACTGGAACTGCCTCAGACTGCCCGTTTCAGGCAAGATACCCAGTTTGGAAGTGAGACCGCCGACCTCGGTCAGCACACGCATGTAGCGGGCATTGCGCGATTGCAGAAAGTCGTTTGTGTTGTAGATCAGATTAAAGCCAACAAAAGAAATAAATCCGCTTTTGAAACTCTCCACAAAAGATCGGCTGAGCTGACTCAGTTCTCGCAGGTCTTCTTCAAAAGTGGGGTCAATACGATTAACCTGAATAATATTAATATTGACCGGTGAAAACACATACTGCACAGTTGGCGTCTGAAGCGGACGCGGATACTTGTACCAGATGTAGTCAAGAGAGGCTTCGTAAATGCTTCTCTGGAACTCAGCACGATTAACATTGGTATAGCCTGTATACAACCGGGTTCTGGGATTGAAATCCTGCAGAATTTTCTTTCCGCCAAAAGGGAGAATAAACAGCGGGAAAGTAAGCGCAGCATCACCACCAAACTCCCGTATCATGACCGTTTCATCAGTTGCAATATTGATCTGTCCCTCCAGGCCCCCACGTATACCGAATTCCAGGTTCTCGGCACCTCCGAAAACATTGCGTGTCTTCAGTCGGATGCTGGAAAAAGGACCAGGCCTGCGCTCGGTAAAGTTCATCCCCAATTCAGCCGTTTCCTGAAATTTCTTGGAGGGGAGGGCATTAATGAAGGCATTCAACTGGTTACCAGCTGTTGAGTCGGTCGCATCTGTGATCTTGTTGTAGCTTACATTGGTAAACTGAAACACATCCATCTCAGCCAGTCGCCGCTGTGTAAGGGATGTCCTGAACTGGCTATACCGTTGACCTGGGTATACCGAAACTTTATTGTCAAGTATGTTAAAAGAGTACTTGTGGTCGTATGCCAGGTATTTTACATTGTTGTATTCCAGCGTATCGCGTGCCAAACCAAACCGGTCCGCATCTGTCTTAAAATACACGTTCCTGATAGTATAAGCTTTGTGACGGGACCCGTTCTCCGGATTCTGAATAATGGTATGCAGACGCACCGTGTTCCCCCCGTAGCTGGTATCCGGCTCAAATATTATATACGCACGCGAAAAGTCAAAATATCCGTTGTGACGGATCATCTCATGCAGGCGATCCCGCTCTTGTGTGAGCAACTGCTCATCATACACATCACCTACCTTGAGTAGCGACCTGGCCTCGTATCGCTTCACAATCTGGAGCAGAGAATCATCGGGTATAGTGTAGTTGAGCGCACTGTAACGGTAAGGCTCATTTTCAGCGATATTGATCGTAATGTATACCTTTTTGCCTTTTACCTGTTTCTCGTAGTCCGCTTCATGATTAAAAAAACCTTTGGTATTCATGTAAATTTCTACCTGGTCCATGGTGCGCTCCATCAGCAGTGAGTCATAGATGGCGGGAGGTTCACCTATTTGCATGAGCAGATTACCCTTTTCCTTCCGATCACGCTGGCGGGCTATGCGGCGGTCAAAGCGGTCCTGGATTCGGCGTACCTTTGTGGAGTCATCGGCTTGGGCTGTTTTATCGGCGCGTTTTCTACGTAGCTTTTCAATGCGCTCGTCGATGCGGGCAGGACTGTAAAATCGCTTCCCAAAGTTATAGATGGCCAGATAAGGCGTAGAGCCAAGGAAGGTCCGGTTAGGGCGCTGTTGGTAAACCGCCTCTATATCAGTCTGGCTGACGTGTTCGATCCCTTTAGGCTCTATACCTAACAAGAGCTGTTCGTTCTCGCCCAGATTTTTGGTCGGCACGCAGGCGGTGAAACTTAAAATTGTAATTACCAGCCCGAATATATAATATCGTGTTCTCAAACGATTCTCCGCTCTATGTTGTCGAAAGCAATTGTAAAATACGTTACCTCCCTGCAAGTAAAAAAATACCGCAACCAACACCAAGCCTTTGTGGTGGAGGGAGCTAAAAGCCTACTGGAGCTGTTAAACTCAGATTTTGAGATACAGCACCTGTTCATAACCCAGGATTTCCTGCAGGAGCATGGCAACAGGCTAAGCAAAGGTACAAGATACGAACTTGTTACGGAACAGGATCTGACCAGAGCGGGTACTTTTTCAAGCAATAATGCTGGTCTGGCTGTAGCCCACATGCACCAGCTCTCAAAGCTGCAGTTTCACCCTGGCGATTTCACTCTGGCTCTCGACGACATCCGCGATCCGGGTAACATGGGTACCATCATCCGCATTGCAGACTGGTACGGCATCCAGACCATTGTATGCTCAGAAACCTGCGCAGACTTTTATAATCCCAAGACCATTTCAGCTACCATGGGTTCCTTTACCCGTGTCAAGGCCTATTACCTCAACCTGGGTGAGTGGCTGCACCAACTCCCGGAGAATGTGCCTGTCTATGGCGCTTCGCTGGATGGCGAAAACCTGCACCGCATGCAACTGCAGCCAACAGGCGTGGTGGTGATGGGAAATGAGGCAAATGGCATACGCCCGGAAGTTGCCAGCGAAGTAAACCGGCTTATCAAGATTCCTGCTTTCGGAGAGGCAGAGTCGCTTAATGTGGCTACAGCTACCGCCATCATCATCGATAACTTTATGCGCAACGCAAGGCTTTAAAACAAAAGAAGCCTCTGACTAGAGGCATCTTTTGTAAACAAAATAATCACCTAATTAACAGCTTATTAATTAAACAACCTTAAACCAAAGCTGATTACGTTGGCATCCGGGCCGCGGTTGTCTTTGAACAAGTCGTTCATGTTGTATTTCACGAAGAGGTCCAGGTTGCCGTAGCCTATCACGCCTGTCAGGCCATACTGAAAGTCACTCAGGTTGTAGCTGCTGCGCACCTTTTCTTTCTGCGTCCTACCGCTGTCCTCAAACTTAAACTTAGAGTGGGCACCCAGGCGGTAGCCTACAAACGGGCCGGCGCCCAACTTAAATCCTTCCTTGCCGTTTTGGCGCTTGAACTTCAGCATTGGCATGAGCGGAACGTTTACGGATGAGTGTGTCAGCTTCACTTTGTCATAGTTGATCTCCATCTCACGACGGAAGAAGGTCACATCATTTACATCCTCCTCAATCACGAAGTTGCGGTCGAACATGTAGTTATTGAAGGCAAATTCAAGGCCTGACACCAGATATAGCGGACTCTTGCGACCACCGATCTGTGAATTGAGGTGCCAGTTGATACTTACATAGCGTGAACCCAGCGGCTTCAGGTCAGGAACCTGTTGGCTATTGCTGTTTAAGAAGTTGTTCAAGCCAAGGTCCAAGTCAAAATTGAAGCGGGTAGCTTTGTAAGACTTCTTCACGTTGCTTGTCCGTATGCTGTCCCGCTCGGCGCGGTTAGGCATGTTCACGTCAACCTTGGTATTGCCATCCTTTTCCTCAATTTCCACATCGATCTTGATATTCTTGTTGATCCGGATCTCGTGTTTTTCTCTGTTTACCTTCCCATCCTGGCCGGTTTCCTGCACGGTAATGGTCACAGTTTCCGGATCATTGTCATCTTTGCCAAACACGACGGTGGTCTCCTGCGACTTCAGCTCTTTGTTAGCACCGTCCATGCGGTCTACCTGATCAACATATTTATTCAACACGCGCATCAGAGAGTCCAGGCTGTAGTTTTCGAAAGCTTTAAGCTGCTCTATGTTCTGAAGGTATAGCACCATTTTAGCGCCATTGGCCATTTTCACAACGATCGTATCCTGCTGGCCGAGTCGCTCGCCTATGGTTTGACCGCCTTTGGCAGACACACCGGTGGCTGCAGCCATGATGATGGCCGTTACGAGAAGTAGTATCTTTTTCATGGTTTTAAAAGATTAGAGATTAATGACTTTTGATATTTTCTGTTTTCCAATTTGAGTTTCAAGTGCAATTCTGTCTGCATTGATGCCGAGCTCTGACAACTCAACCTTTTCTCCGTTTGAGAGATTACGAACCTGCTTAAAGATGTTCTTGGCAAGTTTCTGTTTCTTTTCGAAGCCGCTCAGCTCTTCATCTGCCTCTACCTCCTGTACATGGACAGCCCGCTTTATTATAATTTCCACAGGCTGAGCATTCATGTCCACTGTATTGGCTGCAAAAGTAACCGGAGTTGTTTCTCCTGTGTTAAAGTAGTCTCCCTTCTGAGGGGCATCCGGTATAACTGGCTTTTCTACCTGAATTGCCAGTTGTTGAGGTGCAACAACGCTTTTTGCACTGATATCTGATTTGCCAATTTTTGCCGCTGTGCTCGGTACAGCTTTAGCGATCAACTGCTTCTTAACCGTTTTTGGCTGCGTAGGTGCTGTAGCAGTCTCAGCCGGTTTGACGGGCTCAACCAATTCTTCATCTGCTGATGGCGTAGTTGACGGCTCTTCAGCTACTTGTGCCAGTTGCTTGTCCGCTGTGGCAGGTGCTGTGATAACAAGTGGCTGCTCTGCTTTCAGACCATTTCGGTCCGCCAAGCCGTATCGGTCTACCGGCACAGTGCCGTTCTGTACATTGTAGAACACGACGCCCACTGAGAGCACGAGCGCAATAGCGGCAGCGATAGAGTAGGAGAGCCACATAAAGCCTCGTGGCTTCGCTTCCTCCTTTTGAGCATTAGGCATCTCGGTTTCTATCCGGTCCTGCAATCTGTTCCAAAGGTCGGCAGGGGGCGTGGGCGATGAAGGGCCCAATCGATCTTTGAATAGTTTGTCTATGTCTTCTGGTTTCATAACTGAACCTCCTTTTATATTAGCTGGCGACTGCTTCCTGTCCGGTCAGTCTTCGCTGCAGCATAGCGCGTGCTTTGCTTAGCTGCGATTTCGAAGTGCCTTCCGTGATATTCAGCATGTCGGCTATTTCTTTGTGAGAATATCCCTCAATTGCATACAGGTTAAATACTGCCCTGTAGCCGGCAGGTAAAGTGCGTAACAAATCCAGTAGTTCGCCTTCAGCCAGATCGTGATCAGCTCCCAAGCTGCCCGCCACCTGTATGTGGTCGTCTTCAACAGACAGGTATAGCGACTCTTTTTTTCTCAAAAACCCAAGAGCTTCATTCACCATGATGCGTCTTACCCAACCCTCGAAACTGCCTTTGCCCTCAAACCTGTCTATGTTCTGGTATACCTTCATAAACCCGTTCAGTAAAGCCTCTTCCGCGTCCATCTGGTTTTTGAGGTAACGCAGGCACACACCGTACATCGGCGAGGCAAAGCGCTCGTAAAGGCATTTCTGCGCTTTACTTTCGGCCTTCTGGCAACCTGCTATTAACTCCTGTTCTGTCACGCTGGGTAAAATTTTTATCAAATAATGTCGCTTATCTGGCCTTCTTGAGCTGTTTTTGTCTCTCTTTACCTCTTAGATGATGATACTCACCCGGAGGTTGCCTAAGCAAGAATAAATTTCTGATATTTTTTTTAGAATGCGGCACCATTGACTATAAAATACTGACTGTCAGCTAGAATTTATTTCACTATTTCTGCAATAGCACCCACTTCCGGCTTTTCCTTTTTAAGAATTGTTCTGAATAGCTCTACCCGGAACCTGTTTAAAACAGAATGCCTTATATTTGTAGAGATGAGATTCGTGGCTATTTTCTTTTCCCTGTTTATGTTCTGGACGGCTTGTCTGCCGTGCACAGATAAGATTATGGATAGCCACGAGCACCTCCCCAACATGACGGACGTAGCCGACACCACAGGTGAGTCACCCTTTCACGAAGACACTTGCCCGCTATTCTGCAGTTGTGGTTGCTGCGCCACGTTTACCGTTACAGTAGAGCCGGAGCACATTGTCTTCCGCGTACCGGTCATTCCTCAAACCAAACCTCTTGTTTACCCGGAGTTGCGCGAAATAAAGATCGCCTCTACCTGGTGGCACCCTCCACGGCTGGTAGCCTGATTCTACTATCAAGATAAAGTGCAGCTATAATTGTAACCACAAGCCCTTAAAAGCGCTTTTGGTGTAACTGCATACCTTATTCCATTGATTAAAATCAAGCTTACCATGTTTAATAAAATCATCGATTTTTCGATACATAATAAACTGGTGGTGGGGCTGATGGTGCTGGCGTTAATCGTTTGGGGAACCTACTCCCTGACGCAGCTGCCTGTCGATGCTGTGCCCGACATCACCAATAACCAGGTGCAGGTGGTTACCTCCTCGCCAACACTTGCAGCCCAGGAAGTCGAGCGCTTCATCACCACTCCCATTGAAATGGCTTTGGCCAACGTTCCGGATGTAATCGAGATGCGATCTGTGTCGCGCTTCGGGCTTTCTGTGATCACCGTAGTGTTTAAAGACGAGGTGGATCAATACCTGGCCCGGCAAATGATCACCGAGCGATTGGGAGAGGCCAGCAGACAGATTCCCGAGCAGATGGGTACGCCAGAACTGGCACCCGTTACCACCGGCCTCGGCGAGATCTACCAATATGTACTGGTAACGGAACCGGGCAGTGAAAAAAAATACAGCCCAACTGAGCTGCGTACTATCCAGGACTGGATCGTACGCCGGCAGTTGCTGGGTACGCCCGGCGTGGCTGATGTCAGCAGCTTTGGCGGTTTCCTGAAAGAATATGAAGTGGCTGTGAACCCATCCAGTCTTCGCAGTATGAACCTAACCGTAAGCGATGTGATCGCGGCATTGGAGCAGAACAACGAGAATACAGGTGCAGCCTACATCGAGAAGAACCAGAGCGCCTTGTTTATCCGCGGCCTGGGACTGGTTAGCACCCTGGAGGACATCGAGAAGATCGTGGTTTCCAACCGAAATGGCTTGCCGGTGCTTGTCCGTGATGTGGCGCAGGTCCAGTACGGCCACCCTGTACGGTATGGAGCCCTCACCCGCAATACCGAAGGTGAAGTGGTTGGAGGCATCGTGTTGATGCTGAAAGGGGCCAGCTCGTCTGAAGTGATCAAAAACGTGCAGGATAAAGTTGCCAGCATACAGTCATCGCTGCCGGAAGGCCTGGTGATTGAAGCGTATCTCGACCGCAGTGACCTGGTGGGGAAAGCGATCAACACTGTGGCAACCAACCTGATCGAGGGCGGACTGATCGTTATTTTTGTGCTGGTGCTCTTGCTGGGCAACCTGCGGGCAGGACTGGTTGTGGCATCGGTAATTCCTCTGTCTATGCTCTTTGCGCTGGGTATGATGAACGTATTCGGCGTATCAGGCAATTTGATGAGCCTGGGTGCAATCGACTTCGGGCTTATAGTGGATGGTGCCGTAATTATTGTGGAGGGCGTGCTGCACTTCATTGTGGTCAAGAACAAGGACCTGCCACTACGCCGCCTCACGCAAAAAGAGATGGACCTGGAAGTGAAAAGCGCTGCCTCCAACATCATGAACTCAGCCGCCTTCGGTATGCTCATCATCCTGATCGTATACCTGCCAATCATGGCACTGGTAGGGATTGAGGGCAAGATGTTCAAGCCGATGGCACAGACAGTAAGCTTCGCCATTATGGGTGCTTTCATCCTGTCGCTTACTTATGTGCCGATGGTATCGACTCTCTTGTTGAGCAAGACTACGAAGCACAAGCCAAACATCTCAGACCGGATCATGGGCTTTCTGGAGCGGGTATACCGTCCGGTGATCACCTTTGCCCTGCGCAGCAAAGCACTGGTCATTGGGGCGGCACTTGTTTTGTTCGCCTTCAGTTTGTTTGTGTTTAGCCGCATGGGCGGGGAGTTCTTGCCTGACCTGGAAGAGGGAGACTTTGCCATGGACCTGCGCCTGGTACCAGGTGCTTCGCTCAGCCAGACCATCGAAACTACCACCAAAGCCAGTGAAATTCTGCTGACGCAGTTCCCTGAGGTGACGGAGGTGATCGGAAAGATAGGGACCGCTGAGATCCCAACCGACCCAATGCCGATAGAAGCCGCGGACGTCATGATCCTGCTCAAGGACAAAGACGAGTGGACCAGCGCCAGCACCCGCCAGGAATTGGCCGCCAAAATGGATGAAGCCCTGAAAGTGTTGCCAGGTGTAAACTATGGTTTTCAGCAACCGATCCAGCTGCGCTTCAACGAACTGATGACGGGCGCGCGGCAGGATGTGGCTATCAAGATTTTCGGGGAAGATCTGGATCAGCTTTCGGAGTTGGCCGATCAGGTTGATAAACTGATAGCTCCCGTAGCCGGCGTGCAGGACATTTATGTGGAGGAGGTCACGGGTTTGCCGCAGATCGTGGTGGACTACAACCGCGCCCGCATGTCGCAGTACGGCTTGCAGGTGGCTGACGTGAACGCGGTGCTCCGCACGGCCTTTGCCGGACAGGCTGCCGGGGCTATTTACGAAGGCGACCGCCGCTTCGACCTGGTCGTGCGCATGGAAGGGGGCTCTCGCAGTGACCTGAATGACATCGAAAACCTTTTTGTAGGGCTGCCACAGGGAGGACAAGTGCCCTTGCAGCAGGTAGCAGATATCCGCTTTGAAGAAGGACCGATGCAGATCTCACGGGAGGAAGGCCGTCGCCGTATTGTGGTGGGCTTCAACGTGCGCGAGCGGGATGTGGAGTCGATTGTGACCGAGATACAGGACAAACTGAGCCGTGAGCTGCCCCTTCCGGCTGGCTATTTCATTACCTACGGAGGACAGTTCGAAAACCTCGTGCACGCCAAGCAACGCCTATCAGTAGCCGTTCCGGCGGCTCTTCTGCTAATCCTGCTGCTCCTGTACTTTGCCTTTAAGTCCGTGAAGCAAAGTCTGCTTATTTTCACTGCTATACCTTTGTCAGCCATCGGTGGCATCTTTGCACTCTGGCTGCGCGACATGCCTTTCAGTATCTCGGCAGGTGTGGGCTTTATCGCCCTGTTTGGTGTGGCAGTGCTAAACGGCATCGTACTGATCGGCTACTTTAACCAACTCAAGCGGGAAGGTATGACTGATGTCTACGAACGCGTACTGCTAGGGACGAGTGTTCGTCTGCGGCCGGTACTAATGACGGCATCTGTGGCCGCGCTGGGCTTTCTGCCGATGGCCCTTTCCGGTTCAGCCGGAGCCGAAGTGCAGCGTCCGCTGGCCACAGTAGTAATAGGAGGCCTGTTCACTTCCACGCTACTGACTCTCGTGGTACTGCCAGTGCTCTATTACATTTTCTCTTCGAATGAAAAAAGCACGGAAGAAGAGCTGCAGCGCAAACCTGTATCTGCCCACCTGCTTGCGCTCCTCCTGGTAGCTGGCAGTCTGCTTTACCCGGCGCAAGGTATAGCGCAGTCTACCCAAGGGCCGCTGAATCTGCAGCAGAGCATAAACTATGCCCGGGAGCATAACCTCGGCTTGAAGAGTGCGGCTTATGGTGTGGAGCGCGAGCAGGCCATGCGCGGCGCTGCGACCGATCTGCCCAAAACCAACCTGTCCTACAGCAGGGGCCAGATCAGCACCATCAATAAGGATGAATATATCTCCGCTTCCCAGCAGTTTGCCTTCCCGACGGTATACCGCGATCAGGCACGGCTCGCTGACGCCACCATTCAACAGGCTGAAGCGCAGAAGCAGATCGTGGAACGGGAGTTGATCCGGGACGTTAAGCAGGCCTGGTACCTGCTGCAGTACCATAACGAGCGCCTGCGCTTGCTCCAGCAACAGGACAGTCTGTATGGACGCTTTACCAGAGCCGCCACCATCCGCTTCAAAACAGGAGAGACTGGTTATCTGGAACAGGCCACGGCCGAGACCCGCAGCTTGGGTATAAAAACCGAGCTGCAGCAAGCACAGGCCGACCAGCAGATAGCCGAGAGACGGCTCCGTCAGCTTCTACAGGCACAGGAGCCATTGCAATTTGAAGAGGAAAGGCTAGGCAAGCGGGAATTGATCTTACAGTCGGATAGTTCAGCTTTAGCTTCCAACCCCTATATCGCCTTTTTGCAAAGCGCGACACAGGTAGCCGGACGGCAGAAGCAATTGGAGCAGTCACGTCTACTGCCAGACTTTACAGTCGGTTACTTCAACCAAACCTTTATAGGAGAGGCGCCACGCGAGAACCCGAACCGGATATACAATTCCGGTGACCGTTTTACGGGTTACGAGGTAGGTATAGCCGTTCCGCTCTGGTTCGGGGCACAGCGGTCGCGCATAAAGGCGGCTAAGATGAATGAGGAGGCCATGAAGAGCCAGGTGCGGTATCAGCAGCAGATGCTTCTGACCGAGCTGCAGAACCTGGCGCAGGAACTGCAGAAGCATGGCAACACCCTGGCATTCTTTGAGCAGGGAGCGTTACGCCAGGCTGACCAGATGAACAAGGCCGCTGAACTCAGCTTCCGCACCGGCGACATCGACTATGTGGAGTATGTGCAGGCGCTCGACCAGGCTTACCAGCTACGCAGCAATTACCTGAACGCCCTCCGCGATTACAACCAAACCATTATCAGTTTAGAATTTACTGCAGGAATCGAATAACATGACAGCATATTACATAAAGACCATTGCCCTATGCGGACTGCTTAGTCTGGCGGCATGCTCTAAACAGGCACCAGCCGAGGAACCAGAGGCTGCTACAACGGAAACTTCAAACACCGCATCACCCTTTGTCGTTTCATTTTCCGAAGCGCAGCAAAAGGTTGGCGGCATTGAACTGGGCACGATCGAAAACAAGCCGCTTTCGGCCCGCGTGACAGCTAACGGACAACTTCAGCTGCCACCACAGAACAAGGCTAGTATCAACCCTTTAATGGGAGGCGTAGTGCGCTCTATACCTGTAAAAGAAGGTGAGTATGTGCAGAAAGGCACGGTGCTGGCCACGATCCAGAATCCCGAGCTGATCAAGCTGCAGGAAGAATACCTGACTACCCGCAACCAGCTGCGTTTTGCAGAACAGGACTACGAGCGCCAGCGCACGCTCAGCGAAGAACAGGTGGGCTCCCGCAAGCGATTTGAGCAGGCCGAGTCAGACGTGCAGGTGCAACGGGCAAGGCTGAAGGCGCTTGCTACCCACCTGTCTGCCATGGGCATATCCCCTAAAAACGTGGAAGCAGGACAGATCACCTCTACCATGGCCATCACGGCGCCCATCAATGGCTTTGTACGCGTCATCGACGTGAACATGGGTTCATATGCACAGCCGGGTCAGCAGATGTTCGAACTCGTGAACAACCATCACCTGCACTTAGAGCTCAGCGTGTTCGAGCGGGACTTCAGCAAAATGAAAGAGGGTCAGAAAGTACTGTTTACCATGCCAAATGTAGCAGGTGAGCCGCTCGAGGCGGAAATTTTTGCATTGGGCAGGGCATTTGAAGGCGATTCGCGCATGGTGACGGTGCACGCCGAACTGGAGAACAACAAAAACGCCAACCTGTTGCCAGGCATGTATGTGAACGCACAGATTCTGGCCGGTAAGCAGGAATTGCCAGCGCTACCCGAAGAATCGGTGGTACGCTACAAGGGCAAACATTATGTTTTTGTGAAAGAAGGTCCTACTACGTTTCGCATGCAGGAAGTGGAGACAGGTATAGCCGAAAATGGTTTTATGGAAGTTAAGCCTTTGAAAGAGATGCCTGCCACGGCTCAGGTCGTTACCAAAGGCGCCTACTATGTACTGGCCGAGAAGATGAAATCGGAAGTGGCAGAAGAGTAAACTGAAATAGAATCCATACAAAAAAATACAGCGCCGGCTCCAATGAAGGGACCGGCGCTGTTATTTTTTGAAAGGATTAATTATTAATTAAACTTTCAACTTTTAGCCATGCTTTTATACGTGACTTGTGTTGTAATTGGTTACAAATCTTTGAAAATAAATTAATTATTTTTCAAGAAGTGCCTTAGGAGGCTCGTTTGGCCACTAAAATCGGCTCCAGTACAGACCACACATTATCTGCCAGTATCCGCTGCCCCTCTACAGTCGGGTGAATGCCATCGCCTTGGTTAAGAGCCCGATCGCCTGCAACACCTTCCAGCAGGAAAGGAATAAGCGCTACATTCTTGTCGTTGGCCAGTCGGGTAAACACCTCCTGAAACTCCTGGGTATAGCGCTGGCCCATGCTCGGCGGCATTTGCATACCTGCCAGGATGATCTCCGCATCCGGATTCTTTTCCCGCACCTTATCGATGATCGTGCCGAGGTTGTCGTACGTAGAAGCCGGATCTATACCTCTCAGACCGTCATTGGCACCCAGTTCCAGCACAAATACATCGATCGGCTGTTTCAGTAACCAGTCAATGCGGCTTTTGCCACCGGCTGAGGTTTCGCCGCTCAGTCCTGCGTTTACGGCTTTATAAGGGAGACCAAGGGAATCGATCCGCTCCTGGATCAGCGCCGGAAAGGCTTGGTCAGGTTCCAGGCCGTAGCCTGCAGTAAGGCTGTTACCGAAGAACACAATGGTCTTGATACGCTCGTTTTTAGGTGCTTCAGTTGTGGTGGTAGTGTCGGATTGTGCCTGCTGTTCTGTTGCCACCTGCTCAGTGGTAGTGGCCTGCTCACAGCCCGACAGGGTAAGGAAAAGGGCTAGGAATAAGGAGATATACTTGCTCGTTTTGTTCATGTAGCTTATTTTTTGCTAAATTTAGTTTTATCAATCTTAAAACCTATAACGACCGGTATAAGTTATTAGGTTCGGGAATAGTGCAGCATATACCTATACCTGCGGCGCTATACCTGACGTTACAATTCATAAAACACTACCTACGTGTCTACTATACTAGAAATCAACAACCTGAAGAAAACCTACGACAGCGGCGACCGTCACCTGACTGTGCTGGAGGGAATCAACTTTACATTGCAGGCCGGTGACACCTGTTCTATTGTTGGACCTTCCGGAAGCGGCAAAACTACTTTGCTGGGCCTTTGTGCAGGACTCGACAGGGCCAGTAGCGGCTCTGTTGTACTCAACGGTGTGCGGCTCGACAACCTCAGCGAAGACGCAAGGGCGCAGGTGCGCAATCAGTATGTGGGCTTCATCTTTCAGAACTTTCAGTTGATCCCTACGCTTACGGCCCTTGAGAATGTGATGGTACCGCTTGAGCTGCGTGGCGAACGCAATGTGCAGCGACAGGCCATGGATCTGCTGGCCCGCGTAGGACTGGCGGAACGTCACGACCATTACCCGACACAACTCTCAGGAGGAGAGCAGCAGCGGGTGTCGCTGGCAAGGGCTTTCTCCAATCGACCCACCATTCTCTTTGCCGATGAGCCAACCGGTAACCTGGACGAGGAGACCGGCGATAAGGTTGAAAAGCTGCTGTTTGACCTGAATAGAGAGGCGGGGACTACGCTGGTACTCGTGACCCACGATTTGGAACTGGCCGAAAAGACGCAACGCATTATTCGCATTAAGGGCGGGCATGTGGTGTCTGATACAGGAGCTCCTGAAACAGTTCACCAGTCCGAGGACTCCAACCTTTCCTAAGGTATAAGTTTCAAGCCCGTAAAATCTTACCTCACTAAACTTCAAGTAAACCTTGTCTGACAACAAGCCAAATCCGGATAAACCGAAACTGAACATACCCTGGCTACTCAAGATGGCCTGGCGCGATACCCGCCGCAGCCGGGGCAGGCTGGTGTTGTTCCTGTCATCCATCGTGTTGGGTATAGCCGCGCTGGTGGCCATCAATTCGTTCCGCGACAGTTTGCAGGTAGCCATTGACGAGAAAGCCCGTGGCCTGATCGGCGCAGACCTGGTGATGGGTATGAACAAAGAGCCCGATTCGCTTTCCATGGCACTGATCGATTCGGTAAGTACGCTGGGCAAGCGTTCTGACGAGAACCGCATGATGTCGATGGTATACTTTGTGAAGAGCAACGATACCCGACTCGTGCAGGTGCGGGCGCTGGAAGGGGAGTTCCCTTACTTCGGAGCCATTGAAACCGAACCGGTAGAAGCCAGCCGAAGTTTCCGTGAGGACAGGCGAGCGCTGGTGGATTATAACCTGATGCTGCAGTACGAGGCGCAGCCCGGCGACTCGATTCGGGTGGGTGCGTTGACCTTTGCTATCGAAGGGGCCCTGCACCGTATACCTGGCCAGACAGCCATGACGGCTGCCGTAGCGCCCGTCGTGTACATACCGAGACAATACCTGCCCGAAACCGGCCTGATTCAGCGCGGCAGCCGGGTTTCTTACTATTACTACTACGACCTCAATGATAATGTACAACCCGATACGCTAGGCAATCGGCTGGATCCGCGGTTCGAGGAGTTGGGGATGTTCTATGACACCGTAGAAACGCGCAAAAAGAGTATGGGCCGCTCATATGACGAACTGGCCCGTTTTCTGGCGCTGGTAGGCTTTGTGGCCCTGCTGCTTGGCTGCGTAGGGGTAGCGAGTGCCGTGCACGTGTACATGCGCGACAAGCTGGCTACCATTGGCATACTTCGCTGTCTGGGTATGAGCGGCAAGCAGGCCTTTCTGGTATACCTGTTCCAGGTAATGGGCATGGGCTTGCTGGGTGGACTTGCCGGTGCGGCCTTAGGTAGCGTCGTGCAACTGGTGCTGCCAGAGCTGTTTGGCTCTTTCCTGCCGGTGTCTGTAGATGCTTACTTTTCATTTACAGCCGCTGCACAAGGTATACTGCTGGGTGTGGTCGTGTCGGTGCTCTTTGCGCTGCTCCCTCTGTTAAGCATACGGCAGGTTTCGCCGCTGATTACCCTGCGTGCCACGGTGGAGCACCTGACCAACCAGAAAGATCCGCTCCGCTGGGCGGTCTATGGTCTGATACTGGCCTTTGTTATTATTTTCTCCCGTTGGCAGATGGGCACCTGGTGGCAGGCCCTATACTTCACAGGAGGGGTCATTGCGGCCTTTCTGGTACTGGCTCTGCTCGCTAAAGGCTTGTCCTGGACTGTCAAACGCTTTTTCCCTTCCCATTGGGGCTACATCTGGCGGCAGGGACTAGCCAATCTGTACCGTCCAAACAACCAGACCTTGCTACTGGTTGTTTCCATCGGTTTAGGCACAGCTCTGATCGGCACGCTCTTTATGGTGCAGCGCACGCTACTGAGCGAGGTGTCGCTATCCGGTACTGAAGATCAGCCAAACCTCGTCTTATTCGACATTCAAAATGCACAGCGCGAGCAGGTGGCTGATCTGACAAAACAGGAGGGTCTCCCTATCCTGTACTTTGACCCAATTGTGACAGTAAGACTGGAGCAGATCAATAACCTGACTCTGGCCGACGTTCGCAAAGACACCACCCTGGAGATCAGACCCTGGAACTTCACAAGGGAATACCGCGTGACCTATCGCGACCATCTTAGCGACTCCGAGAAAACACAGGAGGGCAGTTGGAGTGATAATCAGTATGGTGGTAGCGGCAGGGTGCCTGTGTCCTTGGAGGAACGGTATGCCGAGCGTATTAAGGTAAATGTGGGGGATTCGCTGCTGTACAATGTACAGGGGGCAACTATACCTGCACGGGTAGCGCATATTCGCCGGGTTGACTGGAACCGGGTGCAGACTAATTTCCAGGTGCTTTTCCCGGAAGGCGTGCTCGAAGAGGCCCCCCAGTTCCATGTGCTGATGACACGCAGCGACAACGAGCAACAGGCAGCGCAGTTCCAGCGCAGAGTCGTGGAGGCCTTTCCGAACGTGTCCGCCATCGGCCTCGATCTGATCCTGCGCACCCTTGAGGAAGTAGTCAGCCAGATATCCTTCGTGATTCAATTTATGGCCCTCTTCAGTATTTTCACCGGTTTACTTGTGCTGGTAGGCTCGGTTAATGTAAGCAAATATCAGCGGGTACAGGAGAGTGTGCTCCTACGTACACTCGGGGCTAACAAAAAGCAGATATTAGGTATAACGCTGATGGAATACATGATGCTGGGGGTACTGGCTGCCGCTGTAGGCTGCGTGATCGCCTTTGGTGCCGCATGGGCTCTGGCTGTATTTAGCTTTGAGATGGAGTTTGTGCCAGTGCTCTGGCCTTTGCTGGTCATCTTTGTGCTGGTAACGCTGCTGACTGTAGCAGTTGGCTTGCTGAATAGCCGGGGTGTGTTGAACAGACCGCCACTGGAGGTCTTGAGAAGAGAAGCGTAGGAGCTAAGGGGTCAGGTAGCAATCAAGGCAAAATATTCTTTCCCGAGACACAAACCGCTTTAAAACAAAAAAGGGATCTCTTAAAAGATCCCTTTTTCTAAAGATTGCATAGACAACAAATGCCATCTGCAAACTTTGATTATATTGGATTATACGCCCGACTATTTCGGAGGTTACAGCCCCCCAAAAATATTTTGCAAAAATTTTAATAGGTGCTGGAAGCCAGCATCACCAGCGTGCAATGGTGCATGGTTTCTATACCTGCGTCTTCGGCCATTTGCTCCAGTTCGCGGTTTTCAGTACCCGGATTGAAAATGATGCGCTTCGGCTTTACAGACAAGATATAATCATACCAGGTTGGCTGGTTCTGCGGTCCCACATACAGGGTTACCGTATCTACTCCTTCAATCTTCTGTTCTTTATCAGTAATAATGGGCTGACCGCCAACTTCTCCTTTTCGAATGCCCACAGGCACCACATCATGGCCGTGCTGTTGCAGCCGGTGTATAGCCTTGTAGGCAAAGCGGGAGGGATTATCGGTAGCACCCAGTACAAGTGTCTTTTTCATAATTCAGATATTTTGCTCCCTCTATTTAACCGCTATACGTCCTGAAACGTTACAGGGCAATCAGGTATAAGACTTATACAATCCATTTAGCTATACCTGTCGAAGCACTTTGGCCGCTATTTTTTCGGCACAGCGCTCCCCGTCCATTGCCGCTGACACAATGCCTCCTGCATAACCGGCGCCTTCTGCACAAGGGTAAAGGTTCTTAACCTGAACATGTTCCAGGGTCTCTCTATCGCGGGGTATCCGCACAGGGGAAGAGGTACGGCTTTCTACACCAATGATCTGGGCGTCGTTACTCAGGTAGCCGCGCATTTTGTTGCCAAAGGCTTTGAAACCTTCACGTAGGCGATAAGCCATAGCAGGGGAGAACAGTTTATTCATATCTACAGGTGTCAGGCCAGGCTGGTAGGAAGTCTCCAGCAGGGCTCCACCGGTTTTCTGACGGGTAAAGTCGAGGAGGAGCTGGGCTGGCGCTTTCTGCGTGCCGCCGGCCATTTCGCAGGCTTTGCGCTCCAAAGCTTCCTGCATACGCAGTCCGGCAAGTGGACCGTACTTATCGAGTTCCATGTCTTCCAGCTCTATCGCCACGACTATACCTGAGTTGGCAAACTTAGAATCGCGACGGCTCGGTGACATACCGTTCACCACCACTTCGCCGGGAGCTGTGGCAGAAGGTACAATAAAACCACCCGGGCACATACAGAAGGAGAAAATACCCCGCTGCTTGTTATCGTAAACCGTCTGATGCACCAAGGCATAGGAAGAAGCCGGCAGCCAGCACCCGCGGTCTTCACACTTGTACTGTATGCTGTCGATGAGGCGCTGCTGATGCTCCACACGTACACCCATGGCAAAAGGCTTGGCTTCAATGGTAATGCCTTTGTGGTGCAACAGCTCGAATATGTCACGGGCGCTGTGGCCGGTAGCCAAGATTACGGCTTCACCGGTAAATTCCTGCCCATCCTGCGTAACCACGCCTTTCATCACGTCCTGCGCCACGATAAAATCGGTCACTCGCTTATCGAACAGCACCTCACCACCAGATGCTTCTATACTTTCGCGGATGGCGGTGATAATGCGGGGCAGTTTGTTTGTACCGATATGCGGATGGGCATCGAAGAGGATGTCGCGGGTAGCACCGTGCTGTACGAAAATCTCAAGTATACGCTGCAGATCACCGCGCTTCTTGGATCGGGTATAGAGCTTGCCGTCTGAATACGTACCGGCACCGCCTTCGCCAAAGCAATAGTTTGAATCAGGATTCACGATATGCTCTTTGTTGATAGCCGCCAGGTCGCGGCGGCGCGAACGAACGTCTTTTCCACGTTCCAGCACAACGGGCTTCAGCCCGAGTTCAATGCAGCGCAGAGCAGCAAACAGACCAGCCGGTCCAGCGCCCACAATAATGACCTTCTTTTTAGTACTTACATCAGGGTAGCTATACCTTGGCGAGATAATATCAGCAGGAGGGGTGTCCAGATAAATATCGGCTCTGACCCGAAGCAGCACCTGTCGCCCACGGGCATCAATAGAACGCTTGATGCGGTGGATATGCTTTACATCTTCCGGCTTCACTCCGGCACTTTTAATGAGCTCCAGCTCCAGCACTTCATCGTTGTACGCCACCTCTGGCGACAGCACAACTTCAACTTCTTTCTTATTCATTTACAGTTAGTAAGGTATTTATCCTTAAATTAATTATTGAATGAGTAATTGATTTAACGAGTGATTATTTTTGATTTTGAATAAGTGATTGCTTATTAAGTAGAGTACAATTTCCCACCACAAAGAAAAGAATCAACTTTAGATTTTTGAAAAGCATAAGAAACCACTCAGTTATTATAATTTCAACTCACTCAATCGCTAGTTCTATAAATCACTCAATTCCTAAACATCTCCATTCAGAACTTTCTCAACCCAGCCTTTGCCCCAGTTGCCAAGCTCTTCTTCAGACCATAGCTCCGGGTAGAAAATGCGCTTTTGGAACTTGGGAGGCAGGTATTTCTGCCAGTTGGTTCCGCCCGTAGCAGCAATCACCTCCGGGTCGCGCTGCAGGTAGCGTACGGCTGACTTATAATGCATCAGCGGCCAGTTCACGTTCACATTGCTGTCGAGCTCACGCAGCTGGCGGATCAGGCGCGGGTTTTGCTGTTCTTCCTCAGACAAACGCTTGTAGACAGCCCAGACATTCATGTGTTCATACTGCCTTGCAAACTGAATGAGTTGCTGTGTATACTTTTCTTCAAATCGTATCAGCGTGAGCGTCTTGGCTCCCGATGACACTTCGGTGGCGCCTTCTTTCCAGTAGATGCAGCCCATCAGTTCCTCATGCGTGCTCTGCAAACCAAGGGCCTTGCGTTTCTCTTTATCGGTGAGGTTACGAAGCTCTGTCGAAGCAATCTCGATCATGCGGTACTGCACCGACTGGAATCCACTGGCTGGCATCAGGGCCATCCGGAACTGCAGGAACTGCTTCGGATCCATGCCATCCACCATCACATCAAAGGAGTCGATCAGGTTTTCAAAATAGCGGTTTATTCGCTTCAAGCGTTTGAAGAGCATTTCACCTGTAATCACTTTGTCTTCACCTATTTGACGGTATTCCTCCAGGCAAAGCTTAAAGTAGAGTTCGGTGATCTGGTGGTACATGATGAAGATCTTTTCATCCGGTATGGTCGTGCGGGGGTTCTGCAGGCTCAACAGGGTATCAAGGTGAATATAATCCCAGTAGTTGAGGTAATCCGTGTAGTAAAGTCCCTCCAGATAGGCCGCCAGATCCTGCCCGAGTGGCACGTACTTGGCTTCCAGTCTGCGGAGTTGCTCCAGCACTTCCGGCTTAAAAGGTTGTTGCTCCATGGTATACAGATGGGGGTTTATGAGATGCCATTAGCCTACAAATAAAGTAAAACAATCGCATAGATTTTGAAGACACGCCCATATTTATCACTCCTTCCATGAAAACAATTATCTGCCAAAATAAATCCAATGGTGCCAGGCAACCATTTTTCTACCATTAGCATCATGTGTTTTGAAGACTCATAAAGCCGTGCATTTCGATATAGTTGATGGGCCGAAAACCGATATTAATAGAGCAAAAGCGACTGTTGGTAGAAATCACCAGAATATACCGGCGAAAAAATGTTATAATAAGCCTTAATTGTTAAATTTGGGTTTTACGATATTTACCCGCTTTATCCCCATGGCAGAAAAAAGCAGTGTCTTTGATATGATTGGTCCCATTATGATAGGCCCCTCAAGCTCCCATACCGCTGGCGTAGTGCGCATTGCACGTGCGGCCATCCGGGTGTTAGGAACGGTTCCGGAGGAAGCTATCATTACTTTTTATAATTCATTTGCTCAAACCTACGAAGGCCATGGCTCTGACCGCGCTATTGTAGCCGGCCTGCTGGATTTTAAAACAGATGACAAACGAATTAAGGAAGCTTTTGACCATGCCAAAGAGCGTGGCCTGAAATATACCTTCCGCTCGGTAGGCAACGCCTCTACCATGCACCCCAATACGATCAAGCTGAACCTCAAAGCAGGCGACCGACAGGTAGAAGTGATCGGCCAGAGCCGCGGCGGGGGCGTGATCAAGATTGTAGAGGTAGACGGGTTTACGGCAAACTTCTCGGCTAATCTGCATACGCTGATCATTGACGCGGATGATGTGAAGGGCAGCATCGCCTTTATCGCAACCGTGATCGCACAGGATGATTGTAACATTGCCACTATGAACGTGTCGCGAAAGGGCAGAAATGAATTGGCTCGCCAGTTCATCGAAATGGACTCTGGCATCAAACCTATCACACTTGAGTACCTGAAGCAGCTAAGCTGGGTAAAGCATGTGATTTACATTCCTAACATCGACCTTTAAGAAGAAATCATACTATGAAAAAAATGTCAAACAAGGTGCTTTTGTTGGCCCTGGGATTAACAGTTGGTGGATTTGGCTCCGCCATGGCGCAGCAGCAGGGTGCAGGAGGTGATGGCGTATGGTCGCTGCAGGAAGCTGTGGATTATGCAAAGGCAAATAACCTGAACGTGCGCCAGAGCAGTCTGAACCGTGATCTAAGCAAGGCTGACCTGAACCAGTCACGTGCATCCCGACTGCCCAGTATCAATGCCAATGGTAACTACAGCTTCAACACAGGTTCATTTCAGGACCCGGTAAGCTTTAGCCTCCAGACGCAGAATGCCCGTACCTCCAATGTATCGGTCAACGCATCGTTGCCGCTGTTTGCAGGTTTTCAGCAGGTAAATCAGATCAAGCAGAACAGTTTAGATCTCGAGGCGAGTGAGCAAGACTATCTTTCTGCTCAAAATGATATCACAATTCAGATCGTAACCGCTTATCTGAACATCCTGTTTGCCAACGAGCAGATGAATGTGTCTGATCTGCAGCGCAACCTCACCAACCAGCAGCTCACCCGCACTCAGGCGCTTTTGAAAGCTGGCAGCGTGGCCGAAAATGCTGTGTTGGATCTGGAGTCACAGCTGGCAACAGACGAACTTAACTACATTACAGCACAGAATCAGCGCGATATAGCAAGGCTGACGCTGATGCAGCTGTTGAATATCCCGACTACAGAAGAGTTTCAGGTAGAAATACCAGACATCCCGGAACCTGATGAAAATCCGGTCATTGTGGATGGAAGCCAGGTATATGATGTGGCCCTGCAGACGCTCCCTGCCATTCGTGCCACCGAGCTACGCTTGCGCAGTGCCGATACAGGTCTTAGTCTGGCGCGTGGTGCTTATTTCCCACGTCTTAGCCTTTTTGCAGGTGCAGGTAGCAGATATGCCAGCACCAGCCGCAGACTATTGGCTATAGAAAGGGAAGTAGTAGGCCGTGTGCCACAGGTGGTATACCTGAACGAAACAGGCACTGCCTCACAGACACTCTGGTTTGACAATGTGGAGACACGTCGTATTGATGAATATTACGGTATGTTCCGTCAGTGGGACGACAACCTGAACACGCAGGTAGGTGTGTCACTTCAGATTCCGATCCTGAACAGTTTGCAAGTACGCACCAACGTGCAGCGAGCTAAAATACAGCAGCAAAATGCACAGCTCAATGCGGACATTGCCCGTAACAACCTGCGTCAGACGATTGAGCAGGCCTATGTGGATGCCATCGCGGCACAGCGTCGCTACGCAGCTGCCCGCCAGCAGGTAAACGCCTCTGAGAAAAACTTCCGCAATGCTGAACTAAGACTTCAGGGTGGTGTGATCAACACAGTAGATTTCAATGTTGTAGCGAACACCTACCGCTCGGCTCAGTCCAGCCTGGTACAGGCGAAATACGAGTATACCTTTAAACTAAAAGTCTTGGATTTCTACCAAGGCAAAGATCTCTCTTTCTAATATAAAATTATGGCAGCGAAAAAATCGAATAAGCTTATTTACACCCTGATAGGCGTTCTGGTTCTGATTCTTGTACTGGCTCTAGTAGCTAAAAAGGCAGGCTGGATTGGCAAGGAAGAAGGAACAGAGGTAGTGCTGGCAGAAGCGAAGCGCTCCGAGATTGTAGAGAAAGTAAGTGCCTCAGGTAAAGTACAACCTGAAACTGAAGTAAAAATAAGCCCGGATGTTTCAGGTGAAATCATTGAACTGACCGTACAGGAAGGCGACTCCGTTGTAAAAGGTCAACTGCTGGTACGCATACGCCCTGACAACTACCAGTCGCTCGTAGACATGCAGACAGCTGGCGTAAACCAGGCCCGCGCTAACCTGGCGCAGTCAAAAGCCCGTTTAGCGCAATCAAAAGCTAATTTTGTACAGATTGAGCAGAACTTCCAGCGCAACAAGAGTCTGTTTGACCAAAAGGTGATATCCGAAGCAGAATTTCAGCAGATCAAATCACAGTACGAAGCAGGCAAACAAGAGATCGAGTCTATGGCTCAGAGCGTGCGTGCCGCTGAATTCAGTGTTCAGAATGCGCTGGCTTCCTTGAACGATGCCCGTGAGAACCTGAACAAAACCACCATCTATGCCCCTGTAAGCGGCACGGTGTCAAAACTTAATGTGGAAAGAGGAGAACGTGTAGTAGGTACTTCCCAGATGGCCGGTACAGAGATCATGCGCATTGCCAACCTCAACAATATGGAGGTACGTGTGAACGTGAACGAAAACGACATCATCCGGGTAGGTATGGGAGACTCCGTAATTGTGGAAGTTGACTCTTACACCAGCCGCGACGAGAAGTTCAAGGGCATCGTGACCTCTATTGCAAATACCGCAAAAGACGCCGCTTCACTGGAGGCCGTGACTGAGTTTGAGGTGCGTATCCGTTTGCTGAACGAATCGTACAGCCACCTTGCCGATAAAAACGCACGTCCATTCCGTCCGGGCATGACAGCTTCGGTTGACATCATCACAGCACGCAAAAATAACGTTTTATCTGTACCTTTGTCCGCTGTGACGACTCGCTCGAACACGCCAGCCAGATCAACAGGAGAGAATGCTGAAGGAGAAAACGGTAATGGAGAAAACGCAAATAATAACGCGGAACCAGCTCCGGCAGCACCTTCAGGACCAATCGAAGAAGTTGTGTTTGTGTATGCAGACGATAATACCGTTAAATCAGTAAAGGTGAAAACCGGTATCAGCGACTTCGAGAACATCGAGATTCTGAGTGGTCTGGAAGAAGGTCAGAAAATAGTATCCGGTCCTTTCAGAGCTGTATCGAAAACATTGAAAGACGGAGCCAAAGTGGCCGTGAAAGACGAGAAGTCACTAAACAAATCAGCTTTGGCTGAAGCGAATGGTGAATAACAAATAAACACCCGGTTTGGAAAAAATTGCAGTTATAGGAGGGGGAAGCTGGGCATCAGCCCTGGTAAAGATCCTTTCAGAGAATAAATCACAGGTACACTGGTGGATGCGCAACGAAAACGACGTGCAACACCTGATTAATTACCGTCATAACCCACGTTACCTGAGTGGCGTGACCTATGACCTTAACTATGTAAAGCCTTCGACGGACCTGCGCAATGTAGTTGCCGTGGCGGACTGGGTGATTCTGGCCGTACCTGCTGCTTTCGTACAGGAGGCGCTGAGCGGCCTGGAGCAGCATGCGCTAAAAGACAAGGTGCTGATTTCTGCCATCAAAGGGATGATCCCGAAGCAGAACATCCTGATCACGGACTACCTGGGCCAGCAGTACGACGTTCCGAACAGCCACCAGCTGGTGATTGCCGGTCCGTGCCATGCCGAGGAGGTAGCCATGGAAAAGCAGTCTTACCTGACCATCGGTTCATACGATCTGCCCACGGCGGAGCGCTTCTGCGAACTGCTGCGCAACCGCTACGTCAAAGCCAATCCGCTTGACGACCTGGACGGCGTGGAGTACTGTGCTGTGATCAAGAACATTATTGCGCTGGCTTGCGGGATAGCCCGCGGTCTGAACTATGGCGACAACTTTCAGGCGGTTCTCGTATCAAATGCCATGCAGGAGATAGAGCGCTTTCTACATGCCGCCATGCCGATTCACCGTGATCTGAACGGTTCAGCCTATTTGGGAGACCTACTCGTGACCGCCTATTCACAGTTTAGCCGTAACCGTACTTTCGGTAACATGATCGGACATGGCTATACTGTAAAGTCGGCCCAGATTGAGATGAACATGGTGGCGGAGGGTTACTATGCTGTGCAAAGCATTTACGAGCTTAACAAAAAGCTAAAAGTTGACATGCCGATCACGACAGCGGTATACCTGATCCTGTACGAGCGCATCGCACCGGCTGTGGAGTTTGAGATACTGAAGGAAAAACTCACCTAAGCCGTAACAGACCATCTAGCACGAAAGGCATACCCTGAGGTGTGCCTTTCGCGTTTAAAGCCCATATTGATTGGTCGGGCCTGATACATGAAACAGCATTTCCAGCAAATTGATATCCTGAAGGGACTGGCCATTATCGCCGTACTGCTGTTGCACTCGCTCTCGCGGGAGCAATTGGTTGGCAGCTATGCTGTGTTTCATATCTGGCAGGCTGTGCCTGTTTTCATGGTATTGATGGGTTTGAACCTGGGGATGTCTTACGGTAGCAGAACACTGCGTTTTGACCAGCTTTATACCCCGCATTATTTTCAGAAGAAGGCCCTGCGCATCATTTTCCCGCTCTTGCTGATCTATATCATCGCCTTAGTTGCGGGCTATGTATCAGAACAGGTATACGCACTGGAAATCTATACACTGGGCTGGAAAAACCTGATCGGTGTGCTACCGGTGTCAGGCAAAGGCAATTACTTTATCACGCTATTGCTGCAGTCTTTGATCGCACTTCCCCTGATTGGCTATACCTTCCATCGCTGGCCTGTTCGCACCAGTATCATACTACTGCTGACAGAAATTGCTTTTCAGTTTCTGGCTTATCAGGTGGCCTACTTCCAAAAAGACCGCTACCTGTACGATGCGGCCTTGTTCCGTTATTTTTCGGCCATCGCGTTAGGCCTGTGGCTTTCACGACTGATAACCACCCCTTTTCAGAAAAAGAATAGCTTGTTACTGCTACTGGCCGGCATTGCCAGTGGCATATACCTGTACGTTTATCAATATCAGAATCTCAGTCTGCCATACATAAGACCTGAGTGGCAATCACAACTGTTCCTGACCTTCCCATATGCCGCTATACTTATTTACCTGGCTATTCTGGCTTTCCCGCAGCAATCAGATCATGTAGTACTTCGCTTGATGGCTAACCTTGGAAAAGCATCCTACCATATTTTTCTGGTGCAGGTGCTTTACTTCGGACTAGTACAGGATGACTCGAGTATCATATTAAATCTGGCTATTTGCTTATTGGCTGGACAGATCTTCTTCTGGTTGGACACTTATTTAAGTAAAAAAATATCACATTAAAAGTTAATACATTTCTGCCACTTCACTAACTTAAGCTATGATTACAAAAGTTACCTGTGCCCTGATTGAACAATATGGTCGTGTGCTGGTTACCCAGCGCAGTGAAACAATGCCGCAAGCCATGCTATGGGAATTTCCCGGCGGAAAAGTAGAAGATGGTGAAACCGAGATCGCCTGCCTGATACGAGAGATTCAAGAGGAACTAAACCTGAGGATCACCCCGGTGCAGCGTCTAACACCTGTTGTACAGAAATATGATGATAAAACGATCGAACTTATACCTTTCCTTTGCCAATACAACGGCGGAACAATCAAGCTCACTGAACACCGCTCTTATCACTGGGTAATGCCACAGGATCTGACCAATTACGACTGGTGCCCGGCTGATATTCCCATTGTACAGGAATTTTTGGAGCTGATAAATGAGCAACGGACCTAACAACACACATCACTTCTTTTACTGAAAGACCAAATAGCCGTACCTTTAGGGTATGGAATTACCTCAGTCATTTGTCGAGCGCATGAAAGGCCAGTTGGGAGCGGACTATACCCGCTTCGAGACAGCTTTGCAACAGCCTGCGCCGGTAAGCATTCGTTTAAACAAAAATAAGCTGCAGGGGCAGCCTAACCTGCCGCGGGTCCCCTGGACAGAGACGGGCTATTACCTGCCCTCGCGACCTCAGTTCACGTTGGACCCTCGTCTGCATGCCGGTGCCTATTATGTGCAGGAGGCAAGCTCCATGTTTCTGGAGCAAGCGCTTCGTCAGCACGTAGACCTCAGCCAGTCACTCCGTGTGCTGGACCTTTGTGGAGCGCCTGGAGGAAAGTCAACTCACATCTCCAGTTTGATCTCACCAGACAGCCTATTGGTAGCCAACGAAGTCATTCGAATCCGTGCCAGCATACTGGCTGAGAACGTGACTAAGTGGGGAAGCGGCAATGTGGTAGTCACCAACAATGACCCGCGTGATTTTGGCCGACTACCGGAGTTTTTTGATGTGATGGTGGTAGATGCCCCCTGTAGTGGCGAAGGCATGTTCCGCAAGGACCCGCAGGCAATGAATGAATGGTCGGACGAGAACGTGAACCTCTGCGCCCAACGCCAACAGCGCATCCTGATGGATGTGTGGGAAGCCCTGCGACCGGGCGGTATCCTGATTTACAGTACCTGTACCTGGAATCTGGCGGAAAACGAAAAGAACATTGCCTGGCTGGCTGACCAGGAAAATGCGCAGCCGCTTTCACTCACACTGGATCCGGCTTGGGGGGTAGAAGCTACTTCCCTCGATGGTGTTTCTGGCTATCGTTTCTACCCGCACCAGGTACAGGGCGAAGGGTTCTTTTTATCCGTCATCCGAAAAGCAGGGGAGTATGAAGAACTACAGCGATCATCCAAAAAGAAAAAGTATAAACTGACACACGCTGGCAAGAAGGAACAGGCCATGGTCAGCGACTGGTTGTTGGAACCGGACCGCTTTGCCTGGGTACAGTATGGCGAAGTGATCTCTGCTTTACCTGAGAATCTGTTCGAAGAAGTGGACCAGCTCTACCAAAACCTATATGTGATCTACGCAGGCACCGAAATAGCAGAAGCGAAAGGCAAAAAGCTGAAGCCGTTGCAAGCCCTGGCACTGTCGCAACATCTCAACAAAGCAGCTTTCCGCACGGAAGAGCTCGACCTGGAAGCGGCCCTGCGCTATCTTCGCAAGGAAGACATCGGTATGAGCGGCAACAGTAACGACTGGATCCTGCTGCAATTCGAAAACCAGCCCCTCGGCTGGGCAAAGCAAGTTGGCAATCGCCTTAATAACTACTACCCAAAAGAATGGCGCATCCGCATGGAATTGCCTCAAGTATTAGAGTTTAAGAGCTGGGGAGTTTAGATTAAGAGGTAAGCTCTTCTAAAGACATAAGTTTAAAAATTAAAAAGGCCTACCATCACTGGTAGGCCTTTTTAATTCTTCGGGTACAGAGAATATAAAATTGTAACTCAGAATTTATTGATTTTCTAACTCCTAAACTCTCAAACTCCTAAACTGGTCTTACTCTACAAACAACACTAACCCCTTCAGATACTCACCTTCAGGATGGAAGATGGAGATTGGATGGTCGGCGGGCTGGGAGAGATGGTGCATGATTTTGATATTTCGACCGGCCTCAATGGCAGCAGCCATCACCGTGTTGTTGAACAGGTATTTGTCTACCACCTGCGAGCAGGAGAAAGTAAACAGAATACCACCCGGCTTGATGCGCTTCATCGCCTCGGCATTCAGACGCTTGTAGCCCATGACCGCATTGTGACGCACTTTCTGGCTCTTGGCAAAGGCCGGCGGGTCCAGAATGATCACATCGTAGCGGTCTTCCTTGCCTTTCAGGAACTCGAATGTATCTATGGCATAGGCTTCATGGCGGTCAGGTGCCTGGCTCAGTTCACCGTTTTTAATCGTCAGTTCAATGGCTTTTTTGGAGACATCAACCGAGTGAACTTCTTTGGCACCGGCATTGAGGGCGTATACCGAGAAACCACCGGTATAGCAAAAGGTGTTCAGCACTGACTTGTCTTTCACGTAGCGGGCCAGCAACTCCCGGTTTTCGCGCTGGTCTATGAAGAATCCTGTCTTCTGACCGCTTTCCCAATCCACGAAGAACTGGTTCTCGTTCTCGGTCACCACTACGCCTCCGCTAGACTCGCCAAACAGGTAGCCATTCTCAGCCTGCACCGGCGACTTGGCAGGCAAGGACTCGGCGCTCTTGTCATACACCGCTTTCAGGTGCGGACCGTAGATTTCCTGCAGAGCTTTGGCAACATGCTCGCGCACTGAGTACATGCCCACAGAATGCGTCTGGATCACGGCCGTGTCTTTGTACATGTCCACGATCAGCCCAGGAACACCATCGCCTTCAGCGTATACCAGACGGTATACATCCGTATGCGGATTGTCGATCAGTCCAAGACGGTTACGGTAGTCGTAGGCTTGCTGCACCTTGCTTTTCCAGAAGGTATAGTCCGGCTCTACTTGCTCAAAAGAGAACACGCGCACTGCAATAGAGCCCGGCGCCCAGTGGCCCATGCCCAGAAATTCGCGTTGATTGGAGTATACCTCCACCGTGTCACCTTCTTCCGGCTCCGTTCCTTCAATTTTTTTAATGGCGCCAGAGAAAACCCACGGGTGAAAACGCTTCAGGGAATGTTCTTTTCCTTTGGCCAGGTATAATTTGGTAAGAGACATCTAGATTTATATAGTAATTGATGATGTGCTGATAAGGCAATGAAATTATAAACGAATATGGTAATTGATAATTCCGTCAATTAAACCTTGCAGCATGAAACAGATTAAGCTGCATAGGTATAATAACGTTCCTTTTTTAGAGAAGAATTTGATCCTTGGTATACCTGCAAACGGAGAAAACAGTAAAGTGCAAACTTACAAAGTGATTACCTGTAAATCTTTGAGGTAGGTATAGAGTTTCTGAACAGGCAGGCCTACTACATTAAAATAGGAACCTTCGATCTTCTCGATCCCGATCTTGCCGATCCACTCCTGTATACCATAGGCACCCGCTTTGTCGAAAGGATGATAGTGCTCGATGTAGTAATTGATTTCCTCGTCGCTCAGCTTCTTAAAATAGACCCTGGTCACGTCGTGAAAGATGGTCTTGGAGTTCTTGGTCAGGATGCAAACACCCGTGATCACTTCATGGTGCTTCCCTGACAAGGCCCGCAGCATTTCGAAAGCTTCCAAGGCATCGGCTGGTTTGTTTAGGATGCGATCACCCAGGCAAACGATCGTATCGGCCGTGATTAGCACTTCATTTTGTAAGTCGGAGGTATAGGCATCGGCTTTATGCGAAGCCAGAAACTCGGCCACCTGTTCGCGTTGCAGATGCTCAGGGAAATCCTCGTTTACTTCCTTTACATGCACTTCGAACTGAAGCCCGAGCCCGGCCAAGAGTTCTTTGCGGCGCGGGGAGTTAGAGGCAAGCAGTATCGGACGAGATAAATTCATTTTCTTTGATTGAGCTGAATAAAAATCCGCAGATTGTTTTTGGGTAGAAGAAGGTGGACTTCTGCGGCATAATAGCACCACTGTAACAAACGCGTTTCACCTGTTCCATCGACACATCGTTGGTGATCAGGGCCAGACGAGCTTTGCCGGAGTCCACCTGACTGACGCAGGCGGTGAAGTTGCGCACGTAGCTCAGGCCAGGATAATCGCGTTGCGCTTCGCGGCCAATACCAAGCACCTTCTCAAACACGAAATAGTGCATCACCGTCAGGTCAAGATCTTTGACTTCCTGAGGTACCGGCCAGTCAATCTGCTGGTGCACTTCCGGCTTCAGGCGCAGCTTATAGGCATTACCGGACAGGTATAGACCAAAAGCCCAGTTTTTGCCCACGATCACCTCGTTGAGTTCGTAAGCATCCTCTTTCGGGGTTACTACAAAGTACTCCCGCAGGCGCTCCAGAAACTCTTCGTCTGTCAGATCAATATTTTCCAGCACCCGATGTGTCGGCAAAATGCGCAGATCGTCGGCTTCGGTGTTGGTCAGGTACATCAGGTGGTAGTTATAAGCCTCCATACCGGTGTGGTTGGGATTGTCGGCCATGCGCTTTTTGCGGTACTCCAGCGAGCCCTCATAACGGTGGTGTCCATCGGCCAACAGCACCTGTCGCGGTTCCAGTACCGCTAAAAATTGCCTGATCACGTCACGGTCATGAATCACGGCCAGTACGTCGCGCACGCCCTGGTAATCCTCGGTCACGTAAAGTGGCGACTGAATACTTTCATCCATGTAACGCTCCAATACAAATTCAGGGTCGGTGTATAGCCCGTGAGTGGCACTGGTGTTCATCAGGGTCTTGTCGAGCAGGTCGATGCGATCGTTTACGGCACTTGGTATAGTGTTTTCGTGGCGCAGGAGCATACCTTCGTTCCAGTCGTAGGCTTTGATATGGCATATGAAGCCTTTGCGGCAGTATTCGCGGTCGCTGCCCGGAAGCCTGAAATACTGGTAGTACACATAAATACCGGGTAGCGGGTCCTGCACAATTGTACCCGCTGCTTTCCACTCTTGCAGCATGTCTGCCGCAGTGTCAGCGGGCGTATTGCCGCGAGGCACGGATAGATGTATGCTGTTGATCGGGTTCTGGTACAGCGCCTCCCGCTGCTTCGCCGACACCACATCAAAAAGGGGAGAGGTCAGTTCTTCAATCGACTGGCTCAGTTCTTCTTTGTAGCGCCATGCTTTTATGGGTAGTATTTCAGCCATCAGGTTTGTTTACAGGTATAGGTATAGAATCAGGGCGCAAGCCTTTTGCGGTTCCATTGGGTGTCAGCTTGTTCAAACACGATGCGATCATGCAGTCGGTTTGGACGGCCTTGCCAGAACTCAATACGCTCCGGCTTCAGCACATAGCCTCCCCAGTGCTGTGGACGGGGTACTACATCCAGGTTGGCAAAGTCTTGTTCATATTTCGCCTCCGCCTGTTCCAGCTCTTCACGATTGTTTATCTCACGGCTCTGCGGCGAGGCCCAGGCCCCGATCTGGCTGCCGCGCGGACGGCTGTGGAAGTACACATCCGATACCTCTGAGGTCACTTTCTCTATAGTGCCTTCAATGCGCACCTGCCGCTCCAGCTCCGCCCAGAAAAAGGTCATCGAGCCATAAGGCCGCTCCGCCATTTCCTGTCCTTTGCGGCTTTCGTAATTGGTAAAAAACACGAAGCCATCCGGAGACACTTCCTTCAAAAGCACCACACGCGACGAAGGCCGACAATCAGCCGACACGGTAGAAAGCACCAGCGCCGTTGGCTCCAGCACCTGCGAGAGGATAGCTTCATTGAGCCATACCTTAAACTGGTCGAGCGGATCATTTGAAACGGATTCTTCGGTAAGAGCCTGCCGGGAGTAGTTCTTCCGGATAGAGGCAATGTCATGCTGTAGCGACATAAAGGACTAGATGTTTTGCCCAAAATTATAAAATAATCGGCTGAGGCTTAAATTTTAATTAATATTGCAATAATTTAAAATTATTTTATAAAATTAGAAGACTTATTTCCAGTGTTTACAAGTTTCATTCGGTTATCAAATGTTTCGAATGGCTTTGTTAAATGATGGGAACTGTACCCTAATGTGTTGTTTCCGTAAGAAGGTATAAATAGCGATTGCCAGGCCTGCCAGGCCAGAAGTTTTTGTAAGGTAAAGCAACTAAACCCTGGAGAACAATGGAGGAAGAAAGCGAAAATAAGCCACAAAACGGCAGCATACTTATATCAGAGCCATACCTGGGTGACCCAAACTTTGAGCGAACTGTGGTGCTGATCTGCAGTCACGTGGAAGGAGAGGGGACATTTGGGCTGGTACTCAACCGATTGTCAAACCTTAAGCTGTCTGATGTGGTTGATATTTATAATGATTCATTTGAAGCTGAACTAGGTATAGGGGGACCTGTGCAATACAATACCTTGCATTATGTACACCAGATACCAGATCTGCCGCAGGCGGTGCAGCTGGACGACAATCTGTATTGGGGTGGTGACTTTGAGTCGCTTCGCACCATGATCGGCACAGGAGAGGTAACACCGGCAGATATCAAGTTCTTTCTTGGCTACTCCGGATGGACACCTGGCCAGCTGCAGGAGGAGATCGACAAAAATGTTTGGATCGTGAACAACAATGCTGCAAATAAATTATTTAATTTGGAAGCAGATACGCTTTGGCGAAACATACTGCGCCAAATGGGCGGGAAATACAAGGTACTGTCAAACTACCCCGTAGACCCCCGCCTGAACTGACAAAACGTGGACTAAAACCTGAAGTCATGACAACTGATAAACAGCACACCGACGCAAACGGAGCTGAGGCCAACAAGCCCCGGCCACAAGACGAAGCACAAGCCAACGAGCAGCAGGCCTCGTCGCCGATGGACATTGTAGAACAGCGCCTCGCCGAAATCAACGCACAAAAAGAAAGCGCACAGGACAATCCAACGGAAGAAGGTGTGCCCAAAGAAGAACAGCCTGAAATAAAACCAGAACTGGCTTCTGAGGCAGAAACGTCAGAAACAGAAAAAATAACGGAGGCTTTTGCTGAAGCAAACCTGCCGGAAGCGGACACAGCTGCCACAGCTGAAACCGAAACAGCTGCTACGGCCGAAACTGAGACAACTGCACAGGCAGAAATACCAGCTGCATCTTCTCCAACTGCCTCAGCGGCAGCAGAAACAAAGTCTCCGGCAGCTGATGATCATCATGACGACGAAGAGTTGGACGAGGATGACCACACGGACTACAGTGAGATGTCGATGGAGGAACTGCGTAACCATTTGGCACAGCTTCTCAAAGGACCTGATGCAAAACGCAAATACAAGAAGATTCAGGAAATCCATCGGCAGTATGAAGATAAATTCCAGGTAGAAAAAAACCAGGCGCTTGACCGCTTCCGTCAGGAAGGAGGTACTGAAGAGGACTTTGAGTATCATGCGCCAATGGAACACAGTGAGCTGGAGCAACTCTATACTGCCTACCGCGAGGCACGTTACCAGGAGCGTCAGCACAGCGAGGAGCAGCGACAGCGAAACCTGGAGCGCAAGCGGGAACTGCTGCAACAGCTGCGTAGCCTGGTGGAATCAGCAGAAACCAAAAACAGTAGCGATGAACTGAAGAAGCTTCAGGGCGAGTGGAAAAGCATAGGTCCGGTGCCGCCAGGCGAAGCGCAGGAGCTATGGGATTCGTATCATGCCCTGCTCGACATCTTCTACAACAACCGCAGCATGTTCTTCGAGATGAAAGAGCTGGACAGACGCCGTAACCTGGACGCCAAAGTCCAGCTGATCGAGCGTGCCGAAGCCCTTCAGAACGAACCTTCTATTAACAAAGCCCTGCAGGAGCTTCGTCACTTGCACGAGGAGTGGAAGAACATTGGTCCGGTGCCTAATGAGCAGCGCGACACAATCTGGGAGCGCTTCATACAGGCCTCAGAGAAAGTGCACGAGCACCGTCGCACTTACATGGAAGAGCGCAAAACTGTTGAGCTGGCTAACCTGGAGAAGAAGCGCAGCCTGCTGGATCGTTTACAGGAGTTCCAGAGCTTCAACACCGACCGCATTAACGAGTGGCGCGATAAAACCGATGAGATTCAGAAGCTCAAAGAAGAATGGGACAATGCCGGCCTCGTACCAAAAGAATACGCAGAAGAAGTCAACAAAACTTTCTGGAGCAACTATAAAGCATTTTTCCAGCATAAGAATCAGTTTTTCAAGGGGCTTGATGAGCAGAAAATGCAGAACCTGCGCCTGAAGACTGAGCTGTGCGAACAGGCTGAAAGCCTGAAAGAAAGCACGGATTGGAATGCTACTAAGGAGAAAATGATCCAGCTCCAGAAGAAATGGAAAACCATAGGCCGCGTGCCGGACAAGCATTCCGACAAGATCTGGCAACGCTTCAGAGCAGCCTGCAACGAGTTCTTTGACCGTAAGCAGGCGCAAGAGCAGCAGAAAGGAGCCGAAATAGAGAAACTGTCCTCAGAAAAACTGGCCCTGTGCGACCGTATAACAGAAGAACTGGCACAGCCTAACACAACGACCTCGCTGGAAGACTACAACAAGATCGTAGCGGAATGGGGAACGCTGGATGCCGGCAATAAGCGTGTAAGCGCAAGGGTAGAGGAGAAATTCCTGTCCCTGATGGAGCGTTACCTGGAGCGTGTACCTGATCTGCATTACGATGATCGTGCTACCATGCTGGCGCAGCTACAGGTCGACCGTCTGAAGAACAGTCCGGACGCTTCGCAGAAGCTGTACCAGAAAGAGCAGACGCTGCGACGGGAGATATCACAACTGCAGAACGACATCTCTACACTTCGTACCAACCTAGACTTCTTTGCGCGCTCCAAGAATGCAGACAAGTTGCGTGAGGAGTATGAAGGTCGTATAGAAGACACACAGAAACGCATAGACATCCTGCAGCGGCAGCTGGCCGCTTTCAGAAGATAAAAATTTCTGTTTGATACTCAAAAGCTTATCGCAAATGGGCAAAAAATCCTGCAGCAGGTGTTTGTATATTAAAAACTATATTATACCTTTGCAACGCTTTAGAACGATAGGGCAACACAAATAAAGTATCGCCTCCTTAGCTCAGCTGGTAGAGCAACTGACTTGTAATCAGTAGGTCGCTGGTTCGATCCCGGCAGGGGGCTCAACTTTATTTGTACTTTTACCGCCTCCATAGCTCAGCTGGTAGAGCAACTGACTTGTAATCAGTAGGTCGTTGGTTCGATTCCGACTGGGGGCTCTTAAAAGGCTTCAGAGAAATCTGAAGCCTTTTTTGTTTTTAATCCTTCCCAATCCCCTCACTGCCTCTCCTTTGCAATGTTTTGAACTGAAGCAACTGATGCTATATATGCTTTTTCAAGTTTTATGACTTATTTTGGGGATTCATCCAAGCACTGAATCCGATCCATGCAACTGATAGAAGTAAACACACCTGAACTGGCTGAAGAGTTTTTGAAAATGCAGGTCAGGCTATACCGCAAAGACCCAAAGTACATCCGGCCGCTTGATAAGGACGTGCACCAGGTATTTGATCCCAAAAAGAACAAACTGCTGCGTGACGGCGAGGCCATCCGTTGGATTCTGCAGGACGAGACGGGCGAAACCATCGGAAGGGTTGCTTCATTCATCAACAGGAAAACAGCAAACTCCTTTGAACAACCTACCGGTGGCATGGGCTTCTTCGACTGTATCAATGACCAGGATGCAGCTAACATTCTATTCGACGCCTGCCGTAACTGGTTGCAGGAACGTGGCATGGAAGCCATGGATGGACCGATCAATTTCGGTGAACGCGACAAGTGGTGGGGACTTCTGGTGGACGGCTTTTACGAGCCCACCTACTGTATGAACTACAACCATCCTTATTACCAGCAACTGTTCGAGAACTATGGTTTTAAGCTTTACTTCAACCAATACGTTTACTACCGCACAGTAGACGACCCACTGACGCCTGAGTATCATGAAAAAGCACAGCGTGTGCTGGCTGACCCGAGCTATACCTTCCAGCACCTTGACAGAAACAACCTTGACAAGTATGCAGAGGATTTTCGTGTCGTATACAACAAGGGATGGGTAAAACATGAGGGCGTGAAGGCCATGGGCGAAGCACAGGCAAAATCCATTATGAAAGCCCTCAAGCCGATCCTGGATGAAAAAATCATCTGGTTCGCTTACCACCATGGGGAGCCTGCCGGTTTCTTCATTGCTATACCTGAGTTGAACCAGCTGTTTAAGCACGTGAACGGAAAACTGGACCTATGGGGCAAGATCAAATTTGCCTACCATCGCTGGAGAGGTTCCTGCAAGACGATGTATGGCATTGTATTCGGTATCACACCAGAATGCCAGGGCAAAGGCGTAGAGGCTGCCATGGTGGTGTCTGCAGCCAAGCTGGTACAGGGCAACCCAAATATCCCTTACTATGATTTGCAAATGAACTGGATTGGGGACTTCAACCCGAAAATGATGAAGGTTGTGGAGCAGGTAGGCAGTCGCATTCTGAAAACCTATGTGACCTACCGTTTCCTGTTCGACAGAGAAAAGGAGTTCAAGCGTGCTCCGATCATTAAGTAGCCACAAATGGATTCACTAACACAGATCGTACTGGGAGCAGCCGTAGGCGAGGCGGTGGCTGGCCGCAAACTGGGCAACAAAGCACTGCTTTGGGGTGCCATCGCTGGCACTATACCTGATCTGGACGTACTGGCCAATCCGCTGCTGGACATGGTGGGTCAGTTAAGCTTCCATCGATCTGTCACACACTCTTTCTTTTTTGCCGTTGTGGCCTCACCATTGCTGGGCTGGATGCTTTGGCGGCTCTATAAAAATGAACACGCCAGCTTCCGGGACTGGACCCTGCTATTCTTTCTGGGCTTCACAACACACGCCATTCTCGACAGCTTTACCACCTGGGGCACACAGCTATTCTGGCCTTTCAGCAATTACGGTGTAGCGTTCTACAACATCTTCGTGATAGACCCGCTTTATACCGTGCCCTTTCTGATCTGCGTGATTGCCGTCATGTTTTATGACAGGCGAAACCCTAAGCGTCGTCGCTGGAATAATGCTGGTCTGATCATCAGCACCCTCTACATACTCTTCTCATTCGTAGCTCAGGCTTATGCTAAAAATGCGTTCACTGAAAGCCTGCAATATCAAGGTATAGTCTTTGAGTCCGAGATAGTGAAAGCCACTCCTATGAACACCCTGTTCTGGTCTGTTACAGCAGCCACTGAAGACGGCTTCTATACTGGCTTCTACTCTTTGTTGGACCAGGACCGGGACATCAGGTATAGTTTTGAGCCACGGCAGGAGCATTTGCTGGATGAATACCGGGGCCATCCGAAAATGGAGCGTCTGCTAGACATCACCAAAGGCTACCACGCAGTGGAAGAAGCTGAAAAAGGCATCTACATCAAAGACCTGCGATTCGGACAGTTTGATGGCTGGCAGGAAGGCAAGGGGCAGTATGTTTTCATTTACCACGTCTGGCGGGAGCAGGATGGCTCTCTAAACTTTGAAGAAATAAATAACCGCCCGAAAATAGACGGAGACTATCTCAAAGCATATCTAAATCGTATTCTGGGAAACAAAGACTAAATCAATACATATGACGTCAGCAAGATGGCAGCTAAGCGGCAAAAAAGCCGTTGTAACAGGAGGCTCCAAAGGTATAGGCGCCGCGATTGTAGAAGAGTTTATCGCCCTGGGAGCCGAGGTGCTGGCGGTGGCACGCAAAGAAGCGGACCTGCAGCAGTTACAGGAGAAGTTTCCGGAGGGACTGCAGGTGCTCGTAGCGGATGTGAGTACTGCAGCAGGTCGGCAGACGCTGCTAGACAAGGTGCAAAACACCTGGGGAGCACTGGATATGCTGGTGAACAATGTAGGAACTAACATCCGAAAACCGGCGACAGAATACACTCCGGAAGAATACGACTTTGTGATGAGCACTAATCTGCGCTCAGCTTTTGAACTGAGCCGGGGCTTTTACCCGCTGCTTAAAGCTTCAGAACAGGGAAACATTATCCATGTAACTTCGGTGGCGGGTCTTACACATGTGCGGACCGGTGCCATCTATGGCATGACCAAAGCTGCGCTGGTGCAACTTACCAAAAACCTGGCAGGGGAGTGGGCTGCAGACGGAATTCGTGTCAATGCCGTTGCCCCCTGGTACATCAGTACGCCACTTGCGCAGACCGTGCTGCAGAACGAACAGTACCTGCACGAAGTACTGGTCAGAACGCCGATGCGAGTAATTGGCAAACCCGAGGATGTAGCAGGTGCAGTGGCCTATCTTTGCATGCCGGCAGCAGCCTACATTACCGGTCAGACGCTGGCAGTCGACGGTGGTTTTACCATCAATGGCTTTCACCCCGCCTGAGGTATAAAAAGGGTATAAAAGCAACGCTCCAGGCAGCTAAACTATCCCTTGAAACGCTGGTTTATTAATCCAAATTTTACTACTTTTGTATGATAAGGCTGCAAGAGCGCAACAACAATTTTAAGTGCTCTTCAAAACCCGACATGCATGGCAAAATTCCGACTGCTTTTACCCCTTAGCGCTGCTCTGCTGCTTCTATCTGTATCCTCCTGTAAACCGCTTTGTCCTATCAGTGCCTGTCAGGTACGCATGGTACATGCACATGGGGAGCAGGAATTTCGCGGCCAGCCCATTTACAAAAAACAAAACCCTAAAATAGGCGAAAAGCTGCCGAAGCAAACAGGGGAGGTGCACAAGCGCACAAACGATAAGAGCCAGCGCAAAAACTAATGAACGTTACAGGCTTTCGCCTGAAAAGTATATCAACCAACACAAAACTATTATTTAGACTTTGAACATGAACGAAGGCGAACGAATAATACCGATCAACATTGAAGACGAGATGCGCGGTGCATACATCGACTACTCAATGTCTGTTATCATTTCCAGAGCCTTACCCGATGTGAGAGACGGCCTGAAGCCAGTACACCGCCGTGTGCTGTACGGCATGTCCGAACTGGGGGTATCCTATAACAAGTCCTACAAGAAGTCAGCGCGTATCGTAGGAGAGGTGCTGGGTAAGTACCATCCGCACGGTGACTCCTCGGTATACGAGACCATGGTGCGTATGGCACAGGAGTGGTCGCTTCGTTACCCGCTGGTTGACGGTCAGGGTAACTACGGCTCCATTGACGGTGACTCACCAGCTGCGATGCGTTACACAGAGGCCCGCCTCAAGCGTATAGCCGACGAGTTACTGGCCGACCTCGACAAAAACACGGTCGACTTCGTGCCGAACTTTGACGACTCCCTGAAGGAGCCGTCTGTCATGCCAGCCAAGTTCCCGAACCTGCTCGTAAACGGGACGTCCGGTATCGCGGTAGGTATGGCAACGAACATGGCGCCACACAACCTGACCGAAGTCATCAACGGTACGATCGCTTATATCGACAACAGGGAGATCACGATAGCTGAACTGATGCACTACATCACAGCGCCTGACTTCCCGACTGGCGGTATCATTTATGGTTATGATGGCGTGAAGGCCGCTTTCGAAACTGGTCGTGGCCGTGTACTGATGCGTGGACGCGCTAATTTCGAAACAACTTCTACGGGTAAAGAGCAGATCATCGTAACGGAGATTCCTTACATGGTGAACAAGGCTTCTCTTATCGAGAAGACTGCTGCCCTGATAAATGAGAAGAAAATCGAAGGTATAGCTGACCTGCGCGACGAGTCTGACCGTGACGGTTTGCGCATCGTGTATGACTTGAAGCGCGATGCCATACCTAATGTAGTACTCAACAACTTATACAAGTATACGCAACTGCAGTCTTCGTTTGGCGTGAACAACGTGGCCCTGGTGAAAGGACGCCCGATGACGCTGAACCTGAAGGACCTGATCCACCACTTTGTAGACCACAGGCACGAGGTAGTGATCCGCAGAACGCAGTACGAACTGGACGAAGCCAGAAAGCGTGCCCACATTCTGGAAGGCTTGCTGATCGCGCTGGATAACCTGGACGAAGTGATCAACCTGATCCGTTCATCACGTGACCCGGAAATCGCCCGCAACGGCTTGATGGAGCGTTTTGCTTTGTCTGAGATCCAGGCTCGTGCAATCCTTGACATGCGTCTGCAGCGTCTGACCGGTCTGGAGCGTGACAAGATTCAGGCGGAGTATGCCGAGATCATGAAACTGATCGACTACCTGAACTCTGTTCTGAATGACGAGGGCCTGCGTATGCAAATCATCAAAGACGAGTTAAATGAAATAAAAGAGCGCTACGGCGACGTACGTCGCACCAGCATCGAGGCTTCTACCGGCGATATTTCTTACGAGGACATGATCCCTGAAGAGAACATGGTGATCACCATATCGCACGAAGGTTACATCAAGCGCACTTCACTGAGTGAGTACCGTAGCCAAAGCCGTGGTGGTGTTGGTTCACGTGGCGTGGCCGCCTCTAAAGAGAGCGACTTTACAGAACACCTGTTTGTTGCCAGCACTCACCACCACATGCTGTTCTTCACGGAGTTCGGCCGTGTGTTCTGGATGAAGGTATATGAGATTCCGGAAGGAGGGAAGACCACCAAAGGTCGCGCTATCCAAAACCTGATCAACATTGAAAAGGATGATAAAATCCGTGCGGTGATCAATGTGCGTGACCTGAAAAACCAGGATTTCGTTCTGAACCACAACCTGGTATTCTGTACCGAGCAAGGCACGATCAAAAAGACCGTGCTGGAGGCATACTCCAGACCACGTACCAATGGTATCAATGCGATCACGATCAATGAAGGTGACCGTCTGCTGGACGTACAGCTGACTACCGGCAACAGTGAGATCATCATTGCACTGGGTTCTGGCCGTGCTATCCGTTTCAACGAGCACCAGGTCCGTCCGATGGGTCGTAACGCTGCCGGTGTGCGCGGCGTAACACTAGCCGGACCGGATGACAAGGTAGTTGGTATGGTTTGTGTAGAAAACGAGAACACAGAACTGCTGGTAGTATCTGAAAACGGCTTCGGCAAGCGTTCATTACTGGAAGAATACCGTATAACGAACCGCGGCGGAAAAGGGGTGAAGACCCTGAATGTAACGGATAAAACCGGTAATCTGGTTGCCATTAAGGGCGTAGTAGATACGGATGACCTGATGATCATTAACCGTTCAGGTATCACAATCCGACTTCGCGTAGCTGATATACGTGTAATTGGCCGCGCTACACAGGGTGTACGACTCATCAAGTTGACAGAAGGCGATCAGATTTCATCTGTAGCCAAAGTGGAGATGGAGAACGAAGAAGAAGTAGCTGAAGCCTTGATGGAGAACTCAGAACTGAAGCCGGAAGACTCTTTGCAACCTGATACTCAGATAGATCCGGAAACAACTGAGGATGAAGTTTAATCTGTAAAATGGAATTTTATTTTATTTATTAATCGTTTAACAAACAAACAAAAACCAATCTCTGAATTGTATGAAAAAAATACTGATGACAGCCATGGCAGCCGTAAGCGTTCAGGTTGCTGTCGCTCAGAACTCAGCCGTGAATAGCGCCGTGCTTAATCACAAGAACGGTACGCTTGACAAAGCGCTAGAAGACATCAATAAAGCCACAGAGCACAAAAAGACGCAAGACAAAGCCAAAACCTGGTTCTATCATGGCGTGATCAACCAGGACCTGATCGGTCACCCAATCTACGGCAAACTGGCTACTGAGAAAACTCCTGAAGTTGCGCTAGCTTCGTTCAACAAGACGCTTGAGATTGACGGTGAAAACGGTCAGTTTGGCAAAATGGTACCAGAGCGTATGGAGATCCTTTATGGTCAGGTTCTGAACCAGGCCGTTGAATTCCACAACAACCAGGACTGGGACAATGCCATTGCTAAGTATGATATGGCTTCCAAGTTAAATCCGACTGATACAACAGCTGTGCTTTATGCTGCTTATGCCTCAACTGCTAAGCAGGACTATGCCTCAGCAGTTAAATATTATGATAAACTGATCGGTATTGGCCATACAACTGAAGATGTTTACAAAAACAAAATTCAGTTGCAGCAGGCTATCGAAGCGAGCGACGAAGAAGTAATGGCTTCGATCGCCGCTGGCCTGGAAAAGCACCCTAACAGTGTATACCTGATGCAGGAGGAACTGCGTTACTACCTGAAAAACGACCGTGCTGACGAGGCAATGGCTAAACTGGACAAAGCAATCGAAGCTGACCCGAAGAATGCAAGCCTTTATGCGGTTCGTGGTAACCTGGAAGAGCGCAAAGGAAACATCGACGCTGCTTACAAAAACTATAAGAAAGCAGTAGAAGTAGATCCAAATAACTTCGATGGTTTCTTTAACCTGGGTGTACTGGAGTACAACAAGGGTAGTGAGTTCAACAACAAAGCTGCCAAAATGGACTATGCGACTTACAAGAAGCAAGGTCCGGCATTGGAGAAGCAGGCTGTAAAGCACTACGAAGCTTCATTGCCATACTTTGAAAAAGCCCTAGAAATTCAGCCGGAAGATCAGGCAACACTTGCCAACCTGCAGCGTGTATATACACGTTTGAAGCGTACTGCTGATGCAGAAAGAATTGGTAAGAAACTAAAAAACTAATCTTACTCGCTAAGATAAAAGAAGGAAAGGGAGCTTGTTACAGGCTCCCTTTCTTATTACCACTTACATTACTTAACATAATATAAATTATAAGACTGATTATATACGAGTGATAATACTCTATAATAAGTGTCACTGATAATATACTTTATGTTAAGTACGGAAATTCTGATCCTGGTTAGTGACTTTTCTGCTGCTGAAACGATTTCGGTGTTATACCGACTTCTTTTTTAAAAGCACGAATAAAATAATTCAGATTCTGAAATCCCGCCATGTAGCATGATTGTGTCACAGAGTTGAGCGGATTACGCAGATAGTCTTTCGCAAGCCTGATACGCTCCTTTAAAATATAATCGGCTGGTGTATAGCCAAACTCCTCTTTGAATTTCCTGAAGAAACTGGCTCGGCTCATACAGGCTTTGTCACTTAGCTTGTCTACATCGATCTTCTCCCGAATACTGACTTTGATGTATTTAATGATGTGCGCAAATCTGTAGTTGGTCGCCAGACTTACATAATTTGCTTCAAAAAGCTGCCTGGCCTGTGTCTGCATCAGTCGTACAAGCAGCTCGCGCAGTGCTAAGCCAGCTAATACATCCTTTTCTCTGTTCTTTTCATGGATGCTGATCCGGATCAAGCGGTTAATGATATCGGCCAATTCCTGATTGTTCACCAAGTGAAACATTTCCTGATCAATGTGCCAGCAGTCATTCCGTTCTACCTTTGGAAATCGCACATTCAGCATTGCGACAGTTGTCTGAATCTGCTCTTGTGATATGGCGAGTGCAATGCACTGTGTGGGATTATCGCGCTCAGCCTCTGGAAAATCAATCTTCATCAACTCATTGGGCGGAACAATAACTGACTCGCCCGGCAGATAGTCAAATCCCTGCTTACCGAACAAGTGCATCACCTTTTTGCCCCGCAACATACTGGTTAGCACCAAATCATTAAAAACCAGGCTTACTTTCTCCGCAGCCTGATGTGTTTCAAATACGTTCGCTCGCAGTTTTCAAGCGTGTAAGCTGAACGATTCTCCACCAGCGTCATAAGCGACTGTTCTTTGAGCGTAGGCAACTGTTGAAGTTGGTATTTCATGGACATATAGCTCTAACGGAGATTAATCTGAATTATTCTGATATTAAAGATACATTTTTTGAGACAATAAGTTTAGTTTAAAAAGATATAAGTCAGGAGATTAGCCTTGTAACCAAAACCTTTATTTTATGGCAACTTTAGATATGACAGCTGAAGCACAAAATGTGCTGGAACGCCCTCAGTTCAAAGAAAAGTATGAACACTTCATAGGTGGTGAATGGGTAGCACCGGTGAATGGGGAATACTTTGACAACCTCTCTCCCATTGACGGCAAACCATTTACAAAGGCTGCACGAGGCACTAAGGAGGACATTGATCAGGCATTGGATGCTGCGCACCATGCTTTTCCATCCTGGTCAAAAACCTCTGCCACGAAACGCAGCAATATTCTGCTCGCCATTGCCGACCGCATGGAGAAAAACCTGGAAATGCTGGCCCGGGTTGAAACAATAGATAATGGCAAAGCTATCCGTGAGACGCGCGCTGCTGACCTTCCGCTAGCCATCGACCACTTCCGTTACTTTGCTGGTGTGATTCGAGCAGACGAAAGCACCATGTCTGAGCTCGATGAAACCACGATCAGCATCAACCTACAGGAGCCACTCGGCGTAGTAGGCCAGATTATACCCTGGAACTTTCCGCTGCTAATGGCTACCTGGAAAATAGCCCCGGCCCTGGCCGCAGGCTGTACGGTAGTACTCAAACCAGCTGAACAGACTCCGACCAGCATTATGGTACTGATGGAGCTGATCCATGATCTGCTACCTCCAGGGGTGCTCAACATCGTTACTGGTTTCGGACCAGAGGCAGGAAAACCACTCGCCACCTCCCCTCGCGTTGCCAAAGTTGCCTTTACCGGTGAAACAACCACTGGCCGCCTTATTATGCAGTACGCATCCGAAAACCTTATACCTGTTACTATGGAACTGGGAGGCAAATCGCCGAACATTTTCATGCCTAGCATAGCTGATGCAGATGACGAGTTCTTTGATAAGTGTGTGGAGGGGGCTGTTATGTTTGCCTTGAACCAAGGCGAGATCTGTACCTGTCCATCGCGCCTGATAGTTCACGAAAGCATTTACGACCGCTTTATGGAGCGTGTCGTGGCCAGAACAAAATCCATTAAGGTGGGCCATCCGCTTGCTGAAGATACCACCATGGGCGCACAGGCCTCTAACGATCAGTTTGAAAAGATTTTATCTTACATGGACATCGGAAAGCAGGAAGGTACAGAAGTTCTATGTGGCGGAGGTATAGCCAAACTAAACAATGGTCTTGAGAATGGCTACTACATTGAGCCTACGATCTTTAAGGGGAACAACAAGATGCGGGTGTTCCAGGAGGAAATCTTTGGCCCTGTTGTTTCAGTTACTACTTTTAAAGATGCAGAAGAAGCTGTTTCCATCGCGAACGATACGCTTTACGGCTTGGGTGCAGGTCTCTGGACACGCGATGCCCATGAGATCTACCAGATACCACGTGCTATACAGGCTGGACGAGTTTGGGTAAACTGCTACCATGCTTACCCGGCACATGCTCCTTTCGGCGGGTATAAAAAGTCAGGCTTTGGACGCGAAACGCATAAAATGATGCTCAATCATTACCGCCAGACCAAAAACATGCTTATATCCTATGATAAGAATAAGCTCGGTTTCTTTTAAGAGATAGTAAAACCGGAATCCCTGCTCGTTAAATAAGCAGGGATTCCTTTTTATATGAAAGTATGGACTTAGAACGCGTAAAAATTACCGAAGCAGCTAAAAAAGTAATTGACGAACTGAGAGCGAAGCACGGTCCGCTCATGTTTCACCAGAGCGGCGGCTGTTGTGATGGGTCACAGCCCATGTGCTTTGAAGAAGGTGAGTTTAAGATTGGAGACAGTGATGTGCTGCTTGGGCAGGTACACGGCTGCAATTTTTACATGAACCGTGACCAGTTTGAATACTGGAAGCATACGCAGCTAACCCTCGACATTGTGCCAGGCAGAGGGTCCAGTTTCTCCTTAGAAATACCGCTGGGACTGCGCTTCCATATCAGGTCCAGAATTTTTACTGATGAAGAAATGGAGCGGTTGCAAACGATGTAGAGAAGGCATCTCCTGCCATACCTTGTACAGCTAACACAGTAAGAGGCGGCATCATATAGTCTGATACCGCCTCTTACTATGTTAATTATTGTTTTATGATTTCCCTATTACAGATAAATAGTATAGCAATTGGATTCACCGGCTTGCTTAGCATATAGCTGCTCGATTTTAGGTTTGGTCTCAAGCAAGGCGTAATCATCGTCTCCACCACGGGCCCAACCTAGGAGCGCTAAGGCAATAGCTGTGGCAATGGCTATCACAAAAGCTGGCCACCAGCCGTCAACCTTAAAGTTACCTACCAGTTTATCAACCAGTTTAATCATAAGGGCGGTCACAATCAGCCCGATAATGGCTTCCAGCAGGAAAAATGAAACCAGGTTAAGTACGCCGCGCAGCAGCCAGCCAATGGTTGCATTGAACAAGCCGATCAGAAAAGCCACCCAGAGCGCTGTCAGAAAACTCTTAACATGCACTTGTGGCATTATATAGGCCAATAACACAATGACACCAGCACTTACCAGTAAGTTGAGTATAAAATCCATAGTTTATAGTGTTTTAGTGACAAGATTTTGTCCTAATACGGATATGAACGCTTATAGATGTTCTTACTGTAATCAAAAGCTTGTATGGCCCTTCAGCTATTGTCTGGTGTAACTGGGCTTAAGCTTACTGCGAAAGGCATCTTCGAATTTTAAAACCTTGGGATGCGTGATGGATATTACATAAGGATCATCCGGGTTATTGCGGTAGTAATCCTGGTGATAATCTTCGGCAATCCAGAATTTACTGGCTGGCTTGAGCTCTGTGACAATCCGGTTACGAAAAGTACCGGCATCTTCTAAGGCGCGCATATAGTTACGGGCCTGTCTCCTTTGCTCTTCGTCGTGGTAATAGATGGCCGATCGGTACTGCTTGCCTACATCGGGCCCCTGGCGGTTTAGTGTGGTGGGATCGTGTGTGGCAAAAAACACTTCGAGCAGTTCCCGGTAAGTGATTACATTTGGCCTGTACCAGATCTGCACTGATTCTGCATGACTTGTTTTACCGCTGCTAACCTGTTCATATGTTGGGCGCTCTTCACTCCCGCCCGTATAGCCGGACTCCACACGGTCCACGCCTTTAAGACGTTCAAAATAAGCCTCCGTGCACCAGAAGCAACCTCCGGCGAACGTCGCTTTGCTAAGTCCGAGTGTATCTGCACTGTCGCCGTAACTGTACGCACTCTGTTGCAAAATAGTCCGCTGCTCTCCCCCAGACTCCGTACAAGCCCAGAGCAGCAGTAATAAGGGAAAAAACAGGTAAGTATATTTTCGTTCCATACGCCACAAGCCTTACTATTGGCTACGCTAATTTAACCGGTTGGTATAAGTTTTTGTTGAAATTTTAAGTACCTCTCCCCTCCGACCTTTCACTGCTGTCCGGGTTATGAATACCATGCTTTTTATCGGCTATCACTTTGTCCAGATCCCATTCTACTCGCTTCCTGAAGGGAGCACGCCTTACATTACAATCTGACTTCGTACAAACCGGGCAGGACACTTCTACGCAGGGATCTGTGTGAATGAAAAGCTCAATATCAGGATCAATATGCTCACGTACCAACATGCCGACAGCCTCTACTTCTTCGTGGGCTTCCAACACCGTCAGGTACCATGGCACGGTCAGGTGGCAGTCTATATGCAGTGTGTTACCATACTTGATGACGCGCAGATTATGAATATCGATCCAGTTCTCACGCCGGTTCTCATTCAGCACCTGTACAATGCGCATTAGCAGCTCGTAGTCCGCCTCATCCATTATACCTGCCAGAGACACACGCAAAATGCGGTAACCAGTATAGCAGATAAAGGCTCCGAACAGAATAGCCACCGCACTGTCAAGCCATACCTGGCCGGTCAGGTACAGGAGCAAAAGCCCTATCAGAATGCCGGCAGTTGAGTAGGCGTCTGTTTTGAGGTGTTTGCCTCCGGCAACCAGCACCATGGATTTGGCCTTGTTCCCATGCCGCTCTGTCAGGTAGCCCACTATGTAATTGACAATGCCAGAAAAAGCAATCAGGTATATACCTGCATCGAGTCGGGAGATGACCTGAGGCTCGAAAAGGTTATACACCGATTTCAGAATGATAGCACCACCTGCCACCAGGATGAGAGAACCCTCCAGGGTAGCGGCCACAAACTCTATTTTGCCATGTCCATAGGGATGGTTCAGGTCTCGAGGCCGGGCTGAAAGCACGAGACTGTACAATGAGAAGCCGCCCGCCACCACATTGATAATAGACTCCAGGGCATCGGTCAGTATGGAGTTGGAGTTGGTAAGATAAAAAGCCAGGAATTTGGCAAGCAGCAGCAGCACACCTACAACCAGCACGAGCAGTTGCATGCGTATGTTCTCGTTTTGCTGCTGCAGCAGTTTTATCATTGTGTTAGCTTGTTTTCGGTAGGTACAAGTCGTACCACCCTATACCTTACAAGGTACAAGGAACAGACGCCGAAGGCAAACATAGTGTATAGCGTAATTTGAAAAGAGGTGCAAAAATCAGCTCAAGGTATCTGCCAGGTCCAGCCAATTCGGGTTCATGGATTCAACCAGTCGAAGGTGCTCATCGGGGCTGGAGGATTTGATGTGGCGCTCACGCACCCGCGCTATTTCTTCCCGGTCATAATGCTCGTAGTACACCAGTTTAGGCGGGCTATTGTATGCACCATGAAGCGAAATTTGCTGTAGAAGATTTTCAGAAACGCCAATGTTTAACTGAGGCTGCGATTGGTCGCCTATGATGTAAACATAGTAGTGATTTGCGTGCTGGTCTGGCTGCATAAAAAAGGTAAGTTTGTTTCATGGTATACGAGAGATGCATCGCCTGGTTAGAAAACCTGCAGCCATTGACGGGCATCCTCCGGAAGGAAAAAAGTTCGCATGGAAATTCCAGTGCTTCTGTCCACTGTATTATCAATCTCGAGCTGTGTAAAGAATTCGTAAGAATAGATCCAGGCAAAGTATTTTACGCCTGCCTCACGCAATTTCGGTATCCAAACCTCGTTCATCCATTTCGTGTCACCTGAGTGTCCTGTCACTTTCGAGTTGTCATTCAAGATCTTGGTAATTTTGTACTCATTTACATAGTCAAGTATTTTTAAACATCCAGTGTGGCCTTTCTCGGTATTCAGCCAGCCTGTCCAGTTCGACAGCAAAATTTTCTCCTTTGGGTTGACCCTGATCTCCAGAAATTCACTCTGATGCACCAAAGATTCCTGATTTTCATGCACATACAACATAACGATTAGCGCTTTTATATCTTCTTGTATTTTTTACCTGTTAAATAGACCTAATGTTACTTTAGCCATGCTAATCATTGAACTATCCTAATAATACACTCTTAAATATAACGTTTTTTGAACTTTAAACCCCTTTTAAAGTATTGTATTAACACTGCTCATTCGATAATAAACTTAAATGAATCATTATAAAGACAATTATTGTCATATAAGTTACCTTCCGGATACCAATCAAATCTATCTGAAGTGGCACCTTCCCCCATGCGAATCAAAACTAATCCATTGCTATGAAAAAGGATTTGAAATGGCCATTAAAAACCAGGCAGTGAGCTGGGTAACAGACAATAGTATTGGGTTTCAACCAGACCTTTCGATGCAGCGTGCCTTAGCTCAACTGGCAGCTAGTCGGATGAAGTATACGTCCCTTAAAAGATTTGCCCGCGTGACGCCGATGGATGTGTTTCAGGAATTGTTAACACATAAGATTCTCAATCAAATTAATGACCTGACTGTTACTACCATAGAGTACGAAGTATTTCATAACTCGAAAGATGCCCAGGTCTGGTGCGCGCAACTTAACCTGCTTTCAGTGAATTAATCAACGAAACCAAACTATACCTTCCAGATTCATGGCGCTTGGACCAAAACTGATCGAAAAGCTTAACAAGCTTTATACGCCTGACAGCAGACTTGACCAGCATTACAATGGCAAGGACCTGACCCTCATCACCAATGAAAAGGGAGAGGCGGTTACCTTGTTTATCGGCAAGCGGCTGGAGAATGGTGCGATTTCAGGGGAGCGCTATGTACGCAAGATCGTACGTGATAGCAAGACCGGGAAAGTGCTTCGAAGTCACTGGGATCTGAAGGGCAAGGTGACACGCAGTAACTGATCTTAGAGCTCTTGCATGTCAAAGTCTTTGCCACGGCCGTACCTGATCAGGTCGTGCAGCATGAATACTTCCAGGGTATGGAGATCCTTCACACGGTAGGCTCCCTCCTCTGGCATATCCAGCACCTGAAACTCGAAGCGCTCCCCGTAATTCTCCAACACATATTTCTTCCCTCTCCGCAGGTTGTCAAACGATATGGCCATGCTCTAATTTCTTTTTGACGATTTTCGGCAAGTATAGGCAGCTTTCAGGTCAATTCTTAATATATGGCTATCTTTGCCTGAAAAATAATTTAAGGTGCTAGAGATTTTATACGAAGACGAAAGCTACGTAGCGGTCAACAAACCAAATGGACTGCTGGTGCACCGTACACGCATTGCTGAGGAAAAGAAAGAGTTTGCCCTGCAAATGCTGCGCGACCAACTGGGTTTTCAGGTATATGCCGCACACCGATTGGATCGAGGCACCTCCGGGGTACTGCTGTTTGCTAAAAATCCAAAATCAGTTGCGCCTATTGTAAGCGCATTTGAAGATAAACAGGTAAACAAGGTATATTATGCTATCGTGCGCGGCTATACCCCTGAAGAAGACACAATTGACAGCCCCATACGACCGGATAAAGACCATAAGCATAAGGCGCCGCAAGATGCTGTAACGCACTACGAGCGCCTGGCTACAGTCGAGCTTCCTATACCTGTCGGTCGCTACAGCACCTCCCGTTACTCGCTGGTGAAAGTGGAACCGGAAACCGGGCGTATGCACCAGATCCGAAAGCACTTTGCGCACATCAGACATTACATCGTGGGCGACAAGCGGCACGGCGACTGGCGTCATAACCAGATGTTCCGTGAGCAACTCGGGTCACCTCACATGCTACTGCACTCCGCCACCCTCGCATTTGTGCATCCTGTGCATGGTGATATGATTGAGCTCAAGGCTCCCCTGCCCCAACACTTTCAGCGCTTGTGCCTGCAGTTTGGCTGGAAGGATGTTTTACAGAAAGATAGTTTAGTGACCGACCCTTCTTTGAATTAGGTATGATGTAGCATCTGCTTCACCATTTCGAGCTGCAGTTGAGCGACAAAAGCGTTTCTGGAATCGGCATTGAGGGCGGTGAGCAGATAGGCCATGCGCGAGAGCCGCCAGTCCTGCACCACTTCACCGTTTCGTGAGCGGTACACCACTTTAAAATTTTCCTGAAGCGGTACATGCATGCAATTGCATACTTCCGTAGCCCGCTTCACGGCATCGCTCAGTTCCTGCAGACTCTGACAGCCCTGCTGTTCCAGTAAGTCGCTGGCATAGCAGGTTAGGTTACGATCTGCCAGGCTATCAACAAAATCTTCGATGGGGTTATGGATACTGATATGGTCGATGGTCATTAACATGGCAAGGTGGGCTTAATGGTGTACTCTTACTGTTATACGCTGGCGGTCTTGCGTTGATGCAGTTCTCTAAGCCGCTCCATCAGGCTCCGCTCCTCTTCTGTGAGATGCACAGGTAGCTGTACTTCTATTTTTACGTACAAATCGCCGTGCTGGTCTGCTTTCCCATAGACGGGCATGCCTTTTCCCCGCAGACGAAGCGTTTTCCCGTTTTGAGTGCCGGCTGGTATTTTGAGTTTGATTTTACCGGTCAACGTATTGACCTGTACCTCTCCCCCCAGTATGGCGGTATACATATCGAGGTTGAGTCTGGTGTGCAGATCATCGCCCTGGCGCTCAAAGCCTGGCAAAGGCTGTACTTGAACGCGTATATATAAATCGCCGGCTACGCCCCCAGCCCCAGCCGGCCCGCCTTTCCCTTTGATACGTAGCACCTGCCCGTCAGAAACCCCGGGTTTGGTCGTAATCCGCAATTGCTGGCCGTTGACAGTCAGCAAACGGGAGGTGCCATTATAGGCTTCCTGCATGGTGATAAGCATTTCAGCTTCGTAATCCTGCCCTTTGGGTGTACGTCTGCCAGATCGGAAACCGCTCCCCTGCTGCGAGAACCCTCCGCCAAAGAACTGCTCAAAGAAGTCTGAGAATCCGCTGCCGCCCCCAAACATGTCACCCATGTCAACTTCGTAATAAGTGCCGCCATAGCCACTGCCGGGACGCCCCTGGTACTGACCGCCCTGCTGCTGGAAGTGTCGCCAGTTAGCGCCCAGCTCGTCATACTGTTTGCGCTTCTGCTCATCCCCCAGCACTTCGTAGGCCTCACTTATATCTTTAAATTTCTCTTCGGCCGCTTTGTCCCCTTTGGTTTTGTCCGGGTGATACTTTTTGGCTAAAGCACGGTAGGCCTTTTTGATCTCAGCCTGTGAGGCAGATTTCTCTACGCCCAGTATTTTATAATAGTCCTTGTATTCCATGCCTGTAAAGGTATAAAGGTCAGCTACAGGTATAAAACGCAAACCTGCACAGGGAGTTAAGCAGGTATTAAACAAAAAGCACTGCCCCGGGAGGCAGTGCTTTTAATCGATGTGGAATTCGTTGCGTTTAGATGGTATCTGTCACGACGAGCAGTGCGTAGATCACACCCGGAATCCAGAAGAGTAACGTCAGGATAAGGCTGATCCAGAACTGTGTGCCAAGACCTACGTGCAGGAATACGGCCAACGGCGGAAGCAGTACTGCCAGAATGATCTTGATGATGCTCACACCGCCACCACGGCGATCCTGCTTCAGGGCTTCGCGCACCTCTTTCTTAAACTCTTTCTTCTCTGCCTTGGTCATGTTGGCCAAACGCTCTTTCGCCATCGCCAGCGCTTCAGCCTCTGTCACCGTCAGTTCTTCTGCAGGAGCAGGGGCAATCGGAGCCACTTTAGGAGCTGGTGCAACAGGAGCGGCAGGTATAGCAGCAGCACTAGCCTCCAGTACAGGTTCCTCCACAGCTTTCTCAGTGGCCTTTTCTTCGGCTGCAGCCATGGCTACTTCGCTCAGCGATATTTCAGGGGCTACCTCCTGCTGTGGCGCAGGCTTTTTCATGTCATGATAAGGAGCCTGCTTGTGGCCGGCAAACTCGTAGTACTTGGCTGAGCTACAGGCAAACATCAGTTGCGCCGCTACCAGAACAAATACCAGATTAAGTAAACTTTTGATCTTCATAGTTTTAGGTTTTTAAAGTATTAAAAATAAAAAGATTGATCCCTGACAAAGGGTGTATATTACAGAAAGAGATAGTGCTATGGTTATATGCAAAACTCTTCATATATAACATACAGTACTGTATTACAGGTTATTTTGTTCTCTAAATAGCATTCTCAGATAGCAGGGTCCTGTTTCGGAGCACTACTTCCTGCAGTGTGGTGGCCAGTAAAGCTTGTATTTCCTGCCAGCGGGCACCTCCTTGCTGCGGGAATTTCTGGTTAACTTCGAGTTCAATGCCCACATATTCATCAGCCGTGAACTTGCGACGCAGGTATGTCGGGAAACCATCGGATATGCCCAGGTATGGGTAGTTGAAACGGACCAGCAGTTCTTTGTCGGCTTTGTTCAGAGCGGCCTTCCACTCCTTGCTGTAGGCCTGCTCGTGCTTTCGCTTCGGATCATAGAGTAAGCCGATGTCAGCCTGCCGCTCATCCCCATCCAGCACCGGCGTGAAGGTATGGACCGCCACATGCAGCATGCGACGTCCCGCTGACACAAAATCAGAAACCATTTGCTCCACCTGTTCCCGATAAGGCTTGTAGTGTTTTTCAAGCAGACGCTCCTTTTCAGCGGGCGGCAGCACTTGTGTGAATTCAGAGAATAGCCTGGCATGGTGCAGCGAACGATTCAGTTCTACCAGCAGCCTGCTTGTTTCAGCGTAGAATCCCACATCAGCAATTGGTTTCATGGTCTGATATAGCTCCAATGCTCCGATGTCGTAGCCCTGGTGCGTTTTGAGTACGTCCTCCTGACCATGAAAGAGTGGCGCATAGGCAGATGGGATCAGGTTTCCTCCGTGTTCGCAGGTGAGTAATAGTCTCAGCATGGCTTATCAGGTATAAATACACCGCCCTGCCCCAGGCAGCGGGCAAGGCTCAGGTATACGCGATGAATGTCCTCCTCGCCCGGATTTTCACCCAAGGCTTCGACAATACGCTTAGAAAGGCAGCCACGCGACAGGATCACATTCAGTGCATGGGCCACATGGGGTTGCTCTTCCAGATTGAGGGTTTCGGCCACAATATGCTTCCACAATTCACCCACGGTACAATTATCTTCACAATCGAAGCCAAAGCAGTCGATGAAATCTCGGTCATTGATCACGGTTTCCTGTCCGCTGCGCACCACCTGCAGGAAGAGGTCAGACAGTCGGTTTTCATCCCATTGCTTCAATTTGTCTATACCTACCCAGCGCTCCCCTACCAGCGCCTGTATGGTCGCCACCACAGCTTGCAGCACGGCCAGGTCAGCCACCGGACTCTCCTGTATGTCAATGATGCGAATCTCGATAGCATTGCGATCGAAGCGGGCGATGGCTCCGCGTGAGTTCAGGAACTCTTCCTGCAGCACACCCTCCGGATCGTGAGGTGCTACAGCTGCATACATCCGGTTAAGGATCTGCTCCCGGTAATCCTTTTGCGTGAAAACAGGCTCGGGCACCACCTTGCCGGCAATGGCCGGAATCTTATCCTGGTTGTGGCGGTATACATCCAGGCGGGTGTCCAGCAGACCAGAGAGCTTTCCATCCAGCACAGGTGAAGAGGCAGCCAAGGCAGGTATAAGCGGCAGCACCATCCGGATGGCCGCATGCAGCTTTCCAAACTCCTCGTCGTTGCCAAAAGGCAGGTTCAGGTGGGTGCTCTGCAAGTTGGCCCAGCCATGCCCGCGACAGTCAAAAATGCGGTTGTAGGCTTCGTAAACAGCATTATGCTCGTGGGGCCACAGTTTAGTTTCTTCGAAGGGATTCATCAGGGGGTGCGCTCCCGTCGGCAACAGCATGGCATTATGCTTCTCCAGCATCTGATTTATTTTCTTCACATGCTCCTGAAAGTCGTTTTCCAGACCGATCAAAGTATGGGTAGGGGTCTGCGTCTTCAGCTCCACAACATGCAAAACCAGTTCATTGGACCAGGCCATTTTGCCGAACTCCACATCCGACACGTAGGCACCTACCTCATCATAGATCAATTGATCTGTGATAGGCCGTACCTGCAGCGTGTCCCGGTCCACGATCATGTATTCCATCTCCACGCCATAGCCTTCAAACAGGTGCAGCGTCGCGGTTTTAGTACTCATCTGTTCTAACGTTCTTGTTGTCATCTATGCGTTTCTTTATGGATTTAAGGATAGCGGTATAAAGTTCTTTTTTCAATATCTGATCCTCACAGCCGGCATCAATGCTTGGGTTGTCATTCACTTCAATCACATAGGCCTTGCCGTCTATTTCCTTTATATCCACCCCATACAGCCCATTGCCAATCAGGTTTGCTGCCTTAATGGCCGTGTGCAGCACCACAAAAGGCACTTCTTCAAATGGCACTGTCTCGTGATCACCCTCTGTGTCGTTTTTCTTCTTGCCGTTCCAGTTGTAGATCTGCCAGTGCCCCTTGGCCATGTAGTACTTGCAGGCATAAAGCGGCTGCTTGTCCATGATCCCGATGCGCCAGTCAAAGTCGGTCGGTGTGAACTCCTGCCCGATGATCAGCTCTGAATCAACGAGCATTTCATCCAGCTCACGCTGCAGACCTGCACTGTCTTTGGCCTTTACGACACCCTGCGAAAAAGAGCTGTCCGGCTTCTTCAGCACACAGGGTATACCGAGTTCCTGCTCTACAAGTTCGCGGTTGTCTTTGTGGATGATCATCGTCTTCGGTATCGGCACTTTGGCTTTGGTCAGCAGCTCAGCCAAGTATACCTTGTTGGTACAGCGCAGGATCGAAATCGGGTCGTCGATCACCACCAAACCGTCAGCATAGGCTTTACGGGCAAACTTGTAAGTGTGGTGATTGACAGAAGTTGTTTCGCGGATGAAGAGGGCATCAAACTCCGGCAGGCGACGGTAGTCGTCTTTGGTGATCATCTCCACATAGAAGCCCATTCCCTCACCGGCCTCTACAAAGTGCTGCAATGCCTTTTTGTTTGAGGGAGGCTCTTTTTCGTCCGGGTCCACCAGAATGGCCAGGTCATAGATTTTGTTGCGCCCGATCTTGGCACCCGAAAAGCGATGACGTGCGAAATAGGATTTGGCATAGCGTAACAGATAACGCCAATGGTGCTCCGGTACATCATTGATAGGTATAGCCGAAATACTCTGCAGCACCCATTCATCTTTGTAAACAAACTGCGCACGCAGCAGGGGAGCCTGAAACAGGTCATGCAAATGCTTACAGAGCTTTTCGTATTTCTTGGCCACGTTCTGCCCGAAGTAAATGCTCAGGGTAAAGGACTTGGACCGCAGACTTCCCAGCGTCTTCTGGATCAGTTCATTCAGCTCCACGGTAATCGCCCGCACAATGGTCGGGCTCTTGAGATCCTGCATAGTGGCCACGCTAGGGATGGGTTTATGCCCCCTGGCTTCAGCCAGAAGCGATACGTAGTAACCGGCGCTCTGGTATCTGTAAGAGCGGCACAGGTTAAAAATACGGGCATTTTTTATATCAGTATAGGCAGTATCGGTCAGGTAGGTTTGCACATCCACTACTTCCACGTCTTCAATCGCCACATCCCAGTCTTTGGGATAGTCCACAACTACTATTTTTCGCATGATTTATTCGTCGATAGGTTCAGATTTTGCGGGCTGTATGGCCAGCAGGTTGGCATCGTAGGTAGCCATGCCCAGCATAATGGAGTTGAGCAGGTGCGATGCCTTCACCTCGTAATAATTGTTTTGAAAGAATGGATTCTCCTGGTAAGGATCCGCCACCACAATGTGTTTCTGATCCTCTGCAAACCCGCAAAGCACCACAAAGTGTCCCATCGGGTAACCTCGCACATCATCGTAAATGGAGTTTCCGCTTTCGTCGCTGAACTCGCGGGCACTCTGGTAGAGGTAGGTCGCGCTGAGCCCTGTCAGCAGCGGAATGTCCCGCTCAAAATACTCTTTCAAAAGACCCTTGGTCAGGTCGGTACAGCGCAACTCACCACCCCGCTGCAGGAAATCAATGTAGGCCAGGGTGGCCCTTCTGAACTTGGTGCCTTTCTTAAACTCCAGCTGCTCCTCCAGTCTGGCAATGATCTCATCATTGCTGAGCTGAAACCAGGTGGGGTCGAAGATATGAAGGTTGTAGGTATAGATGCGGGCCCGATAGCCGCGCTCCAGGGCATGACAAGCCAACAGCACCTCCAGCGTTCCGCCTTCGTCCAGGTAGGGCACTTCCTTGATCACCTCGCTCAGTGAGATGGGATCTTTGAAATAGCGATAAACCGCATGCAAACTGGTAGGTCCGCAAGTGGAATCATCAGGTTGCGTATGGATCTTGATCGGTATCACGGGCAGCTACTTTTGCGTTGCACTTTATATCAGTGTGCCTGTTATACGCGGACCATGCAAGAAGTTATCTGTATTTTAGAAAGAAGAATTAACAATATGCCGCAAGTCCAGCACAATTCTTGCGTGTAATTAAATGTGTTTCATTGGGGAATCTAAGCCATAAAATGTATATTGTCTTTTACCTAAAACTTACCTGTTATGAACTGGGCCTATCGGATAACAAAACGTGATAAAGTAGCATTTGCGCTGGGTTCAGTGTTTGCTATCATCATCCTGGCTAACTGGTTTGCCAGCTACAGCATTGGTCGTGTAAGCAATCAGTTCCGTGAAGTATACCACGACCGCCTGGTGCCTTCGCTGGTTATATCGGATGTGATGGAACGCTACTATCAGAACCGCCTGACACTCGAAGACCACATCCTGTCCACCGCTGCATCAGAGCAGGACAGTCTCCATCAGCTGGTGCTGGCAAATACGGAAGAGATCGAGTCCTTGATTGACAAATTTGAAAGCACATACCTGATCGAGCGCGAGAGCGAAGGTCTGGCCACTTATAAGATAGAGTTTAAAAAGCTAGTGGCTGTGCAGGATCGTATTTTGCAGCTAAGCAGTGCAGGCGACAAGGCCAAAGCTGAAAACCTGTACCGCACAGAGGGACACCAGGCCTTTCTGCATCTACTGGAGCCATTGCATGAGCTGATCGCGCTACAGGGAGAAGTTGGAAAAGAACTGTATCAGTCGGCCGACAGACAGGTTAAAACGCTTAAAGTACTTTCATACCTGGTAATCGGTATGTCGGTGTTCATAGCCCTGCTGATTGCTACACTGCTACAGGCTACACGCAAGCTGAAGAACATCAAGCCCCAGAATTATCACTGGAATTAGAGAGGTCAGGTAGGTTGCCTGATTTATGAAAAAGGGAAGCAAGTTAATTTCTTGCTTCCCTTTTTTGATGTCAAAAGCTGTCGACTCTTTTACTTTACCAGTTCACTGATGGCTTTGTTGGCTCTTTCAAAATTGAAGTCGGCTATTGTCTGGTTCATTAGAGAGCCAATTTCGCTGTTGCAAAGATTTCCGATGCTTCCTTCGTGGCTATGGCGCACAGCTTCAGGAACAACAAAAGTACCTGCTTCAATTCGCTCTCCTACCACCTTATACGCATCCCGGAAAGGCATACCTGCCAGTACTTCCGCATTTACGGCATCGACACTGAAGGCGTATTTGTATTTCTCTTCTTCCATGATCTGGTCACGCACCTCCAGCTGCGGCAGCATGAAGGTCATCATTTGCAGGCAGTCTTTCAGTTCCGTGATGGCTGGGAAAAGTGATTCCTTGAGCAGCTGGAGCTCCCGGTGATAGCCAGAGGGCAGGTTGATGAGCAGCATGGAGATCTCCGTGGGCAGCGCCTGCAGCTTGTTGCACTTACCCCGCATGATCTCAAACACGTCCGGGTTCTTTTTGTGCGGCATGATGCTGGAGCCGGTGGTGAGGTTATCCGGAAGACGCACAAAAGCGAAGTTCTGGCTCATGTACAAACACAGGTCCATAGCCATGCGTGCCAGCGTCACGGCAACCGAGGCAATAGCTGTACTGACTACACGTTCCGTTTTACCACGGCCCATCTGTGCATACACCACATTGTAGTTCATGGTGCTGAAACCCAATAAGTCAGTTGTCATCTGGCGGTTGAGCGGAAAAGATGAACCATAACCGGCGGCAGAACCCAGTGGGTTTTTGTCAGTCACTTTGTAAGCCGCCTGCAGCAAAAGCACATCGTCTACCAGACTCTCGGCATAGGCGCCAAACCACAACCCAAAAGAAGACGGCATGGCTACCTGCAGGTGGGTATAGCCAGGCAAAAGCTTGTCTTTGTGCCGCTCGCTCTGATCTTGCAGCACATCAAACAACGCTCTAACTTCCTGCACGAGTTGCTGCAGTTCATGGCGCAGGTATAGCTTAAGATCGACGAGTACCTGGTCATTGCGCGAACGTCCACTGTGGATCTTCTTTCCTGCTTCCCCCAGCTTGCGGGTCAGCTCCAGCTCTACCTGGGAGTGAATGTCCTCCACTCCCGGCTCAATCTCAAAATCACCTGCCACAATGCGGTGGTAGATCGCCTTCATCTCTTGCTGCAGGAGTTCCAAATCTTCCTTCTCCAGTAAGCCCACCTGCTCCAGCATACGCGTGTGCGCCAAAGACCCCAGCACATCAAAAGCAGCCAGCTGCATGTCAAATTCAGGGTCACGACCCACGGTAAACTGCTCGATCTCTTTTTTGACGTCGGTGTTCTTTTGCCAGAGTTTCATGGGGTTATTTTTGAATGAGTAATTGAGTGAATACTTTATGTCATTTCGAATGCAATGAGAAATCTGAATTAGGTCTGGTTCGTAATTGATTCAGATCTCTCCTAACGTCGAAATGACAGCAACCTGTTTACAATTATTTTACTACCTTTTCAAGTATATTGATGTAAAGCGCTATACCCTCTTCTATTTCATCCAGGTAGATGAACTCATCCGCCATGTGTGAACGGGCAGAGTCGCCGGGACCGAGTTTGAGTGAAGGTATAGAAAGTAGCGCCTGGTCAGAAGTGGTGGGTGAACCATAGGTGCTGCGCCCGAGGGCTATACCTGTTTGTACCAGCGGGTGCTCCATCGGTATAGAGGAGGGCTTCAGCCGCATGGAACGAGGCGTCACTTCAGCTTTCACATGCTGCCGGATTACCTCGAGCACTTCTTCCATACTATAGGCATCGGTCAGGCGCACGTCTACCGTGAACCTGCACTTGTCCGGTACCACGTTATGCTGTGTGCCCGCCTCTAGCATCGTCACAGACATTTTCACCGGCCCCAGATGCTCCAACACTTTCGGGAAACGATAGGTCTGGAACCAGGTGATATCCGGCAGTGCTTCATAGATGGCGTTCAGACCTTCTTCACGGGCAGCATGGCCGGAGCGACCGATAGCCACGCAGTCCAGCACCAGCAACCCTTTTTCAGCCACAGCCAACTGCATCAGCGTTGGTTCCCCGACAATAGCTGCCTCCAACTCACCGAGCTCCGGCAGCACCAGTTCCAGCCCATTCCGGCCAGAAACTTCTTCCTCAGCAGTAGCGGCATACACCAGGTTATATCGAAGCCCTTCCTGCTCATAGAAGTATAGAAAAGTCGCCAATAACGACACAAGGCAGCCACCGGCATCATTACTTCCCAGCCCGTACAGTTTCCCATCTTCTACAGTAGCTGCAAACGGATCGCGGGTATAACCAGTGTTTGGCTTTACGGTATCGTGGTGTGAATTAAGCAGCAGCGTAGGCAGTATCGGATCGAAATGCTTGTTAAAAGCCCATATATTGTTGAGCCTCCGGTGCACCTCCACTCCTCTTGACTCTATGAAAGCAGCAATTGTACTAGCTGTTTTGTCCTCTTCTCTACTGAAAGAGGGTATAGCGATCAGCTGCTGTAACAGATCCAGTGCCTCTGGGTATAGGTTCTTCTTATCCATGTTTCAAGGTGATAGTCGTGCCTGAGAATCCCTGGGCTGTAGCAAGTGAGGGTAGAGCCTCTGCCTCCCCGATCAGTACCGCACTGACGCCATGTTGCAAGGCAGCAAAAGCGTTGTCGAGTTTTGGAATCATCCCGTCTTTCACCACACCTTCGGCCTTCAGGCTGCTATACCTGTGCTGATCGATGTGTGAAATAACAGCATCATCATCTTCGGCATCAGCCAGCACCCCCTTTTTCTCAAAGCAATATACCAGCTTCACCTCGTAGTGTGGGGCCAGCGCCGTAGCTAATACAGAGGCAATGGTGTCGGCATTGGTGTTGAGCAAACTGCCCTGGCCATCGTGTGTGAGCGGAGCAAACACAGGCGTAAGACCTGCCTGTAAAAGCGCTTCTAATGCATTTGCGTTTACAGTCTCCGGTCCTGCTATGTCGCCGGCAAAACCATAGTCAACTGTTTTAACAGGACGCTTGGTGGCAGGTATGGCATTGGCATCGGCCCCGGTCATACCGATGGCATTGCAGCCCAAAGCCTGCAGCTGCGCTACCACGTTTTTGTTGATGAGCCCAGCATAAACCATCGTCACCAGCTTGAGTGTCTCAGCGTCGGTCAGGCGGCGGCCCTCTACATAAGCGGGTTCTATGCCGAGCTGCAGCCCGATCGTAGAGGCAATTTTGCCGCCGCCATGCACCAGTAGTTTCGGACCAAGCAGCGCAGCGAAATCAATCAAAAAACGCTGCAACCGCTCCGGGTCATCCAAAACATTTCCGCCAATTTTTATGATGTACATATTGTGATTGAGTGATTTGGTGAATGAGTGAGTTAGCGATTTGAATAGTAGGTTTGTGAGTGGTCGATGGAGTCAATGAAATGGTCTAGCGAAGTCGATGATTGTGTAGGGACAGGTCGTGACCTGTGCGCAGGTATAGCGATCGGCGACTACAAACAAAAAATGATTTGTTTTTGTACCATCACATATAACACACAACTACTATATGTGATTCGTGCTTGATTCGGACAGGTCGCGAACTGTCCCTACACCTGAAATATCGCAAAACCACTCAATCAAAAACCACTAAATCATTTCCCCTCCAGCATCCGCTTTAGTACAGCCTGCGCCGCATAAAGCCGGTTGTTTGCCTGCTCAATAACCAGTGAGTTCGGTCCGTCCAGCACTTCATGGCTTAACTCCAGACCGCGGCGCACAGGCAAGCAATGCATTACTTTGGCGTTGTTAGTCAGGGCAAGCTTTTCGTTGGTGATCATCCAGCCTTCGCCGTCTGTTAGTACTTGTCCGTACTGCTCGTAGCTTGACCAGTTTTTCACATACACAAAGTCAGCATCTTGCAACGCCTCATCCTGATTGTGCAGCACCTGTGCGCCTTTGGTAAATTCTTCTGCCAGATCGTAGCCTTCCGGATTGGTAATCACGAGCTCTACATCCGCCTGCTGCATCCACTCCGCAAAAGAATTAGCCACGCAATGCGGAATCGGTTTGATGTGCGGTGCCCAACTCAGTACTACCTTCGGTTTCTTTCCAGCTGTCGCCTGCTCTTTTATCGTGACCAAGTCGGCAAGACTCTGCAGCGGGTGACGCGTGGCCGACTCCAGACTAACAATCGGAACGCCGGTCAGCTCGATGAATTTGTTCAGCAAGTCTTCGCTATAGTCCTCTTCTCTATCCTGTAGTTTCGGAAAAGAGCGGATGCCGATGATGTCGCAATACTGCCCCATCACAGCGGCGGCTTCGCGGATGTGCTCCACGGTGGTGCCATCCATGATCACGCCGTCCTGTGTTTCCAGCGCCCAGCCTTCTTTGTCAAGGTTCATCACCATCACGTTCATGCCCAGGTTCAATCCTGCCTTCTGGGTGCTCAGGCGGGTACGCAGGCTCGGGTTCATAAAGATCAGTCCGAGTGTTTTGTCCTGACCAAGGGCTTTGTGCGCGTAAGGGTTCTTTTTTAGTTTGAGTGCTTCGTTCACCAAGGCGGCTACGTCCTGCACATCGTGTACGGAAGTGAATTGCTTCATCAGGCAGTTACTTTTTTACTAAGGATCGTGGAAAATGCTTTCAGGAATTGGTCGGCTTCGGATTTGCTGATGGTGAGTGCCGGCAACAAGCGTAGCGTATTCTTGTTAGAAGAACTGCCCGTGAAAATGCCGAACTCATTAAGCAACAGCTTACGTATACCTGCGCACGGCTCGTGCAGTTCAATCCCGATCATCAAACCCATTGCACGCACTTCTTTCACGCCCGGCATCCCTTCGAGTTTCTCACGCAGGTAATGCCCCATGATGGTAGTATTATACAATAACTCTTCCTTCTCAATTACCTCCAGCACCGCAATAGCCGCCGCACAAGCCATGTAATTGCCGCCAAAGGTGGTTCCCAGTAATCCGTGGCGCGCCTCTATTTCCGGGCTGATCAGTACGCCACCCACCGGAAAACCATTGCCCATACCTTTGGCTACGGTGATCAGATCTGGCTTGATGCCTGCATGCTGGTGCGCGAAGAATTTACCGGAACGGCCGTAGCCTGACTGCACTTCATCCAGTATCAGCAGCGCACCCACCTGTTTACAGCCGGCTTCCAATGCTTTTAAAAAATCCATATGTGGGATGTTTACCCCTCCAACACCCTGTATACCTTCCACGATCACAGCAGCCAGTTCCTGCCCATGCTGTTGCAAGGCCTCTTCAAAGGCAGCCACATCATTAAAAGGAAGGAAAATGATATTCTCGGTCTGGTTGATCGGAGCCACGATGCTCGGATCATCCGTGGCAGCGACGGCAGCTGAGGTGCGGCCATGGAAGGATGCCTTAAAGGAGATGACCTTTTTGCGACCTGTCTGGAAAGAAGCCAGTTTCAAGGCGTTTTCGTTAGCTTCGGCGCCGGAATTGCACAGGAAAAGGCTATAGTCTACGTAGCCGCTGAGCTTGCCAAGTTTTTCGGCCAGTTCTACCTGCAGCGGATTCTGCACGGCGTTGGAGTAAAAGCCGATGTCGTATAGCTGACGCGCGATGCGCTTCACATAGTGCGGGTGAGAGTGACCGATGGAGATAACAGCGTGACCGCCGTACAGGTCGAGGTATTTGCGGCCTTCTTTGTCCCAAACAGAAAGACCAGCGGCTCTTACAGGTTCGATATCGAAGAGCGGGTAAACATCAAAGAGGTTCATGGCTATGGAATTAGATGTAGGAGGTTAGAAAATAGATGTAAAACAGGGTTCTTGGGTATTTTAGCATGCTTACTTTAATTGCTGATTGTTAATTGCTTTAATCTTCTAGAGTACCCTCGCTCGCGTCCCGCGAGTGTGAGTTATTTAGCGGACTCCGGCCGCTACTTTCTGTATCTCTCGGCACAAGTGGCGGGACGCCACTGAATAGCTCACACTCGCGGGACGCGAGCGAGGGCGTGTTCAATTATATTAGAAGGCCGTTGCTTTCAACTTCAAGCCAGTTGTCTCCTCCAGCCCGAATACAAGGTTCATGTTCTGCACGGCCTGTCCCGCAGCGCCTTTCAGCAGATTGTCGATCAGGCTGGTGATGACCAGCATCTGACCGTGCTTCTGCAGGTATAACAAACACTTGTTGGTGTTCACCACCTGCTTCAGGTCCGGGTTTTGTGTCGTGACAATGGTAAAAGGATGCGAAGAATAGTAGTTCTTGTACAGTTCCTGTGCTTCCTCCAGCGACAAATCGGTTTGCAAGTAAGCTGTGATGAAAATGCCCCTTGCAAAAGGTCCACGGTAAGGTATAAAGTGTATGTCTGGCTGATTCTCTGGTTGAAGGCTCAGCAGACTGCGCTTGATCTCGCGCAGATGCTGGTGCTCCATCACTTTGTAGGTCGAGATATTCTCGGTACGCCAGCTGAAATGTGAAGTCGCGCTCAAACTCTGGCCTGCTCCTGTCGATCCGGTTATACCGCTCACATGCACCTCAGCATTAAGCAAATTCTGCTGAGCCAGCGGCAGCAAAGCCAGCTGTATACCTGTAGCGAAACAGCCCGGGTTGGCAATGTGCTGCGCCTGCTGTATCTGATCACGCTGTAACTCCGGCAAACCGTACACAAAGCCTCTTTCTCCGGCCTCAACCCTATCACTTAAAGTACTTTCGTTCCAGCGGAAATCCTGACTCAGGTCAATGACCTTGGTCTCGGCAGCCATTTCGTATTCGGCCAGAAATTTAGCAGCCTCCCCATGCCCGGCGCACAGGAAAAGCACATCGACAGGTATAGCCGCATCAGCAGAAAAAAGCATTTCCGTTTCGCCCAGCAAATCTGGGTGTGCAGCGTATACCGGCTTGCCCGCCTGGCTGCGGCTCTGCACAAAGGCCAGCTCCACGTTGGGGTGCAGGAGTAACAGACGCAACAGCTCGCCACCCGCGTAGCCTGCCCCGCCTACTATACCTGCTTTTATCGTAGCTGCCATTATAGTTCGGTGTTGTTGATCTTGTGATACATCATGGCCTGGTTGCCAAATATCTTCGAGAAGCCTTTCACATCTTCACCTGACCAGGCATTATTCATTTCGCCGTAGCTGCCGAACTTCGACGACATCAGGTCGTGCTCCGACTCGATGCCTTCCACCTGGAAGCGGTAAGGTGCCAGCAGCACATGTACTTTGCCGGTCACGTTCTCCTGCGTTTCCTGCAGGAAAGTCTCGATGTTGCGCATGGTCGGGTCGATAAACTGCCCTTCGTGAAGCCAGTTGCCGTACCAGGTCGCCAGTTGGTCTTTCCAATACAGCTGCCATTTGGTGAGCACGTGCTTCTCCAGGGTATGATGCGCCTTGATAATCACCATCGGAGCGGCTGCCTCGAAGCCCACGCGGCCTTTGATACCAATGATCGTGTCGCCTACATGGATGTCGCGGCCTATGGCGAAAGGGCCGGCTATACCTTGCAGTGCCTGAATCGCCTGCACCGGGCTACCGTATACCTGCTCGTTTATGCCTACCAACTCGCCTTTCTTAAAATGCAAAGTCACGCGCTCAGGTTGCTCTTTGGTCAGTTGTGTTGGGTAAGCCGACTCCGGCAGCGGCTGGTGCGAAGTCAGGGTTTCTTTGCCTCCCACGGAGGTTCCCCAGATGCCTTTGTTGATCGAGTATTGCGCCTTTACGAAGTCGTATTCCACGCCGTGCTGCTTCAGGTATTCAATTTCCTCCTCACGCGACAGCTTCATGTCACGGATCGGTGTGATGATCTCAATCTCCGGGATCATCACATGAAAAATCATGTCGAAGCGCACCTGGTCGTTGCCTGCGCCGGTACTGCCGTGGGCCACGTAGTCCGCTCCCAGGGCTTTGGCATGACGTGCAATGGCCATGGCCTGCGTCACACGCTCCGCACTCACCGACAGCGGATAAGTATTGTTTTTCAGCACGTTCCCGAAGATCAGGTACTTGATGCAACTTTGGTAGTAGTACTCGGTTTCATCCAGATTCGTGTGCTCCGTTACGCCCAGATCATAGGCCCGCTGCTCGGTTTGCTGCAGTTCCTCTTCTGTAAAACCGCCGGTGTTCACCAGCACCGAGTGTACTTCCAGGCCCTTTTCCTCTTTCAGGTATTTTACACAGTATGAGGTATCCAGGCCGCCACTGAAGGCCAAAACAACTTTCTTTTTCATGCTATCTTTAAATGCTTGTCGGATTAATGTTTGGATTTGCGTGGCCCTGCGCAAAGGTGCCGTAGCCAACAGGTATAGCCGGTTCGTCTATTGGAGTCAGTATCTGCAACTGCTCCCGTGCAATCGGCTTCTGCTCACGGGCCGGGTCATAGAGCATGGCGGTGCAGAGGCAATTACTGCGGTTCTTCATCATGAGGATATCATAATTCACGCAGCTTTTGCAGCCGTTCCAGAAAGCATCGTCATCCGTCAGCTCGGAGTAGGTAACCGGGCGATAACCCAGATCGGAGTTGATCTTCATCACGGCCAGACCGGTGGTCAGACCAAAGATCTTGGCATCCGGGTACTTGGTGCGTGACAGCTCAAATATCTTCTGCTTGATCAGTTTGGCCAATCCGCTTTTGCGCAGTTCCGGCGATACGATCAGGCCCGAGTTGGCCACATACTTGCCATGGCTCCAGGTTTCGATGTAGCAGAAACCTGCCCACACGCCGTTCATGTCCAGGGCGATCACCGCTTTGCCTTCCAGCATTTTCTGGGCGATATACTCGGGTGTGCGCTTGGCTATACCTGTACCTCTGGCCTTGGCAGACGCCTCCATTTCATCGCAGATCTGGGCAGCGTAGCCGGTGTGTTGCGCATCGGCAACAGTAATGATAAAAGGTGATGGATTCATTATAGAAATTATATACCCCGGCTATGGCTGCGCATAACCAGCTGATACAGAACTAAAACAATAAGAAACAATGCTGTGGACAGGTTATGCAGCTACGCATACCTTCGTCAGGCAACATGTTATCACAAAAAGAAATGGGGAAGAATGACCACCACTTGAGCAGTCGGGAAGCACGTCGGCCTAGGGCCTGTAGCGGACCACGGCGTTAATGGCCCTCAAAACTATCCTGGCAGACAGGATAGAAAAAGACGCACCCTTCGGAGAAAGGTGATTTACCATCGCTGATGATAAAGTCGGCTTTTTTTTCATTTTAAAAATTCGGTTCGATCTGTTAAACAGGCCTCTGCCTGTTATGGAAAGCAAAGGTTTTGAAATAATATCGAATTAAACAACAAAGAGTTGTAGTTTATTGTAAAATTTACACAATCTGATAAAATGTTACAACATTTACCTCACGTACTACTAAGACTTCACCTTAAATACGGATTATCCAATCAACAGAGATGTAACGGTACCTGTGAAAAGACGGGTTTTGTGTATCTTGCGGCACCATGAAAAATCTGTCTTTAAGTGTCATCATCGGCATCCTTTTCTCTGCTATTGGCACTGCCTCCCTTTTCCTGACCCGTGACCCGCTCATGGCTGCCATCTGGCTCAGCTTTGGTAACGGACTTATCCTGTCGAATCTGCGATTTAGCAGACCTGATGCAGCCGGAAATATGGTAGCAACACCTGTCCCTAAGGTTAGATTCTATGTCGGCATTGCCCTGATCGTGATGGCTGTTGTTCTGCTGGGGGTACAGGTATACACGGATATGCAACAGGCCTAAATCAGATCCTGCTCTGCAGAACCATTTCCACGTTAACTAATTTGGAGTCGCGCTTAAGCCTCATTCTCAGCTTGCGGCCTGGCTTGGTGTCAAAGAGCTCGAGCAGTTCATCCAGCGCCAGTTCTTTGCAATCGCGGCCGTTGATGTTGATGAGCTGATCACCTGGCAGCAGTCCGCTCTCCTTGGCCGGGGAGTCGTCTATCACATGCGACACAATGTAAAAGTTGGCACCAGGCAAGGGTGTACTAATCTCGAAGCCTGTCATGTTGTAGTAAAACGGGTCGCGGTATTTGCGGTTAGGAACGAGTATCATGCGCTCGTGCGGGTAGTCAAAAATAACGGTGAATCGTTTCAGAATATCGGAGCCCAGGTTGCCATTGCGGTTCGCCAGGTTGAGCGCTGCTTTGATCGACTCTTCGTCCGGAAAGGAAGCAGGCAGATCCTGCAGCTCATACTTGCCAAGCGAAAAACTATTGATCCGCCCGATCTTACCGTTGATGTCGCCACTTAATCCGCGCCCCAGGTAAGCCTCCATCACTTTGGGCGGCAACTGCAGGCGATCGTTTGTGGGCAGGTAGAGCGAAACTGAATGGCTTGCCCCCGTATCGATCACCAGTTTCACTTTGATTGAGTCGCCATTGTGCTGCCGCACTCCCGCCTCCACATAGGCCTTGGTGTTCTCGATGTGGAGCGGGTATACCTCTCCTTTTTTCGGAATTTTGAGCTTAAGGTCGGGTCGGTATAGCGTTAAAGTTTTGCTACTGTAGTTAATCTTGACGATAAAATTGCGGAAGATATCATACCCGATAATACCGTGTATGGACATTCCCATACGGGTCGACAGATTGAAAACATCTTCCATCAGCACATACACCTCGTGGTTCATTCCCATGATGCCCGGCATGCGCATGTAGTTTCCTTTTGAGTAAAGCGCCTCTATCTCGTGCCCGGTGCCCAGACCCTGTATCGAAATACGACCGGATTCGTGCAGGCTGAGGGAGTCAGAGTAATGCAAACGGGTAATCAATGTATTTTTCACACCGGAGTCCAGTATGAAGTTGAGCTGTTTGGAGTCATTGATCTGCACTGGAATGATGATCAGATTGTGAACCAGCTTGAAGGGAATGGTAATGCTCTTGCGCTTTGACGTAAAGTAAACCGTATCGCTGGCAAAGGCCTGCCCTATTGCTTCGGAGAACAACAGACAGAAGCAAAGACAAAGCAGGATGAAGCGGGAAAACCTTGTCATGACAAAAACTACATAAGACACAGACAATCAGTCTTATTAGTATACGTAGATTTTAAACCAGGATAGTATGGATACTGAATAATATTGCTTTAGTGCAACATTGCGCAGATTTTTTTCTTCCCTTAAAGCAATTTATGATGCAGATTGTAACAGAGAAGCGCTGTTATAGCTGTAGGTAACAAGTGGCGGTGGGAGTCACTTTACAGGTATAGTCAGCGCTTCAGCTACTGCCACGTTGGTTAATTCTGGTTAAACTTCAGAAGCGTGGCTATACCTATCCTGAAACCCATTTCCTGGAAGCTGCGGTCATTGAAAGAGGCCGCCGTTTCGATGCGGAACACCCGGAACACATTATCCAGCGAATAGCCAACTTCATAGTAGTGCGGCGAGTACTGCGTTTTGAGGTAGTTGAAGAAGATGTTCTCTTTTATACCTGTGAAGCGTACCTCCGGTATCTGGGTGAGCAGGAACTTGCGGAACTGGTAGTGCGTGTGCGCCGAAAGGTAGCTGTCGTTGGTGCTGTACTGGTAGTAGTCGAGCAGGCGGAAAGAACCGGCCGGTTTGAGACTGCTCAGGATGGTGCGGTTGCCGTCGAAGTGGTTGTAGTCCATGAAGTACATGCTCTTGCTGTTGAGGAACGTGCCCCCGCGTAGCTCGAACTCCAGCTTGCCCCGCACCCCAAAAGCCAGCGCATGGTTGATGCCCAGCTGCACCTGGTCAAAATTCACGTCACTGCCCAAAATACCCGATACACCCTTGCGGTACATCAGCAATAGCTCCGGCGACTTTTCCATGATTGGATACTTACGTCCATTGTACATGCGGTAACGCTGCACCGGGCGATAGCTTACATTAGCCTGCAGCACCAGCGCCTCGTGCTTCGGAAACTCCGTGCTTTCCAGCTCTATGTTATCAGGTGTGCTGGGCGTGAAGAACCTGTCTGCGTCGGAATAGAAGAAGCTGCGGTCGGTGTTGTTGTAGAGCTGACTGCGCTGCGACCACTCCAGGTTTCCGCTCACCTTCAGCCATACCGAAGGCTTGTACTCAAAGCCGGTTTCCACAAAACTCTTTTCATAGATCTTCATGTAATTGCGGCGAAAGAGCAGCGTGCTGAGTGTGTTGATGTGCGGGTGGATCGGATTATCGCTGTTGAACTGCTCCACAAACTGACCGCCTTCCAGGTATAGCAGGTGCGATTTACCTTTACTCCTGACCGTATGCGTCAGCCTCGTCTTGGCATAGAACGTTTCGCTGTCGAAACCATACCGGAGCGTTGGTGCCACCTCAAAGCTGCGGCGCAAACTATCGTACTGGTGACGCAGCTTGCCGCTTAGGTTCACATTCCAGCCCTCCACGGTGTTGTAGTACACGTTGGTGAACGTCGGGTCAATGTTGAGGCGAGTACGTGGTGAAAGCCTGTAACCTCCACCTGTCACTAGGTCCAGCGGCTTGAATTTCCGCTTCTTGATCACTTTGGTGGAATCCTTGCCCGTCAGCTCGGCCGACCTGATCTGTGCCAGGGAGTCGTCGCGCTGATAGCCTCTGAGTTCCTTGTCACTCAGCGGAACCGGGCGCACGGAATCCCAGTAGGCCGAGTCTCGCTTGGTAGCCAGCTTGTCAACTGTATACCTCCGCTCCGATACCACTTCCGGGTCTTTGCGCTCCTTCAATGCCTCCTTCTCCTGCTCCACAATCAGCTGCCGGAACTGCTTGCGGGTCAGCTTGTCCTGGTTGGCCAGTGCCTCCAGGTTCTGGTTTTTGCCTGTCGCTTTAATGGCGGCAATCGCCTCCGGCACCTCCTCTACTTTTTCGTCAATGATCTTTTTTGGCGCCACCAGTTTTTTGTTGAGCACCACCTGGTAATCAGAGATGGAGGCCAGGTAGCGGAACTCTCCTCCGAAGCCCATCACTTTGCCCGAGAAATGGAACTGGTGTGTGGTCGGCATCCAGACAGTCGGAGCCACTTCGGCATAGTTTTGCTTCACCTTGATCGGGAAACCCATCATGCTGGTTTTGAGGTCGAGACTGTGTATGGCCCAGTAGCCCTCGATGATATAGATGTAACCCTCGAATACATTGTCGCCGCGTGAACGTGGGGTTACTTTAATCTTGTTCACGTCGATGTTGCCTTCCTGAAAACTACCCTCGTACTGAAACTTGTAATAGGCGAAAGCAGAACGTGACAGCGGTGAAACCATCTCTACTACTTTATCATCATAGAAACTCGCACTCACAAACGACATCGGCGAAATGGTGCCCTTGTTGTCGCCGGAAGTTCGGATAGAGATCACCTTTTCCTCAAACTTGTTCGGCTGCGCAAACTTGATCTCACTCACCGACTCCACCGTATAAGCCTCGTTCAGTTTCACTCCTTCTTCTTTGAGCTTATTCTTCAGAAAGAAGGGGGCATTGGTTAGTTCGCCGGTGCCTTTCACGTATACCTTCATCTTGTAGCTGTCGTATTGCAGCAGGTGGTATTTCTTCTTGGCGATGGCCTTGCGCATGATGGTGTAAGCCGGGTCCTCCCCTTTGCCTTTCACCTGCACCTCTTTCAGCGCGAAGGTCTGCTCTCCCAGTCGAAAGTCCCGCTGCACCCACTTATCCGTGATCTCGACCTCCACCTGCTGCGCTTCGTAGCCGATGTACTTCACTACCACCGTGTGCTTTCCTGCCGGAAGCTTGATTTCAAAATCGCCATTGGCGTTACTTGAGGAGCCGTTGTTGAGGTTGGTAATATAGACCGAGGCAAAAGGCAGCGCCTCGCCCTTCTGGTTTTTGATGCTGCCGCGTATACCCTGGGCAGAAAGCGAAAGCTGTGACAGCAACAGTAAGAAGGTAAGCAAACAGCACAGATAGGGCGTAAAGTTAGTCTTCATAAAAAGGGATAAAGGTAGAAGCAGCGTATAAAAGAATACTTACCGCAATATATAGTTAAGATGCAATTTAACCTCCATCAGTTGCATGTTATTCTGAAAAAATTGAGGAAACCCCATAAAAAAAACAGCTGCTATACCTGGTATTATTGCTCAGGTATAGCAGCTGTTATGAAGGGTTGAATCGAAGAGCTTTGGTCTATTCTGTAGGCAGGTATAGCTTCAGTGTACCGGGCTTGAATGCCACTGAATCCAGGTGCCCCATTTTAGAGCGGTCTTTGGTAATCAGGTGCAGGTGCATAAAAGTGTCGTGATGGGTAAATACCGCTTTGTGTTCGGTCGAGAAAAAGCCCAGTATCTCTACTTGTTCATCAGCTAAGGTATAGTTCACCTGCCCCTCGTGGGCCTCGTCGGGTGAGCTGACAGTAGAACCTGCCGGCAGGTTGACGATATGGATAATAGCCTGCTCTACCTCTCCGCTTATTTTAAATGCAAAAGGCCGTTTGCTGGTTTGCGTCACATTATCCAGGTATAGCTCCAGCTGCTGCAAGGTGCGAATGGAATCGGGTAGTACTTGTTCACTCCAGCCCGGCACATGGGTATAGACAAAAAAGGGAGCCTTGGCGGAAAAGGTCTCTTCAACCTGCATTTTCGTGTCGCTGGTCACCACCGATTTATAAGCTCTGCCATCCAGGATCATCAATTCACCAGCCAGGTACTCTACAGGCCCCAGCCCCACCAGATGCTCTTTTTGTGAAATGGTATCCAGGTCAATCGTACCGGCCAGTTCTCCTTTCCACATCACGTTGCGCATGGCACCTACGACCTGCACCTCTTGCGGGGTTGTGGCAGTTTGTTGCGTCGGTTCGGAGGCACAGCTGCTCAGCATGAGTGAAGCCAGTGCCAGGGTGATTTTTACAGATTTCAAGGGCTTCATTATTTAGATCAGGGATTGACGTGCAAGATAATAAGAAAGCTTCAGTTAAACCTCCGCTGAGTTCTGGCCTTGGCCCAGTTGTTAAAATTCACGAACTCGAACGTGTGCGCTTTGTAGATCTCCTGATTCTTATCAGTTACTTTCAGGCGAAACAGGGAGTAATTCTTCTCATAATTCTGTACGGTCTGCTCAAAGGCATCAGTGCAGTTGCAGTCTTGTGCCTGAGCAGGAAGGGCAAATAAAAGCAGGGCAAGCAGAGTGAATAACAGGTAAATTTGTCTCCTAGATTGGTATGGTTGTCCATAGAGGATGTTCAATTAAATATCCCACGAACTTTAAACACTTCGTTCTTCTTTTTCTCAAACAGCTCCGCTATACTTCCCTCATTCAACCCTGTCCGGTTTCCGTTGTCGTGCTTCTTAACTGGGTCGTATTGATATTTTTGATGGTAGAGCTTGTTGTCCTTATCATATTTTGAAAGGTATAACAATACAGATTCGTAGTTCCCGAACATAGGGCGACCGTAATGGTGCTTTTGCGTGCAAAGAACTATTGGACAGTAGTCTCTAATTTGAAAAAATACTTTACCGGACTTATATTTTTGTCTTTGTCTTCAATCACCACCTGAAAGGCATTACTTTGCTCTGGCAGCTTTACCTCAAAGGTAAATTCAGCGCTAACAGGATCTGTGTACTCCTGCACCTCCTTTGTCTTCTCATTTGTTATGCTGATTTTCTTTACCTCTTCCGGGCGGGTCACCATGGCGCTCAGAGTGGCCGTGTTACCGACAGCAGTAAAGACATCTCCAACTCCCTCCCCGTCAATCGAAATGATTTTGAATTCGTGAGCAGTCTTTACTTTAAGCTGGAAATAGTCATCGTAATAAATACCATTACCTAATGTGGCTACAGCTAACTGAAGCGTGCCAGGATTAAAGCGCACAGCATTTGGCTGTTGCTCAATCAGACGGAACATTTTTTCCTGAAAGTAATGCGGTCCTTTTTTATCAGCCTGAACGTTAAGGTTATACAACGCTATTCTGTAGTCATGGCCCACACTTACCAGAACGTTGTTGTTACTGATATCCAGTGCAGATACCCAGTTGGAATGCGGGTGTTTTAACTTGGCAGTGTAAGCTGTTGCTTCTTTATCAGGTAAGTTCCAAAGGAGTATCCGACCGTCAAAACCAGCGCTGACAAGTTGGGTGCTGTCTTTGCTCAGGGCAAGCGCTTTTACCCAGTCTTTGTGTCCTTTGAGTGTCTTCAGAAGTTTCTTCGCCTGCAGATCCCATACTTTAATAGTTTTATCGGCACTAGCAGAAACCAGCAGGCCACCGTCGAGGCTGAATATCAGATCTGTTATTTCTTTACCATGTCCTTCGAAAGTATGGAGTAGTTCACCTGAATCAGCTTGCCATACCTGCACTTTTCTGTCTCTTCCTCCCGAAGCCACATATCTGCTATCAGGGCTATAGGCAACTGCCAACAGAGCACCCTTTTGCTCGAAAGTGCGGACCACTTCTCTCTTTTCTACATCCCAGATCTTTGCGCTGTTGCCGTGCGCGGCAAGCAAGTGTCTGCTATCATTTGAAAAGTCCAGGTCCGTAACTGGTCCGACAGTATCGGAAAGCTTAAAACTGCTGCTGTCTTTGCCCAGCTGCCACAGCTGTATGTTGTTATCGTAGGCACCGGCTAGCAACAATCCGTCAGGAGAATAATCAATACTGTGCACTACCTTCCCCTGTAGGTCGAATGGCTTTAGCGTCTGATTTTGCGCGTTTGTAGCCAGGGCGGGTAAAAAAGCTGCTGCCAGAAATATCTTCTTCATCTAAAAAGCCCTCTTTTGTTTAAGTGTTCTCCAAATAAAACCACCCTCCACCTGCAGCATGTTTAGCTTATCAGCCAACCTGTCTGTCTTGCTCTGATGTATCTGATTGTACCGTAGCTGCACAAAGACACCAAATTTTTCTGAATCCAGATACTTTAACCCGATCGCGGCCTCGTAGCCTAATGCGCCCAATGTACTTTTAGCAGCGGGTAAATTCCATGTTACCACGGTTGGAAGTACATCTCCTTTGGCGGGAGTACTGGCAATTACGTCACCTTTCTCCTGGCTAAACTGCAGCACGTTATACCCCAGGCCAGCATATACAAACGGAGAAAAACGGCTGTTATAATTTGTGAACGGGTAATAGGTAGCGCCCACGTAATGCTGTATTGCGCTCAGTTGCTGCAAGGGAGAGGTTATATCGGCTCCGGGGCTGGTGTATTGCAGTTGTGTATCATCGAAAGTAAGGTAGCGCAGGCTATAGCTAGTCTCTACCACCTTCAGCAGTTTATTTGTCCCGACACTTGCTGAAAAGAAGTAACCTTCCCGCTCGGCTTTCTGTGTAATAGTAAACCCTTTGCTGTCAAAGCTGTGGCTTTCAGCAGTAGCTGCAAGTCCGCCGCCTATCTTAACTTCTAACTGGTGAGTATGCTGACCTTGAACCTGATTGCAAAGCAGCAGGAGAAACGGCACCATAAAGGTTCCTAAAAATTTCTTCATGGTTATTCTTTTATGATCCAATCTCCATTTATAGTGTACACCAGTTCATTGTTCTGGTCTTTGTAATGCAGGCGATCGTACATTCCTCCATTGCTATTAATTAGATTAAATACATTTAGCTCCGCCGATCTGTAGATTTGAAAATCAACCGTTTCTAAGTAAATGTAAAAGTAGGGATGCCACCACCATGAATTAAACTCTCTGATGGGCACGTTTAGGTTTATGCTGAGCGGAAAATCATTTGTAGACACCACTTGCTCGTAATAAGTGGTAGGAAGTGGCCCGGCATACCCGCTGGGATAAAACTTTTTGAAAATAACTTTTACACGCTTACCCGGGTTGGCCTTTATCTCAGGCAAAGCATTTATTGTCAGTTTTTTAAGCCTGTATTCCAGCAGTGTCTCTGCTTCGGTTTCAACAGCTGTTGAAGTTATAGTCCCTTTGTGCAGGGGCGTTTCCAGAATGTAGGGAAGGTTCTGGTTGTGCTCAATTAAAGCATTATGGTTGTAGGCATTAATAATTTTGATCCAGTATTTCTGGGGAGCCAGGTTTTTGAAGGTCGCTGAATTTACGGGAGTGATAGTGCCTCCATTCTTGGGCCTTATGTCGGACAGACTCGCTGATGCTACAGGTGTTGCATAAGGTGTGCGCCAGGCCTCCTCAGAATCGTAGAGGTATACCATGGCCTTTTCCTTTCCATGCGTGTCGCTTTTCCGGCCCTTCCAATCGACAACCAGCAAGTTATCTTCTTCTTCTACAGGGTCTGCTTCCTGACTGAGCTGACAGCCTGCAAGAATAACTGCCAGCATTAAGGTTAGAATTGATCTGATCTTCATGAAGCGTAATAATAAGTTTGCATTATCGTTGAAGTAGTTAAAAAAATAGATAGCCATAGCGAGTATTTTCCGGAATGGGCAGGTCAAAGCTCCAATATCGAATTTTCTTATTAAACCCTTAGGGAGCCCCGGAATGCTCTTGCAGCATAGTAGGATTGTGCCCCGTTGTGGTAGACAAACACATTCCCGTATCGGAAATCGGCAAAGAGTGCACCGCCGAGCTGACGGATATCAGCCGGTGTTCTGATCCAGCTCGAAGTTTTCTGATCGAACCTGCCGAGCTTCTGCAGCTCCCGATACTCTTCTTCCGTCAATAGCGCTATGCCCATTTCAGCTGCCATATCCACGGCATTGTTTTCTGGCCGGTGCTCTTTTCTGGACTCAAGTCCTTCACGGTCGTAGCACACGCTTCGGCGTCCTTTGGGGCTCTCTGCTGCGCAGTCGTAAAGGATGTATTCTCCTGTCTGCTGATCATGCCCTACCACATCCGGCTCACCGCCAGTGCGCTCCATTTCGTGAAGCGACCATAGTTTAGCAGGGTTCGCCTCTAGTCTCGCTAGCACATCCGTCCAGGCTATACCTGCATGGCGCTGCATGTTCTTTTCAAAGCGAGCTTTCAGAGTGCTGAGTAATTCTTCCTGCTGTGCTGCAGATAAGACTTTTGTAGTTACTGTGGTCATATTCACTCAATTAAACTTATTGCTTCAAGGTAAAACCAACCGGTACCTTTAGTTTGTCAGAGTCATACATGTTGATGTAAAGAATGATAGGCTCTGCCAGACCTTCGTAGGTGATGCTATACTTGTCGAGCAGGCCACCGCCCATCATCCCGTTTTTCGACTGAAAACTACAGCAGCTTCCAAGCCGGTGATAACTGATGGGTTCCCCATTAGGACCTGCCAAGGCGTTCAGGAATCGTCTTTCATTAAGCGGTCCCTCCGACTTATCAGCACCTCCGACCATGATCGGGTTTTTGGTGTCATAGCCGTAGGTTTTGTCCTCGCTGACTTCTGCTATCACGAAAGTAGTTTCATCCAATAGCTTTTGCTGGTGCATCGGACTGCCGTAGTCAACCATACCTTTAGCGGAGGTAATATTTGAAGTGGATCCGGTATTTTTGGATGTACTGCAAGAGATTGCCAGAAAAGCGATGGGAATGAGATAGAGTTTTAGCTTCATATGGTTTGGTGTTGGATGGGTTTTTTGGGAACGTGCTGGTGCAGCCGCTGGGCGAGGCGTAGCCAAGCATAAGAGCTGCACTTTGTTGTGGCTCGTTATTTTTTCTCCATCGTTAGTCCAACTAATTTCGCAGCTTCCATTTTGATGCTGATATCTTCTATTGAACCGATTTCGAACACTAAATCTTCTTCGGTAATGTGGTCAAAGTGAAATCGAAATTCTCGTTGAAAATTGTAGTAGTCGGGTTTGTGGAAGACAGTAAGTTGTGAATAATCTTTATTGTCCGGATAATATTTTACGAGGTTATATGAACAACCAAAATTGTTCCTTGAAAACTCTTCAACTCGTCTAATAAATTCTCCCGGATTTGTAATCAATAGGGCTGTATTACCAAAACTTGCAACTCTTTCATCAACAAAGGGCTTTCCATTTGCTTGTTCTTCAGATGCAGCATAGAGACAAAAAATATGGCTAAAATCTATATTCTGGTTAAATGTACTAAATCTACCTTTTCGAAATTTAAAAGGCAGCTCTTGATTGTCAACTGAAAGCTTAAGGTTATTTATCCTTATCGAGCTTTGAGCACCTTCATGTTTGTCACGCCTTAACTCGAATTCTTCGATTTCTCTTTCTCTAAAGTATTTGACAGTCTTTGAGTAAATCAAACCAGATTTTTGGAGCTTGTCTATATGTTGTTCATCCCCAATTTTAATCAGTAAACCCAAATTATAAGTCATTTCCATGTATTTATGTGCCGCAACGGACTTGGCTTTGCCATGGCGTAGCTATGGTAAAGGTGTAGCTATGGTAAAGGTGTGGTTGTAGCACGTTATTTATTTTTTTAGTAGTCCTATTTTGTAGTCAAGAAGGTGGTCTATTTTCCCAAATAGTTCATTAGTTACTTCATCTCCATAAACTAATAAGTATAAGTCAGGATTATCACCATCATTCAGTTTAAAGTAACAGTATGAATATCCATGGTGCTCCAGAATAAAGAAAATATTAGATGGGCACTTCTGTCCGAAAGCGGCTTCGTATGTCTCTCTTCCAGAATCATTAATGTAATCAAGGTGTCGTAGTTCAATAACATCTCCGCAAAACAGTTGGGCTGCGCCCTCACCGCAAACTCTTAAAAAGTCCTTATAAGCCTTAGGTAATCGAATCCCACGCTTATTTTGCTCTTTTTCGATACTTTCAATGGTTGAGCCTTCACACTTGAGTCCCATTGAATTTATTTTGTCTAATTGAGGTTTTAGATTCATTTTAATGAGCTACAACTACAGTATAACAGTAGTACCTACTTCTACTATCTGCATTATCTAAGGTGTTACAACCTTCTTTACCTTACTTCCCGCCAGCAGCTAATATAGCACCAACCCAATATAAACAATACCTTGAAATTATACTTCAGTTTTTCTAAAAAATATAGTAAAATCCACTTCCGTTAACTGTCTGTATCATCAATCCAATTACACACTTCATCAACTCCTCCTAAATATTATTATCCTAACAAAATTTACCCTTTCATACCTTTTTTGTTCACACTCTCTCAGCCTTGCCCCTTCTAACAACTTGCATAAAAACCACACATCATTTTAGCTAATCTTCGTCTTTGAGGCCACTTTTAACTGCTAAAACAAGCTTTTCAGCATAATTTTGAGTATATTCATAATCGACGATACAAATAGCCAATACTCAAACTTATACTATTCTAATACATGCACATACTTGATCTCACCATCTTTGTGCTCTACATGATGGCCATGTTGGGCGTTGGATTTTACTTCCTCAAAAAGAACCAGGGTGCAGACGATTATTATGTGGGTGGCAGAGGCATGGGCAGCGGACACATTGGTCTGTCTGTAGTGGCAACGGATGTGGGCGGCGGCTTCTCCATCGGCTTGGGCGGACTAGGTTTTGTGATGGGCCTTTCAGGTGCCTGGATGCTGTTCACAGGACTGCTCGGTGCTTGGCTGGCGGCAGTCTTTCTTATACCTAAGGTCAAGCGCAATCCTGCTTTTGACAAATTTCTCACCTTCCCCCAGATATTCGGGCACTACTTCAATGCTCGTGTGGCGCTGCTGGCGGGCATCATCTCGGCCATTGGCTATACCGGCTTTACCAGTTCCCAAATACTGGCCGGAGCAAAGCTGGCAAGTGGCACATTCGCTAACCTCGACCTCAACACGGCCCTGCTGATCATGGGCATCATAGCAGTGGTCTATACCGTGATGGGAGGCCTCAAAGCAGTGATCTATACCGATACTGTGCAGTGGGCGATCCTGATGGGCGGACTCATCTTCATCGGTATACCTGTTTCCTTTCTGGCAGTCGGAGGCGGTGTGGAACAGATCGGCTTTGGGCAGCTCACAGATTTTGCCTGGATATCGGCACAGTCGGGTCGCAGCATGGAAGCCATCCGCAGCAGCCTGCCAGCAGAATTTCTGACGCTGACCAATATCACCTGGCAGCAGATCGTGAACTGGGCCATTACCATTATCCCGATCTGGTTTGTGGGCATGACCCTCTACCAACGCATATACGCCTGCCGCGACGAGAAAACGGCTAAACGTGCCTGGTACCTGGCAGGTTTGTTTGAGTGGCCGATCATGGCCTTTATGGGCGTGAGCCTGGGTATACTGGCACGCGTGGCTGCGGAACAAGGTATGTTTGAGGCACTTGGAGTGGGCGCGGATGTAGATCCTGAATCAGGATTGCCGATGCTCCTGCGTTCGGTACTACCGGTTGGCCTGATGGGATTGATGCTCTCGGCTTATTTCTCAGCGATTCTGTCAACAGCCGACAGCTGCCTGATGGCTTCGTCGGGAAACATTGTAACCGATGTAATCGGCCATTTCACGAAGTTTGACCCGGATTCACCCAGGATGCTACGCCTGTCGCAACTGACCACACTGCTGGTGGGAGCCTTTGCGCTTTGGCTGGCTACTACCATGACCAACGTGCTCGATCTGATGCTCTACTCCTACGCTTTCATGGTGTCGGGCCTGTTTGTGCCGATCATCGGGGCTTTGTTTTGGAAGCGCCGCAGCAGTGTGGCTGCATTCTGGGCGATGCTGGTGGGTGGCTTTACCACCATCCTGCTGCAGGTAACCATGAATGCCGAAGGCATCGTACACATGCCGTGGCTCGACCTGAGCTTTGGCTTGCCTTATGGCCTCGACCCCAATTTATTTGGCCTCACGGCTTCCCTTGTGCTTTACATTACGTTAACTATACTATACCCCAATAAAACTGGAAAAGAAAAATGGCAGAAAACAACTCCGTCCAATACGAGATCCACACCCCTACCAATCACCAGCAACTAAAACGCGACGAGGTACTTGACTTCCTCTTTGAGCACCTAGACCAGTACGGCGACGCCCGCGAAGACATCGCCAAGTGCATGGACTATGCGCTTTCGGATGCAGAGGGCAAAGGCGGATCGGTGATCGTAGCCCGTGAAGCTGGCAAGGTAGTGGGGGCGCTGATTCTGAACAATACCGGCATGAGCGGGTATATACCGGAGAACATACTCGTATACGTAGCCGTGCATGGCAACCAGCGTGGCAAAGGCGTTGGCAAGAAACTGGTGCAGCTGGCCTCCGAAACTGCCGATGGCAGCATCGCGCTGCATGTGGAGCCCGACAATCCGGCTCGCCACCTTTACGAAAAAATGGGCTTCACCAACAAATATTTAGAATACAGACTTATCAGATAATACAATGGCAGTCTTAAAACTGTGCCGCTCCAAACTCAGACACAATTACAACCACATCGACCAGGTGCTCCGCGAAAGGAACATCGACTGGGGCATCGTCACCAAGCTGCTTTGCGGCGAAGAGACTTTCCTGAAGGAGGTGCTTGCCCTCGGCGTAAAGGAGGTGCACGACTCCAGGGTGACCAACCTGATCGCAATCAAGAACATGGCACCCGATGTGCAAACCGTATACATCAAACCCGCACCGAAGCAAAGCATTCCCGACATTATCAAATATGCCGACGTGAGCTTTGAGACAGAGCTCGACATTATCCGGCTGCTGTCTGAAGAGGCTGAGCGGCAGAACAGAACGCATAAGGTCATCATCATGATTGAGATGGGTGACCTGCGGGAAGGTGTGATGGGTGATGACCTGGTGGATTTCTACGAGCAGATCTTCAACCTGCCCGGCATCTCCGTCATCGGGCTTGGTGCCAACTTCAACTGCCTCCACGGCGTGATGCCCACACAGGACAAACTGATTCAGCTGAGCCTGTACAAGCAAATCATCGAAGCGAAGTTCAACATTGAAATCCCCTGGGTGTCGGGTGGAACCTCGGTAACCATTCCGCTGCTCTTCAACCATCAGATGCCAAAGGGCATCAACCATTTCCGGATTGGAGAGGCCTTGTTTTTCGGACTCAACCTGTTTACCGGCGAAACCTTTGAAGGCATGCACGACGATGTGTTTGAGCTTAGCGCCGAGATCATCGAGCTGAACGAAAAGCCCATGATCCCGATTGGTATGCTGGCAGAGAACCCAAGTGGCGAGAGCTTTGAAATTGACGAGAGTCTCTACGGCAAAACCTCACACCGTGCCATCCTGGATGTGGGACTGCTGGACATCAACCCGAAGTATCTTATACCCAAAGACGATGGTATGAGCGTAGTGGGTGCCAGCTCTGACATGCTGGTGGTGGAGCTCGGCGTAAACGAACAGAATTACAAGGTGGGCGATGTGCTGAACTTTAACCTGAAGTACATGGGGGCACTCAGCATCATGAACTCCCGCTATATCGCCAAAGAAGTGGTAGAATAGCAGATTAAGGTATAGCAGCTCCAAAACCTTTCAGGACTTGCTACGTCTCTAAGGTGAATCTGAATATCGCTATTCCTTTATACCTTGGCTGCTGAACCCACTTTGCTCACTCGCATAACCTACTCCTTCGAAAAGTTCGAACAGGTGCTGGTGCGTGGAGGTACCCTGACACTGGTTGTTGCGCTTCTGGCTCTGTCCTGGCTCAACTCTCCCTGGGGCGCCTCCTGGCTATACCTGTGGGAAAATCCGCTGACCATTTCATATGGGACCTACACTATAGCCAAGCCGATCGGCTCTTGGGTGCAGCAGGTTTTGTTGCCCCTGGTCTACCTCATACTTGGCATGGAACTGAAACGTGTGCTGCGAGTGGGTGAGCTGAAGGAACGGACTTCCATGATTTTTGCCCTGGCAGCCGCTTTGGGAGGTATGCTTATCCCAGTTGCGATCTACCTATACCTGGTTCCCCCTGCTGCGCAGGCAGGCTGGCCGGTAGTGGCCACTGCCGATGCGGCGGCAGTTCTGGCACTGTTGGCGCTGGCAAGTAATTCATTGCCGCTTTCCCTGCGTGCGTTTCTGTCGTCCACCGCGATCATGCAAGGTATAGGCAGTTTGTTGCTTAGTCAGGTGCTTTATACCTCCATCCAAAACCTGCTGGCCCTTTCGGTTGCCACCGGTGTGTTTGGCCTGCTCGTGGTGCTACGGGCGCTTCGCAACCGTACCATGTGGCTATACCTTTTGCTGGGCCTTGTCATGCTGGTGAGTTTTCTGCTGGCAGGTGTGCAGGGGGCCGTAGCAGGTGTATTGCTGGCGCTGGTCATACCTATCCACTCGCGGGTGAGAGAAGAAGACTTTGTAACCTCCACTGATACCGTAATGGGGCAGCTCCATGCCCTGCGCATGATGAAGCGCCCGGAACCCGGCGAAGAGATGGAGGAAGATTTTCAGGCGGCTGTTCATACCCTGCGGGCTAACTGCACAAAAGCCCTGTCACCGCTGCGGCGTTTGCAGCAAAGGCTCCTGCCCTGGGCTTCCTACCTGGCAATGCCCCTTTTTGCGCTGGCTTTTGTGCCCTTCGCTTATAACAGCTTTGCCTGGCGTGACTTGCTTGGCCCCGTACCCATGGGTGTATTCCTCGCCCTGGTCCTCGGCAAACCAATCGGTATACTGCTTTTTGTCTGGCTGCTTTCACTCACAGGTGTAGCACATAAACCTCCCGGGCTGCACTGGGGACAACTGACTGGCGGCGCTTTGCTGCTGGGTGCTGGTTTTATACTGTCGCTTTTCCAGGCGCAGCAGGCTTTTGCTATCCCGGAGCAGCTCACGCTTGTGAAGATCAGTATTTATGCTGCCTCAGCACTGGCTGGTGTGTTCGGAATGTTGGTATTGTCAGTAGCTGGCAAGCAAAAAGACCTGCCACACCCTAAGGTATAGCAGGTCTTTAAACGCTATAGTGTTTCTGCTTTAGAAGCAGGTATAAGCAGTTATTAATCGTTGCCCAGGAGAGCATCCAGGAAACCAAGCTCTTCTTTTTCCTTTTTATAGACAATCATAGGCATGTCGTCGTTGTGGCGCAGGATTTTCTCTGTCACGCTGCCCAGCACAAAGAGAGCGGCGGCTGACTTTCCTTTGGCGCCAATCACCAGCATGTCGGCTCTGGCGCGCTTTGCCTCCACTACGATCAGTTCACCTACATCATCCTCGTTTTCCTGCTTCACAAGTCGCAGTGTGGCACGGTCACGCAGCTCAGGGAAACGGGCCAGTACCTGCTCAAACTTGTCGCGGGCAAAGCCTTTCATGCGCTCGTCAAAGTCCTCGTAGCTGATGCCCAGCGTAATGTAGCCGGTTGGCACTTCGTAAACATGCAGACAGGTAATGCGCACTTCCGGTCTTGTAAGCGCTGAGTGCAGGATGCGGTCGAGCGCCATCAAGGAGTATTCAGAAAAGTCAACACTGACCATGATGTGGTTCAGGATCGGATCTTCATTCTCGGGCACGAACAGTACGCTCACGCGGCCACTGCGCAGGATCTTCTGGGCCAGTACGCCACTTCCGCGCAAATGGAACTTGCGGCCTACGACTACCATGTCGATCTGCTTTTCTTTCGACCAGTGCAACAGCTCCTTCAGCGGAGATCCCTCCACTACCTGCACTTCTACTTTCGATCGTTGCTCCGGTCCGAAGTAACTGTAAATCTTCTCCTCCATGGCCACACGGATTTTCTCGTCGGCAGCCATGCCGTTCGGAATTCCCTTCAGCACCTCTGCAGGTATATCGAGGCTTTTCTCGGCGTGGATAAAGTATACTTTCTCTATTTCAGAAATGGAGCAAAGAAATGCGGTGTAGGAGATTAGGGTATCGTCCATTTCCGTCAGGTCGAGCCCCACCATAATACGTTTCAGCGTGTTCATGATGATGTTTTGGTTTTGGGTTATCGTTTGCTGCGCTTGTCCTTTTCCTGCTCTCCCTCTCAATTTCGACCCTGACGTAACAATAAATGCGCAGATTGGTACTAAGTGTTAAATCAGCTACGAAATTAACAAGGATACATTTACAAACTAAGCATTTTTGATGTTTTTAGCTATACTCGCAGGTTTCCTGTTGGCATTTGCCGCGCCTATGCTTTATCGCTGGCTCGGCAAATGGGTATACGTGCCCATGGCCCTGCTGCCCTTATCTATTTTTATATACCTGCTCACACTGGCTCCTGCCGTGCTGGGAGGCAACAATTTAGGCGAAGTGCAACAATGGGCTCCCTCTCTCAACATCAACCTGCACTTCTTTCTGGACGGACTCAGCCTGCTCTTTGCCCTGCTGATCACGGGCTTCGGTACACTCATTATGATATACGCGGGCGGCTACCTGAAAGGTCATCCCCTGCTTGGGCGTTTCTACCTGTACCTGACGCTGTTCATGACGGCAATGCTGGGACTGGTACTCGCAGGCAATATCATCTCGCTCTTCATTTTCTGGGAACTAACCAGTATCAGCTCTTACCTGCTTATCGGCTTCGGGCATGACAAGGAAACGTCCCGCAGCTCAGCCCTGCAGGCACTCCTGGTTACCGGACTTGGGGGACTGGCCCTAATGGCTGGCCTGATCCTGGTAGGCATGGCTGGCGAAACCTATACGCTGAGCGAACTGCTGGAGCGGGGGCATGTGGTGACACAGCATGCGCTATACCTGCCGGCACTCGTGCTGATCCTGCTGGGTGCTTTTACCAAGTCGGCCCAGTTTCCATTTCACTTCTGGCTACCTAATGCCATGGCGGCGCCCACACCTGTCAGTGCCTACCTGCACTCAGCCACGATGGTGAAAGCGGGCGTATACCTGCTGGCCCGACTTACCCCCGTCATGGGAGGCACAGACGAATGGCAGTATACCTTAATGCTGATCGGTGGCATCACGACCATACTTGGCGCCCTGCTCGCCACCCAGCACGTGGACCTCAAAGCGATTCTTGCCTACACCACCATCAGCGCACTGGGTCTGCTGGTGACCATGACAGGTATCGGCACTGCTCCTGCACTGGAGGCAATGGTAGTGTTTCTGCTGGCACATGCGCTCTACAAAGGCACCTTCTTCCTGGTGGCCGGCAACGTGGACCACGCCACCGGCACACGGGACCTGACCCAGCTTACCGGTCTGTCCGGCTCCATGCGCTTCACGGCTATCGCGGCACTGCTGGCCGGCATGTCTATGGCTGGCCTGCTACCCTTCTTTGGCTTTATTGGCAAAGAACTCGTGTACGAGGCCACACTCGAAGAAAGTCCTTTTCGCTGGATGCTCTTTGCAGTGAGTTTCTTTTCTGGGATGGTGTTTGTAGCTGTGGCGATTGCCATAGGGTATGGAGTTTTCTGGCGTCGTGCCGTTAAGGCCACTCCCCTGCAGCACCCCGACAAAGCCATGCTCTACCTGCCACCGGTCATCCTGGCCAGCACCGGGCTGGTGTTTGGCCTGCTGCCGGGCTTTTTTGTAACGCCGCTGCTGCGCCGCGCTGCCGAGGCGATGCTGGGAGTGGAGCAGGTGTTTGAACTGGCGCTGTGGCATGGTTTCAACCTGGTGCTGGGCCTGAGCCTGCTCACGGTGGCGCTGGGCTATGTCGTTTACCGCTTTTCAAACCGACTGCTTAGCTACGCCAACCGTTTCAACGGAATCTATCGCTTAGGTCCGGCCAACCTGTACCAGCTTTCGCTCAAAGGTTTCCTGGCCGGCGCTACCAAAATCACAGCCGCCATTCAGAACGGTTACCTGCGCAGCTATATCGCCGCCATTATCACGGCGCATATCGCCCTGATCGTGCTCTCCCTCTGGAAAGACGGGCCGCGGCTGGAGCTCACTAACCGCCTACAGGAGCTCTCCCAGTTGCGCATGTACGAGGTGGTCTTGCTACTGATGATTGTGCCGGCGCTGATCTTCCTGTTTAAGTCACGCTCCCGCCTCACCTCCATTGCCGTAATGGGTATCATCGGCTATTCCATGGCACTGTTTTACATCCTCTTCGGGGCGCCGGACGTGGCTGCCACTCAGCTGCTCATCGAAACGCTAACGGTTGTGATCTTCGTACTGATACTTCACAAACTACCAGCATTCCGCTACCTCTCACATGCTTCAGAGCGCTACAAGTATGTGCTGCTTTCGCTGGCCTTCGGAGCCATGATGACTTATGTGATCCTGATCGTGAAGCAGTACCCGCTCGACTCGCAACTGAAAGCCTACTATGGCGAAAACAGCTACCTGCTCGGGCAGGGGCGCAACATTGTGAACGTGATCCTGGTAGACTTCCGGGCACTGGATACGCTGGGTGAGATCGTGGTGCTGGCCGTAGCAGCGATAGGTATACTGGCGATGCTGAAACTACGCATGCAGAAAGGAGACAAACCATGAAAACCGTCATTCTTGCGGTCGCCATCCGCATCCTCATACCGATCTTTATTATCTTCTCGGTCTACACCCTGTTTCGGGGCCATAACCACCCGGGCGGGGGCTTTATCGGTGGACTGATCGGAGCCATTGCCTTCGTGTTTCATACCATGACGCACGGTCCGCAGCAAACCGTGGATACCTTCCTGAAGATAAACCTTTATGGCTATCCGCGGCAGCCCAACCAGAGCCGGTCGCTCTACCTGATGCGCATGATGCGGGTCAATGTATGGCGCCGCAGAAAAATGGCCCACCATCCGGAAATTAAAGAGCGTATGATCCGCGTCGAGCCCATCTACATCATTGCCACCGGACTGCTCCTGGCAGCTGGCAGCGGGGTCGTGGGCTTGGTATTTGGCCAGCCGTTCATGCATGCCTACTGGGCTGACTTTTACATCCCGATCATTGGCAAGCCGGGCACCCCTATCCTGTTCGATATTGGCGTATACCTGCTGGTGATCGGGGTGGTGCTCAAAATAACTTTTGTGATGTCAGAAGAATAAAACCATGGAACTCATACTACCCTTTTTGATCGGTATCCTTTTTTCAGCGAGTCTGTACCTGATTCTGCACCGGCATTTCTTTAAGCTTATACTTGGGCTGATCCTGTTCGGCCTGGCAACCAACCTGTTTCTGTTTGTGATCGGTCGCCTTACCCGCGGGGGTTCAGCCATTATCGGGCAGGATGAGCGTGTGGCCACAGAGCCTTTTGCCGATCCGGTGCCGCAGGCCCTGCTACTCACGGCCATCGTGATCGGCTTCGGTATTCAGGCCTTCGCCATCGTGCTGATCAAGCGGGTATACCAGTCGTTCGGCACCACCGACCTCGACGACATGAACACCACCGACCAGATAGAAGAAAAACACTAAGCACACCCTATGAACCACCTGCTTATCATGTTGCCACTGCTCATTCCGCTGTTTGGGGCTATCCTGAGCCTCTTCTCATGGCGGTATGTGCGAGCGCAACAAGTGATCGGCATTCTGGCACAAGCCTGTATGCTGATTGCCTCTTTCCTGCTGCTCTTCGATGTGAACGACAATGGCATCCGAACAACCCAGGTGGGGAGCTGGCCCGCCCCTTTCGGTATTTCATTAGTGGCAGACCTGTTCAGCTCCATGATGGTGATCACGAGCTCGATCATCGGCATGGCCATCTACTTGTTTTCCATCAAAGGGCTCGACAAAGCCCGCCAGACCTTTGGCTACTACCCGGTGCTGCTCATCCTGCAGATGGGTGTGTCAGGGGCCTGCCTGACAGGTGACCTTTTCAACCTCTTCGTTTGGTTTGAGGTGCTGCTGATCTGCTGCTTTGTGCTGATCGCGCTGGGCGGCACCAAGCCGCAGCTGGAAGGGGCTATCAAGTACGTCACCATCAACTTTCTGGCCTCCGGCTTTCTGCTCACAGGTATAGGCGTGGTGTACGGCATACTCGGCTCCCTCAATTTGGCGGAACTGGCTGTTCTCGTACGCACGCCGGTATCGCACCCAGCCCTCATTACCATGGCTGGCATGTTTTTCCTGATTGCTTTCGGTATCAAGGCGGCTATTTTTCCGCTGTTTTTCTGGCTACCGGCTTCTTACCATACGCCACCCATTGCCATCTCTGCCTTTATTGCGGGTATGCTCACCAAAGTAGGGATGTATGCACTGATCCGCCTCTTCACGTTGGTATTTGTCACCGATCAGGAGCTGACCATTCCACTTTTCACTGTGCTGGCGGGCTTCACGATGGTGATCGGGGTGTTTGGTGCAGCTTCCCAGAATGACTTCCGCAAGATCCTGTCTTTCCACATCGTGAGCCAGATCGGGTATATGCTGATGGGGCTTGCACTATTCACGCCACTGGCGATTGCAGGAAGTGTATACTTTATCATCCACAACATACTGGTCAAAACCAATCTGTTTCTGATCAGCGGTGTGGTGGCGCATAACCGGGGCACCTTCGCACTCAAAAAGCTGGGTGGCGTATACCTGCAGCATCCTTTTCTCTCGGTGCTTTTCTTTATATCGGCTTTCTCACTGGCCGGCATCCCACCTTTCTCCGGCTTCTGGGGTAAGTTCATGCTGGCCAAGGCAGGCTTTGAGATCGACAGCTTTGTTATCGTACTCGTTTCCCTGGCCGTCAGCCTGATCACTATCTTTTCGATGACCAAGATCTGGAACGAGGTATTCTGGAAAAACAAGCCCGAGACAGATCCGCTGGATGATGTGGTGACAGCACGCGAGAAAAAAGACAACCGCCTGCTCCATCTGCCGGTGCTGTTTCTGGTACTGTTCATTCTCTTTATCGGGGTGTATGCCGAGCCGGTGGTATCGATGGCGCAACTGGCAGCCGAGCAGCTCCTGAACAGCGAATTATACATCAACGCCGTATTGAAGAAATAGCATGAAAACATTTATCATCCACTTCCTGATCGCTTTCTTTGGCAGCTACATCTACTTCGAATATGGCGAGCCGATGTTTCCGTACAATGCGATCTGGGCGGTCGTGGTGGCTGTGTTCATCATGTTTATCCTGTGGCTGACCACGCCCTCCTACCATCGCTCCTACTTCCATAAACTACCGAAGGCTATCTCCTTTATCGTGTTTTTTCTGAAGGAGCTGGTCGTGGCCAATCTCAAGGTAGCTTATGACATCCTGACGCCCAACTACCGTATGAAACCGACGGTGATTGCACTGCCCCTGGCAGCCTCAACCGATATGGAGATCACCCTGCTGTCCGGTATCATCACACTCACGCCCGGCTCACTTTCCATTGATGTGAGTGCTGACCGAAAGGTGTTGTACATACACACGCTTTACATCAAGCACAATGATCTGGAGCTGGCGAAACAGACTATAAAACACGGTTTCGAACGCAGACTATTACAACTTACAAGATGAGTTTTTTTTCATTCACACTGATATTTGCCATGGCTGCCCTGAGCCTCTGCCTGATCATGACCGGTATCAGGTTTGCCATTGGTCCTTCGCTGCCTGACCGCATCACGGCATTCGACCTGTTCGTGGCCAATGTTATCGGCATCGTGGCTATTTATACTGAGCTCACTGGCAACGAAGACTTCATTGACGTGGCCATCATCTTATCCCTGTTCGGTTTTCTGGGCTCTATCTCTTTTGCCTATTACCTCATGAAATCAACCCGTTAGCCTATGCTTGAAGACATCAATTTTCTACTCATCCGCGAGATCATCAGCTCGGTGCTCATCATCATCGGCGTTATGTTTATGCTGATATCCACGATCGGCCTCTTACGTTTTCCGGACTTCTACATCCGCATGTCAGCCATCACCAAAGGGGCCACACTGGGGCTGGGGCTTATCCTGTCAGGTATGGGCATCTACTTCAACGAGCCCGATATGTTTTTGAAAGTGGTGCTGATCATCGGCTTTACGTTCCTGACTTCTCCGGTAGCGGCACACGTGATCGGGCGTACCGCTGTGCGCAATAAGATTCCTTTCTGGGACCGTACTAATCTAGATGAGTTCAAGGAATACCTGCACAAAGAACACACTGCCCACCGAGACCACGAGCGTGACAACAAGCAGGTATAGCAGGCTTAATGCGTGGGATGATGAAGGAAGGGCCGGATGGACTCGGCATAGGTATCGAGGGCGTCGACGGTAGTCAGGATATGGTCGGGATAGGTCAGCGCAGTTAGCTTTCCTCCAAAAACGCAGCCCGTGTCAATGTTGATGGTGTTGTTTTTCCAGCGGGGCTCGCGAACAGGCGTGTGGCCGTATACCACGACTGCTACGCCGGAATATTCAGCGGCCCAGTCGAGGCGGACAGGCAGGCCGTGGGCATCCAACTCTCCGGTGGTTGGGCCATAGAGACAAAGGTCGCGCACCGACTTGCTGTGCCGCCCATGCAGGCGCTCCTCCAGGCCGGCATGCGCCACTACCAGGCGGCCTTCGTCCAATATGATGTGGTGCGGCAGGTGGCCCAGAAACTCACGAACCCTGTCAATAAAGGCTTTGCTATAATTTTCGAGCTGCGCCATGGTCAGTTCCAGTCCGTGACGCACCTGCACGTTACGGCCCATCAGTTTGCGGTACAGCTTGTCGTCATGGTTGCCGCTCACACAAAGCGCCACATCCTGCTCCATCATGTCCATTACCAGGCGCAGCACTTCCGGTGAGTTAGGCCCCCGATCCACCAGGTCACCTACAAACACGGCCATGCAGCCTTCGGGCGGTGTCACGCGGTACCTGCCGTCAGCTTTGTCATCCTCTATCGTGTATCCGAGCTTTCGGAGGAGGAGCACCAATTCATCAAAACAGCCGTGCACATCTCCAATGACATGGAAATGGCCGTGCAAGTCTTTCAGTATCAGGTTTCCGCTTCTGTCTGGCTCGTGATGCATAGACTATTTTGTAAGGTTTTCTGCTAGGTATTAACCACTATATTAACTAAAAAACGGCCCTGCAGGTTAGATTTCCTATGTTATTTTTTTTCTAACGGGCTATAGTTTATACTTTTATGCGCAAGGTTTTTTTTAGACCGGACCTTTGATTGTATTTTTCGTAAACCCGGCTGACCTTTCGCGTATAGTCCCCCATGCCACAGTTCCGCAAGTATAAAATACCCCTTCTCTGGCTTCGCCGCCATACCTCTACACGTAACTTCATCCTGATCTCCAGTGTGCTGGTCGGTCTCACGGCAGGCCTTGCCGCCGTGGTGCTCAAAACGCTGGTGCATTACATTCAGCAGCTGCTGGCGTATGGCAACCGCCTGCTTGAGGAGCCTGTCTGGCTGGTGGTGTTTCCGCTGGTGGGTATTCTGCTGGTGGTGTTCCTGGTGCGGGTCATGTTCAACGGACAACTGGGGCGTGGCACGGCCAGCATCCTGCACAGCATATCGCAAAAATCCAGCATGGTGGAAGCGCATAAAATGTACTCCCACGTACTTACCAGTGGTATTACGGCTGGTTTTGGAGGCTCAGCTGGTCTGGAGTCTCCGATTGTGGTAACAGGCTCTGCCATCGGCTCTAATTTCGGGCGGGAGTATCACCTGAATTACCGCGACCGTACCCTGCTGCTGGCCTGTGGCGCCGCGGCAGGTATAGCGGCTGTTTTTAATGCGCCTATTGCCGGTGTGCTCTTCGCCATCGAAGTGCTGCTCACCGATATCAGCATCTCCGCCTTTATACCATTGATCATCTCGGCAGTGGTCGGGGCGCTTTGTTCGCGCATCATCCTGCGGGAAGAGCTGCTTTTCTTTGCAGACCAGTTGGGTGTTTTCGCCGCCTCGCATGTCCCCTTCTACATCCTGCTGGGTATCCTCACCGGATTGATGTCGGTGTACTACAGCCGGGCCGCCTGGCGCATCGAAGCACTTTTTGAGCCCTTCCAGGACCAGCCCTACCGCCGGGCACTGGTGGGCGGTGTATTGCTCGGGTTGCTGATCATGTTGTTTCCTCCGCTTTTTGGGGAAGGCTACGGTGCCGTCAAACTTCTTGAAAGCGGCAAACCCGAAGCACTGCTGCAGGACAGCTGGCTATCGTTCTTTGGCACGAATGAATGGCTGGTACTGGGTTTTGTCGGGATGTTGGCACTGGTAAAAGTAGCGGCTACCACCTTCACCATTGCAGGTGGCGGCAATGGTGGTAACTTCGCTCCTTCTATGTTCGTGGGGGCGCACGTGGGTTTCTTTTTTAGCCGGCTTGCTAATATGCTGCAGATCCACAAATTGCCGGAAGGCAGCTTTACGGTGGTCGGGATGGCCGGCATCCTGAGCGGTGTGATGCATGCTCCGCTGACCGCCGTTTTCCTGATTGCCGAAATATCGGGCGGCTATACCCTAATGATCCCGCTGATGATCGTATCGGCCACTGCTTTTGCTATGGTGAAGTACTTTGAACCCTTCTCGCTCGATACCAAAAAGCTGGCCCAGAAAGGAGAACTGCTTACTGCCAATAAAGACCGCACTGTGCTGCGCATTATGCAGATCCGGCACCTGGTCGAGACGGACTTTCAACCTGTCAGGTATAGCGCCACACTGCGTGAATTGGTAGAGGTGATCGCACACAGCCGCCGAAATTTATACCCGGTGGTGGACGAGCAGCAGAAACTGAGAGGCATTATCCTACTCGAAGATGTGCGGGAGATCATGTTCAAGCAGGAAAAGTATGACAAGGTGCTGGTAACAGAACTGATGTCGGCACCACCTGCCGTAGTGCGCCACAACGACACAATGGCTGAAGTGATGAAAAAATTTGACGAGACAGGCGCCTGGAACCTGCCCGTCCTCCAAGGTGAGCTATACCTGGGCTTCGTTTCCAAATCAAGCATCTTTACCAAATACCGCAAGTTGCTCATCAAAACAACGGGAAACTGATGAAAGTTTAGGAGTTTTAGATTTTGGGAGTCAAGGAGATAGAAAGCAGTAAGTATTGCGCTGAAAAAGAAGTTGAAATATAATTAATCGGGTTCTGAACCATTCCACACCAGAAATTCCCAAATTCTCTGATTCTTAAATTCTTAAACTCCTCTACCTGTTTGGGTCGCTAAGGTCTGCGCCGATACCTTCTATACCGGCAGCTGTTCGGAAGCCGCTGACGAGGCAGTCTTTCCAGAAGTTGAAGACAGAGCGGCTTTTGGCGCGTACCACCTGAATGTCTCCGGGTCGAAGCTCTTCGCCTTGCTTCGGATTATCAGAGGTGATCACTATTTTGTTGGCTACTTTCGAGAGTATCTTCTTCCCAAATGACTGGCGCTTGTCCTCGTCTTTGGTCAGCACATCCACTTTAAAATTCTGATAGCGAGCATTCAGGTTGCCACTGGCCTTATTGCGATACAGCTCCATCTTAAAATCGCTTTTCTGCAGACTTCCCTCTTTAACACTAATAAAAGTGGTCGGCTCTAATATCGGATTTAGCACCGCCGGATCAGCCGGCCCCGCAGTGCCCTGTATCGTATGATAGGCATTGGGATCCAGTAGGTCAAGCTGGATGGTAACGGCTATAGGCGCCTTTCCATATAGTTCGGCTTTGGCATCGATAACGGCCGGGTTGTCAGCTGACATGCGGTTCCTGTCATTGGTCACATTTGTGATGATGGCATACAGATTCTCAAAGGTAATGATGCCTTTCTCAGTCGCTTCCTCTGCCAGTTCTTCATACCGGATGTGCATGCCCTGCACCTCTATTTTCGAAAGGGTCAGGCCGGTTTTCAATTGCTGGATGATGTCATGCGGCAGTGGTTTGTTTCCTTTGGCAGTGAAGTTCTTCCGATCCATAAACGCGCTCAGAGACGGGTTCTTGATCACTACATGCTTAGTCACTAGGTTATTATGCCGGGAGTGCAATGCAAAGTCTACGCCGCTCAGATTGATCTCCGGCACCTCCAGCCGATGGTCGACACGGCCTTGCCTTTCTGGCGGGCAAGCGCCGCATTGTCCAGAAGCGGGATGAGTTGGAGGTTGCCAATGTTAAGCGTCCCGTCTTCGGTATTGGCTTTGAGGGCTGCAGCCTGCAAGCGATACGTTCCGTCAGGAAGGGTGAATTCAGCTTTTCCAGATTCAAACGCAATAAGTCTGGCATAATAAGCCCGCTTCTCTTCTTCAAATGCGGTACTGTCAAGCTGAAGATCTCTCACCTCCATGGTAAAGTCCCACAAGGAGATCCGGTCTGTCTCCGCATCCTGGCCTTCACGGATACGCAGCGTCGCCTTCTCCACCTCAATCGTACCGATTTGCAGGTTTTTCATAATCCCGTCCACAGACTTGTGCAGCGGCTCGTGGCTCGCCGTCGTGTCCTGACGCATTTCGGTAATCAGCACAGTAGGCTGAAGAACCCTAAGCTTGTTCAAATCGAGCGGCTTCCCTCTTAGGATGCCGATGAAGTTAATGCCTGCCAACACCAGTCTGTCTGTTTTGAGATTCATTAGTGTACGAGGCGCCGCTGCCGCAGCCGTGTCCTGCTGGCTGATTTCATGCTGCTTGTCCCAGGCTTCAAAGTCAGGTATCAAGTGGATAGAGTCTGCTGTGATGCGCCCGCTTAGCAGGGATGAATCAAGCCCGTTCAGTTTCAAGGTATAGAGGCCGTTTGATTCTTCTCTCACACGCGACTCCAACTCACGCTGCAGCCAGGGATTAAAATATTGAGATGTCAGAATTGCGATAATGATTAAAAGAGAGGCGAGTATGAGGAGTAGCCATACCCACCATTTTTGAAGGAGCGTTTTAATTTTCACGTAGAGTCAGTTTCAGATGAATACGGGCACAGGCACTATGTGTTTATAACCTGGCTGTCGCTTATATGTTCTAACCCGGTATAGATAAAATACCACGTATCATCTATGCTGGCGCCAGGTATACGCTTTTGAAAAAATATGCGTTTTGGTAAAATAGTGCAGGTCAAAACTCAACTTAATCTTTGAACGAACGTTCAATCATAGTATATTTGAGCAAATATTCACCCTCCCATGACCCGGTTTCAGGAAAGAAGAGAGCACAGTATTAACAGGTTAGTTGAGGTAGCCCTGAGGCTATTTGCATCGCAAGGCTATGAAGCCACCTCGATCCGCAGTATTGCCAAAGAGGCAGGCATGTCACTCGGTTTGCTTTACAATTACTTTAAAAGCAAAGACGAGTTGCTGGCAGAAATCTTCCGCCGCGGCGTAGAAGACATTCATGCTTCCTTTGAGCCCGCTTCTGAACAGGCTGGCTCAGGTATAGCGCAACATATTCAGCAGACTGTAAAACTGCTGAAAGAAAAAAAAGACTTCTGGAAACTGCTGCACGGCATCCGGATGCAGTCAGAGGTAGTCAGGCAACTCCTGCACGATATGCAGGAGGAGACTGCTTACATCGAAGAGCGCATCCGACAGAATCTGATGGAGGCGGGTATTCCATTCCCTGAACTCGAAGCTAAACTCCTCTTCGCTTCCATCGACGGGATGGCAAACCATTTTTTGTTTTACGACAACTACCCCATAGATGACGTGGCTTCCCTCCTGATCATGAAGTATAAGAAGTGATAATTGAATTTTAGAAAATCAGCATGAAATCTCCCCGATGGCTTGATCGCATTTTATACCCCTTTGCACACCATACAATGGCGCTGCAAGCCGGGCAGATGCATTATGTAGATGAAGGGCAGGGCGAACCCATCGTCTTTGTGCATGGCACGCCCACCTGGTCGTTTGTATGGCGACAGCAAATAAAAGCACTCAGCCGGACACACCGCTGCATTGCCCCTGACCATCTGGGCTTTGGTCTCTCAGACAAGCCTGCTCCTGATGCCTTTGCGTATACCCCAGCGGCGCACGCGCAGAACCTGGAGCAATTGATTGAGCACCTGCAACTCCGGGACATTACGCTGGTAATACATGATTTTGGCGGCCCCATCGGGCTGAACTATGCTTTGAGACATCCCCAGAATGTGAAGCGCCTTATCATACTGAACACCTGGATGTGGTCGCTGGAGAATGAAGCGCAAATAATGAAGATCAGCGGTTTCCTCAATGGCGGCATAGGGCGGTTCCTATACCTGAACCTGGGTTTTTCGCCCCGCCTGCTCCTGCCCAGAGGCTATCACCAGAAACGCCACCTGAGTAAGGATGTGCACCAGCACTACCTAAAACCCCTCAGCAACAGCCGCAGCCGCATGGGCACCTGGCATTTTGCAATTGCACTCAAAGCATCGGGCTCCTGGTTTGCCAGCCTTTGGGAGCAGCGCGAAAAGCTTCGTACCATACCTAAACTGATTCTGTGGGGAGAAAAAGACAAACTGCTTCCGTTAAACCTGCTTGAACAGTGGCAGAACACATTCCCGGAAGCAAAAGTCAGGCGATTAGAGGCTGGTCATTTTGTGCAGGAGGAAAAGGGAGGCGAAATCGCTGACGCCATCAAAGATTTTATATAAAGAATTTTTAATATTTATTGCAGCTAAAGTAATCTTTTTCATACCTTTATAGTCAAATTAAAACTATGAAAAAGATCATACTTTCTACATGGCTTTTAGTCATAACATTTCTCTGCGTATCGTGCGATAAAGAGAAGGATGAAAGCACCTCGATCATGCCCAAGGTAGAGGCTACGATGGAAAGATCTTTTAATTACCTGGAATCTGCAGAAGAGGAAAAGGCAGTCTACAGCCTTAGTCTGAAAGAGATGCAACTTGTGTCAGATGAAGAAAAGCTGCAGCTGAATTTTGCACCGTCACAGCCCGCCACCATCGACGCGCTGGTATTTAACATCAAGCAGGCGGACCTGCTGCACGGCTATATCGGAACTTATACGGTGCGTTCCCTTTCAAATAACAAAACAGGGCGTGCTGACCTGACCTACTACCACTACTACAACAAGACCAGCAAGAGTGCCTTATTTAGCAGCGGAAACCGTATGGAGGGGCAGATTGAGATCAAAGCTTACAATGCTTCAACCGGCCTTGCAAGCGGCAGCTTTGAAGTAACGATAACGAATGTCACCGATCCTACTTCCTACGGCAGCAATCAGGAAAAGCCCCGCAAGTGCAACATTACCCTGAAGGGGAAATTCAATAATCTGAAGTTGGCTAACGCCTAAGCAAAAGCAGAAAAAAGTATTTTGAAGACCAGCCGCCACCGCGACTGGTCTTTACTTTTTATGACGTTCTTCCAATACAGCCACTACATCGGCTAGCTCCAGCCCTGTGGCTGCCAATAACACTAGCAGGTGATAAAGCAAGTCGGCAGCCTCACCTTTCATGGTATCAGTTTTACCGGCTACTGCGTCAATTACAGTTTCCACGGCTTCCTCCCCTACTTTCTGGGCAATTTTGTTCACGCCTTTGTCAAACAGGAAATTGGTATAAGACGCCTCTGTCGGGTTCGCTTTGCGTTGTTGTATCACCTCCTCCAGTCTGGCGATGAACTGAACCGCCGCCAAGCGTTTAGCTGATGGATCTTCGCCAAAGCAACTGGTGTCGCCGGTGTGGCAGGTAGGCCCGTTGGGGTTCACCTTGATCAAAAGCGAATCATTGTCACAGTCATCGACGATGCTAACCACCTGCAAGGTATGGCCAGAGGTTTCGCCTTTCGTCCAAAGGCGGTTTTTAGAGCGGGAGAAAAAAGTCACCAGCCCTTCTTTTTGCGTCTTGTCCAGGGCTTCCTGGTTCATGTACCCCAGCATTAGCACCTGACTTGTAGCAGCGTCCTGTATCACAGCAGGCACTAGCCCACCCATTTTATCAAAGTCGATTTTCACGTTATGCACGTTAAGCGTTAAAATTATGAGTCAAGTGCTTTAAATATTCCACACATTCACCCCATCACTCATTCAAAAATATCAGATCCTCACCACTATACCTTCCGTTTTCAGGTATGTCTTCAAGTCAGGAATATCAAGCTCTCGGAAATGAAAGAGGCTGGCGGCGAGGGCAGCATCTGCTTGGGCTTCCTGGAAAGCGTCGGCGAAGTGTTCCTTCGTTCCTGCCCCACCCGAAGCAATCACCGGTACAGAAACAGCTTCCGAAACGGCCTTGGTAATGTCCAGCGCAAAGCCGGCTTTGGTGCCGTCGTTGTTCATACTGGTCAGCAGGATCTCGCCAGCACCCAGCTCCACCACTTTCTTTGCCCAGTCCACGGTGGCATGTTCTGTCTCTACGGTCCCAGCTCGGGCGTATACCTTCCAGCCGGTCGCTTCGGTATACTTGGTGTCGATGGCCACCGTCACACACTGACTGCCGAAGCGCTTAGCCAAGTCCTCCACTAATTGCGGATTGCGTATAGCGGCGGAGTTGATCGACACTTTATCGGCACCGGCCTGCAACAGCACTTCCACATCAGCCACGGCACTGATGCCGCCGCCCACAGTGAAAGGAATATCGATGTGGCGGGCAATGTCGCGTACCAGCTCGGCAAAAGTTTTACGCTCTTCGTTGGTAGCGGTGATGTCTAGAAACACCAGTTCGTCGGCACCCTGTTCGGCATACCATTTGGCCAGCTCCACCGGGTCGCCCGCATCGCGGATGTTCTCAAAACGGACTCCTTTAACGGTGCGGCCGTTTTTGATGTCCAGACAAGGTATAATGCGTTTAGTTAACATAAAAATCGCGCTAAGTCCTTCAATGTAATCGTTCCTTCATAGATCGCCTTTCCGATGATGGCACCGGCTACCCCGATCTCCTGCAGTTCATCCAGATCCTGTACGGTTGTTACGCCGCCACTGGCAATTATTTGAGCATCAGGCAAGGTGAGTTTCAGGTGACGGTAGGTGTTGGTGGACGGTCCCTGCAACTTGCCGTCTTTGCTAACATCGGTGCAGATGAAAAGTTTGGCTCCCGTCTTCAGATAGCCCGACATAAAATCCTGCAGCGGGTATTTGCTCTCTTCGGTCCAGGCGCTGATGGCGATGTTAGTGCCTTTGAAATCGGCCCCAATGATGATCTTATCGGCCCCGTACTGCAACAGCCAGTTTTTCACCTTCTCCGGCTCACGCACCGCTATACTACCTGCCGTAATCTGTGCTGCACCCGCATCAAAAGCCTGTTTAACGGCTTCGTCTGACTGCAATCCACCGCCAAAATCGATGGTGAGCCTGGTGTTGGCGGCAATGTTTTCGAGCACATTTAAGTTCACTGGCTTTCGGGCGCGGGCACCGTCAAGGTCTACCAGGTGTAACCGTTTGATGCCGTTCGCTTCAAAACGTTTGGCTACTTCGAGTGGATTGCTGTCGTAGGTGGTTTGCTGAGCGAAGTCGCCCTCAGTCAGGCGCACGCACTGGCCGCCGATCAGGTCAATGGCAGGGATAATCTCCATCATAAGGCAAGGAAGTTTTTAAGGATCTGTGAACCGGCAGGACCACTTTTTTCGGGGTGAAACTGCGCAGCATAAAAGTTTTTGTATTGCAAAGCGGCCGAGAATGGCTCCGGATAAGAAGTCTGGGCGATAGTATATTCGCTCAAGGGCACGTAATAGCTGTGCACGTAATAGGCGTATTCCCTTTCGGTTATACCTTCAAACAAAGGAGATTGCAGCTTCTCTAACTGGTTCCAGCCCATGTGTGGCACCTTCAGGTCTGTCTCAAAACGCTTTACCGGCAAAGGGATAATGCCGAGCAAATCAGTATCACCTTCTTCAGAATGTTCGCAGAGTAACTGCATACCCAGACAAACTCCAAAAAAAGGCTGCTCAAGTGTCGGTAGCAGCTTATCCAGATTGCGGGCCCGCAACTGTGCCATGGCCGACGAGGCCTCCCCCACGCCCGGAAATATGACCTTGTCCGCCGCCTTGATCGTCTCAAAATCGCAGCTCAGTGTGGCCTGTACACCGAGTCGCTCCAGCGCAAACTGCACCGACTGCACATTACCCGCTTTGTAATCAACTATAACTAAATCCATTATATTGAATGTGTAATCAATAGTGACGAATGATTAGTAAATCCTTGAATCCTGTAAATCCTGATTCAGACAACAAAAAAAGCCTGACTCTGTTCGGAGTCAGGCTTTTGGAAAGAATATTTTAGTAAACTAAATCAAATCCATAGGCAGACGGCTCCGAAACGATTGCTTCGTGCATGATGATGGTGCAGATGTGCCATTGTGCCTTTCATTGCTGCAAATATAGGTTGCGGCTGGCGTAATACCATGCCTATACCTGATTCTTTTTCACAAGGTATACGATTGTCGTTTCAAGATGTCGGGTTTTCGGTTATTTTTGGAGCATGAAAAAGATAATGATACTAGCTGGCGTGTTTGCCGCAACGATGGTGCAGGCACAACAGCGTATGACACCGGAAATACTCTGGCAACTGGGCCGTGTTTCTGCCGAAACCGTTACTCCTGACGGTAAATCGGTGATCTACGGCGTAAGCTACCCCAATGTACAGGAAAACAACAGTGAGCGTAACCTCTATGCTATACCTGTTTCAGGCGGACAGCCAACGCAGCTCACTTCTAGCAAAGGCGGCGAAAGCGTGGTGCACATCGACAAGGCGACAGGCAACATCGTATACCTGCACAAAGGTCAGCTGTGGCAGTTAGCCGGCGGCAAAGGTGAACCCAAACAACTAACCAGCGTGGAAGGCGGACTGAGCAACGTGCGCTTCTCTCCGGACGGAAAAAACCTACTATTTTCCCGCGAAGTGGAAGTGAGAAAGATGCACAGCTCCGACATATACCCGGAGCTAAAAAAGTCCAATGCTTACGTGTACGACGACCTGAACTACCGCCACTGGGATACATGGGAAGACGGTAAGTTTCAGCACATCTTCTACGCCAGCTACAATAATGGGCAGTTGGGCACACCGGTTGACCTGATGAAAGGCGAGCCATTCGATGCGCCTCAAAAGCCTTTCGGTGGCAAAGAAGACGTCATCTGGAGCCCGGACAGCAAGGCGATCCTTTACGTGAGCAAGAAGAAGTTCGGCAAGGACTACGCCGTGAGTACCAACACCGATATTTACCGCTATGACATCGCCAGCAGAAAAACGACCAACCTCACCGAAGGCAACCTAGGCTACGACACCCACCCAACCTATAGCGCTGATGGCTCTAAACTGGCTTGGCTGGCAATGGACGAAGATGGCAACGAGGCTGACCAGAACGAATTGATCGTGCTGGACACTAAGTCTGGCAAGAAGCACAACCTGACCATGGACTGGGACGAAACAATCAATGGATTTGAGTGGAGCAACGACGGCAGCAAAATCTGGTTTGTGGCCCCAACCAAAGGCACGATTCAGGTATACGAGATCACGCTTCCGAAAAACCTCGACAAGTTCACGGCCAAAGGCATTCGCCAGGTTACCAAAGGGCAGTTCGATGTAAACGGTATCGTGGGGCAGGCAGGCAACAACCTGATCGTGTCACGCAACGACATGAACCGCGCACCGGAACTGTACCGCCTGGATACCAAGTCTGGCAAGCTGACGCAATTAACCACGGTGAACGACGAGGTATACAGCAAGCTGGCGAAGAGCAAAGTAGAGCCACGTGTGACCAAAGCCAGCGACGGCAAAGACCTGTTCTCGTGGGTGGTATACCCGCCGGACTTCGACCCGAATAAGAAATACCCGACACTACTTTACTGCCAGGGCGGCCCGCAATCGGCTCTTACCCAGTTCTACTCTTACCGCTGGAACCTGCAGCTGATAGCGGCTCAGGGCTACATCGTAGTGGCTCCTAACCGTAGAGGCATGCCGGGCCATGGTGAAGAATGGAACCGTCAGATCAGCGGCGACTGGGGCGGTCAGCCTATCCGCGACTACCTGTCTGCCATCGACGATGTGGCCAAGGAGTCTTATGTAGACAAAGACCGACTGGGAGCGATCGGCGCGAGCTACGGTGGCTACTCCGTGTTTATGCTGGCTGGTCTGCATGAAGGTCGTTTCAAGACTTTCATAGCGCATGATGGCCTGTTTGACATGCGCAGCTGGTATGGCACCACCGAAGAAATGTTCTTTGCCAACAACGAATTGAAGGGGCCTTATTGGGATACGAAGTCTCCTCAGAGCTACAAGGAATACAACCCGATCGAACTTTCTAATAAGTGGGACACGCCGATCCTGATCGTGCAGGGCGGACAGGACTTCCGGGTAGGTATAGAGCAAGGCTTACAAGCTTTCCAGCTGGCACAGCTGAAAGGCATCAAGAGCCGCTTGCTATATCTGCCGGATGAAAACCACTGGGTGCTGCAGCCGCAAAACGCCATGGTATGGCAGCGTGAATTCTTCAAGTGGTTAGATGAAACGCTAGATAAAAAAGCAAATTAAAACAGAAAGCCCGGTACTGAATTGTACCGGGCTTTTTTATGCATATTGGTTTAGCCTAAAAACAAAAGTCTTATGTTAATTAAGAAGTTTGTCATTTCATTCAGTTGTTCCTTGCCTTCAGTTCTTTTAAAGGCATGAAGAAGGTATTCCATAAATCTAATTTTAGGGAAGAGCTCCTGACTGGCAAATCAAGAAGATTAAGCTTTACAGCATTTCTAATTTTGAATTCATGATTTCTAATAGGCCGCAGCCCACTAGTTCAGGTTCAAGCCAAAAGCCAAACCTAACCAGGGCTTGCGCTGGTATACCCAATCGTGGCGGTACTTATCGAGGAGATGATCAAAGCCCAGCGCCAAACCGAAGGTGAAATTGTTGATGCCAACAATACCCGCCACCCCATTCAACAACACAACACCTTCATATTCATACCCTACCTGTCCACCTGTCACGGCCTCATTCACAGTCGTAGCGCCTATACCTGAAAACAAGCCGAAACTATACCCGAAATGGTTCAAAAAACGCCGGTGATTGCCCACAGGAGTCGCTTTGTAATTGATCCGGAAAACATCCCGGCGAGCACCTATAAACAGAGCTCCCTGAAAAGTCGTGTTGAGTTGATTCGGTATACCTGCCGTGCCTGGTCGGTATTTAAACGGGATGGTGAGCACATCCAGATCAAAGGACGGCTTTGAGAAGGTATAGGTATGGCCTGGCGCCGCATCTAATTCCTCAGGTATAGCGAGTGTAATTTTGGACGTCGTATCGAGCTGAACAGCTTGTCCTCTTGTGTAATCTTGCGCGGGATATAGTCTGAGTGATTCTTCCCCCATGTCCACGTATACTTTGGCTGCCGGTTCTCTTGAAATTTTTGCCTTATAGATTCCTTCAGAAAACGAATACTTAGAAGATTCCTGAAGTGACGTGCAACTGGTGAAAAGCATTGTAGCTAAAAGCACCGGAAGTATTAGTTTAATCTCTATTAGTAAGTATAGTTTCTGCATAGGCAAATGTTATATGATTTAGTACGCAAAAAGCAAGGTTGGTTATAACTTAGAGTGCAAAAGCCTGACACTTCCGCATCAGGCTTTTGTAGCTTTAATAATCTTTGGAGAAGGGGCCCTGTATGAAGATTCAGACAGCTATACCTTAAAAGCTCTCCCTTAACGCAAAGGCCTGTCGCATGCGCTTGATCAGACGTTCAGATTCCTGGAAGTTAACTGTCTGTTGCCCGTCCGAGAAGGCTTCTTCCGGCTTTTGGTGCGTTTCGTAGATCACGCCGTCGGCACCTGCCATCACAGCGGCCAGTGACATGGGCTCTACATGGTCGCGCAGACCGATGCCGTGCGATGGATCGACAATCACTGGCAGGTGGGTTTTGGCCTTGAGCACCGGCACCGCGTTCAGGTCGAGTACGTTACGGTAGGCGTTTTCGTAGGAGCGGATGCCGCGCTCGCAAAGCATGATCTTTTCATTGCCGTTCGAGAAAATGTATTCCGCCGCTTGCAGCAACTCTTCCAACGTGCCGGAGATGCCACGCTTCAGCAAAACGGGCTTTTGTGCCTCACCCAGTGAATCAAGCAAATTGAAGTTCTGGCTGTTACGGGCTCCTACCTGAAACACATCTACGTAGTCTATCATGTCTTCTATCTGCGATACCTGCATTACTTCCGTAATGATCTTGATGCCGTTCTGGCTGCAAAGCTGGTGGAACATGCGCAGCCCTTCCAGCCCCATCCCTCTAAAAGCATAAGGCGAACTGCGTGGCTTGAACACACCGCCCCGCATGATCTTCACGTTGTTGGCTTTCAGGTGTTCCACTACCAGCTCGATCTGCCGCTCACTTTCAATAGAGCACGGACCTGCCATAATGCTGAAGTTGCCCTCTCCGATCACCACACCATTGCCCAAGTCGATCAGCGTCGGATTCACGCGCCACTTGCGGGAGATCAGCTTGTACTCGTCTGACACGCGGTGGATGTCCGCAACGCCCGGCAACTGACCCAGTGTACGGATATCAAAGTCTTTCTTGCCGATGCCGACAATGTAGTGTGCTTCCTGCGTTTTTACTTCATTGGCTTTAAAGCCTATACCTTTTACTTCCTGCAGTATAACTTCCAGTAGTTGATCAGGTATACCTTGTTGCAATTGTATGATCATGCGATTTCGTTCTGTCTGATGCTTTGAATAAATGTGCTAATGTTCTCGGTCAGGCTGCCCTCTTTGGCCAGAGCCTTAATAAAAGCACTGCCGATGATCGCGCCGCTGGCGTGGTTGCAGGCCTGCGTGAAGGTCTCGTGGTTGTGGATACCAAAGCCGATGATGCCCGGATTGCGCAGACCCATTCCGTTTACCCGTTCAAAATAGCCCGTGTTGACTACAGACTGACCCGTGGTGCTTCCTGTTACCGAGGCCGACGAAACCATATAAATAAAGCCATTGGTATGCGCATCGATTTCGCGGATGCGTTGCTCCGGTGTCTGCGGCGTGATCAGGAAAATATTGCTGAGCCCGTTTTGCTCGAACAATTCCTTATACTCCCGCACATAATCTGACAATGGCAGGTCCGGTAAAATCAAACCGTCTATACCTAGTTCGCTTGCTTTTTGCATAAAGCGCTCCACGCCGTACTGCATCACCGGGTTTAGGTAGCCCATCAGCACCAGCGGAATCTGGGTATGCTGCCGGATGTCCTGCAATTGGGCAAACAGCTTAGGTATAGTCATGCCATTGCGGATCGCCACTTCAGAACTTTGCTGAATAGTCGGACCGTCAGCCAGCGGGTCTGAAAAAGGCATGCCGATTTCAATCAGGTCCACGCCGTTCTTCTCCAGTTCCAATATGATTGGCACCGTGTCTTCTAAACTCGGGAAGCCTGCCGTGAAGTAAACCGATAGCAAGCCCTTTGGCTTTTGGGCGAATAGTTGCTGAATTCTATTTTCCATCGAAATTGAATCTGTCTAAGTAAGTTGCCAAGTCTTTGTCACCGCGCCCTGATAAGTTGATCACTACTACTTCCTCCGGCTTCGCGCCCAGTCTGCCGATTGCGGCCAAGGCGTGGGCTGTTTCCAGCGCAGGTATAATGCCTTCGAGTCTAGTCAGTTCCAACACCGCCTGCAGTGCCTCCTCGTCGGTGATGCTCTCAAAAATAGCCCGGCCCGACTGGTGCAGATGCGCATGCAGCGGACCAACGCCCGGATAGTCGAGACCGGCAGAAATAGAATAAGGCTCAGTTACCTGTCCATCTTCGGTCTGCATCAGCAAAGTGCGACTGCCGTGGATGATTCCTTCTTTGCCCAGCACCGAGGTAGCGGCGGACTCACCGGAGTCTATACCTAGGCCGGCAGCCTCAACTGCCACGAGCTTCACCTCTGGTGTGTCGAGGTAATGGTAAAAAGCACCCGCCGCATTGCTGCCGCCGCCTACACAGGCGACCACATAATCCGGGTTCTCGCTGCCGGTTTTCTCCAGCAACTGCGCTTTCATCTCCTCCGAGATCACCGCCTGAAAGCGGGCCACCATGTCCGGGTACGGGTGCGGACCCACCACCGAACCGATGATGTAGTAAGTGTCTTCCGGGTTATTGATCCAGTCGCGAATAGCTTCGTTCGTGGCATCTTTCAGCGTTTTACTGCCGCTGGCAGCAGGCACTACTGTGGCTCCTAACATATTCATTCTAGCTACATTAGGAGCCTGCCGTTCAATGTCTACTTCACCCATGTACACGATACACTCAAGGTTCATCAGTGCACAAACCGTTGCCGTGGCCACACCATGCTGACCAGCTCCCGTCTCGGCAATGATGCGGGTCTTGCCCAGTCGCTTGGCCAGCAAAATCTGCCCGATGGTGTTGTTGATCTTATGCGCTCCGGTATGGTTCAGGTCTTCTCGTTTGAGGTAGATGTTGGTGTTATACTTCTCGGATAGGCGCTTGGCAAAGTATAGCGGCGTCGGGCGACCTACATAATCGCGGAGCAAGCTCTGCATTTCCTCCTGAAAATCCGGCTCAGCCATGATCTTCAAATAGTTCTCACGCAGTTCCTCCACGTTGGGGAATAGCATTTCGGGAACATAAGCCCCGCCGAACTTGCCGTAGAATCCGTTTTCGTCTACTGAGTATTTCATGTGTTTTTTTATCTTTTGGTTCTGCATGGCGCGAGCATCCTCGCTCGTGACTAGCTATAGTGGGGCCTCTGGCCCCTAGTGTTAAGCTGAGAAAAATCACAAATGGGCCAGAGGCCCCTCCATAATAAGCACGAGCGAGGACGCTCGCGCTATAAAAACCTTCTAGCCTCTATCCCTAAGCCTGCTAATCAACTCCTTCACCTTCTCCACATCCTTCAGCCCCGGTTCCACCTCAAAGCCGCTGTTCACGTCAATGGCAAAAGGCTTTGGCCGAACTTCTTCAAATTCCCTGCTCTGCAGGTTTTCCAGATTCAGGCCTCCGCTCAGGAAATAAGGTATAGGCGAGAAGTAGCCTTTCAGCATTTCCCAGTCGAAGACAGTGCCGTTGCCGCCGTAGTTGTTGCCGCGGGTGTCGAAGAGGAAGTACTCGCAGTAGCGCTCGTAGAGCAAGGTGTTCTCAAAGGAAAAGCGGTCGTCTACTGAAAAAGCTTTAATCAGTTTTATGCCTGCCTCTCGCAATTCCCGGCACTGGCCCGGCGTTTCACGACCATGCAACTGCACCAGATCCAAGCCATATTTCTTAACTGTAGCCTCTACAACATCTGTAGCTTCATTCACGAAAACACCTACTTTCTGTATACCTGCCGGTAGTTCCGCCAAAAGTTCAGGGGTGATGTAGCCCTCACAGTAGCGCTTGGAGCCTTCATAAAAAATGAAGCCCATGTAGTCGGGTTGCAGCGAGGCCACCTGCCGGATGTTTTCCGGGTCGCGCATGCCGCATACTTTTAGTTTCAGGTCTTTCATCTCTTCCTTATGCATAAATTGAGAGCTTGCAATCTGCCATTAAGCCTGCGCGGAAGCCAGTGATAAATTTTGCTGCAGCTGGCGCAGCTCCCGGATAAACTCGGCTGCTGCACGTTCCGGACGACCATCAGTCATGAAGGTCTCCCCGATCAGGAAGCCATTATACCCTGCCGCCTGCAGCTCTATCAACGTTTTCGGTGATTTCAAACCACTTTCCGACACCTTGGTCATACCTGACGGGATGTGCTGAGCCAACTCCAAAGAAAGGGCAACATCGGTCTGGAAAGTCTGAAGATTGCGGTTGTTCACTCCCACGATCGTCACGTCTTCACTTAACGAAGCTTCCAGTTCTTGCTGAGAATGCACTTCCAGCAATACTTCCAGCCCAAAAGAGCGGGCAAAAGCTGCCAGTTGCTTTAGTCTCTCCGGCTCCAGTGCAGCGGCAATCAGCAGAATGGCATCAGCACCGATCGACTTCGCTTCCACGATCTGGTACTCGTCCACGGTAAAGTCTTTGCGCAGGATCGGGCAGTAGTTATACTTGCGGGCGATCATCAGGTCTTCGTTTTTGCCTCCGAAGTAGTTCGAGTCCGTCAGGATAGATAGAGCCGAAGCTCCCGCCTGCATGTAGCCAATGGAGGTGCGCTCCACCGATACATAGGGGTTGATGTCCCCCTTAGAAGGAGACTTGCGCTTGATCTCGGCAATAATGCCGCTTTTATCCGGTCGCAGCAGGTAGCGCTCCAGCGACAGACACGGCGTCTCAAAATACAGGCTCTTCTCCAGTAACTTCACCGGGTATAGCGCCTTTCGCTCTTCTACTTCCTTGTATTTATGGGCGATGATCTCGTCGAGAATATTCATGATTTTCAGATTTAGAGTTTGGAAATTTAAGGATTGCAAAATGATTAGGCTGTTACCAGCTTGTTGTCATTTATCAGTTTGTTAAATAAGGCATAAGCTCTTCCTGATTGGAGTGTCTCTTTAGCCAAAGCAACGGCATCAGGTATAGCGGTTTCGGGGCGGGCGCAGTGGATGGCCATGCCGGCATTGGCGGCGACCACATCCGTCTGGGCAGCCGTACCTTCGCCTTTGATCACCTTCAGAAAAATCTCAGCCGACTCGGCTATACCTTCCCCTCCTTTGATCTGGCTGTGCTCCAATCGGCCAAGTCCTAAATCGCCGGCGTCGAGAAGTTGCTCTTTGCTGTCGGCGATCACTTTGAAAGGGCTTGTCAGGGAAATCTCATCGTAGCCGTCCAATGTATGAAGGATACTATACCTGATGTCGGGCTGCTGCTGGTAGAGGTAGCCATACATGCGGGCCAGTTCCAGACTGAAAACTCCCACCAGCTGTTTCTTCGGGAAAGCCGGATTCACCATCGGGCCGAGCATGTTGAAAAAGGTCTTCACACCAAGGTCTTTCCGGATCGGCCCGACGCTCTTCATGGCCGGATGGAATAGTGGTGCGTGGAGGAAACAAATGTTATACTCAGCAATGCTGCGCTCCAGTTTATCTTTGTCGGTGGTGAACTGAATACCTAATGCCTCCAACACGTTGGAAGAACCGCAGGAAGAAGACACACCGTAGTTGCCGTGTTTGGCTACTGCGATTCCATTAGCCGCTACTACAAAAGAAGATAGCGTGGAGATATTAAAGGTATCCTTACCGTCACCGCCTGTGCCGCAGAGGTCTATCGGGTCGTAAGCGTCCAACTCTACACGGTGGCAAAGCTCCAGCAGGGCATTGCGGAAACCCTCCAGTTCCTCCACGGTAATGCTGCGCATCATGTAAACCGTCAGAAAGCTGGAAATCTGGCTTTGGTTATACCTGCCCGCAGCAATGTTCTTCAGCACCTCCTGTGCCTGCTCCCGGCTAAGCGTTTTATGTTCAAATAAGTGGTTCAGTATTTCTTTCATGATTGATGTTTTTGTCTTTTCGAACACAGCGAGAAATATGCTGCCTTTCTAATTCAGATCTCTCCTATCGTCGAGATGACATTTAATGCGTTAACCAGTTCCTGATCATATCCCGACCGTGCTCCGTCAGCACCGACTCCGGGTGGAACTGCACGCCGCGCACATCATAGTGGCGGTGGCGCAGCGCCATAATGTTTCCGGATGCATCCACCGCCGTTGGCACCAGACAGTCCGGCAAATTTTGCTCTACCAGCCAAGAGTGGTAGCGCCCCGTGTTGAACTGCTGAGGAAGGTTTCGGAAGAGGACTTCTTCTTCGCATTTCACTTCAACAGGGGTAGCAATGCCGTGCCATACCTCGTTGCTGTTAAACAGTTTACCACCGTATACCTCACCTATTGCCTGATGCCCAAGGCATACCCCAAACAGGCTTTTCGAAGGGCCAAACTCCCGGATGATTTCCTTCAGCATACCTGCCTCGTCCGGTATACCTGGTCCCGGCGACAGCATGATCTTGTCAAATTGTGACACTTCTTCTAAGCTTGTCTTATCGTTTCGTCGCACGGTCACTTCAGCACCCAGTTCCTGCAACAAGTGCACTAGGTTGTAGGTGAACGAATCGTAATTGTCGATTACCAGAACTTTCATGTTAATTGATCTCCTGTGCTAAGGTGAGGGCTTTGCGCAAAGCCATTAGTTTATTGTCCACTTCCTGCAATTCGCTATTGTCGTCAGAGGCCGCCACAATGCCGGCACCGGCCTGGTAGAAGAGTTTGTAGTCTTTACTCAGGAAGGAGCGGATCATGATGGCGCTGTTGAAATTGCCGTTGAAGTCCATGAAGCCGATGCAGCCTCCGTAGAAAGCGCGGTTGGTGGTTTCGTACTGATCGATCAGCTGCATAGCCTTGTATTTGGGAGCACCTGAAAGCGTACCGGCCGGGAAGGTGCTGGCTACCATCTGCAGCGAGTCTTTTTGATCGTGTAGTTGCCCTGATACTTTAGACACTAGGTGAATCACGTGCGAGTAAAACTGAATTTCACGGAACGTTTCGACCTCCACGCTGTGGCCGTTGCGGCTCAGGTCGTTGCGGGCCAGATCCACTAACATCACGTGCTCGGCGTTCTCCTTCGGATCGGCCAGAAGCTTTTCAGCCAGAGCGGCATCGGCGGCATCATCGCCGGTTCGGCGGAACGTGCCCGCAATCGGGAAAATGCTGGCTTTGCCGTCTTTGATCACCAACTGCGCCTCGGGCGAGGAGCCAAAGATCTTGAAGTTGCCGTAATCGAAGTAGAACAAGTATGGCGATGGGTTAACAGAACGCAGTGCTCGGTACACGTTAAAGTCATCGCCCTGAAAAGCCTGCTCAAAACGGCGGGAAAGCACCAGTTGGAAAACATCGCCTCGGAAACAGTGCTCCTTCGCCCGCTTGATGTTATGCAAAAATGCCTCCCGGCCAATGTTGCAAGCCTCCTCGCCTATAGACTTAAAGGTATAGCTCGGAATGTTGCGGCTATTGAGCAAGGCTTCGAGTTGCGCTATACCGCTCTTGTCTTTCTCTCCGTAAGAATGCGAGAAAATATAAGCTTCGTTGGTGAAGTGGTTGATCGCAATAATGTAGCGGTACACGGCATAATAAAGATCCGGCATCTGTTGGCGGTCGCTGCGCAACTCCAAGTCAATGTCCTCGAAATAGCGCACGGCATCATAGTTCATGTAGCCAAACAAACCATTGCTGATAAAGTTGAAGCTATTTTGCTCCGGCTCAAACCTGCTGGCAAACTCCGATAGTCGGGCAGGTATATTTAAGTCTCTGGTGATGGTAGTCTGCAGCGTGCGACCATCCGGAAAAATTTCAGTCAACACTTCATTCTCCGCCTTGATACTCGCCATCGGGCTGCAACAGATATAGGAGAAGCTGTTCTCCGCTCCATGGTAGTCAGAGCTCTCGAGTAAGATACTGTTCGGAAAGCGGTCGCGCAGCTTCAGGTATACACTCACCGGCGTAAGTGTGTCGGCCAGTAGGCGCTTGTGCGTTGTCGTAATCTTATACTTTGTCATCTTTCGGGTAGGGTTAAAAACAAAAAAAAAGCCTGCTGTTCAGGTGAACAGCAGGCTTTTATACCTTTGGCTATAGATTGTATTAGCTTCTTACATACAACATAGCGGGTCTGTTCACGATACCTTGCGTAACGTGCCACCACCATGCAGAATGAAGAAGATTTTGGATCATGTTCTCTTAAAAAGGGGTAAAAACAGCTCAACCCTCTGCTGCAAAGGTAAAGGCTAAACTGAGGAATGCAAATTCTTTTGTAATATATTTTAAATAAATGACCAGGGATTCATAACTTCTTTTTCATAACAAAAGCTGTGTGTTGCCAGTATAAAATCAAAGCAACTGACTCTGGGATAAATGTTTCCATAATTGGGAATTTGATCGGGATTCACAGGAATGTTCTCTTTTACTTACCTGTTGTTTACCAAGCATTTAAGACAACTTACAAAACCAGCAGCGATTAGGTCTGATTTTTGAGAAGTCTTTAACTCGCCAGCATTTATTTACCTGGTCCCACTGGTTCGCGACTTAATCAGTGTGAACAAGACCGGTAAAGCTGAATGTACTTGAAATAGCTGTATGAAACTGGTTCGAAACGAAATTTTACATAGGCAAAGCAATATTCTGATAGAATTCAACCACGCAGAAGGTTGGCTCTATGTGAATTGGCGTGGGTACCAGAACTATGACACAGTGGTAGAAGGTTGTGAGAAAATTCTTGAGTTTCTGTTGGAAACCAACTGTACCAAGGTGCTGAATGACAACACAAACGTGGAAGGAATTTGGTCAGGCGCATCCAAATGGGTGGGCCAGGATTGGCTTCCAAGGATGCAGGCTGCCGGGCTGGAATGCTTTGCCTGGGTATATTCCCCTAGCGCCTTTAGCAGACTTTCGGCTGACAAATCTTTGCAGCATACACAAGACCTGAGCTTTATAAAGACATTTGATGATATAGAGGCAGCCAGCGACTGGTTGCGCGCCTGCTGAACAACAACCAACCGCTAGATCAACCAGATAAAAAGGCTGACTGTTTTATTACAGTCAGCCCTTTTTGTTAAAGCAAGTGCTCTTTCCTATAGCGTTCCCTTTGTGCTAGGTATAGAGTTATCCTGCGGATTGCGTTTCACTGCCATCTGAATCGCTTTTGCGAACGCCTTAAAGATCGCTTCGATCTTATGGTGTTCGTTCTGACCCTCTGCTTTTACATTGAGATTGCATTTAGATGTGTCGCTAAATGACTTGAAGAAATGGAAGAACATTTCAGTCGGCATATCCCCTACTTTTTCGCGTTTAAATTCAGCTTCCCAAACCGTCCAAGGTCTGCCGCTAAAATCTATGGCAACCTGTGCCAGCACATCATCCATCGGTAGCAAAAAGCCATAACGGCTAATGCCTTTCTTGTCACCCAGTGCTGCCAGAAAAGCTTCTCCCAACGCCAATCCGGTATCTTCAATCGTGTGGTGCTCGTCAATGTGCAGGTCGCCTTTTACTTGTATGTTCAGGTCCAGTTTACCGTGCTTGGCAAGCTGCTCCAGCATATGGTCAAAAAAGCCGAGTCCGGTATGGATATTCATCTGCCCCGTACCATCCAGGTTGAGATCAATGGCAATGTCGGTCTCGTTGGTCTGGCGTCTGATTGTAGCGCGTCTGGCTGGCAGTTTCAGGAAGGTATAGATCTCATCCCAGTCATTCGTGCTCAGGGCTGCGTCTTCTATCTGGTTCTCTCCGATAAAGATGGCCTTAGCGCCCAAGTTCTTAGCAAGTTGCACGTCCGTCACCCTATCACCTATTACATACGAATTTGCAAGATCATACTCACCGGACAGGTATTTTTTCATCATGCCTATACCTGGTTTCCGGGTCTCCAGGCCTTCATGTTCAAAGCTGCGATCAATCAGGATATCTGCGAACTCTATACCTTCTCCTTTCAGAATATCCAGCATTTTATTCTGGTACGGCCAGAAAGTATCCTCCGGATAGGAGTCAGTGCCAAGTCCGTCCTGATTGGTAACCATTACCAGTTCGTAATCCAACTCAGAATAGATTTTGTAGAGATTGCGAATCACCTTTGGTAGAAACTCAAACTTCTCGAAAGAATCTACCTGAAAATCTGTTTTCGGCTCAATCAAAATAGTGCCGTCTCGGTCTATAAACAATGCTTTTTTCATTTTCAATAACGTATCTCGTAGCGTGTATCAGTTAAGGTGTTGAAGCTGTCCTTTCAACCTGGTCAGTCGCTTTTTATTTAAAATTAGAAATGGCCTGGAACAGCAGCTGGTTCTCGTCCACAGTGCCTACTGATATGCGCAGGCATCCTTCACAACCGGGCAGACTGGAGCGGTTGCGCACCACAATGCCCTGCTCCAGCAAATAGCTATACAGCCGGTTAGCATTCCTTACTTTCACCAGCAGGAAGTTGGCATCTGATGGGTATACCTTTTCAACCGCATCCAGCGATGGGAGTGCCTGCACCAGCATTTCCCTTTCCTGCACGATCTCCTCGATCATATAAGCCAGTTGCTCGGTCTGCTCCAGCGCTTTTAGTGCCAGCTCCTGGGTGGCTTCATTTATATTATAAGGCGGCTTGATCTTATCGAGCAGCGCAATGATCTCCTCTGAAGCAAATGCCATACCTAATCGCAATCCTGCCATACCCCAGGCTTTGGAGAAAGTCTGCAGAATAACCAGGTTAGGGTACTCAGCTAGTCGGGTAGACCAACTTGGAACATCCGCGAAATCGATGTAGGCTTCATCCACCACCACTAGACCGTCAAAATTATCCAGCAAGGTTTCGATGCTCTCTGGCTCGATCAGGTTACCGGTCGGGTTGTTAGGCGAGCAGATAAAGATCAGCTTTGTCGTATCTTTTACCTGACGCAGCACTTCCAATACCGGGATCTGAAAATCAGGCGTCAGCTGCACCGCATCCAGCTGCACCTCGTTCAGGTTGGCAGATACTTCATACATACCGTAAGTAGGCCGCAGATGCAGCATACTGTCCTGCCCCGGTCGACACACCATGCGGAACAACAGGTCAATCGCTTCATCAGAGCCGTTGCCCAGGAAAATCTGCTTAGGTGACAAGCCTTTAATGTCAGCTATCTTCTCTTTCAGCTTTTTCTGATGCGGATCGGGGTAACGATTATACCCTTCCCCTGCCAGACTGCCCAGGTTGTTCTCATTTGCGTCGATAAAGACACTGGCTGCGCCTTTAAACTCATCGCGGGCCGAGGAGTAAGCTTTCATTTTGAGTACGTTCGGGCGTACAATATTCTCCAGGTTAAACATTCTGCACCTCCTTTAATCTGATACTTACCGCGTTTTTGTGCGCCTCGAGTCCCTCAGCGGCGGCCATCACTTCAATGGCTTTTCCGATGTTCTGCAATCCTGCCGGTGTGATGTGCTGGAAAGTGATTTTCTTGACAAAACTATCGAGCGACACCCCACTGTAGGCGCGGGCATAGCCATTGGTAGGTAAGGTGTGGTTTGTGCCGGAGGCATAGTCACCGGCCGACTCCGGACTGTAGTTGCCCAGAAACACCGAACCGGCATTGGTGATCTTATCCAGCACTTCTTCAAAATTTTGGATAGAAAGGATCAGGTGCTCTGGTGCATAAAGGTTCGAAAAGCGCAGCATTTCTTCTACATTGCTGAGCAGAATACCTAAGCTGTTCTCCAATGCTTTGGCTGCAAATTCTTTGCGCGGCAAGTTGCTCAACTGTACCTGTAGCTCCTGCTCTACCCTTTTTAGCATTTCGGCAGATGTCGTCAGCAGCACTACCTGCGAATCAGCACCGTGCTCTGCCTGTGACAGCAGATCAGCTGCCACAAAAGCCGGATTAGCTGAGTCATCCGCCATCACCAGCACCTCCGATGGTCCGGCCGGCAAGTCGATGGCCACGCCCGTTTTGCTGAGCATCTGCTTCGCCACCGTCACATACTGGTTTCCTGGACCAAAGATCTTGTTCACGGCAGGTATAGACTCCGTGCCAAATGCCATGGCCGCAACAGCCTGTGCTCCACCTACTTTAGCGATCTTGTCTATACCTAGCAGCGAAGCCGTGTAGCGTATTGCCGGGTGAATGCTTCCACTTTTTGAGGGAGGCGTACAGAGTATAATTTCCTTGCAACCTGCCAATCGGGCGGGCACACCCAGCATCAGCAAAGTTGAGAATAAAGGCGCCGTACCTCCAGGTATGTACAAGCCAACCCGGTCAATGGCCACACTTTTTCGCCAGCAAGTCACACCGGGCATCGTCTCTACATGCTTCGGCTGCTCTGCCTGCTGCGCGTGAAAAAGCTGAATATTACTGTAGGCCTGCAAAATAGCCTCTTTCAGCTCAGGTGATAATTCACTTTCTGCCGCCGCGATTTCCTCCTGAGAAGCAAAAAGGCTATCCAGTTTTACGCCGTCATACTTCTGTGTCAGTTCCAGCAAAGCGGCATCGCCTTGCTTCTGTACCAGCCTGAAAGTCTGGGCTATACCTGCTTCCAGATCCTCAAAATTCTGCGTCGGCCGCTTTACCAGCTCCTGCCAATCGGCTTGAGCAGGATATTCTATTTTGCGCATCATACGATCATCTTTTCAATAGGTACCACCAATATACCTTGTGCTCCGGCATCTTTCAGCTTCTCAATGATCTCCCAGAAATCATCCTCGTTCACAACAGAGTGCAGTGAACTCCAACCCTCTTCGGCCAGCGGCAGAATAGAAGGTGATTTAGCGCCAGGCAGCAACTCGCTGATCTCGGCAATTTTGTCGTTCGGGGCATTCAGCAAGATATACTTGGCTTTCTGAGCACGCTGAACGGCGTGGATGCGGAACAGCAGTTTATTCAGGATCTCCTGCTTCTCAGCATTGAGTCCCCCGTTCGCAATCAGCACCGCCTGCGATTTGAACACGCGCTCCACTTCACGCAAACCATTGCTGATCAAAGTACTGCCCGAACTCACAATATCGCAGATAGCATCAGCCAGCCCGATGCTGGGAGCAATTTCAACAGAGCCGCTGATGGTATGGATGTGGGCCTGCACCCCTTTTTCGTCGAGGTATGACTGCAGCAAGTTGGGATAGGATGTCGCAATGTTCTTACCCTGCAGGTCGCTGATGTCTTCGTATGGATCACCCTTCGGCACAGCCAGCGACAAACGGCACTTCGAGAAACCAAGCTGCTCTACCGCCAGGTGCTGCATCCCTTCCTCTACCAGCACATTCTCTCCTACGATTCCGATATCGGCAACACCGTCGGCAACATAGCCAGGTATATCATCATCGCGCAGGTATAGGATCTCGAGCGGGAAATTGGTGGATTCAGTTTTGAGTTTTAGAGAGCTGGTTATGAAAGAGATACCGCACTCACGGATCAGTTTAAGCGAGTCTTCACTCAGCCTACCGGATTTCTGGATTGCTAAACGTAGCATATATATTGAATGGATTAAATAGGTACAAATAAGAATAACCTTGCTTGTGGCAAAGTACAGAAAGGGTGCAAAGACCCTACAGGGGGCTATATGGTGCTATTATTCCTCTTACGAGGAATGATGGAAATGATGATGATGCGCAGCAGAACCACAGGCAACAGGCGCTGCCGTGATAGAGGAAATAATGATATGTAGCGTGGTTTTGCTCATCTGCTGCTGCAAAGGTACAGTTGATTTTGGTTTATACAAATTAGTGCCAAAATTGTTTTTCCTATCGCATAGTTTGGCCCTTAAATAAAAAGGCACCCGTCAGTTACGACAAGTGCCTTTTTATTTAAGGGCCATAAGACCCTGCAAGCGTCAGCTTACTTCTTGAGGATCATCTTAATGGTTTGTGCCTTAGAGCCAGTGATCAGACGAGCCAAGTACACGCCTTCTGCCAGGTTACGGGCATCCAGTTCATACTCGTATACCTGTCCAGCCTCCGCCTTACCCGTAGCCACTTTCTTGATCAAGGAACCTCTCACATCGTACACTTCCAGCGCAAACTGCTCTTCCGTATCGAAAACGAAACGAATCGTCGTGCGATCAGAGAAAGCATTCGGATAGTTGTCGAAGCGGGCTGAAGACAAACCTTCCAGTTGGTCGGCAGCTTCGAGTTTTTTGCCGCCTGGGCTAGCCGCAACTGCTTTGTTCTCGTGGATTACGATGGAACCGCCACCGAGGATAGTTAAGTCACTAAGATCAGCATTTTCATCTGTATCTCTAGCATTGTCATAAACCACATTGCTGCCATTCCAGATTTTAATTCTGAACTTATCATTACCTCCACCACCACTCACTTGGCCGTCAGTAGCAACCACCATGAAGTTATAAGTTCCAGCATGACCAGCAATCGTACCAGTACCTTTGTAAGTTGCTTTAGCACCAGAAATTACAAGTGAACCTGCATCATGAGCTGAGCTCTTGAAGTTGATACCACCTGCCTGGAACTGGAATTCGGTATTACCTTCTACTTCGTTCTTGCCTTTTTTATATTTGGCAACAAATCCGAAGTTAGCTTTGCCGACTGCATCAGAACCAGCTAAAGCTCCAGTAGGAGAATTGATCCAGCCGCCGCCAGTAATGAAGCCACCTTCTGGGTCGTATACTGAGATGAATACAGGTTCTGTTGTCAACAATTCGCCAACAGCATTATGATACTGAAGTACGAGTTTGTGAACACCAGGAACACTTGGAACAATTGCAGAGCCAGTGATGCTAGTTGCAGTTTTCACACCGTCAGTATTATCAATAAAACCCCACACCCACACCGGGTTATTCACAATACCAGTGTAGTTTGCAACTACTTCAACTTTTGTGCTGTACTGCACAGGCGCTGGGTTAACTATCACCACTGTAGGGATGGCATGGATAGTTAAGTTTGCTCCAACATAAGTCAGATTGTAATTGCTTCCAGCAGTTAAAGTGCCTTGCTCGATTGCGTATGTACCTACAGCTTCGCCAGGTTCTCTAATTAATTTCCCAGTGAAACTATCATTACCAACTAATGCTGGGCTGAAGGTATACGTTAGCGCTGGATCAGTTTTGTCAAACATTTTCTCTTTGGCATCTGCTGTAACAGTAATGGCCTTCTGAGTAATAGTAAGATTTGCTGAAATATAGGTAAGGGTATAGTTAGTACCTGCTGTTAGGGTATTCTGCTCAATTGCATAAACTCCTACATCTTCACCTGCTACTCTCTTTAAATTACCGCTGAAGTTCTCACCTGCTACAAGTTCACCAACTGCTACATTATAAGTAAGATTAGGGTCGCTATCTCCATATACTTTGCTTTTCGTAACAGCAGCCACCGTAATTGCTCTTGTTCTGATGTCAGCGCTAGCAGTAGCGGTAGTGTTGGCCGTGTAGTTGCCGGCGTCAGCGCCGGACTTGCTCACAGAGGCAGTTACTTCCTTGCCAGTGCCAACGTTCTTGTCGTCGAACTGACCGTTAGAGGCGGCCACTGTCACCACGTCACCTGCTACCAGGCCGCTGGTGATAGAGGCAGCTACTGCCGCGTCTCTGTTACCGTCGTAGTCCTTGCTCTCAGCTGTGATGCCGATTACCAGGGCGATGGCTCTGATGTCAGCGCTAGCAGTAGCGGTAGTGTTGGCCGTGTAGTTGCCGGCGTCAGCGCCGGACTTGCTCACAGAGGCAGTTACTTCCTTGCCAGTGCCAACGTTCTTGTCGTCGAACTGACCGTTAGAGGCGGCCACTGTCACCACGTCACCTGCTACCAGGCCGCTGGTGATAGAGGCAGCTACTGCCGCGTCTCTGTTACCGTCGTAGTCCTTGCTCTCAGCTGTGATGCCGATTACCAGGGTCTTTGGACTTACAGTTAAATTAGCAGGATTACTGTAAACAGTGGTATTACATCCTATTAGAGCAACCCTATACTGGTATCCATTCATCGACACAGTAGGATCCACAACAGCGTAAGTCGCAGCGTTTGCGCCCGTTATCGGAATCCAAGTTAGGCTAGAACTACTTGTTCTATACTCCCACTGATATGTTGGGTTAGTACCAGCCACATCTACAGAAAAGATAGGACTCACAGCGGCACCATAAATAGTTGATTGATTTGCTGGTTGAGTAGTTATTGTAGGAGTAATACAAGTAGCTACATAATTTCCTGTTATTGTATTAGCACCGTTATTTGGTAATTTGTATGTGTTTGTTGGACCCGTTTGAGTATTTGAACCAGTTGTAATAGTTGTACTTCTATATAAAACCCCTCCAACTATTATATCAGGAAAAGTATAGCTAATATTATCATCTTTCGGAACAACTACCGAATTTGGCGTAGCCGGAGGTGTGAAATCCGGTGTAGACTTAGATTCTCCACCATTTATTTGATAGGTAACTTTTAAAGATGTTTGCGTAGGTAAACCAGTAGCTGCAAAGGTCACATTGGCGTCTGTAAAATATGTGTATGCTATAGTACCGCTTTGTTGGCCTTCCACTTTAACTGTGAATTTCACTCCTAAGTGGCGGTCTTCAATTGGGTATTCAATTTGCCAAGTACCATCTGGGCTGACTTTTGTATCGTGATAGCCATGGTGATGGTCATGCGCAGGATCTTCCTCTAGATGTATGTCTACCAAGCTATCCTGTGTCCAGCCAAAACCTGATATAATAGCTACTTCTCCCGGAGCATAATCATCCTTATCAGAAACAACCGTAGGATTATAACTATCAAAGGCATTAACACCCGCAAAGGAAAGCGAAGCAATGAGCGTGACCACATACAGTAGCTTCCACTTCGCCATGTGATTTAGTAAAGTTTTACCATTCATAAATTTTTAATAAAGGGTTTAGGGTTATAAGCTTTTCAATCATCTCACCTTCCAGACTTAAGGTGCAAGTGGTAGTAGATCAATAGTGTATATTCAGGTATGGGCATAAAAAAAGAACATAGCTTTCCTGATTGATGCATAGCAACACTACAGAAGACATGTTCTTTGGAAATCACACCCAAGCTTATATAATTTAAAATAATTAATAGCTTTATACAAAAATACGTCATAAAGGTTATACTCTTCAAATATTTTTTTAGGTTATTTTTATCGAATACAAAAGTTTATATATGTTACAGCCTCTGTTAGGAGCGCTTCTATGCAATTAATTATTCAAACTGCATGTATAGGCCATGTTATTGTAAAAACAACTTTCGAAATCAGTGCTATTTTTATTTAACTTTGTATCAGATTCTTGATATATATTTTATTTAGTTCTGGCATAGTTTTTTCAGTATATGCCTATACTACCCAAGACCCGACGTACGTATAATTACCATGAAGAAGTATCTGCTCAGTTTATTGGCTCTTGTTTTTTGCTTCGCGCTTAGTCAGCAAGCGGCTGCTCAAATTAAATTACCGCAGGCCAGCCCTGCTGCTATGGTGAAACAAACCATCGGACTGACAGAGATAACGGTGCGCTACCATGCGCCTGGCGTGAAGGGTCGCCAGATTTTCGGATCGCTTGTGCCGTATGGCAAACTCTGGAGAGCGGGTGCCAACGAGGCTACTCTGATTACGTTCGAGGACGATCTCTTTCTGAATCACGAGCGAGTTCCTGCTGGTACTTACTCCTTCTTTATCCTGCCAGAAAATGAAACGGAGTGGAACATCGTGCTGAACAAAGACACGACACTCTGGGGTTTGGAAGGCTACAGTGAGCTAAATGACGTGGCTTACCTGCGGGTAACACCTAAAAAGATTCCTTTCCAGGAAACGCTGCAGTTTGCATTCAGTGACATCAGCACAAATACTGGAACGCTAAACCTGACTTGGGAAAACTCACAGGTGTCAATCCGCATCGAAACAGAAATTGAGAAGAAGGCGCTTGCTAATATCAATAAAGCCTTGAAAGAAGCTGCTCCGGACGACTGGTATACCTGGGCGCAGGCAGCCAATTACCTGCTGGCACGCAGAGATCAGCACGAGAAAGCGTTGGAATACATCAACAAATCCATTGGCATTAAAGAGAATTTCTATAATAACTGGGTGAAGGCCAGGCTCTATGCACTCAATAGAGAATACCAGGTAGCAGCTAATTTGAGTGCAAAGGCGATGCAGCTGGGACCAAAGGAACCGGAATCGTACCAGACCTATGCCCGTGAAATTGAATCGGCTTATAATGAGTGGAAGAAACGGAGGTAGTAAAAAATCACAATTCACAAGCGGGGCTTCAGTTGTATAACTGAAGCCCCGCTCCTTTTTATACCTAAAAGCGGGCGATAAAACGTAAGTTAACTCGTCGGCCTGTCAGAAAGTTCGGAATAGCATAGGTCAGGTTATTTACATCGGTTACATAGCTGTAGGAAATGCGATTCTGGGCATCGATGATATTGAGCACTTCCAGACCGATCCAGAGGCTTTCCAGCGACACTTTCTTGCGATCCGTCAGGTCGTCTCCTAAGGCGATCAGCTTCGAAAAACCAATATCTACTCTTTTATAAGATTTGCCGGAGAAGGCATTGCGGAAATCCGGACGATTAGGCGGGCCAAAAGGCAGCCCACTGCCATACACGGCGTTCAGGTACATCCGGATAGTGGGGTTGTCAGGCAGGTGGTCCTGGAAGAAGACACCGATGTTCACCAACTGGTCTGTTGGACGGCGCATGTAGCCACGGTTCCGACTTCCGATTATTTCGCCGGAGCTGTTGTACACCAGGCTGGAGTCCCCCTGCACATTTTCCCTTGTCTGCATCAGCCCTAAACTCAGCCAGGACTCCGCTCCTTTTATAAACTCCCCATTCACCCGCACATCCAAACCGGCTGCATAGGCTTTCGCATTATTTTGCCCATAGTAGCGCAGCCGTACGTTGTCCAGATCATACGGCACCACATTGGTCATGTGCTTATAATAGGCCTCCGTGGTCAGTTTGAAATCACGGTCCCAGGCTTTGAAAAGGTAATCACTGCCGATGACAGCATGAAGGGAGCGCTGCGCCTTCAGATCCGGGTTGAGCTCTCCCTGAAAGTTGCGTAGCTCCCTATAGAAAGGAGGCTGATAATAGAGCCCCACGGCAGCTTTGAAGGAGAGGTCAGGGTTTCGGCGGGTAATAAACGAGTACTGCACCCGCGGCGTGATGGTCAATTCATTGTTATAGCTCCAGTAACTGGCCCGGATGCCATAGGTGAACGTTTTGAGGGAATCCAGTTCATAGGTATGCTGCACATAGCCATTGTAACGCTGGGTATGTAGGTCAAGCTCCGAATTAAGGGTGTAAGCCATCGTTACAAAGTCTGAAGAATCAACAAAGCCGTATTCAGACAAACGATCGTTGATGCGCTCCAGGCTGGCTTTTGCACCGGCAAGGACGGTGCTGCGCGAGCTCAGGCGCCAGGTATTACGGCTCTCTGCTGCCAGTACCATGGCTTTCAAAGCGTTGCGGGCATGATCAAACTGACTGCCTATGCCCCGGTCACGCAGGCACTCGCCCATGTCGTTACGCCCTAAGGTGTTGACGTCGCAGAGGCGGTAGGCGGCCTCTATATCACGAAACTCACGCTCCAGTGAGTGTACGCCTGACACGATAAACTCAGTCAGCAGATTATCGGATACCTGATGGCTCAGGTTAGCCCCCACCTGATAGGTATCATACTCCATGTTCTCCTGCCCATCGTAGGCTACCAAAAGCCGAAGCGGTGCCTGGCGGGTTCCGAAGGTGGTGGTTCGAGTTTCAGGCTCTACACGGAAATTGTTGCGGGCATAGCTGCCTAACAGGCCCAGGGTAGTGCGCTCGGGCTGCCTGCCCAGGTCGAAACTCAGGTATACCTGCCCGTCCGTAAACACAGGCCTGTACTGTCCGTCGACCTGAAGCCCCTGCAACATGTACTGACTGTTCTTGTGGCGCAGGCCCATCAGATAGGATACACGTTTGTTCTTCGAGGCTTCCTCCAGATGAATCGCGCCACCGGTCAAACTGCCGGTAACAGAACCGGCAAACGAGGTTGGCCGCTTGTACTGGATATTAAGAACTGATGAGAGTTTGTCGCCATACTTGGGCTGCCACCCTCCAGAAGAAAACTCAACATTGGCCACCAGATCCGGGTTGACAAAGCTCAATCCCTCCTGCTGCGCCGCTGAGATCAGAAAAGGGCGGTAGATTTCAATACCGTTGACATACACCAGGTTTTCGTCATAATTTCCGCCGCGCACGGAGTAGGTAGAGGAAAGTTCGTTGTTGCTGGTCACACCGGGCAGTGTAGCCAGTATCATGTTGAAATCACCGAAGGCAGAGGGAAGGGTTTTGGTGAGCGTCGGGTCGAGGCGGGTCACGCTGACCTGCTCCCGGGTATCATCTTCACGTTTGCCCCGCACGTCAACCTGCCGCAACTGCTGCGGATCGGCTTCTAACACAAAGTCGAGTACCAGTTCCTGACCTGCTTCGACCTGCACGCTTCGCTCCTGCTGCTTGTAGCCCAGGTAACGTACGACTAATACCAGATCTTCTGTGGCAGGTACTTTCAGGCTATACCTGCCCTGAGCATCAGTCTGAACGCCAAGGGTACGGCCCTGCACCCCGACCGTCGCCATTTCAAGTGGCTGGCGACTGGAGTCCAGAACCGTACCCTTCACTGTTCCCTGCTGTGCAAAGACACCTGCTGGCAGCAGCATCAAGAGCCATACCGCAAGATATCGGTGCATAGAGGGTGCTTTGATTATAAATTAAGCCTGGTTTTTCAGATTGGCAATGGTCTGAATAGGATCAGCAGAGTTGAACACAAAGCTACCGGCCACCAGCGCATCAGCGCCTTTTTCAAGCAGCAAAGGTGCATTCTGCTGGTTTACACCACCGTCAATCTCAATAAGTGCATTTGAGTTACGGGCAATGATCAGGTTTTTCAGCGCTTCAATCTTACGGTAGGTGTTTTCGATGAATTTCTGTCCGCCAAAACCCGGGTTAACCGACATCACGCAAACCAAATCCACATCAGCAATCACATCGTCGAGCAGTTGTACGGAAGTATGCGGGTTAAGGGCTACACCAGCCTTGGCTCCTGTTGCTTTAATTTGCTGAATGGTACGGTGCAGATGGTTGCAGGCTTCCAGATGCACAGATATGATCTCCGCTCCTGCCTCTCTGAACTGCTCGATGTAAAGCTCCGGCTCCACGATCATTAGGTGTACATCTAACGGCTTTTTGGCATGCCGCTGAATGGCCTGCAGCACAGGAAATCCGAAAGAAATGTTCGGCACAAAGCGGCCGTCCATGATGTCGATATGCAGCCAGTCAGCCTGGCTTTCGTTCAGCATTTCTACTTCAGACTGCAGGTTAGCAAAATCTGAAGCAAGTACAGAGGGGGCGATAATTGGTTTCATGAAGCAAATATAGAAATTAAGATAGAATCTGTTGTGTGAAAAACTTCGGCACTAGAGTTTGACAAAGCGCAGGGTAACGTTTTTGCTGTTGGAGCTTATCTGACAAAGGTATATGCCTTTTTTTAACCGAGACGGTCTGATGCTCAGCGTGTGTGTGGCCTGCTGTGCGGGAAGCAGTTGGGTATACACCAGCTTACCAGTGGCATCATAGAGTTGTGCCAGCGCAAGCTCCTTCTGCCAGTTCTCGTCCATCCGCAGTACAATAGGATCCTCCGCTACCGGGTTGGTGATGTTGATACCTGCTGCCAGTTCGTCTGCCAAGCCTGTGACGAGTCGGCTATATGTCGGGATACCGTAACCGATGGAATTATTCGGGTTGTTGTAATTACTTCCCAGTTGACGCATCAGCTCGAGCAACTGCATGTTGGTAAGCTTCGGACGAGCCTGCCAGATGCAGGCTACCATACCAGCCATGATCGGACCTGAAAACGAGGTACCACTGGAGCGGCCAAGAGCACCGGAAGAGGACAACACATATACTTGCTGCCCCATGGCTACCACATCTGGTTTGGTTCTCTGATCGGCTGTGGGGCCAACTGAGCTGAACAAGGCGTGAACTGCCAACGAGTCCACAGCGCCCACTGTAAGCACTGAGTCGGCATCGGCGGGCGCCGAGATATAGCGCCAGGTCTTGTTTCCCTCGTTACCGGCACTTGTCACGACCAGCATACCCGTTGCAGCGGCCAGGTCGGCGGCACGGGTAACGATCGTCGTATTACCATTGAGTTCGCCATAGGTATAGCTGTAAGAAGGTGCATCGAACAAGGTATAGCCGAGCGAAGAATTGATCACGTCTACCCCGGCACTATCGGCAAACTCAGCGGCTAGAAGCCAGTTCACCTCTTCAATGTTATGCTCAGTAGCGGCATCTTCCGTGCGGAACAGGTAATAGTCTGCTTTGGGGGCTGTGCCCACAATGCGTCCGGGATCATATGCGGCCATCGTGGAAAGCACCGAGGTACCGTGCTGGCTGTGGCCGTAGACATTCGTCTTGTTCCCAACAAAGTCGTAAGTGCCTTTGAGCTGACCGTTCTGGAAAAGGTGTGAGAAAGCACCGATGCTGTTCACCCCCGGAAAACCTGCGTCGAATACGGCAATGGTCATGCCTTCGCCTTGATACCCAGCCGCGTGTAGTTCAGGTATACCCAGCATGTTGGACTGGTGAAAGGATGGACCAAAATAAGAAGGGTCAAACGAAACCTTAGCAAGCGCCAGGCTATCGTTTGATTGCGTGGCTTTTTTATTTGAGGCAGGCAGGCGGTTGAGTTGCTGCGTACCCTTCACAAAGGCAAGTGTTTGTAACTCGGCCAGCTTTTGAGGAGAACATTGCACGACCGCCGCATTGAACCAGCGAGAGGTATAGAGCACTATAGCGCCAGCTGCCTTGATGTCGCTTACATAAGCCGGATTCACCGGAAGGTCACGAAAAGAAAGCGCTATACCCTGCTTGCTGCGGCGTTCGATCGCCTTAGCTGAAAGGTATAGCGCTGGTTCTGCTATTGAATAAGGAGAATTGTCTTTGTCAGTGAAGAAGATCAAATGCTTCTGTTGTGCGCCGTCGCCTCCCTGCGCCCTTGTATAAAGGGCCATCGTCAGAAGTAAAACAAGCAGAAACAGATGCCGCATAAGCTTTAAAGTTTACCGTGCTCGATTAAGATTTCTTCCCGTTCATGGCCGCTTGCAATTTTAAACCCATCCACACAACCTACACCACTTGAACAGTTCTCGTAGTTGAGTCGGTCGGAAACACGATGCACCAGGCCTATACCTTCTGCATAAACTTCATAACGGTCATCGAGTTTAGTACTGTTTGTTAAGAACTTCTGAATTACAGTGGCTGTAGACGGATAGGTTTCTCCGGCTACTTCATAGCTCAACCCTACATTTTCATATACATAAACTTCCTTATTATCTCGCAATTTACCTTCAGTCACTTGCCACGTATTGTACAAATCGCCAACAAACTCTAATCCGTTCTTAACAGGAAATACAAGCTTCACGTATTTCGTATTGTCTTTGGTAAGCATGACCATTGTTGGGCTTTTAGCCGCTGTCATTACCGAATCATCTAACCATTCAGCAGTTGCTGACGGTCGTTTAGAACGAATAATCTTATAAACAAGCTGCCCCGTCTGGTCAATAAAGCTAGTATCTACCCGTTCCCTCAACTGATAGTTAAGCTCGGAAGGTGTTTCACCGAAGTAGAGCGTTTCCTTCACATCATACACCCGATACAGTCCTACTTCCAGCGGATAATAGTCGTAGCCCATCGCCACAGGATCAGGGTCCTTGTATTTATTTTCGCAGCCAGCTACAAAGGCAGCCAGCACAACCAGGAGCAAGAGGGCTCTTCTCATTATTGCAACACGTTCAGGTTATAGTCTGAGTTATAGTTTGACTCGATCCAGCCGCCACCCACTACGTCGTTGCCTTCGTAGAATACGGCTGCCTGACCAGGAGCAATCGCATGCACACCACTCAGAAAGTGTACTTTCATCTTATCTCCTTCTTGCTCGATAATGGCCTCTGTACCCGGGTCGTTATACCTAACTTTCGTAATGGTAGGTATAGGCTGACCAATCAGGTTCTCATACTTCACCATGTTAAGCTTACCTACGGTCATCGCATTTTTGGCCAGGTCCTCATAGTTACCCAGTATTACGCGGTTAGTCTCTTTCTCAATGCGGGTCACATAAGCCGGAAAACCAAGTGCTATACCCAGGCCTTTGCGTTGCCCGATGGTATAAAACGGATAACCTTCATGCTTGCCTACTACAGTACCGTCCTCCAATACAAACTCACCGCCGGCTACCTGCTCTTCCAGTCCCTCAACACGGCGCTTCAGGAAGCCCCTGTAGTCGTTGTCAGGTATAAAGCATATCTCATAAGACTCCGGCTTATTCACCAGTTCCGTGAAGCCACGGTCCATGGCCATCTGTCGAATCTCCGTTTTACGCAGTTTTCCAAGTGGGAACATCGTACGACTCAGGCTCTCCTGCGAAATACCCCACAGCGCATACGACTGATCTTTGTTTTCGTCCAGACCTTTTGATATCACATAGCGGCCATTTTCTTCCCGGATGTTAGCATAGTGCCCGGTCGCGATAAAGTCACAGCCTAATTGATCGGCACGACGTAACAATGCATCCCACTTGATATGTGTGTTACACAACACGCATGGGTTTGGCGTACGGCCTGCAATGTATTCGTCTGTGAAGTGGTTGATCACATAGTCACCAAACTCTTCGCGTATGTCTATAATATAGTGCGGGAAGCCGAGCTGTACCGCTATGTTTCGGGCGTCGTTGATGGAGTCGAGGCTGCAACAACCAGTCTCCTTCTTGCTGGCGCCGCTCGATGCATAGTCCCAAGTTTTCATGGTCATACCCACCACTTCATAGCCTTGCTCGTGCAACATCACAGCCGCCACGGAGCTGTCTATGCCGCCGCTCATGGCTACCAATACCCTTCCTAACTTACTCATTTATCTTCAGAATTGTAATTCGAAATGCTATAATTTTTCTACAAAGATAGTAACATCGGGGCACTAATAAAGATTCAGCCTGGCAAATATTGTAGCAACAACTGTTTAAAAGACCCTGTTGCATTAAAAAAAACATTAAAAAATATGGCATCGTACCCGATAAGGAACTTACTTTGGAATTAAATAGGACTAACTCAACCGACCCGGTTTTAAAAAATAGATTGCTATGGGCTTACGTACCTCTGTAATAGTAAATGGTATTAACAATTTGAGTGATGCGCGTTACTGCGCCGGCATGGGCGTAGATATTATCAGCTTCAACCTGAAACTGGACGATAAGGAGCGTATGTCTTCTGATACGCTGAAGGAAATCGTAGGCTGGGTATCTGGCGTTAAGCTGGCCGGCGAATTCGAGCGTGCCAAGCCCGATATTATCAACCAGTATGCTGATGACTTCGGTCTGGATTACATTCAACTGGATACGCCCTACCTGATCGATGAGATCGAAGAGATTAACCGACCGGTAATTCAGAAGGTTTTTATCAATAAAGACACTGTAGAGAGCGAGCTGCTGGAGATGATGGAGCTGTACGGTCCATCTGTTGACAGCTTCCTGATCTACTCCTCAGATTTCGAAAACATAGACGATACCAATACCAAGTTCCTCAAGAATCTGGCAAAGCGCTTTCAGATATACCTGGGCTTCGGCGTGCATCGTCATAACATCAATGCGGTGCTAAAGGACATCAAACCTGCAGGCATTGGCCTACGCGGCGGTCACGAGATCAAACCTGGCCTGAAAGATTTTGACGAATTGCAGGAGATCTTCGAAGAAATAGAGGAAAACTAAGGAGCTAGAGAGTTTAGAAATTTAAGAATTGGGGAGTTAAAATGTATTAGCATTTCATCGTAACGCCATTCGGGCTGGGGTAGTTTGTAGCTTAGATCATGCCGAACTGACCTTTATCTTTCCCGGATCATACTCGCCATGCCTATAACCGAAACTGAGTGATTTCTAGAATAAAATAAGAACGGTCCGCTTATACCTGAGTATGGCGGGCCGTCTTGTTTTAAAATAAAGGTAATTAGCGATAGATGCTTAGACTTTGTACTGCAGGTATTTAATTGTAATTCCCTCAGCCAGGTACCGCTTCTCGTAGGTGGTGTAGATGCCCATGGTATGCTCTTGCAAATCAGAATTGTATAGATCATGCGTATAGAGCAACTCTTTCGGATTACGCTCCTGGAGCACTTCCAGAGTATAGTCAAATAGCATCTGGTTGTCAGTCTTCAGGTGCAGAATTCCGCCTGGCTTTAGAATTTTAGCATACAGGTCCAGGAAACGCGGCGATGTGAGACGACGCTTGATGTCGCGGTCTTTCGGTCGTGGATCAGGGAAGGTAACCCATATTTCGTCTACCTCTCCTTCGGCAAAGTTGTCTTCCAGGTTCTCGATAAAGGTGCGCAGGAAAGCGACATTGTGCAGGTCTTCCTCTTCCGCCAGAGAGCTGCCTTTCCAGATACGTGCACCTTTGATATCGAGCCCCAAAAAGTTTTTATCCGGAAACAGCCGTGCCATACCTACAGTATATTCACCGCGGCCACAACCGATCTCCAGGATCAGAGGCTTATCATTCTCGAAAAACTCATCCCGCCACTTGCCTTTCAATTGACCATAGAGTTCTCCTTCTGGTTCTATTACATTCTCACGCTCCGCTATGGCGGCAAACTTTGCTAATTTACTTCTTCCCATTATTATAGTTCGTCAATCTCTGCGACCACAAAGGTACTACCTCCAATAAAAATTACCTCATCGGGCTCCGCATTTCCCTTGGCAGCAGCGATGGCTTCGCTTACAGTTGCATAGGCTTCACCTCTCAGCCCGACCATTTTCGCTTTTTCCTGGAGCTCCAACACAGGCAACGCACGTGGTATCTGCGCCTGACAGAAATAATAGTTATACGCCTTCGGCAGAAGCTGCAGGGTGGTCGTCACGTCCTTGTCGTTCACGGCACCAAAAACAAAGTGCACCTGCTTAGGCGCTAAGGCTGCTAACTGAGCAAGTATTTGTTTAACACCATCCACATTGTGGCCTGTATCACAAATTATTAAAGGTTGATTCCCCAACACTTGCCAACGTCCTTTTAGACCCGTAATCGTTTTGGTCCGACCTATACCCTGACGTATGGCATCATCTGAAATTGTGAAACCTTGCTCACGCAATAGCAACAATGACTTGAGTACTCCGGGCAGGTTAAATTTCTGATATACCCCAGCCAGGTCAGACTGCAGGGACTGTAGCCAGCGATTGCCATCCAGGTATACATCATATACCTGCCCCTCCAGATGCTGCTCCAGCACCTGTACACGTATACTGTCGGTGGCAAAATATAGCGGTGCCTGTTCAGCAGCGGCCTTTTGCTCAAACACGTGCGCGATTTCTGACTGCTTAGTGCTGACCACAGCAGGTATATGGGGCTTGATGATGCCGGCCTTCTCTCCTGCTATCTCTGCCAAAGTGTCTCCTAGCAGTGCCTGGTGGTCAAAGCCAATATTGGTGATCAGCGAAAGTTCCGGGGTGATGATATTTGTAGAATCGAGTCTTCCGCCCAGTCCTACCTCGATCACTGCAACATCCACCTGCTCGTCAGCAAAATACTGGAAGGCCAGCGCCACCGTCATTTCAAAGAAGGAAGGCTTAACCTGCTCGAACAGGTCCTTGTGCTGCTCTACGAAAGAGATCAGGTAGTCCTGTGGCAGTTCGGCACCGTTCACACGCACCCTTTCAGTGAATGACTTGAGGTGCGGAGAGGTATAGAGGCCTGTTTTGTAGCCGGCGCTCTGCAGCACGGCAGCCAGCATATGGGAGCTGCTACCTTTGCCGTTGGTACCCGCCACGTGCACTGTCTTAAACTTGTGCTGCGGCTGCCCCAGTGCGTCACAGAGGGCTATAATGTTGTCGAGGCTCTTCTTAAAAGCAGCATTGCCGATGCGTTGAAACATCGGCAATTGCTGGTATAGGTAATCAAGACACTCTTGATAAGTCATGAAATCAATAGAAATTAGCGTGATCTGATCACAAAGGTAACAGTACCGGTGGCGCCTGTTGTGCTTCTGCCTCCACCCGTGCGGCTAAAGGTTGTTTTCTGAAGCTGCTCGCGGTACCACTTCTCTACGTGCGGTGAAACTGTGCTTTCCAGTCGGTCAATGCCGATCAGGTTGCCGTCAGCGTCGATACGGATGCGGAACTTCACAAAACCAGTTTCATTCTCGTAAGGGTCACGCTTAGGCGAGATGTCATAGCGCCAGCCGGCCATATCAAGACCGTCACCTCCGCCTCCACCGCCAGGCGTACCTTCGTAATTTTTGGCAGTCATCTGACCGCGTGGGTCACCTTTATCGCCTACTTTGTTGGCATCGTCGCCATTGTTGTTGCCAGTAGCCTCGTTTGATGTGCCGGCTTTACCTGTACCCGTGCTTTCGGTAGGCTTGCCAGGGTATAGCGTACGTGGCTTCTCCGGCTCTGGCTTCTTAACCTCTTCCTTCGGCTGTTCTACCGGCTTCTTTACTTCTTCCACCTTATGCGTAGGCTTCGGCTGAGGCTTTACTTCCTCTTTCACCGACACAGGCGATTCCACAGGGGCAGTTACCACCTTCGGGGTTTCTACAGGAGTGGGCGGTGTAGGAGTAGCCGCAGCTACTGGCTTAGGCTCAGGAAGCGGATCTGGCTGTGTTGGAGCAGGTTTGCTATCCTGCACGTTCTTCGACTCGTTCGGAGTAGCCTTCGACTGCACGTCACCGCTGCCCATGGCGTCTGTGCCATAGTTTATCTCAATACCGATCTCCTCGTCCGGGTTGCCAGGGGCACCATTCCAGGCCAGCAGGAAAAAGAGCAGCAATAGAATGATGATGTGCAGGGTAATACTAATCCCTGCAGCAATCTTCTTATTCTTTTCCTCTTCCTGTGATAATGCTATCTCCATGTGTAATTCAATACTACTTTGTAGGCTCAGTGGCCAAAGTTACTTTCGCTTTCAGGCTGGCAGCTATACCTGCCACCTTGGCCAGATACTCCACCGGCACGGTCTTGTCTACGTTCAACACCACCACGCCTTCTTCTGTTCCCTGCAAAAGTGCTGCCAACTGTGACTCTAGCTGCGACTCGTCTATTTGCTTACCGTTCAGAAAATACTGTATGTCTTTTGTAATCGTGATGTTTACCTTCTCCATCACGATGTTAGACACCTTGCTGGAAGGCAAGCTAACCGGCAGGCCGGTTGGCGTCACAAAGTTTGAGGTAAGCATGAAGAAAATAAGCAACAGGAAGATAATGTCCGTCATAGAGGACATGTTGAAATCGGGGTTGATCCTGTTTTTGGAGCGTAAATTCATGCTTAAAGTTGTGGTTCTTGTAACAGATCAATGAATTCAATAGAAGAGTATTCCATGGCGTGTACGATGTTATCGATCTTTGACACCAGGTAGTTGTACCCTACGTAAGCTGGCAGACCGATCATCAGACCAGTAGCTGTTGTTACCATCGCCTGGTAGATACCAGCTGACAGCAACTGCGGGCTAACGGAACCTTCAGCCTGTGCAATGGCGATGAAGGCCTGGATCATACCTGTTACCGTACCTAAGAAGCCAAGCATCGGGGCAGCACCTGCAATAGTGGCCAGGGCAGCCAAATTACGCTCCAGTCGGCTGATCTCGATCTTGCCCACGTTCTCAATAGAGGTCTCAATGTTCTTGAGTGGGTTACCGATGCGGCTCACCCCTTTGCCCAACATGCGGGATACTGGTGTGTTGGTCTGCGCGCACAGCATACGGGCACCGTTGATGTCGCCGGCCAATACCATGCTCTTGATGCGATCACTGAAACCATCCGGGTTTTTGGCAGCCTTCTTAAGCGTCAGGTAACGCTCAAAAAAGATGTAAACGGCAGCCAGAGACAAAAGCAGCAGTGGGATCATGGCCCAACCACCCGCCATCGCCAGGTCCAGTAAGGATACCGAGCTTTCCGCTGTTTCTGCTCCATCAGCCAACATAGAAGTCGTGTCAGCAGGAGTTGTCGTAATTTGTAAGAAGAGAGATGTCATGTTAATTATTAAAAACCCAAATATTGTCTCCGAATGTTTGTCTGTATGTGTTCATGGCAGCCTGCGCCTCCTCTGCAGATGCAAAGTCAGCGACAGATACTTTAAAGAGCCTGCTGCCTTTGCCAGGCTCCAAAACTTTGGCCTCGTGGCCGAACTCCGCAATTTCCTGACGGCTGAACTCTGCGTTCAGCATACGGGCGTAACCGCCTGTGATAATATAAAAGCGACCATCCTTGCCACTCACAGTGGTGCTGGCCACTGATGGAGCAGCTACTTCCGCAACAGGCTCGTCTTTATCATTAACGATTTCATCTGCAGCATATTGGGTTTCGAAGTCAGAAGTACTGCTTGAGGCATCACCCCAGGCTTCAGCTTCATTTTCTATACCTGCCTCCGCTGCATCAAATGCACCGATTCCAGCATCTTGTTTTAAGGTGGCTTCGTTCTGAACAGGTACTGTAATTGCTGTCTGCTCAGCCGCCGCCTGCTTGTCGCCATTGATCAGCGAAATCGGATTCAGACTGCTCAGATTATAGTCCGTTTGCAGGGAAAGCATGTAAAGTGTTGCTCCAACCAAACCAGTTAAGGCCAGCCCTGCTGCTACGTGGTAGGCGCGCTTCAGACGGGCTTTGAATGGCTTCCTGGCAGGTGCTGCCTCTGCTGCCTGTCGCTCCTTGATCAGGGTGCGCAGCACGGCCGGTTCTTCATGACGAATTGGTCTGGCAACAATCTCAGGCAGACCGAAGCTTGCTTCCAACAGGTTGTCGCCTTCTGTGTAGTCAAACACCAACTTTCGTTCATGGTTGTATTTGAACACGCCGATATCGGTCAGCTCAAACCGTTGCTCACTATCCAACCGGTTACGAACTTCATGCACAAAAGACATAACCAGTTGCCTGGCCTCTTCTTTAGTAATGTTGTTGGTATAGGCGATGGTGCTGATGAGCAGACCATCGTTCAGAACCAGCTTTTCATTGAAAGCAATTTTTTTGGACGGTGGCACCAGCGTATGCTTCACCGGATTGATCCGGGCAGGCACATAGCGCGTGATCAACCCGCCAAAATCAGGTATGATCACGCAGTCGTGATTGTAGAGCAGGTGCTTGATGTGCTTTTCTACCATAGGCACTTAGAATGAATAAGAGACGCCTCCTATCAGGTTTATACTTTTGTTCGGGTAATTTACAAACCTTTCGTACTTCTGCGCAAACAAATTATTTACCATCAGGAAAGTCGTGAATCTGTTGGAGAATTTATAATCCGCCTTCAGATTCAGGTCCACGATCGTATCTGTCTCCCGCAGCACAAATGTGCCGCCAGGACGGGTAATGCGCCCGAAAGAACTCCCAATATAGTAAAGTTCTGAATTAAAGAGAATCTTATCATAGAAGTTGTAGGTGGCAAAAACACTTGCCATCAACTCCGGACGGTGAAACGGCTGCTCTAAGGTAGCTGTGCTATATTTGTTATAATCAGCCTTTAATCCTATGCGCAGTTCGTCTGAATAATTAAAGGTGGCTTCACCATAAATATTCAAAACATTTGTCACGCCGTCATCATACACCAGGTCAAACTTGGTTGAGTCAAGTGCAGAGTTGTTGTAGAAGTACATGTTGCGGAAGTTCTGGTAGGCCACACGACCTGTCAGGTGCACAAAGTTGGCAATATTGGCCTGCATACCACCGTATACCTCCAGTCCTTTGTTCTGATCAGCCACTCTTACATTCGGCGCCAGGAATGGGTTTTCCTGTGTCAGCTGATATAAAGTAACTCTTTGCAGATCTCCCCCTATACCTGCGTAGATCAATAGGTTATCCTTGATAGGCTCTACTCCTACACGTACTGTCGGGTATACATTGAACTTGCGTGCGTCATTCACAGTGTCGCCTGTGTAAGCGACATTGGCTCCAATCGATAGACGGATCGCATTCAAATGACGCTCGTACTGCGGATGAAGTTTAAACATGGTACGGCCTACAGAAGCAGAGTCTTTATGCGACACCACTGACAGGTCAGCATCAACTTTGAAAGCGGACACATCATCTAGGCCATACTCGGTATTCAACTTAGCTGCGATGTTTGTCTCCCGCATGTCGTAGCGGTCGTTCAGATAGTTCACGTTCAATCCGGCTCTGAACAGAAGCGGCATACCTGCTCCGTGGTTATGCATATACCCTTCGGCATTTACGCGGTTGAATACCTGGCTGATGGTATCGCGGTCTACGGTCGTTTCCTGTACCGGGCTGTATCCGTAGAAGTGATACTTGTCGCGTCCGTAGCCAAGTTTACCACCCAATGTGAGGCCTTGCAGGTAGCTCTCACCGTTCAGATTGATTGCCGAATTAGTCACAGCTGAATTACGGCCGTCAACCGGTCCTCTGGCGGAAGTGATATGACTGACATCAGCTCCATAGGAAGCCACATTACTGCGCTTGTTGTGGAAATAGCCTTTGAGGTATAACGTACCGTAGTTGCCTATACCTGCTTTGACATAATTGCCGTACAGTTTGGTCAGTTCGTCCTGCTTGATGGTGAGCACGCGCACCTGCAGGTTCACATCCTGGTCCTCGAGGCGGTAATCATTGAAACGGTAGCGCACATTGCGTTCGCCCGGCTCTGGCTGCACCACTGCAAATTTCTGGTAGTTGCGCGAAGCTCTCGGTAGTTCGATCTTGCGATCCTTTTCTACCACTACTTCTGCATCCTGCAGTTTAGCACCTTCGCCCCAGCCTGTTGTCTGTGCCTGGGCGTTGTTCACAAAGCTGTATCCAGCACACAGCACAATCACTGCCAGGGAAGTCTTTTTCAATCTATTCTTCATGTTGATGTTTCTCTTCAAGATGCATTATCTTTTTCTTCCCTTCACGGTGTCAGCCGGGGCCGTACTCGGTGCACCACCCAATTTAGCCAGCTTCTGCTTTGCCTCTGCCACAATTTCGGGCACTGGTGAGTGCTCAATGATAGAGTTAAGTGTTGAAGTTGCCTGGAAAGTTTCGTTCTGCGCCACATAGTTATCGGCGATGATCAGGAAGGACTTGCCCAGCCAGAAGTCGTAGCTGGAGAACTTCGTGTTGAAGTCAAAGGCTACATCGATTGACTCAGCATATTTCTTCTGCTTATACAGAATCTCGGCTACCAGGTACTGTGCCTCTGCTCCATTTTCGTCAGTCGCTGACGCAGCTGTTTCACGAAGCTCTTTCAGGGCCTGATCCAGGTTGCCTTCGGCATAGGTCGCTTTGCCTTTGTACAGCTGCGCTGTGTTGTAAACGTAAAGCGCTGAATTACCCTGGCTGATCAGCTCGTTGGCAATTCGCTTTGATGCCGCATAGTCGTTTGACAGGAAGTGGCTCTTCATCAGGCCTGTCAGTGCGGTTTGCTGCTCACGGCGGTTAATGGCCGTGTCGCGCAGGCGGCTGTAGTACTTGATCGCTTCCGCGTAGTTCTTATTCTCAAACTCCGCATCAGCCACTTTCTGAATCGCACGGTTCACATACTCGCTCTTGTTCTCTTCTACTACAGCTTTCATGCGCTGCAAGCCCTGCTCCGTTTGATTAGTGCGCAGATAAGAATCAGCCAGGAAGTAACGGGCATCGCTTACAAAAGGACTGTTCGGATAAGTTTTCAGATAAGTCTCCAGTTTAGTCAGCGCCTGGTCGTATTTCTCGTTGAAATAAAGCGTTTTAGAAGCTTCGAATTCAATGCTTTCTAAAGCATTACTTTCCGGATTCGCTGTTCTGAATTTCTCTGCGTAGGTGTCAAATTCACTGCTGCGGTTCTGAGTAGCCAGTACCTCCTGCAGACTGTAAAGTGAACCGCTGGCAGAACGTGAGTTCGGGAATTCGTCGAGTACTCGCTTATAGTCTGCAGCAGCTTCTGCATTCTTGCCCAGGTTAGCATAGGCTATACCTCGTTTCTCAAGCGCATTCGGCACCAAACGGCTTTGCGGCCTGCTCTGAATAAGCGCCGTAAAACCTGATACAGCCGACTCATAATTACCTGATTCGAACTCAATGATAGCACGTTGATAAATGGCAGGCTCTACGTAGCGAGACTTCTGGTACTGGCTGTACACGGTCTGCAGATTCTGCTTAGCCGCTTCCTTGTTGCCCATCAGGCTCAGCACGATACCTTTCTGGAAGTATACATAGTCCTTGTCATTGGAATTGGAAGCCAGTACTTTGTCGTAAAGCGCCAGGGCAGGCGCATACTGCTTGTTCACATAATGCAGGTCCGCCAGTCGCATCATCGCATCGAAGTGGTTTGGGTCGCTAGTGCTGGTGCCGTCCACGTAAGCCTTGAAGTGCGGCATGGCTTTGTCGTACTCCTTGTTGTTGTAGTAGGCGTAGCCTATACCGTAGCGGGACTTCATGTAGTACTCCGACTTACGTGCCTCACTGTTGCGGAACACAGCCGCGTAACTGTTGATGGCATCCACGTACCGCTGTCCCATGGAGTAAGCCTCGCCTTTCACAAAGTGGCTGGCTGCTGTAATCTCTTTGTCATAAGGATACTGCAGCGACTTGTCCAGCATGGAAACAGCCGTCGGGAATTTGCCTTCGTTGAAGAGGTTTACGCCGTACAGGTGTGTCATACGCTGGTAAGTTTCCAGTATCTTATAGCTCTTGTTCGGCATGCTCTCGATGTGACGAATAGCCTCCGAGTAGTTGTTCGAGTTAAAATACGCCTCTGTCAGCAGGTTGTCGACATCGGTGGCGTGTTCTGACTTAGGAAATTGCTCGTTGAAATTCTGCAGGGAGTTGAACACGTCACGGAAGTTACCCAGTTCGTAGCTTACCTGCGCAAACTTAACGGTGGACGCTTCGGTGATGGTTTTGTCCTGGTCATTTTTGCGGGCCTGGTCAAAAGCGGTCAGGGCATACTGCTTGTTGTCTTCACGCAGATAGCTCATACCTAAGTAATAAGCAGCATTCTGACCGAGGGCGTCTTTCTTGCTCGCTACTTCTTTGAAATTGGCAATCGCATTTTTAAAGTTACCGTTCTTGTAGTCAGTATAGGCGATCTTGTACTGGATCACCGGATCCAGCTTGCGCTTACCCTGCGCATACTGGCTGAAGTACTGTTCAGCTTTTTTGTACTCAGCACGCTGATAATAGGCATCGCCCACCAACAGGGCAATTTCATCAGCCTGTTGTACCTGAGGGGTTTTAGCCAGGGCTGCCTCTCCGTATCGGATCACTTCGAAAATATCATGCTCCTTATACAGAATCTCGGTGATCATGTAAGGCACTATCTGCGCATAGGCTTCATTCTTTTCGGCGATCAATAGGTCCGCTTTCGCAGCGTCATAATCACCTTCTCGGTAAGCTATATAGCCCGCGTAATAGTTTGAAGCATAGGCAAAACGGTGTTCATCTTCTCTAAAGCCAGTTGTCTTATTCTTGTCGAACCAGATCTTGGCGTTTTTGAAATCCTTGTTGGCGAAATAAGAATAGCCGAGTTTAAACTCCAGCTCTTTGTTCTGCTTGATACTCAGAAGATGTACAGGCGCATTCTCCAGCTTCTCCACCGCCTTCTTATAATCCTTGTTCTCAAAGTAGTACAGACCCAGCTCGTAATTAGCCAGGGCCGTCTTCGGGTGAGTCGGGAATTTGCGCGTAAAATTGAGGATCAACTGTTCAGCGTCCGGGTGTAACAGGTATAGCCCGCTCAGTGCATAGTAGTACTGCGCGTCGGCCGTCTTGGCATCGTCACCGATCAGGTTGATGTACTTGCGGAAGGCCTCCTGGGCCGCTCCGTATTTGGCTCGGTCAAACAACTCCACGCCTTCATGGTAGTGCTTGTCTTTTGCGGTGAACACCTGTGTGTGCTGGGCCACCGCTATGTGGCTTCCTCCAGCCAAAACCGATGCCAGCGCTACTTTATAGGCTATCTTCATATGTATCTTACTGCTCGCTTTTGAGCTATTCTTATGACTTAATCTTAGAAAACAGGTATATGCACCAGACGGCGCTATGCCTTGCAGGCAAACTCAAAGTTAGTTAAAATTCGATAACCGCACGAACCATAGGCGATAAACATCCTGCCGAAAAGGGCTGACGCACACCTCACACCTTTATACAATGCAGCAGCAATAGCAAATATTGTGCTGATCGTGTGAAATTGTACTCAATGATAGGCTAAAGTTCGCGGCACCGGGTGCAATATCTTGAACACCAGCTCTTTTAAAATTTCAGATTCACTCATATCGCCACCGCTTATGCCCTTCACCTGCAGATCGGCCACCCGGATATGATGAATGATATCCACGACACGCAACAGCGGGAACACCCGAAGCGCCTGCATATACTCTTTTACCAGGAAACCACGGTTACCCAGACTCTTCCTCACGCCGGATTCTGACTTGTCGGCAGACTGGTGCAGGGTCAAAAGCTTGGTGAAAAACGTAAAGAGCAGGCTCAGGTTAGGTATAAGCGGATTATTTTTGGGATTAGCCTCAAAATACTGGATGATCCGGTTGGCCTTGAGCGCATCCTGGGCAATGAGCGCCGACTGGAGTTCGAAGATGTTGTATTCCTTGCTGATGCCAACGTTCTCCTGCACCACCCGCTCGTCTATCGCCTGCCCTGGTTTCAGGTTGATCAGCAGCTTATCAATCTCGTTGGCCTGCCGCGAAAGGTCTGCCCCAATAAACTCACTAAGCAGCATCACCGCTTTAGGGCTTATCTGAAGGCCTTTGCTTTTCACATACCCTGTGATCCAGGCGGGTATCTGGTTATCGTAAAGCTTCTTGGTCGTGAGCAGCACGGCGTGTTTCTGTACAGCTTTGCCTAAAGCCTTGCGCCCATCCAGGGTTTTATGCTTATGGCAAAATACCAGTATGGTAGAAGGCAGTGGGTTCTGCAGGTATGCCTCCAGCTGTTTCATGCCTTCCTCCCGCTCCAGGTCCACAATGCTCTGCGCCTCCTTCACGATCACCACCTGGCGCTCCGCCATCATCGGGAAACGCTTGGCTTGCAGCAATACCGTAGCCACATCTACATCCTTGCCGTATATTACCACTTGGTTGAAGCCCTTTTCGTGCTCCTGCAGGGCGTGTGCCTCTATAAAATCGGCAATCTGGTCAATATAGAAAGGCTCCTCTCCCTGCAAAAAATACACAGGGGCAAACTGCCTCTTCTTTAATTGCTCCATAATGCCCTCTGGGGTGTGCGACATGCTGTTTGAAAGGTATAGATTGGTGATTGTTCAGGTATACAGACATCAAATATACTGGTATCTGCGCTGCAAATGAAAGGCTGAAGTGCCAAAAAAAGAATAAAATCCAATATATTCTGACTGTCCTGAATATTGTCTAATTTTATACAGTGAACACCTATCTGCTCTTTGTCGACACCGAAACCTCGGGTTTGCCCAAGGACTGGAGCATGCCCTATTCAGCACGCGACAACTGGCCACATATCGTACAGGTCGCCTGGGAAGTCTATACCCGGCAAGGAGAGTTCGTTAAGTCTGAAAACTTCTATATCAAGCCCTCAGACTACGAAATGAATGCCGTTTCTGAACGCATACATGGCATCAGCCTTGAGTTTCTGGAAATAAATGGAACAGGGCGCTATGAAGCCTTACATTTGCTGCAGCAGGACCTGATTCACTATCAGCCATTGGTCGTGGGGCATTTTATGCAGCTCGACTACAAAATGCTGGGCCTGGGCTTTTACAGAGCAGGCTTAGACAACCCGCTGGAGCATCTGCCTACTTTCTGCACAATGCTTGCCACCAACCATTTTGTCCGTGAGGCAAGGCATCGCCATATGCGATTGGGAGAGCTGCACATGCGCCTGTTCGGCGAACCCCTTCAAAATGAACATGATGCACGGAGCGACGCGCATGCTACGGCAAGCAGTTTCTTTGAACTATGGCGCAGAGGTGATATTGACGAACAAACTGTGCAACTTCAGCAGGAACCTCCTCCGCCACAGCCACTCCGCCGCAGGCCGCGCAGTCATCGTCGAAGATTGTTGCATTTTGTCGTATTCCTGCTCCTTGTTTTCATCCTATACCTGATCGCTTTGTTACTGACATGAACCCAAAATACGAATTCCTGAAAACTGTAAAACCTTTTAACCTCTTGCCGGACGAGGTTTTACAGGGCATTGCTGAGCTGCTGGAGGAAGTGCACTACCCAAAAGAGCAAATCCTATACCTGCAGAATGAATCAAAATTGCGTGGCGTCGATCTGATTGTACAGGGGGAGTATGAAGTGTTCTTCTACGACAGTGAACAGAATAAGCGGCTGGCAGCAACTTACGGTGGTGGCTACTGCTACGGTGGAACCTCTATATTGCTTAATCGCCGTCGCTCTTTCCGCACCGTCATCTGCCGGAAAGGCACGCTCGTCTATACCTTGCACCGAAAAGAATTTCTGGCACTGTGCCGGACTTATGAGGCATTCCTTCATTATTTCACTGCGGAGTACGGCCGCCGTATGCTCAACGAGGAATATGCCCACTTTATAAGGTCTTCGCGCATACAGCCCGAAAACAACATCGCCGCCGATCAACTCTACTCCCGCAAAGTAGAAACCATCGAGTATCGGGACATTGTAGCATGCACCGTCAGCACGCCTGTTGCTGAGGCCGCGCAAATAATGGTAAACCAGAAAGTAAGCTGCCTTTTTGTGAAGAACGAACAGGACCAGATCATCGGCTTCATGACAGACCTGACCCTGCGCAACAATGTGGTAGCACGGCAGATCCCCTATACCCAGCCGGTACGCGATGTGATGGACCAGCCCATTGTTTCGATCGGATCGCAAGCCTATATCTATGAAGCCGTCCTGCTGATGTTTCAGACCCGCGCCCGTTATTTACTGATAGCAGACAAAACTGGCTATATTGGCTTTATCAGTCGGAACAAACTGCTGAGCAGCCTGGCGCAGTCACCTTTCATGTTCATACAGTCGGTCAAACTGGCAAGGAGTATACCTGAACTGAAGCAGCGCTGGCAGAAAGTACCCGAACAGGTATACCAACTGCTCAACCGGGGCGTGAAATCTGAGATCGTGAACCAGGTGATCACCACCGTAGCCGACACAATTGCCATCAACGTCATCGAAGGTGTGATCGCAGAAATGGGGCCACCACCTGCCAAATTTGTGTTCATGGTGTTGGGCAGCGAGGGCCGGAAAGAGCAGACCCTGCGCACCGACCAGGACAATGCCATCATTTATGAAGACAAGGCCAACGAGCAGCGCGAGCTAGTGCGTGAATACTTTCTGGCCTTCGCCTCCACCGTTTCGGAGCGACTCGACCACATTGGCTTCAGTTTCTGTGAAGGGGGTTTTATGGCTAAGAACTCAAAATGGACCCACTCCCTCTCCCACTGGAAGCGCAACTACAGCAGTTGGCTGCAAGAGTCTGATCCGGAGGCGGTTCTGAAAGTAGCCACCTTCTTTGATTGCCGCTTCCTGTATGGTGAACAAGGTATAATGGATGAACTGAAAGCGTTTCTAAATCAGGAACTGGAGAGACCCAAGCATACATTCCTGCACCACATGGCACAGAACGCCCTGCAGTACGAGCCGCCGCTTACGTTCTTCAATAATATCAGAACATTCAGCAAAGGCAGTCAGCAGGTGTTCAATCTGAAAAAGACCATGACTCCGATCGTAGACCTGGTAAGGGCTTATGCATTACGCAACCGAATATTCCTGACAAATACCGGTGAACGGCTGGAGGCACTGGCCCAAAAGGGAGTTTTCACCGAGAAAGAGCGACAGGAGCTGCTGCAGGCCTATTATTACCTGATGGGTATGCGCCTCCGGAAGCAGGCCATCCAGATCATCGACGACCGGAAAGAACCCGACAACCTGCTCGACCCTAAATCGCTCACTAAAATTGAGCAGGTCACGCTGAAAGAGATCTTCAAGGTTATTAGTGGTTTTCAAACTAAAATAAAGGTGGGCTTTATGGAATCGCTCCACTAGAAACACACATCAACAGGAAAGAAAACTATGCAATTCAGTCTTCGGTCAGGTATAGCCCTGCTTCTACTGATCTGGTTGGGTACCAGTCTGACAGCCCATGGGCAAGCCACTAACCCCGTGTATGTTGACAAACAAGGTGTGCTGCGCTGGCAGAAAGGCAATGCCGAGGCTAATTTTTTCGGTGTCAATTACACGGTTCCCTTCGCCTATGGCTATCGTTCACACAAAGCTTTAGGTATAGACCCTGAAAAAGCTATTGACCAGGATGTCTACCACATGGCGCGGCTTGGGTTCAATGCCTTTCGGGTACACGTCTGGGATACCGAAATCAGCGACTCGCTGGGTAATTTGCTGGAGAACGAACACTTGCGCCTGTTTGACTACCTGATCTACAAGCTGAAGGAGCGGAACATAAAAGTCCTGATCACGCCTATTGCTTTCTGGGGCCCTGGTTACCCCGAGCCGGATTACAAAACAGGCGGCTTCTCGAGTATTTACAACAAGCAGCAGGCCGTAACGGAAGAGGCCGCTTTCAAAGCGCAGGAACGCTACCTGAAGCAGTTTTTTCAGCATGTTAACCCTTATACCAAGACCTCTTACCAGGACGACCCCGATGTGATCGCAGCGGAGGTGAACAACGAACCGCACCACACCGGTCCGAAAGAGCGGGCTACGGAATACGTCAACCGTATGGTGAAAGCCATTCGTGGCACAGGCTGGACCAAACCGATCTTCTACAACATCAGCGAATCACCGCGTTACGCCGATGCGGTAGCCAAAGCCAACATCGACGGGGTAAGCTTTCAGTGGTACCCGACTGGGTTGGTGGCGAACCGCACCTTGCAGGGCAATTACCTGCCCCATGTGGACAGGTATAGCATCCCATTCGACACCATACCTGCCTTTACTGGCAAAGCCCGCATGGTCTACGAGTTCGACGCAGGAGATATCACCTCTCCAACCATGTACCCGGCGATGGCCCGCAGCTTTAGGGATGCGGGATTTCAGTGGGCCACGCAGTTCGCCTACGACCCCATGGCAACAGCTTATGCCAACACCGAGTACCAGACACACTACGTCAATCTGGCCTATACCCCCGAAAAAGCCATCAGTCTGTTGATTGCCTCGAAAGCTTTCCAGAAACTGCCACGATTGAAAAACTACGGCTCCTACCCTGCTGACAGCGTTTTCGATGCCTTCCGGGTGAGCCACAAGCAACAGCTGAGTGAGATGAATACACCACAGGAGTTTTATCACGCCGGCCCGACAAGCACTACCCCTGTAAGTCCTAACAAGCTGCTACGATTGGCAGGTGTAGGCAATTCCCCTGTTGTGCACTATGGTGGCCGCGGCGCCTACTTCCTGGACAAGCTGGAGAACGGGGTATGGCGGCTCGAAGTGATGTCCGATGCTATACCTGTCAGCGATCCCTTCGCGAAGGCTTCGCCGCAGAAAGAGGTAGTCCGCATACAGTGGCGAGCTCATACCATGCAGGTGCGTCTCCGTGATCTGGGAGAGACCTTTACCGTTGATGCATTAAATGAAGGCAACAGGTATAGCACGAAAGCTTCCCGGGGAAATTTCACCATACAGCCGGGTACCTACCTGCTAACCAGAAGCGGCAAAAGGTATAAACAAAGCCAAAGCAGCCTTCACAACTTGCAGCTTGGGGAGTTTGTTGCTCCACAGCCAAGGTCTGATGCCCCTACCGTATTCCATCAACCAAAGCAGGAAGTAACAGCTAACAAGTCACTATCTATCAACGCTGTATTAGCAGGTATAGCGTCCGGTGACAAGGTGACACTGCTGATGAACAACTTTTCCGGCGTTTGGAAAACAATTGAGATGCAGGAGAAGAATGCGTATACCTGGCAAGCTGAGGTGCCAGCCGATATCCTGACGCCTGGGTTGGTGCAGTACCGTATTTCGGTGCAGAAAGGACAGGATGACTACACCACCTTCCCCGGCGGGCACAAAGGCAATCCCCATGCCTGGGACTTTTACCAGCAGGACTACTGGCAGATACGGGTAGCCGCCGAAAACAGTGCGCTGGAACTGTTCAATGCTGCTCAGGACCGTAACTTAATGGTATATCCGAATCTATGGCGCCCGGAGGAGCGACAACTCATTACAACTGAAACACCGGGTCAAATGGCGATCAGACTGAGTCGACCGAACTTAAAAGAAGGTGAACCTCTTATTGCCTGGCAGCACTTCGTCGGCGATAAGTTGCAGAACAGGCAAGCTGAGCTAGGGGGTTTCAAGCGTATCGTAGTGAAGGCACGGACAGAAAAAAGTGCACCCTTGCAAATGAAAGTTACCTTGATCACCAAAGACGCAGCGGCCTATTCCACCACAGTAAAGCTCAATCAGCAACAGCAGAATATTGAGATACCACTGGAATCACTCCAGCCGGATAGTTTTATCCTGCTGCCAAGGCCATACCCTGGTTTCCATCCTTTCCGCTTTAAATCCGCCTCTGCTGGAAAATTTGATCTTAGCCAGGTCGAGAAAATAGAGGTTTCCATTGGGGTAGGTATAGCGCCTGAAGCATTTGAACAGCCTTATACCTTCGAGGTAGCCTCGGTTTGGCTTAGCCGTTAAGCGGATGAGAGACCGCTATTCTGCCAACTCTTTCCTATATTTGCCCTGAACAGACGATTTTTTAGGCTTACATGAATCTGATAGAAGAATTAAGATGGAGAGGCATGCTCCACGATTTCATGCCTGGTACAGAAGAACAGCTTGCTTCTGGCATGACAACGGGCTACATCGGTTTTGACCCGACGGCGTCCTCCCTGCACATCGGCAACCTGGCCACCATTATGCTGCTGGTGCATCTGCAGCGTGCGGGCCACAAGCCAATCGCGCTGGTAGGCGGTGCCACCGGCATGATTGGCGACCCATCGGGCAAATCAGCGGAGCGCAATCTGTTGGACGAAGCGACCTTGCAGGCCAACCAGGCAGGTATACGCAAGCAGCTTGAGAAATTCCTGGACTTCAATTGCGGCGACAACGCTGCCGAGATCGTGAACAACTACGATTGGTTTAAAGAGTTCAGCTTCCTGGGCTTCCTGCGTGAAGTAGGCAAGCACCTTACCGTGAACTACATGATGGCCAAGGACTCGGTGAAGAAGCGTATCAGCGCAGACGAAGAAGGCAACCGTGCTGAAGGTCTTTCCTTTACTGAATTCTCTTACCAGCTTATACAAGGCTACGATTTTTACCATCTGTACAAGAACAAGAACGTGCGTCTGCAAATGGGCGCCTCTGACCAGTGGGGAAATATCACCACAGGTACTGAGTTGATCCGCCGTATCGACGATGGCAAAGCTTTCGCACTGGTAGGTAAATTGGTGACCAAATCGGATGGTACTAAATTTGGCAAGTCCGAGGGTGGTAACGTATGGCTCGACCCGGCTTATACCTCACCTTACAAGTTTTACCAGTTCTGGCTCAACCTGTCGGATGAAGAGGCTGAGAAGCTGATCAAGGTATATACGCTACTGCCACAGGACGAAATTGAACGCCTGACGGAAGAGCACAAACAGGCTCCTCACCTGCGTGTACTGCAAAAAGCCCTGGCTAAAGATGTTACAATTCGCGTTCATTCCGAAGAAGACTACAATTCAGCAGTAGATGCATCTGAAATTTTATTTGGAAAAGGCGATTTAGAGACGCTAAAAGGCCTAAAAGAGGATGTTTTGCTATCTGTTTTCGAAGGCGTACCGCAAATAGAAGTAAGCCGTGGAAACTACGAAGGAGCAGCTACGGTAAGCGATTTACTTTCTGACGTGACGGGAGGCCAGATTTTCGAATCGAAGGGCGAAGCCAAGCGCATGATCAAGAATGGAGGCGTCAGTATCAACCGTCAGAAAATTCAGGGCACGGAAGAGCCAGTAAACTACGAGCTGCTACAGGAGAAATACCTGGTCATTCAGAAAGGAAAGAAAAACTATTTCCTAGTGTCAGTTAACTAACTAATTAACAGTTACTTATAAACAAAAAAGGTGATCTTTTCAGATCACCTTTTTTGTTGCTATTGCTTAAACAGTTACTTATTTCTTCTCAGTAGTGCTGTTTTTCATGTCCTGAACTTCCTTACGGATGTCCTGAGCCATGTTTTTCAGGTCCTGCATGCCTTTACGTACGCGAGTACCGGCAGCTGCATTGTTCTTGTCGTAGAATTTTTCGAAGTCAGCTTCCAACGACATTACAAGGTCCTTGAGTTTGCCAAAGTTGTTGTTCATTTGAGGTGTTTATTATAGTGAAACATTTGTTTTTACTGCTCCAATATACACATTAAATGATAACATGCAAAGATTAGCAAACTTTAATATATGCCTTTAAATCAACTTAAGCGGACACAGAGGCCTTTGAGTATAGACCTTTATCTAGTTTTTGTGCAATCTTTTCAAATGCATCGATCGTCTCCTTCACATCATCGAGCGTGTGCACGGCAGTTGGGATAAGACGCAGCATGATCACATCCTTCGGCACTACCGGATACACCACGATAGAACAGAAGATGTTGTAGTTCTCACGAAGATCCAGTGTCAGCTGGGTAGCATCAGGAATCTGACCGTTCAGGAATACTGGCGTTACTGGCGACTCAGTTGTACCGATATTGAAGCCTTTTCCGCGAAGACCAGTCTGCAGTGCATTTACCACCTCCCACAATTTGTCCTTCAGCTCTGGCTGCGTGCGCAGCAATTCCAAACGCTTGATAGCACCAACTGTCAACGGCATAGGAAGCGACTTGGCAAAGATCTGGGAGCGCATGTTGTAGCGCAGGTACTCTACCACCTGCTCATCAGCAGCCACGAAGGCACCGATGCTGGCCATAGACTTGGCAAAAGTAGAGAAGTATACGTCGATACCGTCCTGCACACCCAGATGCTCACCTGTACCGGCACCGGTCTTACCCATGGTACCAAAACCATGTGCGTCGTCAACCAGTAGTCTAAACTGGAATTTTTTCTTCAGGTCAACCACTTCTTTCAGTTTGCCCAGGTTACCAGACATACCAAATACGCCTTCAGTGATCACTAGAATGGCCCCGCCTGTATTTTCAGCCCAGCGTGTAGCACGCTCCAATTGCTTTTCAAGGCTTGCCATGTCGTTGTGAGCGTAAACAAAGCGCTTGCCTTGGTGCAGACGTACACCGTCAATGATACAAGCGTGCGATTCTGCGTCGTAAACGATCACATCATGGCGATCCACCAGCGCATCAATGATCGACACAACACCTTGGTAACCGAAGTTCAACAACAGGGCGTCAGGCTTCTGCACAAATTCAGCCAGGTCAGACTCCAGCTTTTCGTGCATGTTTGAGTTACCGGACATAATACGGGCACCCATCGGGTAGGCCATACCCCACTCAGCAGCGGCTTCAGCGTCAGCTTTACGCACTTCCGGGTGATTAGCCAGACCCAGGTAGTTGTTAAGGCTCCAGGTAAGTACCTCCTTGCCCCTGAACTTCATGCGCGGAGCGATCTCCCCCTCAAGCTTTGGAAACGTGAAATAGCCATGCGCATAATGTGAGTGGCTGCCTAACGGACCTCTGTTGGTCAACAACTTTTCAAATAAATCCACCTTGTGTTTAATTAAGTTTCGGGATAATTTAAGGTTCTTATATAGCTAGTTATACTATATATTCAGTTCTAAGTATAATGCCTGCAAATTTATGATTTTATAGATTCATAAACAATTTCTAATACTCCTACCGCTCCTTTTTCGGGTGCTCATTTTTAAGTTTGCCTGTTATACTGTTTCTTTGAAGAAAATAAAGCTTAGCTCCTGCATGAGAAAAATCAAGAAGATACTGGTAGCAAACCGTGGTGAAATAGCGCTGCGTGTGATGCGTTCCGCCAAAGAAATGGGTATCAGCACAGTAGCCATCTACAGCGAGGCCGACCGCAACGCCCTGCATGTACGCTACGCTGACGAAGCTGTTTGCGTAGGTGGACCCAAGTCAAATGAATCATACCTGCGGGGTGATGTCATCATTGATGTATGCAAGCGCCTGCAGGTTGATGCGATCCATCCAGGCTATGGCTTTCTTTCTGAGAACGCAAATTTTGCACGTAAAGTGCAGGAGGCAGGTCTGATCTTTATCGGTCCCTCACCTGAAGCCATTGAGCTGATGGGAAGTAAGCTGGCCGCCAAAGCCGCTGTTGCCAAATACAAAATCCCGATGGTACCGGGCACTGAAGAGGCTATTTCGGATGTGGAAGAAGCCAAGGAAATTGCTTCAAATGTAGGTTTCCCGATCCTGATCAAGGCCAGTGCCGGTGGTGGCGGTAAAGGTATGCGTGTAGTGGAAAGCGTGGATGTTTTTGAAGAGCAAATGAAACTAGCTGTGAGCGAAGCAACATCTGCTTTTGGCGACGGCTCTGTCTTCATCGAAAAATACATTGGCTCTCCCCGTCACATCGAAATACAGGTACTAGGCGATACGCACGGCAACATCGTCCATCTTTTTGAGAGAGAGTGTTCTATTCAACGTCGTCACCAGAAAGTGATCGAAGAAGCTCCTTCTGCTGTCCTCACGCCCGAACTTCGCGATGAAATGGGCCGATGCGCCGTGGATGTGGCCAAAGCCTGCGACTACGTGGGTGCCGGTACAGTAGAGTTCCTGGTAGATGAGAACCTGAACTTCTACTTCCTGGAAATGAACACCCGTCTGCAGGTAGAGCATCCGGTAACAGAGCAGATCACGGGTCTGGACCTGGTTAAAGAGCAGATATTAATTGCAGAGGGCAATCCGCTCAGCTTTCGCCAGGAAGACCTGACCATAAACGGCCATGCACTGGAACTACGGGTATATGCCGAAGATCCTGCCAACAACTTCCTGCCAGATATCGGCCGTTTGGAAACTTACGTTCGTCCACAAGGGCTTGGTGTGCGCGTAGACGATGGCTTCGAGCAAGGCATGGACATTCCGATCTACTATGACCCGATGATCGCAAAACTGGTTACCTTCGGAAAAGACCGCCAGGAAGCCATTGAGAAAATGCTGCGCGCCATTGATGAATACAAGATCACAGGTATAGAGACGACCCTTCCTTTTGGCACATTTGTGCTGCAGCACGAAGCCTTTGTTTCAGGCAATTTCGACACCAAATTCATTGAGCGCTACTTTAGCCCAAGCGTACTGGAGCCAAAACCAACCGAAGACGCAGATGAAATAGCTGCAGTACTGGCCGCTATGCTGCTAGGAAACAACAAGCCTAAAGCAAGTGCGTCGAGCACCGGCACCCAAAATGGCACGGTTTCTAACTGGCGCAAAAACAGAGTAAAATAAGGTATAGCTTATTCTAAAATAACAGAAGGGGCCGGTCATATGACCGGCCCCTTCTGCTTGTATACTTATTATGGGAATTAAATCAGATCAAACAGGTTGCGCACCCCTACCTGCTTGGCAGATGTAAAGCCCTCACCAAAGGTTACCCCAATTGCATGCCCATACTCACGAGCCCTGGCTTCGATAAAATCCAGGAACTCCGGTGACGAGATGTAGGTATTCGGAGAGTTATCATCAGGATTATAGAACTGCGTTCTGAAGGCTCGGATGGTTTCAATTTTCTTTTCCCAATGAGGCGTCACATCCATCACAAAGTCAGGCTTGATGTAGCGGTCCTGAATGAAGTTGTACATTGCCTTCGGTCTCCAGGCCTGCTGCTCTAAACCATCATCACCTAAAGTCTTGATCATCTTCAGACCAGCCAGGAAGCAAGCTTCAGCTACTACGGCCGCTCCGCGACCATGGTCCGGGTGCCTGTCGTGCAGCGCATTCATCAGTACGATATCAGGTTGGTACTGGCGCACCTTGCGCACAATCTGCAACTGGTGCTCCTTGTCGTTGGCGAAAAATCCATCTGCAAAGCCAAGGTTGTCACGAACAGAGAGGCCCATGATCCTGGCGGCTTCCTCTGCTTCGGCCACCCGCTCAGCAGGTGTGCCCCTCGTACCGAGTTCACCACGTGTCAGGTCCACCACCCCAGCCTTTTTGCCAGCGGCGATATGGGCTATCAGTGTACCCGCACACCCAAGCTCTACATCATCCGGGTGTGAGGCAAAGGCAAGTATATCTAATTTCATTTTCAATTTTTTCTTATTTGATTCGAAGCGAACGCCCGACCTTCAGGGTGGTACGCGTACTGATGCCGTTCAGTTTGGTTATCTGGCTCACAGACACACCGTAGCGCTTTGCTATACCTGACAGGGTATCGCCGCTTCGCACTTTGTGATAAGAAGCTTTGCGGGAGCCGCTGCTGCTACTGCCCTTTGCCCTGTTATAATAGTTGAACAAGGCAGAGGTGATAACGAAGCTCTGTCCTTTGAGGAGATAGTCAGGGAAGTCATACATCAGCTCCGGATCAAGTGGATTGCCCTGGTAGCGCACTTCATAGTGCAGGTGGGGACCGGAGCTTCGACCGGTGCTACCACCTAAACCAATCACTTCACCGGCTTTTACAAACTGTCCCGTCTCTGCGATGGTTTTACTCATGTGCCCGTAGAGGGTCTCCAGGCCGTTGTAATGGCGCAGCACAATGTAGTTACCATAACCTCCGCCATCCCACTTGTTGATGCGTACCACCCCGTCAAAGGCGGCATAAATGGAGTCGCCGGTGTTCAGGTCAATATCAGTACCGTAATGCCAGCGATACCCCCTATGTCCGAAACGGCTTGTGACAGGTGTCTTTTCCAAAGGCATTTTATAATCACGGTTGGATCTCGGGTCGTATAAGGTGATATCCACTGTATCTTTGAGCTGACGCCCATCCATCCGGTACGGGTTGATGTTACGGGTATCCCAGATGGCATAGTAACCTGCTATCTTGATCCAGGCAGAGTCGATCAGCACCTCCTCCGATACTTCCACGATATGCTGCTCCCCTAAGTCAAGCTCTGAAGTATCTTCACTAACAATCGAAAGCTCTCGCTTCGGGTTAAAGAAGATCGATTTGCCTGCATCCGATTCATCTTCCGGAAACTCCTCGTACTTAATCAGAATAGTGGTGTCAGGCCGAACATAATCTATCTTAGGCGATTTTACCTTAAATAGATCCTTGACCTTACCCTGAGCAAAGGCACTGTCCGTCCCGGCTATAAGACAGAGCAAAAAGAGTGCAATCGTAAGGGGTGCTTTATACTTTAGCATTATATTGGATATTTGGCGGGGCCGCGTTCATAAGCTCAAACTCGCAAAACTAACTGCAGCAACGCCATTTTATTGTGGTCAGTCCTTACCAAACTAGAAAGAATATGCTTGGCAGGCTTGATATGTAGGTGATTTTTAGTGCAAATCCTGAGCAGCCAGATACCGTTCGGCGTCCAGCGCAGCCATACAACCTGAACCGGCAGCTGTCACAGCCTGGCGGTAGGTAAAGTCCTGCACATCACCGCAGGCAAACACCCCGTCAATATTGGTTTTGCTTGTTCCCGGAATGGTACGGATATAACCGTTCTCGTCCAGGTTCAGGTAATCTGCAAAGATATCGGAGTTAGGCTTGTGCCCGATCGCCACGAAAAAGCCCTTAACAGGAATTTCGCGCAGCTCGTCGGTGAGTACATTTCGTACACGGACTGCATCTACTACCTCTTCGCCCAAGATCTCATCAGTCACAGAGTTCCAGAGAATTTCAATGTTCTTGGTTTTCTTAACACGCTCCTGCATGATGGTGGACGCACGCATTTCGTCACGTCGCACGATCATGTATACCTTGTTGCAGATGTTGGAAAGGTAGGTTGCCTCCTCAGCCGCCGTGTCGCCGGCGCCTACAATGGCCACGTCCTGTCCACGGTAAAAGAATCCATCGCAAACGGCACAGGCACTCACGCCATTACCGTTCAGGCGGGCTTCTGACTCCATGCCCAACCACTTGGCAGATGCACCAGTTGAGATGATCACGGTATGTGCCTCAATTACTTTCTGATCGTCAATGGTCACTTTGTGCGGCTGAGACGAAAAATCTACGGCAGTTGCAATGCCATACCTTACATCTGTACCGAAACGCTCCGCCTGACGCTTAAAGTCCTCCATCATCTGAGGACCGTTAATGCCATCTGGGTAGCCAGGGTAGTTTTCTACATCATTGGTAATGGTAAGCTGACCACCAGGCTGCAATCCCTGATACAAAACAGGGTTCAATCCGGCACGGGAAGCATATATAGCTGCTGTATACCCAGCGGGACCTGAACCGATGATCAGGCATTTTACTTTTTCTATTTCCATGTTCATGTAGTGCTTTATCGAAATTGGTTGCAAGTATACAAAAATTCTCATGCTCTGCCTGCATACTTCCTATGTTAATTAGCCTGAACACGGCAGACAGCGTGCCGGCATAGCCTCAAATGCAAAGAGCCCTGACCTTACGGACAGGGCTCTTTGTCATGTTACTATTGCTTAACCCAGGTAAGGCTTCAGTGCCTTGCTTCTGGATGTATGACGCAGTCTGCGGATGGCTTTCTCCTTGATCTGGCGTACCCGCTCACGGGTCAGGTTGAACTTCTCCCCGATCTCCTCGAGTGTCAGTGAATGCTCACCGTTCAGGCCGAAGTAAAGCGTAATCACGTCGGCCTCACGCTTGGTAAGGGTCGAGAGTGCGCGCTGCACTTCTTTGCGAAGCGAATCGTTCATCAAACCAGTGTCAGGTGATTCTTCGTCTTCATTCTCCAGCACGTCCAGCAGGCGGTTTTCCTCGCCCTGCACGAACGGAGCATCTACAGAGACGTGGCGTCCAGAGATCTTAAGCGTATCTACAACCTCAGCGGTTGTCAACTCCAGTACCTCCGCGATCTCTTCCGGAGAAGGCTCACGCTCAAATTTCTGCTCCAGTTCAGAGAATGACTTAGAGATCTTGTTAAGAGAACCAACACGGTTCAGCGGCAGACGCACAATACGAGACTGCTCGGCCAAAGCCTGCAGAATAGACTGACGGATCCACCAAACTGCATATGAGATGAATTTGAAACCTCTTGTTTCGTCGAAGCGCTTGGCAGCTTTGATCAGACCAAGGTTACCTTCGTTGATAAGGTCGCCCAGTGAAAGGCCCTGATTCTGATACTGCTTGGCAACCGACACAACGAAACGCAGGTTGGCTTTCGTTAATTTCTCAAGTGCAAACTGATCTCCCTCTTTGATCCTCTGAGCAAGCGATACCTCCTCATCTGGTGTAAGCAAATCAACTTTACCAATCTCCTGAAGGTACTTGTCCAGCGACTGGCTTTCGCGGTTGGTGATCTGTTTGCTTATCTTGAGTTGTCTCATCAGAGTATGTTGTTATTACAAAAAATGTGAAAATCTTAATTCCGGGCTCGGAGTGGTAACATCAGAAAATCGCGCAAAGTTCTTACATTTTAAGAATAAAATCAAGAAGCTAGTACGCGACAGCAAAACATAATACTCCTGACACCACTCCGCCTTATACGGAACGGGCATCAGGAGTATTAAAAAGTTTGATTATTGTTGCGCTTCAGCGCCCGGCTTTGGTAAAATAGCCTTACGGGAAAGCTTAAATTTACCTGTTTTCTTATCAACGTCGATGAGTTTCACTTTCACTTCTTCGCCGATCTCCAACACACCATCCATCGTTTCGAGGCGTTCGTGCTTGATCTCTGAAATGTGCAGCAAACCATCTTTGCCTGCCATGAACTCTACGAAAGCACCGTAAGGCTGAATCGATTTCACTTTACCAATGTATACCTCTCCTATCTCAGGCTGCGCCACGATCGCTTTGACCTTGCTCACGGCACTGTTCATAGAATCCTGGTTGCTGGCGAAAATGTTCACATGACCTTTCTCGTTCTTCTCCTCGATGATGATCGTAGCACCAGTGTCTTTCTGGATTTGCTGGATCACTTTACCACCTGGTCCGATTACAGCACCAATGAACTCCTTGTCGATCACCATGTTGAATGAACGTGGCGTATGTGGCTTGTAGTCTGCAGCCGGGGCTGAGATTGTCTTGTTCATCTCACCGAGAATGTGCAGACGACCGTCTTTTGCCTGGGCCAAAGCCTGGCTCAACACTTCGTGTGACAAGCCCTGTACTTTAATGTCCATCTGGCAAGCCGTGATACCTTTGCTGGTACCAGCTACTTTAAAGTCCATGTCACCCAGGTGGTCTTCATCACCCAGGATATCAGAAAGAACGGCAAAGTTGCCTGTCTTCTCATCTGTGATCAGACCCATCGCAATACCTGACACGGCATCCTTTACAGGAACACCTGCATCCATGAGTGCCAGTGAGCCGGCACATACGGTAGCCATAGAAGAAGAACCGTTCGACTCCAGAATATCGGAAACGATACGGATTGTATATGGGTTCTCAGCGTCAGCTGGAAGTACTTTCTTAAGTGCACGCAGTGCCAGGTTACCGTGACCAATCTCACGACGTCCAGGACCTCTGTTTGGCTTCACCTCGCCAGTAGAGAAGGCAGGGAAGTTATAATGCAGCAGGAATTTGTTTGAACCAGACACCATCGCACTGTCGATCATCTGCTCGTCCAGTTTGGTACCAAGTGTCACTGTTGTCAGCGACTGTGTTTCACCACGGGTAAATACAGCAGAACCGTGGGTAGCTGGCAGGTAATTTACTTCTGACCAGATTGGACGAATCTCGTTGAGCTGACGACCATCCAGACGCACGCGGTCGTTCAGGATCATGTTGCGAACCGCTTCTTTCTCTACATCGTGGTAGTAAGTCTTGATCAGACCAAGGTCAAACTCGTGCTCCTCACCCAGCGATTCGATAAATTCATTCAATACAGAAGCAAATCCATCTTTACGCTCAGATTTGTTTGCACGGCCACGCTTTGCAACTTCGTAAGCTTTCTCGTAAGTGGCATCGTATACCTTCTGGCGCAACTCATCGTTGTGCGTTTCGTGTGAGTACTCACGCTTCTGCAGCTTGCCTACCATTTCGGCCAGCTCCAGCTGTGCCTGGCACTGCACTTTAATCGCTTCGTGTGCAAAGGCAATTGCTTCGAGCATCTCTTCTTCAGACACTTCGTTCATTTCACCTTCCACCATGGCTACGCTGTCCATAGAAGCACCAACGATCATGTCGATGTCGGCGCGCTGCAGGTCAGAAGCCAGCGGGTTGATCACCAGCTGACCGTCGATACGGGCAACACGAACTTCAGATATAGGACCGTTGAAAGGGATATCAGAAACTGCCAGTGCGGCAGAGGCAGCTAATGCAGCCAGTGCGTCAGGCAGGATCTCCGTGTCTGCAGAGATCATGTGTATAGTCATTTGGGTTTCGGCATGGTAGTCACCCGGGAACATAGGGCGCAGGATACGGTCTACCAGGCGCGAAATAAGGATTTCGTAGTCAGAGAGACGAGCCTCTCTTTTCAGGAAACCTCCAGGGATCTTACCGGAAGAAGCAAACTTCTCCTGATAGTCTACTGAAAGGGGCAAGAAATCAACTCCCTCGCGGGCTTCTTTGTTAGAAACAACGGCTGCCAATAGCATGGTGTTACCCATTTTTACTACTACAGATCCGTCAGCCTGCTTGGCTAATTTACCAGTTTCGATTATGATCTCCCGGCCATCCGGAAGAATGATTGTTTTAGTGATCGCGTTTTGTGACATCTTCAATTATTGTTTTTAGCATCAAATAGAACAGGGCTACCGTTTGCAGCCGCTGCTAGGGTACTGGCAAAGAGGAAGGGGGAAATACAAAAGGGGGCAGAAAAAATTAGGGAATCCCTGTAAGAAATTCCCTAATTTTCTATAAGCTTATTTACGGATACCAAGCTCGGCGATGATCGCTCTGTATCTTTCAATGTCATTTTTCTGCAGGTAGTTCAGAAGTCTTCTTCTCTTACCTACCAGCTTAAGAAGTCCAAGGCGAGTGCCGAAGTCTTTTCTATGAACTTTCAGGTGCTCTGTCAGATCAGCAATGCGCGTGGTGAACAGCGCGATCTGGCCTTCTGCAGAACCAGTGTCAGTCTTAGACTTGGTCAGGCTGTACTTCTCAAAAATTTCTTGTTTCGCTTCAGTAGTTAATTTCATTGCGTATAAAAAATATCAATCTGTTATATTCAGTGGATAGTTTCCCGTATAAGCCGCAAAGTTAAATAAAATATCTATATTAAAAAACTATTTGCGGCGAGTTATTTTAACAGAGGGCTATATTTTGCTGCGTTTTAGCCGGGTCATGAGTTTGCGCCAGAAGTCTATTTCCAGCAGGCTGGAGTCATTCTGAGCCTGGTACAGGAAAAACATGCCGATTGGCAGCAGGATAGCGTTTGCTCCCCACATCCCCGCCTCTACAGAGACAAGCCCTTCTCTGGCCCATTTCTCCCCAAGTATGCCCAGCACATACATCACAATAAAAAACATGATCGAGATGATCACGGGTACTCCCAGACCACCTTTCTTAATGATAGCACCCAATGGGGCTCCGATCAGGAACATGATCAGGATGGCAAATGACTGGGTATACTTGCGCCAAATCTCAATCTCGTAGTTGTTGGCATCACGACTGAGTGTTGTCACCCGCTCTTTGTAGCTACCTGTAAAGCTTTTCACGTTACGGGCTTTATTTGCTGCTGCCAACATCACATCAGCCGTAATCGGTGACAGATCCTTCCGCTCGTGTACCGAGTCAGGCAGCACCTTGGTCACCGGCAGTCCGTTTTTCACCTGTCCTGTATCTGCCTTGAAGTACATGTAGAACGGGTCCACATTTGGAGCGTACATCTGCCGCTCCCGCACCCCCGACCGTCGCAGGGAGTCCGTTACCGCTGTCAGTTGCCCAATGTTCTTCATCATCTTGTTGTCAGAGAAGAGTTCTTCACGGGTACGCCCCAACTCAAAAGAAGCAAGGCTAAAGATGATTTTAGTGGCATCAAACTTCTCCCGCACGAACTGCTCAGACGAATTTCGGAATCCACCGTTGTTCTGGTCCACATAGGTATTCCCCCTGAAAAGCTCCAGAATCAGGTAATTTTCATCGTGCTCGGTATACATCTGCCCCGAGTCAGCCAGTATAACCGTGGTATTGTTGCCACCCTTCGAGTGATCATAGATCATGATGTCACGCAATGAGCGGCCATCATTTAACTTCTCGTTAATCTTAATGCTGTAGCCGGGCAGTCCATTGTAAAAGGCACCCTCCTTAAAGTTCATGGCAGGCTTTTTCTGCCTGATGTCCCACAAAAGACTGTAGGCCTTCAGGTTGGCCTTCGGAACCACATAGTTGTTAAAGAAGAAGGCTCCAATGGACAGCGAAATCACAAAAAAGGCAACCGGACGCAGAATACGTGGCAGCGCTATACCTGACGTTTTAATAGCTGTGAGCTCGTGGTGCTCTCCTAGCGTACCAAATGTCATCAGTGCCGAAAGCAGCACCGCCAATGGCAGTGCAACAGGCGCCATGTTGATGCTGAAGTAAAACAGCAGCTCTGCAAAAACGTCGTAACCAAGGTCTTTGCCCACTAACTCATCGAGGTATTTGAGCATATACTGCGTAAGCAGGATAAACTCCACGATGGCAAACGTGAGCAAGAATGGTCCGGCAAATGATTTAAGTATTAGCTTATCTAGTTTCTTCATGTGGGCCAATTGGCATGCGGGCATCAAAAATCCCGGTTTTTTTCTTTAACACCGGACTTTCAAAAATCGTGCAAAGATAAGCCTTTGAAGCTAAGATGTGCTACCCTCCCACTATTTCACGAAGTTTCTGCAGCAAGTGCTCCCATAGCTCTTCCAGCTCTTCTTCATCATTTTCCTCCGAGTAGTCCACTACCTTCAGATACTGCTCCTGCGTCAGTTCACTTGTTTCGATTGAAAAGTCGATATAAGATGGATCCGAAGCGTGTGATTTGTCGTCGTTGAGAAACAAGAAGCGCACAGAGCGATTCGTACGATGGTTTGTCATCTCAGCATAGTGATTGCGACCATCCCAGAAAAAGTTAAACACCTTGTCTTCGTTTACCGAAACATCGTCAGAAAACCACTGGGCCAGGCCACTTGGAGTGCTCAGGTACGGGTATAGCAAGCGGGCAGATGCATTTATTGGGTACTCATGCACAAATTTCGTCTTTGTAGCTTTCATTGTCTGGTATTGTAAGTGACTGAGTAAGTATAGTATTAATTTCTGATTTGCTAAATATACAGAAAATAAAATATTTTTTTGTGCATCAATTGTTGCTTTTTTAAAAACTTACCTCTTATATTTGCACCACAATTCGGCGGGGTAGCTCAGATGGTTAGAGCGCAGGATTCATAACCCTGAGGTCGGCAGTTCGATTCTGCTCCCCGCTACAAAGCTCCAGACTATGTCTGGGGCTTTTTTTATGCCTTCTTGCCTGCACACCTCATCCCTCCTGCATTTTGCATAATCTGGCAATTGTGTTGACCTCTCAGAAGAGATTTCTTTTTCTTTTGGCACTAGCTCCTGTTTTTACTATCTTAAAATTTATGGGCTCCTGCAGTCGACCTGCCAGAAGCCTTTTGTGACTCTTTTTTAACCTAATCCCTTAAAACAACCGATCATGAAAATGAAAAAGATTTTGTCAGGTGTTCTCGTTCTCTTCGCCCTTGGGTACGCTCAATCCGCATCAGCACAGCAGGCAGATGAAGTAACCCAGCAGGAACAGCTTCAGCAGGACAGATTCTCTGAAGAGGAACTCAAAAAGTTTTTACAGGCAAACGCAAAGGTGACGGCTATCCAGAAGGAAGGGCAGCAGAACATGCTCAACATTATAGAAGAAGCGGGCATGGATGTAGAGCAGTTTAACAAATTTGCGCAGGCACAGCGTGAGCAGAAGCTGGCAGAGACAGGTGCAAGCCCGGAGCAACTGGCTGCTTTTGACAAAGCCGCAAAACAGATAATTGAGATTCAGCCTACTGTAAAAGAAAATGTAAAAAAGGCTCTTGAAGAAGAAGGCATTACAGAAGACAAATACAGAGAGATCGTGACAGCCTACCAGCAGGACGAAGCCGTGAAGGCAAAAGTGCACGAACTAATGGCGAAATAGAGCTGACACCAGCAAACGAAAGGCCCTTACCAGATTTTGGCAAGGGCCTTTTTTATAACTTATCTATCTTTCTCAAACGACTTCAGCAGGATACGCGGCTGGATATTGACCATCACCCACCCCCAATCGGCATAGGCAGCAGCACTGCCTGGCTTTATCGCTTCCATGGAGCTGCCCGGAAACAATGTACTATACCCAATAAAAAACTGAATTTGATCAGAGTGCTTGTAATGGACCACAGCATCCAGCTCTGAACCTAAATAACGATCGCTGGTGCCGGGAAGTGTTTCTGTAGCACCAAGGTTTTTGGCCAGTGCAAAATAGTGGTAGTCCAATGAAAGGCTGTACTTACCCTTTGGTGTATAGCTGGTTTTAAAGTAGCTGTTATGCAATCCGCCCTGTCGTGTGTCTGCCGGAACATTGATAAAGTAATCCATGAAGCCATAGAACTTATGGTTGGTAGCATACAGCGTGTTGAAGGAACGCACTTTGCTGTCATGCCCTGTCATACCGGACAGATAAGTTGTGCCAATTGTGAAGCGCAAAGGCTGGAAGGAATAGGATGCTTCTGCCACCGCCAGGTAGGCTGAGATCCGCTTGCCACTGCTATGCTCGCCTGACTGTCTGTACAGGGCACCGTTGAACTGCGCACGTTCCTGCTGGTAGTTCAGGTCCAGGCCGTAGGTATGCCGGAAGTAAACACCGCCTACAGTATCAGGTCGCTGAAAGCCGTCGCTAATATGCATGACTGATACCGATAGTTGGTCATTCAGCTGTTTCTGTGCCCACAGGAAGCCGAGTACTTTGTAGTTGTTCATACTGTAATGGGTATCAAATAGCGCTTCTCTCTCCTGGTTAAAAACACCGCCTGCATCAAGGCTTATCCCCTGCCACCTTGCTTTGAGCAGCACCCCATCATGACTTCGAGCCTGCTGTACCCAATCCACATTGCCAAGCAGGCGATCGTTGTTGTAAACGAATTCCTGCCGGCCTAGCCTGACTGCGAACTTATCTGACAATGCAAATTCTCCCCAGGCCTCGTGCATGGCCATGGAAGGCACGTCTTTCAGGTGTAGCTCATCGCCCCATACCCTGACGTCCTGTAAACTAAATTTCATCTGCACCTTGTCTTGCTTGTAATCAAGTGTGAGCCGGGAGCGCTGGTTTACAAAAAAGGCACCATTCTGACCATCAGGCAAGCTTTGGTAGCCATTGCGCCACTCAGCTCTTGGCCTCACCTGTGGTGTCAGGTATAGCTGGGCCCAGGCTGTTTCCAGGGGCAGCCATATAAAAGCCGCTAACAGCAGCAGTTTTCGGGTAAAACTTTTTTCCATGTCCGCATCGTTTTGGAAGGTGGTGTAAACGGGCCAACGTACGCCAGGCTATTATAAATTACCTGATCATTTGTGTTTGACCGCAACAATGCGAAGTAGCGCAACTTCCTACCCATGCGCGATGACAGCAGTCATACACAAAGATGACTTTGGTTAGTTTGCAGACAGGTATAAACGCAAAGAGGGCCTGACTTGCGCCAGGCCCTCTTTTGTAATATATCTAAAGTAAATTACTTTACTTTGTCAACGATGCTCTTGAAAGCTTCCGGATGGTTCATCGCCAGGTCAGCAAGTACTTTGCGGTTCAGGTCGATGTTCGCCTTTTTCAAAGCGCCCATTAGCTGAGAGTAAGACATGCCATGCTCACGTGCACCTGCGTTGATACGCTGGATCCAAAGGGCGCGGAAATCTCTCTTTTTCGCTTTTCTGTCGCGGTAAGCATAAAGCAAACCTTTTTCAATTGCGTTTTTCGCAACTGTCCAGACATTCTTGCGACGGCCAAAGTAACCTTTGGCCATTTTCATCATTTTTTTTCTTCTGTGTCGCGCTGCGACAACGTTTACCGATCTAGGCATTTCTAAAAAGTTTTGGCGGCTGGTGATTAAATTTTAATCTTCAAAAGACCAGATACCGGGTTCGTACTAAATAATTAACCGTTCTAACTCCGGGGAATTAGATTTGAAGCATCAGCTTCACTCTGTCCATGTCAGCTGAGCTTACAAGGCCAGTGTGTGTCAAGTTACGCTTCTGCTTAGTCGTCTTCTTGGTCAGGATGTGGCTTTTATAAGCGTGCTTACGCTTAATCTTGCCAGTACCTGTCAAAGAAAAACGCTTCTTTGCACCAGATTTTGTTTTAACTTTTGGCATGTGTATATAATTAATGTAACAAATTACTTTTTAGCAGGAGGTGCCACTTTCGGAGAAAGAATCAAAAACATTCTCTTTCCTTCCAGTTTAGGCAGCTGCTCCACCTTGGCAATGTCCTCAAGCGCCTGTGCGAACTTCAGCAACAGGATCTCGCCTCTTTCCTTAAACACAATCGTACGACCGACGAAGTGTACATAAGACTTGATCTTGAAACCGCTTTCAAGGAAGGACTTGGCGTGCTTCAGCTTGAACTCAAAGTCGTGGTCATCTGTGTTGGGACCGAAACGGATCTCCTTGATGACAACTTTCTGAGCCTTCGCTTTCATCTCACGGGTTTTCTTCTTCTGCTCGTACTTGAATTTCGAGTAGTCGATGATTCGGCATACCGGTGGATTAGCAGTTGGCGAAATCTCAACCAGGTCAAGATTCTGCTCATTCGCTATTTTCTGAGCATCTCTGGTCGAGAATACCCCCTGCTCTACATTGTCACCAACTAACCGGACCTCTCTGGCAGTTATTTTATCATTGACTTTGTATGGCTCTTCCACTTTTCCGCGTGGGATGTAGCGCTTGTTTGGCGTAGCTATAGTTTTACCTCCTTAAATTTAGTTTCTACAATCAGGGTGCGAATATCGCACTTTTTATATCAAGAAAAAAATATCTTTCTTTAATTGTTCAGCATCTCAGCAACTTTTGACTGAAAGCTAGATATGAACTCCTCCACTGTCATTGTGCCAAGATCACCTTCTCCGTGCCTGCGAACAGAGACTGCTCCGTTTTCCTGCTCTTTCTCACCAACGATCAGCATATAAGGCACTTTGCTCACTTCTGCGTCACGGATCTTACGCCCGATCTTCTCGTCGCGGTTGTCTACGAAGCCACGGATATCTTCCTGCTGCAGTCGGTCATATACCTGCTGTGCGAAGTCCTGGTACTTTTCAGATATAGGCAGGATGGCAAACTGCTCCGGGCTCAGCCACAGCGGGAAGTTACCACCGCAGTGCTCGATCAGAACGGCCACGAAACGCTCCAATGAACCGAAAGGCGCACGGTGGATCATAACAGGGCGATGTTTCTGGTTATCAGCACCAATGTATTCCAATTGGAAGCGTTCCGGTAACTGATAATCTACCTGAATAGTTCCAAGCTGCCACTTGCGGCCCAAGGCGTCGCGTACCATAAAGTCGAGCTTTGGTCCGTAAAACGCAGCCTCTCCCAGTTCGGTTACAGTGCGCAACCCTTTCTCCTCAGCAGCCTCTATGATCGCGCTCTCTGCCTTTTCCCAAGCCTCGTCACCACCTATATACTTCTGTTTGTTCTCGGGATCACGCAATGATATCTGAGCAGTATAGTCTTCAAAACCAAGGGCATTGAACACGTATAACACCAGGTCAATTACTTTTTTGAACTCATCCTTCACTTGGTCCGGACGGCAGAAGATGTGCGCATCGTCCTGTGTAAAGCCACGAACACGGGTTAGGCCGTGCAGCTCGCCGCTTTGCTCGTAACGGTATACCGTACCGAACTCTGCCAGACGTACCGGCAACTCCTTATAAGAGCGCGGACGTGTCTTGTAGATCTCACAGTGGTGCGGACAGTTCATTGGCTTCAGGAAGAACTCCTCCCCTTCATTCGGGGTCTTGATCGGCTGGAACGAGTCGGCTCCATACTTCTCGTAGTGACCGGAAGTAATGTACAGCTCTTTGCTACCAATATGCGGGGTAACAACCGGCTGGTAACCGGCTTTCACCTGTGCCTTACGCATGAACTGCTCGAGGCGCTCACGCAGCAGAGTACCTTTCGGCAACCACAGCGGCAAGCCCATACCTACTTTTTCAGAGAAAGCGAACAGCTCCAGCTCCTTACCCAATTTACGGTGATCACGCTTCTTGGCTTCCTCCAGGCGCTCCAGGTACTCTGTCAGCTCTTTCTGCTTCGGAAAAGTGACACCATAGATACGAGTCAGCTGCTTGCTTTTCTCATCGCCTCTCCAATAAGCACCGGCTACGTTCATCAGCTTAGCCGCTTTGATGAAACCAGTGTTCGGAATATGCGGTCCGCGGCAAAGGTCTACGAACTTGCCTTGGGTGTAAAAAGTGATCGAACCATCTTCCAGGTCCTTGATCAAATCGAGCTTGTACTGGTCACCTTTTTCAGTGAAATACTTAATGGCGTCGGCTTTTGATACTTCTTCACGCTTGTATTCATTTTTGGCGCGTGCCAGTTCCAGCATTTTCTGCTCTACTTTGGCGAAGTCATCCTGCGAGAAGGTTCTGCCCTCGCCCAGGTCCACGTCATAGTAAAAGCCGTTCTCAACAGGAGGACCTATACCGAATTTTATACCTGGGTATAGCTCTTCCAGTGCTTCGGCCAACAAGTGGGCGGAAGAGTGCCAGAACGTATTTTTGCCCAGATCGTCGTTCCAGGTGAGCAGCTGCACGTTGGCATCTTCTTCAATGGGGCGAGACAGATCCCAAACGGAATCGTTCACCTTTACGGCCAAAACATTGCGGGCAAGGCCCTCGCTAATGCTGCTGGCGATCTCGAGGCCAGTTACACCTTTCTGATACTGGCGTACAGAGCCGTCTGGCAAAGTGATGTTGATCATGTTTTCTTCTTAGTATCGTGTTAAAAGCCCCGCTGCCTGACAGCCATACTGTCGAGCTGGGGTCTGGGTCTTTCCAATCTGTATCTTAACCTGGCAACGCTCTGCTGCGCATACGTATGTTTCGGCTCAATCGCCAGCATGCGTTCGTAAGTTCGCAGTGCTGCCAGGTTCTCTCCTATCCGTTCCAGGCTACTTGCCCGCACAGACAGGTACTTGAGCACATTGCTATACCTTGGAGCACTCTCCAGGTGTTGCAAGGCCAGCTCGTAGGCTCCTATGCCATGCTGCAGTAGCGCCACCTGAAAATGGGCTGCCTGCATCGTGTCTGCTAAAGACAGCACTTTTTCAAAACTAGCCAGGGCGCTGTCCTTTCGTGCCGACTGCAGCTGTAGCATTCCTTTGTAATACCACAGTTGTGGATCCTCCGGTGACTGGCGCAAACCCTGTTGCGTATGCGTTTTGGCCTGTGCCAGGTCCTGCTGCGCCAGGTATAGCCCTGCCAGTGATCGGTGCGTCTCCGCAAAGTCTGGCTTCAGCTCCAAGGCCTGCTGGTAATGCCTGATGGCAACAGCTGTATCACCGGTCACTTCCAGCACTCTACCCTTGAAGTAGATTGCATGCGGATCGTCAGGTGACAACTCAAGCGCCTGTCGCGCGAAATGAGAAGCCTTTGTATACGCCCCTCTGTCAAGGTATAGCTCTGTTAAGAGCACGTAAAGTGATGAACTTTCATACGAGTTACGCTCTGCCTGTAGCGCCAGTGGCAGGGCTTCTTCGTGACGCCCCATCAGGTATAGCACCTGCGCTTTCACGAAAAAGTTAGCAGGCTCCTTCGACAGCTTAATGGCCTCGTTTACATCACTTAAGGCTCTATCCAGTTCCCCCTGCCGCAGCAGCACCATGGCTCTGCGTGCGTACAAACTGCCATCGCGCTTTGACCGGTCGATCGCTTCGCTGAGGCTTACCAGCTGTTTGGCCGGGTCCTCCACAGCCACAGCCTCCAGGTCTACCATCTGCTCCCGGGTACCTTCTTCTTTGCCGCAACCGGAAAGAGTCAACATCCCCAACACTACCCAACTTAAGACCCAACGAGACATCATGTGCTGTCTTTTCTTACTAGCTTGAATGGCGCTAAATTATAGATAATTTGCTTAAATACCGACAATTCGCCTGCCTTATAGTTTTCAAGCAACGCAAAGGGCCTGCCACCATCCGGAAGCAGGCCCTTTGCGTTGCAATGCTATCATGTTACTTCTGATACTCCTGCAGCATAATTTTACAGCGCCTGCTCAACTCCAGCTCCTCCTTCGTTTGCAAGTCAAGGTTCTGGGCCATGGCACGCTGCAGCGTATAGACACAGGCTTCTTTATTTTTCATCTCCTGATAAATGTTGGCCAAATCAAAGTAATAGCGCAGGTTATTCGGGTTGTGCAGAATGGCCATCTCCATAGCGTATATAGCATCCTTGTTGGTAGCAGGCTTATCTGCCATACCCCCCAGCATCACTTTGTAAGCTGTGATCTCGGCAAAATTGAGGTTCGCCATTTTGAAATACCAGCGTCCCAGCAAGTGCCAGGCATCTGCATGTCTGAAATCTGCCGCCAGAGCTCCATCCAGGTAGGGTTTTAACTGGCTGAAAGTAGCCAGTCGCTGTTTCGGTCCTGAGATTGTTGCCAATGAGGCCAACGAAAGTGCCATGGCATAATTTGATCGGGCATCCATGGAGTCCACCTGATAGGCGCGCTGGGCATAAGACTTTGCAGTGCTGAAGTGATTCAGTTTGCGGCTGTCATCTGTAAAACGGTGACCCATCAAATTGTGTAGCAGGCTGGCCTGGCACAGGGCTTCATAATTTAACTCATCAGCAGCTAATATCTGCTCATATACCGCCAGTGCCTCTGTTTCCTTGTACTGCTCCTTCAGTTCATAGGCCTTTTTTAAAAGCACATCATGCCCGGAATCTCCCAGTACCTCCAGAGGAGTTATCAGGAAACCGAGCATGATGAATAAAATGGATATAACTTTGAAAAGTATTCGCATAATCTGTAATAAGCAACCTAATATATTGCTTTAAAACGACTTATGCAAAAAAGGATTTAATTTAGAACAAATCCAGCTGTTTCTTTTTCTTCAAAGCCTCCCTTGCACTGCCGTCTTCTGTAAGTTCTTCTACGGTTTCGAGCGCATCAAGTTGAGCCCCACTCACTTTGGCTGCCTCCTCTGCCAATTCCTTCAGTTCGGAAGGCAGTGTTACGGGCTCTCGCTTCGTGGTAACTTTCTTAGTTTTAGGCTTTTCTTCCTGCTCCACTTCCTCCTGTTTCGGCACTTTCACATCGAAGATCTTAAAGTAGCTCAATTTGTTACCCATGGCTTTCCAACCCTTCACATCAATGAATTCACTCAGCAGCAGTTTCTCCGTTTCCTTCTCGCCTCGGAGCGAACGTTTGAAGCTAATAGTGGCCATCGGAAGTGAATGTGTAGATACAGCCTCCAGCCTGGAGTTTTTGGTTTCAGGTATAAAGCTGAACTTCTTACCTACAGTGGAAGTCTCAATCTTGAATCGCTTCACATAGTAAGTTTTGTTCTCGCCTTCATAATAAATAGCGGAAACAACCAACTCCGGATCGAACTTCTGCAGCACCTTGATCTTCTCTACGGTATAGTGGTTGGCCAGATCGAATGTGGTCTGCTCGTAAGTACCGTCTTCGTAAATCACCAGGATCGTATCGTCGGTGTTGAACGAACCCAGGTAACGGCCGCGGCCTTCGGTGTTCAGACGGCCGATCACTTCATCGTAGAAGATCTCGCGCCCACCCAAAGTCGACTCGCCCAGACTCTTCTGCACCACCTTCTTAACCGGATACTTCGTCACGATATTACCGTTTGATCCTTTGCCTTTTATCATCAGTTCGGCAAAGTCATAGTCGAACTGCTTAATGCGAGCAGAAGCTTGCGGAGCAAGGGTAATATTCACCACCTCCGACTCTGAATTCGGGTTAGCGGTGAGATAATGCACTTTGGAGTTCTTGTTACCCTTCGTCAGGTCGTACTCCTTGTCACGGGTGATCGACTTCACAGAGAAACGCTTGGCGAAGGATACGCCGGTCTTGCCGTCCACATAGATCATGTTGTAGACCATGTGCTCGTCGTTCTTATTATAAACGCCGGCCATGATGATGTCCTTGCCTACAAAGGTTTTCTCAGCAACTTTGGTCACGGTGAACTTACCATCCTTACGGAACACAATGATATCGTCCATGTCTGAGCAGTCGCATACGAACTCGTCTTTGCGCAGACCGGTACCGATGAAGCCGTCTTTGGCATTCATGTAAAGCTTCTGGTTAGCGATCGCAACTTTCTGTGCAGTAATCACATCGAAGGTCTTCACCTGTGTCTTGCGGTCACGTCCCTGCCCGTATTTCTTCAGTAAGCCCTCAAAATAAGCAATCGCGTAACGGATCAGGTTGGCCAGGTTATCGTCCACCTCAGCCATCTCCTCTTCCAGCTTTTTAATGTATTCATCGGCTTTGAAAGAGTCGTATTTGGAAATGCGCTTGATCTTAATCTCAGTCAGGCGAATGATATCATCTTGCGTAACTTCACGACGCAGCAGCTTCTTGAACGGATCCAAGCCCTTATCAATCGCCTCGAGCACGGCTTCCCAGGTTTCGCATTCCTCAATGTCACGGTAAATGCGATTCTCGATGAAAATCTTCTCCAGCGACGAATAGTGCCACTTGTCTTCCAGTTCACCCTTGCGGATCTCGAGCTCTCGCTTGAGCAAGTCCACAGTTTTGAACGTAGAAATACGCAACAGCTCATCCACACTCAGGAAGTGCGGTTTGTCGTCGATGATCACACAGGTATTTGGTGAGATGGACACCTCACAGTCCGTGAAGGCATAGAGCGCATCCATGGTCAGGTCAGGCGAAACGCCAGGCGGCAGCTGTACCTGTATCTCCACATCGGCAGCCGTGTTGTCGACTACCTTTTTGATTTTGATCTTATTGTTCTCACTCGCCTTTACGATCGACTCCATCAGGCCTGTGGTGGTAATACCATAAGGCACGTCCCGGATGATCAGCATGGTCTTGTCTACCTTCTCGATAGTAGCACGCACCCGGATTCTGCCGCCACGCATACCTGAGTTATAGTTCGTCACGTCGACCATACCCCCGTTCGGGAAGTCAGGCAGCAAAGTCGTCTTACGGCCTTTCAGCACATCAATCGAACCTTTGATCAGCTCTTTGAAGTTGTGCGGCATGATCTTAGTCGAAAGACCAACGGCTATACCTTCCACACCCTGCGCAAGCAAAAGTGGGAATTTCACCGGCAGCGTTACCGGCTCGTTTTTACGGCCGTCGTAGCTCAGCTGCCATAGTGTGGTTTGCGGATTGAACACCACATCCAAGGCAAACTTCGACAAGCGGGCCTCGATGTAACGCGGCGCAGCAGCGCTGTCACCCGTACGTACATCACCCCAGTTACCCTGAGTCTCAATCAGAAGATCCTTCTGACCCAGATTCACCATGGCATCGCCGATAGAAGCATCGCCGTGCGGGTGGTACTGCATAGTCTGACCGATCACGTTGGCCACTTTGTTGAAGCGACCATCGTCCATTTCCTTCATCGCATGCAGGATACGGCGTTGCACCGGCTTAAGACCGTCCTCGATGGCAGGAACTGCACGCTCTAATATTACATAAGAAGCATAGTCGAGAAACCAGTTTTCGTACAGCCCGGATACCGGTGTCACGTTATGGATCACTTCTTCGTCACCGTCTGTAAATGCAACCTCTAGCTCTTCTTCTCTTTCTATACCTTCGTTGTTTAGTTCGTCGTTATGCATATACTTCCTCAACTATGTCTTTCTCAATCTTCAGGTTCTCAATAATAAATGTCTGGCGCTCCGGCGTGTTTTTGCCCATGTAGTAGCTCAGCATTTTCTGGATAGTCGTGTCTTTCTGCAGGAACACCGGCTTCAGCTTGATGTTGTCGCCAATGAACTTCCCAAACTCGTCTGGTGAGATCTCGCCAAGACCCTTGAAACGGGTGATCTCAGGACGCTTTCCTAGTTTCTCAATCGCAGCCTGTTTTTCGTTTTCGTTATAGCAGTAGATCGTCTCCTTCTTATTGCGTACCCGGAACAGAGGTGTCTCCAGAATGTACACGTGGCCGTTCTTCACCAGATCCGGGAAGAACTGCAGGAAGAAAGTGAGCAGCAGCAGTCGGATGTGCATCCCATCCACGTCGGCATCCGTTGCGATTACCACGCGGTTGTAACGCAAGCCTTCCAGGCCTTCTTCAATATTCAGGGCGTGCTGCAACAGGTTAAACTCCTCGTTTTCGTACACTACTTTCTTCTTCAGACCGAAGCAGTTCAGCGGCTTACCGCGTAAACTGAACACCGCCTCGGTGTCCACGTTGCGCGATTTTGTGATGGAACCACTCGCCGAGTCACCCTCTGTGATGAACAGCGTGGATAGAAGTGAGTTCTCGTGCTTGTCTTCGTTGAAGTGCAGGCGGCAATCGCGCAGCTTGCGGTTGTGCAGGTTGGCTTTCTTGGCACGCTGGTTGGCCAGCTTTTTCACGCCCGCCATGTCCTTGCGTTCCCGTTCACTTTGCTCGATGCGCTTTTTAAGCGCCTCAGCCGTCGTCTGATTCTTGTGCAGATAGTTGTCCAGTGCCTCTTTTACAAACTCGTTTATGTAGGCACGCACGGCTGGACCATCAGGTCCCATTTCAATGGAACCCAATTTGGTCTTGGTCTGTGATTCAAACACCGGCTCCTGTACACGCAGCGAAATAGCACCTACAATCGAGCCACGGATGTCAGCCGCATCGTAGTCTTTCTTATAGAAGTCACGCACCGTCTTCACGATCGCCTCACGGAAGGCCGCCAAGTGCGTACCGCCCATCGTGGTGTACTGACCGTTCACGAAAGAGTAGTACTCCTCACCGTAGTCGTTACCATGTGTTATCGCCAGCTCAATATCATTGCCTTTCAGGTGAATAATCGGATAGCGCATGCTCTCCTCGTCGGCTTTGTTTCGCAACAGGTCCAACAGGCCGTTCTCGGAGTAAAATTTCTTACCATTGAAGTTGATCGTCAGACCAGCGTTCAGGTATACATAGTTCCAGATCTGGTTCTCCAGGTAATCCGGGTTGAACTGATAGTTCTTGAAAATGGTATCGTCTGGTGTAAAGACAGTAAGCGTACCGTTTCGCTGCGATGTAGCTTCCAGCGGAAGATCGTTCGTTAAAACACCACGCTCAAACTCTGCGGCTTTCATCTGCCCGTCGCGTACAGACTGAATGCGAAAGTGGCTCGAAAGGGCGTTTACCGCCTTGGTACCCACACCGTTCAAACCTACCGACTTCTGGAAAGCCTTGCTGTCGTACTTACCACCGGTATTGATCTTGCTCACACAGTCAATCACCTTACCCAGCGGAATACCGCGGCCATAGTCGCGCACCTGCACCTTGTGGTCCGATATTTTGATGTCGATGGTTTTGCCGAAACCCATCACGTGTTCGTCGATGGAGTTGTCGATCACCTCTTTCACCAAAATGTAAATACCATCATCGGCCGAAGATCCGTCTCCCAGCTTGCCGATGTACATACCGGGGCGTAGCCTGATGTGTTCGCGGGGCTCCAGCGAGCGAATGCTGTCTTCGTTGTAATTATGCTCTAACTCTGCCATTCTGTAAGCGTAAGTGTATTTGATTTAGTGGAATCACTCGGAAATATAGAAAAATAAAAGAAATCAGACGCTACAAATAGTTCCGGCGCCCGATCGATTCATCTTTCAAAAGAAGATATTGCTAATATTTTTAGTCAGCAAATATAGCCAATATTATCGGATCTGTCAACTAATCTATACAACCATTCCACGGAGCTTACAGTTCACAAAATAAGAAGAAATCACCAGGTTTTATTTGGCTAATTTTATTAGCATAAAAATATTTAGATTTAACTATACTTGAGCACAACATTTGCTTAATTGCATGTGACTAAACAGCCAGTATACCCTTACACAAACACACCCTATGGAAATTAAATTACCCCAGTATGTCAAGTATGTGATGATCTTACTGGGATTCTTTCTGGCGATCTGGGTTTTGCAGACTTTCAAGGCAATCCTTATGCCGCTGGTATTTGCACTTCTGTTTGCCCTGCTCCTGCTGCCCCTCACCCGCGACCTCGAAAAATTTCGTATCCCAAGGGCGCTGGCTATTCTCTGTAGCATTGTGATGGTGGTGATCGTACTCGGACTTGTGGTTTGGTTTCTTTCCATGCAGGTGATGAGTCTGACGTCAGAACTGGACACAATCGGCAAAAACTTTGACGCCCTGCTTATGAAAGTGCAGGACTACCTCTACCATAATTTTGGCATACAGCCGGCCAACAAAAGTGAGTTGTTCCGAAACATGGTAGGCGGACTACGGGAGATGTCTACTACATTTGTTGGCAGCACGATCTCTCTGACCACAGGAGCGCTCACCGTCATCACCATCGTACCAATTTTCGTATTCTGTTTTCTTTACTACCGCAACCACCTTGAGCAGTTCATGTACAAGTTTGTTTCCAAGGAACGGCGCGGTAGTTTGAACCACACCATCGACAACATACAGGTGGTGGCCCAGAGCTATATCTCAGGTCTGATGATCGTGATCGTGATTGTGGCTTTGCTCAACTCCGCAGGTTTGCTCTTGCTGGGGGTAAAGTATGCGATTTTCTTCGGTGTGTTTGCCTCTATCCTGACCATCATACCTTACATCGGTATCCTGATCGGGGCCATGCTCCCGGCACTGTTCACACTGGCAACCACGGGCCGCCTGATTGACGCAGTACTGGTGGTGCTGGTGTTTATGTTTGTGCAGTTTCTGGAAGGTAACTTCATTACACCCTATGTCGTTGGTTCAAAGGTGAGTATCAACCCCTTCGCTGCGATCGTGGCCTTGCTCATTGGCGGTGAGATCTGGGGAGCGGCGGGTATGATCATCTCCATACCGATGATCGCCATTCTGAAAGTGCTTTTCGACGCCTATGAGCCACTGCGTCCTTTTGGCTTTTTGCTGGCTGATATAGATGAAGTGAAGGAGAAGAAGTCAGGGCGGTTCCGGAAGATGTTTGACAAGCTGCGGGAGAAAGCGAAAAAAGAGCGCTACGAGGATGATCAGGAAGTCGAGCAATAGCGGGTCTTTGCTAAAACTATTTGCACAAGGTATGGCACAAGCGCGAATTGAAACGTATTGCTAAGAATATTGGTTTACAGGATAACCCTCTGGAACAGACCGGAGGCTGCTTCAAAAAGCCATAAAAAAGAATCAGCTTGTACGCCATCATCGACATTGAGACGACGGGTAGCCAACCCACCCAGGACAGAATCACAGAGATTGCCATTTTCATACATGATGGCAAAGAGATCGTTGACAAGTATAGCACCCTGATCAATCCGCAGCGGCCTATACCTTACTATATCTCCCAACTCACCGGCATCACCGACGACATGGTGCAGGACGCACCGAAGTTCTACGAGGTGGCCAAGGAGATCGTGCAATTCACAGAGGGAATGGTGTTCGTGGCTCACAATGTGCGCTTCGACTATTCCTTTATCAAAAAAGAGTTTGCCGATCTGGGCTTTACCTTTCAGCGCAAGACGCTTTGTACCGTGCGCCTGAGCCGTTCGCTTATACCTGGCTTGCCTTCCTACTCTTTGGGTAAGCTTTGCAAGAGCATTGACATTCCGCTGCAAATGCGTCACCGAGCCATTGGCGATGCCGAAGCTACGGCCAAGTTGTTCGACAAACTGATCAAGATCAATCGTCCGGTTATCGACGGTACCCACCACGTGGCGGACCCGGCCGAGCAGCTCAAGAACGAAATCAAGGCTTCTCTCCTTCCTCCAGCTATCAGTAAAGAGCAAGTGGATGCATTGCCAACGGTGCCGGGCGTGTACTACTTTTACAATGAAGCGGGTGAAGTGATCTATGTAGGCAAGAGCATCAACATCAAGAAGCGCATTATCCAGCACTTCAACATCGATTATAAGAGCCGAAAGTCCATTGAGTTCAAAAACCAGATCGCTGATATTACTTACGAACTGATGGGCAACGAACTGGTGGCGTTGTTGTTTGAGTCAGCAGAGATCAAGCGCATGAAGCCACACTACAACCGGCAGCAACGGCGCAGTGTATTCAATACCGGCATCTTTGCTTACGAAGACGAAAACGGCTATAAGCGTTTGACTTTTGGTAGTATCAACAAAGCTGATGATGTGAACATGACACCCATCATTGCGCTATCGAATCAATTCAAGGCCAAAGGTTTTCTATTCCATAAGGTGTCGAAGTATAACCTGTGCCAGAAGCTGTGCGATCTGTATAAAACGCCGGGCGCCTGCTTTGACTATCAGGTACACATCTGCAAAGGCGCTTGTATTGGTGTGGAAACACCTGAGGAGTATAACGCCCGTGTAGACGCTGCCATCGAATCGTTTACCTATGAGCACAACAGCTTTGTGATTGTAGGCAAGGGTCGTGAATTAGGGGAAAAGTCTATTGTTGTGGTGGAGCACGGTACCTACCTTGGCTTTGGCTTTGTGGACGAGTATTTCTCAGCTAACTCATTGGAAGACTTTAAGTCAGAAATCCAGCGCTATAACGACAACAAGGACATACAGCAGATCATACGCGGACACATGCGCGGCAAGAACAAAGACAAGGTGCTCGTGTTTGATTAAGCCCTTCTGCCAGGTATATACCTGCTTTTCTGAAGCTCCTGCCATCTATTTTCGGTTTAGAACTAATTTATGTTTAATTTCAAATCGAAATAAAACTTAAACATTCATGGAAAAACGTTTCAGATCAGGGGTTTTGTTCGGCGATGAAGTTACAGAGCTGTTCAAGTATGCCAATGAGAATAACTTTGCACTGCCAGCCGTTAACGTGATTGGCACCAACTCTATCAACGCTGTGCTGGAAACAGCCAAGTCGCTTAATTCACCTGTTATCATTCAGTTCTCGCACGGTGGCGCCACATTCTTTGCAGGCAAAGGCCTTGAGAACGACAATCAGAAAGCCGCCATTGCAGGCGCTGTTTCCGGTGCCCAGCACGTGCACCTGATGGCCGAAGCCTACGGCGTACCTGTAGTGCTGCACACTGACCATGCTGCTAAGAAACTGCTTCCCTGGATCGACGGTCTGTTAGACGCCGGTGAGAAATACTACGAGCAGCACGGCAAGCCGCTTTACAGCTCTCACATGCTCGACCTGTCTGAAGAAGAGATCAAAGAAAACATCGAGACCTGCGCCAGCTACCTCAAGCGCATGAACAGGATCGGAATGACCGTAGAGATCGAACTCGGCGTGACCGGCGGCGAGGAAGACGGCGTGGACAACACCGGCGTGGACAGCTCCCGTCTCTATACCCAGCCTGACGAGGTGGCTTATGCCTACGAAGAACTGAAAAAGGTAAGCGACCGCTTCACGATCGCGGCAGCATTCGGCAACGTGCACGGCGTGTACAAGCCGGGTAACGTAGAGCTGCGCCCTGAGATCCTGAAAAACTCACAGGACTTCATCAAAGAGAGATTCGGTACAGGCGATAATCCAGTGAACTTCGTATTTCACGGTGGTTCAGGTTCTGAGAAAGCCAAGATCACGGAAGCGATCGGTTATGGTGCTATCAAAATGAACATAGACACCGACATGCAGTGGGCTTTTTGGGATGGTGTGAAAAACTACTACGAGTCGAAAAAGGACTACCTGCAAGGCCAGCTCGGCAATCCGGATGGTGCTGACTCTCCAAACAAGAAGTATTACGACCCACGCGTATGGCTGCGCAAAGGCGAGGAGAACTTCATCGCCAGACTGAAAGAGGCGTTTGAAGATTTGAATTGTGTGAATCGCAATGCTTAATCAGTATGAATTATAAATAGAAAGGGTGAGGCGAGAGCTTCACCCTTTTTTATTTACTACTTATGCTCCATTAACCACTGGTAAATCTCCTCGGTATCCTCTTTGCGACAAAGTTCAGATCCTGGCGTCATGGTCGCGGCGGTGCCGGCGGCTACTCCGTAACGTACCACTTCCTCCAGCGGACAGCCCCTGAGCAAACTCATCACGATGCCAGCGACCATGCTATCACCTGCACCGACGGCGCTCTGTTGCTTTACGGTAGGCGGTACCACATAGTGTATACCTGATTCTTTGGACGCCAGCATGGCACCGCGAGGGCCGAGCGACACCACCAGCACCTTACACTTGCCCTCGTTAAGCACCTGCATGGCGAACTCTTCCTGCTCCATTGCTGATATGTGGTCTTTTCCGGCCAGTTTCGCCAACTCACCCAGGTTTGGTTTAATCAGGTATAGCCCCTCTCCTGCCGCCTTCACTAAAGCCTCACCCGAAGTATCCACGATCAACTTGAAATTGCGCTCATGCGCGATCACCGCCATCCGGAGGTAAAAGTCATCGGGCACACCTGGAGGAAGACTGCCACTGGCCACCACATACTCGGGTACCTGCTCCAACTTCTCCAGTTTATCCAGCACCTGCTGCCACTCCGACTCCTCAATGTAGGGACCGGGCATGCCGAAACGAAACTGATCGCCGGTGCTATCCTCCATGACCATCAGGTTCTCACGGGTCCAGCTTTTGGTTTGGCCAGACCAATATTCCACACCTTCTTCCTTTAGCAGGTCACAGAGCTTTTCACCAGCAGGTCCTCCGGAGAGCAACCAGGCGCAGGAGCTTCCACCCAGTTTACGGATAGCGCGCGAAACATTGATGCCACCTCCCCCCGGCTCGTAAACTGGTTCGTCGCAGCGGAGCTTCTTCTCAGGCAGCACCCGCTTCACATGGGTGCTTTTGTCTAAGGCAGGATTGATCGTGATGGTTAGAATTTTATGCATGCTTCTTCAGGTATAATAGGTTCCGAGGCAGGTATAGGTACAACCCAAGCCTTAATTGACTTTAGCGTTGAATATCAAATTCCTTTTGATCACCTGTCCGGAAGGTATAGATTTCGCCCTGGACCCCTATTTTTACTTCTTTGGACCAGCCTTTGTCAAACGTGATAATCATTTTCCTGGTGGTAATATTCAGTTGCAGCCAATGTCCCCGATAGCGCAGCTGCAGGTTGAGGCAGGGCATCTCATCAGGAAGCACCGGGTTCAGCCACAGCACATCATCGCGGATCTCGAGGCCGGTATAGGCGCGTTGCACTAAGTCTACCGTACCTGCCATGGCACCCAGGTGTATGCCTTCGGCCGTGGTGCCACCCTGTATATCCTCCAGGTCGCTCATCAGAGCCATTTCAAAATTAGCCCAGGAACGCTTGCGGTCTGAACGGGCCAGCACCCAGGCATGCACGATCTTGCTTAAAGTGGATCCGTGAGAGGTGCGCTGTTCGTAGTAGGCGATGTTATCAGGTATGCTCTCTGGCTTGAAGTCGTAGTCGAGTTGCTTGAAGATAGAAAGCAGCTCCTCAGACGAAAACAGATAGAAAAGCATCAGCACGTCTGCCTGTTTGCTGGCCTTATACTTATTCACGTTGTCACCTTCACTCTCCAGAATGCGATCGAGTCGCATGGCCTCACCGTGTTTGGCTTTGTATGTGTCCCAGTCGAACTCCTGCAGCTGATCGTAGCCATCAAACTGCGCGATGATCTTCGTGTCTTCCAGAAAAGGAACATACATCCGCCTGCTGATCTCCTCCCAGCGTGTCAGATCATCCGGGGTGAGGTGCAGCTTGGTGAGCAGCTCTTCAAAGCGGGAGTCATCGATCACATCCTTCAGTTGCAGCGCCTTCTGAATCACCCACACAGCCAGTACATTGGTATAGGCGTTGTTGTTGAGGCCAATTTCGTCTGAATCAGGATACTCGGTATGGTATTCGTCAGGCCCCACCACATGCAGGATTTCGTAGCGCCCGGTATCTTTATTCAGTGTGGCGATGGTAGACCAGAACTGGGCGATGTCCAGTAGCAGCTCAGCGCCGTGATAGCTGAGGAAATCCATGTCTTCGGTAGCCTGGTAGTAATTCCAAACATTGTATGCCACTGCCGAACTGATGTGCCGCTGCAGGTAAGTGTTGTCCGGCAACCACCGCCCGGATTGAGGGTTTAGGTGAATGACCTGGCTTTCCTCACGGCCATTACTGCCGCTTTGCCACGGAAACATCGCCCCTTTGTAACCTGATTCTTTCGCAGCGCTTCGGGCTTCGTTCAGGCGGCGGTAGCGGTACATGAGCAGCTCCCTCGTAATGGCGGGCAGGTGCAGGTTGAGGAAAGGAAAAATAAACAGTTCGTCCCAGAAAATGTGTCCTCTGTAGGCTTCCCCGTGCCAGCCACGGGCAGGCACGCCTACGTCGAGGTCAACGGTATGGCCGGAAACAGTTTGCAGCAGATGAAACACGTGCAGCCGCAAAACTGATTGCACCTTCTTGTTGCAGGCCGTGTCGAGGTCGCAGCGGTTCCAGAGCCGCTGCCATGCCCGCTTGTGTACTTCCAGTGCTTTCTCGAAGTTCCCTTGCCTTGTGATGTTGACACAGGCATCCAGCAAAGGTTCGGAGGTGGCCCAGTCGCGTGAGGTATAGAGAAGCACGCTCTTTTCGAGGCGAAGCGGCTGGCCTTCGGTAGCCTGCAGCTTAAACTGATGCTCCACATAACCCTGCTCGATTCTGGTCTGAGGCATAATTCCGCTGGCGTCGCCGTTCAGGTATACCCGCGTGCGGGCTACCTGCGCCATACGCGTTTTAGACTGCACTGTCTGCACCACCAGGTACATACATTCTTCATCATACTGCCCCTGATCCAAGGTTTCCAGGTGCTGACTAGCGAGTGCGCGATAGCGGGCTACGCCGCTGTTGATCACCCGTCCGTCCAGGGCGGCACGCAACTCCACTTCTCCCGACCAGTTAATGGGTGTCATTTGCCACTCCAGCGCCGCTAGGTGTGGGTTGGCCATGCTGACGATGCGGCGGGTATTCAGTTTGGACTCACGGCCTTTGCTATCGCGGAAATACACTGTGCGACAAAGTGTGCCGTGTTTCATGTCCAGCTCCTGTTTGAAATCCAGCACCTCCACATTACTCATATGAAACCACTCTTCACCGGACTGCCGGAAGGAAACCGGAAGCCAGTTAGGCCAGTTCACGAGATCTTCGTTTTCGATCTCCTTGCCGGCCACTTCGGAGGTAAGTCTGTTATAGCCACCGGCCAGGTAGGTACCGGGATAATAAATGTCTGTTTCGGCACGGGCTTCTTCGAATGCGCCACGGGTAGCAATGTAGCCATTGCCTAAGGTGCAGAGTGCTTCGCGCAGGGTTTGCTCTTTGGGAACCCACTTATCATAAATGATGCTCCAGTCAGCCATGGTTTATCTTTTTGATGGTGTCTGTCAGGTCTTCCAGAAAAACACGCACTTCGTCCACACTTTCCAGGCGGTAGGTAGCAGCCGTCTTGTCATCATGCTCACCTACCAGTATCCCTATACCTTGTCCCTGCAGCTCAACGAAAGCATCCTCGTCGGTTATATCGTCGCCAATGTAGAGCGGGATATAGTTGCCCTTGCTCAGGCCCAGTTCTTCCATCAGCCACATTACCGCCTTACCTTTATGCCAGTCAATATTTGGTTTGAGCTCATAAATCTTTTTCCCTAAGCCAATCTTCAGCTCCGGCATGGAGTCGAGCACCTCATCCACAGCTTTTCGCACCGTCTCTACCTGATCGTCGGCCACGTTTCGGTAGTGCACCGCAATGGCGTAGCGCTTGCGTTCGACCTGGCTTCCTTCCACTTGTCTGAGCTTTTCCTGAAGCATGGTGTCTGCTTTGTCAAGAGCGGACAGGGCGGCTTTGGCACCTCCCGGCTCCGAGGCCATACCTCCCGGACCAGTTATATCAAAACCGTGCGAGCCGGCATAGTACAAGTTGTCAAGCTGCACGAGTTCGGCCACATTCTGCCGGTCGCGGCCGCTCACCACGGCCACCTTCGTGACAGTAGCCAACTCCTGCAGGGCCAGCCGCATGTCGTCGGTCAACACAGCCATTTCAGGGCGCTGCACAATGGGTGTCAGACAGCCGTCGTAGTCAAGGAAGATAGCGGGCGTTTTGCCCTGAAACTGTGCTTTGAGTTCATTCAGTTGGTTGAGGGCCGAAGGAATTTCGAGGGCCTCACGTTTCTGTATCATAGTGTTGGATTAGGGATATCGAAAAAGCGGTTTATACCTTGGGAAATTCTTTGATGACAATATCAGCGCCATTTGCCTGCAGGCCTTCAGCATCGTGGTGACGGTCTATCCCTACCACCAGCGCAAAACCACCGGCTTTGCCAGCCTTTACGCCTTTGCGTGCGTCTTCAAACACAGCCGCCTCCCCGGGCGCTATACCTAGCCGGCGGGCTGCCTCTAAAAAGATGTCGGGCGCCGGTTTGCCTTTCAGTCCCAGTTCAGCAGACTGCAGTCCATCCACATGCTCTTCAAAAAGCCGCTCTATACCTGCGGCATGCAGCACATCCACACAGTTTTTACTCGCCGATATCACAGCCGTCCGCATGCCGTGTTGCTTCTGTCGCTTCAGCCAGGCAATGGTGTCTTCGTATACATCCACGCCTTCCTGCTTCAGCAATTCCTGAAAGTACATGTTTTTCAGATTCCCGAGTCCTCCAATCGTCTCATCGCCTTCTTCGTCTTCTGGTGTGCCCTCCGGCAAAGTAATACCGCGGGAGGTCAGAAAATTGCGCACCCCATCGTAGCGCGGGATGCCATCAATGTGTTCCCTGTAGTCGGTTTCAATATCGAGTGGTTCGTAGCGCTTTCCTTCTTTCTCGCCTCTTTGTTTCAGGTACGAATCAAACATCCGTTTCCAGGCCTGGGCATGTACCCGGGCTGTTTGTGTAATGACACCATCGAGATCCAAAATCAGCGCTTTTATATTTTTGTCCTGAAGTAATTGCTGGAGGGTACTCATAGTTCGTTGGTTAGTTTAAAAGAAAGAATACCAGGGAAGTGATAAGCTGCCCGAACTGAATGGCTCAACTGCAAGCTGAAGTCATTCAGTTCAAGCGGATTATTTATCCCTACGGAATACCTTCTGTGCGCTCATGTGGTGGTACGTCAGGGCCCTGCTCCGGCCGGGTTGAGAGATGCTGTCCGCCGGTTACATATTTCGCATGGGTAGGCGGTGTCCTTTTCCCGTCATCCTCGCGCAGTATCTTTGCTTTAGGAGAATTTTTATCAGTGGGTTGATCCTTTTCCTCTTTCATAATCTGTAAGTTAAAATGTGTAATTCAGATAAACCTGGTGCGTAAACTGTAAAGCCTCGCATCAGACTTTTCAATCTTAAACCTACGCAGCTACAAGTTAAATGATGCCGATTGCGAGCCCGGCTTCCAAAATACTGTATCTTTAAGCCTTAAATCCTGCTCATTCAAACAACCTTGCAGGAGCTTTCAGAGTAGTTTCAGCCGTAACCATCATACAAAATAAAACATGCTACACACCGACAACCCGACCACGACCGATGCCTGGAAAAAACTGGAAGATCACTTCGCCCAGCTAAAAGATCAGCACCTGCGCGATCTGTTTAAAGCTGATCCGCAGCGCTTCGAAAAGTTTTCCTTTGAAGTGGACGGCACACTGTACGACTTCTCCAAAAACCGCATCACCGAAGAGACATTGGATCTGCTGATCCAACTGGCCGAGGAAACGAAGGTTCCTGCCGCCATCGAGAGCATGCTGCGCGGCGAGAGGATCAACGCCACAGAAGGACGCGCTGTGCTGCATACCGCCCTGCGCAATTTCACGGATCAGGAGCTGCTGGTAGAAGGTGAAAATGTGCTGGAGGAAGTGCGGGATGTGCAGCGCCAGATGAAGGACTTCTGCGACCGCCTGCATAGCGGCGAGTGGACGGGCTTTACGGGCAAAAAAGTGAGGCATGTAGTGAACATAGGTATAGGCGGTTCTCACTTGGGTCCGCAGATGGTGACAGAGGCGCTGAAGAAGTACCAGAAGCCTGATATCGAGGTGCACTTTATCTCCAATGTGGACGGCACCGACGCCGCAGAAGTGCTGCGCAAAGTTGATCCGGAGACGACGCTTTTTATCATCGCTTCCAAAACGTTTACGACAAAAGAAACCATTGCCAATGCCCACACGGCCCGCAGTTGGTTTTTGGAAACTGCCAAGGACGAGGCGCATGTGAGTAAGCACTTTGTGGCCCTTTCTACCAACACGGAGGCGGTTTCTAAGTTCGGAATTGCACCTGAAAATACCTTCCGCTTCTGGGATTGGGTGGGCGGCCGTTTCTCGCTTTGGTCAGCCATTGGTTTGTCAGTAGCCTGCGCCCTGGGATATGACCGGTTTGAGGAACTGCTCCGTGGCGCCGAGGCCATGGACAAGCACCTGAAAAATACGCTGATGCGCCAGAACATACCGGTGCTGATGGCCCTGTTGAGCATCTGGTACACCAACTTCTTTGAGGCGCAGTCGCATGCCGTGCTGCCTTACGACCAGTACCTGCGCCTGTTGCCGGAGTACCTGCAGCAACTGCAGATGGAAAGCAACGGCAAGACGGCTATGCGCAACGGCGAGTTTGTGAACTTCCAGACGCAGCCGGTGATCTGGGGAGCGGCCGGTACCAACGGGCAGCACTCTTTCTTCCAGCTTATCCACCAGGGCACAGTGCTTATACCTTCTGATTTCCTGGCTCCGGTGAACAGCCACAACCCGATCGGTGAGCACCACCCCATGCTGCTTTCTAACTTCTTCGCCCAGACGGAGGCCCTCATGAAAGGTAAAACCGAAGAAGAGGTGCGGGCTGAGCTGGAAAAGAAAGGGATGGCCGGTGAAGAGCTGGAGCAGCTGGTATCGCATAAGGTATTCGAAGGTAACAAACCTTCTACTTCCATTATGTTCGACCTGCTCACGCCACATGCCCTAGGCAGCCTGATTGCCATGTACGAGCACAAGACCTTTGTGCAGGGGGTGATCTGGAACTTGTACAGCTTCGATCAGTGGGGTGTGGAACTGGGCAAGCAACTGGCTGGTACGATTGAAGAGGAAATACTGGGCAACAAGGAGGCTGAGCACGACAGCTCCACCGCCGGTCTGATCGGCTACTACATACAAAAACGAAAATAGCGAAAACCTTGTAACGGTGCTGCGTTTAAGTATGGTATCTATACTTTATGCAGCACCTATACCTTAAAACGGCGCTTCTGCTGCTTCTCACTCTATTATTGAGCAGTTGCGCCGACAATGATTTTTACCAGCAAGACGCTTTGGTGCAGCCGGGAGAGCATGATCTGCCCCCGGCTGGCACTGACAGCGTATGGGTCGTGGCTGGTCGCCATTACGAACGCGGCTGGCTGCATCGCCTCTTCTGGGGCCGTCACCATCGCGACAGCTGGACTACTCCTGTAAAACTTCCCGTGTTCGATCTGTCACGCGTTAACGGCGGGATGGAGGTCATTAAAAAAGGGGGCGGCTACCAGACCAGCAGCTTTCACCTTCAGGACAGCCTCGGTCGCATCTACGCTTTCCGCTCCATCGACAAAGACCCGGTGCTGGTGCTGGCCAAATTCTGGCGTCCCACCTTTGTCACCAATATACTGCGCGATCAAACCTCCTCTGCCACTCCCTATGGTGCCCTGATCATACCTGACTTAGCCAAAGCCGCCGGGATCTACCATACCTCTCCAACCCTCTACTATGTACCTACCAACGATACTTTGTTTGGAGAACATGCCGGGGCGGTGCAGGGTAAGGTATTCATGCTCGAAGAGAAGTTTGAGGGTATAGCCGACACGCTGGGTATGTTCGGAGACGTAGCAGGTTTTGAAGGCTCAGATGATGCCCTGCGCAACCGCTATGAAACCAACACACACCACTTCGACCAGAAGGCCTTTGCCCGCGCCCGACTGCTGGATGTGCTGGTCGGTGACTGGGACCGCCACAAGGGACAATGGGATTGGGCGGCTTATCAGGAAGGACCAAAGGATATCAGGTATAAACCCATTCCCAAAGACCGGGATCAGGTATTCCTGAAAATGAACGACGGGATTATACCTTTCATCGCCACCAGCAAACTGATGGCCCGCAAGTTCAACTCCTTCGGACCCAAAATCAAAGATGTGAAAGCCCTGATGATCAATGCTCAGTTTATAGACGAGCGCCTGCTGCATGAACTTACCCGCACGGATTGGGTGGCAATAGCAGAGGATTTAAAGCGCAGGCTCACAGATCAAACCATCGAAAAAGCAGTCAGAAACCTGCCTCCCCCCATTTTCGCCCTCAGGGGAGAAAGCTCTATCCAGAGCCTGAAAAACCGGCGCAACCAATTACTGGAGGTAGCCGAAGAAATGTACGGAATCCTGGCCAGGCATGTGACCATCGCCGGTACCGACCAGCGCGATAAATTTATAGTTAAACGACTGGACGATGATCGCACTGAAGTCATCTTAATTCGTCCTACCCAAAACGGTATACCTGAGAAGGTGCTGTACCAACGCATTTTCTTCAGAAAAGAGACTGAAAAGATCACGCTGCACGGTCTTAGCGGAGATGATGAATTCCTGTTGGAAGGCGACGTAGCAGAAGGTATACTGGTAGATGTATATGGGGGACTAGGAGAAGATGAAATCACGGACAGATCGTCTGTAAAAGGTTGGCGTAAAATGACCCACATCTACGACACCGAACGCGGCAACGAAATCGAATTCGGCACTGAGGCTAAAGACCGCACCACCCGCGATGTGAGAGTGCACGCATACGACCGGGAAGGCAACTGAAGTTTAGGAGTTGAGGAGTTTGAGAGTTTAGAGGTATAGACCTATTATAACATACAATCATCCAATGGTATAAACTAAAGCATTTCCGTGTCATTTCGACCAAAGGGAGAAATCTGAAGCTTTACCTTTGTGTTAAAAATTCAGATTTCTCCTTTAAGGTCTATTACCAATAAAATCAGCAGAACTGGGCTAAAAGATGTCTCCTCAAACTAAATTCCCCAACTCTTAAACTCTCAAACTTCTAAACTTTCAAACTTTTCTCCAGCATCTTCAGCACGAATGTTTCCATGCTGCTGAGGTGTTTGTTTTTTGACTTGGTGGGGTCGTGCTTTTTGAGGAAGCCCAGCAGTTTGTCCTCCCGGAATAGATTTACTACCTCCGGGTGGATATAGTATTTGCTGCAAACAGTTGGTGTATTTCCCAAGCCCTTCGCCACTTCTTTCACTGCCTCTTTTATACCTTTCTCCTTATCGATCTCCGGGTTATCGTCGATTACCCGCTCCAGGCACTCCACCATGCGCACAGTGCCGCCCCAGGTCCTGAAATCCTTTGCCGTAAAATCATGAGCGGTCACATCCCGCAGGTATTCGTTCACGTCGCCGGACTCAAGTGTCTGCCGCTCCCCGTCTTCGTCGTAATACTGAAACAGGTCGTAGCCCGGAATGTCCTTACACTTTTTGACTAATTGCGCCAGTCGGCGATCCTTAAGGTCGATCTTCTGCTCCACCCCCTTCTTGCCTACAAACGAAAAGGTGACGGTGCTGCCATTAAAGGTCACGTGACGGTCGCGCAGTGTGGTAAGGCCATAGGACTTATTTGACTTAGCGTAGGCCCGGTTCCCGATCCGAATCAGCGCATTATCCATGATCGACACCACCAGGGCCGTCACCTTGCGCTTGTCCAGCTTGCGGGACTGGATGTCCTGCTGTACCTGTTCGCGCAGGGCGGGCAGCGACTTTCCGAATGTGATCATGCGGCCGAACTTGGTCAGGTTGCGGGCTTTTTGCCACTCAGGGTGATAAATATACTGCTTGCGCCCTTTGTCGTCCCTACCCGTAGCCTGCAAATGACCACGGGCTGATTTAGCAATCCATACTTCGGTCCAGGCGGGCGGTATCACCAGTTTTTTGATTCGTTCGAGCGCCTTTTCATCTGTTACTTTATCTCCCTTGTTGTTGAGGTAATAGAAACCGGTACCGGCTTTTTTGCGGGTGATGCCCGGCTTTTCGTCAGAGGTATAGATTAACCCCGCCCACTCGGCCGAGAGGGCAGGATCTTTATATAAATTATGTAGTTCTTTCTTCGTCATCTGCTGAGGCATTAGGCGCCTCCTGCCCATAATACTTCAATCTTGTGCAAAAGTTATTCGCCCCAAAGATCGTGCACCCGCTTTTGCTTATACCTCCTCAACATTTACCCTTATATTTGCCCCACGATAAAGATATACCCATGACCATACATAAACAGATCTCCTACCTCTACGCCTTCTTTGGCGTGTTCATGCTGGGCTGTGGCGCCGTAGCCGTTGATGTGGCGGGTGAGCAGGCCCGCACTGCGCTTATCACAGGTATAGCCGGTGGTTTGCTGGCCCTGGTTGCCGGGCACTTTCTGAACCGCCGTCAGCGCTGGGGCTTTTTGCTGGGCACAGCCGAGGCCGGTCTGCTAACGCTGCTGCTTGGCTGGCGATCCGGAACCTATTTTATCCGTCTGCTCGAGATGGTGCAGGAAGCCCCTGAGCCTAATTCTACCCAAACGGCAGGTATGGCTTTCCTGCTCACTACGGCCATGCTGGTAGTCGCGCTTTTGACGCTGGCCGTGTCTGTTATGTTCGCTAAACAAGTGTTTGCCGAGACAAAATAGGCGTTCGTCTATATTTTTCTATAGCATTAAACCTTTATGTGTTATATTGGTCCTAACACAAGACCAATCGTTCACCTAAAAAGACTAATATGCTTCAGAAAATCGGTTTGAGTATCGTGCTCACAGCCAGTGTGGTCAGTGCAGCCGAGGCGCAGACAAAACTCGTGGAAAAGGTAACCAAGAAAAGCGATGAACTGGTTATACCTTACGAAAAGTACAAACTGGCCAATGGCCTCACCCTGATCGTACACGAAGATCATTCCGATCCGGTGGTGCATGTGGACGTAACCTATCACGTGGGTTCTGCCCGCGAAGAGGTAGGCAAATCAGGCTTCGCGCACTTCTTTGAGCACATGATGTTCCAGGGCTCCGACAACGTGGCCGACGAAGAACACTTCAAAATCGTGTCAGATGCTGGCGGTACCCTGAACGGTACTACCAACCGCGACCGCACCAACTATTTTGAGACTGTGCCTAGCAACCAGCTGGAGACTGCTCTGTGGCTGGAGGCTGACCGCATGGGCTTCCTGCTCGACGCTGTAACCCAGAAGAAGTTTGAGGTGCAGCGCGAAACCGTGAAGAACGAGCGCGGTCAGAACTACGATAACCGTCCTTACGGCCTGGTGTACGAGAAAACATCGCAGCACCTGTACCCGCATGGTCACCCTTACTCCTGGACTACGATTGGTTACATCGAGGACCTGAACCGTGTGAACGTTGACGACCTGAAAAACTTCTTCCTGCGCTGGTACGGACCTAACAACGCCACTGTAACAGTGGGCGGCGACGTGAACCCGGCTGATGTGGTAAAACTGGTGGAGAAATACTTCGGCTCTATACCTGCCGGCCCTGCCGTACAGGACATGCAGCCAATGCTGGCCTCTCTTACTGCTGACCGCTACATCTCTTACGAAGACAACATCCGCTTCCCGATGCTGCGCATGACCTACCCGGTGCCGGAGGCTGGTCACAAAGACGAGCATGCACTGGACGTACTGGCTGAGATCCTGGGACAGGGCCGTAACTCTATCTTCTACAAAAACTTTGTAAAAGAGCAGAAAGCTATGCAGGCATCTGCCTTCAACTCTACTTCTGAGCTGGCTGGCGAATTTGGCATCACCATCATGGCATATCCAAACAGCACACTGGCACAAATGGAGGAGCTCCTGCGCAAGTCGATCGCTGAGTTTGAAACCCGTGGTGTTACCGACGAAGACCTTCAGCGCTACAAGGCTTCTGCCGAGTCGAGCTTGATCAATCGTATGGCAAGTGTGAGCGGCAAAGTATCGCAGCTGGCAGCCTACGAAACCTTCCGCAACAACCCGAACTACCTGCAGGAAGAAATCCGCCGCATCAACGCGCTGACCAAAGACGACGTGAAGCGTGTGTACAACCAGTACATCAAGGGCAAACACGCCGTTATCCTGAGCGTAGTGCCAAAAGGCAAGCCGGAGATGGTGGCTAAGGCTGACAACTATACTGTTGATACCAATGTGTCGGTAGCGCAGCCACAGGATTACAGCGGCCTGAGCTATACCAAGGCAGTTGACTCGTTTGACCGCAGCAAGCGCCCGTTAGCGGGTCAGGCAAAAGCTGTGAGCGTACCGAACTTCTATACTTCGAAGTTTAAGAACGGTATGAAAGTGATCGGCACCAAGTCTGATGAGATTCCAACTGTTACGTTGCAGCTGACTATTCCTGGCGGACACCGTTTGTTAGCTAACAATCCTGGAAAAGCAGGTATAGCTTCACTTACGGCATCCCTGTTGAACGAGGACACTGAGAACTACACGTCAGAAGCATTCACCAACGAGCTCGATAAACTGGGTAGCTCTATCCGCATCGGCTCCGGTACAGAAGATACCTATGTAACGGTGCAGTCGCTGAAGAAGAACCTGGACAAGACACTCGTTCTGCTCGAAGAGCGCCTGTTCCGTCCTAAGTTCGCAGCCGATGACTTTGAGCGACTGAAAAAGCAACAGCTGGAAGGTATAGCCAACCAGTCGACGCAGCCGACGGCCATCGCCAGCAGCGTGTACAACAAACTGCTTTATGGCGAAAACCACATTATGGCTATCCCGACTTCAGGAACTACGGAGTCGGTGAGCAGCATCACGCTGGACGACGTGAAGCAGTTCTACGCTGCCAACTTCACGCCTACAGGAGCTGAGCTGGTGATCGTGGGCGACATCAACGAAAAGGAAATAGTTAGCAAACTGGGATTCCTTAAAAACTGGAAGAAGAAAAACGTAAGCATTCCTGCTGATGTGAAAGCTCCAGCAATTGCGGGTACTAAAATTTACTTCGTAGATAAGCCAGACGCAGCACAGTCAGAGATCAGAATTGGTTACGTGGCCCAGCCTTATGACGCGACCGGTGAGTACTACAGAACATCATTGATGAACTTTGTATTGGGTGGTGCTTTCAACAGCCGCATCAACCTGAACCTGCGTGAAGATAAAGGCTATACCTACGGTGCCCGTTCAGGCTTCGGTGGTAGCCGCTTCGCTGGTCCTTACACAGCCTCTGCTGGCGTACGTGCCGATGCCACTGCCGCTTCTGTAGTTGAATTCATGAAAGAGATCAACGATTACAGAACCAAAGGCATTACTGAAGAAGAGCTTCAGTTCATGAAGAACTCCATCGGTCAGTCAGATGCCCGCCAGTACGAGACGCCTGCACAAAAGGCGAATTTCCTGGGCCGCATCCTGCGCTACGACCTGAAGAAGGACTACGTAAGCAAGCAGACGCAGATACTGAACAACATCACGAAGCAGGAGATCGACGCCCTGGCAGCTAAGCACCTGCCAGCCGACAAAATGCACATCGTGGTGGTGGGTGACAAGAAAACAGTGTTGCCTGAGCTGCAGAAGCTGAGCTACGACGTAGTGGAGCTGGATACCAACGGCAACCCCGTAGGTACCTCATCCGTAAAATAGACCATACTACACTTGGAAAAAGCCTCTGAAATTCAGGGGCTTTTTTATTTGCACTATTTTCTCAGAACATCCCCCAACCCTCTCCTTCCAACCAAGGCTATTTTTAATCCGTAAGCGCATACTAAAATCTATATGCGTTAGTTTTAAGCAAACCGAAGGAGGCTGATAACGGCTACACCTTCGCATAGCTTAAATACATTTTATCACTCTAAATTTTATGATGAAGTATATCAATCGTACGGCACCCTGGCTGCTTGTCTTTGTCAGTGTGTTTTTCATGAGTAGCTGCAAAGACAATGAAGGGGTGATCTTCTCCACCCAGGACGACATCCGACTAGGTGAGCAGGTATCGCAGCAAGTGGACTCCACCTTCCGCGCCCAGGGCAAACTGCTGGAGCGCAACTCTAACAACGCCAATGTACAGAAAGCCTATACCCACCTCGACCGCATCGTGAACCGGGTCCTCAACTCCGGGGAGATCAAATACAGAAACGAGTTTGTCTGGTCCGTGAAGATCATCGACGACCGTGAGACCCTGAATGCCTTTGCAGCACCCGGAGGGCACATTTACGTGTATACCGGCCTGATGAAGTTTCTGGACGACGAGGACCACTTTGCCGGTGTACTGGCCCATGAGATAGCCCACGCCGACAAGCGCCACAGCGTACAACAGCTACAGCGTGAGTATGGCATCGCCATTCTGCTTTCGGTAGCGCTAGGCAACAATGCCGGCACCCTTCAGCAGATAGCAGGTCAGCTGGCAGGCACACTGGCTGGTTTGCGCTTTAGCCGTGGTGCGGAAACCGAAGCCGACAACGCCTCTGTGGTTTACCTGGACGGCACCGATTATTACGCCTGCGATGGAGCAGCGGGCTTTTTTGTGAAGCTGAACGACCAGGCGCAGGGCAGCAATCCGCCTGAGTTCCTGAGCACGCACCCCAACCCGGACAACCGCATTGAGAACATACAGCAGCAGGCGCGGCAGCGCAACTGCTCCACTGACGGGGCCGCTAACACGGACTTCAATGAACTGAAAAGAAGCCTGAACTTATAACCAGCAAAGGTCTGCCGCAGGGCAGGCCTTTCTGTTCACAACCTATACCTGCAGACTATGAAAAAAATAAAAAACACTGCTGCGAAAGCTGTCTTAAAAGTTGAGGAAAAGTTTGATACCCTAACTTTCAATCTGCGCCGCAAACTCAATATGTTCGGCCCGCTGCACATTATGACCTACCGAAGCTACGGAACCCCCAACCGACTGTATGTAAAAGGCCGTGTGCTGGTTGATAAAGGCATAACCGTGTCAGAAGAGAACGATACCCTGTGGGAGAACATTCTAAACATGTACAAGCGCTTTAACAGTCGCGAAATACCGGGGGCACGGGTAGAGTTGTGCCTGGGTGATCAGAAGCACGAGATTACCACCGATGTAGAAGGTTATTTCGTCATGAACCTGGCTCCCGAAAAGCCACTGGTACTCGATGATATCTGGCATACGATCAACATAACGCTAACAGACTCCCCTGTAGCCTTTGAGGGGCCGGTAAAGGCCCAGGCGCATGTACTGGTACCACCACCTGATGCAGAGTATGGCATTATCAGCGACATCGACGACACCATTGTGCGAACCGGTGCCACCAGTATGCTGCAGACAGGCCGGAACGTACTGCTTAATAATGCCCACTCCCGTATACCTTTCCATGGTGTTTCATCCTTTTACAAATCACTGCAGCTAGGGCGAAACGGAAAACGCAATAATCCTTTTTTCTACGTATCGAGCAGTCCCTGGAACACCTATGACCTGCTCTACCACTTCCTGGAGTTGAACGAGATCCCACAAGGTCCCCTCCTGCTGCGTGACTTTGGAATGGATGAAAGCAAGCTTGGCGCCTCCGATCACATGAGCCATAAGTATAAGGAGATCGAAAATATTCTGATCACTTACCCGGAGCTCAAATTCATCCTGATCGGTGACAGTGGGCAGCAGGATGCCGAGATCTATGCAGAAGTGGTCAAAAAGCATCCCGGCCGTGTACTGGCCATTTACATACGGGACGTCAACATCGAGAAGCACACCAAAAAAGTAGTCACCATTTTCGACGAATTCAAAGACAACAAAGAAGTGGAGATGGTGCTTGTGAAAGAAACACTCGAAGCCGCCGAACACGCCGCCCAATGCGGCTACATTTTCACAGAAGAACTCCCAGAGATCGCCAGAGAAACAGAAGTGGATGCCGCGGGAGATGAATAAGTTTAGGAGTTTGAGAGTTTGAGAGTTGAAGAGTTTGAGAGTTAATTTACAGCTTAAAAGCGGAAGGCCTGCTATGGAGCAGGCCTTCCGCTTTTAAAATATTATAGTTGAAGGGTATACCTGAAATCATTAAACCCTTCATTCCATCCCTCTTATTAACTCCTAAACTCTCAAACTTGACTAGCTCGAATGGTCTGCTATGATCTTCCAACCGTCGGGAAAGCGTTTCAGGATAATGGAGAAGTGTCCTTGCAGGTCGCCCAGTTCGGCTTCGCGTTGCAGGTGCCATTGGCCTACTACCAGCATGTGGTCAGCAGACAAGTGGCGCATTTCCTTCAGGTTGAAGGTCAGCTTGCCCATGGCGGCCGGATCAGGGTAGCTCTTGCGGTAGTTGTCGAGGGTCTTTTGCCAGCCGTAGGTCAGGCCGCTCTTGCCCACAAACAGCAGGGAGTCCGACTTCCAGTAGTCCTGCATAAAGCAGTCGAGGTCGCCCTGGCTCCAGCAAGCTGATTGTGAGGCCAGCATGTTGCGCACCTGGGCTTCTGCCACCGCCGTGTTCTGTGTAACAGGAGCATTGGCGTCAAGCTCCACCTGCTTTTCCTCCTGCTGCTGACAGGCTGCGGTCGACAGGCCTATACCCAGGACCAGCGCATAGATTAACTTATTTCTTCTCATCTTTCTCAGGAAGTATGGTTTTGATGTAAGTAGTTCCGCCCAGTCGGCCCATGGCGCGGGCTATGCGGTACTGTCGGCCCAGCACATAAGCCGAAGGTCGACCGGCGGAATACCGGATCGGGTTGGGAAGGACCGCCGCCAGACGTGCCGCCTGCTGACGACCAACCTGCGATGCCGGTTTGTTGAAGTACTTTTGAGAGGCCGCTTCCACACCAAACACCCCATCCCCCATCTCCGCAATGTTCAGGTATACCTCTATAATACGCTGTTTGCCCCAGAGCACTTCGATCAGAAAAGTAAAATAAGCCTCCACAGCCTTGCGCAGGTAACTCCGGCCATGCCACAGAAACACGTTCTTGGCCACCTGCTGACTGATGGTGCTCCCCCCTCTGATGTTGGTCCCCTTCTGATTACGTTTAAACGCATCGGCAATGGCATTGAAATCGAAGCCATGATGCTCTAGGAAAAGCTGGTCTTCCGACGCCACCACAGCCAACGGCAACTGGTCCGACATTTCCTCCAACGACACGAATTTATACCTGATCGCAGGATCCTCCTTGCCTGCCACACCGGCTTCAGCACGGCGCTTGACCATGTGCAGCGTTACAGGTGGAGCCACCCAACGGTATACCAATACCCATAGCACACTCAGGAGCACGAGGCTCAGCAAAAGCTTTGTCATGACGAGCCTGATCTCGCGAAAGCCCAGCCGTTTCTTCTTCATTTTAAGAGGTTGAAAATAAGTGCGCAAAGCTAAGTGTTTTGGCTTATAATGCAACAAAAGCAACCTGACTGAATTACGATACTTAACACGGCTCTGATCATACCCGTATTCCATATACAAAACCAGTACTTGCCTGTTATTAAGCTAAAGAATAGATCATGCAAAAATATCTGCCCTTGTTTCCGTTGAATATCGTGGTGTTTCCGGGCGAGAAGCTGAACCTGCACATCTTCGAGCCACGCTACAAGCAGTTGGTCCACGACTGCATCGAAAACGAGGGCACTTTTGGGATACCTGCCTTCATTAACAATGGCGTGGGCCTGTATGGCACGGAGATCAAACTGCTGCACGTCGAGAAAAAATACGACACCGGTGAGATGGATATTCGCACCCAGGGACTGGGCATATTCAAGATACTGGAGTTTGACAGGCAGGCACCGGGCAGACTGTATGCAGGCGGCAAAGTAGAGGAAGTAGAGAACGTGGAGGACGAGGACATCGTGACAAAGATGAAAATACGTGAGAAACTGCAGGAACTGTATACCGCTCTAGGTATAAGCAGTATCCTGATGGAGCTACCCGAAAACTTTAGTTCTTTTGACGTAGCCCACAATTTAGGCCTCAATACAGAACAGGAATATACCTTATTGCAGTGTAACAGTGAGGCACTGCGGCAAGAGATGATCCTTCAGCACCTTGAACAGGTATTGCCCATCGTAGCCGAAACTGAAAAGCTGAAGGAACGTGTCAAGCTCAATGGGCATTTCAAAAACCTTACACCACCCAACTTCTGATGCTGCTATACTTTATTCTCATACCTACTGTGCTATTTTTGGTATTTGGGCTGTTCAGCTACTGGCAAGAGCTCAAGTACCGGAACAAACCCTTCTACAAACTATCGGATGTTGGCTGGCGCAAGTGCCTGCCCAAACCAGAGGCCCGTTTGGTGCACAGCATCGCTTTTATGGGGGACGTTGGCTATGTGGCGACCGATGGCACCGACCCTGTGATGAAGCTGTTAGATGAATGGCAGCATAATACAGGACCAGACGGTAGCGTCCTGTTTCTGGGCGATAACCTGTATCCTGTTGGACTCCCTGCTGAAACCCACCGCCACTACCCTGCCGCCAAAGAGCGCTTGGACTTTCTGTTGCATCAAATGAGAGCGTATGCAGGACGCAAGATCTTTCTGAGCGGTAACCATGACTGGAACAAAGGACGCAAAAAAGGACTGGAATATGTGCTGCGACAAGAAAAGTATGTGGTGGATACACTGCAGGACGAATGCAGCTACCTGCCACGACATGGTTGTCCAGGCCCGGAGGCTATACAGCTAGCCGATGGACTGCTGCTGGTGATCATCAACACACAGTGGTGGGTGCAGCGCGGCGAAAAGCCGATGGGCCGCAAACAGGGCTGCCCCTATGATGACATCGAAGACTTCTTCCTGCGCCTGAACAAGATCTTAAGACGAAACCGGCACCAGCGCATCGTGGTGGCCGCGCACCACCCACTTTACAGCAATGCCCTGCATGGTGGCAAGTTCACGATCAAGCAACACATATTTCCGCTGACGGCCGCCCACAAGCGCTTTTATATTCCGCTGCCCATTTTTGGCTCGCTGTATCCCTTCTACCGCAAAATGTTCGGTGCCTACGAGGACATGTCGCACCGTAAATACCGCAAAATGCGCAAACGCCTGCTTCGTATCTTCCATCAGTACAGCAACATCGTATATGTGGCAGGGCACGACCACAACCTGCAGCACTTTGAAGTGCGGGACAACCATTACATTGTCAGCGGGTCCGGGAGTAAAACATCATTCGTGAAGAAGGGCGGCAAAGCCACTTTTACGCTGGAGCAGCGGGGCTTTTTTGTGCTTAACTATTATGATACCGGAGAGGTATGGATAGAAGCCCTCGCAGTGACTGAGGGGGAAAATGTTTCAAAACCCGGAGCTGTAGTGTTCAGAAAAGAACTCGGTTCCGTACTGCAGCCAAAAGAGCAGACGCAGGAGGTATAGTTTTGGCTCAACCTTCCTCTTCAGGTATAGGCAGTATGACTTTCAGGCTTTTGGGGTGCATCGTAACTTTTATCTCCTCTCCCAACTCGGCCGGCTCCCCATCGATGTGCACCACTTCATGGTCAACGTTGTAAACCGTGGCTTTGCGGCAGCTGATGCGGCGGGTATAAACCGACCCGTCTATGTTGTCTGTATACATGCGGAACAGCAGTGCTGGAGCTGCAGCCTTCGGAAAGGGCTCAATTAGACAGATTTCAAAACGGCCATCGTTCAGGATACCGCTCGGGTTGATGGCAGCATTGCTCCCAAAGGCATTGGCATTGGCAATCGTGACCATAAAAGCCTCTCCTTCAAAATTCTCCGTATCGGTTTCAATGCGGTAGAACTTTGGTTCGTAGTTCATGTATTCCTGCAAGGCTATCCAGGCATAGGCACCCGGGCCTCGCTTGTCACCCTCGCAGAATCGCTTTACGACCAACGCATTAAAACCTAGATCGCTGAGGTGAATAGAAGGCTGCCCGTTCAGGTCAATGGTGTCGATGTTGCGTATCACGTGTTCGTGGATCAGCTGCAGCGCCTCCTCTGTGTCCTGCGGTATACCTAAGTCCTTGGAAAGCCCGTTGCCTGAACCGAGCGGGATGATGCCCAGGGGCGTCTTACTGCCTATCAGCAAGGCGCCCACCAGACTGACCGTACCATCTCCCCCTACTGCAAACACCGCATCATACTGATGCTGCTCGATTTTTTTCTTTACATGCTCGTGGTCTCTTTCACCGGTGGTGCGGTAAATGGTGCAGTTCAGCTGATGCTCGGTACAGACAGTCCTTATCTCTTCCTCCAGCTCACTTTTGTCTATGTCGCCTGCGATGGGGTTGATAACAAATAGCAGGTTTTTGATCTTATCCTCTTGTTGCATGCTGCTGTCGTGGTGTCTTTGGTTGATTTTAAGTTTGATGGCTTAGTCGATCAAACCAGCGGGCAAGCCATTTGGATATTTCTGTTGGATGGCACGCTCAATTTCAGCTATACGGTTGCCTGGGTTTGGGTGCGTTTGAGTGAACTCAGGACCACTGGCACCACCGCTGGCTTCCTCCAGAATGCGCATCACCTCTATCATGGCCCGCGGGTCATAACCAGCCTCACCTGTCAGGCGCACAGCCAGTCTGTCGGACTCCAACTCATCCTCCCGGCCATAGCGCATGTTCATTAATTTCCCAATCATGGCGGCAGCCACAGCACCGGTTTGCGAGGCAGGATTATTCGGATCATAAGTGGCAATGGCAGCAGCGCCGGTGAGGCCCTGGGTGAGCTTTGCCTTGGCCAGTTGCTGGGCAGAGTGCCGTCCAACCACATGTCCTATCTCATGGCCCAGCACTCCTGCCAGTTGGGCCTCTGAACTGAGGCGGCGCAGCAGGCCAGCTGTTATAAAGATCTGTCCGCCAGGCAAAGCGAATGCGTTTACTGTATTTTCATCGGCCAGCAGGTGAAAGTCGAACTTATAGGGTGTTTCTCTGACACGGGTATTCTGAACAAGGCGCTGCCCTATTTCGTTTACCTGTGCCCTCGCCTGCTCGTCAGGGTGCAACCCACCATATTGAGATGCCATTTTGGGGGCGGTCTGCAGTCCCAGCGCGATCTCCTGCTCTACGGTCATGTCTACGTGCTGCACCTGGCCTGTAAACTCATTTTCCTGTCTGTTGCACCAGTACGTGACCAGTGATACCGCCGCGATCAGAATGGCGACGATCAACTTCATGACTGCTCTCATCTTACGCTTCTCCTTAAATTTTTAACTGCCATTCAAATCCTTATTCAGCTATCGCACAAAAGTATCTGAGTCAGTCGGGTGTGCTGCTTCATCATATACTTTTATTGCACTAAAAAGTATACGCAAGCGCGCGGAAAAAAACGAGCAGAAGAGGACAGGTATAGGCAGAAGGGTTATAAATAGCTACCCTATTTTATATGAAATTCGTAATACATTAAAATCGCTGCAAAAGCAGCTTCAACTAAAACGAATTATCATGAATATGAAACGAACATTCGGTGCCATTCTGACCATACTAGGTATAATCGGCATCATCTGGGGGGCATATGCTTTTGTAATGGGAGGCGACGGCGCGGCTATTGGCCAGTACACGGCCGCTGTACCCTTTGTAGTAGGTCTGATCTTTTTCTTTGCTGGTATCAACCTGGTAAAAACGACAAAAGACCAGACCTAAATCTATAAAGCTATAAAACAGAAAATGCCACGCCGGTAATCCGGCGTGGCATTTTCTGTTTTATTCGGTTGGCAAACTTTCTATGCACTAACGGGCGTTGTACCCTGCAGCGCTGCAAAGCCTTCAACGGCTCGCTCAATGTTCAGGTAGTCCGAGGTATAGGTTTTGTCTGCACTGTGAATGTACAGTACAGTATTGTCCTTGATCAGCTCGATCACGTTACCTGAAATAGCTCTTGGCACAGCCGGGCATCCCAGGCTACGGCCTAGCCGACCATACTGCTTCACAAAATCATCGCTTACGTAGTCAGCGCCATGCAGTACGATGGCACGCTCCATGGCTTTGGAGTTAAATTGCTCATCCATACCTGACAAGCGCAGGGAAAGCCCATGCTTGCCATAATAAGTCTTGTCGGTGAGGTAGAAGCCCATGCTGCTCATGTTGGAGTTAGGCTCGTTCGAAAACTTCTCTGCTCTTACATTTCCTGTATTGCGGCCATGGGCCACCAGGTTGTTATAAAGCACTTTATTCGCATCCAGATCAATGATCCACATGCGCTTCAGGTTGCTCGGCTTGGTGAAATCAACAACCGTGAGGATCTGTTTGTCAGTTGCCGTCAGACCGTCCTGCTTAAAGTTATGGTAACCGGTATAAGCCCGCTCAAACACACTGAAAGAAAGTCCGGCCATCTTCAAACCCGATCTGTTATAAACCTCCTGCACATGTTCATCGAATGCAAGTTTTTTCTCGGCTAAGGACAAACGGGCAAGTGAAGTGGAAGTCAGAACAGTTTCAGCCGTGCGTCCCGTCGGCTCCGACTCATCGTGTCGTGCCCCGCCAGGAGTGGCAACCAGCATGAAACTAAGGGCAAAAGAGGTGACAATAGCTCTTATCATAGGGTTATTCTACTTATAGGGTTTTACGCAATTACAGTACTAACAGGGAAAAACACAACAATTGTTCCCTTTTGCCTTGTTTATATCCCATATGCGGTCTATCGTCAAGCTCATCGCACCCACATATATGCTAAACGCTTGTGGACCTGCAACTTAGTATGTATGGCAAGTGTATTATTTCGGCTTATGCAGTTTTCTGTTTTATAAATTGTTGCTTTTACTTGTATGCCAAAGTCGGATGCTGCAATTTTGAGGTAAGAGAACCACAGATGAAAACGTACTACTTCTATACCCTATTACTGATGCTGCTGTTGGGTTGCGCTGACCCGGCCCGTATTGAAGGCTTTGACAGTGATAAATGGCAACAGGACAAGAGAGGCTGCCAGGGGCAACGCAGTACGATGGTGAAAGAGTTTGATGGAATACGCCGCGAGCTATATGGACGTCCGGAAGAGGAAGTCAAAGATATACTTGGAAAACCCGATGCGGAGCAGTTGATGCGCCGGGGGCAGCGTGTATTCATATACTACTTTGAACCAGGATCACATTGCAATGAACGAAATAAGCTGTCCGAGGCAAACCGGGCTGAGGTTCGTTTTAATGCGTTGAGCAAGGTGAGTGAAATCACCTACCTGCGACCGCTTCCCGTTTCTAACTAATGACAAAGCCCACCATATGGTGGGCTTTGTTTTTGCAGAAGTATAGGCTATTACTCTTCCTCCTCATTACCAGTCAGTAAATTGACGTGTTGACGCCCTTCCAGTTCCAGAAACTGTTTTAGTTGTTTTTCGGTCAAGATGCCAGCCATCACCTTATCCAGCTGGATCTGTATCTCTCTGTAGGTACGTTGCAGTTTCAGTGGGTCTTCCAGATTCATTTCAGCTTCAGCCATCCGCTGGTACCGCTCCTCATGTAACAGTTCTACCTGCATCAGTTGCTCTTCGCTCAGATTCAGTTCGCGCTTCATTTCCAGGATCGCCATCTGGGGACCGGTCAGGCTGATAGCCAATACCTTTTTATCCAGATCGTCGTCCGTTTCCTTTAACCGCTGCGCGTGTGCAGTGTTAAAGGTAAATCCTAGTATAATCAGTATGGGTATAATTCTTTTCATGGTATTCGGGCATTTCGCCGATAAACGGCTACTCTTTGTTATTTAGTGTTATGAACGGAATTACATTACATTAGTTCGGCTAAAAAAGGCATATTTTTTATATTTTTCTAATAGCATAGCTTAATGCAAATATTATATAAATAGCAAGATTTCAAAATGATTTTAAACTATAAAAACAACTTGTATTCAAAATCAGCTATATCGTAACTAAGCCACCCGATAACAGTATAAAAAGAAAAACCCTCGAAATAGTATTTTTAACAGTGGCTCCCGGTTCCGCAAAGGCGGCTCCCTCCATATAAAGTGAAATAACCATGAAAACCAAATATTATAATCCCAGTTCGCTTGAGGTTAACTTCGCAAAAGCATTTCAAGACCTGACGCAACAGCTCGAAGACAGGCTGGACGCGGGTAAAGTTGTCAATATCACCCCTATACATGATGCAGACAACCCGATGGTCATTTATAAACTAAAAGACGAGGAAGGCGATTTACATGAAGTAGTTGTACAAATTATACAGCGGCCCGACAACCTGGTAAGTTGAGACGGCAGTAAAATCCAAAAAGAGAGGCGGCCCGGAAAATTCCGGGCCGCCTCTCTTTTTGAAAATATCTTGTCTGCTTTAAGCTTATATCTGTCACGGGCTGCCGGGTACTTTGTGGTCGCGGCGCTTAAACCATTGCATGGCAATGAAGGCCACCATAAAGCCGGATATCACACCCTCCAGCATCAGGACCATGAAGATTACAATACCAGGTGTGATGGCCATACGCCCACCAAAGAACTGCTCGCCGGCCAGCACATTTAGCAGGGCATCATCAAAAGCTTTGATGTAGATGACCATAAATACTGCGAACAGTACTGTTGCCAGGGCAGATGTGATGATGCCTGTACCAAGGCCAGAGAAGTATCCGATGTTGCCTTGACGGCTTATCTTAAAAGCACGAATGGCCATGGTAACACCTATTGCCATGATCACACCGTTCAGAAAGCGCAGCTCAATGACCTGCTCCAGTCCGACAAGCTTCATCAGCAAAAAGTAAACGATCAGTCCCAGTGCCGTGAACAGGCCGTATTTGAGGCCAATTTTTTCCATAGTGGTGTATCGGGTGTCTTGTTCAGATTATAAAAGTGAATTTTGCTCATTAGATACGCTCTGGCACGGCATGGTCTGCACGTTTAAACCACTGCATGGCGACAAAAGCGATGATAAAGCCCGGAATTGTACCGTATATAATGGTTAGCACAAAGAGTGAAAGCACCGACAAACTTACCGGGAACAGTGAACTTGACTGCAGATTAGCCAGGTATGCTGTATCCAGCCCGGTAACATACAGCACCAGGAAAAGAGCCAGTATGGTAGAGGAAACTACACCTGTGGTCGCTCCTATGGCCAAGCCCTGGAAATAGTTGATGTTCCCTCCCTTCGCTTTCTTAAATTGAGAAATAGCCACTGCTATACCTATAATCAGGAAAACAGCGCTAAGGAAGGAGAGCTCTATTCTGTTTTGCAGGTTGAGCAGGCGCATGATCAGAAAAAAGAGCACGTGCGCTATACCTACGAAAATACCATATTTAAGCGATACCTTTTGATATGTGATTTTTGATAGTGCCATATGAATACTATTTTGATATAAATCCTAAGTTTTTAAAATGAACAGATTAGTTGCACGATTGGTTATAAAACAGAGCTTGCCTTGCGCAATGCTCTTCAAAGCAGGTGCAATCTGCCGTATATAATTAAATCAATATACTAGAGAAAGTGGCGTGGCGTTGTGATTTAAGCCATAAATTTTTCAGAATATAGCCCGAATTGCTTCATTTAAAAGCAATTAACCAACCCATAGCCACGCCTTAGCCCATTGGTTTACAGCAATTTGAAAAAAAGACGGTTTTTATTTCGTAATTTTGCACCGCAATCGTTTCATATACTCATTTTAAGCTATCTATGATCAGCACCAACAATGTAAGCCTGTCTTATGGCAAGCGTACCCTGTTTGAAGACGTAACCATCAAGTTTTTGCCTGGCAACTGCTATGGCCTTATCGGGGCTAATGGCGCGGGCAAGTCTACCTTTCTGAAAATACTTTCCGGTGAAATTGATCCCAATACCGGGACTGTAGAGATACCAGCCAACGCTCGTCTGGCAGTACTGAAGCAGAATCACTTCGAGTACGACGAATTCCCGGTTTTGCAGACGGTTATCATGGGCCACAAGCGCCTGTTTGATATCATGCAGGAAAAAGACGCCATCTATGCCAAGGCAGACTTCACAGATGCTGATGGAGAGCGTGCTGCTGAGCTGGAAGGCGAGTTTGCAGACCTTGAAGGCTGGAATGCTGAGTATGAGGCAGCTGAACTCCTGAGCGGACTTGGCATCAGCGAAGACCTGCACTACTCACTTATGAAAGACCTGAGCGGTAGCGAGAAAGTACGTGTACTCCTGGCCCAGGCCCTCTTCGGCAACCCGGACATCCTGCTGCTGGACGAACCAACCAACCACCTGGACGCCGAGTCGATCATGTGGCTGGAGAACTTCCTGGACAATTTCCAAAACACAGTGATCGTAGTATCGCACGACCGCCACTTCCTTGACGCCGTGTGTACACACGTAGCCGACATCGACTTCGGTAAGATCAAGATGTTTGCCGGTAACTATGGCTTCTGGTACCAGTCGAGCCAGTTGGCTTTGAAACAGCGTGCCGATGCCAATAAGAAGACAGAGGACAAGCGTAAAGAACTCGAAGAATTCATCCGTCGCTTCAGCGCCAATGCCTCTAAATCGAAACAGGCGACCTCACGGGCCAAATTGCTCGAGAAACTGACCGTAGAAGACATTCAGCCTTCATCACGCAAGTACCCATACATCGCTTTCAAACCAGAGCGCGAAGCCGGTAACCAGATACTGCATGTGGAGAACCTGAGCAAGTCAGTTGACGGCCAACCGATCTTCACCGATATCTCTTTCATGGTAGACAAGGGCGACAAGATCGCTGTGATTGGACGAAACGACATAGCCGCTTCTACATTTTTCAAGATTCTTTTTGAAGAAGAGCGCCCTGATTCTGGTGAGTTTAAGTGGGGCACGACTATCACTGCTTCATTCTTCCCGAAAGATAACCAGGAGTTTTTCGATACCGACCTGAATCTGGTGGATTGGCTGCGTCAGTACTCTACTGAGAAAGATGAAAGCTTTATTCGCGGTTTCCTGGGCCGTATGCTGTTCTCGGGCGAAGAATCGCTCAAGAAAGCCAACGTGCTGTCGGGTGGTGAAAAAGTACGTTGCATGTTCTCACGCATGATGCTGCAATCTGGCAATGTGCTCGTGTTTGATGAGCCCACCAACCACCTGGATCTGGAGTCGATCACAGCACTGAACAACTCCCTGCGTGATTTCGATGGCACCATTTTGTTCTCCTCACACGACTTGCAGTTTGTGGACACTATCGCCAACCGCATCATCGAGCTGACACCGGGTGGCATCATCGACAAGCGCATGGGCTACGAGGAGTACCTGTCAGATGACAACATCAAGGAGCTCCGCAAAAAAATGTACGCCACAGCTAAGGTATAGCGTATATACCTGCGACAACCTGTAATAAAGCAAGATATGCCGCTACGCTATAGTTACAAACTACTGGGCCATGACCGCTGTGCTGCCTGCTGGGCAGCACAGCGGTCATGGCCCAGACAGAACCCGACACGGTGCGCCGCAAACGTGAACTGCCTACAGGACCAACTGTGGAGCCCCAGCAGCAACGACAGCCCCGTGTGATACAGCCGCAAACCCAGCCTGAGGTAATCCGCCCCCAGGTGGTTCGCCCGGGAGAAGAAGCACCACAGGCGCTGATCGATCGCATGTTCTGGGGTGGTAGCTTTGGTTTGCAGTTTGGCACATTTACCAACGTATCACTACTGCCAGTGCTGGGCTATCGTGCTACTGAAACCTTTTGGCTAGGTATAGGCGGTGTATATCATTACAGGAGGTTCAGGGGCGACAGCATGCACAACTACGGCGGCCGCGTGTTTGCGCAGCAGCAGGTATTTGAAAACTTCGTGATTCATGGTGAATTTGAGCAACTGAGTGTGGAACTTCCTTTGATGAATTACAATACAGGAGTGTATGAGTTCAGCAGGCGCTTTATAGGTATACCTATGGCAGGACTTGGCTACAGGCAAAAAATTGGCGAACGGGGTGCAGCAGATATATTGCTACTTTACAACTTCAACGACTCCTATGCCTCGCCTTACTCAAACCCGGTTATCAGAGCCGGTTTTAGCTTTCCTTTCAGAAAGTAATCTTACTCAGAGGCATAAAACAGAAAAGGCTGCAATTACTTGCAGCCTTTTCTGTTTTTGAGTTAGTATTATCAGCCCCGTATGAGTCGTAGCAATACCACGATCACGGCGATCACCAATAAGATGTGAATCAATCCGCCTACAGCATCAGGGAATCCGAGGAATCCGATCAGCCAAAAAATAACTAGCACAACGGCTATGATATACAATAAATTTCCCATAGTTTTAAATATTTTAATTTCGAAAATATAGTCTGTTATCCTATCTAACGTAGTTACGCTATATAGGTTAAGCGCCTCGTATCAGTCGCAGCAGCACTGCGATAACAGCCAGCACTAAAAGTACGTGGATAATACCACCTACAGCGTCAGGGAATCCGAGGAATCCGATCAGCCAAAAGATAACTAGCACAACGGCTATGATATACAGTAAATTTCCCATAGTTGTTTAGTTTTAATTTCTCCTATTCAATGCATTGAAAGCAAAACCGTCTGCTTTGTTTTCAAAACCGGGCTATTGACCAGCTTTGCATTTTTTTGTTTTAAGCTTTTTACGAGCTCTATACTTTAAAGGATGTATATAATCGCATTTTTTTGTATACTTTAAACCAATATTTTATTTATCAATTATTATGTATCACCTAAAACAGGTCGATATTTCTTTGATTTACAGTTAAATCAGCACTTCGGTTACAAATAAAATTGCCTGACATAATTTTGTATAGAATATTAACTATACCTGGTACCTTCAGGTAACACATCTGCCTTTACAGGACCCTAAAAATTGAAGTCTTCCAAGAGAAATGTTTTTAAAACCGATGTTTGTCCGAATTCTATTAGCTTTGTAATAGATTTCTAACTACACGCATATAGTACTATGAAGAAAATAGCAGTCATTGGTTCGGGCACTATGGGCAACGGCATCGCCCACGTGTTTGCCCAGAATGGTTTCTCAGTTTCATTGGTTGACATTTCGGAAGAGGCGCTCAACAAGGCACTCGCCACTATTACTAAAAACCTCGACCGCATCATGGCCAAAGGCAACCTGACGGAAGAGCAAAAAAATCAGACATTAGACCGAATCAGCACAAATACTGATTTGAAGCAGGGTGTGCAGGAGGCTGACCTGATTGTAGAGGCAGCCACCGAAAATGTAGATCTTAAGCTGAAGATTTTCAAAGACCTGGATGCCTTTGCCAAGCCAGAGGCGATACTGGCCAGCAATACCTCCTCTATCTCCATTACTAAAATCGCTTCGGTAACCAACCGCCCGGATAAAGTAATCGGTATGCACTTCATGAACCCGGTGCCGGTGATGAAACTGGTTGAGATTATTCGCGGCTATTCTACATCTGACGAAGTGACCAGCCAGGTGATGGACATGTCGCTGCAGTTGGGCAAAGTGCCTACTGAGTGTAACGACTACCCAGGTTTTGTTGCCAACCGCATCCTGATGCCGATGATCAACGAAGCCATCTACTCCCTCTATGAAGGTGTAGCCGGCGTGGAAGAGATCGACACCATCATGAAACTAGGCATGGCGCATCCGATGGGACCGCTGCAACTGGCAGACTTCATTGGGCTGGACGTATGCCTTTCGATCCTGAACGTGCTGCACGATGGCTTTGGTAACCCGAAATACGCCCCATGCCCACTGCTGGTAAACATGGTGCAGGCTGGTCATAAAGGCGTGAAGTCAGGACAGGGCTTCTACTCCTGGACGCACGGCAGCAAAGAACTGATTGTGGCGGACCGTTTCAAGAAAAAGCATTTCGCGCAATAACCATGGCACAAACCTTTAATGTAGTAGGCTGGTTTGAGATACCGGTGACAGATATGCCGCGGGCCATTCGATTCTATGAATCCGTCTTGGGCTATACCTTGCACTACCAGCCGGTGGGCGAAGAGGAAATGGCATGGTTCCCCTGGTCGGATGAAGGTTCTGGCGCTCCCGGCTCTCTGGTAAAGCACGACAAGCACTATACACCTTCAACCGAGGGAACGTTGGTGTACTTCTCCTCTCCTTCCGGTGACCTGGCTAACGAACTGGCCAGGGTTGAGCAAGCAGGCGGGAAAGTGCTGCAGGACAAAACCCTGATAGCGGAAGACATCGGCTTTATGGCCCTGTTCCTAGACACCGAAGGTAACCGAGTTGCCCTGCATTCAAGAGGCTAGGCTATATTAATGATTTAAGCTATACCCTAAAAATAGAAATCCCCCTGCTGATATGGCAGGGGGATTTCTGTTAAATAAAGGGAATTATAGAAATTAAACAGCTACTGCATTTTCACGAAGCGCATCGTTGAGTGACGTTTTCAGGTCAGTACTCTCCTTGCGCTGGCCAATAATCAGGGCGCAAGGCACCTGGAAGTCACCTGCAGGGAATTTTTTGGTATAGGAACCGGGTATCACAACAGCACGCGGTGGCACATAACCCTTGTACTCTTTCGGCTCGCTACCTGTCACGTCAATGATTTTGGAACTGCCTGTGATAGTTACACCTGCACCGATCACTGCTTCTTTACCGATGCGGCAACCTTCTACCAGGATGCTGCGCGATCCGATAAAGGCTCCGTCTTCGATGATCACCGGGGCCGCCTGTACAGGCTCCAGCACACCGCCCAAACCAACGCCTCCACTCAGGTGCACATGCTTGCCCACTTGAGCACAGCTACCTACAGTCGCCCAGGTATCTACCATGGTACCCTCTTCTACATAGGCGCCGATGTTCACGTAAGATGGCATCATGATCACGCCTTTGGCAAGGTAAGCACCGTAACGGGCCACCGCATGCGGCACGACACGAACACCCAGCTCGGCATAGTTCTTCTTCAGAGCAATCTTATCATGAAACTCAAAGGGTCCCACTTCGATCGTTTTCATGGCCTGGATCGGGAAGTACATCAGCACCGCTTTTTTTACCCACTCGTTTACTTTCCAGTCGTTACCTGCCGGCTCTGCCACACGCAGACGTCCTTTATCAAGCTCTTCTATGACAGCGCGAATCGCTTCAATCGTATTCTGTTCTTTCAGCAAGTCACGGTTTTCCCAGGCCTGCTCTATTATCTGCTGTAATGCCATGCTATTTTTCGTTTTTAGAGAATGAATGCGTAAAAGTATTAAATTTAGGCGATGTCTGAAAAGAGAATCCTGCTAGCCTCGCTCCTGAAACCTATAAATGATACCCGCCTTTACGAAAAGCTGGGCTTGTCACTTAGCAAACTAGCGGACCTGAGCATCCATGTAGCCGGTTACGAAGCACCTTTACCTGCCGGAGCACCGGCCAATATGCACTTCCACCCGATCTTCCGGTTTCGCAGGCTGAGCGCGGGCCGTATGGTTGCCCAGCGTGACTATTACCGTCTGCTGCAGCACATCAAACCACAGGTAGTTATTGTAGGCACACACGAACTGTTGCTACCCACCCTGCTGTATAAAGCCAGGTATGGCGCCAGGATCATTTACGACATACGGGAGAATTATAGCCTCAACCTGCGCGCACAGCACAATTACAGCTGGCCTCTCAAGCACCTACTGGCCCTGGCGGTACGAAGTGTTGAAAAGATAACAGCCAACCACACAGACCACTTCCTGCTGGCTGAGATTAGTTATGCCGATGAACTTCCCTTCATCAGCAACCGCTATACCTTTATCCAGAACAAGTACAAAGGCAATCCGATCGAGCCTGCAACGCCGGTCAGCCTGCCAGCTAATGGGCAGTTGCGCCTGATCTACAGTGGCACTATAGCAGAAGAGTACGGGATATGGGAGGCTATTGGGCTGGCAAAGCAACTGCAGGCGGTTCGGGGAAATGTAAAGCTGACCATTATTGGCTACTGTGCCAGCAGCCATACCTTGACGAAACTCAGAGAAGCCTGCCAGGCACTGCCTTTCGTAGAGCTGATAGGCGGTGACAAACTGGTACCGCACCAGGCTATTCTGCAGCAGATAGAGAAAAGCCATATTGGTTTGTTGCCCTATCGACCCAATGCCAGCACATTTCGTTGCATCCCTACCAAGCTATATGAATACATGGTCTTCGGACTACCTATTCTGATCCAGGAAAACCCTTTGTGGAAAGGTATAGTAGAGGGAAACGAGGCGGGCATATCTGTTGACTTTATCCAAATAAACATAGACGAGCTCACCAAACAGTTGACCACCAAAGCCTTTTATCAATCAGGTATACCTGCTTCCATTTATTGGGAAAGCGAAGAAGTAAAACTACTACATGTCATCAACCAACTGTTAGCTCAGGTATAGGCAACATTAAAAATTATTTTTAGACGAATCTAAATTGAAATAGAATCAGTATATTTGTAAAGCTAAACCTTATATTATGCGAAATTCAAAGATAGCTGGCGTAGGCCATTATGTACCTGAGAAGGTGGTCACCAATTTTGATCTGGAAAAACTCATGGAAACTTCTGACGAATGGATCCGTGAGCGAACAGGTATACAGGAGCGTCGCTATTTCCAGGAAGGGGTAGATACGACCTCCAATATGGGAGCCAAGGCCTCCATGAAAGCACTTGAAATGGCCGGCCTGAAGCCTGAAGACGTAGACATGATCGTGTTTGCCACCCTCAGCCCGGACTATGTGTTTCCTGGCTCCGGGGTGCTCATGCAACGTGAAATGGGACTAAAAGAAATACCAGCGCTGGATGTGCGCAACCAATGCTCTGGCTTTGTGTATGCACTTTCGGTAGCAGACCAGTTCATCAAAACCGGCATGTATGACAACATTCTGGTGGTAGGCTCCGAGATTCACTCGAACGGTCTGGACTTCTCTACCCGCGGCCGTAACGTATCGGTAATCTTCGGTGACGGTGCCGGTGCGGTGGTCCTCACTCCCTCTGAAAGCAACGAGCGCGGCATCCTGTCCACGCACCTGCACTCCGATGGCGAGTTTGCTGAGGAGCTGGCTGTGATCGATCCGGGCAGTACCAAAAAGGACCGCCTGACGCACGAGATGATCGATGAAGGCACGATTTACCCTTACATGAACGGCAACCAGGTGTTCAAACACGCCGTGACACGCTTCCCCGAGGTAATTGAAGAAGCACTTAATAAAAATGGATATAAGGCATCTGATGTAGACATGCTTATACCGCATCAGGCCAACCTGCGCATCACCTCTTACATACAGCAGAAAATGGGGCTCCCAGCCGAAAAAGTGATGAGCAACATTCACAAGTATGGCAATACTACTGCAGCTTCTGTACCGATCGCTTTGAGCGAAGCCGTGCAGGAAGGACGCATCAAAGAGGGTGACCTGGTATGCATGGCAGCTTTCGGCTCCGGCTTCACCTGGGCCTCTGCGCTTATCCGTTGGTAATTTATGATTGAGTGGTTACGTGAGTTAGTGATTGTAGATAAAGTATGATATATGAATCTTACATTTTTAAAGGATAAATTATATCAAACTATAAACAATCACTAACTCACGCAATCATTCAACCACTCAGTCAACAAGCCGCTCAATCACTAACTCACGCAACCGATTATTCACTCAATTAAAAACCTGTGCATAGTTTTACTGAAGAAAACTACATCAAAGCCATATACAAGCTTTCGGATGGCGGCAACCGTGAGGTGAACACCAATGCTATTGCAGATGCGCTGGACACCAAGGCTGCGTCGGTAACCGATATGCTGCGGAAGCTCAGTGCCAAAGGTATAGCCGACTATGTGAAGTACCGTGGTGTGACGCTGACCGGGAAAGGCGAACGAGTGGCTTTACAGATCATCCGCAAACACAGGTTATGGGAGGTTTTTCTGGTAGAGAAGCTGAAGTTCAACTGGGATGAAGTGCACGATATGGCGGAGGAACTGGAGCACATCAACTCTGATCTGCTCATCAGGCGGCTCGATGAATTCCTGGGCTATCCAAAATTTGACCCCCACGGCGACCCTATTCCTACGGAAGACGGCGAGATGAATACCAAGCAGCAGTGCCTGCTCGCTGACCTGGAAGTAAACAGTTCCGGTACCGTAGTAGGCGTCAATGACTCCCAGCCGCTCTTCCTGCAATACCTTGACAAAATGGGTATATTCCTGGGAGCCAAAATTAAAGTAATAGACAAGATACCTTATGACAACTCGCTGGAAATAAACCTGGAAAACAAAAAGAACCTGGTGGTATCCAGTGAGGTGGCCCGCAATATTTTTCTGTCTGCCTAGCATGAGAGCCTTTACTCTAATCCTAAGCCTGTTAATGGTTATGCTGATGGGTACGGCCTGTTCACAGGTTGATAGCCGAGGCGAGGTACCCGCCGGAAAGCGGATGCGGATCGTGACTACGACAGGTATACTGAAGGACGCCGTCGCGAACATAGTGGGCGACGCGGCCGATGTGGACGCGATCATGGGCAGCGGCGTCGACCCGCACTTGTACAAGGCTACCCAGGGCGACCTGAACATGCTGACAGAAGCCGATGTCATCATTTACAACGGGCTGCACCTGGAAGGCAAAATGGGGGAAGTGCTGGAAAAGCTGAGCCGCTACAAAACGGTGTTGGCCGCGACCGCAGGTATACCTGACCACCAGTTGCTAAAGTCAGCGGAGTATGCCGACAGTCATGACCCGCATGTGTGGTTCGATGTATCGCTTTGGATGCAGTTGGTAGGGCACCTGAGCAGTGAACTCCAGAAGAAGGACCCGCAGCATGCAGCGGTATATCAGGAGCAAACAGCGGCCTACCTGCGTGAACTCTCAGCCTTGCACAACGAAACCAAAGCCGCCATTGCCTCCATACCGGAGCAGCAACGCATCCTGATCACGGCGCACGATGCTTTTGGCTACTATGGCGAGGCTTACGGCATAGAGGTGCGCGGACTGCAGGGTATCTCTACCCTATCTGAGTTCGGTCTGCAGGATGTGTCTTCGCTGGTCAAGTTTATAGTGGCCAACAAGATCAAGGCAGTTTTTGTGGAGTCTTCGGTATCGCCGAAAGCCATTGAGGCCGTGGTGCAGGGCAGCAGCAAACGCGGGCACACTGTGCGTATTGGCGGCACTCTTTTCTCTGATGCCATGGGCGAAGAGGGCACCCCGGAAGGCACCTATACCGGGATGGTGCGGCATAACACAAACACGATTATAACTTCTTTAAAATAAGAAGGCTATCCTATGATACTTCAAGTAAAAAACCCAGTAGTAGAAGTACACGACCTGACGGTGAGTTACGACCGCAAGCCGGTGCTGTGGGGCATTGACCTCACCCTGCCGGCCGGTGCGCTCGTGGGTGTGATCGGTCCGAACGGCGCAGGCAAGTCTACCCTGATCAAGGCTATGATGAACCTACTACCAGTGAGCAGTGGCTACGTGCGCATCTTTGACCAACCGCTGAAGCAGGTATACAGCCGCATCAGCTACGTACCCCAGCGTGAGTCAGTGGACTGGGACTTTCCGGCTTCTGTGTTTGATGTGGTGCTGATGGGCAGGTATGGACAACTGGGTCTATTCAAACGCCCGCGCAAAGCAGATAACGACGCCGCCATGGAAGCGCTCGAAAAAGTAGGTATGCAGGGTTTTGCCAACCGGCAGATCTCACAGCTGTCAGGTGGACAGCAGCAGCGGGTGTTCCTGGCGCGGGCACTGGCCCAGAATGCCGACATCTATTTCATGGACGAGCCCTTCGCGGGCGTCGACATAGCCACCGAAACGGCCATCATTCAGCTGCTTCGCCTGATGCGTGATGAGGGCAAGACTGTGATCGTGGTGCACCATGACCTGCAGTCCGCCTCTGATTACTTCGATTGGGTGGTATTGCTCAACATGCGCCTGGTAGCCTCCGGCCCTACCGAGCAGGTGCTGAACCAGGAGCTATTGGAGCAAACCTACGGCGGCAAACTCACCCTGCTCTCCAAAGTAGGTGATCTTCTCCGCAAGCAGGAATTCCCGGCGAGGGAGAAAAGTTAATTTTTGAATGAGTGATTGAGTGAATGAGTGATTTAGAAGGTATGGCCTGTAGGGACAGATCGCGAACTGTCCGAATCATGCACCAAGCAATTAAAGAATAACAATCAAACCCATGCAGGACTTCATAGAGTTTTTCTCCTTCACCGATGCCAACATACGGTACGTGACGCTGGGCTCGGTGCTGCTGGCTGCGAGTTCGGCGGTGGTGGGCTGTTTCACGCTGCTGCGCAAGCGGACGCTGGTGGGCGATGCCGTGGCACATGCCGTGCTGCCAGGTGTCTGCCTGGCCTTTATCCTGTCAGGCACCAAAAACCCCTTCATCCTGCTGATCGGCGCATTTGTAACGGGCTGGCTTTCGCTGGTGGTGATCGATTACATCACTTCCCGTTCACGCATCAAGGAAGACACAGCCATCGGGCTGGTGCTCTCGGTCTTCTTTGGGATTGGTATCCTTTTGCTTACTGCCATACAGCAGACCGGCAATGCTGCTCAGAGTGGACTCGACAAGTTTCTGTTTGGTAGTGCGGCTTCGCTTATCGGCGAAGACCTGATCGCTTTTGGGGTGGTAGCAGTATTGCTTCTGGTTGCCGTCGTACTATTCTTCAAAGAACTTACCCTACTCTGTTTCGACCAGGCCTATGCCCGCACCATCGGCTTCCCGGTACGCGGACTGGAGTTACTTCTCACAACGCTCACAGTTTTTGCAGTAGTGGTCGGTATACAGGCTGTAGGCGTTGTACTAATGGCCGCTATGCTGATCACACCGGCTGCTGCGGCTCGCTTCTGGACCGAAAACCTGAAAGTCATGCTGGTACTTGCTGCGCTGATAGGGGCATTTTCAGGTATAGCGGGCGCCTTTGTCTCATACACGGCCCCTTCTATGCCGACAGGGCCCTGGATTGTGCTGATCGTGTCGATGATTGCGATCCTGTCGTTCGCCCTTGCTCCCGGTCGCGGCTGGATTGCCCGTATCTTGCGGCAGCGACGCAATAAAACGCGAATTCTGGAAGAAAACCTCCTCAAACTACTCTACCAGTTAGGTGAACTCCGACAGGACTATGACAGTGCCCGCAGTCTGGAAGAATTACTGGAAAGACGCAATATACCCAGGAAGGAAGCCATACGCGGATTACAGAAACTAAAGCGGCAAGGTTATCTCCAAAAAGAGGACAAGCGCTGGTTGCTGACACCGGAGGGCGAAAAACGCGGTCGTCGGGTTGTACGCCTCCATCGCCTATGGGAGCTATACCTGACGCAGTACCTGAATCTGGCCTCCGACCACGTGCATGAAGACGCCGAGACCATCGAGCACATCATCACCCCGGAACTGGAACAGCGACTCATCGAAGAGCTTAATTACCCTGATCTCGATCCGCACAGCGCGAGGATTCCATAAAATTAAGTGAATGAGCGATGGAGTGAATGAGTGATTTATAAATTTAATATCCGCAAAATAAGGTAGAGAACTGACCAAATCACACAAGATATTTTATAAGAATTAGGTAAAAGGCATCTCGCCTACGAGAATGAAAATTTCATAATATAAAATAATCACTCATTCACTCCATCGCGCATTCGCTAACTATAATAATACATGAACGCATTCTGGATCATATTGACGGGAAGTTTGGTAGCCACATGCTGCAGTCTGTTGGGTTGCTTCCTGATACTGCGGCGCATGGCCATGGTGGGCGATGCTATTTCGCATGCCGTGCTGCCGGGCATCGTGATCGCTTTTATGTTTACAGGCTCGCGTGATACCATTCCGATGCTGATCGGGGCCGGTCTGCTGGGTGTGCTCACCACTTTTCTGATAGAGTTCTTCCACCGCTTTGCGCGGGTACAGGCAGATGCGGCCATTGGCGTCACCTTTACCTGGCTTTTTGCCATCGGCATCATTCTGATCTCCGTATTTGCCGGTCAGGTGGACCTGGACCAGGACTGCGTGCTTTATGGTGAGATAGCCTATGTACCGCTCGACCTGATCATCACTGAAGGAGGCCTGAGCATGGGTCCCCGCACTGTCTGGATGCTGGCAGTAGTTACCCTGCTTATTGGGTTATTTATTGTACTGGGGTACAAGGAGCTTTTCCTGACCACCTTTGACCCGGCTTTTGCGGCAGCCATAGGCATTTCCACTTCCTTGTGGTATTACCTGCTGATGGGTGCCGTGTCGCTTACAACGGTGGCTTCATTTGAGTCGGTGGGCGCTATTCTGGTGGTGGCTTTTCTGGTTGCTCCACCTGCCACGGCCTACCTGTTGACGGATGATTTCAAGACCATGCTGGGTATTTCAGTCCTGCTAGGGACCATTGCCTCTTTTGCCGGGTACTACCTGGCGGTTTGGCTCGATGGGTCCATTGCCGGCGCCATCGCTACCGTGACAGGTATAGAGTTTCTGCTGGCCTTCCTTTTTTCACCTACCCACGGCAAACTGCGCCGACAGAAGCGTGTGCAAACCGTAGGACATTAGATTGAAAACAAGGTATAAAGCAACCTATATAAAAAGCATAACTTTAAGCGTTCTGATTCAAAGATAACCTGCTATGCTACAGAAAACATTCCTCCTGCCATTGCTAGCACTGCTGCTATTCTCCAGCTATACCTGGCACAATGTATCGCCTGACGAAAATACTCCTCAAAAAGAAGTTAAGATTAATTGGCTCAGCATAGAAGAAGCTGCTGAAAAGATCAAAAAGCAGCCTCGGAAAGTCGTGATTGATGTGTATACCGACTGGTGTGGCTGGTGCAAAAAGATGGACAAGTCTACCTTCACTGATCCTGCGGTGGTGGCTTACATTAACAAGAACTACTATGCCGTGAAGCTTGACGCTGAGGGCAAAAAGCCGATCACCCTCAATGGCCATACCTATACTTTCAAGGAACAATACCGGGCACACGAGTTGGCTATAGCCCTGCTACAGGGACAGATGAGTTACCCGACTACCGTATACCTGGACGAAAAGTTCAACATGCTCACACCCGTACCTGGTTACCTCGATGCCTCCACCTTTCACAAAATCCTGACTTATTTTGGGGACAACCATCACAAGAGTAAAACCTGGGAAGAGTATAGCAGGAAGTAGGATTCACGAATGTTTCATGAAGAATGCCTGATTTATGCGTAATTTTGTGTTTTAAAACACCTGCTATACCTTGACCAATCAGCTCATACATACAGATACCATTGCAGCGGTAGCCACAGCGTCCGGAACAGGCGCCATCGCGGTGATCCGCCTTTCGGGCCCGGAAGCCATCACCATCACCAATTCAGTTTTCAAAGGAAAAGACCTCACCCAACAAGCCAGCCATACCATCCACTTTGGAACGCTGCGCGATGGGGACAAGATTGTCGATGAAGTGCTGGTCTCGCTCTTTGTGGCTCCTCACTCCTACACCAAGGAAAATGTGGTGGAGATTTCCTGCCACGGCTCTGACTTTATTGTGCAGCAGATCATGCAGCTGCTCCTGAAAAAGGGTGCCCGTCTGGCCAATGCCGGGGAGTTTACGAAACGTGCTTTTTTGAACGGACAGTTTGACCTGGCACAGGCAGAGGCCGTGGCCGATCTGATCGCCTCTGACTCCGCTCTTTCGCATGAAGTGGCCATGAAGCAGATGCGGGGCGGGTTTTCGCAGGAGATCAAGCGACTGCGGGCCGAACTGGTGCATTTTGCCTCCATGATCGAGTTAGAGCTTGACTTTGGGGAAGAGGATGTGGAGTTTGCCGATCGTGACCAGTTGCGTATCCTGATCCTGAACATTCAGCAGATCATCCGCGAACTGCTCAAGTCTTTTGAGCTGGGCAATGTGATCAAGAACGGCGTACCGACTGTGATCGTGGGCAAGCCAAACGCTGGTAAGTCTACTCTGCTCAACAAACTACTCAACGAAGAGAAAGCCATTGTATCGGATGTGCCTGGTACGACACGTGACTTCATCGAAGACGAGATCAACATCGGGGGAGTGACGTTCCGCTTTATCGACACAGCCGGTCTGCGCGAAACAACCGACAAAGTGGAAGCCATCGGCGTGGAGCGCACCATGCAGAAGCTAAGCCAGTCTTCCCTGATCATCTACCTGTTCGACATCACCGACACGACGCCGGAAGCACTGCGGTCAGAACTGGAAGTGCTTAATCCTAAGAAACTGCCTTTCCTGCCGGTAGCGAATAAGATTGACCGGGCCTCGCCGGAAAAACTGGCTGCCTTTGCAGGTATAGAAGGTATGGTGCAGATATCCGCCGCAGAGGGCGCGAACCTGGAGGACCTGAAGCAAGCGTTGGTGGACAAGGTGAACCTGGGCAAACTAAATACACAGCAGCAAACCATCGTGACCAACCTGCGTCACGTCGACAGTCTGAACAAAACCTATGAAGCACTGGACGATGTGCTGAACGGGCTGGGCCTGGGTATGAGCGGCGACCTGGTGGCAGCTGATATACGCCGTGCGCTTTACAGTCTAGGCCAGATCACCGGAGAGATCACAACGGATGATTTGCTGGACAACATCTTCACAAAATTCTGCATCGGAAAGTAGACCAGAAAATACTTGACCATACCTTCAATGCCTGATTACCAGCTGTAATCAGGCATTTTTCTATTACTGACACATGCTTTTAAACTAACCGTCCTGGCTTTAGATAGCTCACATATAACAGGGCGGCACTCCATATAAAAGCGGTAAAAGGTATGAATTCTTTTTAACCTTATTCAATCATGCTGATTTAGGTATAGCCTCCTTTGCAACTACTGTAAAAATTCATATCATTACGTAGCATTTTTCTCTAAAATCAATGCAAAGGAGCCATTTTAAAAGTATACTCCAACCAACCAATTTTTGCCCTTCTTCTACCTATACTATGAATATAAGACACCCCCACCCCACACCACTTCGGCACCTGCTCCGACTCTGTGTATGGCTGTTTTTACTTTGCGTGTTCAGTTGCCGAAGCAAGAGCGATGAATTGCGGCTGCAAAGCAAGAATTTTGAGCAGGAAATCGCCCGGGAACAAAACCTGGTCTTCCTATTTGACAAAGACCTGGTAGGCGATTCGCTTTTGAACCAATGGGATACAATTCCATACCTGACCATCACGCCAAGGGTGGACGGCAAGTATAAATGGACGGCTCCTAACGAACTGGTGTTCTCACCAGACAAACCCTTTGCCCCTACTACGAATTATAAAGCGGAGCTAACAGAAAATCTGCTACGCCACACAACTGAAAAGTATAAGATACCCGCCGGTCAGGGCCTAACTTTCCATACCCCCTACCTCCGGCTGCATCAGGTAAAAAGCTATTGGGTGACAAATGAGAACAATCCGAACCAGCTCGAGGCCAGTTTACAGCTCGACTTTAACTATCCGGTGCTTTTCCAGGAATTACGGGAACATCTAAAAGTATATGCAGGAAATAAAGAGCTACCCATAGAGCTGGCCAGCGGTAACCGAGACAATGTGACCATTCGGGTTAAAAATGTGGCAGGACAAGAGGATAAAGAGATCCCGCTGCGACTGCACATTGCCAAGGGCCTGAGCGTGGCAGGAAGCACCTCTCAAACTGACCAGACCATAGAACGGGATGTACTCTTGCCAAGCCGCCAGCGTATGATGGTAGCCGAGGTGGTGACCGCATTGGAAGAAGGCCAGGAGCGCATCTATATCCTTACCACGCAGCCTGTTACCAATAGCAACATCAGCAACCTGATCGAAGTTAGCCCGCGCCGGGAGTATACGGTGGAGCGCCTGCAAAACGGTTTGGTACTGAAAGGTAACTTCAACCAGAACAGCACCTATACCCTCACCCTCTCCGGTGACCTGGCAGGTATGGCCGGAAAGCCGATGGGCCAGCCTTACCGGCACAGCGTCACGTTTGCCTCAACGCAACCAAGCATCAGTTTTGCCAACGGAAAGAGTATATACCTCAGCAGCCAGGGTGCCCGCAACATCGCCCTCAACCTGAGCAACGTGCCGCGCATAAAAGTGAGCATCAGCAAGGTATACGAAAACAACATTCTGCACTATCTGCGCGAGGGTAAAATGTATGACGGCTACTACGACGAGGAAACGGAAGAGTACTACTCCAGCTCCTACTACGATGTGAACGAAAACAGCGGCAACACACTTTTCGAGCGCGAGTACAACACCGAAAGCCTGCGCAAGCAAGGCAGCTCCTACCTGCTCAACCTCAACCTGCACGACCTTGATTTCGATAGCCAGTTCAAAGGATTGTATGTGATCACCGTGGCCAGCACTGATAAAAACTGGCTGAAGGATTCCAAAATTGTGTCGGTGTCGGATATTGGTTTGATCGCCAAGCAGGGCAAGGACGAAGTAGTGGTATTTGCCAATTCCATTCGCGAGGCCAGCACCCTGGACGGGGTTGAAATTCGCTTTATCAGCACCAACAACCAGGTGGTGCACAAAGCCACGACTGACAAGGATGGGGTGGCCCGGTTCAGCAACACCGGCACAGCAGCACCTGATTTTAAGATCGGCATGATCACGGCCCGCAAAGGTGACGACTTCAATTACATGCCCTATAGCCAGACCCAGGTAAATACCTCCCGCTTTGAAGTAGGTGGCAAACGCCTGACCGATCTGAACTATGATGCCTTCATCTATGGAGATCGCGATCTCTACCGCCCCGGCGACACCATTCATGTCAACACGGTGGTGCGCACGCCGGACTGGAAAACGGTGGCAGGCTTGCCTATTAAAGTGAAACTGCTCTTACCCAACGGCAAAGAGTACCGCAGCACCAAAGGCAAATTGAACAACCAGGGTGCCAGCGAAACCAGTTTCATCCTGAACGGAGCTGCTGTCACGGGTACTTATACCCTGGAGGTATACTCCGGCAACGATGTACTGCTGAACGCAAAGAAGATAGGGGTAGAGGAGTTTATGCCCGACCGCCTGAAGGTGACGGCTGTCCTCAACAAAAGCACTTACAATGCCGGCGAGAAGCTTGTACTTAACCTGACGGCGCAGAACCTGTTCGGCCCCCCGGCCGCTAACCGCAACTACGAAACGCAGCTCAGCCTCAAAAAGAAAACCTTTGAGGCCAAGCGCTACCCAGATTATACTTTTGATATCCATACCTCCGGCTCCATCAACATCCAGACCAGCACCCGCCAGGGAGAAACCGACGCGCAGGGCAAAGGGCAGGAAACTTTTGAGCTGGAGAACTTCAAAGACATCGGCTTATTGGACGGCTCACTTTATACTACTGTTTTCGATGAAACCGGCCGACCAGTAAACCGCCTCAACAAGTTTGACGTGAGTACGCAGCAGGCTTTTTACGGTATCCGGAACTTTGATGACTATGTGAGTACCCGCAGCGCACTCAACATTCCGCTAATTGCCCTCGATCGCACTGGTTCACCGGTTAAGACCACAGCCAGAGTGCAACTCGTGCGCTATACCTACGAATCGGTGATTGCTCGTCATAGCGACGAGTACAGCTACAGGTCGCAGCGCAGAGAGCAGGTCATCATTAATCAGGATATGCAAATACCTGCCAATGGCGCTGTGTTCAATTTCACCCCTGTTACTTCCGGGCAGTATGAAATTCGGGTGATGCGTCCGGGCGCCTACAACTACGTGGCGCAGGAGTTCTATGCCTACGGCTGGGGCGATACCGAAAGCACCTCCTTTGCCGTGAACACCGAGGGCGAAGTAGATATATCACTCGACAAAGAAAAATACGAGGTAGGCGACCAGGCTAAAGTTTTGTTCAAGTCTCCATTTGCCGGGAAGATTCTGGTGACGGTGGAACAGAACAAAGTGCTGAGCTACTACTACCTCAAGACCGACAAAAAAGCCGCTTCGCTTACCCTGCCGATCAAAGACGAACACCTGCCAACAGCCTACATTACCGCCATTGCCCTGCGCCAGGTTAAGGACAACCAGATGCCACTGACCATTGCCCGTGGATTTAAACCCCTTAGTGTTACCAGGAAGAGCACGCAGTTGTCTGTTGCCATACAGGCACCCGAAGCGTCCCGCTCCAGCCGTGTGCAACAGGTGAAGGTGAAAACGGCGCCAAACGCTGAAGTGACCCTGGCCGTGGTGGATGAAGGCATTCTGCAGATAAAGGATTACCAAACACCTGACCCGCATGGCTTCTTCTACCAGAAGCGGGCGCTGGAAGTGACGGGCTATGACCTGTACCCCTTCCTGTTCCCGGAACTTGGCAACCGCTCCAGCACTGGCGGCGACGGTTACGATTTGGCAAAACGCATCAATCCGCTCACCAACAAACGGGTAAAGCTCGTGTCGCTGTGGAGCGGGCAGTTAAAGGCAAATGCCAGCGGCGAGGCAGCCGTAAACGTGCGTATACCTGAGTTCTCGGGGGCTGTGCGCATCATGGCCGTGGCCTATAAGGACAATGCCTTCGGCTCTTCCGAAAAGATGATGCGGGTGTCAGATCCGGTAGTGATCAGCACGGCCCTGCCTCGTTTTGTGAGTCCCCGCGACACGATCCTGGTGCCGGTTACGCTCAGCAATACCACCACAAGCAAAACCACAGCCGCCAGCACCATCGCCGTGACAGGCCCGCTGCGTGTGGTAGGCGAAACCCGGAAATCCGCAGGTATAAACCCGAACACCGAGGCGCAGGTAACTTACAAATTAGTAGCTACTCCTGCCATCGGGCAGGCTACAGTGAAAGTGACCGTCAATGCCCTGAACGAGTCTTTTGTCAGCAACACCGATATCACGGTACGCCCTATCGCACCACTGACCAAAGTAGCGGATGCTGGCAGCGTGAAAGACGGCGCCACAGCCGACATCAAACTGGCCAACGACTTTATACCTTCGTCGGTGTCGGCCAAGCTGGTGGTGAGCCGTTCTCCGCTAGCACAGTTTACGGATGACATTACCTTCCTGCTGCGCTACCCGCATGGTTGCCTGGAGCAGACTACTTCCACGGCTTTCCCGCTGCTCTACTACACTGACCTGGCCCGTTCGCTGCAACAGGACAACAAGAGCCGCAGCTTCAACCCGAACTACCTGGTGCAGGAGGCTATCACCAAAATTGAGCTGATGCAGCAATATGACGGCGGATTTACTTACTGGCCCGGCGGCACCTACACCGACTGGTGGAGCAGCACCTATGCCACGCACTTCTTGCTGGAGGCGAAGAAGGCCGGCTTCCCGGTAACGCAGGATGTCCTTGATAAGGCGGTGCGCTACCTGCAGCAAAAGGTAAAGGGCAAGGCCATGGAAGAATACCGTTACTACGATGCCAGCCGCCAGGTGAAGAGCAAGTATATCGCCGCCCGCGAAACCACTTACTCACTCTACGTGCTCAGCATTGCGGGCACGGTGGATTGGTCGACCATGAACTACTACAAGGCCAAACCGGAATTGCTGTCGCTGGATGCCCGCTACCTGCTGGCCAGCACCTACGCCCTGAACGGCAGCCGCGAAAGCTTCAACCAGATTCTGCCCCGCTCCTTTGCCGGCGAAACCTCTGTACGTGCCCTCGGCGGCAGCTTCTACTCACCCATCCGTGACATGGCGATCTCGCTGAACAGTTTGATTGAAGCTGACCCGGACAACCCGCAGGTCGGCACACTGGCCCGACATTTATCTGATGAACTGCGCTCTAAGCGGTGGTACAACACCCAGGAACGTGCTTTTGCGCTGATGGCTTTGGGTAAGCTTTCGAGCAGGAACCAGGGCAACCAAACGGCGCAGGTATACCAGAACGGAAAGCAGATCGGCACCTTCTCCGGTAACGACCTGACGCTGACTAATAACATCAGCAGCGGCACGATCAGTATTCGAAGTAAGGGAACAGGCACTGCCTATTATTTCTGGGAACTGGAAGGCATCAGCCAGAGCGGCGACGTGAAGCGCGAAGACAATTACCTGAAAGTACGCAAAACCTTCTTCGACCGCAATGGCAGAGAAATCACTGACAATACCTTCCGGCAAAACGATCTGGTGGTAGTGCGTGTGGAGCTGCAGTCGCTGGACGGCAGAAGCATGCCTAACATCGCCATCACCGACATGCTGCCAGCCGGTTTTGAGATAGAAAACCCGCGCCTGATGACAGCCCGTGAGTTCGGCTGGATAGAAGCGCAAAAACCTGCTACCCCGGATCATATCGACATCCGCGACGACAGGATCAACCTCTACGCCACCGCCAAGCCAGAGCCGCAGTACTTTTTCTACCAGGTACGTGCCGTGTCGAAGGGGACGTTTCAGTTAGGGCCGATCGGGGCTGATGCGATGTATAATGCAGAGTATCATAGCTACTCGGGGGGTGGGGTTGTGAGAGTGAGGTGAGTTTGGGAGTTGAGGAGTTTGAGAGTTTAGGAGTGGATTTCTGCACACACCACTGGCACGCATTGAAAGACATCCTTGTCCCTTGAGCTATGGAACAGATCACCTGTACCAAGTGCACTTAATGACACTCCACTGTTCGAGTGTTCAGCGAGTTTGGAGGGTCTTGACTTTTTTGCTTACTTTTTGTGTCAAGACAAAAAGTAAGGCCCGCCCGGCCAGGGCAGGCGATGAAACAACTCGGCTTGCTATACCTGAATAGCCGCCGCTACGCTAGCAAGAGCAGTTATACCTGGGCCAGAGGCCCCACCATAGTAGACACGAGCGAGGACGCTCGCGCCATGAATTGAAAACCAGTACTAACCTAAATGTCAACACAAAACATAACCTATACCCTACCCCGACGGCTGCTCACTTACAGCAAGCCCTGGCTCCGGTATACGCTACACCTTGTGTTGCTGCTTTGCCTGACCTTTGCCCTTCTCAACCACCTCTACCCACTCAAAGTAAACATATCCTATTCCCCTGTGATCACCGCTTCGGATGGCAGTGTAATCAATGCTTTTCTGAGCCGGGATGATAAGTGGCGTATGCAGCTGGAGCCGGACGAGATCAACCCGGTCCTGAAAAAGGCGGTGCTGCTGAAGGAGGACAGGTATTTTTACTATCACCCCGGCGTCAACCCCTTTGCCATTAGCAGAGCCTTTGTCAATAACCTGCTGCAAAACAAAAAAACCTCAGGCGCCTCTACCATTACCATGCAGGTGGCACGGCTGCTTTATCCGCAAAAGCGTACCTATGCGAACAAGCTTTACGAGATGTTTCGGGCACTGCAGCTGGAGTGGTATTACAGCAAAGACGAAATTCTGCAACTATACCTGGATCTGGTGCCATTTGGTGGAAATATTGAAGGCGTAAAGGCAGCCTCTGTGCTTTATTTTCAGCAGTCGCCCAGGCAATTGAGTCTGGCGCAGGCGGTCACGCTGACGGTTATACCTAACAAACCCTCTTCGCTACGCATTGGGGAGCAGAATGAGCGGATCGTGGACTTCCGGAACAAGTGGTTGCGCTTCTACCAGGAGCAAGGGGCCTTCCCGGCATCGGAAATTGAGGATGCTTTGCTGGAGCCGCTGGAAGCTCACAGGCAACAGGCTCCCAAGGTGGCCCCGCACTTCGCCTACCGTATGTTCCGCAGGTATAAAAACCACCCGATTGTCAAAACCACGCTTAACCGACAGGTACAGGAAAAGGTGGAACAATTGGCATACAACTACATGCAGCGGCTGCGCTACCAGAACATCCACAATGCAGCCGTGCTGGTGATCAACAACCAGACCCGGGCTGTTGAAGCCTACCTGGGATCAGCTGATTTCAATGACTTTGCGCACCACGGGCAGGTGGACGGAGTAAGAGCAGTCCGCTCCCCTGGCAGTACCTTAAAGCCATTCCTCTACGCTGCGGCTTTCGACAAAGGTCTGCTTACACCTAAAACCATGATCACCGATGTACCTGTAGATTATGCCGGGTACCGTCCGCAGAACTATTTTGGCAACTACAATGGCAATGTGACCATAGCGCATGCCCTGGCTACTTCGCTCAATGTGCCGGCGGTGAAAGTGCTCGACCAGTTGGGCGTCTATACCTTTGTGCAGAAACTGAAGCAGGCGGAGTTTTCGGAGATGAAACGCAAGGGCAACCAACTAGGTCTGTCTCTGATCTTGGGAGGGTGTGATGTGAAACTGGAAGAGCTGACTTTACTCTATTCCGCTTTTGCAAACCAGGGCAGGTATAGCCACATCAGATGGTTACAGGAAGACACAACAGAACAGGAAACTCAACTATTATCGCCGGGAGCTGCTTACATGACGAATCAGATTCTGACACAACTCACCCGTCCTGACCTGCCGCACAATGCGCACAACAGTCCGAACCTGCCCAAGATCGCCTGGAAAACCGGCACCTCCTATGGGCGCAAGGATGCCTGGAGCATCGGCTACAACAAGAAGTACACGGTGGGCGTGTGGGTAGGCAATTTCTCCGGCGAAGGGGTGCCCGAACTCAATGGCACCGACTCAGCCACTCCCCTGCTCTTCGACATCTTTAACAGCATCGACTACAACTCCACCGCCGGGTGGTTTCAGCAACCAAAGGGCATTGGTTTAAGAGCGGTGTGTGCCGAAAGCGGCAGCCCGGCCAACAGTTTCTGCCGAAACCAGGTGCTGGATACGTTCATCCCCGGCATCTCCTCTACCCGGAAGTGCAGCCACCTGAAACGCATTGCTGTTTCTGAGGACAAAAAGCACAGCTATTGCACCAGCTGCCAGCCAGCGACAGGATTTGTGCAGCAGCTATACCCGAACCATGCTCCGGAACTGCTTACCTTTTTTGATGCAGAGCGGATTCCCTATACGCCAATTCCGGCGCACAACCCCAGTTGCAGCCGCATTTTTAAGGAGTATGCTCCCATTATTACTTCTCCGGCTGCTGGTATGGAGTACTTCATGGAACAGGAAGAACGTCAGCAACTGATGCTGCATAGCAATGCCCACAACGAGGTGAAGCAGGTATACTGGTACATCAACGACAAGTTTCTCAAAGCCACAGCCGCCAACGAAAAAGTGTTTTTTGAGCCGAAAAAGGCCGGCAGGTATAAGATCTCCTGCACCGATGACCAGGGAAGGAACACGGATAGTTATATTACCGTGAAGTTTCTATAGGCCGCAGCAAATCAATCTTCAATGGCTTCTATACCTTGTTGCTTTAGCTGCTCGAGGTGGTCTTTCATCGCTTTTAGTTGCTCCGCGGGATGCCCCTGCCAGTTCGTCACTTCTCCGGTTACCCGAAGCGGACTCCGGGTGCGGTAAGATTTTGTCGGATTGCCGGGGTATTTCTTATCCGTCAGATTGGGGTCATCTTCTATCGTACCGGTTGGCTCTACTGTATAAATCCTGCCCCGGCCTTCCCCCTGAGCAAGTTCAGCTCCCCAAATAGCGGCGTCCATGGTGGCAGTCAGATAGACATAAGCCGCTTTCTTCCGCTTCCCGTAATTTGAATTGAAGCCGGGCTCAATCAAATCTCCAGGCTTTAGGTTAGCCTTCGTGCCATGGTAGAATAGTACTGAACCCTGATTCTCCATTTCCTCACTGTTTACTGATTTCATCTTCAATTATTCTTTGTAATTGCTTCTCACAAAATATGATTGGTCTACGTTAGAAAATACATGTATAAGCCCGCCAACTGCGGTAAGTATACAGGCTTTTACGGCCTATTAGCTTCTCTTTACATTAATCTAATATAAGAAAATTATCAGCTATTAAAATCTGGGAAGGCCGGATTTCGCCATAGGCCGTCCAACTCTCTCTATCCCTTCATTTCTTCCTGATAACACATCATAAAAAAGCCTGCCTTATACTGTAATAAGCTACTCTATTAGCACCAACACGCATTCTATATTTTACTATATTGGGAGTCCTTTACCATTTACCAGCTAAAATTACAATCTGCAAATCGTCTCAATAGACTTACAAACTGCTAAACCAGTATTGCATTCATATGAAAAAACGAATACGCTCCTTAATCCTGGTGACCCTGCTTTGCACACCTTTTACGCTACTGGCGCAACAAAAGAAGCAGAAGTTTGAGCCTGAAGAGCTGGCCAATCCGCTCATGGGCACCGACTCCAAAGTGAGCCTGTCGAATGGCAACACCTACCCAGCCGTGGCTGTACCCTGGGGCATGAACCTGTGGACGCCACAAACCGGTAAAATGGGAAACGGTTGGGCCTATACCTATGATGCCGACAAGATCCGGGGCTTTAAGCAGACGCACCAGCCTTCGCCCTGGATGAACGACTACGGCCAGTTTGTGATCATGCCCGTGACAGGCAAATTGCGCTTCGATCAGGATGCCCGGGCCAGCTGGTTCTCTCACAAATCGGAGGTGGCCAAGCCCTACTATTATAGCGTATACCTGGCAGACCACGACGTGACCACCGAGTTTACGCCTACGGAGCGTGCTGCCCAGTTCCGCATCACCTACCCAAAATCAGACAGCTCCTTTATCGTCATCGATGCGCTTGACAAAGGCTCTTTTGTAAAAGTTATACCTGGCGAAAACAAAATTGTGGGCTATACCACCAAAAATGCCCGCAGCAACCCGGTCGATTTCAAGAACCACTTTGTCATCTATGCTGACAAGCCTTTTACGATAGCCTATACTTGGCACGACTCGACACTGGTGAAAGACAAACTGGAGATGAGCGCCGATCATGCGGGTGCTATTGTCGGGTTCAAAACAGTGAAAGGCGAGCAGGTGAACCTGCGGGTTGCTTCCTCCTTTATCAGTCTGGAGCAGGCGGAACTGAACCTGAAGCGTGAGCTCGCTCAGGATAATTTTGAAGCAACGAAGCAGAAAGCCAAATCACTTTGGAACGAAGCCATGAGCCGTATCACGGTAGAGGGTGGTACGGACGAGCAGATGCGCACTTTCTACAGTTGCCTCTACCGCACCTTGTTCTTCCCCCACAAAATGTACGAACTCGATGCCAGCGGCAACCCAGTGCACTACAGTCCTTATGACGGCAAGGTATACCCTGGCTTTCGCTTCGCCGGCACTGGTTTCTGGGACACTTTCCGGGCGCTCTACCCTTTCCTGAACCTGGCTTATCCGAGCATCAACAAAGAGATGCAGGCTGGTTTAGTAAACGACTACAAAGAAGGCGGCTGGTTACCGGAGTGGTCCAGTCCGGGATATGCCAACATCATGATCGGCAATAACTCGGCTTCTGTGGTAGCTGATGCTTATATGAAAGGCCTGCGTGGCTATGACATTGATAAACTGTACGAAGCGCTGCTGCACGGTGCCAACAACGAGGGACCTATCACGGCCGTCGGTCGCGCCGGTGCACCTTACTACAACAAACTCGGCTATGTGCCATACGATGTGAAGATAAACGAGAATGCGGCCCGTACCCTGGAGTATGCCTACGATGACTTTGCCATCTATCAACTCGCCAAAGCGCTCAACAGGCCACAGGAAGAAATCAACCTCTATGCGAAGCGCAGCCAGAACTACCGGAATCTGTACGACCCTGCCACAGGCCTGATGCGCGGCAAAAACAGCAACGGCACATTCCAGTCACCCTTCAACCCCTTTAAGTGGGGCGATGCCTTTACCGAGGGCAACAGCTGGCACTACAGCTGGTCCGTGTTCCATGACGTGCAGGGGCTGATTGACCTGATGGGTGGCCGGCAAAACTTTGTAGCCAAGCTGGATTCGGTGTTCACGCTGCCACCGGTCTACGACGAGAGTTACTATGGCAGTGTGATCCACGAAATACGCGAAATGCAGATCGCTAACATGGGCCAGTATGCCCATGGCAATCAGCCTATCCAGCACATGATCTACCTGTATAACTATGCCGGAGCGCCCTGGAAGGCGCAATACTGGGTACGCGAGACCATGCACCGTATGTATCAACCCACCCCCGACGGCTATTGCGGCGATGAAGACAACGGACAGACCTCTGCCTGGTATGTTTTCTCAGCCATGGGCTTCTATCCGGTTACCCCAGCCGTGAACCAGTATGTGATCGGTGCGCCGCTATTCAAAAAAACAACGATAAAACTCGAAAATGGCAAAACGTTCGTGATCGAAGCACCGTCTAACAGCAGGGAAAATCTGTATGTGCAGAAAGCAACCCTCAACGGAAAAAAGCACGAGCAGAATTGGATCTCCCATGAAGACATCCTGAAGGGCGGTAAACTTAAATTTGAGATGGGCGCTAAGCCTGACACGAGTCGCGGCACACAGGAAAGTGCAGCGCCTTATTCTTTCACCAACGACCGTACTGCAACACAGCACCTGAAATAAACCTTATTCATACTAACCTATCCTCTAATGCCATCCATCACGCCTATTGCAACTGAAGAAGTAGCTTCTCAGCCAAAAGAGTCTTCGCGGGACTATAAGAACTATACCTCGCCGCTGATTGTCGTAACCCTCCTATTCTTTATGTGGGGCTTCATCACCTGCATGAATGACATCCTGATACCTAAACTGCAGGAGGTGTTCACGCTGCAGCTCTGGCAGGCCATGCTGATACAGACGGCCTTCTTTGGGGCCTATTTTATCGTTTCGTTTCTCTACTTCCTGCTTTCAGTCAGCAAAGGTGACCCTATCCAGAAGATCGGATATAAAAATGGTATCATCATTGGTTTGATCGTAGCGGCGCTGGGCTGTACCCTGTTTTACCCGGCGGCTGTTTTTCACAGTTACGGCTTCTTCCTGATGGCTTTGTTTGTGCTGGCATCCGGCATTACAGTGCTGCAGATCACAGCCAATCCTTATGTAGCTATTCTGGGTTCGCCTGAAACATCCTCCAGCCGCATGAACCTGTCGCAGGCGCTCAACTCATTTGGCACCACGATCGCGCCTATCATCGGGGGTTACCTGATCTTCGACCAGGTGGCATCTGCTGAGATCGATACGGCTGATTCTGTGAAATTGCCTTACCTGGGTCTTGCTGCTTTGCTCTTACTGCTGGCGGTGTTGATCAAGGTAGCGAAATTGCCTCGCCTGGAAGGAAGTGGTAAAATTGAACGGGGTGCTGGGGCCACGAAGTATCCGCACCTGGTACTGGGTATCGTTTGTATTTTCATGTATGTGGGTGGTGAGGTAAGTATCGGCAGTGCCTTGATCAACTACATCAAACTTCCGCAGATCACAGGCTTGTCCGAGTCGGAGGCGAAGCATTACCTGGCTTTCTATTGGGGTGGCGCCATGATCGGTCGCTTTTTCGGTGCTGTAGCACTAAGCACCTTTAAGCGCACGGGCAAATTTGCTGTGATTGCACTTATAGCACTGGTTACTTTCCTAACGGTATACGTCCTTTATGACCTCAACCAGGCATTGATCATATTGGGTCTGATCGCACTGAACGTGGTGGTGTTGCTGTTGGCCCGCTTTATACCTAACCGCACCGTGGGCCTGTTTGCCATGGCCGTGATTGGGCTATTACTGATTGGCGTAATGGCTGAAGGCTCCCTCGCTATGTGGGCGATCATCGCCATTGGCTTGTTCAACTCCATCATGTTCCCAACGATCTTTGACCTGGCCATCAAAGGGCTCGGCCGCCATACCAGCCAGGGCTCTTCGCTCCTGGTTATGGCCATCGTGGGCGGTGCCATCGTGCCGCCGCTGCAGGGTCTGTTCGCCGACCTGAGTGGTGACCTGCAACTCTCCTTTATCATCCCGATGCTCTGCTATGCCTACATCGTGTATTATGGCTTTGTGGGGTATAAGGTGAAGGAAGCTAGGGTATAAAGAGGCCGGAATATTTCATCACTCCTCCCTCACTCGCGTCCCACGAGCGAGGGTAGTATCATAAATCTACTCAATTTACAAAACAAGAAAGCCTCTCCCAATCAGGAGAGGCTTTCTTATGTGAGGCTATACCTTCACCTGATCACGGCGCCATAGCAAAAAGCTTCTTATTCGGCCTGCTTCCCAGGTAGAACGTAATCTTCCCACCCTTCATGATCTCATCATGCGTCAGGTAAGTGCGCTGAAGCTGCTTCCCGTTCAGCTCCATTTTCTGCACATACACATTCTTGTCACTCTGGCCTTTCACGTCAATCGAAAAGGTCCTGCCATTCTCCAGGTTGATTGTGGCTGATTTCACAGCCGGGCTGGTAATGGCATACTGATCAGAGCCTGGCGCTACCGGGTAGAAGCCCAGGGCGCTGAAGATGTACCAGGCGCTCATCTGCCCGAAGTCGTCGTTACCGCCCAGGCCGTCTACTGTCGGTTTGTACATGGCCTTGAGTACCATGCGGGTGCGCTCCTGAGTTTTCCAGGGCTGATCAGTCCAGTTGTAAAGGAAAGGCACGTGGTGCGAGGGTTCGTTGCCGTGCACGTAGTTCCCGATGATGCCTTCTCTGGAAATGTCTTCTGTGTTCTCGAAATACTTATCCGGCAGTTCCATGGTGAAGAGCGAATCCAGGTGCTGGGCAAAGCGGGTCTTCCCTCCCATCATCGCGATCATTTGTGCCGGATCGTGCGGCACATACAGGCTATAGTTCCAGGAGTTGCCTTCGATGAAGCCCTGTCCGTGCGTGTCCAGCGGGTCAAACTCTTTCTTCCAGGTACCGTCGCTCAGTTTCGGACGCATAAAGCCGGATTTGGCATCATATACGTTCTTGTAGTTCTGGGCACGCTTGCTGAACTCCTCGTAGATGTCCTGCCGGTTCAGCTTTTTCGCCATCTGCGCAATGCACCAGTCGTCGTAGGCATACTCCAGCGTTTTCGATACAGACGAACCGTTCTTATCCTCCGGCACATAGCCCATGTCCATGTAGTACCCCAGCCCATCGTAGTAACGGGTGCGGGCGGTCTGCACACAGGCATCCAGGGCGCGGTTTGCATCAAAGTTTCCGTTCCCTTTCATTACCGCATCGGCGATCACGGGCACAGAATGGTAGCCAATCATGCACCAGTTTTCGTTCGCATAGTGCGACCACACCGGCAACATCTTGTGCACGCTCTGGTCGTAGTGCGCCAGCATGGATTTGATCATGTCGTTGTTGCGGGCCGGCTGCAGGATGTTGAAGAGCGGGTGCAAGGCACGATAGGTATCCCAGAGCGAGAAGCTGGTATAATTGGTAAAACCGTCTGCCTGGTGCACGTTCATGTCCAGCCCTCTATATCTGCCGTCCACATCCATGTAAGTGGTCGGGCCAAGGAAGGAATGGTACATGGCGGTATAGAAATTCACGAGGTCATCTTTGCCGGCATCTACCACCACTTTGCCCAGTTCTTTGTTCCAGGCGGCCTGCCCTTCGCGCTTCACCTGCTCAAAGTCCCAGTGCGGAATTTCGGCTTTCATGTTAGCCAAAGCCCCCTCGGTACTTACCGGCGACAAGGCAAATTTGATCTTGATCTTCTCTCCTTCCTCTGTTTTGAAATCGAAGTAGGTACGCAGCTTTTTACCTGCGAACTCGGGGAAGTTTTTGGTCTGGTCGAACTTACGCCAGAAGCCTTTGTATGCCTGTGCCTCCGAGTAATCCTGGTTGCCATATTGGTGGAAAGGCTTGCTAAAGGACATGGCAAAGTATACCGTGCGGGTGCGGGCCCAGCCATTGGTCTGGCGGTAACCTGTGATCAGCGTGTCGTTCTCGACGCGCACAAAAGTCCAGGTGGTTTTGCCGTCGTAGTTGTAGATGCCCGACATCAGGTCCAGGATGATATGCGCCTCGTCTGACTTCGGGAAGGTATACTGGTGCATGCCCACGCGGTTGCTGGCTGTGAGCTCTGCCAGGATATTGTGGTCGTCGAGCTTTACTTTGTAGTAGGCCGGTTCTGCCACTTCATTCTGATGTGAAAAAGCAGAGCGGTAACCGCTTTCGGGTTTGTCAGCTGTCCCGGGGTTCAGCTGCAGTTTGCCGGTGGTCGGTGCGATCAGGAAGTCGCCCAGGTCGGAGTGGCCGGTGCCGCTGAAGTGCGTATGACTGAAGCCGACAATCGTTTTGTCGTCGTACTGGTAGCCGGCGCAGTACTTGTACACGTCCTTGTTATACTTGCCGTTCACCTCGTAGGGGATGGTGTCGGTGTCGGGACTCAGCTGCACCATGCCAAAGGGCACCGTAGCACCCGGATAGGTATGGCCCATCTTGGCAGTACCGATCATGGGGTTGACGTACTTCACCAGGTCAGGCACAGCCTTCTTTTGCGCAAAAGCCAGGCAAGGTATAAGCAATAAAACTGATAGGGCGATACTTCTCATAAGACGAGCTGTTTGTGGAGAATCGGTTTTAAGGATAGCTTAAAGTTAAAGCTTATTTCAACCTGTCACCACAAGCATTCAGAAGTTTTCGCGGCAAAATGACTAAATTGCGCCCTGACTGATTGGTATTCCCTGCATTTAGACACCCTATCCTATGAATTTTGTCGCCCTTGATTTCGAAACGGCCACACCACAGCGTGACAGCCCTTGTGAGATAGGTATAACCGTGGTGCGGGAAAGGGAAATCGTTGAAACACGGTCCTGGCTGATCAAGCCATTGTATTACCCTCACTTCAGCTCGTTTAATATAGCCGTGCATGGCATCCGGCCTGCTGATGTGAAAGACCAGCCTGATTTCGCTGAGTTGTGGCCGGAGTTAAAGCCTTACCTGGAAGGGCAGCTGCTGATCGCCCACAATGCCAGTTTTGACATGAGCGTGCTCCGCAAAACGCTGGCAACCTATGGTATACCACTTCCGGAGGCCCGCTATACCTGCAGCCTCAAATTCTCGAAAAACATCTGGAAGGGCATGCACAAGTATGACCTCAAAACACTCTGCAACATGCACCGCATTGATTTTCTGCACCACCGGGCTGCCTCCGATGCTGATGCCTGTGCCAGGTTATCGCTGAAGGCGCTCGCTCTGACAGGCACAAGCTCCGAAGAGGAGTTTGATGTGCGTATGGGTTGCAAGATCGCCCGCGTCTAAGCCGTAACAAAAGCTACAGTTCTGCAACAGGTTCCTGACTAAGCGACCCACCGGCGGGCCGCTTCCTTTTCCTCAAATGAAAAGGATCGCTGCTCGATAGAAGGCACCATCCTAAACACGCCGGACATCAGGTGCTGCAGCCAGTCTTTGTCTGTGACAAGTGCAATCTTCTTCACCTTATCCAGCACGTCACTGAAGTTAGATAAGATAAAGCTAACCCGCTCCTGTACAGCGGCAGGCTCCACTCCTTCCGTAGCGGCCATTTCCAGGTATAGGTTGAAAGGAGCCGCCGACTCCAGTTCCGGTTTGATGACTTTCTGCGAGGCTTTCATATCCTGCACGTCCACTTCTCCTTCCACCCGGAAGGCCAGTACCTGGTCGTGGCCAATGTCTATTTTCTTTATCATCTTGCTTTTGTTGTAAGTTGAACAAATCTTTCACCACGCCCGGGCGGCAAACAACACAGCTGCCAGTAGCAGCACAAGTCCTACCAGTTCGCCCAGTCGGCTGATGATCTTGTAAAGTAGTTTTTTGTATTTGTCTTGCATCGGCTTTCAGCTTGATTACACGATTTCGAAACGCTCCGAATAGATGCGCCGCCAGTCCACGCCCAGGTTGTGCAGGCCGATTTCGACCACATCCATCAGCGGCCCAGGACCACAGATAAAGTACATAAAAGTTTCCGGCTTGTCAGGCAGGTATTTGGCCAGCATCTGCTCATCTATCCGGCCTCCCTCCCCGTCAATATCTTCCGGTAGCTCTTCTTCATCCGGCACATCTTCTATCACATGAATGATGCGCAGGTCTATTACCTTGCTGATCTCGGTTAGTTCTTCCCGGAAGGTCACATCCTCCCACTTTTTGCTGGCATAGAGCAGGATGGCTTGGCGGGGATCTTTGTCGTCGCGCATGGTGCGCAGCATGCTCATGCCGGGGGTGATCCCGATGCCGCCCATTACCAGAAACAGATGGCTGTCCGGCTCCGGGGTGAACGACCCGAAAGGGCCTTCCAGGTATACCCTGGCGCCTTCCGGTATGTCTTTGAAAGTAGAGGTGAAATCGCCGGACTCCTTGGCCGTGAAGCTGATCGTGCTGTCGCGTGCGCTGGAGGCAAAGGAGAAGGGATGCTGCTGCAAAGTAAAGGGACTTTCGTTTACGGAGATCCAGGCAAACTGCCCGGGCCTGAACTGCATCTTTTCCCCTGACTCAGGTTGGAGGGTGAGCGTCCAGCATTCGTCGCGTTCGTCTTTCACCTCTGTCACCCGGTATGGCTTTTTGCGGTTGAGCCAGGGCCTGACAAGGCGGGTGTGCAGCACCAGGTACATGCAGGCGCCCATCAGCAGGGCCAGTGTGATCTTTTTCCAGAGCGGGTCCAGGTAATGCGACACCTGTATGGAGTGCACCACCCCCACAAACACGATCGAGAGTGCCAGAAAACCGTGGAGCAGCCGCCACTTCTCGTAGCTCAGTTTGAAAGCCAGCCGCCAGATGCTCGTGACGGTAATGCCGATCAGCGCCACCGAAACGTAGGAGAGCGCAATGGCCCGCAGCAGGTTAACGCCCGGGTCGAAGTAAGAAAGAAATTCTGTGTTGTTCAGGATCAGGATGACGGGATGCGCCAGGATGAAAAAGAAAGCGACCAGTCCCATTTTGCGGTGAAAGTGCACGATGTTGTCCATACCGAAGGTAGGCGCGACCCAACGAAAGCGGCCGGAGAACAGGAATTGCAAACCGAAAATGGCGAGTGCTATAAAACCCAGGGCTACTCCCAGTTCTGTCCAGAAATCACGGGCGGCAGGTATAGGCCCCACCAGTGCAAGGCCCAGCGGCACCAGGGCAAGTAGGGTGAATAGAAACAGCCAGGAAAAACCTCTCCGGTAAGAATATCTCATCTCTTGTTCATTATCCTGCCCGGCTATACCTGTCAAGCCCTGTACACAATGCCAGGGCTTAGGAACCGGACGATTCATCGTTTAAAGCCTAATGTACAGTATACTGAATTTCAGGTATATTGGTCGACAGAAAAACGGAATCCGGAGGAGTAGGCTGCTCTATGCTGTTGCTTTGCTCCAGGTAGGGCGCCAGGATCGGGGCCATTCCCCGGAGCACCTGCACCGGCAGCGAAGAGGTGAAATGAAAACCTGCCGCCTCACGGCCAGGCACAAAAGCGGTCAGTGTACCGAAGTGATTGTCGCCGATGAAAAACACAAAAGTGGCTGTGCGGTTGACGCTGCGGGAAGACAGCCGCTGCCCTCTTTTGCTCATGGTCACCACCCGGTTGTCGCCGGTGCCGGTTTTGCCGCCGAGCTGAAGTTTGTTACCATCCGTACCCGGTATACCGCCCTGCAAGCGACGGGCAGTGCCGGTATCCACCACGTCCAGCAAAGTTTCCCGCACGAGCGCAGCTACTTCCGGCGCCAGCACCTGCTCCCCTTCTCCCTCCTGCCATTTCAGGCCGGTTTCGTAAGGTGTCTGTCGCGCGAAGTGCAGTTCCTCGATGCGGCGGGTGCGGTGGCGCACGCCATCGTTCAGGATGATGCCCATCAGCTCGGCCAGCGCTTCGGGGCGGTCGCCGGAAGAGCCGAGGGCCGTCGCCAGGGAAGGCACGAGTTGCTGAAACGGATAGCCCAGTTTCTGCCAGCGCTGCTGCAGGTCGGCAAAAGCATCGAGTTCGAGCATGGTGCGAATGCGGGAGTCGCGGGCGCTCTTGTGGCGGGAGCGGAAAAGCCATTTGTATACCTCCTGCCGGGTGTCCATACTCGCCTCCGCCACTTCCGGCCAATTAGCTTCCGGGTGCTGCTGCAGGTATTGCAGGAGCCACAGTTCCAGCGGATGCACCCGCGAAATATAGCCCTGGTCGTTCAGGTCAAAAGCCTCCGGTCCGAACTGGTGGTAGAGCTCCATGATGCGCTTGTTTTTGAGCTTCTTTTCCCATGGCAGTCGCTCGCGCATCATACGGGTGAAGCTGATGGAGTCAGTATCCGGGTAAAAGAAGCGGTGCACCGTAGCAAGCCGGACGGAGTTGAGGCGCATACCGTTAAGCAGTGTTTCAAAACGCTCTTCTTCCGTTTTACCCTTATACTTGTGCCAATAGCGAAGCAGGTAGGTTTCCCCTTCCCGATTGGCAAATCGGGTCAGATACTCCCGGCGGCGCGGGTCGGCATCGTTGCCGAGCAGGCTGCCGCTGCCTCCCGTCTGCTGCTGTATGCTGTGCCGCACCACGTCCCGCGTCAGCCTGACAAAGGGCAGGTTGATGGATTTGAGGAAGGCTTCCCGCACGGTGGGGTTGCGGCCATTGTCGGTATCGCTGAAGTTGTGGAAGGTATGCATGCCACCACCAGTGAAGAAGCGCTCATGCGGACTGGCCGAATAGCGGCGCTCCATGGCGGCATCGAGGGTGGCGGCCAGGCTTTTGTCTTTGGCCTGCAGCAGGTAGCGCAACACCCAGCGACTCAGGTTGTCCTGCGAAGCTGCCAGCGCACGGCGCAATTCCCCTGCCGACTCCCCGGCGTAGCGGGTATGCAGCGCTTCAATCATATCAAGGTATGTGACGAGCATCCGAAGCTTGGCCGTGGAGCCCAGTTCCAGTTTGCTGCCTTCGTTCAGGTCAAGCGGCTGGTCGGTGTTGTCGGTTTGTACGCGCACCAGGTTGCCCTGCGGACTGCGTTCATACAGGGTAAAACTATACCTGATCTCAGCTGCTTGTTTGGGACTCAGCAGACGCTCACCATACAGCCCCACGCTCCTGGCATAAGCAGGTTCGCTCAGGCGCTGCAGATAAGTGCTCACCTCTCCCTGCAAGGCGTGCTCCAGTGTGGTCGTGGCACCTACATCCATGCGGTCAAGGTCGTAGAGCGTTTTGCCCAGCATACCTGCCAGGTGGGTACGCACCATCAGCGAGCCTTTGTTTGTTTCGGTCGGCACCGTGATCGGCTCTGCGCTGAAATCCCGGAAGGCGACATCCTGTGACAGACCTGCGTCCCGCAGCTGGGTGCTGATGTGGCCGTTGTCAGCGAGCAGCCGAAGGTAACTGCTGGTGAGCTCGTTCAGCGCCTGGCGTCCGCCTTCATTCAGGTAGTAGGCAGGGCGGCGCTGGGCAATGAACAACGACAGTACCTGCCGCAGCGCCTGCCCCTGGGCCTGCAGGCTATCGCCCGCTGCCGACGGTAAACTCAGCAGACGGTTCACTTTCTCCGGATCGCTTCCAAACCACACCCACAGTCCGTCTCCCAGCCCGTGCACTTCGCCGTAGCCCGGCGCCCCGTAGAGCGGCAGGTTGTTCAGGTACGACAGCACCAGGGCCTCCCGGGCGGGCAGTGTTTCGGGGCCGGACTGGTAGGCACGCACGCTGGCCGACACCATCTGCCGCAGCTTGGCACGCGGACTCACCGTGATGCCCGCCGGGGAGTGCCGGAACTTTTCGAGCTGTGTGGCCAGTGTACTGGCTCCCATGGTCTGGTACTCCAGCCCCACACGGCTGGCCGCCAGGTGCAGACCAGCTTTTGTAAAGCGCAGCCAGTCCACCGCCGGGTTCATGTAAGGCTTTTCAGGATTCAACAGCTCCCTGTTCTCAATAAATAAAAGCGATGAGGTGATCAGGGAAGGGATGGCCTCGTAGCTGGCGTACAGGCGGCGCGGGTATTTGAAGTCGTACACCGGTCTGCCCTGGAAATCGACGATGCGCAGGCCGGCTTGTGTCTTTTCGGCATAAGGCGCAAAGTAGCCCCGGGAGGTATACTGCATCAAGGCATCTGAAAAGCGGGCCTGCTGCACTACCTCCATTCCCCGCTCTTCTGCCCGGTCGAGCAGCTGGGGCAAATGGGCGTAGCCGAGGCGTTTGTCAAATGGACCGGGTTTGGGGTATACGATCGCATCGCTCCGGCCAGGCTCCACCTGATAGGTCAATGTGGCGGCATAGCGCGCTAATTCGCGCGACTGCAAACGGGATGTACGGGTTTCATAAAGCACGGCCGCGACGACAACTCCAATTATGATGAGTGTGGTGCCAAAGAGCATCCATTTGAGGATGGTCCCACGCTTTTTATTCTCTCTACTGGCCGTGTGGGTGGGACGGTAATTGCTGACTACCATCACCAAAGTGTTTTTGTTCGAAAAAAATCTGGTAGTCTTTGTACGTTTATTTTGTGTTAAAAGTGACTTTAAATTTAGGCGGCGTTCCGCTCGGCATTGATCATACCGAATGAGCAGCGCACCACCTACTCTTTCACCTGATCGTACGGGATGTAGTTTTCCCACTCCCAGGGGGTATAGGTATCGCCGATCGTGATCTCGAGCAGTTCCTTGAAAATGCTCTCGGCATTGTCGCTGTTGCTGAGGATAAGAATGCCGGTGCCCTGCTCCTGGAAAATGATCGAATAGTGCTGAAATCCGTCGCCGTGCCCTTCCTTGAAGGCACCCCGGCCATGAGGTGAAGTCAGTAGCCCCCAGCCCAGTCCGTAGCTCAGTTCAATGTCATCGTTGGCGGTGGTCTCACGCTGGCTGAGCGGACCAAATTGCGCCGCAGACCGGATACGGATCTGGGGACTGAACATTTCACGGGTAGTAGCGGGCTGCAGCAGTTTGTTTTGCAGCACTGCTCCCAGAAACAAGGTATAGTCGTCGAGGGTGGTTTCGAGGGTGCTGGCCGATCGGGCTTCGTTGTCTTTGTCTTTTTCGTAGAGGCTTCCGTCTGTTTTGTGGCCCAGCACATAATCCTGCTCAAAGGCCAGTTGCCAGGTATAGGAAGAGTTTTTCATACCCAATGGCCGGAAAATCTTTTCCTGCATCAGCGTTTCGAGGGTTTTGCCGGTCATCTTTTCGAGCACCACCTGCAGGTATACCAGCCCTTCGCCGGAGTAGCTGTACCTGGTGCCGGGCACAAACTTTACCCGCAGCTTTTTATCTTCTTCAAACCAGCGCCAGTTCGGGAATCCGGATGTATGTGCCAGGCACATGCGGGCCGTAATGCGCTGGTAGAGCGTATCCTCTTTCAGGTCGCTGAAGTTGTCGTGCCACTTGGTCTGTGGTGTATAGGTATAGATGGGTTTTGGCAGATACTCCTGCAGCGGCTTGTCCAAATCGAGCGTTCCCTCCTCTACCAGCTTCATCACCAGAACTGCAAACACCGCTTTGCTCAGGGAAGCCCCATAAAAGTTGGTGCTGCCGCGGATGGGCGCTTTGGTGTCAAGGCGTTTGTAGCCAAAGGTCTTTTTAAAAACGGGCTGCTGCTTGTTAAAGACAGTCAACGCCAGCCCATGCACGTCAGCGGCCTGCATCAACTGCTGTATCTGCTGGTCCAGGGCTTTTGCGGAGGTCTTGCTGCCGTCGAGCCGGATGATGGTCTGAGCCTGCACCGAAAAGTTGAGTATGGCCAGGAAGATAATAATGGAGTAGACTTTTATCATAGTAGGTATAGCGTAGCTGCAGAATACTTCAATTAAGCTAAAAAGCTTTGAATAACAATAGTTTACCCCCGCTTATGCTTGTTGCATTCAATTGCCTTTGTTTTAATTAAAAGTTGATAAAGAAGTAATACGCTCAAACGAATTTCTATGTAACTTCATACGAGCGCTTACTTGCACACATCAAAACATAATCATCTTTAAATAAACGCAATACTATGGAAAACACAGCAAAAACAAGCCCCATCACGATCGGTGCAAGCATACAGGCGCCGGTCGAAAAGGTATGGCAGTTCTGGACGGAGCCCCAGCACATCACCAGGTGGAATAATGCCTCCGAAGACTGGCATACCCCACGGGCAGAAAACGATCTCCAGGTAGGCGGCAAGTTCAGTTCGCGCATGGAAGCCAAAGACGGCAGCATGGGCTTCGACTTCAACGGCACTTACACCGATGTGCAGGAGCACAAGCGCATTGCCTATACCCTGGAGGACGGCCGCAAAGTAGAGATCCGGTTTGAGTCCGAAGGCGAAGAAACCCGTGTCACGGAATCGTTTGAAGCAGACCCCAGCCACTCGGCAGAAATGCAGCAGACGGGCTGGCAGGCCATTCTGGACAACTTCAAAAAGTATGTGGAGGAATCTTCAAAACCCGTTACCCTGCACTACGACATCAGCATAGCGGCGCCCGCCGACAAGGTATACCGCACCATGCTCGACCCGGAGCAGTACAAAGCCTGGACTGCTGTGTTTCACCCGACCTCACACTACAAAGGCTCCTGGGAAAAAGGCGCCAAAATACTGTTTTTGGGTATAGACGAAGACGGCAAAGTTGGCGGCATGGTGAGCCGGATAAAAGAAAACATACCGAACCAGTTTATCAGCATCGAGCACCTGGGCCTGGTGCAGAACGGCAACGAGATCACCAGCGGTCCGGAGGTTGCTGGTTGGGCCGGGGCATTGGAGAACTATACCTTTACCGAGGCGGAGGGCGAGACAGTGCTGGCCGTCGACGTGGATACAAACCAGGAGTATGAAGCCTACTTTGCCGAAACCTGGCCCAAAGCCCTGCAGAAAATAAAGGAAATGTGCGAAACCGAATCTTAGAAGCAAAAGAGCCGCTCCTTCAATCAGAAAGGCGGCTCTTTTCATTCATAGCTTGAGGTTTGGGCTAATAGGAATACTCTTCTACGGCTGGAGGCAACTCCGGATAATCCTGTATCTGGGTCGAGCGTTTCACCGGCATACCTGAGGCATGGTAGGTGTAGGTATACAGTGTCTTATTGATGCCCGGGTCTCTGAAACCCGGATTGTTTCTGTGCAGTTTTACGTCTGGCAAGTAAAAGAACATATTCGCATAAGGCACAGGATTTATCTTATTGTCATAGTTGCCAAACTTCACAACTCCCGGACCACGCATATCATCCGGGCTATTGCTCGGCGACCAGGTGATCACGATCTCCGTTAGATTGCTGTTCGCATCGTACACATAATCTTTTATGCTCAGGTGTCCTTTCTCATTTGACAGGTAAGTCAGGGTCGTTTCTTTTACAAGCTTGTCCCCGCTGTACTCAAACAGGAAGCGAAAAACAACCTTGTTGTCTGGGGTGTACTGCACAGCCTCCACTACCTTTTCACCTGAGTAGGTATACACCAGATGATTGCCATTCCTGTAGTTCAGTCTAACGGGTTTATCATTTTCATAAGCTACGGTATAGCCTATGTCCCCCTGGTTTGTGAAGCTTAACTCGATCAACCTGTCTTGCGCATCATACTTATAGCGCTGCGCCTCAAATTGCTGCAGCAGGCTATTCGCTGTGACAGGCGGCGTAGTGGTGGGAGGTGTAGTGGTTGGCGTGCCTGTCGAAGGCTTGGCTGGCGCAGCAGGCAGAACGTTCTCATGTTCGCAGGAAGTGAGCGTTAGCAGGGAAAATCCAAATCCGGCCAACAGCAAGAATAAATGGTGTTTTACGCTAGAACTTTTCATAGTTTTATTTGTGACATATATAAAATACCGCTGACAAGATATATGCCAAAAATTAGCATTGGCTAATATTTGGTGTGAAAGAATGAAAAGTGATGGTGAAAGCAGGAGAAGGAGGCGCTGGTGTCCGGCAGTGGACGGCAATTGTTCGGGAGTGGACGCAGGGGTGTACAGATGCCAGTTAATGCAGGCAGCTATTATTTTACAAATCCACGAATATCGACACAATGCGCTCCACCCAGCCGACCATCAGGCTGGTGGTTACCCCATCGAGCAGGGACTGGCCCATGTGATGGGTAACTGCCCGCTGCCTATCGCGCTCCTCTTCCACTTCCCCTTCTCTGAATTTGCCCAGCGTGGAGGGATTGTTGGACTTTACGATCAAAGCATTGATGAGCCGGTTACCGACCCGTAACAGCAGGCCGGGGTTCTCCGGATCGTCTTTGTTCAGGAGCTGTATCTTCAGGTCCCTGTACGGGAAATGCACCTGCCCCGTGGAGGCTGTTGCCGTCGACTCGATCGAAAAAGTGGCTTTGCCGATCTGCCCGCTGCTGATCCGGAGAAACATCATGTTCTCAAACAAAGGGTTAAAAGCAGTGAAGTCCATCGGGTCGAGCGTGCCTTCGTAGGTATAGCGGTCTTCGGGGTGGTCCATCTCAAAATGGTAGCGCCCCTGCAGGGTGCTGGCGCCCATAAACTGAGTCCGCACATCGGCGGTGATGATGTTGTTCTGGCGGATAAGCGTCGTGTCGTTCGTGACGTTGAACAGCTCCAGGTGCGAGTCCTCGAGCAGAAGCACCCCCGGCTTATCCCCGTTGATGGAGATAACCGGGTGTACCAGGCGCATGTTATCAACCAGAATAGTATCCAGCTTTAGATACAGGTCTGCATCCCGCTCAGCATTGCGCAGCATTTGTTGCAGGGTCGGAGGCTTGCGGTCCGGGTTGAGGCCGATGCTGTTGTCGCGGTAAATCTCCACAGTCGGTTCCCGGATCAGCATTTTCTGTGCGACCAGGTCCTGGTTGTTGAACAGGCTCCGCAAACTGACGTTCACCAGCTCTACCCGGGGCACCTCCATGTCCACCCGGTCCTGGGCGAATTCAAAAATATCGGCGTACTCCTCTTTACTGAAAAGCGGCCGCAGGCGAAAGCTGTCGATACGCATGGAACGATTCTGCAGCGAAGCCGCCACTTCTTTTATCTCCAGTCTGTACAGGCTGTCGGGCAGTTGAAAGGTATAGCCCCGGATCAGCACCTCGATGTCGTCCACATCAAAGATATTCAGGGGGTCGTTCTCCTCGAGCGACACCAGCCGGAGCCCGTCTATACCTAACCCTACATGGGCCAGGGTATGGCTGGTGCTGATGGTATCGCTCCCGATTATTGCAAAGTCAAAGGCACCGTCCTTCACATCAATCCGCCCCACCCGCAGGGTCGAGACCAGTTCCTCTACCTGCTCCATGGCGCCATTATCTGAGGCTGTGTCCTCCTCTACCATCCTGATGCTCTTGAGGGCAGGCACACGATGGTCCTGCAGGATGGTTACTTCCGGACCGGCGAGCAGCAGCCTGTCCATGTGGTACTGCCCCGTGGCGTAGGCGTGTATCAGATCAAAGCCTGTTATGCGAGACCTTTTGGCGGAGATGTTGATCAGGTTGTGGCTGGCCAGGTCCGGTTCTGAGACTTTCAGGCGCTCGTTCATCTCCCTGTCTGCGCTTACCTCCAGGGTGCGGGCAACCAGCTCCTGCTGCCTGCTGGAGTAATGCAGACTGTCGAGGCGGATGGTATACAGGCTGTCGGTGGAGCGGTAGGTATAGTCCGTGGCCTCCAGGGTCAGTTCCTCCATCGGGAGGGTGTCGTTGAGGTTGGCAAAGCTCTCGGGGTTGAGCTCAAAGCCGGACACCGTAACGTTGGCGTGCTCCAGCAGATGGGTGCGCATCACGGGCCTGAGTTTTTCGCTGAAGGTAAAGGAGCCATCTTCGAGCCGGATGGTGTTCACCGAAATCAGTTCGACCATTTCAAAAAGCGCCTTCCCGCCCTGCTGCTGACCTGAGCCGGACGACTCCGACACCTGCCGATCGAGCAGCATGGCAATATCCGGCTGCCGAAGCACGAGCCGGTCCGCCTCCAGCCGCCCCGAGTTCAACGACCGGATCAGATCGAGTCCGGTGATCTGCAGCGAATGCGCCGACAGGTCGACGAGCTTGCGGCTGGCGTTGTTGAACTGCTTCTGCTGTTCGTTGGCCTGCTCACTCGAGTTTACATCCAGCGACCGGGCCAGGAACTCCTGTCGGCGGGTGGAGTAGCTGAGTCCGCCCAGGGTAAAGGTATAGGTGTTGTCGGGCATCCGGTAGCGGTAGTTCCGGGCGGTCAGCACCAGGTCCTGCAGGGGGATCACATGCTCCGGATCGAAAACAAAGGCGGAATCCAGCTCCAGGCCCGTGGCCAGCAAGGAGGCATGCTCCAGCTGCTGCAGGCGCTGTATGTTTCTGTTCTTGCTGTGCTGTGTAAGGGCGATGTCGCGGATGCTGATCTCCCCTACTTCCAGGCTGCTCACCATACTTGATACCTGCCGGTACAACTCCTGCAGGTCGGGGCCTCCGTCTGACTTCGGCACACGCCGGTCGGTGCGCACATCGATCACCGGCTGCTCCGCCGCTATGCTGCCGATCGTTAGCCGGGACGCGCGGATGGACTCCAGCAAATCCATTTCCTCGAATCGCAGCTGCGGTAGCCGGACGTCGTATAGCGTGTGCTTCGCCAGGTTCTGACTTTTCAGCCTGTCGTTTTTGCTCCAGTCGCCGGCCAGGTGCAGAGCCTTAGCCTCAAGCAGCTGGTCGCGGGTGGAGAGCTGCAGCCCGCCCGCCTGCAAGGTATAGGGGCTCTGCACAGGCTGGAAGGTATAGCGGCCGGTGCTGATACTGAGCGCTTCTGCAAAGGCTTTTTCTTTGGGAGCAAAGAGCGTGAGGGAATCGAGCTGCAGGTCTTCCAGGTGCAGATTGGCCTCGGCCAGTCGGTGAACGGCCTGCGCCGTGTCTGCTCCCTGATGGTAGGAAAAGCTGCCATCTTTCAGGCGCAGCTCCTTTATACCCAGCGCACGCAGGTATGGCGACAGCCGGGCGTACTGCTCTTCCAGACTGGGGCTTTCTTCGGTATCGGGCACGTTCGGTATCTCGTGTAGCTGCAGACTGCCGCGCTCCAGCAGCAGCTGATCGAGCTGCAGGTCCTTTTTTTCCCAGGCCGAGGCTACATCCAAACCCTGTATAGCGAAGAGCGGCGAGCTGAAGCGGTAGAGCGTGCGATGGGCCTGATCCTGAGGGAGCGCCGCATTGGCCTGCAGGTTTGGTTGCACGTCAATGTGCTGTGCTTTCAGCTCCTGCTCCCCCGAAGCGTAGGTAAAGCGCCCAACCCGGATGGTATACACGCTATCGGGTGCCTGGTAGGTATAGCGCCGGATGTCGAGGTCAAGGCCATCAACCTGAAACATCCGGCTGATATCGCCTTGTGCCTGCAGGTCCAGTTGCAGCTCCTGCACCTGCAGCGACAGTTGCGGAATGTCGTGTTGCGGCCTCCCCTGCTCCCCCAACAGCTGGTAGCGGTAACTGGCCTCCTGCAGATCGATCTCCCGGATGCGCACCTCTTCCAGACCACCTCCCCCTCTGGAGTCCTGAGCACTTTCCTTCGCGACAGACGCATCGTGCAGGTGCGTGATCGTGGGTCGCTCTGCCGCCACCTTGCCTATGGCCAGGCGGTCGTTGAAGATGAGGGCCCGGAGGTTGATGCCTGTAATTTCCAGCTTCGGACTTTGCACCTCGAACAGACTGGGGCTGGCCTGACCCTTCTCCTTTTGCTGCCGGTGCACGGCGGTGTCGGGGTATAGATGCAGGCCGTGCAGGGTGGCTCCCCAGTTGCGCAGGCTCAGATCCAGTTCGTCGAGTTGGAGTTGGTAAAGCCCATCGGTTTGCTCGGCTACCTGTTTTTTGAGATAGCGCTCCACCAGCGGCTCGGCAAAAAGGAAGACAACAAACAGCGCCAACAGGAGCAAACCAGCCAGACTCAAAAGCACGATGCTCGCAATTTTAAAGGCATTTCTGCTCCTGCTAGGCCTAGCTGGTTCTGACATAAATCGTTGTAGTTCGGGGAATAGGTGCAAGGCATGCTATCATGCCACTGCCTTGTTTTACGGGAGGAAGGGGTTTGGGATGTTGTTGGGTATGTTAGATATGAAAGGCAGCGGCAACCAGATTGGAAATTTAGAGGGCTTTAGAAGAGAGCTTTCTTTAAAGTAAAACAGAGAATTCAGGCACTTTTTAGTAAATAATATTACATTTACCATATATAATGCTGCTAACAAAAAGCACTGCTCACTATGAAAAGGCATTTACTTCTCTTCTTACTCCTACTGATCACAGTAGCAAGTCAGGCACAAACGGTCTATAAAACAAGAACAGGGGAAAAGTATCATGTTCAGTCTTGCAGGTACTTAAAAAGCTCCTTTGAGACAACGGTTGCTCAAGCAAAGGCAGAGGGACTAACTGCCTGTAGTGTTTGTAGACCTTCAACTGGTAGCTCTCCTGCTACTTCTTCTAATTCTTTTCAGAGCAATACATCTAATCAAACAGGAAGGGCATCATCTAACTCTAGTTCAACAGGCAGTGTTCAATGTTCAGGTATAACGACGGCTGGAGCCAGGTGTAAGCGTATGACCACCAATTCTAATGGCAGATGCTATCAGCATTAATTTAATGCACTGATTCTCATGCATAAATTTTTAAAATGAAAACGGACTCATCAAACCTAAAGATATACCTTAAGAAATTTACCAAGCTGCGCCAAGGCGTGACTAAATATGGAAGGGCACCACACAAACCTGTGCTGTTGCTTACATTTATTGAGCTGTTTGAGAAGGTCGAACTATCAGAGAATAAGGTATACATTTCACCTGAACTAGTAGCGAGGTTTAAGGAGACGTTTGCACTACTAGTAAGAACTGCGCATACATCTGACTTCTCTTTACCGTTTTACCACATGGCTACAGAAGGATTTTGGCATGTCAGAACAAAGCTAGGTTCCCCACTCCAGGTACACATCAAAAGCATTCATACCCTCAGCGAGATCGTGGATTTTGGATACTTTGCTGAAGACCTCTATTTCCTTCTTCTAAATTCAGCGTCTCGTGATATTTTAAAAACTGCCATACTTGATCATTATTTCCCTGATACAAAAACTGAGTATCTTAAAACAAAGCAAGGCGGGTATATACAAAACTTGCAAAGTTATCTGCTTAATGAAGGTCCTGCAGGCTATACCTTAGCCATCAACGAGACAGATGAGGAAGAGCAATTCATCCGGGGCGGGATGTTCAAAAAACTTGTACCTCAGGTTTACAACCATACCTGCTGTATTACAGGTATGCGGCTGGTTTCCAATCATGGATTTTCTATGATTGACGCTTGTCATATTGTTCCATTTAGCTTGAGCAAGGATGATAAAATCAACAATGGTTTGGCACTCTGCCCAAACCTTCACCGTGCTTTTGATCGCGGACTAATCTCAGTAGATGGGAACCTCAAAGTGCTGGTGTCGAATGCGATTGCTGAGGACTTGTCAAACAGCTATGCACTCTTACATCTCAGAGGCAAGCCGCTCACATTGCCGTTCGGGGAAAAGCACTATCCGAACCCCTCAAACCTTGCTTGGCATCGACAGCATGTATTCAAAAACTAACTCTAATTACAGCTTCCCCTATCCTGCATAATCTCTAACAAATGCTCAAAGAAGGTATTTACGAACAGCTTATTACAACTGCTTTAAAAGACAAAATAGACGCTTTATCTACAGAAAAGTTCTTTATCGCTCAGGCTGAAATAGACAAAGAAGAAGCTGCTCAGATTCTCTCTGAATATATGATCAGCTTGATTCAACTGGCACTTCGGGAGCTAAAGAAGGATGATTTAAAGAGGCAGGTGTTGTTTTGTAATGAGATCATTCAGTTTATAGATGAAAAAATAAACCTGGAGGCAAGTGATAGCCTGATCTATCACGAAGGACAAATATTGACCGCTGTATTATCTAAAATTGGTAAAACAGATAAGCAGCTAGTAGACGACTTGAACCGCAAAATTCCACAAACTGGCTTATCTGTTAGCAATCTGTTTACTGAAAGTAATTCTGATATTTCGATAGATACAGAAATAGAACGTGATATTTTATCTGCGGATAAAATCTATTGGATTGTTTCTTTTATTCGATGGTCTGGCCTGCGCATCTTTGAGCGAGCCTTAAAAGAGTTTACTTCTCGTGAAGGTGCAGAACTGCGGATAATCACGACTTCTTACATGGGTGCTACAGAGGCAAGAGCTTTGGACTTTTTATCTAAACTGCCTAACACACATATTAAGATTTCTTACCAGACTAAAATCGAGCGTTTGCATGCAAAGGCTTATATTTTTGAGCGAAACACAAACTTCAATACAGCTTTTATTGGTTCCTCTAATCTTTCGAAATCTGCTTTAACAAAAGGCCTTGAGTGGAACTTAAGAGTAACCAGTCAAGAGAATCCTCACATTATAGAAAAAGCTAAAGCCACTTTCGATCACTACTGGAACAGCATTGATTTCGAAGATTTAGCTATTGGTGGTATAACTAAATTTAAAGAAGCCATACAACAGGAGAAGCAGCGTGATAATGTTGTCTCCCTGACGGACTACTTTAAGATCAACCCCTTCCCTTTCCAAAAGGAAGTGCTGGAAAAATTAAAGGTAGAGCGGGAATTGTATAACAATTACAGAAACTTGGTGGTAGCTGCCACAGGTACAGGTAAGACTATTATCTCCGCCTTCGACTACCAACGTTTTTACCTCGCGCAAAAGGGCAAAGCCAACCTGCTTTTCATAGCGCACCGAAAAGAAATTTTGGAGCAGGCCATTGCCTCTTTTAGGGCAGTTCTAGGAGCCGGATTCAATGACTTCGGCCAATTGTGGGTTGGCAATCACACTCCTCAGGATGGGGATTTAAAACATCTCTTTGTCTCCATTCAAACCTTTAACTCACAGAAAGAACTCTTTCAGGAAAGGTTTTCGAAAGACTATTACGACTTTATCATCATAGACGAAGCGCACCACAGTCAAGCAGAAACCTATAGAATTATTTTTGAATTGTTCGATCCAAATATACTTTTAGGCCTTACAGCAACACCGGAGCGAATGGATGGCAGAAGTCTGCTCCCCGATTTTAATAATAAAATAGCAGCTGAAATAAGGCTGGCAGATGCGCTCACTCTAAAGCTGCTCAGCCCTTTCCAGTATTTTTGTATCTCTGATGAAAAGAGCGTAAACCTTAAAAACGTGAGGTGGGAGGCTGGCAGGTATAACACCACTGACCTGACAGCAGTACTTTCGACCAAGCAAAGAGCGGCATTGATTCTAGATGCCGTAGAGCATTACCTGACTGATCCATTTGAATCGAAAACTCTCGGCTTCTGCAGTTCAAAAGCACATGCACAATTCATGAGTGACGCTTTTAATGCAGCAGGATACAGAGCCATTTCTTTAGTCAGTGGAAACGGAAATGATACAGAAAGAGCAACCATTCGGCAGCGATTAATTAAAGGCGAAGTCAATTTTGTTTTCGTAGTCGACATATTTAATGAAGGTGTTGATATACCTGAAATTGATACTGTTTTGTTTTTAAGACCCACTGAAAGTTTAACAGTATTCCTGCAGCAGTTGGGCCGTGGTTTGAGGATTTCAGAAGGGAAAGAATGCTTGACAGTTTTGGACTTTGTGAGCCAAGCGCATGTTAACTATAACTTTGCCGATAAGTTTAGAGCATTAGCCGGCAGATCGAGATTTAACATTCAGAAAGAAATTGAAAACAACTTCCCGCATCTTCCGCCAGGCTGTAATATCAGAATGGAAAAGCAGGCAAAAGAGTATATTTTAGAGAACATCAAAAATGCAGTATTTAACCTCCGCAGACTCCGCCGTGAAGTTACCAACTTTAAGCACCATACACATCAGGAACTAACACTAGCTAACTTTCTACTGTACCACCACTTAGATATCCGCACCGTCTACAGTACAACCACTTGGTCTGAACTAAAGCGAGATGCTGGAATTCTAAACTATGAAAAAGGTGAATATCATTTTCAGATAGAGAAGGGGTTAAAGCGGGTCGTGCAAATTGACTCCCCTTCATATTTACATTTTATTGCCAGTCTGATTGAGCGTGATTTTGTATTCACTGATACTGATGTAATAGAAAATCAGTTCGCCTTGATGCTTTACTATGATATATGGCAAAAAGGAGTTGGAGAGTACGGCTTTACAACTATTGCAGAAGGTCTGCGGGTAATTGAGAATTACCCCGTTCTGAAGGATGAATTAAGAGAAATCGTTTCCTATTTGAGAAGCCAACTTGACCATACTACCAAATCAGTAACTTTGACATATCCGCTAGCACTTGAATTACATGCTCGTTATTCAAGAGATGAAATATTATGTGCATTTGGTAAAACTACTCCTGAAAGGGCATTTCCTTCACAGGAAGGTGTGATTAATATACCTGCTCTTAACACAGAACTTCTACTCGTTACACTTAATAAAGCAGACAAAGACTTCTCCCCAAGTACACAGTATGAAGACTATGCCATTAATGAAAAGATATTCCACTGGCAGTCACAAAATAAAACAGCTCCTGAAAGCCCTGTAGGTTTATCCTACATCCGACACCGAGAGAACATGAAGCAGCTTTTGCTGTTTGTGCGGGAAGAGAAAAAGGATACTTACGGATTTACGAGTCCTTATTATTTCTTAGGTCCCGTAGATTATGTGTCACATAAAGGCTCTAAACCAATGAGTATAAATTGGGAATTACATGAACCTATGCCTGCGTTCTTGTGGAAAGGGGCAGCTAAAATGGCAGTGGGGTAACTTTTAACAAGCTTAATTTTAAGAAACTCAACAAACTTGAAGCTAATCGACAAACACGCCTGGATTGAAATCCAGGACGGCAAGATACTGAGCACCCGCAGCAAGGGCAGAACCAAGTACTATTTCCCGGGTGGGAAAAGGGAAGCGGGCGAGAGCGACTTCGAGGCACTGTCGCGTGAAATAAATGAAGAGCTCAGCATTTCCCTTATTGAGGACAGCACCCGATTCCTGGGTATATTTCAGGCGCAGGCCGACAGCCATCCGGATGGGGTGCAGGTGAAAATGACCTGCTATACCGGTGCCTACACGGGCACCATCGCAGCTGCCAGTGAAATAGAAGAAATAGTGTGGCTTAAGTACCAGGACAAGCACCTGACTTCACCAGTAGATCACATCATTTTCGACTGGCTGAAGGAGCGGGAGCTTATTCGCTAACCACCCCTATTCCATCACTTCCGGCTTCGGAAAGGTAAGGCCGAAACGCTGGCAGAGGCTGGGCACGCTATCGAAATCCATGTCGAGGGCGTACTTTTTATTTATCTCAGCGAATTTGTTCATATCGCCCCAGGCGGCTGCTACTTCCCGGAAAAAGTCTTCGAAACCGGCTGGTGAAATAACCTCGATAATCAGGCAGGGCTCGTCGCCGGCGTTCCAGAAGGTATGCCACTGGCCACGCGGCTTGAATACCCAGGTACCCGGCTCCGCTATTACCACATCGTCGCCGAGCAGCGCCCCGAGCTTCCCTTTGATTACATACGAATACTCGTCCTCGTTATGATGGCGATGCAGCGGGGCAGCCAGTGCATGTGGTGCAAGCGGATGATGCACCACCGAAAAGCGTTTCCCGGTAGCTGATCCGTCTATTTTCCAGTGCACCCCAAATCCCCCGAAATCAAATTTAGCGCCTTCATCGGCTTTTATCGCTGTTGGCTTTCCCATGGCTTGGACTGTTTGTGAATATGCTCTTGCTTTGCCTTATATTTACGAGATTGACACCTGCTTTGGAGAGCAGCCCGACCATAAATTTTCTCGTCGTGCCAACTGTCTGGCCGCCCCGCTAAAAGCTTCTCCAATTTAATCTCCCCACACACAGCTTCCCTCCCACACTTACCGTACATTTGCGGTATGCTGCAGGAGCTGAGACAATTTTTCAGGAGTACCGACTTTGTAAAGGCGCTGGTGATCACCTTTGGTGCCGCTGTGCCTGTTTCGCTGGGGCTATGGCTCGGGCAGGTGCCCTATTTTCTGAGCGTCGCCATGGGCGTGGTGCTGGCTTCAGGAAGCGATGTGCCGGGCAGCCGGAAGCATAAAACCGTCGGCATCCTCGTGTCGGCGGCCATTGCCATGCTGGCCAGTATCGCCATTGGCCTGGCTTCGGGTAGTCTATACCTGCTGCTGCCGGTACTGGCGGTGCTGGTGTTCGCTATCTCCTTTATTTCCGTGTATGGCTTCCGGGCTTCGCTGGTATCTTTTGCCGGACTGATGGCCATTGTGCTAAGCTTTATACACGCGCACACAGGCGCCGACATTTTTATACACGGCCTGCTGCTGGGCACCGGTGGCCTGTGGGCGCTGTTGCTTTCGCTTGTCTTCCATTCGCTGCTGCAAAGGCGCCAGGCTGAGACGCTCCTGATTAACTGTTTGCGCCAGACAGCCCGCTACATCTATCTGCGTGGCAAGCTGACGACGGAAAGCCCGGAACAGGAGGCGCTGCAGAAGGAGCTCTATAACCTGCAGGTGAAACTGAACGAGACGCACGAAGCCCTGCGCGAGGTGCTCCTGCACGAAAGGCAAAGCTCCGGTACCTCCAACTACCACCGCAAGCAGCTCCTGATCTTTATCGAACTGATCGACATCCTGGAATTATCGCTTGCCAACCCGGCCAATTACGAGCGCGCCAGAGCGCTGTTCGGGCAGTCCGTCAGGGTGCTGCTGCCTTTCATTAAGCTGGTTTTTGAGCTGTCGGCCAAGCTGGACGATCTGGCTGACAGTATGGAGCAGGGTCATGCCCTGTCAGCTGAAAAAGACCTGGAGCCCTTGCTGCAGAAGTGCAGCGATAGCATCCGAGCTTACGTGGAAGAACTGAAACTGCCGGATGCCCGGGAGGGTGCACTCCTGCTCCATAACCTACTGGACTACGAGGAAAAGCTGCTGCAGAAGATCAGCTCCATCGAGCGGTTATACCTGAACCTGGAAGAGCAGCAGAGCATTGGTCTGCAAAGCAGGGAGAGCCGGCAGTTTATCACCCAGCAGGATTATGATGTCCGGATCCTGCGGGATAGCTTCTCACCAAAGTCGCCCATCTTTAAACATGCCGGCCGACTGACGATCGCGATGCTGCTGGGTTATGTGCTGGGTATCATCTTCCCGATACAAAACGCTTACTGGATCCTGCTCACGATCGTGGTGATCATGCGGCCCGGCTATACCCTGACCAAGGAGCGGTCGAAGCACAGGCTCTACGGCACCTTGCTGGGTGCTGTGATTGCGGGACTGGTGGTGCTCCTGGTGCAGAACGTTTACCTATATGCCGTGCTGGCCCTGGTATCGCTGATCCTCTCCTTCGCCTTTATCCAACGCAACTACCGCACCTCCTCTATTTTCGTTACTACGGGCGTCATCTTTATCTACGCCCTCATCACCCCGGATGCCTTCGACGCGATCCAGTTCCGGGTGATCGATACCCTGACAGGGGCTGCCATTGCCTTTGGGGCTATCTCCTTTTTGTGGCCTTCGTGGGAGTCGCTGAGCATCAAAGGCAACATTGTGAAGGCCCTGCACGCCAATCGCAGCTACCTGGCCGAGATTGACAGGTATAGCCAGCACACATCGCAGAACACCACGGATTATAAACTCGCCCGAAAAGAAGCCTTCCTGCAGATGGGCAACCTGAACGCGGCTTTCCAGCGGATGAGCCAGGAGCCGAAGTCGGCACAGCAGCAACTGATGGAGATCTACGAGATCGTCGGCCTGAACCATACCTTCCTGGCGGCTGCGGCGGCGCTGGGCACTTTTATCCGGGATAATAAAACAGAGGCCGCCCCGGAAGACCTGCACCTGATCATCAGATCGATAGACGCCAATCTGGCGCAGGCGCTGCAAACGTTGCAGGAGGAGGCACCACAGGCTGAAACGGTGGCCCGGGAAGAACTGGTGGAGGCCTACGACCACCTGGAGGGAAGGTATAACGAGTTGGTAGCCATCCGTACCCGCGAACTGGCCGGTGCCACGTACAAGCCCATCGCCCCTGGTTTTCTGAAAAACCTGAAGGAGGCCCGCCTGATCTCTGATCAGCTGAAGTGGCTGCACACTATCTCCGGCAATCTGAAGAAAGCAGTAGCGGAACTGGTCTGATCAGCATGGCCTAGCTGCTGCACCGCTGCAGATAGCTACGGCATTTCATATACATTTCCCTTATCTTGCGTTAAATTACGCTTAGCACAACCTACCACTATGTCCCATCAGCCTCACTACTCTCCCATGGCCCGGCAGTTGTTCGGCCAGTTCCTGGATCAGGAAATAGACCGCGACACCCTGGTCGGGCGTTTGCAGGAAATGGAACTGCAACTGCAGGCGGATGCCGGGGATGAAAGCGAAGACGACGATGACGAATTGATTGTCCAGACACTGCGCATCCGCATTTTTGGAGGCGACACAGCGGGCGTCAGCATCCGGGAGATAGAGCAGGACCTGCAGGACCTCTCCCACCCCAACGCCCAGATCCTGATGCGGGGCATTGCCTTTGGTCTGGCAGAAGATGAGCTGGAGGTACACTTCGAATAGAAAAATAACGTACCTTTAGGTATACCTTAACCCTATACCTATGGCAAAGTCACAAGACGCAAAAAAGGACATAAAGAAAAAGCCAGCCAAAACTCCAAAGGAAAAGCAGGCGGCCAAACTCGAAAAGAAAAAGAAAAGCTACGATTAGCATATATGCCCTGCCCTAATTGGCAGGTATAGCATACAGCCTATTGAAAAGCAGCAGCCCCAGCGGTTGCTGCTTTTTTATTTTAGCCCATTCATCCTCGTCGAGCTTCAGGCGGCTATCCACACGCTATAACAACAGGTATATAATTATGCTGATTTATGTATGTAAATAACAGACAACCTGTATATTTGCGTCTTTCTATACCTAGCTTAAGTTTATCTGCCCACCAGCCTATGAAGCAACTTTTACGCCTGCTGCTCGGGATTATCCCGTGCTTTTTTCTTGCCTGCGATTATAGCCCCTCGGGGAGTCATTTTGAGGAGGTAAACCCTCACGTCGACGTTGTTGGCGATATCCAGTTAGACAACTTCCCGGAGCAGGACACCCTGATGCTGCGGGGATCGGTCAATCTACAATTCAATGTTTCCCTTCCGGGGCGCACCATTTATTCTGTCGAGCTTTTGCTGGATAAAAAATCGCTGGGCACGGCTACGTCAGCCACAGGACAGCGCCAGCTGCAGACAACCGATTTTGCCGACGGCTATTATAAATTACAGCTGAATGTGGTAGGCAACTCAGGAACAGGCAGCCTGGCAGACAAAGCAGGGGCCGAGGGTGTACAGGTATACAGAACGTGGGTGGTGTACATCGATAACACCATCCCAAAACCCGTTACGCTCACGAGCGTGAAAGCCGAAGATGGCAGTCTGAAGGTGGAATGGAAAAAGTACCGGGGAACCGGCTTCCAGAAGTATGAGATCATGCGCCAGTATCCGGGCCAACAGTTCACCAGTGTGGTCGTTGCCACGATTACCGATCCGAACCAGACCACCTGGTTCGACACCGACTACCTGGGAGAGCGGGTTTCCTATAACGTGGTGACGCGGGTAAACGGCTACTATTATAACCTGTACAGCAATTCGATCCCTTACTTTTATCCGAAACCGCAGGTGCTGAGCAGCACAATCAGCCCAGCTAAAGAACTTATTATCACATTCAGCTCCACTCCATTCTACAGGAATCTTGGCAGCTACGAACTTACCCTGAATTCCAACAGGGTTTTTACCATGACCAATTCCAAGGATACGGTCGTTACCACACCTGCAAACATATTTGGGGAAGAGCTCCATGCCACCCTGTTTACCTACCCCAAGTCATTCCCGGGAGCTAGCTCAAGGTATGAGGTGGACTATGCCATCTTATCAGGTCTGGGCGCTCCCTGGGGACCGCTGAGCGTCGAAGGTCTGTTTGGGATGCCCGCTTCCGGAAAGCTTTATTTTACTGACAGAGGCTATCTCAAGGTGGTGGATGCCGCCACCCGGCATGTCGAGCAGCAGCGGAACATTATGTACCTGCAGGCCGACAGCGAGAAACAGGACGTGATCTCCCAGGATGGCAAGATCCTGTATAGCATCATCGGCAATGCCGTTCACAGGCTGCACCCGCTCACGCTTCAGACGCTGGCGTCCTACGAACTGAACGACTTACTGCCAGAGGAACTCTATCATTTCAGTATGCTGGATGGCGTGAGCAACAACAACCGGCTGATTCTGCGGGCCCGCAACGCAGAGTATTACGAAGACACAAAGGATCATGCCTATGTGATCGATATGGAGCAGCAAAAGGTCGTCACGGCAATTGAGGCTCATCTATCTTATAGCTACTCCATGATCAGTCCGGATGGAAAAATCATTAGTGCTGCGGATCAGGTATATGTGGAGCAAAGTAACGGCAGCTGGAAAAAGCTGTCGCTGACAAAGCAGGAGGCGAATACCCTTACCTTTCACAGGGCCAGTCCGCTGTTCTTCACCACCAAAGGGACAACCATTTCCTTTTACTCCACGACGGATGGCACGCTCCAGTCAACCCTTGAAACAGAAAGAGAGTTGTACATGCCCGATACGGATCCTTTTACAGGCCACCTCTATGGCAGCAATTCTAACCAGGTCTTTATTTACAACAGCAGTACGGGACAGTTAGTCAACAAGCTCGAAGTAGCATTTGGGACCCCGGTTTTCCTCTACAACAACACGCTTTATTCCGGTAACCGCTATCTGAAACTGTAAGGCTATGTCACACTTGAAAACTTTAATCCTGGCAGTATGCCTGCTGCTTTCTGCCAGTGCAGCCATAGCCCAGTCCAGGGTATACCTGGAGCCGCGGCTGGGCTTTGGCACTTTCCGGATGCAATCGATGAAGGAGCTGCAGCGCGTGATGATCGCCAACACCGACTTGAATGCGAAGGCAACAGATACCTTTGGCTCCTATGCTCAGTTCGGCCTCAACGTAGTGTCTGACTTGGGAGAGAATACACGGATTGGGGGTTTCATAGAACACGGCTCTACCGGCGGCCGGGTGGCCTATTCGGACTATTCCGGTGAGTTTCTGTTGGACACGCCACTCAATTACAATGCTTTTGGCGGTTTATTTTATCACCACCAACCGATAAAAGAAAGTACGTTGCGATATGTAGCGGGAGCAGAACTGCATATGCTGATGACGAACATGAAGCTGCAAAGCTACACCAAGATCAATAACACGACTGAGAGCAGTGAAGATAAGTTTAACTCCTTTGGTCTGGGGCTAAAGCCGTTTGTGGGACTGCAGTATCCGTTCCTTGATTTCCCGACTACCCTTTCACTAGGCTACTTATTAGATACGAACTATCCATTCCATGTGCCGGGAGAGCCCAAGCAGCAACTTAGGATCAACAGCAATAACAAAACGTTGCAGCCAGGCTGGGGTGGCCTGCGCATCAACCTGGCAGTCTCCATTCCAATCGTCCGGTAATCGCTCAACGGTGCTGCTCATACCTGTTGGCCTGCAGGATATGCTGCAGCGCTTTTATCTCCGTAGTCGTTAAGGATGCACCCTTGCCGGTCTGCAGCCCCTCGCCGAGCTGCTCCTTTGTCCGGATTCCCAGCACCGCCGCACTCACAGCCGGGTGGTGCAAGGTATAGCGCACCGCCACTTCAGCTGCCGGACGTGCTGCGCCAGCCACGGACTGAACAGCTTTAGCCGCCTGCTGCACCTCCTCTGAGGTATAGCCGAGGTAGGGTTTGGCAGCTTTCCCGGCCAGCAGCCCCTGCGCCAGACTGCCACGGGCCAGCACCCCTATACCTTGCGACTGCAACAGGTCCAGCACTGTTTCCTCCGGCCGTCGGTCAAGCAAACTGTACTGCAGCATGACACTGGCAATGTTGGAGCGCTTCACATACTCCCGTATCACATTGGGCCGGATGGAAGAAATACCATACTGCCGGATCTTGCCCTGTTGCCTGAGCAGTTCAAAGGCATCGATGGTTTCATCGATCGGATCGTCGATGGTGCCGCCATGCAGCTGGTACAGGTCGATGTAGTCGGTCTGCAGGCGACGGAGGCTCTCTTCCACCGCCTGCAGAATATAATTCTTGCTTGGGTTCCAGTCCCAGCCGCTGCCGTCGGGCCGCCACTGGTTACCGACCTTCGTCGCGATGATCACTTTGTCACGCATACCTGCAAAGGCCTTCCCAACCGTTTCCTCGTTTGCTCCCTTGTCGTAGAGATCAGCCGTGTCGAAAAAGTTTATACCTCCGTCCAGCGCCTGGTGTAGGAGTCTGGCATTCACCGCATGGTCGGCGCCCAGGGACATACATCCGAAGGCGATTTCACTGATGCGCAGGTCAGATTTTCCGAGTTGTTTGTAATGCATGTTGATCGTTTTATGTGGCTTCTAGCTATAGCGTGCTTTGGGGGAGAAGGTTGGGGAGAGCCCGATTGTCATCCCCCTGTCCCCTTCGAAGGGGGACTTTAGGCACCTAACAATTTGCAGGTACAATAGGATTGCTGAAGCATAATGCGTTTCTGCAGAATTAACCCACCCCTGCCCCTCCCGAGAGGGGAATCTCTGCCATTACCAGTTTGTAGTCACCAACCCTGTAGCATGTTTCTATAGACCACTTATACCGCTGAAAGGTATAGCAAGGCATACTTGCACGGCAGCTATAGAACAGATAGCCTAGCCAGGTGCGCCCTATGACACTCCACTGTTCGAGCGTTCAGCGAGTTTGGAGGGTCTTGACTTTTTTGCTTACTTTTTGTGTCAAGACAAAAAGTAAGGCCCGCCCGGCCAGGGCAAACAATGAAACAGCTCAGGTTGCCATACCTACAGCCGCCGCTTTGCCAAATGCAAACTGGCCATCATGCACCACCACATTTGCGCTAACGCTAAACTTGCAGTATAAACCACGTGTACCACCACATTCTTAAACATAGGAAACAACTAATTTTCCAGAATAAAACGTATGTTTATACCTCCAACACAAACACGAAACCTAACATGAGCCAAATCACGATCAACAGCCTCGAAGAACTGGAGTCTTACCAGGGGAAAGAACTGGGGGTATCCGAGTACCACACCATCACGCAAGAGCAAATCAAAAACTTCGCTGACGCTACCCTCGATCACCAGTGGATCCATCTCGACGAGAACCGCGCGACCATTGAAACGCCGTTCAGATCAACCATCGCACACGGTTACCTCACCGTATCGCTGCTGCCATACCTGTGGGGACAGATCGTGAAAATCGGGAATGTGAAGATGCAGGTGAACTACGAGATAGAAAGTCTGCGCTTCAACCAGGCCGTAGCCGTGAACAGTCGTGTGCGCCTGCGCGCCAAAATGCTTTCAGTTAAAAACCTACGCGGGATCGCTAAAACGCAGATTGAAGTTACCCTCGAAATCGAGAACAGCCGTAAACCGGCTTATAACGGGATCGTGACGTTCCTGTATCACTTTAATGACTAACCGGTCCTTTAGCCGGCCATCCAGATAAGCAGCTTATGAGTCATCTCGCAGTAGTAAAGCTTCGCGCAGCCTTTCCAGCCTTGCGGGAATCAGGCGACAAAAAACCGTTCATCTATTTCGACGGCCCCGGCGGCACCCAAATGGCGCAGCAGTCCATCGATGGCATGATGGCCTATATTACGGGCGGCATGGCCAACCTGCACGGCGCTTTCCCGACCAGTGTGAGCACCGACAACCTGCTGCTGGAAGGTCGCAAGGCGGTGGCGGATTTGTTGCACTGTGCTCCCGAGGAAGTGGCCTTCGGGCAGAACATGACGACCCTGGCCTTCAGCGTCGCACGCAGCCTGGGCAGCTTTATTTCTTCTGACGACGAAGTAGTTGTGACTGAAATGGACCACCGCGCCAACGTTGATCCCTGGGTGACACTGGCCAAAGACAAGGGTGCCACGGTGCGTTTCATAGAGTTGAACACCGACACCTATACCCTGAACCTGGATAAGCTGGACGAGCTGATCACCGAAAAGACTAAACTGGTTGCGGTGGGGATGTCGTCGAATGTGACGGGAACGGTGACCGATGTAAAGCGGGTGATTGCCAGAGCGAAGGAGGTGAACGCGATTGTGGTGCTTGATGCCGTGCATGCCGTGCCGCACCTGCCGATCGACTTTCAGGAACTGGGCTGCGATATCCTGTTTTGTTCTACCTACAAGTTTTTTGGTCCTCACATTGGCATAGCTGTGATCGCGGCCTCGCTTTTTGAGAAACTGCAGGTATACAAGCTGGCCCCTGCCCCGCAGCAGATACCGGACAAGCTCGAGACGGGCACACAAAACCACGAAGCGATAGCCGGTCTTATCGGAGCAATTACCTTTATAGAGCAATTGGGTGAAGGAGATAGCCGAAGAGCACGGCTCAAATCGGGGATGCAGCGCATCGAAGAGCACGAGCAGGAGTTAACGGCCCGAATGGACAGTTTTCTGCGGCAAGTACCTGGCCTGAAGCTTTATCGCGCAGCAGAGGGCACCTACAAGACCCCCACCTTTGCCTTCACGCTACCAGGTATAAAAGCCCGCGAAGTATCGAGCTGGTTTGCCGAACATTACAACATGTGCATCGCCGATGGCCATTTTTACGCCTCTACCATGGCTGACAAACTGGGTGTGAACCCCATGGGCGGCTGGGTACGCATTGGTCTGGCACCTTATAATACCATGGAGGAAGTAGAGTTGTTTGAGCAGGGGCTGCAGGAGTTTATTCGCACGAGAGTGCGGCAGTAAAGTAAGGCCTTTACTACTCTCCTGCTTCTATTTCACTTCGAAGGAACTCTCGTTAATCCCTAGCTTATTCTTGGAGTGCAGCTCCACCGGAAATCCCCACAGGTAGCGCAGATGCGCCATGGTCTGACGGGCGCTCTTAGTCTCGAGCTTCCGATCCTTCTGCATGTAGTGCGTCAGGTATAGCTTGCTGGTCTGGTGGCGGTCTACGCGGGTAACCTGTATGTTGGGGATATAGCTGGAGCGATCGTACTGTGACGCCAGTTGCTCCCGCACCCGACGGTAGCCGCGCTCGTTGTGGATGGCCCCGATCTGGAACTCCGTCTCTCCTTCGTTGTCAATGATCGTAAACAGCTTCATGTCCCGGATCACTTTCGGGGAGAGGTACTGCAGAATAAAGCTGTCATCGCGGAAGTTTTCCATCACATAGAGCACCTGGTCGAGCCAGTCTTTGCCGATCAGGTCCGGAAACCAGGCCTTGTCCTCCTCGGTCGGCTCCTGGCAGATGCGCTTGATGTCCATGAAAATGTTAAAGCCCAGGGTATAGGGATTGAGGCCGGAGTAAAACTTGCTGTTGTATTCCGGTTGGAAGAGTACGCTGCTGTGGCTCTTGATAAACTCCAGCATGAAGCCGTCGTTGAGGTAGCCCTCTTCAAACATCTTGTTGATGATGTGGTAGTGCACAAAGGTGGCAAAGCCCTCGTTCATAACTTTGGTGGCTCCCTGCGGATAAAAGTATTGCGACACTTTGCGGACAATGCGCACGATCTCGCGCTTCCATGGCGGCATGGCGGGGGCATACTTCTCTATAAAGTACAGGATGTTTTCTTCGGGCTCTTTCGGGAAGCGCCCTTCGTCTGAAGTGAGTAATTCCGGCTCATCAGTTCCCTGTGGTAAGGTGCGCCAGAGTTCGTTGTAGTTTTCGTGCCGGATGGCTGTTAGTTTCTTCAGACGCTCGTTCTCCTCCAACGCCGATAGTTTAGAAGGCTTCTTATACTTGTCCACGCCATAATTCATCAGCGCATGGGCCGCATCGAGCACCCGTTCCACTTCCTCCTCCCCGTACTCTTCCTCACACTTCAGAATATACTCCCGCGCAAAGGCCATGTAGTCCACGATAGAGTCAGCTGAAGTCCAGTCGAGGAACATGTAGTTGTTCGCGAAAAAAGCATTGTGTCCCTGGCAGGCGTGGGCGATTACGAGCAGCATCATGCAGGTGGAGTTGTTCTCCATGTTATAGCTGATGCAGGGGTTCGAGTTGATCACCAGTTCATACGAGAGCCCCATGCGGCCTTTGGTATAGTTGTTCTGGTTCAGCACGAAATCCTTGCCGAACTTCCAGTGCGGATAAGAGGTAGGGAGTCCCGTGAGCGCATAAGCATCGAGCATCTGCTCCGAGGTCACGACTTCGATCTGGTTCGGGTAGGTCTTCAGTTTGAGGTACTCTTGCCCGATCCGGCTGATTACCTCGTCGGCCGCCTGCAGCGTCTCATAATCCCAGTTCGGATCACAAAACATCGCCCGGTATTTCTCTTTTTCTGTCATGGATCAGGATTTAGAGGATTTTAGGATTTTCAGGATTAAATATTCTTCCTTTAATTGATTCTTTTATATCATTTCGACCTTAGAGAGAAACATGGGATTGTACAGGTTCAAGGGTAACGCTGGGGTAGCAATCGTGTACAGGAAAATCCTGTCAATCCTTAAATCCTGTAAATCCTGATCTAGACAGCACTCCGTTTTCTGAACAGTCCCTGGAAAACAGGCCAGATCTCGAAGGGCTCGTATACCTGCCGGATCGAGAAAGAGTCGTCGTCGCTGATGCGGCTGTAGGCCTGCCACAGGTCACTTTCACGCGGATTGTTACTGATTTCGATGTAGGCCATGTATTGGATCACGGGCAGGATATTTTCCAGCAGAAGCTGCTTGCATTCGGTGGCATCCTGCTTCGACCACACATCGCCGTCCGAGGCCTGGCAGCAGTACACGTTCCAGCTATCGTCATAGCGGCTGCGCATGATCTGCTCCATCAGTTTAAGCGATGGTGCCACCACGGTTCCCCCACTCTCCCGCGAGTTAAAAAACTCGTCTTCGCTCACTTCTTTGGCTTCGGTATGGTGCCGGATAAAGACCAGATCCACGTTTTTGTACTGCCGGGTCAAGAAGATGTAAAGTAATGTAAAGAAACGCTTGGCAATGTCCTTCTCGTGCTGCCCCATCGAGGCCGAAACGTCCATGATACAGAACATCACGGCCGAAGTAACAGGTATAGGCACCCGCTCAAAATTGTTGTAGCGTAGGTCGATGTCTTCGAAAAAAGGCAGGGTATTGGCCTGTCGCCGTACCTTCTCGACTTCTTCGGCAAGGGCTGCTTTTTCAGCGGGGTCGGTCGCCAGCGACAGCTGCTCCTCCAGCAGCGCCAACTTCTTGTCCAGTACGCCCTTGAGGGCCAGTCGACGCCCAAGCGACTGTTGGTAGCTGGACTTGATGTTGAGGCGGGAAGGAACGCTGTCGCGGGTATAACCGGCTCGTCGCATCTCAAAATTCTCGGTGCTGTCCATCAGTTTTTTCACCATGTTGGGCAGCGCGAGGTCATCAAAAAAATACTTCAGAAACTCCTCCCGCGACAGCACCACGGTAAACTCATCCTCGGTCACTTCCGGACTGTTGGAACCCTTGCCCCGTCCGCTGCCGGAGCCGGCCCCTCCCCCTTTGGGTTTGGGTACGCGGTCCCCTTCGCTGTACTTGTCGTTGCCGGGGCGCACGGTCTGCTTTTTACCGGTTTTGGGATCGTGGTGAAAAGTCGGCTCTTCGAGTCCGCGCACAGGCACCTTCACACTACCACCGGTACTGCTGTCCTTGATGCTCTCCTGCGAGATGATGTCAGGTATAGCCTTCTTGATCTGGTTCTCCACCCGCTTCAAAAACTTCTGCCGGTTGCCAGTAGATTTCCCCTTATCGTTCTTCCGTCTGTCGATGATGTGGCTCATACTCCCCTCCTATGCCATTGTCTTGCGCACGCGCATAAACCAGTCTACCAGGATGCGGATCTGCTTGTCGGTGTAGCCGCGGTCGCGCATGCGGCGCGTGAAGTCGCGGTGCTTCTTCTCGTCTTCCTCGTTTGTTTTCACATTGAAGGAAACAACCGGCAGCAGGTCTTCCGTGTTGGTGAAGATTTTCTTCTCGATCACATTTTTGATCTTTTCATAAGAATCCCAGCGTGGGCTCTTGCCTCCGTGGTTGGCCTTATGACGCAGGAAGAAATTCGTTACCTCGGAGCGGAAATCTTTCGGATTGGCGATGCCTGCCGGCTTCTCGATCTTCTCCAGTTCATCGTTCAAAATGCTGCGGTCGAAGATCTCGCCGGAATCCGGATCGCGGTAGTCGTTGTTCTGCATCCAGTGATCGGCATATACCACGTACTTCTCGAAGATATTCTGTCCGTACGAGCTGTAGGACTCGATGTAGGCCTTCTGAATTTCATCCGAAATAAACTCGGCATACTTGCTGGCCAGCACCGACTTGATCAGGTGCAGGTATTTGGTTTCGGTTTCAGGCGGCAGCATCATTTTGATTACCTCCTGCTCCAGCACATACAAAAGGTGCACCGGGTTAGCGGCAATCTCTTCGCTGTCGAAATTGAATACCTTGGAAAGTATCTTGAAAGCAAAACGGGTGGAAATGCCCTGCATACCTTCATTTATACCGGCATCGTCGCGGTACTCCTGTATGGACTTCGCATTGGGGTCAGTTTCGCGCAAAGTTTCGCCGTTGTATACCCGCATTTTGGAGTAGATGCTGGAATTTTCCGGCTCCTTCAGGCGCGACATCACCGAAAACTCGGCCAGCAGCTCAATGGTCTTTGGAGCGCAGGGAGAATCTTTGAGGGAGCTCTCGCGAATGAGTTTTTCGTAGATTTTGATCTCCTCGCTCACACGCAGGCAGTAAGGCACCTGCACTTTGTAGATGCGGTCGAGAAAGGCTTCGTTCTTTTTATCGTTGAGGAATTTGGCCCACTCTGATTCGTTGGAGTGCGCCAGTATAATGCCGTCGAAAGGTATAGCGCCAATGGGTTCGGTGCCTTTGTAGTTCTTTTCCTGGGTAGCGGTGAGCAGTGGGTTGAGCACTTTGATCGGAGCCTTGAACATTTCCACAAACTCCAGCAAACCCTGGTTAGCCAGGCACAGGCCACCGGTATAGGAATAAGCATCCGGGTCGCTCTGCTGGTACTCTGCTAATTTTCGGATGTCCACCTTACCTACCAATGTTGAAATATCCTGGTTGTTCTCGTCGCCCGGCTCCGTTTTAGAAATGGCGATCTGTTCCTGGATAGACGGGAAAAGCCGGACTACCTTAAAACGATTGATGTCGCCGTCGAATTCGCGCAGCCGTTTGGAGGCCCAGGGACTCATACAGCCCGGAATGTAGCGGGTAGGTATACCATACTCCTCCTCCAGCTCTTCGACATAGTCGGCAAACAACCCGAGCGGACTTTCAAACACGGGGCTGATCTGCTCGCCCGCTTTGAGCACGTAGATGGGGTTCTGCTGCATCAGGTGCTTCAGCTTTTCGGCCAGGGAGCTTTTGCCGCCCCCCACCGGGCCCATCAGGTATAGGATTTGCTTTTTCTCCTCCAGGCCCTGCGCCGAGTGCCGGAAGTAGGACACGATCTGCTCGATAGTGCTTTCCATCCCGTAGAAATCGCGGAAGGCGGGGTAGATCTTGATTTTTTTGTTGGAGAAGATGCGGCTCAGTTTTGGGTCCTGGCGCGTGTCGAGCATCTCGGGCTCCCCGATCGCATCGAGGATCCGCTCAGCGGGCTTGGCGTACATTTTCGGGTCTTTCCGGCACTCCTCAAGATAGGCAGCTACTGTCATCTCGTTCATGGAGGCACTGTAATTGGTCTTGATCTTTTCTAAAATATTCATAGGGCGTATTTTTAGAGAATCATTTTATACCTGAGAGCAATAAGCAGTGGCACCGAAAAGAAGAGCCCGTTTACTGCCTGTCAGCTGAATGTGTCATCATTTGAGTATGTTATGGTCTGCATCCCTTAAAAGAATGCCACTTTGCTTGTTTGTATATCCGGTACCCGCGCATCGGCCAGGCCTTTGATAGTATGAGGCTATGTGCTTATGCACAGGTATGCGGGCAGGAAATGCGTACACGTACACATGAAGCAGGGCGCTGCTTTCCATTGCCCGGAACAGGGGAAGAGTGGCTTGGCGACAAAATGGGCTGTCCCCTGTGCCCTATGTTATGCTATACGAAGAATTTTACCTCCTTGCGGTTAGGTGCGGCCCCTCTTTATTTGCAGAACAGCACACTTTCATTTTAAATTCAAAATCGGTAATATTTTATAACTTCACATCTATACGTATTTTGTACAAATCTGTCTATCCCTATACCTGTTGTTGCAGACCGGGCATGACAGAACAATACGACACCTATGCACGAAGAACACCTGAACCCACGCCAGATGCCGCTTTTCCAGAAGGGACGCGAGATCTATGACCTGACACAAAAAATCAGTGATCTGATACCTGATGATGACCGTCGCCTGGCCAGCAGCAAAGCTTTTATGCTGGAAGATGCCGCTATGCTGAGCGTAAAAGTGGCAGGCGCTGAGGGTGGTGACCTGTATGATATCCGGATGGAATGCGCCACCCTGATCCGCAAGGCGGCCCGTGACCTGCAGAACCATTGCAACACCCTGACCATGTTCGGCTTTGAGCATATCCACTACCTGCACCTGATCAAAGAAGCGCTGGAGGAGTACCGCCTGTTGTTTGTGGAATGGGTAAAAACCTTTGACGCCTGGAACTATGCCGTGGACCGTTGGGGCCTGTTCAACCCGCCCGGCGTGCAACCTGATGACCCGGATCCGGAAAGGGGCCTGGACGGCTTTTAGGAAGTGTATGCAGCCATATGGCACAGGAATGAGTATAAACCAAAAAAGAGGGCGATCATGAAGCAGGAAATGGAAAGCTGGGATGAAGCGCGATATATGGAGCTGAACACCTATTTCAGAATAAAAATACAGGGCATGGTTGACTCTGACCCTTACATCCGGGAACTTCAGAAAGCAGCGGGAGGTCTGCAGCTGGCAGACCTGATCGACCGGATGACAGAAAGTGACCAGGAGCTGTGGGCGGAGTTTATAAGACTTGACCGCATCAAGCTGCACCTCGATATGCAAAACCACCTGGAAGGCCGGGGCACTCCCTACACACCACGCTACGGTTTTGGTGGATCATCGGAAGAGGAAGACAATTCCATTCCCTGGTAATGAAACAGGCCGAAGAAATGTAAGATAAGGTGCAAAAGAGCCAAACTTTTTACCGGATTGTCGTTTATACAATGGTTGGTATGGTCTGCGGGTTAAAACATTGTTAATTTACCATATATCCCGTTATTCCATTTCATTTTAATTACATTTTTACATAATTTCGCTTCGATAAGAGACAATTCACGGACACATAAAAAATACAGGCATGTCAGAACACGCTGAAATAATTTTAGAGGGGAAGTCCTACAAGTTCCCGGTTGTAACTGGTACTGAGAATGAGAAAGCAATTGATATAGCTGCTTTGCGCTCGGAGTCAGGCTACATCACCCTGGACTCAGGTTATAAAAATACAGGTGCTACCAAGAGTGCGATCACTTTCCTGGACGGAGAGCAGGGCATTCTGCACTACAGAGGTTATCCGATTGAGCAACTGGCTGAGAAGTCAAACTTCATTGAAGTGGCTTACCTGCTGATCTACGGTGCCCTGCCAACAAAGCAGGAACTCGATGATTTCAGCGGCAAGATCAAGATGCACACCCTCGTGAACGAGGACATGCGCAAGATACTGGACGGCTTCCCGTCTGCAGCGCACCCAATGGGCATCCTGTCTGCTATGATCAGCTCCCTGACAGCTTTTTATCCGGAGTCACTTAATCCGAACCAGACAAAAGAGGAGATGGATCTTTCTATCATCCGTTTGATGGCTAAGATCTCTACGATAGCTGCCTGGTCTTACAAAAACTCTGTAGGCCATCCGGTGAACTACCCTAAGAACAAGCTGGACTACTGCTCAAACTTCCTGCACATGATGTTCGCCTTCCCTACGGAAGATTACGAAATCAATCCTGTGGTAGTGGATGCGATCAACAAGCTGCTTATCCTACATGCTGACCACGAGCAGAACTGCTCTACGTCTACTGTGCGTCTGGTAGGTTCAGCTAATGCCAGCCTGTACTCTTCTGTATCTGCCGGTATCAGCGCCCTGTGGGGTCCGCTGCACGGTGGTGCCAACCAGGCTGTAATCGAGATGCTCGAAGCTATTAAGGCTGACGGTGGTGACTCGAAGAAATACATTGCGAAAGCTAAAGACAAAGACGATCCTTTCCGTCTGATGGGCTTCGGTCACCGTGTGTACAAGAACTTCGACCCGCGTGCCCGCATCATCAAGAAAGCAGCTGACGAGGTATTGACTGCCCTTGGCATCAACGACCCGATCCTGACCATTGCAATGGAACTGGAAGAAGCTGCCCTGAACGATCCGTATTTCGTAGAGCGTAAGCTGTACCCTAACGTAGACTTCTACTCAGGCATAATCTACCGTGCGCTTGGTATTCCAACCGACATGTTTACGGTGATGTTCGCCCTGGGTCGTCTGCCAGGCTGGATCGCACAGTGGAAAGAGATGCGTGAGCAGAAAGAGCCGATCGGCCGTCCGCGTCAGATCTACACTGGTGAAACAGAGCGTAACTACGTAGATATCGAGAATAGATAATTTCTGAGTTTAGATAAAGGAACGGCCCGCTACTTTGCAGTAGCGGGCCGTTTTCATATCAGATGATTGCTGTTTCGGCAGGTATAGCGATAAGGGAGCGGACAGGCTTAGCTCGCAGCTGGTATAGAAGAGCGGCCTACAGCACCCGCATCTCGATACGGCGGTTCTGGCTGCGGTTTTCGTCGGAGGTGTTCGGCTTCACCGGGCGACTCTCGCCGTGACCTACGGAGGTGATGCGGTCTTTAGGCACTTTGTTACTGCGCAGGTAATCGGCCACAGAACGGGCTCGGCGCTCTGACAGGACTTTGTTATCAGCGTCGGAGCCGATGTCATCGGTATGCCCCGAGATCTCGATACGAACAGCGGGGTTTTGCTGCATGAACGTGATCAGCTTATCGAGCTCGGTCTTCGACTTGCGCTCCAGCTTATACTGGCCCGTATCGAAGAACAGGTTGTTGAGCACAATCGCTGCTCCGGACTTGATCGGTTTCAGGTATACGTCTAGCGCCACCGGGCTCAGGGCTTTTTCAGAAGTATAGTCGAAGCTCAGGCTGTTCATCAGGAAACCAGGAGCTGAAACGTACAGGGCGTACTGCCCTCCTTCTGATAGCACGATCGTATAATCACCCGACACCTTATCGGAGTTAACCTGCTGTACCAGCGAGTCGGCACTCACATCATAGAGCTGTACCACGGCAGCAATCGGTTTTTTGGTATCGGCGTGGAAAACACGGCCCTGGGCATAGGTGCTATTCACTTTGCTGCGCCAGTTCTCCGGCACGTCCAGTTCGTAAAGTTGTATAGTGGAAGCACCTGCCTCCGTCATCTCCTGACGGGAATAATAGCCTTTTTTATTGTCAGCTGTAATGAAAAGCGATCCTTCGTCAGCATGCGTATTCAGGGGGTAGCCCATATTTTCGGGATCACTCCACTTGCTCCTGTTGTCCTGCGTCGTCATAAACACGTCGAGGCCTCCCATACCCAGGTGTCCGTCGCTCACAAAGTAGAGTGTGCTCCCACTCACGTGTATAAAGGGAGCCATGTCACGCCCTCTGGAGTTCACGGGCTCTCCCATGTTTTCAGGTTTCTGCCATGAGCCATCCTCGTTCAGGCGTGTTACCCAAATATCCTCTTTGCCAATGCCGCCTGGTCTGGTAGATGTAAAGTAAAGAGTACGTCCATCGGCAGACAGGCTAGGTTGGGAGTCCCATGCTTTGGAATTCACCACCGATCCCATGTTTTTGGGTTTGCTCCACTCATCACCACTCCTGAAAGAAATGTACAGATCACAGTCGCCCTGGCTATCGGAGCGGTTGCAGGAAGTGAACACAAGCGTTTTGCCATCACCGGAAATGGTCGCGGCACCCTCGTTTGCAGTAGTGTTAATGGCTGGAGAAATAGAGTTTGGCGGGCTCCACTTGTTGTCGCGGTACTGGCTCACAAATATGTTTTCGTCCTGGTCAGGACGATGGCCTAGTCGTGCCGTAAAAATCAGGTGACGCTGGTCAGCTGTGGTAGAGGGGAAATACTGCAGCTCGAAGCGGTTGACATTGTCAGGCAGTCTGACGGGGTTAAAGCTTACTGGCTTCTTCATGGCCTCCGCAGCAAAATCAGCGGACTGGATCTGCTGACGGGCAAAGTCGGCCATACGCCCGTTGCGCGGCTTTCCACGCAGGAAAAGCTCAAAGTTTTTACGGGCGTTTTCGTAGTCGCCCCGTTCGAAGTAAAGGTCAGCCAGGTCGAAGTAGCTGTTCATCAACCCGGCGTTAAATGGCTTGAGCGCCAAGCCTTTCTGCAGGTTTTCGAACACCTCTGGTTTATTGCCCATGGCCCGGTGCAGGTGGGCAATTTTCAGGTAAGCATCAGCGTATTTTGGATCACGCTCAATGGCCTCGTCGAGGTAGGTAAGCGCCTTGTTAAAATCGCGTGCCTGTGCGGCTTCTTCTGCTTTGTAGTAAAGTGTTACTGCTTTCCTGGAATTGGAGGCCGGTCTGCCCTGTGCCAGACAGGAGGTCGCTACACTAAATGTAATCAGAGTCAGAAGAAGCAGCGGCTTAAGCATAGCTTTTTAAGGAATATCCATGTACTTGTGCGTCTGCAAAGACACACGCCATTGGGGGTTGTTTTTAACGTATTCGACAATAAGTGGCATCAATTGCCCGGCTTTGCTCCACTCTGGCTGCAGGTATAGCTTACACTCAGCTCCTACCCTTGCCGCATGCTCTTCGGCCCATGCAAAATCCGATTTGTTAAATATAATGACTTTTAGCTCATCTGCAAAAGGATATACAGAAGCATCGGGCGCCTTGAACTTCTTGGGAGACAAACACACCCAGTCCCAGTAACCGCTCAAAGGATAAGCCCCGGAGGTTTCGATCATGGTGCGTATACCTGCTTCCTGCAATCCGGCTGTTAGCGGGTTGAGGTTATAAAGCAGCGGTTCGCCGCCTGTTACTACGACGGTTTTACCCGGAAAGGTTTTAGCGGTTGTCACAATTTCCCCTATAGGAGTGAGTGGATGCTGCTCGGCGTCCCAGCTCTCTTTTACATCGCACCAGTGACAGCCCACATCACAGCCACCAAGCCTGATAAAGTAAGCTGCCGTGCCGGTGTTGCCACCTTCGCCTTGTATCGTATAAAATGCCTCCATCAGCGGAAGTTCACTGCCGTCTTTGGGCACTGAATGAATGGAGGCGGTTTTGTATGCTTTTGTCGTTTCCAAATCTGTATTCCAATGGCTATACCTGAAACATCAGGTACAGGCCTTCATTAAATAATGGTGCGGCTATACCTGTCATAATTATAAGCCCGCACCGAACTTGCAAAGTTAGTCAAAAAAGCAACAAGGTAGAGAGCAACTTATGTTCCGTTATACCTGAGCAGATTAAGAGTTCGGGTAACCTCATTATTTCGGGTATGCACCTTGGACCGCAACAGTCCGATTCGTGCACGGACACTCACACGAAGAGGCCTTTGGAGAAGCCGCTACCATAAAAGATAAAACCCCCTCCTGTTTCCAGGAGGGGGTTAAAGAGATTTTCTAGCATGCAAAAGCCTTAGGCGTATACCTCTTTTCTTGCGGCTCTCAAGGTATTTTTCAGCAACATGGCGATGGTCAGCGGCCCTACGCCACCTGGCACGGGTGTGATATAGCTGCACTTTGGTGCCACATTGTCGAAGTCAACATCTCCACGCAGCCTGTAACCAGACTTGCGGGAAGTGTCAGGAACGCGGGTAGTGCCCACGTCGATCACCACAGCGCCTTCTTTCACCATGTCGGCAGTTACCAGACCTGGCAAGCCTACGGCCGCAATGATGATATCAGCCTGGCGGGTATAATAAGGCAGGTCAACGGTGTTGCGGTGGCAAAGTGTTACAGTAGCGTTGCCCGGGTAGGCGGCCTTAGCCATCAGGATGCTCATAGGAGAACCCACAATGTTGCTGCGGCCGATCACAACGCAGTGCTTGCCGTTCGTTTCGATGCCGTAGCGTTCGATTAGTTGCAGGATACCATAAGGAGTGGCTGGCAGGAAAGAGGTCAGACCAGCGACCATACGGCCTACGTTAGCCGGGTGGAAACCATCCACGTCTTTCTTAGGATCAACCGCCTCCAGCACCTTCTGGGTGTTGATGTGCTTGGGTAGCGGCAGCTGCACGATAAAACCGTCCACTTCCTCGCTCTCGTTCAGTTCCTGTATCTTGCTGAGCAATTCTTCTTCGGTCACATCATCTTCGTAACGCACCAGCGTAGAACCAAAACCTACTTTTTCGCAGGCCAGCACTTTGTTGTTCACATACGTGACAGAGCCGCCGTCATTGCCTACCAGTATCGCCGCCAGATGCGGCACCTTGCCTCCATTGGCTTTAATTTCGGCAACTTCAGCTGCAATCTCTTGCTGAATGGCTTCGGATGTTTTTTTACCGTCGAGCAGAATCATGTTTTTAATTGAAAGTTATGAGTTAAGAGTTCTGTGTTGATGTATAGGGCCAGGGGTTCTGACACGATGCCTTCGCCAGGCAACTATAAGCGACAAGCCCCGACGCGCAGGGGCACGTCGGGGCTTGGTAATGTTAGTCGAGTTTAAGTACAGCCAAGAAGGCTTCTTGTGGGATCTCCACGTTGCCAACCTGGCGCATGCGTTTCTTACCCTTCTTCTGTTTCTCGAGGAGCTTGCGCTTACGCGAAATGTCACCGCCGTAGCACTTGGCCAGTACGTTCTTGCGCAGGGCCTTCACTGTTTCGCGGGCGATGATTTTCTGACCAATGGCCGCCTGAATGGCGATCTCAAACATCTGACGTGGCAGCAGTTCACGAAGCTTCTCGCAAAGGCGCTTGCCCCAGTCATAGGCTTTCTCGCGGTGCACGATGGCTGACAAGGCATCCACAGGCTCTCCGTTCAGCATTACGTCCAGCTTTACCATGTTCGACTGACGGAAACCAATCAGTTCGTAGTCCAACGAAGCGTAACCACGGGAAATGGTTTTGAGTTTATCAAAGAAGTCGAACACTATTTCGGCCAGAGGCATCTCAAATGACAGCTCCACCCGGTCGCTGGTGAGGTAAGTCTGGTTCTTCAGGATACCACGCTTCTCCATACACAGCGTAATGATGGGCCCCACATACTCTGCCTTCGAGATAATCTGCGCCTTGATAAAAGGCTCCTCAATGTGGTCGATGTAGTTCGGTTCTGGCATCTCAGAAGGTGCACTTACTTTAAGCAGCTGACCTTTGGTAGTATGCACATGAAACTGCACCGACGGCACGGTTGTGATCACCGTCATGTCGAACTCCCGCTCGAGTCGCTCCTGCACAATCTCCATGTGCAGCATACCCAGGAAGCCGCAACGGAAACCGAATCCAAGAGCCGCCGATGTTTCCGGCTCCCAAACAAGCGAAGCATCATTCAACTGCAGCTTCTCCATGGAGGCACGCAATTCTTCATACTCGCTGGTTTCTACCGGGTAGATACCGGCAAATACCATGGGCTTCACGTCTTCGAAACCCTGTATACCTACAGCAGGACGATCCACGTGTGTGATTGTATCTCCTACCTTTACTTCTTTAGCGTTCTTTATACCTGATATCAGGTAGCCCACGTTACCGGCAGCCATTTCCTTGCGAGGCTCCTGGTTAAGTTTGAGCACGCCAATCTCATCCGCTTCGTAGGTCTTGCCGGTGTTAATGAACTTAACCTTCTCCCCTTTTTTCAAGGTACCGTTGTAGATACGGAAGTACACCTCGATACCTCTGTATGAGTTGAATACGGAGTCAAAGATCAAAGCCTGAAGCGGAGCGGCAGGGTCGCCCTTTGGTGCAGGAACCCGGTCACAGATAGCGTTCAGTATTTCCTCTATACCTATACCTGCTTTACCGGAGGCATGGATAATGTCTTCTCTGTCGCAGCCGATCAGATCGATGATCTGGTCACTAACCTCTTCCGGCATGGCGTGTGGCAGGTCAATCTTGTTCAGCACCGGAATAATTTCCAGGTCAGAACCGATGGCCAGGTAGAGGTTCGAAATAGTCTGGGCCTCTATACCTTGCGAAGAATCCACGATCAGCAGCGCTCCCTCACAGGCAGCAATGGAACGGGACACTTCATAAGAGAAGTCGACGTGACCTGGTGTATCGATCAGGTTCAACACATAGTCCTCTCCTTTATAGTGATAATTCATCTGGATGGCGTGACTCTTAATAGTAATGCCGCGCTCACGCTCCAGGTCCATGTTATCGAGCAGCTGGTTTTGCATTTCACGCTCTGCAACCGTAGAAGTAAATTCCAGCAGGCGGTCAGCCAGCGTGCTTTTACCGTGGTCGATGTGAGCGATGATGCAGAAATTGCGAATGTTCTTCATAAATAGTTCTTACGAAAAACAAAGTTAAGAAGAATGTAGGTTTGTTGCTGTATTCCGGCCTAAATCATTTTATGATTGACCTCTTTACCGGCCCCTCCTTATTATTATGCCAGCACACATGGAATTTAGCATATAAGTTTTATAACTTTAGAATCTTTTTGCAAACCGATAGCAGATATTGTATGCCAGAACAGACTTCCAGCGCCGATAAGATTGCCGCTATGGAGCGTGAGATTCAACTTCTGAAGGAGAAATGTGAGTTCCTGGAGAAGGTCATCCACGAAGTGCCTGCCAACATCTACATCTCCAACCTGGACCTGGGGGTAGTCTGGTGTAACCGCTCCAATGAGGAAAGCCTTGGCTATACCTTGGCTGAGATACTGGAAATGGGTGGCATGAAGTACATAGAGACCATTGTGCACCCGGACGACCAGCAAATCCCTGAAGACAGCATCACCCATTACCAGCAGTTCAATGGGGCTGAATTCGGAGGCTTGTTCCGGGCAAAACACAAGGAGGAAGACCAGTACAAATGGTTTGTAGGCTGGGCCAAGGCTTTCAGCAAAAACCAGCAGGGCGAGGTTAAGGAGGTGGTCTGTGTGGATGTAGACCTGAGCCCTGCCATGAATACGGAATCTCAGTTGGTACAGGCCCTCAAGGAGAAGCTGAAGCAAAAAAGGAGCCGGGTTGTGAGGAGTTTGCGAAAGCGCGAAATTGAGATTCTGGAACTGATCTGCAAGGGGTGCAGTACCAAGGAAATCGCAGAGCAGCTTTTTATCAGCCCGAACACCGTGAGTACCCACCGCAAGAGCATCCAAAAGAAACTCGGTACTACCAATGTGGCTGACCTGGTGTCACTTGGGAAAGAGGCGGGACTAGGCTAAACTACAGCGTTTCCCCATACTTTCACTAGTCCTTTGCCTGCTAAACCACTTCGCTAGAGGCTCGCATAATCGCCCGCTCTTGCCAGCGTATGCCTGCTCCTTAGTATTTTCTTGCTTCTAAGGCTATCCATACCGTATATCCCTGTACGGCTTTGGCGATGGTTGTGCTGTTTCCTGGCTTTTCTGAATCAGGCCCTGCCTGTCAATCCTGCGTAAAAATGACTATATTCGCATCAAATTTGAAAAAAATCCTTGTTAGTAAATTATGCAACTTACTAAAGTAGAACCATATAAGCCGGTGAACCACATCCGGATCGTGACGGCTGCCTCCTTGTTTGACGGGCACGACGCTTCGATCAACATCATGCGCCGCATCATCCAGGCATCTGGCGCCGAGGTGATTCACCTGGGCCACAACCGCTCGGTACAGGAGATCGTGGATTGCGCGGTGCAGGAAGACGCACAGGCCATTGCCATCACCTCCTACCAGGGCGGTCACCTGGAGTATTTCAAATACATGTACGACCTGCTCAACGAGCGCGGCTGCGGCCATATCCGCATCTTCGGCGGTGGCGGCGGGGTGATTCTCCCGACCGAGATCGAAGAACTGCATGAATACGGCATTGCCCGCATCTACTCCCCGGACGACGGTCGCGCCATGGGGCTGCAGGGTATGATCAACGACATGCTGGAGAAGTGCGACTTCCCGACAGGCAAAGACCTGAACGGAGAAGCGAAGCACCTGCGTGACAAAGACCCGAAAGCCATCGCCCGGCTGATCTCGGCTGCTGAGAACTTCCCGGAGGAAGCCCGCAGCATTCTGAACGAAGTAAGAGAGCAGGCCAAAGAAGTGAAAACACCAGTGCTCGGTATAACCGGTACAGGTGGTGCCGGTAAATCATCATTGGTGGACGAACTGGTGCGCCGTTTCCTGCTCGACTTCCCGGAGAAGAAGATCGCTATTATTTCGGTGGACCCATCGAAGCGCAAGACCGGTGGTGCCCTGTTGGGCGACCGTATCCGTATGAACTCGATCTCGAACGAGCGGGTATACATGCGCTCCCTGGCCACACGCCAGAGCAACCTGGCCCTGAGCAAGTATGTGCAGGACGCGGTAGACATCGTGAAAGCGGCCGATTTTGACATGATCATCCTGGAGACTTCAGGTATAGGCCAGTCTGACACGGAGATCATCGAGCACTCGGACATGAGCCTGTATGTGATGACGCCGGAGTACGGTGCCGCCACGCAGCTCGAGAAGATCGATATGCTTGACTTTGCCGACGTGATCGCCCTGAACAAATTTGACAAGCGCGGTGCCCTCGACGCCCTGCGTGACGTGAAGAAACAGTATAAGCGCAACCACCAGTTGTGGGACGTAAGCGACGACGAGATACCGGTGTTCGGCACCATCGCTTCGCAGTTCAACGACCCGGGCATGAACCAGCTCTACCGTGCCGTTATGGCCAAGCTGTCGGAGAAAACAGGCGTTGAGTTCGACTCCAACCTGCAGACCTCTAAAGAAATGTCGGAGAAGGTATACATCATCCCTCCTGCCCGTACGCGTTACCTGTCTGAGATTTCTGAGACTATCCGCAACTACGACAAGTGGACGAAGGATCAGGCCGAAGTAGCGCAGAAGCTTTACGGCATCAAGAAATCAATTGAGGCGGTGCAGGGGATTGAGGTGGAAGACAAGGACCGTTTGATTAAGCAGCTCGAGCAGGCTTATGCCGAGGTAGAGCTGAGCCTGGATGGACAGAACAAGAAGATACTCGAGAACTGGAAAGACAAGGTTCAAGCCTACAAGAACGAGTTCTATGTGTTCAAGGTGCGTGACAAAGAACTAAAGATCAAGACGCATACTGAATCGCTCTCGCACCTGCAAATACCAAAGGTTTCTACTCCGCGCTACGAGGCCTGGGGTGATTTGCTCAAGTGGAACCTGCAGGAGAACGTGCCGGGTGAGTTCCCTTATACAGCGGGTGTTTTCCCGTTCAAGCGCGAAGGCGAAGACCCAACCCGTATGTTTGCGGGCGAAGGCGGACCGGAGCGTACCAACCGTCGCTTCCACTACGTGAGTTTGGGCATGCCAGCAAAGCGCCTCTCCACGGCTTTCGACTCGGTAACGCTTTACGGTGAAGACCCGGACTTCAGACCAGACATCTACGGCAAGATCGGTAACTCCGGCGTGAGCATCTGCTGCCTGGATGATGCCAAGAAACTGTACTCCGGCTTCAACCTGGCCGACCCGATGACCTCGGTTTCGATGACCATCAATGGTCCTGCTGCTATCCTGACCGGCTTCTTCATGAATGCCGCCATCGACCAGCAGTGTGAACTTTATATCAAAGAGAACGGTCTCGAAGAAGAAATCAACCAGAAGATCGACGCCATCTACAAAGAGAAAGGCACGGAGCGTCCACGTTATCAGGGCGAACTGCCAAAGGGCAACGACGGCCTTGGCCTGATGCTATTGGGCGTTACCGGCGACCAGGTGCTACCGGCTGAGGTATACGAGCCGATAAAGGCACGCACTTTGGCTTCTGTACGTGGCACCGTGCAGGCGGATATCCTGAAAGAAGACCAGGCGCAAAATACCTGTATCTTCTCCACGGAATTCTCACTGCGATTGATGGGTGACGTGCAGGCCTACTTCATCGACAAGAACGTACGCAACTTCTACTCGGTGTCTATCTCCGGCTATCACATCGCGGAGGCAGGTGCCAACCCGATTTCCCAGTTGGCCTTCACGTTGGCTAATGGCTTTACGTTTGTGGAATACTATGTGAGCCGCGGTATGGACATCAACAAGTTTGCGCCAAACCTGAGCTTCTTCTTCTCAAACGGTATCGATCCGGAATATGCGGTGATTGGTCGTGTGGCCCGAAGAATCTGGGCGAAGGCGATGAAGCACAAGTATAATGCTGATGCTCGTTCGCAGATGCTGAAGTACCACATCCAGACCTCTGGCCGTTCACTGCACGCGCAGGAGATCGACTTTAACGACATCCGCACCACGCTGCAGGCACTGTATGCAATTTACGACAACTGTAACTCACTGCACACGAACGCTTACGACGAGGCGATCACGACCCCAACAGAAGCATCTGTTCGTCGTGCCATGGCCATCCAGCTGATCATCAACCGTGAGCTGGGTCTGGCCAAGAACGAGAACCCGCTGCAGGGCTCGTTCATTATCGAAGAATTGACTGACCTGGTAGAAGAGGCTGTACTGGCCGAATTTGACCGCATCACGGAACGTGGCGGTGTATTGGGTGCCATGGAGACAATGTACCAGCGCGGTAAGATTCAGGAGGAAAGCCTGTACTACGAGACACTGAAGCACACCGGAGAGTACCCGATCATCGGCGTGAACACCTTCCTTTCTTCCACAGGTTCGCCAACGGTGCTGCCTACAGAAGTAATTCGCGCAACGGAAGACGAAAAGCAATACCAGATCTCGATGCTGCAAAGCTTGCACCAGCGCAATGCCGATAAGTCAGAAGAAATGCTGAAACGCATCCAGCAGGTGGCGATCAACAACGGGAACATCTTTGAGGAGATGATGGAGACCGTGAAGTACTGCTCACTGGGTCAGATTACCAACGCCCTGTTTGAGGTCGGCGGACAGTACCGCAGAAATATGTAAGTTTTGATAAAATATGCCGCCAGCAGGCGGCGTTATTAAAAGCAAAGGCCGGGCAAATGCCCGGCCTTCTTTTTTGTATCTGCTGGCAGTCAGCACCTTGACAACATATTGCAGCTTTGAGAGGTATAAAGCAACATAAATAAATCGCACCATGAAAACCAAAAATAAAAATAAAGACATTGAGGATTTCCCGTTCGTGCTGATTGGCTCGGCACTCGTGTTCCTGGGCCTGGCAGCTTACGTATACCTGAGCACCAGGATCGAGGAAGAAGAGATCGACTTTGACCTTTGGGAAGAAAACATCAGCGATTATGCCTGATAGAGTACAGGTATGAGCACCTTTTTTAAGAAAGCAAAAAGCCAGTTCGCAACCTGCTAAGGTATAGCGAACTGGCTTTTTTTGACTTAATCTTATACCTAAAGCGAGAAGTTACCGGAAGCTTCCGGTTGAAACGTCACCTTTTCAATTTTATAGTTGATCGTGCCTGATGGAACAGGCCACTCTACCTCGTCTCCTTCTTTACAGCCAATAATGGCTGTGCCTACCGGAGCAAGAATGGAAATTTTACGGGTGTTCACGTCGGCATCCTTCGGGTACACCAGCGTAATCTCCATTTCCTTGCCGCTCTTCAAGTCCTTTAATAAAACACTTGAATTCATCGTCACGACTTCTGCTGGAATCTCCTCCGAAGCAACCCGCCTGGCCCGCTTCAGTTCTTCACCGAGCTTAGCAATGTTTGGCTGCATGCCTGCACCCTGTCTTTGCTGCTGCACCAGATCAACCAGGCGCTTGTAATCCTGCTCGGTCAGATAGATTAAGTTATCCATATCAATTAAGTACGTAGTTTTTGCTGATAGAACTGGGGGAAGGCTTCTTCGGAAAATAAATGTCCTTGAAGCTCTTCGTCTGCCCCTGCTCCACACGCCTGAATATTTTATCCGGCGTGATATCCTGCAGGGATGCAAAGCCGCAGGCCTCCATCACTTCGATGGTTGACTTGATGGTATTGCCATGGAAGTTGGCCACACGCACCCGCTTATCTGCTACGTCCAGCCCCTTGTACAGGTTCTTATCCTGTGTGGCTATACCTACCGGGCAGCGGCCGGAGTCACACTGTAAGGCCTGTATACAGCCCAGCGCGAACATCATACCCCTTGCACTGTAGCATATGTCAGCACCCAGCGAAATGGCCTTGATGATGTCCACCCCGGTGATGATCTTACCCGCTGCAATTAGCTTAATCTCGTCACGCAGCCCGTAAAGTTCCAGCATGTGCTGCACGTAGGCCAGGGCATCATAAAGCGGCATTCCCAGGCTATCGGTAAACTCAAGTGGTGCGGCACCTGTACCGCCCTCAGCCCCGTCTATCGTAATAAAGTCCGGGTAGATGCGGTTGTGCTTCATTTCCTGGCAGAGGCGCTCAAACTCCTGCTTGTTACCAATGCACAGCTTGATACCGATCGGTTTTCCGTCTGAGAGTACGCGCAATTTGTCTATGTACAGCAGCATGGTGAACTGGTCACTGAAAGCGGAGTGCGCCGGTGGCGAGGCCACTGTGGTATAGGGTTCCACCTTGCGTATAGCTGCGATCTCCGGTGTATTCTTGGCAGCCGGCAGTATACCTCCGTGCCCTGGCTTGGCTCCCTGAGACAGCTTGATCTCCACCATTTTGATGTGCGGGTGCGCTACCTGCTCTTTGAACAGCTTTTCAGAGAAATTACCGTCTTTGTCGCGGCAGCCAAAGTAGCCCGTACCGATCTGCCAGATCAGGTCGCCGCCCCCTTCTATGTGGAAGGGACTCACGCCACCCTCACCGGTATTGTGGGCAAAGCCACCCAGTTTGGCACCTGCACTCAGGGCAGTTACAGCTGTTTTACTCAGAGAGCCATAGCTCATGGCTGAGATATTGTAAATGCTGGCGCTATAAGGCTGCTTACAGCGGCTGCCTCCTACTGTCACGCGCAGGTCCTTGGCCTGTACGTGCACCGGGAACATGGTATGGGCAATCCACTCGAAGCCCGGCTCCTGGCTATTGGCCTGCATACCGAAAGGCACCGTCTCGCGCACGTTCTTGGCACGCTGGTACACGATGGAGCGCTGGCGTCGGCTGAATGGCTTGCCATCCAGGTCGGACTCAAAGAAGTACTGCCGGAGTTCCGGCCGTATGCTCTCGAAGAAATAGCGCAGATAGCCGACCAGCGGATAGTTGCGCAGAATGGAGTGCCTGCCCTGTCGCACGTTGCGCAGGTATACCAGGTGCAAAGGCACAATGACCAAGAGAAGCCACAGATATGACCGCTCAAAAATCGATAAAAACAAGGTAAACAGATAAGCTGCTATAAAGACGTATCCAAGGGATTGCCTCACACTGACCTTACTTGCCATGTCGTAAAATCTTAGAAAATGAATAAGATGAAAGAAAATTGCTTAACCAGAAATCTGTAATTGCCAGTTATGTTGCGGGGCGCCAGAGCGTAAGCTCCGGCTTACTTGTTAAAGGCCTTAGGAGAGGAAAAAAAGTTAAGGCAATAGCCATTCAGTTCATCACACATTACCACATGATGAGAAGCTGCTACCAGACCTGAAGCAGGTATGGTAAGCCAGAAAGAAGGATATTTGCCGGTTGGCCTCATGTCTTTTCGTTTGACAGTGCAAAGTTAATTGAAAGAAAAGAAGAAAACCTAAAAATCATACGCTAATAAGTGGCAGGCTGTTTTTTTCAGCTCCAATAAAGGGGGGATACGCCTACTTCATGCTTTTGTACTAAAATACAGTGCATGAGGGTGAAAGATGCACAACCTAAATCACTATATAGCGTTAAAAAATTCAAGTTTAACTCTTCAGGCTATATATCATGATGCGCTTTACGACAATATCCTCTCTCCTGCTCATCGGCACCACATTTGGCTACCTTATGAAAAGCTGGATGTCGCCCGAGCAGCTCCAAATGGACCTCCACGAAGAAGACATACACTTGTATCTCTAAGCTTGCGACTGTTGTTTAGATTAGGAGGAAGCAGGCGCCAGGCCTGCTTCTTCTCTTGAATGCATTCCTTTTAGGTTAATCCCCCCTTTAGCCGTACCTTTATCACCGAAAATCAATCCTATCATCTATACCATTATACATGACACAAAAGGAAAAAATAAGCTACATCATCGGCCGCGACATGGCAGCCAACCTCAAAAAACAGGGAATTGACATCGAAGCGGATGCTTTTGTAAAAGGCCTGAAAGAGGTGATTGCCGGTGAGCCATCTTCCCTGTCGCAGCAGGAGATCCAGATGGCCATGATGGCGCTACAGCAGGAGATGCAGGAAAAGCAGGGTGCCAAAGGCGGTGAAAACCAGAAAGCCGGTGAAGCATTTTTAGCGGAAAATAAAAACAAGGAGGGTGTTAAAACACTGCCAAGCGGACTACAGTACCAGGTGCTTGAGGAAGGCACAGGCAAGTCGCCGGCAGCCTCTGACAAAGTAACGACTCACTACCACGGCACTCTGATCGACGGTACGGTGTTCGACTCAAGCTACGAGCGCGGTCAGCCAGCCACCTTCCCGGTTAATGGTGTGATCGCCGGCTGGACAGAAGCCCTTCAGTTGATGAAGGAAGGTGCTAAATGGAGACTGTTCATTCCGTCGAACCTGGCTTATGGCTCACAGGGCGCCGGTGACGTGATCGGGCCAAATACTACACTGATCTTTGATGTGGAACTGATCTCAGTTCACTAATTTATACAAGCGTAATAAATAAAGAGGTCCGGCCAGGTGATAATCACACCAGCCGGACCTCTTTATGTTCGGAGAGCGCTGTACCTAAGCCATCTTCAGGTCAGTTTCAGCCATCTCATGCAGCCAGCGGCGGCTTTCTTCCTGATACAGAAAATGATGGATGATCATAAAGTTGTCTCCGTCCATCAGTTCATCCCCATCTATTTCATTTACCAGACTATTGTAAGCGAATACGGGCATAACAACCGCCACAAACACATTCTTGTTTACAGCACGCAGCACTTCCGGAAAAACATACTTAAACACCCACTGCTGGTCTTCTTTCTCAATAGCAACCCTACTCTGCAGGTTTAGTATCCATTTCTGCGGCTTGTACATAAACACCATGTCCATGATGTGCGCATAACCCTGTCGTAGCTCGTTGGAGCTTACTTCCCCGTCCCACTTAATATAGAGTGTTTCTTCCTCATGCACGTATTTCAGCCTCAACTGCTCCTGCAGCACACTGCGATGCTGATCCCTTACCGAGAAATGTCTGCCAAAAGCATGGGCACCCATCAAATTGTCTGTGTACATGGTACGTATCAGTTTATGCGGCTTATAGCCATCAGGTAGAAGATATTTAAACTAAACATAGTCAGCCAAAGAAGAGCGACTTGGATTTTGTATAAACAAAGATGTAATATTTATATATTAATAACAAGAAATAGTTAAATATTTTATTGGTTTCATATAGTTAACAAACTTAACTGGCTTACTGACAAGTTTCTAAGCTGCTAAATATTTTTTCTTTAACTTAAGTCAGTTTCCGAAACAAAAGCCCTTAAGCAAACAATTTACCCCGGCAGACGTTCTAAACTCATTTAATGCATTCACCAAAAAAAGATATACTCCTATGGCAAACACCCAAAATGAAGGCAAAAAATTTCTGGAAAGCGTGCACCAGTTCTTTGATCACGCGGCCAGTTATTCAAAGCTTGACCCTGGTATTCTGGCACAGATCAAGACCTGCAACAGTGTATATAAAGTGTCTTTTCCGGTTGAGATCGATGGCCGTGTAGAAGTGATCGAAGGCATCAGAGTGCAGCATAGCCACCACAAACTTCCGTCTAAAGGGGGTATCCGATTCAGCATGCAGGTAGATGAGGATGAGGTGAAGGCACTTGCAACGCTGATGACCTTTAAATGCGCGGTGGTGGATGTGCCTTTTGGGGGTGCTAAGGGTGGTGTAAAGATCAATCCACGCACCAGTTCTGTCAAAACACTCGAAAAAGTAACGCGCCGTTACGCAGCTGAACTTATCAAGAAAAACCTGATTGGGCCAGGTATGGACGTACCAGCCCCCGACTACGGCACGGGCAGCCGCGAAATGGCCTGGATTGCCGACACGTATCAGGCACTCAAATATGGCGAAACCAATGCGCTGGGTTGTGTAACGGGCAAGCCTGTGGGCCAGGGCGGTATCCGGGGCCGGGCAGAAGCTACTGGTCTGGGGGTATTCTATGGCATACGCGAAGCCCTGGGTGACACAGAGTACATGAAAAAGGCAGGTATAGAAGGCACTACCATGGAGGGCAAGCGTGTTATTGTACAGGGATTGGGTAACGTAGGCTATAATGCCGCCCACTTCTGTCAGCAGGACGGCGCCATCATCATAGGAATAGCGGAACGCGAAGGCGGTATCTACAACTCCAATGGCATAGATGTGGCGGAGGCTTTCAAGCATCGCAGTGAAACAGGCTCTATCCTGGATTTCGGGCAGTGCAAGAACTTTGAGAATTCAGTGGAACTGCTGGAAGAAGAGTGTGACATCCTGATTCCAGCCGCCCTGGAAAACCAGATACATGCCGGCAACGCAGCCCGCATCAAAGCGAAAATAGTTGCGGAAGGTGCCAATGGCCCTGTCACCCGTGATGCTGAAAAGATTTTGCTCGAGAAAGGAATCATCATTATACCTGACCTCTACATCAACGCAGGCGGTGTGACCGTATCCTACTTTGAGTGGCTCAAAAACCTATCGAATGTACGATTCGGACGTATGGGCAAGCGTGCCGAGGAAGCCAGCCATAGACGCCTCGTCAATGCGATTGAGAGCGCTTCCGGTAAAAGCCTGACTACCCATGAGCGTACTATGCTAATACAGGGTTCTGACGAAATCAGCCTGGTGCGCTCCGGTCTGGAGGACACCATGATCAACGCTTATCACGAGATCAGAGGCGTCATGAACAAAAAGGATATACATGATATGCGCGCAGCTGCTTTCCTGACTGCCATCGAAAAGATCGGGGTGAGTTATGAAGCGCTTGGCATTTTCCCTTGATGGGTAAAAGAACTAACTGGAAAGGTCAGGATTTTGCTACCATGGCAAGGTCCTGACCTTTTTGCATGTATAGTAGCCAGTCCATTGCCTCAGCCTTGTCAGTGAAATAGTTAAAGTGAATAAAGTCATGCACCGGTAACAGTTGGGAGGCAATGTAGTTGTTGACAAGCGCCTTAAAGTGGCCTTCGGAAAAGATAACTGCTGCGTAAATATCCACCCCGATAATGTCCGATACCTGTGGGTAATACTCGCGGCTTAGCCAGATCTCCTGCTCTGCATCAAAAGGACCAATGCGTGATATGTCTGTACTGTAATAGCAGATCTTAGGGTTGGTTTTCACAAACTGCAGCACCTGCCAGTATAAGTTTCTGAACTGATCTGTATCTGGCTTCAATTTCCAGCTAATGGATAGCACATCTGCTTCCTTCAGATAGGTAACAAGAGCATAGGACGAATCACTGATGACCATATGGCAAACCGCTTGGTTTCTGGTGTTTGTATTCGAAATATAGTATAAATTTTATTTTTGCGCAAATCCTGACTGGCAAAAGTTAAAAAACCAATCCAATTGAATACCAGACTTCTGAATAGAAAACAGTCCAATACCAGACACCTATTGTTTAAGATCAAATTATTGTAAACTTATCACAATTGTAGTGTACAAGCGATTAGATAATCAGTATAAGCTGCCGATTGAACAAAGCAAAAGGCCGGCTCTTTCATCAAGAGCCGGCCTTTTGCTTTGTTTAAACAGTCGCTATTGCAGCTTCAGCCATTTCGTATAGATCTTCTGTTGCACTGCGGTTGGTTTTTCTACACGTTCAAAACGGTAGCGTACACTCTTATCTGCCACAATCGGAATCTGCAACTCCAGCAGCTTACCGTCGCGCACAACAGTTACCGATACTTTGTCACCGATCGTACGGCCGCTGATCAGGGGAGAAATGTCGCTTTCGACTCTGTAGCCGTCAATAGCAATGAGCTCGTCATTCACGTTCAGGCCTCCCTCCCAGGTACTACTGCCACGTGCCACGGTTTTCACGATGGTACGGCCATTCTCCACTACCGTGCCAGCTCCCCAGTTCAGGTTGAGCACACCCTCGTTCTGGTCAACGAGCCTTAGCCCGGCTGCTTCGAAAAAGCGGTTATAGTCCGGCGTCTCGGTGCCGTGCACGTAGCTCCGGAAGAAATCGTCCAGCTTGCGACCGGCGAAACGCTCCAGCGCCTCCTTGAACTCCTGCTCCGTAAAGCCACGGTTCAGCTTCTTGTAGTAACGGTCATACATGTAGCGCATCACGTCATCCAGGCTTTTGTCGCCTTTGGTGTTCTTCATGATCTCCATGTTCAGCAGGTGCCCGAGTACGCCGCCTTTGGTATAATAGGATACTTCGGCATTGTTTGTGTTCTCGTTGCGGCGGTAGTACTTGATCCAGGCATCGAAGCTGGACTCGGCTACCGTCTGCACCTGGTTGCCTGGCGTGTTCTCTACTGAGTTGATGCTGCCTGCCACTACATCCAGGTAGCGCTCTGTGCGCATCAGACCGGCTCGCTGGGTGATCAGGTCATCGTAATAGCTCGTGATGCCCTCCGATACCCACAGCAGGCGGGTATAGTTTTCCTTGTCATAATCAAAGGGACCAAGTGGGGCCGGACGCAGGCGCTTCACGTTCCAAAGGTGGAAGTACTCATGCGCTACCAACGCCATAAAACCGGTATAGCCCTGCTCGGTGCCATAGTTCCAGCGGCTTGTCTGCAAGGTAGTCGAGTTCAGGTGCTCCAGTCCGCCGCCGCCGCGGTGCAGGTTGTGCACAATGAACACATAGCGGTCAACAGGCAGCTCGCCCATCAGACTGATGCATTCTTCCACTACCTTTTTCATGTCGGCCAATAGGCGCTCTGGCTGGTAATTGCCCTCCCCGTACATGGCTACTTCGTGCGGCACGCCACCTGCTTCGAATCGGAGCACTTCGTGGTTGCCAATCTCCAGAGGAGAGTCGGCCAGGATGTTGTAGTCAGGGAAGGTATAAGTAAAGTTGCCTGTGCTATTGAGGCCGGTAGACACCGTCTTCCAGTCCTTGAAAGGTTGCACCACCAATGTACCCTGCTGCTTCTGATGACCTTCCGGATACATAAATATACTTGTACCGTTCACATAGCCATGAGAGGCATCCAGGAAGCTGGTGCGCACGCTCATCTCGTAGGCGTATACCTTGTAGCGCACACGCACGGCCTCGGTTTTATTGCTGTATACACGCCAGGTGTTTTTGTCTACCTTCTCGTGGCGCAGCGCTTTGCCCGATTTGTCGGTGGCATTGAAGCCCTCCACATTTTTGGCGAACTCACGCACCAGATACGAGCCAGGAGCCCATACGGGCATTTTATAGTCAATATAGTTTTGCCGGGCACCGCTCAGCTCCACCTCTACCTCAAAATAGTGGGTATGTGGCTCAGACATCGACAAGGTATAGCGCAGGTCAGCAGCCAATGTCGACAGTGTGGTCAGGAAAAAGAAACAGAAGGATAAGAAAAGGTAAAGAACAGGTTGTTTAGGATGAAACATGCGGAATAGATGGGTTGATGATTTAAAAGCTTTCCGGCATTTTACGACAAAAAGCCTGCTTTTCAAAATCCGCAAGGTTCAGGTATAGCGTAATACTGGTGCTCATGCACACTCTGACTGGCGGTGATCCAGCCAGTTGATCGCATCCTGTATGTCACAAAAGGTATTTATGATGATAAAGGAATTATAGCTCTTCAGCCCCAGCAGCCCGGATTCTTTAATCATATCATGGTAGCAATTTTCGTCTACTACCAGCGCTACATGATTTCCCGTACCCAGGTGCATCATAATCTGGGGAAAAAGCTGCACCTGTAGCCAGGTTTCCTCCTCCTCACTGAGCTTACCGATGTTGCGCAGATCGAACAGCCACTGCTTCACATGATGCTTCATGGCAAATCGAAAGGCCTCAAGCAACCCTTCTCTGAACTCTTCTGCCTGCATTGTCCGGTTGTACTGTACCATCAACCGATCTTCCACATAATCTACTGTACAGGTGTCCGACTTAAACAATTCCATCCTATCAAGTTTTAAATCATCTGCAAAATTATAAAATTTATGCTAAAATATAGCTTTATTATACCATATTAATTTGATTATGCTGATAATTTATATGAACAGACATAATACTCTGACGAATGGCCCTGAAAAGCCTGTTAAAAATGTCAGGATTAAGTTTTCTGGGTGTAGCAAATCAGAGGTTTTCTGAATTAGATGGCTGATAGCAGACAGGCTGGCACGATATTTCCATAGTTATTGTTACTAAACCTAAACCCTATCGCTATGAAAAAGATGATTGCCTTAATGCTTGCCCCTGTCGTACTGCTGTTGATATTATTATCTGCGGGTACCGATCAGGCAGCCTCTCCTGCACAGGAAACAACTTCGGTGCGCTTTGCCAGCCTGAAAACAGATAAAACAGAACCTACAGCCCAATCGGCTAACTCAGAAAATCGGGATGCAGTGACAAAGTCCGATCCTGATGACGCTGACCGGGCCTGGGTAGATGCCAGTGGCACCATTGTCACGGACTCCCTGATTGCTTATGCCCTGACATTGATGGGAACGCCTTATGTGTATGGCGGTACGAGCAACAATGGTTTTGACTGCTCTGGTTTTACTTCGCATGTATACCAGGAATTCGGAGTGCCGGTAACACGCTCTTCTACCACACAGTCGGAGGATGGTATACCTGTCACGCGTGACGAGGCCCGACCGGGTGATTTGGTTGTATTTACGGGTACAAACCCGCAGGTACGTGAGCCCGGCCATGTGGGCATCGTGATTTCTGAGCCCGGCGATACAATCAGTTTTGTGCATTCCTCCTCTAATGGTGGCGTAAAGATAAGCCAGGTAGAAGGTACCGGTTATGACAGACGCTTTTTGGGGATCAGGCGTGTGCTGTAAGGCATAGGTCAAACATAAATTACCTGTAATTACGTAAGATACACTATATAGCCCGACTGGCATTAGCCGGCCGGGCAAATTTCATCTAAAAAGAAATGAATATGGTGCATCCCTACATAGCCAACTCCATCAACGCCCTGGTACTGATCCTGGCCGGACTGGCAGTATACTTTCTTTCACCTTCCCGACCGCTGCTGGCCCTGATGGCACCGGTGTTCGGTATCCTGCTGCTGGCCACTACCTATCATTTAAAGCGTCACAACCGTTTTGTATTTCATACCGTTTCGGCACTCACGCTGCTGGCAGGCTTTCTGCTCATCCTCCGCATCGACCCAGACAATTTCGTGTGGGACAGCAAGCACGTGTTGATCCTGCTAATGGGTATCAGCTGCTTTTTAGCGGTACTGTCTTATGTGGCTTCTTTTTTAAGGGAACGTCGGTTGCGCGACAACACGATCTACAAGGACGATCTGTAGGGAAGATAAGCTGTAGGTTTTGGTTTCCTGCTTACAGGCATACCTTAGGTATAGAAAAAGAAAAAGCGCCTGGTGTAGCCCGTCAAGTTACACCAAGCGCTTTAAGAATCCTTCAAATCTTAACAAGCGGCGCCCTGTTTTGCAGCAGCACCATCACTCAAGACCAAAGGTAATATTTACTGCGCAAGCAGTAGATACTCACTGCTTACTAAGCCAGCTCACCATTAAGATGAACACTATTACCAAGGCTTACTAAGACGACTGATGGATTAGACATAGCACCTCCTTTCTCTTTAGTCCGACATAAACCGTGCGCCGCTGCTCGTGGCAGTCATACGCAAGGCCGCAGCACTCGCCGCTTAACTGTTAGTATAAAGTTAAAATAACGCTGATAAGTTCACAAGGTTCAGCACTTATTTTATCACATTTTCTTTCCGGCGCATGCACACTGGCCTGTTAGTTGCATACTATATTTTTAAGTCACTCAGAATGAACCCGGTGCAAAAAAAGACTGGCTGCGACCAGGTATAGGAATATTTAACACTTGTTATCACTTTACCTTCAAATAAACGAAAGCTGCGTTGCCTTTCGTAAAAAAATCGACCAGTATCGCCTTTTAGTTGAAAAATGAATTATTTTGTCTATATTTCGTTACTAATCTTATCAAACAAAACCCAAATCATGAAAAAACACCTGCTAACCCTTGTAGCCCTTATGCTCTTCTCCACTGTAGCGTGGGCGCAGAAACTTTCTCCTGTTGGCATCTGGACCAATGAAGAAGGCAAAGCTCGCTTTGAGATTTACCAGTCAGGCGATAAACTGTATGGTAAGATCGTGCAACTGAAAGAGCCGCTTAGAAATGGCAAACCGAAACTGGATGATAACAATCCGGACAAAAAAATGCGCAACCGCCCACTGCAAGGCATGGTGTTCATGAAAGACTTCAAGTATGATGGCGATAACAAATGGGATGATGGTACGATCTATGACCCGGAGAGCGGCAAAACGTACTCTTGCTACATGAAAATGAAAGGCAAAGATAAAATGGAAGTAAAAGGCTATATCGGTATTTCACTCATTGGTAGGACACAGAACTGGACTCGCGTAGAGTAATCGTTTAGTCAGATCATATAATGCAAAAAAGGTTGGCCCTAAAGCCAACCTTTTCTGTTTTCAACCCTTTACTGCTATATTAAACTATTTTTAGCGCAAAAGGTTTGCTATCATACCTAACAGGCTTAAAATACCTGCAGTACTTTGTAAGTCTTGTCACGGAAAACAAACGTTTCACCGCTGGTTTTACCAGCCATCGCCTTGTAAAGTGGTGACATACCTGAAATGGCGTAAAACGACTCTCCGTCTATTTTCATCTCTCCCAGGCTAACACCTATAAAGTAGTTCTGCAGTTCCGTCATCACCACCGCTCCAAATGATACTTCCTTGTTCTCTTTCGTTGAATTCACCCGTTTAAGAACTCCCATGGTCGTGATCAGTTCATCAAGTTGACGGGCATACATATCCCGCTGTATCTGACAGGCCTCCCTGAATGATTCAAATTTGTCCTCAATTGCGCCATGGTGCTCGTTAGCACTTTCCTGCGCCTCGTCCATGGCCTCTTTCGCTGCCTGTATTTGCATATTTAATAACCTGGTGGACTCCTGCAGTAGTTTTTTCTTCAGTTCAAGTTCTTGTGTTAGCGTCATCATGATATATACATTATCCGGTAAACGATCAGTTTTGGAGGGTGTCAAAATATCTATGTTTGCTTATAACTCCGAATGACATGGAATGTTTTAAATACGTATAAACAGTAATATTCTGACTCGCAATTGCAATATTAAGCCGATTCCCAGAAGACCTATAACGCAAAAAGTACGTGAATGTTGGGTGCAGTTACTATAAAAATCTCAGCCCAGATAGGGAAGTTTCAGGATTTCATGTAACTTATACCGCACTACCGGTTCTGTGTTGTCGGAATTTACCAGGAATCCCAAAACGCCTCTATTCATGAAACACGCTTTACTTCTCTTGCTGTGCCTCTTGATGGTTTGCCTGCAGGCCAAAGCCACACATATAGTAGGTGGTGAACTGGAAATAGAGCATCGCTCAGGCTATACCTACCGCATCACGATGAACCTCTACTTTGACGATGTAAACGGTACACAGGGCGCACGGGATCCTTCAGCCAATATCCGGATTTTTGACAAGCTGAACAACCGCTTCATGATGGATGTGCAGCTGCCCCTGCGCAGTGACACCTATGTGAACTATACCGATATAGCCTGTACGATCGGAGAGCTGCGTACACGGCGCATTGTATATTCTCAGGATGTGGTCTTATCGCCTAATATGTTTAACAGTCCGCAGGGCTATTATATGGCCTGGGAGCGTTGCTGCCGTAACCGTACGATCAATAACATTGTGATGCCGGATGCGGCCGGCCAGGTGTTCTACATGGAGTTTCCGCCTGTTACGAGAAATGGCTCTCAGTTCGTCAACTCTTCTCCCCGCCTGTTCCCGCCGCTTAGCGACTATGCCTGCGCCAACGAGCTGTTCTACTACGACTTCAGCGGCACAGATGCTGACGGCGACTCGCTGGTGTATGACATGGTTACTCCGCTTAACGGGTACGCCACTGCAGACCCTACCAATGCAGCTCCCATCGCCAGACCTGCACCCTATCCTGAGATCAGATGGCTGCCCGGTTATAACCGCGAAAACCAGATACAAGGCACCCCTCCTATTATCATTGAAAAGCAAACGGGTAGATTGACGGTACGCCCGGATCGTATTGGCCTCTTTGTATTCGCGGTGCGTGTGCAGGAGTATCGCAATGGCGTGAAGATAGGCGAAGTGCGACGCGACTTCCAGCTCCTGGTAAAAGACTGCCCCCGCAACGAGAGTCCTGCCGTGCAGGCCAGGGTGAACGGTCAAACCACCAATTACAAGCGAGGAGATGTGATCCGGATCAGCCCGGATGATGCCCGCTGCCTTAACGTAGAGTTTACCGATCCGGATCCTAATTCCAGGATTACACTTTACGCGCGTCCTGTGAACTTCAGCAGCGACCTCTATACCTTCTCAGGCACTACCAGTGGAGTCGTGAACGTACCAGGCGGGCAGGAGTCGCTCAATGCGACCGTTTGCTTTGATGAATGCTTTGACACGGAGGGACAGGTCTTTAAGCTCAACCTCATCGTGAAAGACAATGGTTGTAGTCTGCCAAGGCAGGATACACTGCAGGTGAGCTTTGTGATTGATCCTATACCTAACGAACCGCCTTCTATCCAGTTATCAAAACCTGATCGCTTGTTCACTGTGATGGAAGGTGATGTGATTGACTTCAACGTGCTCGGATTTGATGCCGACAACGACGAGGTCACTATCTCAGCCAGGGGGTTGAACTTTGATATGAACTCACTGCCAATCAACTTCCAGGGCGGCAGCGGCATTGGGCAGGTACAGTCGCCCTTCAGTTGGCAAATAGACTGCGAAACGCTCAGGCAGGACGCTTATCAGATCGAATTTACGGCGACCTCCATGGTGTGCGGCGAAGAACTGACAAGAACTGAAATCATAGAGGTGCGAACAGACTACCCGAATCAGATACCGGTGCTGACAACTGATAAACAGGTATTGGTATTTGAGGTGGACCTGAATGAACCTTTCGAGGCTAATTTTAATGGTACTGACCTGGATGGGCATTTGCTCAGCATGCTGGCACGTGGCGAGAATTTTGACCTGGACAAAATGGGGATGACTTTTACGTCGACAGGCGGACTGGGCGCAGCTACCGGCAAGTTTAACTGGATAGCGAATTGCGACGCTTTCCAGCAGGGTGTACTGCGAGTTGATTTTATCCTGCAGGAAGATGCCTGCGCACCGTCCCCGCTGCAGCTGATTACGATGGAGTTCAAAGTGAAAGTTCCAGATTACAAAACCTTTATTCCGCCCAACATCTTCACGCCGAATGATGACGGCCTGAACGACTTTTTTGAGATACCCGGTATGCCGGCTGACGTGTGCACGAGTGCCTTTCAGCACATCCGCATTTACAACCGCTGGGGCAAAGAAGTGTTCGCCAGCACGGCGCACAACTTTAAGTGGGACGGCAAGGACGTGAACGACGGGGTATACTACTATGTGATCGACTATGGTGCCGATAAATTCAGAGGATCTGTGACGCTGGTGCGCTAATGCAATCAGGTCATAAAAAGAATAACCAGGTATAGTGTGAGCCAGAGCGCGCCCAGGAAGTGCCAATATGTATTGAGCATCGAGAGTTGCAGTCGGCGGTACGGGTCGCGGATAAAGATGAGGCTGCGTACGCCATCGCTTGCCATATGAGCAGTCTTGATGAGCAGAAAAGCCAGGAAGATCATACCGCCCAGCAGGTGCAGCAGGTGCAGTGCCGTGATCAGGTATAGGTAACTGCCCGAGGCTTTGCCGGTGAAGTAGGCTCCGGAGACAGTCAGCTCGCGCCAGCCCAATATCTGGGCGCCGATAAAGGCCACTCCCAAAAGAAAGGTACCGGCCAGGTAACGGGTCATTTTCCGGAGTTTATCCTTCTTGTATATGCGGGGAACTTTGCTGATGGTGTAGCTGCTGAAAAGCAAAAGCAGCGTGCTGACGCTGAAAAACTTAGGAAGAGAGAATTGTTCACTACCGAAACCGCCCGTCCGAACAAAAGCTACCACCAGCACAAAGAACAGTACGCCAATACCAACCATACTCAGGTATAGCAACATCCGTATCGGGTGCAGATGCTCTATTTTGCCAAATGCTGAGCCCTGGCGTGCGTCTACCTTATTCTTTCTATCCTGGTTCATGTCGAGTCATATCCCCCGAGCATTCCCGTCTTATGGCTGCGGGCCTTCTCTTTTCAATTTGAATGAAGGGTAATTTGTCTATTTCTATATACCATCTAGAGGGGTTTATAGTTTTGAAAATGCTTCACAAAAAATAAGATTTCACAGTGTTATTCATGATCTGAAGTAAGTTTGACCATTGCAAGAAAATATTCAGCCTGCTTTCTTGAAAAAATACCTGCACTAAACCTCAACTACCGCTTTACCTTTCTCGGCTGTTTTGCGTTAGCAGGAGTACATGCTACATCAAGCTCATTTATGACCAAATTTTTACTGACTTTACTTTGTATTTTATCTATTACCGCATCTGCGTGGGCACAGCAGCACCGTATACCTTATACGGCCAACAACAGCATGCAAGTGAGCCTGGAGGGAGAAAGTAACACTTACGATTTCCAGTCCAATAAAATGCTGGTGCGCTACGATCAGAATACCCGTAAGCTCGAGTGCCTTTTGCCTATCGAGAACCTGCTTCCGGCTAATGATTCCAGCCCGGTAGCCATGGTGCAGGACATCTTTTTTGTATCCCGCTATCCGGATCTTTACATCGAAATAGAAGCGCCGATCGAGCAGATCAATGCCGGAAACCGCAACCGACAGACACTGAACAGTAGAGTATTTATCAATATACAAGGTATCATTAAAGAAATAGTCGTCCCGGTCACCTTTACGCCTGATCGTAACATGATCACCTTCAGTACCAGTTTTGAACTGATGCTACAGGACCTGCGTCTGCGGGTGCCTGCACGCTATACCTCCAGGCTGACGGGCCGCATGCTGTTCACGATACACAGTGCACGCTGGGCCGACATCAGGAACCGCTAAAAACACATTGCTATGCGCCTATTGCAGGCTGCCCGCCAATTTACGCTGTTGCAGGTACTCCGAAACACCCTCTCCTACCTGCTGCTTCTGGCCCTGCTGACAAGCCGGCCCACAGCTGGCTATGCCCAGAAAGTAGCCCTGGTGCTGAGCGGTGGGGGTGCAAAAGGTATAGCGCATGTGGGAGTACTGAAGGCGCTGGAGGAGAACAACATCCCGATCGACTACATCGTGGGTACCTCCATGGGTGGCATCGTGGGGGCCCTCTATGCGGCAGGCTACTCTCCCGCTGAGATCGAGTACCTGATCCACACCGAGGCTTTTCAGGCCTGGGCTACGGGCAAGCCGGAGCAGAACTATACCTACAACTTTGCCTCCCCGGACCCAAACCCCTCCCTGCTCAAACTGCACGTAGCACTAGACTCGGCTTTCCAGGCCAAGCTCACATCCAATCTCGTTAACGATGCTTCACTCAATTTTGCCCTGGCCCAACTACTCTCCCAGCCTGCTGCCCGTGCCGGCTACGATTTCGACAAACTCATGGTGCCCTACCGCTGCGTAGCCGCAGATATCTTCACCCAACAGCAGGTGATCCTGCACAAGGGGCAGCTCGCCGATGCAGTGCGGGCCACGCTTACGGTGCCCTTGTTCTACAAGCCCATCCGGATAGAGAAGCGCCTGCTCTTTGACGGTGGGTTGTACAACAACTTTCCTGTGGACGTAGCCCGAAATGACTTCAATCCGGATATCATCATTGGGGTGAACGTATCGTCCAAAACCTACAGCGAGTACCCCTACGACAAAGATGATTTCGACCTGGCTTATACCTTGCTCTACGCCATGATGTCGAACTCCGACTCGACGGCTCTGCATGAAAAGGACATTTACCTGCAGCCTGAGCTGGGCAACCTGACTTCACTTGATTTTAAAAATGTAGAGGACTTTTTCGCAGCGGGTTACAAGGAGGCGAATACGAACATGGAGCAGATCCTGCAGAAAATAAAACGCAGGGTAGGTCCTGAGCAGCTCAGTGCAAAGCGGGAGAAATTCAGAAGCGGGTTTCAGCCACATGCCTTCCGCAACGTCGAGATACAAGGCCTTAAAAGAAACCAGCAGGGTTTCGTAGAGCGCTTTTTCAGAAGTTCGCAGGGGGACGGCTATACCATACAGGAAGTAAAAACGGGCTATTTCCGTTTGGCTGCCATTGATAACTTCCGCAACCTCTACCCGACCATGCGTTACGACAACAAGGCCAAGACTTATGACCTGCTCCTCAACGTGAAAAAGGAGGACGGTTTGAAGATCGCCCTGGGAGGCGTCCTGGCGTCCCGCCCGATCGACAATATATACGCCGGTCTGGAGTACAGTGTGCTCGGTCGGCAGCTCTATACCTTTGCCGGAAGTTTTCAGACGGGCAGGTTCTACCAAGGCGCTCAGTTGCGGACGCGCATTGACGTGCCTGCCAGCTTGCCTTATTATGTGGAGCCCGCCTTTACCTATAACCACTGGAATTTTCTGTCCACCACGGGTTTGCTGCTGGAGCGTAACAACCTGCCACTGCTGGAACAAACCGATCGCAACTTTGCCGTTAATTTGGGCTTCACCAATACCTACAAAGGCAAGCTGGTACTAAGTGCGGCTTATGCGCAGCACATCGACAGGTATAGCAACCGCCTTGAGATTCAGCGATCCGACACACTCGATCGCACGGCAACCAGCGGCATGACTGCAAGCGCCACTTTCAGGCGTGGCGGGCTCAACCGTAAGCAGTACCCCTCAGGCGGGCGCATGTTCACGGCCACGGGCCGACTGGTCAGCGCTACCGAAAAGTATAGCCCCGGCTCAACGTCCAATGCAATACAGGAGCTCTCATCAGATCATAACTGGTTTTATGGGCGTTTGCTTTTTGAGGACTTTCTGGGCAATGGTAGCCACCGTATTGGCTACAGGCTGGAGGGCGTGATTTCGACGCAGCCTTTCTTCAGCAACTACCGCTCTACCCTGACCATAGCGCCGGCCTTTCATCCTTTGGCTGACAGCCGCACGCTGTTTCTGGATCGGTTCAGGGCACATGAATTTGTGGCGGGTGGACTGCAATACGTGTACCTGATCACGCCCAGACTGGAGGCCCGCACCGAGGGGTATGTGTTTCAGCCCTACCGGCCAATTCTTCAGGACAGTGACCAGCAGGCGTACTATGGAAAGAAACTCACAGGTACGGGCGTGGCTGCCACGGCAGCTGTCGTTTACCATGGCATCCTGGGCCCTGCTGCGCTGAGTCTGAATTATTACAACGACCAGACCAAAGAATGGGGCGTGCTGTTTCACCTTGGCTTTCTGCTGTTTCAAAACAAAGCATTAGAGTAGCCCGGGTGGTGAGTCTGACAGTTCGGGCGGGTGAATCTGCTTTTTGGAAGGAATGGTCTCCAACTATTTCCCACTTACCCAATAATCTCTATATTTGGCAATTACAACCAACCCATACCTGTATGAAAAAACTATTTGCTCTTTTACTTGCAGCTGCCGTACTGCAGTCCTGCTCACAGACAAGCACGACCAACGAAGGTCAGGAAATCACCACAGCTGCTACTGAAACGGATGCGAATACCTATGGCGCTTCATTCACGGAAGACAACGTACTCTCTGCGGGTCAACTACAGCAGGCTGTAAGTGGAAACGACTCTATACAGGCTACCGTTGCTGCTGAGATCGTGCAGAGCTGTCAGTCAAAAGGATGCTGGATGGATGTGAAGCTGGAAGATGGCAGCACGATGAAAGTAACGTTCCGCGATTATGGTTTTTTCCTGCCGGTGGAGGACCTGTCAGGCAAAACGGCTGTATTTACAGGTATAGCCAGGCATGAGGTGATCTCAGTAGATGACCAGCGCCACTTTGCCGAGGACGCAGGCAAGTCAGCTGAGGAGATTGCCGCTATTACCCAACCAAGAGAAGAACTGCGCTTTGTGGCAGACGGCGTGAAATTGAAATAGGCAGCAAAGCCATACCTATACCTGAGCGGCTGTTCTTCCAGAGCAGCCGCTTTTTTTATACCTGTCCTTTGGGTTCACCTGGCCGTTTACGCTTGCCAGATGTCATATTTTAAAGTCATCGGTACTTGGCAGCCTGCGTCCGGTTCTCTATTTTTACAGATCAAACAGAAATACCTTATGGCCCTAGCAAACGATCCGGCTACTGAGATTCAGGAGCTCACCCAACGCATAAACTACCTCAATTACCAATACTACCAGAACAGCATTTCTGAAGTCTCTGACTACGAATTTGACATGATGCTCGAGCGGCTGCAGCAACTGGAGCAGCAGCACCCGGAACTGCGCCAGCCCAACTCCCCTACCCAGCGGGTGGGCGGCACCATCACCAAGAGCTTCAAAACAGTGTACCACAAGTACCCGATGCTCTCGCTGAGCAACACTTACTCCGAGGAAGACCTGCGGGAGTTTGACAAGCGCGTGCGCAAGATCGTGGGTGACGAGGTGGAGTATGTGTGCGAGCAGAAGTTTGACGGGGTAGCGATTAGCCTGACTTATGAGAACGGTGAATTTGTACAGGGCGCCACCCGCGGCGATGGTACCCGTGGTGATGATATTACAGCCAATGTGCGTACCATCCGTGACATTCCGCTGCAGGTGCACGGCAAAGACTACCCCGAAAGCTTTGAAGTGCGTGGTGAGGTTTTTCTGCCCTTGCAGGTGTTTGAGCAGCTGAATGCCGAACGTGAAGAAGCCGGTGAGCAGCTTTTGGCTAACCCCCGCAACGCCGCCTCCGGTACGCTCAAGCAACAGGACTCAGCGATCGTAGCCAGCCGTAAACTGGGCTGTTTTTCTTATGGCTTCATGAGCTCTCCCAGTCCGTTTGACACACACTCGGAGAGTCTGCAGGCTATCCAGAAATGGGGCTTTAAGGTATCCGATACCTGGCGAAAGTGCAGCTCCATTGATACCGTGCTGGACTACATCAACGAGTGGGAACAGAAACGCCACGAGCTGCCGATCGCCACAGACGGTGTGGTCGTGAAAGTGAACAGCTATGCCCTGCAGGAAGAACTGGGTTATACCGCCAAGAGTCCGCGCTGGGCGATCGCCTACAAGTACCCGGCTATGAGTGCTGTAAGCCGCCTGCTTGACATACAGTACCAGATCGGGCGTACCGGCGCCGTGACCCCTGTGGCCATCATGGAGCCCGTGCTATTGGCCGGAACAGTTGTAAAAAGAGCCTCTGTGCACAATGCCAACGAGATACAGCGTCTTGACCTGCGTCTGGGAGATATTGTGCACGTGGAAAAAGGCGGTGAAATCATACCAAAGATCACCGGTGTGGACTTCAGTAAACGCCCTGCCGACTCGCAGCCGATCATCTACCCGACACATTGCCCGGCCTGTGGTACCGAACTGGTGCGCGCCGAAGGCGAAGCGAACTTCTACTGCCCGAACGAGGAAGGCTGCGCCCCGCAGATTCAGGCTAAACTGGAGCACTTTATCTCCCGCAAAGCCATGAACATTGACGAGCTCGGCCCCAAAACCATCGAGCAGCTCTACAATGCCGGATTTGTCCACAACGTAGCCGATCTGTATGACATTACCTTCGAGCAGTTGGTGAACCTGGAACGCATGGGTGAGAAATCAGCCAACAACATCCTTAACAGCCTGGAGAAATCGAAGCAGACACCTTACGACCGCGTGCTGTTTGCCCTGGGTATACGCTACGTGGGGAGCACCGTGGCTAAGAAACTGGCTGAGCAGTTCCCAGATATTGAGTCACTGCGTGGCGCCCTGTACGAAGAACTGATCGCGGTGAACGAGATTGGCGACCGCATTGCGCAGTCGCTGCTACAGTACTTCAGCAGACCAGAGCATCAGGAACTGATTGAGCGCTTAAAGGCCTCCGGTCTGCAGTTCAAGGGTGAAAACACTGCTCCTGAAATGGAAAGCGATAAACTTGACGGTAAGACCTTTGTGATATCAGGCGTGTTTGAGAGTGTGAGTCGCGAGGAATTGCAGCGCATCATTGTCAGCCACGGTGGCAAAGTGGTCAGTTCTATCTCAGCCAAACTCTCCTACCTCGTGGCCGGTGACAAAATGGGACCTTCCAAACTCGAGAAGGCTAACAAACTCGGCATTACCATCCTCTCTGAGGACGAGTTTCTAGGGATGGTCAGCCATTAACCTTACCACCCCTGCAAAAAGTAAGCGCCGGTCTACAAGAGGCCGGCGCTTACTGATTTACAAACAAACAATAAAAACAATTAAACTTTAAAACAGGCCTTTAAGCCCATATACCCAACACATCATATCAGCTGGGGTTTATGCTACAAATGGAGGCATTTAAGCCGATAAATAAAAATGAAATAGACGAACAGCTGAAAAGGATATACAAACAACCGTTTCTCGCCTTTTCTGATTTGATCTTTTAAATTGAAGCTTTGATAGGGCTCGTTTGCCCTTCTGTATAGTATAGGCTCGTGGTTATATGGAAGCAACGTAATATTGCTTAACTTCAGCAACAGACTTACGTTTAGATTCGCTTTCATCACCCATTAGCATTACAGCCTTGAACTTGATAGCCCTACCACCATTTACCATGAAAAAGCGGTACAAATTAGCCATACATGTGGCAGCCTGGGCGTTTTTTGGAGCTTGGATCTTCTACATTCAGTTTCAGCGCGGCCTTTCTTTCAATAAGGCCGTTGACTCACTGGTGGGATTAAGCTTTGCCATGATGATCTTCTACCTCAACTGGTATGTGCTGATCCCCCGCTTTCTTGCCCGAAACCAGATCTTTGGATACCTGGGAGTTGTCCTGCTTACGCTGACTGCCGTCGCACTGGTACGCTCGCCTCTCGACTTTTACGTGTTCCGGGAGTTTAACCCGGGTATGACAATGCTCTACTCCTCTGATCGCATTCTCAATTATGTGCTGGCGGGCCTGATCGTAGTGTTCATCAGTTCGGCCCTGAAGGTAACCGGCAACTACATCCGCAATGAGCGGCGTAACAAGGAGCTTGAAAACCAGAAACTGGCTGCCGAACTGAATTTTCTGAAATCGCAGGTGAACCCGCACTTTCTTTTTAACACGCTCAACAACATTTACTCGCTGGCCTACAAGCAGTCACCCGAGACGCCGGATGCCATCATGAAGCTATCACTCCTGATGCGCTACATGCTTTATGAAAGCAACGACACGCTGGTGAGTCTGGAGAAGGAAGTAGAACACATTCAAAACTTTATAGACCTGCAGAAGCTGCGCCTGCGCGAACAGACCAGCATCCGCCTGAACGTGGAAGGTGACACATCCGGCAAACAGATTGCACCAATGCTGCTGATGACACTGGTGGAGAACGCTTTCAAGCACGGACTCGTGAGCCGCAACGAGGTGGGTATTACGCTCAACCTGGTTATAACGGATGACTGGCTCCAGTTCTCTACCGTGAACAACAGCAGTACTCACAAAAAGAAGGACTTTGGCGGCATTGGTTTGCAAAATCTAAAGCAACGCCTTAACTTGCTCTACCCTCACCGACACGAGCTGTATTTAGAAGAAAAAGACGATACATTTTTTGCTTCGTTGAAACTGTACTTCCAACCAAAAAAATAAACCTATGACCATCCGCTGCCTTGCCGTTGACGACGAGCCACTTGCCCTCGACATCATTGAGAGCTATGTGAGCAAACTGCCTTTCCTCAAACTCGTGAAAACGTGCTCCAGCGCCACGGAGGCCATGCAGGTACTGCAGGAAGAGCAGATCGACCTCATGTTTTTGGACATCGAGATGCCCGAACTCACGGGTATACAGTTTCTGAACATTCTTAAGAACCAGCCGCTGATCATTTTCACAACGGCTTATCCCAATTATGCGCTTGAGGGCTTTAACCACGATGCCGTGGACTACCTCCTCAAGCCGATTCCCTACGACCGCTTTCTGAAGGCTGTGACCAAAGCACAGGAACGCTTGCAGCGCAGCCATAAGTCACCGGAGGCCCCGGCAGCCGCCCCTGCCCCACATGTACCCGAGCAGGATTTCATGTTCGTGAAAGCCGACTACAAAACCGTGCGCGTCGACTTTGCCGACATCCTCTGGATCGAGGGCCTGAAGGACTACATCATCATCCAAACCAAGGACCAGAAGATCATCACGCTCCTGAGCATGAACAAGGCGATGGAAAAGCTGCCTGAGTCAAAGTTCATGCGCGTGCACCGTTCCTTCATTGTGGCCCTTCACAAGATCGACAGCATCGAGAAAAGCCGCATCCGCATCGGCAACAAGGAAATTCCGATCGGCGAGGTATACAAAGACCATTTTCTGCATTGGGTGGAGGAGAATAATATACAATAGGGCTTTGTCAGGTAAATACCAGAAGTATCAAATTAGGGATGAAAATTTAGGCAGCTGGCTTGCTCAATTGTTCAATACCTGATATGTCTACCTTCTGCTTGGCTTGCCACAAGTCATAATTCACCTGCAGATTAATCCAAAACTGAGGAGTGGTGCCAAATGCTGCAGATAATTTCCATGCCATCTCTGGACTGATTCCGGCATGACCGTTTAATATCATGGAGAGGTTCTTGCGGCTGATAAAGATCTTTTCAGCTATCTCAGTAATGGAAAGGCCTGTGCTATCCGTGTATCTCCTTAAAATCTTGCCTGGATGGGCTGGGTTGTACATTAACATCATTGCTAAAAAATTCTATTGGTAATAGTTGCCATTTGTTTGACTAATGGTAGTCTACATAATTAACATCCAACACTTCAATATTTTCACCGACAAACTTAAAAGTGATCCGCCAGTTTCCGCTAATCTTCACGGCCCAGTGGCCTTTGAGATTGCCCTTAAGCTGATGTAACCCATATCCCGGCACATTCAAGTCTTGGATCGAAATAGCGGCATGAAGCACCGTAAGTATCTCGCCAATTTTGTCTAAGTGCTGAGGGTTTAGTTTAGATCCGTCCCCCTTTAAGAAGAACTTTTCTAACCCCTTATGTTTGAAACTAACTATCACATCGCAAGTATAACCTGTTACGTTACAAGTTACAAGTTGTTTTAACGATAAATATATTGTCTTTAAAAAATTAAGCCGTTGGTTGCTTCCCAAAAAAAGCTTGATATGAGACACTAAACCCTAAACACTTGCAGATTCCGCTGGATAGTTCGAACTTCGTGCTTTGGAAAAACAGCGCATGATACAAGATAAATTAAAAGGAACGGGTGTTGCTCTGGTAACCCCTTTTACCAGCAACATGGCCGTGGACTTCGACGGACTACGCCAGTTGCTTGATTTTACCATCGAAGGTGGTGTGGAGTACCTCGTGGTAAACGGAACCACAGGCGAATCGGTCACCACCACCACTGAGGAGAAAGCTGAGATTCTGGCTTTCGTGAAGAAGCATGTAAACGGTCGTGTACCACTGGTATATGGTCTGGGCGGCAACAACACACAGCACGTACTCGACACAATCCGGAAAACTGACCTGGAAGGTATAGCCGCCGTGCTTTCGGTGAGCCCCTATTACAACAAGCCATCGCAGCAAGGCATCATCCAGCACTATACGCAGATCGCCGATGCCTGCCCGGTGCCGGTTATCCTGTACAACGTACCGGGTCGCACGGGCAGCAACATTGCCCCTGACACGACTGTGCGTCTGGCAGCTCACCAAAACATCATCGGTATCAAAGAAGCATCCGGCAACCTGGAACAGTGCATGCACATTGCCAAGCACAAGCCGGAAGATTTCCTGTTGATCAGCGGCGATGATATGCTGACCCTACCAATGATCGCATTCGGTGCTGTGGGTGTAATCTCCGTGCTGGCCAATGCCTTCCCTGAGAAGTTCAGCAACATGATCCGCCTGGGCTTGTCAAATAAATTCAAAGAGGCTTCTGACCTGCTATTCGACTTCGTGGACATCAACCCGATGATGTATGAAGAAGGTAACCCGGTGGGCGTGAAAGCCCTGCTGGAGCGCTTTGGCGTATGCGGTGGAGCAGTGCGTCTTCCTTTAGTGGAGGCTTCTGCCGGTCTGAAAGACAGACTCTACAAGAACCTTTAGGCTTAGGATTAAGGTATAGCATACAGAACGGGAAGGTTGGCAGCAGTCAGCCTTCCTGTTTTTTGTTTGCCCGAAAGATATTTTCGCTATATTCGTTTTCTTCCATTCTAATTCCTTACCACAATGCGTATACCTGCGATCCTGTTTTTAGTACTGAGCATGGTGGCCTGCAACAATTCCCCGGACCAGTCGCAGGCCAACCGGACGGATCATACGCACCTCCTCGAAACGGACACCAGTCTGGTGCAGGCACCTGACTCAGCCAAACTGCCCGCCGATGACGAATTGCAGCACTATACCCCTGACACTACTGATCTGAGTCCAGAGCCCAAATCCGCTGCTAAGATCATGATCGAAGGGCGTTTCCATAAGCACGAAGTATGGCAAGGTGCGGAGCAGAAGCCCTGGATGGCCTTGGTGCAGGATGACAGCGTTTTCCGGCTGCAGCCCAGCGGTATGCAGGTCACCACTTTTTTTGATCCGGTCTATGACAAGGGCCGGCAGGTACGCTCTGGGCGTGAAGTTCGGGGGGAGCACCCGAATACACTCCTTTTTGTGACAGGTATAGCCAAATTACAGGCCAGTGAAGTGGACACAGTAGGCTACCCGGATCAGGTGATTCTGCCGAATACTGCCATCGACCTCAGGTATAAAGGCAAGACCTATACCCTGGCAGCCAGCGGTGACAGCATCCAGCAGGAAGGCTCAGAGTCTTACTCGGTCCGGAACTACAGATGGACAGTGACAGGCACTAAAAACGGACGTAGGATCACACAGGAGTTGGCCTCTGACGAGAATTTCGAAAGTGCCATTTACGTACTCCTCTGGGTAGGCGACTTGGACCGCGATGGCATACCGGATTTACTGGCCGATCTATCCAACCATTTTAACACCTCCAAGGTCACCCTCTTTCTGTCTTCTCTTGCCGAAAAAGGAAAACTTTATAAGAAAGTAGCTGACTTCAAAACAGAAGCTTATCCCGAGATTGTACCTCCTGACAGTGTAGCAAAACCATAAATCTGCCTTAGCGTTATATACCTGCGAAAGCAAACGCAAGGTATAGCCGTGAGAAAACATAGAGGCGAACTCGACATTGACGAGGATATTCAACTGGAGAGCACCAACTGGAAAGTTCAGCGGGTAGCATGGGTTGTGATGAGCATCTTTGTACTGGCTGCCTTGCTCGGTTTTACCGGTGATGGTGGCATCGGCAATCTACAGAGCTTAAAAGCTGGCGACAGTGCTGAAGGACTCGAAGTAGAATATGAACGCTTTATCAGACGCAGTGCCCCTGCCGAAATCAAAGTGAAGCTGCATGCCTCTACCAGTGACTCTCTCACAGATTTACACCTCAGCAAAGACTTTTACGAGCAACTCAAAATAGACAAAGTGGTGCCTGAACCCGCCGAAGTCTATACTACCGTGCAGGGCATTACCTACCGCTTTGCTACGGCCAGGCAACCTTTTTCCGTTACCTTCTACCTGACACCAAAAGGAATGGGCTCGCTGCCTCTGCACTTCTCCACAGCCGAAAAACAGGTAGCTATCACACAGTTCATTCACCCTTAATTCGACCCTATGGAAACCGTTATCAGAGGATTGATCCTGTATGTTTTCCTGATGATCATTTTCAGGATAAGCGGTAAAAGAACCTTGTACGAAGCCACTGTTTTTGATTTTGTGCTCCTCCTGATCATAGCCGAAACTGCGGAGCAGGCACTCGTTGGCGAAGACCATTCCTTGATGAACAGCTTTGTGTTGATTATCACGCTGCTGCTTACCGACATCAGCCTTTCGCTTCTGAAACAGAAATATAAGGGGTTTGGAAATGTGCTGGATGGTGTGCCTGTGATCCTGCTCGATGACGGCAAACTGCTGCACGAACGGCTGAAAAAAGTGCGGGTGGACGAGGCTGATATTATGGAGTCGGCACGGGCGCTGCGGGGTCTGGAGCGACTCGAGCAGATCAAGTACGCCATTCTGGAAAAGGACGGTAAGATCACCATTATCCCGAAAGAACAGGAACAGAAGGAAATAGAAAAGGTATAGCTTTTTCAGGCTATACCTTGGGCTTTTGGTCTTACAGCAATGCCGCGTTATTTATCGCTCAGCACGTACCTGGCTTCCACTTCTTTCTTGATGTTTTCGAGTCCGTCCTCAAACTCCTCTCCCACTGTACTGTCGATCAGCAAACCTGAGAACTTACGAACCGGGTTGTCGCCCATGTATTTATCAAAGTGCCAGGTGAGTTTTGTGCCTTCTTCTGTCTCCTCTAATACAAAAGTGCTGTGCGCTTTGTCATCTTCTTCAAATTCGAGGTTGGTAACCAGTCGGCTGGGCGGTTCCGCCGCTACGATTGTCACAATGCCCTGCCCAATGCCGCGTCGCTGGCTGGTCCAGTTGTAGCGCGCCCCTATTGGTGGACCGGCGTAGCTAAGCGACTTACCGGTATCAATATGATGCCCAGGAAGCCAGTTAGGCCAATTCCGTAAGTCACTGAGCTGCTCATAAGCCACATCGGCAGGTGCATTGATGATGATATCACGCTGCAAATGGATCTGGCGAGGCAGACTGATGGATATGACGCCCAGTATGGCGATTAAAGTAACGGCTCCTAGCAGGAAAGACTTTAACACATGCATATAAGTGAGAGGTAAACGTAAAATTTTATCAATCCAAAGAAATTAAATACAATTTCGAAAATATCATAGAAAATGAAAAAAACCACAGCTGTTACGCTGTGGCCTTTCTCAGATGGAAATTCAATACTAATGTATAGTCACTTATACGCAATGGTGAAAAAAAGTATACAATATAGTATGGGCATTTTTAAAACCTCTGTACGCTAGTATCTTCCACTCCTATCAGGGGAGCCATAGTGGTCATCGCCGAAGTCTCTGAACTCGTCTGCATTTCCATACGAGGCATCGTGGCGGAAGCCATGATTGCCCCGGCTGTCGAAGTCACGGTACAGGTCGCCTTCCTCCGGATTGTCGTAGTTCGGGTTGTAGCCTGAGTTGTAACGGTAGCGGGTCCGCTCAAAGCGATCCGGGTCAGCAAACCTCGGGTTGCCCCTGCTGATGCGGTCCAGGTCGTTCTCTGAACCATACGGAAGTCCATACTCATCATGCCTTGGCACTCCGGTATAGTTGCTGGTATCATACATGGTGTTGTAGTAGTCCGCCATGTTGCCACGGTAGTTGCCTTCAAATCTATCACGCTCTTCGTGTCGTGCACGATACTGACGGCCAGCTCCTTCGTCTTCCTGTCTTCTGTCCCAGTCGCGTTGCTCTCTGCGGTACTGCTGTTGGCGCGGATGCTCCTCATGGTATTGGCGGCTGAAGTCGCCATAATTCTGATCTCTATAGTCTCTCATGTTTTTGCTTTTTTAAAATGACAGCCGCAGAGGACACTCTCCCCTGCGGCTGTTTGATTTTACATATTAATGACGATTGTGCCGGTCTTCGGAGCGGCGCTGGCGGTCATTCTGTCCCCAGCGGTCCATGTTGCTATAGTAACTATCTTCGCCGAAGTGATCTCGGCCCTCCGTATGGTTGCGGCCTGCAAAGCCTCCGCTGTAGTCATTGTCATACTGTCGGTTGCCCATCTCATAGCGTCGGTATGACTCGTAGTCGCCCATAGATGAGTGACCTCTGAAATCCCGGTCACCCCGCCCTACATCATGGCCGAAGCGTTCATCCGGCATGCCTGTTCGCATCCAGCTGTTTCCCTGCCGGCGCATGTCATCATAGTCGCGGTCGCTGTAGTCGGCCTGCGGGTCATAGTGTCGGCCTGAGTTATAGTCGTCGTTGGGTACATAGCTCATGCCGTAGGGGTTATCCTGCCCTCTGCGGTTGCGTGATGTAAAATCCTCTCCGCTGTACTGTGCACCGCCCGGCTGAAATCGACCCTGGCGCGAACCGTACTCATGATCTATGTTGGTGTTGAAAGTTCTTGTATCATAGTAATCGTCTTCCTGCTCACCATACCCGCTGTTAAAGTGCGAGTCCACGGTGTAATTGCCGCGGTCTGAATTCTCGCCGTGGTGATGCCCGTGTGCCCAGCGCGGCTCCATGTTACGATTATCGCGGTTTCCTTCTCTGTTGTTTCTCATAGCATTGTGGTTTTAATACATACATTATTGCTACTGTTTACGGGCATGTCCCTGCTTTGGGTTAAGGACGCTGCGTAAACTCCCAACCCAAATGTGCGTTTATAGAGGGTGTACCAATCAAGATAAAAAATGAACAGATATAATAACTGGCAGGACCGCCGGGATGAAAACAGACGCGACAATAACCGAAACGACGAATCGCAGTACAGAGGCGCCTACCGCCTGGATGAAGACAGTCACTACAGCACCTACAACCGCTCTGGTCAGGGCGACAGAGACCGCGATCGTTACAACGAAGACCAGGGGGGCGACTACATATACCGTCGCAGCCGCAATCTGCAGGACAATGACGACTATACCCAGCGCCAGTACCAGCAGAGTTACCGCGGCGGCTCACGCCAGGGAGCATACAGCGATTTTGGTGGCCGCTATGGAGGCAGCGCAGGTATGCGCGACAACCGCTCAGGCTACAACGACCCAAGGAGCAGCGAGCGCAGCAGCCGTCAGCAGTACGGGGACCATTACGTCAACCGTACATCCGGCAATTTCGACGGCGATTACCGTCCTGACAACTACCCGCATCGCCGCGACGAGAACTACGGGAACATGGCCGGATCGCTGAGCTTTGGCTATGACGGCGACCGCAACTCCGACCCGGACTACAACCGTCGCTACAACCCCATGACCGGCGAAATGCGCGAGCGTCAGCGTGACTACGAACAGCGACAGCCACGTCGCTATGGTCCGCCTGACCGCACTGGCTCCAACCCCGATTATGACCGTTACTAAGGTATAGGCATAACCTTGGGACCAATTCAGAGTAAAACTTAATACAACTAAAACAGATTGAAGATGAACGCAGATAAGAATAAAGACCAGAACAAAAGCAAAATAAATGAGGGCAACAAAGTGCCTAACATCCACCCGACAGCCAGGAAGAATCCATCAGAGCAGATTCCGCGCTCAGAGGAGAACGAACAGGCAGGTCGCGCCATGGGCAACGAGCCCCGCACTGGCGGCCGTCAGGGCGGTAAAAGCGTAGAAGACGGTGGTCAGGATGTAGGCAGTAGCGCCGGAAGTCACTAATCTTAAATAGTTTTCATAGAAGGAAGGCCGGGAATGACCCGGCCTTCCTTTTTTTATGCCTGTCCTAATTTCGTATCTTTGGCTATACCTGCCCTGTCGCGGCAGTGTATCACAGGTATGACCAGTCATTTCAGGTGTACTAGGTATAGCCGCCCAAGAGGCACAGAATTTTTGGATGAACCAGATCAAAGCACAGGAACACTTAGTTATCATCGGCAACGGCATTGCGGGCGTCACCCTGGCACAGCGTGTGCGGAAGCGGAGCGCCTGTCGCATCACCATCGTGTCGGCGGAGTCGCAACTGCACTTTTCGCGCACTGCGCTGATGTACGTGTACATGGGCCACATGCGCTTCCAGGATATTGTGCCTTACGCCTACTGGTACTGGCAGGAGCAGAAAATAGAGCTGGTGCACGACTATGTAGAGCGGGTAGAAACAAGTCACAAAAAGCTCGTGCTCCGCAATGGACCTCCCCTGCACTACGACAAACTGGTACTGGCCACGGGCTCCAGCGCCGCTTATTACGACTGGCCCGGCCAAACCCTGAAAGGCGTCCAGGGCCTCGTGTCGCTGCAGGACCTGGAGCTGATGGAAGCCAACACGGCAGGTATACAGCAGGCTGTAATCATAGGCGGAGGATTGATTGGGGTGGAGATGGCCGAGATGCTCCGGAGCCGCGGCATTGCTGTCACCATGCTGATACGGGATAAACTGTACTGGCACAATGTGCTGCCCGAAGAGGAGGCCCGGCTCGTGACCGACCACATCCGGCAGCACGGCATTGAGCTGTTGCTACAGGAAGAACTGCAGGAAATCCTGGCTGATGAAGCTGGCCGGGTACGTGCTATACACACGCGCAGCGGCAAAGAGCTGCCCTGCCAGTTTGTGGGCATCACCACAGGAGTGAAACCGAATGTTGATTTCCTTAAGGGCGCAGGTATAGAGACAGAAAAGGGTATACTGGTGAACGAGTTTTTTGAGACGAGCCAGCCCGATGTATACGCCCTCAGCGACTGCGCCCAGTTCCGCAATCCCGCTCCGGGCCAGCCGATGATGGAGCAACTCTGGTACACGGCCCGTCTGCATGCTGAGGCGCTGGCCTCCACCCTGCTCGGCGACCGAAAGCCTTACCAGCGTGGACCGTGGTTCAACTCCGCCAAGTTTTTTGATATTGAATACCAGACCTATGGTACAGTACCCGCCGTTTTCACGGAGCAGCAGGAGTCGCTTTACTGGCAAAATGCAAAGGCAACAAAGGCCATCCGACTGCTCTACGACAAGGCAACAGATAAGCTTTTAGGTATAAACCTACTCGGCGTCCGCTATCGCCACGACCTGTGCCATCACTGGCTGCAGCAGGGCTATACCTTGCACCAAGTCATGCAGGAACTTCCTGCCGTTAACTTCGATCCGGAGTTTTTCCAGCGTTACGAAGAAGAACTCCTCCGCCAGTACTACACTCGCTTCCCGGACCGGCAGCCGCCCGTCAAACACAGCACATGGTGGGAACTGCGCCAGCGCTTCGGGCTGTTTTCTGACTCTACTTCCTGTTAATTACTGATACTACAGATGCCTACTGCCGTCATTTCCCAAACTGCCACTACTCCTTCTACCACCTCACAGAATGTCGTGAAAATGGTGGGGCTGGTACTCATCAGCATCGGTCTGCTGGGTATACTGGTAGCTGCCGTGGGGGCTGATTACCTCTCGCCTGTTTTCACCGGATTGGGAGGCACGGCAGTCTTCACTGTCGGCGCTTTGCTTTACATCTGGCAGAGCCGACGACGCAAGTCACCTGCCGAACAAAACCACGGGCTCTGGCAACAGGAGGCTACATCACGTGGGGCTTCGGCCTGGGTCATCGGCTTTGTGCTTACCGGTTTTTATGTGCTGCTCTACTGGTTCCCGGATACCCTGCAGGGTTTGATTCAGGCCATGGAGCCTTTGAGCCAGTGGCTGCGCAATCGCCCCAGCGACCAGTGGTTCCTCTACGGCACTTTCTATACCCTGGCTGTGCTGATCATGGGGGTATACGCCCTGCTCAAGTACCGCAACAGCCGCTACCACATCATCCGGACTATTTCGGTGATGTTCTTTCAGCTGGGTTTTGCCTTTCTGCTGCCGGGCCTGCTGCTGATGCTCAACCAACCGGAATATTACTTCAGCTATTTCTGGCCGCTCAAGTATGACTACCTCTTCCCGAGTACCATGGAATACCTGGTGCGGGACGGTGCCGCTTTGGGTGTATTTATGATTTTCTGGGGAGCGGTCTTTTCCTTTCTGGCCACGCCCGTGCTCACCTACTTCTATGGCAAGCGCTGGTACTGCTCCTGGGTGTGCGGCTGCGGCGGACTGGCCGAAACCGCCGGCGACCCTTACCGGCACCTCTCCGACAAAAGCCGCAAGGCCTGGCGCTGGGAAGTGGCGATCATCTACCCGATTCTGGGCTTTGTTATTCTCACTACCCTTTTCCTTTGGATCAATTCTTGGAGCGAAGGCCGTTTGCTCGGTGATCTGTCGGGCGGTTTTGCCCAAACATACGGGTTCTTTATCGGGGCCATGTTTTCGGGCGTGGTAGGCGTAGGCTTTTACCCGCTGATGGGCAACCGGGTGTGGTGCCGCTTCGGATGCCCGATGGCTGCTTACTTGGGGCTGCTACAAAAGCACTTCTCCCGCTTCCGCATCACCACCAATGGCGGACAGTGCATCTCCTGCGGCAACTGTTCCACTTACTGCGAAATGGGCATTGATGTGCGCTGGTATGCGCAGCAGGGCGAGCCGATCATCCGGGCAGCTTGTGTGGGCTGTGGTATCTGCGCGCATGTTTGTCCGCGGGGTGTGCTAAAACTTGAGAATGGCCCGCGGGAAGGACGCTATGCCGGTACTACACTGATCAGCCGCGACGAGCTGCGGATCCTGGATTAGAGCTGAGCGGCAAATACGGTGTCTTATTCTGATGGAGGTTATGCTAAAAAAACTGAACCTCTGCTTGCTTCAACTGCAGTAACTCGCGCAACAACCTCAAAATTTATCAGAATGAAACGACTTTTCCCTTCGTGGGAAAATGCCTGTACAGCCAGGGACAAAGCATTAGCCATAAACGCATCGCGGGCACCTGCTTTTGACAGGTGCCCGCGATGCGTTTAAGAAAACAGGTTAGCCGAGGCTATACCTGTGGATACTACTGCAATTCTTCCTGCTCCATATACTCCCACATGGCATCTTCACTGGCACCGATCTTAGCAGCGTAAAGCAGCATTGTGGTATACACGGCGATCAACAGAAAACTGAGGGGAATGGAAAATACAAAGGATACAACAAGCGTCTTCACCGGGTCAGGCTTTGTTTTCATTTTGGTAGATGCATACCAGAAAAAACAGATGTTGAAGATGCCGGCGAGCGCAATAAAATTGATGATATCTAACATTGGCTAAAAGTTAAACGTTTTTGCTGATTCTTCCCAAGAAGCATGCCATTCGGATTATAAAGCCCAAAAGCATACACTTTAGTTCAAATCAATGCTTGTGTATTTTGTATAGTAAAGAATTACGTATGCGTTTTCTACTTAAACTGCATAGTGCAATTTATGCGACATTATTATAAATCACAATATAACATTACAAAAATTTTAACAATATTTTAACAATGTCCAAAAACAGGCCTCTTGAGGCCTAAACGCACCCCTATACAAGTCTAAACCCCTAACAGACAGGTTTATAAACTTATACCTGCTCAAGATCCCTGCAGGCGCATCCTAGAAAAAATCAACGGCATGCAGCGTATCTGTCCGGGGCTACTCAATGATGACACCTTTCATCCCCGTGCGGCCATAAAACACAGGAAAGTACATCAACTCTGCCTTTGCTGGATTGACGGTATAGGTGCCATTGTAGCGCGGCAGCAGTTGGATGGTATAGGTATGCTTGCCCTTGGGCAAACGGTCAGCGAAGATGGCGACTTTGTTCCGGAAGTATTCGCGGTGCACTTCGTAGGGGCCTCTGCCTTTTTTCCCGTCGTAAGAGCAGCCGGCAGGTACAGGCACTTCGATCAGTACGTAGTCGGCATCGGCCTTAGCTTCCACCTCCACCACCAGTTCGACAGGTTTGCCCGCCTTCAGGGTGGCCTGGCTGACTATACCTTTAAAAGAAGTCGACACCACAAAGTCTTTCTGCACCGGCTCCGGGCTGGCATTCCAGTGGGTCTGGTAAGCGGTCAGGTATAGTGGGAGCTTGCCAGTTTTGCGGATAACCAAAGGCTGTCCCGGCAGGAAGGTAGTATCCAGCGGAAAATCGGTTGCCTCCAGTCGCAATGGCCCCGTGAGCTCCAGGCTATTCTGCAGCTGTGGCTTACTTCCTTCTTCCTTATTTAGCAGGTCAGGCAGCAGTGTCTCCAGGATGCGGGCCGACTCGTAGGTATTGCGCCAGCGGCCGTTGCGGCGTTCGCTCAGCAGGAAGGCGCGTATGCTGGTCAGGTCCTGCTCGTGGCCACCGGCCGCTTTCAGAATATCGTAGGCCAGCAGGGTGTTGGAGATGTGGTTATTAAAGAGACTATACCTGTTCTCACCCCAGTGCAGACCGCCAAGTGTGGTTACTTGCTTGTACTTCTGAAGCGTATCGAGCGGCGCTTCCAGCTTGAGCAACTGGCGCATGCGGGTAAGGCGCAGCTGCTCCTCCAATGATAGTCTGTCCCGCTTAGAAAGCTCCTCCACGTAGCGGTTATAATCCACTTTGGCTTGCAGCCTGTGCAGGGTTTCGAGCATCATCAGTTTGTCAGTGAAGCGGGCCTGCTCCAGCCGGTAGACCATAAAGTCCAGCAGCTTCTGCTCGTCATACTTCGGAGCGTAGCCTTCTGCTTTGGCCAGCGACAGGGCCTCTGCCACATGGCTCGTAATCCAGGTATAGGCCGGACCGGACTGCCACCAGGTCCAGGCGCCTTCCGGCAGCTGGGTCTTTTCGAGGTGACGGACCAAGCGGCGCACCATGCGCTCGTGTGTGAACTTCTCCCCCAGCTGTTCCCGAATACGCTTTTCCAGCAGCAGTCCTTTTAGTTTGGAGGCTGCCTGCTCACTGCACCAGTATTCATATTTGTGCAGGTAGTCGATCTCTTCCAGCATCACCTCCAGCAGATTGCCCTTCGCGTGTAGTTTCACGGGTCCTTTTGCCGGATCAAAATTCAGGGTTACCGTCGTGTCAGCGTGCAAAGCCAGGAAATGTCCAATGGTTTCTTCGGTGCCTTTGGGGTATACCCGGATGTGGCGCCGTTCGCCATCAGCCATTCCTTCAGCTGACCGCAGGGCAAAGAGCACCTCCACGGAGTCAGGTGCGACAGACGGAGCAGTGAAGGTGAGCGTGTCGGTGTGGGCACGCTTCAGCAGGATCTGGCTCTCGCGCACCGGCTTTCCTGCCACCTCAAAGCGGGTACTGATATTGGAAGAGTCCGGCAGGTAATTGAGCGCCTTGCCGATGACCTGCGTTTTGTCGCCTTCCACCAGAAAGCGCGGCATTGCCAGCGTAGCCATCATCGCCTTAAAGGACTTGATGCTGGTGCTGTAGATCCCCGTGCGCTTCTTGCCATCCATGCCCAGCACGTAGGTGTTCCAGCCGGTAATATCGCCCGGAAAAGTAACAGGGAAACTTACCTGCCCCTTGCGGTCTGTTAGCAGGCGCGGCTGCCAGAAAGCGTAGTCGGAGAAGTTTTCACGGATAGCACCGGCTTCGTCCACGGGCAGTGCCGCCGTAAGCCCTTCTGGACTTTTGCTGCCAATGATGATCACACCACCAGCCGCCCTGGAGCCATATAATGCCTCTCCCGCCGCTGCATCCAGTTTTTTCATAGAAGCGATCATAGCCGGATCCAGGTCGGACAGTTCGCCGCTGTAAGGCAAACCATTCACTATTATAAGAGGTGAATTGGCGCTTTGGACAGTGGCACTGCCTCTGATCTGGATTCCAGCGGCTCTTCCTTGCACTACCGTTACAGACGTCCTAGCCATATGTCGCTGCTCCTGCGCACCATAGCCTACCACCACCACTTCCGAAAGCTGTTGCATATCAGCACTAAGAGAAGCGTCTACAATCCTCCTGCCCTCTGTAGCTACTTCTGATGTTGTATACCCAATATAGCGAAACACCAGCACAGCATTGGAAGGCACACCGAGTTGGTAGTATCCGTTTGCATCGGTAGCCGTACCGATGCGCGTCCCTTTTACCAGCACCGCCACGCCTGGCAGCGGCGTGCCTGATCCCGCATCTACGACTATACCTGAAACAGTGGCGCTGTATTCGTGCAGACCGGAGGTGTAACTGTCGTTGCGCATTTGCCGGATCACTTGCTGCTGCACCTCTATACTTACTCCTCGCTGGGCTTCTCGGATCCTTCTGCTGATCAATTGCTGCAAGGTCTGGCTATACCTGTCTGCTGACTTGTGCGCGGCTTGCGACAGGTATAGCTGCACCTGTCCGTTTGCCTGCACCTGCAGGTCGGTTGCCACGTAGCTACTATCCGGAAACAGGAGAGCCAGCCGGTATTTGCCGATCGGTATACCTGTCATCAGGATGTTATTCCCACTGTAGAGTCGGGCGGAGTCGGGCTGACCAGCCTTGTGTAGCACGGCCATGACAGGCTTTTGCGTGAAGGTGCTGTCGAGTCGCCAGCCTACACGACCTTTGGGCAGGTAGTCGTCGTAAAGCGGGTTGTTGCCGAAGGCTTTCTGCAGCCAGAACTGATGCTGCAGTTCCTCCCACTCCTGTTGCAGTTGTTGCTCAGTTGAGGCCTTATCGTATAGCGGCACCGGATTCCGCTCCTTCTTGTTCCAGTTGCCAAGGTGAACATGATCCGGCAGGAGCTTGCGCTCGCGCATTTTGAGCAACTCCCGCTCAAAGGTATAAGTATAGCCAGCCTCCAGTTCGAACGAGGTGTTGAAGCGGTTATACCTGGTAAACTGCAGATAGCCCGGCGAAAAAGGTCCCGCCAGCACGGACTTTGTTGCCGAGTAATAATGGTTGCTCCGGGCAGGGTTATCCTCCACGCGCAGCACCCGGCGGCCCTGCTTCAGGTAAGCCAGATCTCTGCCGAAGTTCTGCTCCACCTGCAGCAGGTAGCCGTACAGGTTGTTGCGCTCCCGGGTCGAGAGGTAGTCTTTCCTTTCAGCTTCTTTCGCATAGGGCGCTGTACCTGGCGTGAGGTCAGCACTCAGTACCAGTTTGTGGTAAGGCCGCAGGTATACGCTGTCGAGTGTAACCAGCTTGTCGGCCGTGCGCATCATAATGGTATGGTAGCCGCTGTCAGCCGCAAAGGAATAGGCCGGCATCACATCCGTTCCGGAGAAATACACCGGCACCCGGTCAAGGTATACCACATGCACCGGCACCACCCTACCGGAGTCCACCACGAAAGGCGAGAATTGCGTAAGGCTGTCGCGGGAAAGGCTGTACTCGGTGAAAATGCCCTGCTTCGGATAGAGGAAATTGTAATAGGCGATGCTGTCGAGCCCCATGCGGCGACTCCATGCGTTCCAGTCCATGAGCTGCGTGGTGGCTTTGGCCTCGTTGTTCAGCCGCAGCTTCTGGTAAGGCTTGCGGCCTTTATACCTGTCCCATGACGGTAGTGTGGGCACACCCTGCGCCGTGAACTTGGATGTGATGGCATAGGCGGTAAGATCGGCATTGGGTACTGGTTTTCCTTTGGCATCGCGCACGGTCACAGTCAGGTCGCTCTGCTGCCCCGGGTACACCACCTGCGGTGCTTCAACTTCCAGGTTCAGGGTATACCTGCGGTGAGGGGCCACTTTTTCATCCGATCGGATCTCGCCACCCCACATGTAGCGCAGCGTCACAAAATAAGTATCGTCGCCACGCAGAGCACGGGTATAGCGCAACTCCCGCTCCCGCCCTCTGCCCTGCTCCACCAGTTTATCGCCCCGGTACACGAAGTACCAGTAAGGCAGCCTCCGCGGATTGTCCAGCACGAAATAGAGCGAATCGTTGCTGCGGTCGGTATTGGCCTGCACTAGTGCATTCACTGGGTTTAGGGCAAGCGTTTCCTCGTGTTCCGCAGTCTGCAGCATGTAGCGCCGCACATAAGGGTTCACTGGCAAACGGTAAGGCAGCTGCACCTGCTGCTCCAGCACTTTGTTGCCTTTCGCGTCAACGGCAGTCAGCTTTGCCTGGTGCGGCATGGGCTTGTCGCCTTCCAGGTATTGGGCCAGCAGACTGTCCTGCGAGAGCGAAAGTTTCAGCTGTCCCGGCAAGTAGGTATAGCTGGCTTCGGCCGACTGAAAGCTGCGTTCATTGCTGCTGTTCAGAAAGTCAGTCCTGACCTGGTAGCGCAGGGAAGCTTTTGGGAAAGCCGTGGCAGGTATGGAGATGCTCGTTTCGCCAGCAGCCTCCAGCGACTGGCTGTGCTTCCAGAGCGTGTCCGGTACAAACACCTGCTGCTCCCGCGATCCGAAAACCTGCCGGGTAAGCACCACCACCTCCACCCGGGCGTCGAGCAGGTTGAGACCGTTGGCATCCGTCCCTCGCACATGCACTTGGTTCTCCACACCCGCCTGGTGCTCTTCATGCGCCAGCCGCAGGGTATACTTGTTTTCCTTCAGTTCATAGTCTTCATAAGTGAAAGAGTGCCGCACCAGTGCATCCTCCCGCTTATTGGTCCTTTCCAGCGATAAGGTATAGCTGGCATCCAGACGGAGGTTCAGGCTGTCGTGCAGCACAAACCAACCTTCGTATGCTCCCTTGCGGTAAGGTGCGAGCACCCCCATCTTCTTACGCCTGATATTATAGCCATTTAGCATCAGCTGCGCCTTGTATTGCACTGGTCTGCCGTTTTGGTTCACCACATAGGCCTTATACCTCACCGTGTCGCCAGGCTGGTATAGCGGTTTGTTCGTAACGAGGTAACCTTTATACTTTTCAGTTTTGTCAAGACGGTACTCTTCGTCAAAAATGGAAGCTATACTGCGGATCCACCCTTGCGGCTCCCCCCATCTAATGGTTCTGTACACATCCCGAAACGGGCGCCACGTGTAGTAAATGGGCCACGTGTTGATCAACCGCTGCCACCACTTTGGTTTGTAATGGTATTGATGCTGCTGCGGTGCAAGTTCTTCGTAAAAAGTAAGACCCGAGTGGCTCACGCTGACGATTCCCTTCTTAGGCCCTTTCTTCAGGCGGTAGGTATTGGTTTTGCTGTCCAATGGCACACGCTGCTTGCCAGCCATCACCTCTGCATCGGTCACCAGTTGCCCCAGACTGTCGTGCACCAGCAGGGCGAGCTCCGGCTGCAGGTGCAGCAGCTTCGCCTGCAGTTTACTCTTCGTCTCCAGCCAGTATACCAGGTCAGGACCCTGGGCATGCATGTACAGATAATGGCCCTGCGGCAGCGGCTTTGTATAAGTCTTACCAATGGCAAACGAATCGACCACTGTGTGAAAAAAATTGCTCTTTACCACATCCGGCCCCTTCTCATAGATCGTCAGGGCTTGTTCGTCGGTGATGCGGTAGATATAGGTATAGGGACTGCGGAGTTGGGACTTAGCCAAGCGCCCCTGCGCGAAGGCCTGTATTGAGAGCAGGGAGAAAAGCAGTAGCAGCGGTAGTTGTCTTAGCATAGCGGCGGCATCAATTCCTTATCAATATACTAAAAATAATATATTGGCACCTCTGCTTGTCAGACCTAGCCTTAGAGGTGGCACAAGCGGGCCGCCTGCCATTTCATTACCACCCTAAACAATGCACCTAAGCCCATATTACATTTTAACAACAATGACTTATTTAAACAGTATATTGATTTTATACAATAATTAAACAATCAACTTATTAGTAGCTATTTAGCTTTTTAGTAATAAAAATCACCATTTTAAATCGTTTACTAAATTTATTACAAAGTAAATAACTATATACTAATTACCCCGTACTTTAAAAATACAATACTCACCCAGCAATATGTTTTTAATTTTATAGTATTAAATAAAGGAAATCCGCTACTAAAGCACCTCCTTTATATGTTAAATCTTTTTCAGGAACGTCGACATGGAAATAATCAACCACACCTCGCACCAGAATCGCCATATCTTTTTTGTAAAGGGCCTTGTGAAAGAACAAGCGCTTAATAAAGTTCACCAGGCAATCGCCGAAGTACCGACGGACAGCACAAGAGAACTTTGGATCGACTGTTCGCACGTGGACCGCCTGCACCTGACCAATAGCAGCATCTGCTCTTTTGTGAGCGAACTGCTCAAGATCCGGAAACAGAATGTAAAAGTTGTGCTCTGTGACATGAATGCCACCACTGAGCGCCTGTTCCGATTACTCCGCCTCGACTCACTGTTTGACAAGGCCAGTTCAGAAGACAGGGCAGCGCTACAAGTCACCTCAAAGTCAATCGCCGCCTAAAACATTATTTACAGCAATAGAAAAGCCCCGGAGAAGTCCGGGGCTTTTCTATTGCCACACTAGTGTCCCGCCAATTGCTTTGAGCATGTGTTGCTCAGTGGGCGTTAAAATCAGCCACTTTCACAAGTAGCTTGCCTGTATTCTCCCCCCTGAACAAGCCGAAGAAGGCCTGTGGCAATTGATCAAATCCTTCTACAATATGCTCTTCGTACTGTAACTTACCAGCTTTAAGCCAACCTACCATTTCTGTGGCCGCTTCCGGAAAGCGTGCAGCGTAGTCACCCACAATAAAGCCTTTCATGAGAGCGCTTTTCTTCAGCAGGATTGGCTCCACCCGAGGACCTGTCGGAACCGAGGTGGCATTGTACAGTGCGATCTGTCCGCAAACTGCAATGCGTGCAAATTTATTTAGCAGACCGTACACGGCATCCGATATCTCTCCTCCCACATTGTCGAAGTAAATATCCACGCCGTCGGGGCAGGCGGCTGCCAAAGCTTGCGGCATATTGTCTGTGGTTTTGTAATTGATGGCCTCGTCAAAGCCGAGGTCTTTTTTGAGGTATGCTGTTTTGTCATCGGAGCCGGCTATACCGACCACGCGGCAGCCCTTGAGCCTGGCAATCTGCCCGACCACAGTGCCAACCGCTCCCGCCGCCCCTGACACGACCACCGTCTCCCCTTCTTTTGGTTCCCCGATGTAGAGCAGACCACAATAGGCTGTCAGACCGGGCATACCCAGTATACCTAAGTGGTAACTCAGCGGCGCCAGATCCGGGTCCAGTTGGTTAAGGCCTTTGCCGTTGGAGATGCTATAGGTTTGCCAGGGCAGATTACCCAATACTATTACCCCTGCTTTATACCGGTCGTTCCGGCTTTCAACAACTTCTGCCACCACACCTCCGGCAATGGGCTCGTTCAGGTTATAGGGTGCGACATAGGATTTGGCGTCGCTCATGCGACCGCGCATGTAGGGATCCACCGATGCGTACAGCGTCTTCAGCAACAGCTGCCCTTCCTGCAGTTCCGGAAGCTCTTCCTCTTTGAACTCAAAGTTCTCCTCCGTCGGCATACCCTTCGGACGACTTTTCAATAGAATGCTCTTTGTTTTCATACCTTACAGTTTGTTATACCTGTGTTGTAAGTAAAACACATGGCAGAGGTTATGTTTTGCTTTAAACTACCACCTATAAAACAAAAAAGGATGACACCGGCACCTGGGCCAGTGTCATCCTTTGCAAGGATCGTAAACAGCTAGTTATCGCTCGAGGGTTCTGAACACCATGTGCGTCAGAAAATTCTCCAGTTCAGTACCACCGTCTTCTTGTATGTTCGTGAGCGAAGGCAGGTGCAGCGCAAAGAACTTCTGGTAATGCGCACTTTCCGCTACCGTAGAAACCAGAGAGGCCGGATACTTGTACTCCGGGTTGATCTCGTGCACAATGTCGGCTATGCGCTTGCACAGGCGTTTGTAGCTCAAAAAGAAGCCTTCCTTGTTGTTGGCATCCACCTCCTTGGTGAGATAGGCTTTGGCTGACTCGGCTACCACTATGCGCTGCAGGGTAACCTCATCAATATGCTCAAACTCCATGTCGTTTTCGATGCGCCCCGACAAAATGCTGATTGCAATGCGCAGGCGGTCTTCAGGTGGTTTGATGTTGTTAATAGCAAACACCAATCTGTATTCCAGCCAGTTCCAGTACCACGAGATCAGGTATGAGAGCAGCATGTGCTTGCTCTCAAAGTACCTGTAGATCGTCGCCTCTGTGCTGCTGATGCGCTCAGCCAATTTCTTAAAGGTGAAGGCCTCCAAGCCCAGCTCATCGATCAGAAAGATACCGTGTTTGATAATATCACGACCTTTCTCTGATGCTTCGGGGTCTTTGAGGTATACCTTCTCCTCTACTTTGATCTTAATATTTGCCAGCAAGTTCCTCATGCAGGGTTTCAGTCATATTTTCTACATCGTCATAGAAGGTCACTACGCCGGTTTCTACGTCGTACATGCCGCCTACGATGCCAATCTCGCCTTTTTCTATCATTTCACGAAGGATTGGGCTGTTTTTCTTGATTTCGCCTACCGTCCACACAACGTTGGTCTCAGCTACTTTTTCTACAAAATCCGAATTTTTGGAATTTCTTTCGCCATCATACTCCACGGCATTCACAGCAGGCTCTATCTTGTGCAGCAGTGTGCTCAGGTTGCCCATCTCTACGTGGTCGCAAGCCCCCTTGATAGCGCCGCACTTGCTGTGGCCCAGCACCACTACCAATTTAGAGCCAGCCACTTTGCAGGCAAACTCCATACTACCCAGAATGTCCTCGTTCACGATGTTACCGGCGATGCGGGCACTGAATATGTCGCCAAGGCCCTGGTCGAAGATCAGCTCGGCTGAAGTGCGGGAGTCGATGCAGCTCAGGATAATGGCAAATGGATATTGCCCCTCTGACGTTTCGTTCACCTGCTGCAGCAGGTTGCGGTTCGCTTTCAGGTTGTTCACGAAGCGCTTGTTGCCTTCAACCAATATCTCTTTTGCGTGCTGTGGTGTCAGTTCTGACTGTGTCTCTCTGTTTTGGGTTCTCATTGGTGTAGTCTTTAGTTTAGTAAAATGATGATTTGTTAAAACTTCATACCCTCGTACTCCAGCTTTTCGTCTTCAGCCGTTTGTTTGACATGAAGCTTGATATTATTGCTGCGGGCGGTCTCTTTGTAGTTCTCGATCAGCTCGATCACATCCGGGTCTACCACGGCCGAGCGTGACATGTCTATTTCCAGTTCAGCACCTTCCGGTACTCTGCGAAGTTCCTCCAGGATATTGCCTTTGTTCAGGAAAGTCACTTCCTCTGCCAGCACAATGCGGTACTTCTCTCTGCCTGCCTGTGATTTCTCCTTCACCACGGTGTGTGACACGTGATAGCTGTTTTTGAGGATAAAGAAGATGCCGACTACCATACCAATGCCTATACCTGTGAGCAGGTCAGTGAACACAATGGCCAGCACGGTTACTACAAATGGCAGAAACTGGTTCAGGCCACCACGGTACATGGCTTTGAACAGGGCCGGCTTAGCCAGCTTATACCCTACCACAAACAGAATAGCGGCCAGTGAGGCAAGCGGTATCAGGTTGAGCAGACCAGGTATAGCAATTACGCTGGCCAGGATCAGTACACCGTGGATAAGGGCCGAAAGCTTGGTACGGCCACCTGACTGAATGTTGGCCGAGCTGCGCACGATCACCTGCGTAACAGGCAGACCACCGATCAGACCCGAAACGATGTTACCGACGCCCTGTGCCTTCAACTCGCGGTTAGCCGGGCTGATACGCTTCTGTGGGTCCAGTTTATCGGTCGCCTCCAGGCAAAGCAGGGTTTCAAGGCTGGCTACGACTGCAAGCGTGCCCGCCAACATTAATACCTCGTAAGTGAGGATACGGCTGAAGTCAGGCGCGGTAAACTGCTGAAAGAAACCGCCCACACTCGTTGCCACCGGCAGTTCCACCAGGTGATTAGCGCGCAAAGCCATTTCCGGGAAGGCATTCAGGAATACCAGGTTCAGGACGATACCCAGCACTACCACCACGAGCGGCCCCTGTATGATCTGGAAAATTTTGCCTTTCTTAGACAGTACCGTATCCCAGAAAATCAGGATAGCCAGGGAAAGCGCACTGATGATAACCGCTGCAGGAGATATGTAACGTAAAGAGTTAAAAATTAATGAGAAAGTAGTTTCGCCGGATGGCTCCAGGAAGTGCAGACTACCCTCATAGCTTTCATCATACCCAAAGGCATGCGGAATCTGCTTGAGGATAATGATCACACCGATACCCGAAAGCATTCCCTTTATAACCGAGGAAGGAAAATAATACCCAATGCTCCCCGCTTTCAGGAATCCGAGCACCAGCTGCATGACACCTGCCAGCACGACAGCAGACAGAAACACCTCAAAACTGCCCAGGCCCTCAATGGCATGCAATACAATCACGGCCAGGCCTGCCGCCGGACCACTTACCCCCAGCTGCGAACCACTGATAAGTGTTACAACTATACCTCCTACAAAGCCGGCAATGATACCGGAAAACAGTGGAGCGCCGGACGCCATGGCAATTCCAAGGCAAAGCGGTACTGCGACCAAAAAGACCACAATACCTGCCGGCAGATCATTCTTTAACTCTTTAAAGGTAACCATAGCGCTTCTTCAATGGATAGGTTTAAAACTTGTTACAATAGTATTACTTTAACGCCACAAAGTAAAGCACTGTTTAGTTCAGTTCCCAACTTTTTTTGAGTGACTTTTATCAGATTAGCAGTGATCTTCATCATTTTTTTTGATGCAAGACGGGTATAACTCGCAGCTTGAACAGCCAGGACGGGCAGATGTTCGCCTAGGGTGTGTCTTTTTAATGTCGTAAATTTGCCTTTTGCAAAGTCTTAAGAAGGCCCTATGGGTTTTGCCTTCCGTTTTAAAATCAATTTCGCTTACAAGTATGCAACAGTGGACTAAACTGAATAAGGAGACAATCCGAACCATCGTATTCAACGCCTTAGAAGAGAACGTAAATTTTTATGACGAGAACATACTGGGTATACCGGGTTCGCACCTCGATAATAAGGTGTTTTACCAGGATGCCCCTTTTCTGAAAGATGCCCCCTTCCTGACAGCGCTGATCCATAACCCGAATCATATCGGTTGCCATACCCTGGGAGCTTCCGAGTCTTTTTTCAGAGGTACGCACCAGATCGAGCGTGAGTTGATTGGTCTCTGCGCTGAGCAAATTCTGAAAGCCGAGCCGGGCAGTTGCGACGGCTATGTGGCGGCTGGTGGCACCGAAGCCAACCTGCAGGCCATCTGGATCTACCGCAACTACTTCCGCAACATAGACGGTGTGCGCAACAACAGCATCTGCATCCTGTGCTCCCGCGACAGCCACTACTCCATGAGCAAAGCCGCCAATGTGTTTGACCTCGACATCGCCACGGTACGGGTCGATGACAACACCCGCGCTATTGATGAGAAGCACCTGCAGGAGGTGATCACCGCCCAGAAGGCTAAGGGAAAAAGCCACTTCATTGTGGTGGCCAACATGATGACAACTATGTTTGGATCAGTTGATAACGCCGACATATATGCAGCAGCACTTGAAGCTAACGGCTGCCAGTTTATGATTCATGTGGATGCGGCTTTTGGTGGCTTCATCTACCCTTTCACCAACCCGGACAACACGCTCAACTTTCAGAATAAACACATTACCTCTGTCACGCTGGATGCGCACAAGATGGTGCAGGCTCCCTACGGCACGGGCATCTTCCTGATCCGGAAAGGCTTGATGCAACATGCCAACACCAAGGAGGCCAGCTACGTGGAGGGCGAGGATTTTACGCTGATCGGCAGTCGCTCCGGCGCCAACGCCATCGCCGTCTGGATGATCCTGATGACCTACGGACGCTACGGCTGGGAGGAGAAAACCACCACCCTGCTCAATCGTGCCGCCTGGCTGGCCGCAGAGCTCGACAAGGCAGGTATAGCCTATTACCGCAACCCCTACTCCAACATCATCACGATCCGCAGTGAACACCTCAACAAAGGCATTGCCGGCAAGTACGGGCTTGTGCCAGACAACCACCAGGATGCCAACTGGTATAAAGTAGTGGTGATGGACCACGTGACCATCGACCGGCTGATCCCGCTGCTGGAAGACCTGAAGGCTTACCAGCATGAAGCTTGCCTGGCGGAGTAGCCCTATACCTGACAATTATCTTATAAAGCAACAAAGGCTCCTTTAACGGGAGCCTTTGTTGCTTTATAACGCTTTGCTATACCTATAGCGCCTCTATAAGCTGCCGCTGGGTAGCTGCGCCTGTGCCTCTATAGTTTTGCAGGAACAGAGCCAGTTTGTCCATGGTTTGGCTCAGCTCCTGCAGCTCCGGCAGGTATACGATGCGGAAGTGGTCGGGCTGCTGCCAGTTGAAACCGCTTCCCTGTACCAGCAACACATGCTGCTCCTGCAAAAAGTCCAGCACGAAAGCCTGGTCATTGGCAATGCCGTACTTCTTCACGTCTATCTTCGGAAACAGGTAAAAGGCTCCTTTTGGCTTTACGCAGGTGATGCCAGGTATAGCGGTCAGCTTTTCGTAACAGACATCCCGCTGCTGACGCAGCCTGCCGGTTGGCAATACAAGGTCCTGCATGTGCTGATAGCCTTCCAGAGCCGCCTGTATGGCAAACTGCGCCGGCACGTTGCTGCACACCCGCAGACTGGCCATGGTGTTCAACCCGTCGATGTAGCTTCTGGCCCTGGCTTTGTTGCCGCTCACCAGCATCCAGCCAGCCCGAAAACCAGCTGCCAGGTAGTTTTTGGAAAGTCCGCTGAAAGTCACGGTCAGCACCTCATCCGAAAAAGTGGCGGTAGAGCGGTACTCTACCTCATCATACAGGATCCTGTCGTATATCTCGTCTGAAAACAGTACCAGGTTATGCGCTGCTGCCAATTCCACCAACTCCTGCAACAGCTCCGGGGCGTATACTGCGCCGGTCGGGTTGTTGGGATTAATGATCACGATGCCTTTGGTGCGGCTGTTGATCTTGCTTCTGATGTCGTTCAGATCAGGGCTCCAGTCCGAGGCTTCGTCACACAGATAATGCACGGCCTTGCCACCCGAAAAGCGCACAGCCGCCGTCCAGAGCGGGTAGTCCGGTGAAGGAACCAACACCTCGTCTCCCTCGTTAAGCAGCCCCTGCACCGCATGCAGGATCAGTTCGCTCACCCCGTTGCCAATGGAAATATCGTCGGTGTGGATGCCGGCTATACCTTTGGCTGCATAGTAGTTCCTGATCGCTTCGCGGGCTGGCAGGATGCCCTTATGGTCGGAGTAGCCCTGCGCATGGCGCAGATTATCCAGGATGCTTCGGGTTACCTCCTCGGGTGTGTCAAAGCCAAAGGGAGCCGGATTGCCGATGTTCAGCTTCGTGATACGATGCCCCTCCAACTCCAGCTCCTTCGCCTTCTCATAAATAGGCCCACACAGTTCATAATGAACAGCATCAAGCCGTGTGCTGCGTTGTATCATGTAGGTATAAGTTTCTCCAAATTTAAAGCTTTGCCGCTCAATTTCCGCTAGTACATATACCTAAAAACAATGACCTATTCCCCACAGCAGGGCGCTCTGCTACCACTCCCGTCAGCACAATAAGGTATACCTTTTGTTGAAAAGCAATAAACTCAACCTTCAGTTATACTTTAACCAGAAACTACATTATACCTGATTTACATATCAATACAACACAAGATATAAATCAAAGAGGCCCCTGCTTAAACAGCAGGGGCCTCTTTGTAAATTTTAGTTTGCCATTTATAAAGCATCCGTCATGTCATCCAACTCACGGGCTTGCTCCAGGTGCATACGCAGTGCTGGCAATATTTTCTGGGCAAAGGCTCGCAACTCTGCGTCTTCCAGATCCTGCACTGCCTGCTCATACAGTTCTACCGCCTCTTCGTGCGCATCCTCCTGCACATCGGAAAAGTCTTTATCGAAATCAACACCTGTCTTACCATCAAGACGGGTCACGATTGCCTGCTTGTCCTGCGGTAGTGTAGTAGGCACCTGCAGGTTCTTTTGCTGCGCCAATGTCATTAGCTCCTGACTGGAGGCGGTATGGTCGGCTACTATCTGTTCGGCAAATGTCCGCACTTCCTCCATCGTTGATTTCTGAAGCGCCATGTTACCGGTCTGAATCTCAAACATATCACTGACAGCAGCACGCTGTACAAACTCCTGCGCTGTCAGACGCGGCACATCAATTCCATTATCATCGTCATCATCACAACTCACTAAAAACGCAAGTGGAACAAATAGCAGCAACAACCTCCATCTCAGATCTTTCATTTGTTTCATAGTTAAATACTTAAGTTAACAGATTCATAAACACGCTGGAAAAGTATAATTCATTCCCACATATTTTTAACGCAGCTATTGCTTCTCCAGCTATTGTATTTGTACTGAATTGAATCCGTATAAATACATAATACACACATTACCATACTGTTGTATACGAATTACAATATTGAATCGCATAAATATAAATCTGCACGATAGGTATAGCTAAGCTGGTTTTTCAGTTCTCAAACCCCTCCGCATTTTAAACTTTTATCTTAGTCATAACACCAGGTATAGCCTACCACTACCTTCATTAAATACAAGCTTAACTAGTCCGTCAGGGGTATATAGCCGGATTTCATTCCTTTGCTTTCTTTCTGCTTTTGCTTTCAGGCAGTTTGTAAGGTCCCTCTTGAAGCAGAACAAAAAACTAAATTTTTTAGTATATATTGCCAAATATATTAGCAAAGTCTATATTTGAGGCATGTGTCGCGAAAGAGACCAAAAGAGAAAGTACTATGGAAAAAACACATACCCTAAACACCCTGCCGGAGAGCCTCGAGTTACTCCCACTCCGGGCCACAGAATTACTTGAGTTACCCATCAGCCAGAGCTACGTAGCGGCAGGCTTCCCCTCCCCGGCCGAAGATTACCTGGAGGACAAGATTAACCTGCAGCAGGTGCTCATCCGCAACCCTACCGCTACCTACCTGGTGCGGGTGCGGGGCGAGTCCATGCGTGATGCCCGCCTGCACGACGGCGACATACTGGTGGTGGACCGCTCCCTGAAGCCCAGTCATGGGCATATCATCATTGGCGTAGTGGATGGTGAGTTCACCGTGAAGCGGCTCTTGCAGAAAGGACTTCGGCTGTACCTGCAACCGGCCAACGAGCTGTACCCGCCTGTAGAGATCACCGAAGAAATGGATTTTAAACCTTGGGGCGTTGTGGTGTGGTCGCTTCACAAAGTAAACGGTGGCCATGACTAGTCTTTTCGCTCTCGTGGACTGCAACAATTTCTACGCCTCCTGCGAGCGGGTATTCAATCCGAAACTGGAGGGCAAGCCCATTGTGGTGCTATCCAACAACGACGGTTGCATCATCGCACGGTCCAACGAAGCCAAGGCGCTGGGTATACAGATGGGAGAACCAGCATTTAAAGCAAAGGATACGATAGAACAGCATAACGTACACGTTTTCAGTAGCAACTATACCCTGTATGGCGACATGTCCGCACGGGTGATGCAGACGCTCGGGCAGTTCACCCCCCACCTGGAGGTATACTCCATTGACGAGGCTTTCCTGGACCTGGGTAACTTCTATGGCCGCGACCTGAACCAGTATGCCGGGGAGATGCGCCATACCGTAAAGACCTGGACAGGTATACCGGTGTCAGTGGGTGTGGCCCCGACCAAGACACTGGCCAAGCTGGCGAACCGGCTTTCCAAAAAGTCGAAAAAGGCGGATGGCGTGCTGGTGCTGACCGATGAACGGCATATACAGGAAGCCTTGCGGCGTACTGAGGTAGGCGATGTATGGGGTGTGGGCCGGCGCTACGCCCGCAAGCTGGCAGCTTTTGGCATCCATACGGCGCTGGACCTGCGCAACACCTCCGATGCCTTTGCAAAGAAGCATCTGACCGTAGTAGGCCTGCGCACCGTGCGGGAGCTACGCGGCGAGCCCTGTCAGGATCTGGAGATGGTAGCGCCTAACAAGCAGCACATCTGCACCTCCCGCTCTTTTGGGGCGCCTGTGACCGAGCTTTCGCAACTGAAAGAAGCCACCGCCAACTATGCTTCGCGCTGTGCTGCCAAGCTGCGGCGTCAGCAAAGCTGCACAGGGGCTATTACAGTATTTCTGGAGACAAACCGCTTCCGGGAGACTGATGCCCAGTACTTTAACAGCAAGACCATTGCGCTACCTACGGCCACAAACAGCACCCTCGAACTGCTGCACTATGCCAACCTGGCTCTGCAGGCGCTCTACCGCGAAGGCTACCGCTATAAGAAGAGTGGCGTGATCGTATCGGAGCTGCGGCCCCAGAACCAGGTACAGACCTCTCTGCTCGACATTGTGGACCGCGACAAGCACCAGCGCCTGATGCAGACCCTCGATAAACTGAACGGCGCCTTAGGCCGTGACACGGTCACCTGCGCCGCACAGGGGACTACCCGCCCCTGGCAGCTGAAATGCGAGAAGAAATCTCCGTGCTATACCACCCAATTGAAAGGCCTGCTGTGTGTTGGGACAAGCTAAGATTTGGGTAAATGCGCTTCCAAGCTGAACCAACCCTGTTCCTCCTCGAAAAAAGGTTGGCTTACTCAGAACTTGCTTGAAGAGGCCTACTTCATCTGCTACCAGGACCCTAGCAGGATGACAAAATTGAAATCACAAAATCATTAACAAGAGAATCACCGCTACTATGAAAGCAGAAGAATTTTTGAAAGGACGCGGCGCACAGTACAATCCTGCTAACCCCTACCTGAAGCAGGAATATGTGGCCGAGCACATCGAGGGACTGGACGAGGCGATGCTTTCTAACTCTAAAACGGAGTTCTTTGCGGAGCACCCCAAGAAAATTGTGAATAAGGTGGAAAGTCCGGACCTGGGGCTCTCCTACTCCATGAACCCTTACCAGGGTTGCGAGCATGGCTGTGTGTACTGCTATGCCCGCAACTCACACCAGTATTGGGGCTATGGCGCCGGACTGGATTTCGAGCGCAAGATTATTGTGAAAGAGAATGCCCCGGAAGTACTGGCCCGTCAACTGGAAAATCAGAAATGGCAGGTGATGCCCATTATGCTGGCCGGCAATACCGACTGCTACCAGCCCATCGAGGCGAAGAAGCAGTTGACCCGCCGTATGCTGGAGGTGTTGCTGCAGTACCGCCATCCGGTCAGCATCATCACCAAAAATGCCCTTATTCTGCGCGACCTCGACTTGCTGCAGGAGCTCAACAAGCTGGATCTGGTGCATGTGAACATCAGCATCACGACACTGGACGAGAAACTGCGCCAGAAACTGGAGCCCCGCACTGCCACCGGCGCCAGACGCCTGCAGGTGGTGAAGCAACTGGCAGACACCGGTATACCTGTCAACGTGATGGTAGCGCCTATTATACCTGGGCTCAATGACTCCGAGATCCCGGCTATCATTAAAAATGCAGCCGAGGCAGGTGCCAGCAGTGCAGCCTATACCATCGTGCGGCTCAACGGCAGCATCGGTCCCATCTTTGAGGATTGGATCCGGGAGGCCTTCCCCGACCGCGCCGACAAGGTGCTGAACCAGATAGCCGACTGCCATGGTGGACAGCTCAGCGACAGTCGCTTTGGCACCCGCATGCGGGGCGAAGGCAAGTTCGCCGAGGCCATTAACAAGCTTTTCCATATGAGTCGCAACCGCTTCATGGCTGGCCGAAGCATGAAGCCTTACAACTATAAGCACTTCTGTACCAGAGCAGGTATACAGATGAACCTCTTTTAAAAGTTGAAGCGGGTACAGGTATAAAACCTGCACCCGCTTCAACTTCTATGGGGACCTTGATGGCTTACAGCGCACCTTTTATCTTATTGATGATTCCTCCTTTGCCGTCCATTTGCTCAACCTGGGCATGGCCTCTTGGATCTGGTGGCCCAAGCTGAGGCTCACCGCCCTGTGGCTCTGCCGGTGTCATCTTAAACTCACCTTTTCCATCCATGGAAGTACCCTGAGACCAACGGCCCTCCGCACGTGGCGCCCCGTTAATGGCCGTGCTCACAAAAGCGTAGTTGAATTGCTGGTTTTCCTCGGCCTGCGGGAAACTGTTCGGGATTGGGTGAACACCTTCCAAGCCACCCAGTTCTTCCAACACGGCCAGCCACTGGTTCTGGTGCATGGTATCGCGGGCGATCAGGAAGGCAAGCATGTCCTTCATACCTGGGTCGTCGGTTGCTTCCCATAGACGAGTAGCCAGCACGCGGCCTGTGGACTCAGCCATTACATTGGCATACATATCAGCGGCCAGGTTACCGCTCCCTACTACCCAGGAACCGTTAAAGGGAACCCCATTGCTATCAACTGCCATTGCAGCAAGACCTGAAGAAAGCACGTGTCGCGGATTCATCCCGCCCATCACAGCACCAATCACCTTATCTTTAGCCATATCCTCTTTCAGAGAGAGCGGGGCGCCCTCCAAATTCAGCGCCACAGCCGTAGCCAGCATTTCAATATGGGCCATCTCCTCTGTACCGGTTTCCAGTAGCATGTCGCGGTACTTGGCAGGCCCCCTCGCACCCCATGCCTGGAACAGGTATTGCAGACAAACCCTGATCTCCCCCTCAACGCCACCAATGGCCTGCTGTAGCATATTGGCAAAGGCCGGGTTTGGCTTTTCCACTCTTACTTTGTACTGTAGTTTGTTGTCATGATAAAACATAGATGTATAGGACTTATGAGTAAAACATTTCAGAACTTACGGCATGCAGTATCAGATGTTATTAATCAAGTACAAATACGTAACTATAAAATACAAAAACATAGTTAAATGAAAGTATAGGTATAGAAGCATGCTATTGAAAATTCATTAGCGTTGCTACCTCCATACTACAACATTTTTCAGCTAACAAGGTATAGGAAGCAACCCCGCCGCCTGCTATTATAAGACAGCAAAACGATTACATGGAACCCGGAAAAGACATCATTGTAAACAGTTGGGCAGAGGTACAATCGGCCTTGTTCGACCACAGTTGGAACGAGAACATCAAGCGATTCCGCTCCTCCTATGTATACCGTGGCAGTTGGAGCAAAGAGTACGACCTGAGCACTAGCCTGACCCGCCTCGGCAGCCGCTACTACGAACTGGAGCCACACATTCTGCGAAACTTCCGAAAGTACGCCCACAGCAATTCTGCTCCCGGCGATTCCGTTTGGAACTGGCTGGCGGTGGCACAGCACCACGGGCTCCCTACCCGCCTGCTCGACTGGACCTATTCGCCCTATGTGGCCCTGCATTTTGCCACCCAAAACCTCTCCAGCTACCATGAAGACGGTGCCATCTGGTGCGTGGACTATGTGAAAGCCAATGACTTTCTGCCGCTCAAACTGCAAACGGCTATCAAGGAAGAAGGCTCCAACGTATTTACGCCCGAGATACTGCAACCCGTTTGCTCCTCCCTCAAGGAACTGGCTTTGCTGCAGAATAAAGAATATGTGGTGTTCCTGGAGCCACCTTCACTAGACGCCCGCATCGTGCACCAATACGCTCTGTTCTCGCTGATGTCAACGGCGCAAGCCAATATGAGCCAATGGCTGGAGCAGCACCCGGAACTGTACTTTAGAGTGATCATTCCAGCTGGACTGAAATGGGAAATACGCGACAAACTGGACCAGGCCAATATCACCGAGCGGGTGCTTTTTCCAGGCTTGCAGGGGCTGAGCCAATGGTTGAAGCGCCACTATACGCATGAGTAAGTTTTTTACTAAAAAAGGGAGTCTGGTCGCTGTTTCCTCGCAAAATATCTATACTTTAATAGACTATTTACATCGAATACCCATACCCAGCCATGAATTCCTTTTTACCCACTACCCGTGAAGTGATCAAAAACTTCATACTGAACAACTTACCACCCTGTCACTTAAAAAAACACCTAAAACCTGCTACTGCCGTACTGGCGACCGCCCTCCTACTAGGCTCCGCCTCCTGCACCCAGGACAAAGAAGTTCATTCGGCTACGCTGCCGGCTACAACTGAAAAGTACGAACTGCCGGCTCAGCCAGCTGACAGTTCTGCCACCGCTTCTAGCGACACCGTAGCGGCACAGACACCAACTGTCGCGCCTGCGCCAGCATCTGCTCCTGCAGCCCCTACCGTATACCCAGGACCTGAGCCGCTGCCAGGTGCCATCCTGCCGCACAAGCGCATTCTGGCCTACTATGGCAACCCATTGTCAAAGCGCATGGGTATACTGGGAGAGTACCCGGTGGACGAAATGCTCCGCCGCCTGGACGAGGAAGTAGCCAACTGGACTAAAGCCGACTCACTTACGCCTGTACAGCCTGCCCTGCATGCCATTGTGGTAACAGCACAAGGGCACCCCGGCCGTGGCGATAAGTACCGCCTGCGCATGACCGACAAAATGATCGAGGATGTGCTGGAGATGGCCAGGCAGCGCGATGCTATTGTGTTTCTGGATGTGCAGGTTGGCCGCAGCACCCTCCCCGAAGAACTCCCCCGCCTGACCCAGTTCCTGAAGCTGCCGAACGTGCACTTAGGTATAGATGCTGAGTTTGCCATGAAGGATGGCGAAGTACCGGGTAAGAAAATCGGAAGTTTTGACGCCGAGGACATCAATTATGCCACCGGCCTGCTTGCTGACATCACAAAAGAATATAACCTGCCGCCTAAGTTGCTCATCGTGCACCGCTTCACGCAGCGCATGATCCAGAACTCGCAGGATATCAAACTAAGACCAGAGGTGCAAGTGGTCATGCACATGGACGGCTGGGGACCACCAGCGCTAAAAAGAGATACCTATCGTCGCTTCATCGCCAAGGAGCCGGTGCAGTTCACAGGGTTTAAGGTATTCTACAAGAATGACACCCGCAACAACTCCCGCCTGATGACACCGGAGGAGATTCTGAAACTAGACCCGAAACCACTGTATATCCAATACCAATAGCCATAGAGAGAGCGCAGCCGGCAGCTGCGCTCTTTTATTTTGTCTTCCCTCCGGGTATAGAGCTGTTTCAACCATTTTTGGCTAACCCTGATCTGTGAAGAGTTGCCTTCCTTTCCGATTTGCGTTATGAGGGTCCCCTCCATCCTGCCCGCTTCCATGAAAGCATGGGGTGGGGCCAGAGGGAAACTGCAACAGGGAAAATCAAAATCATGGGCGTCTGACTAAATTTTAATCTTTCTGGCTAAAAAGACTTTCAGATTATGAAAAATATTGCCGAAATTATCAGCATACCGCCACGCAGGTGAATAATTTAAAATTTTCGGGATGAGTAGTGAGTAAAAAGGCCCGGATTTTGCGTTACAGGTATAAGACAATTTAAGCCAATGCACTTATAAAGCCAGAAGGGCTATAGGCGCCAGAAACCACAAAAGCAGGGAATCATGACGCATTTGTTCAAGCTCTCTAATCTGACGACATTTTTAGTTCGGTTCATCCAGATCATCATCGTGTTCCCGATGGCGGTCCTTATCAGTTTTTACCTGCCGCCCATCAGTTTTATCGACTATGAGCTGAACTTCCTCCTGTGTGTTGTTTTAGCGGCCATTGTTTCGGTTGTCATCACCCTTATCAGTCACAAACTTATTTTATTGGCTTTTGTAGGTATTATGGGTGCCATGTTCTTCAACAGCACCTTCGACGATTACACCGTAGAGAACCTCTACGCCGACTACAATGCCATGCTGGTGAACATGACCAGCAATTCCAGCAAAGTGTCTTATTTCAAACCGGTGCGGGGTACCTATTTTCAGGAGCGCCGCGTGAAAAGTGCCATGCAGCCGACCCACCCAGTGGTGCGCTCCTTTGCCGTGGAGAACTCCACCCGCTTTTTTCATGACGAGTACTACCGCAAGTATGGCAAGATGGTGCGCTACTTTTCGCTCTTCAAGCACGTGCGCAACAGCTGGCGCTACGTAAACGATCCGCTCGGCCTCGACTACTATTCTCCTCCTACTGAAAGCATCAAGCTGCTGGCCGGCGACTGCGACGATTATGCCATCCTGATGGCTTCTTCTATCATGGCCATTGGCGGTGAGGCCCGCATTGTGATCTCGCCAAACCATATGTATACCGAAGTGAAAATGGGAACCGTGGAAGACCTGGACAAGGTAAGCTACGCGGTGCGCTCCCTCTTCCCGGACGAAGTAACTGGCGGTAAAATTCACTTCCACGAAACCAACGGAGAGCTTTGGATCAACTTCGACTACACAGCAGGTTATCCGGGCGGTCCTTTCCTGGAGCCGGAACTCTATAGCGTGATCAACTTCACGAATTCTTAATACCGTACTTATACCTGACTGGTAGCTAAATTTTTGGATTTATCGTACAAATGCTGCAGCCGCTTGATTAGCGGCTGTTTATTTTCTATACTTACCGTTTACAGCATAAAACGAACGAAAAAAATATGCCCAAAATCCTGATTATAGATGACGAACGGGCCATTCGCAGCACCCTGAAAGAGATCCTGGAGTTTGAGAACTATACCGTAGACGAAGCCGAGGACGGCCAGAAAGGCCTGCACCAAATTGGCAAGTCAAAGTACGATGTCGTGCTCTGCGACATCAAAATGCCAGGTATGGATGGTATAGAAGTGCTGGAAAAAGCCATGGAAATGGCTCCGGACACTCCTTTTATCATGATATCAGCGCACGGCACCATCGACACGGCCGTGGAGGCCACCAAAAAAGGAGCCTATGACTTCCTGCAAAAGCCGCCGGATCTGAACCGTCTGCTGGTGTCCGTGCGCAATGCACTGGACAAGTCGAACCTGGTGACCGAAACCAAGATCCTCAAAAAGAAAATCTCGAAGACCTACGAAATGGTGGGTACTTCAGAAGCGCTGGGCCGCGTGAAGCAAGCAATCGAAAAGGTAGCCCCTACTGATGCCCGCGTACTAATCACAGGTCCGAACGGATCAGGCAAGGAGTTGGTGGCGCGTGCCATACATGAGCATAGCAACCGCGCCAATGGTCCGCTGATCGAAGTAAACTGCGCCGCTATACCGAGCGAACTGATCGAGAGTGAATTGTTCGGCCACGAAAAAGGCTCTTTCACCTCCGCCGTGAAGCAGCGCATCGGTAAGTTTGAGCAGGCCAATGGTGGTACGCTCTTCCTGGACGAGGTGGGTGACATGAGCCTCTCGGCACAAGCCAAAGTGCTGCGTGCCCTGCAGGAACATAAGATTACCCGTGTGGGTGGCGACAAAGACATTCAGGTAGATGTGCGCGTGCTGGCTGCTACGAATAAGAACCTACTCGAGGAAATCGAAGCCAAGACTTTCCGCGAAGACTTGTACCACCGTTTGGGGGTGATCCTGATCCATGTGCCGCCGCTGAACGAGCGCCGCGAGGATATACCTGATCTGGTGCAGAAGTTCCTGCAGGACATCGCCAACGACTACGGCAACAAGCCAAAGGCCATCACAAACGATGCGCTTGAATACTTAAAGACGCTGGACTGGCGTGGCAATGTGCGTGAACTACGCAACGTGGTAGAGCGCCTGGTGATCATGAGCGGTCAGGAAGTGACGCTGGAAGACGCCAAGGCTTATGCCCGTCCTGCCGGCTCTTAAATATGCCTTATACTCGCCTACGCAAAGCGCCCCGTCCGGATTGGAAGGGGCGCTTTGATTTTATACCTGTCGTGCTGTCTGAGGTTAGCTATTACCGCAGTGTATGACCTACTCAGAAACCAGTCTTTTCACTTATAAGCAATCCATTACGCTGCAGCTTTGCCCTTCTTTAGCATACAGCATTGCTTGTATTTCTTCCCGCTGCCGCATGGGCAGGGCTCGTTTCGACCCAGGCGTTTGCCATAAGGGTTAAGCAATTCCCGGAAGTTGATACGAAACCGCCTCTTAGGATTTTGCTGAAAGACTTTGGTCAGCATTTCGTACAGACGTGGATGCTTTTCGGCCAACTGGTCGGGTTTCTCAAAAAAATACTCCGTGACCACCGCGAAGAATTCTGCCTCGCTGGTCGCCCCATAATTGTTAATGTCCGACTTCCCCTTTTCGATCTGACTGATCTTGCGGTACATCAGCTCCTCCCAAGGCTGCAGCAGCTCGTCCGGCAGATAAGCTTTAGGCACACCGTCTATCTCGCCGTCGGCTTGGTCGAGCATGTGCGCAAACTCGTGTATACCTACGTTCTTACGGTCGGCCATGTCATTGAAGCCTTGCTCCAGCGCCGGTTTGGACAATGTAACGTAATGATCATTCTGGAACGGATTCACGCGCCCCAACACCTCCGAAACGGCTTCGTTATCCTGGTTCTTATATCGGTGGATACTGCCGGGAAACACCAGCACCTCTCCCAGGTTATGGTATTCCCAGTCCTTAAAACCAAAAATCGGGATGATAGCACTGGAACCGACCAGCACCTTCGTTGTGTCATCTACCTCTGTGTCTATACCTGTGATGCGCTTTTCGGACACAAAAAGGAGAAGTTTCCGTTCAAAGCGCTGTTTCTCTTCTTCGGTTTTTAAAGTATGGTAAAAGCCTACACGGTCTTGCAGGATCTTGCGCCACTCCATCGGAAAGCCTTTTTTCAGAATCTGCTTGCGGTGACGCTCCTTGCGGGTGGCCCACCTGTAAAACAGCAGCAGCATACCTGCTACCAGTGCAATAAAAAATACATAACCCATGGGCAGCTTAAACGGGAAATTGGCGTTTTGGATGTTAGGCGATCAGTTGTTATGCAATCAATAGATTACAGCCCCGGATGTCAGAGTTATCAAATCGACCCAGTACTTCAAAGGTTCCGTCCGGCTTCAGGCGCCCGATGTCTTTGGTCTCAATAAAGGCACAGGAGTCTATGTTAGCCAGGTCGATGATGTTAATACCGCCTGAGCGCATATCCGGGCGGATGTCGAAAGGATCGTTGAGATCGCGTAGGAGTACCCGCAAGGTATAGCCCGGATGAAAAAGGCCATCGCCCATAGAATAAGCCTGCGACAGCAGCTCCGTCATACCATACTCTGAGTGAATAGCTTTTACACCAAAGCCCTGCTTCAGGTGGGCATGCAGTTCCTCCCGTATCATCTCCCGGCGACGTCCTTTCATACCACCGGTCTCCATGATAGTCACATGGCTGAAATCCTCCTGCCCTTTCAGTTCATCAGCCCAGTCAAGCAGTGCGTAGGAAACACCGATCAGCAGTACTTTTTTTCCTTTCTGCTGTGCTCTCTTTACATTCTGTAACAGCTCGTCATGGTTACGCAGGTAGAAGCCCTCCTCCTCCTGCCCCGATTGCTTCACAAAAAAATCGACCATGGCCACGAGTGATGAACCGCCCTGCTCCAGGTATGAGGGCAACAGCGCCAGCACCACATAATCGGTCAAGGGACCGTAGAATGACTCGAAAATACGCTTTGTGGTGCGCAGGTACCATTCCAGGCTTGCTACCTGGTGCCGACTTCGCATCATTTGGGTGGTGCCGCTGCTATAGAAGGTCACCTCAGGTTCGAAAGTACCGGTTATGACCTCATGCGTCTTGAAGAACTCAATGGGTAGAAAAGGAATATCCTCAAGCCGAGTGACCTGCTTCGGATCGCGGCCTAAATGCTGCAAATAGTCATGGTATACCTGATTATGCTCAGACTGGTACCTGAAAAGGGCCAGGGCAGTTTCTGTAAAATCGAAAGACTGCTCTGCTAGTAATAACTGCAAATGTCGGGCTTTGAAGTCCATCCAAATTATTTATAACAATTCCTGTATCTGTTCGTTTGATTTAGTAAATTTAGCTTCATTTTCTGAGATCCCACATGAGATACTTGCTAAAGTATGGTGCGCCTAGTCTGCTGTTGCTGCTGGCCCTTAGCTCCTGCCGTAAAGAGCCTGTTTATGATGTAGTACCTGAAATAGAATTCAGGCGTGTGGAGCAGTACCATTTTGTGGATACGCCATTCCCTCAAAGGCCGGATATCACCTCTTTACGCGATTCACTTGTGCTGGTCATAGGCTTTAAAGACGGAGACGGCAACCTGGGCCTTTCCAGTAACCGGGATTCCGAAGACTTTCAGCCTCCTTTTAATGAAGGCTCCCAGTACGAGCAGAATTTTCATACCGTGATGTACATCAAGGTACAGGATCCGAACAATCCAGGCAATTCCCGCTTTGAGCCTTATCCTTTCCCAGTGCCAGGCTTTCAGTTCTCAGGTCGCTTCCAGCGTCTGTCAGCTGATGATCGCCCGGAACCGCTGGAAGGCGAGATCAAATACAGCATCAACGAAATAAACGCGTCCGAATTTCCCTTGCTACGCCCCGGTGCTGTCATCAAATTTGACATTTACATCTACGACCGCACGACTCCTGTGCCTAATCGCAGCAATGTCGTGACAACAGACGAAATAACCTTATTTCAGCCAGCAGTAGGTGGTTGATCGCTTCATTAAAGTATATAAAGAGAGAGGCCCTGTACCAAATGATACAGGGCCTCTCTCTTTATAGCATTACCTAATTAGTAGATCGTAGGATAAGCCTTCGGATCAGCTTCGTGCATGATCTCGTATACCGCCTCAAACACATCCTCCGGATTCGGCTTAGAGAAGTAGTCGCCATCAGATGAGTACGGCGGACGGTGTGCATGCGCCGACAAGCACTGCGGCTTGGAATCCAGGTAACGCCAGGCGCCCTGCTCGTCCACTACCTGCTGCATCATAAAGGCCGTTGCCCCACCTGGCACGTCCTCATCGGCAAACAGTACGCGGTTTGTCTTGCGAATGGAGTCCGTGATCATGTGCTCCAGGTCAAACGGCAACAAAGACTGCACGTCTATTACCTCAGCTGATATACCAAACTCCTCAAGCTGACGGGCTGCATCCATCACGATGCGGCACATAGAGCCGTAAGTCACGATGGTGATATCAGTGCCTTCCTTCAATACTTCCGGCTTGCCTAGCGGCACAGTAAACTCACCTACGTTGCTAGGTACACGCTCTTTCAGGCGATAGCCGTTGAGACATTCAATTACCAGCGCCGGCTCGTCAGACTTAAGCAGTGTGTTGTAGAAACCTGCCGCCTGCGTCATATCACGCGGCACTAACACATGCATGCCTCTGATGCTGTGCAGGATCATGCCGATCGGAGAACCGGAATGCCAGATACCCTCCAGACGGTGACCACGGGTACGCACGATCAACGGTGCCTTCTGGCCACCTTTGGTACGGTACTGCAAACAGGCCACGTCGTCAGACAGGATCTGAATAGCATATAATAAGTAGTCGAGGTATTGGATCTCTGTGATCGGGCGCAGGCCACGCAGGGCAGCGCCTATACCTTGACCGATGATCGTACACTCGCGTATACCTGTATCGGTGACACGCAACTCTCCGTGCTTCTCCTGCAGACCGGCAAAAGCCTGGTTCACGTCACCGATGCGGCCAACGTCCTCGCCAATGGCGAACACTCGTGGATCACGGGCCAGCATGGCATCAAAGCAGGCCTGCAGCACCTCACGGCCATCTACCACAGGAGCATCCTCGGCAAACTCAGGTTTGATTTCCTCTACTAAGAGAGCAGCCTCTTCAGACTGGCTATATAAATAAGAGTTGAAACGGTCCGCATTTTCGCCCATGGTCTGCTCCAGCCAACCTACCAGTTCACGCTTGGCCTGGTTGTTTTCGTCGCGCACGTAGCGTAACACCTTCCGTACCGCTCTCACAGCATCGCTGCGAATAGGAGTCGATGTCTTGCGAAGCTCTTCTGTAATGGTGGCGATCTCGGTGATGTGCTCACTGGCCGCTGCCAGGTTATCCATCAGCTTCAGAGCCTCTTCGTGATCGGCCTTGATGCTGTCTGCAAAAGCGGTCCAGGCGGCAGTACGAGCCTGGCGCACGGCTTCTTTGGCTTCATTTTCAATCTGATCAAGCTGGTCAGTAGTTGCTATCTCATTAGACAGCATCCACTCGCGCATCTTCACGAGGCAGTCATACTCTGCTTCCCAGGCCAGACGGTCTTTCGATTTGTAACGCTCATGGGAGCCCGAAGTAGAGTGTCCCTGCGGTTGTGTTACCTCTTCCACATGCACCAATACAGGCACATGCTCTTCGCGGCACACCTTTACGGCTGCTTCATAAGCTTCGCAGAGGGCGGCATAGTCCCAGCCTTTCACTTTAAATATCTCGTAGCCCTGCTCCTCGCGGCTGTTGCGCTGGAAACCGGCCAGAATTTCAGAAATACTGCCTTTGGTAGTCTGGTACTCGGCCGGCACCGAAATACCGTAGCCATCATCCCATACCGACACCAGCATTGGCACCTGTAATACGCCGGCTGCGTTGATGGCCTCGAAGAACATGCCTTCTGAGGTGGAAGCGTTACCGATCGTACCGAAAGCCACCTCGTTGCCATTCACTGAAAACTGCTGCATCCCCTGCAAATCAGGATTCTGACGGTACAGCTTAGAGGCATAAGCCAGACCTACCAGGCGAGGCATTTGCGATGCAGTAGGTGATATGTCAGAACTGGAGTTTTTCTGCTCCATCAGGTTTTTCCAGTTGCCCTCCTCATCGAGGAGGCGGGTACCAAAGTGCCCGTTCATGGCGCGACCGGCCGTAGAAGGCTCTGCCTCTACATCGGTATGCGCATATAATTGAGCAAAGTACTGCTGGAGCGTCAGCTCGCCGATGGCGAACATAAAAGTCTGGTCACGGTAATAGCCAGAGCGAAAATCGCCATTCTGGAAGAACTTGGCCATGGCCAGCTGGGCAACTTCTTTGCCATCGCCGAAAATACCGAACTTGGCTTTACCCATAAAAACCTCCTTGCGGCCGGCAAGGCTCGCATGGCGGCTCTCCCACGCAATGCGATAGTCGTTGAGTATTTCCTGAGTGCTTAGTCTTTGAGTTATAGATGCTTCAGCAGTTTGCATGTCTTGTCTGTAAAAGCTTATTATGGATTTTCTCTTCAAAAGTACAGAAGATTAGCCTAAAATCAAATTAGGGCCCTTCTGCCGCCTAATCAGGCATAGGAATTGTTGCTGTTTTTTGTCAAAAGATTTTATATCTTTGTTTGTTTGCAGAACCTCTTTTTACTTTCGCAAAATTTCTTTACTTCGCATTATGAACAGAAAATTTTACTTCCTTACATTCCTTAGCCTTCTGTTGGCTGGTTTTTCAGCCCAGGCGCAGGGCGAGCTCAAGTTTGAGAAAGAGACGCACGACTTTGGCACATTTGCCGAAGGTGTGATTGCTTCTTACGAGTTTGTAGTGAAGAACGTAGGCGACAAGCCTGTGGTTATAGCGCAGGTACAGCCATCTTGCGGCTGCACCACACCGGAGTGGACCAAAGACCCGATCATGCCAGGCAAAACAGGCGTAATTAAGGCAATGTACAACAGCAACGGCCGTCCCGGACCCTTTCACAAGTCTATTTCTGTGATCTCAAACGCTGCTACACCTCAGGCTGTTATCTTCATTAAAGGAGAGGTTGGACCAAAAGATTTAAAAACTAGTTACACGCCGGAACAAAAAGCAAACTCACCGCGTTTGGCTGTTGGAACTACTTCACACAGCTTCGGAAAACTTGAAAAAGGACAAAAAGCGGTGGCAAAGTTCACAATCAAAAACACAGGTCGGCAGGACCTTGTAGTGCAGGGTGTGAAGTCAAACTGCAACTGTGTAACCTATAAAGTTTCGGAACCAGCATTAAAACCGGGACAGCAGGCAACTTTGGAACTAACCTACATTCCTACGATGTTAAAGGAGCAAAATGAGGTAGTAACCATCGTTTCAAATGATATTGTAATGCCAGACCTGAAGCTCACGCTGAAGGCAAATGTAGTAGAGAGTCTGGCTCAAAAGAATATGTTAAGGGAGGGCAATCAGCCGGTACCTTTCAGATAGTTTTTTTCATAGTTTTATTTTGTACTAATGGCAGTGATTTTATCACTGCCTTTTTTCATTTTATACCTTTTGGTTCTGGCATTGGGGAATAAGCAGGATACAATTTGGAAGCATCCCCATCATTCACTACCCGATCGTTTGGTCAAGTCCGTCTGTCGCGCAGGACCATAGCCCCCCTATCCTATTCCAAATCCCTTTAAATCAACCGTGTGCAAATGTTTATACAATCTTAAAGCAGGTTTCTTGTTTATCCTTTTATTTCAAGATAGATATGGTATATTTGCGCAGCTTTTCCAATATCTAATACTATAAGAAAGAACGACATGATTATTGGTGTTCCAAAGGAAATCAAGAATAACGAAAACCGCGTAGGCGTAACTCCTGCCGGCGTGGTGGAACTGGTGCGCAATGGCCACACTGTGTACGTACAGGCTACTGCCGGCGAAGGCAGCGGCTTCCCGGATGATATGTATACCCAGGCTGGCGCTTCTATTCTGCCTAGCATTGAAGAGGTATACGGTATCGCTGAGATGATCATCAAGGTGAAAGAGCCGATTGAGTCGGAGTACAGTCTGATCAAAGAAGACCAGTTGCTGTTCACCTATTTCCACTTTGCTTCATATGAGCCGCTCACGCACGCTATGATCAAGCAAAAAGCGGTTTGCCTTTCTTACGAAACGGTAGAGCGCGCTGACAGAAGCCTTCCATTGCTGGTGCCTATGTCAGAAGTTGCCGGCCGCATGTCAATACAGGAAGGTGCCAAGTACCTGGAGAAACCACTGAAAGGCCGTGGTATCCTGCTGGGTGGCGTACCAGGTGTGCGTCCTGCCAAGGTGATGATCCTGGGCGGTGGTGTGGTTGGTACCAACGCAGCCAAAATGGCTGCAGGTATGGGTGCTGACGTAACCATCCTCGACACGAACCTGGCCCGTCTGCGTTACCTGGACGATATCATGCCAGCCAACGTGAACACCTTCATGTCTAATGAATACAACATCCGCGAACTTCTCCCTACGCACGACCTGATCATTGGCGCTGTGTTGATCCCAGGCGCTAAGGCTCCTCACCTGATCACACGCGACATGCTGAAGGAAATGCGTCCGGGTACTGTAGTGGTAGACGTAGCTGTTGACCAGGGCGGTTGCATCGAAACCTGCAAGCCGACTACGCACGAGAACCCAACTTACATCATCGACGATGTAGTGCACTACTGCGTAGCCAACATGCCAGGTGCCGTTCCTTACACTTCAACACTGGCACTTACCAACGCTACCCTGCCTTACGCCATTCAACTGGCGAACAAAGGCTGGAAGCAAGCTTGCGCAGACAGCAATGAACTGAAGCTTGGCTTGAACGTAGTACAGGGCAAAGTAGTGTACAAAGGTGTGGCAGAAGCCTTCAACCTGGAGTACACAGACGTTAACTCTGTTCTTTAATTAAGGTATAGCCTTTCTATAAATGGAGCGCCTTCCTGAACTGTTCGGGAAGGCGCTCCTGTTTTGTGCAGACTATCGTAAAGCGCACCATTTTCGGTATCTTTGTGTTCCAATGCCGGCATGTCTCTCCACAGAGACAGCCATGATGCTAAGATTCTCTTATTTAACAGATGTTTGACAATTCATTTCAAGTGCTGCTGCGGCGCCTGGGGCTTGTTTTTCTGCTCTATACCTTGCTGCGTGCCGTTTTCTTCGTCTTCAACTTTGATCACTTTGCCGAAGCCTCTGCCGGGCAGGTCGCATTGGCCTTTGTGCACGGATTCCGCTTTGACGTAGCGGCACTGGTGATCATAAACTCCCTGTTCATACTGCTGTCGCTGCTACCCCACGGTAACCTGCAGCACCCGGCCTACCAACGCGTACTTCAGTGGCTGTTTGTGCTCACCAACGCACCATTTATCGCCCTGGCACTCGTCGATGTAGAGTTCTTTAAGTTCATAGGCAGGCGATCAGGCAATGAGGTGTTCACCATTACAGGCGATGTACTGGGGCAATTAGGGCAGTTGGCCAGCTATTACTGGTACATGGGCCTTGTCTTTGCAGGCCTGGTCTTCGCAATCATCAAGTTATACCCAAAGTCCGCTTCTATACCTGGCCAAATACCCGTGCTATGGCTGCGCTACCTGCGTCTGCTGTTGGTAGCTGGTTTTGTAGTGTTGGGTATACGGGGCGGTATACAGCTAAAGCCATTGCGCCCGGCACACGCTTTTGTGCACGAGCATGCTTCATTGGGGCACCTTTCGCTTAACACCCCTTTTACTTTTATCAAGAGCATAGGCAAAACCACTTTAGAGGAAAAACACTTTTTCGCGTCGGACGAAGAAATGCTGGCCAGTTTGCCAGTTAAGCCCGGCAGGTATGCTATACCTGCCGGGGAACCGCTTCAGGAAAATGTGGTGCTGGTCATTCTCGAAAGCTTTGCCTCCGAGTATGTAGGAGCTCTGAACAACGGCGTGGGCTATACCCCTTTTCTGGATTCGCTGGCCAGTGAGGGACTTCTGTTCCGTAACAGCTTTGCCAATGGCCGCAAGTCCATTGAGGCGCTGCCTTCCATCCTGTCGGGGCTGCCCTCGCTCCTGCCTGACCCTTACATCACCTCCCCTTACCAGTCCAACACGGTATACAGCGCCGGGCATCTGCTGCGAAACGCTGGCTATACAACTGCCTTCTTCCACGGCGCGATTAACGGTACCATGGGTTTCAATCAGTATACCCAAATGGCAGGTATACAGCACTATTATGGGTTGGATGAATATCCTTCAGAGCTCCGGGCAAAGCATTTTGACGGCAACTGGGGTATCTTTGATGAGCCTTACCTGCAGTACACGGTGCAGGAGATGAGCACATTCCCTCAGCCCTTCTTCAGCACTGTCTTCACTCTCAGTTCACACCAGCCTTATACCGTGCCTGCCCAGTACAAAGGCAGGTTCCCAAAAGGCGAACTGGAAATACACGAGTCTGTGGGTTATGCTGATTATGCCTTGCGGGAGTTTTTCAAGACGGCTTCCCAGCAGCCCTGGTACGAGAACACCCTGTTTATACTGGTAGCCGACCATACCCAGAAAAGCATACGACCGGAGTACCAGCAGGAACTGGGTTATCATCGGGTACCACTCCTACTGTTTCATCCGGCAAAAAAACTGAAGGCTGATGTGCAGAAGGTGACGCAGCATGCCGATATTCTGCCAACGATAGTGGATTACCTGCAACTGCCAGGCGATAAACTGCTTCTCTTCGGCCAGTCCGTGCTCGACAGTACCGCAACGGGTCATGCGCTCATTTACAATGGGATATCGTACTACCTGGTGCAGCAGGATGGTGTGGCTGAGTTAACGGCATCGGACGAATTACGCTTCCATACTTTCCCGGAACTGGCACCTGCCGAACAGGCAAATACTGCACATGAACAGCAACTGAAAGCTTATGTGCAGTACTTCAAAAACAAAATGGTGGCCAACGACCTGTATTTCTGGCTGCAGAAAAAGTAAGCTGGAAACACCCAAAAAAGCGATTTTTGTAAACCCTAAGCGCTATACCTCCACTCCGGAAGCCGGTGGTATACCTTGCAACGGTGTAAACTGCCGCGTCTCGAAATTCACTTCCCAGCAGTAGTGTTCCATACCATTGGTGATGACTACATAGCGGGCTTGCAGCACCTGATTATAGACTGATACCTGTTTCACGACATCCTGCGTAATGGGTACATGCGCAGCCTTGCACTCGACGAGCAGATAAGGTTTGCCTTCCTGATCGTACACACACATATCGGTGCGTTTCTGCAACTTGTTGTAGGTGGTGCCCCGTTCAATACTGATAAGGCTTTTAGGATAGCGGTAGGTCCCGATCAGGAAATGCACGAAGTGCTGACGAACCCACTCTTCTGGCGTAAGCAGCACATATTTGCGGCGAAGCGCATCAAATATCATGACATTAGCGCCAGAATGCTTAATTTTGTAATCAAATGTCGGTAAGTTCAGCATTTCCATACCGCAATTTACCAAATTTACAGCCTCCGCCCCAGCAAACTCTCCCTTGCCAAGGCGGCTTTTTTATATCTAATTACTTATATTTAAAACATGAAGAGCAAAGAAGAAATTGTAGGCGACTGGTTACCAAGGTATACCGGTGTGCCTTTAGATGAATTTGGCGAGTATATCCTGCTCACGAACTTTATCAATTATGTGCGTATGTTCGCCGACCGCTTCGGCGTGGAGATAAAAGGCCTTGACAAACCGATGCAAACGGCCACGGCCAATAACATCACCATCATCAACTTCGGTATGGGCAGCGCCATGGCGGCCACCGTGATGGATCTGCTCTCAGCCATCAAGCCGAAGGCAGCCCTTTTTCTGGGCAAGTGCGGCGGTTTGAAAAGAAAGACAGCTATCGGTGACCTGATCCTCCCAATTGCGGCTATCCGCGGCGAGGGTACGTCCGATGACTACCTGCCACCAGAAATCCCTGCTCTGCCGTCTTTCCGCCTGCAGCGAGCCGTGTCATCTATGATCAAGAAGCACGAAATGGACTACTGGACCGGTACCGTGTATACAACCAACCGCCGCGTGTGGGAGCACGACGAGGACTTTAAAGAGTACCTGCGCCAGATCCGCGCCATGGGCATCGACATGGAAACCGCTACCATTTTCACTGTGGGCTTCATCAACGAAATCCCGCATGGTGCCCTGCTGCTCGTGTCGGACAACCCGATGATTCCGGAAGGTGTGAAAACCTCTGAAAGCGACAAACTGGTAACCACTAATTATGTAGAAAAACACCTCAGTATAGGTATAGACTCCCTGATCGAGCTGATCAATTCGGGCGAGTCGGTGAAACACATGCGTTTCGAATAAGCAGATACATGAAAAAAACACTACGTTCCTTTGCAGCCACTGCCCTGCTGGGCCTCATCCTTCTGAGTAGCTGCAACACCACAAACACCGGCAGTGAGTCGGTTGACCTGATCGTGTACAATGGCAATGTGTACACCGTGAACGAGAACTTTGACCAGGCTGAGGCCTTTGCCGTGAAAGATGGTAAGATCGTGGCAGTGGGCACGACAGCCGACATGCGGTCCAAGTATAGCGCCACCGAAGAGCTAGACGCCGAAGGTAAAACCATCTATCCCGGCCTGATCGACGGACACGCGCACTTTTTCCGCTATGGTTTGGCACTGCAGTCGGCTGACCTGGTAGGGACTACCTCTTTTAAAGAAGTGGTGCAGAAAGTAGTGGCCCAGCAAAAGGCCTACCCGGAGGCAGACTGGATTACTGGCCGCGGTTGGGACCAGAACGACTGGGCGGTGAAGGAATTCCCGACAAAGGACACGCTGGACCAGCTCTTCCCTGACACACCGATCATCCTTACCCGCATTGACGGCCATGCTGCGCTGGTAAATCAGAAAGCCCTGGATTTGGCAGGCATCACCCCACAAACTAAAATGGTGGGTGGCCTGGTGGAAGTAGAAGGCGGCAAGATGACCGGTATCCTGATCGACAATGCGATTGACAAGGTGACGGCTGTTATACCTGAAGCCGACGAGCAGGAGCAGCGTCAGGCGCTGCAGAATGCTGAAAAGAATTGCTTTGCAGTGGGCCTTACCTCCGTAGCCGATGCCGGACTGGATAAATCCACTGTGGACCTGATGGACGCCATGCACAAGAGCGGAGAGCTGCAGATGCGTGTGTACGCCATGATGAACCCGGGCAAGGTAAACCAGGATCATTACTTTGCGAACGGACCTTACGAGACGGATCGTCTGAACGTGCGCTCTTTCAAGGTATACTCTGATGGTGCACTGGGTTCCCGTGGTGCCAACCTCCTCAAGCCCTACAGCGATAAGCATGGTCACTACGGCTTTTTGCTGGCCTCTGAACAGGAGTTCCGCGACATTGCCAAGCAACTGAATCAGCATGGTTTCCAGATGAACACCCACGCTATTGGCGACTCTGCCAACCGCCTGCTGCTCGATATCTACGGCGAAGTGTTAGGTGGTAAAAACGACAAACGTTGGCGCATAGAGCACTCCCAGATCATCAACCCGGCGGACATGGACAAGTTTGGCAAGTATAGCGTGCTACCATCGGTGCAGCCTACGCATGCCACATCGGACATGTACTGGGCCGGTGATCGTTTGGGCAAGGAGCGCATCGCACATGCCTACCCTTTCAAACAACTGCTAGACCAGAATGGCTATATGCCGCTCGGCAGCGACTTCCCGGTAGAAGACATCAATCCGGTATATGGTTTCCATGCAGCAGTGGCCCGTCAGGATGGCGAGAACTGGCCGGAAGGCGGCTTCCAGATGGAAAACGCCCTGAGCCGTGAGGAAGCTTTGCGTGGTATGACGATCTGGGCCGCGAAAGCTGCTTTCGAAGAAAAAGAAAAAGGCAGCATTGAGCCTGGCAAGTTCGCTGACTTCATCCTCGTAGACCGCGACCTGATGAAAGTTGCCAACGACCAGATGCGCGGCCTGCAAGTACTCCGCACCTACGTGAATGGGGTGCAGGTATACAAGAAGTAGAATTGTTGATTGATAAACGGGCTCTGTAGGAACAGGTCGCTACCTGTCCGAATCATGTACAACTAGCTTATCTGAATCAGGATTTTCAGGATTAAAGGATTGACAGGATTCTTAATTATGATTGTTTACAAGGTTAATCCTGTAAATTTTAAAATCCTGTAAATCCTGATTCAGACAATAAAATAAACGAAAACGGCAGCCTGATTGAGCTGCCGTTTTCGTTTTATACTCCTCTATACCTGGCCAGCTACTGCCTCTGCCTCCCCCTGGGGCTCCAGGGACTTTTTACCTTTGATGAGCGAAAGGAAGATCAGGCCTAGCACAAAGAAAATGATCAGGGCCAGGATGCTGTAGCGCATCGAACCGGTTACCTGCGCAACAGCTCCGTAAGCCAGGGTGCCGAGCATGATCGAAACTTTCTCGGTCACATCATAGAAACTGAAATAGGAAGCATGATCCTGTGTGGTGGCCGGAATCAGTTTGGAATAGGTCGATCGGGAGAGTGACTGAATACCTCCCATCACGGAGCCAACTACGGCTGCCAGGGCATAAAATTCATATGCGGTGGTAATAAAATAGGCCGCTATGCATATTCCAATCCAGATAATGACAGCGATGATCAGGGCTCTGATGTTGCCATACCTGGCTGAGAGTGCCGCAAAACCGTAGGCACCCGCAATGGCCACCAGTTGAATGATCAGAATGGTGATGATAAGGTTATCGCTTGGCAGTTGCAATTCTTCTATGCCAAACAACGTGGCCACATACATCACTGTTTGCACACCCATATTGAAGAAAAAATAAGCCAGGAGGTAACGTTTGAGCAGGTGCAGCTCCTTCACCTGATTTAGAACTTTCTGCAATTCCTTCACACCATTCAGGATCCAGCTGCCTTGTGGATTGCGTCTGTACACGTTGGCAGGCAGGTGGTAGAAAGTATACTGGGCAAAGCCGAACCACCAGATGCCTGTCGTCAGAAATGCTATGCGCGGCGGTAAACTTGTGTTTTCAGCGGCAATCCCAAACCAACCTGGTTGCAGGATCATGGCGAGATTAAAGAGCAGCAGGAGTACGCTGCCTATATACCCCATGGCAAAACCACGGGCGCTCAAGCGGTCATACTGATCTTCGGTGGCGATCTCAGGCAGATATGAGTTGTAGAATACGATACTTCCGGTAAAGCCTATGGACGCCAGCATGAACAGCACAACCGATATTGAAAAAGTCTCTCTTGTAAAAAAGAAGAGCCCGGCGCATGAAATGGACCCCATGTAACAGAACAGCTGCATAAACAGCTTCTTACGTCCACTGTAATCCGCAATAGCTGTCAGGAAGGGATTCATGAGCACGATCAGCAGGAAAGAGCCCGACACTGCATAGGAAAACAGCACCGAACTCTGAAGCTCCAACCCAAAGAAGCTTACGATGGTAGAGGCCGTTTCGGGGTGCTCGGATACCGCGCTATAGTAGATCGGGAAGATCGTGGAAATGATAACGAGCGAATAGACCGAGTTAGCCCAATCATAAACGCACCAGGCCCTGGTGATGGTAGGGTTGTTTTTTTGCATAGCTGAAATATAACAAAATATTTATTCAGCGTGAGCGTACCTTCAAATTCACTTCAGCTTTTGCCAGAATCTGCAGAATCAGATCCCACAAATGTTCGTAGGGCACAATCTCAATTTCTGCATAGGCATCCCCAGGAGCCGGTGTTTCCATCAGTCTCTTGTAAAGCGCCTCTCCTTTTGTACGGCAAGCCACTGCATCGTAGTCTTCTGTCACGGTGAGTACCAGCAGCTTTAAGAAAAGCTTGCTGCGTAAGCTAAAGGCATCTTTCAGGTGCGTGGAAACATATTTCTTAATACTCTCGATGCGGTAAAGCAGCGCCTCAGTCTCGCCTCTTTCCAGCAGGTATATGAACTGCAACGTAAGAATGGCCACATTGAAGCCCAGCTTATCTTTGCTGTACTCAGGCAGCGAAAGCAGGTATGGATTATTAGCCTCTCCTTCCGGAACAGCTGCCTGCGGATAAATCAGCCTGAAGTACGACCGGTACAGCATCCAGCGTTCTTTGGCAATGGTAGGAATGGTTTGCAAAGCACTGTTTTCGATTACTTGCTGCAGCAGTATATCCGCCAGATCATACCTTCGAGCGTGCACGGCTAACAGGAAATAGTTTTCCATATAGGCAAACCAATTTCGGGTAGACGGCTGATAAAGCCCGAGGTTTTCCTGCGCATACATCAGCCCATCACTCAACTGCTTTGCTCTCAGGTGAGCATACACCATGATAAAGTTGTTATAAGTCAGATCAAAGCGATGCGCGTTAATCTTATTCTGCTCAACCAATCTCAGTGCGTCGACTGTAATTGTAATAATATCCTTGAAATTACCCTCCAGTTCGTGATACCAGATAGAGGTTCTGTAAAAAGCATAATAAGCGCTGAACGTACCTGATTCTTGCCAAAGCTTTTCCAATTGAATTATTAAGAGTGGCAGTTGAGGCAAAAACTCCTTCCTGGTCTTGGTTGATTTGCGGAGCTGCATGTTTATATTCTGAAACATTGAAACTGCTTCCCGCTCATTTACAAAACGCTGCATTGTAAGTTTTAGATCTTCCTGAGCTGCTGTAAACTTCTTGATCAACCCCTGTTCAGCATAACTTAAGGTAAGTAATTCCAGAGCAGATACTTTCAAATCAATAAAATCAAACTCCTGGGCTAATGCCAGTGCCTTATTAGCTAAACTGATTACCAAATCAAACTCATAGCGAGCACGCACTATGTTAGCTTGATATATAAGACTGTTACATTGGATTTCCTTCTGTCTTACAAAGTTCGCAGTGACCTTTTCAGCATTTACATAATTCAATTCATTAAAGAGCTTCTTTTTAACCCTATGCTTCAGCATCTTATACCTTACATCATTTGGGCTCGCATTGTAAAGGTCTTTTGCAGCGTCCTCGTCTGATATATAATATCCAAGTTCAATCCCTTGGATAAATTTTTTCTCTTTAACACTTTGCTTAGGTACATCAAGCAACGCAGTCTCTGCCTGACTGCAGGAAAGAACAATATCAATCAGTTTTTTAATTTCTTTCATGCATAAGGTCTTGTAAAACTTATATATATTAGAAACCTATTTGCTCTTTAAGCCTGTAGGTGGCGTCAGTTTTCAATATTTTTGATCTAATTCTGCTTAAAAATAAGACACGCATGTTACTTTTAAAACTTTATTGAACAGTAAATTTCAAAATATTTGTCTCCAGACTAACTAAATCACATATTTTATTAAATACGTTACAATAAAAATAATTATATTGATAGTTACCTTTGTCTAAAAACTTTCTTTTATTATGTCTTCATCAGTGTTGTTCTTTGTTACACTATAAACCGATTTAACCCTTAAAATCATGGCAACTATCATCATCACTATCATTCTGAACCTGTTGTTGGGCACTCCTACTGAAACTACTAAGGAAACAACAACTACTACAAACACAACTACAACAACTAATACAAATAAAACTGACGACGCCATGAAGGCAATGGGCGGCTCAGGAACTTGGACTAATATTGAGAAATAGTAAATACTGCAGCACTTGGGAATTGCTGTATTTTCCCTATCTTGCCTCTACCCGGTTTTAGCTAAAGGGAGTCAAGATAAAATGAGGAAAACTCAAGCATTCCTACTAAGCTTATTATTACTACTAAATTTTTGCGGTCAGCCAGCACGGCAGCCTGATGAAGTGCGTCTGCGCCTGGCTATAGATCCAGGAAACATAACCCCTATTAACTACAACTCACAGGAGGCCTTGCAGATAATCAATCTGCTTTACCAAAGCCTGCTGACTGTAGATCTTGAAGACAACACACTGAAGCCGGGTCTTGCCTCCGCTTTTCCGGAAGTGGAGCGCAAAGACTCGCTTACTTTTTTCCATTACCAGCTGCGTCCCGAGGCCGAATGGTCTGACGGAAGCCCCGTTACAGCGCAGGATGTGGCCTTCACCCTGAAGGTGCTGAAAGCTCCTTTTATACGGAATGAGAGTATTCGCTCACAGGTTGAGTTTATACAAGACATCCAATTAGACGCTTCCGATCCCAAAAAATTCACACTGGTCTGCCAGGGTTTTACACCTGAAATGCAACTCCTGACCGGTGACTTCTTCATTTTGCCAGCTTATCTACTTGATCCCCAGGGCAGTCTTTCAGCTATACCTTTCACTGCATTGTCACAGGCTGACAGCACCCAGTATAACACAGCTCATACACGGGCTGTGGCGGCGCGATGCAACAAGCTGGGCTCACCAGATAGTAAAGACATATTACAGGGAAGTGCCGGCTATAGACTTGCTGAGTGGGCTACAGGGCAGCACGTTGTGCTGAAACGCAAAGACAATTGGTGGGGAAAGAACACAGGCCATGCCGCCAGTTACCTCAACGCCAATCCTGAGCAGATTAATTTTCAGATTATACCTGACAATACCACGGCCCTGCTGGCGCTCAAAAATGCGCAACTCGATGTGCTGGACAATATCCCTGTCAATGAATTTGAACAGCTACAGCAGGATGGCAACTTCCTGAAAAACTATGAGCTGCATACCCCGCAAGGCTATGACCTGATCTATGCTGCGATTAACACGCGCAAGGCCAGGTTCCGCGACAAACGAACCCGGCAGGCCATTGCACACCTGATGGATGTGAACGGCATGATTCGGGTTAGCCAGCAGTCCTACGCTACGCCGACAGTAGGTCCTATACCTCCTGACCGCAAAGACTTTTACCATCCACAGCTACAGCCACGCCCGTACAGCCCTGAGCAGGCAGTTACGCTACTAAAAGCTGCTGGCTGGATTCAGGAGCAAAATGGCTGGTACAGAAATCTGAATGGCCAGCGGGAAGATTTGCGTATTGAGCTGCTCTACAGAGCCGGCAACACCATGTACGAGCAAATGGCACTTGTCTTTCAGCAACACGCAGCCAAAGCAGGTATACCTGTCAGTTTGCAGCCACTGGAGGGAAATGTTTACAACCAGAAGATAGAGCAACTGGACTATGACATGCATTTCAGAGGGATTTCAGGCAATCCTTTCGTATTCAATTTCAAGCCCCTTTTCCACACAAGCTTTGCCGGCCCGGGCGGGTTCAACACCACCGGCTTTGGCACGCCTGAGAGCGATCAGCTGCTGAACCAGATCAATGAAACTGAAAGCGAGACTGACAAAGCCCGGCAACTGCACAGGTTACAGGAGATCATACAGGAAGAAGCTGCTTTTGTGCCGCTTTATTTCCGAAAAGAAAAAATAGCTATACACAGCAGGTTCACCAATACCAGGGTGTCGGGTGTACGCCCTTATTATGACCTGAGTTCATTTATGCTTAAGCCTTGATGATGCTATGGCCACTTTTGTATTCAGGCGGCTTCTTCTGGCTATACCTACGCTCTGGTTTATAGCATCTGTAATTTTTTTGCTGAGCAAACTGATGCCAGGCGCTTTTGGAAGCTCCAGCCTGGGGCAGCAGGAAGCGGGCTATTACAGCCGAAGCGATGCTGCATCGCGCGAGCATAACTACCGCCAGTTTTTAGAGGCCACCGGGCAGGACCTGCCGCTGTTTTATTTTAGTATCACCTCCGCCGCCTTACCTGATACACTGCACCGTATTTTCCCGGAGCGTGATCGCACCTTCTTGAAAAAGCTTTCCTGGCAGTATGGCAACCCTATGGCTGCCACCCACTTTTTCAGAAGCCTGAAAGAGTTTGAAAAAGTCCTCTCTGAAACAGAGCGCCTGCAGGTACAACAGCATCTCTTCTCAATCTATAGTCACCAGGAGCACGCCGAACTCCGGCAAGCCCTGTCAGGTATAGCACAGCAATTACCTGCCAGGTCAGCTATTACTTCTGAGCTGATAGTTAAGGGTGACAACTTACTGACTGATTCCTCCAGCTACACCTATTTACTCCCATCCCTACAATGGCATGGTTCACAAAATCAGTACCACCGCTGGATAGCCGGTTTGTTAAAAGGAAGCCTGGGAACTTCACTGCGGGACGGCAGGCCCGTGACCACAGTGCTGGGCGAAGCGGTCGGTAACACCTGGTGGCTGTTATTGGCCAGTATCGTCGTGGCGGCATTGCTGGCCCTTGAAATGGCCATCCTGATGATACGCCGCTCCGGGCGCATCTGGCGCAGCACACTGCTTCCCTCCCTTTTCCTGCTGGATAGCGTGCCCCTCTTCGTCCTGGCCATGCTCCTGCTGGTGCTGCTGGCGAGTCCTGCATTTTTACAGCTTTTTCCGGTATATGGTATGGGCTACTACAGTGTTTCCGACCAGAATTGGCTACAGCAAATGGGCCAATGGCTGCAGTTCATGGCACTCCCGATGCTTTGCCTGGTGCTGGCCAACCTACCTTACCTCACCAATCAGTTTTACCAGGCGATGGCAGGAGTCGCGGGGCAGGACTATATCCGCACGGCACGTGCAAAAGGCCTTTCTGAGCATCGCGTCATTCGCAGGCACATGCTGCGCAATGCCCTACTGCCTGTCATCACGCTTTTGTCTGATTACCTGCCTGCCCTGGTGGCGGGCGCCGTTATTGTCGAAACCATTTTTGCTATACCTGGTGTTGGCCGGTTGCTCGTTGAAACTGTACTGGCTCGTGACTATCCGGTTATAGTAGGCATCGTTGTCATCGCAGCTGTGTTCAGGTTGATATCGCACCTTATGTCTGACCTGCTTTATGCCCTGGCTGACCCGCGTATACGTGCTCATGCATCATGAAAAAGCTATGGCACATAGCGCGTGAGGTATGGCAGCTGGCACCGGCTTTCAGGCTATCCTTGCTATACCTGATTTTGCTGGCTGTTGTCGCACTGGCTCTTCCCTGGTTGCCACTTGCTTACGGGCCAAACGAACTGGACCTGGAGCAGATCTACCAGGCGCCACTGGCTTGGGGAAACGAAACGTACAAACCCAGGCACTGGCTCGGAACGGATAGCCTCGGCCGTGATGTATTAGCTAATGTGTTGTATGGTGTCCGTACGGCATTTGCCATCAGTCTGCCTGTTATGGTGATGGCCAGCCTGATCGGCTTAACACTTGGAGCAATAGCGGGCCTTTTTGGAAATCGCCGTCTGCGGCTGAGCCGGTCCTTGCTGACAGCTCTGCTCTTCGCCCTGTTGCCTTTTACCTATTATGGTATCTACCTCCCTATTATGTTGTATAGCCAGGGAGCCACCTACTCTGATTTCTTACTCACAGGCACTGTTGCCATCGGTTTGACTTTTGTGTTTGTCATTGTTCTTGCACCGCTTTTCAGTCGAATCCCTTTTCTCAGCAGGACGATTCATTTTCCAACTGATGAGCTCTTGCTACGGATAATTGAGGTGCAGACGAGCATCCCCCGATTAATTTTGATACTGGTACTAGCGGCTATTGTACCACCTACCCTGCCAGCTCTATCAGTTTTGCTCGTACTTACTTTCTGGACAGGAACGGCCCGGTTGACAAGAGCAGAGATGCTCCGTATCAGAGAACTGCCCTTTTTTGAGGCCGCCACGAGTCTTGGATTCACACAAAAACGTCTTCTGGTGCGCCAAGCACTTCCACTCCTCTTGGGGCCGGTGCTGGTCGCATTTTCATTTGGCTTAGCCGGTTTGCTCATGCTGGAGTCTACGCTGTCATTTCTGAACATCGGTGTAAGCACAGACCTGGTAAGTTGGGGCAGGATGATAGCTGGTATTCGCACAAACACGTCTGCCTGGTGGCTCGTTGCTATACCTGGTGCCATGCTATCGCTCACAGTTCTCGCTCTACAGACTTTCAGCTATTACTTGCTGCGTTTCTTACAGCATAAAAAGTAAATACTCTATTGTTACTTTTCGCCATACACCCTCTCACATACGGCTTGGTATTACCCAAAAAAGAAGGCATAAAAGCACACCACATCAACTTATTTATAATTATATTAAAAATAACACAAGTTACCTTGCGAAAATATGTTTCCTGTGTTAGGAGAGTGCGTTACTGTATTATTGTATCATACAAAACCAAACTACCCAATCACATGAAGATCTATGAAAGCACAGTCGGTATGTCAAAGCAGAGCATTGGCTGCCACAACAACTTAAAAACTACAAAAAGTAATTCCCAGATTGAGGATTCGCAGGAATACTCCACTATTGATGGGGAGGTGATAAATTCGTCATTAGGCTCAGACGCGGTTAAGAAAGGAACTGGTCTGTTTATAGGCGATTATTTCGTAGGTATACTGGACTCGCTCTCCGGGGTGAACAACATGCCTTACCTGCGCTACTAATACAAGGCCGCTACACCTTGAGAATAGAATAGATAGAATAGATAGAATAGAAATAGATTGAATAGATAATATTAGTGTTGGTTGTTTGTGTTTAGATTAGGCATTTGCCCTGCAGTCCCCTGCAGGGCATTTGTTTTGTAGCCTATCTTATAGGGCTTATACCCATCCTTTGCGCTCACTGAAATGATTGCAGCCGAACTGTGCGCCTGTAATCATCTCAAATTTCCTGGGCTTCTTGTCTTCCGGTCCTTCATGTACCAGCGGCAATACATAGGCCGGCTCCAGGGCATGCTGCCCGGTTAACTCATCGCACAAGCCAAATTCATTGCTTTGAAGTTGTACTTTGTTTGGGTCCTGCTCCCAGTGATTGCAGTTATTGCATGTTGCTTCCATATCTAAAAAGTTTTAAGTCCTACATTATTCTTCTAATCCATATTTACCTGTTATCACCCACAACAGGTTGCATACAACCCTTGTTATACAGTAATTTAGAATTAAGCTAAACAATCACGCCTGCTAAAATTCCATCACTCCTATCAAGTAGCTATCATTAATGGCAAAAGGTGCATGCAATATCCTTTACGGTACGCAACGAGTATAAACTTTCAAGTAATAAAACCTGAAACGATCGCTACCACATAGTTACACGTGCATGAAGCAAGAAATCTCATTTACCCGCAAAGTTGTCATTACCACCTCGGTGGTATTGTTGTTAAGTGGCGCCCTGGCTTTGGTTTTATATGCTGTGCATTTTTTCTTCCTGGTGTTCGCCAGCATCCTGTTTGCCGTGCTGCTACGTGCCATGACTAACTGGCTGCATGATAAAACAGGTGTGGGCAAAGGGCTGGCTTTGGCGCTTTCCTCGCTGTTGTTTTTCGGGCTGATTTTTCTTGCGGGTTGGCTCATAGCCCCTACCGTGCAAGCGCAGATAGAAGATTTACGTGAGACCTTACCCTCTTCCATCGAACGACTAAAGGACCAGTTGGGCCGAACAAGCTGGGGCGCAAAGGCGCTCGACGAGCTCGAGAGCAGTCAGGAGAGTATGATGCCTGAAACACAGGAGATCGTGAACAAGGCTCAGACTTTTTTTACCTCCACCATCAGCATTATTACTGATCTGTTTATCGTGATTGTGATCGGCATCTTCTTCGCATCGAGCCCGGCACAGTACCAGAAGGGCATTGTTAGTCTGGTACCAGTACGGCACCGCACACGGCTGTGGGAAGTACTGGACAAAAGCTATGAAACACTCAAGTGGTGGCTATTCGGGAAGCTTGTCACGATGGTGTTCGTGGGCATACTCACGGCGGTCGGGTTGATGTTGCTCGGCATACCCATGGCGCTGGCGCTGGCCGTGATCGCCTTCTTCCTGGATTTCATTCCTACTGTCGGTCCCATTCTTGCTTCTGTTCCAGCCATCCTGATCGCCTTTCTGGACGGCCCCATGGCGGCGCTGTATGTAGCCATCCTTTACTTCATCATTCAGTCTATTGAAAGCTATCTGCTAGCGCCCCTCATATTTGAAAAAACCGTGCACATTTCACCTGTGATCACCCTTCTCTCGCTGGTACTTTTCGGTATACTGGTCGGTCCGCTTGGCGTGATACTGGCTGCCCCGTTGGTGGCTGTGCTGCAGGTGTTTGTGCGGGAGCTTTACATAAAAGACTACCTCGAGCGTGACCTTCCCAAAAATCAGTAAAGCTGCTTACCAGGTACTGACCTATACCTCCCTGGTTCCGTGCAAATTTGCGAAACACGGCATTTTAAGCGAAATTGGCAGAAAAAGTACTACATGAAAATCAAGCTCATCGCGATCGGTAAAACAGACGAGGCATTTCTGGAAGAGGGCATACAGAAGTATATGAAGCGGCTGAAGCATTACCATCCGCTCGAGTTCATCATTATACCTGACATAAAACAGGGAGGAAAGTTCACCGCGGATAACCTGAAAGAGGCCGAAGGCAAACTGCTTCTCCAAAAGCTACAGGACGGCGACCACGTGGTGCTGCTCGACGAAAAAGGCAAAACCTTTACCTCTACCGAGTACGCACATTTCCTGCAAAAGAAGCTTAACTCCGTCACTACTAACCTGGTTTTCATCATCGGGGGCGCCTACGGCTTCTCTCCTGCTATTTACGAACGGGCAAACGACAAGATCTCTCTTTCAAAAATGACTTTCTCCCACCAAATGGTCCGCTTGTTTTTTGTAGAGCAACTATACCGGGGTTTTACGATTCTGAGGGGGGAGAAGTATCATCATGATTGAAGAAGACCTACATTTCAGGCTATAAGGTGGCGCCACTGCCCTGAAAGTATGAATAGCTAATATGTATCTTTATCAAGCAAGATCTGACTTTCATTATTAGCTGTTATATTAATGAGAATAACACCTATTCAATCAGAACGGACTTTCTAAACCTTAGCGGCGATCTTTACAGACTGATCATCATTATCACAACCACTCGGCAATCTCTCGCTTAATATGTTCCCGGTATGTGCTTCCAATCAAAATTTCCTCTTGCAATTCTGTTTCAATCATATTACCGTTTATCGCCCTAATGGCCGACTTGCGCACGATGTAGGAACGGCTTACCCGAAGAAACTGCGCAGCGGGCAGCTTCTCCTCTATCTTTGCCATCGTCATGTGCGTCAGGATTTTCTGGTCGGACAGGTATAGTTGAATGTAGTCCTTCATACCTTTTACCAGAATCAAATCGTCTGTATTAATCTGTATAAGCTTTTTATCCTGTCTTACCCAGATGTTGTGCTGATTGGTGTCGTTTTTGGAGGTTACTTTATCAGCAGGCTGGTTGACAGCACGCTGTAACCGTACCTGCTCATCTACCTTGTTTACGGCTTTCAAAAACCGTTCAAAGGAAATAGGTTTGAGCAGGTAGTCAGCCACTGCCAGTTCATACCCATCCAGAGCATAATCAGGATAGGCGGTGGTCAGGATTGCCTGCAGCTGGTGTGCCTGCGTGAGTTTCAGCATTTCCAGCCCTGTCATTTCGGGCATGTTGATGTCCAGAAATATCAGGTCAGGCTGCTCTTCGCGAATAGTGACAAGGGCCTCAATGGCATTATCGCACACGGCTGCTAATTCCAAGAAAGGCACACGAGCCACATACTTGGCAATAATCTCCTGGGCGATGGGCTCATCGTCTATGATAACACAGCGTAGCGGCTTAATCATTTGTGTGGAGCGTTAGGCTGACTTTATAGGAATCAGCTGTTTCGGTGATGTTCAAATGGTGTTTGTCGGGATAAAGCAAAGCGAGGCGACGTTTTGCGTTCTCTATACCTATACCTGTGGTGGCAGGGCGCTCTTTTTTGGTGTCGGGCTTGCTGTTTTCTACATGAAACAAAATCGTATCGCCCTCCTGCTTCAAACTAATGCGCACCCAGGCCTTGCCGATGGTGGCGTTAACGCCGTGCTTAAAGGCATTCTCTACGAAGCTGATGAGCAAGAGCGGCACGATAGGAGTCTCCTTGTTTTTGATGTGATCAAAATCATAGCTGATAGCCACACGGGTGTTGTGGTGGCGTATCTGCTCCAGGTTGATATAGTCTGCCAGAAATTCCACTTCCCGCCCGATGGGTATACGCTTACCACTGCTCTCGTAGAGCGAAAAGCGCAGCAAGTCCGACAGCTTCAGCACCACCTGCCCTGCCCGCTCGTTTTCCATCACCATGCCGTAAATATTGTTGAGCGTGTTAAACAGGAAGTGCGGGTGGATCTGCGCCCGCAGGAAGTTCAGCTCCATTTCAGTTTTCTCTTTTTGCAACATTGCATTTCGTTTGTTGGCTTCGTAGCTGTTTTTTAAGGTTTTGGCTGCAAACGCAAACAGCGTCCCAAACATAGGTATGGAGAAAATCCAGATAAACGTGTTCAATGAGAAAATATCGGCAATGCTATTAATATAGATTCGCTCGCTATAGATACGCATGCGTTGATTATCAGGGAACAAGGCCGATAACGGGCTGAGGGACTGTATTAAAATGGTGCAAACAAGATATAGGAGTAATAACAGCGCCAAAAGTTTAACCCAATGCTTGTTTTGAATGAACCCCAAGCCATAGTAAGACAACATAGTATGGTTAAAATAAATAACCACTATTGTAAGAAAGGCATAACTAAGCGTGGATAGATTCAGCAGGCTTGTATTGAACATATACGCAGTGTTCACTACACTAAGGCAGGACATAAAGCCCCAGAAAACGAGGTGCCAAAGCAGGCGCGTTGACTGGTTAGGGTAAAGGGACGCTTGCTTATTAAAGGTAAGTGTTCTCATACTAGAGAGGAAATGAAATATTGTTATTCCTGAGGTGCGGCGCAGTTTAGGTCGAACAATATAATAAAAAAACTATCTTTTTGGTAAAATTGTCTCGCTCCGAATACAGTATAGCCAGTTTAATTGGCTCTATTCACTACGTCTTCGTTCCCCAGCTTTTTGCTGACTGCCGACTTCACGGTTTGCTTGCCGAACTTGTATATCACCCCCAGTTGCACCCTTCTGGCGTCTCTATAGCTCACCACTTGGGTTAGCACGTTCGAGCTCCTCACCACTCCCCCCTCCACGTTACCCCTGAATAGGTCGAGAACCGCCACTGTGTATTGCAGTTGTTTGTTTAGCATGCTCCCTTTCAGCGCTACGCGGGTATAGTGGCTGCGTACCACTTCAGCCAAACCATAGTTAAACGGACCCGTGTAGTTAAATCCTGTCTCCAGTTTCAAGTCGCGTGGCAAGGAAAAACTGTTTTGCCAGCCCACGCTATGGTAAATGGTGCTGGGTATAGTCACGTCCCGGAAATTCTCCTGATCCATAGCAGATGCCATATAAGCGCCCATACCGAAGACACTGCCAGACCACCAGTTGGTCATCTGGTAACTGTAGTTGGCGTTCACCCCTACTGATGTCATGTCAAAGTTTCTATTCTTCCAGTAAGCCACGCCGTCAATGTTCACCGGTAGATTCGTAAACACGTTCTGCTCGTGCCTGTACTCGAGCTCCACAAACAGGTTGTTTTTATAAATGCCATTTACCGAAATAGCATGTGTGTACTTGGGCAGCAAGGCTGGATTGCCCTCTTCTATAGTAAATTCATCCATATAAATGCGGTAAGGCGTAAGCACGCTGAAACCTGGCCGCTGTACCGATTTGCGATAGTTAAAGGTCATGTTCAGGTTGTCGGTCATGGGACGGCTCAACATCAGGCTCGGGAACAAATCGGTAAAGGTGCGAGCAACCGGTCTGCGCTTCGTTACTTCGTCCTCCACTAACATGGTAGCATGTTCTGCCCGTATACCTGCCCGCAGGGTGGTTTTGCCTAGCTGCTTGTCCAGGCTGGTATAGCCTGCCAGAATATTCTCCGAGAATACATTCTCAAAACTAAAGGCTTCATCCCGGACAAATCGCCCGTCCTGCAGATATTCTTGCGTTGGCTGCGTGCGGTTGCTCGAAAGTGTCATTTTGGAGCCTACCGATATGTTCAAGTTGTTCCGGAAAGGGAGCTCCCAATCCATCTGCCCGACCATAATGTTAGCGTTGCTCGGATTGTCATTCCGTACGCTTCTCAAACTTTCTAAAAGACGCCCATCCGGATTATACATGTTTTGTGAGAGAATCTCGGTCGTCATGTTATGCTGGATTGGAGTATAAGTAAAAATCAAATCAACAGATTTGCCCAGGCTATCGAGTTTGCCTGTGTAGTACATGCTGTAGGTCTGTACCTGCCTGGTGGAGTATTCCCGCCCGTCTGCTAACAGTGTAGAGTCAGGTATACCTTTGAGCTGCTTCGCAAAATCAACCTGCTTGCTGACCGTAGAACTTTTGTCGACTACCTTATGCACATAGCTTGCCTGTACACCTAATGCATGCCTATTCGACAGTTGGTACTCTGCCATACCTCTAACAGATGGTGTGGAATTGTTATATCGAAAAAAGTAGTGCTCGTGCAGTACAGGGCTGTTTCCTGTGAGAGCCGCTCTGTAGCCATCGTGCGTAGAGTGCGTTAACGACCTGTCGTAGTTGAGATTGAGGTTACTCACCCATTTTTGCTGGCGATAGGTAAGGGACGTACCTAACAACCCCCTACCCCGTATACCTTGGGATACGGTGCTGCGAGCGGATCCTGTCAGACCAAGCGTTCGTGCTTTTTTGGTGGTAATGCTGATGACGGTGCTGATGTTGGCGGGATAGCGGGAAGAGGGGTTGGTGATAAACTCAATCTTCTCAATTTCATCGCCTGTCATAGTGGCCATGATGGATTGCATGGTGGCGCCAGGCATCTGCACCTTGTCCAACAGAATCAGGATACCGCCTTTCCCGTTCACCGTCACACTCTCGCCCTGCACCTGCACAAAGGGCATCGCCCGAAAAATATCCAGCAAATTATCGGTTTGAAAAGTGCTGGCCTCTACGTTCAAAGTATAGCGGTCGGGGCTGCGCTCCACGACCTGCCGTTGCGCCTGTACCAGCACTTCGCCTAGCTGGTTGGTGTTTCGTAGCAGTTGCAAAATGCCAATATCTTGCACAGCCTGGTCAGCCTGTATGCGAATCGTTTCAGAAAACGTGGGCTGAAACCCCACATACCTTACTACTACCAGATATTGTCCGTAAGGTAAGTTTTCGAATACAAATTGTCCGTTCTCGTCAGTCACTTTGCCTTTTACCAAGCTGCTGTCTGTTGCTGCCAAAAGTGTTACTGTAGCAAAGGATGCTGCATTCGATGCGTCTTCTTTCACTATGCCGCTCACCTTGCCCTGTGCCAATACAGGTATAGCAGATACAAGTGACAGGCAGATGCAGGTGAGTAGGGTAATGAGTTGTTTGGGGGAAGAGGTCTGTTCCATGAGCTTTTATTTTATTCACAGACCAAGTAACTATACACCCACATTTTCACCGATTTTATTCGACGAAAGTGGCTGAGGCTTCGACGTTGTATAGATAACTCTGATATATTTCAAGCAATCTGGCCAGCATAAAATATACTGCTCTAAATTCCGAAACTGCAGTTTATTGCTATTTTTGGTTATTTGCTAGTTGTATAAAGATTTGAAGTGCTGGTCCATTATGATCGGAAGGGGTTGTGCAGCCGAAGCCCGCAGCTTAGCGAGGGGTTACGGCAATGCTGGGTTAGGCTGCGTTTTTTCAAATCGTTTTATGGATTCCAATTCCTGCTGCTTGTTAGATGCTGGAGCAGTGGGTACTTAATCAGAAAGACACACACACCTAGCCTCTCTCAAGAGGGGAATTCTACACAGCTCCCGTAAATAATTGGTAAATCTCAGCATCAACATCAAGCTGCGGCACAACCGCTTTGTGCTGCAGCATTTCAGCCCCGAGGGAAAGACCACGCTGCGCCGCAAATTGCTCCAACTGGCCGGCTTCGACTTCCGCCACTTCACCCATCTCTATCGCGCCCGCCAGGGTAGCACGTATTACTTCTGCTACAACTACGGTCACTTTCTGCTCGGGGACGAGAAGGTGCTGATTGTGAACCGGCAACCCTACATGGAGCAAAACAAGGTCCAGGAAGGTAGTTACAAGTCGTGGAATTACTGAAGTAAACACCAAACAAAATAGCCTGTAAGTTATTCACTTACAGGCTATTTCGGATTATGCAGCAGAGAGCAAGGGATTCGAACCCTTGATACCCTTTTGGGGTATACACACTTTCCAGGCGTGCTCCTTCGACCACTCGGACAGCTCTCTATTATGGGTGCAAATATACGCCAATAACTTACACTATCGCAAATTTTTGCTCGGCTATACCTTATAAATATATTGCACCAGGTTAAATACTGATCTCACCACGAAGGTTACTGGCAAGCATTTCACGGGTTTGTGTTGCCGGCAGGTCGAGAGCCAGCACGAACATCAATTTTGTGATAGCCGCTTCTGTCGTGATGTCATCGCCGCCGATCACCCCCATGTTGAGCAGGAATTTACTGGTTTCGTAACGGCCCTGGTCTACCCTACCCTCGTCGCACTGCGACACATTCAAAATATAGATACCCCTAGAGATAGCATCTTCCAGCAGCTCGAGCAGCCAGCCTGCAGTAGGCGCATTGCCTGCCCCGAACGTCTCCAACACGATACCACGCAGTCCCGGCGCTTCGAGCACACTGCGCATCACCTGAGGCGTTATGCCCGGGAAGAGCTTCAGGATCGCTACATTGTCGTCGAGCTGCTGGTGCACATGCAGCGGTTTTTCGGGATGCGGCAGAATAGCGCTTTCATAAAAATCGATGCTAATGCCCGCTTTGGCAAGCAGCGGGTAGTTCTCCGACTTAAAGGCATTAAAGTGTCGGCTCTCTACCTTCTTGGCCCGGTTACCTCTGATAAGCAGGTTGTGGAAATAGATGCAAACCTCCGGCACGATGCTCTTGCCGTTAACCTTCGTAGCTGCTATTTGCAGGGCTGAGATCAGGTTGGCGCGGGCATCGGTGCGAGTTCGCCCAATTGGTACTTGCGCCCCCGTAAAGATCACGGGCTTTTCCAGGTTCTCGAGCAGATAGCTAAGCGCGGAGGCGCTGTAAGCCATGGTATCTGTGCCGTGCAACACCACAAAGCCATCGTAGTCAGCGTAGTTATCGCGGATCAGGTTAGCCAGCATCAGCCAGTCACTTGGCGCCACGTTAGACGAATCAATGGCCGGCTCTATGCTTAGCACCGTCAGCATGTACTTGAAGTTGCTAAGCTCGGGTACCTTCTGCAGTATCTGACTAAAGTTAAATGGCACCAGGTGGTGCTTTTCGTCATACACCATACCTACCGTTCCGCCCGTGTAAATGATCAGAATGGAGGCCTCCGCATGTGCAGGTGCGGCGGTGTCAATATTGGTTTTAACTACGTCCATCGCTTAGAGTTTGAAGAGGTTGAAGGCGTTGCGGGTTGTGGTTTGGGCCACTTCCTCTACGGGCTTCTGCATCAGTTCGGCCACGCGGCGGGCCACCAATGGCAGGTATACGGGCTCGTTGCGCTTGCCACGATGCGGTACGGGGGCCAGGTATGGGCAGTCCGTTTCGAGCACAAGGTCATCCAGGCTCACATGCGGCAGCACCTTGTCGAGGCCACCGTTCTTAAACGTGGCCACTCCGCCTATACCCATTAGAAAGCCGAGCTCCTTTACCTTCTCAGCCTGCTCCACAGTGCCCGAAAAACAGTGGAATATACCCTTTAAAGTGCCATCCTGCGCAGCGGCGATGATCTCGTAGGTTTCATCAAAAGAGTCGCGGGTATGGAGCACGATGGGCAGTTGGTGCTTTTTGGCCAGCTCTACCTGCACTCTAAGGGCCTCCTGCTGCTGCGTCAGAAAAGTCTTGTCCCAGTACAGGTCGATGCCGCATTCACCCACGGCTGCGAACTTGCGTTTATCAAGCCACTCCTCCACCAGGTATAGCTCCTTCTCAAAGTCCTTGTCCACTGAAGTCGGGTGCAGGCCCATCATAGCGATGCACTGGTTTGGGTGCTTCTCCTCCGTCTCCAGCATGATATCAATAGAGGTATGGTCAATGTTGGGCATGTAGATCTTCTCTACCCCCTCGGCCAGCGCCCTGGCAAGCGCCTCCTCACGGTCCTGCTTAAATTGCTCTGAATAGATATGTGCGTGCGAATCAACTAAAGTCATCTGTGTCATTTTGGATCAAAAATCTCGGCACAAAGGTCCGAACTAATGGCTAAGGCTGCAAGGAGAAGTATAAACTCCTAATACTTCCTCCCTTTCCACCTGACTTTGGTAGGCAAAAAGAAGTATAGGATCAGAATAAAAGTAGTCACCAGCAGGTATAGCTCAAAGACAATGTAATGCCACCAGGAGGCACTTCGGTGCAGGCGCTTGAGGCAGATGTGCATGAACAGACTTTGAAGCAGGAGTTTGACGATCGCAATGCTGAGCGCTATCCCTGGTGATGCTTTGAAAAAGAAAGGGATTAGCACAGGATAGTAGGCCGAGTGCAGCACAAAAAGCGCAAACATATATAGGGGCATGTACACCGAGCCGCGCATCCAGCGCTTGCGCTGCTCCAGCAGTGAACCGTAACTGGGGGCAGGTGCAGACAGGGCCAGTGCGTCGTTGTTGTACAGATTCCGGAAGCCGAAGCCACGCTTTAGGATCTGGTTAAATATGGCGATATCTTCTGTGATCGAAAACGGAATGTTTTCAAAACCTCCCACCGATTCATAGGCCTTGCGGGTGAGCAGCATGTTGTTGCCCATGGTGGTAACCGGCATGTTGAGGTCACTGAACACCTGCATCAGCCCGATCGAGAACAGCCAGTCCATCCGCTGCATCTTGTCGAACAGACGACTGCCTGTTACAGTGGTTAGCCCTGTCACAACGCCCACCTTTTCATCCAGCCCAGCCAACATAGCCTTTACCCAGGTAGGAGGCACTTCGATGTCGGCGTCGGTGAAGAGGAAGATGTCGGAGCTTGCTTTGCTGGCCAGCTGCGCCAGCACATTGGCCTTGCCCCTCGTCTGTCCAACTGTGTCTGTAATCGGTAGGCAGGTATAGCCGGGCTTGTTCTTTATATAGGTTTCTACCAGGGCCCGCGTCTGATCCGTGGAGCCATCATCACCTATCAGTACTTCGATCTTATCAGCTGGGTAATCGAGCGCGGCAATGGCCTGCAGACAAGCCAGAATGTTATGCTCCTCGTTTCGGGCAGCGATCAGGATGCTGACCTGCGGAAAGTCTAAAACCGCTGAGGTATAGCGCCTGCGGTTGAAGAGCAGCAACATTAGAAGCGCTGTAAAGACAATGAAGTAAAGTATAAAATAGGCAACGGATACCATCATAGGGTCTGGAAGGTATAGCCCTGTGCGGTAAAATGGTCTAAAAAACGGGGCAGGGCGTATTGCATGTTTCGCTGGGCCTTCAGGCTGTCGTGGAATACGATGATGCTGCCGCTTTGGGTACAGCGAATAGCTTCACGCAGACATTTTTCGGGACTGAGCGAACGGTCGTAATCGTTGGTGAGCACGTCCCACATCACTAGTTCATAAGCTGGTCGCAGGGCTGCTGCCTGTTTCAATGTAATGCGCCCGTAAGGAGGTCTGAAGAGCTTTGGCTGCGCTGCAATGGGGTTTAGCCGTTCCAGTTCCTGCTGACACTGCTGCACATTTTCCAGGTAACGCTCCAGCGAAGTTTCCCAGCCACGCAGGTGGTTGTGCGTATGATTCGCGAGCCGATGCCCCGCCGCTAAAATTTGCTCTGCTATATCTTGGTGCTTCACTATATTATCACCTACGGCAAAGAAAGTAGCCTGGGCTCTGTATTGCGCTAATTGCTCCAGCACCCAGGGAGTCACCTCCGGTATAGGTCCGTCATCGAAAGTCAGGTATAGCACTTTCCCCCGCTCTTCCCGCAGCCAGGTATAGCCAGGCAAAAGCCGGCGAAGCAAAGCGGGTGTCTTGTAAAGGCGGAGCAATTTGATTGTTAAGTTGTTGATTACTGAATGTTATACATTGTACCTGTAGGTGCGATACTGACACGTGCAGTGAAGCATTTAGCGGGTTTGTAGTGCATGGACAGGGTATTATCAACTTAATTGAAGATCAACAATTTAACAAATAACAATCAACAATTAATCTATTTAAACCTACACGATAGCAAGGTAATATCGTCGTTGAAAGAAGCTTCTTCGTTGAAAAGGTTGATGGCGTTGAGCAATTGCAGGTGCAGCATTTTAGAGCTTAGGAAGCGGTTTTTCTGTAGGAAGTCGATCGTACCTTCAATACCGAATTCCGATTCATCTTCGTCAAACACCTCCGTCAGACCGTCGGTATAGCAAAGCAGCACGGCATTGTGCGGCACATGTATCTTGCCCACGTTCATAAATGGCAGTACATCAAACACGCCCAGCATGGTGCAGCCATCATTGAGCAGGTCGTGGGTGTTGTTTTCGTAGAGCAGAACCGGGGCGTTGTGGCCGGCGTTCACGTAGCTCAGTTCGCGGGTACTGCGGTTGAAGATGGCGACAAATGTTGTGATGAACTTCTCAGCGATCGCATTGCGGTAAATCAGGTGGTTAAGCTCAGAAACGACCGTGTTCAGATCCGATGTCTGGCGTATGATTGTGCGCAGACCTGCCTGAAAGTTCGACATCAGCAGCGAAGCTGGTACACCCTTACCAGACACATCGGCCACGCAGAACAGAAACTGGTCCTTGTCTATCTCAATAAAGTCGTAGTAGTCGCCCCCAATGGAAGAGTGCGGAATGTAACTGGCGTGGATGGCCACGTCTTTGTCGTTGGGCAGCTTTTTTGGAAAGAGCATGGACTGCACTTCACGGGCAATCTCGATCTCTTTCCGGATCGATTCCTGTGCCAGTCGTTGACGGGCCATGCGGTGATTTTCGATGGCCACGAGCATGATATTACTCACCGTCTGCACGAAGTTCAGCGCCTCAATATTGGTATAGTAAGGCTGAATCTTGCCGATCATCACAAAGGCGAGCACTTTGCCATTGTGCAGAATCGGGATCACAATTTCGAAATTACGCCACTTCTTGTCCACGCTCAGCTTGGACATGCGGGTGATTTCCTTGAGTTCGAGAATAGTTTCGGGGAGGTGTTGCTTGGCGGCTTCCAGGTCAGTGCCAAAACTTACTTTGCAGTCCCACTTCTCGTCGTGCACAAACAGGGCCAATCGGTTGATCTGCAACTGGGCGAGCAGCGTGAAGCGGTAGATTTTGTAGAGCGCCTCTTCGGGCAGGTTGTCGTTAATCGCCTGCGTGATTTCCAACAAGGCCGATAATTCCAGCTTTTTGAGGTTTAACTCTTGCTGTATGTTCGGAGCTACTATATCAGGCATTCGGTTTCATAGTTTAGGGTTGGCGAGAAACCCGCACTCGGGGGCTCTGCCGCCAGTTACACCTGTCACGCAGGCATATACCGGGTAAATTTACAAAAAATCAATCGCATTATTTACCACACCCTACAATTCCTTTGAAATAATACGTATTCGTCGCATGCGCACACTTGCAACTACGTAGTCCAGGTATTTGTTCGGCCTTGCGGTGAAATCATCACCATCAGATAGAGTTATGCACTACCAATCCTGCTTTGGTGGCCAGGTAAAAGTATTTCTGGCAGTGCTTTCCAAAGGTGGACTCATCGTATGCATGCTCCGTGTCCGGGTCCGGGTATAGGATTCTGATATAGCCTTTGGAAATCAGGTCGCGCAGGGCAGTGCAGAGTTCTTCGTCAGTTAGTGTGCTGGTGCTTTTGAGGTCAGCGTAGGACGTCACAAAATAAAGTTCGTCCATGATAGCAAATTCGTTTTCAGTCATGATTTCGGATGATTCGGCCTTTCCATGTATAGCGACCTGTGAGGCCACTGATGGCGGTATATAGTACGTAAGGAATGTAAACAAGCTGCAGGGGAAGCATAAAAATCAGATAATTCTGTCGCCCCATGAAAGTCAGTATTTGGTTTAAAAACAGGAAATCTATCAGGAACTTAGCAGCATAGGCCGCCAGAAAAGTCCAAAACGAAAGCCAGCCGAGCAGTAAGCCCGGTATGGCCAGAAACAGCAGTAAATTGACGGTAAACACAGTAAGTGCCACCAGTTTCACATTCAGGCTCTGATAGCTCCGCCACTTGCTGGCCCAGCGCACCCGCTGCGCTATAAAACTACGCACCGTCTTGCGTGCCTCGGTATACACCGTGGCTCCGGGATGCTTCAAAAAAGCAATTCGCTCCGGGTATAGCTGGCTTACCTTGTGTAGCAAAAATTCATCATCACCGCTGGCTATTCCTTCGTTTCCCGCAAAGCCCCCTACCTCTTCGAACACTTCCCGGGTATAAGCCAGGTTGGCCCCATTGCACATATTGGGTTGTCGCAGCCCGATAGAGGCTCCCCCTACCCCGATCAACGATGCGAACTCGACCAGTTGCATGCGTTCCAGCAAGGTATGGGTATTGCGGAAGCTCACAGGTCCTGAAATGAAAAATGACTGCTGCGTTTCGTAGGTATAGGCGAAGCATAGAAGCCAGTCCGGCTGCACACGGCAGTCACCATCGGTAAAGACCAGGAGCTCATTACTGGTTTGCGCTATACCTTGTTTGATAGCGGCTTTTTTGCCCGTCGATTCCGTGTGCCCAGCAAGCCGGATCAGACGCAAATTCAACTTAGTAGCAGGTATAAATTCCTGTATCAGCTGAGCAGTTCCGTCATCGGAGTGATCGTCCACCACTAGTACCTCAAAGAGCTCCGCCGGGTAATTTTGTGATTCTAAATCGCGGAGTAAATTCAGTATCTGCCGTGCCTCATTGCGCACAGGTATAATAACGGAGAGTTGGGTCGCAGGTATAAAACCGGCAGGTACAGTAGGTATAGGGAGACGCTTCCAGGCAGATAGACAGCGCAGAATGATCCAAGCATAGGCTAGCAGCGAAAGCAGCAGCAACACAAACATCAGGCGGCACCTCCTCTCCTGCCCAGCTTCAGCCGCAGCACAAAAAACAGACCCACAGCACTCGGCACTACGATGTTCAGCAGCCACAGGCTCAGGCTGGCACTCAGCACCTGCAGCCGCTCCTGCCCCAGCAGGCCGAACACGTACATGGCCGACAGTTCCCGCACGCCGAGATCCGAGAGCAATGACACCGAGGGCACTACTGACTTCAGAAAGAAAGCAGTCGATACGCCACTGAGGTACTCCACCGGACTAAGCCGCACCTCAAACAAAATGAGCAGCAGTACAAACTGCAGCAGAAACACGAAGTAGCGCACGAGCGACAGCAACAGTACCCGGTTCATCTCCATGAAGGTATAGCGCCCCATGATAGCCAGGTACTTTGCCAGTTTTCGCAGCGGTCCAACCGCAGCGACCAGCGCCACCATGGCACGGGCATTGAAGAGCAGTAGTAGCAAGGCCGCATTGAGCACGAGCAACAGGAAAAATACACTCAGGCAAATAGCCGGATAATCTCTCCAGTAGAGCAGCAAGGCAAAGTAGATCAGGCCCAGCGAGCCCACCAGTACCGTCGCCACCAGTTGACAAAAACGGCCAATAAACACAGCGCCTATACCTTCCAGCCGCTCCTTGCTTTTGAGCTCCAGCACACGGCCGGCATAGTCGCCAAGCCGGTTGGGTGTGATGAAACCTAGCGTGAGCCCCACCATCACGGCACGGAAAGCCCGCAGGTATGAAATGCGCTCCAGCTTCTGCCCCAGCAGCTGCCACTTCCAGGCCTCCAGCCCCCAGTTGGCAGGTATAAGCAGGGCACTTAAAATCAGCAGAAAGGTATAGTCGCTTTGGCGGGCCGACTGCAGTATACCCTGCCAGGAAAGCAGGGTGTCGGGCGCCGTAAAGATGGCCAGGTACAGGAAGTATAGCGTGAGCACCACCACGACAATTTTGCCGGCGACTAAAAGGAACCTTCTGTTGCGGGTAATGTTCAAGATATTGTCTTAAATTGCGCCTCCTATGGTTTACTCTTCTGCACTCCCACCCAATAAATTAATACTTGGCATTGACCCTGGTACACAAGTGATGGGCTACGGCCTGATTGAAGTGACAGGCTCCAAGGTAAAAGTAGTGCAGTATGGCGTTATTCACCTCAAAAGCTACAGCAACCACGCCATCAAGTTAAAGAAAATTTTTGACCGCATGATACAGCTCATCGACGAATACCTGCCCGACGAGCTGGCCATCGAGTCGCCTTTCTTTGGTGTGAACGTGCAGAGTATGCTCAAACTCGGTCGCGCACAGGGAGTTGCCATCGCCGCCGCCCTCTCCCGCGACATCCCCTATGTGGAGTACGCCCCAAAAAAAGTAAAGCAGTCTGTGACCGGAAACGGCAACGCTTCCAAAGAGCAGGTGGCCAGCATGCTGGTGCAGATCCTCAAGATCCAGCCTGACCCCAAAATGTTCGACGCCACCGACGCCCTGTCCGTGGCCCTCTGTCACCATTACCAGAAAGGCAACAACGCCAAGAAAGGCGCCAACTCCTGGAAAGCCTTCCTGACCGACAATCCTGAAAGAAAGCTTTAATCTTACTGTATTGTTTGACCTATCCTGTCATTTCGACCTTTGGGAGAAATCTGGACTTCGAACTGCATTATGCCAAATTTCTCATTGTATTCGAAATGACAGGTAATGTGTGTCTCATACATTCTCACTTCACCGCTCTCAAACTCTCCATCTCCCCCACCCTTAAACTCCCCTAAGTATAAGCTTTTGAAAATATTTCGCAGATTTGTAAAAAATCGCCTCTATCTTTCGTAAGGCTTATAAGCCTGATGAATCAGCTTTGTGCGAGGGCGAAAATTCAGCCTGCACTTTATGCAAAATATCACGCCTAAACAAAGTTTAAACATGTTTTTGCGAACACAGTTAAGCATAGCATCAGGCTTCTTCTTAATTTTGAGTTAATTTGCCGCTGCCTATACTTGGGCCAGCGAACAGATGAATCCTAAAAAGCTTAAATGGATTTAGACAAAAATAAACCGGGAAGTGCTCCAGCCCGGCGCAGGTATGTAACGACACGCAGACTCGACAGAATATTTGTCGAGCTGGCCAATATATACCGTTTTAATGCGCGGTTTTTCAAGGAAATGTGGTTCCCGCCATACGAGTTCAAAGAAATTATCAAGCAGTGTTACGAAATAGGCGTGCGCTCCCTGCCGCTCATCTCACTCACTGGCTTTATCATCGGTATCGTATTCACTAACCAGTCGCGCCCCTCCCTCGCTGACTTTGGTGCCACCTCGCTCCTGCCTGCCCTTATTTCTGTGGCGATCATCAGGGCCATCGGTCCGCTGGTGACGGCCCTTATAGCAGCCGGACGGGTTGGCTCCGCCATCGGTGCCGAGTTGGGCTCTATGCGGGTGACCGAGCAGATCGATGCGATGGAGGTGTCAGCCACCAATCCATTTAAGTTCCTGGTGGTGAGCCGGGTGCTGGCATCAACTTTAATGATTCCGGCATTGACCATGTACACCACCCTTGTGTCTCTTTTGGGCGGCTACCTCAACGTGCACCAGAACGAGTTGACGACGCTCACCACTTTCTTTTACCAGGTGTTCGATGCCATCACCTTTCTGGATATCGTTGCCTCTTCGATAAAGTCTGTGATCTTTGGTTTCACCATCGGTATGGTAGGTTGCTACAAGGGCTACAATTCCTCTAAGGGCACCGAGGGTGTGGGCAAGGCGGCTAACTCTTCAGTGGTAACGGCCATGTTCCTTATTTTTATCGAAGAGCTGCTTATCATGCAGGTCATTAACGCAATCAGAGCTTTTTAATGGAGGCAAAAGAAATAAACCCTAATATCGATAGAAACGAGAAAGTGATTTCTATCCGGGGCCTCAAAAAAGCGTTTGACGATTTTGAGGTACTCAAAGGCGTGGACCTGGACCTGTTCAAAGGGGAAAACCTGGTCGTGCTGGGTCGCTCCGGTACGGGTAAGTCAGTGCTGATCAAGATTATTTCGGGCCTGCTGTATGGTGACGAAGGATCAGTGAATGTGCTGGGCAAGGAAGTCGGCACGCTGAAGCCGCGTGAACTGGATGCGCTCCGGCTTAAGATCGGTTTTTCGTTTCAGAACAGCGCCCTGTACGACAGTATGACCGTGCGGGAGAACCTGGAGTTTCCGCTGGTGCGGCATGCCAAACATATGTCGGAGGCCGAGCGTGAGGAGCTGATTCACTATGTGCTGGAGGCCGTAGGACTTGCACAGGCAATCAACCAGATGCCCTCTGAGCTTTCGGGTGGTCAGCGCAAGCGCATCGGCATTGCCCGTACCCTGATCCTGAAACCGGAGATCATGCTCTACGACGAGCCCACTGCCGGTCTGGACCCTATTACCTGCATCGAGATCAATAACCTGATCAACGAAGTACAGAGCAGGTTCAACACCTCGTCTATCATCATCACACACGACCTTACCTGCGCCCGCGCCGTAGGAGACAGAGTAGTGATGCTGCTCGACGGACAGTTTCAGCGCGAAGGTACGTTTGAGGAGGTGTTCGACAGTAATGACGAGCGCGTACAATCATTTTATAACTACAACTTTATAGACTAGATGAGTTCTGCAGATAATAAACGCACGGTTATAGTTGGCATTTTCACGTTTCTGGCGATCGTGATCCTGGTGGCGGGTATCTTTACCCTGGCCGGTCAGCAAAAGCGCCTGATCAGCACAATCACGGTTACCGCCATATTCGACGATGTGGCCGGTTTGCGAACCGGTAACAATGTCTGGTTTTCGGGTGTGAAGATCGGCACGATCAAATCCATCAACCTGTATGGCGACTCGCAGGTAGAGGTGGTCATGAACATTGAGGAGAAGGTGCAGCAATACATCCGCAAAAACGCCTCCGCACGCATCAGCTCTGAAAGCTTTATCGGCAACAAGAACATCGTGATTGATGGAGGCACCCAGTCAGCCGCTCCAATTCAGGACGGAGACAGAATTACTGCTGTAAGTCCGCTCAACACGGATGACCTGATGGAGAAGCTGCAGCAGAACAACGAGAACCTGGTCGCGATCACCGGTGACTTTAAGCAGCTCACTTCCCGCCTGGTAAACGGCGAAGGGACTGTAGGGGCACTACTTACTGACACCACCATGGCGCAGAACTTCCGTGATGTAGTAGGTAACCTGCAGCGCACCTCACAGAGCACCGTGAATGCTTCCCGCTCCCTTTCTGCTTTCACCAACAAGCTCAATTCACCGGGCGGACTGGCTAACCAGCTTGCGACTGACAAGGAAGTATTCCAACAGTTGAAAAACTCGATGACACAGTTAGAAGAAGCCACTGCCTCGACTTCTGAAATTACCGAGAACCTGCGCACGGCCAGCAGCCGCCTGAACAATAACAACAGCGCCGTGGGTGTACTTCTGAATGATCAGCAATTTGCCCGTCAGCTGCAAAGCACGATGCAGAACCTGGAAACCGGCACCGAAAAGCTGGACCAGAACATGGAGGCGCTGCAAAGCAATATCCTCTTCAGAGGCTTCTTCAGAAGACAGGCACGCGAGCAGGCCAAACAGCAGGAGCAACAAAAACAACAGCCTGCACCGCAACAGGTACAACCCAAAGACACCACCAGGCAGGAATTCAAGCCTTCCATCCTGATAGAAAATTAAGCAAAAAACAAAAGGGGCGAATCTTTCAGATCCGCCCCTTTTGTTTACAGGTATACACTGCTATACCTTAAGCAGCTTCATACTCCTTCCGGATCTTTTCGGCTACTTCTTCAAACTCTTCTTTGCTGAACTTCTGTTTGTTGGCAAAGTTCATGTCTGCCATCTTGTTCAGCGGAATCAGGTGCACGTGCGCATGGGGTACTTCCAGCCCTACCACCGCCACACCAATGCGCTTGCACGGCACAGCCTTCTCTACTGCAGCCGCCACTTTTTTGGCAAATGCCATCAGGCCCAGGTAAAGCTCGTCATCCAGGTCGAACAAATAGTCGATCTGTTGCTTAGGGATTACGAGGGTATGGCCTTTAGTCGTTGGGAATACATCCAGAAAGGCCAGGTAGCGATCATCCTCGGCTATTTTGTAAGCAGGGATCTCGCCTTTTACAATTTTAGTGAAGATAGATGGCTCCATAGTCTTAGCGGCTAATTTCCAGTATTTCGAACTCGATCTTACCAGCAGGTACGGTTATCTCTGCTTTTTCGCCGACAGACTTGCCCAACAATCCTTTACCGATCGGAGATTTCACCGAAATTTTGCCCGAAGCCAGGTCCGCTTCTTCTTCCGCCACCAAGGTATAGTCCATCACCATGTTGTTCTTCAGGTTCTTGATCTTCACTTTGGAGAGAATCAGTGCCTTACTTGTGTCCAGGTTCGACTCGTCGATGAGGCGGGCATTGCCTACCACTTCCTCCAGTTTGGCAATTTTCAGCTCCAGGTGACCCTGTGCATCCTTGGCGGCGTCATACTCGGCGTTCTCACTCAAGTCGCCTTTGTCGCGTGCCTCTGCTAGCTGGCGGGCCACCTCTGAGCGGCCTTTTGTCTTAAGGTCATGCAGCTCTTCCTTCAGCTTTTGTAAACCTTCAGCGGTGTAATAAGAAATGTTGCTCATAATATGTCTTCACGTTTTAAAACACAAAAACAAAAAGAACGGCTATGTCAAACATAACCGTTCTTTTTGCCTAATATGTTGATGATTAATTTTTTCTTCTTCAGCCTGGCTGCATCAAAACAAGCCGGGGATTCTGGGCAAGCTACATGCACACGGGCATCCCCCGGTGGCACTGTGTTGAGCAAATATACAAATTTATTTTAATACAAAATTTTTCTGCAATACTTATTTGCAAGCCCCTGAAGGCAATCTTTTAAGTGCCGACATCTCTTCTATACGTAAACCTGACAGCATAGGACAGCCTCAGGGCAGGTATTCTCAAGAAAGCTTTCCAGCCTCCTGCAAGGCCCGTATTTTCTGTACCAGCACCTCGTTTATTTTCACATAAGACTCGTGGGTCCAGCCAGCGATATGGGGCGTGAGCACCACATGATCAGCTGATCTCAGGTAATCGAAGTTTTGGCTTTGCTCTTCGGTCAGGCTCTGAAGCTTTTCATTCTCAAGCACGTCCAGCGCTGCTCCTTTGAGCTTACCCGTTTGCAGATGCCTTACGAGTGCGGTCTGGTCCACTACCTCACCGCGGGAGGTATTCATAAACCAGATCGGCTTGCTGAAGCCCTGGAAAAAAGCATCATCCGCAAAGGCCCGGTTTTCTGGAATATAGGGTATATGCAGACTCACGATATCTGCTTCTGCCTGTAAAACTTCGAGCGACACAGGCTCAGCCGGCGCAGAGATCTTTTCAGGGGCAAAGCGGTCATAGGCCAGGATACGGCAGCCGAAGCCACTCAGTACACGGGCAAAGCTTTGGCCCATATTTCCGAAGCCAATAATACCGACTGTTTTGCCGCTGATTTCCTCCCCCCTGTTTTCTTCGCGCAGCCATACCTTGTCGCGTACCTGCCGGTCACCACGGGTGATGTTGCGCATCAGACTGAGCAGCATACCCAAGGCATGCTCCCCCACCGCCTGCCGGTTGCCTTCATTAGCCCCGATCAGCGCTATACCTCGCTCCTGCAGCGCTTCGGCATCGATGTTATCCAGCCCGGCACCTGCCCGTGCCACAAACCTGAGCTGATCAGCTAGCTTAATCGTTTCCGCTGTAATCCGCATTTTGCTCCGCACAATCAGCCCCTCAAAACCTACCAGGGCCTCACATACCTCGATAGGCTTGATATCCGGCCGATAATCATAGGCTATACCTATACCTTCCAGCATAGGAAACAAACTGTCATGCACTTCGTCGATGATCAGGATGCCAGGTTTTGCCATGGTATTATAAATCATACAGCATATGCGCTACACCAAAGTAGATCGCCAGGCCCAGCAGGTCATTTGCAGTTGTAATAAAAGGACCGGCAGCAACAGCAGGATTCACGCCCATCTTATCAAGCAGCATCGGGGTCAGCGTCCCCATTAGGGAGGCCAGCATCACCACGGAGAACAGCGCGACCGATACTACCATCGACAATTTCAGGTCCTGTCGGAATAGGTAGGAAAAGCCAAACACAAGGGCTGAAATAATCAGCGCATTCAGCAGAGCAACCAGGATGAGCTTCAGGAGACGCTGGGCGAAGTTCTCGAAGATCACGGCATTGGAAGAGAGCGTTTGAATGATGATGGAAGAGGACTGTATACCTACGTTACCACCCGTCGCAGTAATAAGCGGCACAAACAGCGCCAGAGCCGGTAGCATGGCAATATCTGCCTCGAAGAAACCCATGAAGTGCGCGGCCAGCAAACCACCCACCATGCCGATCACAAGCCAGGGTATGCGGGAGCGCGATATGCGGAACACGCTATCATCTTCCTCTACATTTTCCGAGATACCCGTCATGAGCTGACGGCTGAGTTCGGCCTGTTCCTGCATTACGTCGATCACGTCGTCGATGGTGATGCGACCAAGCAATTTGCCCTGTATGTTCACGACAGGTATAGCTTCCAGGTCGTACTTCTGCATCACACTTACCACTTCGTTCTCGTCGCGGAATGATTCGATCGAAATTACGTCTTCGTTGTAAATGTCTCGTACCAGCTTATCGTCCTTGGAGAGCAACAGCGCTTTAATACTCAGGCGACCCAGCAGGATGTCGCGGTTATCAACCACATATACCGTATAGATGCGTTCCACATCTTCGGCCTGCCGACGAATTTCCTCAATACACTGCCGCACACGCCAGTTGATATTCACTTTGATAAGCTCTTTTGCCATCAAACCACCGGCACAGTCTTCTTCGTAGTGCAAGAGGTCCAGAATGTCATCCGCTTTCTCCTCGTTTTCAAGCAGGGCAATCACTTCCTCCCGCCGCTGCACATTCATCTCGTTCAGAATGTCCACGGCGTCATCCGAGTCCATCAGGTTGACATAGCGGGCTACTTCCTGACTAGTGAAGTAAGCTAAGAAATCCGTGCGGATGTCATAGTCGAGATCACTGAGAATCTGAGAACCAATATCGGGAGGCAAAAGGTCCAGCACGTACTTCGACTCGTTGGTGTCCAGTTCGTACAGCACCGTGGTGATGTCAGCCGGATACATGTCGGACATGGATTCGAGTATGAATCCCTTGTCATCGCGTGTTATTGCCTCTTCAACCTGTTCTATGTATTCACGTGTGATCTCTACCTGCATGGTATTATATGTTCTGCTCTACGAGCTGGGTCAATGCTATAAAATCCTCTACTGACAGCTGCTCCGCTCTTTTGTCAAAAACTGGCTGCGTGGTCACCTCCGGTGGGAGATTAAATGTCTTGAGGCAGTTACGCAGCGTTTTGCGCCTTGTTCCAAAACTGTTTTTCACCACCGAGAAAAAAAGCTTTTCGTCACACGGCAGGCTCTGCCGGTCATTGCGCACCACACTAATAACGCCCGACTTTACTTTGGGTGGCGGGTGGAACACGTTTTCGTGTACCGTAAATTTATACTCGATGGTATAAAAGGCTTGCAGGAGCACACTTAATATACCGTACGCTTTATTTCCCGGAGGTGAGGCCAGTCGCTCGGCCACTTCCTTCTGGATCATGCACACGACCTCCGGCACCACGTCGCGGTGCTCCAGCACCTTAAAGAAGATCTGGCTCGAGATGTTGTAAGGGAAGTTGCCGATGATAGCGAACTTACCCGAAAACAGCTTGCTCAGGTCGGTTTTCAGGAAGTCTGCCGAGATGATGCGATCGCCCAAAGCTGGAAAGTGCTGCTGCAGATAGGCAATAGACTCGCGGTCGATGTCCAGCACCGTGGTGCGGTACTCCTTGTGCTCGAGCATATACTGGGTGAGCACGCCCATACCCGGGCCGATCTCCAGCACATCCTCCACGCCGCCGGGCAAAGTGAGTTGCTCCACAATCTTGCGGGCGATGTTCTGGTCGACCAGAAAGTGCTGGCCTAAGTGCTTCTTCGGACTTACTTTGCTCACATGCTATGCGTTATGGTGCCGGCTTGTTGAGACAATTTTGCCGGAAACCCGTTATACCTAATTTATATGCGACGCCGGCATTGGCTATACCTGTACCGGGCTTTTTCGCATTACACTATATACTTACTATATTGCGTGCTCAAAGATACGAATGACAAATGCCAACACAACTCAAATACAATACATCGGTAGGTAAAAATACAGACGTAGCCCTGATTGTGCGGGCTGATCAGACGGACTCACTCTCAGAGCTAAGCTCAGACGAAACCGCCTACCTGAAACGCCAACTCGAAGCGGAAGCGAAGATCGTTTCCCTGAACCGCTATACGCAACGGGTATACGTGGTGGTATACACGGAGGGAAAAACGAAGAACGCCACCAGAGAGAACCTGCGCCAGGCGGGCTATGCCCTGCTCAAGCAGCTCAAAGCCGACAAGGTAGAAGAGCTTGCCATACAGGACCTCACCAAATTAGATGCCAGCCCCTACCTGGCCGAGGGCCTGTACCTGAGCAACTACCAGTTCCAGAAATACAAGACCAAAAACAACAAGCCAAGTTCGCTGCAGACTGTTGTACTGACAGACGAGAACCTGTCGGAGTTTGATGTGATGGAACTGCAGAACGTACTCGACGCTGTGACCGTGACCCGCGACCTGGTAAACGAGCCGAACAGCCACCAGAGCGCTTCGCAGTTCAGCGAGCAATTGGTAGAGCTCGGTGAAAAAGCCGGTTTTACCACGCAGGTCTTTGACGAGCTGCAGATACAGTCCCTGAAAATGGGTGGTCTGCTGGCCGTGAACCAGGGCAGCGAAGAGCCGCCTACCTTTAACATACTGGAGTGGAAACCGGAAGGCGCTGCCAACAGCAAGCCTTACGTGCTGGTAGGCAAAGGTGTGGTATACGACACCGGCGGCCTTAGCCTGAAGCCTACGCCCCAGTCCATGGACTACATGAAGTCCGACATGGCTGGCGCTGCTGCCGTGGCGGGAGTGATGTATGCTTTGGCCAAGAACAACATACAACTACATGTGATTGCGCTTATACCTGCCACCGACAACCGTCCCGGTGGCAAGGCCTATGCGCCAGGCGATGTACTCACCATGCACAACGGTATGACTGTGGAAGTGCTCAACACCGACGCTGAGGGCCGCCTGATCCTGGCCGACGCCCTGAGCTTTGCGCAAAGGTATAAGCCGGAGCTGGTGATCGATATGGCGACCCTGACAGGAGCCGCAGCCCGCGCCATCGGCAAGGAAGGCCTGGTGGCGATGAGCAATGCCGGCGACGAGGTAATGACTGCCCTGAAAAAAGCAGGCGAAGCCGAGCATGAGCGCATTGTGGAGTTTCCGCTGTGGGATGAGTACAAAAAGCACATCGAGTCGGACATAGCTGACATCAAAAACCTGGGCGGTGCCGAGGCGGGTGCTATTTCGGCGGGCGTATTCCTGGAGTATTTCACGGATTACCCTTGGGTGCATTTCGACATTGCCGGCACGGCTTATCTATTAGGTGAGGACTCTTACCGAGGTAAACTAGCCACTGGCTCAGGCGTACGCCTCGTTTACAACTACCTTAGCTCTCAGGCTAACTAAGAAAAAATGGACAACAGACACAAAGCAAAAATAGGCATCAGCATAGGCGACACAAACGGCATTGGCCCGGAGATCATCGTCAAAACCCTTTCAGACCAGCGCATCCTCAACTTCTGCACACCCGTGATCTACGGCTCTGCCGGCGTGGTCAACAAGGTGCGCAAGGCCCTAAGCGCCGAGCATTTCCATTACCAGCAAGTGGGTTCTGCGCAGGAGCTTATACCTAAAAAGATAAACCTGATCAACTGCTGGGAAGAAGACATCGCAGTAGAGCCGGGCACACCAAAGCCGGAGTCTGGCAAGGCATCGCTTGATTCGCTGATGGCTGCCTGTCAGGATTTGAAAGCCGGCCTGCTGGACGGTTTGGTAACTGCCCCGATCGACAAAGACAACATACAGTCCGAGGAGTTTAAATTCCCAGGCCATACCGAGTTCCTGACCTCCTACTTCGACGCCGCCGACAGCCTGATGCTGCTCGTAGCCGACGACTTGCGTGTTGCCACGGTAACGGGTCATATACCTGTAAAGGACGTAGCTACAAAGCTCAACTTCGACCTGATCATCCGTAAGATCACCATCCTGCAGGAATCACTGCGTCGTGACTTCGGCATCCTGAAACCACGCATCGCGGTGCTGGGCCTCAACCCGCATGCCGGTGAGAAGGGCCTGCTCGGAACGGAGGAAACAGAGATCATCCGCCCGGCCGTGATGCAACTGAAAGAAAAAGGACATTTGGTGTTCGGCCCCTACCCTGCCGATGGCTTCTTTGGCATGCGCATGTACAAGCAGTTCGACGCGGTGCTGAGCATGTACCACGACCAGGGGCTTATTCCTTTTAAGACACTGGCCATGGAAACAGGGGTAAACTACACGGCCGGACTGCCAATTGTGCGTACCTCACCGGACCACGGCACGGCTTACGACATAGCCGGCAAACACACAGCCGATGAAACCTCTTTCAGAGAAGCATTGTTCCTTGCCTGCGACATCATAAAAAAGCGCCAGACAGAGCAAAAGGCTGTTTTATAAATAGGGCTGCTATTTTATTTGTCAAAATAATGTTCTAATTTTGCGTCTTGCAATAAAAACACGGTAGTGAAAAAGCTTAGAGACTACGAAATCGGCATTGCCAAACTCGCGAATAAGAAGCATTCTTATGAGTTTGAGATGGACGATTCATTCTTCTCTTTGTTTGAGCAGGAGATCATACTGGGGGGAAAGCTACTGGCAAAGGTAGAGCTCGATAAGACCGAGTCGCTGCTGACACTGCATTTTGACATTAAAGGGCACGTACGCCTCACCTGCGATCGCAGTTTAGAGGAGTTTGACCAGCCAGTGGACATAGAAGAGACACTGCTGATCAAGTTTGGTCCTGAGAATGCCGAGTTGGACGAGGACTTGTGGCAGATCACGCCCGAGACACAGACACTCAATGTGGCACAGCACCTGTATGATTACATAGGACTGTCGCTGCCCATGAAAAAGCTTCATCCACGTTTTGTGGAAGAGCTTGATGAAGAAGATGAAAGGGATATCCTGATCTACTCTTCACGCAAGGGAGGCGACAGCGAAAGCGACGAAAACGATGGGGATGACGATGACGACATTGATCCGCGTTGGGACGCTTTGAAAAACCTGAACTAACAAACAGTAGAATAATAAAGTATTAAATAACAGCAAGTAAATTTTTAACTAAAAATGGCACATCCTAAACGCAAGATTTCGAAGACCAGAAGAGATAAGAGAAGAACTCATCAGAAGCTCTCTGAGAAAGCGATTGCTATCTGCCCTACTACAGATACTCCTCACCTGTTCCACCATGCTTATGTGGTAGAAGGTGACCTGTACCACAAAGGCAAATTGGCGATCAAAAATTATACAACTAACGCTCAGTAAGCTTAGACTGTACTCTGTTTAGTTCTGTATAATTTAACCCCATCCAGTACATGAGGATCGCCCTGGACGCTATGGGCGGCGACTTTGCACCCGAAGCAACTGTAAAGGGTGCTTTGTTAGCCGCAGAGCAGCTTGACACTGATTATGAAATCCTGCTAATCGGCAAGGAAGAAGAAATCAATCCGCTGCTGAAAGAATATGGATACACAGGCACTGGCATCAAAGTGATGAATGCCACCCAGGTCATTGAAATGGGAGAACATCCCACGAAAGCCCTGACCCAAAAGCCTGACTCCAGCATTGCTGTTGGTTATGGATTGCTGAAGGCCGGGAAAGCACATGCTTTCTGCAGCGCCGGCAATACCGGCGCCATGCTGGTTGGAGCCATGTTCAGCGTAAAAGCCACTGAAGGTATTCTGCGCCCCGCTATTGGAGGCCTGGTACCGAAACTGAGCGGCGGCTTTGGCATCATGCTTGACGTAGGCGCCAATGCTGACTGTAAGCCAGAGGTTTTGGAGCAGTTTGGTGAAATCGGCTCTATCTATGCCAAGTATGTACTGGACATCGAAAAGCCTAAGGTTGGCCTGATGAATCTTGGCGAAGAGGAAGGTAAAGGCACTGTGAACACACAGGCTGCCCACCAGCGCCTCAAAGTCAACCCTAATGTCAACTTCATTGGCAACATCGAAGGACGCGATATGTTCAACGATAAAGCCGATGTAATTGTATGTGACGGGTATACAGGCAACATTATCCTCAAGATGGCGGAGTCCATCTACGACATCCTCAACGAGAAGAACATGCATGATCCGTTCTTCGACAAGTTTAACTACGAGGCCGTAGGTGGCAGCCCGATCCTGGGTATCAATGGTAATGCTGTAATCGGTCACGGAGTTTCCAGCCCGAAGGCTATCTGCAACATGGTGTTGCAGGCCCAGAAGATGGTAGCCTCCAACCTGTCAGAGCGATTTAAAAAGCATACAGGCGCTCAGTAAGGCGCTGGCTTCGGCCAAACATATTTCTTGGCACAAACTGTCTCACTACTCTTTTTGCGGTAACGACGGTTTGTGCCAAGTTTTTTTTATTATATTGCCGTCTTAAACTTCCAACACTTATACCTTTCACAACATGAGTAAAATTACTGCCGCGATTACAGGTGTGGCTGGCTATGTTCCCGATTACGTGCTCACGAACAAGGAACTGGAGACAATGGTGGACACAAATGATGAATGGATTCTTTCACGCACCGGTATAAAGGAAAGGCGCATTCTCAAGGGTGAAGGCAAAGGCACTTCCCATATTGCAGTACCGGCAGTACTGGACTTACTCAAGAAAACCAATACCAAAGCAGAAGAAGTAGACCTACTCATCTGCGCCACCACCACCCCTGACATGGTGTTCCCGGCCACGGCCAACCTGATTACGGCTGAGGTAGGCGCTGTGAATGCCTTCGGGTACGACCTGCAGGCTGCTTGCTCGGGCTTCCTTTACGCACTGGCGACTGCTTCGAAATTCATCGAATCGGGTCAGTACAAAAAAGTGATCGTGGTAGGTGCCGACAAAATGTCCTCTATCATCGACTATACCGACCGTACTACCTGCATCATCTTCGGTGATGGCGGCGGAGCCGTGATGCTGGAGCCAAACACGGAAGGCTATGGCATTATCGACTCGGTGTTGAAGTCGGACGGAACAGGCGCACAATACCTGCATATGAAAGCAGGAGGTAGTCGCAAACCGGCCACCATGGACACCATCCTGGCGCGTGAGCACTATGCGTATCAGGAAGGTCAGCAGGTATTTAAGTTTGCCGTGAAAGGCATGGCGGATGTTTCAGCTGAAGTGATGGAGCGCAACAACCTCACAGCAGAGGATGTTGCCTGGCTGGTACCGCACCAGGCGAACAAGCGCATTATTGACGCCACTGCGAATCGAATGGGCGTTGGAAGCAACAAGGTTATGCTTAACATTGAGCGCTATGGCAATACGACTAGTGGCACTATTCCTCTTTGCCTGTGGGAGTACGAGAAGCAACTTAAAAAAGGAGATAACCTGATTCTAGCGGCTTTTGGTGGTGGATTCACCTGGGGCGCGATTTATGTGAAGTGGGCTTATGATCCGAAATAATTTATACCTCTATAAACAGAAAAAGCGGCACATTAGCCGCTTTTTCTGTTTATAGAGGTCATAGCACTTACACGATGTCGGCGCGAAGGGCTAAGCGTTTTTCTACCTGTGACAAAAGCTCCTGAAAACGGTCAGAGAGCTTTTCGATGTCTTTCATACCAGCATGTGCCTGGTCTATACTACCATTGCGGTACAAGCCGAACAACTGGTTTGCGCTGGATAGCAAGTCGTTATGCGTTTTTTGCAGACTGTAAAGCTCCGGCTCATTGCCGTACTTTACTTTCCCGACCTGCACAAACCAGTTGCTGATTGGGCCAGCATCAGAAAAGAACACGCTATCGAGCGCCCCTCCATATAGCACAGAACGCACCTTGGACTTAAACAGAATATGCTTAATCCTAATTTGCTGAAAATCTATCTGTGCTGAATTCACGTGCCTCTCCCCTAAATTTTTCTGCTGCTATACATCATCTACTGCAACACCTAGTTCCTGCAGTTTCTTTTTTAACTGATATTTGTCAGTCACATTAAAACCGGCGATCAGTATACCAGTAATCTGGTTATGTTCGTCATAGAGCGGCTGGAAAATAAAGGTCAGGTAATTGTCCTCCAGTTTCCCTTCTGCATTGGCTAGCTTTACAATAATCTCCTTGGCCTCGAAGGTCTCCCCTGTCCTGTAGACATTATCCAGAACATCGATATAGCCCTGGTCAGCAATTTCAGGCAATGCTTCAGCCACCGTCTTTCCGATCAGCTCAACATGTGGGAACAAGTCCTGGTACTTGGGGTTAACCAGCTCATAACGATGCTCAGGACCTTTCAGGATACCAAAGAAAGTCGGCGCCTGCATAATCAAACGCTCCAGGGTCTCCCGCTCGTTCTCCGCTTTACGGTATGCCATTTGCACCTGGTCGGCCAGTTCAGACATCTGTTCGTTGCTAGACAGGAGCTCCTGCACCAGGTTTTTCACATCATGGATGTCGCTGCAGCTGCCCAGCCACATTTTGATAGTGCCATCCTCGTTGCGCATGGGCAGGTAACGGTTGAGGTGCCAACGGTAATCCCCGTCCTTATCCCGGATGCGAATCTCCAATTGTGATGGTTCCCCTGTCTCAAGTGATTTTTCCCATGCTTTGGTCGCTGCCACCAGATCATCCGGATGTATAGCCTCCTTCCAATCACCAGCTAAAAGTCGCTCAACAGGTATACCAGTGTAATTTTCCCATTGCTTGTTGAAATAGGTAGAGCGTCCACTGGCATCATCGGCATCCACCAGGTGAGGCATTGCATCAGCCATAAAGCTGAACTTTTGCTCAATATCACGCAGCGCGTGTTTGGTTTCCTCCCTTTCGGTTACATCTTTTGTTTCCTGTAGTATATACTCTACCTCTCCTTTTTCATTCAGGATCGGCGTATGTGATGCCTCCCAATAGCGTTCATCATAACCGCTGCCGTCAGGGCGGGAGATCGCATAGCGTATCACATCCAGGTATACCCGCTGGCCTTTAGCTATTGCTTCCTGTATCGAGTGCAATACCGGATTCTGTTCATAGGGCACATTGGGCTCCGGAAAAGCTTCCAAAAGAAAATGTTTGCCTACAATTTCATCCACTTGGCGCATCGTCACTTCCAGATAGCGCTTGTTGGCTCCCAAAATTTTAAGATCGGGGTCAAGCAGCACCATGGCTTCCGGGCTATGTTCAAAGATGAGCTTATAATCCATGCAAAAAAGATTTACATTAAAAAAAAGCACCAAGCAGGTGCTGTGGGCATACAACCATACGCAAAAAGGCGAGAAGCGCACATGCTGGTATGGCCTGTTTTTTTAAAATAATGGCTAAATTATAGAAAAAAACTGACTTCCCTCTCTATATAACCGCCTTTGTTGTGAAGAAGCTTTCCACTAGTCTGCCCGAGGATTTGCCCTAAGCTTTTTAATCAATATTTGAGTATAATAGCTAACTTTGTTTGCAAGACAGCGATTTGCGCTATACTTTTATCGTTTCATTCAATATCAAGCGTAACAACAGCATACTATGGCAACCACAGCTGACATCAGAAATGGTCTGTGCATGGAATACAATAACGACCTCTATGTGGTTATTGAATTTCAGCATGTTAAACCAGGCAAAGGCCCGGCTTTCGTTAGAACGAAGCTTCGCAATATCAAAACCGGCAAAGTAGTCGACAACACTTTCTCTGCCGGCCACAAGATCACAACTGCCCGGGTGGAGCAGCGCCCTCACCAATTTATCTTCAAGGATGACCTGGGGTATAACTTCATGGACATGAATACATTTGAGCAGGTAGCACTTGACGAAAAAATGGTTCCTTTTGCTGATTTGATGAAAGAAGGTCAGGAAGTAACGATCCTGTTCCATGCTGAAACCGAAACGCCACTTACCTGTGAGATCCCTCCTTTTGTAGAGCTGACGATTACGTACACAGAGCCTGGCCTTAAAGGTGATACCGCCACAAACGCATCAAAACCAGCCATCGTTGAAACAGGTGCCACGATCCAGGTACCGTTGTTCATTGGTCAGGACGAAAAAATCAAAGTAGACACACGAACTTATTCTTACGCAGAAAGAGTAAAATAGAAAACATGAAAGCTAAAGAAATCCAGGACCTTATTGACTTTATCGCCAAATCTGGCTTGAATAAAGTAAACATTGAAACAGAAGAATTCAAGATCTCGGTGAAGCGCGATCCAGACCAGCAGGTAACGTATGTAAAGGAAGCTGCCTCTGCTCCGGTACAACATGCTGCTGCTCCTGCACCAGCTGCTGCCCCTGCTCCCGCAGCACCACAGGCTCCAGCCGCTCCGGCTGCTGCTCCGGCCAGCGACGACAGTAAGTACATTGCCATTAAAGCACCTATGATCGGTACCTTCTACCGCTCTTCCAGTCCAGACAAGCCATCGTTTGTCAACGTAGGTGACGAAGTGAAAAAGGGCCAGGTGATCTGTATCATCGAGGCGATGAAGCTCTTCAACGAAATCGAGTCAGAAGTATCAGGCAAGATCGTGAAAGTGTTGGTAGACAACGCCAACCCAGTAGAGTACGATCAGCCACTGTTCCTGGTAGATCCTAGCTAATTCATTGATTTGAAAATGTGAAGATTTGAAAATGGAGAAGGCATGTCCCTCTCCATTTTTATATCATTTTCACGACAGTCTCACGTTTCCAAATCTTCAAATCCGACAATATGTTTAAAAAGATACTAATCGCTAACAGGGGCGAGATTGCCCTGCGCATCATCCGCACCTGTAAGGAGATGGGCATTAAAACGGTAGCCGTTTACTCCACGGCCGATAAGGAAAGTCTGCATGTGCGCTTCGCCGACGAGGCCGTTTGCATCGGTCCACCGCCAAGTGCCCAGTCCTACCTGAACATGCCAAACCTGATCTCGGCTGCCGAGATCACCAACGCAGACGCGATACACCCGGGCTATGGCTTCCTGTCTGAGAACGCTGAATTCTCACGTATTTGCGCTGAGCACAACATCAAGTTCATCGGTGCATCGCCTGAAATGATCAACGCCATGGGTGACAAGGCTTCTGCCAAAGACACCATGAAGAAGGCCGGCGTACCAACTATACCTGGCTCTGATGGCTTGCTTAAGTCTGCGGAAGAAGGCAAGAAACTGGCCAAGAAAATCAAGTACCCGGTTATCATCAAGGCAACTGCCGGTGGTGGTGGCCGTGGTATGCGTATCATCAAAAGCGAAGAAGAATTTGACAAGGCCTGGAACGATGCCCGTACTGAGTCCAAGGCTGCCTTCGGTAACGACGGTATCTACCTGGAGAAATTCATCGAAGAGCCGCGTCACATCGAGATCCAACTGATCGGTGACCAGCACGGACAGGTTGCGCACCTTTCGGAGCGTGACTGCTCGATCCAGCGTCGTCACCAGAAACTGGTAGAAGAGACCCCTTCCCCGTTCATCACCGACGACCTGCGTGACCGCATGGGCAAGGCTGCCATCAAAGGTGCCAAGGCCATCAACTATGAAGGCGTGGGGACAATCGAATTCCTGGTAGACAAGCACCGTGAGTTCTACTTCATGGAGATGAACACCCGTATCCAGGTAGAGCACCCGATCACTGAGGAGGTAATCGATTACGATCTGATCAAAGAGCAGATCAAAGTAGCGGCCGGCGAGAAGATCACAGGCAAGAACTACTATCCAAAGATGCACGCGATCGAGTGCCGCATCAACGCCGAGGATCCGAAGAACAACTTCCGTCCTTCTCCGGGCAAGATCACCAACCTGCACGTACCTGGCGGTCACGGCGTACGCGTAGACTCTCACGTTTACTCTGGCTATACCATCCCGTCGAACTACGACTCCATGATCGCGAAGCTGATCGTGAGTGCGCAGACGCGTGAAGAAGCGCTTGTGAAGATGAAGCGCGCTCTGAGCGAGTTCGTGATCGAAGGCATCAAGACAACAGTGCCGTTCCACCTGAAACTGATGGATGATCCGGGCTTTAAGGAAGGAAACTTCACAACGGCGTACCTAGATAATTTCGATTTCGGAGCGCTCTAAGCTTATTGAATTATTGAAAAAAAAACCGGTTCAGCAATGGGCCGGTTTTTTTGTTTGGCCCGATATATGTGGTTTTAAAATATAGAGTGATTAGCATATTTAGATTAATTTAGTCCCGCATCTGAAAAGAAACCGCAATGAAATCAAGCAAGCTATTGGCTATCCTGTTATGGAGTGTACTGGCTCTGCAGCTAAGCAGCTGCGTGTCGGTGGTGATGATGGAGACAGTGCGCCCTCCTGTGGTGCGGGTGAGTCCTGACCAATGGAAGGTACTGGTAGTTAACCGCTACGACGCCGCTACACAAACTTCAAGCAAAAACGGCAATGTGATAGAGGTGCTGCGCGAAGGAGCTTACCAGGCAGCCGGAGGTGTCATGGGCGCCGTCTACAGTGACTCCACTTTTGTGCTGATCAATCCTGATCAGGCTGTGACACTGCCTCCCTCCTCCCCAAAACTTAGCGAGGCTGAAGTGCAGGAATTGTACACACAGTACCGCCCGCACCTGATCCTGACACTTGACAAGTTTGACACACGATTTGGGAAAGAAGTAAATAGCTATGAAGACGAGGATGGCTACAAAACCAGGACGGCCAACTATGACCTGGTCGTAGCTAGCACCTGGTCGCTTTACGACAGCACAGGTATACTGTTAGATCAGGCAACTATCGAGCAATCCGATTTCTACGATTCCAGGACAGTAGTAAGCGGGCTGCTCGCCATAGGTCCCGCTATGGGCAAAGCTGGTCCGGCCGTAAACCAACTGGCTGTGGAAACCGGCTATAGTTACTGGGACCGCTTCTACCCGCAGCCGATACTCCTGGCAAGGCAGATTTACACCGGCAGCCCGTTTCAGGGTCTCAACCTGATGCTGCTGATGGGCCAGTTCCAGCAGGCCATTACCACATTGCAGCCTTTGGCGCAGGATCTGTCCACCAAAACAGGTATAAGGGCTGCCCATAACCTGGCTGTTGCCTACGAAGCTGCGGGTGATTACGAACAGGCAACGCACTGGGCCCGACAGGCACAGGGCAAAGGCGATAAGCTGTCAAATAACCTGATGCAACTTTGGGCCACTGCTGGTCTGATCAAATAATTGCACCTCAGATAAAACAGCAAAGCCCGACCATTCAGGCCGGGCTTTGCTGTTTTATACTATCTGTCTATACCTTATGAAGTAGCAGCTTGGGTTTCATTCTCGATCATCTCCGTTAGTTCGCCATACCAGACCTCACCGTATTTGCGGATCAGTGGCTCTTTCAGGAACTGGTATACCTTAACACCCAGGTCTGCTCCAAAATTGCAGGCAGCGGCACAGATGCTCCAGCGGTCATAGTTCAGTGCTTCAAAATCGTCATACTTCGTGATGCGGATCGGGTACAGGTGACAGGAAATTGGCTTTTTCCAGCTGATCTTTCCATCGTAATAGGCTTGCTCAATCGCACACTTGAGTATACCTTCGTTATCATAGAGCGCATAAGCACACTCTCTGTTTTCGATGGTCGGGGTAGAAAAGTCTCCTTCAAAATCCTCGATGTACAGCCCCTGCTCCTCCACTGCCAGCTTACCGGCTCCGGTCATGTAAGGCTTGATGTGCTCGTAGTTCTCTTCCAGTAAAGTCAGTTCTTCTGCATCGAGCGGAGCACCGAGGTCGCCTTCTATGCAGCAGGCCCCTTTGCACTTTTCGAGATTACAGACAAAGAAATTATCGCGGATGTCGTCGCTGATGACGGTATTCTGGAGAACGATCATGTGTTGTAGGCAGTAAAATAAGCTTCTTATACCGGTGTCACCGGCAAAGATGAGACAAAATTAAAGTTAAATAAGTTTAGACTAACGCTTTGGTGCTCTCGCTCCTGCCGCTACGAGTATATTCTGAACACTCTCGCGTTTTGCATAGTCCATGGCGGTCTTGCCGTTGTAGTCACGCAGGCTGGGATCTGCACCAGCATTGATCAGCATCACAATCACCTCGTTACCACCATCCAGTTGACACGCCAGCATAAGCGGCGTCAGGCCTTCCAGGTTTTGAATGTTCGGATTGGCACCACCTTGCAGCAGGCGGCTCATCTCCATCATATGGGTGCCGTTGGCAAAACGCACCGCATAATACAGGGCTGTATTGCCTTTGTTGTCCACTATATTCGGATCAGCTTTGTACTTGAACAGTGTATCCAGCAACTGCGCCTGCTCAATCTCGAAGCCTTCGGTATTGATGCGGGCTCCAGACATGGCATAATGCAGGGCAGTCTTGCCATCCTGGTCGGTTGCATTAACGTCAGCCCCGGCCTGCAGCAACTGGCTAGCCACCTGCAGTCGTACATCAGGCTGGTAGATCACGCCGTAGTCTTCGAGCAGCAGCGGAATAAAAATGCCATGCATGAGCGGCGTGCGCAGCCTGAAGTCAAAATCATAGCCATTTGGCACAGACACCGTGTTGACATAGGCACCATTCTCCAGTGAGCGCTTCACGATGTCCGGGTTACGTTCAATGGCTGCCAGTACCAGCTTTTGATCAGAAGACTGGTTGAGGTACTTGAGCTGCTCAAACGCATTGGAACTCCCCTGTGAGATGGCTTCGTGGTAAAGTTTGCGTGCTTTTTCTGGCTCAACCTTGCCCAGGTTCCCTTCTTCGTAAAGCAGGCCCAAGGTATAGAGTGCTTCTTTTTCACCGACAGCGGCACCTTTTTCGAGCCAGTACTTCGCTTGTGCCACGTCCTCTTTCACGCCCTCCCCTCTCAGATATAGGTTGGCCAACGAGGTATAGGCTGCCACATCGTTTAGCTCAGCGGCTCGTTTGATATAGGTAAAGGCATAGCCTTTGTCCTCCATTTCGCCGTAGCCGGTATAGTACATACTGCCCAGTATGCGGTTACTGAAGGCATCACCCGCTATGGCCATATCCCGAATGTCGAGGGCGGCGCTGCGCATCAGGCGGGTAAAGCGCTGCTTGTCCTCGTCATTGCGCAAGGTCATCAGTTCTGCCAGGCCCAGGTTGCCATACAGGCTGCTGCCTTCCAGCGCTTTTTCGAACAGAATGCGGGCCGTGTCCGGGTCAGCTTTATAAAACTTCTCCGGGTTGCGCACATAGGCAACCGAGTCGGATGAAATGATCGAATCGATCGGCGCTCCATCTTCCCGAAGCTCGCCGTACTGGTGCATGCGGCCCATAAAGTAATAAGCAGCTGCCTCATCCCGAGCAGCAGCCTGTCTAAACTTGGCGTATGCTTCATTGAATTGCAGACCGATGTAAAGGTCCATGGCCTCCTGCATTTCCGGTGTGCGCCATACCTGTTTGGCGGAACGTGGCACCTTTGCCTGTCTCAGGGAGTCTGGAATCACCTTGACAACCTGAGTGGTATCGGATTGCGCCACAGCCAGATGGCCGGCCGGGAGCAGTGCAAGGAGCAAAAGAAGCTTTTTCATGCGTGGTTTTGGGATCATATATTTTTCAGGTATAGCACAGGTATAAAACCCGCCCCAACCTTCTCAATTTTACAAAGATACAGATAATGCGGCGTTTCTCTAAAAGCCCTGCCCGAAGACACGCAAATGAGAGGCCAAAAACGCATTACTTTATAAGAAACCAAAAGGAGGGGCTGTCTGGTTCTCTAAATGTGCAATCGCCGTTCCTAAAACGGATAGGAATGTGTAAATTGCATGGATTATTAAAGTAGCACGCGGAAGAAAGCAAATGGATTATATTAGTTTACTGAACGAGTCGCAGCGCAAGGCGGTACTCCACACCGAAGGGCCAGCCATGATCATTGCGGGTGCCGGCTCAGGCAAAACAAGAGTACTAACTTACCGGATCGCCTACCTGATCAGCCAGGGAGTGGATCCGTTCAACATACTGGCCCTGACCTTTACCAACAAGGCGGCTAAGGAGATGCGCCACCGTATCGAGAAAGTGATCGGCAACGAGGCCAAGAACATTTGGATGGGTACTTTTCACTCGGTGTTCTCCCGCATATTAAGAGCGGAAGCCGATAAAATTGGCTATCCAAAAAGCTTCACCATTTACGATACCGATGACTCCAAAACGCTCATTCGCAACATTGTGAAGGAGATGAACCTGGATGACAAACTGTACAAGCCCAATGTGGTGCTGGGACGCATCTCCTCAGCAAAGAACAAGCTGATCTCGGTAAAGCAGTACCTGAATGATCCTGTAATACAGGCCGACGACGAGGCCGCCATGCGTCCGAAGATCGGCAAGATCTACGAGCAGTATGCCAACCGCTGCTTCAAGGCTGGTGCTATGGACTTCGACGATTTGCTGTTTCAGACCAACGTACTGTTCCGCGACCATCCGGATGCGCTCAACAAGTATCAGAACATCTTTAAGTTCGTGATGGTGGACGAGTATCAGGATACGAACTACTCGCAGTACCTGATCACACGCAAACTGGCTGCCCAGAACCGTAACATTGTGGTGGTGGGTGACGATGCACAGTCCATTTACGCCTTCCGGGGTGCCGATATCCAGAACATCCTCAACTTCGAGCGTGACTACCCTGAGCTGGAGGTGTTCAAGTTGGAGCAGAACTACCGCTCTACCAAGAACATTGTGAACGCGGCGAACTCGGTGATCAAGAACAACTCAGCCCAGCTGAAGAAAGACGTTTACACGGACAATGAACAGGGTCCCCTGATCGAGGTGATCAAAGCCAACTCCGACAACGAAGAAGGCAAACTGGTGGCGACCACTATCTTCGAGGAGAAAATGAGCAACCATCTCTCCTACGACGACTTCGCCATCCTGTACCGCACCAATGCCCAGTCCAGAGCCATGGAAGAGGCCCTGCGCCGCATGAACATCCGGTATAAGATCGTGGGCGGCCTCTCGTTCTACCAGCGCAAGGAGATCAAGGACCTTATCGCTTACCTGCGTCTGGTGGTAAACCCGAACGACGAACAGGCCCTGCGCCGCGTCATCAACTATCCGAAACGAGGTATAGGTGAGACAACCGAGCAGAAACTTTTTGTAACGGCTGATGAGACTAACCACAGCGTATGGGAGGTAATTCAGAATGCCGGACAATTCCTGGGCAATCGTGTAGGTACGGCGATTGAGAACTTCTCGATCATGATCAAAGACTTTGCCCGCATTGCCGATAACACCGATGCCTTCGAGGTAGCCAAGCATGTGGCCAAGCACTCAGGTATAGTCGACGACCTCTACCAGGACAAAACGGTAGAGGGCCTCGCCCGCTACGAAAACATACAGGAGTTGCTCAACGGTATAAAAGAGTATGTGGACGATCCGGAGAAAGAAGACAAGAGTCTGTCAGCTTTCCTGCAGGATATTGCCCTGATTACGGATGCTGATACCAAGGCAGACATGGACGGGGAGTTCGTTACGCTGATGACGATCCACTCAGCCAAAGGTCTGGAGTTTAAGAATGTATTTATCGTAGGTATGGAAGAGAACCTCTTCCCGAGCCAGATGATGCTAAACTCACGTGCTGACCTGGAAGAGGAAAGACGCCTGTTCTACGTAGCCATCACCCGTGCTGAGAAGAAGCTATACCTGACCTACGCGACCAGCCGTTACCAATGGGGCAACCTGCGCGCCTGCGAAAAGAGCCGCTTCCTCGACGAGATCGATCCGAAGTACCTTAACTTTAAGTATGGTGAGCAAAATACGGCCAGCGGCGGCGGTGGAAACGTGTTTGACCGTGTGCTGCAGCGCAAGAGTAGTATCAGCAGCCTGGTGCAGCCACCGGCCCGCAAGCAGGCCGCCACAGCCTATACCGCCCCTGCTGATTTCAAGCCAAGCGATACGTCGAATCTGGCGGCTGGTATGAAAGTAGAGCACCCTAAATTCGGCTTTGGCGTAGTATCCAAAATAGACACGCAAGGCAACAGCACCAAGGCTATCATCAACTTCGACGAAGTAGGCGAAAAAACCCTGCTGCTGAGCTTTGCCAAGCTGCGAATTCATAATTGAGTGAATTAGCGGTTGAGTGATTTTTTTATTTTTGATTCAGTGGTTGAGTGACTGTTTATAAGTGAATTAGTTTTCCAGTCATTAATTTTTTATAAATCACTAATTCAGTCAATAAATTATAACTCACGCATACACTAACTCACTCATTCACTCAATCAAAAATATACCTACATTTGAGATTCATAAATTGAGATAATGGAAGCAAGTACCACCTTTAAGCAAGACCTGTTGCTGCGCGAGTACGGCAGAAACGTTCAGGACCTGGTCAACCACATCCTGTCGGTAGAAGACCGCTCAGAGCGCACCCGTCTGTCGCACCTGCTCGTCAACCTGATGGCCAAACTAAATCCGCAGTTGCGCGACACACAGGACTTTCAGCAAAAACTATGGAACCACCTCTATGTGATGTCCGGCTCAAAGCTCGACGTGGATGCTCCATACCCGCTCAGTGCGATGGAGTACCTCAACGACAAGCCGCAGCCAATGGAGTACCCACTGAGCACGCCCAGGTATAAGCACTATGGCCAGAACGTAGAGCTACTGATACAGCGGGCTACTGAGCTTGAAGATGATAAGGAGCGCGAAGCAGCGACCATCTCAATCGGTAAACTGATGAAAACACTCTACCGCTCTTACAACAAAGACAGCATTACCGACGACGTGATCCTGAATGACATTCAGCAGATCTCCAAAGGCAAACTGAACCTGGACCTGGCCATGATCGAGAGCAATAACCTGTTCGAATCCGTGAGCAGCAAGTCGCAGGACAGTGGCAGCAACCGCCCACAGCAGCAGCAAAACCGCGGAGGCGATAACCGTGGCCGTAAAAACACCAGAACAACTTCCAATCAACGAAACAAATAGTATTAAATGGCTTCATTTGAAGTAAAAGGTGGTGCAAAACTGCGCGGAGAAATCATTCCGCAAGGTGCCAAAAACGAGGCATTGCAGATCCTGTGCGCCGTACTCCTTACCCCCGAGAAAGTAACGATCTCTAATATCCCCGATATTCGCGACGTCAATAAACTAATTGACCTGCTGCGTTCGCTGGGTGTAAAAACTGAGCGACTGGCACAGGATACCTATACATTTCAGGCGGATGATATCGACATCAACTTCCTGGACTCCGAGCGATTTGTAGAGCTTGGTCGTGCCATCAGAGGCTCCGTGATGATCGTGGGACCTATGCTGGCCCGATTTGGCAAAGCGAAAATGCCGAAGCCGGGTGGGGACAAGATCGGCCGCCGAAGACTGGACACGCACTTTACAGGATTCGAAAAACTGGGCGCTTCTTTCCAGTACAGCGCTGAGGATGATTTCTATACCGTAACTTCCGAAGTTCTGAAGGGTGCCTATATGCTCCTCGACGAAGCTTCTGTAACAGGTACAGCCAATATCCTGATGGCGGCTGTACTGGCCGAAGGTACCACCACGATCTATAATGCTGCCTGTGAACCTTATGTGCAGCAGCTATGCCGTATGCTCAACCGCATGGGTGCGAAGATCAGCGGCATTGGATCTAACCTGCTCGTAATTGAGGGGGTTGAGCAGCTAGGTGGCACTGAGCACCGCATGCTGCCTGACATGATCGAGATCGGTTCTTTCATTGGCCTTGCTGCCATGACAGGTTCAGAGATCACCATCAAAGACTGCCAGATACCGGAGCTAGGTCTTATACCGGATACTTTCCAGCGCCTGGGCATCAAAATGGAATTCCGTGGCGACGACATCTTTATACCTGAGCAGGACCGCTACGAAGTAGACACCTACATCGATGGCAGCATCCTGAACATCGCCGACCATACCTGGCCAGGTCTGACGCCTGACCTGCTGAGCGTGGCTCTTGTAGTGGCTACGCAGGCAAAAGGTACGGTGTTGGTGCACCAGAAAATGTTCGAGAGCCGCCTGTTCTTCGTGGATAAGCTCATCGACATGGGTGCTCAGATTATTCTCTGTGACCCGCACCGCGCTACTGTGATCGGCCAGAACAAGCAGATCCCGCTTCGTGGCATCCGTATGACGTCTCCTGACATTCGCGCCGGTGTTGCCCTGCTTATCGCCGCTCTCTCTGCCGAAGGCACCAGCATCATCGACAACGTGGAGCAGATCGACCGCGGCTACCAGAATATTGATGGCCGTCTGAATGCGCTGGGTGCACAGATCAGAAGGATGTAGTTTTAGATACATTACAGGTTGCCTCAGGCAACTAATGCCCCTATAAAAGAAGAAGAGCACCTAGTTAGGGCGCTCTTCTTCTTTTATACCTATAGATGCAATCATGTTATGCTACCTGTTCAATCACAAAGAGTAGACTTACATATTCTCTTGAGTATGTCATCTCTGTTCAGCTAGTCTATACCTTAACGATTAGTCTTCCTGCACTTCCCCTTTGCCCTCTCCTCTCCTGCTACCGCGATACAGCTCATACTTAAGCAAGCGACAATCGATTGCTCCATTGTAAAGTGGCGTACGACGGGAGGCACGCAGCCCTATGCTTTTAGCAGCATCCAGGTTTCCGGTAAATACAAAGGCGTCGAAGCCCTGGTAGTTGTTCTTGAGCGTATCCCCGATCTGTTTGTACAGTTGATGGATGTCATCAGACACGATCCGTTCGTTGTAAGGCGGGTTCATGATCAACACCCCCTCTTCTGCAGGAGCTTCAGTCTTGAAAAAGTCTGCCAGTTCAATTTTGATCACATGGCTCAGTCCGGCATTCTCAATGTTTTTGCGGGCTGCCAGTACATAGTCCGGATCGATGTCGTACCCAATGATCTGGGCCTGCGGCTCACGCTTTTCTTTGGCCTCGGCCGTTTTCCATACCATCTCAAAGAGCTCTTCATTGTGATCTTTCCAACCTTCAAAACCAAAAGGATCGCGTCGGAAGATGCCCGGTGCAATATTTTGCGCCATCATGGCAGCCTCAATCAGAAAAGTACCTGAGCCAGCCATGGGATCAATAAAAATCGATTTCTTGTCCCAGCCTGACAGGGAGATAATGCCAGCGGCCAACACCTCGTTGAGTGGCGCCACATTGGTTTGCAGACGGTAACCACGACGGTGCAGCGAGTCGCCGGAAGAGTCAAATGATAAGGTGACCATGTTCTCGTGCATGTGCAGGTTCAGGCGCACGTCCGGCCGGATGCGGTCCACGGATGGGCGCTCGCCGGTGGCTTTGCGGAATTGGTCTACGATGGCATCCTTGGTAAGCTGGGCCACAAACAGCGAGTGCTCAAACGTCGAATGGCTCACCACGGCATCAATGGCAAAGGTCTGATCAAGGTCCATGATCTCGGCCCAATTGGTTTTTTGTACCTGCTCATACAGATCGCGCTCGTTGCGAGCCTTAAAATTGCGGATCGGCCTCAGGATGCGGATGGCCGTGCGGCACCAGAGGTTAGCCTCGTAGAGTTGGCGCAGGTTTCCCGAGAAAGAAACAGCCCGGTTGCCAACTTTGATATATTCTACCTCCAGCGCTTCCAGTTCTTTTGCCAATACCTCTTCGAGACCACTGAGCGTTGTGGCAATCATGTTAAAATTATCGCTCTGCTTTTGCTTCGCCATCTGCTATACCTGTTTATGCTGCAAAAATAGGGTTTTAAGTTGGGAAGTTAGGAAGGTAAAAAATCAGAAAGTTATATTCTTCAGCTAAAAGCCCCAAAAGAGCCCTTCCTCCCTTTCTTTTTAAGAAGATACAGCCTTTAAGCTACCCCTTTATGCATATTGCACCCGTACAAAGGCCCTTCGTCCGGATGAATTGAGCTTTGCTTAATTATTCAATTCTACACTTTTACGTCTTTCAGGCTCAGTACTCCAGATGGTTTCACTTTCTAACTTTTAATTTTCTAACTTAGAACCCTTATTTTTGCTTCAAATACCCGCTTATGAAATTCGAGAGAGACTTTTCCCTTAAACCTTACAATACGTTTGGCATTGATGTGAAGGCCAGGCACTTTGCCCGCTTCGACAGCGTGCAGGAGTTGCAGGAGCTTCTTCAGCGGCCTGAGGTACGGGAAGAGCCGAAGCTTATATTAGGCGGGGGCAGCAATCTGCTATTCACCAAAGACTTTGAGGGAATTGTGTTGCTCAACGGCATCAAAGGCATGGAAGTGCTGCACGAAGAGGGCGACTATACCTATGTGCGGGCTGGCGGTGGTGAGAAATGGCACGATCTGGTGCTCTTTTGCCTCGAGCATGACCTGGGCGGCATCGAAAACATGTCGCTTATACCGGGTACCGTAGGAGCCGCTCCTTTGCAGAATATTGGTGCCTATGGCGTAGAGCTCAAGGACGTTTTTGTAAATCTGGAAGCTGTGCAGCTCGAGACCGGCGAAGTCCATACCTTTGACAAGGAGGCCTGCCAGTTTGGGTACCGAGAAAGCGTTTTCAAACACAGCCTGAAGGGACAGTATGTGGTAACGACCGTTACCCTGCGACTTCGCAAACATCCTGAACTGAACACCTCTTATGGCGCTATCCAGACTACCCTACAGGAAATGCAGGTGCAGCAGCCTACCATACACGACATAAGCGCCGCCGTTTGCCACATCCGCCGAAGCAAGCTGCCTGATCCGGCTCAGATCGGCAATGCGGGCAGCTTCTTCAAAAACCCTGAAATACCGGTGCTTCTCTTTGACGTGCTCAAGGAAAGATATCCTGATATGCCGGCCTACCCTGTGTCTGAGACGAGCGTAAAGGTGCCCGCTGGCTGGCTTATTGAGCAGTGCGGCTGGAAAGGCAAAGTGATCGATAACTACGGTGTGCACAAAAACCAGGCACTGGTACTGGTAAATTACGGTGGTGCTAAAGGCGAAAATCTGTTTCAGCTGGCCCATGATATTATAGCGTCTGTGGAAGAGAAGTTTGGCATTTCGCTGCAGCCGGAAGTAAATATTATGTAGCCCTGGCAAACCTGGGAAGATGCCTGAATTTTTTAACTAAACTTCCCTAACTTATTTAAGCAGGCTGCGATATATAGGGTATATCTTAACCGTTCAATACCCTATGAAATTATATATAATTCGCTACCTTCTACTACTGCTGGCGCTTCCCCTTACGCTGACTTCCTGTGACGATGATGATCCGGCACCGACCAAAACGGACCTTATTGTGGCTCATGAGTGGCAAGGTGACCGCGTGTTGGTAAACGGCTTTGATGTGTCAGACCTTCCCGAGATCAAGGACATGCTGCTTGACATTAAGAGCACACGCCTGACGCTGCGGCGCGATGGAACTTATACCGCCGTATACGACCAGGCAGGCTCTACACAGACCACCGTCGGTACATGGGAGTTCAAGGAAAATGAAACGATCATCTACTTCGACCTGCTTGGCGACCTGCAGATAGAGAGCCTAACCGCTACCAACATGGACCTGATCGCCACTGTAAATCGCAACAACACAACTTTCGATGCCAAAGTCCAATTTGTGAAAAAAGACTAACTTCCTTAAGTTAGGACTGACCGTACCCTCGTGCGCATTCATGTCACCTTCACAGGCTCAGGACAGGCTCCAGGTAATTCCATTCTTTCATTAAAAGACCACTTCATGAAAATTAAAAAATTACTCACCTTCCTGTTTGCCCTGCTATTGGTAACCAGCATGACCTCGTGCGATAAAGATGAAGACAAAGAACCTTCGAACACAGACTTACTGACGGCTAATACCTGGACAGGCAATTCGCTTTGGGCTTTCGGCAATGATATATCTGACCTCTTTTTAGAAGAACTTGGCTACGACATCAAAAAGAACACGGTCAAATTTGACAAAGCTGGCAAGTATGTAGATTCCTACGAGAGGAGTTCACTTAACGGCACCTGGGAATTTGCGGATAATGACAAATCCATTATTTTCGACAAAGGCACAGAAGATGAATACACTGCCAAGGTATTGATACTCACAAATACCGAGCTTCGTCTGGAGCAGACGCTGGAGTTTGAAGATGATGAACCTGTGGCTCTGGAAGTCAGGTACACCCGATAAAATAGAAAAAGGCTCCTTTGCAGGAGCCTTTTTCTATTTCAGTACAGCCAGGGTAGCACCATCACCTCCCCTTTCCTCTGCCTCGCTGGCCAGGCTAACCACTTCCGGCACCGAGTACAGGTAGTCGCGTACCACCTGACGCAGCACACCGTTGCCACGGCCGTGGATGATCTTTATCTCCGGTATACCCAGCATGATGGCTTCGTCGGTGAAGTTCATCACTTTATTTAAAGCATCTTCGGCATACTCGCCCCGGATGTCGATGGTAGAGCCAAAGTCAGCCATACGCTGCGTGATGTTCATCCCCCGGGTATAGCCTTCTACTGTCTCCGCTTTCTTCTGCTTCTTGGTCTGCGCTTCGGCACGCTCCAGGTTATCTACCTTCACAATCGTTTTCAGGCCACCGAACAGCACCTCAGCTGTTTTGCCCTTTATACCTACGATCTGGCCCACCGAGTCTTGCCCGATGAGCGAAACAGTGTCACCGGCTTTGAGCGGTCCGCCATTGCTGGTAACCCGTTTGTGGGCTGGTCGGGGTTCTTCCTTACGCACCTTTTCGGTGGCAAACTCCTCCAGTTCGCGGCGGGCCATCTTGGTCTGCTCTTTCTCGGCCTGGCTCTGCTTTATCTGCTGTATAGTCGCTTCGATCTTCTGATTGGCGTCCTTCAGCAATAGTTTGGCCTTGCCTTTGGCTTCGCGCATCACATCCTGCTTGCTCTCTTCCAGGAAGTTCTTCAGCTCCTGGTATTCCTTCACGTTGCGCTTCAGCTTTAGCTCCAGGGCTGTGGCCTCTTTCAGCTTTTTCTCCAGTTCCTGCTTCTCTGTTTCGAGTTCCTCCAACAAGCGGTCGTAGCGTATCTTGTCCTTACCTACCAGACTGCTGGCTTTGTCCACAATGTGCTTCGGCAGACCAATCTTGCGGGCAATCTCAATGGCAAAAGAGGAACCTGGTTTACCGATCTCGAGCTGGTAAAGCGGCTGCAGGTTTTTGTGGTCGTAGCGCATGGCCCCGTTCACGATGCCCGGTGTGCGCTCAGCAAAGTTCTTCAGGTTGGTATAGTGCGTTGTAATCACGCCAAACACCTTGCTGTCGTTCAGGTTCTGCAGTACCGCCTCGGCAATAGCACCACCCAGCACCGGCTCTGTACCGGTACCAAACTCGTCAATCAGTACCAGACTCTTGTTATCGGCCACCGTCACAAACTTCTTCATGTTAGTGAGGTGCGAGCTATACGTACTCAGGTCGTTTTCGATGGACTGCTCGTCACCGATGTCGATAAAAATGTCGTGGAATATACCTGCCTCTGAGTTATCAGCCACCGGAATCAGCATACCTGTTTGCAGCATGTACTGCACCAGGCCCACCGTCTTTAGGCTCACTGACTTACCACCGGCGTTCGGACCGGAAATCAGCAGAATACGCTGTTCACGGGTCAGTTCCAGGTTCATCGGCACAGTCGGCTTACCCAGTTGCTTATGCGAGAGGTATAGCAGCGGGTGTATGGCCTCTTTCCAGGCGATGTGCGGATACTTGTGCAGCTTTGGCATCGCAGCCTCTATACGGCGTGCAAAGGCGGCCTTGGCCCGGATAAAGTCCAGCAGACCCAAGTATTGATAGGCTTTGCGCAGTTCGGGTATAAAGTTGCGCAGCGTATTCGTGAGCCCTACCAGGATGCGGATCAGTTCGCGATGATAGGAATTCTCCAGATCCTTGATATCATTGTTGAGTTCGAAGATAGACTCCGGCTCAATGTATACCGTTTGCCCCGTATTCGACTCGTCATGGATCAGACCTTTGATGCGGCGCTTGTGCTCGGCAATCACAGGTATAACCAGACGGCCGCCTCGTATAGTAGGCTCCGCATCGCCAGGTGTCCAGCCTTCGTTTTTGGCATGGCGGATGATCGAGCTGATCGTCTTACGTAGCTGTCCCTGCTGTGAGATCAGGTCGCGCTTGTAGCGCTGCAGCTCAGGCGAGGCATCGTCACGCACGGCACCGGCATCGTCTACCACCTTATCGAGTGCGGCTATCAAAGAACGTTCTACGATCACGTTGGCACCCAGCGCTTTCAGGGCTTCGTATTTGCCCTCTTCGGCACTGGAAATGTAGCGCAGCGAGTCGCGGATCGTGCGCAGCGACATCTTGATCTCGAAGAATGCCTGCACTTCCAGGAAAGTCCCAGGTATAGCGGCCCGGTCGAGGTAGGCGGTTACGTCGAAGTAATGCTGCAGCGGAATCTCGGCGTCGGACTCGAGCAGTTGTTTGAATTCATTTGTTTGTTCTAACAGGCGCTGCACCAGGTCATGCCGGTTCAGGAACGTCATGCGGCTGACAAACTGCCGGCCAAGTGGGCTCAGGCAAAGTTCCGAGAGCATCTCGCGTACCTGCGCAAAGCCAATTTTTATTTCAAAGTTATCTGGATAGATCAATTGTTATCTCTTAGATTTAGGGCAAATTTAGCATATTATAACAAGTAAAGCCGCTGCTTTCGTTCGCTGTGGTTTTATAAATTATGCTGCGTTTGAAAGGTTGAATTGTTGATTGTTAAATTGTTGATTGTTGTTTGTGCACGATTGACCTAGCCCTGCTCTCTCGAAAGATTCTGTTAAGCGCTTTTATGTCCACGATTCGGACAGGTCGCGACCTGTCCCTACAAGAAACGTTAATGCTGCGCTGCACTACATCGTCACAGTATACCATCACCAAAATCAAAATTTCAAACTCCTAAACTATCAAACTTTCTAACTTCTAAACTCCCATGGTTCTCGACAAACTCACCAACGCCAACCGCTATACCTGCATGCACCCGCTTTTTGCGCAGGCTTTCCAATTTTTACAGGAAACCGATCTGATGAAGCTCCCGGTCGGGCAAAAGGCGATCATAGGCAAAGACCTCTTCGCGATTATCTCCGAAGGCAGCGGTATACCTGAGCAAGACGCCAAACTGGAAGTGCACCGCAAGTACCTCGACATACAGTACATAATTTCAGGAACGGATCACATGGGTTGGAGAGACCTGGCGCTGTGCAGCGCTCCCAACGACCCCTATACCGACGAGCGTGACGCGGCCTTTTTCCCGGACAAGCCGGCTTTCTGGTTCGATGTGCCGGCTGGTTCGTTCACCATCTTTTACCCGGACGATGCCCATGCGGCGATGGTGACTGAGGAAAACGTACGTAAGGTGGTGTTGAAGATTGCCGTGAAGCCTGAGGCATAATATTGCCTGCTCTGCAGAATCGCACCTGGAAAACAGCTCTACTTGTTCAAGTAAAATAAGATGTCATACATATGAAGTATTTTTACAGCCTGCTGCTGGTAGCAGTACTCTTTTCCTGTGGCCGACCCGTTGCTAATAGTCAGGCCCCTGAGAGCAGCGTGCAGACGAATGGTGGAGAGCGTTACTACACCTTAAACGGCATCAGGCATTGGGTGAAAGTGAAAGGGAGCCAAAACAGCACTACTCCTATTGTTGTCGTGCATGGTGGCCCGGGTGGTAACCATTATAATTTTGAAAGGACGATAGGGCCGAAGATCGAATCCTTCGCTACCATTGTTTATTATGAGCAGCGAGGAAGCGGGAGAAGTGAAGCTCCCCAGGACCCAAATGACTACTTGCTTCCGACGCTCATCAGTGACCTGGAACAGTTGAGAGTAACTTTGGGAGTCCAGAAAATGACCTTGCTCGGATACTCGTTTGGGGCCGAATTAGCCTTACGGTATGCCATCTCACATCCTGAACGGGTTGAGAAATTGATCTTATCATCGCCTGCCGAATTGTCGAAAGCAAATATGCTGGTGCAGATTCAAGGCTTTTATGCCATTGGAGACAGTACACTCAAGGCTGGGATAGAGCAGATACTGAAAGACACAACGTCAATTGAGGCTAAGTATGGAAAGGTGTGGAACCTGAGTTCTTCGGAGGTAGTTGATCGATTCCTGTTTCTGCAACCTGAGCTGGCAGAGAGAAACAGGCAATTGTGGCAGGAAAGCAACCTGAAAAACACAGGCCTTATGGCGAAGGTGTACATCAAAAATAATAAAGCCGACCTGGTGGAGAAGGCAACCGGTGTGAAAACCCCTACCCTGATCATTAGTGGCGTGCATGACAAAAACGGCGGTCTACACACAGGGCTTGCCCTGAAGCAGGTGTTAGCCAACAGCACCATTAAGCTGTATGAAAACAGCGCGCATTTCCCGGACATGGAGGAGGAAGACCGATTTGCTACAGATGTTAGAATATTTACCCAAGGGAAGTAAGAGTTGCAAGCTATAGGCTAGCGCGTTAAAGCAAGCAGATCTCTGACCAGTTTGGACTCTAGGCGAAGCAGCGGAAACTGCTCCAGCACATCCAGTAAACCTGTCAGTAGATAGGAGTTATCGGCCATATTGGAGAAACAGGCGATTAGCGCGTCATTTTCAGGTATACGGATAACCAGATTGCTGAATCCGCTGGTGTTGCCGGTGTGATACATTTCCAGGCCGCCTGAGCTGCGTCTGCTAAAGAACCAGCCCATCCCGTAGAAGCCATTTTCATACTCTCCAATAGGAGCGTATACCTGCCCCAGCGCAGGTGCCATACCGGGCTGTTTGCTGAGCGCCTGGTGCCAGCGCAGGTAATCGCGCACAGAGGTATAGATACAGCCGTCGCCTTTGGTAGCGGTGCAGGTGCCTTGGTCAGCCTGTAGGATTTCTCCTTTCTCGTTTCGGGCATAACCCATCGCCCGCTTAGGTATAGCCCTGCCCTTTTGATAGAGCATCGTGGTTTCCATACCTAAAGGTTCAAAGATGCGCTGCTGCAGAAAATCCGCGTAGGCTATACCTGACACCCGCTCCACCACCAGCGCCAGCAGCACGTAACCGGTATTGCTATACCTGTATAAGGTGCCGGGTGGAAAGTAGGTCTTAGTTTGTGCGGCAGCTATGGCTAATACTTCCTCGTCGCTGATCTGCCAGTCAGGTTGCTCCTCCACAAACTCCTCATAATCCAGCAGTCCGGAGGTATGGCAGAGCAAATGGCGTAATGTTACCAGCGTTCCTATACCTGCCGGAAACTCTGGGAAATACTGCTGCAAATCGTCCTCATAAGCCAGACGCTCCTCCTGCCCCAGCAGCTGTATCGCCATCGCTGTGAACTGCTTGCTCACAGAGGCCAGCCGGAAGGTGGTGTCAGGGGTGATAGCTTCGCCTGTAACCAGATCGGCTATACCTATACCTTGCTCATATAGCACCTCTCCTCCTACTGCCACCATCAGTGCGGCACCAGGTGCATCCGATCTATAGGTAGCATCTAAGTGCGCATCCAAGGCATCAGTTATTTGTCGCATTAAAATAGGCTCGCTCCTGTTTAACATAAGAAAAGCACCAGGCGAATGAAGTAACCTAAAATGTGTATACCTTAAAACTTCTCCTCCACTCCCAGCCCGAACAGGGCGTAGTCGTATTTCACGGGGTCCTGCGGGTCAAAGGCCCGGAGATGGTCAGTCAGCTCCTCTGCCGTCTGCCAGTCCATACCCTTGCGGGTGATCAGGCCCAGCCGGCGGGCTACCCGCTCCACATGCACATCGCAGGGGCAGACCAGATCGGCTGGCTGCATGGTGTGCCAGATGCCGAAGTCCACGCCACCGTCGTCGGGTCGTACCATCCAGCGCAGATACATATTCAGCCGCTTGCAGGCCGACTTGCGGGCCGGGGTCGAGATGTGCTTGCGGGTGCGGTGCGGGGCATCCTCCAGACTGAATACCAGTTCATGAAAATGCTCCAGTCGCTCCTTCTGCGTCCTGATCTCGTTGTGCTCTCCTGTAAAAGCCGTTTCCAGGCTCTCGTGCTGCTCGTAGTACCACCTGAACCAGTGGATCAGGTAGAGCAGGTCGGTGTCGTTGAAGGTGCGGTGCTTGAAGCCCAGAAAACGCGGCAGGTCCTGCTCCTGGTGCTGCAGGATGAAGTCATGCGGGGCATTATCCATCAGGTCCATTAGCTTCAGGCAGTTGTTTATAATAGTTTTGCGCTGTCCCCAGGCCAGGATGGATGCAAAAAAGCCGCTGATCTCGATGTCCTGCTTTTTGGTAAAACGGTGCGGGATTGACACCGGGTCGTTCGGTATGAAGCTAGGCTGGTTGTAGCGGGCTACCCGGTCGTCGAGCAGGGATTTGATCTGGGCGATGTCCTGTTTCATGTGCAATGGTACGAGATATGGTGCCCTACAAGTTAAGGAATATGCAGCAGGCAGCCCATAAAAAAGCCCGGACATGGCTGCCCGGGCTTTCCTTTTATCGCTATACCTGCTTATGGCATGTAAGACAATTCTACTCTGAACTTCTGGTCAATAGCGCCTAACTTCTGGCAGGCCTTCTTCGACAGACGCACTACCACGTTGTTGTTCTCGCCTGTGTTTGGCAGTTTACCGATCACACGCACGTAAACCACCTGGTCGTTCATGGCATTTTTCACCTGCATGATGGTACCTACCGGAGCAGTTTTGTGCAGCGCCAGGTATTTATTTGTATCTGCCTTCGGATCGATCATTTCGGCCATACCTGTCTCGATGATCTTTTTGGCACCAGACACAGAGTCTACCATCTCCTCGTCGTCATCCGAAACGCTGGTAGCCGGTGCCGGCGTAGCTGGCTGCGGTGTCAGCACGACATGCGTGTTGGCCGGGTTCGTAGTGGCAGCTACAGGCTCTGTAGAAGCCACGGCTGTTTCCGTCACACTATCTTTTGCAATCTCGTCATCTGACTCGCTCACGTAGATCGGGTTCTTGGAAGGAACCGGCTGACCTTTGCCAACGATCAGAAAAGCGCCAACGCTGATCGTATTATCAGGCAGGTTATTCCAACGCTTGATGTCATCTACTTTCACGGCGTGCATGCGGGAGATGGAGTACAGCGTCTGCTGCGGCTCTACCTGGTGCAGCTTCTCGCCACGGCTGTTTACCGTAAAGGTGCGGTTGCTGGCTGTGCCCGCAGTGGCAGTTTGCTGGATCGCGGCTGGCGCTGCGGCGTACTTGCGAGGTATCAGCACGACCTGGCCAATGTTGATGGTCGTCTCCACAGATGGATTTGAATCAACGATCTGGGCAACAGACACGCCATACTTTCTGGAAAGGGCGTAAAGCGTTTCTTTTGGCTCCACACGGTGCTGCACGTATACCTTTCCGTTCTTACGCTCCACACCTACAGAGTCGCGCAGGGCAACCATGTCGAAGGCTGAAGCCGAAAAAGGAAGCAACGGCATTGCTACAAGGGCGATAAGTAAAATTCGGATCATAGCTAAAAGTCGAACTATAAAATTTAAAGAGAATATGCCTTCCAGGTTGTTTTGTTTTGCACGAAGTACAAATTGCGCATAAAGATAAAAAAAGTATCTGAACCTACGCCATCAATTGCACCTGCAAGTAACTCATTTAAGTGCAAAAAACCATTTAAATCAAAAACAGCCAGAAAATTATCTAACTTATTTTCGCCTGACTTGCAGTAGTAACTTACGACCAGGCAGGTGTCCGTTTCGGCGTACTCCAGGGCGCTTACAGGCTCACAATCAAGCTCCTGCACCAGAAAATCACGCACCTGCTCAAAGTAAGCTTCGCCTTCCCGGTACAGGTGCGGGTACTGCACAGCACCAAAGCGGTGTTCGTGGTAGCGCTGCACCCGATCAGCCGCCTCTTTTTGGCCTATATCGTTTTGCACGGTTTTACCGTAACCGCTTTCCAGCAAAAGCAGTTCCCCAGGTGCTTCTGTAATGTTGTAGGCCAGCACGCCCCTCTCCTCTACTCCGTAAAAAGCCAGCTCCGGCTGCTGCCAAAGTGCTTTACCTGTATCCGCCGCAAATGCCCGTATACCTTTGTGCTGCCCCAGTTTCCGGTCGCCATAGCCGTGCAGGTATACGACCTGGCCGTGCACGTCCTCCAGCCCCAGCCACCAGGTGTTAAGGTCGTGAAGCTCTAACTCGAGCAGCTGCGCATCGGGCAGGTGCAGGGTATAGAAGCGGGCCTGCAGCAGGTCAGCGTCGCGCACCTCCAGTGCCAGCCAGCCATTGGGTGCATCCAGACGAATACGCCACACAGGCGCCTCAAAATCGTATTTAAAAAGTAGGGAAAGAATAAGCGGGATTTTTTTAGTACCTTATTTCCGATTAAGCTCAAATGTATGAAATCTAACGCAAAAATATGGCAATGGCCGTCTCTCCTCCTGCTGGCCCTTCTCTTTTCTTTCACGGCCGCCCTGGCACAGGAGCAGCAGCGACAGAAGGTGTTCATCATGGAGATCACATCCGAGATTGATCCGCGCACCAACCGCTATACCCAGCTGGCGCTCGACGAGGCTACACGTGTGGAGGCCGACCATGTGCTGCTGAAGCTAAACACCTATGGCGGTGCCGTAAACGATGCTGACGCCATCCGACTACGGCTGCTCGAGTATCCCAAACCGATCTATGTTTTCATCGATAAAAACGCTGCCTCAGCCGGGGCACTTATCTCCATTGCCTGCGACAGCATTTACATGGCACCTGGTGCCAATATCGGGGCGGCTACGGTGGTAGGTGCCGACGGGCAGGCCGCACCAGGCAAGTACCAGAGCTACATGCGCTCCATCATGCGCTCCACTGCCGAGGCAAACGGACGCAATCCCAGACTGGCCGAAGCCATGGTTGACGCCGCCGTAGACAGCACCTTGTCTGCCGACCAGGTGCTTACACTCACCACATCCGAAGCCATACATCACGGGTTCTGTGAAGGACAGGCCAACAACATCGACGAGGTGCTGCAAAAGCTTAATCTGCAGGATGCCGAGATTGTCCGTTACGAACTCAGCACCACCAATAAGGTCATTTCCTTTTTCCTCAACCCGGTCATCAGCGGTATTCTGATCCTGATCATCATTGGCGGACTGTGGTTTGAGCTACAGACGCCGGGTGTGGGCTTCCCGCTTATGGCCGCTATTGTGGCCGGTGTGCTCTACCTGACACCTTTCTACCTCAACGGACTGGCTGAGCATTGGGAGATCTTACTGTTCATCGTGGGGCTGGTGCTCATTGCGCTGGAAGTCTTTGTAGTGCCCGGTTTTGGTGTGACAGGCATAAGTGGCATCACACTGGTGTTCCTGTCGCTGCTCCTGATCATGGTCAACAACCAGGCCTTTGACTTTACCTTCGTGTCGTCTGAGCGCCTGATGGAAAGCCTGGTATCAGTGCTGCTGGGTATGATCAGTGCGGTGATCATCGTCATACTGACCTGGAACCGCGTACTGGGCAGCCGCGCCCTGCAGCGAGTCACCCTTGCCAATACCTTCGCCAGCAAGGAGGGCTACCGCTCCAGCAACTCAGTTGAGCACCTGATTGGCAAAACAGGTGTTGCCTATACCCGCATGGCCCCGAGCGGACGTGTGATGATAGACGATAACGTGTATGACGCCCAGGCCCGCGACGGCTTCATCGAAAAAGGTGACTCCGTGCAGGTGATCGACCAGAGTACCTTCGCGCTCCGGGTGAAGAAAGTTTAGGGATCGGGGAATTAAGGCGTTTGAGCATTTTTTTACCGCCTTTGCAACGCTGGAGGGTATTTCGGGGTCATGCCAGTAAACCAAACCATAATTACATGAAAAGCATCTTGCGCTACGCCCTCCTATTGGCAGCATTTACAATATCTGCCTTCTCCTGCGACAAGGACGAGGACCTGGAAGTGCTGGAAGAAGTTGCCGCCATCACCTGGTCAGGCGATTATGCCGTGGATGGCTGTAGATTCCATGTACAAATAGGTGAGAAACGCTTCAAGCCGGCAAATGAAGTCGATATCGACGATTCCTTCAAATCATATGATCCTATACCTGTAGAGGTGAAATTTGTGCAGCTGGGCCAGCGGGACTTTCAGTGCGGCATGCTTCCTACAGCCACTAAAAAGGAGTTTATCCGTATCCTTTCAATTAAGAAAATATAAATCAGGCTCTAGCACCTGTATAAGCTCACATATCCTGTTCCTATATGAAACTGTTTCTACAGCTTACCCTATTCATCAGCCTATCTTCCCTTTTACTTATTTCCTGCCAGCATACCCCAAATACCGAAGCAGATACCAAAGAGGCCATGCTGATCTGGTCGGGTGAGTATATGGTGGACGGTTGTGGTTTTGAAGTGCTCATCAACGGCAACAGGTACAAGCCCGAGAACGAAAGGGATATTGATGAGGCATTCAAAGTGGAGGGTGAAACGCCCGTCCTGATCGAGTTTGAGAAGTTGGGCCGCCAGTTGGATATTCGTTGCGGCCTCTCCACCCAAAGCAGGGCCATGGATGCCATCCGTGTCATCTCTGTCAAAAAAAGACCTTAACAGGCAAATTGCTTTTTGCAGCGGTCTGCTGCATTACTCCTGTCTGTTGCGTAACTTGCCGGGGCCTGCCACTGCACGGCTGGCCAAAGATAACCGTCTGCCCTATGGAAATACTCGGCATTATACCTGCCCGCTACGCCTCCACCCGTTTTCCCGGAAAGCCACTTGTCGACATTAATGGCAAAAGCATGATACAGCGGGTATATGAACAGGCTTCATCATCTGGTTTAACTGATGTGATCATAGCCACTGACGATCAGCGCATTTTAGATCACGTGCACAGCTTCGGAGGCAAGGCCGTACTGACAGCTGCCCACCACCAGAGCGGCACCGATCGCTGCTTCGAAGCCTATCAGTTACACGACCAGCCGTTTGAGTATGTAATCAATATCCAGGGCGACGAACCTTTCATTAAGCCTGAGCAGATCGAATTGCTGGCCACCTGTTTCAATAATCCGCAAACGCAGCTGGCTACCCTCGTCAAGAAGATCAACACCCCGGAGGAGCTCTTTAATGTCAATGCGCCAAAGGTAGTCATAAACGGCCATGGGGAAGCTCTGTACTTCAGCCGGCAGCCTATTCCCTATTGCCGAAACGTACCAAATGATATCTGGCACAAACAGCATACCTACTACAAGCACATCGGCATTTATGGCTACCGCACCGACATACTGGAGCAGATCACGCAGCTGCCTCCTTCCAGCCTTGAATTGGCCGAGTCACTGGAGCAGCTGCGCTGGCTCGAAAACGGATTCCGCATTACCACCGCAATCACGGAGTTTGAAACCATCGGCATCGATACCCCAGAGGATCTGGAGAAGGTAGTAAGGAACGGTAAATAGTTGCAGGAAAATGATTAACTGATGGGGTGCCAAAGATGCTACATTCAGGCAAATTATTACTTAATCTATAAATTAATATAAATATACACAAACCACTGAATTACATACCCTTATTTAAACAACATAGCAACAAAATCAGTAATCATCCAACCCTAGTTACTACACAATCTCACTCATGAAAAACTACACCTTGCAGCGATTTGTGAAGCTGAGTCTATACTTTTTCGGGATGTATGCTTTGCTGACTGGGGCCTGGTTTGGAATATCCGGCAGGTTCGGGGAAGACGCTACCGGGGCGATAAATGAGATCCTGGTGAACTCAGCCATCTTCTCGCTGCTGTTCACAATTGCCTTGCTGGTGTGGTACAGGCGCACGGAAATCAGAATACCGGTGAAGAACATCTCTCCCAAAGCGCTCGATCAGAAACTTGAGGAGATTGGCTACGAACGTATACCTGGTAAAGAAAAGGGAGCCGTGCAGGTATACAAACCCCGGCCACCAAAAGCTCCCGCCCTGGCCGGTCGTCTGTTCGTGCAGAAGTCAGCCAACTTTTACCACCTGCAGGGGCCGGTGAGCAAGTTGAAGAGTTTGAAAGTTTAGGAGTTAGAAGGCTTAAAGTCGGATTTAAAGTGGGCAGAATTGTTAATTGCTGATTGTTTGTTGCACGATTCGGACAGGTAACGACCTGTCCCTACAAGTATACTACCTCCTCAACTTCTTAACTCCTAAATTCCCCAACTCCAATCACCCTCCCGCCTTCTTTGCCTTATAGCCTGCGGCTTGTAGTACCTGCAGCACTTTGTCACGGAAATCGCCCTGGATCAGGATCTCTCCGTCTTTGGCAGAACCGCCCACGCCACATTTACTTTTTAACAGTTTGCCCAGCTCTTTCAAATCGTCTTCCGTTCCCACAAAGCCTGCTACAAGCGTTACCTGCTTGCCTCCACGGGCTTTCTTATCCAGCATCACTTTCAGGTTCTGCTGTTGTGGCGGAAGCGTCTCGGCTTCGTGCTCCTGCTCGTATTGGTAACTGAAATCAGAACTGGTAGAGTATACTACACCTTGTCTGCCTTTTTTATTCTTGTCGCTCATAATCTTGTTCTTTCTATACCTTAGCGTGCCACCACGTGCAGTGACTGCGGCACCATGCGTACCTCAAACTCTTTGGCTTTTCCCAGATACTCCCCATCGGCATGGTGCATCATTTCGTGGTCAGTCTGCACCGTGACGCCCTCTGTCTTAAAGTACTCGGCACTGTCTGCACTCGCCGGCTTGTTGGCCAGCATGGCATAGCTCAATTGCAGGGCCTTAAACATATCCAGTTTACGCACTAGGCACACGTCCAGCATGCCATCCCGTATATCAGCCATGGGGGCAATATAGGCATTGTTGCCATACTGTGCTGCATTTGCAAAGGCCATTACAAACAACTCCGTTTCGATGGTCTTGCCATTAATAACGGCCTTCACAGGAAGATGGCGGTAGTTGCGCATTTCTTTCAGGATCAGTTCCACATAAGTCCGAAGGCCGCGCTTCTTACTCCCTGCAAACACCGAACTAATGTACGCATCAAAGCCTATACCTGCGGTTGTGAAAAATGGCCGCCCGTTTATGGTTCCACTGTCTATCTTTGAACGATGCCCATGGTTCAGGTAGCGGATAGCGGCATCAACAGTCAAGGGTACCTGCAGGTGACGGGCCAGTCCGTTGCCGGAGCCCCTGGGGATAATGCCTAAGGCCGTTTCAGTATGCAGGATTCCCTGCGCCACCTCGTTCACTGTACCGTCGCCCCCAACAGCTACCACCACCTCACAGCCCTGCTCTGCCGCCTGCCTGGCCAGTTCCGGTGCATGTCCGGCATAGTCCGTGTACACAATGTCGTGGTCAAACTTTTCGTGGTCCAGGTAAAGCTTAATACGGGCGGCTACATCTACCTTGCTGCTGGGGCCGGACTTGGGGTTGATGATGAAACGGAAATGGGGACGTTTGCTCATATACGGACGTACAGGCCAAAGACGCTGCTATCTGGGTTAATTCTACGCAAATTAACCCATTCCTTCGGAGAATAAAAAAGCCCGGCAGATGCCGGGCTTTCTGTAATGCAGCTATGGGTTTCTTACTTCAGATGGAAAGTAAGCACAGGTATGTCGGAATGGTTCACCAAGTCTTCAGCGATGCTGCCGCTCAGCAGGTGCGACAGACCGGTACGGCCGTGAGTTGCCATCATTACCAAATCAGCACCTATCTCCTCCGCAAAGTGCAGAATGCCGTCCTCCTCGATCGTGTCGTTGTAGACATTGATCGTGAAGTTCTGCAGTCCGTAGCGCTCGGCGGCCTTCTGCATGCGTGCACGCAGGTTGCTGCTCGACTCAAAAGCTCCCGGTGTGTTAATGTAAACCAGGTGCAGTTTTGCGCCAAACATCTGCTGGAAATACTTGAACTTCTCTACAGCCGTTCCGATCTCACGCTTGAAATCAGAAGGCAGCACAATGTTTCGGATCTGCAGGTTCGGGATCGGTCCTTTCACAGTCAGAACCGGGCACTCGGCAGTACGCACCACTTTCTCGGTATTGGATCCGATCAGGAATTCATCCATGCCGCTGGCGCCTTTCGAGCCCATCACCACCAGGTCCACCTTGTCATCGTTGATCACGCGGCGGATCTTACGGATCACGTTATCAGCGTCTACTTCCTGCACCACTTCCACCCCATCGTGCTCCACAGAGCGCTCCAGTTCGGCCATGCGGTACTTGGTGTTCTCAAGCAGCTTCATCATGTATACCTGCTCCATACCGTTTCCGCCTACCAGGTCACCGGTTGCACTGAAAGAGTAGGAATAAGGCATTTCGACCACATGCAGCAGTTTGATGGCAGCACCTGTCTGGCGGGCAATGGCAACAGCTACTTCGAAGGCGTTGCGGGCCTGGTCGGAAAAGTCGGTTGGTACAAGTATTCTTCTCATAATTTTGTGCGGTTTTATAATGCTATGTTCTATTTCAGATGTAAAAATACAGGCCTGTATACGCCTGTACTATGACAAATGTCATTCCTGATGAAATATAGTGTTTTTCTTTTATAAACGCCACTAAAACACAAAAGCCCACCAGGATGGCGGGCTTTTGCAGGAATGAGGTATAAACCAGGTGATTAGCCAAGCTTTGTGATCAGGTCAGCAGCTCTGTTAGAGTAGCCTGCCTCGTTGTCGTACCAGCCTACCACTTTCACCAGTGTTTCGTTAGCTGATGTCATCTCTGCGTCGAAGATGCAAGAGTGTGTGTTGCCTACGATGTCGATAGAAACAATCGGATCCTCTGTGTACTCCAGGATACCTTTCATTTCACCTTCAGCAGCCTTCTTCATAGCAGCGTTGATTTCCTCTTTCGTAGCTGGCTTCTTCAGCACTACAGTTAAGTCAGTCAAAGAGCCGTCCGGAATAGGCACGCGCATCGCCACGCCATCCAGTTTACCTTTCAGGTGCGGCAATACAAGACCAACGGCCTTGGCAGCACCTGTAGAAGTAGGCACGATAGAGTAAGCAGCAGCACGGGCACGGCGCAGGTCGCTGTGTGGGGCATCCTGCAGGTTCTGGTCAGCAGTGTAAGCGTGTACAGTGGTGATATAGCCTTTCTCAATACCGAACGTATCGTCAAGTACTTTCGCCATTGGCGCAAGGCAGTTAGTAGTACAAGAAGCGTTGGAAACGATGCGCTCGTCGCCAGTCAGAATGTCTTCGTTCACACCCAGTACCACAGTTGGGATGTTGCCTTTGGCAGGAGCAGAGATAACTACTTTGCGGGCACCAGCTTCCAGGTGACCACCAGCGCCCTGCTCGTCAACGAAACGACCAGTAGACTCCAGCACAACATCAACGCCTAGCTTGCCCCACGGCAGGTTTTTAGGCTCACGCTCCGCAGTGATTTGAATCTCTCTGCCGTTTACGATAATACCGTTGTCAGTGGCTTCTACTGTACCATTAAAACGGCCGTGTACTGAATCATACTTCAGCAGGTGAGCCAATGTTTTGGTGTTGGTCAGGTCGTTGATCGCTACTACCTCTACATTGTCCTTCTCCAGAAGGGCCTTAAAAGTAAGTCTGCCGATACGGCCAAAACCGTTAATTGCAACTTTAATTTTAGACATGGTATTTGGGATTGATTTGTTTTTAAAATTTGATGGTGCGAAGTTACGATTACGGATAAGGAAAACCAATATATTTTTTCCTGCCTGACTCCTAACGATTTACGTAAAATATGGTTGAAAACTCAAAAAAATATTTGCCTTGTAAGTGCTTTGCCTTATCTTTGCACCACAATACGACAGAATGGTCCGTTCGTCTAGGGGTTAGGACTCCAGATTTTCATTCTGGCAACAGGGGTTCGATTCCCCTACGGACTACATAGTAAAGCTTAAAAAGCCGCTTAATTCTCAAATTAAGCGGCTTTTTCATTTCCAGCGTAGCAGAAAAGGTTTTATACTTTGCTAAGCCCTTGGGGAAAGGTCCTAGGTATTGTCCATCACTTTCACCAATCCAGGTGGCCTTGCGGGCACCGTTTTCCAGATGTTTCTCTATGCATCTTTATCCACCTGCTTGTAGGCACTGCGATTTGCTTTCCTTTGGTTGTCGAAGTTCTCCTGTTCCAGTGCTTTTCGATCCCACCGTGCCAGGTCAGCTGCCGCCTCGTAGGTGCTGCGCAGGAAGTCCAGCAGCACAGAATCCGGATCATCAGCCTCCTGAACTGCATCATAAGGCAGAATAAACTCCCTTAACTCCGGATGGTAATAGGCCTGAGCGGGTTTTATGCGGGCATCTTTATACCCTTCCGGTTCCGGATAAATGTAGCTGTAGAATGCAGCAGTTGGATATGCCTCGCTTCCGGGCCAAAAGCCACAGCTACAAACCTCTTTGGAATAAGCTTCCTGCGCTATCCAATCGGGTAGATTAGGTACGCCCCCGGGGTGCCGGGGTGCGTCACGACCGGAAAAGCGTGACACCGCCAGATCAAAACTGCCCCAGAAGAAATGCACGGGGCTGCTCTTGCCGCTGAATTCTGCCCTGAACCGGGTAAAAATATCGTGCACCCGAAGGAATGCCTGGTGCAAAGCCACTGCGTGTTCCGGCTTGTAGGTGGCATGCGTTTCATCTTTATGAAAGGGAATGGGGTCTTCCAGTTCATTCGGTACAGGGTAAATGTCTGCCTGTATACCTGCTTCCCGCAGGGCATCCAGTACCTGCTTATAGCACCCTGCCACCGATAGCTTTTTCAGGTCAATGCTGCTGGTATCTCCTGTACTGGTTTTTAGCTGCAGTTGATGGTTTATAAAATCAAAGTCTAGCTGAAAATGTTTATCCCCGGCCACAATATCTGAGGTGGTAAGTCCGCTCGGAGTTACATAGAGTGTGACGTGCCAGGAATGATTGATCCAGGGTGTTTTGACCAGCCTGATCTTCCCCACGATCTGTGTCCAGAGGTGTATCGTTTCGTATGTTTTGTGAGCCTCCGCATAGGAGAGTTCTGGCCAGGTAGTTTTCATAGTCAATTATATTCTAATGGCTTTTTTATTTCAGAAGCGTGATGATGTCGCTTGGCTTGTTCAGGAGTCGGTGTAGCGGGCAAGCTTTGGCTATTTTATGCAATTTTCGCATTGCTCTGCTTCAGCTTTTCACTGAAAGACAGATTGCAGTAAAACGTATTACTGCCCGAGGCTTTATCAATGTTTTTTACCAGGTTTACCCTTGCTCTGATCCGCCCAATCTCCCACCCTTCCCGGGTTACATCAGTTGTGTAGGCTTCACCTGTATTTTCGGCTTCGGCAGTGGCAATAATGTTGGGCATTTGTCTGGGGTTAGATGTTCTTATAGGCCAGATGCCAATTTCTCAAAAACCTGACAGCCGGCCTTTGGCTGCTATTCCTTGTCGGGGTGTGTTTCGAGGTAGGCGGAGGTATAAGGATGTTCTTTGACAATCCCTTCATCCATGATGTGCAGCACTGTCCAGCCTCTTTCTTTGAGATAGTCTGAGATGATGGCGCGGTGACAACGCCACCACACAGCTTCCGAACACATGTAAGCCGTCTTTTTTCGGGCAGCCACTTCCGTCATTGCCGCGATGGCTTCTTCGAATTCCTCCGTCTCACTATAATCGGCATAGCCGCGAAACGATTCGCTTTTCCAGACTGTGTTAGGTGAATCGGGTCTAGGTTTTCTGCGACCACCCAAATCCTGCGCGGGCATATACCTGATTCCGGCCTCAGGCAGGAAGGTCTCCAGTGCGGATACATTGAAATGAGGGTATTTTCTCGAACCGGGGTATCTGCGCACGTCTACCAGCACCTCTATCTGAAACGATTTCAGCGCCGCCACAAATTCATCCGGGCTTCTGGTGGAGTGGCCGAAGGTCCAGATAGTCCTGTTTGTTACTGACATAGATAAAAATTGTGCGATGCTCTTTCCAGGGATTAGAAAAAAAGGTTAGAAAATCGGCTGTTAAACGAAGCCGTAAGTATTCGACTCGCCACCGTCAATAGCAATGGTCTGTCCGTTTACGTAAGACGCGTCTTCGCTCAGCAGAAAAATAACAACTTTCGCCACTTCCTCAGGCAGTCCCAGGCGTTTGGTGGGATTGGCTTTTGCGTACTCGGTTTCAGCGGCTTTGGGGTCGTCGGGGTTTACCTGCCGGAAAGCTTCGGCTACCATGGGTGTTAAGATGGCGCCAGGCGCAATGGCATTGGTGATGACGCCGTAGCGCCCAAATTCCAACGCAGCATTTTTGGTCATACCTGAAACGGCGTGCTTGCTGGCCACATAAGGGGTTTGGTTCAGAACACCCCTGATACCGCCCACCGATGCCACGTTTACAATCCGACCGTACTGTTGCTTTTGCATGATGGGAATGATGTAGCGCATGCCGTAAAACACGCCCATCAGGTTAATGTCAATCACTTTTCTGAATACTGCTACATCGTACTCCGTCATCAGCGCTTGCTTCCCTTCAATGCCGGCGTTGTTGTAAAAGCCGTCGATGCGGTTGAAGGCCTCCACCGTTTCATCAACGTATTTTCTCACTTCCTCCTCTTCCGAAACATCTGCCGTCACAGTGATTACTTTTGTATCCGGGTACTCCTGCAAGACGGCTTGCTTTGCCTCACCCAGGGCTTTCTCATTGTAATCGACCAGCGACAGCTGTGCACCCTGTTTTGCGGCTTCATGTGCCGCAGCAAGACCCAGGCCCATAGCAGCTCCGGTGATGACGACGACCTTATTTTCCAGTTTTTTCATACCCATTCTTTTTAACCCAATCCACATTCTAGGCAGACTCGATGCTATACATTCCTGCCCATATTATCGCATAAAAACAAACGGAACCTAAATAATTGGTTCTTTAGTATTTGGCACTTTTTCGGCTTGCCCAATTCATGCCGGAACTGCTCCTAAACCCTGTCGCCACACGTTAAAGACAGTACCGGAAGATGACCTATACCTGAACTTCCTTCCAAAGACAGCCCTTATTTATTTAAATAGTCCAGGATGAGCTGCACCTGTGCTTTTACCCCATTTTGCAGGGCGCTTTCATCCACCCTGAACCCGGGGTTATGGTTTGCCGGACCGTCGCCGATGCCGAGCGTCATAAAGCTGACAGGGGCAATTTTTCGGTAGTAGGCAAAGTCCTCGCTGGCTGTCATCATAGGGGCATCAAATACCTGCTCCTTTCCCAGAATGGCAGCAGCGCTTTTCCTTACCTGAGCGTTGAGCGCTTTATCATTCTGTATGGCTGGGTAGGTATTGATATAATCCAGCTCGTAGGTAGCTCCATAGGCTTTGGTGATGCTTTCAATTATTTCCTTCACCCTTTGCTCTACCTGTTTTCTGGTCTTATCGGATGTAGTGCGGATACTGGCAGCCAGTTCGGCCCTGTCTGCAATCACATTAAAGGCATCTCCGGACTGAAATTTGCCGATGGTCACCACCGTCATCTCCCCTGGCTCAACGTTTCGGGACACAACCGTTTGCAAGGCGCTGACGATGGCCGCGCCTACCACAATCGGGTCAATTCCTAAATGGGGCATGGAGCCATGCGATCCTTTTCCGATGATGTTCAGGTTAAAGATGTCCTGCGCGGTGGAGGCAGCGCCATCGGGCAGTATACCGACGTGGCCGGCAGGGAAGTTGGGCAAAACGTGCATCCCGAAAAAGGCCTCTACTCCCTTCAGTTCACCAGATTCCACGATGTCGATGGCCCCGCCGGGCGGCTGCTCCTCGGCGTGCTGGAAGATAAAGTAGACCGTTCCCTTTAGCTCCTGCTGCATTTTAGACAAGGTGGCCGCAGTTGCCAGCAGCATGGCGGTGTGCGCATCGTGCCCGCAGGCGTGGCTTACGTTCTTCTCTTTCGAGGCATACGGAAGGCCCGTTTCCTCCTGAATGGGTAAGGCGTCCATGTCTGCCCGAAAAGCGACGGTTCTGCCAGGTTTGGCTCCTTTTAGTACCCCAATTAAACTTGTTTTGGCCGGCTTGATAACCTCCACGTTAGGCAGCTTGCTCAAGACTTCCTCCACATATTTGCTGGTTTGTTCCTCCTCGAAGGACACCTCCGGGTGTTGGTGAATGTGGCGGCGCCATGTAATCAGATCTTCTGTGGGGATGTGCTTTACCCAGGCTGCCTCTGGCTGGTTTTTCCGTGCATTGCTGCCTTGCCTGGTTTGGGCCTGCACCACGCCAGCACACAGAAATGCCATCAGTAAGAATATAATTTCCTGCATAGACATACTCGTTTTAGATAAAAAGAAAACCTTATACCTTCAGGAATCAGCGCATCAGGCATTGGGTCGCGTGCCGCCGCGTGGGTGAGGATGCGAACGGAAATGAGTTAAAGATCTTGTACCTATAGTACGTCCTGCTGACTGCTTGGTTGATACGTTATCTTGCCGCCTGGTGACAGGCCTTTCGCTTACAGGCAGGGACAGGTATAGGGCGCTGCACTTCAGGTATAGCTATGTTGATTTGCTTCGTTGTCAATTTGTAGAGGCCTGATCACTGGCCGTGCGCTACAGCTTATACTTCTGCCTCATGGCTGAAACCAATGCCTTTCTTTTGGCAACATCCGGTTGATGTGCTGCAAAGTACTTCCAGACGCCGTCGATGTGAATCAAGAGTAACTCTGCTTCCAGTTCAGGTGCGCTATACCCCAGATCTTTAAAACACTCGATCAGGCGCAACTGGCAGGGCCGCATGAAATTTTCGTGGTAGCGGGAAGAGATCGGGTTCAGGGCCATGATCTTGTACTGCATCCGCCAGAAGTCGGGATTCGAATTTGTGAGCAGGATTGGCAGTTCAATCATGCTGCTGACATACTCGCCCGCCGAGAGCCCCTTAAGGTATAGGTTTGTTTCAAGGGCTGCTGACTGGTAGGCTTTTTTGATGATGGTTTCCAGCAGATGGTCCTTTGTGCCATAGTGCTTGAAGATCAGCGCCTCCGAAGTATTTGCCTCCGTAGCGATTGATTTTGTGGAAGTGGCGCGGACGCCACTTTCCGTAAACAGCTTTAAGGCTGCGTCCAGGATCGCTTCCCTCTTATTCATGTTCACTAATAAATCAACGCAAAAGCTCTTATACCCTTTCCAGGATTACGGCATAGCCCTGCCCTACGCCCACGCACATGGTGGCCAGCGCATAGCGTCTCTGTTGTCTTTTCAGCGAAAGTGCGGCACTGTACACGATCCGTGTACCGGACATGCCCAGCGGGTGCCCCAGGGCAATGGCTCCTCCATTCGGGTTTACGCGGGCATCGTCGTCGGCCAATCCAAGCGCTCGGGTGCAGGCCAGGCTTTGCGCGGCAAAGGCTTCGTTCAATTCGATCACGTCCATGTCGTCCAGGGTCAGGCCCGCCTTTTGCAGGGCTTTTTGTGTGGCAGGCACCGGGCCAATACCCATGATGCGGGGCTCCACACCGACCACAGCCGAACTCACGATGCGTGCCAGCGGCTTAAGGTTATACTTCTCCACAGCTTCTCCTGACACCACATAGGTAGCCGCCGCGCCATCATTCAGGCCAGAGGCGTTCCCAGCCGTCACTGTACCACCGGCCTTGAAAGCCGGCTTCAGTTTGGCCAAAGTTTCCAGGGTGGTATTGGGTCGCACAAATTCGTCTTTCGACACCACAGTAGGTTCCCCCTTCCGCTGCGGAATGCTAACCGGCATGATCTCTTCGGCCAACTGGCCGTTCTGCTGTGCTTTGGTGGCTTTCATTTGCGAATGGTACGAGAATTTATCCTGATCTTCACGGGAGATCTGGTACATCTCCGCCAGGTTCTCAGCCGTGATGCCCATGGGATCGACGCCGTACATTTCCTTCATCTTGGGGTTCACGAAGCGCCAGCCGAAACTCGAGTCATACATCTGCGAATCGGTGCCAAAGGCTTTGCTGGGCTTGGAAATGACCAGCGGCCCCCGCGTCATGTGCTCTACGCCACCGGCAATGAACACATCGCCGTCTCCAGCCTTAATAGCCCGCGCCGCATGCATGATCGCTGACATACCCGAGGAGCACAACCGGTTTACGGTCTCACCTGGCACGGTTACCGGCAACCCGGCCAGCAGCGCCGCCATGCGGGCTACGTTGCGGTTGTCTTCACCGGCCTGGTTATGGCAACCCAATATGACGTCATCAACGGCCTCTTTTGGTATTCCCGGATTCCGTATGATCAGCTCTTGTATGACCATGGCTGCCAGGTCGTCGGTTCTGACAGGCGACAAGGCCCCACCCAGGTTACCGATCGGTGTTCTGATTCCATCTATGATAAAGGCTTCTTTGCTCATCAGTAAGGTAATTTTAGGTATAGATTTCAATTGTTAAGCCGTGCCGTTCAGGTTGTTATTTGTATCAATGTAAAAAACTCTGAACAGGACGACTACTGCAGCTTCTCTATAAATTTGGCCGTTGTTTTAGCCCGCACCTCTTCCAGGGTAGCACCCGGCATCAGTTCGATGAGGGTCAGCTGCCCGTCGATGAAGCGGAAAACGGCCAGGTCGGTGATGATCATGTCCACGGCTTTGAGGGCGGTGAGAGGCAGGCTGCAGGTCGGCACTACTTTCGAAGAACCGTCTTTGTTCGTGTGGGTCATGGTGATGATGAGCGTTTTGGCACCCGAGGCCAGGTCCATGGCGCCACCCACACCGAGTAGTGGCTGCCCCGGCACGGCCCAGTTGGCCAGGTTAGCCTGCTCATCCACTTCCAGACCGCCCATCACGGCAATGTCCACATGGCGCCCGCGGATCATGGCAAAGGAATCGGCACTGTCGAAGTAGCTGGAGCCCGGAAGGGCCGTTACCGGAATTTTGCCGGCGTTGACAGGGTAATCCATTGCGCCGCCGCCATCTTTTGGCGACGGGCCCACACCCAGCATCCCGTTCTCGGTGTGCATCACAATGCCGTCCTCCGGAGTGATCAGGTCAGCTACCAGCGTCGGTATACCAATGCCCAGGTTTACCACATCTCCTTTTTTGAGTTCCTTTAGTGCACGCCTGGCCATGTTCATGCGGGTTTCGTCTGCTTTTCTGGACGAGGCCACGGAGGCAGAGGAGCCAAGGTCTTCCAGCGTCAGTTTCGCCTCTACCAGGTAGTCCACGTAAGAGCCCGGCGTGTGCACGTGCTCCGGGGCGATCTCGCCCACAGGCACAATCTCTTCCACTTCGGCTATCACCAGGTCAGCGGCAGTGGCCATGGCACGGTTAAAGTTCTGCTCGGTCATGCGGTAGGTCAGGTTGCCGGCGGTGTCGGCCTTCCAGGCGCGCACGAAGGCCACATTGCCCCGTATGCCCTCTATAAAGACCTGCTCCTTGCCCTGGATCATTTTTGTTTCGCGCCCCCTGGCCAGTTCGGTGCCCGCTGACGTTGGCGTGAAGAAACCACCTATACCTGCGCCGCCCGCTCGTATGGCTTCGGCCAGTGTGCCCTGCGGCAGTAGTTCATACTCCACTTTGCCCTCCTGCGCAGCTTTCACAGCCTCCGGGTTGCTGGTAAAAAACGAGCCGATCATTTTCCTGATCTGCCCGTTGCGCAGCAGTTTGCCGCCGCCTATACCTGCCTCCCCTACGTTGTTGCCAATAAAGGTTAGGTTCTTCGTTCCGGTTTCAGCCAGCGCGTGCATCAGGTGCACCGGGTTGCCCGTCATCCCGAAGCCACCCTGCAACAGTATATCACCATCCTTTACCAAAGCAACCGCTTCTTCCAGGCTTATCTGTGGTACCGATTTCATATGCTATTAATTGTAAATTTGTAGATAAAAGTCGCCCTCATTTTTGGCGGCGTACAGTACATTTTTGGCAAACTCAGCAGGCAGTTCCATGCTGGAGAGGTGGTTGGCCTCTAGTTGCACATGCCGGGAGCGCGGGATGCCGCCCGCCAGAAATTCGCCATCTAAGGGTGTGGTCACTTCGTCTGCTGTGCCACTGATCACCAGTGTCGGCACTTTCAGCTTCGGCAGTTCTTTCCGGAAATCGGCATCGCGTACGGCAGCGCAGTTGGCGATGTATCCCTGCAACGAGGTATGGCAAAACTTCTCCAGCACGGCCTCGACCACCTCGGGGTGCGCCTCCCTGAAAGCCGGCGTAAACCAGCGCTGCGCCGTCCCCTGCAGTATACTTTCCAACCCATGTTCCCTGACCTGCGCAATGCGTGCGTTCCAGCCCTCGGCTGTCCCGATCTTTGCGGCGGTATTGGCCACGATCATTTTCTTGAATCGCTCCGGATGGTGAATGCCCAGCCACTGCCCGATCAGCCCTCCCATGGATAATCCGCAGAAGTATACCTTGCCTATACCTAACAAGTCGAGCAAGGCAATGACATCCTGCCCCAATTCGGCGATGGTAACCGTATCGGAACTGATGGTGCTTTGGCCATGGCCGCGGGTGTCGTAGCGCAGGATGTTGAGATGCTGCCTGAGCAGTTGCACCACAGGGTCCCACATGCTCAGATCTGTACCCAGCGAGTTGGAGAACACGATGGTATCGTCGTGCCCCAGGTCTTCATAGGTATAGAAACAGTCGTTACCGGCAATTTTTGTTGTTGGCATCTGGTGCTTGGTTTAGCTATTAGCGAGGTCCGTGGGTACGTTCAATCTCGGCTGCAAACACGCCTTCCCGCTCTTTGTGTATCTCAAAATCGAAATCTATGGAAGCAAAAGGCTCGTCGATGTTAAACTGCTCTTTGGCCTCTGCGGCGGTATAGCGGGTAATGTGCGGCACAAGTTCCTCGCGGGAGGCAAAAGCAAAATCGTCCCAGATGAGCGGGTCGCCCTCAATGTTGATCTGGGTGGTGAGCTTGCGGTAGCCGGGTGCCGTTACAAAGAAGTGGATGTGGGCCGGCCGGCTGCCGTGGCGCCCGATGGCATTGAGCAGTTGGTCGGTCGCGCCGCCCGGAGGACAGCTGTAGCCGACCGGCAAAATGCTCTTGAACTTATACCTGCCGTCTGCGTCGGTGATGATGGCACGGCGCAAATTGAACGGCGGCTGCGAAGAATCGAATACCGAGTACATACCTTTCAGGTTGCAATGCCATACCTCTACTTTGGCGTTGGGCACCGGCCGGCCGTCTTCGTCGCGTACCTGGCCCTGCATGTACAGGCGCTCGCCTCCCACTTCAGGTTCTGTTTCCAGCTCGGCATAGCCTACCGACTCGGGTGAGCCTGGCACATACAGCGGCCCTTCGATCGTTCTGGGTGTACCACCTGTTATACCTGCCTTCGCCTCGGCCTCATCCATGCGCAAATCCAGGAAATGCTCCAGCCCTATACCTGCCACTACCAAGCCCCATTCATTGTTCCGCCCGGTGGTCGTGAGCCAGTCCACTGCCTTCCAGATCTCCTCCGGTTGAATGTCCAGGTCTTCGATGGCATAAAAAAGGTCGGTGGTGAGGCGGTTCACAATCTCTTTGATGCGCTCCGAGCCCTGACCGGGAACTTCTGTTGATTTGATTTTTTCAACAACGGCGTCTATCTGATGTCTTTCCATGGTTAGTTTATGCTAAGGTTTAAGGTTAATCTGTTTTAAGGCGGTTTTTAGTGGGCTTCCTCCTCGTTTTTGATTGAGGAGTAATGCTGGCAGAGTGCGGTCACTTCCACGTCCATAAAAGGGTATAGCGGGAGCGACATCAGGATGTCGTGCAGTTCGCCGGCGCTGGCCACGTTGAAAATGCTGATGTTAGCGTATTGGCCGGCGATGCGCCAGATGTGCGTCCATTTACCCTGCCGCTGCAGCTCCTGCGAAAGCGCTTTTTCTTTTGTTTTCAGCCCCTCCACATAGTCTTTGTCCAGATCGAGGGGGATGTTTACTGTCATGTGCACGTGAAATAGCATAGCTTATCTTCTTTTGAATTTTTCGACTTGTTGCATGTCCAGTTCTATACCCAGGCCAGGGCCCTGCGGAATTTCCATCACACCATTCTCGTAGGTCAGCCTGGTCTTGACGATGTCCTCAGTCAGCAGAAGCGGCCCGAAAAGCTCGGTGCCCCAGTCGAGGTGCGGGAGTGTGCTGAAAACATGCGCCGAGGCCACCGTACCCACGGTGCCTTCCAGCATGGTGCCTCCGTACAGGCTGATACCTGCGGCCTGGGCAATGGCAGCCTGTTTCTGGATATTGGTCAGGCCACCGGCTTTGGCTATTTTCAGGGCAAACACGCTGCCGCCTCCTATTTTGGCGAGCTTAAACGCATCTGCAACCGTGCCTGCCGCTTCGTCTGCCATGATCGGTACCCGAAAGTACTGCGTCAGTCGGGCGAGTCCGTCGAAGTTGGATTTGATGATGGGCTGTTCGATCAGGTCGATGCCTGCTTCCTGCAGCAGGGCTATACCTTGTTTGGCGGTGCTTTCGGACCAGGCCTGGTTCACGTCAACGGTCACTTTCACGTCTGGTCCCACGGCTTCTTTTATGGCGGTTACGTGCCGCACGTCGGTTCTCCAGTCGTTGCGGCCGATCTTCAGCTTAAAGGTGTTGTGCCGTTTGCTTTTCAGAAGCGCCATTGCTTCCTCTATATCTTTATCGGTGTCGCCGCTGGCCAGGGTCCAGAGCACGGGCAGGGTTTCCGTTATGGCACCGCCCAGCAGGGTGGCCACCGAAACGCCCAACCGCTTACCCTGGGCATCCAGTAGCGCGGTCTCAATAGCCGATTTCACAAAGTTGTTTCCTTTGATGTGGGCGTCCAGCAAAGCCATGATGGCATTGATGCTCCCGGCCGGTTTCCCTTGCAGCAAAGGGGCGATGTAGGTGTCCAGTGTCAGCTTCATCCCTTCCGGCGATTCATCCCCATAGCTCAGGCCTCCAATGGTGGTCGCCTCTCCTATACCTTCTATGCCATCGCTGCAGAACAGGCGCACGATCACCATGGCCTGGTTGCGCATCACAGCCATGGACAGATGGTGCGGACGTATGGTGGGCAGATCCACAATGAGAGACTCAATCCGATCTATCTGCATGTCTTTCATATAGTTAAGTGAACGAATACTATTTTAAATGAGTGCATACTTACCCTGGAAAGTAATCACTCACTAAGTATTACAAATGTACTCGCTCACCCTCCTCACGGATAGGACAAATGCACTTTTAACAAGACAAATCGAACATATAGGCGCCTACTTCTGCGTCACGCCGATCTTTTTGCGGAATTCGAGTGGGGTTAGGCCGGTCTTTTTCTTGAAGAGCCTGGCAAAATAGGCGGGGTCGTCAAAGCCCAGCGTATAGGATACATCGGCGATGTTACTTTCCACATCAGACAAGGCCAATTGGGCTTTCGTGATAAAGTAGTCGATCAGGATATCCTTGGGTGATTGGCCGGCAACGCTCCGGCAGATCCGGCTGAGGTGGCCGGTGGAGATGAACAGGTCATGGGCATAGTCTTCCACGGTTTTCTTGTAAGTATCGGCAGCCCGCATGAGCTGCTGAAAACGCCGGAAGTATACCTTGCTGATATTGGAAGAGGAAAAAAATGCCTGCTTGCCGCCCAGTGAAATGCGGTAGAGCTGCACCAGCATCTGCCCCACCAGGTACTGCAGCATCAGAAGCCGACCCGGAAACTGGCTGTTGTATTCGTCCACACACTTCTGCATGGTGTCGAACACCTCGGTGGTGGCTGGTTCTTCGGGCGAGACCGACACGATATGAATCTCCTCCATACCGAAGATCACGTCGGCTTCGCGTTGCAGCATGTGCTCCAGTACGGTATCAGACAGGTTGATGATCCAGCCGGAAACATCGGTGAGATGCTGAAAGCCGTGCTCGATGTTTTTTGGAACAACCAGAAAAGCCGGGCCGTTTACCCTTACCTTCTCGCTTGCGTAGTGAAACTCGGTTTGCCCATGCTGCACTAAAAAGATCTGCAGGAAATTGTTGTGCGCGTGCAGTTTAACCTGCCCCTGGTGCCGTTTGCCTATTTCCCCGAAAGGGTGGACATGAATGAGCCCTTTCGCAAATTCGATGGTGTTGGTGCCGTAAAGCCCTTTGTAAAACCTTTTTCCGTGCATGCTATAAGATGCCGATTAAGGAGGATATTTCCAAACAACCTGCTATCCTGTTGGTAGGCGACACCTCTGCCACATACGAAATTTCGGGTTCGGCTAGCCTGATTCTTGTGTTCAGCCCGAACACGGCGTAAAGCCCGTCGCGGGCCATGTCGATGATCTCACCATCATACAAGGTGATAGCATTATTGAAAAGCGCAATGATCCTTCGCATGATGTGGATGACGTCGAAGGAACACTGGACTCGATAAAGGGCGTGAAATTGCGGATGTCGATAAAAAAAGAGCCAGTTTGCGGTGTTCCCCGATCTCCCCTATGGTATTCTCCTCCTTTCCGTCAATAAACATATGCCGGTATGTGTCGTCGCGTATCAGGCGCTGCACGGTCACTCCCTCCCCCGTCACCTGCGACTGGCAGGCCAGCCTCACGTTATCCGGAAACTTTTTTACTTTCTTTTTAGTGCGCTCATAACTGGTGGGGGCGTGAGTTTGTCCTGTCCCTCCAGCTTCAGTACCCGGCAGGTGATGCACTGCCCTTTGCCGCCGCAGGCGTGGTAATGCGGAATGCCGGCCACCAGAGAAGCCTGCAACATGGTCTGCCTCTCCTCTACCTGCACGACTTTATCATCCTTGAAATTTACCTGATGGGACATAAGAGTTCTTATTGGTTTATACCTTCGCTTTTATCCTCCTTGCCACGCACCAGGTGCTGGTACTGGGGGTGTTTTTTGAGGTAAGAGCGCATGTAAGGGCAAAGCGGGATCACCTGCAATTGGTTGGCTTCAATGTGCTCCAGCACATGCCTGGTCATTTTGGCCGCTATCCCTCTGCCCCCTATCTCTTCCGGTACATCGGTATGCAGCACAGTCATTACGCCAGGGCGCAGTTTGTATTCTATCACAGCGGTGTGGCCGTCTATTGTCGCCTCAAACTGGTTCTTGGCAGGATTGTCTTTCACTTCTATTTCCATAAAATGAGTGCGTTGTGTGGTTTCAAAAAGGACGGCTATACCTTCTGGGAAAGGGTAATAAAAAGCGAACTGCGTACGACAGGTTTCAGGTTGCGGGTCTTGTGGCCTTTTCCGGTGGTGTCTTCCAGCAAGAGCACCTGCCCCTCCCGGAAGGTACGTTTTTCCCCGAGAGAGGTCTCAATCTCAATGCCGCCGTCGAGCAGGACGATGTACTGCCGGTCGGGCGCATTGTGGAAGTCATAATCATAGGTGGGCACCACTTTTCTGAAAATGACGCGCTCCGCCACTTCTGACTCCGACAGAAAGCCGATCTCCCCCTCCGGAAAAAGCGGCCTGGTAATATCTTCAAACCGACTGTCTCCGTTTTCGTCGGAATACACCCGGGTAATTGCAAAAGCCTCCATATCTGTTTTCATTCTATTTAAGATTATGCAGTTAAATATGCTTGATTTAATCGTCATCTTATTGGTAATCAGGTATACGGAAAGTCCGCAATATGATAATTACCAACCTTGAATCAGTTTATTTGCTATACCTGCCCTGCACAATCAGGAAACATCTGAAAGAAAACTCCTTTACAACTGGCCAGCATCCGGATCATCAGACGTTATATCTGCAGATAGCAATGTACATTCATGGCTCAGGTATAGCTGGTGCTACTGCTGCATTGGAAAATGCACGAGAAGCCCAGGTGTAGCAGGTAGCACACCAATAACTTTTTGCTGAATTACCGTTAAACAGATGGAGGTTGCGGAAGCAACTGATGTGCTAAACGATCTCGCTTACGCACAGCAATAAGGTATACAGTGTTTTAAAGACTAAACAAAGACAACCAATGGAAGAGCAACAAACCAGCCATCGTGAGCATACCCGTTTCCTCGTTTTCTCTGCCTCACTCCGAAAAGGGTCGCTCAACACCAAACTGGCCAAGCTGGCTGCGAAGGTGATCGAACAGCACGGTGGCACCGTAGATTTTGCCGACATGGAAGCCTTTGACTGCCCTTCGTTTAACCAGGACCTGGAGGTGGACAACTACCATCCGGAAGGGGCCGCGGAATTCAGGAAACGTATCCTGGACAACGATGCCTTCATCATCGCCTGCCCTGAATACAATGGGTCTATGCCGGGCGTGATCAAGAATGTGATCGACTGGACCTCGCGTTTCCGACCGCAGCCTTTTCACCAGCACCACGCCCTGCTGCTGTCTGCCTCCCCTTCCATGGCGGGCGGCAACCGGGGGCTTTGGGCGCTGCGTGTACCGCTGGAGCACCTCGGCACCCGTGTGTACCCCGACATGTTCTCGCTCGCCACCGCACACGAGGCCTTTGACGAGAACGGAGGCCTGAAAGACAAAACGCTGGCCAAACGGTTTGAGGACAACCTGGTGTCGTTCATGAACCTGGTGGAAGCCTCCAAGCACTATCCTTGCATCAAAAAGGCCTGGGTGGAGTTCCTGGGCGAGAAACCAACAAAAGAAACAGAGCGGGTGGAATAAAAAAGCTAAATTGGGTACATGTTTCAGATCCGGCTCAGCAGTGATAGCTGGACCGCTTTTTCACTGATCGAACGCACTCCATAACGCCTAGGTGATGTACACGTTATACTTTCAGCACTTTAACAGCAAAGTCCGGCTTACAGAGGAGGAACAAGAGCTCATCAAAAGTTACCTGACTCTGAAGAAGCTCCGCAAAAAGCAATACCTGTTGCAGGAAGGCGATGTATGCAAAGTGATCGCTTTTGTGGAAAAGGGTGCCTTGCGTGCTTATTCCGTGGACGAGAACAGCAACGAGCACATCATCCAGTTTGGTCTGGAGGGCTGGACGATCTCGGACCTGTACAGCTTCCTGACAGGCGAACCGGCCACCTACAACATCGACGCCCTGGAAGACTCGGAACTAGTGCTCATCAGCAAATCGGCACACGAGGAGCTGCTGCAAACCATGCCCAAGTACGAAACTTTTACCCGGCTCAACATCACGGGAGCCTACCTGGCCATGCAACGCCGGCTCACCTCCATTATCAGTGCCTCTGTGGAGGAGCGCTACCAGGATTTCATCAACCTCTACCCGCATATTGTGCAGCGGGTTCCCCAGCACATGATCGCCTCATACATGGGCCTCACCCCCGAGACCCTGAGCCGCATCAGAAAGCGCATCTCCTCTAAATAAGCCTATAGCTGCTTTTACAAAAGCATTGATTTGAATCAATGTGCTTTCTTGACTGGGCTCAATGCGACGAGGCCTGGCATGGTCGTACCTTTGTATTGTTAATAATGAAAGGTATGAAGACAATGCAAACCATCGCCATTATAGGAGCTTCCGGAAACATGGGATCAGCCATTCCCAGAGGCCTGGCCAAAGGCAACTACCGGCTGCTGCTTTGTGCCAACGACCTGGACAAAGTACAGACCGTAGCCGAGGAGATCAAGAGCAGCCACCCAGGCGCCGAAGTAGCGGTGTCGGACTGCTCCCGGGATGCCTCCTGGGAGGCGGACATCATCATCGCGGCGGTACCTTACTCTGCTGAGCGAGAAGTGGCCGAAAAGATAAAAGCCGTAGCCAATCAGAAGATCGTGATCAGCATCGCCAATCCGCTGAACGACACATACGACGGGCTCGTGACCGCCCCGGATACCAGTGCTGCGGAGGAACTGCAAAAGCTGCTGCCGAACGCCAAAGTGGTCAAGGCTTTTAACACAACCTTCGCCGCAGACTTCGCCACCCCTGTCATTGACGGGAAACAGGCCGACGCCTTCGTTGCCGGAGATGACCAGGAGGCCCTGCAGACCGTGGTTGAACTGGTAGAAACAGTTGGTTTCAACCCGATTGTAGCAGGTAGCCTGGCCGTGAGCGGCACGCTGGAGCGTATGCAGTTGCTGCTGATCCAGCTCAACATGAAGAATGGCTATAACTGGCTGGCAGACTGGAAGATCCTGCATCACTAATTAAATCACTAACAATTATATTCAAACACTATTTAAATCATACATTTTATGAAAAGAGTATTCTTAATCCTGTTAGCTTTTGTATCCCTGACGGCATTTACAACCCTGAGCTCCGTTTGGACAAACGATGACGCCCACTCACAGCTCGGTTTTACAGTGAAACACCTGGGCATTGCCGATGTATCGGGTACTTTCAATGACTTCGATGTGAAGATCACTTCCACCAAACCAGATTTCAGTGACGCCGTGGTAGAATTGACCGCCAAAACTGCCTCAATCGACACCCGTGTTGATGACAGAGACAACCACCTGAAGAGCCCGGATTTCTTTAATGTAGAGAAATACCCGACGATGGATTTTAAGAGCACCTCCATTAAGAAAGCCGGCAAAGACAGCTACAAGCTGACTGGTAACCTGACTCTGAACGGTGTAACCAAACCTGTGACCATGGACATGAAGTACAACGGCACAGTAGAGAACGCCATGAACAAAAAGCAGACGGCTGGTTTCCAGGTAACTGGCACGATCAAGCGCTCTGACTTTAATCTGGGCAGCGGTTTCCCGGCCCCAATGATCAGCGACGAAGTGCGCATCAAAGCGGACGGTGAGTTTATCCAGTAAGTTTTAAACAGGAATCAGCCATGAAAAAGCTATTTAACATACACCAGAGCGCCAACAGCATCGATGTGGCGCTGCTGATCACTCGGGTAGGCGTGTCCGCTCTCATGCTCACGCACGGGTGGCCCAAACTGGGGATGCTCTTCTCAGCTGATCCGGTTCAGTTCCCGGCCCTCTTCGGCCTGAGTGCAACAGCTTCACTGGCCCTGGCCGTTTTTGCAGAGGTGCTTTGCTCGCTGCTGATCCTGGTTGGTTTGGGCACGAGGCTCGCTACCATCCCCTTGATCATCACCATGCTGGTGGCTGTGTTACTGGTACATGGGGCGGATCCGTTCGCGAAGCAGGAACTGGGACTACTATACCTGATGCCCTATATTGCGCTGCTTTTAGCGGGTAGCGGCAGGTACTCCCTGGATCATCTGCTGATGCAAAAGGTGCTTCGCCCGGCTTATGTAAGGCCACTTTCTATCCAGTAAAAATGAGCTTTTAATAGGTGCTTCCGGGATACCCCCTTCCTGGAAGCACCTTTACTAATATAAGCTGTTATGAAACGAAAACAGTTTATTAAAGCCCTCTTAACAGGAGTAGCAGGCATGACCACCCTATCCGCTTTCAATCGATTTACTGATAACCTCAGCAAGCAGGAGCAATTGAAGCCAGTGAAAAGCCTTACCTTTGTAGGGGCCCGGTTGAGCGGGTCGGAACCTAAAGTACGGTTGCCCATTTTGACCGATGTGGCATGCCACATACCTGAATATCTATGAGCGCTAGCAAGAAATGTCCTAACTGCGGTAAATGGTCCCGCTGGAACCAAAACCCCACTGACCGATGCGAGCACTGTCACAGTGTGCTTGACCCGGTTGCCGTTGCCCGTCAGGAAGCACGCGAGCAACGCCGGCAGGAGGAAGATGAGCGTTTTTCTATAAAAATGATCGAGATAGACCCTAATGACCCCTGGTATATGCGGTTTTTCAAGAGAATCGGGCTAGGCCTGCAAATCGCCTTCGTCTCCATTATCTCCTTTATCCTATGGCTGATCGCATTGCTGGCCGGATAAACTGGAGCACCCTCAGCCCGCTGTTCTGGCTATTGGCAGCCGTATACCTGGTACATGTGGTATGGCGCTGGCTGCAACTGCCGAGAACCTGGTGGGTGCAGCACTACCTGGACGATCTGCTTTGCCTGCCGCTGGTGCTCACCGTCACGCTGTTTATACTGCGCTTCTTTTATGGCCCTTGGTTGCGCCTCTCCTGGTACCAGGTAGCTTTTACAGTAGTTTACTTTTCACTGGCCTTTGAGGTGTTCTTCCCGAAGTTTATGCCCCGCTATACCTCCGATTGGGTGGACGCGGCACTTTACGCGGTAGGTGGTGTGATCTTCTACCGGTTTTTGAACAAGTAACAGCGCTGGTGCATCTTTATAACCAGCAAATCATACTTGTACCGCCTTGGCCTCGCTCACTTCCCTTATCCTCATTTTCTCATACTTCCTTCCAAAATACACCATGGAGAAAGCGGTGAGCAGGATACCGATCGCGGAAAGAGCGATCACACTGTTAGAGAAGAACGTCACCCAGTTCAGCTGTACCTGCAGGATCTCTTTGCTAAACAACACCCCGACACTGCCCACATAGCCAAAGGAATCGGCCAGGTAGATCAAAAAACCTACGTTACCGGTATACCTGAAAGCGGAGATCAGACGGTCGAAAAAGACGGCATTGAACGGGATGTACACCATGTATAAGCCCAGCCCGACCAGCATCATCCACCAAACCGGGTCAAGTGATTGTGCAGCAAAAAGCGCTGTGGAAATACCGGCTATTGCAAACCCCAGCAAGATAAAAACATGCGCTGTCTGCAGTGCTTTGTAATTGTTTTTGATCAACACCATACTGCCGATCAATACCAGAATGATCAGGGTAATCGGCGTCTCTGTTTTCGAGAAAATGGCAGGCTGATCAATATACCCGAGCTCTATCCACATTTCTGCGCCAAAGTTATCGCGTATATCCCGGAAGATCGTCGCAAAGCAGTAGATGATGACGCAAACAACTATACCGGCCAAAAATTCTTTGATAAAGCGTTTCCGGTCATTCTCTGTCATAGGAGCCCGCTCGGTTCTCAGCCTCACATCCTCTTCGCTGGGTGGCGGAATCCTTTCCATCAGGAAAACAAATAGCAAGAGTGGGAGGGCAAACACTAAACCGGTGTAGAACGGCACCCAGAACTCCGATACGCCAAACTGCACCATCAGCCAGGCACCAACCGACTTCACAAAACCAGAGGCGAAGATGAAGCTCACCGCCAGTGTTGCTCCGATAAAGTCGGTGCTTCTCCTCCCCTCGACATAAGAGAAGACGACGCCCCAGAGCATGCCTAACGGGAAACCATTGATAAACAGAAAAGCAATGTTATAGGGTGTCGGCACCAGGGCAAATAACAGCCAGCTGAGCCAGGCGATACCTGTCAGCAGCAGAATCACGGTGCCTCTTCCTGTTCGTCTGAGTTCCGCGATGTACTTAATGCCGTAGAATTTGGCCAGCAAATAACCCAGCATTTGGCTGATGACCAGAATCGTTTTGTAGCTATAGCCGGCAATTTCAATCCCGTCGAAAGTAGCAACCGTAAACGACTTCCTGAAGCCAAAGATCATGGTGTAAGCAAAAAATACCACCACTGCAGCGTAAAGCCCTACTTTAATCTGGCTACTGTTCTTATTTATGAATGCTGCCATGCCTTTTCCATCATTTCCAGAATAGTGATTTTATCTTCTTATTGGGAATGTAGTCAATAGCGATGAAATTATTGCGTAAGTGGTAAGATTTGTTTTGGTTTTCTGATGATCAGACTTATCTCAATTTTTCAGTCACTTGGTCGAGCACTTGATTTCTGCTTACTGTAAATTAGCCAGCTCTTCGAGTTCCTCCCGTTGCAGTGGTTTATTAATAAAGCCCTGCACACCGTACTCATACATTTTCTCCAGATCGTGTGGGTGACTGGAGGTTGTTAGCACGAATACAGTTACTTTATCTTTTATTCTGTCCTCCAAAGAATCAAAAAACTCCATGAATTCCAATCCATCCATGATGGGCATGTTGATGTCAAGCAGCACAATCAGAGGAATATCTGACTTGCATTCGGGGTTACCTGTGCTGAAACGGTTCTGGATAATAGCATGGGCTTGCTGCCCGTTGAGAGCAACCATTATCTCCTCAACAATTCCACTCTTTTTTATGATCAGCGTATTGACATAGTTCGTGGTTTCATCATCGTCCACGAGCAGTATGCAGGGAATCTTATTCATGTTAATTAGTAAGTAATGCTAGTTTCTACTGTTAGTCTGATCAGGCGCTGTATACAACGATATCTGCAGTCAATCAACTGAAATGTTATCTTCCTTATCATGCAGTTTCAACCAGGCGGAAATTTCCTGTTTGGTGCTAAAAAAAAGAAACTCCATCTCGGGGTGCTTCCTCAGCCACAAGTATCGCCCGATTCTTTCTCCGAAGCTGTTGGGCTTGGCTATATGGATGAAGCTACTCACTCCCAGGCGCCTCATTCTCAGAAGCCATACCTGTGAGAACCAGTCAATTGAATCATCCCATACAGAGATGAGAGAACTGCAGTCATTCAGCAGGTTTTCAAAAGGGATTTGCTGTATGAGCGACTCTACCCATATTGCCACTACTTCTATCTGGTGTTTTGTGGTATAGCCATACCACTCCATCACAAGCGCACGCTGTGCTGCGTGTAGGGTAACTTTACTGTAAGTTTTCCCAAATTCATTTACAAAAGTCTTCTCCAGATTGATGGGCAGACCAGTAGGCATTTGATTTAGATTTTCGATAATGTTTTGTTCCGAAAAGCACTAGTTGAAGACAATTGTAGTATATAGCTTAACAATGAAACAGGGGGAACAGCCCGCAAAAGGACTAACAAGGGGTATTGGTTGCGAGCTACACTTACGCGGCAAACAGGCTACCTGTCACTGGCGTTTATAAAGTGAAAAGCTATACTATATACAAAGGTAGTCTAACCTATACCCGGATTGTTGGGCTGAATAGCTAAAGACATGTCACGAAAATGGGGATTGCTTTGTCGCATTTTTCACGACAAAGCTTAAGTGGCGGCAAGGTGCTGCGAATACCTATGAACGGCGCCCTAAAGTTTTTTCAAGCAGACTAAATAAGTTTGTTCTGAATGCAGTAGCGGATAAGGTCCGTATTGGACGAGAACTTCATTTTTTCGTTTATCCGATTTCGGTACGTATTTACCGTACTCAGAGTCAGACTCAGGTTCTCTGAAATAGATTTCAATGATTCTCCTTCCGCTATCTTGCACATGATTTGAAACTCTCTGTCTGAAAGTGTTTCATGAGAAACCAGCAGTTTATTGTCACCTACCAGCGTATCTGCCAATAGTTCAGCAAGGGAGGCTGTGATATACTTACCGCCGTTCCATACCTTCTTTATTGCCATGACCAGTTCTTCTGCAGCGCTCTCTTTGCATAAGTATCCGGAGGCACCAGCTTTCAGAGACCGCAGGGCATAGGTTTTTTCGGGGTACATACTCAGAATGAGCACTGGCAATTGAGGAAACATGCGCTTTAAGTCAAACAACACATCCAAGCCGCTTTTCACGGGCATGTTGATGTCGAGCACGACAAAATTTGCATCACTCTTTTTCAGCTTTTTCAGTACTTCTGCCCCGTTGGTGGCCTCCGCCACCACGGTGATATCGGGCTCGTTTCTAAGAACTTTTTTGAGTCCCTCCCGAATCAGCACATAATCGTCCGCGATTAATAAATTAATCATCCTGTCAGGTAAGTTTAAAATGATGGTTTACAATTCTATTCAGTCAAAGGGCACTTCAAGAGTCAAGCGTGTTCCTTTGTTCTGCTTTGATTCTATGGACAAACTCGCGCCAATTCTTTCGGCTCTCTCCTGCATTCCCAGAAGTCCGAAAGTTCGTGTTCCGGATAGTTTGTCATCTTGCAGCCCTTTGCCATTATCTTCAATCGTAAAACAGAAGTGGCTGTTCGTCTTCGCTATCTGAATGCTAGCCTTGGAGGCTCCGGAGTGCCGCACGATGTTCGTCATAGATTCCTGCATGATCCGGAATACCTCGATGGATTTCTCGTTTTCCAGTTCGACATAGTCCACATAAGAGAGTACATCCATTTGGATGGAGCTACGCTTCTGGAAGTCCTGTGCCTGCGACTCTAGCTCGGATAGCAAGCCAAAGTTATCCAGCACTGCAGGCCGAAGAGTCGCTACAATCTTTCGTACCGATGCAATCGAGCTATTGATGGTTTTCATCATGGACTGCAACTCCTCCTGCAACACCTCCTGCTTCACATGTCCTTTCGCAAGGGTTTTAAGCAGCAATGTTACATCAATTTTGAGAGCTGTAAAAGCCTGCCCAAGTTCATCGTGCAATTCACGTGCAATATACTTGCGCTCCTCTTCCCGCATTACCTGCAAGTGACGGGTAAGTGCCTGTAGTTGCTCATGCGATTTGGAAAGGGACTCACTCGTCTTTTTCCGTTCTTTTATATGCTCTTTCAGCAGCTCATTCGTGTTTTGCAAAGCAGCTGTTCGACTCAGCACACGATTCTCCAAGTCACGGTTGTTGTCTTCAAGTTCTGAGTTGGCCAGGTTCAGTTCATGGTTCGTTACAGCTAGTTTTTCAGCCATCGTCTTAGCCTTCTGCTCACTTTCTTCCAGTGCTTTGCGGGCATTCACCTGCTCTGTTACGTCCGTTACCAAGGTATAGAAACCATGTACCATGCCTCCCCTGCAATCAGGTATATAGCTCACTTGAATGTGCTTCACAAAGTCTTCCCTGTAGGGCATAGTTGCTTCAAAGTCCAACATTTCTCCGGCCAGGGCCCTCTGTATGTTGGCTTTCACATTATGGTAAGATGGCTCCCCTACTACCTCCCGGACTGTTTTCCCCAGTAGCTCCTGCGAGTCCACCAGAAACCATTTTTCATAGGCTTTATTTGCGAAGCGATACCGCTCTTCCCGGTCCAGGTAACCAATCAGAACCGGAAGCGAATCAGTGATCAGTTTCAGTTGCTGCTCACTTGCCTCCACCGCTATCCTGGACTTCACTTGTTCTGTTACTTCAAGCGCGAAGACGACCACACCGTCTACCTGCTTCTGATCGTTAAACTTGGCCTGCAGTATAAACCGAAAGTATCTGTCTTCAATTACGCCATCCGCAGGCCGCACGAAAGGTATAAGCAGTTCAGACTCCTCGTGGGTATTGCCTTGTTCATACACTTCTCTGAAACTCTTATAGACAAGATTATGCTCTATCTCAGGCAGTGCTTCCAGTATAGGCCTACCCAGCAGTTTCCGTTCCGGGAAGAGCCCTTCGTAAACCGGGTTTACTAAGGTATACACCAGTTCTGGTCCTTCGACAATACAAATGGCTGCAGGCGCCTTCATGAATAAGTTTTCAAGCCGCTTACGCTGTCTTTCAGCCTCTGCTTCAGCCCGCTGCAGTTCGCGGGTTCGCGTCTTTACACGTCCTTCCAATTCCCGGTTCAACTCCAGCAGCGATTCGGATTTCTGCTCTAACTCCTGCTTTGTCTGAATAAACTCGGTTACATCCAACGCAAAAATCAGTATGCCATCTACTTCACCTTTCGTATTGTAAATAGCCTGATAAATAAAATTCCAATAGATATTTTCAACCGGTTGATCTTCATAGCGCGCTACCGGAATCAGGACCTCTTTCCCTTCAAAAGTGACACCTGTCTGGTAAACATTCCGTATGATTCCCGCTATTGGTTGATTCTCCAGCTCTGGAAGCGCCTCGAATAGTGGCAGCCCTACCAGCTTACGCCCTGGAAACAGCTTTTGGTAACTGTCATTTATCTCTTTGTATACAAAATCAGGGCCTTCCAGTATAGCTAAGGCAGCAGGTGCCTGCTCAAACAAACGCTCCAAACGAAACCGCTGTTGGTCACCCAGCGCAGTGGCCCGTTTCTCCCTCACAAGGCTCTCCGCTAACTTACGTTCCGTAACGATCTGATCTGATACGTTGGTGGTTTCATGAAGTATGTAAGCTACTTTACCTCCTTCATCGAAAATAGGAATGTTGGTTACGTTCCAATAACGCTCCAAAAACTGGCCAGGCTGCTGAGGGTCACTAATATCATATTGCTGCAAATCCATCCGGTGCGGTTTGCCCGTCGCCAGTACCTGATCTAAAGAAGCTCTCAGGTTAATGGTGGCGAAAGCATGAGGGGAGCCGGGATTGTCAGGAAAAGCATCAAACAGATACTTGCCTACAATGTCCTCCCGTGTCATGAAAATCTCTTTTAAGAGCGCGTCAGTAGCGGCCTCTACCACAAACTGCGGAGAGAGCAGTAAGCTGGAGCCACTCTGGGATTGAAAAATATGGAGGAAGGGTATAGCGTGCACACTTGCGCTTTCTGTAGAGGGAGAAAGTACAGCATCGGACTCCGGGCTTGTACTGCCCGGCAGGTTTTCAAATGGCATATTATTCATAAGTTTCAAGCTTGTGCTTTACCTCAGCCCTCGGTTAGGAGAAGTGGGTAAAGCAGTAGGGCATTCGTACTGGTTGCTAAATAGGTAATGACTTAAGCTCAGCTGAACTGAAAGTAAATCAGCTAATAAATTCCCTTTGAGAGTGGAGGTTGTTCAGACCCATGCAGGGGTCGGTAAGCTGCTGTATATGGATGGGCAAAGGCTTGATGCATAGATATTCGCTTGGTAAGTTTTCTAAGGCAAAACCTTAAAAAAACACATTAAAAATTTAAGCACTTCGGCTGGTTTCAAGGCTGAAGAAACTCAGCAGCAAAACCTATCAACAAGTCAGTTTTAGAAAAAGTGCCTTTAAACTATTTAAACCCTCTTTTTACTATGTGCTAACCGGTGTATATCAGACCTGCCAAGTAGTTCAATATTTTATAGGGCTTTAGCTTAATCATTAAAAATAAAAACTTCTCAAAACCTCCCATAACTACTCATACAGAGCTAGATGCCCTATTAGGAGTAAGAAAAAGGAATGGTCTAGTACTATGTAGTAACCAGCATCTGCTTTTCTGGCATGTTGCCTGAAATCCGGTAATTAAGATGTAATTTTTTTTTCAAAAGTGGATCCGGAGTACCATCCGATGTAAAAGAATTCCTGAGTCCGAAGATGGTGGTAAAAGCATAGAATACCACCACTGTCTGAGGGGTGAACGGCTGTAATTTTGCTAACTTGCAGGCTATAACGAACAGCTTGAATAAGCAACAAATCAATTTGAATAAGCAGATCAGAAACCAGATAAAAGCCATTGCGCTTTACCAGATCTTCGGCGGTATTTTAGGTATAGCACTCACTGTTTGGGTGCTATTCAACGGCGAGATGGTGGTAGACCAGATGGCCATGCGTATCGGCCTTTTTGCCGGCGGACTTTACATCTTTTCCATCCTTTGCGGCCGTATGCTATTCCGCAATCACAAGCGCGGATTGGTGCTCTCCATTATTAACCAGGTGCTGCAGGTGGTGTACTTCTCCTTCGGCAGCTACGCCTTCCAGTATGTAGCGGGCTTACGTATCGGGGTTGGGGTGGACATGTTAGCAGGATGGACCTTTAAATTCAGGCTGGCACTCTCCTCTTTCCACTTCAGCATCGGCACCGACCTCGGCCAGAAATTCATCGGCGTAAACCTCGTTGCCCTATTCCTGATCTTCTGGTTAGAAAGGTTGCTGGAGAAGGTAAAGGAAAATTAGACAAGGACCCCTACCCCATAGGTAAAGCTGGCACAACTCGCTACCAGGATACTTTCAGGATGACATTAAGAAGGAAAGCAGCTTTCGCTAAGCTGTTCCAGGTATAGGTGTAGCCTCAGGCAAAAACGAAAAGCCCCGACCAAATGGCCGGGGCTTTTCATTGATACCAGGATCAAAATGCCCTGTATCTTACTACTCAAACTTAAGGATTCACATAAGCCGGATCACCGCCATCGTTATCCGGCAGATCACCGCCTTTAGCACGAAGTTCGGCCAGGCCTTTTTTTCCGTAGGCGATACGGGTGATCACCACATACAGCACCGGCACCACGAATATGGCCAGGAAGGTCGCGGCCAGCATACCGCCGATCACCACCCAACCAATGGTCTGGCGTGACACGGCTCCTGCACCAGCTGCCAGCGCCAGCGGAACCACACCCAAAATGAAGGCCAGCGAAGTCATAATAATCGGACGCAGACGCAGCTTCACCGCTTCGATGGTCGCTTCGATCAGGTCCATACCCCGGTCCACACGCTCTTTGGCAAATTCCACGATCAGGATCGCGTTTTTGGCCGCCAAACCGATCAGCGTGATCATACCGATCTGGGCGTACACGTTGTTGTCCAGCTTAGGCAGTAAGGTGAGTGCCAATATAGCCCCGAACATACCCAGCGGAATCGCGAACAGGATGGAGAACGGCACCGACCAGCTTTCATAAAGCGCAGCCAGCAACAGAAGTACCAGCAGGATCGAGAGCGAGAAGATGTAAATCGTGCTCGCACCCGCTGCACGCTCTTCGCGGCTCAGACCGGTGAACTCGTAGCCATAACCGGCGGGGAGTACCTCGGCAGCTACTTCCTCCAGCGCATCCAGCGCCTGACCACTACTGTAGCCCGGAGCCGCGTTTCCGTTGATATCGACAGAGCGGAACAGGTTGTAGTGTGAGATCACCGCAGCGTTTTCTACTACCCGCGAGGTCACCAGCGCACTGAGCGGCACAGACTGTCCTTGCCTGTTCATCACATAGTACTGCTTCAGGCTTTCGATATCCATGCGGTAGGAAGTGTCGGCCTGGGCCACTACCCTAAAGTTACGGCCGTAGCGTGTGAAGTCGTTCACGTAACGGCTACCCATGTAAGTGGACATAGTCGAATAAATATCAGCGATGTTCACACCCAGTCGCTTCGCTTTTTCACGGTCTACATCTATGTGGTAACCCGGTGTTTTGGCTGTGAAGAAGCTGTAGGCCATCCCAATCTCTGGGCGGGCATTGGCAGCAGCCAGGAACTGCCCCATCACCTGCTCCAGTTCACGCACATCCCCTGCCCGACGCTGCTGCAGCACGAAGGTGAAACCACCCGACTGCCCTAGACCAGGTATAGCCGGAGGCGCTACCAGTCGCACGTTAGCTTCTTTTATACCCGCAATCTTCTGCTGCACTTCAGCCATCACCCCGTTCAGGTGTGAAGCCTCGTCCTTACGCTGGTCCCAGGGCTCCAGCTGCACAAAGAAGGTACCGCTGTTCGACTTAAACGAAAAGTTAATCGCATTCAGACCAGCAATGGAGGTATAGTTTCGAATCGCTTCCACAGAACCCAACTGGTTACCAATCTCCTCAAGTATCTCCGAAGTCCGACTCATCGAAGCGCCTTCCGGCAGCTCCACCGACACGAACATTCGCCCTTCATCTTCTGTAGGTATAAAGCCGGTTGGCTTGGTGGCGAATAGCCCGAATGTGCCCACATAGATACAGATCAGGATGATCAGCACTAGTGGTGTCGCTTTGATACTCTTGCGCACCCCTACCGAATAACGCTCGGTGGTGCGGGCAAACCAGTTGTTGAAGTTGTAGAAAAACTTGTTGATGCCGCGTGAGTCTTTGTTCACGTTCATCGGCTTCAGCATCAGGGAGCAAAGTGCCGGCGTGAGCGTAAGGGCCACGAAGGCAGAGATCAATACAGAGATCGCAATCGTGATCGCGAACTGCTGGTATAGTCTACCCACGATACCAGGTATAAAGCCCACAGGTATAAACACCGCCGCCAGGATCAGACCAATGGCAATAACCGGCGCCGTGATATCTTTCATGGCCTTGCGGGTAGCTTCTCTGGCTGAGAGCTTTTCATGGTCGATGTAGTGCTGTACGGCCTCCACCACCACGATGGCGTCGTCCACCACAATACCGATCGAGAGCACGAACCCGAAGAGTGTGAGCGTGTTGATGGTGAAGCCCAGCGGGATGAAGAACACGAAGGTACCGATGATGGACACAGGTATAGCCAGGATCGGAACCAGCGTTGCGCGCCAGCTCTGCAGGAACAGGAACACCACCAGGATCACCAGAATCAGGGCCTCCACCAGCGTCTTCACCACCTCGTTGATCGACACCTGCACTACTGACACTGTTTCGAAGGATACGATGTAGTCCACATCGGCCGGAAAAGAAGCCTTCAACTCGTCAAGGGCAGCGTAGATGCCTTCGGCGGTCTCCAGGGCGTTACTGCCCGGTGCCTGGTATAGGAGCATCATCGTAGCCGGGTTACCGTTGATCTTGGACTGACGGCCATAGTCGAAGCGGCCGAACTCGATGCGGGCCACATCGCGCAGGTATACTACCGAACCGTCCGTCTGGTTGGTGCGCACGATGATGTCGCCGAACTCCTCCTGCGTCTGCAGTCGGCCGGTTACCGTGATCGGGTACTGGAAAGCCTGTGTGTTGTACTGCGGCGCACCGCCTACCGTACCAGCTGCTACCTGCAGGTTCTGCTCCTGTATGGCTGCTGTGATTTCGTTTGCCCCAATGTTATACTGCGCCAGCTTGTCTGGCTGCAGCCAAAGGCGCATACTGAAATCCTGCCCGATGGAGGTGATATCTCCCACCCCGCTTACACGCATCAGGGCATCCTTGATATAGATGTTGGTGTAGTTGTCGAGGAACTGGATATCATGGGTACGGTTTGGCGAGTAGATACCAATTACCATCATGATACTCGGGTTACGCTTACGCACCGTCACGCCCAGTCGCCTTACCTCTTCCGGCAGGGTCGGCTGCGCGATGCTGGCACGGTTCTGCACGTCAAGTGTCGCAATGTCGATGTCGGTGCCCACCTCAAAGGTAACCGACATGTTCATCTGGCCGGTACTCGTGTTGGTAGAGGTGATGTAAGCCATACCTGGCGTACCGTTGATCTGCGTCTCCACCGGTGTGGCCACCGACTGCTCTACCGTCAGGGCATCAGAGCCGGTATAGTTGGCCGACACCGATACGGTAGGCGGCGAGATATCCGGGTATTGCGTGACAGGCAAATTCATCATGGCCAGCAATCCCACCAGCACGATCACAATCGAGATCACCATGGCGGTGACGGGCCTTCTTATAAATACTTCTGAAATCATCTTGCTTGTTAATCTTCTGAAAGACCTATCTCCAATTATCTTGCAGCACCTGCCTGTGGCTGTCCCTGCTCAGGTCCGCCTAACTGTACCTTGGCTCCCTGGCGCAGACGCTGTATACCTTCGGTCACGATCTGCTGCCCCTGCTGCAGGCCTTCGCGCACCACAATGTTGCCGTTCACGCGGGTGCCCAGCTGCACATTCTGCTGTACCACAGAGTCGCCCTGCACCACATACACGTAGTACTCACCCAACTGCTCTGTCACCGCCTTGAACGGAATCACAATCTGGTCGCCCAGGTCCTGGTTCAGCACGTCCAGGCTCACGGTCATACCTGGTATCAGCCTTTCATCCGGATTCGGGAACTGCACACGTACGGTGGTAGTACCTGACTGTCGGCCAATGGCTCTGTCGATGGCGACCAGCTTGCCATTGTGCTCGTACTGCTCGCCATTGTTAAAACGAATCGTGAAAAGCGAATCCGGCTGGTTGCCTTGACGCAGGTTGCTGAAGCGACCAAGCTCGGCTTCGTTGATCACGAAATCAACCGCGATCGGATCAGAAGACGACACCGTGTTCAGTAATGGCTGACCCGGTGATACCTGCGCTCCTACCCTAACCTGCGAAATACCAATCACGCCGCTGAACGGAGCCGTGATGGTCGAATAACTCAGATCGGTGCCTGCACTGCTCACCTGCGCCTGCGCCGCTGAAACCTGTGCGCGGGCTGTCTGCACCTCAGTGCGGGCGTAGTCTACCTGTTGCCTGGCGATGGCATCGCGTTCGGCCAGGCGTTCGTAGCGCTCCAGGTCCTTCTCTGCGCGGGCCAGGTTGGCTTTGGCGCTCTGAAGACTGGCCTGCGCCTGCTGTATACCTGCCTGGTATTTATTCTGGTCTATTTCGTAGAGTTTCTGCCCCTTTTTGACACGCTGCCCGTCCTGCACAAAAATGTTGGTGATGTAACCTGATACCTGCGGACGCAGCTCTACTTCCTGCAGCGGCACCACCCTGGCCGGGTAAGTATCGCGGCCGGTTACGCTTTGCTGCTTTACCTGAATCGTGTTCACCGGAACGGCCATGGCTGCAGGATTCATTTGCTGCTGTCCGGCATCGTCACCGCCGCAAGACACAAGCATAGTCGGGCTGATGATGGCTGCGAACAGCCAGGTGTATTTATTTTTCATTATCCTGTTTCTCTGATTTTATCGGTTGATGTCTATGTTTCCAAGGGCACGCTGCAGGTCCAGTTTGCTGGAGAGCACGCTGTAAAGAGCATTGTAGTAATTCAGCTGGGTAGTGCGCAGCTCAGTCTCGGCCACGATCAGGTCCACATAGGCTTTCACGCCCTCGTCGTACTGCAGCTTGATGATCTCGTACACTTCTTCGGCCATCTCCAGGTTCGACTGCACTGTCCGCCATTCCGTGTAATCACCTTTGTAATTCGCCAGCGCCGTCTGGTACTCCGTGTTAATGGCCCGTCGAGCGTCTTCGATCTGCACATCCAGGCGGTCTTCCTGCAACTGTGCGATCTTGAGGTTCTGCAGTCTTCTGGTACCCTGGAAAATCGGCAGCGCTACCTGCAGGCCAACCGATGAGTTAGGGAAGTGCTGGTCGTAGAGGTTGGCGAACTCGTTGTTGAAGTACAGGAGGTTGTAGTTGGCAAAAGCCGAAACGGTTGGCAGGAAGCTCCAGCGATTAAAAGCTGTGTTCAGCTTCAGGAGTTCGCGCTGTGTCTGCAACTGCTGCAGTTCCACCCGTTTGTCGAAGGCGATGATCTCAGTCGTGTCTACCTGTACTTCCTGCTCCATGCGGGCATACTGGTAGGTGAGGTTCAGCTGCTGTTCCACCGGGTAGCCCATCAGCTGTTTCAGGTAGGCTACGCTGGCCTTGATGTTCTCCTGCACCCGCTTGCGGTCTGACCGGATGTTGGCCAGTGTAATGGCGGCACGCTGGTAGTCGGTTTTATCGACCAGACCAACATCGTAGCGGCTGCGGGCGTCGTTGAACTGCTTTTCCTGGCGCGAGATGTTCTGGTCCAGGATGCGCAGCTGCTCCTGCGTGAGCAGCACATTGTAAAATGCCTTGCTCACCTCTACCACCGTGTTAATGCGGGTATCGGTCACCTGCTGATCCAACAACAGCTTTCTGGAACGAGACGCCCTGGAGGCGAGGAGCAGGTTATTGTCAAAAATGTTTTGGGTAGCCTGCAGCGCCAGGTTGGAGTTATACTTCTGTCCGAAGGTGATGATCTCCCCTCCGATTGGCTGCTGGGGCCTTTTGATGTTGTAGGTGCTCCCGAAGTTGGCATTGATCTGCGGAAACCAGCCCGAAAGACTGGCTCTGATCTCCCGCTCACCGATCTGCTCGTCGATCAGTGCCTGCTCCATCGCCGCCCGGTTTTCCAGCGCATACCCCACGCATTGCTCCAGGGTCAGGCTATCCGTCGCGGCTGTACCAGTGTTGTCCTGCGCCATCAGGGCGCCCGGAACCAGCAGGCAGGCAATCAGCAGTTGTTTAAAATAAGTAGTTAATTTCATGTATAATTTTGGTGTTCAGCATTTTGATTGAGTATTAAACGTGCAGGTGCAGGAACTGATGGTGATGCAACTGCTTTAGTTTTTTCTTTCTTATTTCATTTCGGGGCTTATTGTTATTGTTTAAACATCAGTGTAACGATAATTTTATTTGCTAAAGTTGGCGGCTAACGGTCAAAGGCTATACCGTCCCAAATAAGCTGCAGTATCTGTTCGAGTTCTTTTCTATCCAGATGGAGTCGGCCGCTGCCTGTCAGTTTGGCCATGGAAAGCACACTGCTGTGGGTGAGCGTAGCCAATATCTTAGGACTTACCTCTTTCAGCAATCCTTCCTGTATGCCACGCTCAAAAAAGGCAAAAAGCAAGGTATAAAACTTGTCTTCTTCAAGCGGTGGCCTTGCTGTGCTGTAAGGAGAGTTGACAAACTGCTCGAAGAACCGGAGCAGGTTCTGATTGTTCTGGTAAAAGGTATAGAGTCCACCCCAGAGGTTGAAAAAGCAATCTTTGAAAGGTATAGCGGCACAGGTTTCCTGCTCCACAACTTCAATAACCTGCTGCTGTGCGTAGTCGAACAGTTCGGTGATGAGCTGCTCTTTACTCTCGAAGTAATGGTAAATGGTACCCGCTGCCACACCGGCGTGCTTGGCGACCATACTCATCGGCGTCCCATGAAAGCCTTTATCGCGGACCAGCTCCATCGTGCTGATGAATATGGCTTTCTTCTTGTCTGCAATCGGCTCCATTCAAATCCCCTTTTAATCCCAATTGAATGTTCATTCGGTCTGCAAAGCTACGTTTGTAGCTACAATTGTGAAAGCTGTTCCGCCAAAAAACTGAATTTTCTGGTCAAACGACTTCAAAAGCATGGCAAATAAACGGGATTGTGGCTGTGAACGTAAATATAGATATAGCGCTTTTTTCACGTAAAAACCTACTGCCATGGCACTTGCACATGAACTTCACCGCACCCCTCGCATCAACAGCGCCAACAACCCTGTCTGGATGGACGCCCTGAGAATTCTCCTCGGACTATTCCTGTTTATCAAAGGCCTGCTCTTCCTGGAGCATACCACCGACGTATTCTACATCTTCAGCTCCAGCCAGGATGTTCTCTCTGCTGGCAAGGCCCATTTCCTCACCAGCATGGTACACATAGTAGGCGGTTTGATGATCGCATTTGGCATGCTTACGCGACTGGCTCTGCTCTGCCAGATTCCGATCCTGATAGGTGCTTTGCTTATCGTGAATCCCCAGCAAGGAGGCATTAGTCTGGGTAACGCCGAACTGGTTTTGTCTCTGACTGTCACAGCGTTGCTCCTCTTCTTCATGGTGAAAGGCCCGGGCCGCTACTCCATCGACAATAAGGTACTGCGGCAGAGGCAGCCAGAGGAAGAACAAGCAGACTAACCTGAGTTCTGCTACTCAGTGCTGAATAGCCACTCCAGGGCGTCGTCTTTGAACATGAAGTCACGGGACTCGCAGGGAAGCGGGGTTTGGGAGGCGATCTGGTAGATGGTTTCAATGGACAGCTGCTGAAAAATATCGGTGCCCATCACATTGGCGACCCGCTTTAACTTACTGTGCTGCAGTATCTCCGCCGAATGTATAGCGATCCAATTCTGGTCCTGCAGGGAAGGTGGCTGCATCTTGGTATAGTCGGCAAGTATCAGCTCTATTTCGTTGGCGACGATAAACTCACAGGCAAAGATCATGGCTTCGCGCAGCGGATCTGAAGGTATACTCCCCCGCCACTGGTTCCAAAGCATTTTATTTTCGGGGCTGTGCCGTATGGTCACGAAATCCTGCTCCAGCGCCTTTTCAAAGTTTAGTAGATTCATGTTCCATGCCAGCTGAGTTTGAATTTGCCTTGACTTAATGGTATATGTTTTAACGAAAATAGTTTCAAGTAATAATACAAATATTTATACAGCTTGGTTACATAAGGGCATGGGAAAGTAAAGACCAGGTGGCAAGCTGTCTTTACTTAAATAGCTGGTTATACCTTGGGTCCACTGATAAATCCTGCCTTTGCAAGGTATAGCCGAAAGAGCAGGCTTGTCTATTCCAGCATATCGACAAAAATCCGAAGCTCCTGGTATACCCTGGCCAGCTTCTGTGGCGGGAAATGCGCATTCAGACCGCTGGGATTAGGCAACAGCCACAGCCTGGTGTTTCCGATGGTCTGCTCCTGTATACCTATACCTGCATTTGCCTTTCCGAACGCTACGCGGTAGGCGGAGATCCCCAGTAAGGCCAGCACCTGTGGCTGGTACGCCAGCACTTTCTCCACCAGCCTGCCCCCTCCTTCTTTCAGTTCTGCGGCCGAGAGCTCAGCGGCGCTGGCAGTGGCCCTGTCTACGATGTTGGTGATCCCAAAACCAAGGTCCAGCAGTCCCCTTTCTTCCTCGGGCAGGTATAGCCGGGGCGTGAAACCCGCCGCATGCAGGGTCGGCCAGAAGCGGTTGCCCGGCCGGGCGAAGTTATGCCCAACTACAGCCGTGTAAAGCCCCGGGTTAATGCCGCAGAAAAGGACTTTGAGGTTGGGCGCGATGATATCAGGCAGCGTTCTGCTGTTAGCCGCCGCCAGCTCTTCTTTGGTGGGTCTTCGTTTTTGAGGTTGCATACCAGTTCTTTACTAATACCAGTTGCTTACAGTTATAATTTGGTTGGCAGTGTAATCAATAAAAGGTGAAGAAGCATCAGCTTAACGATCTAGGTTTTTTGATTTAGTAAAAAGGAATTCTGGCCTTATAGCAATTACCAGATCCAGAATTTTTTGCAAAAAAATAATACATAACTTTCTTATGCAAAACATTCTTATATATTTGCAGTATGAAAAACAGTTCACTTTATAAAGGCAGTCTCTCGACCATCATCCTAAAGCTGCTGGAGGAGAACGACAGGATGTATGGGTACGAAATCACCCAAAAGGTGAAAGAGCTGACAGCTGGAGAACTCAATATTACAGAAGGCGCCCTATACCCTTCGCTTCACAAACTTGAGGCCGAAGGGCTGCTGCAGGCAGAGATGGTACATATCGGCAACCGGATGCGGAAATACTACAAGTTGACAGAGGCAGGCAAAAAAGAAACAGCGGACAAGCTGGCCGAACTGAAAGGCTTTATAGAGCAAATGCAGGTGATCATGAATACGAACTTAGCTAATCCCTCAAAAGCATGAAAAAGGAACTGACAGCCACAGACATCGAAAAACTGTATACCTTTCTGCAGAAGAAGTTTGTAGACACCTATGACATCCAGACAGAACTGGTAGACCACCTGGCTTCTGACATTGAGAAGCAATGGGAGGGAAACCCCGACCTGACGTTGGACGAGGCGATTCAGAAAGTTTACAAGAGCTTCGGTATTTTCGGTTTTATGGATGTGTATGAAAAGCGAATAGCGGCTATCCAGAAAGAGAACATGTTGCTGTGGCTACGGACATTCTTAGCTTATTTTAAATTGCCTCACCTGCTGCTTTCCCTAGCACTGTTCGTTGGTTTTCAGCTGGCACTCACCTCACTCGATCCAGGTATGGTGAAACTGGTGAGCCTGGGAGGACTCACGGCTGCCATTCTGTATTTTGCAGTAAAGGAGTTTGTTTTCCTGAAAAAGAAATTACACAAAAAGCTGTCAATCATGCAGTATACCTATGGGTTTACGCCGCTGCTGTACTTCCCGATGTACCTCAACTACATGGTACTGGAAAAGCTGATCCCCGAAGCCATCTGGCCATATGCCTTACACATCACCATCTCTTTCATCCTGACCATTGCCTACATCGACACGATAGATAAAATCAAGCAGAGAGCCCAGAAGTTATACCCTGCTGCCTTTGCATAAGCTATACCTCATTCAACAAGCAGGCTTGTAAGCCAGGCGTTATGATTAAAACCTACCAACGCGACGAAGTGAAATGCTTCGCCGCGTTTTCTTTTATGCCTCCTATAACTGAGACTAATCCTAAATAATGCTATTACCCATCTTCCGTGCTGTTGCAACCTTACTTAAACTTCAGCCAGCGCAGGCACGACCTTTTTTAACCACAAAACTTTATACCCCACTCTCCCCTACTCTTCTCAAAAAATTATCCTTAATTTGGCCGAAAATTGGCTTACAGGGCAATTCACATCTAAATGAGCGGTATTCAGAGGGATCTTCTCTCCACATCATTTTCTCGGTTAGTGCATACCTCCTACCAGCACTGGCCATACAATTGCAATAGAATTGCCGCTAATCTTGGCCCTTTCCTGCCCAATTATCTAAATTTGAACCGTATCTTTGCGTATAGAAAAATAACTAAGCATGCTTCACTTCTTTTTTAGTCAGCCCGATACAGTTTACGCCGTGCAATCCGAGCGGGAACTAAGCGCTACAGACATTCAAAAACTGGAATGGTTATTCGGCAACGCCACTCTAAAGCAGGAAACTGTGCTGAGTGGCTTTTTTGTTGGCCCCCGTGCAGCCATGATCACGCCCTGGAGTACCAATGCCGTAGAGATCACCCAGAACATGGGCATCGAGGGAATTATCCGGATCGAAGAGTTTAAAACAGTAGCGGAAGATTTCTCGGATTTCGACCCGATGCTTTCCCAAAGGTATAAGGGCCTGGATCAGGAGATCTACACGATTGACATACAGCCGGAGCCTGTGCAGCCTGTAGAGGATATCGCTGCCTATAACAAGCAGGAAGGACTGTCGCTGAGCGAAGAGGAAGTGGATTACTTAAACAAGCTTTCCGAAAGGCTGGGCAGACCGCTGACTGATTCCGAAGTGTTTGGCTTCTCGCAGGTGAACTCCGAGCACTGCCGCCACAAGATCTTTAATGGCAAGTTTGTGATCGATGGCGAGGAGAAAGAAAGCTCCCTGTTCAAGCTGATCCGCAAAACATCCGAAAAGAACCCGAACGATATTGTTTCGGCTTACAAAGATAACGTAGCCTTTATTAAAGGGCCGGTGGTGCAGCAGTTCGCCCCGAAACGTGCCGACGTGCCGGATTTCTACCAGGTAAGCGATTTTGAATCGGTTATCTCGATCAAAGCAGAAACACACAACTTCCCGACGACGGTAGAGCCATTCAACGGTGCCGCTACCGGTTCAGGTGGCGAGATACGCGACCGTCTGGCTGGTGGTCAGGGCGCCCTTCCGCTGGCAGGTACAGCGGTATACATGACTGCCTTGTCGCGCCTTGAAAAAGACCGTCCGTGGGAGCAAGCCACGCAGGAACGCCAGTGGCTATACCAGACACCAATGGATATCCTGATCAAGGCCTCGAACGGTGCGACGGACTTTGGTAACAAATTCGGTCAGCCGTTGATTACGGGTTCTGTTCTGACCTTCGAGCACGACGAGATAGCAGATGCAATCGAAGCTCCTCGTAAACTGGGTTACGATAAAGTGATCATGCTGGCAGGTGGCGTTGGCTACGGCAAAGCAAGCCAGGCGCAGAAAGGTCACCCGAAAGCAGGCGACAAGATTGTGATCCTGGGCGGTGAAAACTACCGCATCGGCATGGGCGGCGCTGCCGTTTCCTCTGCCGACACCGGTGAGCACGGCACAGGCATAGAACTGAACGCCATCCAGCGCTCTAACCCGGAAATGCAGAAACGTGCTGCCAATGCCATCCGTGGTATGGTGGAAAGCGAGCACAACCCGATCGTTTCGATCCACGACCACGGTGCCGGCGGCCACCTGAACTGCCTCTCTGAACTGGTGGAAGAAACTGGTGGTAAAATAGATTTAGATAAACTGCCGGTTGGAGACCCTACCCTTTCAGCTAAAGAGATCATCGGCAACGAGTCGCAGGAGCGTATGGGCCTCGTGATTGGTGAGCAGGATATTGAGACGCTTCAGAAAATAGCAGAGCGTGAACGTGCTCCGATGTATACCGTAGGCGACGTGACAGGTGATCACCGCTTTACTTTTGAGTCAGCTTCTACCGGCCAGAAACCAATGGACCTGGAGCTGAGCGACATGTTCGGCAGTTCGCCGAAAGTGGTAATGAACGACCAGACCGTTGCCCGTGAATACCAGCCCGTAACCTACGACAAAGACCAGCTCTATACCTACCTGGAGCAGGTGTTGCAGTTAGAGGCAGTAGCCTGCAAAGACTGGCTTACCAATAAAGTTGACCGCTGCGTAGGCGGACGTGTCGCGAAGCAGCAGTGCACTGGTCCGCTACAGTTGCCACTGAACAACTGCGGCGTGATGGCGCTGGATTTCCAGGGCAAAGAAGGCATAGCCACCTCCATCGGTCACTCCCCTATCTCGGCTCTGATCGATCCGGCAGCTGGTAGCCGCAATGCCATTGCCGAGTCGCTGTCTAACATCGTGTGGGCGCCGCTGAAGGACGGTCTGCAGAGCGTTTCGCTTTCTGCCAACTGGATGTGGGCTTCGAAAAACGAAGGAGAAGACGCCCGTCTGTACAAAGCCGTGGAAGCCTGCTCTGAATTCGCGATTGCCCTGGGCATCAACATTCCGACCGGTAAGGACTCGCTTTCAATGAAGCAGAAGTACAAGGACGAGGACGTAATTGCGCCAGGTACGGTGATCATCTCCGCCGCAGGAAATTGCAGCAACGTGCGCCAGGTGGTAGAGCCGGTGTTGCAGCGTGACGGCGGCAACATCTACTACATCAACCTGTCCAATGATGCCTTCAAGCTCGGCGGTTCTTCTTTCGCGCAGATCGTCAACAAGATTGGCAACGAAGCACCAGACATTACGGATGCGGAGCTGTTCGGCAAAGCCTTCAACACGCTGCAGCAGCTGATCAAAGATGGCAAGATTGCCGCAGGTCATGACATCGGCAGCGGCGGTCTGATCACCACCCTGCTGGAGATGTGCTTTGCAGATAATAACCTGGGTGCTTCCATTGATCTGACCTCGCTTGGCGAAGCCGATAGCATCAAAGTGCTGTTTGCTGAGAATATCGGCCTGGTATTCCAGGCTTCGGCAGACGTTGAGGAAACTCTGAATGCCAGTAATGTACCGTTCCATAAAATAGGAACAAGCACTTCAAGCGCAACATTGGAACTGAAGAACGGTGCAGATGCCTATACCTTCGACATCGCCCAGCTGCGTGATACGTGGTTCAAGACCTCATACCTGCTTGATATCAAGCAAAGTGGCCCGCATAGCGCCAGAGAACGTTTCGAGAACTACAAAAAGCACGAACTGACTTATACCTTCCCGGCAGGATTTGACGGCAAAAAACCGGTTATCGATAGCTCGAAGCCAAGAATCAAGGCAGCCATCATCCGTGAGAAGGGAAGTAACTCGGAGCGTGAAATGGCCAATGCCATGTACCTGGCCGGCTTCGACGTGAAGGACGTGCACATGACCGACCTGATCTCCGGTAGAGAAACCCTGGAGGATATCCGTTTCATCGGGGCTGTGGGCGGTTTCTCTAACTCCGACGTGCTGGGATCGGCCAAAGGATGGGCCGGTGCTTTCATGTACAACGAGAAAGCGAAGAATGCCATCGAGAACTTCTTTAAGCGCGAAGACACCTTATCTGTAGGTATATGTAACGGCTGTCAGCTGTTTGTAGAGCTTGGCTTCATCACGATGGGGCACGATCAGAAGGCCAGAATGCTGCATAACGTGAGTCAGAAGCACGAGAGTATCTTCACTTCCCTCACCATCCAGGAAAACAAATCGGTGATGCTTTCGAGCCTGGCTGGTAGCACGCTGGGGGTTTGGGTATCGCATGGCGAAGGGCGCTTCAGCTTACCGCATACCGAGGACAAGTACCAGATCGTGTCGAAGTATGCGTACGAAACCTACCCGGCCTGTCCGAACGGCTCCGACTACAACACCGCCATGATCTGCGATGAAACAGGTCGCCACCTGGTGATGATGCCTCACATCGAACGTTCGCTCCTGCAGTGGCAGTGGGCGCACTACCCGAAAGGTCGTCATGATGAAGTGTCGCCTTGGATGGAAGCCTTCGTGAATGCCAGAAAGTGGCTCGAAGCGAACGGTAACTAGTCAATAGGTATAACCTGATAAAAGAAAAGGCGCTCTGGAATTAACCGGAGCGCCTTTTTCATATTCCTGCGATTAGATCACGCAAATTGAGCCATCAGATACTGTGCAGCTGCTGCATATAGGAAGCCCCGACCGGCACTTCATTTCCTTTGATGCATACCTGGTGGCGCTCGATTTTATCGATCTGCTTTTTGGAAACGATATAAGAGCGGTGCACCCGCACAAAACTATCGGCAGGCAGCTGCTCACTCAACTCCTGTATGGTCATGCGCGAAAGCAGCTTCTTTCCGTCCGCCAGCACAAAAGTCACGTAATTGCCGGCCGCCTCCAGGTATAGGATCTCGTCGTAGTGCACCTTCACCTGCTCGTAACCGGTTTTGAGAAACAGATAATCTTTCACAGGGGCCGTCGTGCCGCGCAGTTGCAACAGTTCCTGTGCCTTGTTGCAGGCCTTGATAAATCGGGGCAGCGAGAAAGGCTTCAGGAGGTAGTCCACTGCATCCAACTCAAAGCTGGTGACGGCATGTTCAGAGTAAGCCGTCGTAAAGATCACCATCGGCTTTTTCTGAAGACTTGTCACAAACTCCAGTCCGGAGATATCCGGCATTTTAATGTCCAGGAACAGCAAGTCGATCGGTTCGTTTTGCAGAAACTCGAGCGCCTGAAAGGCATCTGTAAAACAACCAACCAGTTCCAGATAAGGCACTTTGGCAGCGTGTGCCCGTACCACTTCCAGCGCCATTGGTTCATCGTCTATTGCTATTGCTTTCATGCTTGTTGCTCTATACCTGTTCTGAAATCAACTATACTTACAATTGGAGGGTAAGGTGCACAAAAAACTCTTCCGGCGTGTCGCGGATAATCAGTTCATGTCTCTCCGAATACAAAAGCTCGAGGCGCTGCTTCACATTCTTCAGCCCAATACCTGATTTGTCTTTTTCCGGATCCTGCTCCGACTTCTTTTGCTTGCTGTTGTATACGTCAAAGTAAAGCTTATCCTTATCCGTATGCAAGGTGATTCTGATCCAGGATTTGTGTTTCAGGCTGATACCGTGCTTAAAGGCATTTTCGATAAAAGGAATCAACAACATCGGTGCGATGTACTTTTCGCCCAGCACCTCCTCTATCTTCGTCTCGATGGAGATGTTGGGTGAACTGGAGGTACGCAGCAGCTGCAGGTCAATGTAGTTGCGCATGTACTCGATCTCGCGGGAGAGCAGGATTTTTTGCTGATGATTCTCGTGCAGCATAAAACGCATCATGTCGCCCAGCATCTGTATACCTTGCGCGGTACGCTCGCTGTTCTCCTGCAAGGCGGTGCCGTACAGCGTGTTCAGGGCATTGAATAAGAAGTGCGGGTTGATCTGCGACCTAAGGAAGTCCAGGTTAGCACTCGTCGTCCCCAGTTCTTTCTTCAGCACAAACACCTCCTCTTTCCCCTTCATCTGGCGTTTGAACAAAAACCAGACAAAAGGCGCCGTTACGAACAGTTGGAACAAAGAGTTGAAAAAGCTCAGTCCGAAAGCATGGTCTTCGTCATGCATGAACATTAGGATCAGAAAGGCAACAGGCAAATAGGCCAGTACAACTACTAATAGCGACACGAAAAGGTATTTCCTGAAAGGGCGTGTCGACTTGAGCGCATTCGGGATGATATAATAGTAAGCCCCACAATAAAGCAGCAAGGCACACAGTGAAACGACTGCCAGCGTCAGGGTGACTTCAAACTCTATATTAAACACCATCAGTAAAAACACACTGATCATCCAAAAGATAAAGGCTGTCAGCGTATCGCGGTTGATGATCCGGTACCTGGCTGAGATCGCCGTAGCATTGGCAATCAGGTAAAGCCCGGCGTACTTGATGAAGGTATAGATGCCGACCAGGAGTAACAGGAACAAAGCATGGCGGAAGCTGTCCTGAAAAATAAGGCCGTAGTACTGCTCACTGCCATCATCCCAGGTCAACAGGTAGCTCTTGGTATAGGTGTCAAGCACGCCCGCCGCGAAGGAGTAGGCCAGGTATAGCCCGAGCAGCAGCAGGGAGTAAAGCGGCACATGCTCCTTTTGCATCAGCTTGGGTATGATCCTGAAGTTGAGGAACAGAAATCCCAGGTACAGCAAGGTATAGCGGATCAGCTGTGGCCAGAAATAATGCTTGTAGAAGTGATACTCGATCCCTGCCCTTTCAAAAAACCACTGGTTAGGTTCGTATGAAGTAGAGAGCGAAAAGATCGAAAAAACAAAAATTGCAGTAGCAACCCAGAACTCTATTTTAGCCGTCTGGAGTGGCTTTGCGATGTGGTTGTCCAGTGTCATATCATTCATAGAACAATGATAAATTAAAGCGTTGAGTATAAACAAAAAATGTGATGAATGCGGCTGATTTTGTGACGGATGGCGCTAAAACATGGTATCCAGCATGAAATTGATCAGTTGCGCTGACTGCCGTACATAAAGGGCTTTTGTAGGCGCAGCTGGTTTCTGAATTGTCACCTTTCTGACATTGTCCATCATTTCCAGGTCGATCAGCAGGTTGCGCGGGTCTATACCTGCCTGGGCGGGTTTGGCGGAAACGGTGAACTGGATCTGCTGTTCCGCTGCATGCAGCCTGTGCTTCTCCAGGTATAGCAGCTCTCCCAACTGACCTTCCTGACCAGCAGCATACACCCCTACTTCTACCAGATCATGTACAGGTATAGCCGTTTCCCTGCCTAAGGTATCCACCACCGACTTCTGCGCCCGTACATCGAGTGTCACTTGCCATTGTCCGTCTGCTGTTGGAACAGCTACAGCCTGCTTTGCTTCCAGATTCCAGTAAGTGTTTTGCTCGAACAGGTCGACCAACAGGTACTGCAAGGAATCCGGGGTGACTGCCTGCAGTTCGCGGTACAGATGCAGGGAAGTAGGCAAGGAGGGCTCTCCTGAACCGAACTTTTGCAGCAACTTGCGCAAGGCCCGGTTCACCTGCTCTTCTCCCAGGTACTCTTTGATGGCATACATGGCAAAAGGTCCTTTTCTGTAACTCAGGAAGGGATCATTGGACTGCAGCAGCGGCACATCGGCCTTGGAGCGGGGTGTGAGGTAGGACTGGCGCATCACCCAAAGTAATCTCTCCAGATGACCGGCACCATAAGTGGCTTCGACCACCCCCAGGGCGCTATACCAGGCGAGACTCTCGGTCAGCAGTGCCGCTCCTTCCATGTCAGCCGGTACCAACTGATGCGCCCACCATTGGTGCGCTATTTCATGTGTCCCTACCGCAAAAACAAGGTCGATATCCCGCCAATCTTCGGCAGGGTTCAACATCGAAAATTTTTCCGTCAGGGCAATAGTGCCCGGATAGGCCGATGCGCCGCTTCCTGCCCCGGGATACTCCACCAGCCGGAGTTGACGGTGCGGGTAGGGTCCAAAGTGACGGGTATAGTATTCCAGCGACGCTTCCGCACTTTTGAGCAGCCGATCTACCTGATGGGCATGCGCGGGATGGTAAAGCACCTGGATCAGCACGTCCTGCCACTGGGTTTCGCGCAGGTCATACGCAGCAGAGTAAAACGTATAGAGGTTGCGTATGGGCACGTCAGCCACGTAGTAAAAGTAGCGTCTCCCCTTCTCTGTCCAGGTATACTGCAGGCTCCCGCTTGTGACGGCTGTCTGATCTGCAGAAGTGCCGACCACCGCCTCAAAGCGGATACGTGCCTGATCTGCGTTCTGACGCTGTCCTTCTCCTTCCTGTAGTGGCTGAATAGCCGGCTTTGAAGGAAGCTGATGCGCCTGCCGGTCACGTGCAAGGCTCAATTCCCGGTTTGCCTGGTAGCCGATGGCAGGCAGCCAGGCATGGTTCAGAAAATAGCTACCATTCGCTGTCACGGCATGGTCTGTCCCTTTCCCGGCAAAGCCTTTGGGCTTGTACTGCAGATCAAAGCTCAGCTCCAGCGAGTCGCCGGGTTGCATAGCCTCTTCGAGGATGAAAATGGAATGATGATGCGGCCGATCTTCGAGCACAGTTTTGGCTGCCCGACTCAACTCTAAATACCTGGTATCTACGCCAAAGGCTGTGGCTATGTGGATGCTGTCAATGGTTACCTCACTTTTGTTCTGAAGGGTATAAACTCCGCTCACCCACGCTTCCCCCAGATCCGGGTATAACTCTACGTGCAGGCTGGTGGCTGTCAGCGTTGGTTGAGGTATGTCCTTATACTTTCCGTAGAGGTGCTCGTAAGTGGCACGCCGCTCAATCAGTTCCTTTTTTGAAAGTTGCTCACTCAACACATCTGTCTGGTAAAACACAAATGCACCAAGCGAAAAAACCGCCAGCAAGCCGCATGCGGCTACCAGTATCATTTGTTTTGACGGGTGCAGCACCGCAAGGCGCATTCGCTGCCCTATACCTGTTTCCCGGCCTCTCACCCAAAACCTGAAAGTAAGCAACGCAAGCAGCCCAGCCCAGGCGGCCCAGTATAGCTTAAACCAAAACCAGGGTGCCAACTGCGACCCGAAACCACGCATCTCGGAGTAAGACCAGCCTAGGTCTGCACCGTAAACCCACAGCCTGTTGTCCACACCCATTTCTGAGGCGAATACTCCGAAGAGAAAGACGACAAACGTGATGATGTGCGCCAGGTATTTATGATTCACCAGCACATGCACGGCCATTGCCAGCACCGCCAACAACAGATAGTCAACCAATTGCAGACCGAATAGTATTCGCAGGTATAGGCCGATCTCCAGCGCCTCATACCCCTGCGACAGTTGCGTGGCTATACCTGCCAGCAGAAATACAATTTGCAGCGTAAGCAGCATCAGTATCAGACTACTCAGCTTACTGAGCAGCAAAACCCAGTCGGGCACGGGGGCAGCATCTGCTATATCACTGATACGGGCATCCCGCTCACGCCAGACGAGCTGACCGGCGTATACGACCATGACTGCCACTATGATCAAGCGTAACATGAACAGGTTGTAAATGGCTGTAATGCGGGCAGTCGTAGGAAGGGTCGGCACTCCGAGCGACCCCTCCAGCCACTCCGGCAATAGCATTAGTAGTAATCCCGCTATACCTGACAAAGCAATCCAGCCCCAGCTCTTCATGTTCTCGCGGTAGGTTTGTAAAGCGATGGCAGCCATCTGATGCAGTCTGGAGCTCAGTCCGAACTCTTTCTGAACTTTTGGAACGGCAATGGGAACTGCATCTACAATAGGCGCCTCCACAGCTTTGCGCTTCATGATCCGGCTCCACCAACCTGAGATGGCGTGGTGTGCAAATCGAAAGCGACCGAAGGCGATGGCCATGAAGCCGAATGCAATCAGCAGCCAGAGTACCCGGTTCCAGAGCAGCCAGCCGTCGATTGGCACCAGTTGTGTGTTGATGTGGAGGGGCGTCTGTGTTTTCCGGAACTCACTCACGATCGTAAAGCCGGAAAAGTCCAGCTGCCTGGCCAGTTGCCAGAGCCCCAGGTGGTCTGCCAGCATCTCCTTGCTCACCAGCGCCACCACAAACAGCAGTCCGCCTCCCAGAAAGCTCAGCATGGCATGGCGACTCAGCAAGGCCAGCGAAAACAAAATGACCGTAGACACAAAGGCAGCGGGAAGTGCTATCACCAGAAAGGAGCTCAGGTAGGGTGAAAACTGGAAAGGACCGAAAAGCGCCCTGTCTATACCTGGCACCACCAACGCCAGCATCAGGCCCAGCGGCAGCGCCAGCAAAACGAGGGCGATCACAGCAAAAGCACCCATCAGTTTACCACCCAGGTAGGCAAACTTACTGACAGGCGTAGTATACAGCAATGGATCTATTCTGGACCGCAAGTCGTGTGTCGCAGCTTCGCCGGCCACGGCTGCTATCACCAGCAGTGCCAGCAAACTGGCAATGGCTGAAATAGCCGCGATCACAACCGGGGCATTCAGGAAATAATCTCCGCTGTACACATTGTCGGTAAAACTCAGCACCATCGCAAAGGTCAGCAGCAGGTAAATGCCGAAGTAAATCCAGGTGGAAATGCGGCGCAGCAGGTAGCGCAGCTCAAACCGGAACATCGCCCAGAACATCATAGCACCACCTCCTTTCCGGCTTGCAGTAGTCGTTTGCCGCTAAGCCCGGCCATGGTACTGAAATAAACATCCTCCAGCGTTGCTTCTACAGGCTCAAACCCTATGCCTGGTAAACTACTGCTGCAGACACGCACCACAAACTTCCCAGCCTGCAACCTGGTGGAGATCACAACATGCGCACGTTCTATTTCCGGGAACTCCTCTTTCCGGATCACCTTGCGCCATACCTGCCCCTGCATAGCGTTTGTTGCCTGCAGCGGCTCTGCTTCCATGAGTATTTCCCCCTTGTTGATGATGGCCATGTGCGTGCACAGTTCAGATACATCATCCACAATGTGCGTTGAAAGAATCACGATGCTGTTCTCGCCCAGCTCGCAGAGGAGGTTCAGAAACCTTACCCGCTCCGAAGGGTCCAGGCCGGCGGTAGGTTCATCCACTATCAGCAGTTTCGGATTGCCGAGCAAGGCGACTGCCACACCAAAGCGCTGCCGCATACCACCTGAGTAGCCACCCAGCTTCTGTTTGCGCACTTCCCAGAGGTTGGTTTGCCGCAGCAGTTGCTGCACCAGATCGCTGCGGTCGGCACGACTCGTGATTCCTTTCAGGATGGCAAAATGAGAGAGCAGTTGCTCGGCCGTCACGTTGCGGTACACGCCAAACTCCTGCGGCAGGTAACCCAGCGTTTCGCGCACTTTGGCTTTCTGACGCACCACATCAATGTCTCCGAGCAAGATCTGTCCCTCGTCCGGCTCCTGCAGGGTGGCCAGTATGCGCATCAATGTGGATTTTCCGGCGCCATTCGGTCCCAGCAATCCGTACATACCTGCGGGAATTGTCAGACTGGCGTTGTGCAGGGCCTGCACCCCATTCGGATAAGTTTTGGAGATGTTTCGGATCGTTAATTCCATCGTTTCTTTTGTCTAGTCTTGTTCCTGTTGCACCCGCCCAGCTGATTACCAGGCCTTTAACAGGAGTAAGATTAGAAAACAGCAAACAGGACTTCAACTAAAAGTGATGAAACTCCGAAAAGATGTGATAAACTGAAGGTTGTTATGATTTTGCCCTCCAGAGGAGGAGCTATTATGGCCTGCCCTTACATTTCAATAACTTTCTTTACCCTTTCCGGAGGCATAAAAAAACCGCTCAGGCCATGCGGGAGCGGTTTTACTTTCATCTTAAAAAATTACTCTATACTTGATTTTACTCAAGGCCTAAGTATAAGGCCTGTTCCCTATACCTGATCTACCCTGATCCACTGCATACCAGCAGCCTCAGCAGCCTGCACGCCGGGCACCCCGTCCTCAAACACCAGACAATGTTCGGGTGCTACGCCCAGCTTTTCTGCCGCCAGCAAAAACGGGTCTGGAAAAGGCTTTCCCTTCCCTGTATCACCGGCACATACCAGCACTTCCACCAAATGATCGATCTGCAGCACCTCCAGCGTCTTCTGAATCATCTTCCTGGAGCCGCCTGATACCACGCCGATCCTCACCTTACCGGCATGGGCTACCAGGTGGTCTACCACAAACTGCACGGGCTTTGTCTCGGAGATGAACTCGTGGTAGAACAGCTCTGATTTTGATCTTTCAAATGCCTCCGGATCGAAGCTGCTCCCGTATCGCTTGTTGATCTCAACGACCACAGCAGGTATAGGCAGTCCGGCAAACTCGTCTACAATGGCCGGATCGATTGTGATGCCCTGACCGGCAGCCACCTTTACGTAAGTATCTTTGTGTGCCTGCATGTTATCCGCCAGCGTGCCGTCGCAGTCGTACAGAAAGGCCTGGTAGTCGCCAGCTGTCAGCTTGAGCAGCTGCTCATAGAGCCGCTTGTTTTGTATGGCGAAGTTATCTTCTGTCATGTTGTGTAGATTGATTTTTGCCTGGTTGCAGGCTTTGTTAGCGGATGGCGGCTACAAATTGCCCGATGGCTCTGCTCACAGCACCTTCTCTGGCCACCAGCCAGTTGAACAAGAGGATGCCACAGGAAGCGCATACTATACCTGCCAGTACATCCAGCACGTAGTGGTGCAAGGTATAGACCGCCGCAAACCAGATACCCACCGTGATGATGGTAAAGAATACTTTTGCTACCAGTCCTAGCCTGTTCTTCAAGGCATAATAGAGCACGATAAGCGGATAAGCGGAATGAAGCGAAGGCATGGCTGCAAACACATTGGAGCCCTTGGCATAGAGCGAATGGAAAACGGTGATACCAAAAAACTCATCGAAGCGCACCAGGCCTGCCGTGTTGCCGGGTGTTTTGGCGATGAACTCAAAACCATGCAGCTGCACGTACCAGGGCGGCGCAGCCGGGTATAGGTAGTAGACCACAAATCCCAGCAGGTTGACGAGCAGAAACGTGAGCGAAAAGTACACAAACTGCTGCCGGTTCCAGAAAAACAGAAAGCCGGCAAAAGCCAGCGGCACCGGTATCCAGCTGAGGTAGAAGATACCGCTCATCACATCCAGAAAGGCGTTGCTGTGCTGCTGCCAGAATTCATTGGGGCTCAGTATACCTTCGCCATTCCGGATGCCGAACACTGCTTTCTCGGTATTGTACAGGTCCTCGATGTGCACGGTGTTGAACCAGTAGTTCGGGAAGGCTTTCATGTAATCGTAGAGCACCCAGAACACGATAAAGATAGAGAAGCCGGTGATGAACTTACGGGTGATGGGCGTTGCAAAGTAGAGGGCGTTTGCCAGCCCCACCAGCACCAGCTGATCAGACTTGAACCCCACCAGCAGGTACGAGAGCAGCAGATAACCGATCGAAAGGGCGGCTACAACAAGGGCATTCTTCCGTGTTACTTTCGCCTTCCCCTCTGTTGCCGTAGTTGTTAAACTCATTTTATTTTTTGTCAAAATCAGAACCGAAAATCTTGTCCCAGAGAGAAGAACTCACGCCGTAGCCTTTTGTAGCATCGGAGTAGTGATGCAGCATGTGGTGCTTTTTCAGCTTCTTCCAGAACTCACCTTTAAAGTTGAAGTGGTGCAGGGCATAATGGGAAATATCATAAAAGAGATAGCCCAACAGAAAGGCTGCAAAAAAAGCATACAGCTCCCCTCCCGACAGCAGCAATGCAAATAGAAAATACAGCGCCGTAGCCATGGGGATGCTGGCTGATGGTGGCATCACCAGCCGCCTGGTATCGTTCGGGTAGTCGTGGTGCACACCGTGGAAAATAAAGTGCAGGCGCAGGGCCCACTTTGCCTTCGGCACATAATGAAACACGAAGCGGTGCAGCACATACTCGGTTAGCGTCCAGACAAACAGGCCAAGTGTGGCATAGCCTATAAAGAAAAGCACCGACAGTTGCTCCACATATAGCGCCAGCCAGCTCAGGAAGAGGATGACCGGCACGTATATGTAAAGCGGCACCGTCCAGTGCACTTTGGACAGCGCTTCCATCCAGTCATACCTGAACATCCTGACAGACTCCTGCGAGTTAGACACGAAATTCTTTTTCATCTGTAAACTAAGGTTTAAAACGTCCTGTTACTGCCTTCCCGGTAGCGGCATCGCGGCCGCTCAGCTCCACATACAGCACATTGGGCACCCAAAATGTACCGCCTTCGATCCGCACAAACACGCGGTCCAGTATAGCCTCTTCCCTGTTTATCGTGGTATAGACACGGTACTTGCCATCGGCCGTCTTGCGTAGGTATAGCGCCAGTTTGCCATAACTCACGAACTTGATCTCATAGTGGTCTTTGCCCAGTTTTTTGGTGTTCAGACCGTAGGCAAATTTGCGCTGAATGTAATTCAGCTCCTTCTGCTCTCCCCCATCCGCATACCGGATCCAGAACGGGTGAATCGGCTCCGCTTCGTTCAGCGCTCCCTGCGTCGTCCGGTTCAGTTCGTACACAACCGTGTTGGCATTCGGGTCGCGCTGCACATAAAACAGCAGCTCTTTGATGCCCTTCGGCACCGGCAGTGTGTCGGCTTTTGCTTCGGCTATACCTGCCGGACTGTGGCCGCTGGCACTTCCTATACCTGTGTAAAGCAGAAGGAGTGCCGGGTAAAAGATTTTTCTCACGTTGTTAAGCTTCTCCTTAGCGGGTTGCCATCTCTTTCTGCTCCATGGCTTTTTTGGAGTCCATCAGCCTGTTATAAGCTGTGATGTTCGTCATCACCGCCATCACGGTGATAGGCAGTGTGAACACCGACATCGTCTCAAAAATATGAAATGGAATGCCCGGCACGTATACCTTGTAATCTGCACCCACAAAATAGTAGGTAATACCACAGGCGATAGCCGATACCCCGATCAGCACGACCCGCTCCGGGCGCTGCATCAGGCCACCCTTGCACTCCACGCCCAGCCCCTCGGCGCGGGCCCGGGTATAGCTCACCATCATCGAGCCAATCAGGGCGATGAAGGCAAAGAGTGAACTGAGTAGATAGTGGTGCGAAATCAGGTAATAGCAGATACCCATGAACATGATCATTTCACTGTAGCGGTCGAGCACCGAGTCGTACATGGCCCCGAAAGTGGACTTCATATTGCCCAGCCTGGCCACCTGCCCGTCGAGCATGTCGAACACGCCGGCAAACAGCACCAGCGCTCCGGCCCAGCCCACGTATCCGAGCTCACCCCGGTTGCTAATTTCCCCGCCCCAGATAAAGATGGCTGCTACCCCTATGTTCAGGATAAGCCCGGTGGTGGTAACAGCGTTGGGTGTGAAGCCCAGCCTGATCAGGAGTCGCACAAAAGGGTTGATCACCGTGTAGATTCCCTGCTGCAACGCGTCGCGCACTGATTTCATGTCCATACTTCTATGTTGTAAGTATTAAAAATCAAACTTAAACCTGCCCCTTATACCTATATCGGACACATTTGGATGATCCAGGTAGGTCAGACGCTTCACTACGTCAATTCTGAAGAAGTTAAAAATGTTACCTATACCTACGCTCGCCTCCATATAAGGCTTGCTTTCTAGCGTATACGTGAGTGGCAAACCATTGGCATCTGTCGGGAAGCGCAGCAGATCCGGGTTTTCGTGCGGCATGTTCTCTTCGCGCACTTTGCCATACAGCGCCTTGAAAGTGACAAACTCCCGCAGCTTTGTTTTCTTGATCAACGGGAGCTTGTTAAAGATAAAGCCGTTGAAGCCGTGGTCGATGTGCACGCTGGCATACTGGTCGCTCACAAACTCCAGGAAGTTCATCAGGTTGTATGACTGCAGTTGGTATGAGTAACTCTGGTTGGCACGGTGAATCGACAGCAGCGGGAACGGCACCTGCCCGAAAATGTAGCCGCCTTCCGTTACCACATCCGAATAGCCCAGCTGTGACAGGTAGAAGCGCTTGCTCACATTCAGGGCTACCTTCTGATATTCAAACTGTCCCCCGAAGGTACCTTTTATACCAGCAGCTGCGCGCAACGTGAACACCGGATGGCGGTTAGCCACCGGTGTGCGGTAGATCTTACCCTGCAAAAACTGCTCGTTCGGAGCCCAGCGCAGTTCAATCGAAGCCTCAGTGGTGGTGAGTTGCTGAAGTGGCTGCGACTCGTCCTCACCGGTGGCATCCCCCACCGGTATGTATTGCAGCGAACCGGCCGGGGCCTGTCTCCAGTTCCGGAAGCCGATGCGGTAGGACATGTGATTTTCGAACTCCCGCAGGTAATCGATGTTGTAGGTTTCGTTGTATAGCCACTTGTCGTTTTCGCCACGCTTAAAAGAAAGCAGGAAATTGTCTTCCTGCACAAACTGCAGTTCCTGACCCGGTATGTTGGTGTCCTTCTGATAACTTACCCGGATAGCCCGCACCGGAAACTCCCAGATGGAGCGGTCTGTGAGCGAGTAGGTGCCGCCAAGGTAGTACTTCCACTGCTCGTCTTTGAAACCGTAAGCAGTGTAAGTCTCCAGCATCACTTTCTTGCTGAAGTTGTTTGTCGTGCGTCCACCAAAGCGCAGCCGGAAGCCCTCCACCGGATTGAAGCTGTAGAATGTGTTGATCGGGCCTATTTCGATTTTGGACCCAGCCCGCTTATACCCTGCGATCAGGGCGGTGCCCCAGTCCATGGTGCGTCTGAAAGACTTCATGTTCACCAGGCTGTCGATGTTGGTATAGGTATTCACCTCCACGGCCGAAAGCGAGTCGTGCCGGCTGGCCTGCCAGAAGTCCTCGCCCAGCACGGAGGTCGGTTGCGTCCGCACCACAGCTTCGCCTTCGTAATGCGATGCAGGCTGCGCTTCATTTACCTTGTAGTCCCTGAAGGAAACCACCCGCTCCCCATAAAAGCCCATGTCGCTGTTCTGCGTCAGGCCGAAGTCGGCTTTAAGGCCGCTTTTGCTCAAGTGGTAACGGCCGTCCGGGTTCTTTTCAAAGTCCAGCTTGATCTTCAGATCGCGCACCCAGTTGATGCTCACGCCCTTGCTCACCTCCATGTCCACGCTCTGCACGGCGTAGGTGCCGTCAAGCGTCACGTACATACTGCCAGTGAACATAAAGGCTGCCGGGTTACGCGGCTCAAATTGCAGCCTGGCCAGTTGCTGTCCCTCATCGGTTCTTACCGTGTCTTTGAGGTAGAACTTATAGAACGTAGGCGCCATGTCGGCAATCGGACTTAGAAACTGGTTGGTCAGGATGGTAATGTTATTGTCGTAGATGTCTACGTCCTGGTACATGTGCTGCATGTAGGCCATGATGCCCTGGTTGTCGACAAACTCGCCAAAGTCTACTTTCTTCTCGGCCTTTACCACGGTCTTGCGCGTCTGCGGAGACTTGCGGTAATACTGCTCCGTCAACTCCTCCTGTATGAAGAAAGGAAGCACCGCCCTTCCCGTGAGCACGGTAGTGTCGATGTTGTTGGTAATGAAGTCGTATTTACGCAGCAGGAGATTGCGTTTCAGTTTTTCCGGTGTGTTCACCAGCGACATCTGCGTTTTCTCGTACTGCTCATACTGCACGTAGTCATAGCTTTCCGGCCTGTTCCTGGCTTTGTTGTCCACGATCAGCCTGATCAGGTCAACCGCCGGGTTATCCTTGTTGCTGTACTTGACCTTGCGCTTTTTGCCTACCACCACTACTTCGTTCAGCACTTTGGCATCGGTTTGCAGCTTCACGTGCAGCGTCTGCTCCTGCCCCGGCGTCACGGCCATCGAGGCGGTCTGGTATCCCAGGTATGAGAATTGTATTTTATTGACGATCTGGTTTGTCCGGATCTGGAAGTTCCCTTCGTAGTCGGTGCTGGTACCCGTGCTGGTGCCAGGTATAAAAACAGAAACGCCGATGAGCGCCTCGTTGGTGGCAGCGTCTTTTACGGTGCCTTTAATCGTTGTGAGGCCTTGGGCCATCACTGGTGTGGCCTGTACTCCTGCCGCCATAAGCAACATGAAGCAAATCAGCCGGTATAGGTATACGCTATACATATTCCTATCTGAATACATATCGTTTTTGAAAAATGTAATTGTAGAAAAAGCCGACAAGCAGCGAAGTGATTATTTTGGAGTAGAGGTAAGGCAGACCACCATAGTGCGTTATCACGTACACTCCAGATGCGTTCAGCACCAGGCTTCCTTTCCAGATGATCAGATATTTAACTGCCTGCGTTGGCACAGTTTTATGTGCGGCCTGGAACACCCAGTTTCGGCCGAGTGCGAAATGTGTAATGCCCCCTGAAATAGTGCCAATTACGGTGCCTGCCACATACCAAATGCCGAGCAGTTCCACAACCAGCACCGTGACCAGAAAGTCGACAGCGGAAGCTACCAGAGAAGCAGCCTGCGCCTTCAGAAAGGTAAACATTTAGAATAGCTTCAGGTAAAGCAATATTTGTAAAACAATATTTGCGTAAACACCCGCCACTACGTCGTCCAGCATCACGCCCAGTCCTCCCCTCACTTTCTCCAGCTTTCGGATATAAAGCGGCTTCACAATATCGAAGAAGCGAAACAGCACCAGTCCGGCCAGCAGGGTGCTGAGCGACACAGGTATAAACAGCATGGTGATCAGCATGCCCGCCACTTCGTCTATCACTACTTTCTTATCATCTTTGCCCCAGTGCGGCTCCACTTCGTTGGCCGACCAAACGCCCAGCACCGTGAGCAGCAGGGTGATGACAGGAAGCCAGATAACAAGCTGGCTCCCACCTGCCTGCGGCAGCGCATACAGGCACAGGCAGACCGCCACAGCAGCTACTGTACCGCCCCCCTTGCCTATGTAGCCGATGCCCAGGCTGGTGGAAACCAATTTGTGTAATTTCAGCATATATTCAGCTTACAGCGACTCTTCTACCATGTCTTCGTAGTAGTCCAGCCCCAGGTGCGTGATCAGGTCTTCGCCCATGATGTGGCGCAGGGTATTCTGCAGCTTGATGAGTTGCTTGAAGATGTCATGCTCCGGACGCAGGCCTTCCGCTGTCTGCGGCGACTTGTAGTAGAACGACAGCCACTCCTGTATGCCACTCATACCTGAGCGCTGCGCCAGGTCGGTGAACAGGGCCAGATCCAGCACGATAGGTGCAGCCAGAATCGAGTCGCGGCACAGGAAGTTGATCTTGATCTGCATCTTGTAACCCAGCCAGCCAAAGATGTCGATGTTGTCCCAGCTCTCTTTGTTGTCGCCGTGAGGAGGGTAATAGTTGATGCGTACTTTGTGGTACAGGTCGCCGTACAGCTCCGGGTTGTCCTCCGGGTGCAGAATGTCTTCCAGCACGCCTAGCTTCGATACTTCTTTTGTTTTGAAGTTATCCGGATCGTCCAGCACCAGGCCGTCGCGGTTACCCAGGATGTTAGAAGAGAACCAGCCGTTGATACCCAGCGCTCTGGCTTGCAGACCAGGAGCCACGATGGTTTTCATCAGCGTCTGACCTGTTTTGAAGTCTTTGCCGGAGATGGCCACGCCTTTTTCTTTTGCCAGCTCAACAAGCGCCGGAATGTCTACTGTCAGGTTAGGGGCACCGTTTGCATAAGGCACCCCCATTTTAATCGCCGCATAAGCGTAGATCATGCTTGGCGCAATGCGCGGGTCGTTGTTGCGCAGGCCTTCTTCAAAAGCCGCCACAGTCTGGTGCACATCGCTCACTTCGGTGTATACCTCCGTAGAGCCGCACCATACGATTACCAGGCGGTCGCAGCCGTTCTCTTCTTTGAAAGTGCGCATGTCTTCCATCAGCGCTTCGGCCAGCTCATACTTAGTTGCGGCCTCTTTCACGTGCGTGCCGTCCAGGTTTTTGGCATAGGCCTTGTCAAACACCGCTTTCATTGGCTTGATGGCCTCCAGCTCCGGCTTGATCGAGTGCAGCAGCATCGGCTCCAGCACTTTCGCGTTTGCGGCAGCCTCGAATACGTTGTCTTCATACACGTCCCAGCCACCAAAAACGATGTCGTTCAGGTTTGCCAGTGGCACAAAGTCCTTGATCAGCGGGTTGCGGTTATCTGTACGCTTACCCAGGCGGATGTTGCCCATCTGAGAAAGTGAACCTACAGGCTGCGAGAAACCTTTTCTGATCGCCTCTACTCCTGCAATAAATGTGGTGGCAACTGCTCCCAGTCCCGGAAGCAGGATACCCAAGCGCCCTTCGGCTGGTTTTACTTGATATTCCATCTTATTCACTTAAAGTCTAAAACTGTTTTAAATAGATACTTATAGCCAATTGTTTTCTTTATACCATTTCAGTGTGTGTGCCAGCCCTTTCTCCAGGTCGTACTCCGGCACAAAGCCCAGGTCCTGCCGGATCCGGTCGATACTGCAGTTCCAGTTCTCGGCGGCCAGCTCGTTGAGCTTCTCTTTGTTCAGGGCCGGCATTTTGCTGCTGGTCGCGTAGGCCGCCTCCAGTAGCCGGGCCATCACAGTCACCACCCCCATCGGCACGTGAAAGCGAATGGCCTTCCTGCCCAAAATGCGCTTGGTAATAGTAGCCAGGGCGTAACGGTCGTAGCTGTTGCCGTCGGACACATTGTAGTAGGCATGGTGTATTTCTGAGCCCAATGCCTGAATCACCGCCCTTGCCAGGTCTTTCACATACACAAAGCTCAGCCACTGCGGCTTGTTGCTGATGTAAGGCTCCAGCCCCAGATTCAGGGTCTTGAGAACGATGAAAATATCTTTCTCCCGTGGACCATACACCGCCGTCGGGCGCAGCACGACCAGCGGCAGATCCTTTAGCTCCGCCAGGTACTGCTCGGCCAGGAGCTTGCTTTTGCCGTAGGCTGTTACCGGTTGCGCCTTGCTCTGCTCATGTATAGGCGTTGTGTCGCTGTACACTACCGGCCCCAGCGCCGCCAGGCTGCTGATGAAGACAAACTTCTTCAGCGGTATATCGGCCTCCAAAGCTGCCAAAGCCAGCTTTTGGGTATAGTCCGCGTTTACGCTATTGTATTCCTGCTCGCTTTTGGCCTTGGTGATGCCCGCCGCATGGATGATGTAATGGTACTGCTTCTCCTCCAGCTCCTTTACCAGTGCTGCGGAGTCGTTGAATTTAAGGGAGGTGTAGTGGATGTCAAAATTCTGCAGGTGCGCTACCTCGCTGGAAGGGCGTACGGCGGCGTATACCTCCAGCCCTGCCTGTACGGCAGCCTCCACCAGGTGGTGCCCCACAAAGCCGCTTGCTCCCGTTATCAGTACACGCTCCTTCATATCGCCTTCTCGTAGATCCTGTATTTTTTATAAGGCGTAGCACCCATTTTCAGCAGCCCCTGGTTCATCAGCACGTTATTCTCCAGTATCCAGGAGGCTTCAGCTGAATGCATCTTCTTTTCCCGGTGCTTCTGCATGGCAGCGCCGTAGAAACAGGCTTCTATTCCCATTTTCCGATACCCTTCCACCACGCCCAGCGCGATGATCCGCACGGCCGTTATCTTTTTGCGCAACAGCAGCAACTTAAAAATACCGGTTGGCAGCAAACGTCCTCTTTTGATCTTTTTGAGGATCTGGTTGATGTCAGGTATAGCCAGCGAAAAGCCTATCACTTTCCCGTTATGCTCGGCAATCAGACAGAAATCCGGGTCCACGATCAGTTTCAGGTCTTTGGCCATGTAGTCAAACTCCTTCGGTGTCATCGGCACGAAGCCCAGGTTCTTGTCCCAGGCTGAGTTGTAGATCTCCCGCAGGCTCTCTGCTTCCTGCTTATAGTTTTTCAGGTTGATCGGGCGGATGATAATGCCTTTCTGTGCCAAACGCTCACGAAGAGCTGTTGCCATGCGGGCAGCTTTGTCGTTGTAGCCTTCTGACAGGAACTGGTAAGCCAGTAAATCCACCTTCTTCCGGAAGCCCAGCTTTTCCAGCAGCTGTATGTAATAGCTGTAGTTATAGGGCATCATGGCCACCGGCGAGCTTTCAAAACCCTCCACCAGCAAACCACAGGTTTCATTTGTTGAGAAGTTCACCGGACCGATCATGGTGGTCACCTGCTTTGCCAGCAGCCATTGCTGTGCCTTCTGGATGAGCATACTGGCTACTTCCCCATCATTCACGCAGTCGAAAAATCCGAAAAAACCGTCCCGGCTATTGTTGAAAGCGTTGTGATTGTTATTGAGTATAGCCGCAATGCGCCCTACGAGCTTGTCACCGTCGTAGGCCAGGTATAGCTGTACTTCGGAGTGGTCATGAAACGGGTGTTTGCCTGGCGTCAACAGGTCCTTTTGCGCCATATAAAGCTCCGGCACGTAGTGCGGATCGTCTTTATACAGGGCATGCGGAAAGTCAATGAAGGCTTTCAACTGCTGCTTGGTATCAACAGGCAGTACTCTCTTCATAAGATGTATTTCGGGAGTTGATGCCGAGCAATTTAAATGCATCAGCAATTTTAGTAACCGCCTCTTCGATCTGGTCAAAGGTATGCGTAGCCATAATGGAGAGACGCAGCAGGGTAGAATCAGCAGGAACTGCCGGCGCTACCACTGGGTTCACAAAAATACCGTTGTCCTGCAGCAATTTCGTCACCATAAAGGTCTGGTAGTTGTCCCGTACATAGACCGGAATGATCGGCGTTTCCGTCGGGCCCAGTTCCAGGCCAGCGGCCGTCAGGAGTTCTATCGCATAGTTGGTGTTACGCCAAAGCTGCTCACGGCGCTCCGGTTCCGACTGAATGATGTCCAGGGCGGCGAGGGTACTGGCCACGGAGGCTGGCGACATGCTCGCACTGAAAATGAGCGAGCGCGCATGGTGCTTCAGGTACTGGATGGTATCGAAATCGCTTGCAATGAAACCACCCAGCGAGGCAAGTGACTTGCTGAAGGTGCCCATGATCAGGTCCACCTGGTCGGTAAGTCCGAAGTGCGAGGCCGTGCCGGCCCCCTGCTCCCCGATCACACCCAGTCCGTGGGCATCGTCTACCATAATGCTGCCGCCGTAGCGCTCAGCCAGGGCCACCAGCTCCGGCAGTTTCACGATATCACCCTCCATGCTGAAAACCCCGTCCACCACGATCAGCTTGATAGCATCTGCAGGCAGGCGGCTTAACTTGCTCTCGAGGTCAAGCATGTCGTTGTGCCTGTACTTGATCACCCTGGAGAATGAAAGTCTGCTTCCGTCGATGATGGAGGCATGGTTGTACTCATCGAGTATAATGTAGTCGTTGCGGCCGGTGAGGCTGGATATCACGCCCAGGTTTACCTGGAAGCCGGTGCTGAACACCAGGGCGGCGTCCTTGCCCACATATTCTGCCAGTCTGCGCTCCAACTCCTGATGTATGTCCAGCGTGCCATTCAGAAAACGGGAACCTGCACAGCCACTACCATACTGCTCAATTGCCCTAATGGCCGCTTCCTTTACCTTCGGATGGTTTGTAAGTCCCAAATAAGCGTTCGACCCAAACATCAGCACCTTCTGACCGTTTATGATCACTTCCGTATCCTGAGCAGACTCTATTGATCTGAAATAAGGATAGGCCCCCTGCGCCATCGCTCTTTCAGCTGCATGGTGCGCAGCACTCTTCTCACGGGCGAGGATTTTCTCACGAAGTATATTGCCCATCTACAACACGTTAATTGTTATCTGTATTTATTTAACTGGCATGAACTCCAGCACGTTTTCAGCCGGTTTAAAACTGCGCGTTGACATTCACACAGTTCTCTTGGTTCATAAACTATAGAACTACTTATCCCTACTAATACTACTATTTATTATCAATAATTCCTTAAATTTTATGGATTATTTTTGGAAAGCACTTTGGTCAGACCGAAAATTTACGTTTTCAATCCGCGCATTAAAATATTATTGATGATGTCCATCCTGCCTTCCAGCGCTGCAAAGTTATTTTCGACCAGCAAGCCTACCTCAAGTCCGCGAAAAGCGCAAACCATAGCGAATGCGATGGCATCTATATCATCTGCCGCATACTGGGCAAACTCTTTCCGTTCGAGGCCAAACCGGAGGATATTCCGAACCAAGCTGATTTCTCTCAGTTCATATCGTCTGTGCAGATCCCTCAGGCGCGGAATGTTGGCTTCTATGTCCCCTTTTATTACAGTGTACAGGTTCGCTTTCTTTTTGAGGATGTTGAACCGGGTAAGACAAAGGGTTCTCAGTTTGTCTTCAGCTGTCTGTGCTTTGTTCACCTCCTCCTGCAGCGTCCGGAAAACCTCGTCCATCTCGCGTGTGAGGACCGCATCAAAGATATCGTCTTTACTTTTATAGTAATAATAAAGTGTACTCTTTCCTTTTCCGGCGGCTTTGGCTATGTCCTCCATGGTGGTCTTGGCCCAGCCAAAGTGCCTGAACAGTTTTTGGGCTTCGTCCAGAATCTCCTTTCTTACAAGCTCATCCTTCTCGTTCATACACGTTAGACCAAAATCGTTTTTCGGTCCAAAGGTAAAAGAAAGTTAAACATTAATCTACTTTTCCCAGACCATTTTTTTTACGGGTATCACCGAACGATATCTCTATACCTACCCCCCGAAAACAAATGACCGCTCCAGGTATACCTGGAGCGGTCTAATCAAACTAAACCTACTATATGCAGGCCACAAAGCCCATCTTCAGGGCCTGTGCAGCATATAGTATCGCTTCAGCCGGACAAGTTCTTTGTCTGGCCTATTTTCATCCCCGGTTCTGCAGCAGTGCTACCTGCTCCCGGATCAGTGTGTGTGCAACTTTTTGGGGATCTGGGTGCTGGGCCCCTCATACCTGATAAAGATATGGATCCAAAGGGATCGGGACAGTCGGAAGATGATCGGCAGCAAACCCACTACGGTTATTCCGACCAGGGCCATCATCATGGGGATGGTTACCTCCACTCCTGCCTGGTACATCACAAAAAGAAACACCAGAAAAACAGCCACATTGAATGCGAAGCTCACATACATGGCCCCATAGTAATAGCCCGGCTCCGGCTCAAAAACCTGACCGCAGCAGGGGCAGTTCGCGTGCATGTCTGCGAACCTGGGGCTATACAAGGTTCCTTCCGGAAACATGTTCCCCTCCCGGCAGCGCGGGCATTTTGCGGTAGCGACACTGTATAAAAATGACTTTTTCTCGCTCATGACGTTCTGTATCCTAATGACTAAGCAAATTTAGCTCTTTAGTATGCTGTTGAATCGGCACAAAAACGACGAAATGCTGTACTTTTAGGCTGCGCACTCAGCGCTCAAATCAAGTGATTCATCCGAGGGCATAGAACGAAAACTGCCATGGCAAAAGAACATCTTCCCATTTACCAGATACAGGATTTTGAAGCCCGGTCCCGCAAAGACAGGTACTTCTACATCAGCTCTTTTTCTGCCCACCTGCAGGAGCACCTGTTCATCCGCAAACCTCACAAACACGACTTTTACATTATCCTGTTTGTCACGCAGGGCCAGGGTACACATACCATAGACTTCAAGACCTATGACGTACAGCCCGGCAACGTGTTCTTTCTGACGCCCGGGCAGGTGCACAGTTGGGAGCTCTCGAGTGATGCCGATGGCCTGATCATTTTCTTTTCGCAGGAGTTTTATGCAAAGGAGTATCCGCACAGGATGCCGTTCGAATTTCCGTTTTTCAATGCCCTGCTCTACAACCCGGTGCTCCGGATCAGCCAGGCTCATGAAAATACCCTGATGCCCATCCTGCAACTGCTGCAGCAGGAATACAGGCAGAACGGTTTGATGCGAGATGTGGCCCTTAGCAGGTACCTGGACATACTGCTGATCGAGCTAACCCGTATTTTCAGACCGGGTAAGGCTGTGAAAGGGACTTTTGCAAAAGATCTTGCCCTGCTGCAGCAGCTGGAGCGACTCATCGACCTGCACTACAAGGAGCAACAACCTGTGTCTTTTTATGCAGAACGCCTGCATGTGACGCCCAAGCACCTGAACGACGTCTGCCGCAATGCCCTGAACAAAACCACTAAGGAACTGATACAGGACAGAACATTGCTGGAGGCGCAGCGCCTCCTGGTACATGCTGACCTCACGAGTTCTCAAATCGCTGCGGAACTCGGTTACTTTGACAATACCTATTTCTTCCGTTTTTTCAAAAAACACATAGGCTGCACCCCCGAGCAATTCAGGGCTTCGAATAAGTAAGGGCTATACCTTAAGACAGAGCCTGCGGCGAGGGGCCACCGGCAGGTTTGGAACGATCGGCAGGAAGTGGAACGTACTCCAGGTTGTCAGTGGGTGGCAGCAGGATGCGTCCTTCTTTCCAGTCTGCTTTCGCCTGTTCTATCCGCTCCTTGCGCGAGGACACAAAATTCCACCAGATGTAGCGCTCGCCCACTGGCTCTCCGCCAAGCAGCATCAAAGTAGTTGGTTCTTTTGCCACGATCATAGGGTCTGCCCCTATGTTGAAGACCAGCATCTGCCCTACGGTATAGGTTCTGTGGGAGACTTCTATACTGCCTTTGGCCACATAAACACCCCGTTCTGAGTGCTCTTTTGGCAAACCAAAACGGGCGCCTTTTTCCAGCACGACATGCAGGTAAAACAGGGGGGAATGGGTTTTCACGCCGTTGCGCAGCCCGTAAGCGTCGCCGGCAATCAGGCGCATCCATACGCCGGTTTCTGTAAAAACGGGAAGTTGTTCGGGTTTATAGTTCTCAAACGAAGGGGCGGACTCTTCATCCTTCTCAGGCAGCGCTACCCAGGTCTGAATCATTTCGAGCTCGCCCCCGGCCAGGGTAGCAGGGTCTTCGAAGCGTTCGGAGTGCGCAATGCCGCTACCTGCTGTCATCCAGTTTACCTCTCCCGGCCTGATGATCTGCTCCACGCCCAGGCTGTCGCGGTGGGTCACCTGTCCGCCAAACAGGTAGCTGACCGTGGAAAGGCCTATGTGCGGATGTGGCAGCACATCCATGTCGTGGCTGATGGGCGGCTGCAGGTCTACAGGACCGGCATGGTCCATGAAGATAAAGGGGCCTACCATGCGGCGGAGCCGAAACGGCAGAATACGCCGCACGTCCATTCCGGGAGCGAGCGAGGCTTTGCGTGCTTCAATGACAAGATCCAGCATTCGTGTACATTTAATATAATCCTATACCTGGCATGAAACGCTTCCCTCTGCGCGATGGCCATGCCCGGGCCGCGCCCATACCTACTTACTGAAGTATACGCTGAAAGTTATGCTACGCCCAGTCCCTTTTTACTTCTATCCTGCCTTCATCTGGAAGGTAAATGACATTACAGGTATGGTCATCATTTCTTTGCCTGATGGAAGCGAACTATAAATCTGGAACCCACTGCTTCCTCACTTTCCACTGAAATACTGTCGCCGGAGTTGTCGAGAATACGCTTCACCAGGTATAGTCCTATACCTGAACCCTCCACATGGTCATGTGCACGCTTAAACAAAGAGAAAATCTTACCGATCTGACTCGGGGCCAGGCCCAGGCCGTTATCCTGTACCGAGAGTTCGTACACCCCACTTTCAGTTATGGTTGTGCTGATTTTGACGATCGGACTTCGATCAGGGTTCGAATACTTGATGGCATTGGAGACCAGGTTGAACAGAATGCTCCGCAGGTTTTTGCGGGAGTAGCGCAGGGTCTCAAAGGCCATGTCCTTGCACTGTACAACTGCCCCGGTGTGTTCGATGTAAGGCTGCAGGCTGATCTTGATGTCTTCCAGCATGTCCCGAATCTGCACGTCTTCCGGTGCCTCGTGCTCGTGTTTCAGTTTCGTCACATCAGACAAGTCTGCGATCACGTTTTTAAGCGTGCCCAGTGCGCCATTCATGTGTTTTAACAGCACCTCGTGTTTCTGTAAGTCATCCTCCAGGTCTTCCTCCAGCGCCTGCAGCAGGCCTTCGAGGTTGGTGATCGGCGCTTTCAGGTCATGGGAGGCCGCGTACACAAAATTATCAAGCTCGTTGTTGATCTTGATCAGCTCACTATTCTTGTGCATCAGCTCCTCGTTGCGGCGGCGTTCTGTCAGGTCCCGGGTTACTTTGGAGTAACCCAGCAGCCGCTTTTTGCCGTTGTAAATGGGGGTTATCACCACATTTGCCCAAAAAGCAGTACCGTCCTTGCGAATGCGCCAGCCCTCGTCTTCAAAGCGACCCACCTCCTGCGCCTTCCTGAGTTCATACTGCGGAAAGCCTTTTGAGATAGATTCCCGATCGTAGAAAGCAGAAAAATGACGGCCGATGATCTCTCCTGATTTGTAGCCCTTGATACGTTCGGCCCCTTCGTTCCAGCTCATCACGATCCCTTCTGGATTCAGCATCAGAATGGCGTAGTCCTTTACACCATCGATCAGCAGGCGGCTTTTTTCTTCACTCTCCCGCAGCTCTTCATTCACACGGAAAAGCTGTTGCTCCATCTGAAGCTTTTCAGTCAGGTCGCGGGTTATTTTCGAAAAGCCGATCAGGTCGTTCTTTTCATTGAAAATGGCAGTGATCACCGTGTTTGCCCAGAAGACAGAACCGTCCTTCCTATAGCGCCAGCCTGTGTCCTCAAATCTGCCGTGCTCTTTTGCCTGCCTGAGTTCATAATCCGGAAACCCCTCCTCTACCTGCTCCTGGCTGTAGAACCTGGAAAAATACTTTCCGATGATCTCGTGCGCTTCATAGCCATTCATGCGGCGGGCACCATGATTCCAGGTAGCCACATTGCCCCCCGGGTCCAGCATGAAGATGGCATAGTCTGTCACCCCCTCTATGAGCAGACGGAAGCGTTCTTCGCTCTCCTTCAACTCCTCAAAGGCACGGTACAGATCATCCTCGGCCTTTTTGCGCTCCGACAGGTCTCGGGTGACCTTAGAGAAGGCAATCAGCTGCTGGTCTTTGTTATACACGGGTGTGATGACCACATTCGCCCAGAAGACGGAGCCGTCCTTTTTCACGCGCCAGCCTTCCTCTGTGTACTTGCCCTCCAGGATGGCTTTGCTCAGTTCCGCTGCCGGGTGATTTTCGGCAACATCCTTTTTCGTGTAAAAGATCGAAAAATGCTTTCCGATGATCTCTTCAGCATCATAGCCTTTTATCTGCTTCGCCCCGGTATTCCAAGTGCTGATGTAGCCCTCCGGGTTGAGCAGAAAAATGGCATAGTCTGTTATGCTGTCGATCAGAATCCGGTACTGCTCCTCACCGCCGGTGTCTATACCTGCTGCGGAGGCAGTAACTGGTTTTAAGTTCATGTCCATTAAAAAAGCTGCTTAGGTAAGGTGAGTAGGTATGAGAGTCTTCAGCTTTTTAGGTTAAAATTGCTGGTATTTAGGCAATATATGGAAAAAAATTAACTAGGTATGGCGAAAAGCCAGGCTATACCTCCTGCGGCTGCAGGTTACTGTTTACCTCATCAGGCATGGCGGGCTGGTCAAGACGCCTGATGACACGGGCCGGATTACCCACTGCTACGCAGTTATCAGGTATGTCTTTTACTACGACAGATCCCGCACCAATACGCACGTTGTTCCCTATGCGCACCTCCCCGATGATGCACACGTTGGCACCTAGTTCCACGTTGTTACCGATAATAGGAGAACCGGTATAACTGCCGTCTTCACGACGTATGTTACCCAGGGTAGTGGAGTGGCGGAAAAAGCAGTTTTCACCGATCACGGAGCAGCCGTTCACCACCAGGGCCTGTCCGTGGCCCAGGAAAAAATTCTTGCCCACGGTAGTCCAGTGAGGCAGTTCTATACCCAATACCCATTCGACAAAGAACTTGTAGAAGGCCAGGTATGGCAACCAGATAATGCGAAAAAAGGTGTTGATAGAAGCAGGTCGGGCCAGGCGGAATAGCACCATCACGAGGCGCCCTTTCAGATTTCCTTTGTTGACATTCCAGTCCTGGAACACGTAAGACAAAAACATAGGCGAGTATTAATTTATATTCCGCATACGCTATGTTGCAGCCTGACGTTGCAACATTCAAACCAAGCCTGTCCACTACTCCGGTTTTATCCGGATAGCCCCATACAGCACAGGGCTGAAAAAACGCAGATTTTCAAGAACACAGGCCATGCTGAAAAATTTTTCAGGATCAATCTCGGACTCCTCTGCCATGGCAGCCAGCAGCATGTCTAAGGTATAGGTGAACGTGGCGTCGAACTCTTCTTCGGTCATTTTATTTATCTCAGGGGTATGGTCCTGCTGTATAACCACAATACTAGCCATTTAATTTCAAAGCTGCCCTGTCACCCAAAACCCGACGTTGCCGTTTTTTCCCCGGAAAACTAAAACCAAAAGAGGTGTAAAACTTAGTGAAAGCCTGGTGTCTGAAGCAGCTATTCCCTAACTGCAAGTCCAGATGTGCGTACCTTATTAAGGTACAATCTATTTTTCCGACAAAACAACTGATGAACTATGAAGATCAAACTAAAACCATTGAAGGACCAGGTAATCGTGATTACAGGGGCATCGAGCGGTATCGGGCTTTGCACGGCCTTTGCCGCAGCCGAAAAAGGAGCGCGCCTGGTGCTGGCGGCCCGCAACGAGCAGGCGCTATATGATATAGCACAGGAAATAAATGACAAAGGCGGCGAAGCCATTGCCATCGGGGCTGACGTGGCTCGTCAGCAGGATGTGCAGCGTATCGCCGATATGGCCATGTCACATTTTGGCGGCTTTGATACCTGGGTGAACAATGCCGGCGTTTCCGTTTACGGCCGCCTGCTGGAGGTGAGTGACGAAGACAACCGCCGCCTCTTCGACACCAACTTCTGGGGAGTAGTGTATGGCTCACAGATGGCCGCTATGCACCTGCGCAACCGGGGTGGGGCGATCATCAACATTGGCAGCGTGCTGTCCGACATGGGTATCCCGATGCAGGGCATGTACAGCGCCACAAAGCATGCTGTGAAGGGCTTTACAGACTCCCTGCGCATAGAACTGGAAGAGGATGAAGCACCTGTATCGGTTACGCTGATCAAACCTTCGGGCATAAACACCCCCTACCCTGACCATGCCAAGAACTACACAGACCATAAACTGACCCTGCCGCCACCGGTATATGAGCCGGAAGAAGTGGCCAATGCCATCCTCTATGCTGCCACTCACCAGAAGCGCGACCTGATGGTAGGCGGAGGCGGCAAGCTTATGAGCCTTACGAATAAGATCGCCCCGGGCCTGATGGATACTTCCAGTGAACTCCTCATGACGGACATGCAGCTTCTGGACGAACCGGCACAGCACCGCGAGGGTGCCTTGCACAGACCAGGTGAAGGCGGTCGCATACATGGCCGCATCAAGGACACTATGCCAACCAGCCTCTATACCCGAGCACTCACCAACCCGGTAGTGGCGGGCGCTGTAGTCGCCGCAGCAGGTGCCGCTGCTCTGGCTCTGATGGGCAAAAAGCGCACAGACAACGGTAAGCGCAATTACAAGCAGGAGAATACCAAACCAGAGATGGTAGAGGTTGTGGAGATTGTAGAAGAAGTGAATGTTAATCCACTTCCTCCGCAGCGACCGCTCTAAACTGCTTTTTCTGCCTGCGCCAACTGTGCAGGCAATGCATAAAAGCTTCGAAAACAGGTGCAAATTCCAGAACTTTTGCACCTGTTTTTGTTTTTATATAGAGAGCAGCTGAGACAGCCAGATTTCCAAAATAAAAATATTACAATAAAAACAAGCATTAAGGCTTAACACAATCCCACATCCGCCCAACAAAAATTTGTTTAAAATATGGCTTAAGAATCTATAAGGGTTATTTTAGCTTAATCAAACCAGAAACACATCTGATATTATATTTATAATTAGTAAATCACTATATCAAAAAACTACTAAAACACGTTGAATTAAATTGATAGTGATGCTGTTACAGGTGCACTAGTTACTCAACTGAAACGTCTGATATAGAGGTGGATAAAATATTTTCAGTGACAGTAGCATGTTCTGATGTATAACCACCGATTTTGACGTTATATTTGCAGACTTTAAAATAGTAGCTTAGCTTATTTTTTTAGAACAATATGTTTGAAACGCTTCTTTATACCTTTCTTCTGAGTATCTCCCCTTTCGGTGAAGCGCGGGCAGGCATACCTTACGCCATTCTGAACAATGTTCACTTTATACTGGCTTTTCTGATCGGCACGGTGGCCAACACCCTGGTGTTTCCACTGTTCATGTGGCTGATCGATACATTTAGTCAGAAGTTCTGGCCATTCAAAGCCTACAAAAAAGGTGTTATCTTTCTGTCGAAGCGAGCTAAAAAGATCGCTGGCGACAACGTGAAAAAGCATGGTTTCTGGGGACTGATGGTATTTGTGATGATACCGCTTCCTGGTACCGGGGCTTATATGGGTACCATTGCAGCCAATATCTTCAAGATCGAGCGCAAGAAAGCATTCATGGCCATTAGCTTGGGTGTAGTGATCTCGTCTATCTTCATGGCCCTGGCAACGCACCTGGGTCACCTGGGTGTGACGCAGCTTTCCTTTAACTAAGACGGCATACCGGATTTTACCGGATACATATGAAAGCCCTGCTTGCAAAGCCTGAATGGCTGAACGCAAGCAGGGCTTTTTGCTGTGCAATCCCCTCCTGCATCAGAAGAATTCGTAATTTTGCCCCATGACGCTAAAACGGATCATCAGCTATACCTTCCTTTTTCTTTTGCTTCTTATCGGTGTGGCCGGTTGCAGCTTCATGCAGCTCTCTCCTCAGTTTGGCGCAGAGGCCAAAGGCAAGCGATTGCAGGCCATGCAGGCCTCTCCTCACTACCACGATGGTGTCTTCCATAACCCAGTCGAGACCAACATGGACATCGGCTTCAAAGGCTATGTGAAGATGATTCGCTCACGATTCTTCGACGAGGTTGAAAACCAGGAGCCGGACTGGTACCTGCCTGTTGATAAAATAGCGCCTGCACAACTAGAGCGCGTGCAGGACACAGCCACCATCATCACCTGGTTCGGGCACTCCGCTTTCCTGATCGAGCTGGACGGCAAGCGGCTGCTCGTAGACCCGATGCTGGGCGAACGGGCCTCCCCGATCAGTTTTATGGGGCCCAAGCGCTTCAACGAGGAGCTGCCTATACCTATCGAAGACCTGCCCTATATCGATGCCATCCTGATCTCGCATGATCACTATGACCACCTGGATTATGGCTCCATCAAACAACTGGCCGATAAAACCGGACACTTTTATGTAGCACTTGGCGTGGGTGCTCACCTGGAGCGCTGGGGTGTGCCCGCCGAAAGGATCACGGAACTGGACTGGTGGGACGAGGCCGAGATGGCAGGTATAAAGTTTGTCGCCACCCCAGCCCGCCATTTCTCCGGTCGCGGCTTCTCTGATCGCATGAAAACCCTTTGGGCCTCCTGGGTGATCCTGGGCAAAAACGACCGCATCTTCTTCAGTGGTGATACGGGTTACTTCGATGGGTTTAAAGAAATCGGTGAGAAATACGGGCCCTTCGATATTACACTGCTGGAGTGCGGACAGTACAACGAGCTCTGGTCCAGCATCCACATGATGCCGGAGCAAACCGTGCAGGCACACCTCGACCTGAAAGGAAAACTGATGATGCCCATCCATTGGGGCGCCTTCGCACTCGCCCTGCATTCCTGGACCGACCCGATCGAGCGAGTGACCAAAGCAGCCAAGGCTCAAAATATAATGATGACGACGCCGCGCATCGGGCAATCGATCATACTAGGTCGCCAGACACCCCGCAGCAAGTGGTGGGAATAGGACCTGGCCCAAATTAGCAACACAGAAAGCCTGTTCGCAGTATTGCTAATAGGCATCTACACAAGTATCACGTTTTGAGAAACAATACGAACACCACACAGCAGGCCAGGCCTGCACGCCTCTTTGACTGCATTGACTGGCAGTTGCAGCAGTTTCCACTTGACGATATGCTGGCCTCAAAAGAAGACGGCCAGTGGCGCACCTACAGCACCCAGGAAGTAAAGGACTTGGTCAACCGCATCAGTGCCTCCCTGCTCAGTGCCGGTATCAGCAGAAACGACGGCAGCCCGGAAGGCCGTGACAAGGTGGCCATTATCAGCCCGAACTGTCCGGAATGGATGCTGGTGGACATGGGCATCCAGCAGATCGGTGCTATTTCGGTCCCCATCTACCCGACTATCAGCAACAGTGAGTTGGAGTTTATCCTGCGCGATGCCGCCGTCAAAATGATCTTTGTCGGCAATGAAGTGCTGTATCGCAAGATAGTAGGGATGCAGGATGACCTGCCTGAACTGCAGGCGATCTATACCTTCAAACCAGTAGAGGATGCTCCCTCCTGGAAAGAGCTGCTGACCGAGCCTGCTGCCCATACCCTGCAACAGCTGGAGGTACTACGCGATGCCATAGACGAAAACGACCTGGCCACCATCCTGTACACCTCCGGCACTACAGGCACTCCCAAAGGGGTGATGCTCTCCCACTTCAGTATCCTGAGCAATGTCTTCGACAGTGCCCTGATCATTGAAGAAGTGGGCGTGTTCCGCAAAAAGGCCATCAGTTTTCTGCCGCTCAACCATGCTTTCGAACGCATGGCCACCTACTGCTACTTCTACTGTGGCGTATCCATTTACTATGCCGAAGGGATGGAAACCATTGCCGGCAACCTGCGGGAAGTCAAACCCACTATTTTCACGACCGTGCCGCGCCTGCTCGAGAAGGTATACGAAGGCATTGTGGCCAAAGGCTCCGAGCTGACGGGCAACAAGAAGAAGATCTTTTTCTGGGCACTGGACCTGGCCGAGCGTTTTGAGATCAACAAGCCGATGCCGTTGACCTACCGGCTGCAGCTGGCCATAGCCGACCGGCTGGTGTTCAGCAAATGGCGTCAGGCACTAGGAGGCGAAGTGAAGTCGGTTATAACAGGAGCAGCCGCCTGCCAGGTGCGACTGCTCCGCATCTTCACAGCCGCCGGCATCGTCATACAGGAAGGTTACGGTCTCACCGAGGCCTCCCCGATTATCAGTGGCAATCGCTATTCCGAGGAAAACCGCATGTTCGGTACAGTAGGTCCGCTCCTCAAAAATGTGGAAGTGAAGATCGCACCAGACGGAGAGATCCTTTGCAAAGGCCCCAATGTAATGATGGGCTATTACAAACGGCCTGACCTGACTGCGGAGGTGATCGATAACGAGGGCTGGCTGCATACCGGCGACATCGGTACTTTGATCGATGGAAAATTCCTGAAGATAACCGACCGCAAGAAAGAGCTTTTCAAGACAAGCGGCGGCAAATATGTCGCCCCGCAGCCGATCGAAAACAAGATGGTGGAGAGCGGCTGGATCGAGCAGATCATGGTCGTCGGCGAAATGCAGAAATTTGTGGGAGCCCTGATCGTGCCAGCCTTCAACAAGCTGCGGGAATGGTACGAAACACAGGGCAAGTCTTACCCGGGCAACCTGGCGGTGCTGGAAGACAAAGAGGTATGGACACTGATCAAACAGGCTGTGAACCAGTATAACCTGGAGTTCAACCCGGTAGAGCAGATCAAAAAGTTCGCACTTATACCGGGTGAGTGGTCCATCGAAAATGGGGAGCTCACCCCAACCCTCAAACTCAAGCGACGGGTTATTCTGGAAAGGTATCAGGACCTTGTGAGCTCACTGTATGCCTAACACTGCCTGCGACAGTTCATGCACCACAAGCGAATAATGCTTATATTAGTCGCTCTAACCAGAAAAAACATGATCAAAAGCTTACTCTCAGCTCTTTTGCTGACTACCGGTATGTTGTCAATAGATTCACCCGGCAACCTGCCTGTTACAGACAAACCGAACGACGCCCTGAAAGAAAGCCTGGTAAGAGGCCAGCAGGTATACGCCGCCAACTGTGCGAGCTGCCACATGGCGGAGGGCGAAGGGATACCGTCCACTTTCCCGCCATTAGCCAAGTCCGATTACCTGATGAAAGACCAGAAACGGGCTATTCGCACGGTGCTGCACGGGCTGAGCGGTGAAATTACTGTGAACGGAGACACCTACAACATGGCCATGCCTGGCTATGACTCCCTGTCTGATCAGGAAGTGGCTGATGTACTCAACTACATCCAAAACAGCTGGGGCAACAAAGCCAAGCCAGTATTACCCGCCCAGGTAAAAACGGAGCGGAAGAAGTAGAATTCCAGCTACTCCCTCGCTCGCGTCCCGCGAGTGTGAGTTATCCTAGTGGCGTCCCGCCACTTGTTCCGACAGTCACTGGGATGTCGGCTAGAGTCCGCCAGATAGCGCACATTCGCCAGAGGCAAGCGAGGAGATAATGTTCAATTATCAACCACATGCAACACTGGGAATTACTGTTCTTCTTTTTTGTGATTGCCTTTGTATATGCTTCGGTGGGCTTTGGCGGCGGTTCAAGTTACCTGGCCGTGCTGGCACTATACCCGCTGGCTTTCCAGGAGATCCGGCTGATCGCCCTGCTTTGCAATGTGGTTGTGGTAACGGGTGGCACAGTGCTGTTCATCCGGCACCGGCAGGTGGACTGGAAAAAGATCATTCCGTTGGTGCTGGTCAGTGTGCCCATGGCTTTTCTGGGGGCGAGTCTGCGACTGGAACAGGACACGTTTTTTGTTTTGTTGGGATGTAGTCTGCAGGTGGCAGCGGTACTACTTTGGATGCAAAATCACTTAGCTGGGAGGACAGAGAAAACAGTGGCGACACCACCGCGCTATACCCGCGATGGCCTGTTGGGCGGCAGTCTGGGCCTGCTGTCGGGTATGGTGGGGATTGGAGGCGGCATTTTCCTGGCACCCCTGCTCAACCTGATCCGGTGGGACTCCGCGAAACGCATTGCTGCCACGGCCAGTTTGTTCATCCTTGTGAACTCTGTAGCAGGTATAGCGGGTCAACTGACACAGCTTCCGGCCACCGTCGATTTTAGCCGTATACTTTGGCTAGGTATAGCCGTGCTTGCTGGCGGACAACTCGGCTCACGCCTGGCTATTGCCCGGTTCAACCCGCTGGAGATCCGCCGTCTGACAGCCGTACTGATTTTTGTGGCAGGTATAGAAGTGCTCTACAAGCACCTGCCTTTGTTTAATTGAGGGACAAGGTATTAGCGTGTATTTAAACTCTTGAGAAAAGTCTGTTATCCTTTGTCTGAATTTTTTCCCCGATAATATGAAAGTAAAAGTCCTGGCATTCGGCATTGCCAAAGACATATTTGGCAGCTCGTCCACAGCGGTAGAACTCTCAGGAGAAGCGACGGTAGAGGCACTACGGACGGCGCTGGAAATGCAATACCCCCGCCTGAAGCAGCTGTCTTCTTTTATGATCGCTGTAAACGATGAGTATGCCGAGGCCGGTCAGGAACTGGCGCCCGAAGATGAAGTGGCCATTATCCCTCCGGTGAGCGGCGGTTAAGCACAGAGCACATGATCGATCTACAACTAACAGAAGAGCCGCTTAATATTTCGGCTTGCATCGAATGGGTCATGTCGCCGACGTGCGGGGGCATTGACGTGTTCATCGGCACAGTGCGCAACGCCACCAAAGGCAAGGCAGTATTGCGACTGGAGTTTGAGGCCTACGGCAAAATGGCCCTGAAGGAAATGCAGAAAATCGCGGAAGAAGCGCAGGCTAAATGGCCTATCGAAAAGATACTGCTGCATCACCGCACAGGCGTGTTGCAGGTGGGCGAAGTGCCGGTGATCATTGCCGTGGCCGCTGCCCATCGGGATGCTGCTTTTGATGCTTGCCGCTATATTATCGACACGCTCAAGCAAACGGTGCCTATCTGGAAAAAAGAGATTTTTGAGGACGGTGAGGTATGGGTGGCTGCCCATCCTTAGCTATACCTGTTGTTCTTTCCAGGCTTTTATGCCGCCTTCAAGGGAGTATACCTGCAGGCCCGGTAGCTGCTTCCGGATATTTTTCACCGCCTCTCCGCTCCGCTTGCCTGAGGCACAGTAGAATACCAGTGGCTTATTTGTCTGCAGCTGTTCTACCTCTTTTCCCAGCCTGTCGAGTGGCACATGCTTTCCGCCGATGTGAAAGGCTTTCCGCTCTTCGTCGCGCCTTACATCCACTAACTCGTAAAGCCCCTTGGCTATACCTTGTTTTAGTTCTGGCACAGAGATAAGCGGCACTTCCTCTGTTTCCGGCAATATATCGATCGTCACATTTGACACTTTCCCGACTTTAATGATGCGGCTTTGCATCGTTAAGGCATCCAGCAAAAGGAGTTTGCCCACCAGCGGCTCGCCGGCACCCGTGACCAGTTTGAGCACCTCGTTTGCCTGCATACAGCCGATCATACCGGCCAGTGTCGGAATGACGCCGCCTTCGGCACAGTTGGGCACCTGCGAAGCATCCACCTCAGGGAAAACATCGCGGTAGTTCGGACTTCTTTTGCCTGCTTCAACCGGTACATTCCACACAGCCACCTGTCCCTCAAATTGGTAAATGGCCCCATACACCAATGGCTTTCCGGCCAGTACACAGGCATCGTTGAGGAGGTATTTCGTATCGAAATTATCCGTCCCGTCGAGCACCACGTCATAGTCCTGCAGGAGCGCCAGCACGTTGGCCGAGGTCACTTTCAGTTCGTGAGGTACCAGTTTTATACCTGGATTCTGGTGCTGCAATTTGTCGCAGGCTACACGGGCTTTATTCTGCCCTACTTCGGCCGGCGTGAAAAGTACCTGCCGGTGCAGGTTTCCCAGCGACACCGTATCGAAGTCGGCGATACCCAGCGTGCCTATACCTGCGGCGGCCAGGTACTGCGCAGCCGGACAACCCAGTCCGCCAGCCCCCACCACCAGCACACGTGCCTGCTGCAGACGCTTCTGGCTGGCCTCCCCGAAACCCGGCAAGGCGATCTGGCAACTGTAGCGTAACAAATCGGAAGCTTGCATTAGTAAGTGGTTTTATCTTGAAGCAACAGCTGTACCTGCTCCAGTTCCTCCGGCGTGTTCACGTTAAGCAGGGCATCCGCATTCGCAGATTCTATCAGATGAATCTCGCAAATGCGCAGCACCTTGCGCGGACAGGTATAGCCCTGCGCCAGAAATGAAAGCAGTACCTGATAACTCTTCGGCTCCCAAATCGCGATCAGTGGTTCCGGAAATCCGTCCTGCGGACTGGCGTATGTGGTGGCATTGGCGGAGGTATTTCTATGCTCCACGAGGTGCTTCAACGTAGCTGGGTCGAGCAGCGGCAAGTCGCACGCCACAACCAGCCAGGCGGCATCCGGGTCTTTGCGGAAAGCTGATAGAATAGCACCGTAAGGTCCCAAGCCGATGAAGGTGTCGGTCAATGTGCTGTAATTGACATCCAGCTCCGCCTGCTGCTCAGTACGACAGGAGATGTATACCTGCTCACACAACTCGCCCAGCAGATCGGCCATGTGATAGCGCTGCTCTTTTCCGTGCCAAGCCATCGCACCTTTGTCCTGGCCCATGCGCAGACTCTTTCCACCGGCCAGCACCAGGCCGTTCAGCTTTGGCTTGGCTTGTAGCATCTGCTCTTGAAAGAAGGAGACAACCTTGCCGGTTTCGCTTAGCTGCAGCACAGGTATAGTCTGCCAGTCAGGTATAGCCTCCTGCAGAAAATCGTATACCTCCTCCATCCCATCGGCCAACAAAAACAGCACGATATTGGTCAGCTGTGGCAGTCTTTTCTGAAGCGACGCTTTTTTGGAAGCATCGATGATCACCACCTGCGCTTTTGCCTGCTCGTGATTGCCGTTCACCAGCACCAGGTCGGTGTCCTGGAACAGTTGCCGGAACTGAAACGCATTCAGCTCACGCTTCATGTCGAACTGGTGGTAATGGATCTGGTCGGTATACTCTGCTACAGCGCCAGAAGCCAAACGTCCAGGCAGCACCGCTTCTTCATCGGTATTGGCGTGGTGTGCGTCCACATAGGCGCATTTGTAGTCGGCCGACAAACCCTTGATCAGATCATCCGCCAGTGCCTTGATCTTGCCGCAGGGTGCGCCCACGATGGCCCATTCGTTGCGCCCGAAGTTGCCGTAAGCCGGACGAGCGATCTTACTGTGTTTGCTATGCTCTTTTGAAGTCACGCTTTCCTCCTGTCTTTTCAATCAGCTTCGTTTCCTTAATTACAATGTCGTGGCTCAGCGCCTTGCACATGTCATACACAGTGAGCGCCGCCACCGAGGCCCCCACCAGCGCCTCCATCTCTATACCTGTTTTGGCGGTGATGCTGGCTGTGCAGTCGATCACCACCTCCTGCTGTTCGTTGAGTTGAATGGTGATGTTGCAATTGTCCATACCGATCGGGTGGCAGAGCGGGATTAGTTCTCCAGTCTTTTTGGCGGCCATGATACCGGCGATGATCGCTGTCTGAAACACTGATCCTTTTTTTGTCTGTATATCATCGGCCGCAAATTTCTCCAGTACCTCCTGCGGCAGCGTCACAATGCTGCGTGCCGTGGCGGTACGATGCGTGGCCTGCTTGCCGCCCACGTCTACCATCGTTGCCTGGCCTTTATCGTTCAAGTGTGAAAAATCAGTCATGGTTTTGGTTTGTAAAAGTTTTATTCCCTCGCTCGCGTCCCGCGAGTGTGAGCGAAGTGTTATCCTACCTCCTTAAACGGCCACACCCGGTATACCTCCCCTTTCTGAAACGCACTCCCTTCCGCTGGCAGCTCTAAAAAAGCATCCGCTTCGACCAGATTCGAGAAATCACCGGAGCCGTTGCCTTCGAGCGGCGTGGCCAGTAATTGACCTTGCTCGCTGATGTTTAGCTTTACTTGCAGAAAATACTGCAGGGGCGGCTGAAAAGAAAAATCAGAGTTCAAAACGGCATACATACCTGCCTGTCTGGCTATACCTAAACAAGCCTGCAACCAGGGCATAAAATAGCGATGCAGGCACATGAAGGTAGAACCCGGGTTACCCGGCAGGGCGAAAACTACAGCACCTCCTGCATGCACCCCAAACCAAAAAGGCTTGCCCGGTCGCTGCTGCACTTTATGAAACAACTTCTCCACGGCCAGCTCTTCCAGCACCTGCGGGACATAGTCGAATTTTCCCATCGAGATGCCGCCGCTCAGTATCAACACATCGTAGCGTTCCAAGCAATCCTGTAGTCGTGCTTTCAGTTGACTTTGATCATCTGCTATATGCAAGAGATCAGCCTGAAGACCGTATTTTTCCAGAGCAGCTTTCACCATGTAACTGTTCGAGCGTCTGATTTGGTAGGGCGAAGGGTTTTGATTCACGTCCACCAGTTCGTCGCCTGTCGAAATCACCACCGTGCGGGGCAGCTTTTTGACAGTAAGCTGCGTTGCCCCCACCGCTGCGGCCATCCCTACCAAAGCAACGTTCACCGTTTGGTTGGCTGTGGCTACTACCTCACCTTGTTTTCGGTCCTTGCCTTGGGTATGGATGCTCTGCCCTTTTTGCAGTGCGTCAATTTTGACCTTCGCTTGACCGTCATGCAGTTCCAGGTCTTCGTAGCGGATGACAGTATCTACTGAAGGAGGTAGCGCCGCGCCAGTCATGATCTCCACGCACTCGTCGGGCGAGGAAATCTCAATTGGACTGTCCCCTGCCGCCTGTGTGCCTTTGATGCGGAAAGTGCGGGTGCCTGTTGCAAAGTCTTCGTAGCGGATGGCAATGCCGTCCATGGCGACCCGGTTGAAGGGTGGCAGGTCGCGGTCGGTGCGCAGGTCCTCCGCCAGCACCCGGCCCAGCGTCTTTTCGAAAGGCAGTTGCTCGGTGCCAAAGTCTCTGACCTGGGCCTGTATGATGGCTTCCGCTTCTTGAACTGAAATCATGTTTGTGGTAGTTTAGATCAGCCTCCAATACTGGCCATGGAAGTATGCAGCGACTGGCTGTTTTTCTCAGCTTCCCAACCATCTTTTTCTTTCAGACTGATGGCTTGGCTAAGTGCAAGCTGCAGTTGTTGCAACGGCATACCACTGCGCATCAGGTCCTTTACATTCAGCACGCTATCGCCGTAGAGACAGGTCTTAAGCTCGCCCTGCGGCGTGAGCCGGATACGGTTGCAGGTACCGCAGAAAGAACGGGTATAAGCGGCAATAATCCCCACGCTGCCCTTGTGCCCCGGTATCTGGTAATTGTAGGAGGTGGAGTGCGGCGGATCGATCGTTTTTGTAATGGCCGGGTACTGCTCTTTGATCTTCTCCAGGATGCGAAAGTGGTCCCAGGCGAGGGAGGTATAGTGACTTTCGCCACCGTTGAAAGGCATCTCTTCGATGAAACGCACACTTACCGGATGGCTTTTGGTGAGTTCTACCAGCGGCAGGATATCCTCGGTGTTTTTTCCTTCCATCACCACGGCATTGATCTTCACTTCGATCCCATGCTGCAGCAAAGCTTCCAGTGTTTCGAGCACGGAAGGTAATACATCGCGACGGGTAATGGCGAAGAATCGGTTCGGGTCGAGGGTGTCAAGACTGAGGTTGACGGAGTGTATACCTATTTTCTTGAGCTCCGGCACAAAAGGGGCCGTGAGCACTCCGTTAGTGGTCAGCGTCAGCTGCTGGAGTCCCTGCAATTGGGAGAGTTTCGACAGGAAAGGCATGAAATCTTTACGCACAAAAGGCTCCCCTCCCGTAATTCGGATCTTCTCAATTCCCATGTGGAGCATCACCTGACTGATGTGGAGCATCTCCTCATAGCTCATCAGCTCGCTCCGCGAAAGCCAGTCCAGCCCCTGTTCCGGCATGCAGTAAAAGCAACGCAGATTGCACCTGTCGGTCACCGCCAGTCTCAAATAGTTGATCTTCCTTCCGTGTCTGTCTACCAACATGCTTAACTGTACTCCTTATTTGCTGCGGATGTTTGGTTATTCTCTCTATCGGGTCAAACCATCCCTGCCCTTTCACAAGGAAGATATTTTATCTCCCTCGCTCGCGTCCCGCGAGTGTGAGCTATCGGGCGGACTCTGGCCGCTTTGGTTTGTACCTACCGGCACACGTGGCGGGACGCCACTGGATAGCTCACACTCGCGGGACGCGAGCGAGGGGATAGATTAACTATATAACCTTCCCACCCTTCAACTCCGGCTGCTCCATGAAAGGCTGGTTGCGGAGGCGTTTGCCGGTGGCTTTGAAGATGGCGTTTGCTACGGCGCCTCCGGTTGGTGGGAGCGCTGGTTCGCCCAAGCCGGTCGGATCGATGCCGTTGTTCACGAAATGCACGTCGATCTCAGGCACTTCTTTGAGGCGGATCAGGCGGTAGTTGTTGAAGTTCTTCTGCTCTACGGCGCCGTCCTTGAAGGAGAGTTTGCTGTACATGGCATGGCCCAGACCGTCCACGATACCGCCGCGCACCTGCTGGTAGGCACCGCTCAGGTTTACCACAATGCCACAGTCAGCAGCAGCGTATACCTTCTCTACTACCGGCACCGATTTCACTAGCTTCACCTCGGCCACCTGTGCTACATATGAGCGGTGTGAGAAGTAAACGCTGAAGCCCTGGTGCACGCCTTTCTTCTTGCCCCAGTTCGATTTCTCAGAAGCCAGTTCGATCACGCCACGCATGCGGTCGATGTCATATTTGATCTCCCCTACAGGCGTTTTTTTCGCTTTATCCAATAGCTCGAGGCGGAACTGCACCGGGTCTTTTTTAGCTGCCTGCGCTACCTCATCGAGGAAAGCCTGCTCGGCGAAAGCCAGGAAGTTGGTGATCGGGGCACGCCACGGACCAGTCGTGATCGGCGATTTATGTTCTACTGAGTCGATCAACAGGTTCTCTACGGCACCGGATGGGAAGTTATCTTCTCGCGTTGGGTTGCCTGAGTTGATGCCCACACCACGCAGCTTGTAGCCGATCATGTTGCCTTTGGCATCCAGGGCCGCCTCAAAACGGTAGCGCACTGCCGGACGATAGGTACCGCCGGACATGTCATCTTCACGGCTCCAGATCACTTTCACCGGTGCTTTGATGATGCTCGAAAGCTCAGCCGCTTCCAGCACATAGTCTGCACTGAGGCGTCGACCGAAACCACCACCCAGGCGTGTCAGCTCCAGCGTGATCTTTTCGGGGGCAATATCAAGTAGCTTCGCCACCATGTCGCGGGCACGTTGTGGCGTTTGGGTCGGGCCAGCCAGCTCTACGCCATCCGGACGCACATGCGCGAAGAAGTTCATCGGCTCCATCGGGCTGTGCGACAGGAACGGACACTGGTACTCGCTCTTGATCACTTTTGCCGCGTTCTTAAAGGCCGCCTCCACGTCACCGTCTTTGCGGCGCACCGTAGCTTCCGGACTATTGAGCAGTTCCTTGAAAAGACGGTCGTGGTCGGCAGAGCTTTCCAAGGCCTCGTCTGGTTCGTATGCAATTTTCAGTTCCTTGCGGGCCTTCATCACCTGCCAGGTCGATTTGCCGACCACAGCCACATTGTTACCAAATGTTACTACGTCTACTATACCTGGCAACGCTTTCGCCTTGGCGGCATCCACCGATTTCAGTTTCATCCCGAAAGCTTCCGGACGCTGGATCACGGCGAAGAGCATGCCCTCTTTGTACACATCCAGGCCATAAAGCGGCTTGCCGGTAATCATCTCGTGGTTGTCGACGTTGCGAACGGCCGTGCCAATCAGTTTGAAGTCTTTGTTGTCCTTCAGCTTCACGTCCGTTGGCACTGGCAATTTGGAGGCTTCGATGGCCAGTTCACCATAGCTCAGTTTACGATCGCTGGTAGCGTGTACTACCATGCCGTTTTCTGTGCTGAGGGAGTTAGCCGATACGTTCCAGCGTTTGGCGGCCGCTTCCATCAACATCTGGCGGGCTGTAGCACCAGCTTTGCGCAGGCGTTCCCAGGAGTGCGGTACGGCACCACTGCCACCTGTTACCTGGCGCTCAAATTTGTTTGTATCCAGGGGAGCCTGCACCACTTTCACTTTGGTCCAGTCGGCATCCAGCTCCTCTGCCACGATCATCGGGAAAGAGGTCTTGATGTTCTGCCCCAGTTCCGGGTTCGGCGACAAAATAGTAATGATGTTTTCCGGGGAAATAGAGAGGTAGCTGTTGAAGTCGATGGCAGCTGCCGGCAGGTTCGATCCGTCGATCAGGCCCAGGCCCGAAGCAATAGAGCTGGTCGAGTTGAAACCCAAGACAAGACCGCCGCCCGCCACGGCGAACAGCTTCATGAAATTGCGTCTGCTTTCCTGTGTTAGTTCTGACATGGCTTATTTGAGTTTAGTGGCGGCTAATGCAACAGCTTCACGAATGCGGTGGTAGGTACCGCAACGGCAGATATTGCCGTTCATGGCATTGTCGATCTCCTCGGCAGTAGGCTTCTGGTTCTTATTCAGAAGTGCCGTAGCCGTCATGATCTGCCCGGCCTGGCAGTAGCCGCACTGGGCCACATCCACTTCGTCCCAGGCCAGCTGCACCGGATGGTCGCCGGCCTCAGACAAGCCTTCAATCGTGGTGATCTTAGCGCTGGCAGCGGCAGAAACAGGGTACACGCAGGAGCGCATGGCGTTGCCGTTGACATGCACGGTGCAGGCGCCGCATTGTGCAATGCCGCAGCCATACTTGGTGCCTACCAGTCCCAGGTTGTCGCGCAGCACCCAAAGCAACGGGGTGTCCGGCTCTACATCGACCTCATAGCTTCGGCCATTGATTTGCAGTTTGTATGTCGCCATCTTTCTAATCTGAAATTTTGAACTCTAAGTTAGGAAAATATATGGAGCGGGAAATAAGCAGTCCCGCTTAAAGTCTGGTTAATCCGGCAAATCTGTCTGAAGCAGTGCCGCATAGTCTGCTGCCGTGTCAATATCGATAGCACCTGCTTCAAAACGCAGCGATCTGACCGCTATAGGATGTTTCAGAATGATTTTCTTAGCGCCCTCCTGCCCTTCCAGCGCCAGTAATTCGGGGAAGTAAAACTTATCAAAAAGCACCGGTGTACCCAGTGTTCCCTGGTAGGCGCAGGCGATAATGCCGCTCCGACCGTCCTGTTTTGCCTGCAGCAGTTGCTTCAGCACAGCAGCATCCACAAAAGGCTGATCACAAACCATAAAGGTCACGTCGTCCAGCGTGGGCTTTAATTTCAAAAGTTCCTGTAGCCCGGTTCGGATAGAAGAAGCCATTCCCTCCTGCCAGTCGGGGTTCTGCACCGTTGTAACAGGCAGGTTGGCAAGTTCAGGTATAAGCTTTTCCGCTTGCGCCCCCAGCACCACTACCACAGGCGAAAAACCAGCTTCCGTAGCCACCTGCGCAGCACGTTGCAAAAGGCTTTTGCCCTGGTAATACAGCAGTTGCTTTGGCTGTCCTAACCGGGTGGAAGCGCCAGCCGCCAGTATGACCAGTCCGCTTACAGAAAACATCCGGATACGCTTGTCTGTTTGCCCAGTTCCAGGTTTTCATCACCGCGATCGTGGATAGCACCCGGTTTATCGCGCAGGAAGCCACCTGACTTGTTCGCCAGTACCGCCTTGATCTCAGCCAGGATGGAAAGAGCGATTTCCTCGGAAGTTTCAGCACCGATCTCCAGTCCGGTCGGACCGTATACCCGCTGTAGCATTTCCTCGCTTATCTCCATCCCTTCGTCCTGCAATTCTGCCAGCATGCGCTCCAGTTTCTTTTTCGGCCCCAGTGAACCGATGTAAGGTATAGCCAGTGGCAAAAGCTGCCGCAGCATGGCAAGATCATAGTTATAATTGTGCGTCATCAGCACAAAAACTGTTTGTTCATCGGGTTTAAGCTGCGTCAGCACCTGCTCCGGTTTGGCCACAAGCACCTGTTGTGCAGCCGGAAAACGACTTGTCTTGGCATAGGTCGCCCGACCATCTACGACGGTCACCTGCCAGCCCAGTATCGCGGCCATGTTTACCACAGGTATAGCGTCATTGCCGGCCCCCACCACCACCAGCGACACAGCCGGTTGTAATAATTCCACGAAGCCTGTCAAAGTGCCTTCATCGGTCATATAGGTTTTCGTGAAGGACTCACGCTGCGCCAGCACCTGTTGCGCATCGCGCAGGAGGGCTTCCTGCAGCATGGCATCAGTGCATGTACCGGCCAAAGCTCCTCTCTCAGGTATAAACAGGCAGGTACCCGGCTGCAAACTTGTGCGGTTCTCGAGCGAGAAAAGCGTCACGATTACCGCCGACTGCCGATTGTTCAGAAAAGCCTGAAAGAAAGTGATTGGATTTGCAGGATCATTTGGATTAATGGGCTCAATTAGGATCTGGATGATTCCGTTACAGCCCAGACCCACGCCCAGTTGCGCATCATCTTCATCGGTGGTATCATAGGTCACCAGCATGGATTTCTGCTCGTGCATCACCAGACGGGCCTTACGCAGCGCATCTCCCTCCAGACAGCCGCCGCTGATCGCGCCGGTCAGCTGTCCGTCTTCGGTCACCAGCATACGGGCACCGGGTCTCCGGTACGAAGAGCCCTGCACCTGCACCACCGTCGCCAGTGCCGCCTGCTTCCCCTCCTGCCGCGCCAGTTCATACGCCCCTACGATATCCTGCAGTTCTTTCATGTGATGGTAATTGCTCTTGAAGATGACAAGTTACGAAATTTAAGACTTTTGGGGAGGGGTTTGGTTTAATGTGGGCAGATTCCCTCGCTCGCGTCCCGCGAGTGTAAGCTATCCCGTGGCGTCCCGCCACCTGTGCCTAGTGGCACAAAAATAGCGGCCAGAGTCCGCCAGATAGCTCACACTCGCGGGACGCGAGCGAGAGGGAGGCAAAATATATACCTACATCTCCATCACTTTCAAAGGGCTATCCGCACATGCGCTACTATAAACATAAGCTTGCGGCTCATTCACAATCCCTGCCCTTACCGGATTCATATGAATGTATTCTTCTTTCTGCTCCATTATCTTGGGTGTATCCAGCAACGTAGGATGGCTCGAATACTGCCAGAAATGATTTCCTACATACTGTTTATTAACCTTTGCAAAGTGCCTAAACAGGTATAGCAACCACTCCCTTCTACTCTCCTGAACGTTATTCTCAATGGCAGCGATGATCTTCTTCGCTGTAAAGCTTTTAAATCTCCCCAGTAATTCTGTCAACTCTTTATCGCGTCTTCTCACAATCAGATGCAGGTGGTTGGTCATGATAACGTAGGCAAAAACCTCAAGCCCCTCCTTCTGTTGGCAGTACCTTAAGTTATCAATCACAATATCTTTGTATTCATTGCGTGTGAAGACATCCAGCCAACCCACAACAGACATCGTGACAAAGTAGAGTTCATCAGGATGTGCTTTGCGGTACTCGCTCATGGTTTGAGGTTCTATTTTAATTATATATGGGCTTCAAATACCCTATAAATTACGCCAGAGGCGTATGGATAGCTCACACTCGCGGGACGCGAGCGAGGGGGCATGTAGACACGAGCGAGGACGCTCGCGCCATAAACACCCATACCCCAAGGCCCCGCCGGCCAGGCGAAAAACTATAACAACTTATCCATTGTAATCGGCAACTCCCGTACCCGCTTCCCCGTCGCATGAAATATCGCGTTGGCGATAGCCGGAGCAACCCCCACTACCCCTATCTCACCAAGCCCTTTCACACCCAGCGGATTCACGACTTCATCCTTCTCCTCCACAAAGATCACCTCCATTTCCTGCACGTCGGCATTCACGGGTACATGGTATTTATCGAGGTCGTGGTTGATGAAACGGCCGAGGTTATTGTCCATGACCGTGTGCTCGTGCAGGGCAACGCCCATGCCCCAGACCATGCCGCCGAGTATCTGGCTGCGGGCGGTTTTGGGGTTCACGATGCGGCCACCGGCTACAGCTGTTACCAGCCGGGTAACTTTAACGGTACCCAGGTCTTCGTCTACTTTCACTTCGGCAAACACAGCGGAGTGCGCGTAACGGGCGTATTCCTTCGATTCATCTGATGGCTTGGTAGACACCTCTCCTTCCAGGCTGCCGTTGTCGCTTTGCTCCAACAGGTCCTGCAACTGCACACTTTTTGAGGCATCTCGCTTCAGGCTGATCTTACCTTCTGAGAAATCCACCTCTTCCAGCTTTGCTTCAGCGAGTGGCGAATCCGGCTGCTGTTGGGCCAACTTTAAAAGTTTTTCCTGTACCTGTTCGCAGGCTTTTTTCACGGCGGACCCTACTGTAGCAACGGTCTTCGAGCCACCTTCTAAAGGCGCTTTCGGCAGATCGGAATCGCCCAGCTTGAACGTCACATCCTCCAACGGTAGCCCCAGTGCCTCGGCGGCTATCTGGGTCATCACGGTGTAAGTACCGGTGCCAATGTCGGCGGTGGCGCTGCTGACGGTGAGCTTGCCTTCTTTACTGAGCACGGCCTTGGCGCTGGCCTCGGCCTGGTTCGCCTCCCAGGCACCCTGGGCAAATCCCCAGCCGATCAGCTGGTGACCTTCTTTCATGGAACGCGGCTCCATTCTGCGCTTAGCCCAGCCAAATTTATCGGCTCCCTGTCGGTAGCATTCCCGCAGCTCCTTGCTCGAAAATGGCTTGTCTTCGTTCTGATCTTTTTCAGAGTAATTTTTCTTCCGGAACTCCAGCGGATCTATACCTGCCTTGTAGGCCAGTTCGTCGATGGCGCACTCCAATGCGTAAATGCCGGTTGTGCCGCCGGGCGCCCGCATATCGAGTGGGGTATACACATCCAGCGCCACCAGTTTGTGCGTCAGCTTGGTATTGTCGCATGGGTACAGTACACCTGGCCAGAGCACGACGTCTTCGCTGTAGTCTTCGAACTTGGAGGTCTCGCCGTATACCTCCTGCTGCAGCGCCTGCAACTTGCCGCCGGTATCTGCGCCCAGTTTAAAGCGTTGCAGGGTTTTGGGGCGGTGACCGAAGGAGAACATCTGCTGACGCGTCATTACGACCCGCACAGAGCGTTGCAGTTCACGGGCTGCCAGCACGGCCAGGAAGAGCTGGTACTGCGGGCGCAAACCCGAACCAAAGGCTCCCCCGACAAATGGCGAGATCACCCGCACCTCGTCCTTAGACATACCAAAGGCGCTGGCAATGTACTGCTGACTGTTCTGCACACCCTGTATCTTGTCGTAGACTGTCAGTTTTCCATCACCTTCCCACACGGCGGTGCTGGCGTGCATCTCCATCGGGTTATGGTGCTCAGCCGGATGGGTATAGGTTTCTTCGATGCGGGCACTTGCCTCAGCTAAAGCTTGGTCTACATCACCCCGAGGCTTGGGCGGCTCCGTGGCTTTGTACTCTTTCGGTTCGTAGGCTTGCTCCAGATTCGATTCAAAATCGGTGTCGTGTTCTGCTTCCTCGTATTCCACCTCCACCAGCATGGCCGCATACCTGGCCAGCTCAAAAGTCTCGGCTACGACCAGCGCAATGGGCTGCATGCTGAACTGCACCTCGCTGTCATAAAGAGGACGAAAAGGTGAGCCTGGAGGCGCATCATCGTCTTTGTAGTTTTTGTCCAGCCACATGTAGCCGGGACGGTTTTCGTGCGTGAATACCTGCAGTACCCCGTCCAGTGCCAGGGCTTTGCTGGTATCGATGCGTTTGATCTTTCCTTTAGCGATGCCGCTGCTCACGACCACACCATAAGCCAGTTTCTCAGCATCAAACTCTGCCGCATATTTTGCTTCGCCGGTTACTTTGGCTTTGCCGTCAACCCGGTTTCTTTCTTTTCCTATCTGATCTGTTTTCATGCTGCACCCTCCTTGTTAAAAGCCTGCTCCAGCGCCCGCACAATGGCCCGCTTCGCCAGCTCTATTTTAAAATCGTTATCCCCATACCCTTTCGCGCCTTCCAGGTAAGCTTCTGCTACTTTCTGAAAATTCTCACGCGTTGCCTGCTGTCCCTGTAGCATAGCTTCGGCCGCTGGTTTTCGCCAAGGCTTGTGCGCCACCCCACCCAGGGCAATGCGGGCTTCTTTGATGGTGTCGCCGTCCATGTCCAGGGCAGCGGCCACTGATATAATGGCAAAGGCATAGGAGGCGCGGTCACGGAGCTTGAGGTAGGTATAGTGCTCTGCAAAACCTTTGGCTGGTAAGTCGATGGAGGTGATAATCTCGTCCTCCTGCAGGTTGGTGTCGATGTGTGGGGTATCGCCGGGAAGGCGGTGGAAATCGGCAATAGGTATAACCCGATCGCCGTTTGGCCCGGTTACGTTGATGCTTGCCTCCAGCGCAGCCAGGGCCACACACATATCGGACGGATGGGTAGCGATGCAATGCTCGCTCGTGCCCAGTATGGCCAGGTCGCGGTTATAGCCTTTGATGGCGGAGCAGCCAGAGCCGGGTTCACGCTTGTTGCAGGGCGTTTGGGTATCGTAAAAGTAATAGCAGCGGGTGCGTTGCAGCAGGTTGCCACCATCGGTGGCCATGTTGCGCAGCTGTCCGGTGGCGCCTGCCAGTATCGCGTGCGAGAGCAGCGGGTAGCGCTTCTCCACCTGCTCGTGGTAGGCGGTGTCGTTGTTCGTCACCAGCGCACCCAGCCGCAGGCCGCCGTCTGCGGTTTCTTCAATGGTCTTGAGGGCAATGCGGGTGATGTCGACCAGATGCTGCGGGGCCATCACGTCGATCTTCATCAGGTCGAGCAGGTTAGTACCCCCCGCTACAAATTTCGCCTTCTCATGTCTGGTGATTTCCTGCACGGCGCTGTTCACGTCCGTGGCCCGGGTATAGGTGAAGGGTCTCATTTTGCCTCGCTCCTTTCCAGTGCTTCCTGCACCACTTTCACGATGTTCACATAGGCACCACAACGGCACACATTTCCACTCATCAGGTCCCGGATATCAGCCAGTGTTTTAGCCTTGCCCTCGTTCACCAGCCCGATCACCGAACAGATCTGCCCCGGTGTGCAATAGCCACACTGGAAGGCGTCGTGGTCGATAAAAGCCTGCTGCACCGGGTGCAGTTCGCCGTCTTTGGCCAGTCCCTCGATGGTGGTGATTTCTTTGTCTTCCTGCATCATCGCCAGGGTCAGGCAGGAGTTGATGCGCTTGCCGTCGATGAGCACGGTGCAGGCGCCGCACTGGCCGTGGTCGCAGCCTTTTTTGGTGCCGGTCAGGTGCAGGTGCTCCCGCAGGGCATCGAGCAGGGAGGTCCAGGGGGCCAGCTCCAGGCGCTGCTCTTTGCCGTTGATGCGGAGCGTGACGGATTGCAGCGGTGGTAATGGGGGATTTTCTTTTTCCATAGCAGAAGGAGATTAAATGACCAGCCGACTGTTTTACAAAAGAATTTTTGCCAGTCAGATGAGCGAAAATGAACAGCTTAGCTTTACGCTCCTTTCCTCCTTATGTTGGCTCTAAATGGCGCAGGACAACTATCTGCTATTTCTGGTAGTATGTATAGGCATGGATGAACCCGAAGAAACGCTGGAAGAAGCCGGCACTGTATTGCCTGACCCCAAGACGCTTGTTCCGACTACCCTCAGCAAAGCGAATGTTTTGTTTATAGGTCCTGTGGATGAAGGCTATTTTAAACCGGTGCCGGATCTTAAAAATGATCCGCCCCGCTGGGAACCCGGTTTGTACAGCCTGGCAGCTGGCAAATGGCCATCGCCTAACCTGACCGCCGACCTGCTGGACCTCAGCCCATACAACGGACAAGCCATTATGGTCATCGCCTCTGACTGGAACCAGGAGGTGATCAGCGAAGCGCGGATTATTGGCATGCTCGACAAAGTTTCCTGCGATGTGCTGCAGAAGTTTGCCTACGAGCACATGCAGGAAAAAGAGCAGGAAATAGCCTCCTACATCTCAGGTATAAGCAATTAAATTAAACGTATTTGCTCTCGCTGGGAACGGCGACTAGAGCACAAGCAAGGTGTTGGTCCCGCCAAACTCATTGGGAGCCTCCCCATCGGCATCCGGATCGTTACGCCAGTCGGTACCGTTTACCAGGTATTTGAATTCGTGCTGTGTATGACGCGGGAGCGTCTGCACACACTCAAATACACCACCCTTTTTCTTGCTCATTTTGATCGGTGTGTTCCAGTCGTTATTCAGGCCGAGGATCTCCACTCTGTCCGCATTTTCGATGCTGATCGTGAATTTAACTTTACACTGGTCTTTTGTTTTCAGGTATGTTTTCTGAATCATCCTTCTTTTGTTTTTTTCTGTGACGTATGGTTGCTAAAGCGAATCAGTGCCGGAAGGGGTTGCATTTTCCTGCCAACACTATCATGTACTCTTTCCCGGCAAGATTTGTTAATGTTTTGAGTTCCTACCAGGTAATCCCCCTGTTCAGGTATAGCTCCTCCTGCCCTAACACAGATCATTTTGGTACAGCGCTTGACCGGGTGCTCAGCATAACCTGCTAAGCTGTTCAGCAAATAAAACGGCGGACCTTGCAAGTGGCATTCATGTTTCTCGGGAAATAATAAGCCGGGCTAAACTCTTCAGTTCTGAAAATTTCTGTCTAATTTAAAGTGCAGAAACCTTTCGTTCTATCAAAACAGGGTTTCGAACTATACTTGACAAGATTAAAACCCACCTTCTCTCCATGGAAAACATTATCAGTTCGGTGAACGACATCGTCTGGAGCAATGCACTTATCGTACTTTGCCTTGGGGCAGGTGTATACTTCTCCATCGCCACCAAATTCCTGCAGATTCGCTACCTCCGCGAAATGCTGCGCCTGCTCTTCCGGGGGCAGTCCTCTAACAAAGGCATCAGTTCATTCCAGGCTTTTACCGTAGCCATTGCCGGGCGTGTCGGCACAGGCAATATTGCCGGTGTAGCCACGGCTATTGCCATGGGTGGCCCGGGTGCTGTGTTCTGGATGTGGATGATTGCTTTTCTGGGCAGTTCCTCTGCCTTCATAGAAGCCACCCTGGGACAGATCTACAAGCAGGTAAAAAATGGCCAGTACAGAGGCGGGCCGGCCTTCTACATCGAAAAAGGCCTTGGCGTGAAATGGTATGCCGTGCTGTTTGCGGTCGCGACCATTATCAGCATGGCCTTGTTCCTCCCGGGTGTGCAGAGCAACAGTATTGCCTCCGGTATCAGCAATGCCTTCCAGATACCGGTTGCCTACACGGGTGGTGCCGTTACCCTGCTGCTGGCCCTGATCATTGTAGGAGGCGTGAAGCGCATCGGCAACGTGGCACAGGTGGTGGTTCCGTTTATGGCGGGGGCTTATATCCTGATGTCGGTCGTGATCATTCTGATGAATATCTCAGAAGTTCCGGCCGTGTTCAGCCTCATCATCAGTTCTGCGTTTGACCTCGAGCCCGCTTTTGCCGGTGTGTTTGGCATGGCCATTTCGTGGGGTGTGAAGCGTGGTATTTACTCGAACGAGGCAGGCCAGGGTACTGCGCCGCATGCAGCGGCAGCGGCCGAAGTAAGCCATCCTGCCAAGCAGGGTTTGGTACAGGCCTTTTCTGTTTACGTAGATACGCTGTTCGTTTGTACGGCTACAGCCTTCATGATTCTGTTTACAGGGCAATATAATGTGGTGAATCCGGAGGGGGGCTTTCTGGTGGAGAACCTGCCGGGCGTGCCTTTCGGACCAGAGTATACGCAGCTGGCGGTGAGCTCTCACTTCCCCGCACTGGGTAGCGGCTTTATCGCGATTTCGCTGTTCTTCTTTGCCTTCACCACCATCATGGCCTATTACTACATTGCCGAAACCAACCTGAGCTACCTGAACACCAAAAACAAACAGTGGATGCTCTGGGCGCTGCGCCTTTTCATACTGGCCGCTACCTTCTACGGCTCTGTAAAGACAGCTGAATCCGCCTGGATGCTGGGCGACATCGGTGTGGGCATCATGGCCTGGCTCAACGTCATTGCCATCTTCCTGCTGCGCAAGCCGGCCTTACGCACCCTGCAGGATTACCTGGCCCAGCGCAAAGCGGGCCTCGACCCAACCTTTGACCCGGAGAAACTCGGTATAAAGAACGCCGGTGACTGGAATAAAGCGATTGGTGTTGATGAGCAGGAAGCAAAGGATCAGAAGGAATTGAAAGCGGTTTAGTTTTATTCATAAGAGTTGAAAAAGAAAAGAGACGCTGTTGAGGCGTCTCTTTCTTTTTAGAAATGCTTAGTCGGATATATCTATCCGTATCTAATCGTGGGGGCCCCTCAAGAGGGGAATCTCTTTACTTGCCCTCGCTCGAGTGTGAGTTATGCGGTGGCGTCCCGCCACCTGTGCCGACAGGCACAAACAAGCGGCCAGAGTCCGCCAGATAGCTCACACTCGCGGGACGCGAGCGAGGGTATTGAGTAATAGGCCTAAATTGTCATCTCGACAGAATGGAGAGATCTGGATAAATGATTTCTGATTCAGATTTCTCCATTCTGTCGAAATGACAGAAAGAAACTCTAACCCCTACTCCACTCCACTTCCGGAAACACCACTTCCAGCTGCCGCTTGATCACTCTATAATTCCCTTTCCAGAAACTCGCCAGGTCTGACACGGTCGTGATCGGCTTTAACTCCGGACTTAGCAGGGCCAGCTCCACCGTCATCTCACCTTCGTCCACTGTCGGGCTTTCTTCCCAGTCCAGCACATCCTGCAGTCGGATCTCCAGCTTCGGCTGACTTCCATCTGCGTGGTAATACAGGTCAATATCCGAACCATCCGGTAAGGTGATGCTGGAGGGGGCCAGCACCTCCAGACGGGCACGCTGCTCCTCGTTCAGGTATTTGGCTTCCAGGATCGGCAGCAGCTCCAGCTCCATCAGTTCGTCGGGGTGCTCGATGTCGAAGAGGTAGGACTTCACCCAGTCCCAGTTCGTCATCAGCAAGGTGCTGGTGCTCACGTCGGGCCAGAACTCGGAGGGGCGCCACTTGCGCAGGCTCAGCACACGGTTCTGCCACTGTCTTACTTCGTAGTTAAAGTCCAGCAGGTGCTCGCCCTCCTGTTTGATGGCTTCGGACATGGCCGGTACGCGGTGCTTTTCGTCGGGTGCTGGCAGCGGCTTGCTTTGCAGCACAATGCTGCCGATGCGGGTGTCCATGGAGGCGCTGAGTTCGCCGTCATTCACGTCCCAGTGGTATACCTCCTTTTGCTTCACAAGCGGGGCCAGGTCGCGCGGATTGAGCGGCGAGGCCAGGAAGATGCGGCCCGGATTGTCGCCGGTGCCAGCGTGCAGGTGCGCAATAGCCAGCCAGGGCTCGTGTGCCAGGTCGTCGCGGTGACCGGCGGAGGCATACTGACCGCTGGCCAACTGAAACTGCGCATTGTTGCCGGGACGGGCATAGGCGATGCGTTCCGGGTAGCAATGCGTGAGCAGCACACCGGTTTCGTAGTCGTCAAAGTTCCCGTTTTCCGGTTCTATGCTGAACAGATGTCGGTACGAGCGGGCAATCTTCTCGATCCTGGCGAAGCGCTTGCCCTGCCCCTGTTCCCGCCTATACCTGCGGAGGGCCTCTATTCTTAAGTTAATATCGATGCCGGCGTTGCGGTCCAGCGGATCGCGCTCTTCCAGAATGGCAGCAATGTCACTGGCCAGGGCTACCTGGTCGGTTTCTTCGGCTTTGAGCAGCATGTGCGCGATACGCGGGTGACAAGGCAGTGCGTGCATTTTCCTGCCATGCTCCGTGATGCGGCCGTTCTCCAGCGCCTGCAGCTGGTGCAGCATCTCGGTGGCGTATTGCAGGGCGGCACGTGGTGGCGGGTTGAGCCAGGTCAGGCTGCGGATGTCCATAATACCCCACTGCGCCATGTCGAGCACCAGGTTGGCCAGGTCGGCTTCCATGATCTCCGGGGTGCGGTGCGGAGACATCCGCTCCTGCGTGGTTTTGCTCCACATGCGGTAAGCGGTGCCCGGACCCAGACGACCGGCACGACCGGCACGCTGGTCGGCGGCGTCTTTGGAGATACGCGCTGTTTCGAGACGCGACAAACCCGATTTCGGATCGAAGCGGGAGGTCTTGCCGAAGCCTGTATCCACCACTACCGACACACCTTCTATGGTCAGGCTGGTCTCGGCGATGCTGGTGGCCAGCACGACTTTGCGCCTACCTTCGCGGTCGGGCATGATGGCGGCGTACTGCTTGCCAAAGGGCAGCATGCCAAACAGCGGATGGATCTGCACGCCGCGCAGTTGTTTGCGCAAGAGTATTTCCACTTTGCGGATGTCGTTTTCGCCGGGCAGGAACACGAGGATATCCCCCTCCTGCTCCTTAGCTGCCTGCTGCACCACACGGGCCGTCATTTCGGGCAGCATGCGGTCGTCGGCGTCGCCGGTATAGATCGTGTTGATCGGGTACTGCCGTCCCATGCTTTGCACGGCCGGCGCCTTGAGCAGACTCGTCAGTTGCGGCATGTCCAGCGTGGCCGACATCACCAGAATGCGCAGGTCGGGCCGCAGGGTATGCTGCGCCTCCCGGCTCAGGGCCATGGCCACATCGGCATGGATGCTGCGCTCGTGAAACTCGTCGAAGATCACGATGGCTATACCTGTCAGCAAACGGTCGCTGTGGATCATGCGCGTCAGGATGCCTTCGGTGACGACCTCAATGCGGGTCTTGTCAGAAATGCGGTTCTCAAACCGGATACGGTAACCGACGGTCTGGCCTACCTCCTCGCCCAGCAGCTGCGCCAGGCGCTCGGCAATGGTTTTGGCCGCCAGGCGACGCGGCTCCAGCATGATGATCTTCTGATCTTTCAGCCAGGGCTCGCCGAGTATCGCCAGCGGCAGCAAGGTACTTTTACCGGCTCCCGGAGGGGCGTTTACGATCAGGGTATTCTGCGCCGAAAGGTGTTCTCTGACGGCAGGTATGATTTCCCGAACGGGGAGGTCTATGGAGAAGGGGTTGAAAGGCAATTTTTGTATTTTATAGTTGTACTTCAGACAGGTATACTTCGCTGCCAGCCAGCAAAGTTACACAAAGTTGGAGGGATATAAATCACTATTCAAAAGGGTGTACGCATCCATAAAACGTAATTTGTCATAAACCCCGAAATCCGGCTTAGTGCATATACTGACCTAGCTTTTGGTTGTGCTTCCTGCCTGGAAATAATGATTCATCATTGAAATCTTTCCTTTAACATCAAACACTAATCAGTTCACCAGGTAATACCACTATTGATTCTACTTCTTCCGGATAATAGGTAAATTAGGTAAGGCAGTTTACATACTAATTTCAACACAAAACCTTACAGCTATGAAAACTATACTGGTTATTACCTCCCTGGTTATCTTCTCGTTCATCATGTTTCTTTCACCGTTTTCGAAAGGGCGCCCTGATACAAAGCAGGCTAGCTTTGACACCATGCTGCAAGGAGATAAAGAACAGCTTAAACTGGGGGAGCACCTGGTCACGATTGCCGCCTGCCACGATTGTCATACGCCTAAAAAGATGACAGACAAAGGTATGGAAATGGACTTCTCAAGAGCTTTGTCCGGTCATCCGGCTACTTTGCCGCCTCCTGATGTAAACCGCGAAGAGGTAGAAAAGAAAGGCCTGGTGGTAACACAGACGCTGACCGCCTGGGTAGGGCCCTGGGGAATTTCTTACGCTGCCAACTTAACTTCAGATGAGACCGGTATAGGCAACTGGACCGAAAAGCATTTTTTCACAGCTATCAGGCAGGGCAAGCACAAGGGACTGGAAACTTCGCGCATGCTGTTGCCACCAATGCCCTGGGACATGTACAAAAATATGACGGACGAGGAATTAAGGGCCGTTTTCGCCTACCTGAAATCTACAAAGCCAATTAAGAATGTGGTGCCAGCCCCTCAGCCTCCAGTAGCGGCTGCAGAAAGAAAGTAGCGTCCCTAAATTAACATAACACACCATAGTAATCCGTCTCCTGCTAGAGCAGTTATTCAGGCATCAAGCACCACTGCAAACTTAGCGGTAGCAAGGCGCATTTAGCTGCTCCGCCAGGTGCTCCCTAACGGCAGGTATAATTTCCCGAATGGGTAATTCTATAGAGAACGGGTTGAAAGGCAAAGCTTTAAATAAATTATGAAGTAGGTATACCCTGGTAACAACCCACAAAGTTACGCAATGTCAATTGAGAATGTGTAAAGTGCGGAAACGGGTATTAAGAATAACCGTTCATTGCCGCACACAGCCCCTACTCCCCCACAGCCGCCACAATATATTCCGCCAGGATCTTCTCGGTTTGCATATGCCCCTGGAAGCTTCCGTAGAGGGTGCTGGTAATGACGATGGCCAGGTCGAGTTCGGGGATGACGGCGATCTTGCTGCCGCCATTGCCAGACATGTAGTAGGCGGCGTACTGTTTGTCCTGACCGAAAGCCTGTTGCCAGAGCAGGTAGCCGTAGTTGTAGTTCTGCCCGTTAAACTCCCGCACATGCGCCTGCGTGGCGGTTGACTTTCGGACCCAGCTGCCGGAGATGACCTGCCTGCCGTTCCATTTGCCGCCCTGCTGCATTAAGATGGCCAGCTTCAACAGGTCGCGGCTTCTTAAACCCAGTCCGCCGCCGGTCATGGGCGTGCCCATGGGGGTTAGCTGCCAGTTTGCTTTTGTAATGCCCAGGGGCTCGAACAGATATTGTTTGGCAAAGGCATCTACTTTCATATTGGTGCTTCGTTCCAACACCCCGCCCAGTAACACGGTGCCTGCCGTGCAGTAACTGAAGCTTCGGCCATAGGGGGAGTCTTCGGGCTTTTTCGCAAAGCCGGCATAGCCTCTCACGGGCAGGTCCAGGTAAAAACGGTAATAGTCTTCGATCAGGTACATGCGCTCCTCATTGCCCCGCGAGTACTGGTTGTCGTCATCGCACTCCAGCAGCGCGCTCATGGTCAGCAGGTCCTCGATGGTGATCTTGTCTTTCCGGGGGTCGGGGTTCTGGAAAGGCTTCTTGTCTTTGAAGTAGCGCGTGACCGTGGTCTTTTCGGAAGGGATCATTTTGTTGTCGATCGCCAGCCCGATCAGGAGTCCGGTGATGCTTTTGGTGGCGGAGCGGGTGTCGTGCAGGGAGCTATCGGCAAAGCCCTGGTAATATTGCTCGTAGACCAGCTGCCCGTTTCTGGCGATCAGCACACTGGTGATGTTCTTGAATTTATCGCTGCGGATGGCGCTATCGAGGGCGGCTAAATTTTGGGCGTTTATACCGACTGCTGTTGGGGCGGCCACCGCTATACCGTCGTTTAAATTGGCCGGACTTTGCGCGAAAACAGCAACAGGTATAGCGGTGAGCAGTAAGAGCAGTAGAAGACGTCTTTTCATTTTCTTTCGTTTTGGATGCTGCAATATTACAGCGGACAGCCACTCAAAAATAGAATGAAATTAACGTTCCAGCATGATCTTCCGGAAAGCAGAGGGCGTGAGTCCATTCAAGGCTTTAAAACTGCGGGTGAAATGGCTTTGATCTGAAAAGCCGCACTGCAAAGCGATCTCGGTCAGGGAGCGTTCTTTGTCATAAAAAAGGGAAAAGGACTTTTGTGTTCTGACCTTCCGGATGTAATCGCCGAGGCTGCAGTGAAAGTACTTTGGAAAATCCCTGGACAAGTGCACCGGGTGGATGTTCACTTCAGCGGCCAGCGTTTTTAAGGAGAGCGTGTCCGGGTAACGATCGTGCAACAGCTCTTTGAGCCGGGCTACCCAAGGCGGGTTTTTGTATACCTTGCGCTCCTGCGGAAGCAGTGTCGTGAAGGCCTGCAGTAAAAGCGACTCAACGGCCGGGTATAGCAGGGTATCCTGCAGTCTGGTTTCTTTGAAGATCTGGTAAAACAGGAGCTTCACCGTCGGGTTATCGATCTGCATACTTCCCTCCGCTACTTCGCTGTCAGGCAGCAGCTCCCGGAACCATTCTTTCTGAATTTCGAGGTGAAAGCCCCGGGTATAGCCCTCCGGTTTGATGTTGTAATGCGGCTCCTGCCAATTGTGAAACAGCAGCGATCCGGGGGCGCAGTGGTATTTTTCCTTGCGGTTGCCCTCCAAGATTTGCCCGGCCAGGATAAAGGTAAAATAGGCGTTCTCGTGGTAGTGCCAATCCACTTTGTCGACCGTGTACTCGGTGTCGGTCAGCAGAATGCCGTCCAGGTGAAAGGTCCTGTTCGTTTGCCCGAAAAAACTGCCTGCTTTTAACTCTTCCATACCTGGGGGTGGTTTGTTTTCCGCTTATGACCGCAGTTGCAGCTATAGGCTATACCTGCAATCAGCGGCTTTAGGTATAAAGCTATAAAAAACGGGGAGGTATAGTGTGGTATGATCCGAAATAGTTTGGCTGTGGCAGGTATAGGAACTTCAGTTGTAGGTCAGCTGAGTCAGGCCTCGTCCAGCAAAGCCAGTGGTAGCAGGGTGCTTTTATTGGGGCCGGAAGAGGCATTTAAGATTAGGGGGTTCCGGGCTGTGAGGTGTTCTCTGTCGGCAGGTATAATTTCCCGAATGGGTAAGTTTATGGTAAAGGAGTAAAGAATAAGGAAGAAAGGTATATATAATGCTAAATACTACAACTGATAGAAAAACAATCTCATATGTATAGCTTTAAGAATGCAAAACAGGATCTCCAGCACTTTTTATTTAATCAATTCTAATTAAAATATATAGTTATGGAAATATAAATTTAATTATAACTATTTTCGCATATAAATTATTTGATAGCTATGACTTTAGGCCAGTTAAGCCAATTAATTGATCATGAAAACGACAAAATAGTAAGAGCACAATACTTTTATCAGAAAGTAGACGCACAAAACTCTATTCTACAAATCAAGATTCATAGTGGTGACTCTACTTTATCAGATGAAATATATGTGGACTTAAAATATTTGATAATATTTTACCTAAAATCTATAGAAGAGAAGCAACATGGATATGATGAAATCGATCTAAACAAGATATTCTTTTATGCCAAACATTTACCTTTTGATCAAAGGGTAAAAATATTAACTTTTTTACACAGACTTCTTGCATTAAACGGATTTGAGGATGAAACTGAATCGTGTGCTAAAGAACTTATAAATGCAAATTGTGAATTGTTTTTAAATGATAAATCCATTGTAAGTAAGTTAAGATGGTTTTATTTAAAAACAACTAAAAACTTAGTAGCAATTATTCTAACTTTAACTGTTTTTTACGGAATATGCTATATTTTACTTCTACCAACAGATAACCCTCAAATGCAACTTTTTGAGGTTGAATACCTTAAGTTATCTGACAATTTTTATCAAAATCACGGAGCTAACATTCTTGCAGGGCTTTTCCAAATAAGCGATGAGTTTAAGATAAAACCTCTTAACACATTTGGAATAATAATGCTAGTGATAGGGAAACTAATGTTTTTGATAATTGTGATTAATATTTTAATTAAAGAGATATCGAATAAACTTAAGTTATAATGACAGTATTAGAGGAAGTAGATTATAAAGTCAGAAAGGTAATCTCCATTCTTTTTAGGATTTTAATAATAGGGTATGCCATTTTGGTGCTCCTTTTAAATCAAAACATCTTCCCTTATTATGTTTACTTAATTGCGATAGTATCTTATGCTGCTATATATATAAAAATATTCAGAAAAGAGGGTTACTACGCCAATGTAAGACTGATAAATGATTATGTTTTCTTTTTTCTATGTCTTTATGATAAAGACATAAATAATCTTTTTAATTTAAGTTTATTAGTCATTCCTGTTATTAATGCTTTAAATCACAGTAGCTATCAAAGAACGCCTTTCTTTTCTGTTCCACTATATAGCATTGTCCTATTTTCATACTATCTACTCAATGGGTATCAGATAAATGTACAGATCATTTTAGTTATTACAGCACTAGCAGCTATCAACTTTTTCTCATTTATACGTGCTAGTATAGTAAGATTTCAATCTTTAGTGCATAGTGCAATTGATAAATTTTATGAAGAAAATTTAAATGTTGGTAAAGCATATCTTCTCCTGAAAAATATTATTGATGCACTTTCAAATGATGGCTTCGTTTTTAAGTACCTTGCCCCTGTTCAAATAATCTGTTTTAAAATAAGATTTGAAGAACTAAGAATTTTTGCTAGCTCACATCAAATTCTTGATATTAAAATTCCAGAGGAGAATAAGCTAGTAAAAACCCTAAAAAAGTTTAAGTCAGAACGAAGGAATGATGTACTAGTTAATGGAGTAGCTATTCAAAACTGCTTATTCATGTATATTAAATCTGATTCAGCACAATTTGCTTACTGCTTACAATTTGAAAATAATAGTTTCGGCATACTTCATAAGCTACTAATAAATGTTTTAAGACCTTTGCTCTTTAAAGTAACAAAAGTATTTGGTGTAGAAGACGATTTAAAACGACAGAAAAAAGTTAGATTAAATAAAATAAAGGGAAACTACTTTTTTATTGACAACACCATAAAAGCAATCCATTACTTAAATAATAAGTTAATACCAATCACAACTTATTTTGAAATGATATCAGTATATGATCAGGTTCAGGATAAGGAGGCAAAAAGGCAACTAAGTGTGTTAATAAATAAGGAGAAAAAAAGATCATCAAAGGTCATTAAAGATGTAATTAGTAGAACACATAAAATACTAGACAAATCATTAAATCCTTACTTTATTGACGAGCTTTACGAAGAAGGTTTCTATAGAATTTTCGAGTTAGTTAGAACAGCCTGGGATGATAATGGCTTTGATACAAAAAGCATCAATATCAATTGGCCAGTAGAAATTCTCGGTAACACTGTCCAATTTAATGAAGATGCCTTTTTATTAGTAGTAGATGAGATACTTGACAACATAAACAAACATTATAACTGTAACTGTAGTGTTGATTTTCTAATTATAGAAGAGTTCCCACTAATTAAATTTACGAATGATTTACAGGACCACACACAAAAGAAACAATTAAAAAAACTAGCACAAGACTTTAATAATCAAGATATTAATGAAATTATGAAGAGAGACAGCCATGGTAGCTCAATCATAAAACAGTATCTAAACCAAATGAATATAAAAAGTGCTATTAGAGTGAATGAAAGCTTTGAATTAATAGTAGTTTTTACCCCAAACAACAAATGAAAATAGCAATTTTTGAAAATGAATATGAAGCTGCTGTCAAAACTCCTTTTGAGGCAGTTAACATCATATATTTCAATAATCAGTTAGAAGTCACAAACTTTGTTTCCTCACAAGATATAGGAGACTTTAGTAAAATTTTCGATTTCAAGCTCGTGTTTGTTGATATTCACCTGTCACGTCGTAGCGAATTAGACGGTTTTGATATAGCAAAAAAGATTATTGAACTTGGTTATCCAAAAGAGCAAATTGTAGTCCTTACAGGACATTTAGGCATCGAAAAGAAAATTGCTGAAAAAGGGTTACCTAATTTGAAAGTTGTCACTAAGCCTATTTTTTTAGATAAACTTAGGAATGCAATCAAAGTAAATTAGTGTTTTTTATAATTGACTTTCACAACTCTATAAACCTAATGATAGTGTCTTTTCTTTTCCATGCAATTATTCCTTCAGCGCTAAAGGCATGAGTTTACACTAGTGCAAAACCCAACAATCTAAATTATATCTATCCAGCTTCTCAATTACTTAAGTATAAAGCCGCTTCATACTCCTCCCGCGGCATGGCAAACCCCGGCTCCACGAGGAGCACTTCGTCGTAGGTGAGGTTGTAGAGGCGGTATACCTGCAGATCGATGGCAGCTTCCAGCGCAGCCGTATCAGCACTGGCATCGGCCTGCTTCGCCGCCAGCACCTGCTCTACCAAGGCCCGTATACCTGCTTTCGTTTCTTCGTCGGCTTGGGCGATGGGGAGTTGAGAAATATAGTTGATTTTTAATCTATAATAGCCTCCACGAACTGCATCACATGTAGAAACTAAAAAGTGCTTAGATACTTTAGAATTTAGTATCCCTAGTAATGATAAGTCATTGTTAATAATCAAATGTACATTATCATTACCGTAGTAAGATTTTTTATCTAATGTATAAGCTGTTATTTCAACGCTTATGCCAGGCCATAATATTTTTTCCTTTTCAAATTCATTATAATAAGCGCATGCTCTCAACTCCCACCAATAGTTACCTTTATCACCACGTTTCTTAGCTTTTTCTTCAAAAGGTAATAGAAAATCAGCCAAGGCATTATAGTTTTCCTGAAGCCATTTCCATGCTTGCTCTTCATTCAAATTTCCTGCTTTCTCTTTCGTAAAACCAGCTGGAAAAAGAACTAGATATCTATCAGACTTCGGCGGAATATACCGTTTCAAATCACGCCCAACCAAAAACGGCTTAATCACCTCTGCACTTTTCGGATCTTCAGCAATCAGCCTGTCTTTCGTAGCTTCATCAATTACAAAGGCTTCGTTCAAACCAGTGAGCACACCTCTGTAGATTTTCCCCTCCACATACTCCCCCAACGGTATACCTGTTTTCTTCAGCTTTTCGAGCAGTTGCTGCGAGGTGCTGTCGGAGAGCGACCAGCCCGAGTCGGGCAGCAGGTTGGCCTGTACCCAATAGCCGTTGTTCTGCAGGTACTCCGAGAGGCCGCGCTCAAAATCGAGGGTGTCTATACCTGCGGCCTGCAAGGTATAGTCCTCTTCTGCGGGAGCCGTTTTGGTAACTGACACAATGAGCGGGTAGGTGGTGGCTTCTTCGAACACCGGCAGATCGCCGAAGTCGAGGAGCTGCTGCAAGGTATAGGTCTGCACCCAGCCACGGAGCGCCTGCCCATACCCGGCCCGCATCCATTTGTTCGGCACGATGTAACTGAACTGGCCGCCTTCGCGCAGCAGGTCGATGCCCCGCTCCACAAAGTATACATACAGGTCGGCAGTGCCGGCAAAGGTTGCAAAGTGCTTTTTCAGGTATAGCTTAAAGTCGCCGAGCTCCTCCTGGCGGATGTACGGCGGGTTGCCAATCACCACATCGAAGCCGCGGTAATTGCCCTGCTCGTCGAGCACTTCCGGAAACTCGAAACGCCATTCAAAAGCGCCCTCGTATACCTTGTTCGTCTCGATCTGCTCGCGCTCGACCTCCAGTTTCTGCAGCTCCTTTTTCATTTTGGCGAGCTTGGCCTTATCCACCTTAACGGCCCCGAACAGGTCGGGGTCCTGCACGGCCGCAATGGTGCCGCGCAGTTTCGCCATGCGCTGGCGCAGCGGGTCGTTGTTGGCCAGCGTGGTCCGGAAGCCCTGCTTGATCTCCTCCAGAAAATGCACCAGCCGCTTTTTCGTCTCTTTGGAGTTGGTGTGCTTATACTCCCCCACCGCCTCGCGGTAAGCCTGCAGACTGTGCCCTTTCTTACCAAAAGCCTCGTGCAGGTCGGCCGTCAGCGGGTAGCGGCTCAGCAGCGAGTTACCCTGCTTGATGTTGATGTCGATGTTGGGGAGTGTTTGCAGCTGCGTAAATTTGTCTGAATCAGGATTTTCAGGATTAGAGGATTTCCAGGATTCAGAACGTAAAGAATTTTTAGGATTTAAAGAATTACTCTCTGCGGAAATCCTGTTAATCTTAAAATCCTGTAAATCCTGATTCTGACAATAATAAGCATTTTTGAGCAGCTCGATCCAGAGGCGCAGGCGGCAGATTTTGACGGAGTTCGGGTTGATGTCCACGCCGAAGAGGCAGTTCTCGATGATGGTCTGCTTTTCGTGGAAGAGCGTTTCCTGCAGCTCCTGCACCTGCGGGTTGATGCTGCGGTGGCCGTCGGGGTGCTGGTGCACGGTATAACTGAAGAGCTCGCCGTAGTAGTCGGTCACGATCAGCTCGTCGTTCTGCACCTCGATGCTGCCATAGTGCAGCGGCTTGCCCTGCCGGTTGAGCAGCACCCGCAGCTCAGCCTTGATCACGATCAGCTCGTTGAGCGCACTCACCAGGTAGTGCCCCGAACCCACCGCCGGGTCGCAGATGCGCAGGCTGTTGATGAGCTGGTTGGCCTCCAGCGCCGACTGCTGCGTGTGGTTGGCCATCAGCCGGAAGCGCAGCGCGTCGAAATCGGCCAGCTCCCAGGTATAGAACTCGTTGAAGCGCTGCACCACCGCACGGCGTATGGCCTCGCGGCTCATGTACATGGTAATAAAGCCGGGCGTATAGAAAGAGCCGTCGCGGTAGCCGTTTATCTTCTCGAAGATCAGGCCCAGCACCGAGGCCGTGATCAGCGTTTTGTTTTCCTCCTGTATGGCCTCCTTGCCCTCCGCCCCGAAGTCGTAGCTGCCCAAAAAGCGCAGCATGTACTCCATGGTGCGCATGTCGGCCTGCGACTTGCTCAGCACCTTGCCCGCCCCGTCGCGCAGCACCGTGCGCGGGTAGAGCGCCAGGCGGCTGTTGTCTTTCAGGTTCGAGATGCGCAGCGTGCGCTTCTCCAGTGCGGTGGTCTCGAAGAGCGAAGAGTTCAGGTATGGGATGTGCCGGAACTTGTCGCGCACGTTGGCGCTGCGGCTCTCCGGTCGCTCGGCCAGCACATCAAAAAAGAGCTCATTCAGGTCATCGAACTCGCGCAGGTACTCCGGGTTCATAAAGGCGTATACCTTGTCGCCCTGGTGGTAACTGGCCAGTTGCGCCTCCAGCAGCTTCAGGAACAGGATGCGGTTCATCCAAGTGATGCACAGCTCCAGCGCCACGTTAAAGAGCTGCTCCTCGCGGGTGTTGCCGTAGGTATAGGGGTTGTCGAGCCCCGACACCAGGTCTTCGGATTTGAGTTTCTGGTAGGCCGCCTCCAGCAGCGAGCCGGCATCGGGTCTGGACTTGCGGCGGATCAGCTTGCGGCCTCCCTCCTTCACTTCCTCCAGCCCGATGATGTGCAGCAGCTCCAGGTAAAAACCGGGGTCCAGGGAGTTGGCGTCGTTGGCGAAAGGCTCTTTGAGCAGGTGCGCCGGGGAGAGCAGTTTGTAGAGCGCCACCAGCTTCACATCGTCCTTCAAGTCCTTGTTCTTCAGCGGCTTCTCGTATTCCTTCAGGTTAAACCAGGTATAGCTGATGCTCTCGGAAAGCCCGGCAATGAAAGGGGCCACGATCTCTTTGTAGAAAAAGTCGGTACTGTTGCCGGACTTCTTGCCCTGGCTCCACTCCGTAAAATCTTTTTTGAGCTGTCCGTTGCGGTAAAACAGGCGGTCGAACTCCAGGGCATCGAACACAAACCACTCGTGCACATTGGTGATGATGAGCTGCTTGAGGTCGTGGTTCTTGTGCTCCACCCGCTCCCGCAGGTAGTAGAGCACCAGTTCGTGCATGGCCTTGTAGTTCAGGTTGTCGGTGGTGGGCATGTCGCCCTTGTTGCCAGGCCGCTTCACCTCCAGCATCACCCCGGCAGGGCTTTTGGTATCGGCTCCGGTATGGATCACCAGGTCAGTTTTGCCTTTGGTGTTCACGCCATACTTATCGTAAAAAGCCGACTTCAGGAAGTCGCGTAAATGGTTCTTCACATGCTCCTCACTCTCGCTCAGGTCGATGCTGGTCAGCAGGGACCGCAGCGCTGCCTTGAATTGCTCCATCTCGGAGCGGGAGGTCTTGAGCCGGAGATACGCTTTGTTGAGTGCCTGGCGCGGACGAAGGATGTTGTGCTGCATGGGGTGCCGTGGATTTGTAAAGCAAGATAAGCATTCATAAGGAATTAAAAATTATGAATATTTATAAGAGCGCTGGCTAAGTGTCCTGGCTAAGAGTAACAGTACGAGCTGCAAGCTCGCACTAGCGTAAATACACCCCTAAAACATTTACCCCATAAAAACACTTTAACCTAAAAGCCAGAATTGCGTGAATACTGAAAACCTAAAACAAATGAGCGCTATAGAGCCCCCACAGATATACAGTGTCGTTCCGGCCATTTTGCCACCCGATCAGTTATTCGGACCGCTGTTTCATGATGTTCAGATGAACCATGTTTTTCCTGATTCCATCACGTTTGCCGACTGTTTCCCCAAGCGTGCCCCGGAAGAAATTCTCAGCTTATACGAAATCGAAAAGCATAAAAAGGATTTCGATCTGAAGGATTTTGTCTGTGAATATTTTGAAATCCCTTCCCCTATCAACACGGAGTACGAAAGCAACCAGCAACTGCCTGTTACAGAGCATATCCAACAGCTTTGGCCCCTGCTGACACGCACCTCCCAAACGAATTGCTCTATGTTGCCTGTCCCCAAATCCTATATCGTTCCGGGCGGAAGGTTTAGAGGCTTGTATTACTGGGACAGCTACTTTACCATGCTGGGCCTGCAATGTGCCGGGGAGCATGCACTGATCAGAGAGATGGTGGAAAATCTTGCTTATATGATCGATACCTATGGCCATATCCCGAATGCAAACCGTAGTTATTACCTGACACGTTCACAGCCGCCATTTTTTGCCCGGATCATACGGCTGCTCTCCCAAATTGACGGACCGGATGTTTACACAAAATACCTCCCCCACCTGCAAAAAGAATATAATTACTGGATGGACGGGTACTTTCGCCTTTCGGATAGGGAGACGTATTTTCGCAGAGTAGTCCGGTGCCCGAACGGCAGTGTTTTGAACCGTTATTGGGACGACCTTCCGGCCCCTCGTCCTGAGTCGTATGTGGAGGATGTGGAAATGGCGCATCATGCAGCCCCGGCTGGCGTGGAGCCCGGAACACTCTACAGGCACATAAGAGCAGCTTGTGAATCGGGCTGGGACTTTAGCTGCCGTTGGTTCAGAGAAGAGACGAAAATGGAAACCATTCATACAACCGATATTGTCCCTGTTGATCTGAACTGCCTGCTCTACGATCTGGAGCTAACGTTATCGGAGGCGTATGCGCACAGCTCTTTTTCAGAGCCTTCGTCCTACTTCCTCCAAAAGGCAGAGAAGCGTAAAGAGGCCATGCTCAAACATTTCTGGCATGAGGAAAAGGGATTTTACATGGATTATGATGCTAACGCAAAACAGTCCACTAAAATCATGTCGCTGGCTGGGGTGTTCCCGCTGTATTTCAAAATTGCCAGCAAAGAGCATGCACAGCAAGTGCACGAACATATTGTGAACAGTTTCTTGAAAAAGGGTGGCGTCGTTTCTTCTCTCCACGAGAGTGGGCAGCAATGGGATTATCCGAATGGCTGGGCGCCGATGCAGTACATGACGTATGTGGGGCTACTTAATTATGGCTTTGATGCTACCGCTGAAGAATTAAAAAAGAGATGGATTGCCCTGAACGATCAGGTTTTTAAAGCAACCGGCAAGATGATGGAAAAATACAACGTGGTAGACCCCGGCTCGGAAGCCGGAGGAGGAGAATACCCCAACCAGGATGGCTTTGGCTGGACGAACGGGGTCTATTTATGGATGATGCATAATTCCTGATCAAGAATATACTTGCGCTACTTCTTTCATATCGGCTATAGCGGCACACCCTACAAAGGTTGGCAGCGACACCCTTATGGTATCGGCGTGCAGCAGGTGATAGAGGAATGTCTGAAGAAGATTCTGAAGCAGCCCGTCCCGATAGTGGGTTGTGGCCGGACGGATGCCGGGGTACATGCGAGCCAGTTCTTTTTTCACCTGGATGTCGCGCAGCCCTGGGACTTTGATATGCTGTTCCGGCTGAACAAAGTACTGCCGCCCGATATCGCCGTGTTCGACATCATCCCGGTGGAGGGCCTGCCCCACGCCCGCTTCGATGCCAGCAAAAGAAGCTACGACTACTTTATCCATACCTACAAAGATCCCTTTCTGCACGAGGCAAGCGCCCTGTACCTGGTGCGGAACCTGAACTTGGATGCGATGCAGGCGGCCACTGCCCTGCTCCTCCTTTACACCGATTACCGGAACTTCTGTATTACGCCGGCAGATCATGACAGCACCATCTGCCATGTAACAGAAGCCCGCTGGCTGACAAACCAGCAGGGAGACAAGTTGCGCTTTCACATTTCGGCCAACCGGTTTCTGAGCCGCATGATCCGCATCATCGTGGGCAAACTGCTGCAAGTCGGAACGGGCGTGCTCAGCCTGCCCGGGTTTGAAAGTTACCTGGCGCTGGAGCAGGCACCCAAACACTTGAGCCCGGCCTATCCGCAGGGGCTATACCTGTCCAAAGTAAGCTACCCTTTCCTGGATATTCCGCCCCGCCCTGGCTTCTCTCCTGCCTTCCTGCAGGTTACAGATGCCGGCTGGCAGACAATCTAAGATATGCATTAGACTAAAAAAGCGGGGCTCTCCGGTGATGCACCAGCCCCACTTTTATTTATGTTATTCAATATGATTTTTTGCCGCCGCTGCCAGACGCTTATGCCTCCTGTTTCTGAGCAGCCAGTAGTTCGTCAAGGCCTTCCATGGCACTGGTCAGGCCTTCTTTAAAGCCCATCTGGATGGTGGTTTCGAGCTGTGCCAGGTCATCGAATGTGATCAGGTTCTCTACCAGGGTCACCTCATCTTTGGGTGTAAAGCTTACCTCCCAATTTGATTGCGGCATTTCTGTATTTACCACGCCCTCCGCATCAGCAAAACCATCCAGTGCGGTAAAACGCTTTTTAGGATCAATGGTCTTGTAATTAGCCAATGCCCAGTGCTCTTCCCCTTCCGGACCCACCATGGCATAGTGCCAGTGGCCGCCTTCTCTGAAATCCATCGTTTTGGTGCGGGCTTTCCAGGGTTTGGGCGCCCACCATTGGTCCAGGATCTCGCTTTTAGTGTAAGCATCCCACACCAGCGGGAGCTCTGCTGCAAACTCTCTTTTAACGGTGATTGTTTTGTTTTCCTTGTTCACGGAAAACTCGAATTCAAGGTCCTTTTTCATGGCTTCTTTTGTTTTAGGTTTGATAATACATTGTCAAGTTCGTTGAAACGGTCTTCCCAGATCTTCCTGAACTGGTCCAGCCATTTGTCAATCTCTTTCATTTTAGCTACTTCCAGCTGATAGTAAATTTCCCGCCCCTGCTGTTCCTGTTTCACAAGCTGGCACTCCGTCAGGATCTGCAGGTGCTTTGAAATAGCTTGTCTGCTGGTGTCAAAATGTTCGGCAATAGCATTCGGCGTCATGGCCTGCAGGGCAATCAAACCAATAATGGCTCTTCGGGTGGGGTCAGCTATCGCCTGGAAAACATCTCTTCTCATGTGTCAGTCTAAATATGCAACCGTTTGTTTGCTAATATACGCGCAACTAATTGGTTTCGCAAATTATTTCAGCTATTTTTTTTGTATAACTTACTGAATAAGCGCATTTTAACCAGGCATTATGCTGGAATATTTGTATCGAACCCTCGTTATCAGATCAGCCTTCCCCTATTCTTAAAACATCCGCCAGTACATCGTTTTCCCCGACGGTACGCTCCTCCATCGGGCTGTCGAATACCACCAGCACACGCTGATCATCGAGTATGGCAAGGCCTTCGGCTTTGTCTTTGCCAGAGTTCTCACCTGTGCCATGCGGCACCTCGCACAGCCGCTCCAGCTCGTTGTTATGCACCACCTGTTCCATGTCGCCGTTCAGGGCATTGCGCCAGCGGTAAATGGCGATCACGCCGTCCAGGTCCATGGTGGGCCCGGCCAGCAGGTATAGGTCATTCCCGTGAATGCGCAGTTCCCGTATACCTTTGCCCCGCAGGTTGAGGAAGTGCTTCCGGTAGGGTTTCTCTTTTGTCAGCTGCTTCAGGTGCAGGATGCCCGCCTCGTCTTCCTCCGGCTCCACTTCCAGCACCATGGCCCAGCCACGCAGCACCGGTCCGCGCAGCCCGATGAAGATGCGGCTGCCGTGTACGGCCAGTCCTTCTATGTCGAAGCCGTTGTCTTTGCCGGGTATGTTCATGAAAGGCGCTATGTGCTCGTCCTGCTCCATCAATTCGGTTAGCAGGTTGCTCGTTCTGTCGCCCCGCAACTGCCCCGCCCGCAGCATTTTGCCGGGCTGGTCGGGGTGCGCCACTTCTTTGTACAAGGTATAGTCACCCGTTTCAGGATCCTGAAGTATAGGGATGCGCGCCAGGATGTAGCGGTTAGGGTCGCTTTTGATTTGGGCCAGGCGCTTGATCTGTTTGGCGATGGAGTCGTGCCGCTTCGGCTTCTTTCGCTTCAGGCTGTGGGAGCCCACCAGCCAGAGGTAATGATCGGCCATGCCCATACCTTCTATGTCGATCTCACTGTGGTTCTGCGCCGGCAGGTCGAGGTAGGCATGCACATCAAAGGAGCGGTGCTTGCCAAAGGCTCCGTCAGGCAAACGGGTGAGGCGCTCAATGCTAGTACGCTCATCGCAGCTCAGCCATAAATTATCGCCAGTGAGCATGGCGGTAGAAAGCCCGTCGCGCACATGCTTGCCTTCGGCATTCAGGCTCAGGTCCGGGGAAAAGTTCAGTTTGATTTGTTCAGGCATGTTGTAAGATAGTATTTAAGTAGCACCTGTCAAGGTATACATACGCTTGCAATACCTAGCAACACAAAGCCATACTTTGTGTATATTCACCGTACATATTCCTTCTGCTCACCTTAAACAATAAACCATGAAATCACGCCTTTCCATTCGCCAGCTCTCCCCTTCCGAAAACTCAGGCAGCGCTACGCCTTCTGTAGCCGACTACCACAACTACGCCGGCACGGAACACGAACTGAGCGGCGGGGCTCGCCGGATCACCATCCATACCCCGAAAGGCGAGTTTTTCGTTTGGACGAAGCGGGTAGGCAACAACCCCACCATCAAACTGCTTTTGCTGCATGGCGGACCGGGCGGCACACACGAGGCTTTTGAGTGCTTTCACAGCTTCCTGCCTAAGGCGGGCATCGAGTATTACTACTACGACCAGCTGGGCTCCCACTACAGCGACAAACCCGACGATACCGGCCTTTGGGAGATCGACCGCTTTGTGGAGGAAGTGGAACAGGTGCGGCAGGCGCTGCAACTGGATAAGAGCAACTTCTACCTGCTGGGCCACTCCTGGGGCGGCATTCTGGCCATGGAGTACGCGCTCCGGTACCAGCAGCACCTCAAAGGCCTGATCATCTCGAATATGATGTCGAGCGTACCTGCCTACAACCGCTATGCCGACGAGGTGCTGGGGCCGCAGATGCCAGCCGAGGTACTGGCCGAGATCAAGCAGATAGAGGCCGACAATGACTTTGAGAACCCGCGCTACATGGAGCTCCTGCTGCCGCACTTCTATACCCAGCATGCCCTGCGCATGCCGCTGGAAGAATGGCCGGACCCGGCACTGCGCATGCTCGACCACATGAACCAAAGCATCTACGTGCAGATGCAGGGCCCAAGCGAGTTCGGCATCCGGGGAAATGCCTCACTGCTGAATTGGGACCGCTCCCAACACCTGTCCGATATAAAGGTGCCCACACTCACCATCGGCGGTCAGCACGACACCATGGACCCGCAACACATGGAGTGGATGGCCAAGCAGTTTCCGAACGGCCGCTACCTGCATTGCCCCGAAGGCAGCCACATGGCTTTCTATGACGATCAGAAAACCTACTTTGAAGGACTGGTGAATTTTATGAAGGACGTGGATCGGTAGCATTGCCATAACCTGTGCCATGGGAATAGAGTAAATAGCTTAGAACTTTCGCTTTTTACCCATGAATCCACTGCATGATCCGGAAAGGATCAACTCCTATTTTATTCAGCAGATAAAAGACTATGCCATTTTCGCGATGGACACCGAGGGTATTATTGCCACCTGGAACCAGGGCGTAGAGCAACTGAAGGGGTATAAGGAAGAAGAATTTGTTGGCGAGTTTTATGGCATGCTCTTCCCGGAGGAGTACCAGCAGGCGGGCAAACCCGAGTTGGAAATGAAATCTGCCCTGGAAAACGGCGTTTACGAAGCGAAAGACTGGCGCAGGCGAAAAGACGGTTCTTTGTTCTGGGCCACCGTTAAACTAACCCCTATTTTTGCCGATGGCAAACACATTGGATTTACGAAGATCACCGGCGACCTAACCGAGCAGAAAGCGCTGCAGGATAAACTCGCTGCTCGCCAGCAGAGCGCCCTCGAGCACAAGAATACCGAGCTGCAGCGCATCAACCTCGACCTGGACACCTTCGTCTACACAGCCTCCCATGACCTGCGGTCTCCGATCATGAACATTGAGGCGCTGATGGGTATTCTGAAAAAGGAATTGGTAGCGGTTAACGCGCTGAACAATGAAATTGAGGAGATCGTGCAGCATGTGGTGGATTCGGTGGACCGGTTCAAGCGAACGATTGCCGACCTGACCGAGATCAGCAGGATGCAGAAAGGGTTCAGCGAAAGCGCCTCGGATGAAGTGATCAACATCAAGGAGGTATATGATGAGATCATGGCCGACCTGAACAAGCCGGATAAGCTGAAAGACTGCTTTATCCATACTGACCTGCAGGTATACCAGCTGAAGTTTTCGCGCAAGAACTTCAGGAGCATCCTATACAACCTGATCAGCAATGCCATCAAGTTTCAGGCGCCGGACCGTGACTGCCTCATCACCTTAAGCACCCGCCTGCAAGGATCCAGTGTGCTGCTCAGCATCAAAGACAATGGCCTGGGCGTCAACAGCCGTCAGCAGCAACAGCTGTTCACCATGTTCAAGCGGTTTCATGACCACGTGGAAGGCACCGGCATCGGGCTCTATATGGTGAAGCGCATCGTGGAGAATGCCGGCGGCAAAATAGAAGTGGAAAGTGAAGAGAATGTCGGCACAGAATTCAGGCTCTACTTTCCGGCAGCGGTATAAGGTCTCTTCTAAGCTAATATGCCAGCAAACGTCCGCAGGCAATCACCAGCACCCATACCACAATGGAGCAAAGCGCCACCGCTTTAGCAGGCCGGGGCGTGTTGCCATGTTGCCATTCCGGCGCTGCAGCAAAGATGTACCGATGAAATATACCGGCATTGATTCCGCCCACTACCAGCCCGATCATCTTGATATGAAAAACGGTATCAGCAGCCAGGGCCACCGCATTGGTACTGAACAGCAGTATACCGGAAGGTATGATCAGGTATAGCCCTCTCCTGGACCAGGGCAACAGATGGCGGGCCAGTTCCGGTACAGGCAGTTTTCGGGAGAGGCCCAGCAGGCGCAGATCGAAGAGGAAAGCACCGCCAACCAGCAACACGATGCCCAGGATATGCACGATCTCCAGGACCGGGTATAGCCAGGTGGATTGCCGGATAGCACTGGCCAGCGCTGATGCTTCCAGCCCCTGCAGCATTCCCGCCAAGGTATAGGACACCGCTAGCGTAGTTCGATCTTCTTATCTCCTACATAGATCCGCTCAGCACGCATTTCATCCTTCACCTCCTTATGCGGATAGCCCACCACCCGCACCGAGTCGCCGGCCTGCAGCATATCCCTGCTCAGGCCACGGGAATTCATTCGGCTGGGCGGTGCCAGCACTACCGTCCAGGTCTTGTCCTCGTGCTGTAGCTTTAACATCCCATGCGGGTTTTCATACGTGATTTCCTCCACCAGGCCGGTATAGTCCAGGGTTTTGGTCTGGTCGTAATTTGCCCAGCCGTGATGCAGCGTGGAGAGCGCCACAGAGAAGGGCAGTAATAGAATCAGAAGTAGTTTGGCAGGCAGCATCATAGGTATAAATTTAATAGTGATACCTAGTTAAAAACGCAGAAAACAGGAAAAGGTGCAGGTATGGGCTGGGGCAGATAACACCTCTGATCTTCCCCTGTGGCACCTTCTGTAAAATACATCGGAATAACCCGGTGATAATGGATTAAACTGCGTACCTTAGGATATGTTAGAAAACACATTCCCCATCGGATCTGAAGTGTTCGCAAAAGTGAATCCGGATCTAAAGTTAACGATCAGACAATACCTGAAGCGCATCTACTACTGCACCGTCAATGGTAATCCATCGCAGCGGGACCTGGTGTACTTCGAGCGTGAGCTGATACCCGTACCGGTTAAATAAAAATAAAGCCCCTGCTTTCGGTAGGGGCTTTTTAATTTACGAGCTTTATGGATGCTCGCTGTTACTTGATGCTGTAAGTCATAAGCGGAATGTTTCCATGCTGACCGGCATCTGTCAGGATCAGGCCTACCCCTTTGGCCCAGTAGTAATTTGTGTTGACGCCCGAATCTATCTCCATGTCCATGAAGATAACAGATGTTTTAGCCTGCACATGGATCACCTCCTTATAGGTCTTGCCTTCTACTGTTTTGGTGATGTCTTTTGCAATGATCGTAAAGGTCATTTTGGTCTCAAATCCATTGATGGTATTGGTCTGATACCAGGCTTTACCCACTGGTGTTTCTTCTTTCAGAAATGTCAGGGAAATGTCGTTGGACAAGCTTGGGTCCATTCCTATACCTGTATACACGCCCTTTTCTTTCAGCAGATAAGACTTTCTTGTTTCATTTCCCTGCTTTGTTTCAAACTCTGAATAGGTCTTCCCATCAACTACCTTGGTATTGCCTGTGGCAGTCAGGGAGTAAGGGTTAGTGCCGCCATAGTTCCAGGTAGAGCCTTTCGTATCGGGTAGGTAATCCAGCTCTACGGCTGCTGCCGGTGAAGCATCGTCGTCCTTGTCGCCACACGAAACCAGGATGCCCAATAGCAGGCACCACATCATCACAAATCTAAGTTTGTTCATAGGTATATAGTTATTTTACTATGCAAGATAGAGAAATAAAATTGCTGTGAAAATGGAATGTCATTTAGTTTTTGCTCACATAAGGGGCAAATGCTCTCCCACAATCGCCACATAAAAAAGGTCCGGACTCAACAGCCCGGACCTTTTCAATTCAGATCATTTTATACCTGCTATTTGCTCTGCTTCTGCCCCGGTTTATAAGTGGCTTTGGCTCTTTTCTCTACGTCTTCGCGGTAGTAGGCTACGTCTTTGAACTCCACATTGGCATAGCGGGCGGCCTGGTCGTTGAAGTGTGGAGAACTAGGGTCGCCGCTTTGTCCGCCGGCCAGGATGGTCTTGGCTTTTACCTTGTCGCCAAATTCCACCACGGCCACAAAGCTGTTGCCGGAAGTGCCGTATAGACGTTTGGTGTCGTAGCGGTTGGCGCCATAAGAAGCCAGCGCTCCCCAGTTGCCGGAAGCCATACCCACCGGTATGCTCGGAGCCGCATCATTGAAAGGCTGCTTGATGTCACCGGTCAGGCGCTGGAAGCGGTTGATTTCACCCCATGGCGTGTTCCACTGTCCGAAGTCCTGCTCCAGTTCTGCGATGGTCTTTTGAAAAATCTCCAGTCGCTCTGCTGCTGGTGCTGTGTTGGCATAGTAGTCGAAGCGCTCCATGATATGGCCTTTTGGCGCAGAACCGTCGCGCAGCAGGTTGGTGGCATAGAAATGCGCCAGCGACATCGCCACTGACTCTTTCGACACGGCATAGTCCCAGTTGCGCATCACGTCGATGGCTGCTTTCAGTTTGGGGTCGTTTGGCTTTTGCGCATCATAGGCTTTCACGAGTCCGGGTATCAGCACCTCGAAGCCTGGCAGGTAAGGATCATAGGCCAGATCGATCAGTTTGTCGAGGGTCAGGTTCTCTGCCTTTTTGAGCAAACGGATAGCGTGCACACCGCGGAAGTTCTCAGGGGATGGTGCCATGTAGACCGGGTAGTCCTCTTTCTTCGGGCTATACTCAGCTGCGGCGGTATAAGGTGTGGAGTTACAGTTCTGGATCCAGCCGTTCGGCGGGTTCATGATGCGGATCGTTTCATCAAGTGAGTGGAGGCCGTTCCAGTCGGTTTTCGGGTTGCTGCCGTCCACCGGTTTGGAGTAGTCGAAAGAGGTATCGCGTCTCGGGAAAAAGTTACCATGGTAGTAGGCGATGTTACCGTCGGCATCGGCGTACACGGTCGCGTTGGAGGAGTTGGTGCGCATCTGCATCATCTCGTTAAACTCCTTCAGGTTGCTTTTCTTAGTGCGGGTATAGGACTGGATCAGGGCATCAACCGGCTTCCACATCAGGGCCGTGGCCACCCACTTGTCGCCGTTCATGTGCGTGATCGGTCCGTGGTGGGTGCGGTAGGTGGTGAAGGTCTTCTGCTTCAGTTCCTCGCCGTCTTTGTAGGCCAGTGTTACTTCCTGCGTTTCTACTGGACGCAGTTCCTCGCCATACCTGTAAAATAGCTTGCCGTCCTGCCTTACAATGGTTTCTTCAAACTCGTCGATCACGTCGGCATAGGCAGAAGTGTGCATCCAGCCGGTCTTCTCATTGAAGCCCTGGTAGATGAAGAACTGCCCCCAGGTCACGGCGCCGTAGGCGTTCAGCCCCTCTTCGCTCACCGCATGCACCTCGCCCCTGAAAAAGAAAGAGGTATGCGGGTTGATCAGCAGCATGGCGTCGCCGGAGGCCGTGTGCTTGCCCGAGATGGCAAAGCCGTTGGAGCCCTTCGGCTCTTCCAGCAAGGCCGGCTGTACTAGCCCGTGTCCCTGGCTGTTCAGCCCCAGCGACCGGTCTTCTTCATAAAACGCCTTGATGCCTTTAGTGGAAACGCTCTCGATGTCGCCACCGATGGAGCCTTCGCTGAAGTACATCGGCATCCAGGGCTCAAAGCGGGTAAGCAGTTTCGGCTTCACCTCCGGGTGGGTGTGCAGGTAGTAGTTGATGCCGTCCGCAAAGGCCTGGCACAGCTCCTTCAGCCACGCCGGACTTCTTTCATATTCCGCTTTCGCCTCTTCTTCTGTCATGTACAAACGGGCACGCAGGTCGCTGTAAAGTTGCTCCTCTCCTTCTACCTCCGACAGTCGGCCAATTGCCCACATGTAGTTGCGCTCCACGCGGTTAAAGTCATCTTCGCACTGAGCATACAAGAGCCCGAACACGGCATCGGCATCGGTTTTACCGTAGATGTGCGGCACGCCAAAATCATCCCGCATGATGGTAACACGGGCAGCTTGCTCCTCCCACTTCGCGACCTCGCTTGCGGGGTCGGTTTTAGGGTTGGTGGCGCAGGAGGAAACGAAGAGGAATAAAAGCAGCAGGAAGACCTGGGGCCTGAAGAGATAGTTCATGGTTTTAAGGTAGATAAGCTGAAATTCGATCTACCAATTTAAGCATAATTCTGAAATTACACAGGAAACCGCAGCAGGTGCACAACACACCAGAAGCAAGTACGCAAAGCTTCCGTTACCTGACCCGCTGACAGGTATAGACTGGCACGCACTTCCGGATTTGCAAACCGAAAGTGCAGTAAATGGCAAATACTGTATCGCAAAGGCAGCTATTCCTGCTGACTTTGCAAAAGAAGGTATAAAGCCCACACATGCACTTCAGATACAGCGTTATATTCTCGCCTGATAGGTATAGAGTTGATAGTAGCGCCCCTTCTTCTCCAGCAACTCTTCATGACGCCCCTGCTCCGTGATACGGCCCTGCTCGATCACCAGGATCTGGTCGGCCTGCCGGATCGTGCTGAGGCGGTGGGCGATCACAAAGGTGGTGCGGCCCTGCATCAGGGTCTTAAGGCTGGCCTGTATCAGGCTCTCGCTCTCCGTGTCGAGGTTAGAGGTGGCTTCGTCCAGGATGAGGATGCGCGGATCGGCCAAGATGGCGCGTGCTATTGCAATCCGCTGCCGTTGTCCGCCTGATAACTTTACGCCCCGCTCCCCGATCAGCGTGTCGAGCCCTTCCGGGAAACGGTCGGTAAACTCCTGCACGTGCGCTGCGTGTACCGCCTGCATCAGTTGTTCCTCTGTAGCGTTGGGCCGCGGAAAAAGAATGTTCTGCCGGATGCTGCCTTCAAACAGAAAGTCGTCCTGCAGCACCACGCCCAATTGGCTGCGGTAGCTTTGCAGACTGATCGTCTGCAGGTCGTGACCGTCTACGGTAATCGTGCCGCTGTCAGGATTGAGGAAAGAAGCGGCCAGGCCTGCGATGGTCGTTTTGCCGGAGCCAGAAGTTCCTACCAGCGCCGTGACAGAACCGGCAGGCGCCCGAAAGCTGATTTCCTTCACCACGTCTTTGCCGGTTTCATAGGCAAAAGCCACCCGGTCGAACACGATGTCGCCGTGAATCTGATCGAGTTTGAGTGTGCGGGTCCCATGCTCGTCTTCGAGGGGAGTGTTCAGGATTTCCTGCGTACGGTCGAGGCCAGCGAAGGCTTCCGTAAACTGGCTCCCGATGTTGCTCATTTGCAGGATCGGGGCAATCATAAAACCCAGGTATAGCGTGAAGGCCAGAAAGTCTCCAAAGGTCATCTCGCCCTTCATGATCAGGTAGCCGCCAATACCCATGATGCCCGCCGAAGCAAAGCCCAGCAGCAAGGTAGCGGCCGAAGTCACCATGCTGGTCGTGGTCAGACTCTGCTTTACGTTCAGGAAAAGGCGTGTTACGCCATCTTCAAATGTCCTGATCTCCTGCGCCTCCGCATTGAAACCTTTGATCACACGCACCCCGCCCAGCGTTTCGGTCAGGCGACCGGTCACTTCAGCATTGATCACGCCGCGCTCCCGGAAGATCGGCCTGATCTTACCGAAGGCCTTGAGGGAGATCACCCCAAAAATGGCCACCGGAATGAGTGCAAAGCCTGTCATGAGCGGACTGATGTAAATGAGCAGCACCAGGCAGATGAGCGAGGTCAGGACGCCGCCTATCATCTGCGCAAAGCCGGTACCGACGAGGTTACGCACCCCTTCCACATCCGTCATGATGCGCGATACCAGTTCGCCGGTTTTGGTATTGTCGAAAAAGCGGATGGGCAGCTGCATGATGTGGCGCTGCACTTTGGCGCGTAGTTGCGAGATGAGGTGCTGGGCCTCCACGCTCAGTATCTGTGTGAGCGCAAAGGAGGTTACCGATTGAATGACAATGGCTGTCAGCACGGCCCCGATCAACCATTTGAGCATGGTGCTGTCACCGGTCGGGATCACATCATCGATGAGAAACTTACTCGCACCGGGCAGCACCAGACCAGCCAGGCGACTGATGACGATCAGCACTAACCCGACCGCAAGATACCTCCGGCGCGGCCAGATGATGGTCCGGAATACTTCTGCAATTGTAACGTTCTGTAGTTTCTTTGATTTTGGCATGGCGGTGAAGATACAACAAAAAAACGCTCACAGCAGGTATACCTGCTGTGAGCGTTTCAATTAAGCTGTGTGCTATACCTTATGAGGGAATGCTGCGCCGCCAGTTGCTCCACTGCTGAAGTTGGGTCGGGTTGAGCACGGTTTCAATGTTTTGCATCAGACCGGTGCGGTGCTCGCGTAGCACCCGCATGTGCGTTTGTTTCTGTTCATGCTTCTGTAGCTCTGCTTCCACACGCTCACGTAGGGTCAGGAGCTTTGCCTCCAGCTGCTCAAAACTGATGCGCTTTTCGTTGTAGGCTTTCACGTAGGTGTCACGCTCGGCGTTGGCCCGCATGAGTATTTCCTGGTGTATGATGCTGACGCTGCCGCGATGCGTGGAAGTGGACCGTTGGTGGTCCAGTGCAAAGTCCCTGATGGTAGCAGCCTGATTGGTCTGCAAACCTAAAGTAGGCAAGATGTAGGAAAGCGATTGCCGGTCAGTTTTGGCAGTGGCTACCGTATGGAGGTTGAATGCTTTTTCGTCGCAGCCATCGCGTAGGTGGGGCGTTGCCAGGGCATCCAGGTCATCGAGCAAAAACTCGGACGATGAGAACGAGAGATCGACAGCAGGATCAGCGCCGTCTTTTTCTTCGCAGGCCGACAGGCTCAGGAAGGAAACGAAGGCCATCAGCCCCCAGATACGTAACATTTTTTTCATAGCTAAGCATTTTAAAATCACCACCTTATTTATACGTAGCACGAAATAAAAGGAAAACACCTACGCCCGGAATGCAGGTACGTTCACCATGTTTGGCAAACTCGTTCAGAACCCTTCCCGGAACTCCCGCAGGTGGGCATAGCAGACCGGACTGCTGTAACCGCCCGACTGGTCATCGTCGGAATCGCGGCTTGTTTTTGGCAGCAAGGCCGTTGGGTAAAAGCGCACCAACTGCCCGGATACCTGCAAGCTGGTACAGGCGTTTGTCAGGCGGCTGTTGGCAGACTTCGGTTCGCTACTTGATTTTCGGGACATAGGCTGGGTCTGATTTACTGTTGGGCGGAGGAGGTCCGCTGGGCCTGAATGAGCTTTTCCAGGGTATAGCGAAGCACTTCATCTTCGTCGTCGAGCAGGTGGTCGCGCACGAGGTGGTCAGGTATGAGGCCGGCAAGTTTTTCGTTTCCGTTTGGCCGCACGATGTAGCCTTTCGGCACTTTGAGTTCCACACTCGTGCGGGGCAGCTGAAAACTGAACTGCGCGGCATAGAGCGTAGGTGTGTCGCCGGTCTCCTCACCCACGATTTCCCCGAAGCCATAGTCCTGGATCAGGGCGCCGCTCACCGCCGCCATGGAATAAGACTGCCGGTTGACGAGCACATATACCTTGCCCTTGAATCGCAGGTTCTCCGGCATCGGCTGTTGCATAGTTTGGGCATAGGCGAAGGTGTCGCCATCAGGAGTCTCCAGGATCTGGCGGGTATAGTCGTCCGGTATAGCCTTGGGGTACTGTTTGCGGGTTTGAACCTTGAGCACCTCACTGGTCCGGACGGTGAACTCCGAGAACCAGCGGAAAGGCTTGTCAGCAAAGTAGGCGATCAGGTGATCGCTGAAGGTATTGTGTCCACCGGCATTGTTGCGCAGGTCCAGGATCAGGTAAGGGGCCTGGCGTGAATTGATGTCCGCAAAGGCACTGTCCACAAAGGCCTTGAACTGCGCCTCCCCGTCTGGCTCCGGTGAGCTGAAAGGACCGGGGTGCAGGTAGGCGACATCCCCGATATACCTGAAAGAGCGTTCGTTTTTGAGGATCTCCCCTCCCCGACTGGCTTCGTAACCCATCACCGTGATTGGCTCCAGTATATGGGTGCTGCGCTTACCAGTGGCACTTTTCACTTTCACTTTAAAGGACTCCTGCTGCCCGAACACGGCCCAGTAGTAGCGGGGAAAAGACCAGAACTCGAGTTTGGCATCTTTGAAATAAGGGCGCTCCGCCGATAGGTAGGGATGGATCGCGGCCTTTAGTTTCCGGATCGGTTTGCCGTTGAGCTGCAGCAGCTGATCTCCTGCCCGCACGCTGGAATCCGGCACATAGCTTTTGCGGACGAAGGCTTTGCCCTCTTCAAAGGCTAGTTCAAGCGGAAACACGGTGCCGCCCTGCGTGGCGTAAGTGATGTAAGAGCCTGCCGGGAAATCCACTTCGCAATGCCCCACGTTGCCGATCGCCAGCAGCCGCTGCATCAGCATGGTCGTCTCGAGCATGCTGAGGGAGTCTTTGCGGATTGACCTTACCAAATCGTCATAGGCTGCGTCATAGTCCCGCTTGCTCACATAGGCGTAAAGGTTGTAATGGGCCTTTTGCAGTGTTTCGTAAGCATAGGCCATGTCGGCTTTCACATCCGTAGCGGCAAATCTGATCGGCTTGTGCTGTGCGATCGCGCGTCCGGTTGCTGACAGCATCAAAAAGAACAGCAAAAGCTGGATGGGTTTGCTATACAAGTTACTTTTCATGCTGCTGTTTTTCTGTGGTTTATACGCTATCCTTCCCTCCTTATTTGGCTGAAAGCTACGCAGATTAAGAGAGAATCCGATAAAAAATAACAGTATTGTACAAAACAGGTATAGCTGGTCACTTTTCTGAAATGATCTGTTTCACCCAGGGCCAACCATCTGCCTCGGGCCGTGGCGTCACCCAGCTTTTGGCACCCCAGGTATAAGGTATAGCTGCCAGATCCACGGTAGGGTCTACGATAGGGTGCGCCGGGTAGCCATTGAGACTGAGGCGGGAGATGGCATATACCTCCGGATTGGCTATCCCTTTCTTTTGAAATTCCAGCTTCAGGAACTGCGCAAACTGCCAGATCATATCCGGATGCTTGGGCAGTTCTTTCAGCTGCTCCCGCACCAGGTAGTCGTTAGGAGAAACGTATAGCACATGCCCTGAAGCCGGGTCCTTTACCTGGTAGTACACATGGCCGCGTTTGGTGCGCAGCATCATGCGCCAGGAGAAGCGATGCCCTTCTTCCGTCCAGTTCACGTCGCCGGGTATAAAGAAGTGCCGCAGCGGGAAAAGTAGCTGAAAACCCAGGTATAGCAGGCAGAATTGCGCCCCCAGTCGAAGTTGCCAGTGAGGTTGTTTAAGCGGTACATCCTGCAGGAGTTCAGGCGAGATCTTTTTCCTGAAAAACCAGCGGGCGATCTGCTCAGGGCTAAAGAACAGCACATTGGCAGCGATCATGAAGTATGGGAAAACCCCCACATGAAACACCGCCGAGTTGAAGATGTGAAAAGCGAAGGCCACCCAGAAAGCCACCATCCTGGTGCGGGGCCAGAGCAGGGCAAAGCCGATCAGGAAGTCAAAAACAAGGCCTCCCCACACCACCAGTTGTATCATAGCCGGGGTGTTCAGGTAGGGACCGATGACGTAGAAGTGTGTTTTGGCGGACATCCAGATGCTCATGGATTTGGCCGCCAGCCAGTCGGGTTGCAGTTTGGCCACCCCGGCGTAAAAGTACACCAGCACCAGCTGTGCCCGGAAGAGCCAGAGCGTCCACTGCGGGGCCACCTCTGTTTCCAGCTCCGGCCGCCTGCGTACATCCAGGGAGTATTTGCGGTGGGCAGGCAGGGTCACCATCAGTCCGCTGATGAGCCAGATGAGGTAGTGGTGGTTGAGGTAGTGTGTTTTTTCGCTGAAAAAGCTGTAGCCGAAGAGCAGGAAAAAAAGAAAAGAAGAAAGCTTGTAGCGCCAGCCCACCATGATCAGAAAGCCCAGCAGCGCCATGACCAGGTACAGGTATACCATGCCATTGCCGGCCAGGGGCCTGATCCACTCCAGCCCGATGTAGCCAAAATGGATGGTCGGCTCCACGTAGTGCTCCTGCACCCAGTTGATAAGCACGGCGCCTATACCTTCGCAGAACATCAGCAACCCGAACAGGATGCGGAAATAAACCAGCGGATAAATGCCGATCGGCTTGATAAGCTGCTGCATAGCGATTCAGGATGTATGACTTCCTACGAAGCCGGATTGCGAATAACCACCGCTTTCCGCATAGCTTACCTGCTCCAGGTATGGCCATGCGCTCAACTCACTCCAGCAGCAAGCGGTACGCTAATATAAGCACACTGATGAGAACGATCGTCGTATAGATCTCTTTATTATACCTGGCCAGCCAGTTAGGCAGAAAAATATCGAAATTGTCTTTGGTGGAATCTGAATACCGCCGGGCCACCACTGTGATGGGGCACATTTTGTTGAACACCAGCAGCACAAGGCCTTCCAGCACGATCAGGCCCAGGCAGATCCAGACCCATTTGTCGATCCGGTTGGTGATAACGGCATAGAGCAGGTAAAAGATCACGACATTGTAGAACACCCACACCAGGGTATGTACTACTTTGATGAGCAGCAGTTTCTGTTTGCGAAGGTATACATCCTGTTGCCGGATCTGTTCCATTTCCACACCCCTCCTCTGCTTATTTTACGAAAGCCGGCAGGTATAGGCCAGTGCTAAGCCCTGCTTCACAGATCAGCACCCAACAGTCGCCGCAGCACCACGATCTGTCCGAGATGGTAGGCATTGTGCTCGGCCACCAGCATGGCTTCGCGCAGGAGCGTCTGTCCGTTGCCATGCGGTATGGGTGCAAAGAGATCCTGCTCCGTATCCTGCACCAGCTGCACCATGGCCTCCAGGTCCCGGTTGATCGCCTGCAGGGTCTGTTTCAGGGCATCCTCATCGGCTGGGGCTACGTCTGCTGGCCAGTAATCGTCGGGCCAGTCGGGTTCCTGGTAATCGGGGTTGCGGCAAAAGTCCAGGATGTCGTGCTGGGCAAAACGCAGGTGCTCGAGCAGTTGCCAGATGGTATAAGGCAGTTCCTTTACCTGCCGCCCGGCTTCGGTTACACTCAGCCCTTGCAGCAGCTCATCCATCGGACGGTAGGCCTGCCCCATCCGCATCAGTTTTTCCAGGTGATTACGCAATTGTTTTTCCTCTTTCATCGGTTTGTTTTTACATGCTCATAACTGCTATACCTGTTTAGAACTGAGATGGGTGCAGCAAGCCTTGTGATTCGAATCACTTCCCTTTTAAAGCACCTGCTATACCTTGTTTTTGCAGCCTTTTGGCCACATCCTGAAAAAAATAAAAAATTTTTGAGTGGCAGAGGCAACTATCGGACTAGAGCATACATCTATAGTTCAAATTCGCATCAGTAAAACACCAATTCAACAAGTTTTCACCCACCTGCAGGTATAGCCTTTGGCTTTGCCCGGGGTTCTGTTTGCCAATTTGTAACCTGATCTTTCCACAAAATAAAATTATGAAACAGTTATTTACTTTATTGCTCCTGGTGCTGGTTGGAGGTAGCACGATGGCGCAAATGGCCCATCCGGGCAAACTGAGCGGCGTGCTCAGTGACTCTCTGACGGCAGCCCCCATCGGCTATGCCAATGCCGTGCTCAAAAATGGCGACAAACTGATATCGGGAACGGCGGCGGACGGCGAAGGCAAGTTCGAACTGGCCAATCTGCCCCTGGGCAGCTATACCTTGGAGCTTACTTTCCTGGGATACCGCCCTAAAAAGCTCCCGATCACACTGACAGCCGAGCAGCCTGTGCTCCAACTCGGTAAGGTTCCGCTCAACTCTGACAGCAAGCTGCTGGCCGCCGTGGAAGTGACGGCCATGAAGGCGCTGGTGGAAGACAAGGGCGACAAGCTGGTGTACAATGCCGAAAAAGACGCTTCCAATGCCGGGGGCAATGCGGCGGACGTGCTGCGCAAAGTGCCTACACTCACCGTAGACCTCGACGGCAATGTACAGATGCGCGGCAACAGCAACATCAAGGTGCTCGTGAACGGGAAGCCATCCGGCATGATGGCCCGCAACCTGGCCGAGGCGCTCCGCCAGATGCCCGCCGATAACATCAAGTCGGTGGAGGTGATCACGAGTCCAGGCGCCCGCTACGATGCAGAGGGCTCGGCAGGTGTCATCAACATCATCACCAAAAAGGGCTTGCAGGGCTTCAACGGCTCCACCAACGTGACGACCGGCAACCTGAACCGCTACCTGGGCACCAACCTGAATTACCGCAAAAAGAAGCTTGGCATTTCGCTTTCGGCCAGCGGTTACCAATACCGCAACAAATACAGCATGGAGAGTACGCGTACCAACCTGGTAAACGGGGAGCCTGTTTCTGTTTTCGAGCAAACTACCTGGGCTGATAACACCGGTTTTGGTGGCAACGGCGAAATGAGCATCGACTACGACCCGGACTCCACAAGCCGCATCAACTTCTCAGCCAACGTATGGGGTGGAGATTTCCCGAACGACAATACCATTCTGAACAGGCTCCATGATGCGAATGGCAACCTGCTCCAGAATTTCCGCTCAGAAAGGAGCTACACAAACCCCTACGGCAACGGACAGCTGGACCTGGGCTATACCAAAACCTTTAAGCCGGAGCAGGAGCTCTCCATCCTGTCGCAGTACAGTCGCATGCCCGACAACTACGAGTACGAGGTCGGGAACTATACCTCCGGCGAAGAGCTGACCTTCCGGCAGCAAAGCAAGAACCTCAGCCGGAACAAGGAATATACTTTGCAGACCGACTATACCCATCCCTTTAAACTCAACGGACGCCGTGACACGACCAGCCTGAAGCTGGAAGTGGGCGCCAAGGCCATCCGCCGCGATATCGGCAGCGAATTCCGGGTGCTGCAGTCGCTGGACGGGGTGAGTCCGATGGAGCCTGACCCGAGCCAGTCGAATGATTTCAGCTACTTCCAGCGGGTATACTCCGGCTATACCTCCCTGCACCTGAGCACCAAATCGAAATGGAACATCAAGGCCGGCGCACGTCTGGAGCACACCGATATCTCAGGGGATTTTGAGAGTACCAATACCAGGATGAGCAACCAGTACACTAATCTGATCCCGAGCATCTCGGTGTCGAAAGGGATAAAGGAGCATACCCTGAAAGCCAGCTATACCCAGCGTATCCAGCGGCCGCTCATCTGGTACCTCAACCCCTGGGTAGACGCCAGCGACACGCTGAACCTGCGCACCGGCAACCCTTACCTGGACCCGGAACTGAACCATGCCGTAGAACTGGGCCACAGCATGAGCACCGACAAGGGCCTCAACATCAACACGGCTCTCTACTGGCGCTATACAGACAATGCCATTGAGTACCTGTCGCAGGTTGATGAAAATGGCGTATCGGTGCTGTCGCCTCAGAACGTGGCACAGCGCAAGATCTATGGCCTGAACCTCAACCTGTCGGGGCAGCTGAACAAGAGCTGGAACATGAGCGGCGGCTCCGACCTGCGCTACCTTGATGTGGAAAGTCCGGCCCGCAACCTGAGCAACTCCGGCCTGGTGTGGAGCATGAACCTGAACACGACTTACAAACTGCCCAGGGATTACTCCATACAGGCCTACGGCAACTACAGCTCCGGCTGGCTGAACCTGCAGAGCAGCAACTCGGGCTGGCACTGGTACGGCTTTGCAGCCAAGCGGGAATTCTGGGATAAGAAGGCAAGTGTCACGCTAGGTGTGAACAACCCATTCAATCGCAGCATGAAACAGACCGGCCAGCGCAACGACCCAACCTTTGCCTACGAGTCCCGCTCCTTCAACTTCAACCGCTCGGTGCGCTTGTCATTTGAGTGGCGCTTCGGGCAGATGAACACCAACGGCGGCAAGCGCAGCAAAAAGATCAACAACGACGACAAAGGCGGTCGCTAGTACCGATCGTCAGGTATAGCCTGCAAATTTTTGTCGTAAAAAAGGGCAGCCCATCCGGACTGCCCTTTTCTGTGTTATAGACCGCGCCTATACCTTAGTATTTGCGCTTGTTCTTGTCTTTGTCTTTATCCTTTTCTTTTTCTACGCTACCATCGGCATTGAACACCACTTTCAGATCCTCGTCATCGCCTTCGAGCTTAGCCATGTACCTGGTCTGGCCGTCTTTCTCTACTGTTTTGGCCTTCTCAATGGTACGGTTGGCGTACTGCTGGCTAATGGTGTTTCGCACTGCCTGCGGCAGCTCGTTCACTTCAATTTCACGCCCCTGCTTTTTGATGGTACCATCTGCATTGTACATGATCCAGTGGTCGGTGCCGTTCATCTCGAACTTGGCATAATAGGCATCATCTTTAGCTTTCCACTCTACATCGCTCGCCTGGGCGTAGCTGTTGTTAAAACTTGTCTTTACGCGTTCCGGCACATTGTCCTGGGCAAACACGGCAGTACTCATACCGAATCCCAGGGCCAGGGTTAAAACTAACTTTTTCATAGCTCTTCTTCGTTTAGGTTATAATTGGTTTAAAAGATAAACAGGTTGATAATTCTGTGTTCGCTTACGCTTACTTAACAGAATATATCAACCCTTGAAATTCTCTTTTCTTATACCACCCTCCTACCAGAATGTTCTGAAATGAGCTGGTTAATTGCCCATTATCAAAACATAGTACAAGTCAGTTAGCCAATATTAACAAAAAACAGCCGCCGCTCCCCTAATGAGAGCGGCGGCTGTATCATTGCTGTTTTTGAGTCAAATCTATTTAATAGCGGTCGTTTCGGTCGCGTCTGTAGCCACCGCGCTGTGCACCATAGCCACCGAAGTTGCCGGATGAAACGCCATAGCTACGGTCGCGGTCAAAGTCGGTGCCGTAATCATCTTCGAAGCTGCTGGTAATACCCGCATTGGGAATGCCTCTGCTGGAGCGGATTTCAGACTGGCGCATTTGGCTGTAATCCGAAATACCATAGCCTTCGCGCAGATTATCCTGGCTCATGCGGCTGCGTCCCTGTCCCATACGGTCGCTGCTGCCCTGGCTTCTGAACCGGTCACGGCTATCCATGTCACGGTTATAGTCATCATCTCTCTGGCTATACCTGCCTGAGCTGCCATATGGATCTGAGTCAGACCAACCCTGGCTGCGAGAGCGGTTTTCGTAGTTGCGGTTGCCCATGTCGCGCTCTCCACGGTTCATCTGGAAGCTGGAATCGCTGCGGTCGGAACCTCTCCTATCGCGCATACGCTCATAGGCATCGCCCATGTTCCCTTCGTGGTAGCTATGCCGTCTGTCATTCCGATTGCTGCCCCTGCCATAGCGGTCGTCATCTATGCCACGGTGGTGGCTGCGATACTCCTGCTCAAATTCATTGGTGAGGTTACGGGCGCTGTGGTAGTGCTCGTCGTTGCGGTTATAACCGGCGCCGCTGCTGTAGTCCCGGTCATAATTGTCGTAATCGTAGCGATCTCTGTCTCGTCTGTTCATAGTTTTTCGTCTGTTTTAACATGATACTTCCTTTTTTAAACGAGGGTAGCGGTATACGGTTATGCAGCAAAGCCTCATGTTTCTTTGATGCGGGAAGCCAGCAGCCGGAACAGGATGTAAAGAAAGGCAAAGACAGCCATGGCGATCAGGGTCCAGAATTTCTGCTCATTCTTTTCCTGCCAGAAGTCACGCTCGCCTTCAGCAGACTTCAATCTTTTGCGAATGGCCTGGTTGGCCAGCTGCTCGATCTGCAACTCACGGTGTAGAGAGTCAAGCGCAACCGTATCAGTCAGGTATACAGTTTGAGTACGGAAGATCTCCTTGTAGACAGGGTAAGGTCCTGTTATGCGAGCGGAAGCATCTGTTCCTAATGGCTGCTCCGCTCCTGCAAACTGCTCTTTCAGTATACCATTTCGATCAGTTTCTATTTGGAGCCGTTGTGAACCGAGATCAGGTTTGGCATATACAGCCGGGGCATATAATTTAGGAAGGCCTGGCTTAGAGGCGACAGGAGCGCTGTCCTGCCGCTGGGTAGCGCAGGAACAGAGGAGCAATACCAGGCATATCGTCCATCTCATGTGTAGCACGGTCTGTTTTCTATCACTTCATGCTGTCATACGGAAAGAAGCATCTAATTGGCACTATATTTCATTAAATATCAGTTGGTTTTTGAATGGGCCATCAGCAAAATGAAGTTTAGCAGAATTATACCTGGGGTCACCAGCCTGCTGGCACTTTATCAAGATATTATAAAACAGGTATAAGCTACTGATCACACATCTCCCAAAACAACCGGCGCATCTAAAATTAATACCATTAACATGCTTTTAACAGAAAATCATACATTTAGGAGAACATATTAAAAAAGGTAAACATTTGAGGCAAAATGGCCGTTAATTTTAATATCTATTTAATATTTCTGGTATAAAGAGGTTGGCTGATTATTTTATTATGTCAATCCAGAACTTAACAAAATTATATTACCACCACACGAGCTCCTGACCATATACCTGCGAAGCTCCAATATGATTTTTTTACCGCTCTGGTAGCACCTATCACCTGGATTGACCTCTACTGTGTTTTGATGCGGCCTCCTCTGCCAAACAGGAAACCGTGTCAGAAACCATGAATAATACGCGCAAGGTCAAATCTTATTTTCTCTCCATTATCAGTGCCGGCATACTGGCCGCCTGTTCGGCCAACAGCCAGGCGGCCGACGAAACAAAAGCTGAGCAGGAACTGCCCGTCATTCGGATCATCGCAAAAGACACTGTGCTGCACCACGAGTATGTGGCAGACATACAGGCGGTGCAGAATGTGGAGCTGCGGGCACGCGTGCCGGGCTTTCTGGAGAAGGTGCTGGTAGACGAAGGACAGGAAGTAAAAAAAGGCCAGCTGCTGTTTAAGATCAGCGATGATGAATACAAGGAGGAACTCGCCAAGGCCCAGGCCAACCTGCAGAGTGCCCTGGCAGAGGCGAAAGGCGTCAAGCTGGAGATAGACAGACTGCGGCTGCTGGTAGAGAAGAACATAGTCTCCAAAACAGAGATAGACGTGGCGCAGGCGAAACTGGAAGCCGCCAACTCCCGCATCAGAGCGGCACGCTCCTCCGCCCAGAACGCCTCCATCCGCCTGTCCTATACCAGCATCAAAGCTCCTTTCGACGGCATCATCGACCGCATCCCGCACCGCATGGGCAGCCTGATCGAGCAGGGCACCCTGCTCACGACGGCCTCCAACATCAACTCCATTTTTGTCTACTTCAACGTCTCGGAAAACGAGTACCTGCAGTACATCAAAACAAAAGAAGACAATCCGAACAGGAACAGCAACAGCGTAAAACTGGTGCTTGCGGACGGCACTCCCTACCTGCATAAGGGCAAGATCGAGACAGTGGAAAGTGAATTCAAATCGGGCACCGGTTCCATCGCTTTCAGAGCCCGCTTCCCCAATCCGGATAAACTCCTGAAGCACGGCGCTACCGGCAACATCGTGCTCTCCAACGCAGTGGAAGGCGCGGTGCTGGTGCCTCAGAAAGCCGTGTTTGAGCTACAGGACAAAAACTATGTATTCCTGCTCGACTCCCTGAACCAGGTGAGCATGCGCAGCTTCGTTCCCCGCACCCGCTTCTCTTCCTTCTACATTGTAGAGTCAGGCCTGAAGCCAGGCGACCGGATCGTGCTGGAAGGTATACAAAGCGTGGAGCCCGGCACGCAGATCAAGCCAAAACTGGTAGGGATGGACAGCCTGATCGCCAGAACCTTGTAATGATGAACAGACAGACTTAACACGATCACATGTTTGATATTTTTATACGCAGACCTATTCTCTCACTGGTTATCTCCCTGCTGATCACACTGCTGGGGGTGCTGGCCTTCTATACCTTACCGATTGCGCTTTTCCCGGATATTGCCCCGCCTTCAGTCTCGGTGCGTGCCAAGTTCAGGGGTGCCAATGCCAATGTGGTTGCCAACACGGTTACATCGCCGCTCGAGAAAGCGATAAACGGGGTGCCGGGCATGACCTACATGTCTTCGGTATCGAGTAACAGAGGTACGTCCAGTATCAAGGTATATTTTGAGTCGGGTACCGACCCGGACATGGCTGCCGTAGAGGTGCAGAACCGCGTGTCGACCGTTGTGAATGACCTGCCCGAAGAAGTCGTGCAGGCGGGTGTGAGCACCGAGAAAGAAGTGGAAGGCCTGCTCCTCTACATCGACGTCACGAGCGAGGACACGGAGCTGGACGAGAAGTTCATCTACAATTTCGCTGACCTCAACATTCTGCAGGAGCTGCGGCGGGTGGATGGCGTAGGCTTTGCAGAGATCATGAGCACCAAGGATTACTCGATGCGGGTATGGCTCAAGCCCGACCGCATGACGGCCTACAAAGTCTCCACCGACGATGTGATACAGGCCATCCAGAACCAGAACATAGAGGCTGCTCCCGGTCAGGTGGGGGTAAGCTCTGGCAAAACACCCCAGATGCTGCAGTATGTGCTGCGCTATACCGGCAAGTTCTTCGAACCGGAGCAGTACCAGAAGCTGGTGATCCGGGCGAATGAAGACGGCTCGGTGCTCCGGCTCCGGGATGTGGCCGATGTGGAGCTGGGCAACCTGAACTACGGCCGTATCTCCAAGACCGACGGACAACCGGCCGCCTCGATCATGATCATACAGCGGCCCGGCTCCAATGCCCGCGACGTGATCAAACGGGTGAAGGAGCGTATGGTGGAGTTGCAGGGCAGTACCTTCCCGCCCGGTATGGATTACAAGATCACCTATGATGTTTCGCGCTTCCTCGACGCCTCCATCAAGAACGTGCTGATGACGCTGCTGGAAGCCTTTGTGCTGGTGTTCCTGGTCGTGTTCCTCTTCCTGCAGGATTTCCGCTCTACGCTTATACCTGCGCTGGCCGCCCCGGTGGCCCTGATCGGTACGCTCTTCTTTATGGGATTGCTGGGCTTCTCACTCAATCTGCTCACGCTCTTTGCGCTGGTGCTGGCCATCGGTATAGTGGTAGATAATGCCATTGTGGTGGTGGAGGCGGTGCACGCCAAAATGGAAACCGAAGGCCTGCCGCCACGTGAGGCTACTTTCGCTGCGATGCGGGAGATCGGCGGCGCCATCATCGCGATCACGCTGGTGATGTCGGCCGTGTTTATACCTGTCGCTTTTATGTCGGGGCCGGTTGGTATTTTCTACCGCCAGTTCTCGCTCACGCTGGCCATCGCCATCGCGATATCAGGTGTAAACGCCCTCACCCTCACTCCTGCTCTTTGTGCCATTATGCTGCGCCACACACATCACGAAAAGAAGAAGAAAAAGAGCCTGTTGCAGCGCTTCTTTGGTAGGTTCAACCATGCTTATGATGCCTTTGCCCGGAAGTATAGCAACAGCATCTCGTTCATGGCCGGACGCAGGCTGATCACGGTGGCCATGCTGCTGTTCTTTTTTGCGGCGACCTGGGGCATCAACAGCATTTTACCTACAGGCTTTATTCCGGTTGAGGACCAGAGTGTGGTGTATGTCGACATCACCACTCCGGCAGGTGCCACCGTAGAGCGCACTGAGCGGGCACTTGATTTTATCAACCAGTCTGTTTCAGGTATGGACGAAGTGGAGTCTTTCTCATCCCTGGCCGGCTACAGCCTCTCCACCGGTCTCTCGGGTGCGTCTTATGGTATGGCCATGGTCAACCTGAAGGACTGGAATAACCGTGACATACCGATCCACGAAACGATCCGCAGGCTGGAGGAAAGGACCCGGCATATTACCGATGCACAGATCGAGTTCTTTATGCCCCCTACCGTACCGGGTTTTGGTAACTCGAGTGGTTTTCAGATGAAAGTACTCGACCGCACCGGCAGCGGCAACCTGCAGCGCATGGACGAGGTGACGAAAAAGTTTGTGGCCGCCTTGAAAGCAGCCCCGGAGATCAGTTATGCCGGTGCGGAGTTTGACCCGAACTTTCCGCAGTACATGATCCATGTGGACCAGGACATGGCAGCAAAAAAAGGCGTCACCATCAAGCAGGCCATGAACACGCTGCAGACCTTGGTCGGGGGCTTGTATGTATCGGATTTTGTGCGCTTCGAGCAGATGTATGATGTGATGGTGCAGGCAGATCCCCGCTACCGTACCCGCCCGGAAGACGTGCTGAAGTTGCAGGTGAAGAACGATCAGGGAGAGATGGTCCCTTACTCCACTTTCATCAGCATGGAGCGCATCTACGGACCTGAACAGCTCTCGCGCCACAACATGTATACCTCTGCCAAAGTGAAGGGAGGCCCTGCACCCGGTTACAGCAGCGGCGACGCCATTGCCGCCATCGAACGGGTAGCGGCCGAAACGCTGCCCCGCGGCTATACCTACGACTGGTATGGCATGACCCGCCAGGAAGTGCTCTCCGGCGACCAGGCCATTTACATCTTCCTGATCTGCCTTGCCTTTGTGTACCTGCTCCTGGCCGCGCAGTACGAAAGCTTCCTGCTGCCACTGCCGGTCATCCTGTCGCTGCCTGCCGGTATTTTTGGCGCCTTCGCCGGCCTGTATGTGCTGGGGCTGCAGAACAATATTTACGCGCAGGTGGCCCTGATTATGCTCATCGGCCTGCTGGGTAAAAACGCCATCCTGATCGTGGAGTTTGCCGTGCAGCGGCGACAGGAAGGCAAGTCGGTGCTGCAGGCGGCGGTAGAGGGTGCTACCGCCAGACTACGCCCCGTGCTGATGACCTCCTTCGCCTTCACCGCCGGTCTTATTCCGCTGTGCATGGCTAGCGGAGCCGGCGCCCTGGGTAACAGGTCGATTGGTACGGCAGCGGCCGGCGGTATGATCGTGGGTACCATTGTGGGGGTTTTCCTGATACCGGGCCTCTATGTGTTGTTCGCCAGCATGATGCCGAAGAAGAAGGACAAGCAGCGACTCCCGGATCCGGTTACAGAAGAAATGGAAATGTCTGTTTCTCAAAACTAAGCTATTGACTATGTTTTCAACAACATCTACCTATAAGTATCTTTTCATTTTCCTGCTACTGGCTTTTACCAGCAGTTGCAAAGTGGCTGCTCCACCCGAGTTGCCTGCCCTGGCCGACATGCCTGCCTCTTTTGACGAGCGCACCGACTCCACCAGCCTGGGCGACATTTCCTGGAAAGAGTTTTTCAATGACCCGCACCTGGTGCAGCTGATCGATCAGGCGCTCGAGAACAACCAGGATCTGCTGATGGCGGTGCAGCGTATCGAAGTGGCCAGGGCAAATTATGTTGCCGCCAGCGGCCGGATGCTCCCCTCTCTCGACGCCCGTTTCAGAGCCCGGTCAGGCAACATTTACAACAACCAACTCAACGGCACCATCTACGGCGACCGCAATACCGTTACGCAAACTCAGAATCATTTTCTGGGCTTGCAAAGCACCTGGGAGGTGGATCTGTGGGGCCGCCTGAAGAACCAGAAAAAAGCCGCTTACCTCCGTTTTATGGCCTCAGAACACGGTCAGCACCTGCTTACCACCACCCTGGTAGCCGAGGTGGCCCGGCTGTACTACGACCTGCTCGCCCTCGACAACGAACTCGAAACCATTGAGCGAAACATTGAACTGCAGGAAAATGCCCTGGAGATCATCCGGATACAGAAGATAGGGGGCCGGGCAACCGAGCTGGCCGTGCAGCAGTTTCATGCGCAGCTGCTCCGTACCCAGAGCCGCGGCTTCGAAAAGCGGCAGCAGATCGTGGAAACTGAAAATCAGCTGAACCTGCTCCTGGGTCGCTTTCCGCAGCCCATTGCCCGGGGTGAGTCAATCCTGAAGCAGCACCTGCCCGAGGTGGTAGAAGCTGGTGTGCCCTCCGACCTGCTGCTGCGCCGCCCTGACATACGCCAGGCAGAATTGCAGTTGCTCGCCGCCAAAGCCAATGTGGCTTCTGCCCGTGCGGCTTTTCTGCCGGCCTTTACCATCACGCCTTATGCCGGTTTTCATACCCGGCACCTTCCCTCTCTTTTCAATACGCCGCAGTCACTGGTGTTTGGCTTTTTGGGTGGTCTCACTGCCCCTATTTTTCAACAGCGCCAGATCCGCACCGATTTTGACCGCACTGCAGCCCTTAACCAGGAGGCTTTCCACGCCTATCAGAAAAGCATTCTGACCGGCTACCAGGAAGTGTCCACCAACCTGCAGAAACTGGAGAACTACAGGCAGGCCTATACCTTGCGGGAGCAGGAAGCGGAGGTATTGACAAACGCCGTCAGCACTTCCAACGATCTGTTTATGGCAGGCTATGCTTCTTACCTGGAGGTGATCACGGCACAGGGCAACGTGCTGGAGGCTGAGCTGGGCAAAGCCAATGCCCGGAAAGAACTCTTTATGGCTGTGATCGATCTCTACCGCTCCCTGGGCGGGGGCTGGGAATAAGTTATATGGCGATGCGCCGCTTATGTCGCAGCGCTTTTATAGCTGCGAAGAACAGGTATGAGATGCCAAGGATCAGGGCAATGTCTACCAGCCAGCGCTTGGTAGCCGCCCCCATCGTCTCAACGTCACCTTCCACCAGTGCCATGCCGATGATGGATGCTGAAGGTACGAGCGCCAGGCCGATCATGACGCCAGACGTGAAAACGGAGCGCTTGGTGGCAATCAGCACGGCACCCGCCAGACTTGCCGCCGCCGAAGCGATGACAGATGAGGGCGTAACAGTGGTCCAGTACTTCAGGAGCGGCTGCGAGAGCTGGTAGTAGTCGGCCTTGCCCGGTAACGGGTCTGAGCCAAGGGCCTGCAGCAGCAACGAGGTCAGGGCCGCCGACACGATCAGGATCAGGTAGATCAGCAAAAAGTCCCACAGGCCCTTCTTCCATACCATCTGGCACTGGCAGGTCCAGCCAAGCGTCATGCGCATCAGCGGCATAAAACCCGGCGCCACCAGCATCCCCCCAATCACTACGTGAATCGCATTGGTGGCAATGCCCACCGCCGCCAGTATACCTGATGCGCACACCAGAAACAGCAGGATCGTGTTGGCGTTGCTGTCTTTACTGATAATGGTCTCCATTTCTTCCCAGCTGGCCTCCACCCAGTCGCGGTCCAGCTCCTTCGATTTTTTGGCGTCCACTAAACTGTCGGGCTCACTGCTCATGGTTGACACACCTGCAGGCTTACCCAGCTCATAGCGGTCGAGCAGGCGCATCACCTCCTGCAGGGACCGGGAGGTAACCGTGGCCGAAACCACATCCCCCGGCGGGCTGATCGATACCCCTTTCTGTAGCCGCATGCTCACCAGTCCGTCTATTTCCTGAAGATCCGCCAGTAGTCTGTCTGTTTTCTCAGGTGATACTGTTATATCTATATTCCGTGCCATGAGTCTCTAATTTTAGATTTACCCTTAACGGTAAAGAACCAAAAGGGATGTATTCAGACTTACAAGAAAGCGCAGACACACCGGCCTCCACCACCTGGCCTAACCTATCCCTATCCGAGTCGTCTGCCGGATGCCTGGTACGGAGGCTGTTGAACAGGCTGAACAAGAAGGTAGCCGAAGGGCCGGAAATTGCGTTAATTTGCATATCAAAGCCGCTCCGTTTTATGCCTACTAACCGATTTCTGCCCCGCGACAAAGCCGCCGAACTCCTCCAGGTCATCCATACATCCGAAATCAGCACAGAGTACGACCGTGACAGGCACCGGCTGACCATACTGGATGGTGCGGGTATGGCGCAGGCCCAGTTTCGGCTGCCGATCCCGGTGCCTTATGCTGAAGCCGGCACAGGTATAGCCGAAGCCGGGCAGGTGCACTATGTGATGCTGCTGATTCAGGCGGGTAACTGTGCCATGGGTTATTTTGAGAACGGGCGCTGCCTCAACCACAAGGTTTTCCGCTCATACATGGTGCGCAAAAAGCAAGGCAAAAGCCAGATCAAATACCTCAAGACCAAAGGTAAGTCTAGGGCTGGCTCACGGGTGCGGCTGGGCGAAACCGCTGAGTTTTTTGAGAACATCAACAGCCGCCTGCAGGAGTATTTTCAACAGCATCGCATCGATCGCATCGCCATCAGCTGTTCCAAGACCCTGCTCCCTTACCTGTATACCTCCGCTGTTCCAACGCCATTCGACAAGCGTGATCAGCGGCTTTTCAAAATTCCGAAGCACATCCACACGCCCATTTACGAAGTGCTGCTCGACGCCAACCGCTTTCTGCAGCGCGGCGAACTGATCCCGCTCACCGAGGCAGGCTTTGAGGCTGTACCTGTGCTGCGTGATTTCCTGCAGCACCATGCGGACGACAGCATGACAGAAGAAGCGGAGGATACAGCCGATGCATTGGTGGACGAGGTATACATAACCGATGATTGGGAAGAAGACGAGATGAGCGCTGACGAACTATACTTTGAGGAAGATGAAGAGGATGACGATATCATCGAATGGGACTAGAGTGCATTCTGTCGCACTCACATACCTTCAGGCTCCGACTCTTAATGGTTCCTTTACGTAAGCAGACCAATAGACAAAAGAAAACCATGGAAGATCAGATCAACAGAGACATGGCTGTGTTCGAGCAGATATGCGAAATAAATGAATTAGACCCGCAAGCAATTGAAGAGGAAGCGCAAAGCCGGTTTCCTGACAAGTTCAAAGTTGGGAAAGATACGGAGCGGCTCATCTGGACAGCCTTTGACTCTCGTGCCAAGTCACTTATCAGTCAGGTTGTGCAGGAAACGAGCCATGATGCTGAACAACTGACAGGCACGATCTATACCATTGACGGAGACCCGGCTGCTCCCGCTTTTGTCATAAACGAAGACGCGATCCGCAGCCAGTACAGTCCGGACAAAGCAGCAGAGATTATCGATGCGCTCGGGAAGGTGCAGCTTCCGGTTACCGGCTAAAACACGAAAGGCAGCTACCATGCGGCAGCTGCCTTTCCTCTTGGCTATTGTCTAACCCTTCAGCTAATCCTTTTTGCGCGTAAGTAGCACGACGGCAGCGGTCGTAACCAGTGCCAGCACCCCTACTTTCTGGATCAGGCCGCTGCGGTTGTGTTCCCAGTCAGCCTTCCATCCTTTTTCGGCAAATATGTTAGGCACCTTGCCACCTGCAAAGTCCTCGATCACGCCTTCTACCACGTTCACGCGGTCTGCCATCAGCAGTGGCAGCCAGTGCAGGTAGCTGTTCTCGCTATGCTTGAAGGCAAAGCGCCGGATCATACCGCTGAGGCCGCTTGGTGGCATGGAAGTGCCGAAAACGGCTGTCACGTTAGGGCGCTCGTTAGAATGCAGCACTTCGATGTTGATGTCCTGCTGTGTCGGACGATCCCAGCTGTAGCCTTCCTGCTCCGCGTCGGTGCGGTGTTTCATGGGGTAGGTCGGATCGTTTTTCGGATCGGCATCTATGCCCCAGTTTTTTATATGTGAATAGTCTTTTGGTGTCTTATTTTCCATGATTGTCTCCTTTCTATCTGGCTGATGGTGGAATAAGTACAGGCTTAATGCAATTATCCAGTTTCTCTGAGAAAATGTGGTAAGCATCGGCCACGTCCTCCAGTGGTACACGGTGTGTGATCAGTGGTTTCGGGTTGATAACGCCATTCTGTACATGGTCGATCAGCTTCGGCAGCAGGCGTTTCACAGAGGCCTGGTTTGCCCGAATCGTGATGCCTTTGTTCACCACATTACCGATCGGCACGAGGTTATCCGTAGGGCCATACACTCCGACAATTGACAAGATACCACCTTTCTTGAGCGAGTTCACAGCCCAGTGAACTGCGGTAGCAGAGCCTGCTTGTAAAAGCAGTTTGCGACCTGTGATTGTCTGCATCAGGTTACCGCTTGCTTCTGCACCAACGGCATCGATGCATACATCTGCTCCCATCCAGTCCGTGGTCTTCTTAACGAACACCACCGGATCATCCATCTCTTCATAATTGTAAGCCTCGCAGTTGGCGTAGTTGCGCACAAACTCCAGTCGGTATTCCAGTTTGTCGATCACGATCACACGGCCAGCTCCAAATAGCCAGGAGCAGCGTGCGGCCATGATGCCAATTGGGCCAGCGCCAAAGATGACCACTGTGTCGCCTTTCTGAATGCCGCCCATTTCAGCAGCCTGGTAACCAGTAGGCACCACGTCGGTCAGCAGCACGGCATCGTCCGGATCCATCCCTGGAGGAATAACAGTTGGCCCTACATCTGCATAGGGTACACGCACGTACTCGGCCTGTCCGCCGTCATAACCACCTGCTGTGTGTGAGTAACCAAAGATACCACCTACAGCGGTCGCCTGCGAGTTGGATTCGTGGCAGTTGCCGAACAGACCCTGCTTACAGAAATGACATTTGCCACAGGCGATGTTAAAGGGCACGATCACCATGTCGCCTACTTTCAGCTTCTGCACTTCAGAGCCGATCTCAGTTACTTCGCCTATAAATTCGTGTCCGAAGGTCATACCCACACGGGTATCGGGTACGTTGCCATTGTAGAGGTGGAGGTCAGAGCCGCAGATGCATGAGCGCGTCACGCGCACGATGGCATCCTGGGGATGCAGAATCTTGGGCTCTGGTTTTTCGTCAATGCGGACCCGTTGCGGCCCGCGATAGTTCATTGCCAGCATAAGTTTGTTTTCAGTTTGTATTCAAATTGTGTTTCTTTTCCGCCTGTACAGGCTTCTGAATTATGTTTAAATAAATACTACTCTATACCTTAATGGTTACGATAATTGGATTTTTAAAAGAAATACCTATATACCTATACTATTATACAACAGGCTTAAAAAGGCTGCAAAGCTTGTTTTCATTTTGCTCTTCAACACAAAAATGGCACAGACCAATGCCTGTGCCACTCCTTACTGAAAAATGGTGATCTGGAGCTGGACTTACCGCTGACCGTCATCCCTGATCTTGGTTTTAATCTGCTCGGCCATTTCGGGCGTCACATCCACGTGATGCACATCGTGTGCATGTTTTCCGGCCTGTGCCAGCACTTCCTGTTCGCTGTTCGCTTTTATCTCGGCATTGCAGTCAAAACCGACATCCCTGCATTTTAGTGTTTTCATGATGTAGATGGTTTGGTGTATGAACTGGATTTTGTGTAATAAATCAAATGATTCAACTAATTTATACCTAACTGTTTATCAATAAGTTATATTAATCACAATCTATTCAGAATTGCTATATCGCCGTATTTTGTGAAGCGGCTATACCTTATCATAAAACCAAATCCTCCGTACACTCAATCATTTTCAATTGCGCTAAGAAGCTATACCTTCGCAGCAAAGTGATTCACAAAGGCGTATGATTTCAGACAAACAAGACCAGGGCACAAGCAGACAGTTTAAAGGATTTGTGGAAGTACGGGGAGCGCGGGAGCACAACCTCAAGAATATCAACCTGTCGATACCTCGTGATGCACTGGTTGTTTTTACCGGCGTATCAGGTTCTGGTAAGTCGAGTCTGGCCTTTGGGACACTCTATGCCGAAGCGCAGCGTCGCTACCTGGAATCGGTTTCACCCTATGCCCGCCGCCTGTTTCACCAGATGGCTGTGCCCGAAGTGGACGCTATTGACGGGCTGCCCCCTGCCGTGGCCCTGCAGCAGCAACGCGGCACGCCCACTACCCGTTCCTCGGTCGGCAGCGTCACCACACTCTCCAACCTGCTGCGCATGCTCTACTCCCGGGCCGGCGACTACCCGGAGGGGCAGTCCATTATTTATGCCGAAGCTTTCTCTCCCAACACTGCCGAGGGCGCCTGTCCTACCTGCCACGGACTGGGGCGAATGTATGATGTCACCGAAAAATCGATGGTGCCAGACGATTCCCTCACCATTCGGGAGCGGGCGATCGCTGCATGGCCCACTGCCTGGGGCGGACAGAATCAGCGCGACATCCTGGTAACGATGGGTTTCGACGTGGACAAGCCCTGGCGTGAGCTGCCGCAGAAAGACCGCGACTGGATTCTGTTCACAGACGAGCAGCCTGTCGTGCCGGTATACCCTGGCTATACCCCCGAAGAGACACGCCGCGCCCTCAAGCGCAAGGAAGAGCCCAACTACATGGGCACCTTCAGCAGCGCCCGCCGGCACGTGTTCCACACCTTTGCCAACACCAACAGCCCGCTCATGAAAAAGCGGGTGATGCAGTACATGCTCAGCACCGACTGCCCCACCTGTCAGGGCAAGCGCCTGCGGCCGGAGTCTTTGTCGGTCAAGTTTGCCGGCTATGATATCACAGAGCTTTCACGGCTGCCGCTGAAAAGAGTGCAGGCTGTGCTGAAGCCTTTTGCGCAGGGTACCGAGCCGGGGCATGCCCGTACGGAAACTGAGCATCCGGAGCAGGCCATCGTAGCCAAGCGCATTGCGGATGACCTCTGTGCCCGCATCGAAGTGCTGCTCGACCTGGGTTTGGGCTATTTGTCACTGGAGCGCAGCACCCCTACCCTCTCCCCGGGCGAACTGCAGCGCCTGCGTCTGGCCACGCAGCTTTACTCGCACCTCTTCGGCGTGGTCTATGTGCTCGACGAGCCTTCCGCTGGCCTGCACCCCGCTGACAAAGTAGCGCTGCTCCGCGCCCTCGATGGACTCAAAAAGGCAGGGAATTCCCTGTTTATCGTCGAGCATGACCTGGCCGTGATCCGCCATGCCGACTGGATTGTGGATGTAGGGCCTGCTGCCGGAGAGAAAGGTGGAGAGATCCTTTACAGTGGCCCGACTGAAGGTTTGCGGCAGGTAGAAGCCTCCCGTACAGGCGAGTATTTATTTAGAGAAGCTAAAGGATTCAACTCCGATCCGCGTGTTCCAAAAGGCTGGCTGAAACTTAGCGATGTGAGCCGCAACAACCTGCACAGTCTATCTGCTGAATTTCCGCTTGGGGTATTCACAGCTGTGACCGGCGTATCAGGTTCAGGCAAGTCCAGCCTGGTGAGTCAGGTGCTGGTGGAACTGGTGGCCGCTCATCTGGGGCATCAGCTCCCTGTAGAGGAAGAGGAAGGAAACGAATTAGAGCGTGACATACCTGTTACGACCGGAGGCCACATCACAGCAGGTATGGAGGAGATCAAACGGCTGGTGCGCGTCGACCAGAAGCCGATCGGCAGAACACCCCGTTCCAACATGGCCACTTATACCGGCTTGTTTGATCATGTCCGTAAGCTTTTCGCCAGTACGCCGCTGGCCAAAAAGCGCCGCTACGATGCCGGGCGCTTCTCTTTTAACGTAGCCAAAGGACGCTGCGAGAATTGCCAGGGCGAAGGGTTCGTGATGGTGGAACTGTTGTTTTTGCCGAGCGTATACGCCCCCTGCCCTGTTTGCCACGGCGCCCGTTACAATGCCCAAACCCTGGAAGTGACTTACCGCGACAAGAACATCGCCGAGGTACTGGATATGACGGTGGACGCGGCCTGGGAGTTTTTTGATGAAGAGCCGGCTGTGCACCGTGCGCTTACCATGCTCCGGGAGGTGGGGCTGGGCTACCTGCGACTCGGACAGCCTGCCACTGAGCTATCGGGTGGGGAGGCGCAGCGCATCAAGCTGGCCACCGAACTGCAGCGCTCTCAGCGTGGCAACACCCTGTACATTCTGGACGAACCGACTACCGGTCTGCACCCAGCTGATGTTGACAAGCTGATGACCCAGCTCCACCATTTGGTAGATGCCGGCAACACAGTTATTGTGGTAGAACACGACATGCGGGTAGTAGCTACCAGTGACTGGGTGATTGACATTGGGCCGGGTGCCGGTGAAGAAGGTGGCAATATTGTCGCAGCAGGACCTCCTGCCCTTATCGCTAAATCAATAGAAAGCAAAACAGCGCCCTATTTGAAGGCGCTGTCAAAGCGGTAATTAATCAAGCTCTTATAAAGCAAACAGAACATTCGCCTGCAGGATCGACTCGTTGAGTCCCGCTATACCTATCACATTGTGCCAGTAACGCCACTCCGAGCCGACGTATACCTTGCCGGGTTTGTCCCAGAAATTGCCTAAGTCCACATGCAGCTGTGGCTGCGTCAGGTACTGTGTGGTGCCCGGTCCGCGGTCGCCGATAAAATCCATGAACCCCCGGAAGCGGAAGCGCAGACGCTCTGAAAGCGGGATAGGAATGTCCCAGCTGGGCGTGAACTGGTACGTACCGCTGTACTCACTTCCATGCTGTTTGTAATAGTAGGTTTCCAGTTGCAACAGTCCCTGGCCGGGCAAACGGAATTTAAAAGCCGGTCCTGCCGTGTAGACAAAGAAATCCTCATCACCACCGAACAGCACGTTGATACCGCCCCCTACCAGCACATCGCTAATCGGGCCCATACCTATAGTACGCCCGGAGGCACGGCTCAGACTCAGTTTAGGATACCACTCCAGGTATAGGTTTGGGGCGGCCAGGCTGGCATCATTGAAGAGATCGGCAAATCCAAACTGCTCCAAAGCACCCAGATCACCAAAGTGTTCCAGTGTGACGGTAGCGAGCTGCCCGGACTGATTCAGGTCCCGGCCATAGAGTAGCTGCACATTGGAGCCGCCCTTGTAGTTTACCTGCGCCATTGCCTGACTGCTGAATACCAGCGCGAAAAAGAAAAATATAACTTTACTACCAGATCTATTGAGAAGCATTCTTTTCATTCCTGACTGCGTGATGATTTACCCGAAAATCATAATGTGATTGCAAAGTTAGTGTTTACGGAGCGAATACATAACATTGTAAAAATCTAATGCTTAGGCCAGATTATCTTATTCATACATCAACATAAGTACTTAGCAAATTGATATTTAACTTACTGGACTGATATCGTATAAATGTATAAATTTGTAAATTATTACTTTTTTACTTTGTGCGATGGAATACAGATTCGTGCATCATTGGAATTATGCGCTTGGGGAAGATGAGCACCGGATACTGGAATCCGCTATCTCGCTTACCACGCAGCCGCGCGACGAGTCTTTCCTGCAGCAGGCCGCAGACTTTATAGCAGCGTACACACAGGTACAGTATGTGCTGATCGGCAGCTTAAGTATTGATGGCAATTATGTCATAACAAACGTATTTCTCAAAAATGGGGAGCAGCAGCCCAATATCACCTACCCCCTGCAATACACTCCTTGCGATGCTGTCATGACCCAGCGTTTCTGCTATTATCCCAATAACGTACAGCGCTACTTTCCGCATGACATGGAGCTACAGGAGTTAAACATCGAGAGCTACCTGGGCAGCATTTTCCTGTCAGAGGACAGCGAGCCGGTTGGGTTGATCGCATTGATGAGTGACAAGCAAATCGAAAATGCCGCCTTTGCCGAACACCTCGTGTTGGTGCTGAGCCCTGCCATTGAGGAGGAGTTGATCCAGCAGCATAAGTCTTAAATACAGACATTAGTCCATTAAAAAACCTCTACTGCTGCAACAGTAGAGGTTTTTTTGTTTTATCACAAACAGGTATAGCGCAATGCTTTAAATAGCAGGATCGTTCGGTGTGTTCGGGTTGTTGCGACGCTCCTGATCCGGATACGGATAGAAATTGCGGTTGCGTTCCGCCAGGTTATCAGGTGGCCCCGGCCGGTCGAAACGGCGGCTGTCCTCCCACTTCTGTCCGCTTAGGTATAGCTCTGCTGACCGCTGCTTGTATACCTCCAGCAGCAGTGCCTCTCTCGTCACGGGACCACTGTAGGCAGGCAAGCCGGCATGCACATTAAAAGGATCACCCGACGTCTGTGTCCTTACTTGGTTGATCAGTGCAAGCGCTTCGTCCAGAGAACCATTGTTGCGCAGGAGCGCTTCAGCTTTGATCAGCTTCATCTCGTCTGGCAGGTATACCGGAATGCTGGAAGTTTGCGTGTTGAAAAAACCTGCCAGGGTCATCACCCGGTCTCCTAACACATCAGCACCCGGCTCTGTCATGTAAAACGGGTACCTATCATCCCCTTCCTCAAACAGTGCATCGGGCAAACCAAATTGATCACGTGGTCTGAAATAGGCGAGGACAAAGACAGTATTGTAGATTGGATTCGGGCTCAGCGTGCTATACACAAACTCAGAACGGACTGTCAGGTCCACTTTATCGGCATTAGAAATAGCTGCTTCGTAATTGCCCGCATAAAGATTATAGCGGGCATTGTAAGCGTAGAGCGTATTACGGAGGTTGAAAGCAGGACCTGTGACCTGCGTCGTAAATTCCTGTGAGATGGGCGTAGCCTCTATCAGGGCGATGCCTTCGTTCAGGTGCGCGATGGCGGCTGCCAATACCTCAGCTCTCGAGCTGAAGGTTACTCTATCAGTACGGCTGGTTTCCAGGTTCGCCTGCTCAAATGCGATAGCCAGGTTGCCGAGCGCCATGGCATTGAACAGGTGCGCATGCGCCATCACCCCGCTCAGCGTCCCTCCTGTCAGGGTTGGTATATTGGGAGCGTTCTCCAGTATCTGCTCACTCATCACCATCACACGCTGCATGCGTGACCAGAGTCCCAGTACGTTGCCATTGAATGTTGGCAGGTCAGATCCACCCGCTTCCAATTCCAGCACGTTTGTAAAAGTGGCCACCCCTTTCATTTCACGCCCCGTCACGCCCGGGTAGAGCAAAGCGGCTTCTAACCCTGATGTTGAGTAAAACTGACGCACCCCTACACTAAGGGCGATAATACCTTCGCGGGAGTTTAGTACTTCGATGTCGCTGGCAGCATTGGGGTTGGGTATATCCAGCTCACAACCGCTCGACAGCAGCAGGCAACCCGAGAGCAAACCCGCTTTTAAGTATGAAGCTATATTTTTCATGTTGTTTTTCATTAGGTTGAAGAAGAATTAGAAGGTAAAGTTGAGTCCCAGGGCATAGGTTCTGGGGATCGGTACCTCCACGAAGTCAAAGCCCCTCACGGCGTTGGTCTGACCGGCGGCATTTATCTCCGGGTCATAGCCACTGTAGTCGTCAATCGAGAACAGGTTACGCCCAGCCAGGCTGAGCCGCACGTTATTACCTCCCAGGAAAGCTGGCTTGAAGCTATAAGCCACTGATACCTCTCTCAACTTGATAAAGGAGCCGTCTTCAATGTAATTCTCAAATATCCCGAACAGCGCAGCAGAGGTTCCTTTCGGCACTTCTCCTCTTAGCTCTGGCTCATAACCAGCCAGTCCCCCATACAGGTCGCGCTCACCTACACGGCGCGTGAAGTTGAACACATCGAAACCGTAAACCGCATCAAACTGGGTGCGGAATGACAGGCGCTCACCCACTGAGATGTCGTTCACCCACGAGCCTGTCCAGTCGGGGTTAGGGTCACCGATCACTTTAGGCACTGTGGCGCCGATGGGCTGCCCGTTTTCGGGGTTGCGTCCTGCACGCTCAGGCTGTGGCAGACCGGTGGGGGTCAGCAGCAGCGTGCCATCCGGATTTCGGGCGAAATAGGTGCTGTAAAATGAACCAAGCGGATAACCGTCAACAGCCGCCACCTGCCCGAAACCACCCGGGAATGGCAACACACCACCAGGTATATCGTTCACTTCGTTTCGGTTGCGGGAGTAGATCAAAGTCGAGGTCCAGCGTACACGCTCCGTCTGAACAGGTGCGCCTGTGAGCATCAGTTCAAAGCCTCTGTTCGTCATTGTGCCAATGTTAGCGTATTGGTTAAGGAAACCGGAAGAAGGCGTCAACCCGATGAATAGCAGCAGGTCTTTCACATCTTTTTTATAGACAGAAAACTCCAGCCCTAGTCTGCCATCCAGAAAACTCATATCGGCGCCGAATTCTGTTTCGACCTGCCGCTCTGGTTTTATACCTGTGTTACCTAAGAGTGTGGATGGGATCACGCCGGGAAGACCAGGCAATGAAACAGGGTTGTAATTGGTATAGCGCTCATAAGCGCCTATGGCTGTCAGGTTACCTGCCTGTCCGTAGGAGGCCCGCAATTTGAAAATGGGTATAATGTCACTGAGCCCCTGCCAGAAACTCTCATTCGAAACGAGGTAACTTCCGCTCAGTTTTGGGTAAAACTGCCACCTGTCTTCTTCTCCGAACGCAGAGGATACGTCGTAGCGGCCAGCACCCGTCAGGAAGAAACGGTCGCCGATGCCAAAAGTCTGCTGCGCAAAAAAGCCCATGATGTTGAGGTCCACCCGGCTATCATTCGAAACCACAGTTGCGCCGCTTGTACTGGTACGGGCAATAGGTCCGAGTTGAGTACCTGTTATAGCTGTCGTGTAGTGTTGTTCGGTTTGCACCGTACCGCCTATACCTGTCGTTGACTCCAGCCAATCGGTCAGTAAGGTACGGTAAGATACATTCAGGTCATTGTTGAGCAGATATGAAGTGCGGTCGGCACGGCGAGAGTAGCCCGCATCGTAGGATGGGGTCGTGTTGCCAACTGGTATGAAGCCTGTCGCAATCTGGGTGGAGTTATCGTATCCAATTACATAATTAATATTCAAGCCATTGGCCGGGGTTAGGTTCAGCTGAAAGTCACCAATAAAGCGGCTGGTGCGTTGCCCGAAATCAAAGCGGTTGATCGCTTCAAGTGGATTGGTGCGGCGCAGAATGGCAGTTGGTGCCGTCGAAGGGTAAATCCCATTTACCGGCTCTGGATTGATAAAGTTATTACTGAAAATAAATCCGGTCAGTGCACCATACGTTTCGAGCAGACCACCGTTCGGAATCTCTTCGCTGTCACTGAGTATGTAATTGGCTCCTAAGGAAACGGACACCCAGTTATTCACCGTCTGGTCAAGGCGCAAGCGGGCACCTCCCCGCTTAAAGGAAGTGTTGTCAATGATACCTTGGTTACTCAGGAAATTGCCGCTCATAAAGTACTGGGTATTTGCACTACCCCCTGAAAGCGACACATTATTTTCAGTACCGAAGGCTGTCCTGAAAATCATGTCCTGGAAGTCGTATCGCGTAACAGGCTCCTGGGTGAGGTCTGAGGCGATGTTGTTGACAAAGCGGAAAGGGTACTGGTTGTAATCGAGCGTCTTGCGCACTTCATTTACACGAAACTGGGTGGAAACCGCAATTTTAGGGGCACCCTCCACACCGCGTTTGGTAAAGATCTGCACCACCCCGTTGCTGGCCCTTGAACCGTATATAGCAGCAGCTGCTGCGCCTTTTATGATCTCAATCCGCTCAATATCATTTGGGTTAATATCCACCAATCTGTTCTGCGCATACCCTCCCAGGTCAATCAGCTCGGGTGAGCTGTTGTTGATGATCACCCCGTCCACAATGTAAAGCGGGTCACCGGAACCTACCACAGTACTGGTACCCCGCAGTCGCACGGAAATACCACCGGCCGGGTTACCGGAGTTCTGACTGATCTGCGCACCGGCCACCTTACCTGCCAGGGCCTGGTCTACGGAAGTGGCCACGCTGTTTTCGAGTGAGGCAGCGGAGACGGTGGAGATGGCATTGCCCAGCTGCTTTTTGCTGGTTGCTACTGATGTTCCTGTCACTACTACTTCATCCAAACCCACAATATCCTCCCGAATCTGCACGTCTACCTGCACCGTTTGCTGATCGCCCAGGGTAATGGGGCGTACTTCCGGCCTGAAACCTATGAACGAGAACGTGAGCTGATAACTACCCGGGGGTAGCGCTGCTGGCAGGTTGTATTCCCCATTCGCATCGGTGGCCGTGGCGATGTTGTTGTTCTGGAACTTTACCACCACGCCTGGCAGCGGTGACTTGGTGCGGGCATCGGTTACGGTACCCGTAATGGTGTAGCGTGCACCCTGGGCGATGGCCAGCTGACAGGCAGCAACCAACAGGAGGAAACACAGCAGGATAGCCTTTCCGGAGACCCTCCCAATCATGTAAATTTTTCTCATAGTGCCTCTTATTTTGTACTGTGTATAATTATGATGTATTGATGTTCAGAATTTACTCCGGTAAACTGATTTTCCCCATCAGTACAGAAGGCACCCGCCTCTTGCCTGGACCGAACTCAATAGGCTCTCCCACCAGGCACTCGTTGGCCAGGGTGGCAAACAGCACCGCCTCTTTTGCATCCGGCGATACGCCAAGCTCAGCTGTGTCGCGCACAGTAGCACCTGGCAAAAGCGCCTTTATGTTCTGTATAAGCAGTGGATTGTGCATACCGCCGCCACTCAGGAAAATTTCAAAGTCAGAATCACCAAGTGAACGTGTCAGTGCCCCGCTGATGGCCACTGCCGAAAACCGGTTCAGGCTCGCCATCACATCTTCCGGGGACAGGTGCTCCGTATCGGATCTGCGCTGTGCCTCTGCCAGGTATGACAGGTTGAACAGTTCGGGGCCGGTCGTTTTAGGAAAGTCCTGCTCAAAGAAGGGATGGTAAAGGAGAGATGCCACCAGCGCCTGGTTATAGGTACCTTTCAATGCGATGGCGGAATCGGCGTCGTAGTAGGTGCCGGGAAACTGCTGCTGCACATAAGCGTCCATCAGCGTATTGCCAGGTCCTACATCGGTCGAGAAGATACGGCTCGTATCGAGGTCGCCTGGCAGAAACGTGAAGTTGGCTATACCCCCTATGTTGAGCATGATCCGGTTCTGGTCCTGTTCCGAGAAGAGCAGGTAGTCTCCGTACACCGCCAGAGGTGCGCCCTCACCCCCTGCCGCCACATGCTTCTGCCGGAAGTCGCTCAGGGTGATGATGCCTGTACCCATCGCAATATGATCGCCATCGCCAATCTGGAGTGTCGCATCTGGCATGCCTGCTACACCATGCAGCGAAGCTGGTGCGTGGTAAATGGTTTGTCCATGACTGGCAATCACATCCACATCAGCAGATTCCACTCCCCACGTCTGCAGGCTTTTGTTGATGAGGTCGGCGTGGAAGCGCCCGATGTAGGCGTTCAGCAGGCAAACCCGCTCCAGGTCAACTTCCCTTTTAGAAAAGACTGCCTTTACTTCCCGCTTAAAAGTTTCATCGTAGGGCATGGTTACAAATTCACGCAGCTTCATGCGGGTTTGAGTACCATTTCCCTCAAACTCACAGAGTGCAATATCGAGGCCGTCCAAGGAAGTGCCTGACATCAGGCCAATAATGGTTCTTTTCTCTTTACCAGCAACTTTGAAAAGCTGCTCCAGCATTTTGTTCATAATTAATTTAACATAAGGGTGTTAACAGCCTAAAGAACCATAGATTCTTCATACGAAATATATAAGGCTTAGGTAATATATATGGGAGCGAATTTCAGCATAATCATGCAGAAACTCACAAATAGGCTATTGCTCTGACCTGTTTTCTTAACTCCGGATAATCCGCCCGTCCTCCATTTCGATGATACGGTGTGTATTTTCGGCAAATTCCGGGTCGTGGGTCACGATGAGCAGGGTTTGGTTGTGCTCCTCGGTAAGCTCCTTGAAGATATTGAAAACGATGTCGCTGTTACGCTTGTCGAGGTTACCGGTAGGCTCGTCCCCCATGATGATATGGGGGTCGTTGATGAGAGCCCGGGCAATGGCCACCCGCTGCTTCTCCCCTCCTGAAATGCGGTAGGCCGACTGTTTGGCAAGTTGGTCTATACCCAGCATTTTGAGCCGCTCCATGGCGCGGTGCTCTACCTCCTGCTCGCTATACCTGCCCAGTTTCAGCCCAGGCAGCATGACATTGCGCAGCACCGTGAACTCGTTGAGCAGGTAGTGAAACTGGAAAACGAAGCCAATCTTCTCGTTTCGGATACGGGCCAGTTCGGGGTCCGGGCGGCCTGACATCAGTTCATTGTCTATGTACAACTCGCCGGTATAGTCGGTATCCATGGTGGAAAGGATGTAGAGCAGCGTGGACTTGCCGCAGCCCGACTTTCCGATTACCGACACAAACTCTCCTTTATTTATTGTAAAAGTGATATCGCGCAGCACCTGCACCGTCACAGGGTCATGAAACGCCTTGTTGACGTGTCGCGCTTCAAGTATGACTTCCTGCATGTTTTCGTCTCTGCCTTTCATGCCTCTTATTTGCCTCTGATGATCTCAACCGGGTCTACCTTGCTTGCCTTGCGGGCCGGGAAGAAACCGGCAAAGTACGTCGTGATTAGCGAGAAAGACCCACCAATGAAATAGTAGATCAGATCGTAGTTAACCGGGTACGTTTCGATGGTAGGCAATGCGGAGGTGTTGAAGGGGATGCTGTCGATGATGGCGGAGAAAATAAAGCCGAACAGTAGCCCCATCATACCGCCGAAAAAGCCGATGCTCATAGCAATGACCAGGAAAACCAGGTTCACATCCCGACCAGAAAAGCCAGTGGCCTTGAGTATGGCAATGGAGTCCATCTTCTCATAGATCATCATGTTGAGGATATTGAAAATGCCAAAGCCCGCCACGATCAGCAGCGTCACACCCACGGCATAGGATATGAGCGAGCGTACGTTGCTGCCTGTTTCGAACTGGGCGTTCGCGGTCTGTATGTCCTCGGCATCAACCTTAAAAAGCTGCGCATACTCGCGGGCCACGACCGGAGCCTGCTCCAGATCATGCAGCTTCACCTGGATGTCGGTCATGTAGTTGGCAGGCTTCCCCAGCAGCTTTTGAGTAGTAGCGATGGAGGCATAGCTCTGTACCTTGTCGATCTCCTGTATACCTGACTGGAAATAGCCTACCACCTTCAGCGGAAATCGCTCCCCCTGTGCCGTGGTTACCTGCACTACATCGCCTATATCGGCTACCAGTATTTCTGCCAGACCTTTGCCGAGTATGATACTATTGGCTACGTTCTTTGCATCGATGGCATCGCCGGATGTTACGTATTCCTGAAAATTGAACAGGCGGCTTTCCTCCTCCACATCTATCCCGTTGATCACGCCGGTGATATCAATGGTGCCTTCATTGTAAAAGACTTGGGCCAGCAGCTTGGGAGTAGCGCCAAGCACCCGCTCATCAGCTTTCACAGTCTGCAGGATAGGGCCGCTGTTATAGATCTCCTGCCGGGTGATGCCTGCCTTCACTGAACTGATAAAGTTGTAGGAGTTTTTGTACTGGTCGACTTCATTCACCGGCTGATTCTCGCTGGGTTTTATCTCGTTGTAGAGCCGCACATGCGGGGTACGGTTCAGGATCAGGCTGTCGAGCATATCGTTGAGTCCGTTCATAAAACCGAGCAGCGTCACGAACATGGCAATGCTGAAGGTCACACCCACGGCTGCCACCAGCGTCTGCCGCCAGCGGGCCAGCAACAAGGATTTTGCAATACTGAATATCAGTCTGAAATTCATCGCTACGGCTTCACGATCACATCTTCTCTGGACAAACCTTCCACTATCTCCACCTTCTGGTAGTCTTTCAGGCCAGTCTTCACCGGCACCCGCTCGTCTTTGCTTTTCAGCACATAGGTGCCGTCCACCAGGTAGTCGCGGGGTATGGTGAGGGCATCCTTTTTAGCTTGAATGACGATGTTCGCCTCTGTGGTGAGGTTGGGGTAGAGCGCATCGGGCATGGTCACAAATTCGGCCTCCACGGTAAAGGAGCGGGTACGCTCATTCATAGCCGGGTTTATTTTGGTGATACGCCCCTCAAACACCTGTCCCCGGTAGCTGTCTAGGTTGAGCAGCACCTGCTGTCCGGGCTTCACACGGGCAATGTCGTATTCATCCACCTGCAGCTCGAGTATAAACTCCTCGGCATCGCCCAGCACGGCAATAGGCACCTGCGGACTCACCAGTTCTCCTTTCTCGCGCAGCATGCTGTATACCTTGCCGTTGGTTTCGCTGCGCACGGTAAAGTCGCTGCTTTGGCTTTGACTGATCTGCAGGTTTTTCTGTGACTGACGGGCGGCAAAATCGAGCTGCTTTTTAAGGTCGTTGTAGCGAAGGCGTGCGGACCGGTAGGCTGTAGCGGAGTTTTTGTAGGCCAGCTCCCGTTGTTCCAGTTCCACGCGGGTTCCGATCTGGTTTTCCCAGAGGTTGCGCTGGCGCACGAGCAGCAGGGAGTCGTTGCGCATACGGCTACGGGCCAGCTCGATATTTTCCTCCAACTCGGCCAGTTTCTCAGCATTGGCGCTCACACGGGCGTACTCAGCAGCCAGGCGGGCGTTTTCGGTACTCAGCCGGGCAGCCTCATTGCCGATGCGCACCAGCACCTCCCCCTGCTGCACGGTATCTCCCTCGGTCACCAGTATCTCCTCTATGATGCCGCTCACCACCGGGTATACCTGGTACTGGTTGCGGCTCTTCACCACACCCGATGCGTAGACCGACTCTGTAATATCCTCCACCGTGGGCTGAGTCGTTTCCCTATCCCCGCCGCAGGAGGCAAGGCAAACCAATAGAAAGGCCAGTTGAAAGTACCGTTTCATTGTCTTGATTTTTTGTGCGTAGTGGACATAGTTGCAGGCGGACTCACGCTTTACCAGAAAGCAGATTAGTGGCCGCTGCAAGGGTATCCCCGGCCTATCTTAACAGGCTCGTGTTACGCTTCAAATGTAAGGCATTCAGAAGAGCAATGCACTCCGGTCAGCCAGATTAATTCAAAATTATCTCAAAAAAGCTGCTCCCTGTTTCATCTCCTGACAGCCCTGCTTTTAGCTTCTCTATTTAACAGATAAGGATACTCAGAAACCAGCCGCCGCATCATCCCCTCTGGGGTCTGCCCCACCCTCCAATCTGCCATCCGGGCGCACCAGTATACCTGCCGCCCTGCCTATTCCTCCTGATTTGGGGGCAATTCTGTGTCCTCTCCACCACATCTTCAGTCCTGTGCCAAAGCCCAGTGCTCCCCACTCGCAGAGTATCCAGTCTGGTTTCCACTGGTGGTGAAAGCGACCGGCGTTTACAGCCCCCTGCATCGGCATGTTATGCACTGTCACATTCAGGATGATCTGGTACACGGTGGTGATGATAGTGGACCCACCCATGCTGCCGATGATCAGGTGGAGTTGGCCGTTCTTTTCGAGTATGGTGGGTGTCATGGAGCTGAGCATGCGCTTGTCGGGCGCGATGGCATTGGCCTCCCCTCCCACCAGGCCGTAGCTGTTCGGGTGGCCTGGCTTCACACTGAAATCGTCCATCTCGTTGTTGAGCAGAAAGCCAGCGCCCCCCACAAATACTTTGGAGCCAAAGCTGCTGTTGAGCGTTGTGGTCACCGAAATAGCGTTTCCCTCCGGATCAACGATGGAGTAGTGGGTGGTGTTCGGGCTTTCGGGAGGAGCCGGAGCACCTGCTGCCACTGCATCGCTGTCTGTGGCTCTGTCAAGCGACACATCCCGCATTCGGCTACGAATATACGCCGTGTCCAGGAGGCCCGCCACTGGCACGTCATAGTAGTCCGGGTCACCCACATGACGGGCACGGTCAGCGTATACCCTTCGTTCTGCCTCCACCATCAGGTGTGCGGTCCGGGCAGCGTTCCAGCCCCAGTCTTCCAGCGGGTAATTTTGAGCAATGTTCAGCAGTTGCAGCAGGGCAATGCCCCCGCTGGAAGGAGGCGGCATGGAGATAACCTGATAGTCGCCCACCTGCCCCCGCAACGGCTCCCGCCAGACAGGGCGGTAAGCCGCCAGGTCCTCTTTTGAAATGATGCCTCCGCCCCGTTCCATTTCTGCCACAATGCGTGCTGCTGTTTCGCCTTCATAAAAGCCTGCTCTTCCCTGGTCCCGGATGCGTGCTAAGGTATAGGCCAGTTCTCTGAGCCGTAGCGTATCCCCCTCCCGCCAGCGATCCTGGAGAATAAATGCCGGCCGCTGGGTATTGTACTTTATAAAATCGCTCCGTTCATCGTTCAACTTCTTTGCCTCTTTACGGGTCAGGGGAAAGCCTTTGGCGGCCAGTTCCACCGCCGGTTGTACTAGCTCAGCCCAGGGCATGCTACCATACTTCTGGTGCAGTTGCACCATGCCGGCCACCGTGCCGGGCACGCCCGCTGCCAGATGCCCCTTGAAGCTGAGTTCGGTAATTACATTTCCCTGCGCATCCAGGTACATGTCACGGTGCGCATTTCCGGGTGCTTTTTCCCTGTAGTCCAGCGCATCCACGCTCCCATCCTGCTGCCGCAGCACCAGAAAACCACCGCCTCCTATGTTCCCGGCATCAGGGTATACCACTGCCAGGGCAAACTGCACCGCCACTGCCGCGTCCACGGCATTGCCGCCTCTGCGCAGTATGGCAGCGCCCACCTCAGAAGTCAGCGGATGCGCTGTCACCACCATGGCCTTGTCAGTGACCAGCCCGGTTTCGTTTGTATCCCAGCCTGCGCAGCCCGAGAAACTGATGATTGCAAGAATTAGGGTGATCCTGATGAATGTCAAGCCTGCTCTTTCTTTTTTCAGTGTATGAATCCTATTCTTTACCCGATTGCAGCGCATCGGGTTTTAAAGCAGGTATAGCTGCAGGCTGTAAGGATCGATTATCTCTGGCTGCAAGAGGCGCATCCGAACCGTATACCTGTATAGCCGTTTTTATTAACTTATCAGGAAACTTACATATGGTATTCAAACAACCTCCCATACTGCACAATGAAAAAGGAGCGCTACGCACTGTGGGCTTTGAGCTGGAGTATACCAATGTAAGCATAGAAGACTCGGCGCAACTAGTTCAGGAGCTGTATGGGGGAATTATACAAAAGGAAAACCGCTTCAAACAAAAGGTAACAGACACGAAGCTCGGCGATTTTACGATTGAATTCGACCTGACGCTGCTGACGGAAAAGCGCTACAAAAAAGTGTTTGAGACCTTCAATCTGCGCCTCGAGGATGTCAAAATCGGGAATGGTACCCTGGAAGATGAGGTAGAGGAAACACTCCGTAGCCTGGTCGGCAAGGTGTTTCCGAACGAGATCGCCTGTCCGCCCATTCCCTGCACGGAGCTCGCGGAAATAGAAAAGCTGCGGGAGGCCCTTTACAAGCTTCATGCTGAGGGAACCCAGTCTTTCCTCACCAACGCCTTCGGCACCCACATCAATGTGGAGGTTCCACGTCAGGATGTCGGTACGCTGCTGACCTATCTGCGCGCTTTCCTGCTGCTGTACCCCTGGCTGCTGGAAGAAGGCCGGACCGACCTGGCAAGGCAGATCAGTCCCTTTATTGCCCCATACCCGATCGAATACGTGACCCTTGTGCTGAACCCGGGCTACACCCCTGATCTGGACGGGTTTATCATAGATTACCATACCTACAACCCCGACCGGAACCGCCCGCTTGACCTGTACCCGCTGCTAGCCCACCTCAGAGGCGACCTGCTGATGCAGTATACCAAACTCGGCAAGGTAAAGGCCCGCAGTGCCTTTCATTACAGACTGCCCAACAGTTCGATCGCACAGCCGGACTGGACGCTGGCACAGGAATGGAACATCTGGGTACGGGTGGAGGAACTGGCAAGCGACCCGGGCATGGTAGAGCATCTCAGCAAAGAATACGGCTACCTCAAAGCGAATACCCTGCTAGGATTTGAAACCAAATGGATCAAAAGAATACGGAATGGCTATCCTAAAATCTAAAAATAAGATACACCGCGGCAGACCAACCATTGGCATTACCGGACCGGACAAGGGAGGCGGGGCCGCCTGGTTCTTCACGGCGCTCTCGGTACTTATTGCCGGGGGCCGGCCCGTGCGCATCACGCCCTCCAGGCCCCGCACTGCTGATGGTCTGCAGGGACTGATCATAGGCGGAGGCGCTGACGTGGACCCTACTATTTATGAACAGGAGCATGTGATGGACGAGTACCTGCAGCGCACGCTGCAGCACCCGAGGAAAAACATTTTTCAGCGGGTGGGCCGCTTTGTGAGCTGGGTCTACTACCCGGCTGTTTTTCTGCTGCGCAAGCTGCTGAGTCGAAAGCTTTTCTTCGGACTGGACCGTGCCCGCGACCAACTGGAACTGCAGCTGCTGGATCAGGCCGTCCAGAAAGGCCTGCCAGTGATGGGCATCTGCCGGGGCGCGCAGCTGATGAACGTCTACTTCCGGGGCACCCTCTACCAGGATATCAACACCTTTTACCTTGAAGAGCCTAATCCGGCGAGTGTGTTTCCGGTGAAAAAAGTGCACATAAAAGCAGGGAGTAAGCTCGCACAGGTGCTGGGGACGCAGCGACTTCGCGTGAATGCGCTGCACAACCAGGCAGTAAAAGAAGCAGGAGAATCCGTGAATATAGTGGCCCGTGAGCCCAACAAGGTCGTGCAAGGTATAGAACACCAGGAGCAGGAATTCATGATCGGTGTGCAATGGCATCCGGAGTATCTGCCGCAGAGTCGCTCACACCGTCGGTTATTCAAAGGACTGGTGCAGCAGGCCAGGCTGGTCAATCAGCAGATCGAGGAGCAGGACCTGCAGGCTGCCATGTCACAGCCAGCCCTGGAAGCCGAAAAGCAGTTGGAACAGCAATGCGATGATACCCAACCCGAGTGATAGGCTACTTTTCCAGCGATTTCTGCAGGTATAGCGCTTCGTTCTTGAAGCGCACCAGTGCCAGCGCAACGGCTTGTTCGTAGAGTTGCGCCCTGTCTACCGCATTGTCAGTAAGCAGCCCGATGGCGCCGGATACCTGCTTTGAGTTAGACTTGTTGAACACCAGATCATCCGCTGCACCCAGTTCCATCCCCTGCCCCACCAAGTCAGCCACAATACCCGGCAGGTAAAAAGAAGCAGACCGGGCCCTGCCTATACCTGTGGCCGACCGTACCACCACCCAGGCAAAAGCAGCCAGTTCATCGTCGTGCGTCTCCACACCACCTTCTATACCTATCCAGTAATCAGCCTCCGGATGTGCCGCACAGGCATTGTTCACCCTGTTCAGGGCACCTGTCAAAGTCTCCTGGTCAGTCATAGGCTGGTCTGCGACGCCCGAGGGCACCGACACAGGTATGGCCTCGAAGTGCACACCAGGGAACATTTTGCGGAAACCCCGGAGGGCAGCCTCTATTTTGACGGGATTGCGCGAAGAGACGACGATGGTTTGCTCTGTTTTGCTCATCAGGTATATGCTACTTGCTCGGCTACAAAGGAAGTGAAGTGAATGCAGAAGTAAAAATCATCTATTCTCCGCTGAGCGGCTTACAGTACCGGTCGCTACTCAAAGAGCATTATATAGGTATAATGCATAGTTCTACTTCCTGCCAAACATCCTCATTTACTACGCGTTAGCAATTACATAGGACTCCGGCAAATTCTATTTCGCTACCATAAAACTATGTACAGCTATGGCAAACTATTTTGAAAAATTCGCGCAGGAAGGTAATGAGTACATCAACCAGCTGGCGGCAGACCTGGGGCATCCGGAAGAAAAAGGACAGACTTACATTCTGCTGAGGGCGGTCCTGCACACGATCCGGGACAGAATCGCCATCAGTGAGTCTTTTCATGTGCTCTCACAATTGCCAATGTTCCTGAAGGCCCTCTACACAGAGCACTGGCAATACCGGGAGCAGCCGCTGCAGTTTGAGAGCCTGGAAGAGTTTAAAGATGCCGTGAAGCAGGAACAGGCCAGGCACGGAGAGCAGCAATTTAACTGGTCACAGTCCACAGAAGACCTGATCGCGGTGGTGCTGACTTCACTGAGTATGCACTACCTCACTGAAGGCCAGCTACAGCATATTGCAACACAGATGCCAGCAGACATAAAGCCGCTGTTTCCGGCAGCGCCCGAGCGCCACCGCGGCTAAGGTATACCTACTGCGGCATGCAGACCAACAGGGCCCGGCACTGACAACTAACGGTTTTAATGGTGACCGAGGTCATTCTTTTGCTTGGGTCTGATGTAGAGATTTGTACTCAATCCAATAAGATCCAAACTCAAAACTCTGAAAAGAATGGCAGCATCATCACAAAGACAATTGACAGGCAAAGTAGCCCTTGTAACCGGCGGTTCCTCGGGCATCGGCAAATCCAGTGCGATCCTCTACGCCCGCGAAGGGGCCAGAGTAGTTGTGTCCGATATTCACGAAGAACCGGGCATGCAGGTAGTGCAAGAGATAGAAGGCCAGGGCGGTGAAGCCATCTTTGTGCTGGGTGATGTTTCGAAGCCGGAAGACTGCGAGCGCATGGTGCAGCAGGCCGTGGAGAAATTTGGCCGGCTGGATATTGCCTTCAACAACGCAGGTATAGGCGGTGAGGCCAACCCGATCGGTGAGATGAGCATCGAAGGCTGGAACAAGGTCATCAGCGTGAACCTGAACAGCGTCTTTTACTGCATGCATTTTCAGATCAGACAGATGCTGCAAAACGGCGGCGGTGCTATCGTGAACAATTCCTCTATCCTGGGTCAGGTGGGCTTTGCCAACTCCGCCGCCTACGTGGCCGCCAAGCACGGCGTGGTGGGACTCACTAAAAACGGGGGCATCGAGTATGCTGCTCAAGGTATACGCGTCAACGCCATCGGACCTGCCTTTATCAAAACGCCGCTGCTGACCGATGCCGGTATGACCGAAGAGGTGTTGCAGTTCCTGGCAGGCAAGCACCCGATCGGCCGCCTGGGAGAGCCCGAAGAGGTTGCAGAACTGGTGATCTGGCTCAGTTCTGACAAAGCCTCCTTTGTGACTGGCGCCTACTATGCTGTGGATGGAGCCTACCTCACCCAGTAATTCCCCGTATGACAACAAAGCGAGAGCAAGCGTTATTTTAATTCAGATACTCACCTTGTATTGGAATTAAACGTGCAACCAGCGGGGGAATTCCTTTCCTCCGCTGGCTGCATCAACACGAACTTCAAACTGACTATGAGTGTAACAGAGCAGAAAAGAGTAAGCAAAAGCCCGCTAAACCCTGACCAGCATATAGACTGGCATAGCCTTGACGCACAGGAGGCACTTGAGCTGCTGGGGGTATCATCTAAAAAAGGACTGACAGAAACTGAAGTACAGAAGCGGCAGGAGCAATACGGACGCAATGTAATGACGCCAAAAAAGCAACAGAGTGCCTTTGTGCGCTTTATGTTGCAATTTCACCAGCCGCTGATTTACATCCTGCTGGTCGCCACGGTAGTCACCCTCCTGCTGGAAGAATACATTGACTCAGCTGTGATCTTCGGAGTCGTATTCGTCAATGCCATCATCGGGTACATACAGGAATCCAAGGCGCTTGCTGCCATCGATGCGCTGTCCCGCAGCATGACGGCCAAGGCACAGGTGATCCGGGATGGCAAAAAACAAAACATCAATGCACAGGAGCTGGTCCCCGGTGACATAGTGCAGGTACAGTCCGGCGACAAGTTTCCGGCTGATGTGCGGCTGGTGCACGTGCGCGACATCAAAGTGGACGAATCAGCACTGACCGGTGAGTCTGTGGCAGTGGAAAAGAACGCAGCGCCTGTAGCGGCCGACGATGTGCTGGGCGACCGCTTCTCGATGGGCTTTGCCTCCACAGTCGTGACCTATGGGCAGGCAACCGGTGTGGTAGTGAGCACGGGCGATAAGACCGAAGTAGGCAAAATACAGGAGTCGATCTCGAGTGCAGAAACCCTGGAGACCCCACTCACCAAGAAGATCAAGGAATTCAGCCACCTTCTGCTCTGGGTTATTCTGGGGCTGGCCGCTGCAGTGTTTATTGTGGAGACCGTACGTGGAGCGGACTGGGGCGATACCTTTATGGTGGCGGTGGCTCTCGCAGTAGGTGCTATACCTGAGGGGTTGCCCGTGGCTGTAACTATTATGCTGGCGCTGGGGGTTTCCAAAATGGCCAAGCGTCGAGCGATCATCCGCAAGCTGGTGGCGGTGGAGACGCTTGGCAGCACAAACGTGATCTGCTCTGATAAAACAGGTACCCTGACCGAAAACCAAATGACCGTGCAGCAGATCGTGGCCGGCAACAAGGTATACGCTGTGAGCGGACTGGGCTATCGCCCGGAAGGGCAGGTACAGGAAGGTGAACAGCAGGTGGACCTGAACACGAACAAGGCGCTCGAGCAACTACTGGTAGCGGGCCTGCTCTGCAACGACAGTTCAGTAAAAGAGAAAGAAGGCCAGTGGACCATCGAAGGCGATCCGACCGAGGGTGCCCTGGTGGTGGCCGCACAGAAAGCCGGCTTTGAGCGAGGCGAACTGGAGCAGAAACTGCCTCGCAAAGATGCCATTCCCTTTGAGTCGGAACACCAGTACATGGCCACCCTACACGAAGGTGAACGACGCGTCATATACCTCAAAGGCTCCGTGGAAGCCGTGCTGGAAAGAAGCGAAAGCATGCTGCTGCCCGATGGCGAAACCGGTCGTCTGGACACGGATGGCATTAACAAACAGGTAGAGCAAATGGCTGGTGAAGGCCTGCGCGTGCTCGCATTCGGCATGGCTGAGGCGGAAGACCTCAACAGTATAGACCACGACAACATGCGCTCCGGCCTGGTATTTATCGGTTTGCAGGGCATGATCGACCCGCCGCGCAAGGAAGCTGTGGAAGCTGTGAAACTTTGCCAGCAGGCAGGCATAGACGTGAAGATGATCACCGGTGACCATGCCGCAACGGCCTCCGCCATCGCCAGCCAGATCGGGCTGGAAGGCACCCGTGAAAACGGCAAACTCAAGGCCATCACCGGAAAGGAACTACAGCAGATCGAGGACCGGGAGTTGGAGGAGATCGCCGAGAGAACAGCCGTATTCGCCCGGGTAGCCCCTGACCAGAAGCTGCGACTTGTGAAAGCCCTGCAGGCCCGCGACCATGTGGTGGCCATGACCGGTGACGGCGTGAACGACGGCCCCGCCCTGAAACAGGCAAACATAGGTATAGCCATGGGCATCACCGGAACCGACGTGGCCAAAGACGCTTCGGACATGGTGCTCACCGACGACAACTTCTCTTCCATAGAAGGAGCTGTGGAGGAAGGCCGCAGCGTGTTCGACAACCTGACCAAGTTCATTGTCTGGACACTGCCGACCAACCTCGGTGAGGGACTTGTGATCTTGTTCGCTGTGGTCCTGGGCACGCAGCTGCCGGTGCAGCCGGTGCAATTGCTCTGGATCAACATGACCACTGCAGTGCTGCTAGGCCTGACACTGGCCTTTGAGCCGAAGGAGCCGGGTATCATGGACCGTCCGCCGCGCCCTACAAACGAGCCCATTCTGACCAAAGACCTGGTCATGCGCACCTTGCTGGTAGGTACGCTCCTGCTGATCGCCGCCTTTGGCCTATACCTGTACGAGCGCCGCATACTGGGCACAGATGTAGCAGAGGCCCGCACGGTGTCGACAACGGTGTTTGTGGTCCTGGAGTCTTTTTACCTGCTGAGCTGCCGCTCCCTGGTGCGGCCCATGCGCCAGATCGGCTTCTTCAGTAACATGTGGGTGTATTACGGTATCGCGGCGATGTTCTTCTTTCAGGCACTGTTCATTTACCTGCCGATCATGAACACCCTGTTTGGCTCGGCACCACTGGATGCAATGCAGTTGCTGCGCATCTTCGGCGCCGGTGTAGTACTGCTGATCATCGTGACCATCGAGAAGACCATCCGTTTTAGCATCAACAAACGAAAAGAGAAAGCGGCGGCCAGTAACTAGGCCGCTGCTATACCTAAGCCTTGAAGACTTTAGTTCGCATTGGGATTGTACTGGTTTCGCTATACTTGTTGCTTATGGGTTTTTTATCGTTTCAGCAAGAGAACCTGATCTTCTTTCCGGAAAAACTACCCACTGATTACCGTTTTGGGTTCAGGCAGGAGTTTGAGGAGCTCACTATACCCGCCAGCGACGGCACCAAACTGCACGGTGTGCTTTTTAAAGTTCCTGACCCGAAAGGGCTTGTCTTCTACCTGCACGGAAATGCCGGCTCGGTGGACTCCTGGGGCTGGGTATACGAAACCTATACTGACCTGCAGTACGATGTGTTTGTGCTGGACTACCGCGGGTATGGCAAAAGCGAGGGCAGCATCAGCGGTGAATCCCAGTTTTATGCAGACGTGCAGACGGCTTACGATGTCCTGAAGAACAGGTATGGCGAAGAGCAGATCGTGGTGATCGGCTACTCGATCGGGACAGCCGCTGCGGCTAAACTGGCAGCCGAAAACAAGCCCCGGCTTCTGATCCTGCAGGCCCCTTACTATAGCCTGGGCGATCTGATGCAGAGCCTCTACCCCTTTGTGCCTACCTTCCTGCTCAGGTATAAGTTTGAGACGTTCCGGTTTGTACAGCTGACCAAAGCCCCGATTGCGCTATTCCATGGCATGCTGGACGAGATCATCTACCCTGGGTCCTCTGAAAAGCTGAAGGCACACTTAAAGCCAACGGACCGGTTAGTGCTGCTTAAAGGACAGGGGCATAATGGCATGAATGAGAACCCCGCCTACAAGCGAGAGGTGGAACGCATACTGGCAAAACTGCCTTGAGTTGGCCACTCAAAACAGAGCCGTACAAAACAAATGCATTACCAAGCAAGTACCTCAATAACTGAACAATAAAAGAATAGATGGAAGGAGTATTTAACACCACAGGTCGGACCAACGTACCCGATTCCTATACCTATACCCCACAAAACGAGCAGGAAGCCTGGATCGCTATTATGCACGCCTGCGTAGCTGTGGACGATGATGTAGCAGACGAAGAACTGGATGTGATGGCCCATACCCTGGCCAACAGAAAGCTGTTTGAGGGGCACGACATCATGGCTTACAGCAGATCCGTATTCTATGCCCACGCCCAGGTAGGCAGCAAGGTGCTTATCGACAACTCCGTGGACTTTATAGCTGAGGAAAACCGCCCGACCCTGTTTGCCCACACCATCCAACTGGTGCTGTCAGACTGCGTGGTGACCGAGAAGGAGGAGGAGCTTATACAATACCTTTACTCCGCCCTTGACCTGGATGAGGAGAAAGCGCAGGAAATTGTAAGGGTGATTCTGATTCTCAACAGAGACAAACAATGCAATTGAAGCAGGTTCAAAAATTGCAGCTGAATTGATGCCAATTTTGTTACTTTGTGCACTTTAAATGCGGTGCATGATACGAATTCTACTCAGCTTCCTTCTTCTGTTTTCTGTTTTACAGGCCAATGCCCAGGATCCGGGGCCCTCACCGCTTACTTTAGCAGACCAGCACTTTGACGCCGGTCGCTACCAGGAGGCTGTGGCCGCCTACACGATCGTCATCGCCCGCGACAGCTTCACCTTTGAGCCGTTCTACAACCGGGGGCTGGCATACCTGAACCTCAAAAACTACGAAGCCGCGCTGACAGACCTCGACCGGGCCTTGCTGCTCAATGCAGGAAGCAAAGACGGTTTCAGCAACAGGGCGCTGGTGAAGGTGTACCTGAAGGACATGGAAGGCGCTCAGTATGACTATGGCAAAGCGATCCGTCTCGCACCCCAGGATGCAGCCCTCTACTACCAGTGCGCCCTGGCCCTGCTCCTCGACAACAAAACAGCACCCGCCCGACAGCACTTATTGAAAAGCATTGAACTGGCCCCTTCTGCTCCAGCCCACATCGAACTGGGCAAGCTGAGTGATGGTGCCGGAGACTTTGAAGCAGCCAAACGACACTTCGACAAGGCCATACAGCTGGATGCCACTTCGGCCGAGGCCTACTTCCACAGAGGACTGGCACTGGAACAGCTGGCACAGCACACGGCAGCAGAAGCAGACTATGGCACTACCGTTAAACTGGATCCGGCACACGCTGATGGCTACTTCAACCGGGCCTTGCTCCGTCACATGCGCGGGAACACGTCAGGTGCCATACAGGATCTGACGAAAGTAATTGCCCTGGATAAAAGCCGTTCGGAGGCCTACGCCAATCGCGCCATGGCTTATACCCAGACCGGTCAGACGCAGGAAGCCCTGGCAGACTATAACAAGGCAATCAGCCTTAACAGCAAGAATGCCGAGTTTTATACGAAACGTGGTGAGCTGAAAATCAAAGTGAAAGACTATGCCGGTGGCGAAAAGGACTTCACACGGGCCCTTAGTCTGGATGCACAATCACCTGGCGCATACCTGGGACGCGGCTACTGCTATATGGCCCTGAAGCAAACTGCCAAAGCCTGCACCGACCTAACCAAAGCGCACCAGTTGGGCAACCGCAACGCCATGGAGCTGATGAAATACAATAAATGCAATTAAGGTATAGCTGATCAGCTCCCGGTTATACTCCAGCGTCTGCAAGCTATTACTCCTCACGGCTGTCCTGCAGCCTGACCATACTCGCTGAGTTTATACAGTAGCGCAGTCCCCCGGGTTCAGGTCCGTCGTTGAAAACATGGCCCAAATGGCCGCCGCACACATTACAGATCGCCTCCATGCGTTGCATATGATGACTGTCGTCGAAGGTATAGCGGATGGCTCCCCGCCTGGCCGGTTGTGTAAAACTGGGCCAGCCGGAAATGGCGTGGTACTTTTCTGTAGCGTTGAACAGCATTTGTCCACAGCCTGCGCAGGTATAGACTCCCGGCTCGTAAGAGCGGCAGTAGGCATTGCGGTAGGGCGGTTCGGTTGCTTTCTGGCGGAGCACCTGGTACTGAGCTTCCGTCAGCTCTTGCCTCCACTCCTCTTCCGTTTTCTCTACTTTTTCATAAGGTTCAGGATTGCCGTATTTGGCGTAGTAGATGATGTCTTTCCAGCGTAGCATGTTCCTTATACGCGGCTATACCTGACCAGTGGAATCCGTTTCTGACATGTCAGGTATAGCTGGGCTTCCTGTCGGTATCCCGCCTCGTACCTCTTCCCATGGCAGCGTCGATGCTCCAGATACCCGAGCCACGGGCAGCCATGTACAGAAACAGAAAGCAGTAAAGCACGGCTTTTTCGCCGTTGTTGAGCAACGGATTCCAGCCTTCGGGTAGGTGAGCCGTGAAGAAGGCCACCGCCATCTGACCACTGGCAATAAAGGCAGCCCAGCCTGTCAGGAAACCAAACGCGATCATGAGCCCGGCAACCAGTTCGACTATTCCGGCTACCCCCATCATCGAAGCCAGCTCCACTGTACTGCCGTCTCCGGGCCAGCCAAAGAGCTTTTGAGTGCCGTGCATGGCAAACATCAGACCTGAAACAATGCGCAGTATGGCATACAGTTGCGGGCTGTAAGGTCCTAGAAATCTTTCCATAGTTATTGAGATTTACACCTGCTTTTCTTAGCAAGCTGTTAAACAAGCACTTACAAAAAGAGCTAACGTGTTTTGGGGCTTAATGTTGAAATATACCTGCCTGCCGGTGAGTTGCTTCATGGCTATAACAGGTATCCTGCTCAACCTTTTCAGGGGGCTGGTTCGTACAACTAAGTGACCGAAGCCCAGGCGCTCGGTCGATTTATATGTTCTATCTAAAAGAAAACAAACCATGAGCGACAACAATAGAAATATTTCAGAAGACCCGAATTCAAGAAAAGGCGAAGGCGTAAGCGGATTGGGCAAAGGCAAACAGACAGGTCCTGTGGCAGGCGGAGCGGACAATACCCGCGGTGAAAACAAGCCCAGCCGCGAAGGCAGCAGTGGTGGTGCCAAACATGGCAAAGACAACCCGAACGAGCAAAACAGCCCGCAAGGCTCTAATGCCAACCCTACCACCACCAGCCGTGGCGCTGACAGCACCGACAAGGAGTTCCGCAACAACCAGCCGAACGCCAGCACCCTGAAAGGGCACAAGAGCAACGAAGGCCTTGGAAACGAAAAGCACTAGTTTTAAATAAAAAATGGACCAAATGGTCACAAAGCAAAAGCCCTGGCACTAGGTGCCGGGGCTTTTGCTTTTCAGGTGTTTCAACCAGACTTAATTACTTCAATTCATCCAGCACGTGGTACATCTTTTTGACCAGCGCTGAGGCGGAGCCGTTGTAGTTGTTCACCACGAAAGCAAAAACATACTCCCGTCCGTCTTTCGCTTTGTGATAACCGGTAAAGCCTTTCGCACCACGAATAGTACCGCTTTTCATTTTCATGCCATTGAACTGTGGCAATGAGGCATAGAAACCAGGGTACCAGTTTTGTTGGCGGGCATGCTGCAGCAGGCGTACCTGTGCATGGGTGGTCACGCGATTGAGAGGCGACAGGCCCGAGCCGTCCACCATGGCCAGTTCGGTTTCAGCTATACCCTGCGTCTTCCAGTGCTGCCTGATCTGTTCCAGTCCTTTGCGGGTGTCGCTGGTGCCGGCGCTATTATAGGCAATGGTCTTCACGAGCGCCTCACCATACAGGTTCACACTCTTGCGGTTAAACCAATACACCACACTGTCCATAGGCGGCGAAGTGACGGTATGAAACAAGGTAAAGCCCTGCTGTGGAGAGCCCTTGTGCTGCAGTAAGGCCTCGTGTGGCATGCTGATGCCTAGCGTCCGGAGCGTATCAGAAAGCATGCTCACAAACTGATTGGCACCGGAGGGCAGTGCGCCGGATATTTTAAAGCTGCTTTCGTTGACAGGTATAGTTCCCCGGATGGCAGCCGCACTGGTACCTACCGGAAAATAGATATAGGCATTGTCGCCTGTTCCTGCTGCGGCAGAGGTCAGTTCGGAGCGCAAGGTATAGCCGTTGAGATTTGGCACCGTCTTCACAATCAACACCGGGTCGCCGATCTGCTTTCCTGATCTCAGGATGACATCATACTGATTCTCGCGCCAGTTGAGCTTGGCAGGACCGGCACCGTAATAGTTGGCAATATCCTGCCACATCCAGCCATCGGGCACGGTTTCTTCGTTCCAGCCTTCATTGCTCACCACTACCTCTCCCACCGATTTTATACCTGTGCGCTGCAGGGCCTGAGTAATTCCTTTCAGCACATTGCCCTCCTTTGTCAGGGACCAGCGCCAGCTCCCGAAGGTCGGGTCGCCGCTTGGTTGTATCAGCAGCGAAGCGTTATCGCCCGTTTTGCGCAGGGCAAATTTCGTTTCGTAGCGGTAGTCTTTGCCCAGCAGTTCGTAAGCGCTGATGCTGGTGATGATCTTCATGGTGGAGGCCGGAGCGAGTCCTAACCTGCTGTTGCGGTCGAACACAACCTGGCCTGTTTTGGCATCGATGACGTAGAGCGAAGCGATGCCGTTTTGCATTTGTGGGTCGGCTTCAAACTTCTGGAAGGCGGTTGTCAGTTTCGCGGTAGTGGTCTGGGCCAGGGCCAGGGTGTGCGCCAGTGTAAGGGACAGCAGCAGGGCGACTTTTGTAATCGGACGTTTCATAGCCAAAAAATACGCAATTTCGGTGGCTATCCCCAATAATCTACAAAATAAAGCAGCCGCTTCTCTCTCAGGAAAAGCGGCTGCTCAATATGTAGGACCTGTTTATACCCTGAGGCTAACAGACTTAGTCGTTCCAGTCACGGTAGTTTCGGTCTCTCCTATCGAAGTTCCAGTCATGCCCTCCCCTGTTGTAGCGGCGATTGTCATCTGAATCGCTGTTTCTACGAGCTTCATTTCCGTAGTTTCCGGAGATGCTGCGCATGCGGTCTTCGTCACGGTTGTTGTAGCCGGTAGAGCCATAGCCCGTGCTGCCAAAGTCGCGGTAGCCCCGGTCATAGCCTCTATCGTCACGGTCACTGTAAGTGGAGCCAGGGCCGGGCCGGCTGCCGTAGATGTAACCTGTGCCACGGTATCCAGAGTCGCTGTCGTCGCTCATGCGGCCACTGTAGTTGTTGCCCCCTGAGCGGCCGTAGTTCTGGCGACTGTAGTCATCCCGGTCACGGTCATCAAAACCATGCCGTTCGTCTCCGGAGCGGCTTCTGCCGGCATTGCGATAGCGTGGTCCTTCATGTCCTGACATGCCGTAGTAGGAATCGCCGTAAGCCGAGCCGCCGCCGTAGGTGCTGCCACCTTCGCCGTAACGTGTGCCCCCGCTGAAGTCGCCGTAGGCACGTGCGTCGGACGACATGCGGCTGCGGCTGTCCCGGTTGTCATAGCCACGGTGTTCGCTTTCGTGGTCGCGGCTACTTCCTTCCGGGTCGCGTCTGGACAGGCTGTTGGTATTGCCGGTTCGCGGGTTGCCGTACTGGTCGAAATCAGCGTAGTGGTTTTTGCGTCGGTTATCGTTACGATCAAAATCTCTGTTCATAGCTTCATTATTTTGAGTTAGATTATCTCTCTCATAACGCAGCAGCGCAAAGCATGTTTAATCGGGGCTGTTAACAAGCGGGATTTGCAGTGCGCCATAGCAGGACATACAGCGCTCACCGGCTATACCGGACTGCTGCTAGAGCTTGTGCAGTTGGAAATAACCCAGGTGCATATCATCTTCCGGCTCTGTCGCATTCGGGGTGATCATCAGGCTATACCTTTCTTTGTCTTCAGGAGTCAGGATGTCTTTCACTTGATACACCTCGTCTACGTCTACGCCAAACTTATCATCAATATGTGACGCAGCGCCTTTAAAGCCCGTGTGCTTGTAAAAAGCTGTTTGTTTGGCCTGTTTCACAGCTCCCGCCTGATCGGGTGCAACAGCCAGCATTTTGTAGTGAAACTCGTCGAACTCTCCTGGCTTGTAGCCACCCAAGTTCAGGAAAAATAGTTTGTCGGAGCCCTCCGCTGCAGGTATAGCTGCTTTCGGCACCACCTCTACCTGGTAGCCGTTTACCTGCGTCACTTCACGCCAGGCATCGATGTGGATATTACCTTTCGCCTCCGTCCAGAAAGCCTTGATAGCAGGCACCAAGTCCTTCACCTGCTCGCCAATGGCAAAGAACATGTCGTGCTGCTCCGTGTTGCGCCCTGCCGGACGACAGCCCAGCATCAGCATGAAGAGTTTAGGGTTTTGCATATTGATAAGTTAAGGGAATATTTTTTTTTGCAGCTAGATAGAATTCTAACCTCTTTACTTATACCCGATGATCGAAGTAAACGACACCTTCCGCATGGGCTGTCTCGACACCGGGTTGATCGCCTCCACTACACCTGCCGCTTTGAGTGCTTCAAAGGCTTCTTTGTAATTACCCCGGATGTAATTCGTGCCGATGTTGTGGTGGCGGTAAATACTGTCGATGGGCAGGTTGTGGTAATAGCTTCGCTTCTCAGCCAGGTCAGCGATCAGGTTCTTGATCGAGTAGCGATACTGCTCCTGAAACAGCGACAACTGGTGCTTGATATTGGCTCCAAACAGCGGCACGCCATCTTCCTGGTAGTCGCTGTACATGAGCATCAGCTCCTTCATTTTCATATAAGGCGCATCGTTCTTGGAAACAAAAAACAGGTAATGACTTGTCTGGTTCTTTTTGGGCAGACTAATCTTGAAGCGGAAGGTTTTGTAACCCTTCTCCCGGAACACGTCCTCGAATTGATCGACCATAAAGTCTTCGCGCTGGCCAGCATCCTGGTAGCGGTCACAAAACTCGCGGATCCTCTGCAGGCGCTCTTTTCCAAACACATCCGCCATGATGCTGTCATCGGTGGCTCCCTGCACAGCAGCCCTTAGCTTGGCGGGTGTGAAGAGCATGAACAGGTCCAGCCCCCAGCGGCGCACCGACTGCAAGAGCAGCTGTTGCGAAAACTCATAACCGAATGGATCGAGGTATAGCAACGTGGGTACGTCGTTACCCAGGAGCTTGGCAAGTGAGGCCAGGCTGGCTTCCTCATGCAGCAACACCGGCTTGTGCTGCAACTCTTCGTAGTAGGGCAATTGCTGTAGATTTTCCTTTAGGCGTGCAGTGACGGTCTTTTTCTCGTCATTGAAAAAAGTGCGCACCACTTTGTTCAGGTTATACTTGTCAGTGGCCCCGAAAATGCTGTTGAGCACCCGCACAGGCGTGGCGGGCTTGCCGTCTTCCGGCTTTCCGTCTCCGGCGTACAGGTCAATAAAGGCCAGTACCGGATTGGACTTGTAGCGCTGCCCCTGCAACTGGGCACTGCACCAGGACTTGAAAAACTCGTTCAGCAGCTCTGACTTGATCTCAGCGCTACTGCGTTGCTCTATAAAAAAATCGTTTGTATCGGCAGTAGACATGTACTATTGGTCAATTATGTCTGCCCGGCTGGTTAAATAGGTTAATCCTATACCTGCCCGGTAGACTCACATTTTAAGGAAAGGTAAAGTTAGGGCTTGTTTCAATTATAAGCGTAATTTTGCAGCATGAAACTGACGGGCAACATTCTCAATATTAAAAACAAGCGCGACGACCGCAATGCAGGCATCCTCATCGAGGTGGACAAGATCGAATATGTCACTTACAAGAAGGATGGCAAGTATTACCAGCCCTTTAACCTGGAAGTGGAGCTGGAAGAACCGATTGTGATAACCGGCGACCAGTTGGCTCTTAAGCCAGTAAAGTACCTGCAGGAAGGCGAGTACGATTTTGATGTGTATGACAGAGAGGGTGATGACTATGTACTGAACGAAAACAAATTCCTGTCGGTGCTGATGATGTACGACGAAGAGGAACAGGAGCATTTCCTGTCATCGGTAGAGTATACGGTCACGCTTCCAAACGAAGAGTTCAAGGCACTGAAAGAAGAGCAGCATAAACTCCGGCAGTCCCGCAAAGGCCCAGGCAAGAAAAAGAAATAGCCTGCCTTACCTCAGGTATAAAACAGAAAAACCTGTTTCAAGAAATACTTGAAACAGGTTTTTCCTTTTCATGTTCCGTCAAACATGGAAGCAATTCTTCCAAAAGCTTCTACAAGCTTTAATTCAGGTTTACGCCTGTCTGAACGATAACATAATGTCTATACCTAATTGTACGCAAGCCGGCATAGAAGGTTGATGTCCAAACACTTACTTTTTATTCATACCCAGGTAAATACCATAACCGATCAAGCCTGCGCCTAAAGCAAAAAGTACATACTGCTTCTGTTTATTGTCCAGACCGTTGAAAGTGTCCAGGCCGTACTTACCCGGGTTTTTCACTATGTTCATGATATCACCCGGATTTTCCATCAGGTAATTCAAGGGATTAGAGGTTTTTGATGTATTGGTCTTCATAGTTTTCCTTTTTTCTTTTGCTTACGGCAACAGGAGCCGAATAGATGGGAAAATATCAGAAAAGCTATACCTGACGCCGCTGCTTAGTTGGAGGCCTTTATGAGGTAGATGTTACCGTTCAGGGTTGAAAGCCCCATGCTTCTCACCTTTACAAACAAGCATTAATTCGATCAACCGCCGGTGCGGTTCAGTTCCTCCAGGTTGTTGCGGCGGCGCTCTTCTACTTTAGCGCCTCTGCTAAACTTGTAACGCAGGGTAAACCCGATGTTACGCTGTCTGAAATATTGATCCCAGTCACTCACATTGCCCTCGCCCAGCGTAGCTCCAATGATCAGGTGCTGCGTTCCGAAAATATCGTTGGCATTGATGCTCAGGTCCAGTTTATCATCCATAAAGCTTTTCTTGACACCCACATTTAACCACCAACGCGCATCGGCACGGTAGAGCGCGTAGACACTGGGGCCCTGGTATACCCCGTTCAACTCCAGCTTTACTTTTTTGGGTAACAAAATGGTATGGTTAGACTGCAGCATGTAGAACACCTGGTCGTTCACAGTCTGTCCATTGTCAATCGCAACATTGTACTCATTATAGGCCACGATCAATGTATTGTTCGATTCCCAGTTTTTCATGATGCTGTAGGGTATATTGGCTGTCAGGCTCAGGTTTCTGGAGTCGTCTGCGTTGCCGATATAATACACGGTGGTGGCCGTTTCCGGATCAATAGCTACCAGCTCTACAATAACATCCTGCGTGTGCTGATAGCTCAGGGTCAGGTTGTAAGCCTTTTTAAACACCTGAGAGATGCTGAACGCGTTGGTATACTGCGGCTTAAGGTCTGGATTTCCGAGCCAATAGGTATAAGGGTCGCGGTAGGCAAAAAAGGGATTGAGCTGTCCGTAATTCGGGCGCTGCAGGCGGCGGCTGTAGTTATAGTTGATCTGGTAGTCTTCGCTCACCTTCTGCTGCAGAAACAAGCTCGGGAACAGGTTGAGATAGCTCCGCTTCGTTACATCCCCCGTGGTCAGCAACTCACCTTTCGATTGGGTCTGCTCTGCCCGCAAACCTGACTGCAGGCTAAACCGCTCAGTGAGTTTGGTGTTGAAATTCACATAGGCGGCATAAATGTTCTCGTCGTACACAAAATGGTTTGTACGCCTGGTGTCCAGCACCGGCACTTCGCTGTTGTTAAAGTAAAATCGGGAGTCGGCATCAGATATCACCCGGCTGGCTTTTGCTCCTATTTCCAGCCTGCGGCCTTGTGCCAGTGGTTTCGTGAAATCTACTTTGGCAGCATAGATATCGAACTCATTCGGGGTATTGGTATACAGAAAATCCTGTGTGACGGCACCTGGTTCGGTAAGGTCGTAGAAGTAGTTGTAGAAGTTGGCATCTCCCCTGTTCCTGATCTTTACGAAGTCCAGATCGGCGGTGAGGGTAGTACCCAGGGTATCATACTTGCCCATGTAATGCAGATTGGCCGTTCTGTTAGAAAAGCGGTTCTGGTTGAAATTGTCCGCATCTATAAACTGGGTTGGCTGATCAGGCGAAGGGCCAATGTAAGTCTCTGTCAGGAAATCAGCATGCAACTGGTTGGTGGCATAGTACCCCATGACGCCCACACTGTGCCGGTCATTAAAGCTGTAGTCTGTTCCCAGGCGTACAGCTGGCGGACCCTCCACTTTAAAGTTACCATCTGCCACCTGGTCGAAGTAGGTAGAGGATTCATCGCCTCTGAACACACGGGTGAAGGTGGCATCGCGTCCTCCGACGCGCCGCGCCATATCCAGGTTCAGGAAAGAACTCCACGGTCCGGTCTTGTAATTAACGCTGGCTCCTGTGCTGTAGCCGTATTGCTTAAAGTTGTAGTTTCCACCAGCATACACACTGCCATTCAAACCTTGTACCGTATTCTTTTTCAGGTTGATGTTCAGTATACCTGATGAACCCTCCGCATCATACTTCGCTGATGGGTTTGTGATGATCTCGATGTTGCGGATGTTCTCGGCGGACATACCTTCGAGCAGGGAGCGCAGGTCACGGGCAGAAAGGTAGGTCAGCTTTCCGTCGAGCATTATGGTTACGCCCGCACGTCCGTTCAGCTGAATGTTGCCTTCCTGATCGATGTATACCCCGGGAGAAGTAGCCAGCACATCATAAGCTGTTCGGCCTGCCGCCAATGCCGTACCTTCAATGCTCACTACCATGCGGTCAGCCTCCTGCGTGATCGTAGGCCGAAGCGCCTCCACTGTCACTTCTTTGAGCTGGGTCGCGGTGGGCACTAGTTTGATATTACCTGCAGTTACCTCTGGTTTTGCTGCTGTAACTGCTATCTGGCTGATGAACCTCTTCTGATAGCCCAGGAAGCTGATGGCTAGCTGGTAATTCCCCACAGGCACACCCGTAAAGGAGAAACGGCCTGTTGCATCGGTGAGGGAACTCTGAAGTGCCTGTGTGGAACCTGGCTGCAGCAAGGCGACCGTTGCGTACTCAATGGGCTTGCCAGTAAGAGAGTCCGAAAGCGTGCCGGTGATTTTACCTGCTTCCTGCGCCCGCGCGGCACCTGAAACGGAAAGGAAAAGGCATAGCAATCCCATCAAAAAAAGTACACTTTTTTTCATAGATAATAGAGTTATGATTTTATGTATTCGCCTTCGTATGCGTGGGGTACAAGCTAAAGACACATCTTTCTGTGCACAGTTGCATCCGGCACCAATTTAATCTTACACCCTGCTGCGTCCCCTCTCAAAGGAGACGACCGAGTCTCAGAAACCTTACAGGTCTTTCCAGTTTTATTTTCGGAAGCTGCTAAGGGCTGAGAAGCCTCCGGGTGATTTAAATAAAAGGAAACTTTGGTTTTGAGGAAGGTTACAGAATTTCCTGTTCCTTATTTCAGGTATAAGCAGCGCTTCAGGTTAATCAAAGCGTAGGTTACGCACAGGGTTGGCCATGGCAGCTTTCAGTGCCTGGTAGCTGATGGTAATAAGCGCTACCGCAGCGGCTGCTATACCTGCCAGCAGGAAGGCCCATACAGGCATATCGATGCGATAGGCAAAATCCTGTAGCCAGGTCCGCATGGCATACCAGGCTAGCGGGAAGGCGATGAGAGCCGACACGACAATCAGGGCCAGAAACTCTTTGGAGAGCAGGGCGACAATGGCACTGTTGTCAGCACCCAGCACCTTGCGTATACCGATCTCCTTTTTCCTGCGCTCAGCAGCGTAGGCAGCCAGTCCGAGCAGCCCCAGACAGGCCACAAATATGGCTATACCTGTAAAGATCCAGAGCAGGGTTTTGAGTTTGTCTTCGGCCTTGTACATCTTTTCGAAGTTCTCGTCCATAAAAATGTACTCGATCGGGTAGTCAGGCGCAAATTTATTCCATACTTTCTCTACCTGCTCTATGGCACCTGCAATATGCTGCGCATCTACTTTCACAGCCACTTTCCAATTGGCGCCCGGGAAGATCTGCAGTACCGTAGGGTCAACCTTATCGTAGAGGCTCTTGAAATGGAAGTCTTTTACCACACCGATGATTTTGCCTTCCTTCAGGGTGTCCTTATCAGCGTTGTTCCATACATTCCAGCGCAGGGTCTGCCCCAGCGCTTGCTCTGGTGAGCCATAGCCTAGTTCCCGCACTGCTGTTTCATTGATCATGAAGGCATGGTCGGCATCGGTTCTATGTGCTTTGGAGAAAGGCCTTCCGGCCACCACCTGCACGTTCAGGGTATTGATGTAGTCATAGTCGACCATCAGATGCGTCACACCGTGGTGCACCCGCTCCCCGTTTCTGGGCACAATGATGCCGTCCCCTGCCGTGGCATCACCCGGAAAGCCGTAGCCAATAGACACATTCTTAATCCCAGGAACATTTCGCAGCTCATTTTTGAAGGTCTCATAATTATCGAACATATGCTCACCCCGCATTTGGAAGAACATGATCTGCTCCCTGTCAAAGCCCAAATCCTTGTTATGCAGATAAGACACCTGCTGGTAAACGATGAAGGCACAGATGATGAGGAAAATAGAGAGGGCGAACTGCACCACAATCAGTCCGTGGCGCAGCCACTGTATCCGGCCAACCTTGCTATCAACCACCACGGCACTTTTCAGCACCTTAACAGGCTGGAAACCAGAGAGCACAAGGGCCGGGTAAAAGCCTGCCAGCAAACCGACCACCAGGGTCAGACCGAGCAAAAGCAGCAGTAGTTCCGGATTTGTGAAGACGTTGAAGCTCATTTCTTTGCCCGTAAAGGCATTGAGCGAAGGTAGCAGCAGGGAAGTAAGCGCTGCCGAGAAGATCACACTAATAAGGGTGAGTAGCAGGGTTTCGCCCAGAAATTGCATTACGAGCTGCCCGCGGCTGGCACCAATGGACTTACGCACACCCACCTCTTTTGCCCGCTGCATTGATTTGGCCGTGGCCAGGTTTACGAAGTTGAAACAGGCAATCAATAGGATGAACACTGCAATGATACTCAGCGCCTTGACATAGGTAATGTTACCACGGATAGCCTGGTCGTGCTTAAAACTGGCTGAATGCAGGTATACCTCATCGAGCGGCTGCAGCACCGGTTTGTAATCATAAGGCTCATTGGTATCAGGATTGCGCTGCTTTGCCACGATCTCCCTGAACTTGGACTGCAGGAACTGCGGGTTGCCGCCATCCTTCAGCTTAACATAAGTATAGAACTGTTGCCAGTTCCAGCTCTTCATACGCTCTGCCGGCAGTTCGGCGGTTTCCATCGAATGTATGAAGTTTACAGGCAGGTGAAAGCGCTCCTCGGTGCTGAACACACCCCGTACAATGTAAGGCTGCTTGTTTACGGATACCTGCTTCCCTACAGGGTTGATGTCCCCAAACACCCGCTGCGAAAATTCATCTGAGATCACGATGGAAGAAGGATCTGCCAGCGCTTTATCGGGTGAGCCGTATACAAATGACAGCTGGAAGATGTCAAAAAAACCGGGATCGACGAAAAAGCGGCCTTTCTCATAGATCCGCCTCTCTCCTGCCTCCACCAGGTTATTGGCATCGAATTGCTGCATGAGAATCCGCACCGCCTGCTCCACCTCCGGGAAATCCTGCTCCAGCGTAGTGGCAAATGTAGGCGGCACTGGTGCCACCATTTCGCCAGCTTCTTTGGCTGACTTATCGTTATACACCCGGTATACCTGTTCGCCTTCCGGCAGGAACTTGTCGTACTGCAACTCGTCGTACACAAACAGGCCAATCAGCAGGCAGGCTGTAATGCCCAGGGCCAGACCAGCGATGTTGATGAAGGAAAAGCCTTTGTGCCGAAGCAGGTTTCGGTAAGCGGTTTTGACGTAGTTTCTGAACATGACGCTCAATTTAGTGGATGATGCGATATAGAATGACTCCGGCAATTCCGATCTTTAGAAAAGAACAGCCTGTCTGCTGCATTTGATACAGAGCAAATGCCATAAATTTATATTATTGATTACCAACAACTTACCCAATAATACCAACTTGATTGCGTACATTTTCGCGCAGCTGGTGTGCGATTTCGCACGCCTTTTTTTACAGAAAAGTCTGTTTTAGCTTCGTAATCAGCGAGTTGTATTAATGGCATAATTATAGTTTATTTAGGTACTATATCATACCTGCTTATGCTGTTAAAGAAGGCCTCCATACTGATTGTTGATGATGATGCCGACGTGCTCACGGCTGTCCGTCTGATGCTCCGGCCACAGGTGAAAGAAATTGTGACGGAAAAGAACCCCGAACAGCTCCCCATTTTGCTGAAGCAGTACAGCTTCGATGCTATTCTGCTCGACATGAACTTCAAGAGTGCCATCCATACCGGCAACGAGGGTTTATACTGGCTACAGAAAATAAAGGAGTTGCGGCCGGAAGTGGCTGTCATCATGATCACGGCCTATGGCGATATTGATCTGGCCATCAGGTCCCTGAAAGAAGGTGCCTTCGATTTTGTAGTAAAGCCCTGGCACAACGAGAAACTGCTCGGCACGATTACCAATGCGGTAAGCCAAAGGGTAAACGGCGGCAAAACAACGGCCTCAGGTGCAAACATTCCTTCCAGCGACTTTGAACTGCTTGGCGAGTCGGATGTCATGCAGGACATTAAGCTCAAAATAAAGAAAATAGCCCCCACCGACGCCAACATCCTGATACTGGGTGAGAACGGAACCGGTAAGGAGCTGGTGGCTAAAGCCATTCATGAACAGTCGCTGCGGGCTGCCAAACCCTTTGTGAAAGTAGACGTGGGTGCACTGACCGATTCGCTCTTCGAGAGTGAGTTGTTCGGTCACAAAAAGGGCGCTTTTACCGACGCCCGTGAGGACCGCGCCGGACGTTTTGAAGCCGCACAGGGCGGTACCATCTTCCTGGATGAAATAGGTAACATCTCGCTGCACCAACAGTCTAAGTTGCTGAGTGTGCTGCAAAACCGCCAGGTGATCCGGGTGGGCGCAAATGAACCGGTGAACATCGACGTGCGCCTGCTCTGCGCGACCAACGTACCGCTGAGCGAACTGGCAAACGAGTCACGCTTCCGCAAGGACCTTATTTACCGCATCAACACCGTGGAGATTCTGATACCGCCACTTCGCAAAAGAGGAAAAGACATTGTGCTGCTGGCCACGCACTTTGCGCAGGTATACGCGCACAAATACATGAAACCGGTACCAGAACTCAGTAAGGCGGCGCAGGATAAACTGCTGCACTATCACTTCCCCGGCAATGTGCGGGAACTGCAGTATGCCATTGAAAGAGCGGTGATTATGGCCGATGGGGCCCTCCTGGATGCAGATGATATCCTATTCTCGCCCATAGAGGCGGCACCCGCCGGCGAAGCCTTAGAGCACGGTACGAACCTGGAGGAACTTGAGAAACTGACGATCAACAAAGTGCTGCAGCTGCACAATGGCAACCTGACCCGAACCGCCAAAGAACTCGGCATCACCAGAACGGCGCTCTACCGGCGCATGAACAAGTATGGGCTTTAAGAATCTGGAATGGGCGCTGATTGCCCGGGTCATGCTATTGCTCCTGACGCTGAGCGTCCCGGCTTTTATCATCGTTAAAGGCTGGTCAGAGGCGCTGGTATTTTGGCTGCCGGTATTTATTCTTCAGGTGGTGGATCTGCTTCGCTTTCTGCGCAAGACCCAGACGGAGTTCAATCAATTTATAGAATCTGTGCACTACCGCGATTTCTCCCGGCACTTTGATGAACAACATGCTTACACCCAGCTGCAGCCACTTCGCAAGGGCTTCAACGAGATCAACTCCACTTTCAAGACCATTACGCTCGAAAAGGAAACCCAGTATCATAATCTGCAGAAGGTGATGGAGCTGGTGGATACCGGCATTTTGTCTTATAACATGGATAACGGGGAAGTGGTGCTCATGAACGAATCGCTCCGGAAGTTGCTGCATGTGCCCTTCATGAAAACAATCCATTACCTGTCGAAGCGGGACGAGGCCTTGTACGAATCCATATTGGACCTGGAGCCTGGCCATACCCGCATCGCAACGGCGCATACCTCCCATTTTGAGAAGAACACGACTAAAGTCCTGCTCTCCGCCACCGCGTTGCAGAACGAAGGAAACAGGTATAAGCTGGTTGCCTTTCAGAACGTGAATGAAGCCCTGGATGAGACAGAATCGCAGGCATGGCAAAAGTTGCTGAACGTGCTCACACATGAGATCATGAACTCCGTAGCCCCTATCTCCTCCCTGGCAGACACCCTCAAAAACCGCCTCCAGGAAACCCAGTCCACAGGTATAACTGCAGATGACCTGGAGGACCTGGAAATAGGCATTAGCACGATCAAGCAGCGAAGCGAGGGTTTACTGCGCTTTGCCGAAACCTACCGCAACCTGAACAAGATCACAAAGCTGAACCTGGACACGGTATACGTGAAAGACCTCTTCTCCAACCTGCAGCGTTTGATGCTCCCGACCCTGGCGCAAAAGGGGATTCAGTTGGAGACTAACCTGGCTAATCCCTACATAGCGCTGCACGCCGACCCTACCCTGCTGGACCAGGTGCTGATCAACCTGCTGGTCAATGCCATGGAAGCAGTAAAAACTGTGGAAGCTCCCAAGATTACCCTTGCAGCCTATAGCTCACCTGATGAGAAAACGGTGATCAAGGTCATGGACAACGGCACCGGCATGTCACAGGAAGTGCAGGAGAAGATCTTTATTCCTTTCTTTAGCACACGCAAGCAAGGCAGTGGCATCGGACTGAGCCTTTGTAAGCAGATCGTGCTATTGCACCGCGGAACGATACAAGTGCAATCTGCTCCGGGAGAAGGCACTACTTTTATGCTGCGTTTCGGACAATGAAATCTGAAAAGCCTCGTATAGGAATCAGAACCTGAAAATATTAAAGCTTACCCATGTTTCTGCTTCCGCATCTGGCACTATTGCTCATACTCACGACTACCCTCTTCGAAGCCTTCGCCAACCTGGATCTGGCCACGTTACAACTACTCAATGGCAGTCGGGCAACTGACCTGGACTTCCTGCTGCTCACCCTTACTGTTACCGCCTATGGACTTGGAGCCCTGGTTCCGCTTTGCCTATACCTGGCGGGGCATTTTAGAAGGATGGCTTCGCTCAAGCTGAAAGCCTACCAGTATGTATTTGCCATGGGGCTGAATATTCTGTTTATTGGCTTGCTGAAATATACCGTTGATCGTCCCCGCCCCTTTATAACCCACGATACCATTGAGCAGATTGCAGAGGCCAGCAGCCCCTCCTTCCCTTCCGGGCACACAGCTTTTGCCTTTACGGCGGCCGTCGTGCTTGTGCTGATGTTCCGCAGTCCTGTTCTGCGCGGCCTCATGCTGACCTGGGCCTTGCTCGTCGCCTATTCCAGGCTGGCGCTGGGCGTGCACTACCCTAGCGATGTACTCGGTTCCATGCTGCTCGGATCTGGGGCTGCACTCCTGTCAACTTATGCCTTTCGGAAACACCGTGAGCAATTTTATACCTTGCTTAGACGGAGCCGGAATTTAAAGATAGTGCGATAGGTATAGCAGTGCTTTCAGGAGCAGACTGTCAGACGAATACTGACCAAGTCCAACTATGCCAGTGGAAACATCCGTTTTTTGAAACGTTTAGTTGCGTATATAAACGCTTATAGGCTTTTCATACATTAGCTGCGCATAACACAGAGTCGTTTCATGGTGTGATAACTTGCTTTATACACCTTGAAAAAACCTACTATTTCACCGTAATGGAGTGATTTACACAAGCTTTTCTTCTACGGTTAGCCTTATGTTGGGAAAATAGTGAATCAGTTGTCGGGTTTCTGTAAAATCACTATATTAGTAAAGCGCTATGAAAGTGATTATGTAATGGTGCACAGAAGTTAGTCTGTATAAGCAGATAAAATCACCTTCGCATATAAGGCGGATAAATGGAATAGACTTCCGTTTATACTATAGTTGTACTACATCTTAAATGAATAAAATTATCTCCATATCCATAATATGTTTGCTGTTTGCCAGCAAATCATATGCATGCGACTGTGCTCTACCTTCAAACAACATAGAAGAGAATCGGAAAGGAGCTTATCAGGTCTTTGTTGGCGAAGTTCTAGAATCATCATCTGATAAGCTCTACTTAGCAAGTGGACTGAACTATACTTATTACACAATTAAGGTGATTGAGCCCCTTAAAGGTAACTACCATCCAAAGTATAAATTACGGACTTTTGAAAAGATTAGCCATGGATCTTGTGACTATACATTTGAAGTTGGTAAAAAGTATCTCATTTATGCCAACTATGATAATGGTAAACTCTCAGCTCATATATGCTCCAGAACAGCCCCATTAGAAGAAGTTAATGATAATGAAATAGAAGAATTGAAAAGACTCTCTAATGTTTATGGACTAGAAAACCCTGTTGTAAACCCTACAGTGAGTATGGCTGAAAGAGAATTAGAAGTTGCAAAAGCAAAATTAAATGAATTGAACAATGCTACAGAAGAGCTAAGCAATACAAAGAATTGGTTACTCGGGATAGCATTAGCTTTAGCCTTGCTTTTAGTTCTTTCGGTCTTCACAGGTCTAAGAAGAAAAAAAGACAAAGTACAACACAGTTCATAGTTTAGGCTGTGGCTACGCCTTGCCCATACTATGTACAAACCGTTAAATCCGTCATTGGGATTATTTTCAAATTTTAAAATGGCGAAGCTTTCAGGCTTTACCGGTGGGGAGGAATCACAGGCTATAAAAAAGGGAATGCCTGCAGAAGAGCCAAAGGCATAAATGGAGTTTAGGCCGGCAAGTCTTGCGGCGGCGTTGCC